>CAVXBO010000004.1:0-471031 GCA_963760165.1 uncultured Acidobacteriota bacterium
GAGTTCCCGCACAATTTCATCTTTGGACTAGCCGACGCCGATCTACTCAGCGCCGCAGGCAAACAAGACGACGCTATCGCGGCCTATCGCAAGCTCGTCGAACTTGGTCAACAAGGCTTCTTCCCGAATGCCCGAGTCGAGCGCGCCGCCTACTCTCTGGGGCAAGTGCTGCGCCGCAAGAAGGACTATGCCGCTGCGGCGGATGCGTTCGACGAAGCCGTCCGTTATCCCCACGCGAATCCGGGTGTCGCTGGGCCCGCCGCGCTCGAGGCTGGCGAAGCATACGACCTGCTCGGCCAGCGCGGTATAGCCATTGAGCGTTATCAGCAGGCACGCTCCATTGCTCCCGTGGGCTCAGACACCGCCCGTTCCGCCGCACGTTTCCTCAAGCATCCCTACAGCGGCGCATGATCCCCGAGCGCAGCCTGTCGGTCATTTTGCATCCTAATAGCGCAATGGTTTGCACATTCCCATAACGGCACCTTCCAGTGTCACTTAGCGGTTACCTGACCGGCCCCAACGCCTGCCGTTTTCCATCGCGAAATCTGCTTAGATACGCCCATTACTTCCGCGATTACAAGAGCTTGCGTGTTTAGACGCCATACAGAAAAGTTTTAGATGAATTTCGCCCTAGCTCTCCCCGATTGCGCGAGTACGGCAGGTCTCTTGCTCCTGCTCCATTGGGAGTGAAGCAACCTCCGAGCTGCATCGGAATACTGCTCAAGTCGTTTTCGAAAAAGGGGAGGGTCCGGACGTGGGAAAAATGAAAGCAATAGTTCTCTTGTGTGGGTTGTTTGTGGTGGCCCTTGCGTGTCGGCCGGCTATGGCTGGCATCGCCGTGGGCTTGGGCGCCAGCACCAGCCCGAACGGGATCTTGTTTACGAGTCTGGGCGGCTCCGGCAACCTCGCGGTCGATATCGGGGCCTGCCCGTTCACTAGCACTTCGTGCACTGCCGGGGGCCCGGTTACCGGTAGCCTCATCGTGAGCGGTTCTGTCGCCGGCAATTATTCGCTTAGCGCCAACAATTCCCTGACTGCCACGTTTTTCGATCAGGTTAGCGGTGTGAACACCTGGGACATCAGCGCCACGTCAGGCACTGACTTAGATGCGTACACGTTGACGGCGACCGGCGGGATCGGCGCCATTACCGGAGCCATCGATTGGACGCAGGTGGTTGAGAACACCAGTGGCGATTTCATGATTGGCACCGCCACCTTCAGCGGAAGCGGCGCGTTTTCTGGCATAGGTTCGGGCAGCATCGGAATCAACGTCAAACTCGGCGCACTCACATGCAATGTCTCGGGTACGTGCAACCTCGGCGCCATCTCTGACGTCGGCGGTGATCCGCCAGCGGCCTTCAGTTCGGTCGGTTCGGGTACGTTCGGCCCTCCGCCGACGAGCTCCACGCCGGAACCTGGGACGCTGATGCTCCTCGCCTCCGGTTTGCCGGCGTTGGGCTTCGTCCGCCGCCGTTTCAGCCGAGCGTAGGCTGCGATGACTGGGCGCCATAGCACGCGGCGGAGACGTGGTGGCTGCCGCGATGGGTCCCAGTGTACGCGCACAATCTGCGTCGCGGCGCTCTGATTCCACGCAAGAGGTCACAACAAAAAAGCCTCGCGGTTCGCTCGGTCTTGAGCGCCAGCGAGGCTTTTGATTTTCCTAGGAATGGCTCTGAAGAGAATTAATTCTTCGCGGCTTTTGCCACCGCGGTTTTCGTGGACTTGCGGCGTCGCTTCGGCCGCGTCGGCCGTCCAGCGATTTCGCCTACCACTTCAGCGGACCAAATACTGGTCACGAACTTCTTCATGCCGTGGTCGTCAAACTCCACCGTCGTGCGATCGGAATCCGACTCCGTTACCGTGCCGACGCCATACTGTGTGTGCCTAACCGTCTGCCCTGCATCCAATACTTGCACGAAAGCCTCCTTGGCGGCTGCGTCTGTGATCAAGATACGATCCAGATAGCTGAACCCGGTATCGGGTCGCGTGCGGAAATGCAAACAAAAGAGCAAACCCCGTAATTAGATGCTGCCTAGCCCTTCCCAGTACCGAAATTATTCTGGCGCGACTCTTGTGATTTCCAGGCCTTTTGCTTCACTTATATCTGGCTGCTTCAACGGCTTAGAATAGCAAGGCGAGTGGGGTCATCCCCATTGGCTATGACGAAGCCCCACTCCTAACAAAAACCAGGACTAGAGACCGACGACGGCTTCCGCCTGCAGGCCCTTGGGTCCCTTCTTCACTTCGAACTCCACTGCTTGACCCTCGTTGAGAGTCTTGTAACCCTCAGATTGGATCGCGCTGTAGTGCACGAAGACGTCCTCACCGCTCTGACGTTGAATGAACCCATAGCCTTTGCTGGCGTTAAACCACTTGACTGTACCTTGTTCTCGACTCAACTTCTTACTCCTTGCTGGCTGAAGCTATTTGCGCTCGTCGTCGCCTCCCGAGTGCACAAAAAAAGGCTGCCCAGGGTCTCACCCCTCGCAGCCTAGTCGATGTCTCAAAAAGCAGTCACAAGAGCCACAAACGCAGCACCATTATACCATAGTGACAACGCTGTACGCCAGCGGATTTCTCATCCCGTCCGATCGTAGGGTGCTTTCTACCGCCAGGCACGGGCCAACATCAACGAAAGTCTAGGGATGCGGGACCAGAAGCTCTTTGGGGCGTGGGATGCATTCTTTTGCAGTTTTCGTACTAATACCATTTGTAAGTGCCCTGTTTTCAGCACTCGTTGTGGCTTGCCAATTGCATGTACCGCAGTGGTGCATTTGGCCTTAGCGCATGCCTCGGCCTTCTGCCCCGTGTTCCCGGCGCGGTTTTAGGGGGTTTTATGCGTAAGTTTGCAGTTTTGATCGGAAGTCTTGGCTTGATGTTGATGGGCCTTGTCGCCGCGCCCATGGCGCGGGCCGGCAATATCAACCTCACGCTGAACAGCACCACACCATCCAGCACCACGTTCACGATATCCGGTACCTATGCGACTTCCGGCGTTCCGACCACGCCGATGAGCGGCGATGGCCTGCCATATTCCATGTCCTTCACAATCCTGACCAACCCCTCCACGCTCTCATCGTTTTCTGCGAACAGCGCGTCAGGCTTCTTCGACGTCGATGCGACCTTGTCGTTTAGCTTCGACGGCGGTTCGTCCGTGCCGTTCAGCACCCCCTTTGCATTTGAGTTCGACACGAACACCGGCGGCAACCTCGGCGGGCTGGTCTTTTGCTTCAACATGGGAGGCTGCAGCAGCGGGACATTCTGGAACATCATCGGGCAGCAGCTTTTCACCGGGAGCGTTTCCGACCCCACGTTTATCAACACGACGAGCGCCTCCGTCAACCAGACCATGAGCGGCTATTCCATTAGCGGCACCGGCCCGTTCCCGTTCGGAACGGCCCCAACTCCGGAACCGGCATCTCTGCTCTTGCTCGGCACCGGCCTCTTCGGCGTGGGAATTCTCGCGCGCAAGAGGATGCATTTGGGGTAGACGCGCGTCGGCGCGTAGCCAACCTTCGCATTTCCAGCGCCGGACTGAAAGCAGCCCGGTCGTTTCCTTTTTCTAGCCTCTCCTAGAGATCTGTGCGCCCGCGCAAGCCCGTTTGCAGCTAGGAATTCGGCGGCTGCGAGCACGAATGGCCGCCCGAGCCATAAGGCGCGCAGATGCGCGTTGATATGGCATGACGGCGTGGTGCAGGCAGGCTTCAGCGCACGCGTTTTCGTATTTCCGTTGCGCCTGTCACTCATTACTTGGACTGCTATTCATAGCGCAACGCGTCGGCGGGATCGATGCGCATGGCGCGTCGTGCAGGAACGTAACTCGCGAGCAACGCCGCCGCCAGAAATAAAATTGCGCTGCCGGCCACGGTCAGCGGATCAGCCGGGACTCACTTTGTAGAGCAGGCTGGCCATCAGCGGCGTCAGCGTAAACGGCGCGATCAGCCCAATCGCAATTCCCACGACCGCCAGTGCCAGTCCGCGGCCTACCACCAGCTTCAAAACGTCCGCTTGCGTCGCTCCCAGCGCCATGCGAATGCCCAGCTCCTGCGTGCGCTGCGCCACGGCGTAGGAAATCACGCCATAAATTCCCACAATCGCCAGCACCAGCGCCACTGCCGAGAAAATTCCGAAGAGCGCTACGGTGAAACGCGATTGCGCGCGCGCATTGGCGAGAGTTGCTCCATTGTTTGCACTGCGTGACAGGCTGGCTGCCGTCGATACTTGCCAGCCGCTGCCGCACCGATCGACACCAGCGCCAGCGGGTCTCCCCCCGCGCTTCGCAAGCTCAGCTTCAGAGCCCCCACGGAAGATTCGGAAAGGGGAGAAACATCTCCGGGCGAGGTTTCCGCGGTAATGTTGTCATTCTTCACGTCGCCAAGAACGCCCACCACTTCGAGCGGCGTGGTGATCAGTCCCATCCAAACATGTTTCCCAATGGGATTTTCATTCGGCCAGAAACGCCGCACAAAAGCCTGATTGACCATCGCTACGGTCGGCGCGCTTTGATTATCCTCTGCGGTGAACTCGCGCCCGCGCTCCAGCGGCACGCGCAGCACTTTCGCGTAGTCCGGGCTGATCGTTTCGATGGGTGACGATCGGCCGCTGCGGGAACGGCACAACGGGCTGGCCCTCGGCCAGCATCGGCGAAAGCCGCTTGGAGATTCACCGGCAACGCCGACGAAATCGCCGCCGCGGTCACGCCGGGAAGGGTCTGCGTTTCGCGCAGCAGTTCGTTGTAAAACGAAATCATCTGCGCGGGCGTGGCATACTTCGACGGCGGCAAATCGATTTCCATGGTCACCACGTGATCCGGATCGAATCCCGGATCGGCGTTAATCAGCCGCATAAAACTGCGAATCAGCAGCCCTGAGCCAATCAGCAGAATCATCGACAGCGCCACTTGCGCCACCACCAGCACGTTCTGCGAATTCGCCGCGCGGCGGCTTCCGGTGCTTCCACGCCCTTCATCGCGCAGCACGGTATTCAAATCCGTCTTCGAAAGTTGCAGCGCCGGCGCTAAACCGAACAGCACGCCGCTCGCGAGCGAAATGCCCACCGTGAAGCCCAGCACGCGCCAGTCCATGGTGATGCCGCTGCCCAATTCCGCCACGGTACCTTCGCTCAGCGCCAGCAGCGCCCGCGTGCCTGCGTAGCCCACGAATATTCCCACCACGCCGCTGATTGCCGCCAGCAGCAGGCTTTCCACCAGCAATTGCCGCACAATCGCCCCGCGCCGCGCTCCCAGCGCCGTGCGCACCGCGATTTCTTTCTTGCGCTTCAGCGCGCGCGACAGCAGCAGGCTGGCCACATTCGCGCACGCAATCAGCAGCACCACGCCCACCGCGCCCATCAGCACCAACACCAGCACGCGAATATTCGCCACCACCTGCGATTGCAGCGACGCCACCGCTATCGGCCGCTTCGGATCCGCATCGGGCCTTTCCGGGTTGTCGCGCCGGTACGCCTTGTCGAGCACGTCCATTTCCGCTTGCGCCTGCGCGATGCTCACGCCGGGGGCCAGCCGCGCGACTCCCGTCAGGTAGCCCACGCCCCGCTGGATGTGCGCTGGCGTGGCCAGATTCAATTCGAATTCGCGGGGGATCCAAACGCCGATGTCCGAACCAAGCAGTTGAAAAGCGAATTGCGCGGGAAGCACGCCAAGGATGGTGTACGGCTGCGAATTGAGCTCCAGCGTTTGTCCAATGACGTTGCTCGCGCCGCCCAGTTGGCTCTGCCAGAATCCGTGCGTGACCATGGCCACGTGATTGCCGCCGGCCTGGCCTTCACTCTCAAAGAAAGTGCGGCCCAGCGCCGGGCGCACGCCGAGCACGTCGAAGAAGTTCCAGCTCACCCGCGCCGCGGAGATTTGCCGAGGCTCGCCGCGGCCGGTCAGGTCGAAAGTGTCGTACGCAAAAGCCGAAATGCCGGAAAACGAATGCTGCTGTGCCTGCAACAACGAAAACCGCGGATACGAGAACACCCCGACGACGCTGCGATCTTCCGCGCTTGTGCTGTAAACCAGCGCGACCCGCTGCGGATTTGTGTACGGCAGCGGCCGGAGCAGTAGGGCGTTCGCGACCGTGAAAATAGCCGTGTTCGCGCCGATGCCCAGCGCCAGCGTCAGAATCGCTACCGCCGCGAAGCCGGGGCTCCGCGCCAGCATCCGCGCCGCAAACCGCAAATCCTCAATCACCCGCGAAATCATCGTTTCTTCCCGTTACGCCGCTGCCAGCATAAACCACAACGCGAGCCGCGCGCTAAGGCAAAACGAAAACGAACAGCCCGCCAAAATATGCAAGAAGTTGCGGCTACTCTGCAACATTTCGTTGTGGCCTCTGCTGCCCCGCAATGCTCAACTTGCGTCCCAGCGTTAGCCCTTTTCCACTCAGCAACATCCGCAGATCACTTTTCCACAGCTGCGTGGCATACGAATTGCTCCGCCGTGGTCAGCTAATTTCCAAGGGGGTGACTTGTGTCCAGGCCCCGAAGCATTGCGCTATCCGTTGTATCCGCCTGCATTCTTGTGGTTTCCCTTTCGTCCCGCGCTTCGGCGAACGCCGTCTCGCTTACCGGCAATTTGTCCAGTCCGGAGTCTGTGGTCGCGCTCACGCTCACGGTCGGCGGCAGCGTGACGCAAACCATTGACCTGCAAACATGGGGCTTCGGCGGCGGCGTCAATGCCGCGGGTAACACAATCGTGCCCGGCGGCTTCGATCCGCTCCTCGCGCTATTCTCGGGCACGGGCGGCTCGGCTTTGCTGATCAACGGCACCTCGGATATTTCCAGCAATTTCGGCAGCTTCATGGGTTGCCCGCCTGCCGGAACGGTCGCATTCAGCAACGGTGATTCCGTCTGTGGCGACATCACCATGTCCTTTTCGCTCGCTCCCGGTAGTTACACGCTGATTCTCGCCGACGCCGACTTCATCCCCAATTCCTTCTCAGATAACGGCACGCTGGGCGAAGGATTCACCGATTTCACCGGTGGCGTTTTCCAGACGTGCGACACGAACTCGATGGGCGTTACCAGCTGCATTACTCCATCGAACGCCTGGGCTTTGGACATCACTGACCTCACTGGCGCGAATCTCGGCGTCGGCACGGGCAGCGTACCGACTCCTGAGCCTGCCAGCCTGCTGCTTCTCGGCACGGGCCTGTTGCCGGCGTTTTGGCGTCTCCGGCCTCGCAAGAGTTAGTTTTCCTGGGCAAGGGCGCGGAGGGCCATTCCCTCTCCCCGCATGGTCGCCGCAGGGTGCGGCTAAAATCTCAGAAATACGGCCCAGATCCGGACACCATCGGTGTGTCTTCGTTCGGCGACGGGACCAAGGAGAGCAACATGAAATTTGCAAAGAGGTTGTTGATGGTCGCAGGCGCGGTCGCCATTGCAGGCGTCCTCGGCGTCGCGCTGGTGCCGCGCGCCGTACACGCCGTCGTGGCCACGCTAGTCGAGATCGTCCCCGGCTCGACAACGCACGTGGGCCAGAACGAGGGCCAACTGGTTTCGTTGGAATGTGGCACAGTTTCTACACCTTATTGCGCTGCCATCGATCCCGATGGGACGCTGGCTTCAGCGGCGTACGTGGTCCCTTCAGGTTACATGCTTATCGTGACTGACTGGGAATGGATTGGCAATGGCGGTTCCGCGCAGGGGAGTTTCACCTTCGATTCCTTACGCAACGTCGCCGGCGGTAATTTTGTTGAGAGCGGGGCTCTAGTGACTACTACCGGTACGGATACCTATGACCACGAACATTTTGCAACCGGTATCCGTATCGGCTCGGGCGTCACGATGGAGGACTTCCTAGGTGCTATAGGAAATGGAGTTGGCTACGTCCAGGGCTATCTGGTTCCCAATTGATCCGCTGGGCTGGTCGGTGCCAGCGTGCAAATTTTGTTTCGAGTTCCTCGCCGCGCTTGGCGGCGAGAGTTTCAACAATATGGCCCTAATCCGGACCGTACACGCGTCTCTTCGTTCGGCCACGGGAGGAAGGAGAGCAATATGAAATTCGCGAAACGGTTGTTGATGGTCGCCGGCGCGGTGGCGCTGTCGGGATTGCTGGGAGTAGCGCTCGCCCCGCGGGCGGTGCATGCCGTGGTGGCGACGCTGGTGCAGATCGTACCCGGCACCACCACCCACGTAGGCCAGAACGAGAGCCAGTTGGTCGCCTTGATTTGCTCAAGTGGACAGAGCTCGTGCGTGCGCGAGAATCCGTCCGGGGCGCCGTCAGTGTCTCCGTTCGTCGTCCCGGCGGGCTATACCCTCGTAATTACCGACTATAATTGGGTCTTCAGACCTGCTACCTGCCCTTCACCTGGCGGTTTCTGCCCCGGAGACCTTTTACTGAACCTTAACGTTTTCGCCGGCGGTTATTTCTCAATGCAGGCATTCGTCCTGTCACAACCGGATGGCTCGGCTTTTGCCCTCCAGCACTTCGATTCAGGTGTCAGGGTCGCGTCCGGCGTGACGGTAACCGATGAGGCCGCCCATTCGAGTGTTGGTAGCTCCACCGTCTTCGGCTACCTTGTTCCGAACTGATCGGTCCAGGCATTCGAGATTGGTTGTTGGTTGCCCCTAGTTGGAAAACTTGAATTCAGCTCATGAATCGGGGCGTGGTGGTGTGCCTCGCCACGCACCTGCACTCGGAGACTGGTAAAGGAGAGAAGTATGAGATTCCTGAAACAGACGATGGCTGTCTTGGGAGCCATCACAACAATTGTCGTGTTGCTTGCCGTGCTCGCTCCGAAGTCAGCGCGCGCCGTGGTGGCGGCGCTGGTGCAGATCGTACCCGGCACCACTACCCACTTAGGCCAGAATGAGAGCCAATTGGTCAGCTTGTTTTGCGACAACAGCATCGGTTGTTTCTCAATGGACAGTTCGGGATCCATTGCTTTGACCAACTACGTCGTCCCGGCGGGATACACTCTCGTGATTACCGACTATGAGTGGAGAGTCCACGGCGCGCCGGGGCAGGCGAGTGCCTGCGACACGATTGACGCTACTGTCGGTGCCTCAACTCGCCCTTTACTGGCCGTGGGTAGCTGCACGATAACCACCGCGGGCGGTGACGGATATCGCGCGGAGCATTTCGCGTCGGGCATTCGAGTCGCATCGGGTCTTCCCATTCTCGATAATAACGCCGCATCCGGAATTGGTGACGCCGATATCCAGGGCTACCTGGTTCCCAACTGATCCGCTTGGCGGCCGATGTGGCGCCACGCTGAAGTGTTTTGTTCGTGCAAATGTTTTCGCGGGATTCCGTCGCGAGGGTGCGGCACCGGCCAGAAAATTCACAACGACTCAAGGAGAAAGAAAATGAACGTGCTGCGCAAAATCCTGGTCGGCCTCGGGTGCATCGTCGTAATCGCCCTGGTTCTCGCGCTGGCGTCGCCCAAAACGGTCCGCGCCGTCGTCGCCACGCTGGTACAAGTCACAAACACCCCTTCCAATCCCGTGAACACGGCCGCCGCGGACGCCGCCACGGCCTTTGTCGAGCAGGGAATTGCACTCCTTTCGTGTCGAATGAGTGCTCCGCCAGTATGTACACAGTAGCCGCGCGCCCGCGCGCTCCGCGCGGGCATCACGCCTGAAGCCTGTCTCTCGGAATCTTGGCAGCCTCAGTGCGCCGCCAGCGTCGCTCACTCTTGCTGTTTGCGATGGTGAGGGACGGCGTTTGGCGGCCCGGGCCGCTCTTAAGAAGCCCGGTCCGTCGCGGCGGTAGGCCGGCGCAAATGCCACAGCAGCGCCATGCCGACCATCACCGACGCCACGCTCGCGGTCTGCGCATTCGTCATTCCAAGAAAAGACCTTGGGTTGATGCGGATGAACTCCACCAAAAATCTCGCCACGCCGGTCAAAATCAAATACCACGCAAACACCGCGCCACGGGGAATGCCAATCGCCGCGCCGCTAACACCGCGCTGCTTGTCTTTGTAGCTTGGGTCCCGTTCGCGTTTTTTTTGCGCGAACTGACCCGAGGCTTTTACGTTCGCCTCCGTGCGCACAATGGCTTGCTTTCCGCCCAATCGCCACAGCCACCAAAAAATGAAAATCGCCACAATCAATTCATAAATCGGCGTGGGATGCACTCTCTGCGTTGTCGGCACCAAGCCGTTCGGAAAGCTCATGCCCCAGGGCAGGGAAGTCGGAATGCCATAATCTCCGTCGCCGGAAATCAGGCAGCCGATGCGCCCAATGCCGTAGCCCAGCGCCGCGGCGGGCGCCGCCGCGTCAAACATCTCCAGCAGCGGCACGCGGTAATGCCGCGCCAGCACCACAAACGCGATGAACCCGCCCAAAAATCCGCCGAACCACGCGAATCCATACTGGCTGATCAGCATCCGTGGATCGGCCATCAACAAGCGCGGCGTTTCCAGCACATGGTACAACTTCGCGCCCGCCAGCCCCGCGATGCACGGCACCGCCACCAGCAAATCCGCCGGCGCTTCGATCCCGCGCCGCGCCACGTCGCGCGCCAGCACAAAATACGCAATCAGCATGGCGATGCCCACGCACAAGCCGTAGCTCGCAATGGTGATCCGCCCGATATGGATAAACGGCATCATCAGAATTGAACTTCGCAGTATACACGACGCGCGGAGGTGAGGTAGCTAGCGCGAGGAGCGGCGGACGGAGAGCGCGGCGGGTTTCTGCATCAATAATCGTAAAAGTAGGGTGGCGGGGGCATGGATATCGAGGCGTCGAGCTGAAAACAGTAAGGACCGCTGGGATGCAGCCAAAATGCCGCCTGGCTTTGCGCCGCGGTGTTGCGATCGTCAGTGAGGAACGTCGCGCAGAGCTCGTACTGACTGCCCGTCTTTGGATGATAGATGAATGCTTCCTGCGTTATGGGATCGCGTGTAATCCTGGCAGGAAACCGCTCCAGATTGGGCGGCAAGACATTTTTCGAGCGGTTCCACGAGTCTCGGATTTGCTCAGCCAGCGTGTTCAGGGCTTGCGTGGTGCCCACGTCTTGATGGATTTGCCGCTCGTGTCGAGGAGTGCCCAAACTCCAAAACCCCAACGTGACAACTGCTACGACGGCGATTGTGGCGGCAATGCCCGCCCAGAAATTTCTACTCATACGCTTTCTTTGACCGGCGTGCCTTTTTTCTGCACCGCTCCCATGTAGTACCAAAACACGCCGCCCGCAATGACCAGGACCACGGTGTCCTTAGCCAGGAATCGCGCCGTGAGTTCGCCCTGCAAGAAGTGCGTCAGAAAAGCAATCAGGTCCCCCAAGACCACGCCGGCGGCAATCAGCAGCGCCAGGTAAGTGAGCCACTTCCTCACCGGAGAATCCAGCTTATCCGCATGCACTTCCACGCGCCGCAGAATGTATCCCATCGTCAGCAAGTAAATCGGAAACGCCACGATAACCGACGCCAGCGACGCGGCAATTTGGTTCTGGATGTTCACATAGCCGTAGTTGGCGCTTAGCGGATCGCGAATCCAGTTGTCAATCACCGTGAACATCATCGACCCAAGGCCGATCGTCCACGTACCCAAGGCGCAAAAGCTGAAAAGATAAAGAAACGCGTCCCGCGCTGATCCGGAGCGCTTATAAACGGGAACGCGAATCCCGCTGCGGCTTTCATAGTGATCGCCCAGCGCGCGGTAGGCGTCTTCCTTCGGCCATCCGCGCCCCCGCAGGAGCGCGATCACCGCTTCGTCGCTCGCGCCTTCATTCTTTGCAGCAGCAATGAAATCGCGCAGTTCCTTGGAAGAACTCATCTCTAGCAACTCCGCAGTTCCGTAACCTTTGACCGAGCAGTATACACGACGCGCGATAGACAATCCCGCCGGAGGATGGCAGAATCCGCAGAACAAAATCTGGAAACGCGCGAGCCGGAATCGAACCGGAATGTCCAAAACCACACTGACTTGGATCCTGGGCATCTTGACGGCGCTGTTTATCGCCGGCGTGACCGTCATCATTCTCGGCGGCGCAACCGAAGAAGTTCCGCCGGTCGCCCAGACCAGCGCATCCGCCGCAGGCGACTTGCACCTTTCTTCGCAGATGGCCACCGCATGGGTGGTCCAAGGTGAACGCACGGAATTTTGGCTCCAGGTCGAAAACACCGGGAAGGCCAGCGTGACGAACCTGACTTTGCTGCCTCTCGACGCTCCTGGTTTTTCCGCCGACGGTTGCGATTGCCAGGCGCCGGGAGCCGCATGCCCGGCCAGCGCAACGGGAGCAGCGATTGCAACAGGCGCACCGAGCGCGGCGGCCACCGCCGGAACCAGCGCGCCGTGCAGCCTGCTGGTGAGCTCGCTCGCGCCTGGCCAGAAAATCACCGTGTGGATCCGCCTCCGCGCGGAAACCGCGCATCCCAGCGAAATCCTGAGCACCGGTGTGAGCTGGAAGGACGCCGCCGCAAACTTATCGAGCATGGCCGCGCCGGCCGGTCCGGTCTCCATTCGCACCGGACTCGACGAATGGATTCAGGCGCGCGTGGCCTTGCTCCAGGGACTCGCCTTGCCGCTGACCATATTCCTCCTGGGCGGCATTTTTTCCGTCGCAAAATATTTTTCCGACCGCTCCGACAAAGTGGCCGACGAGAAGCGCGAACAACTCACCCAAATCGCCGACGAGAAGCGCGAACAGCTCACCCAAACTTGGACCCAGATGCTACCCGCGAGCCATAAGCTGGCGCTGGGCTACTACATCCCAATGAGCGCGGCGGTGCACGAAACGCTCTCCTGGCTCTCCCAGGTCAAGCCGCCAAGTCCCCCGGCAAATCTGCCCGCGGATCCTGCCGCGCCAAAGCCAGCGCCTGCCGCAAGTGCAAATCAGCGGGCGTCTGACGCAGCGCCTGCCGCAACGGCGACTCCGCCGGTAGCTTCCGGCGCTTCCGCGTCAGCGGCAGCCTCGCCAAAGGAAAAAGGAAAAAGAAAAGGAAAATGAAGAAAAGCTGAAGCGCGGCTTCTTTGCCTTGATGCTTTTCGAGGCCCGCGTCCGGAAGACCACGCTTTGCGTCGGCGGATTTTATTTCAAAAACCGCATCGGCGAGAAAATTGTCAGCCGCTGCTACTTGCGCTACCGTCAGTTGTTTTATCGCCAGGACCCCGAGGATCAGAAATTGATGGAGCAAGTGCGGGATCACGTGACCGCAAACATGGACTGGAAGGATTTCAATGTGGCGTGGACAGCAAACCAGGCTATTTTCGACAAATGGTGGGAGAAATTCCAGGCGTGGATGGCGAACCCGAATGGCTATCCCGTAGCGGTACATTTCCTCTCGGCATTTCGATCCGTGCTCGAGTATGAAGTAAACCGCCCCTACGAATACTGGTATGGCGAAATGCAGCCGCTACAAATCGACGCGAAAGCCGACGAAGCGATTCGCGGCGATTGGCCGGAAATTACCGATCCCGCCGAGCGCGCCGTCTTCCGCGCTTCCGTGGCCGCGTATTTGAACGCCAACAAGAAAAAGGTCGAGGCAATAGAGGCGATACAGAGTGGCAAGAAATGACGCGAATTGCTCGATTCGCGCTTCCATAGCCAGCCGGGCACACGCACGCACTATAGAAACGGGGTCGAAAAATAGGGAAAGGGTCGAAAATCGCTGGGCGTGCGGGATCCGCGCGACCTGCTTATGCGGTCGGCGGTAGTGGTGTTGCAAACGGCGGTAGAGGTGTTGCGTTCATCGCAAACACAGACTAACAGACTCCTCCCCTCTTGTCAATTCGCCCCGCCCGCCGGTAGCATCTCAGTTCGAAGGTACAAGGAGTGAAGCATGAGCGCGCCAGATCGCAGCCGTGTTATCCGCCTTACCGAGGCTCAAGCGCGTATCCCGGGATCCGCGGGCGAGCGCGCCGTCATGGTCCTGCGGCGTGGCCCTCTTGACGTAGCCCTTTCCCTCCCTCTGCGCCCGAGCCTACAGACGCCGCACGCACAGGACGAGATTTACTTCATCATTCGCGGCCGGGGAGTGCTCATTCACGACAGCAAGCGGGACCCGTTCGAGTCTGGCGACATCCTGTTCGTGGCTGCGGGGACCGAGCATCAATTCGAGGACAGTACCGACGATTTGGCCCTGTGGCGCGTATTTTACGGGCCCCATGGTGGCGAAGTTCCAGTATAAAGCGTGGTGCTGGCCGAGAAACCATAGGTTATCTTCTCCTTGGGCCAATCAAGCTCGGCACTTCCTGAAGTCTTAGTCGTTTGAGCCCCGACTTGACGCCAAGCCACAGAAAGAAAGTGGTTTATTTCCTTACGGCAGGACCAAGAAGCCAAACTCCACGAAATACGAAATCAGCATCGCGATGCCCACGCACAATCCGTAGCTCGCAATGGTGATCGGCCCAATATGCATGAATGGCATCATGAGAAGTAAGTCTCGCCGTATACACGATACGTAACATCGCTACCCAAGCAAGCGGCGGTGTGCTACCGTACGCCACATCCGATGACCGACGTGAACCCGATCGCCACATTGATCTTTTTTGGCTCCGCTTTGTCGTGCATCATCCTCGCTAATTATTTGTCCTATACAATCCTTCGGAAAGTGAACTCAGGGCTTCCAGAGAGCCAAAAGGCAGGACATTCCTGGGCTTCCTTGCACTGGGATCTAAGAATCGCGCGCGTGAGCCGTCGCTTCTATCGGTCGGGGATTTCTCAGGTGCGGAGCCGTTTTCTATTCATGATGGGAGTTGCGTCCGCGCTCGCCTGCGCCTGGGAATTGGGCTTCTTCCACTTCCTCCTCAGCAAGTAACCTCCGTCGCCCACACGCTCAGCCCTGCCAATCGGACGACCGGAGTCCAAGAGAAGCAGCGAAGGATCAACGTTAAGGAAGGGACCTTACATCAGATCGTTTCTTCGCACGCTGAAATACCGAGAATTGAGATGGTCATGATAGTATCTGCCGCTGTAGTAACTCTACCGGTCGTCAAAAGGATAACGAGATGCCGAATGCGGAGCTGGCGACCTCTTCAAGACAGGCTGGCGAAGACATGCTTGTCGGTTTGTGCGGACTTGCGACAAGTCTAACCACGGCTCTTATTCTTTGGGTGATTGAAAGCCAATTTGGAATCGCAATCTACACGTGGACGATCTGGTTGGTGGTGCCAGCCGGAGCATTACTCGCTGGCTTCGCAGGCGCCAGCGGTTATTACGCTGGGTCGCGGTTCTTCGGCCACCGTCCAACTCGCTTACTTCTTCTGAACATCGTCGTGGCCTCAGTCGCGACCTTCCTCGTAGTCAACTATCTCTCGTATGTCACGATGCAAATAGACGGGAAACAAGTCAGCGACCACTTGCCGTTCTGGCAGTATCTCGATATAGCCATAAGGTCAAGTTCCATGGAGTTCCGATTCAGAGGGGCAATTAAGCTTGGGTCCACGGGCGAGCTCGGCTCGTGGGGATATGCCGTGGCCGCCTTGCAAGTAATCGGTTTTGCGGTCGGCGGATTCGCAATTTACCGCATTTTGGTTACAACGCCTTACTGCAACAATTGCTCTCGGTATCTTTCCTATAAGGGCCGGGGAGTCAGATACACAAATGATTCCGATGGTCTGAAGGAATCAACTAACCAAATCTTACAGCATCTGTCGGTCGGCTCGGTTTCTCCTGCTGTTGAGCAGTTTAAAGGTTTCGGAAGGTCGACTGCTGAGAAAGACGATCATCTCCGTTCGGCCCTAGAGGTTCGTCACTGTAAGAAATGCCGGCGTCCACTGGGCCAAGTTCGGTGTCGAAAAGAAAGCAGGCAGTGATTGGAAGGAGATATCTGAACTTAGTGTCGCCAGATTCACGAATGGACCTGTGGAAGTATAGCCTATAGGCAGACTTGCTCGTAACGTGTCGCTGCGCAGGGTTTCGCTTTAAGTCTTGGCCCCTTGCTGCTCAGTCTTCACTTGTCAATGTTCCGCGAAGCGCAAAGCCTTTACACGATCCCGTGCCCGCTGCCCAGTTCCAGGTACACCTCGCCAATGCCGCCCGAGATGTGTACGGCGATCGTGACTTTCGATTTTCCGGCCGCGTCGTTCACGTAATCGTCGCCATCCCGCTTGAAGTCCGGCGCGCTCACCGACCCCAACCCTCCGTCGACCGTCACGCGCACCCCCAAATCGCGCGGCAGCTTCACGTGCACTTCGCCCACGCCGCCTTGAACCGACACTGACACGTCCTGCTTCCAGTCGCCCGTCAAATCGATCGTTGAATCTCCCGCGCCCACTTGCACGTCTAGGTTCCGCAAGTCCAGCTCCGCCAAGTCCAGTTTCGAGTCGCCCGCGCCCATTTCCACGGCCAGTTCCAACGGCACTTTGTTGCTGAAGTGCAAATCCCACGTATACTTCACGCCGCCCAGCGTCGTGTGATGCTGCTTCGGCTCCATCACCATCAGCGAACCCTGGCCGTCGTTGACGCTGTAGCTCAGATCCGGCTTCCATTCCGGCACGTTGTAGCTGATTTTGCCGTTCAGCAGTTGCGATGAGGCGAGCGAAGTCCCGCCCGAAACATCGATCTCTCCCGCGTCCATCTGCAAATGCGCATGCACCGACTTCGCCGCGCCCAGCGGCACGGATATATTTTCCGTCTGCATGGGCGCCCGTGCTCGCCAGGGGCCCGTTTCCGCTCCCCACAATGCATCCTGAAGTTCCCAGCGCGAAAACAAAAGCAATCGCCACGGGCGTCGAAATCTTGAACGATCGGTTCAGTATTTTCATTGTGTTTCCTCATTGCCGCAAATATCGCATCATCAGCGCGGCCCTCGCATCCCTGTATGAATAAACGAAATTCTATTCCGAAATGTTTCCTCTTGCTCGTTTTTGTCTCGGCTCGTTGCTCAACTCTATTTTTTCGGATTCATCCAGATCGTTTCCAGCGATGGAGAGTTTGACTGAATATTCGTGCATCGACGGTACCTCGTGCTGTCCACCATTTGATAAAACGCGGCGCGAACGCAGATTCACAATATCATCCGGATTTGAAGGGAAAGGAGGATTTTCTTCCGCTTTGCGCCGTTTTGCGCGCAAATGAATTGCTAGCGATGCAATTCCTGGAGCATTTTTTGCGCAAGATCGCGCTGGAAAACCAGCGGCGCGTCCGCATCTCGCTGAATCTCGCCGCGGAACTGCGTCAGATCGAACGTGCCCGCCAATCGTTCGCCCGCCTCCCGCACCGGAAGATACGGATCGTCCAACGCTCCTCGCACCACCTCCGCCAATTCCTGCGCGTGCTCCCGCTCGACCGCGTCTTTCAATCCCGCAAGTCCCGCCAGCGCGCTCAACCGAATTCGCTCATCGGCGCCCGGCTGCGCCTGCGCCAGCAAAATCGCCACCGCCCGCGGGTCTTTCGTCGCCGCGAGCCCCGCCAACGTCGCTTGCATCACGTGCACTTCCGGCTTCGCCGCCGCTTCCGCCTGCAGTACGTCAAACATGTCCGCCGCGCCCGATTTGCCGATGCCTTCCGCCGCCGCGGCTTCGGCCGCGTAGCTCGCATCGTTGTGCAGCGCGTTGATCAGCGCATCGTACACGACGTGGTCCTTGGCAAAATTTCCCAGCGCCTCGACCACCGCCGTCCGCACGCGGCTATCCGGCTGCTTCAACGCCGCAAAGCAGCGCCGCCTTGGCCTGTTCCGTTGCCATTTCGCCAAGGCTCGTCGCCGCCGCCGCGCGCACGCCATAAAACCCATCCGCGCCAAGCACTTTCGCCAGCGCCGCGACGCTCGCGTCCGCATCCGCGCCTTTCTTTCCGCCAAGTTGTTGCACCGCCCACAGCCGGCTCATCATCGATGGGTCCTTCTCGGCCTCCGCGATCAGCGCATCCACGGGCTTTTCAAACTCGACCGTCTTGTCGATGAAATCATCCGGATCGAAATCCACCCACCGCGGCGAGAAATCCAGCGGCACGTCAAACTCCTGCTTTTGCTGATTGTCGCGCACCTGAATCTCCTTCCGCTCGCCCTTCGCGCCATAAAACGCTAGCTCGATCGGCATGTCGAAAATCGGCGTCATCGCATCCACGTGCTGCGTCTGCGCGACGCTCACTCTTTCGATTTTCCTCGCGGCATCGTAACTCGCTTCCACGCGATAGTCCGGATGCCCCGCCATGTACACCCATTCGCGGAAAAACCAATCGAGCTCCAGCCCGGTCGTTTCGCGAATCGCGGCAATCACATCGGCGGTATCCGCGGTCTGCGCGTGATGCGCCACCAGATAACGATGCAGCGCCCGAAACAACACCTCGTTTTGCGACGCGGGATGCGCCACCTCTTCCGGCCCATCCACGATGTATCGCAGCATATCCAGCACCGCCGCGCCTTTCTCGTGCGTGGTCGCGTCGAACATCTGCATGGCATCGGTGTAATGCCGGTCGACAATCGCCCGCGTGTAATTCTCGCGGCCCTCCGCCTGTTCCATCATCTGGTCGTCGTAAATCTCAAAGCGAAACGCGTCATTGCCCTCATGATGCTGCGTGTAAAGCGCCTGCACATACGTCGCAAATCCCTCATTGAGCCAAATGTCCGCCCAGTCGCGCCCCTGCACGTAGTCGCCGAACCAATGCTGCCCCAGCTCGTGCGACACCAGCCCGGTGCTCGGATAATCTTGATCCGCGCGCGCATCGTGCAGCGTAAATTCCGTCAGCGTCGTCGCGCTCACATTTTCCTGCCCGCCAAAAATGAAATTGTGCACCATCGTCTGCGCGTACTGTTCGTAGGGATAATCCACGCCCGTCGCGCGCGAGAAAAATCCGATCATGTCGGGCGTCAAATGGAGCGATCTGCGCGCCGTCGCATCATCCACGTAGTTCGGCACGTAGTAATCCACCGGCTTGTCCTCATATTTGTCCGTCACTTTGCGCCACGGGCCCACGGCAATGCGAAATCAAATACGAGCTGTGCGGCACGCTCTCCACCCAATCGTAAGTGGCATTGCCCGCCGCGCGCGTCACGCTCACCAGCTTCCCGTTCGACACCACGCTTTGCCCTTCCGGAACCGTCGTCACCGTCTCGCTCGTCGCCATGTCGTTCGGATAATCCCAGCACGGAAACCAATAGTGATTGAACTCCGCTTCGCCCTGCGAATAGACCTCGCGCGGCCACTTGGGATAGTCCTTCGACGGATTCACGAAGAAAAGCCCCGTGCGCGGAAAGCCGTGGTACACGATGCGCACGCGCAGCGTGCTCGCCGCGTCGTATTCGCGATCGAGCGTGATCCACAGCCGCGGATCTTCCGCCGCGTACGCCAGCTTGACCGCCGCGCCGTGCGCCTGCTCCAAAATCACCGAATCAATCTTTAGCTCGGCGCTGTTCAGATAGAATTTGCGGAAATGCGGCGCGAACGGCCGCAGCGTGACCACTTCGTCGCCAAACACTTCGCCTTTCGGCTCGTCGAAGTGCAGCGCCAGCTTGTAATTCTCCACGTGATACGTCCGGCTCGGCGCCCATTGCCAAACGTCCGGATTGCCGAACACGTGCGCCTGCCCCTGCGCTGTAGCGCGCCCCGCCGTCATCGCGAAAGCTGCGCCGAGAATCATCCCGCCGCCAACGCCAACGAGCTTGCTCACTCGGCGAATCAATTTGGCAAACACCGTCCGCACCACCTCTCTCCGGCCAATCGACGTCGAGTCAAAGTATGTGATGCGAAATCGTTTTTCAATATCCACTATCCGTTCACTCGATATGACCATTTGACCCGTTGGCTTCCGGCCTACGGAGTTTTCGGCAGCGTGTAATCAAATTCGTAGGAATGCTTTCCGTCCGCGGCAATCTTAATCGTCATCGTGCCCGCAATTCCTTCCAGTCCGCCCACGCCGGAATCGGGCACCACCGTCACGCTCAGTTGCGGCGCACCGCGCGTCAAGGTGCCACTGTGCTGCAGCACAAAACTTCCGTGCCGCCCCTGCAGCGTTCCCGTCACGCGCTCCATCGCCACATAGCCCGCGGACCCTTTCACGTTGGTCCCCGCCGTCAGCATTTGGCCTTCGCTCGTCCCTTCCAGATCGCCGTGAAACTTTTTCGCGATCGACATTCTCCCGAGCGTCGAGCCCTCCGCCTTGTCTTCCGGCGGCTGCGCCACCAGCGTCGGCTCAAACGTGCCCTGTGCCTGAAAACCTGCCTGATGAGCCACAGTTTTCTCTCCTTGCGCCGCTGCGCCTTGCACCTCTGCATGCGCAGTCGTCGCCTGCATCTCCGCCCCGCCCGCGCTCGCGTGGCGACGCCGCCAAGACTCAACCCACGCAAACGCCTGCAACAACAAAATACCCAGCCAAGGTTTCTTGTTCATCGCCCTCACTCGCGGACTTCGCCTTCGTAAAAACGCACGTCAAGCATCGGGATAGACGCTCGGATTGTAACGGAGTGCGAGGTGCCGGGTCGCCTGCGTAGGATCGATGTCTGCCACCAGGAGCCCTGATTCTCCGTAGGCTTGGTATCCCAAACAATCGCCCGTCGGTCCGATCACACATGTCGCCGACTCTTGAAAAGCGAAGGCGTAGTTGACGCTCGCAAAATATATGTTGTTTTCCAGCGCTCGGCACATCATCGCCTGCTCGTAATAAGGGTTGTTGCGATCTCGGTATTCGCTCGGACGCTGGCCTGTGTGGTTACTCCCGGTGCAGTGCGGATGAAACACGATGCGAGCGCCGCGCCTCGCGGCCCAGCGGACAGACTCGGGATAGCGGAAGCCTTCGTGGCAAATGGACACGCCGAACTGGATTCCCGAAATCTCGAACAGTTGCCGCGTGTTTCCTGGCACCCAGATCTTGTCCTCGGTGGGGTCCAGTTGGTTTTTCGTCTGATGCCCCAAAAGCGTTCCGTCAGACGAAATCACCATGGCCACGTTCCGAATTCCGTCGGGGTGGTCCCAATCCATGGGCAAGATTACGCCGACCCGCCAGCGACGGGCCATGGCCTGCGCGCGTTCGAGCGCCTTTTGCAGCGCATCTGCCGAATGTGGCGCGACCGGCTCATCCGCGCCGCGATATCCAGGTATGTACGACTCCGGAAAACAGACAATCGCTGCCTGGCGCTCCGACGCTTCCCGGACGAATCTCTCCACACATTCCAATCCGTGCTCGATGGACCTCGGAAAGGGAGGAGTTGCCAGAGCGATGCGCAGCAAATCAGTCATCCTTGGGTTTCCGTGGTGAAGAGCAGCGCGCGCGCCGATCTAATCCCATCAAACCAACCGGCCAGATTCTACCGCCTTTCGCCAAAAAATCCTTGCGCCTGTGAAACTCATCGCGCCTGAGCGAAACCGCAAAACCCCTTATTCAATTGGCGGAGTGCAAAGGCGAACGGCGGGGCAAAATGGAAATCAGGTGGAACGAAATGCTCGAGACATTGTGGCCTTGCGGGGTCGCCTGCTTTCGGCGCCGGCCAGCACTACTATAACTCCTATACCTATTGCCTGCCTGATAAGGCTCTCATGCCGCCGTTTGCGGCAAGAGACGCTCGGAACGGATCACCTTAGGGGATGGGATGTGGGGGCCTGTTTGGATTAAGATGTGCCGTTCCTACAGCAAAGCGCCTCTCGAAACAAAACAGACAGGGAATCATGGCAATTGAGTAACCACTTTTTGCTTTGTTGAAAGCAAACGGTTCTGCTTGCCATGTTACCAGAGTGTTGCAAAACATTGCGCTCTTTGCGCAACTTTGCGCGATTCTTTGCCATTATTTCTTGCTCGTCAGGAATTACACGTCACTGCCTCTGCCGCCTGTTGACCACTGATCACCGCCGCCGCGCTTCGTGCCGAAGCAGCAGGCCGAATCAATAGGCCGGAAGATGAGGAAGTGCGTGACCAGCAGTGGTGGCACGATCGCCGTCGGGATGTAAAACGCCGCGCCCAGCGAGCCAGGATGAATGTGCTCGTGCGCGCCCTGGAAAAATCGCAAACAAGAAGTCCGCCGCTCCCCACACGTTGAACAGCCACACCGCCGGTATCGCCCAGGTGGCATGTTTCGCCAATGCCACCATGGCCGCGATCGCAAGGATTCCTGCCACAGAGTCGCCATACGCCGCGGGAATCGCGAAGGCCGCCGGCAGCGACGGGGCCACCACGCCCGGCACCAAAAAACTGAGCCCGAGGAAGCGCAGGAACATGTGAGGTGCTACGAGCGGGACCAGCGCTTTGTCCCGATTCATGAGTCGAAGGCGTGGCCATACAAAGAGCTTCGCGGCCACCGACAGAGCCGATCAGGCTCATCAGCGCGCTGAGCCCAAAAAGTGCGAGGGCATTCATGGTTTCCTCCCAGCTTGGGGATATGGCCATGGCGCCACGCGCGGCCTTTGTTCCTCGGCCGCTCGCCACTGCTTTTGTACCGCTAGCTGAAATCGATGGGTCACTTGTCGCCTGCCACTGTCTTTCCTCGCCGCCTGAAAAATCGCAAACGCCGCGCCCTGCGGATCGGCCATCACCGCCATCCATCCCACGTCTTCAATTTTCATCGCCGGCATATACATTCGCGCGCCCAATTGCTTGGCCTTTGCCGCCGTCGCCTCGCAGTCGCCACCTGCACATAAATCTGCCAGTGCGGCGGAGCGATTCGGCGCGCAAAACGCCGCCGGCGGAATCCCGCCGATGAATTCGTCCCCATTGAAAATGTGGTAGTACCGATGCGCCGCCTCTTCGTCTTCCTTCATGATCTTCCAGCCAAACAGCTTCTCGTAAAACGCGCTCGCCGCCTCCTGGTCCAGCGTCATCAGGTCCGCCACGCACAGCGTTCCGTCCACGCCGCCAATGCGGCTACCAACACTCTTTTTCGCCTCCCACAAGCAAAACGCCGCTCCCGTCGGATCCGCCACCACGGCCATGCGCCCCGCGTCGAACACATCAAATGGCGGCGCCAAACACTTTCCCTCCCAGTTCCGCCGCGCGCTTCGCCGACGCGTCCGCATTCTCCGTCGCCACGTACACATTCCAGTGCGGCGGAATTCCGCTCTTGCGCTCTTCGCCGTGCAACGTGTATGCGGCGCTCACTTGCCGCCCGTCAACTCAAAAATCGTGTAGACATCATCCGGCCCCATGGGATTATCGTTCGCCGTCCAGCCAAACAGCTCGCTATAGAACTTTTTCGCCGCGCCTTGCTCCGACGTCGCCAGCTCAATCCAGCAAAAATTCCCCGCTTTGTGCTTTTCAATATTCGCCATGCATTCCTCCTTCCACCAGAATTTCCGCAGTATACCCTCAAAACCGGGTTCAACGCATTTCCGCCTAACTCAAAAGAATCATTGTCGCACGCGCGTCCGCTGTCTGCGTTTTTTTTCCACAATCATCCACAGCTTTCCACAGCTTTTTTCCGCGAATCCTCTTGACGCCGAAAACCGGAACATTTATCTTCCGCGCCAGATTGAACCGGAAGCTGAAGACTTCACGGTTCGGTTCAGAGTCCGCGAATTCTTAAACGTCTTCGCGGTTCCGAACCTGACCGGGAAGTTGAAAGACTTCGCGACTCAGCGTACTCGGCGCAATCGCTTCACCGCGATTCTGCCTTGCGCTGAATTCGGAAGCTCGGAGAAGTTACGTTGCAGGGAACAGGCTGCGATAGCTTCACCGCCGTCGTAGCTCTGCCTGCATCGGAAAGCTCGGAGGCTTCGCGATTCGGTTTTGAGCGCCGTGGAATGCTTCGCGCTTCCACGCATCCTCGGCTGAATCGAGAAGCTCGCAGGTTGTACGCATCAGTTTGGAAGACGCGATTAGCCGCAAGGCTGTTGGTCGCCGGATTGACCCGGAACGCCTGTAACTTACGGCTCGATTCTGAGGGCGCAATGGCTTAACCGCCGCTGCGCCCTTACTTTTTTCTCCCCGCTCCTTGCGTCTCGCCTCAACCGCTCGGCCCTTTCCTTGCTAATTTCCATCCTCGGCGCTACCATCGCGCCGCTTTTCCGCCCGTGGAGGGAACCAACATGCCGCACATGCCGCTCTTGAACGCCATCGCCAGGCTCGCGCTCCCGACGCTGCTGTGCGCGCCACTTCTCACGATCGCCATCGTCCACGCCGCCTCCAGCGACGACCAAGCCGTCCGAAAAGTGATCAATGAATTCCCCGACGCCTGGAATCGCCACGACATGAACGCCTTCGGCGCGCTCTTCGCCTCCGGCGCCGACTTCGTCAACGTCACCGGCAGTCATTGGCACGGCCGCGCCGCCATCCAGTTGAACCACTCCTTCGCGCACGGCACGATTCCCATCGACTCGCCCGGCGTCGTTCTGCCCAAGGCCGCCTACGGCATTTTCAAGGCCAGCATTCTGCACTTCACGCAGGTCGACATACGTTTCCTGCGCAAAGACGTCGCCGTGGCCCAGGTCCAGACCGAACTGCCTCGGTGACGCGCGCACGCAGAATCCCCGCCGCACCTTTTTGACGCTCATCCTGACCCAAGAAGGCGGCCACTGGCTCATCGCCGTCGCCCAAAACACCGAAATCGCCCGCCCTCCCGAACTCAACCGCTAACCAACGGCGCTTGCCCAGCTCCCTTCGCTGTCTAGTTCGCGCCCCGTTGCCGCTTCCGTTCGTGCCACTGGCCTGAGGCCGTGGCGCAAAGGGCCGGGCGTCGTTTCAAAATAGTAATTCACTGTATTGACATTTCACTAAATCGGTATAGCGTCGCAGACAGAAGGCTAGAGAACGCTGTCACGCTCTTACCTTTGTGGGCCCGAACCCAGCGCCCGCTCCTGCAGAGTGTGTATTTTGAAGTCGAGGAGACTGACATGTTTAAGAGTTCTCTATTGTCTGTTCGCACCGGATTGCTCCGCGCAACTCCCGTAGTTCTCGTCGTGCTCGCCCTGTTCGCCGCCAAACCCGCTTCCGCTGGCCCGGTCACCGTCAACGTCACTGCACAGGGCGCTGGTCTACTGTTTCAAGGGACTGTGACGGGCAGCCTTGCAATATCTCCCTCGGGGTGCGGATCTCGGGATGTCTGTCTCCAATATCCCCGAAGGAGGCGGCGAAGCCGAGAGCTTCTTCGCGGACGTCGCCGATTCTGACGGTACGCTTTCGGGAGATGCCACCATTACTATTACTGAGAGCGCACCGCCATTTGGGACGGTGTTCTATGACGATAACTTGACTCTCACCTCCGGGACCTTTTCCCTCACCCCGGGCAACCTTACTGCAACCCTCTCCGGCACCGGGTACTTTTGCGACGCGCTCTGCAACCTTATCGGTGCCCCTGGGCAAACAGGGTTTGGCTACCTATCCTTCAGCGCTGCGCCGACGCCCGAGCCATCCTCTTTGCTGCTCCTTGGCACCGGCCTGCTCGGTTTACTCGCAATGGCGAGCCTCGGCCCGTTCATCCGCCGCCGCTTCGCGCAGCCCTAAACTCGTTTTGGCCGGATGCGCCACCTGCCGGGTTTTCCGTAAGGATGGCGCAGCCGGTGTCACACGCAGTGGGTGCTGTGCCGAGGAGGCACACTTGTAGAAGACGGCCTAAACGGAGTCCTGAAAGCTTACTTTTGCAGCCGGCGCCTTACCGTTGCCAATAGCCCCAGGAATCCAGTGCCAAGCAAGGCCAAGGACGCCGGTTCGGGAGTCGGAGACGACGTCGGCACCGGATAGGGCGCGAACCCATAGAAGGAACCCGAGAAACCTGCCGAGGGACCAGGACCGAGGGTGGCAGCCCCGGTGCCGAAATTGATCGTATCGATTGTGCCATCGATATTGTCCCCGCCGTAGAGGGTACCGCCTTCTACCAGCAGAACACCCATTTCCGCGGAACCACCGAAGGCTCCCACCAGCGTGGCCGCGCCAGTGCTGGTGTTTATCGTGTAAAGATCAGATCCATCCGCAAAGTAAAGCGCGCTCGAATTGGTGGAGAGACCTCGCCACGACCCGTAACCGAGCCCGGTCGGTCCGATCAATGTGGCTGCTCCCGTCAGAGGATTGATGGAATACAGATCCTGGGTCGCCCCGAAACTGATGGCGTAGAGCCCGGTCGTGGTCGAGCCAAAGTCATCATAGTCCACGCCCGACGCGCTTCCGATACTCGTAACCGCTCCGTTCGCTGGGTTTACCACGTACAAAGTTCCGTTGGCGGTGTGATACGACGTTGCAAATATGTCGCCGTCGGCCACGGCCAGACCCGCGAGCGTCTGCCCTGAACTACCCAGCGGAGTGAACGCGCCGGTCGCCAAGTTAATGGTGCCGAATTGGCCGGTGCTCGAGCCAACATACGCAATGTTAGCCTTCACTACGGCGGCCGACAACAGGAACAGCAGGGCACAGCCCCATATCGCTCGAAACTTTGCACTCAGAATGCTCATGTCAGTCGTCGCCTCCGCGCCGTGGATAGTATCCCGGGGCGCAGATGGTATCCTGCGTGTGCCCCATGTCAAGTAACATCCTTCGGTAGTACGTATAGACCTACCTTCAGCCCCGGTCTGCGTCTTTTTGGAGTGCGGCGGCTCGACGCCGCTTTGCCTCCGCATTCCCAGCGCCCGAACCCCTAGCCTCGAACATCTCGTGGCCCTCCGCCACGAATGACGCCTTGCCGTTCGTAGGGGCGCTGCTTGCCGCGCTCGTCGCGACTCCCCGAGTCGCGCGCTTTGTTTTTTCTTTCCTAGGGTCGGGCCTCCGCCTTGGCCTCCGCGCCAACTACACGCAACATTTGTCATTCCGAGCCTGCCCGCGGTGGCGGGCGAGGATGCGGCCAGCATCTGGCGAGGCCTGCTCCGGTGGAGTCCACCGGACTCCCGGAACCGGAGAATCTGCAGTCGCTCCTCTCTTCGTAGGGGCGGCTTTACCCCGCCTGTCCTTTCTCTTGTGTAGCGCCGACGTCTCGTCCTTCGCGACCTCCGCGCCCAGGAACTCGCCCATTCCGTCGCACCGCGCGGCACTGGCGTCATACCGTTGTCCGCAAGCATTTGCAAGTTCGGTATATTGGCTTGCACATATCCAGCAATTTACGGTTTAGCTTAACCGGCTAACTCCTTTCAGAACAGTGCAGCGCAGAATGGCATCTTGCTTGCTCGCCTGAATCTCAGTAGTGTGCCCCGGGGTCCAAACGAGGATTTAAGATCGCAGCAGTCAGGTATTTTGGGCCATTCGCCAGCGAACGCTAATCTTTTGCGGAGGAGCACAAAATGGCTTACGCACACACCCCGACAGCTTCTTTAGCCCGCCTGGCAAAATGCTTCGGGAAGCTTGCGGTGCTTTGTATTTTCCTGGTGGTCGCGTCGGCCAGCGCCTTCGCCGGCCCTGTCGGGGTCACCTACACCGTCAGCGGTTCCAGCGGCGATTGGATCCTGGACTTCTCCGTCACCAACAATATTAACTCCGGGCAGGTTGTATACGGCTTCGGGATCGTGGCGCCTACGCATGACGTTACCAGCGTGCCCACCGGGTGGCAGGACTGCAACGGCGGTTGCACTTCCACATCGAACAACTTCTCCGGGATCGGTGGTCCGAACATCACCTTTAACGATATCTTCCATATCAGTCCCTCCTCAAGTAATGCGATTCCTTTCGGGGACACGCTCTCGGGCTTCCAGGCCGTATTCAACACCGTTTCGGCCCCGACTTCCATTGAGTGGTACGCATTCGGCGTCGATCTCAGCCTACTCACTAGTAGTAGTGGCAGCGGGACCTCTCCGTACCTCGGCGGAGGCGAGCTCATGTACGCTCCCACCAGCCTCTGTCTTTTCAATGGCTTCGCCAGTTGCCTTCAAGAGTCCGAGGAGAACCCCATCTTTATTGAGACTACTACTGCGTCAGGTACACCAACCCCGGAGCCATCTTCATTGTTCCTGCTTGGCACCGGCCTGCTCAGCCTCGGCCCGCTCATCCGCCGCCGCTTCGCGCAGCCCTGAATGGAGTGCCCCATCCTTCGCGTCCCTTGCGAAGGGTGGGGTGCTTTGCGGGCTTGCCTTTCATAGGGGCGACCCTTGAATCGTCCGTCGGCCCTCTTCTGCATCTTTGTTTTAGTTTTATGGTGTCATCCTGAGCGCAGCGAAGGACCTCGCCTCGACGCAGTTCAGCTTGCCCACCGACACTTGACCACCGTGCGCGGATTTGCGATCTTTGCCTTCGTCCAGGCCAATACCTCATGAAAACCTACTCGGTATACATCATGGCTAGCAAATCCCTGAATCTGTACACCGGTGTGACCAGCAACCTGCCACGTCGCGTCTGGCAGCATCGCGAAAAGCTGCTCAAAGGATTTTCTGCGAAGTACAACACAAACCGCCTCGTCTATTACGAAACCTTCGGCGACGTTTTCAGCGCGATCCGGCGCGAGAAGCAAATCAAGGGCTGGCTGCGCAGAAAGAAAATCTCCTTGATTGAGTCAGCCAACCGTGACTGGAAAGACCTAAGCGCAGGTTGGTAAACGAAAAGTGAGTGCGCCTACACCAGCGCAAACAAGACCCGCGAGGCGAGATTCTTCGGGCCACCAAACGGCCCTCAGAATGACAGCTCGTGGTGGCCCGTCCTAAGCCTAGCGCGCGTCCGCCGTTTGTTTGTCATCCTGAGCCTGCCTGCCGCTTGCCCGCCGTGGCGGGCAGGCGCGCGCAGCGCCTCTTGCGCAGTCGAAGGGATCTCGCCTCGCCGCCGTTCCATCGACGTAGCGCCCCCTGTTTTACGTTGTCATCCTGAGTGCAGCGTCTTTCGCGGAGCGAAGGATCTCGCCTCGCCGCTAGGTCGGAGTAACCGTGCGGCTATTCACCGCATTAGACAATTTGCCGGGACTTCCCTATGCTGGCGAAACGCCTATCTTTATGCATGGGCAGCATCAAGACGATATGAACCAAACAAATCAACCGGTCATTGAGCACATGCAGGGGAGTGCCGAACCAGGCCGTTCGTGGTGGTCGCGAAAACGGCAGGCCTGGAAACAGATCAGTCTGAACAACAAATTGATCTTACTCTTGACGTTCACTATCGTAGTCTGCAATGCCCTGTACATCTTCTATGCGCGGAGACAGTGGCAGGTCATGAGCGGACAGCTTACGGAGATGAGTAAGCAGACCGACTTGTTGACGCAACAAACAAAAGGCATTCAGGCCGCCGTAGTCGGGATGGACATCCTTATCGAGTCTTCTGCGGGCGTTACGTATCAGCTGGGGAACTCCGGTCACGTTATCGCCAATGACGTCACGGCTCACATCGTGGTTACGAGAGAATCTCTCCCGGGGCAGCGGCAAATCGGCAGGCAAATAATCAAGGAAATAGGGTCGCAACCGCTTATACCAGCAGGGCCAGACGGAAACGTTCTCCAGGGCATCATTCCCATTCCAGGATTTGGTCAAAAAGACTTTGCGGCGATCCACAACATCGAACAAACGATTACTGTCAAGTATGAATGGGGCTACGAAAATGGTTTTGGAGATCACATTAGGATGCCCACGGAGTGCCGTTCCTATCTCTCCTATAACTTCTTCGTTTCCAGGGATGGCGTTGTCACGCCGCAAAGTAATGGTTTTGTTCCATGTGACCAGTTTACGGACAAAATGCGCGCTGCCGTAGAGTCCGAAAGGCAGGCCGAAGAACAAGCAAAAACCCAAAAACCTGTGCCCAAACCAAATTAGGACACTCCGCCCTTTCTCCTTGACTTTCCCTTTATAAAGTGGTACACATAACTTAGCGGGTATCCGCCCGCACTGAGGCCGCCGGGGTTCCGGCGGCTTTTCGCTTTTTATGCGTCTTTTGGGAGTCTAATCGCGGCAAATATGGAAAATTAGAACTCGATGCAACTCACACAAAACAAACGAGCGAGGTCATTTCTAATCGCGGAAATCTCTGCTTTTAGAGAAATGAACTGTTCGCTTTCGGACGCCCGTTGCTGCCGGCCCCTTCGCAATTACGCGGGCCACAAACCACTTGTCACTGGCCACGGTTTCCCATTTCTAATCGGTACACAAAACACCAGTCATTTTTCGCTAACCATCCATAACATCAATCATTTGCTGCTCTCTAATCGGGACAAATTTGCAGTTGTAGGGCTTGCAGTTGTAGGGCCCGATCGGAGTCATCGGGCCAATGCCGTCCGCAGGACGGCACATCATCGCTTTTCTAATCGCCACACCAAATATTAGAATTCGCCCGTAACTCGCACAAAACAAACACTCGCCCCCATTTCTAATCGCCAGATTTTCGCATTTTTCGCGCACCCTCTGCCGTCCGCCCACCCGTCCTTTTCTGCAACCTTGCCTGCCCTCTCCCACGTCTCATACAATAGACGTGCTTCACCTCAGGAGGCGGCCATGAAATTCCCAGCCGTCCCGAAGTCAGTTTGGCCAATATCGAAGACAATCTTAGTTTGTGCTGTTTCGCTGTGCTTCGCGGCGGCAGCTCCCGCGGCATTTGCGCAGCGCGGCGAGGCGGCGGCTCGCACGGTGGAGGGCACGCCTCGGCTGGCTCTCACGGAACCTCCGCGGCAGCCTCGCACGCAAGCAGCAACTCACACGTTTCGACGGGCTCGGCTGGACATGCGTCGGAACGGCCCGCGGCATTCGCGCAACACCTTTGTTTCCTCCGCTCGCGGCTTTTCGCGCAACACCTTTGTGCCTCCGCCCGCATCGCGCGCGGGCAACGCCGCAAATCCGTCCTTCCTCCGCGTAAACAGCCCAACTCCTGTGGGCGCGCATCCTTTTGCCGCGAACAATTTTCTCTGGGAAGATCCCCCGCAGCAAGCGCGCCCCGTGATGCCCATGCAAGCGTCTCGGCCAATCGCCGGTCCGCTCGCGCCTGCGCGCCCGTTTTTTATCCTCCTGCGCGTCCGGCATTCGCGCCGCAGCCCGTGCATTTTCCGGTCATGCGGCCGCGCAGCGCGTTCGCGCTTCACCCCGTTTCGTCGCTGCATCCGGCGCCACTCGGAATCGTGCATCGCCCTGTGGTCGGCTCGCCCTTCACCGGCATGGCTGCGCCGGCCTTTCATCCTCAATTTCGTCCTCTGGGAATCGGCCCGCGTCCGTGCATCGGCATCGGCAATCCGTGCTTCGGCTTTGGATTCGGCTCGCCATTTTTCAATCCATTCTTTTTCTCGCCGTTCGGCTTCGGTTTTGGTTTTGGGTCGCCGTGCTTTTTTGCGGACGTCTTCGAGCCGTGCGGTTTTGGTCCATTCGGACTCGGCCTCTACGATATGGACTGGGGACTCGGCATACGGCAACGGCTATTTTTATTCGCCGGCCGAGGAGCCGCCGCCTCCGCCCGTAAATCCCACCGAGGACAACCCGCCGGTCGAGTTTCCGACTTACGCGGTTGAGTACCCGTTCTTGCCCGCGCCTTTGCCTCCACCGGTGCCGAATTCCGGGGTGGGACAGGGAACCGCGGCGCAGCCGGTCGTGCAGCTTGTGCTGAAGGATGGAACCATCTTCGGCGTGAATTATTACTGGCTCGCGGACGGCCGCCTGAACTACATCACCACCTACAATATTCAAACTTCGATTCCCATCGACGATCTCGACCTGCAAAAAACCGTGGACCTGAATTACAAGCGCGGCGTCACCTTCGCGCTGACTCCGCAACCGCCCAATTCACAAAATCCTCAGCCCCCGCAACCCCCGGACTCACCGTAAACGGCCCGTGCGCACCACTGAGTGCGACTATTCATACCTCAACGCCACGATGGGGTCGACCTTCATAGCGCGGCGCGCGGGAATGTAGCAGGCCGCAGCCGCGGCCACCGCCAACACAATCACAACGGCGACAAACGTGATCGGATCGGTGGGCGCGATCCCGAAGAGCAAACTGGACATCAAGCGCGTGAGCGCGAAAGCCAGAGCAACTCCCACGGCCATGCCCGCAAGCGCCAAGCGCATTCCCTGACCCAACACGAGGCCAAGGACGCTGCTCGGCTGCGCGCCGAGCGCCATGCGGATGCCGATTTCGTTGGTGCGCTGCGTGACCGCGTAGGACATCACGCCGTAGATTCCAATGACCGCGAGAATCAGCGCCAGCGCGGAGAAGAGTCCGAGCAGCAAGGTAAGGAAGCGCGGCTGCGATTCGGCCGCCTCGATCACCTGGTCCATGCTCCGCACGTTGGCTATGGGCATGCCGGCGTCAAGTCCGTGAATGAGGTTGCGCACCTCGCCATTGAGGTCCAGGGGATCACCCGGGGTCCGCAAGACGATATTGACCGGGTTCAAACCGTTGGAGGCAGCCTGCCCCTGCGCATAGGGCAAATACAGCTCCGTGCCGGCGGGCCGGTCGAGACCGCCATTTTTCGCGTTGCCTACCACGCCAACGATGGTACACCACGGATCGGTGCTGCCCGGGCGAACGCGGCGGCCCAGCGGATTCTGGTCTCCGTAAAAATGATGGGCCATCGCTTCGTTGATCACCACAACCGGCGGGGCGCCCGCACCGTCGCCATCATTCAGATAGCGGCCGGAAATCAGCGCGATTTTCATGGTGGAAAAATAATTCGGCGTAATGGTTTGGTAGTAATCGACGTTCTGAACGGGCATGTTGGGCCCGGGAGGAAGTCCTTCGATGTCCGTGTCGTTGGCGTTGAGCTGACGGTAAGGAGGAAGACCCGTGGCCAGCGAAGCCGATTGCACGCCGGGCAGCGTGGAAAGCTGCGCTTCGAGGCGCATCCAGAAACTTTGCTGACTTTGCGGAGTCGGGTAGTTCGTTCGATTCATGACCAGATTCATCGTCAGCAAGTGGCCGGGAGAATAGTTTGGATTCACTTCGAGAAGTGCGCTGAAGCCGCGAATCATCAGCCCCGCGCCGACAAGCAACACCACCGCGAGCGCGATTTCTCCCACGACGAGCGCGCGCCGGAACCACAGCGCAGCCACGGAAGCAGTGGTGCGGCCGGCCGCGGATTTCAGCGCATTGTGCAAGTTACGGGTGGCGGCGTGAGTCAGAGGCGCGAGGCCGAAAAAGATTCCCGTGAGGAAGCACACCGCCAAAGTGAAGAGCAGCGCTTGGGTGTTCAGGGAAACTTCCGCGACGCGCGGGATCATCCCGGCATTGCTGAGGACAAGAAGGCGCAACCCGGCGTACGCGAGAACGATGCCGCCGGCCGCGCCGAGGAGCGCAAGCACGGTTCCTTCGGCGATGAACTGGCGCGTCAATCGCCAGGAGGAGGCCCCGAGCGCTGTGCGCACGGCAATTTCGCGCTGGCGGACTTCGGCGCGGGCCAGCAACAGATTGGCCACGTTGACGCACGCAATGAGCAACACGAAGAACACCGCGCCGAGTAGCATCAGAAGCGCGGGGCGAACGCTGCGAACGACCTCGTCCTGCAGCGGATACATCACGAGCGGATGATTGTCCGGACTGAAATGATGCGACTTCGCCGCAGAGATGGCTTTGTAGTGTTCGACGAGCGAAGCGGTCTGCGATTTGGCGGCAGCGAACGTCAATCCGGGCTTCATGCGTCCCAGGAGAAATAGAAAATGGGAGGAGCGATTCCCAGGCTTTGCCGGATCGAGCTGCAAAGGAACCCAAATTTCCGCTGGGTTCGGAGTCCCGGGAGGGAATTCAAAACCCTTCGGCATAACACCGATGATGGTGGCCTTCCGATCATTTAAGAGCGTGTCGCGGCCAATGACATTTGGGTCGCCGCCGAAAGCGCGGCGCCACAGCCCCTCGGAGATGAGCACGGTCTGCGTCGCACCGGGGAGATCGTCCGAAGGAGAAATGGTGCGTCCGAGGATCGGCGAAACGCCCAGCGTGTTGATGAGCGAGCCGGTTACAAACGATACGTAAACGCGAATCGGCTCCGCGCTTCCGGCGATGCCTGCGGTACCCTCCGCCCAGGCATCCAGAGTTTGCCAGGATTGCGAGTCGCGCTTGAGGTCCAGATACTCCGGCGGCGAAATCCAGAAGCGCCGCAGGCCTCCGTTGGGAAACGTGGGAAACTCGGAATAGACGCGCACCAGTTGGGCGGGCTGGCGGTACGGCAATGGCTTCAACACCACGCCGTAAACGACGCTGAAGATGGCGGTATTGGCGCCGATGCCGAGCGCCAGCGTCAAGATTGCGACCGCGGAGAAACCGGGCGCCTTGGCCAACATACGCAGCGTGTAGCGAATGTCTTGCAAGAGTGTGCGCATCGTTCACCTCGTCGAAAGCGAAAAACGAAAATCGAAAAACGAAAGCAAAAACCGCAGACCTTCAAAAAAGCGAAGATCTGCGCTACACGAGCCGCCGCAAAGCCTCACGTCAGCCCGCAAGGAACGCGGGCGGGACGTGAGCTACAAAGCGAAAAAGCCACAACAAAAGCGCACGGGCTAAAGCCCGTGCCACGCCAAACTGCGGCGCGACTCGGGGAGTCGCGACGGGCGCAGCAAGCAGCGCCCCTATGAAGGGCAAGATCGTCATTCATAGCGAAGAGCGACCGTGGGGTCGACGCGCATGGCGCGGCGCGCGGGAATGTAGCAGGCGAGCAGCGCGACGAGCGTCAGCAGAATGGCGACGGCGGCAAACGTCAGCGGATCGTTCGCGTGCACGCCGTAGAGCATGGTGGCCATGAAACGCGTCACGCCAATGGCTGCGACGATGCCCACTGCCGCGCCGATGAGTACGAGTAAAATTCCCTGACCAACGACGAGGCGCAAGAGGTCGCGCTGTTGCGCGCCAAGGGCCATGCGGATGCCGAGTTCGCGGGTGCGCCGCGCCACTTCGTAGGAGAGCAAACCGTAGAGTCCGATGCACGCCAGCACCAGCGCGAGCGCGCCGAAGAAACTGGAGAGGCGCGACATGAGGCGCTCCTGAAAAAGCGTCTGCTCGACCTGTTCGGATTGCGTGCGCACGTGGGTGAGCGGCAAATTCGCGTCGGCCTGCGAAACGATTTCGCGGACGCTTTTCATGATCGCGGTTGGATTCGCGGCAGTGCGCAGTTCGAAATGGGCTTCGTTGCTGACAACCGGAAGAAACATCATGGGCGCGACTTCGGTGCGCAAATGCGCGTACTTCGTGTCGCCGACGATGCCGGTGATGGTATAGCCGGGGCCGGGATGCTGAACTTCATCGTCACTGTTCTGAGCGTCGCCCATGTGCAGGCCGACGGGATTTTGCTTGGCGAGAAATTTCCTGGCGAAGGCTTCGTTAATTAAAACCGGAACAGGCGCGGAGCGCGAATAGGCCTGCTGCGCCGACGCGTACGACGCCACGAGCGCAGGCGAAGCCGAATTCTTTTTTGCCGCAGCAACGTCCAGGGCTTTTTGCGCAGCGTTGGTGGCAATGGCTGTGGCGAAATCGGCGCGGGTAAACGTGCGGCCGGCAAGAATCGGAATGCGCATGGTGGAAAAGAAATTGAGACCGACAGAGAGGTAGTCTGTGTCGACGTTCTGTTTTGGCGGTGCGCCGTCGAAATGAACGGCGGTGCCGGAGGTGCCTCCGCTCAAGAGCGGATCTTCGGAATAGCTGACGGAAATCACGCCGGGAAGGGCGGCGAAGCGCTGCTGCAAACCGGCGTAAAGCTGCTGCGTTTGCTGGTCGGTGTAGCCGGCGATGGTGGGATCGAGGCCGAAGAGCAGAACGTTGCGCGTGTCGAAGCCGGGATTCAGAGTTTGGAGATTGCGGAGCGTGCGAACGAGAAGTCCGGCGGCGACGAGGACGACAATGGAGAGCGCGACTTGCGCGACGACGAGGGCGTCGCCGAGACGGAACCAGCGGACAGAGTGTGTAGTATTGCCGGGAAGGGAAGAGGCGCTTTCCTTGAGCGAAGGCGTGAGATCGAGGCGTGAGCTGCGCAACGCGGGCGCGAGGCCAAACAGAATTCCCGTGGCGAAAGTGATGGAGATGGTGAAGGCGAGCACGCGCCAGTCCGGCGCAAGAACAAAGGGAAAAGCTTCGTAGCCGCTCGAAAGCAAGGTCGTGATTGCGTCGACTCCCCAGATGGCGAAGAGAATTCCGAGCGCGCCGCCAGTTAAGGAAAGCAGAACGCTTTCGGTGAGAAGCTGGCGAATGATACGAGCGCGGCCTGCGCCGAGAGCGAGGCGTACGGCCATTTCTTTTTGGCGCGAAGCGGAACGCGCGAGGGTGAGTCCAGCGACGTTGGCGCAGGCGATGAGCAGAATGAATCCGACGATGGTCATGGTGACGTAGAGCGCGGGAGCGATTTCGCTGGTTTCACCATTGAGACCGGCTTGTGCGGGCTGGAGATGAATCTCAGGCGCGTCAGCGGCCTTGAATACGGGCGCCGAGCCGTGGAGCATTTCGTTGCGGAAAATTGTGGTGGCGGCGGCTTGCGCCTGGCCGATGGAGACGCCGGGCTTGAGACGGCCGAGAATGATGACCCACCAAATGCTGGCGTCGGTCATGCGAGTCTGATTGCCCCACCATTCGCCGCGGACGCGGTCGGAGAGGGCAAAGGGCATGAAGAAGTCTAGCGTGTTACCGGGCGTGAGGTTGGTGAAATGAGGATCGGCGACGCCGACGATGGTGGCGGTGGTGTTGTCGAGACGCACGGTGCGGCCGATCACGGAGCGGTCGCTGCCGAAAGCGTGAGCCCAATAGGCGTAATTCAAAACGATCGCGGGGGGCGCGGAGGGAGTGTCGTCGACCGGGGAGAGCGGGCGGCCAATGAAAGTCGGGACGCCGAGGGTGGAGAAAAAATAGCCGGAGACATACGTGCCCTGGGCGATGCTGGCGGCACCGTTGCCACTGAGGTCGACGTCGAGCGAACCCGCAAAGGCGGCCATACCCGAAAAAGCCGTGGCTTGTGCGTCGATGGTGTGAAAAAACGGCAGCGAGAATGAGCACTTGTTATCGATGCAGTCGCCGTAGCCGCTGAAGCCGTGATTCTTGGGCTTGGCGTGCGCGGTCCAACGCATGAGGACCAGCTGCTGCGGGTTTTTTACAGGCAAGTCGCGCAACAGAACGGCGTCGATGAAGCTGAAGATGGCGGTGTTGGCGCCGATGCCGAGCGCCAGCGTCAAGATGGCGACGGCGGAGAAACCGGGCGCCTTGGCCAACATACGCAGCGTGTAGCGAATGTCTTGCAAGAGTGTGCGCATCGCTCACCTCGTCGAAAGCGAAAAACAAAAGCAAAAGCCGCAGACCTTCGAAAAGCGAAGTCTGCGCTACAGCGGGCGGCGTAAAGCCGCCCCAACAGTCTCCTGCGCGTACCCGCCGAACAAACACTAGCGGACCCGGACGCAGAAAAGCGAAGCGGGGTCGAGGGCCGCAAAGCCTCACGTCAGCCCGCAAGGAACGCGGGCGGGACGTGAGCTACAAAACGAAAAAGCCACAGCAAAAGCGCAAGGGCTAGAGCCTGTGCCACGCCAAACTGCGGCGCGACTCGGGGAGTCGCGACGGGCGCAGCAAGCAGCGCCCCTATGAAGGGCAAGATCGTCATTCATAGCGAAGAGCCATCATGGGGTCGACGCGCATGGCGCGGCGAGCAGGAATGTAGCAGGCGAGCAGCGCGACAAACACGACGACAAGCGTGACGCACGCGAAGGTCAGCGGATCGAACGCATGCACGCCGAAGAGCAAGCCGGCGATCAACCGCCCGAGAACGATGGCCGCCGCGATGCCCGCGGCAAGGCCCGAGATGACCGGCGCCATGCCTTGGCGAAGGATCATCACGCGCAAATTCGCGAGCTGCGCGCCGAGCGCGAGGCGGATGCCAAGTTCGTGGCGGCGCTGCTCGACGGAGTAGGCGACGACGCCGAAAATTCCGAGCGAGGCGAGAAAGAGCGCGCAGGCCGCGAAAAGCAAGGCGAGGAGCATCTGGAAACGGCGCGCGTCCACGGATTTCGAGATTACGTCGCTCATGGGGCGGAGCTCGGTGATGGGGACGTCCGGGTCAACGCGATGAATGGCGTCGCGAACGGCGGAGGCAGCGCCGCTGGGGTCCATCATGGTGCGCACCACGATGGAACCGCCCCAGGCGACGTGATCGAACGGCCAGTCCAACATGTAGACCATCATCCCCGGCGATTTGTCCATCTGAATGGTGCGAATGTCTCCCACGACGCCGACCACTTGAAACGGATTCCAACCACCCCAACTGGTTAAGCACATTTTCCCGACGGGATTTTGGCCGGGCCAGAGGCGCTCGGCGACTTTTTGCGAGATGACGACCAGTTTGCGGCCGCGGTCCGCGTCGGTGAAGGCTCGCCCGGCGATGAAAGGGATGCCCATGGCGGAAAAATAATCAGGGCTCGCGACGCGATAGTCGGCGAGCGGCATATTCGAAATGTCGGCCTTGCTTGTGCCGGCGCGGGCGATCGGGGAAACGCTGCCCTCGCCCTCGAGCGGCAGAAAGTTAATCCAGCCAACGGAGCGCACGCCGGGAAGGGGGCGAATCGCGTCGAGCGTCTGATCGTAAAAATGCGTGGACGCGGCATTCGAGGAGTAATTTTGCGGAGGAAGGTCGACGTCGGCGGCAAGAACGTGTTCGACGGAGAAGCCGGTGTTGACGCGCAGCAAATGCACAAGGCTCGAGGTGAACAGGCCGCCGAGAATCAGGAGCACGGTGCTGAGCGCGACTTCGAGGGCGATGAGCGAGGAGCGCAGGCGGCGCGTGCGGCGGCTTTCGGTGGTGTTGGTGGCGCCGGACTTCAGCGCATCTTGAGGCTCGGCGTGAGCGACGCGCCAAGCGGGCAAAACTCCGAAAAGCGCGGCGGTGAAAACGGAAATGAAAATCGCAAAGAGAAGCACGCGGGCGTCGAGGGAAACTTCGGCGAGGCGCGGAATTCCCGGAGGCGCGGCGCTGACGATGGCCTGGACGCCGAAAGAGGCCAGCAGAATCCCGAGCGCTCCGCCGAAAATTCCGAGCAACAAGCTTTCGGTGAGCATCTGCCGCACCAGTCGCGCGCGCGAGGCGCCCAACGCGGTGCGAATCGCAGCTTCGCGCATGCGGCGGGGAACGCGCGCGAGCAGCAGATTCGCGAGATTCACGCAGACGATCAGCAGCACAGCGCCGACAGCGGCGAGCAGGAAGAGTAGGCCTTGGCGCGCAGGTCCAAGGATTTGCGAAGCGAGCGGGGTGAGCTCGCCGCGCAAGTCCATGTGTTCATTGGCTTGCTTGGCGATTTGCGCCTGGACGACATTTAGTTCCGCGAGGGCTTGCGCCAGCGAGACTCCCGGCTTGAGGCGGGCAATGGCGGCGTAATCGAATTCGCCAAGGAGGTCGCCGTTGTCCCACTTGGGGTCTTCGCCGAGCGGCTTCAAGAACGCGAGATGCGGGTTGAAGTTCGTGAGCGTACCGAGCTCGCCGCTTTCCGGGAAATGAAACGAAGCGGGAAGAACGCCGGTGACTTCGAAGGATTTTCCGTCGAGGGTGATGGATTTGCCGACGATGGATGGGTCAGCATGAAATTCGCCGCGCCAGAAAGAATCGGTGAGGATGATGGCGTGATCGCTGCCGCGATGGTCTTCTTCAGGACGAAAATTCGTGCCCAGCGCTGGATGGATGCCGAGTGTGTCGAGCAGTGTGGAAGAAACTTTCAGTCCGGGGAGTTCGATGGCGCCACCGAGGCCGCGAAAGTCCATGGAGATTGAGTCGGCGATCCCGATATTTTCGAAGGAGTGGAGCTGCTTTTGCCAAATGGTGAAGTCCGGATAATTCACGGGAAACGTTGGATAGAATTTCGTGAGCTGCGGGACGACTTCGCGGATCAGGCAGAGCTGCTGCGGCTGGCGGAACGCGAGCGGGCGAAGGAGAACTCCATTGACGATGGAAAAAATGGCGGTGTTCGCGCCGATGCCAAGAGCGAGGGTGAGGATGGCAATGGCTGCGAAGCCGGGAGATTTGGCGAGCATGCGGAGTGCGTAGCGCAGGTCTTGCAGTAGCGTGTTCATCGTGCACCTCGTCGTGTCATCGACAATCGAAACGCGAAAATCGAAATACCTCGGTTCTCATTTGGCCGGCTGTGTTCCGCGCCACGCTGCTTGCACGTCGGGCGGCAAGTCTTTCAGGTGGCTCAGGAAAGTGACGGTCTTCCAGATATTGTCGTCGGAGGTCAAGGCTCCCCAAGCGCCCATTCCTGTGTATCGCACACCGTGCTTTACGATCCAGAATATTTGCCAATCGGGTTTGAGAGACGGTTCAGAATCAAATTGCGGGACACGAGGATAGAAATCGGTTGTGCCCCATTGGCTGGGTTTGCCGGCATCGCCGTGACAGCCTGCACAATCGTCGCGGTAAAACTTCATGCCAAACATCAGATTGGCGCTGGTCGGAGAGATCGGATTCTGCAGCCTGGGGGCTTGGCGGGCGACGGACGCGGCGAAGGCTTTGCGTGCGAGGAAGGACTCCCAGCGGGGTGGATCGGAAGTCGCGGAAACGGAAGCCCAGCCGAGCAAAAAAACGCACAGAGCGAAAACGGGAATGAGAAGCGCTCCGAGCAGCAGGCCGCAGGCGAATTTACGCATCGCTTCGCTCCAGACGACGCCTACAAAATCCAAGAAACAAAAGCAAAGGCCGCAGACCTTCCAGAAACGAAGGTCTGTGCTACACGAAGTGCCGCAAAGCCCCACGTCAGCCCGCAAGGAACGCGGGCGGGACGTGAGCTACAAAACGAAAAAACCACAGCGAAAGACGCGACGGGCGCGGCAAGCAGCCCCCTACCGACCGTGAAATGATCACTCATAGCGCAGAGCGACCATGGGGTCGACGCGCATAGCGCGGCGCGCGGGAATGTAGCAGGCGGCCGCGGCGACGGCCAAGAGCACGGCGACGGCTCCGGAGAGTGTCCACGGATCGGTGGCGCTGACGCCGAAAAGCAAAGTGGCGAGCACCTGACTGAGCGCGAGTGCGCCGACGACGCCGATCACCACGCCCAGGCCGGCGAGCTTCAATCCCTGCGTGAGAACTTCGCGAAGAATATCAGACTGCTGCGCGCCGAGGGCGACGCGCACGCCGATCTCTTGGGTGCGCTGCGTCACGGAAAACGCCAGCACGGCGTAAATTCCGAGCGCGGCGAGGAGAAGCGCGAAGCCGGCGAATCCGCCGAGCAGCGAGGATTGCAATTTGCGCGGCGCGAGGTAGTCGTCGAGCATGTTTTCCAATGGCATCACGCCGGTGACGGGCTGGTCTTTGTCGACGGCCCAAATCTGCTCGCGGACGGCCTTGGCGAGGGCCATGGGATCGCTCGCGGTGTGCACGGCGAGATAGGATGGCGCGAAGAAACCATGCTGGTCGTACGGCATATAAATTTCCGGGCGCGGAGGCACGTCGAGTCCGGCCTGGCGAACGTCGGCGACGATTCCGACGATGGTGATCCATTGCTGCGGGTTTGCGTCATCGTCGCTGCGGAAACGCGTGCCGACGGGGTCTTTACCGGGCCAGAATTTTCGCGCGGCGGTTTGATTGATCAAAGCGACAAGCTGCGTTTTTGCGCCGTCGCGCTCGTCGAAGGTGCGGCCCTCGATGAGGTTCATGCCGATGGCCTGAATATATTTCGAGCTGATCATGCGCATGTTGGGAATGATGGCATGGCCGGGGCCCGGCTTCGGGCGGCCTTCGATGAGGATGCCGGTGGCGCCGCCGTCATTGGTGAGCGGAAGCCAGGTGGTGGCTCCGGCGGCGACGACTCCGGGAAGATGATTGACGCGCTCGAGCACTTGCTGGAAGAAAGTGTTGCGGAGCGAAACGTCTTTGTATTTCGGGAAGGGCAATTCGGTTTCCACGGCGAGGACGTGCGCGGGACGGAATCCGGGGTCGAGATTGCGAACCTTCATGAAGCTGCGGACCATGAGCGTGGCGCCGGAAAATAAAACCAGCGCGAGGCCGACTTCGGCGACGACGAGAATATCGCGCATGCGCGTTCCGGCGCCGACGCCGCCGCGGCCGCCGCCCTGCTTGATTACGGCGACGAGGTCGAGACGCGAAATGCGCAGCGCGGGCGCGAGGCCGAAAAGCACGCCGCAGAAAATCGAAACGCCGATGAGAAAGGCGAGAACTTCGGCGTTGATGCCGGAGCCGGTGAGCGGCGCGAGACCGTCGGGGATGAGATGAACGAGGAAAGGCGTGGCCCAAACGGCAAGAAGCAGGCCCGCGCAGCCGGCGAGACTAGAAAGAAGGACGCTTTCCGTCAAAAGTTGGCGAATGATTCTGCGGCGGCCGGCGCCGAGGGCCATGCGCATGGCGAGTTCTTTTTGCCGGCCAGCGGCGCGCGCGAGCATAAGGTTAGCGACGTTGGCGCAGGCAATCAGAAGCACGAAGCCGACCGCGCCGAGAAGAATGATGGCAGCGAGGCGCGAACTGCCGGTCAGCGTGTTGCGGAAGGGAACGACGAACGCGCCCACTTTTGCGTTGGAGTTGGGAAATTGTCTTTGCAGACGCTGCGCGATGATGGCGAGATCGGCGTTGGCGGTGCGCAGCGACACACCGTCCTTCAGGCGGGCGACGACATTAAGGTAATGGCTGCCGTGTTCGGCCAGGTCCTTGTCGGAAAAGCCCATGGGCGTCCAGACTTGCGTTTCGCGGTCCGGGAAAATGAAGCCGCGCGGCATCACGCCGATGACCGTGTATTGCGCGTTGTTCAGCCAGATTTGCTTGCCGACGATTTGCGGATCGCCGCCAAAAGTGGCCATCCACACGGCGTGGCTCAAGATGACCACGTGGTTCGTTCCGGGCTTGTCCTCTTCGGGCAGAATGTTGCGGCCCAGCGCGGGTTTGACGCCGAGCAAGGGGAACATGTTGGCGGTGATTTCCTTGCCGAGGAACTGTTCGGGATTGCCTGCGCCGGTGAGGTCGAAGCGCTGATCGTCCATCGCGGCCATGTCTTGGAAGACATTATTTTGTGACTTCCAGGAAGCGAAGTTGCCGGGCGCAGGAGTATCTTGTGGGAAGCCGTACGCGGAGGCGTCCTCCCAGGCCATGACGAGGCGGTTGGCGTGGCGATAGGGCAGCGGGCGCAGAAGAACGTTGTAGGCGACGCTGAAAATGGCGGTGTTCGCGCCAATGCCGAGTGCCAGGACGGCGACGGCGAAAGCGAAGAATGCGGGATTGCGCACGAAAGTGCGTGCGGCATATTTCAGGTCTTGGAGTAATGTCGTCATGGTTCGCCTCTCAAGAAAAGTGACAAGTGACGAGTGACAAGTGACGAGCAAGCAAAAGCAAATGCAACTTCATGCCACCGATCGGTTTATCGCTCCCAATGACGGTCGCACGTGGATGAGCAGAGAAGGGCGAGCGCGGGTATCTCATTGCGTGCGTGCTCCCATCAGTCGCCGACGTAAGGAATTGAGCATTCGGCGCAGCTCGTCAATTTGTAGGGCGGTTTTCTGGGATTCCATTGCATTGACCAGATTGAGTTCCTGGCCCAAAACGATCTGCGTGTCGAGTTCCGCGAGCGAACCTTCCGCATTGCTGATAAATTGTACAAATTCGCGAGTTGATTTTCGGGCTTGCCCCTCGGCTATATTCGAGGGGATGGAAACAGCGGCTCGGCGCATCTGGGACATCAAGCCGAACTTTTCCTCCGTCGGAAACGTCGCCGTGATTTCGTAAATCCTCTTCACGAGCGCGATGCCTTTCTGCCAGACAATCAGATCGCGATAGCTGCGCGGCTTTTTCTCGTCACTCGTCACTTGGCACTCGTCACTCGTATCGTAAGGCCACGATGGGGTCGACGCGCATGGCGCGGCGCGCGGGAATGTAGCAGGCGGCCAGCGCGACGAGCGTCAACACGACGGCGACGGCGGCGAACGTCAGAGGATCTGTCGTGCTGACGCCGTAGAGAATCGTGGTCATCAGGCGCGTCAATCCGGCGGCGGCGGCGAGGCCAATGGCTACTCCCATGAGCGCGAGGCGCGCGCCCTGCCCGAGGACGATCTTCAGCACGTCGCTCCGTTGTGCACCGAGAGCGATGCGAATGCCGATTTCATGGGTGCGCTGGCCGACGATGTAGGAGATCACGCCGTAGATGCCGATGCTCGCGAGCACCAGAGCCAGTCCGGCGAAAACCGCGAGCAAAATCATGGCGAAGCGCCGCGCGGCGAGCGACTGCGCAATGACGTGGTCCATGGTGTCCGGCTCGAAGAAAACCGCTTTGCTGTTGAAGTCGTGCACAGCGCTGCGGATGGCGCCGGTAAATGCGTCGGGCGAGCCTGCGGTGCGAACGATGAAGCCGGCCGAGCTGAAGAACGCCTGCATCAACTGATCGGGAAGCTGGAGCGTGGAGGCGTACATCTGCGCCTGAACGGGAGCGCTGGCGTTTTCGTCGAGGCCGAACTGCTTGGCGTGCGCGACCACTCCGACGATTTCGAGCTGCTTGTAAATCAGGTCGAAGTCGAGGCGCTTGCCGACGGGGTCCTGATTGCCGAAATACTTGCGCGCGAACGTTTCATCGATGACGCACACGCCGGGAGAAGTTCCCCTGTCCTGCGGCCCGATGAAGCGGCCGCGCAGAAGCGGGATTTTCATCACTTTCAAATAATCAGGGCCGACGCTGTACCACAGCGCATCCGGCATGCTGTTTTCTGTCGCGGGCTTGGGTGTGCCGTCGATCCAAAACGGCAGGTCGTCTTCTTCAGACATGGGAACGGCGCCGTTCATCAGAGAAACAGCTTGCACGCCGGGAACAACGGCGATTTTGTCGCTGACCTGGAGAACATCGGCGCGAATTTGCGCGGCGGTTGCGCCGACGAGCGAAGACGGAAAGCCGACGTTGAAGCTAAGCACATTGTGCGGATCAAATCCGGGATTGACGCTCCAGAGGCCGACGAGGGTGCGAATGGTGAGTCCGGCGCCGACGAGCAAAACAACGGCGAGGGCCATTTCGACGATGACAAAAATTCCTTGCGTGCGGTAGCGCGCGCCGCTCGAGCCGCGGCCGCCTTCTTTGAGCGTTTCGTGGAGGTCGGGCTGCGAAGTTTTCAGCGCTGGCGCGAGGCCGAAGAGAATTCCGGCGAGCAGAGAAATGATCAGAGTGAAGAGCAAGACGCGCGGGTCCATGCGGACGTCACCCGCGCGCGGCAAGGTGCTGGGAAGGATGGCAAGTCCGGCGCTGGTTCCCCACGCGGCGACGAGCAGGCCGAGTCCGCCACCGGCGAGCGAGAGCAGCATGCTTTCGGTCAATAGCTGGCGGATGACGCGGCCCTGACTGGCGCCGAGCGCGGCGCGAATGGCGAATTCGCGGGCGCGTCCGGTGGAGCGCGCGAGAAGCAGGTTGGCGACGTTCACGCAGGCGATGAGCAGCACGAAACCGACAGCGGCCAGCAGGACAAGAAGGAACGGCTCGATGCCTTGCACCATTTCCTGTTTTACGGGCGTGACGGCGATGCCGCGATCTTTGTCTGCGTCGGGATAGGTGACGGCGAGATTGTGAGCGATGGCGGCCATGTCGGCGCGCGCTTGCGCGAGCGTGACGCCCTCCTTGATGCGAGCCACGCCATAAATGCCGGGATGGATCTTGCGGTCGGTGAAGAGCGGATTCTTGGTGGCGCTGAGAGACACGTACACGTCGCCGGGACTGAAATTAATGTTGCGGCAGCAGAAGTAGAAATTGGAGGGCAGCACGCCGACGATGGTGTAGTCGGTGCCGTTGAGATTCATGGTTTTGCCGACGACGTCAGGCGAAGAAGCGAATTTGGATTTCCAGAGCGGTGCGCTGAGAATCACGACGGGCGCGGCGCCGGCATGGTCTTCAGCGGGAGTGAAATCACGGCCGAGGGCCGGGGCCACGCCGAGAGCGACGAAAAAGTTGTAGGAGACCTGCGTGGCGGAGACGCGCTCCGCGTTGCTTTGGCGCGCCCAGGTGAAGCTCTGAAAAGATTTGTAGCCGGCGAGCGAGGAGAAAGTGTGATTCTCGCTGATCCAGTCGCGGAGGTCGGGATAAGAGATGGAGCCTTCGCCGCCTTCCGGAACCCAGCTGGCGACGGTCACGACTTTGTCAGGGTGCGGATAGGGAAGAGGATTGAGAAGCACTCCGTTGACGACGGAAAAGAGCGCGGTATTCGCGCCGATGCCGAGCGCGAGCGTCAGGACGGCGACGGCGGCGAAGCCGGGCGACTTGACCAGCATGCGAATGGCGTAACGAAGGTCTTGCCAAAGCATCGTCATAAACACACTCCTACTGGCACGGACGAGGAGCAAAACGTGTTCCAAAGGACAACGAACGTAAAGTCTTCCGTTGCTTGGTGTTATGACGAGGAGGGTAACGCGGTCACGAGGGTGCGCGCCCGCTTGCGAAAGAACGCGTCTCGCAAGCGGACACCTCGAATCCCTAATCGACTGCTCGCCGACGCGTGGGTGCGACCGGATTATTCGTAGCGGAGGGCGACCATGGGATCGACGCGCATGGCGCGGCGCGCGGGAATGTAGCACGCGAAAAGCGCGACCAGCGTCAGCAGGATGGCGACGCCGGCAAAGGTCAACGGGTCATGCGCGCTGACGCCGAAGAGCTGGTTGCTCATGAGGCGCGTCAAGGCGAGGGCAGCGGCGATGCCAATCGCGACACCGATAAGCGCCATCGTTGCGCCTTGTCCTATCACCAGCCGCAACACATCGCCGCGTTGCGCGCCGAGCGCCATGCGTACTCCAATTTCGTGGGTGCGCTGGCCGACGAGGTAGGAAATGACTCCGTAAATTCCCACGCACGCCAGAATGAGCGCCAGCGCCGCGAACACGCCGAGGAGAATCATGGTAAAACGCCGCGCCGCGAGGGAATCGGAAATAATATCGTCCATCGTTTCGGCGCCGAACATTACCTGCTGGCTGTTCACTTGCTCCACGGCATGCCGGATCACGGGTACCAGTGCACCCGGCGACCCTGCTGTGCGCACGACAAACCCGGTGCCTTTGGACAACAGCGGCATGAACTGGTCGGGGACCTGCATCAACGGAAGATAGAACTGCGCTTGGATCGGCGATTGCGCGTCTGTGTCCAGGCCCCACTGTTTCACGTGGCCGGCGATGCCCACGATCTGCGCTTGCACGCCGAGAATTCCCAGGTTGACGCGCTTGCCGATGGGGTCCTCGTGCGGAAAGAATTTGCGCGCAAAGGCTTCGTCAATCACCATGACCACCGGCGAATGCAAAGTGTCCTGCGCGTTGAGGAATCTGCCGCGCCGCAGCGGCGTCCCCATGGCTTTCAGATAATCCTGCTCGGCCAAGTAAAAGAGTGCCCAGTTCATGTCCGCGTCACTGAGTGGTTTCGGATGGCCTTCGAGCCAGAAAGGCACTTCGGAATCTCCCTGCAAGGGCTCCGAGCCGACTGCCTCCGATATGTATTTGACTCCGGGAACCGCGGCGAGAGCCTCGTCGAGCTGGCGCAAGCCGTTGCGCACCTGCTCGGCAGGGGCGGACGCCACTTCCGGCGGAAACTGGACATTGAAGGTGAGCATGTTCTGGGGATTGAATCCCGGATCGACGGTTGAAAGGCGCCCCAAACTGCGAATCATCAAGCCCGCGCCGACAAGGAGGATCAGCGCCAGCGCTGTTTCCGCCACAACGAAAACACTCTGCATGCGATGACGCGTGCCGCTTGAGCCGCGCCCGCCTTCCTTGAGCGTTTCGTGCAAATTGGACTGGGAAACCTTGAACGCCGGCGCCAAACCGAACAAAATGCCCGCGAAAATGGAAACCCCCAAGGTGAACAGCAGCACATGCGCGTCCAGGCCAACACTGGCGGCACGCGGCAAAGCCTGCGGCAGAACGCGAATCGCGGCACGTGTTCCCCAGGCCGCGAGCAGCAAGCCCAATACGCCACCGGCCACGGCGAGCAAGATGCTTTCGGTGAGCAGTTGCCGGACGACGCGGCCACGGCTGGCGCCGAGCGCGGCGCGAATCGCGAATTCGCGCGTGCGTCCCGTGGAGCGCGCCAGCAGAAGGTTCGCGATATTCACACAGGCAATCAAAAGCACAAAGCCAACGGCGCCGAGCAAAACGTAAAGCAGCGGCGCGACATCGCCGACTATGTTCTCTTTCAGTGGAATGATCGTGATGCCGGACCCCTTATCCGCATCCGGGTACGTCTTCGCAAGGCCCTGGGCGATGCCGTCCATGTCCGCGCGCGCTTGCGCCGCGGTGACGCCGGACTTGAGCCGGCCGACGGAGTCCATCCCCATACCAACGCGGCGATCCAGAAACGTGGAATCGGTCCACTGACCGAGCGGCACATAAATATCGCTGAGGCGAAAATTATTTCCGCTGAAATAGAAGCTCGCGGGAATAATTCCAACCACGGTGTACGCCGTTGCATTCAGCGAAATGGACTGGCCCAGCATCTTGGGACTCGCCCCGAATTTGCGCCGCCATAAGCCTTCGCTCAGCAGCACGACCGGGGCTGCTCCGGCGTGATCGTCCTGCGCCGTGAAGGTCCGGCCGATCAGCGGTTGCACGCCGAGCACCGGGAAAAATTCGGCGCTGACCATTTCGGTGCGCACGCGTTCCGGTTCGCCTGCGCCAGTCAAACTAAAGTTGTCACTGCGGTACGCGGCAAGCTGCGAAAAAGTGCGGGTATCGCGCTGCCAGTCGAGAAAATTGGGATACGAGATGGAGGACCTGGAGAACTGCGTGGTGCGGGAATAAAGCGCCATGAGGCGTTCCGGCGCAGGGTAGGGCAGGGGATTGAGCAGGACGCCGTTGACCACGGAAAATAGCGCGGTGTTCGCGCCAATGCCTAGCGCCAACGTGAGGATGGCAATGGCCATGAATCCAGGCGATTTCGCCAGCATTCGCAACGCGTAGCGTATGTCCTGCAGCAGCGTGTTCATTGCGCCCCTCCATCCGCCGGTGGCCACGAAGTGCGAGCCACGCAGTTGGTTACAGTCACCGTCACTGCACAGATACGCAAAGGTTGGGCGCAAAGTTCATTCGGCGAGTGGTGCATGGCGGGTCGGCGTTCCCAGGATAGCGGCGAGGTCAACGGATCGGGCACGTTAAGGCAGGGCAGACAGGCCCAAGCCTGTGCCGGGATGAGTGAACATGGGAGAAGCAGAGTGGCCGGCTGGCGGCTCTCCAGCATGGGGCCCTGAGGCAAGGCAGACAGGGGTGAAACTTGCGATAAGTCGTCAGATTGATAATTTACTCAATACAGAGGCCCGTGTCGAAGTAGGTGGAGGTGCGGGAGGGCTAAAATAAAATATCTCTTGACATCTTATATTGTATACATAGACTGCCTCCATTGACGGGGTGTCCGATGTGCGGAAGAGTTTCGTCTTGGGAATTGAGTCCCTTGGGACACGCCTTTTCGCCTGCGTTTTGTACTGCCCTGAATTCGTCTGCTGGAGGCACTCGATGAGAAAAGGATTCGTGCGACGTGTTTCTGTGTCGTGGAGAGCGGCAGTCGGTCTTGCGGTGGCTCTGGCGATGTTGCTGTTGCCGGGAGCGTTGCGCGCGCAGGTCAGCAGCAGCGGTCAAATCGCTGGCACGGTGTATGACCCTTCGGGGAAAGCCATTCCCGGTGCGGAAGTCACCGTGACGAACCCGGCGAACAACTTCACGCAAACGCTGAAGGCGAGCGGCACCGGCGGGTACGTCTTTTCCGATCTGCAGTCCGGCACGTACACGGTGTCAGTGACGGCGGTCGGCTTCGCGAAGATCGTCTTTGACAGTGTGGTCGTCCAAGTGGCGCAGACCACCGACCTCCCGGTCCACATGAATGTGGGCCCTGTGTCGCAGACGGTCACCGTAACCGCTTCGCCAGTCCTGCAAAGCACCCAAAATACGCTCGCCACCACAATTAGTCCGGCACTGATGGAGGAGCTGCCGCTCAACGGCCGCGACGTGCTCGAGTTCGCCACGCTCGCTCCTGGGGCTGCGAACACCGGCATTCACGGCAACAACTACAACACCTACAATGACATGCCCAACGCCGCGGTCAACATCTCAATTAGCGGCACCACCGACCAGTTCCAACGGTACAAGACCTTCTCATCGAGCTTTTGGGACGTAGCGCCGGCCCGCGAGGGTGCGTTCGACGAAGCGACGGTCTCGACGGCCGGCCTGGATTCGGCTAATGGAATGGCCGGGTCGCAGGTGCAGTTCGCCGTCAAGCCCGGCACCAACCAGTACCATGGCCGCGCCTTCTGGCAGGCGGAGAACAGCTTCTTCGACGCCAATGCTTGGTCTAACAACGCGCAGGGAATCCCGATGCCGAAGACGCGGAACAATTTTTATGGCGGGAATTTCGGCGGGCCGCTCCTGCCGAAGAGGCTGGCGGGAAACCACAATGTTTACTTTTTCGTGAATATGGAATATAATAAAATTCCGAACGCCTTCTCGACATTTAACTATGCCATGACTGGTGACACGAGCGGGCCCACCACGGACAATTGCGCCGGCAGCACGGAGGGCGCGGCCAATGGCTGCTACACCTATGAGGTCTCCTCCATCCCGGCCACAAACCCGGCGTGGGTTTCCAGCTGCAGCTCCAGCGCGATGACCTGCACCGCGAACCTGTATGCGCTCGCTTCTTCCTCCGGCTTCCCCACCACGGAAAACTCCTCGGTCTCAAACATCATCAGTGGCGTGGCCGGTTACTACAAGAATGGCAACCTCGTGCCCCTCGGCCCGACGCAGTCGGCGCTGGCAGCCGATAACGCTTATTTCCTGCAGCGGCTGAATTACACGATTAACCAGCCCACAACGGTGTGGTATCCCACGACGCGCTTGGACGTGGACATCACTCCCAAAATACACTGGATGGATTCCTGGGACCTCGAAGACAGCAAGACGCCGAGCTATGGGGATTGGCCAGGTTCACCCTACGTCGGCAACTATACGGGCTTCAATAACACCTACTATAGTTGGAACAACAGCGTCACCTGGACAATCTCGCCCACGATGATCAATACGACCACCTTTGGGATCCTGGGCGTTGAGGAGGTGTACACCCCCGGAGCGCAACCGACGGGATTCAGCCAGACTCAAGTTGACGGCGTCCCCTCGCAGATCGAAATGCCCTTCAACTCCGGCACGATTCCCAATCTCGTTCCCGATGTGGCCGAGGAAGTTCCGCGAGACAACCCGGTCTACAACCCCTATGACACACTGCGCTGGACGCACGGGAACCACAACTTCTACTTCGGAGGCTCCTTATACTATTCGAGAATGCGGGAGCAGCAGTGGGTGTTCCCTGGCGTGCCGGACTATACCACCGGTATCGCCAACGGAGATCCGGCCGCGGCTATGTTCGGCCTGTCGAATTTCCCCAACATGATCAACACCGCCAGTCCCACGACCAGCCTCACCTCGCAGGTAGCAGCGGAGGACCTCTATGCCTTCCTTGTCGGCCGTGTCAGCGGCGTGGGAGGCGGCACGGAGGTGAATCCGGCCACGGGTCAGTTCCAGCCGGGGTACGGCTATACCGGCAAGGAGGCGAAGACGGCGGGCTCGATTTACTTCCAGGACTCCTGGCGCACTACGCCGCACTTCACCCTGAACTACGGCTTGCGCTGGCAGCTTACAGGCGCAATTCACAACACGAACGATGAATACTTCAGCGCCACGCCGCAAAACCTGCTCGGGCCTTCCGCCGAGCTTTTCAATCCCGGCGTGCTCGATGGCATCCAGAACCCATACATCACCGTGAACGAGCATCCGTACAACGGCGATTTCATCCAGCCGTCGCCGAACCTTGGCTTTGCCTGGAACCCGGATTACAGCGAGGGTTTCCTGGGCAAGCTCTTCGGCGGGAGCAAAACGGTAATTAGAGGGAGCTACACGATAAACCAGTACGATGAGGGTTGGGAGACCTTTGAGAACGACACCGTATACAACGGTGCGGGTTACGCCCAGTACCTGAACTATTCCGCTTCGGCGGGCGATTTTACGCCGGGCTCAGTGTCACTCGACACTGCGGGTCTCCTCAGCGCCGTCCAGGCGACGGCCACGCCGCCGTCGTACCAATCCGCGCTACCCGAGTCGACATACGCGTTCTTCAGCTACCCGGACATCGCGGGCATCAACCCCAACCTCAAGGAGCCGTACATCCAGCAATGGAACTTCGGCATACAGCGACAGATTCCGGGCAACACGGTCGTGGAGGTCGATTACGTCGGCAATCACGTCGTGCATGAATGGCAGAATTACAACCTGAACGAGACCAACACGCTGAACAACGGCTTCGCCAGTCAGTTCAAAACGGCAATCGCCAACTACAACATCAACTATGCCGCTACAGGCTGCCCTAATGGGTCGGGCTGCTTGGAGTCCTTCGCCGACAACACCGGCTACGCGGGTATCACGCCAACGCCGATCTTCGACAGCGCGTTCAGTGGCAACGGCATCAGCAGCGCTGCCAACGATCCAGGCGGCTATGCCAATCCGGGTTATGTGTTTGACATAACCACGGGGCAGGCGGGTGCATTGGCGACCTCTTTTGCTCACAACTTCGCGACGGCCTGCAACACGTACGGTGCCGGCTTTGGGCCGTGTGGAAACATCGGCGGGGCATACCCCATCAACTTCTTGCAGGCGAATCCCTACGCTTCTGTTGGCGGGACGGAGTATCTGTCTGACCCAGGCAGTTCGACTTACGACGGGCTGCAAATCTCCGTGCGGCATCCCACTGGGCATGGACTTACGCTGGGCGGCAATTACAGCTTTTCGAAAGGCCTCACCAGCCGGTTCTTGAGTTACTGGACTGACACGGCTGGCGAGGATTTCATCTCGTTGCGGGATCCCGGGCTTAACAAGGGGCCGTCCGACTACGACATTCGCCACGTCTTTCACATCTACTTCACCTACCAACTGCCTGTCGGAAAAGGCCGAGCATTCGATATGAAGAACCCCTTCGTCAATGGCGTCGTGGGGGGGTGGAACGTCGGCTCGATCGTCTCGTGGCAGTCCGGGATGCCGTTCTGGGTCCAAGGCGGCTACGACACGTTCAACAATGAAGATGGCGGCGTGATCGTGAACGCCACAGCCAGTCAGATTCAAAAGAACATCGGCGTCTACAACACTCCGGCGAGTCCGTTCGCGCCGGAATGGATCAATCCGAGCTTCAACGTCACCAACGTAATTCAGCCCAACACGAATCCGGGCACCATCGGTCAGATGCTTTTCCTTCATGGCCCGGGGTTCTTCAACACCGACATCTCACTCAACAAGGTCTTTCCGATCTACGAGAAGGTGACGTTCAAAGTCCAGGCAGCTTTCTTGAACGCGTTCAATCATCCGAACTGGATTGTTGGCGCTTTCAACGCGCCGGGATACATCGACTACGCGTCGTCTAGCCTGTTCCAACCCAGTACGACCTATCAGGGCAGCCCGCGCGTCATCCAGTTCCGTTCGGAGATCGACTTCTGACGGAACAGCGCTAACTCCAATACCGGGCCGGGGCCGTTGCAGCTCGCAGCGGCTCCGGTTTTTTTCTGAACGGCTCTGCTACGAGCGTCGCGCGCAGGAATTTACATGCGCAGCTTGAGTTTTGCAAAATCGCGCTTGCGGTGTAAACTCCCCGTCACCAGCAACATCCCCAAACTGAATGTTCCAAAGGAGACTTTCCATGGCAAAGGCGGCCAAAGCAATCCCCGAGGGATATCACACTGTCACGCCGTCGCTGACGTGCAAGAACGCGGCGAGCGCCATCGAGTTCTACAAGAAGGCTTTCGGCGCAAAGGAGAAATTCCGAATGGCGGGGCCCGGCGGTTCGATCGGGCACGCGGAGCTAACCATCGGCGACTCGAACATCATGGTCAACGACGAATTTCCCGGCATGGCCACCGCACCGACCGGCGGCGGCGGGCACTATTTGTTTCTTTACGTGGAAGACTGCGACGCGGTGTTCAACAGCGCGGTCGCCGCAGGAGCGAAAGTGACGATGCCGCTGGCCGACCAATTCTGGGGCGACCGCATGGGCAAGCTCGCCGACCCGTACGGATACAACTGGGGCGTCGCAACGCACGTCGAGGACGTGACCCCCGAGGAGATCGATCGCCGCTCGAAGGAATGGATGGCCAAGGCCGCTGGGCAGCATAGCTGACGCGAACCTGTCTGAGGGCGCGACTCGTTATTTCACCAACCTCAGGGATCAAAAGCCCTGATTTCGCAATGTTTTTTGGCACTGCGCCCTTCGCGGAGGCCCTCAGGCTGAAAAGCCGTGCTCTGGCCAACGCAATTTATGAGATGAATCGCAGCTCGTTGCCTCTCTTTCGCCTAGGTTAGGAGGTGCACCTTCATGTGCCAACGTTGTGTGCTAAGCGGCCCGGAACGATGGGTAATTGCCAGCTTCTGCGCGCTGCTACTTGGCGTCTTGCCTCTGGCCGCGCAATCGGCCGACCAGCAATCCGCGCCCCCGGTAACGCCGCCCGCCGCATCCAATACCGCATTTCATGAAGAAGTGATCGCCGAGATTCCCTCCGGCACGGACTTCAAGGAATGGCTCAGCGCCGGCAATCACGTCGCTTGGTCAGAGAAAGCGGGCGACAAATGGACTGTGAAGCTCGACGGCAAGCAACAGGGCGGCTCCTACGAAAGCGTGAAATACCTAGAACTCAGCCCTGGCGGCGCCCACCTACATTATTTTGGCAAGCGCGACAAGAAATGGATCCATGTTTTCGACGGCAAGGAAGCTTCTCCCGGATACGAGGTCGCGACCACCGTCGCGCTGCAGCCGGAGGGGGATTCTTTCGCTTACGGCGGCTGCGAAGAAAAAAAGAAGTGTCATCTGGTGGTGGACGAAAAGGAGACGCCCGGAGAATATGAAGAAATCAGTTTCCCCCGTTACAGCCCGGACGGCAAGCGTTTGGCATTTTTCATCAAACGCGACAAGAAATGGATCGCCGTCGTGGACGGCAAGGAAACAGGCCCCGAGCTGGACGAGGTCGATTTCACAGGGTGGGGCTTCAGCAGTCACACGCAACGATTCTATGCCGCGGTATTAGCTGCGCATTCGAAATGGACCTACATCGTGGACGATGCGCCCGGCCCTGCGTTTGACGTCATCAGCCCGATCGCCTTCAGCAGAGATGGCAAACATTACGCTTATGCCGGTTCCGATGCGCACGGTGGATTTAAGAAGCAGAAGACGGAAGGGGCGGTTGTCCTCGACGGCCAGCCCGGAACCACGCACGAAGGGGCCGGTATGGTAGGGATGTGGACGATCATGGCGACCGGCTTAGACGCAAAGATTGCCTTCGGGCTGCGTGATATGGATGTAAATTTTCATGGCGTCTCGAATCCTTATTTCGACCCTGACGGGAACCTGTTTTACGCCGGCAGGCGCGGCAAGGGCGATATCACCGTGACGGATGGGAAGAACGACGGGCCGGCATTCGATGAGCTCCTCAGCGGGATCGTATTCACCGACGACTTGAAGCATTCAGCCTACGTCGCGCAGAGCGGAAAAGACTTCATCGAAGTGCGAGACAATCAGCCCTCAAAAACCCTTCCTGTGGACGCCAAAATGGGGGCCGTGGACTGGATCGTGTTCACGCGTGACGGTTCCCATCTGGCGTTTGAAATGATCCGCGGCGGCGCGAAATACAAGGGGCTTCGCTGGCCGTACCTCATCACGGGAAACTATGCCAACCTGAGAAACGAAGACTCTCCAACGCCTTGGCTGCGTGCGCGCCGCAGCGTCGTGATGGATGAACAACCTGGAAAGGAATACGACTCGGACGAAATCACCCTGCCTGTTTTCAGTCCGGATAAACGTCATTTCTGCTACGCGGTAATCGGCGCCGCAGGGGGCAGGCGTGAGTTGATCCTGGTGGTGGTGGACGGCGCGGAAAGCAAACTATATGACAGAGTGACCGTTGTGCGCATGGCTCCTGACAACTCGGCGCTGACGTTCTTCGCTCGCGACGCCTCGCGCATCCTCCGGGTCACCTATTCATTGCAGTAGCGCCGAACGAAGATCCCGCGATGGGGGATGCGTGGAACACAATTGGGGAACGGCCATGGGCCTAGCCGTCGAATATGTGTGGGTGGCGTTCGCACTCTACTGGCTCGTTAGCGCGAGGAAGCTCAAGCGGTCGAAGCAGCGCGAGAGCCGGCTGGCGTTCTGGTTTCGCGCGGCCGTGGTGGCGCTGATCTTCAATTTTTGTTTTTCGCCGTGGGGCAGAATCGGCTGGCTGGGCGCGCGGTTTGTGCCGGATACGCGAGCCGTGGTGGCGATCGGGCTGGCCATCGAGATTCTTGGCATCGCGCTGGCGATTTGGGCGCGCTATTGCCTGGGCGCAAACTGGTCCGGCGCTGTGACGTTGAAAGAAGGCCACACGCTGATCAGCACGGGGCCGTACAAACGCATCCGGCATCCGATATACACGGGTCTGGCTCTGGGATTTGCGGGCACGGCGATTGCGGTGGGCGAATGGCGCGCGGTGCTGGCGTTCGCGGCGATATTTATCGCGCATTTCATCAAAGCGCGAAAAGAAGAAGCGTGGCTCGCGCGCGAATTCGGCCCGGCGTTCGAGACGCATCGCGCACATACCGGCATGTTCCTGCCGAAGTTTTGAGCAGAATGCTAAACGCACGTCAGGCCACAGGCTGAAAGCCGTGTCGCAACGGCGCTGGTACGCTAGGTGATGGCTTTGGCGAGTTCGCGGTCGGCGGCCTTTGACCGTGCGGGAACGGGCTTCGCCAAGGCTTCCGCGAGCTTCTGAATGAGCGCGTCGCGCGTGAAGGGCTTCTGCAGGAACGAATCGCCGGGCCATATACCGGCCTCTTTCTGAGATTCCAGGTATCCGGACATGAAAACAACTTTCAATTCAGGGTTACGCTGGCGCAAGGAAGTCGCCAGCTGGGGCCCGCGGATGTGCGGCAGGACTACGTCCGTCAGCAGGATGTGCACGGGCTCGGTCGCTGCCTGGGCCATGGCCAGGGCATCGACTCCATCGTGCGCGGCCAGCACACGGTATCCCGCAGCGCGCGCAAACTCGGAAGCCATCTCACGCACTCCGTCCTCATCTTCGGCAATTAGCACCGTTTCGGTGCGCGCCGGCGCTGGAAGAACGCTCTTTAACGCGTAGAGCGGGTCCACAGGTTCTTCGACGCGCGGCAGATATATTTCAAAACGCGCGCCTTTGCCCGGCTCCGATTCCACCCAGACGAAGCCATTGCTCTGCTTCACCGCTCCATAGACGGTCGCAAGGCCGAGTCCGGTTCCTTGTCCCTCGCTCTTGGTCGTAAAGAACGGCTCGAAAATGTGGGCTTTGGTGTTTTCGTCCATGCCGCATCCCGTGTCGGTCACGGCCAGCACGACATATTCCCCGGATTTCAGCGGCGGCCGCGATTGCGCCATTTCTTCATCGACGTTTTGATCGTAGGTCTCGACGGTGAGATTGCCGCCCGACGGCATGGCGTCGGACGCGTTCACCACCAGGTTCATGACCACCTGCTCCAGATGGCAAGGATCGGCGCGCAAGTGGCCGATGGATTCGCCCGGCCGGAAAACGAAGTTGATGTCTTCGCGCACCAAACGCTTGAGCAGCTTGCCCATTTCCGAAACCACGGAGTTCAAGTCCAGAACGCGCGGCAGCGTCGCTTGGCGCCGGGAAAAGATCAGCAGTTGCCGCGTCAGCGAAGCGGCGCGATCGGCGGCTTTGGCGATTTGCTGGCTGCTGCCGCAGAGCGCGCTGTCCACGGGCAGCTTCCCCAGCAGAATGTCGCTGTGGCCCTTGATTACCGTGAGCAGGTTATTGAAATCGTGGGCCACGCCGCCGGCCAGGCGGCCCATGGCTTCCATGCGCTGCGCACGGCGCAGTTGATCTTCGAGTTTGCGCCTTTCGGTTTCGTCGTTCTGCAGCGTGATGCGCATGCGTCCAAAGGCTCGCGTCACTTCGGCCACTTCGTCGCCGCCATGGGCCTGCAGGGGATACTGGAAGTCGCCCTGTTCGAGGGCACGGACACCGCCGACGAGCGCCTTGAGCGGCCGCGTAAACGTATCCGCGATCACCAACACAAGAATCGCGCCCGCAAGTACGGCCGCGAGCAGCAGCGCGATCAGCAGATGATTTACGCGATCCAGGAAGGCAATTGCATCGTTGTAGGACTTCAACATCACCAGGCTGACGGTCTGCGCACCGTCTGCGCCATCCGTCAAGTTGAGGGAGCTGGTGATGTACTTTTCGTCGTCGATTTGCACCTGCTCCGGGACGGCTCCGGGTCCGGCCTGCTTTTCCAGCTCGTGCTCTTCCAGCGGCGAGAAGGTGCTGACGATAATCTGGCTGCCGTGGCGGAACGCGACTTCGCTCGAGGAAATGCGGTGCAGCTCATTGGCGACGCCCGGATCAATCGCGCGGCCTACCACTACGGCTCCCAGATGCGCGTTGCCTTGCTCCGGCCCTGCGATCACCGGATGCAGCACGACTTGATAAAGCTGCGACCCGCTCACCCACCATCCGGACGTGGACTGGCTCTTCTGCATTCGCCGCAGCAGGCGCTCCGCGTCGGCAACGGGGAACTCGCCGGTGGCGGTATGCAGCGCCACGACTTTGCCGCTGGCGTCGGTCATCAGGAACAGGTTGCAGTCTTCCGATTGCCACGGGTCTTCGCTGGCGTCGGAGACAGCCGTGGGATCGCCGTCGCGCATCACGGCCAGGGTGGCCAGCAGTTCGGCTTTGTGGCTGAGCGCAATCTCATGCTGGTGCTGCATTACCTGGAACATCAGGATGGCCCGGCTCGACTGCTCCTCGATTTGCTGGTCGATTTTTTGGCGCGCTTCGTGTCCCACCACCAGCAGCGTGAAGCACATCAGAAGAGTAGTAATAACGACGAACGAGAGGAGGAATTTCGTGCGCAGCTTGAAGTTGGCGGCTACTTCATAAACTTTGTCGCGCGCCGGTGTGAGCCACAATGTCAGCCGGTTCGTTTTTCCTGCGGAACTCGCCCGAGGAACCGGCGGCGCAAAAAACGACGCCAGCGACTTGAACGCAAGCCGCACTTTTTCCGGGACTTGAACGTTTGGCGTGTTTGTGGACACTTGTAATCCGCAGATAGAATTTGAGGCTTAGGGCCGAATTGGAAAATGGTGCAACAGTACCAGTTCGGGCAACCAGGAGCACTACGAAGAAACCGTACAGCGCCACGCGGCCCGTCTTCTAAGCGACTGATAAAAGGGCAGATACATAAGATTGCAGCCCCGCGGCGCTTCCGCATTGCCCGGAATCGCGCCCTTTCCCGCACTGCCAAGTTTTCCGCACTCTAATAATTCAAGCTGAAATGTAGCAGGTGCGTGAACCAAATGAGCCACACGCTCATCAGGCAGGCGAGCACGATCAGTGCGTCGTGCACTTTGGCCCACCACCAGCGCCCTGGCGTGCCGACCGACACGAAGAAATTCCAGATCGCGAGCAGCATGCCGAACACGCCGAGCCAGCCGATGATTTGAATCACGCGGAACCACGGGTCCGTTTTGGCGGAGAGAATGTTCAGATGAGTCCCCGCCGAAGCAATTGTTCCCACAAACGCCACCCAGAAAATCAAACCGAGCGCGCACTCGACGCGCGCCCAGGTGCGAGCGCGGCACTCGCGTTCGCTGACTTCCCATGTCTGGCCGTAATGCCAGCGCACAAACGCGGCGATGGGCCACAGGATCAGCGTCAGGGCAAAAATGGTCAAGACGCCGATCAGGCTGTTCTGGACGAATCCCTTCGACTGATACCAGTTCACTTGTTGAAGCACCTCGGCGGGGAATTCGAGAGCGATCTGCCAGCGCCCGCTGGCGTCATGCGCGAACACCATTTTGTTTTGCGGGTCGGCAGGGTCGTACCACACATTGGGCTCGGCCTCGTGCCATTCGGTCGGCTGGCCGTTGATTCCTTTTTGTCCGGCCATGACCAGCGTGCCGTCCTTTCCCGGCAAGACTTTCGTTTCTCCCAGCAGCGCGAGCAGGTAAAGGATATTCGTCTGCGGGCGGCGGCTGGCAATGTATGTTCCGCTGACGGCTTCCGCATCCGCTTTCGCGGTGGGTACCGGCGGCGTTTGCGGCGGCGTGTACGGGAAGTAGCGGTCCATGAATCGTTGGAAAAGCGGGCCGCGCGGCTCCACGTCGCCGCGTCCCGCGCTGTTGTAGGACACAAAGAGGCCGACATTCGCGTCCTGAATCAAGTGCAGATCGCTGTGGAAATAAATGGTGTCGCCGCCGTGGCCGATGACGCGATGGCCATTGCGCGATTCTTCGTAGAATCCCAGGCACATGCCGTTTACCTGCGGGTCCGGCGCATATTGCCGCGTGTGCATCTCCTTCACCGTTTCCGGCCGCAAAATCTGCGCGCCGTTATAGGTGCCGTCTTGCAATTGCGCGATCATGAAATGGGTGATGTCCATGGCCGAAATGGAAACCGCGCCCGCCGGGGCGGCGGTCACGATTTCGAACGGCTTCGCGCCGCCGGAGGCGAGTTGGAAACCCTGCGACATCAACGGCTGAAGGTTCGCGGGCAGCGGCTGGCGGAAGCTCGCGTGGGTCATGCCCAGCGGCTGAAAGATGTGATGCTCGATGTAATCGTCGAAAGGCTCGCCGGAGATGCGCTGCACGATGTAGCCCGCGAGCGTCGCGCCGTAATTCGAATACGCACCGGTTGTTCCCGGCGGGAAAATCTGTTTCGGCAAATGTCCTTTCAGGTAATCGGCAATCGACGGAGTTTTCGTAGCATCCAGAGCGATCAAATCCTTGATGGCTTCTTCGAAGCCCGGCGTGTGCGTCATCAAATCGCGCGTGGTGATGGGCTTGCCGAAGGTTGCGGGAATGGGGAAGTCCAAATACTGATTGATGTCCGCGTCCAGATTGATTTTTCCGTCCTGCACCAGCTGCATCACGGCGGTCCACGTAAACAGTTTCGAGATTGAGCCCACACGGAACAGCGTATCGGCGGCCGATACCGGCTTTTTGTTTTTCAAATCCGAATAGCCGTAACCCTTGGCGAAAATCACTTGGCCGTCTTTCACCGCGGCGATCACCGCGCCGGCAATGTCGTCGCGCTCGATTTGCAGCGGGACCATTCCGTCGAAAAATGCGCTCAGGTCCGCGGTGGTCAATTCCGCGGGCGTAGCGGGCGGCGCCGTCACGGAGCCAGTGGCGGCGGATTTCTGCATCAACATTTTCGCCATTACTGACTTTGAGGCCGGGCTGTGCTTTTGCTGGGGCCTCGCCAGCAAGCCTTCGCCGGCCGGGAAAAGCAAAAATGCCATTGCAGCGACTGCGGCGATCGTGAGCCTGGCGGCCAACGGCCGTGCCGTGCGAGCGTATCGTTGCCACAAGTTTGTATGCGCCATTTGACCCCTCAATGGTGGCGTGCTTGCCCGCCTGGCGGGACTCTATAATTGGCAGCGCAGTCCGTCAACAAGTTACGTTGGACACCCTGGCAGCCCGGGTGCAGCTCCATTCGGCGCCCGAGTGTCCGTTTGCGCGCACTCTACTTTCGCAAGCGGACAGACTTCAACCGGTCCGCCATTGCTAAGTCCTTCGCAGGCTGGGTCTTGGCCTTCGGCATCCTTGGCGGCAAACTTGCTATCTATACCGTCGGACGATATAGTCTTCCGGAGGGCGCGAGAGTGGCCTAGCCGACGCGCCCCGAAAAATTGGGTCCGACAATTTTTGGCAATTGCGGCTCGGAAAGCAGGCCTACGTTGAACAAGAGAGTGGAAACGGAATCGTTCCTGCCGCTGACTCCAGCGATGTTTTACATTCTTCTCGCGCTCGCCGACGGCGAAAAGCACGGCTACGCCATCCTGAAGGAAGTGGCGCGCCGCACTGACGACAAAGTCCGCCTGAGCGCCGGAACGCTCTACGGCAATCTCGCGCGTCTGGAGAGTTCCGGCATGATCGTTGAATCCAGCAATCGTCCCGCGTTCGCTTTGGATGACGAGCGCCGCCGGTATTATCAGCTCACCGAGTTTGGCCGCAGCGTGGCCGTGGCCGAAGCGCGCCGCATGGAACAAGCTCTTTCTCAGGCACGGGCCAAGCATCTGTTTCGCAAGCCGGAAACCAGGGAGGTCTGACGCGCCATGAAACACGATGACTCTTCACGCTCGCAGAAGGTTTTCCGGTTCATCTTGCGCCTGCTGCCGTTCGACTTTCGCGCAAACTACGAACGCGAGATCGCTGGCGTTTTCGAGGAACAGCATCGCGACGCCGAGCAGCGCGGAGGCGTCGTGGGCTTCGTGAAACTCTGGACGGAAGCCGTTGCCGGAATTTTCCGCACCGCGCCCCGCGAGCACTGGGACATCTTCCGCCACGACTGCGCGTACGCGTTCCGCATGATGCGAAGTAATAAGGGCTTCACGGCTATCGCGATACTCACGCTGGCGCTGGGCATCGGCGCAAATACGGCCATCTTCAGCGTGGTTCACAGCGTGCTGCTGCGCCCGTTGCCGTACAAGCAGGGCCAACAACTGATTTTCATCCGCGAGCAGGCCAAAAAAGCAGGCGTGGACGACATGGGGTGGTCCGTGCCAGAGATCATGGACTTTCGCCAACAGAATCAGACTCTCTCAAGTCTAGTCGAATACCACACCATGTCTTTCACTTTGTTCGGCCACGGCGATCCGGATCGCGTGAAAACGGCTGTCGTCTCCTGGAACTACTTCGACATGTTCGGCGTGAAACCGATCCTCGGCCGCGCGTTTACGCCCAAAGACGATGAAATTGGCGCTCCCGCCGTGCTCATCCTCACCAACGAATACTGGCGCGACAAATTTGGCGCCAGTCCCAACGTGATTGGAAAAACCTTCGAGATGAACGACAAAGTTCATACCGTCGTAGGCGTGCTGCCGCCGATCCCGCAGTATCCGATCGAGACCGATGTGTATATGCCTACGTCGGCGTGCCCGTTTCGTTCGTCGAAGAGTCACATCGAGGGCCGCGACATTCGCATGATGGAAGTTTTCGGCCGCTTGAAGCCGGGCGTTACGCTTGGCCAGGCGCAAGCCGATCTCTCCACCATTGCCGGGCGCTTGCAATTGGAGTATCCGAAGTCCTATCCGGCGGACATCGGCTATGGCATCGCTACTTCATTACTCAAACGCGATCTGACTCGTGACGCGCAGCCGACTCTGCTGGTGTTGCTCGCCGCCGCCGGATTTGTTCTGCTGATTGCTTGCGCCAACGTGGCCAATCTCACGCTTTCGCGAATGGCGCGGCGGGAGCGCGAGCTCGCGGTACGCACGGCGCTCGGCGCGGGACGCAGCCGCTTGCTCCGTCAATTGCTGACAGAGAGTTTCATTCTCGCGTTTATTGGCGGATTGATTGGCCTGCTTCTCGCTTACGACAGCCTGCCATTGCTCACGGACTTCGCCGCGCGTCTTTCGCCGCGTGCCAGCGAGATCCGCATCGACTCCGGCGTGTTTCTGTTCGCGTTGCTCGCCGCCCTGGGCACGAGCATTGTCTTCGGCACGATGTCGGCGCTCTTCTCGCGCGTCAATCTGACCGCCGGTCTGAAAGAGGGAACTGCGAGTGCCAGCGCGAGCAGGCAGCGCAATCGCGTCCGCGACGTACTGATCGTTTCGCAGGTCGCTTTTTCTTTCATTCTGCTGATCGGCGCGGGATTGATGCTGCGGAGCCTCTTCAAAATGCTTGAGGTAAACCCGGGTTTCCGGCCGCAGCATGTTCTGGCGATGAAGATCAATGTCGATTGGTCGAAGCATGATGCTTCACAGCAAGCCGCGATCGGCAAAAAATTGGTGGAGCACGTTGAGGCGCAACCTGGGGTCGTTTCCGCAGCCGTGGCCTCGAGTGTATCCTCTGGAGCCAGAGCTCATTGCGGGCGGGCCGAATTCCGATAGGTTCCAGATTCAGGGGCAGCCGCTGGGTCCGAGCGAAAAGCCACCTATAGCCGACTTGGCCGAATGCACGCCCGGTTTCTTCCGTACGCTGGGCATCCCGCTGATCAGCGGACGCGACTTCGCAGGAACAGACGATGGCAAAGCTCCACTGGTTGCTATTATCAATCAGAGTATGCAGCGCCGTTTCTGGCCAGGCGGCGATGAGATCGGGAAACGCGTCTCTTTTGACAACGGCGACCACTGGTGGCAAATCGTCGGAGTTGTTGGGGATGTGCGCGACTTAGGGCTGGACCATGAGCCGGCGCTTCAGGCATATGGCCCTGTCGCGCAAATGAGCGGTGTTAGCACGCTCATCGTTCGCACGGTGGCAGACCCGGCGGCTCTGGCCCGGCAATTCACTCGCGCCGTCCACGACGTGGATCCCGGCATGGCTGTCTCGGAAACGATAACGCTCGATCGGGCGCTTTCGGACTCCGTTGCTTCGCCGCGCACCACTGCCAGCCTTCTGGGCGTATTCGCGGCACTGGCACTGCTGATCGCTACGGCGGGCATTGGCGGGATCATGGCGCTCACGGTCAGCCAGCGGGTGCACGAGATCGGCATTCGCATCGCCTTGGGCGCGCAGCCTTCGAGCGTGCTCTTCATGGTTCTTCGGCAAGGCCTGCTGCTTGCGATTCTGGGCGTGGCGATTGGCTTGGTCGGCGCGCTGGGACTTGCCGGGCTGGTGAAGTCGCTGCTGTTCGAAGTAACGCCGACCGATCCCGTGACGTACGTGCTGGTGCCGTTTCTGTTTGTCTCCGCAGCGCTCGTCGCGGGGTATGTTCCGGCACGCCGCGCCGCCTCGATTGATCCCATCGAGGCTCTGCGCTGCGAATAGGGCAGTAAACGTCCCGCGGGGGTCCGTTTCACGCGCTGCGGCCACGAATACTGTCCGATTGCGCGCAGACACCTCCCGCAAGCGGGCAGTCAGTCTCAAATTTTCCCCAGAAGGTCCCGTAATCATCTGATTCAGTGGACTCTAGCCCGCAAGTACTTCGGAACGCAATCTGCCTGCGTTGACTCCGATAGCCAAGGGTGCGTCTTGTTTACCTCGCGACCGCAGGGTCGCAGTTTGCACCGGAGGAAACATGAACAGACTGCTGCAGGACATTCGCTATGCGCTTCGCATGCTGGGCAAGTCTCCGGGGTTTACGGCGATCGCCATCCTGACGCTGGCCCTCGGCATCGGCGCAAACACCTCGATTTTCTCCGTGGTGTACGCCGCGTTGCTGCGCTCGCTTCCGTATTCACAGCCGAGCCGGCTGATCACTCTCAGCGAAGTGCGCGACTCGGGAGACAAGTACTGGGACACCGCCTACCCGGACTATCTGGACTGGCAGCGCCAGTCCAAAACGTTTGCGTTCCTGGCGGGATTTACCGGCGATGGCTTCGTGCTGCATGGCGCTGGTGAGCCGTCACTTCTCGCTGGGGCGGAAGCGACCACGAATTTTTTCTCCACGCTCGGCGTGAAGCCCATCCTCGGCCGCGATTTCGCCGCCGGCGATGAAGTCATTTCCTCCGGCAGCGCGACGCCCGGTCCCAGGGTCGCGCTGCTCACTTACAATTTCTGGCGAACGCAGTTTGGCGGCGATCCGCGCGTGGTCGGGCGCACCTTGCAACTGGATTCGAGCAGCGTGAGCATCATCGGCGTGCTGCCGCGTGAATTCGAGTTCGCACCCCAGGGTAACGCGCAAATCTGGGTTCCCCTGCATCTTGGTTCGGATATGGCCGGACGCCGTAGCCTGCGCTGGATGCCGGTGATCGGTCGCCTCGCGCCCGGCGTCACGCCCGCTCAGGCGCAGACGGAAATGAATTCCGTCGACGCGCGCCTGGGCGCCGCCTACCCGCAAGAGAACAGCTCGATTCAAATTGTGATGATTCCGCTGCGCGACAAAATCATCGGGCAAGTGCAGCCGCTTCTGCTGATTCTCTTCGGGGCGGTGGGATTCGTTCTGCTGATCGCCTGCGCCAACGTCGCCAATCTGCTGATGGTTCGCGCCGCGGGACGCAGAAGGGAATTCGCCATTCGCGTGGCGCTGGGAGCGGGCCGCGGCAGACTCGTGTCGCAGATGCTCACGGAAAGCCTGATGCTTTCGCTGGCCGGCGGCGCGCTCGGATTTCTCGCCGCGCAATGGGGCACGCGGGCGCTGGTCGCCGCGATTCCCACGCAGCTGCTTAGTTCCATGCCTTTCCTGCGCGACACGCAGCCCAACGCTGTGATTCTCGCCTTCCTCTGTGGCATCGCGGTGCTCACGGGAGTCGTCTTCGGGCTTGCGCCTGTGTGGCAGGTGTCGCACGAGCGTGTTAGCGACGCGCTCAAGGAGGAGACCAACACGTCGGCGGGCGGAGTTCGCACCCGTTTGCGTGACGCGCTGGTGGTTACCGAAATTGCTTTTTCGCTGGTGCTGCTGGTGAGCGCCGGACTGATGGTCAAGAGCCTCGGCGCATTGCTCCGGCGTAACCCGGGCTTCGACACGCAAAATCTGCTCACTTTTGCGGTAAACCTTCCAGATGCCTCGTATCCGAAAGATCCGGACGCGATTCGCTTCGACAGGGCGTTTACGGACCGCCTGCGCGGCGCGCCGGGCATCATCGGCATCGGCAACACTAGCATCGTTCCGCTCACCGGAGGCGGAAACACGGTTCGCTTTCTCGTCGAAGGCCAGCCCATGCCCGCGGGCCACGAATATGAATCCGACATTCGCGACGTTTCCTCGGACTACTTTTCCACGATGAAAATCCCGCTCATCGCGGGCCGCTTTTTCAATGACGCCGCCGATTCACCGACCGCGCCAAAGCATGCCATCGTCAATCAAGCCTGGGTGAAGCAGTATCTGCACGGGCAAGATCCCATCGGCAAGCGCTTCAGGTTCACGCTTTCGGCCACGCAGCCGTATCGCGAGATTGTCGGCGTGGTTGGCAATATCGCCGACGCGGACCTGGACAGCCCGGAAGCTCCGGCGCTTTTTTTGCCGTTCACGCAGGACGTGAATTCCTATATCAATTATATGGTGCGCACCGCGGCCAGCCCGGTCATCGCTCTCGGTGAAGTCCGCGACGCTTTGCATCAAACTGACCCGCAGTTGTTCCCCATTCAACCATTGACCATGGAACAGATCATCGGCCAAGCGCCGTCGGTGTTTCTGCGCCGCTATCCATCGTATCTGATCGGCAGCTTTTCCATGCTGGCGCTGATTCTGGCGGTGGTGGGCTTGTATGGCTTGATTTCCTATTCCGTCTCGCAGCGCACGCGTGAAATGGGCATTCGCATCGCACTCGGCGCGCAGGAGGGCGACTTGCTGCGGCTGGTCCTCGGGCAGGGGTTTCGCCTCGCGGTCATCGGAGTCGCCGTCGGCGTCGCCGCCGGCCTGGGGTTGACGCAATTCTTGCGCGCTCTTCTTTACGGCGTCCAGGCGGCCGATCCGCTGACCTTTGTGCTGGTGGCGATTGTGCTACTCGGCGTGGCACTCGCGGCCTGTTACATACCGGCGCGGCGCGCGATGCGCACCGATCCCATGGTGGCGCTGCGGTACGAATGATGTACTTGAGGAGGCTGCGAAAGAAGACGGATTGACTCTAGCGAAAACGGCGGATCATCAGCGTGTGCCGCCCGGACCGATACAGGCCCAAGACGTAAACCGTGGCTCGGCCCTTGGTCGAAAAGATGAGCTGGCGAATTCGCAGGAGCGGAGCGCCGCGCGGCAGAGACAGCAGCTCCGCAATTCTTTGGTCTGCGTCCGTGGCGTCGATTTCCTCATCCGCATAAGCGAGCTCGACTCCGTATTCGCGCTCCAATGTGGCAAAAAGGGAAGTGCGCTCCAGAGGCGCGTCAGCCACGGCGTGAAATTCGTCCGCGGAGAGATAACACACCTCATGGGCAAAAGGCTCGTCGCCGGCGGAGCGAACGCGCTCGACGCGCACCAGGCGGCTCATCGGCGGCAGACCCAGACGAGCCGCGATTTCCTGTTCGCGATTTACCGTGCCCGAGGAAACAATTCGGGAATTTGCGGACAGTCCGCGGCTGGCCATCTGTTCGGTGTAGCTCATCAGCTTATTGAAGTGGATCTTCGGCGGGGCGACGAACGTGCCTGCTCCGTGCCGCCGCTCAACCATGCCTTCACGAGCCAGATCCGCCAGCGCATGGCGCGCGGTCATAAGGCTCACACGGTGGGTCCGGGCGAGCTCTCTTTCCGAATCGACCAGGTCTCCCGGCCGCAAGTGGCCCGATTCGATGCGCCGCCGGATAGTCCTCTGGATTCTCCGGTAAGCGGGCTCGCCATTCGGACTACGCACGTTCATGTGTTCTCCAGGACGGGTAGGCGCCGCATTATACCCGCCGCCCTCTCCCCCACCGGTTAAATCGCGTTCACATCTCGCGACGCTACCAAAATACGGATTTCGCCTGCTATAGAGCTCTGGTCAGCCCTGGCCAATCTGCTATAGAGCACCGTAGCAATGCCGTGGTTTCTTTATAGACTGCAACTTTTCCCTTGACAAGCTAAATCTTGTGCTATATAGCTCCTGAGGAACGGGGGGTTGGTAGTCCGAGAGATTGGGGTGAGGAGGTCGTTATGAACTCGAATCGTCGAGCGTTCCTGGGTGTGTTTGTGCTCGTGGTGTGCTTCTTTGCCGTCGTTTTATGCGCGCCTTCGGCGTGGGCGCAGCAAGCAGCTGGGTCAATTACCGGTACAGTAACGGACGCTTCCGGAGCCGCGGTTCCGAATGCAACGGTAACCGTGCGCGACGTCGATCGCGGTACGGTATGGACCACGAAGACGGACTCCGACGGCGTTTATGACTTTCCTCAAGTGGCCGTGGGCAACGTGGAGGTAAGAGTCGAGGCTTCCGGCTTTTCCAAGCAGCTTCATCCCGCGTTCAACCTCGTTCTCAATCAGGTCGCTCGCGTCGACTTCCAGATGAAGGTCGGCGACGTCAGCCAGACCGTCGAAGTGACCACCGCTCCACCGCTCCTCGAGACCGATTCGCCCCAAGTGAGCACGCTTTTCAGCGCCAAAGTGGTCGAGACTCTTCCGTTGTCCACGCATAACATCAACCAGTTGACGCTTTTGGCGCCCGGAGTGGTCACGCCGAATCTTTTTGGATTCCAGGCCGCGCAGAACACTTTCGGCACGGGCCGTCCCTACGTCAACGGCGCACGCGAGCAGGAAAACAATTTCATTCTAGACGGTATGGATAACAATCAACCGGACAACAATGACGTAGGCTTCGTACCAGCGCCCGACGCGATCCAGGAATTTAACCTGATCACTTCGAACCCGCCTGCGGATTTCGGCAATTATCTGGGCGGCATCATCAACGAGTCCATCAAGTCGGGGACCAATGCGTACCACGGCGACGTCTATGAATATCTCCGCAATGGAGATCTGAACGCCAACAGCTGGTCGAATAACGCCAACGGCCTTTCGCGTCCGGGACTGCAATACAATGACTTTGGCGCTACTTTCGGCGGCCCTATTATCAAGAACAAGCTGTTTTTCTTCGCCGATTTCGAGGGGTCGCTTTTCAACCAGCCTTCCTCGATTACGCAGCTCAATACCATTCCGGCAGCGGAACAAGGCGGCGATTTCTCGGCGCTCTGCGCGCAAAACGTACCGACCGGTTCAACGGCGGCCTTCAATACCGGGGGGATCTGCACCTTCACTTCCGGCCCCAACGTCGGCCAAACAAATGCCGCCGGACAGCTTTACAACCCCTTTTCCAGCGGCACTGCCGCAACCCGCACGCCCTACACCAACAATTTCATCTCACCTACGACGTTTGACGCAGCGGCGACGGCGATCATCAGCTCGCCCTTCTATCCCACTGCCAATCCCGCGAACGACATCCAACACTTCTCCACCAACTCCTATCAGGGCGACCTGAAAATTGATTTCCAGCCAACGCAGAGCGACCACATCATGGGCCGTTGGTCGCAGCAAGGCGTAACCGCTCTGGATACGAATAGCATCGCTCTGTTGGGCGATTCGGATAAGACCTTCCCGCTCGAAAACTTCGTGCTCGATTGGGCGCACACATTTTCTTCCTCACTCGTAAACGATGCGCGCGTTGGCTTCGCGTATTTTCCCGTGACCGAAGGTTTCTCAAACCCGACCGGCGCAAACCTGCCATCGACGTTTGGAATTGCGGGCGTTTCAGTCAACTTCTTGCCAGCCTTGAATTTTGAAGGGAGCGGCGCGCTTCCCGGCGTCATCGGCAACGCAGATCTGGTCGAGACCTTCCACGACACGACCGAACAAATAGAGGACACGCTGACGTGGACGCATGGCAAGCACGAGGTCAGCACTGGTTTTGAACTGTTTCATTACATCATGAACGATCTGTATCCCGGCAATGCGGGGCTCGCCGGGCAGTTTTTCTTTAACGGGCAGTTCACCGGTAACACCGGCGCTACCAACGGCAATGCCTCCGCCGACTTCTTGTTGGGCCTTCCCGAAGACGTGCAGGAAGGGAATGGCGGCGGCGGCGATAAGTATCTGCGCAACAATCTTTTCGGCGCGTTCGTGCAGGATAACTGGCGTGTGCGAAGCGATCTGACTCTCACCCTTGGCATGCGTTACGAATTAACCACCGCGCGCCATACCGACAATGGCGAGGACGTGAACTTCAATTTGATCACCGGCGCGCCAGAAATCGGTTTTGGGTACAACACCTACAATGGCCCTGCTAATTTCCAGCCGCGGCTCGGCTTTGCCTGGCAGCCGAGCTCGCTGCGCAACACTGTGATCCGCGGTGGATATGGCATTTCCACCTTCATGGAGGCCAATGGAGTAAACAATCTGCCGTACCAGAATCCTCCTTTCGTTCAGGCTCATGAAGTTAACTACAGCGGATTGGCGCTGCCCAATACAACTCTCGACCAGGGCTACTCCAGTTTTCCGGCGGCGGGTTGCAATTCGGCCGCTTTACTTGCGCTTTCGCCGGTTTGTATCAGTGGCGCTACTCTTCACCTGACGAATCCATATCTCCGGCCGGCGGTGGACCAGCAATGGAATTTCAGCGTCCAGCGGCAGTTCGGCAGCAACACCTCTCTCACCGTGGGATATCTCGGCAACAACGTCAATCACATGTCGGACATCTTCATCTACAACCAGAAGCAGCTCATCAACGGTGTGGTTGAGCCCGGCCCGTACGCGCAGGCGCTGATCAACTGCTGCGGCACGGGCAAGTCGCCAACCATCCGGTACAACGATTCCAGCGGCATCGAACGGTACGAAGCTCTTCAAGTCACCGGCACACAGCGATTCGCGCGTGGGCTCGAGTTCCAGGCAAACTACACCTGGTCCAAGTGCCTCTCGAATGGCCTGGGATATTTTGGACAGTTCGGCGATGAAGAAGCGCTTGCCGGAGGCGTCAGCCAGACCAATAGCTCGTTCTTTTTTCAGAACGCCTATGACCCGAACGGCGATTACGGCCGGTGCATCTCGGACGTCGCGAGCGACTTCAATGGGTTTGCGACTTATGATCTTCCCTTTGGAAAAGGGCGCCAGTTTGCCTCTGGCGTCAACAGCGTTGAGAACGAGATTATCGGCGGCTGGAACGTTGCCGCTGGTTTCACGTTCCACAGCGGCTTTGCCATCAATCCGTCGGCCCCGGACCAGTCCGGCACTGGCAGCATCGGCGCCACTCGGCCAAACTGCGGCTTTCCCGGCATTTCTCAGTACGGAAACATGCAGCCAGAAACCATCAATGGGGTAAACGGCTTCCAGTTCTTGAACCCGCTGGCAGTCGCTACGCCTGCTCTTGGCACCTTTGGGGATTGCGGTGAAGGCTCCTTCCGCGGGCCCGGCCTGTCCACGGTGGACCTTAATCTTGCAAAGCAGTTTCTCATTACCGAGCGCATGAACTTACAGTTCCTGACGCAATTCATTAACCTCACCAACACGCCGATTTTTGGCGCGCCGAACGCCACTCTGGGCTCCACGTTTGGCTTTATCAGTTCCGCGAACCCGGGCCGGCAGATACAGTTTGGCTTGCGACTTACCTTCTAAGCGCGACTTGCGGAGGTTTCCGCGAGTGGCAGTTAATCAGGGCAGCCGCTCGAAAGGGCGGCTGCTCTGTTTTTCGGATGTCCCGCGCCGCATTCACCAGCGGTGATCGAGTGTCCGCTTACGCGCAGCAGCCTCCCGCAAGCGGACAAGGCGCCTCGCTGTACATTTCCAGTCATGCCCCAAGGCCCTCATTAGCCTACATTTAGATCAACGCACTTCGGAAGGTAAGCTGCGTAAGCCTTTGGCAGATAGAGCAAGCTTGTGTGTCAGCTTTTGACTTTCGACTGCCAAGTTTTGACAAGGGAGAAGAGCATGAGGACCCGCTTGTTTTCCTCTCCAATCGTCCGTTGTTTCTCGACTTCGCTGGCCGTCTCTGTGCTTTTGTTGGCCTCTTCGGCGTCATGGCGGGCCTCCGCGGACGACCTCGGCACGGTCGGAATCTTTTTCGCCCAGCTATATGATCCCCAGAGACTACCGAGCCACCTTGGCCCTTTGGCCGTCATGCAGGTTATGGAAGGATCGCCCGCCACCAAAGCGGGCATCCATAGCGGCGACTTGGTCATCGCCATAAACGGAGCGCCGGTCGGGGGACATGAATTCGCTGACCTCTTGCGCAAAGACATTCACGGACCCATCGGCGGCACGGTCCGTCTGACCGTTGTAAAGTTCGACGGTAGTCAATCGGAGCTGGCACTGATCCGAATGCCCTATCCGCCGCATACAAATCCCGTGTCCGATCCATTCGTGTATAGCGTCCCCGGGAGTTGGAGCACCGATCCACGTTACCAATTTCCCTTGCCATTTGCGCCGAAACTCGCCTACCACGGCATCGAAGACGTCTTCTTTTCCCCGAACTTCGACTACACCGACACTCCCGAATATCACTCTTATCTGTTCTTCCAGTGGCTGGACGGTACGCATGTGCTCAGCGCGGAGCAGGTGCAATCCGACATGGAAACGTATTTTCGCGGGTTGGCCGAGGAGCGCGGCCAAAACTATGGTTTCACGCCCGATCTTTCCAAGGTAATTGCAACATACAAGGAAGATTCAGCGACGTCGCGGACGTTCGGTGGCGCGGCGGCCCAGGCGTTCAGCGGAACCGTAGACATCTGGGATACCCACGGAAAGGTCATCCCACTAAACTCCGAGGTTCTGGTCTCCAGTTGCGGAACGTCCGACAAGACCATCTTGTTCTTCGGCGCATCACTTGAGCCGCGCGATGGAGACATGTGGAAGGAAATCGACGCGATTCGCGATACGTTCCGGTGCAACCGGTAACATGCAACTAGGGGACACGTAAGCCATAAGCTGCCTTTACTCCATTCACGGCGTAACGGGAGGAGTTGAATGAACACTCTGCTGCAGGACATCCGCTTCGGGCTTCGCGCGCTGGCAAAATCTCCGGGCTTTGCGGCCATTGCGATTCTGACTTTGGCGCTGGGTATCGGCGCAAACACCGCCATTTTCTCCGTCGTCAACACGCTGTTTCTGCACCCGCCGGGGGTCGCAGCGCCGGAAAAAGTGGTGGTGCAGCGCGCCCGTTACTACAAGCTTGGCCTGAAGAATATCGTGGTCTCCGCTCCGGACTTCGCCCAACTCCGTGACAGCAAGCAGATCGTCGCCGCCGCGGCGCTTGAAAACCCGGCGGACTTCAACTACACCGCTGGCGAATTCCCGCAGAAGCTGAATGGCGCGCTGGTTTCCTGGCAGTGGTTCGAGGTCTTCGGGGCCAAGCCCGTGGCCGGGCGCGTTTTTACCGCCGATGAAGACCAGCCGAAAGCGAATCATGAAGTGGTGCTCTCCTACGGTGCGTGGCAGCGCTGGTTCGGCGGCGACGCCAGCGCCATCGGACGCACCATCCAACTGAACGAGGAGCCCTATCGCATCGTCGGCGTGATGGGCCGGAATTTTCATTGGCCGGATGCGAAGACAGACCTTTGGGCGCCGCTCGGCCTCGCGCCAGACGAATTCTCCATCAAAAACACCTTCAACGAGAATTTCCTCTCCGTGGCGCGCTTGCAGCCAAACGTCTCGTTCGCGCAGGCCAACGCCTATATGGGGATTCTTGCCAAGCGCGTGACCGATAATCCCGCTGTGAAGTTTGCCGTCGGTGCCCAGTGGGGCATGTTCCTCATGCCGCTCTCGGATTTTGTGTTCGGCGACTTGCAGGCGCCGATCCTGATTCTTAGCGGCGCGGTCGCATTTGTTCTGCTGATCGCCTGCGCCAATATCGCCGGGCTTTTGCTGGCGAAGGCCGCCGGACGGTCGAAGGAATTGGCGGTCCGCGCGGCTCTGGGCGCTTCGCGAGCGCGCCTGATGGGTCAGGCGCTCGGCGAGAATCTCGCGCTCGGCGTGCTGGGAATTTTGGCGGGACTCGTCGTCGCGCAAATCGGAATCAAGGCGCTGCTGTTTGCCGCGCCGCAGGAAATGGCCAGCGGGCTCACGTTTTCGCTCGACGGATATGTGCTGGGGTTCACCGTGATTGCCGGGATTGGCGCGGTGCTGATCTTCGGCATCATTCCGGCGTGGCATATGTCGCACACCGATCCCTACAATGCGCTGCGCGAATCGGGACGCTCGTCCACCGGCAGCCGCGGCCGCCAGCGCTTCCGCGCCTTGCTCGTGGCGGGTGAGTTGGCGCTGGGACTGGTGCTCCTCGCGGGCACCGCGCTGCTGCTGAAAAGTTTGTCGCGCATCGGCGACGTCAATCCCGGCTTCCAGCCGCACGGCGTGATGACCGCCGCGCTCTCCCTGCCGGATTCGCAGTACAGCACGCCGGAAAAGCAGTTTGCATTTTTCCGTACTGTGGTCGACCGTCTCTCGCAGACGCCAGGAGTCAAAGCCGCCGGCGCCGGCTCGGACGTGCCGTTCGGCAGCGGAAACGGTTCCGCTTCGTTCAACATCGAGGGGCGCCCTTCGCCGCCGGGCGATCCCGGCCCACACGGAGATATTCGCCTGGTGACCCGGGGATATTTCACGGCCCTCAGCATTCCGCTGATCAAGGGCCGCTATTTCACCGACGAAGACCGCCAGGGCTCGCAAGCCGTGGCCGTCGTTGACGAAAATCTGGTGCGCGAATATTGGCCTAATCAGGATCCCATCGGCCAGAAGATTCGCAACGATTCGAGTCAGCCGTGGGCCACGATTGTCGGTGTCGTGGGGCATATCCGTTTCAATCAGCTCGTGGGCGAGGAGTCTTCCGGCGCGGAAGCGCAGAGCAGCACAAAGGGCGTTTACTATTTTCCGATGTATCAGGTCAATATTTCCAATGGATTCTTGCTTGCGAAGTCCAGCGGCGACGCGGCCTCGGCGGACGCGGCGATCCGCCGGGCCGTGCACGACATCGACGCCAACCAGCCCGTCTCCGACGCGCAAACCATGGACGCGCGCATCGCCGAATCGCTTGGACCGCAGCGCTTCGCCACGAATTTGCTGGCGGTGTTCGCAGGCCTGGCGATTTTGCTCGCGGCGGTCGGCCTGTACGGCCTCATTAGTTATAGCGTGACGGAGCGCACCAACGAGTTCGGCATTCGCATGGCGCTGGGCGCGCGGCCCATCGACGTGCTGCGGCTGGTTCTGACGCAGGGAGCAAAGCTCGCCCTCGCAGGCGCGGCCGCCGGAATTATCGCCGGCCTTGTGTTGATGCGCGCGATGCAAAGCGTGCTATACGGCGTCAGCGCGGCCGACCCTCTGTCTTTTGCCGGCGCGGCGATCCTGCTGCTGCTCGTCGCACTGCTCGCCTGTTACATTCCGGCGCGCCGCGCCACGCGCGTCGACCCGATGATTGCGCTGCGATATGAGTAGGCGCTGCCGGTTTCACTGGGGGGGGAATTATTGTCGATTAGAATCACCCGCCGAGCTGTGTTTTCAATCACTTGCATCGATTCCTAATTCCGGGGATTGTCGATTAGAAAGTCGCAAGTCACAGTAGGCTGGGGGACCTGAATGAACACGCTCTGGCAGGACATTCGCTACGCGATTCGTACGCTGGGGAAATCGCCGGGGTTTGCAGCGATTGCCATTCTGACGCTGGCGCTCGGTATTGGCGCGAACACCGCGATTTTCTCGGTCATCAACAGCACGCTTCTCGCGCCTCTGCCGTACAAGAACTCCGGGCAGCTCGTGAATCTCTGGGCGCGCAGCGCAGTTTTCGATTTTCCGAATCTCGGGCTTTCCGTCCCCGATATTGCCGACGTCCGAGCACAGAGCGCATCCTTCAGCCAGGTTGCAGCGTATCAATTTTCAACCCTGATTTTGACGGGGCGCGGAGCGCCCGAGCCGATCGGCTGTCTAGCTGTTTCCGCGGAATATCTCCCCATCCTCGGCGTGCAGCCACTGTACGGCCGGATTTTCCAACCCACTGAAATGCAGGCGGGGCAAGAGCGCGAAATTATCCTGAGCTATAAATTCTGGCGCGAGCAATTCAACGGCGACCCGCGCGCCGTCGGAAAGACGATGACGCTCGACAAGAAGGCGTACACAGTCATCGGCGTGATGCCGCCGCAATTCCACTTCATGTTTGATTTGAAATTCGTGACCCCGCTGGTGGTGTCCAAGGAAGATCAAGCGGCACGACGCTCACATTTCATTCCAGCGATTGCGCGGCTGAAGCCGGGAATGACCGTGCGGCATGCGCAGGCGGAACTCGATGGCCTCGCCGCGCGGCTCGCCAAAGCGTATCCCAATGACGACAAGGACTGGAGTTTCCGCGCGGTTTCGACGAAGTCAGATTCGGTGAACGATGAACGCACGCCGCTGCTGATCCTTTTCGGAGCGGTGGGATTCGTGCTGCTGATCGCCTGCGCCAACGTGGGGAATTTGTTTTTATCGCGCGGCTGGGCGCGGCGGCGCGAGCTCGCGATTCGCGCGACGCTCGGCGCAACGCGCGGACGGCTGATGCGGCAGTTGCTCGTCGAAAGCATCTTGCTCGCCATGGCCGGAGGCGCGTGCGGATTGCTGCTGGCCCTCTGGGGCGTCGATGCGTTGACGGCGCTGCAGGCTCCCGGAATCACAGTCTCTCGACCACCAACGATCGACGTTACGGTTTTGTTTTTCACGCTCGGCGCTTCCATTCTCGCAGGAATTCTCTTCGGACTCGCACCCGCGTTCCTCTCTTCGCGGCACGATTTGGCCACGGCCATGAAGGAGGCCAGCGCCGGGTCGCAGACAGGCGCGTCCAGTTCTCGGCACAATCCATTGCGACAAATTCTAGTGGTCGCGGAAATCGCGCTGGCGCTGGTGCTGGTGATCGGCGCTACGCTGGCGCTGCGCAGCTTCGCGCGCTTGCTCAGCGTGAATCTCGGCTACCGCACCGACCACGTCCTCACCATGCGCCTTGATTTTCCTTCGTATCAATTCACCAAGCCAGAAGAAGCAGCCAGTTTTGTGCAGCAAATGCTGACCCAGACGCGCGCCCTTCCGGGAGTCGAAAACGCGGCCGCGACACTGTTTGCGCCCCTCGGCGGAGGTCGCGGCGAATCTTCGTTCCAGGTTGAGGGTGGGCCGGCTGAGCATGACTATAGTGCGGATTTCACGGGCGTGAGTCCGGGATATTTTGCGGCACTGGGTATTCCTATTCTCACGGGGCGCGGCTTCACAGACGAAGACCAAAACGATTCCGTACACGTATACATCGTGAACCAAGCCCTCGCGCGGCGCGTCTTTGGCACGGCGAGCCCGATCGGCAAGCGCCTCTCGCAAGGGAAAGATGCGAACAAGAAAACGATTTGGGCGCAAATTGTTGGGGAAGTCGCCGATACGCGGGATCGAAGCACGGGTGCTGCGCCTGAACCCGAACTGTATATGCCGTCGGCGCAGGCATTTTGGGGCGGTGTTTCTCTGGTGATCCATACAAAAACGGATCCGCAGTCGCTGACCCAAGCCGTAGAGCAACGCATTTGGTCGCTCGAAAAGGACCAGCCGGTGACGAACGTGAAGACCATGGACCAGTTGGTGGCGGACTCGAATGCGGCGCCGCGCTCGCAGACTTTTCTCCTCGGCGCATTTGGGGCGCTGGGGTTGCTGCTGGCGGTGGTGGGAATCTACGGCGTGATTTCGTATTCGGTGACGCAGCGCACGCATGAGATCGGTATTCGCATGGCGCTGGGCGCGGAGCCGGGGCAGGTGATGCGTTTGATTCTGGCGCACGGACTGAAGTTGGCGGTGATTGGCGTGGCCATCGGCATTGGCGCGTCGCTGGGGCTGACGCGACTAATGTCGAGCTTGCTCTTCGGCATCAGCGCCACCGATCCATTGACGTTTGCGGGCGTGGCGATTCTGCTCACGATTGTGTCGCTCGCCGCGTGTTACATCCCAGCGCGGCGCGCCATGAAAGTGGATCCGATGGTTGCTCTTCGCTATGAGTAGATTACTGATACGCTGCGACGCTTACGTCGACCATGCGCGCCTGCCTGTCGCTTGCCCGCCGTGGCGGGCAGGCAGGTCGATCCCATGGTGGCGCTCAGATACGAGTGAGCGCGCGGAGAAATATTTCACCACGGCGTGACGAATACGGGCTGCGCGCGTCTAACGCAGCGAGGTGAATGATGGGCACATTGTTGCAGGACTTGCGTTACGCGCTGCGAATGTTGGCGAAGGCGCCGGGATTCACGGCCATCGCGATCATTACGCTGGCGCTGGGCATCGGCGCAAACACGGCGATTTTCTCCGTCATCAATGCGACGCTGCTGAAGCCGCTTCCGTATGCGGACGCGGGCCGGCTCGTGCTCGTGTGGCAAACCTACGGCGGCGACGGGCCCGATGATATCAATATCGTTTCCGCGCCGAACATCCACGATATCGAAAAACAAAGCAGCGTGTTTGAAAGCCTGGCCATGTTCGATTCCGCCGGACGGGGTTACAACCTGGCCGAAGGGAATGTGCCCGAGCGTATTTCCGGCGTGCGCGTGACTTCGCAATTTTTCGGCGTGCTGGGGGCTAAGCCGCTTCTCGGGCGCACGTTTTTGCCCGAGGAAGAAACAGCTGGTAAAGACCACGAAGTTGTTTTGAGTTACGGATTGTGGCAACGGCGATTCGCGGGCGATCCGGCGCTCGTCGGCAAGACGATTCGCATCGACGGGGCGAGCTTTACCGTGGTCGGCGTGATGCCGCAGACGTTCGAATTTCAATTCTGGAGCCATCCGCGCGAATTGTGGGTGCCTGTCGGATATACCGTAGGCGACAAAGATCGCGGGGCGAATTCTTTCGTGGCCATCGCGCGTCTGAAGCCGGGCGTGACGCTGGAGCAGGCAAAAGCGGAAGTGAATACGATCGGCCACCGGCTGGCCAAAGAATATCCGCAGGACGATCCCGGCATGGGCGCCACGGTGATGCCCTTGGGTCAGTTTGGCATGGAGGGTCTGAAGACGACCATGCTGGCGCTGCTCGCCGCGGTTGGATTTGTGTTGCTGATTGCCTGCGTGAATGTGGCGAATTTGCTGCTGGCGCGCGGGGCCGCGCGGCAAAAGGAGATGGCGATTCGCTGCGCGCTGGGCGCGACGCGCCGGCGGGTGGTGCGGCAACTGATCACCGAAAGCCTTTTGCTGGGATTCCTGGGAGGCGTCGCGGGAATCATCGTCGCGTCCGCGGGTTTGAGAGTGCTGATGCCTTTCCTGCCGGCCAGTTTACAGTTCCTGCCGTTCCGTCAAATTGGCGCCATCGCGATTGACGGACGCGTGTTTGTTTTCGCGCTGCTGTTGTCTTGTTTCACCGGCATTCTGTTCGGACTTGCGCCCGCGCTGGGCACGGGGCGAGAACAGATCAGTGATCCGTTGAAGGAAGGCGGCGGCCGCGGCATGACGAGCGCGGGCGGGAACGGTTTGCGTCACGCGCTAGTTGCGGCGGAAGTGGCGCTGGCACTGATTGTGCTGGCTGGCGCAGGCCTGATGATCGACAGCATGGCGCGCTTGCTGGGCGTGAATCCTGGCCTGAACCCGAAGAATGTGCTCACGATGGATGTGTCCACGGCACAGGTGGACCTCTATAACGGGCCTCCGGTGGATGCGCATTTCTGCCAGGAACTCGCGGAGCACATTGGAGGGATTCCCGGCGTGGTGTCCGTGAGCGGCATCAGCCATTTGCCGCTGGGCGGAGGAAGCGCGGGCCGCGGTTTTTCGATTGAAGGAGCGCCCGATCCTGGCCCTGAGAATGAGCCGGGCGGCGGCTATGGCGCTGCCTGCCCAAGTTTTTTCCGCACCATGGGCATCCCGATCATTGAGGGAAGGGAATTCACCGATGAAGATACGCTCAGCGCGCCCGGCGCAGTGGTCATCAATCAAGCGATGGCGCGGAAATTCTGGCCCAAGAAAGATCCAGTTGGCACGCGGATAAAACTCGGGGCGTTCAATTCCGATGCGGCTTGGATGACGATTGTGGGGATCGTCGCCGATTTCCGGCACGATGGCTTGGACTCCAAACCCAGGCCGTTTCTCTACCGCCCATTTCCACAGGCGGCTTGGCCGGTGATGACCATCACGGCACGCACTGCGTCAGCTCCGGCGGCATTTGAAAAACCAATGAAGCAGGCGCTTTCGGAGATGAGCGCCGATTATCCGGCGTCGAACGTGCACACGATGGAGCAGGTGGTCAGCGATTCGCTGGGCTCGCGGCGATTCCCGATGCTGCTTCTGGGCGCGTTCGCGCTCCTGGCGTTGGCGCTTTCTGCCGTCGGGATTGCGGGCGTGGTGGGCTACTCGGTGGTGCAACGCACGCATGAAATCGGAATTCGCATGGCCTTGGGCGCGCAGCCGCGTGACGTCCTGAAACTGGTGCTGGGCACGAGCATGCTGTGGACCTTTGGGGGCATCGCAGTCGGCATAGCCGGGGCGCTGGGCCTGACGCGCCTTCTTGGAGACTTGCTTTATGGCGTGCAGCCTGCGGATCCGTTCATTCTTGGAGCGACCGCCGCGGTGCTCGCCATTGTGGCGTTCGCCGCGTGTTACGTGCCAGCGCGCCGCGCTATGCGCGTGGATCCCATGGTGGCGCTCAGATACGAGTGAGCCCCCAACTGTCCGGTTACGCGCAGCAGCCTCCCGCAAGCGGACATGGCGCCTCGATTCACGCCGACAAGCTCGCTATAATACTCCCATTTACATATAGTTAGGTTCAATTGCTTCGGAAGGCAATCTGCGTACAGTCCTCCTAGAGATACGAGGGGTGTAGCTGATGAAGACGCTCTGGCAAGACTTGGTGTACGCGCTCCGAATCCTCCGCAAGTCTCCCACCTTCACTGCAATCGCGGTCATCACGCTGGCCCTGGGAATTGGCGCGAACACAGCGATTTTCAGCTTCGTGGATGCATGGCTGATCAAGCCGCTGCCGTACCCACAGGCCGACCGGCTGATGGTGATGCTCGAGCACAACATAAAGAAGGGCTGGACGTACAACTCCGTGACGTCGACGGCCGATTTTCTGGACTTCCAGAAGCAGCAAACCTCGTTTGAGCAAACCGCAGCGTGGGCGGGCTGGAATTTCAACCTGACCGGCAATGGCCCCCCGGCACTGGTCGAGGGCGGGCGAGTGAGTTGGAATTTTTTTGACGCGCTGGGCGTGAAGCCAATACTCGGAAGGACGTTCAGATCGGACGAAGACCGGACCGGCGCAGGCCACGTCGCCATTCTCGGCGAGGGTTTGTGGAAGAGCCGCTACGCAAGCGACCCAAAGATTATCGGGAAGAACATACAAATTGAGGGCGAGTCTTACACCGTAGTGGGCGTGCTGGCGGGGAAATTTCAGTTTCCGCTGGTGGGCATCTCGAATTTGTGGACACCGCTGGCGTTAACGGACAAAGAGCGCGCCGACCGGGATAGCTCCTGGTTCGATTGTTTCGGAAGGCTGAAGCCCGGCGTGACGCAACAGCAAGCCGCCGCGGAGATAACGGGCATTTTTTCCGGGCTGGCGAAAACATATCCCCGGTCAGACACGGACCAGACCATGTTGCTGAACCCAATGATTCAGGAAATCGGCACGGAAGAAGGAGTCCCGCAGGTGATGATTTGCTTCTGGCTGGTCGGGCTGATTCTGCTGATTGCCTGCGCGAACGTGGCGAACTTGATGCTGGCGCGCGCGACGCAGCGGACGAAAGAGATGGCCGTGCGCGGCGCGCTGGGGGCAACGCGAACGAGGCTGGTGCGGCAGCTGGTGACTGAGTCGCTGGTGCTGTTTGCGTTTGGCGGCGTCGCGGGCATTCTTTTTGGTGCGTGGGGCATGAGCTGGATCGAATCGATGATTCCGGGCCATATTCGCGGGTATCTGGTGAATTACGGGCAGGTGAACCTGGACGTGACCACGCTCGTGTTCACGCTGGGAATTGCGCTCGCGTGCGGGCTGGTTTTTGGTTTGGTGCCAGCGTTTCAGAGCTCCAGCATCGATTTGAACCGCACGCTCAAGGAAGCATCCGGGCAGGCTTCTGGCAGCGGGCGTGGAGCGCGAGTGCGCAAGATTTTCGTGGCGGGCGAGATTGCATTGGCGGTGGTGGTGCTGATTTCGACCACGCTGCTGGTGAAGAGCTTCATCCTCTCCGTGCGTTCGGGCACGGGATTCAATACCGCCAACCTCATGGTGGCGCAAGTGTCCTTGCCCAAGACGAAGTATGCGGAGGAGCCGCGGCAGCGAAACTTCGGCGACGAGGTGCTGGCGCGGGTGCGCGCATTGCCCGGCGTGACGTCAGCGGGCGCGGCCAGTGCTGTGCCCTTCGGCGGTTTCGGACAGACCTATGCGATCGAAGCAGTGGGGAAGCCCGCTCCGCAGCCCGGCGAGATTCTTGGCGCGCGATTTACGGCGGCGTCTCCGGATTATTTTGCGGCCATGCAGATTGGGTTGCTCAAAGGACGCATGTTCACTACGGCCGATGGCCCCGGCAATGCAATCGTCGCGCTCATCGATCAGACGCTGGCGCGGCAATTCTGGCCGAACGAAGATCCCGTCGGGCAAAAGCTGAAATTCGGCGAGCAACACACCGTATGCACGATTGTCGGCGTGGTGAACGACGTGAAGATGTACCAATTGAGAGGACGGCCAGAGCGGCAGATGTACGTTCCGTTGGCACAATTCCCGTCGCCGACGCTGGGATTTGTAGCGCGGGCGGCGGGCAATGCGCAGGCACTGCCATCGGCGATTCGCGACGCGATCTGGGCCGTGGACGGCGACCAACCGGTGTCTTCGGTGGAGCAGATGGAAACATTGATAGCGGTGCAGGACACCGGGAACCGCGTGATGACGAAACTGATGGCGTTCTTCGGCGTACTCGCCTTGTTTTTGTGCGCGATTGGGATTTATGGCGTGATGGCGCACACGGTGGCGCAACGCACGCACGAGATCGGAATACGCATGGCGCTGGGCGCGGAGCCGCGGAAAGTGATGGGGATGGTCGTGGGGCAGGGACTGAGGCTGACGGCGGTCGGAATTGTGATTGGGGTAGGGGCCGCGTTCGCGATCACGCGGTCGTTGTCGTTCATGCTGTATGAGGTGAAGGCCAACGATCCGACGACGTTTGCCGAGGTGGCGTTGCTTTTCGCCTTGGTGGCCGTCGCGGCGTGCTACGTGCCGGCACGGCGCGCGATGCGCGTGGATCCGATGGTGGCGCTGAGATACGAATAGCCCAGAGGCAAAGCATGAGCACCTTGCTCCAAGACATTCGTTACGCGCTGCGGGGCATAACTCGCGCGCCGGTTCTCTCGTTCGCGGTGCTGCTTGCTCTTTGCGCAGGCATCGGACTGAACGCGGCTGTATTTACGGTTGTTGACGGCGTTTGGTTTCACGCGCCGGTTGAAAGAGAACCGGGCAGTTTCGTCAAGGTATTTCCCACCTACTCAGGATGGTTCGACACAGAAAAGGAGTTTCACGGATTTACGGTGAAAGATTACGAGGCGATTCGCACACGAGCGAAATCGCTCCGCGAAGTGGCGGCGTACGCCCGCACCGGGGCACAGGTCGACAATGACTCGATGGGCGCGCAGGTATGGCTGGTGACCTGCAATTTCTTTGATGTATGGGGCTCGAAACCTCCTGTAAAGGGCCGGCCGTTTCTTCCCGAGGAGTGCGCAACTCCTGGCTCTGCGCCGGTGGCTGTGATGGGCGAAGGCTTTTGGAAGAAACAGTACGGCGGGGATCCGCACGTCATTGGGAAGATTATCCGCCTCGATCAGCGTCCTTACACCGTGATTGGCGTCACTGACACGCGACCTCCGATGGGGATGGACGCCGACCTCTGGGTGCCTTACACCATGCAGCCAGAGCTTTGGGGCGGATATGACGGCTTCAAGCAACATCCGGATTATCCGTGGCTCGATGTGGTGGGCAGGTTGGAGCCGGGGCATTCGCAGGCCGGCGCACAAGCTGAAGTCAGGCTGATCGAAGGACAGCAAGACCGTTTGTTCGCCGGCAGGAAAACCACCGTAGTGGTGACCAACGGTTCTCTGTTCCAAGACCCAGAAGACCGGTTACTGGGTTTCATCGTTCTTCCCCTTGTGATGGGCCCAATGGTGCTGATTTTGCTGGTCGCCTGCACCAACGTCACGGTTCTTTTGCTGTCCCGCGCCGCGGCTCGCAAGAGCGAAGTTGCCATTCGTCTCGCACTTGGCGCAGGACGCGGCCGCCTGTTGCGCATGCTTGCGACAGAGGGATTAATTATTGCGGTCGTGGCGGGGGGACTTAGCGTATATCTGGCCGACAAGCTCCCTGGAGTGTTCTGGAAATTTGTACTTCCGCAGAGCGGCTACAAGCCAGTGGCACCGGACTGGATTGTCTTTTCGTTCTTGGCCGCCATTACTCTGCTCGCCGGATGCATCGCGGGCCTCGCGCCGGCGCGTGAATCTCTGAAGGTCGATCTGCTCGCGAGCCTTAAGGGGCAGGAGGGAACCTCCACGGCTCGCTCGCGGGCGCGCAGTTTTTTGGTCATCGCACAGTTGGCTATGAGCTTCGTGCTGGTGGCGGGCGGAGTGCTTTTCGCGCGCGTGCTAAATTCCATCACTTCCGCTGATCCCGGCTTTGAAACTCGGCAGGTTTTTGCGGTTCAGTTGACCGCTTCCGAACCGCAATACACACCACAGTCCGCCGCTGCGTTCTATCGTACGGTGCGTGAGCGCGTTCGTGAACTTCCCGGCGTGCGCTCGGCCAGTTATACGGACGTCATCCCTTTTTATGAGGCGCCGAAAGCGGAAATTCGCGTTCCGGGCGAAGCAAAGGGACAGGGCCAAAGAACCGAGGTCGAGCAAGTTTCTACGGATTTCTTTACCACCCTCGGAATCAGCATCGTTCGTGGACGCGCCTTCCAAGATTCCGGCGTAACGGCAAGTTCGACGCCGACCATTGCCATTGTCTCGCAAGCGTTTGCCGAGGATTTCTGGAAGGGGCAGAATCCCCTCGGGAAAGTCTTGCTGCTGCCTGACAATACTCAAATCTTGGTCGTGGGCGTCGCGGGGAACATCGCATCGGACGAATTCAATATTCCAGATGGGCCGCGCCTTTACCTGCCGCAAAGCCCGCAGGCCTTTACGGGTTCGCTGTTGGTTCGGTTTGACGGTCCAGCAGGATTGCTGGCGCCAGTGATTGGCCGAACGATTCGAGATTTGGATCCGGCTCAAAGTCCATATCCGGTAACACTGCGGGCGATGGTGGATTTCAAGGCTGAGCAAATCCGCCCACTCACGGAAGTCATACTGCTTATGGCTTTACTCGCCCTGTTGCTGGCTGTTTCCGGCGTGTATGGCACAGTGGCGTTTTCCATGTCGCAAAGAACTCGTGAATTTGGCATTCGCATGGCGCTTGGTGCGACGAGAGGCCGCATTTTGCGCTCTGTGCTTGCCGGCGGGGCGCGGCAGATCGCCATCGGGCTGCTCGCGGGAGTGTCGCTCGCTCTCCCGGCGACGTTTGCGTTCTGGCATTTGCTACGAAGTCCGAGTGTGTTCGGTTGGACGACGTATGCAATTTCGGCGCTGCTGCTTACCGTGGCCGCGCTGTGCGCGTACTACATTCCTGCGCGGCGGGCGATGCGCGTGGACCCGATGGTGGCGTTGAGGTACGAGTGATGAGTGTCACCAACGAAAAATTCGAAAACCCGGGAGTGTTGCGGGATAGCAAGACCGTGACGCGAAAGAGCCGTCTAACGCGCAGAGGTGAACGATGGGCACACTGATGCAGGACCTGCGGTACGCGCTGCGAATGCTGGCGAAATCGCCGGGATTTACGGCGATTGCGGTGCTGACGCTGGCGCTGGGCATAGGCGCGAACACGGCAATTTTCTCGGTGATCAATTCCGAACTGCTGGAGCCGCTGCCGTTCAAGGACCCCGGAAAACTGGTGTCTCTGCGCGAGACGGAAAGCGCACCGGGGAATTTCCCTCTCGACGGCCCGGATTATCTGGACTGGCAAACGGCCAATAAGAGTTTCGCGTCCATGAGCCTTATCAGCTATCCGCAGGGGCTCAACGCCAGCGGCGCGGGAGAGGCCGAATCGGTTACGGTGATACGCACGCAAGCGAACTTTCTCGGAACTCTGGGCGTGGCGCCGCTCATCGGACGCGCCTTCGCCACCGGCGAGGACGCAGCCGGGAAGAATCACGTCGCGATTCTGAGTTACGGCTTCTGGCAGCGTCACTTCGGCGGCAGGCCCGGCGCGCTGGGGAAGACCGTGGAGCTGGACAACGAGGCATACACGGTGATTGGCGTCATGCCGAAATGGTTCAATTACCCGGCGGCCACGGATATTTGGACTCCGCAGAACATGGATGGTCCGCTGATGCACCAGCGCGGCTCGCACTGGGCTAGCGCCATAGGAAGAGTCAAGCCGGGCGTGACCATTGAGCAGGCGCGCGACGATTTACTCGCCATTTCCGCACACATCAATAAGGAATATCGCGCGCCGGATGATCAGGACATTCATTCACTGGTGTTTCCGCTGAAGGAGCGGCTGGTGGGCAGCTCGCGCGAGCAGTTGCTGGTTTTGTTGGGAGCCGTTGCGCTGGTGCTCCTGGTGGCCTGCGCGAACGTGGCGAATCTTCTACTGGCGCGGTCGGCGGGACGGCAGCGCGAAATGGCCGTGCGCGCGGCGATGGGGGCAAGCCGCTGGCGGCTGGCGCGGCAATTGCTGACGGAAAGTGTTCTGCTGGCGCTCGGCGGCGCGGCGCTGGGGCTGTTGGGGGCGTCGTGGGGCGTTGCGCTTCTGGGGTCCGCGCAAACGCTGCCGATCCCGCAGATCAATCCCGTGCAAGTGAACTTAACCGTTTTGTTCTTTACCATCGGGGTCAGCGTGCTGGTGGGAATTCTGTTCGGCTTGGCGCCGGCGCTGCAATCTTCACATTTGAATTTAAGCGAAGAGTTGAAAGCGAGCGCCAATGCCGTGGTCAGCCCTTCGGGCAGCGGTAAATTTCTACGCGATGCACTGATCGCCGTGGAAATCGCCGTGTCGCTCGCACTGCTGGTTGGCGCGGGACTGCTGCTGCGCACGTTCTCACGCATGCGCTCGGCGGACATCGGCGTGAATCCGGATAAGGTGCTGACCATGTACCTGAACCTGCCGGCGGCGAAGTACACCACGCTGCCCGCGCGCCGCGCGTTCTACGACCAGATGGTTGCGCGTATCGACCAAATTCCCGGCGTGCGCGGGGCCGCTGTTTCCAACGAAATCGCCGTCGATGGCGGTAACAATGGATACGTCAGCGTGCCGGGGAACACCAATCCGGCGCTGGCCAATCAGTTGGTCGAGATGAACTACATTTCGACGGATTATTTCCGCGTGTTCGGAATCCCTGTTATCGAAGGGCGAAGCTTCACTCCCGGAGACATGCAGCGCGCGGCGGAAGTTAGCCCGCAGGTCGACGCGCTCTACCGCGCCGCCAAGGATCCCAGCAAAGTGACGGTTCCCGCGAATCTGAGCTTTGTTGTGGTCATTAACGAAGCAATGGCCAAGGCCTTTTGGCCGCATCAGGATGCCGTTGGGAGGACTTTCACGGACCAAGGCGGAGGAGCGCAGCGCGTGGTGATTGGCGTGGTGGGCAATGAGCGGCAGGAGGGCATTCGCGAGCCGTCGATCCCGGAAACCTACTCTCCGCTACCCATGGCCTTGGAGGGCCCGGTTTTAGCCAGCACGATTTCCGTGAAGACGGCCGTTCTGCCGGGAAGCGTCCTCGGCGCCATTCGCGTCACGATGCGCGACCTGGACAGCACGCTGGCGGTGTATCACGTGCGGACGATGCAGGAAGTGATCGCCGGTGGGATGCAGGATACGAGCCTGCAAGCATTTCTGCTGAGCGTGTTCGCGGCTCTGGGACTGCTGCTCGCGGCGGTGGGATTGTACGGCGTGATGTCCTACCTGGTGAGGCAGCGCAGCCATGAAATCGGCATTCGCATGGCGCTCGGCGCGCAACGCGGCGATGTGCTGAAGCTGGTGATGGGCCACGGCGCAAAACTCGTTCTCGTCGGCACGCTGGCCGGCGTAGCCGCCGCGCTGGGGCTCACGCGGTTGATCTCCACGATGCTCTTTGACGTGACGGCGACGGACCCGGCGACGTACGTCGGCGTGGCAGTGCTGCTGGCGGCTGTGACGCTGGCGGCATGCTACATCCCGGCGCGGCGCGCGACGCGTGTGGATCCGATGGTGGCGCTTCGATACGAGTGATGAGCGGCCCGTGACGTTGTCACTGGCACAAGGAGGTGAGCGATGAAGATACTGATCCAGGACGTCAAATACGCACTGCGCATGCTGGCAAAATCGCCGGGCTTCACAGCAATCGCCATTCTCACGCTGGCGCTGGGCATTGGCGCAAACACGGCAATCTTTTCGTTTACCGACCAGGTGCTCTTGCGCATGCTGCCGGTGCCGCATCCCGAGCAGCTTGTGGTGCTGCGGTCGCCGGGGCCGAATCCGGGACATACATCAAGCGATGGCGATAGCGCGGACGTGTTCTCCTATCCGATGTACAAGGATTTGCGTGACCGCAGTTCCGTTTTCTCCGGACTGCTGGCTTGCTTCGCAGTGGACGTGAACGTTTCAGGGCATGGACAGACGCAGAGCGCGCGAGGCGAATTGGTGAGCGGGAATTTCTTCGAGACGCTCGAAGTGCTACCGGCCCTGGGGCGCGTGTTCGAAGCAAGCGATGAAACCGCGCCGGGGGCGAATCCTGTCGCGGTGCTGAGCTACGGATATTGGACGCGGCAATTCGGTTCCGACCCGTCTATCTTGAACAAGCCGCTCACCGTAAATGGAGTTTCGCTGACCGTGGTGGGCGTCGCGCGCGCGGGATTCGATGGCGTGCAGGTCGGCGCCAAGCCGGATATCTATATTCCCATGACCATGAAGGCGCAAATGGCGCCGATCGATGGGCTGGATCTCGCGGAGCGGAAGGACCATTGGGTAGCGATCCTCGGCCGGGTCAAACCAGGAATAACGCACGCCAGAGCGCAGGCCGCGTTGCAGCCCGTTTATGCGCCGCTGCTCGAAGAGGACGCGAAGCTGCTGAAAATGAACCCGAAGGGAAGCCATTACAAGCAGTTCCTCGCGAAGCCGTTGCAACTGACCGACGGCTCGCAGGGCCGGCAAGTGTTGCAGCAGACTGCGACGGAGCCTCTGCTTGTCCTGATGGGCATGGTCGCGCTGGTGCTGCTGATTGCGTGCGCGAACCTGGCGAGCTTGCTGGTGGCGCGCGGCGAGGCGCGGCAGCGCGAGATTGCCGTGCGCCTGGCGCTGGGCGCGGGGCGCGGAAGGCTGGTGCGGCAACTGCTGACGGAGAGTTTGCTGATTGGCGTGGCAGGCGGCGCTGCAGGTTTGGCGCTGGCGTCGTGGTGCCTGAGCACGATGGTTGGCGCGATTCCCTCAGACACCGGCATGGCGGGGCTGAACGCAGGACTCGATTTTCGCGTGCTGTGGTTCGCGCTGGCGCTGACCGTTTTGACCAGCGTGCTCTTCGGCTTGGCTCCGGCGATGCGCGCCACGCGCGTGAATTTACAATCGACGCTGAAGGATCAGGGCTCAAGTGTTTCCGAGGGCCGTTCGAATATCCGGCTGCGCAAGATTCTCATCGTTTCGCAAGTGGCGCTCACGGCAGTGCTGCTGGTGGCAGCGGGATTGTTCGCGCGGACGCTCGTGAATTTGGAGCACGCGGACCTCGGCGTGAATGCGGACAACATCCTGCAGTTTTCGGTCGAGCCGGACTTGAACGGCGACTCGCCCGCACAGACGGTGGCGTTTGGGGACAGCGCGCGGCAAGCGATTGCGGTCCTGCCGGGAGTTCGTTCCGTGACCGCATCGTCTTCCCCGATCTTCTCGAATGACGATTCGTCATTCAATATCACGCCGGAAGGCTATGCGATGAATCCGGACGAAGATACGGATGTGATGTCTGACTCGATTGGGCCAAATTTCTTTTCAACCATGAGCATTCCCTTGATTGCGGGACGCGAATTCACGGAAGCCGATACGGCCAAGAGCCAGAAAGTCATCATCATCAACGAAGCGCTCGCGCGGCGATTTTTCGCCGGGCGCAATCCGATCGGCATGCATATCGCGCGAGGCGCGGGGAACAACGTTCATCCGGACATGGAAATTGTCGGCGTGGTGCGCGACAGCAAGTGGGATAGTCCGCGCAGCAAAATCCTACCTTTCCTGTACAGCCCGTATTCACAAACGGCGGATTTGGGTGCGCTGACCTTCTACGTGCGCACGGAGCGCGATCCGGCGCAAATGGCGGCGACGCTGCACGCGGTGGTGGAGCGACTCGACGCGAATTTGCCCGTCAATGATATGCGAACGCTGACGGCGCAGGTGGAAGACGTTGTGTTCAATGACCGGCTGGTGGCGGTTCTTTCGGTTTCGCTGGCGTTGCTGGCGGCATTGCTGGCGGCGCTAGGACTTTACGGCGTCCTATCCTACGTGGTGGCGCGGCGTACGCGGGAGATCGGCATTCGCATGGCTCTCGGCGGGCAGCGCAGCGATATTTTGCGCCTCGTTTTAGGACAGGGCGCGTGGCTCACGGTGATTGGCGGCGCCATTGGCATTGTGGCGGCGCTGGCGGTGACGCGACTCGCGGCCAGTCTGCTGTACGGCGTGAGCGCGAGGGATCCGCTGACGTTCGTTGCCGTGACGATTTTGCTGGCGCTCGTTTCCGGCGTGGCCTGCTACATCCCGGCGCGGCGCGCGATGCGCGTCGATCCGATAGTGGCGCTGAGGTACGAGTAGTTGAGCGGCGTTTCGCGAGGTGAACGATGAACACGCTGATGCAGGACATCAAATACGCGCTGCGAATGCTGACCAAGAATCCCGGCGTGACGCTGCTGGCGGTGTGCGCGCTGGCGCTGGGCATCGGCGCGAACGCCGCAATTTTCAGCGTCGCTGACCCGCTGCTGCTGCGTCCCGAGCCGTTCCCGAATCTCGGCCGGCTCGTGCTCATGTTCAACAGGGTCGGTTCCGTTACCAACGAAAATTCGATGTATCCCGCGGATTACGAAGTGATTCGTGAACAGAACACTTCCTTTGAACAACTCGCCGCGCACTTTGGGCGTGACGCGAACTTGACCGGCCAAGGCGACCCGGAGCGCGTGCGTGCAGAGAAAGTCACGACCAATTTCTTCGAGGTACTCGGGGTGCAACCGTCTCTCGGCCGCGCCTTCTCGCGGGAGGAAGGGGTCCCCGGCCACGATCAGGAAACGGTGTTGAGTTATGGCCTGTGGCAGAGCCGGTTCGGAGGAGACCGCAACGTCGTCGGCAAAGAAACGCACATCAATGGCAGTAGCTACACGATCGTGGGCGTGATGGGCAAGGATTTCGATTATCCAATGGCCACCGAGTTGTGGGAGCCGATCGCGCTCACCGCCGCGGACAAAATCGACCGCACCAACAATTATCTTTTGCCCATCGGGCTGTTAAAGCCCGGCGTTTCTGTGGCGCGTGCGGCAGCGGAATTGACCGGCATCGGGCAGCAATTGGCGCGGGAATTCCCGCGGGCAAACAAAGATATGGGTATTCGCGTAGCGCGGTTCCGTACCTACGCAACCGACGAACTGACGCACGATTTCATGCTGTTACTTCTGGCGGCGGTGGCATTCGTACTGCTGATTGCGTGCGCGAACGTGGCGAATTTGCAGCTTGCGCGCGTCGCGGGCCGCGAAAGGGAGATTGCCGTGCGCGCGGCGCTGGGCGCCAGCCGCTGGCGCGTGGTGCGGCAACTGCTTACTGAAAGTGTGATTCTGGCGCTGGTTGGCGCGGCGGCTGGATTGCTTTTGGCCGAGTGGGCCGTTGGTCTGACGGTGAGCTACATGCCGCCGGAGCTTTCGCAGTACGTGGCGGGATGGAACCGCATCGCGCTCGACTGGCGCGCCGTGGCATTCACAATCGGCATTGCGGTCGTGGCGGGGATCATTGCAGGACTGGCGCCGGCGCTCGGAAGTTCGCGCCCGGATATTTCGGGCGCGCTGAAGGAAGGCGGACGCGGCGGCTCCGGACGCGCTTCGCATCGTCTGCGCAGCGTGTTGGTGGTTGCGGAGGTTGCCGCTTCGCTCGTGCTGCTGGTCGGCGCAGGCTTGCTCGTCAAGGGCTTCCGCGCATTGCTCGACGCCAATCAGAAATTCGAACCGCAGAGCTTACTGACCGCAAACGTCGCGCTTCCCATGAACAAGTACGGCGATCAAGCGAAGCAGGCGGCGTTTTACCAGCAAGCGCTCGCGCAAATGGCCGCAATTCCCGGCGTGCAGTCCGCCTCGCTCGCCACTGCGGTCCCGGACGCAGACAGTTTCAGTTATCATCCGTTCACGGGTGAGGGCAGGCCGTGGACCGAAGATTTCGGGCACCTCGCGCTTGGCGAATCGATCAGCGCGAATTATTTTCGGACATTGCACCTCCCGATGCTGCGCGGGCGTGAATTCACGGACGCGGATGGTCCGAACGCGCAGCGCGTCGCGATTATCAGCCGCTCCATGGCGGAACGTTACTGGCCGGGCGAAGATGCCATCGGCAAACGCATCAAGCAGGGACAGCCCGATTCGAAAAACTCCTGGATGACCATTGTCGGAATCGTCTCGGATACTAAATACAATCCGTACCTGCAAACGATCGACGGCGTCGTTTACATCCCATACACGCAAGCCGTGAGCGCGGATATGGCCTTTCTGTTGCGGACCGCGGGCGATCCGCTCAGTTTTATTCCCGCCATACGCGCGAAAATTGCCACTGTCGATGCGAATCAACCGATTTATGAGCCCAAAACGCTCGCGCGCCTGACCTACGAAGAGCTCATCGGCATTTCGTACATCGCGGCGATGATGGCGGTGCTGGGTTTGATTGCTCTGGTGCTGGCATCCTCGGGAGTTTACGGCGTGATGGCGCATTCGGTGACGGAGCGCACGCACGAAATCGGAATTCGCTTGGCGCTCGGCGCGGAGCCGCGGCAAGTGCTGCGATGGATTGCGGGGCGGGGAATTCGCTTGGCCGTGATTGGACTGGGCATCGGTCTGGCGCTGTCGTTTGCCCTAGCGCGGCTGCTCTCGAGCTTGATGTTCGGCGTGTCGGCCACCGACCCGTCGATTTTTGTGGGTGTGCCGGCGGTGCTCGCGCTGGTCGCGATTGCAGCGTGCTATTTGCCGGCGCGGCGCGCGATGCGCGTGGATCCCATTGTGGCGCTTAGATACGAGTGAGGGATTTGTAGCAGCGGCCTTTAGGCCGGATAAAGGGGCGTTACAACTATTAACGATAGACTGATTTCAAGGAGGAGCTATGGCAAAGATGGAGCGAGTGCGGGAAACGGTTCACGGGAAACTGGACCTCGATGACATGCAACACAAGTACGCGGCGGGATGGCGGCTGGCCGCGCTCGAATGGGAGCGCGAGGCGGCTGCCGACGAACCGGAAGTAACGCAAGGCAATCTGCATGAATTGCCGTTTGGCTTGCGCGTCGCCGCCGATTGCGCTCACTTGGAAGAAGATCCCACGGAAATGAAAGCGCTGAACACCATGATGGAGCTGATCGTTCAGGATATTTCCATGCAGCGCATGGCCGACGAGCTCAATCGCGCCGGACTTACCACGCGCGGCGGCCAGCCCTGGACGACAGTGTCTATCTTCCAGATATTTCCGCGGCTGATCGAAGTGACTCCGCAGATCTTTAATGAGGAAGGCTGGCGGAGCCGCCGCCGTGAGCTCGGCCGCGTAGTCTGGAATTCCTGAAGAGGAGCGGCCAGAGCCGCTGATCGTGCGGCTCAAGAAAAAGCTTGACACGGCTCCGCCTATCTGTTACACGTTGTAACGCTACAATGACTAACACAACCAAAACCAAGCCAAAGAACCTCGGCGACGTCGAACAAACTGTCATGGATTACGTCTGGTCGCACGGTCCGTGCTCCTCGGAAGAGTGCCGCGAGGCGCTCGCCCAGGCGCGGCCGATGAAGGAATCCACCATCCGCACCGTGCTGCGCCGCCTGGAAGAAAAGGGCTACGTGGCGCACGAGCTGAATGGCCGGACGTTCATTTATCGCGCGGCGGAGGCGCGGCAACACGTCGCCGTCCGCGCGGTAAAAAATATCATCGACCGCTTCTGCGGCGGCTCCGCGGAACAGCTGGTCATCGGTATGGTCGACAATCAAGTGCTGGATCGCAAGCAGCTCGAACGCCTGGCGCGGAAAATTTCCCAGGGCGCGCAAGGCACACAGGGAAAGGAAGGGAAGTCATGAGCGCCGATTCTCTTGCCCGCGGGTATTCCACTTTCCTCACCTATTTGGCCGAACCGGCGTTGCGCTCGCTGGTCATCGGATGCGTTGCGGCGATTGCGCTGGCGGTGTTTCGTGTGCAGCGCGTGACCACGCGCCTGTTGGCTTGGACCGCGGTTCTGTGTGCGGCGCTGGCCATGCCTCTGCTCGGCGCGTTTTTGCCACGCTTGCCCTTGGCTGTTCCCGCCGCGCCGCTGGTGCACAGTTTGCAGACAAGCCTGCAACGTGGGCCTGGACGCGTTTTGCAGCACGAGGCGGCCGCGTCTAATGCCGTCGTGCACAGTGCCGCGACCACCGTTCGCAGTAACGCCAAGTTGAGCGACGCGATGGATAAGCCGCGGTTCAGCGACATCCCGAAGCGCACAGCGAAAATCGCCCTGGCCCGTAGTGCGGCGCACGACGTAGCGCCTGATGCAACAAAGTTTAGCCTCGTTCCTGCGCCCGTTCCTGCTTCTGCAAACACCGCCGCCGCGAACGTTCCTGCGGCATCAGCGCCGACGGCAATGTCGCCAAATTCTCTCGCAGCCGTTCCACAGCGGCGTGTTGTGATTCCGAGGACTGCGCTCGTGCTGGGGATTTATCTCCTCGGCGTCGCGTTGCTCTCCACGCGGTTGCTCGTCGGCGTGTGGTTCAGCCGGCGGCTGGAACGCGCCGCGCAAAATATCGTCTCTGAAGATATTCATGGACGCGAAGCTCTGCGTCTGTTGCGTTTCCGCTCCTGCATCGCTGGATTGGCAAGCGCGCCGCGGCTGAAAGAATCCGCCATGCTCGCCGTGCCGGCAACCGTGGGCGTGCGTCGCGCCGTAATTCTCCTTCCTGCGGATTGGCGCACATGGACAGAAGAGCAGCTCGACGCGATTTTGGCGCACGAAGTTTCGCACGTGGCTCGCCGCGACGCTTTGACGCAACTGCTCTCGCTGATTCATCGCGCGATTTTCTGGTTCAGCCCGCTCGGTTGGTGGATCGACAAACAACTCACGGATCTTGCGGAACAGGCGAGCGACGAAGCCGCCCTCGCCGGCGGCGCGGACCGCACGCGTTACGCCGAAACGCTGCTGGGATTTTTCGCGCAATTGGGCGCCGCTCCGGGACGCGTTTGGTGGCAGGGCGTGTCGATGGCCAAGGCGGCCAAGGCTGGCCGCGCCGAGCGCCGCGTCGACCGCATTCTCGCGTGGAAGGGCGCCATGTCCATGAAGAAGTCTTTCGCCGTGGCCCTGATTGCGATTGCGGCGCCGGTCGTTTTTCTGGCCGCGTCCGTGCATCCGTTCATCGCTTCCGCGCAGGACAAGCCGCCGGCTCCGCCGCAAAATGTGGTGCAGCCCGGCGGACCTGCTGCGCCTGCGCTGCCCAAGGCTCCCAAAGCGCCCGGCGTTGTCGCGCCCGCAATAGCCCCCGCGCCGAGAGCGGGCGCTGTCACGCCAGCGCCGATGGGAACGCCACCGGCTGCCGCATCCGCTCCCGCGATTGTGGGGCCAGCCACTCCGGCGGCCTTGGCCACGCCACCTCCCCAGTTCGCGCTAATGCCTGTGCCCGGAGCGCCCGCGCATCCGCCGATCATGCCAGGTCCGATTGCTGACGGACTGGTGGCGCCTGCTGCTCTGGCTGGAGCGCTTGTACGAATGCCGTCGGCATCTCCGACACCTAAGCCTTCCGTGCCAACAGCGCCGTATGCGGGAATCACTCCGCTGGCGGCGTTTGCGCCTGTCGCGTCCTCGGTCGGCGTGCAAGATCAGTCCGGAAACACCATCGTTAACGGCAACTTCACCGTCGACGAGGGCCCGCGTTACGTCATCGTGACCGCCAATTCGAATAGTGTGAGCATGTCCGGTTCGCATGAGGACCTCGATCACGCCCTCAATCTGCAGAAGAAAACCAGCGGCGATTTGATCTGGTTCGAGCGCGACGAAAAATCCTACGTCATCACCGACCAGGCTTTTATTGCCAAAGCGAAGGCGCTTTTCGCTCCCGAAGATGCACTCGCGAAGCAGCAGGACGAGCTCGGCCGTCAACAAGACGCCCTGGGCGCGAAGCAAGACGCGCTCGGCGAGCAAATGGACAACGTGAAAGTGAAAATACCGGACATCACGCCGGACCTCGAACGCGTACGCGCCGAGCTCAACGCTTTCCGCCAGAACGGTGGAACGCAAAGCGAACTAGGCCGGCTGCAGTCGGAGCTCGGTGAGTTGCAGAGTCAAGTCGGCCGCTTCCAATCCGACGCCGGCGTAAAGCAATCCGCGATTGGACGTCAGCAAGGTGACCTCGGGCGCCAGCAAGGCGAAATTGGTCGACGGCAAGGCGAACTCGGCCGCCAGGAAGGCGAAATCGCGCGCAAGGCCTCGCGTCAATTGCGCGAAATGTTCGACGACGCCATCGCCAAGGGAATTGCCAAGCCGGAATAAGGAGCATGCTGATGAAGGAACTCTCGAAAGATAAATGGATGCGCTTCACGGCGACGGTCTCAGCGATGCTTCTCGCGGCATTTGCTGCGCCCTTCCTCGCGCACGCGCAATCCGACAGCGCGAATGACGTCATCCAGCTGGTCACTGGCGAAGGCAGAGTCACACTGCGAACTTCCGCCAATAATTTCTGCACCGCAACATCGAGCGGCCAGGCGCTCGCGATCGCTATCGCCGGCCGTTGCTCGTCGTTCGGCACCTCGGCGGACATTCCGCGGTCTTTGGACGTCAAGATCACAACGGGCAGAATCGTGTTTCGCAACGGCCGTCAGAGCTACGTCATTCACGATGCCGCGGCCATTCAGAGCGCCCGCGACCTCTTTGCGCCAGTGGCGGAAGCGATGGCGAAGCAGTCTGATCTGGGACGCCAGATGAGTGAACTTGGCCCCAAAGAGCGCTTGCAAGGTCTTGATCTGAGCGAAGCCAAAGTGAAAATACCCGACTTGAGCGCCGATATTCAGAAAGTTGAAGCGGACGCGAAGCGCCTGAGCAGTGAGGGCGCCACGCCGTCCGCGCTGGCGCAATTGCAGTCGGAGATCGCCCAGTTGCAAAGCCGCATTGCGGAAGCTCAATCCCGCGCCGGCGACGACCAATCTGAACTCGCCGCACGGCAATCGGAGTTTAGCGGGCGAATGGCACTGATGGGCAAGCAAATGGAAGCAATGGGTGACGAAATGAAGATCATGGGCCAGCAAGGGGAAGAGGCTGCGGAGCAGGCCTCGCGTCAACTAAGTGCATTGCTCGATCAAGCCATCGCCAGTGGCATCGCCAAGCCGGAGTAATGGCGCCACAAATAGGAAGGAGCAAATCATGAGAACGAGAACAGCTTCGGTGGCCAGTCTTGCAGCGATTGTCGCTGCTGTTTTCTTCGCGGCCAGCGCCGCGCCTTTCCTCGCGTACGCGCAATCGAAATACGCGAACGACACGTTCATGCTGGTCAGCCGCAGCGACGGCAGCAGCGTGGATATGCACATCGACGGACGCGGCGACCATTGTTGGGGCACCACCTCCGACGACAGAGGCATCGGCATTAGCATGGGCGACAGCAAATGCACGCTGTGGGACGAAGGCGCGGACGATGAGGCATCCATGCACGTCACGCTCAAGCCGGACAAAATCTCGTTTCGCCTCGACGGAAAATCCTATTCCATCAGCGACGCGGTCACGGTGAAACGCGCACGCAGCCTGTTCGATCCGCTGGTGTCCATCGAAGAACAGCAATCGATGCTGGGCGATAAACAGCGCGGGCTCGGCGCAAAACAGCGCGACCTGGGGGCGCAGCAGCGCGAAGTAAAAGTCCAAATTCCGGACATGAGCGCGGACTTCCAGAAAGTCGAAGCCGACGCCAAACGCCTCAGCAGCGAGGGCGGCACGCAATCCGAACTGGGCGACTTGCAGTCGGAGCTGGGCGATTTGCAAAGCCGCCTCGGCGACTTGCAATCGGAGGCGGCCGACGCAGAATCGCAGCTCGGTGACCAGCAATCCAAGCTCGGCGACCAACAATCCGCGCTCGGCGACCAGCAGTCCGCCCTGGGCGACCAGTCGGACAAAATAGCGGCAGACATTGCCGCGAAGTTGCGCACGGTCCTGAACCAGGCCATTCAGAACGGCACGGCCAAATCTGACTAGCCCGCAACATCAGCCGGAAGCCGGAACGCGATGGCCGCGGCGATGAGTCTGATCATGACGATGCCACGTTTTGCAGCTCCGGCAGCCCTCCTCAGCGGCGTTCTCCAATTCCTAGTCGGTCCGCTTTGGCGCGCCCTGGGAGGGCCGCGGCAGGACGCAGGCGAAAGACGCAAGGTCGTTTGCCGGAATTGCTGCGCCCGGGAAGCTGACGCCATGTTCCAAACTTTTCCCACCTCATGTCGTCTAAAGAGCTTAGTGGGGCAAGGAGAGGGAAGTACGAAGGTGTTCGTTGTAGATACGAAGGCCTTCGTATATAGTCCTCGCAGTCTCAGCAACTCTCTTGGGGAGGGTAACCCATGAACGCACTCCTGCAAGACATTCGTTACGGCCTGCGCATGCTCGCCAAATCGCCGGGATTTGCGGCCGTGGCGATCCTGACCCTCGCGCTGGGCATCGGCGCGAACGCGGCCATCTTTCAGCTGATCGACGCCGTCCGCCTGCGCACGCTTCCCGTAAACGACCCCTCGACGCTCGCCATCGTTCACATCAACAAGAAGCATTGGGGCTCGGGCAATTTCAACGGCCCGTACGCGGAGTTCACGTTTCCTCTGTGGCAGCAAGTCGAGCAGCGCCAGCAGGCATTCTCATCCATCGCCGCCTGGGGTGCGAACCAGCATAATCTCGCCACTGGCGGCGAAGTGGACATGGCCCAGGTGCTTTACGCCAGCGGCGATTTTTTCCGCACCCTGGGTGTGCAGCCATTTCTTGGCCGATTGATTTCTGCCAGTGACGATCAGTCCGGGTGCGCAGGTGGCGTCGACCTTAGCTATGCCTTCTGGCAGCGCCGTTATGGCGGCGCGGCCTCGGCCATTGGTAAAACGCTTACGCTCGATGGCCATTCCTTCCCGATTCTCGGTGTCGCCCCGCCCAGCTTCTACGGCGTCTCCGTTGGCGACCGCTTCGATGTGGCCGTTCCCATTTGTGCCGAGCCGATTATCCGCGAGCGTCAATTCAGTTTTATCACGGGCGACAGGCCGCGCGAGAGCTGGTGGCTTTCCGTTTTCGGCCGGCTGAAGCCCGGCTGGTCGCTCGCGCGCGCCACCGCGCAATTGAGCGCCATTGCGCAACCCTCGCTCCACGAAACCATTCCGCCGCAATACGATGCGGAGGGCGTGAAGCACTATTTGGACTACACGCTCGAGACGCGCCCCGCGGCGAATGGCTTCTCGAACATGCGCGACGACTCTTCCGACCCGCTCTGGCTGCTGCTGGGCCTTTCCGGCCTCGTCCTGCTGATCGCCTGTGCCAACCTCGCCAACTTGCTTCTGGCCCGGGCGAGTTCCCGCGAACGCGAAATCGCCGTGCGCCTCGCCCTGGGTGCTTCGCGCGGACGTCTGATCGGCCAGTTGCTCTCCGAAAGCGCTTTACTGGCCGTTGCGGGCGCAGTTTGCGGAGGCTTTCTCGCCGCGGTCCTTAGTCATTCCCTGGTCGCCTTTATCAGCACGCCGGATAACCCCGTCTTTCTCGACATGCCTACGGACTGGCGCGTTCTCGGTTTCGCGGGAGGCCTTGCCATACTGACCACGATTCTGTTCGGCCTCGCTCCCGCTTTGCGCTCTGGCAACGTCCCTCCCGGCGCGGTTCTCAAAACCGGCGGGCGTGGCTCGACCGGCGGCCACGAGCGCTTCCGCCTGCAGCGCATTCTCGTCGCTTCGCAAGTCGCGCTGTCGCTGGTGCTGCTCGCCGGAGCGCTGCTCTTCGCGCGCAGCCTGCGCAATCTGATGACTCGCGATCCGGGATTTCAGCAGAATGGCATCCTCATCGCCAACGTGGATTTTACGCGCTTGAAGGTGCCGGACGCGCAGCAGGAACCGTTTACGCGCAACCTGCTTGATCGCATTCGCGCCACGCCAGGAGTTGCTGCCGCGGCTACGTCGAACCGTTCGCCCGTCAGCGGAAGCAGCAGTAACGATTGGGTTCTCGACGACAAGGGCGGCCATCCCAACGGCGCTTCCTGGGAGGATTACATCAGCGCGGGATATTTCGAGACCATCGAAAACACCATGCTCATGGGCCGCGACTTCAATTCCGAGGACAGCGCCAACTCGCCCAAGCTCGCCATCGTAAATCAGACCTTCGTGAAGCAGTTCCTGAACGGCATGAAGGATCCTATGGGCAAACGCTTTCGGGTGTGGGCGCCTCCCGGCCAGCAGCCGCGTTATTACACAGTCGTCGGCGAAGTGAAGGACTCCGTCTACAACGATATGCACGACCAGATGGTGCCGGTGATGTATTTTCCGCGCACGCAGCTCGCCCCGCCGTTCGTTTATCCCGGCGCAACATTTCTCATCCGCTCGCGCGGTGGAATGGCTGGTTTGCTCAACTCGGTGAAGGACACGATTGCGGGCGTGAATCCCGAAATTGACATCCAGTTCAAAGTCCTGAGCACGCAGATTCGCGAATCGCTCGTTCAGGATGAATTGATGGCGACTCTTTGCGGATTCTTCGGCGGCCTCGCCGTGTTGCTCGCGGCCATCGGGCTGTATGGAGTCATCTCCTACACAGTGGCCCAGCGCACCAACGAAATCGGCATTCGCATGGCGCTCGGTTCGCAGCGCTCCCGAGTGATTCGGCTGATCCTCGGCGAAGTCGCGGTGCTGATTGCCATTGGCGTGGTGGTTGGCGTGGGGCTGACTCTCGCCGGCAGCAAAGCGGCGAGTTCGCTGCTTTTCGGCCTCAAGGCGCGCGACCCGCTGACGCTGGTGCTGGCCGCGGTCATTCTGGCAGCGATTGGCTTCGCGGCGAGCTTCATCCCGGCGCGCCGCGCTTCGCGTCTGGACCCCATGGTGGCGCTGCGCTATGAGTAGCCGTCGCCCCTGTGCATTTTGCCCTTTTTTGTGATCGGGAGCCCCGGTTGCGGCGTCTAGCAGGTGGGGTTCTAATCGCAACAGAGATTATTAGAAATGCGCGTAACTTATACAAAAGACAGGCCCACATCCATTTCTAATCGCAACAAAACGTACCTTTTTGCGGTATCGTCTGACCTGCGTTTCAGTCGAAGTCGACGAATTCCTGGAGGACGCTGATGAACACGCTGCTGCAGGATTTGCGCTACGGCATTCGCATGCTGGCCAAGTCGCCGGGATTTGCGGCTGTGGCGATTCTCACGGTGGCACTGGGCATCGGCGCAAACACCGCGATTTTCAGCCTGATTGACGGCGTCCTGATGCGCTCGTTGCCGGTGCAGGATGCTCAGAGCCTGGTGGTGCTGAAGTGGAGCGCGCACAAAGCGCCGGAGATCCACAGCAGCAGCAGCTATGGCGATTGCTCGCAGCAACGCGAACGCAACGGCCCGTCATCCAGTTGCTCATTTTCCGAGCCGTTTTTTCACGACGTAGTTTCGCAGGTCAATGCCTTCTCGAACGTCGCGGCGTTTTCGTTTGCAGGCCAGCTGGACCTCAGCGGCAACGGAACCGCAAGTGTCTTGAGCGCAGAAGGGGTCTCCGGGGAATTTTTCCCGACGCTGGGCGTTCGCGCCGCGGTGGGCCGGTTGATTTCACCGAGCGACGATTCCGTTTCCGCGCCGCCAGTCGTGGTGCTGAACTACGGCTACTGGAAAGCGCAGTTCGGCGGGTCGCAATCGGCGATTGGCAAAACGATCCGGCTGAACAATGTCGCGTTCACGATTATCGGCGTGAGCGATCCGCGATTCGACAGCCTGAGTCCTGGGCGCATCTATGATGTGTGGCTGCCGCTTTCCGTTATACCTCAGGTGAATCCGCATCCCTGGGTGAAGGCGCGGGCCACGGATGTGTACAGCTGGTGGCTGGTGATCATTGGACGGCTGAAGCCCGGCGTTGAACGAATGCAAGCGCAGGCTGCGGTGACAACGATCTTCCGCAATGAGATGCTGCACGGCGCGAAGCCGCTCTCGAAGCCAGCAGACGATCCGTCGGTTGCGGCGCTGCCGGCGCAAGATGGGCTGACCGGCGCGACCACGCATATTTCGACGGAGTTGTACGTTCTGATGCTGGCTGTTGGAATTGTGCTGTTGATTGCGTGCGCAAACGTGGCCGGGCTGTTGCTCTCGCGCGCGACGGCGCGGCAAAAGGAAATCGCGGTGCGATTGGCGCTGGGCGCGGGCCGCGGCCGAATCGTGCGCCAGTTGCTCACCGAAAGTGTTTTTCTTTCACTGGTTGGCGGCGCGCTGGGAATTTTATTTGCGCTTTGGGGCACGCACGCGATCGTCTCGCTGTTTGCGAGCAGCTCGGATGAGCCGTTTGGGTTTTCGCCGGGAATTGACGGGCGCGTGTTGGCGTTCACGTTCGCTGCTGCCGTACTGACGGGAATTATTTTCGGGCTTGCGCCGGCGTTCCGCGGCACGCGCGTCGATTTGACGCCCGCGCTGAAAGAAGGCACGGGAAGTTCCGCGGCAGAAGGGCGCGCGGGCCGGTGGTTCAGTCTGGGCAACGGCCTCGTGGTCGCACAAGTCGCGCTTGCCGTGTTGGTGCTGATAGGCGCGGGGCTCTTGGTGCGCACGCTGCAGAACCTGAAAAATGTGGATCCCGGATTCGATACGCGCAATCTGCTGACCTTTGGTTTGGACCCAACGCTCATCGGATACAAGACGCCGCAGGTGGATGTGTTCTATCGAAATTTGCAGGAGCGGCTGGCGGCGATTCCGGGAGTCGAGTCGGTCAGTTATTCCAACAGCACACTGTTGAGCGGCAGCTTGTGGGAAACAGGTTTCCATCTCGCGGGCACGCCGAAGGATCAAGAGTCGGACGCAGACTACCTTCCTGTGGGGGCCGATTTCTTCTCCACGATGCACATGCGGCTGCTTTCGGGACGGAATTTCACTTCGGCTGATTTTGCGCAAGCAGAAGTGGCGCAAGAAAATGAGACCGCGCGGGAAGCGGCGGCAGAGGCGAAGGAAGCAGGAACGGCCCCTCCGAGCGCAGCTACAACGCCCCCAACAAGCGCAGCAAATGAGGCGCCGGTGCCGGTGATCGTCAACAAGACATTCGTTCAAAAGTATTTTCCCAAAGTGAACCCCTTAGGGGTGCGTTTCGGCGACCGGGAAGCCGACCCGGAAAAGGGAGACTGGGCGAGCCCCGGATGGGTAATCCTCGGCGTGGTCAGCGACGCGAAGTATCAGGACTTGCGAAGCGATATTGACCCGACCATGTACGTTCCGTCGAGCGGTGGAAGAACGAGTTTCGAGGTGCGCACAGCTGCGAATCCCACGGCCATGACCGCGGCGATTCGCAGCGCGGTGAGCCAGATGGACAGCAACCTGCCGGTGTTTGAGGTGCACACAGAGACGCAATTGATCGACCAGTTGGTCTTTCAGGAGCGGTTGATTGCACAACTGTCCGGATTTTTCGGCGTCCTCGCGCTGGTGCTGGCGTGCATCGGATTGTACGGGCTGCTTTCGTATGAAGTTTCACGGCGCACACGCGAGATCGGCATTCGGATGGCGCTCGGCGCGCAGCAGCGCGATGTTCTCCGGCTGGTTGTGGGGCAGGGAATTGTGCTGGCGATGGTGGGAGCCGCGGTGGGCATCGGCGTGGCGCTGGGAGTGACGCGCTATTTGAAATCAATGCTATACAACGTGCACGCGAGCGATCCGGCGACGATTGTAAGCGTCGCGATTCTGCTGACGTTCGTCGCGCTGGCGGCCTGTTACATTCCCGCGAAACGCGCCACGCGCGTGGACCCCATGGTGGCGCTGAGATACGAGTAGGTAAGTTGAACCTGCACGACTGTCCAAGAAGCTTTTGACTTCACAAAGTTGGTTTCTTTGCCGTCGGTCGACCGCAAATACCGTTCTCATATATTCCTTGACACGTATATGCTCTGTGGAGTATATCCAGAGCATGGAATCCGTGTTCGAAGTCATTGCGGAGCCGAACCGCCGCGCGATACTGAGCCTCCTGGTTTCGTCACAACGGGCGGTTGGAGAGATCGAGCGTCAGCTTCATATGCCGCAGCCGGCCGTGTCAAAGCACCTGCGCGTGCTGCGCGAGGCCGGTTTCGTGGAATCCACGGTGGACGCACAGCGCCGTCTCTACCGGCTGAAACCTGAACCACTTCAGGAGTTGGACGCCTGGCTGGCCCAGTTCCGGCGGTTCTGGTCCGCTCACGTGGATGCTCTCGAACGCCACTTGGACCGCATGGGTCGATCAACGCGAACCACCCGGGCAACAAGAACGAAAGAGAAGATCAGGAGACGACGCGGCGCAAACCGCGAGCGAGACAAAGGAGAAACGAAATGAAAATCAAAGTGACCAGCGTTTACGTGGACGACCAGGATAAGGCACTGCGCTTCTATACCGAGATACTGGGCTTTGCCAAGAAGACCGATTTCAGTCAAGGCCCCTATCGCTGGCTGACCGTGGCCTCGCCCGAGGAGCCGGCCGGAACTGAGCTGCAGCTGGCGTTGAACAACAGCCCCGCGGCCAAAGCGTATCAGCAGGCGATATTCCAGCAAGGCCAGCCCGCGGCCATGTTCTTTACCGATGACGTCAAGAGCGACTACGAGCGGATCAAGGCCCGCGGCGCCGAGTTCACGATGCCGCCCACCGCGGTGACCGGCTCGACCATTGCGATGCTGAAGGACACCTGCGGCAACCTGATTCAGATCACCCAGCTGGCACGCCATTAAGACACGGAGAAGAAGATGACGGATTGTGCGCAGTACGCTCCGGGTCCGGCCAACGGGGCGGAAATAAGGAAGGGCGGAGAGAAGTGGACGCTCATTCTCGTCAGAGAACTGCGCCACTCCCCGGAAAAAGTCTGGCAGGCGCTCACCGACCCAGCGCATCTGCGCGAGTGGGCGCCCTTTGAGGTCGATGGGAGCCTGGGTACGGTTGGAACGGTGAAGCTCACCTGGGCGGGAACACCGACGCCCATCGAAACGAGAGTGACGCGAGCAGTCGCGCCCAAGGTGCTTGAGTACAGCGATACTCGGTGGGAACTCGAAGGCTTTGGTGGCGGGACACGCCTGACGCTGTGGCACAACATCGATCGCCGCTTCATCTCGTGGGGCGCGGCGGGCTGGCATATTTGTTTCGATGTCCTGGACCGTCTTCTCGCCGGTCATCCCATCGGCCGCATCGCTGGTGGCGAGGCGATGAAGTCCGGCGGCTGGCAGCGGCTGAACGCGGAGTACGCCAAGCAATTCGGTATTCGAACGACCAACTTGGCGCCTAAGAAGGCTCAAGAGTCGTGATTGGAGGCGGACTGTTTTGCAGAACATTCGGCTTGACTCCTCGCAAGAGCGCGTGTTCAATATGTGGCACTACCATATATGGACGCGACAGCATCGGATCGCGAATGGAAAAAGGGCAGCGCTGAGCTGCTGATTCTCTCCCTCCTGGAAACGCGGCCGCGCCACGGATACGAAATCAGCAAACTCATCGAGCAACGGTCCGGCGGCTCGGTGCGTTTCCACGTGGCGTCGCTCTATCCGCTGCTCTACCGGCTGGAAAAGCGCGGCTGGCTGCAAGGGCGCTGGGTGGAAAAGAGCGGGCAGCGCAGGCGGCGCTATTATCGCCTGACGCGGCCAGGGCGAAAGGTCCTGGCTTCGCAGCTCCGGGGCTGGCAGGAATTTGTCGAGGCCATCAACAGTATAACGGGGCGTATCACGGGCGGCGGTCCGGAGCGCGTCGTGGAGGTGGAAGATGCCTGAGTGGAAAGAGGAGATTCTGCGGAGGCTCGCAGCGTTGAAGCTGGCGCCCGTGCGCGAGGCGGAGATCGTCGAAGAGGTGTCGCAGCACTGGAAGATCGCTATCGAGAGTTGTTGGCCGACGGGAAGACGGACGAGGAAGCCCGGCGCATGACGCTCGAGGAGCTGAGCGAGGGAGATCTGCTGGCGCGGAATCTGAGGCCTCTGGAAAAAGCAGCGAGAGGAGAAGCGATCATGCTGGGAGAAGAACGGAAGGCAAAGTTCCTCGGCGGCATTGTTCAGGATATTCGCTACGGGCTGCGCATGCTGGCGAAGTCGCCGGGATTCGCGGCGGTGGCCATCCTCACACTGGCGCTGGGCATTGGCGCGAACACGGCGATTTTCAGCCTGATTGATGCGGTGATGCTGCGGTCGCTGCCGGTGGAGAATCCTTCGCAATTGATGCTGCTGCAGTGGACCGCGCGCCACGAGCCCGACACGCACGAATATATGTCCTCGGGCGACTGCACGCGACAATTTTGCGCTTCGACGAAAATCCCTCGCAGAATCCCTTCGGCTGTTCGTTTTCCGAGCCGTTCTTCCAGCGCATCGAGGAGACAGGCGCATTTTCGGGAGTGGCGGCGTTCGCCAACTCCGGGCGGCTAGATTTGACCGGCAATGGCCCAGCGAGCGTCATCAACGGGCAGGTTGTCTCTGGGGGTTTTTTCCGTACGTTGGGCGTGAAGGCCGCAGCGGGGCGACTGTTTGAGCCGAGCGACGATTCACGTTCCGTCGCGCCCGTGGCGGTGTTGAATTACGGCTACTGGCAGAGCGCGTTTGGCGGCTCGCGCGACGTGATTGGCCGCACGATTGAGCTGAACAGCGTCCCGTTCACCGTCATCGGCGTGGCCGAAGCACGATTCACGGGAATCACGCCGGGCAGCGATTACGACGTGTGGCTGCCGCTCGCGGACGAGGAAAAAATCGATCCGCGGGCGCAGATCCGCGATCGCCTCGGGATGGCCAAGCGACAGGACGACGTGGCTTCCTGGTGGCTGACGATTGTCGGCCGGATGAAGCCCGGGACGCCCGCGGCGCAGACGCAGGCGGTTGTCAGCGGCGTCTTCCACAACGAGATGCTTCATGGAACGGTTCCGATGTTCCATGGCGGTGGGCCGGGAGGAGGCCCCGGTCGAGGGCCAGGAGGGCCCGCGGGCGGCGGAATGGTTCGCCAAATGACTCTCGGCGGTGGGCCAGGACCAGCACCAGGGCCACCGCCCGGCGGAGGTGGCAACGTGCCCATCGGCATGGCCCTACCGCCGCAAATGGCGCCCGGGAAAGGGGCCCATTCAGGTTGGCGGGCAAGCAGCCCGAGCGGTCCGATGCCGCAGTCTGCGGGCAAGCAGCCGATGATCATGCGGCGCCGCAAGGAGCCGCGCCACCGGGAGGCCAGCACGCTCCGGAAATGGCGAACGGTCCGAGGACATTGTCCACGGCGGCGGACAATCCGCAAATTACGCTGGTGCCCGCGCAAACCGGCCTGACCGGCCAGCGCGGCCGCTTCTCGCAGCCCCTCAATGTGCTGATGCTCGCGGTGGGAATCATCTTGCTGATAGCTTGCGCGAACGTGGCGGGGCTGATGCTCGCGCGAGCCGCGGCACGGAAAAAAGAGATGGCCGTGCGGCTGACGCTGGGCGCTGGACGCGTGCGCGTGGTACGGCAGCTGTTGACGGAAAGCGTGATGCTGTCGGTGATGGGCGGAATTCTTGGAATTCTTTTCGCGTACTGGGGCGCGCACGCGATTGTCTCTTTTGTGTCCAGCAATCAGGCGCGGCCGCTGGGATTTGCGACCGGAGTCGACATGCGCGTGCTGGGATTCACCGTGGCGGTTTCGCTGCTGACGGGAATTCTGTTCGGAATTGCGCCCGCGTTTCGCAGCGCACGCGTGGATTTGACGCCAGCGCTGAAAGAAAGCGAGGGCAGCTCGGCGAGTTCGGGACACGCGGGAGGAAGGTGGTTCAGCATTGGCAACGGACTGGTGGTAGCGCAAGTGGCGCTGGCCGTGGTGGTGTTGGTTGGCGCGGGATTGCTGGTGCGCACGCTCGCGAACCTGCGCAGCGTGGACTTGGGATTCAATGCGCATAACATTGTGATTTTCAGCATTGATCCGACGCTGGCCGGTTACAAAGACGCGCAGATCGACAGTTTCTACCGTGACTTGCAGGGACGGCTGGCGGCAACGCCGGGGGTGAGCGCGGCGAGTTATTCGCAGATGCCGCTTTTGAGCGGCGCACTGATGGTTACGGCATTCCACTGGCCGGGCACGCCGCAGGATCAGGAATCCGACGCGGACTCTCTCGATGTTGGGCCGGATTTCTTTGACACCATGCATATTCCGTTTCTGGCGGGACGGAATTTCACCGCGTCTGATTTTGAACTGGCTGCGGCGAATCACGGCGCGACCCAGACCAGCGCTCCTACGCCAGTGATTGTGAATCAGGCATTCGTGGAACAATATCTGGGCAAAGAAAACCCGCTGGGGAAACAGTTCGGCGAGGCCGGCGCGGACGCGAACGGGCCGGGAAATCCCGGCTATGAAATTATCGGCGTGGTGGGCGACGCGAAATACAACGATCTGCGCCGGGACATCCACGCCATGATGTACGGGCCGCAGGGCGGCGGCGGAGCATCATTCGAGTTGCGCACGGCGGCCGACCCACAGGCGGTTCTTCCGGCGATACGCAACACGGTGGCGCAAGTGAACTCCACTTTGCCGCTGTTTAACGTGAAGACCGAATCGGAGCAGATCGACCGGCTGCTGTTTGAGGAGCGGCTGGTCGCGCGGCTGTCCGGATTTTTCGGCGTCCTGGCGCTGGTGCTGGCGTGCATCGGATTGTACGGGCTGCTGTCGTATGCAGTGTCGCGGCGCACGCGCGAAATCGGCATTCGCATGGCGCTCGGAGCGCAGCCGGGCAGCGTGTTGAAGCTCGTGTTGCGGCAGGGAATCGCGCTGGCGATTGTGGGAGCGGTGGTGGGAATCGGCATAGCCCTCGGAGTGACGCGATATTTGACTTCGATGCTCTACGACGTGCATGCCAACGATCCGCTGACGATGATTGCTGTCGCGGTGCTGCTTGTGCTGGTCGCGTTTGCCGCGTGTTACATTCCCGCGCGCCGGGCGACACGCGTGGACCCCATGGTGGCGCTTAGATACGAGTGATGAGTGACCCTTCGTTCCTCAGGACAGGCAAGTGACGCGTGGTGAGTGACGAGAAAAACCGGCGTCCGCCTTGCCTTCTCGTTACGGCCGACTAACTTCCAAATCAAATTGACGGGACGACGTAAGCAAGTTAGGCTTTTTCGCCGCACTTGGATCGCGCGCGGAGGCGCGCGGTTGGTGGAATCGGGAGGAGCACGGAAACATGGCCGACGTTGCCCAGCCATCGAACATCAGCGAAACAACCCCGCCGGAGCCGCAACCGATGGCGCCGCTTTGGCATACCGCGCTCTTGATCCTGATTCTTCTGGGCTTGTCGGCTGGCTCCTATCTTTCTTCGCGTCGCTTCGTCTCGCAGAGCCCCAAAGCGGGCGCGCCTCCCATGGCCGCGATGCTGCTGACCTATGGGGCGACGCTCGCGGAGGAGTGGATTCTGTTTCTTATTGTTCTCTGGGGCGAACGCATGCGCTCCCGCGTTACCGTGCGCGAGCGAATCGGCGTGAGCCGGGAAAAGGACGCGCTGGTGCGGGACATTGGCATTGCCGCCGGCGTTTGGGGAACGGTGGCCCTTGTAGGAGGAACTCTCAGCTACTTCCTGCATCCGCCGGGAAAGGAAGTGGTCGCGAAGCTACTCCCGCACAATCTTCCGGAACTTGCGCTGTGGGCCTTAGTCGCTGTGTCCGCTGGCTTTTGTGAGGAATATGTCTTTCGCGGGTACTTGCAGCGGCAGTTTACATTGCTCACTGGCAGCATCTGGGCCGGCGTGGTGATTCAGGCCGTGATTTTTGGCCTCGGTCATGGCTATCAAGGGCCGGCGCTGATGCTGATTATCTTCTGCTACGGTCTCATCTTTGGCGCTGCGGCCAAGTGGCGCAAATCGCTCCGGCCAGCGATGATTGCGCACGGTTGGACGGATCTTTTCAGCGGCTTCCTCGGCTACATCGCGCACGTGATGCACCTTCTCTGAAATTAGGCGCGCGTGAATTTCGACACACTACGGCGTTAATGCAGCGGCGCGTGAGCTTGCAAAACCAAGCGACCCTCCCGGTTTGGCCGTGTGGAGACCCGTTCAATGAGGCTGAACGACGATAAGCCAGGGATCTGGCCCAACCCCTACAAGGAATTGTGGACATTTCACGGCCTAAACTTGAGGTGCAGAGTGACACATTGCGGCGATATGGAACTGGGCTTGTGGCTGAGGCCCACAGTGGGAAAGAGCACGGGCAGCGTGGCTGCTGGAAGTTGAACAAACAGAAGTACTAAGCAGACGTTAGAAGAGCGTAACCAACGCCTACCTGAGCGTGGGACTGGCTGCCAATCTGCACTATTTCTTCTGTGATGAATCTTGGCCTAACTACAGGTGTGTTTCGTCGGCCAGCGCTGATAGCCGTGCTCCTTTTCGCAAGCAGCGCGAGCCTGGCGCGTGCTCAAGCGCCCGCGCAGGGGCCCGCGAACGCAAGTGTGCAAAACACAGAGGATTGGCTCGAACGCGTGCAGCAGCGCGTGGCGGCGCACGACCTGCCGGGCGCGCAAAAAATAGTGGACGCGCGGCTCGCGGTTGCGCCCGACGATTCGGACGCGCTAGGCTGGCGCGCACAGCTTCTCGCATGGAGCGGTCAGCACGCCGAGGCCGAAGCGCTCTACCGCCGCGCACTGCAGCTCGCGTCCCGCGATGCCGATTTTCTGTTGGGACTGGCGACGCTCGAGAGACAGGACGGCCACGACGCGGATGCCCTCGCGTTGCTCGATGCCGCGACGCAAATTCCGCCGCCGCGCGCTGACGTGCTCAGCGAACGCGGGCGCGTGCTCGCAGCATTGGGGCGGCGCAGCGAGGCGCGCGCGGACTTCCTGAAGGCTCAGACTCTTGAGCCGAAAAATATTTCGCCCGCGGACGACGAGGCCGCGGCCGGCTTGCGCTCATTGGCATCGGACAGCGAATTGCCGCCGCGCTTCGAGGCCGACTTCACCAACGAAACCGACACGTTCAACTACACGGGCGCCGCAGACACGCAAACGGTCGTGTTTGTCGCCAAGCCCAACAAGCGGTGGATTTTTTCGGGCGAGGCAGATTCCTACCAACGGTTCGGCGAAGACGCGCAGAAATTCGTCGCGGCTGCGGTGTACCGTCTGAACCCAGCGAACTCGGTGACGATAGCAGCCGGAGCGGGAAACGCGCAGGGCATCATTCCGCGCACCGAGACGTACTTCGAGTACGACCACGGCTTTCGCATCTCGGAGACCGCGCCGTTGCGCGGCTTGGAAACCACCTACAACCAGCACTGGCTGTGGTACGACGGCGCACACATCCTGGTGCTGACCGGAACGGTCGCGGCCGATCTTGCGCGCGACTTCCGCTGGACGATTTCGGCGAATGGCGCGCGCAGTGGATTTGCCGGCACGCCGGTCGCGTGGGAGCCATCGGGTTACACGCGTTTGGATTTTCCGCTGCCGCGCGTGCGCCCGGAGAGGTTCTTGCCAAACGTGATATTTGCTGTGGGCTCGGAGAACTTCAGCGAAGTCGACCAGGTGAGCGCGTTCACCTCGCGGACGTATGGAGGCGGGTTTCGCCTGGGATTCACGGAGCGGCAGTACGCGAATTTCTACTTCGCGTGGCAGGACCGAAACGGGGGAAACACCGAGGGGATTTACGGCGTGAGCTATGGGATACGGTTCTGACGTGCCGGTGCTGAATTCGATCAACGCGGGCGCTGCGGCCTTCGTTGTTCGAGCGATTATTTTTTCGGTACTGGGAATTCTTGCACTGGTGGGATTCATTTTCGTACGTCGCACGGTGCGCCGGCGCTATTTTGACCGGCTGGCGGGCGCAGAGTTTTACGTGCGGCAGCATTGGGAGCAGATTCTCTCCGGTGAAATTCCCGCGGATGACTGGCGCGCCGTGCACGGCGATGCGGAAGCGATTACCACGCTCACGCTTGACCGGCTGGACGCGGCGGATGATGTCGAGGGCGCGAAGCTGCTGAATTTTATGCGCGGCGCGGGCTTGCTGGACCGCATTGCGGTGGATGCGCGCCGGTTGCGCGGCTGGCGTCGTGAAGCCGCGCTGGTACGCCTGGGACGCACCCGCGCACCAGAGGTGGTTCCGATTCTCGTGGCAGCGCTGGACGACCGTCGCGTGGATACGCAACTGGCTGCCGTGCGCGGGCTGGCGCGAACAGGACTTGCCACCGCTGCGGAAGCCATGCTCGAACGAGTCGTTACCGGCGAGCTGGCGCTCGAAGCCACATCGCTGCTGAACGCGCTGATGATTTGCACTCGCAATAACCCGCGAATTCTGCTGCCGTATCTTTACGTTGCGCAAGGTCCCGTACGCGAACTGCTGGCGCGCGTGATGGCGGAAACGGCGTCGCTGGAGCTGGGCGATGATTTGCTTTTGCTCGCGCACGACCCCTCCGCAGAAGTGCGCGCGTCGGTGGCGCGGGCGCTGGCGCATGCGGAGTTTGGGTTTGCGTTCGCCGCGCTGGACGGCCTGACCACCGATGAAGAGTGGTTCGTGCGACTGCGCGCGATCACTAGCTTGGGGCAATTTCGCGAAGCGCGCGCTTTGCCGGCGTTGCTGCGCGGCGTCTGCGATCCCAGCCGCCACGTGCGGCAACGGGCCGCCGAGGCGCTGGCGCGCATGCCCAATTCCGCCGATGTGCTACGGGAGGTTCTCGATACGCACGACACCTACGCGCTGCAAGCGATGATTGCCGAGCTCGATCGCATCGGTGAGTTCGGAAGGCTCCTGGAAGAGCTTCAATCTCCCGCTAGCCCCGCTGCAGGCGCCGAGGCGCGCCGGTTGCTGCAGGCACTGGAGGCCGGCGCGGAGAAGCTTGGCGCGATGATACGCATTCCGCCGGCGCAGAAAACGGCCAAGATGGTCTGAGATGCGCACGCTGCTCAACATTTCGAACAACACGCTGTTCTTCTACTATCTCGCGTCGAACCTCGTCTATCTCGTGTTGCTGATCGTCGCGCTGCTTTCCAGCCGCGCCCATCACCAGCATCTTGCATCGCTGCGCCTGGAGCGATTGAAACTTTCGCCGGTAACGCCGCCCACCACACTGATTGCGCCCGCACACAATGAAGAAGCGTCCATCGTTCCGTCGGTGCGCTCGCTGCTGCGCGTGGATTATCCCGAACTGGAAGTGGTGGTGGTGAACGATGGATCGAAGGACCGCACACTGGAGAAGCTCACCGAAGAGTATCAGCTTGAACCCGCGCGCATGCTCTACATCGCGCACATCGCCAGCGCTCCGGTGCGCGGGATTTACCGCAGCGCGCGCGAGCCGCGCCTGATCGTAGTGGACAAAGAGGCGGGTGGCTCCAAGGCTGACGCGGCCAATGCAGGCCTGAACGCGGCGTCGAGCCCGTACACCTGCGTCGTCGACGCCGATTCGATGCTCGAGCCCGACGCGCTGCTGCGCATCATGGTGAAAATCCTCGAAGACCCAAAGCATGTGGTCGCCGCCGGCGGCATTGTGCGCGCACTCAACGGGTGCGACATTTCGGGCGGCAAGATTCGCCGCGTGCGTTTGCCGAAAAGCCCCATCGTGATCATTCAGGTGATCGAATATCTGCGCGCATTTCTCATCGGGCGCGAAGCATGGTCGCGCGGCAACATGCTGACGATTATTTCCGGGGCCTTCGGCGTGTTTCGCCGCGATGTGATCCTGCGCGTGGGCGGTTATCGGGCCACGGCGATTGGCGAGGACTTCGACCTGGTGGCGCGCATTCACCGCCGGATGCGCGAAGACAAAAAGGAGTATCGCATCACCTTTGTGCCGGACCCGGTTTGCTGGACGGAAGTGCCGCCCACCGTGCGCTCGCTGGCGCGGCAACGCGCGAGATGGCAGAAGGGCCTCATCGACACGCTGTGGCCGAACCGCGACATGCTCTTCCGGCGCAAATACGGCCGCATCGGCTGGGTGGCGTTGCCGTACATGTGGGTCTTCGAATTCTTCGCGCCGGTGATCGAGCTCGTGGGACTGACCACGATTGCGCTGGCCGCGATTCTCGGCGTGCTCAGTCACGCATTCTTTATCGAATTCCTGATTTACGGCTATCTCTTCGCAGCGATGATTTCCGTTGGCGCTGTGCTGCAGGAAGAAGTGACCTATCGCCGTTATAACGACTGGCGCGACGTCGCACGGCTGATTCTCTTCTGTTTCCTCGAACAAGTACCGTACCGCCAAATGCATTTGGTTTGGCGCCTGCAGGGCATGTGGCAGTACGCGCGGGGCGACGTGGTGTGGCGACCGATGGAACGCGTCGGCCTGGAAGCCGCCGCGCCTCCCAGCGAATCGCGTTCATAACGAGCGGCCAGCACAGAACGCAAATCCAAAAATTGACAGAACCCCCGCATGCGCTCCGCATTGCGGCTGTCGCGCCAGGCGGGGATACTCGGCGCTACGTGGCCGCCTTCTAACGGCGGCCTTTCCCAGTGCCCGAGGAGGATTCCGATGCGAAGCCCAGTCGCATTGTGTGGGATGGTATTCACGGCATTGCTGATGCAGGGTGTGGTTTCACGCGCGTACGCCCAAGAAGCAACGTACCCTGTTGGCGTCGCGTCGCTCATCGCGCAGGGCGACAATTACATCACGCATCGCGATTACGGCCGGGCTCTGCAAAGCTACGAGAAAGCCGAGAAACTCTCGCATCACGCGTGTCCCGAGTGCCTGCTCCGCGAAATCAAAATCTACAAAACCAATGGCGACTTCAATTCCGCACTGGACTGCGCGAAGAAGGCCCAGGCCGAAGCGGGAGACGACAAGCCGGAAATGGCGCGCGCGCTGCTGATGCGCGCGAGCCTGCTGGCCGCGATGTCCTCGAAGCCCAAGGATAAGAAGCTGGTTGAGGCGGTTTCTGACACGCGCCAAGCGCTCGCGCTCGACCCTCGGGAAACCATTGCGCATTTCAATCTAGGCGTGTTGCTGATGAAGCAGGAAGAGGACGCGGACGGGATCGCCGAGATGAAGACTTATCTCGCGTCGAACGACGCCGACGCGAAAACGGCGAAGGACGCGCGCGACGATATTGCCGATCCGCGCAAGGCTCGCGAGCCGTTCGCGCCGGACTTTTCCTTCACGACAATCGATAACGAGCAAGTATCGCTGGCCTCCCTGCGCGGCAAAGTGGCGCTGCTTGATTTCTGGGGAACGTGGTGCCCGCCATGCCGGGCGTCGATTCCGACAATCGCGGGGCTGCAAAAACAGTTCGCGAAAAAGCAGGTCGAGTTTGTGGGCATCAGTTCGGATAATGATGAAGACGCCTGGAGGAAGTTCATCGCGGCGAACCACATGGTTTGGTCGGAGTACCGCGACAGCGATGATCGCGTGCAGCACGCATTCCTGGTCGACTCCTTTCCCACTTACATCGTGCTCGATCGCAACGGCGTGATCCGCTTTCGCCAGTCCGGCTTCAACGAACAGTTCAGCGGCGGGGAAATCACCGAGGCGCTCAACAAAGCGTTGAAGGAAAAGCCGGAGGCGGCGCCGTTGGCGGCTTCTTCCGCGAGTGCTGCGGCGGAAGCAGCTGCTCCTTCCGTAGCAGCTTCTTCCACAGCGCCGGCGTCCTCACCTGCCAATGCGCCGGGACACGCAAGCGATGCACCCGCCGCGACTTCCGCTTACGGGAATTCGGAGCCGACGTATACTCACGCGTCGAATCACGAGCAGCCGGCCATTTCTAATTCTACGCCCGCGGCAGACGCTAAAGGAATGTTCGTGGGGATCCAGCTTCTCACGCCGGCAAACGGAATCGATTTCCAGCCATACGTGACGGCGGTGTCTTTGCGTGTGAAGAGAGGCTGGCTTGCTGCTATGCCACAGGACGCGCAGGAAGGGAGGCAAGGAATCGTGCTCGTTCAGTTCTCGATTGATCGCGACGGCAAACTGGCTGGCGCGCCCTCGATTGCTACATCGTCCGGCGACAATTCGCTCGATAACGCCGCGCTCGCAGCGGTCTCCGGAGCTGTGCCGTTTTCGCCGCTCCCACAGGACTTCACCGGCGAGACGCTCGAGCTACGAGCCGCATTCGCTTACAATAAGACACTCAGTAAGATCAACGGGCAGTAAGTTCAGCTAAAAGGTGCGTCGCTACTGCATCTGCGGCACGGCGTTGCCGGAGAGATCCACGCCGCCATAAAACACGGCCCACTTGCCGGGGACAGACTGCGGAATCAAATCGATGATGCCCAGCGGCTGCGGCACGTCGTCGCGCGCGACCCAGAACATGTGTGCGCCCGCGTGCTCTTTCGGCGAATGCACGCGGATCAGCAGCGTTTGGTCTCCGTCGACGCTCGCGCCGTTGCGCATCGCAAACCAGAATCGCCACTCTTGCATCTGGTCGCGGATCTGGTCGAAGAGCAAGCCGCGCCGGCCCTCGAGTAGCTCCACCGTCGGCGGCGGAATAATTGGCCCGAGCGGCGCGGGGACGTGCACCTTCACGACGAACTCCTCCGGCAGCGCTGCCTCTGGAGCGAGAAACTCCAGGTCGCCGGGAATCTGTTCCGGCTGCGCGGGAAGCTGCCAGCCGGGCGCCGAGTAATTCATTTCCTTCCCATCCGCGAATTGAATGTGCATCAGCGTGACGTTGACTTGCGCCGGGCACGCTGACGTGGTGATGCCGCTGGTCGCGCCCAATGTGAATGTGGCGCGCGGAGCGATAGGCTGCTTCCACGGCGCAATTTCATATTGTGAAGGCAAATAAGTGGCGAACCACGTCGGCGTAGTCGTCTGCGTGGCGGATGCGGCAAAAACGGACGAGAAGATCGGCTTCCCATCGGGCTCGTCGTATTCCGCGACGAGCGCGATCTCCTGCATGGCCTGCGGAAAATAATTCTGGAATGTGATTACCCCCACGGAATTATCCCGGGCGATGAAAGAGTTGTTCAGCACGACCAACTGCAGAAAATCCCGCGGCAGCTCGACGGTAACGTCCTTCGACTGGCACAGCGGCGCGCCCGTGGGCGTTTCTTTCTTTTTTTGCGGCGCTGGCTTGGATTGGTGCTGAGCCGCCGCCGGCAGCGCGGTGGTCAGCAGCAACGCCGTCAGCGTCACGCCTATAGCGCCTCGGCCGAACCATCGTGCCCGGTGCATACCAATTCACGATAGCATACGCACGCGCTCACTGAACTGTCTCGCGCACCGGCAGTTGTCCTCACAACACAACAGGCTGCGCGGACTCGCAAGCGAGGGCGGTTGCGAGCAGCGTGTGTCCGCACCGCTTGCCGCTGCTAAACTCTGAGCGTAATATTCCGCCAGTGCATCGCCCTGCGAATGACGGCCGGACTGCTGACGTAATCTTGTTCGCGGCGCGAAAGGAGTTGCCCATGCGCGTGAAACTCGCGGCCGCAGCGTGCGTGTTGTTTGCCATTCCGTGTTTCTGCCACGCGCAAGAGCAGCAAACACAATCAGCGGCGCAGCCCAGCTCGCCACAATCGAATACGAAGGCGGCTTCTCCCGCTGTGATTCCCGTCGGAGGAAGCGTAACACCCGCGAAACTAACCCATTTCGAGCCTCCGAAATATCCATTTGCCGCGCACGAAATGGGCGTTCAGGGAACCGTTGTGTTTAGCGCAGTCGTTGGGAAAAATGGCAAACTCGAGAAAGTTCAATTTATTTCTGGTCCTCAGATGCTGGTCGTGGCGGCGACGGACTGCGTCAAACAATGGAGATACGAACCCACCAAACTGAACGGAAAGCCCATCGAGACCGAGACGACCGTCTCCGTTATCTTTGCTCTTGTAAAAGGTCACAGCTAAGGGAGCAGCTAGCATGATTCTTAACGCAGTTCGGGAACTTCTAAAGCGCGCGCGATTGTGCCTTCCGTCCGGCGTGCTGCTTATCGGATTCGTTCTGCCCATCAGCGCATCTTCGTGTACGCCCGCTCGCGCGGCTGCGTTCGCGCAGCCACAGCAGGAGCGGCCCGGCATTCCGCCGCCCGCGGGCGAGCCGAATTTCACGGTGACACGCCACGGCAACATTCTCTTCCAGGCAAGCGTTGCTGCGCCGGACGCGGGGTCCGCGTCTCGCGTCATGCTCACCGAAACCGTCGAAATCTCCGGCGTGAGAAGCGCGCAGGGCTGGATCGAGTTCATCCATTCGTTTGCGGCGTCAACGGCGCGGGCCTCGTTGGACGCAATTCCTGCCTCAGAGAGTGGGAAGAAAGGCAAAGTCATCGTCGAGTTTGCGCTTCACCGCGACGGCGGCGTCGAGGGGGCGGTTTCGCTGGTGCATTCCTCGGGCAATGCGTCCATCGACGACGCCACGCGCCTGGCCGTCGCCAAGTCAGCGCCGTTTCCCACGCTGCCGGCAAATTTTGCCGATGCTGTGGCGCACTTCCGCGTCACCTTCGCCTACAATCATCCTCACCCGCTTCCCCCGCCGGCCGGAGCATCGCAATGAGACGCTCGGGCGGCGTGACCGCAGCGGCGGTAGTGCTGATCGTCGTCAGCGCGTTGGTAGCTTTCGGCGCGTTTTTCGCGACGCTCGGCTTCGTAATGCTGCAAGCCACCGGACCGAAAATGCCAGCGTCCGCTTCTGCGCGCATGCTGGCCGGTGCGCTCGCCGTGCTTGCCATCGCCATTTGGGGAATCGTCACGGGCGTTGGACTCCTGCGCCTGCGGCGCTGGGCCTGGTTTTGCATCCTGATCATCAGCGCGCTGCTGATTGCTGACGCGATCCCTGGCCTCGTTGACGCGCGGAAATTGATTCGCGCCACCACCGGCGTGCCAACGGTTGGCGCCGGCGGCCTGATTGCGTTCGAGTACATCGGTCTTGCGCTTATAACGCTTGTCCCGTTGGCGCTGGGGATTTGGTGGCTCTTGCTTTTCTCGCGCCGCAGCGTGCGCGCCCAATTCGCGCCCGGCGTGACGCTCACTACTGCTCCTGAATTCGTCGCGCCGTACTCGCGGCCTGCGTTCCTTCCACCTCCGCGGCGAACAGGATTTGCGGCAACCCACCCGCCGAGTATCACGGTCATTGCGATCTTTCTTCTTGCCGGGGCGGCAGCGTTTCCGCTGATTTTCTTGTATCCGCCCAATTGGCGCATGACCATGATGTTTGGCGTGTTCCTGGCGGGCCGAAATATGATTCTTGCAGCCATCCCGTGGTTCGCCGCGAATGTCGCGCTCGGCGTTGGCCTGCTGCGATTGAAGCGGTGGGCGCGCATCGGAACAATCGTCTATTGCATTGTGGGCATACTGAACGCCGCCCTGACCGCGCGCCATATGGCCCCGTTCATGGACGCCATGTACAAGGCAGTGGGCGTTCCTGTGCCGCCTATGCCGGCCGGCTTCATGCGTGTGATGTCGCTCGTGGGCCTGGTCTTCGGCCTCGGCCTGAATCTCGTCGCGATTTATTTTCTCGTTACGCGCCGCGCGGCGTTTTATCCGCCCCCTGCTTCGCCTTCCGCAACACCCGGAGCGCTCCCCACTGCGCCGTCGATGGAGTCCGCGCAATAAGCGGCACCGCGGGTCACGCGGACTGGGGAGGTGCCCCGGATAGTAATGCGCAAAAATATTTTCGCGTGGTCGCGCCCTCAAAACCCGCTCAATTTTCGAGGTTTAGAAAATTTCTACCTTGGACGATTTTCCTCTACACAAAAAAGCACTTGACAAATTTTGCGTGAAGGCGTAAAAGATTTTCTTGTAAACTCGATTTGTGTGACTCGTAAGGGCCCCACGAATCGCCCCAAAGCAAAACCTGTTTTTCGAACGCCAGCGTCCTGCTGGCGTTTTGCGTTTTTGCCCCGTTTTGTCGCGCTTTGCTCTGTTTTCCCGGCCGCCGCCGCGAGGTGCCGTATTTTTCGGCCGCTCAGGCAGTCTATTTTCTCGAAGTTCTACCGTCCAGTTCCAAACTTCTGCACTTTCCGGAGGTTTTCGTGCCCGATTACAACGCACAGAATCCGCCCAATTCAATCTATCCCGGCGACGTGGCGCTTGCCTTCAATGCGGAATCGCCCTCCGCCGGCCAGGCCAGCCAGCAATTCGCGCTGCCAAACTATTCCGGCTTCCCGGAGAATGGCCGCACCATTCGCTGGCAAACGATCTTTGGCACGGCACCCACGAGCGTGTCGATCGCCCTGCAAACCGCGATGAGCGACGTGGCGGGGCAGTACACCACCATCGACACGTCCACGGCGGCCGCCGGTGAAGCGCGCACTGTTTCCGGCGTGCGCGGAAATTTCATTCGCGCCACAGTCAACGCCATCTCCGGCGGCTCCGGCGTCACCGTGCAAATCCTCGGGTAAACCAGCGATGCGTGACACTAAGAAACACGCAGCGTCGAAGGCGAAGCGCAACGTACGAGATGTTCGCGCGCCCGTCCGGGCTACGATTCTCGCACTACCCGAACCGCAGAACGCGCCCGTGCCGCGCGCCCGGATACGCTTGCGCGCGTCGATGAGGAAAGCAGGCCTCGACGAATGGAAAATCGGCTGGCTGCTTAACTACAAAATCGACTGCGTCGCTGAATCAAACAAATCGAGCGACAACAAACTCCTGCTCGAATACTTGAAAGAAGCCATCCGGCATCTCGATCCGGCGACAGCGCGCGCCGCAATCGCGCAGGAAACTCCGGCAATTGAGCTCGTCCACAATGTTCCCCGTCCAGACAGAGCTGGGCTGGATGAGCAGTGAAGTCCGTGCTGACTCCCTCTTGAATCACGACTCCACTACCGCCGAAGTTGTATCCGGATTTGAGCGCTGGGCCAAAGACAACGCTCAACACGCTACCGGACAGCCGCGCGGAACGTCCACTGACGACGATAGTGAGCGCCTCGGGCCACTGCAGCATGCGCTGGGATACCAGCCGTTTCCGAAACAGCGCGAATTTCACAACTGCGGGATGAAATATCGATTGTTTGGCGGCGCTGCGGGCCCGGGAAAATCCAAGGCGCTGCTGATGGAAGCGATCGTCCAGGCCAACGAATCTCCCGGCGCGAACACGCTGCTGCTGCGCCGCACGTTTCCTGAGCTCGAAGGCTCGCTGCTGCTGTATTTTCGCCGCGACGTGCCGCGCGAGCTCTATCGCTCGTTCAATGAGGCGAAGCACACGGTCACGTGGCGCAACGGTTCGACCACGCGCTTCGGTTACTCGCAATCCGAAAACGATATCTACCAGTATCAATCCAGCGAATTTCTCTTCATCGGCATCGACGAGCTGACGCACTTCACGTTGCGCCAATGGCAATTCCTCACCAGCCGCAACCGCTGCCCCGTGCGCGGCGCGTTTCCCAACATGGCCGGCGCGACGAATCCCGGAAACATCGGCCACGCCTGGGTGAAATCGCTCTTCGTCGACAAGCAGCCCGCGCCCGGTATGGATCCGCGCGAATATGATGCCGCCGATTACGCGTTCATCGCCGCGCGCGTCTGGGATAACCCGATTTACGCGAATGATCCGTCGTACCTGAAATCGCTGCAGCAACTTCCGGACTTTTATCGCCGCGCGTTTCTCGATGGCGACTGGAGCGTTTTCGCCGGGCAGTACTTCACGAATTTCGACCCGTCGCGCAGCGTGATTCGCGCCGAGTGCATCAACGCCGCGGAATGGTGGCCTCGCTGGGTCTCCATCGACTGGGGCTTCGAGCATCCCGCTGCGGTTTACTGGCACACCGCCGCGCCGCATTCCGTTTCGCGTTTCATGGAGGATCAACGTCACCGGCCTGGCGAATCTGACGCGCATGGACATGGCGATGGCCTGTCTGCGAAAAACGTTCGGGTTCCGAGGGCCGGTGACGCTGCTCCTTCTTCTCCCCAAACGCGCACGGCGTCGCCTGTTGCGGACGCCGCCGCGCCCGCCCGCCTGGGTGGGCCCGCCGCCTCGGCCACTACGGTGACGTATCGCGAATTCATCGCGCAGCATCTGGCGCCGCGCGTTCTTGCCGCGCAAATCATCGAGCGTTCCTGCGCGCGCGACGGCAAGACCGAGAAAATCGATGCGATCTATCTTTCTCCCGACGCGTTCGCGCGCCGCACCGATGAAGCCTCCATCGCCGAGCAAATCGGCGACGTTCTGCACTCCGCGGGCCTGCCGCGTCCCGTGCCCGCCGACAACGATCGCATCGGCGGATGGATGCTGATGTATCAAATGCTGGACGCCGACGAATGGCTCATCGCGGATTCGTGTCCGGAGCTGATTCGCACTCTGCCCGAGCTGGTGCGCGACACAGTGAACATCGAGGACATCGCCAAACGCGATGGCGACGACGCCGCTGACGCGGCGCGTTACGGGCTGAAGTCGCGCGCTTCGGCGCGGCCCGCGAGGCCGCCGCGCGAACAGGAGTTCAGCGAACGCATTACCTCAAGCGATCCCACGATTCGCGCCATTCAAATTCAGAAGGCGAATCTGGATCTGCGCGGCAAGGGCGGTCCCATCCCGCGCCCCGGCGCAAAGATGCATCCTCGCCGCCGCTGGCTCTGGTGATGATACTCATCTGGAAGAAGCTCGCTGCGCGGCTGCAGATACGGACGCGCTATACGCGCGCGCTCGAAGAGGACGTGGCGCGGCTGCGCGCCGAAAATCGCGCGCTGGTGAATTCCATTCTTGGCGTCGCAGGCATTCCGCCGATGCGCGCAGCAGTCATGCACGCGCCGCCGCGATCCTCCTTGACGTTCGTTTCGGCGGGAACAGAATCGGCATCGCCGCAGGCCGAGTCGCCAATCAAAGACCTGGCCGTCGCGCCAGCCGCGCCTTTGCGCAGACGTTCCTGGCAGCAAATCGGCCGCGCGCTTGAAATCGAAGACGCCCGCGTCGCGCGCCGCGAGCGCGAAGCCGACGGGGCAACATTTCCCGCGCCGCGCCGCGTCGTTCCGCGACTGTAGCTGCCCGTTTGTTTACCAGTCGCTTCTGCGCGACACAACTTTATGACACAAAAACAATCGACTGAACCCTTGCTGCCGGCCGATCCGTCCGCCGATCCCACAATTGTCCCGGTGGAGCAGGGAAATGCGACCGACGTACTTGCGACGCGCGTCACCGCTGCCGCGGCGCAGGCCTTCGGCCTCAATAATGAGCAGCTCCCCAAGCGTTTGCAGAACGCACTGCGCCGGCTGGCCCTTGATCTCACCACCGAATCCGAAACCTCGCGTCGCGCCGAAATTCGCCGCATCAAGCAGGCGCATCAATTCTGGCGCGGAATGCAATACCTCTGGTGGAGCGATCGCGACCAGAACTGGCATTTGCCCTTCGAGCAGAAATTCACCAGCGAAAGCACGCTCGAAGACATGCCGCGCTACGAATTCGTCACGAATATTTACCAGGCGTTCGGCCTCTCGATCATCGCGGTGCTCAGCCAGGACATCCCGCGCGTGCGATTCTTCCCACAATCGGCGGAAAGTGAAGCGGACGTGTCCACGGCCAAAGGTGCAAGCGAAGTGTCGAAGCTCATCGAGCAAAATAATCGCATCGGCAATTTGCTCGTGGAAGAAGCCTTCCATTTGTGGACCGGCGGCAAAGTCGGCGCCTATGTGCGCTACGTCGTCGACGGACAGCGCTTCGGTTTTCATCCCGAGGCCGAGCTTGGCACGCGCCAAGTGAAAATCGCGAGCGTTTGGATTTGCCCGTCATGCGGTGCGGAGATGCCCGCGTCGACTGGGAATTCCGCGTCGGCTGCGGCACCGCCCGCCAATATGTGCTGCGTGGTGTGCGGCGCGCTGCTCACGGAAGAGAATTACGTCCCCGAAGAAGTGATCACCGTGCCCGCTGGCGTCCGCACGGTGCGCGTGGCCAACGGCGAGGAAGTGATCACCATGGTCGGGGCCCTCGAGCTGAAGACTCCGCCGTGGGCCAACGAAATGCACGAATATCCATTTCTGCAATGGAACATGGAAGTGCACCAAGCGCGCCTGCGCGCCGCCTATCCGCATGCCGCGGACAAAATCGGCGCGCCTATCGCCGCGGGCGAGTCCGCGCAGTATGAACGCCTCGCGCGGCTCGAACAGTCGCAGGGCGGCCCGCTCACGCAGGGCGGCGACTTCAATGCGAACCTCATCACCTTCCAGCGCACCTGGCTCCGCCCGTGGGGATTTTATCAGCTCGACGACAAAGCGCTGCGCGACGAACTTCTCGCGATCTTTCCCGACGGCGCCTACGTCGCATTCGCCGGCGACGTCTACTGCGAATCACGCAACGAAAACATGGATGACCACTGGCGCGTCATGCACGCCATGCCTGGCGACGGTTCGAGCGGCCGCCCGGGGATCGGCGACGTGCTCATCAGCGTGCAGGAGCGCTTCAACACGCTGTCGAATCTGCAAATCGAAACCTACGAATACGGCATCCCGCCGATTTACGCGGATAGCGAAGTGCTCGACTTCGACGCGCTGCAAACGCAAACCGCCGAGCCCGGCGCGCACTATCCGGCGAAGGCCAAGCCTGGCCAGCCCCTTGCCGCGGGATTTTTCCAGCCTGCGCCCGCGCGTGTGCCGCCCGATCTGGCGCAGCACGCCGCGGAGTTGATGGGTCCCGTCGCGCAATTTCTCACCGGCGCATTTCCCGCGCTCTTCGGCGGCGCGATGACCAACAACAGCACCGCTTCCGGCTACGCCATGGCGCGCGATCAAGCCATGGGCCGCGTCGGACTCGTTTGGCGGCGCATGAAATTCTTTCATGCGGACGTGATGCTTGCCGCAGTCGATTGCTTTCGGAAAAATCGCCCCGGCGACGTGGAAGTTACGCTCCTCGGCTCCGGCGCCGCGTTCGAATCGCAATGGATTCGCCTCGTCGACTTGAAAGGGAATTTGTTTTCGTATCCGGAAACGGAGGAACAGTATCCGACGCTGTGGTCCGAGCAGCGCGCCGTGCTGATGCAACTGATGGCCAATCCCGATCCGCGGCTGCAAGCCGTTCTCGGCGATCCGTCGAACCTTGGCCTGCTCAGGAGGCTCATCGGCCTCGACGAATTGGTCATTCCCGACGAGGAATCACGCACCAAGCAGTATCGCGAAATCGCGCAGCTGCTTCAGGAGCACCCACTCGCGCGCGGCGATTCCACTACCGGCGGGGAAGAGCTTCTGCCCAGCATCATGCCCGACGAATTCACCGACAATCACGCCATCGAGCTCGACGCCTGCAAACGCTGGTTCTCTTCCGACGCCGGCCAAGTGGCGAAGATGACTGCGCCTGCGGGGTACGCAAACGTCCGTGCGCACGCGCAAATGCACCAGCAATTCTTGCTCAAGCAGCAAGCCCAAGCCGCGCAGGCCGCCGCAGCTGCAACCGAGAAGCCGGCGCAATCTTAAATGGCTTTTGCAACGGAAGCCGGTCGAGGCGAGCTGGCGTCAACAGGGAAGGCGTTTGGAAACGGCGGGAATGCTGCGCTGCACTTACTGCCCGGATCCTTCATCTCCGCTTGTTACAATGTGCGTTCAGTGGTGGTTTTGCCCGAGCTACCCTGGGAAGGCTTCGCTCCGGGAGCAAACGGCGACGGCGCCAGCAGCCGCACGACCTGCAGCATGCGCTCAGGATTAAACGGCTTGGCCATGCAGACCACGGCGCCGAACTCGCGGCTCGCGGCGTAATCCGCCGGCTTCGCGCTTCGCGTGACCAGCACGACCGGCACGTTCTCCAGCCGCTCGCTGCGTTTGATAATCAGGCAGAGGTCGTAACCGGAAGTATCCACCGTCTCGATTTCCGCAATGAAGCACGCTGGGACGGTGGTTCGCAAAATGTCCAACGCTTCGGCGCCCGTTCGCACTGCAAAAACATCGTAACCCTCGGGCGTCAGTAGATTCTTTAGTTGCTCCTGCGCGCGCAGATCGTCTTCCACCACCAGCACGACAGGCCGCACCGTGGCGGTTTGCTGTGGCGCGCCTTTCGCGGCGTTGGACGCGCCGTGCACGCTGGATTTCTCCTTCGAGCCAGGGCCGGTGGCCGCAATCGCGGCCGCAGCGCGCTGCTGCGCGTGAGTGAATTGGATCGCAACGCCAACCTGGCCATCTCCCAGATCGAGTGCGCGCACAACTTCGGCGGGCTGTTCGGTGTTTAGCGCATTTGACGCCGTCGAGAAAGGAAACGTCACGCCGACGGCCATTCCTTTCGAGAAGTCCTGACGCGAAGTGGAAAACAAGACGCCGTCGCGCGAAACGTCGATCGTCGTGGCAACTTCGATAAAGGAATCTCCGTTCACATCGGTGGCGCGGACGCGCACCTGCGCCGACACTCTCACGCGCTTTCGGCGGCGGCGATCCTCGGGATTCGGAGTGTTCGCCGTCTTCGGCGGCTCGGCGTTATTTTCTTGATGCAACGTTGACATTACGGAGCCCCATTTCCGAATTCGCGAACGACACATCTCTTATGCGCCGCGGCCCATCGGAACTGAACCGCTTCGCGACTGGCCCGCCGTAGCGAGCTGGAGTGCGGCAAGCCCGCATCTACGGGGCAATGTCCGCTGCTCCTTAAGAATGAAGCAATCTTCCTCCGAGAATAGCACTGCGAACTATGGTACGGAAGCTCCTTGTGACGCATCGGCTACCTATCCCATTCTGAAACAGTGGCTCGCAATAGACATTCTCGGTTTTCACACGCAAATTCGCAGGCAAGCGCTTCGGCACAAACAATTTTGCAATCCACGCTTCCGGCAAGAACCGGAACGCGCTAAGGAGAACCTTGATGGCCGTGAATACAACGCGATTTCCCTTGCGTGGCGCGCAACCGCGTTCCGCGACGACGCGGCGCGCATCCACGCAGCATCTTCAGCAGCCGAGCGATGACGAAATTCTGGGACTTGTCACCGCGGTCGCGCGTCCCTCGCCGGATCCTTCCGATCAAGCAGACGGCTTCGCAACCGCGCCTGTTGCGGCATTCGCGCCGGCATCCTCCGCCGCGCAACCCGCCGGAGTTGCTGCGAATGCAGGCCAGCCTTCAGCTTCAGCTGCATCCACGCAAGACGCCACGCAGCCTGACGTGCAAGACCCGTCCGTGCAGACGGTTGTTCCGCCGGAGCTCGCCCAGGTTCTCGACACGCATCCGCAATTGCGTGACGCGTGGGATTCTGCACAGCAATTTCGCGCCGTCTTTGCGACGCCGGCTGCCGCGCAGGACGCAAAAAACCAGCTCGACGAGCTCGACGGCATGTTTTTCTCTTCGCAGCCGGGCGATCAGGCCGCGCTCGCCGCGCGCATCCATGATTTGTCGCCGGGTGCGTTTCACGGTCTTGCACAGGCCATGCAGGCCCACTCCGCGAAAATCGCAGTCGCAAGTGCCGCCCCGCAAAGCTCCGCAGACCCCGACGCGCAGAGTGGAAGTTCCCCCTCCGCGCCAGCAGCTGCGCCGCCGGCTCCATCGCCCGCCGCACCAGACAGACCCGCGCCAGCACAAATTCCGACGCCGCCAGCATCAGCGCCCGCGCAATCGGTTGCGCAACCCGTTGCACCGCAAACAGCCGATCCACGCCGTGCGGCACAGCTCGCGTTTTTCCATTCGACCAACAGCGCCGCTGTGCACCAAGTGATCGGCGCAATCGAAGCGCAGGTAAGTCATCTGCTACCCGCGGGAGTTTCAGCGCCCACCAAAGCGCGCATCGTCGGCGAGATTTACCGCGACCTTGGCACTGCGCTACGCGCGAATCGCCAGCTCGGCCAGCAATTGCGCGACGCCTTTCGCTCCGGCGCGGGCGACGCGGGGCATCAGCAGGCCATCGTTTCGCTCGTCACCGGACGCGCCAAGCAAGTGCTTCCCTCTATCGCCAGGCGCGTCATTGGCGAATGGACGCACAGCGTCGTCTCCGCGAACCATGAGCGGCTCGCGCGCCACGACACGTCCGCGAAGCGCGTGGATATTTCCGGCGCGGGCTCGTCCGATGGCGTGAACCGCAAGCCCATTTCGTCGCGCGGCGTGGACTACAAGCGCCTCAGCGACGCCGACATTTTGAGTTTGTGATTTTCACGGCCGAGGTGAGGTGGCTAGGCAAAGGAGGGCAGGCAACGCGCCCGCTCCCGTTGTTAGAGGGAAGTAATTCTACGCAAAAGCGCGCGGCTCAGTTTAGTGGTGCGCGCGCCCGTTGCCATGTGCGCGAGGATGGCCTGCACCGGAATGGTTTCCGCGCGAATGCCGTGAACCATTGTGCGTTGCGGGCTGTTCGCCCACCGTCGGCGGGGCCAGCATGCGCACCACGTGCAGCAGCCGCTCCTGCTTGTAAGGTTTGGCGATGCAGACGATCGCTCCCAGCGCATGCGCCGTGGAATAATCATTCGGCTGGCCGCGCCGCGTGGTCATCACCACCGGCACGTTTCGCAAACGGTCGTTCGACTTCACAATCAGGCACAAATCGTAGCCGGACATATCCGCGATTTCGATTTCCGTGAGCAGGAGATTCGGCGTGCGCTGCCGCAAAAACTCCACGGCTTCCGCGCCGGTTTCGACGGCCTCAACCACATAGCCTTCATTGTGCAGCACTGACCGAAGCGTGTCCCGCGTCCGCGCATCGCTCTCGACGATGAGAACCAGCGGCATGGGCTTTTCCAGCTCACGCGCAAGGCCCTCGGCCTTTCGTGGCGCCTTCGCCGCAGGAGCCTCTTCTTCGATAACTGCAGCCGGCCGCTTGCCGTCATAAAAACGGATTCCAATGCCGAAGCGCCCCTCGGGCATCTCGAAAACGCGTGCGACCACGCCGGTGCGTTCGTGCTGTACTCCGCCGGCGCTGCCAGAATAGGGAAAAGTGATCGCCAGGTCCATCCCCGGACGGTATCCGACGAACGCGGTGGTGAAGAGCAATCCGTCGCGCGATGCGTCCACCGTGGTGCAGACTTCCGCCTGCTGCGTCGAACCGGAGTTCAGGCGGACACGCACGGGCGCGGAGAGTTTCGTGCGCAAGCGCCGTCGGCGCTCGCTCACAGAATTCTCGGCTTTTTCGTTCTCGGCGGGTTTTTCCACTGGCGTCAAGACTTCGGTCGAATCAGCCATATCAATCCCCTCATCCGCGAATGCGGCCCGCTGGTATGGTTCAAGCGCCTTATTCATCGTCTTTCTAAAGAAGATTGTGGCAGTCCCCAAGTGCGCAGGACATAGCGCAAGGGTCACATTTTCGCAGTACTGACAGCACTTTGGCACTGGTACGAAAGTACCAGCGTGGCAACTTTGCCTCCGGGGAAGCGGTTCTTCGCCGCTCGGGCGGCGAGGCGGAGAATCAATAGAGGTGAAAACTGATTTCGATCATCATGTGCACGGCAGCAGGTTTGCCGTCAGGCCCGTTGGCAGGTTTGAAGGTCCACTCGTCCTGCACGGCTTTGATGGCTTGTTCGTCGAGGCCGTAGCCAAGGCTGCGTGTTACGGTGATATTGTGCGCGCGGCCATCCGTTCCAATCACGACGCTCATTAGCACGGTGCCTTGGATTTTTCGTTTCAGCCCTTCTTTCGAATACGGCGGGGAGGGACAATACGTGCACTTGGGGTTCGTGTATCCTTTCGTTCCCGCCGTCGGGTGTGTCGCTCTTCTGTGCAGGGAAACCCGCACTGGCAAGAACGGGGAACAACGGAAACATCAGAGCCAAGCAGAAAATCATCGCGCCGGTTACGAAGAGTATCCGTCTCATCGAAGCCTCTCCCTTGCCGGTACGATAACACCGCATATCGCGCGCCGCAACGCCGGTTCGCACGCTTCTCCGGCATGGGTTATTTCCAGGCCGCGTGGTTGGTCCACAGACATTTCCGTGAAGACGCAATTGTCCCCTAAGCGCGCGCCTGTTTTTCACCGACCCTAACGAATACCCCGCAGGACTGCATTTCGAATTTCATTTCTCCAGGAGAAAACACAAATGGCACAGATGCAAAATGCACAATCGGTTGCGCTGCAACTGGAAAAAGTCCGGGACAAGCTTCCGCTACTCTACGAGCGGGACGACATCCTGCTCACCATGATGCAGCAGCGCGGCGACGTGGAACGCGTCTCCAGCCGCAACATGCGGCTCCCGCTGCAAATCCGCCCGGGAGGCAAAGCGGGTCTCGCCAATCTCGACGGCGGTGACCTGGGCCGCGGTTCCGGAACCACTTACGACGTGGCGCAAGTCACTCCCGTGTTTTTCCGCCACGCCGTGGAAATCACCAAGCTCGTCGAGTACAGCACCAATTCGCCCGAGAAAGCCATCGAGAACGCCGCCAAGCGCGAAGTGAAAAACAACATGGCGCAGTTCCGCAGCTTTCTCGACAAAGTGGTGCAGACGAACGGCAACGGCGTGCTCGGCACGATCGGCTCGATCGTGACCACGGGTTTGCCTTCTGGCGTCGGCGCGCAAATCAACCTGGTTACGCCGCCCGGCGCGGCGCTCTTCTATTACAACCAGACGATCCAGTTCTACGATCCTACGCTTACGACCAACCGCAACGTGGCCGCGAGCGTCACATCGAACATTCTGCTCGTCGATCCGTTCAACAAATTCATCCAGATCGACAATCTGCCAACGGGCACCTCCGTCGGCGACGCCGTCGTCCACGACGGACTGACCGGCGCGCAGCCTGTTTCGCTCTTTGGCGTGCCGTATCATCAGAGCAACGCGACCACCGGTACGTGGCTCAACTTGAATCGCGCCACGTATCCCGTCGAGCTCGCCACGCCGCACGTCGCGGGAAACAACGCCGCCATCACTCCCGGCGTCGTGCGCCTGGCCATCAACAAAGTGCGGAAAGCGTTGGGTACCAATCAAGTTGGCAAGCTCATCGCCTACACCGCGCTCGAGCAGGAAAATGCGTGGGAGCAGCTGGGCATTTCCATCTCGCAAATCATCAAGGAAGGAGCGGGCGGGCGCGCCAGCGATCTCGACTTGCTCTTTACCGGCGAGCTGACCATGGCCGGCGTGCCCATCAAATCCTCGATCAACGCCAACCAGGCGCGCATCGATTTCCTCGATCTGTCGCACTGGGGACGCGCGGTGATGCAGGACATTGATTTTTACGACGTGGGCGGGCAAACCGTGTTTCCGATTTACGGAGCCTCGGGCGGCCTCTCTGCGGCGTACATCTTTTACTTCGTCACTGGCTTCCAGGTCTGGACCGACTCACCGCGCTCCGGCGCGTACATCGATTCACTCGCCATCCCCACCGGCTACTGAACCGCATGCCTGTAGCGCACGTCCCGCCCGGCGGATCGTGCCGGGCTGACGTGAGGCTTGCGGGCGGTGGGTGGCATAGGTCTGCCAGGCCCAGCCACGCTCTTAGCCTCTGTGTTTTCGTGGGTGCCCCATCCTTCGCGTTTTGTACGAAGGGTGGGGAAGTACGCACAAAAACAAAAAGGGCGGCATTACTGCCGCCCTCTAATTCAACACGTCTTCTGGACGCGCCTGAGAAGCAACAGCAGTATAACTCCATTCCCACACATGATTCACATTCTTCGCGAAACGCATGAGGCGCCCGCATCGTTGCAACAGCGCCTGGCGCGCGCCGGCGGACTGAACCGCTACGGCGAACCGAACTTCCGCGTGGTGTGGGGCTGGTCACGCCTCACGTGGATCGGCGGCAAATGGACGGACACGGACGCGCACGGCAACGTCACGCGCGAAATCATCGAGCTGCGCGAAGTCCCAAAGTATTTTCCCTTCGACCGCTGGCACATCGAACGCTGGATGCCGCCGGAAACCTACGGCTCGCCGCAGCAATGGTATGGGCAGACCATTGAACGCAATGATGGCGTTTCGATTCCCGCGCTCGGCCCTTACCCACGGCGGGGGGAATACGAACACTGCTTCACACTCGCAGGCCCGCGCGGCGAATTCGTTCCGCTTTCGCCGAGCACCTGCGAAGCCATCGCCCGCGCGGTTGAATTTGCCCGCGCGCAGCCAACCCGGGCGCATTGTGCCGCCCTCGCGCGTCGTGAAATGGACCGCGAACACTCTTGGGATGCGCACGCCGACGCTGTCTTCAACGACGCTGCGCCTGCCTTTCACGGTGCGCCGTTCGTTGTATCGGCGTGAGGCGCTCAGGCGTTTTCGATGCGCGCCGGCCACAATTTCGCGGCCGCCCAGCTCACCGCTAGCGCAATAACACTACCGCCGAGCACCTCAACGGTGCGCTCGATCGCCGCGTGATAGCCGGCGTACTTCGACAAGTGCTGAAGTCCGGTGGCCATCACGATGACCGTCGCCACTGGAGCGGTCCGCCAGTTTCCACCGAGGTGCACGAGGTAGAACGATAGGAGCGATGCCACTGCAGACGCGGCGCACAATTGCCACATTCCCGTGCCTGTTGTGGCCAGAAAAATCAATCCCACGGCGCATCCCAGTGCCGTGTGAGCGATGCGCCCGCGCGCGGCCAGATACGAGGCGTGCAGCTCAATTTCACTGACCATCACCACGGAAATGATCGCCCAGATCGGGTAGGTCACGCCGAAGACTTTGAACACGATCCACACGATGATCATCCCGATGATAATTCGCAGCGTATAGCGAACGCCGTTCGGCTCGCGCTGCGGCAACGGAAAATGTCCGAGCCATCTGCGAACAGCACTTTGCGATTGTGCCTGCCTCATGCGCCTCCGGCAAAACACGAACAGCTCTGCGAGTATAGAGTTTCGTTTCACTGAATCCACAATCATCTGAAGGGAACTCCGGAAAACAACATGACGACTCTGACCAAAGAAGTTCGCCCGGCCACCCACGATCCGCGAGCGCGCGAGACGCAAGCGACCATTGCCTCCGTCTCCGACCTGGACTTCTACATCACGCGCACGTACGGCGTCTTTCACATTCCCGCGCGCCCGAACGCCGAAGCATATGCCTTCGTCGTTGTGACTCCTCGCGGCGACGCTATCGATCTGGGCGACAATCGCCGTTTCCCATTCGTGATTTCCCCGCGTGAAATCGCCGAGGACATTATCCAGGACCTCGAGCAGCACGGCATTTTCGTTTGCGCCGCTGAGCGCCCCTCCGAAGCGGAGCTCGCCTCCGCGCGAGAAGTCCGCGACGCATGGTACAGGCAGCTCGTCGCTGACGCCGACGAAATGTGGGCGCGCGGCCACTCCTATCGGGAAATTTCGGACATGCACCGCCGCGCCTCGCTGGCTATGAAGCTTGAGCGCGAATGGGCCTATGTGCCGCAGCGTTCCGTGGAATGTCCCGCATGCGGAGAAAACTTAAGAGCCGGCGTGGCCCTCTGCAAACATTGCGGCGCGGTTCTCGACGCCGAGCGCGCCGCCAAATACTTCACACCGGACCACCCTCCGCGCCCCACCGTGATTCGGAAGCCGAACCTTGGTTAGGCGCACGCAGCCTCGCTCGTCCAGCGGGTATCTCCATGTGCGAACGCGTTGGAATGTGTTGCGTCGACGCTGGACGGTGATTTAATCGAACAACGAGGGAACACTTGTGATGAAACGAACCTGCACTATTACAATTTGTGCGCTATTGCTTTTCGCTTGGCGAGCCTATCCGCAAGGCTCGCGGCATGATGGCGTGGTCCAGGGCGAGCAGGGCATTCCCGTTGCGGGCGCGACGATTGTCGTTTGCACGCAGCCCGCCAACGTCACCGTCACGCCGTGCACGCCGCTCGCGAATCTCTACACCGACGCCACGCTCACCACGCCCGCCGCCAATCCGCTCACTTCCGACGGTCTGGGCAATTTTCATTTTTACGCCGCGCCGGGGCTTTACACCGTGCAAGTCTACGGCCCGGGAATCAACACGTACACCACGCCCGACGTTCTGCTGCCCGCGAATCCGTCGAACGCGCAGTTCGGCTCGATCACCGCGACGAACACCATTAGCGCGCTGACGCTCAGTCTTGGTGGAAATCTGGCCGTAGGCGGAAACGCCAGCGTCACCGGAACGCTCACGGCCGGCTCGCTCGCCGCCAATCTCGCTACAACCAGCAACGCGCAACTGAAACCGTTCACCGGCGACGCGGCGCTGTGGGTTTCCCCTTCAGGATCGGATTCCAATGATGGGCAGAGCCAGGGCACTGCAATGGCTACGATTTACCATGCGTTGTGCTCTTTGCCTGGAGGAAACTGCTCAACTCAGACGGCGGGCAACGGCACGGTGTATTTCTTCGACGGCTCTTCCGCCAACTCAACATCTACCTGTGGCGTTTGGTTGATGGGAATTCTCGATCCGAACTATTCCTCGCCGCCCGCTTGCTGGCTTAAAGTTACCAGCGGCACGGGCGGAATTGCGATCATTGGCATTCCAAAGGCCAGCTACGGCCCAAATACGCAGATCCCTCGCGCATCCATTGTCGGAGGGTCGAGCGCCGACAGAAACCATCCTGGTATCTGGCTTTCGGGAACGGACGAAGCAATCTACATCGCCAATGCAGGGGTCCAATATCCAGGGCGTGGCATCGTTGTGGGCGAATGCTCGAACAATACCCGCACGAGCACCTGCCAGGTGGCCAGCGCGTATTTCGACAACGACACCGCGAGCCTCAACTCGGCATCGGGTAACGGGCCTGCCTGGGACATCACCGGCGCATCGTTTTGGATTCGTCTGAGAGACTGCGGAGGCGGCGGTCTGGACAGCGTCGACACGAACACCAGCGACGACGCGGCTGCGGTACTGGTGGATGGCCGCACCAACGCTGGCGTTGGTCTCGTTTTCATCGACGATTTCAACGCCGCAGATGGCGGCATTAAATTCTACTCTGGCGCAAACGGCGGCAGCTTGAACGTCAACAAATTGACCACCGAAGCGCAGAATGGCGAGCCCGCGGTATGGTTCGCTTCGACGGGTAGCAGCAGCGACTACTACGTCGTCGGCACGGTGAATAAAGTTGTTGTCGCGGACGCACTCGCCACCACTCCCGGCGTGGAAGTAGACATCCCCGGCTACGGCATCGTGGCCAACGATGTTGAGGGCCAAGGCGTCAACCTCGTCGGCCCCATGCACACCGCTGTCCAGTACACCAATAATCTGCAGAATGAAATCATTTCGCCGCAGCGCTATGGTCAGACCGGCACGGTTTTGGGATGGAATTATGGCAAGCGCGATGACCTGCAGCGCGGCGCGGGCCTTACTACTGTGCGCTTCGCTAATCAAGTCGCGGGCTCGGTATGTTCCAGCTGGACTGCCTCCCAATTCGCTGGCACAACCACGAAAACTTGCACCGGAATAGCCGACCCATTTGGCGGGACGAATGCGGGCCAAGCTGCCAGCAACAACTCAGCCGTCGAACAATTCAATTTCACTCCTGGCTCCGGCGGAGTGGAAAACGTCAGCTTATCCGTCGGCGAGTACATCGTTGCCGGAGTCTGGACGCGTTCGCAGACGGCCAACGGATACTCAGGGAATCCTTACGTTGGCGCCGTGCTTTCGGTCAACGGAACAGGGTTTTCCGCTTCCGGCGGATGCGACGGCGATTCTGTTCTTGGCGACGGCCAGTGGACATGGAATCGCTGCATCTACAAAGTGACCGCCGTCGGCACGAATCCCGCGGCAGTTGAATTCGGAACGGTGTTCAATTCCACCTACACCGTGCAGGCCTATGCGCCGGTTCTCAATTTTGTTCCAGCCGGCACATTCAGCGACAACGAAGCCTATGCCTATGAGAACGCGCTGAAAACCTACGATAGCTTGTGCATAGTTGGCGCATCGTGCGGAATGGAGTTCAATCCGATACAGGCGCCGGCATTCGAGACCGAAACGGCCAATCCGGCGCAAAGCGGAATTTTCCGCCTGTCCGATGGCGATGCCATCGCTTGGCGCAATCATGCCAACACCGCCGACGTCTCGCTCTCCAAGAACACGAGCGATCAGCTTGTCGCACCACCGTTTGCATCGCCCACATTTTTCTCGCCGATCGTCGACTCCGCATCCGGTGCCAGTGGCGTCACTTTCCGCAATAGCGGCTCAACTGTCTGGACTGCGAACGCTAGCTCCTCCGCGCTGAGCTTCAATTTCAACGCTCATCTTGGCGAAACCACGGTGAAGCTCGCGCCTTTCGGCGGCCAATCCTACGCCGGTTTGCTCGACAATTACGGCATGGCCGCGGGATTTGTCGCCGTCACTGAATCGAGCGGCACCATGGCCTTCGATGCGGGCCTCGGCAACACATTCGAAGTGACGCTGAACGCCAACGTTAGCAGCACCAATCTGGTCAACGCGCAGGCCGGCCAGTGGCTGCATTTCATCGTCTGCCAGCCATCCAGCGGCGGCCCGTTCACCTTCAACTGGCCCGGAACTGTGCGCGGCGGCATGACCGTCGGCACAACGGCAGGGAAGTGCAGTGCGCAGAGTTTCGTTTTCGATGGCACGAGCGCCTTCGCCACTTCCTCCGGCGCTGCCAATCAGTAGCCTTCGCTTTTGGTGTTTCCAGCCACTCGCCACCGCTTTTGGGAGGTACTCATGCCCGTAGTTTCCACAACGGCATACGATCAGGCTGAAGACGCACTGAATCTGGCGCGTTCGCTGGCCAACGATGCCGCCGGCGCCGTTTTTTCCGACGCTGTGCTCACGCCATTCCTCAACTCCGCGTATCGCGCGCTGCAGCGCCAGCTCGCGGAATCGGGCGTCTCCGTGCTCATCGCGCAAGCGGATCTCGATTTGCCGTTGACCAACGGCGTGACCACCGTGAGCCTCAGCGACGTGTCCTCGCCGCAGCTCCCCACCGACTTGCTTGCACCTCATCAACTGTGGGAGCAGGCCACCGGCTCATGCGGCATCTTCACGCCCATGGAAAAAATCACCAGCGGCTTGCCGAACTTCCAGCCCGGCTGCTATCTGCGCATGTGGGAATGGCGCACGGACGCCATCCAATTGATCGGCGCAACGCAGGAAATCACCGTGCGCCTTCGCTACGAGAAATCCCTGCCAGCCATTGTGCTTGGCACCGACCCGCTGCAAATCCGCTCGTCGATTGATCCGCTCGCATATGCCGTTGCGGGTATGGCGGCGCGTTCGCGCGGCGCGCAAGCGCTCGCTGCCGATATGTTCGCCCTGGCCGAGGCCAGTGTGGAGGACCTGATCGAGCGCTACGTGCGCCCGGAACAGTTCAAAGGGCGCCGCCGCAAGCCTTACGGCTATCGCGCCCGCGTGGTTTATTTGTAGGTTAGTCGACGTTGAGGGTCAGGGTGATCGAGCGGCTCGCGTTTTGCGCGGTGCCCGTGATCGGTACCGGATAACTGCCCACCGGCGTTTCATTTGGATTTACAGACGAGTTGTTGTTGCATCCGACGGCGGCCGCTCCTGCGAGCAACGCAAAACACATCGCCGCGAAGCGCGCGCGTCGCACGCGGTTTGCGCCTAGAAAATGCGCAGCTGTGGCGCTCCGCATCCGGAAGAAGCACAGCGCCAGCATCACGACGAACACACAAAGCAGCAGAAAGCGCATTCGCGGCCTGGGCCCGCCACGCTGGCCAGGCGCAACAATTCGCGTCGCGTTCGGCCCGCCCGTGGTCAACATCACGGAAAACTGCTGCGCCTGGCCTGGCGTGAGGGTAACGGTCCCCGGCTGGATGGTGCACCCGATCGTCGTCGTCTTCGCCGACAATTTCGCGGGGCACGCCAGCGTCACGACGCCGCTGAACGTATTATCCGGAGTCACGGAGATCGAATACGTCGCGGCGTTGCCGGGCGCCACGCTCTGCGTGGCGTCCGTAATGTTGGGCACGGTCAGCTCGAAATCGTCGCCTGTTCCGGAAAGCGTTGCGGTCTGCGGGCTCGACGGATCTGAGTCCGTCACTTCTAGCGTGGCGGAACGCGCCCCCGAAGCGCTGGGCGTGAACGTCGCGTTGATTTGGCACGATGCGCCCACCGCGAGAGATGGCACGCAGTTATTTGTTTCCGCAAAATCGCCGGGATTCGCGCCGGTAAAGGCAATACTCATATTCTTGAGCGCAATGGCGCTCGAAGAGCTGTTCGTCAACGTGAACGTTGTGCCGCCGTAGTTCCGCCGCTGGGCTCGTCGCCGAAATTGAAACTCGAAGGCGAGAGCGTCACGCCTGCCGGCGGGCCTGTCGCGCCCAGGCCCGGAAATTCCACTACGCGCTGGTCGCCGCGATCCGCGACGAAAACATTTCCCAAGCGATCGATCGCCAGCGCGCCCGGCGAATTCAGACTCTTCTTTGAGTGCGACGCGCGAAAGCGCTCCAGACTTGGCGTCGACGCGCACAATGGCATTCGCGCCGGTATCGGAAATGAAGACGTTGCCTTGGCCATCCACGGCCACGCCTTCTGGCGCGCCAAGCTGCGCGTTTTCCGGCGCCGCATCGAACTCCGTGCTGGCCTCCGCGCCCGAACCCGCACCTGAAGCTGTAAATGTTCCGCTGCCAGCGAATACATTGACGTCGCCGCTGTTGAGATCAATCACGAAAACGCGATTCGACGCGGGCGACGCAACGTAGAGCTGCCCCGTCTCGGAATCCGTGGCAACCGCGGCGGCGTCGAGCACATGCGCGAGATGCGTGAAATGCGTCGCGTTGGACTGGAGCCCTAGCACGCGATTGTTTCCACGATCCGCCACGTACAGATTTCCCTCTTTATCGGCAGATAGCCCGGCCGGCTCAAACGGATCCAGATTGCTCGATTGCGGCTGCGCGGCGCTGTTTCCAGATCCAAGCGGAATGGCGGTGACTTTGCCGGTCAGCATATCCAGCAGGCGAATCGTATTCTGCGCGCGATTGGCAAGATAAACCGTGCTGCCCGGCGCTAGCGCGATTCCGGAAGGGTCTTCCGAAGGCGCCAGAGTGCAGTTTGAGAAAATCGTAAGCGAAAGTCTTGCCGTTCCGGTGGGCGAGCTGGCGTCGGGCCAAGACGAGGTCACGCAATTCTTTGCTGGGGGCATTGCCGAAAGCGAGATGTACAATCCGCCAGCCGCATCGGTCGCCAGGCCGCGGACGTCCGCATATTGCGCTCCGGAAACGACGACCACCGGGACGCCGGGTCGGTGCCGCGGAAACAGCCGCCGTACGCGGCGCGGACGCCTGCTGCTGCGCCTCGGCACGAGTGGAATTTTGACTGACAACCCAAATCAGCGTCGCGAGCAGCGCGAACACCGCTGCAAAACGCAAAACGACACGGCGCAAGGGTCCCCCTTTGGCATTGCGGACAGCGAATCTACGTCAGACGAACGCTCCTACAGCATTAAGCAAAGCCCCAAATCATAACATACGCACAGGGAAACGCCGCCGCCAGAAACACACGCGAACCCACGGTGCGTCGGCCAAGACGAACCCCGCGCCAAACCGCCCATCGGCACATGCGATGATGCCGCATGGCACTCAGGTTGCATCGGGAATTTTGCGAGTGCCGTGCGCATTACGGCGCGCCATTCGGCGCATGCACGCGCACTTCCAGCTTGGTCTGTTGAAACGGATGCACTCCAGCCGGAGCGTCAATCGATGGCGATGTGGGTGCTCGTGCGCCCGACGCCGTCAATACCCTGAATTTTGCTCATGACCAGCGAATTCAAGTCCTCGGAAGAATTCACTTCCGCGACAACATAAACGTCAGGATCGCCCCAGCAGGCATTGGCCATTTTCACTCCGGAGAAGGCGCCGATCTTTTTTGCAATGTCGCGCGCCTTACCAGGACCTACGGTCACCAGAACGTACGCTCTCATGGGACCTCCTCGTGGAAGGCATCCGCACGCGCCAACAGAACGGATGACTGGCTGGAATGAGCCACATTCTACGCGCATCTCGCGCGTAAGGATACAGCCGATACCCGGCGCTAGGCGCCTGGCAAACCTGCGTCAGCGGGCGGGGTGCTTGCAACCCCGAGGTCACCTACAAAAGCAAAAATTCAGGAGGAAAAACCATGGCGTTGACATTCACTTTAGTAGACTCGTGGGATGATGGTAAGCGCATTCACATCGCCGGCACGGTAGCCGTTTCGGGAAGCTACACAACCGGCGGCGACACCCTCGATTTGAGCCCCATCGAGCCGCTCGGTGTGCCCACAACGAAACCGCCAATCGCAGGTACAGCCTGGATGGACGGCCTCGCAGGCTACGATTACATCTTCGCGCCCGGCGCGGCCATCAACGGCAACAAAATGAAAGTCTTTCAGCAGGCCGGCGCGGCCGGCGCCTTCGCCGAACTGGCCTCCGGTTCGTATCCCACGGCCATCACCGGCGACACCGTCACGTTTTACGGCATCTTCCCCAGGCTGCGATAACCACAGCTTTGCGGGTATCGCGATGACTGGCCACAGAACATCACCGGTTCGGCTGCATTTTCTTGAGCACTGCATGCAGCGAATCTTCCTGCGAGGCGCGCTGTCGCGGTATAATTCTAACGGCCCTCTTGGAGAACCGTTAGATGCTCGATTCATTTGCAAATTATTTTTGGCAACATCCCGCCGCGGTCATCGCCCGCCGCTATCGGAATCATTATTATGTTGATTTGGATGACTGGCAGCGGCTCGCGCCAGCGCTTCATAAGCTTCCAGCGCACCAAGGAGACCGATCAGCTCGCGCGGGATCTAAGCCGTATCGCCGCCGCGCTCGAAAGAATCGCGCGGAATCAGGAAACGCCCACTGATTACGTCGGCCGGCCGATTCCTCCGGCCTGGGAAAGCACCATTCCCGCAGGCGAGCCTGCGGAGGAAATTCCAGCGCATAGGGTGCCTGTCGCTGGCAACGGTGAACTCGCTGTGCCGGTCGGAGCGGTTGCTGCCGCAGAAGGGGTCAGCGCGCCAGCAGTGCCCCTTGCACCAGGTCCTGCGCGCGAGAGCGGCTCTGGCTCTTTCGTTAATCCGCTGGGAGGCACCACAGGCTTACTCGGCGGAAAGAAAAAACTCGACTTGCCCAATCCGCTCTACCGTCCGAAGTAACTTCGCTTACAGACGTAGAATGCTTTTATCATCGCCGCGCCTCCGGCGGCGCCGCGCCAGTGCGCCTACTATCGCGAGGATGAACAGGAGAGCCAACACTCCGGCAGATATGGCCAGCTCTGGATGGAGCTGACCCGCTTCCGGCGTGAGCCAGAGCCGCAGAAAAAAGTACGCTCCGCAAACAAAAAGCACTGAAGTGAACAGTAGCCGGGCTCCCGGCGGCATGGCGAAGCGCCGGCGAGGCCGCGCGGTAGAAAGGGAATTGAGCCGCTCCTCGGCCACCTTGCTCGGCCGCCACGCGGAAGGCTCCTGTTTTCCCTCAGCTCGCATGTGTTCTAGCCTATCACTGTAACTTCGTGCCGTGCACGCATCGCCGCGTCCGTGAATCGCCAACGCCGGCTCACATCGAGGAACACGCATGTCCGTGGAAACATTTTCGCCGTTGCAGCTCACCACTTTTAGCACGTGGATGACGCTCGTCGACCCGTCCGCTGTGCCGCCCGGAATGTCGCCCGACGCCCGCGACGTGGAATTTTTCCCTGGCGGCGTGCGCACGCGCCCTGGGCTCCTTTCCATGTATCCGGTGCTCAGCGGCTCGCCTTCGATTAATGGACTTAAAACCTACATCACCACGAACCTTGTGCAACGCCTTCTGGTCCTCGACTCGCTCGGCATTTTGTACAAGGAAACTTCACCGGGCGTGCTTTCGGTTGTCACCGGCATCGTTACGCCGGGACTTTTCCTGGCCTCAACAACGCAGTTCGGCCGCGAGTACATGGCTTTCTCGGACACCATGCTTGGCCAGGACTTGCCGCGGCAATACGACGACACGTATTTCGACCGCGTCAGCCAGATCGGCCCTGCGGAGGGTCCTTCCGTTGCCGACGCGACCGATGCCGGCAGCATTTCGCCCGGCACACACCAATGCGCCGTGATTTTCGTCACGCGCCAAGGCTACTGGACCATGCCTTCGCCTCCCGTGACGTGGACCGCCGCCGGCGGAAAAAAAGTCAACGTCACCAATATCCCGACGGGCCCCGTGAACATCGTGCAACGTTTGCTCGCATTCACCGGCGCGGGCGGCGCCACGTTTTATCAAGTGCCCGCGACGATGACCATCAATGACAATGTCACCACATCTCTCGAAGTCGACTTCAGCGACGACATTCTGCTCGCTGGCGTCAGCATGGACGACCTGTTTCAGAACGTCGAGCTGCCGGATCAGCTTGGCGTCATCGCCTATTCCGAACGCCTTTTCTGGTGGGGCGAACGCGCCAAAATGCCCAACTGGCGCAATTTGAGTTTCGACGGAGGCTGGGACTCTTCCGGCGACGGTCGTCCTCTCGGCTGGCAGCTCGGCGCCAGTTTTAGCGCTGGAGGCTCGCGCGAGTCGAGCGAAGTCGTGTGGGGCGACGCGTACCGCATCACCGCCGACGGCTCGACCGTCGAGCGCGGACTGATTCAGCAAACGGCGCTCACCGACGTAAATGGCAATCCTCTCCTGCAGAACAACACGGACTACTCCGTGCGCGCGCAAATCGCACGCAGCGCCGGGCTTACGCAGGGTACGTTTCGCATCAATTGCTATAGCCTGTCGCACGGATTTTTCGGCAGCGGCCTCGCGGTGACCGCCATTCAAGCCACAACGGACTATCAGGAATTCGTCGCCGAGCTTATGCCGGCGGAAACTTCGCTTCCCAGCGATTTAATGCTTCAGGTGTATGCCGACGGCACTCCCTCTCCCAACGGCGAATCTTTTCTCGTCGATAACATAGAGATTTATCCGACCAACGCCGCGGAAAGCCCCGACGTGGTGCGCGCGTCGCGCAACTCCGACCCGGAATCCTACGATGGCGTGCTGGGCCTGATCGAAATCGACGTGAACGACGGCCAGGCGATTCGCTCCGCCTTTGTCATTCGCAACAATTTGTATTTCGTGAAGGAGCGCAGCCTTTACGTCACCTCAGACAATGGCACCGGGGAGCCTGCCACCTGGGACGTCGAGCAAGTTTCCAATTCCACCGGCACGCCCTCGGTGCATGGCGTCGGCATCGGTGAGGACTGGGTCGTGATCGCGTCGCGCGCTGGGCTGTATATGTTCACCGGCGGCGAACCGCAAAAACTCTCGCAGGAAATTCAGCCCACCTGGGACGCCATTAATTGGCAATACGGCAGCTCACTCTGGGTCACTGTCGACACGCAGCACAAACGCATTTACGTCGGCGTTCCGATGGGCGCGGCCACTGCGCCGAACGAAATTCTCATGCTCGATTACACGGAAGGCTTTGAGGACCCTTTATGGATGGCGTCCTCCGCGCCCGGCAATTCGCGCAAATGGGCGCCGTGGTTCATTTCTGCTAACAGCGTCGGCCTGATCGAGCGGCCCAACGGCACCGCGGCGCTTTTCCTCGGCAACAATGTGGGCAACGGGAAAATCTACCAGCTCAGCGAGGGGCAATTCTCCGATGATGGCGCGGCCATCAATTCCTATTACACCACCGCGTTTCTCTCGCGCACCGGCGCCACAGGCAGAGACCTTTTCGGCTACTTGACCGCCTACGCGCAAGGCTCCGACACGCTAAACGTCAACGCGTTCACGCCGGGAGATGCGACCGAGACTGTGCTCGGCGCTCTGGCGCTCGCTTCGCCCGCGCCGCAGGATTTGGAGCTGATGAGCAATCTCACCGCCGAGCGCGTCGCCTATCAGGTCGGCACAAACGCCGCGGGCTCGTGGTTCTCGCTGACCAAGCTGGTGCCCTGGTCGAAGCCCGCGCCATGGTCCCTGATCCGCGGCCACAACTAAGTGGTAGAATACTTACAATACTGCTCCCCGCTCCACATGCCGCGAGGCCTGAGTCCAGCGATGGCCGCTGAGCATCATAGAACGTGTGCGGAGGTCAGCGACCTCGTCGGTCCTTAAGAGAATCGGAAGAAGGACGATAGCAGCCGAAGGAACGAGCGTAAGTTATTTGCGTTATTAGGGATACAGGACAATTAGCTCCTTGACACGACGATTGGTTCAGGTAGACTGTTGCTATGTCACATAAATCTACATTTTTATTTGCCGATCCCTCTCTGCTCAACGGTACAGCGTATATGCTTGATTTTTACGGCACATACAATGCTTATAATCGCAGCCGAACCCCCCTAGAGGCCGACACTAGAGCCCTCTATACTGATTGGCGAAGCGTTGGGGAAGCACTAGTCCAAGCCATAAATCAGGCATGGGCAGAAAAGCGTGAGCAAACAATCTAGAGAACTTCGTAGGGCTCGGCAACAAGCCCAGCAATTCTCAAGCCCGCCAACTGGATTTCAAATTACCGCTTCGGCCGCACATTTCTCTGGCCCTCTCCCTCCGCCTGAAATATTGGTGAAATACAATGAGGCTCTGCCTGGAGGGGCCGAGCGAATAATGGCAATGGCGGAAAACCAGTCCCAGCATCGCCAGAGATTGGAAGCGGCGGTCATTGAAGCGAACTGCAGGGCACAGAAACATGGCCCGATCTATGGATTTGTCACTTGCATGACAGCCATCCTCGGCGGAATCTACCTGATTACATCTGGAAAAAGCGTAGAAGGGTTAGCTGCGATAATTGCGGCGCTCGGTAGCCTTGCTGTCGTTTTCGTGGTCGGAAAGCAGAAGCAGAAGAAAGAACTTCAGGAGAAGGCTGCTTCTGTTTTTCCGCCTCTACTTTCAAAGTAGCCCACTACGAAAACCGTTTCCATGCTGTCGTCAGCGCAATGATCACGCTGCCAATGCCGCCAACTAAATAACTAAACGCATGCGCGAACGCGTCAGCCATAAAAGCGGCTTGCTTATCCGCCGGGAGCATCAGGCCCCAGGCCTGCACTGACGATATTTGCCCTGTGCTGGCCATCCAGTGGCCCGTGAATCCCGCGAGCGTTGCGGTCACACCCGTAACGAGCAGCAGTACGGCCACCGGACGGACGAATCGCCGCCACGTGAACTTTTCAGGTGAGCCCGCGCGTGCCGCGAGCGCAAACGCGATGCCGGCAGCCAGTCCGCCCCACCAAGTGGCCACAACGCCCCAGCCAAGGGCAATCAAGGTGAGCGAGTCAGTGCGGAAAATCTGCGGATGCGCCACGGTGAAGTACTCCGGGCACACGCGAATCGTGATTTGATCATGAACAACGCCGTATGCAATGGCGGCGGCCATTGTGAGCAAAATGATTTTCAGCGATTCGCTGAAAAGATCGCCGTCAAATTGGATTTCACCGCACCCATGGAGCGCGTTCCTCGCGCGCATCTTATCAAATCCACTGCGGCATCACTGCCAATCGCGAACACCTAGGCGGGCAAACGAAAGGTCATGCTGACCATTCCCCAAATCGAGGCGCTCAAACAGTTCAACACGCAACTCTACGAATCCATGAAGCGTGTCGTCTCCGGTGTGAACAATCTGAAGCTTTCGATGGACACGGGCGTCACCGACGGCGCGGATTTCGCGCGCGTCTCTTCCGACGCCCTGACGTTGAACGATGTCGACCCCACCAAGCCTGGTGTCCTGATGAAGGGCTCCGTGCCGCCGACGTGGTCCGGCGCGTTCACTTACACCAGCACCACGTCGAGCATCACGTGGTCGTGGAGCGGCCTCACGATTTTTCGCGCCGACGGCACCACCACGCAAATCGCCAATGGCTCACTCGCGGTCGCGAGCCTCACCGCTGCAACCACGTACTTCTTCTATCCTTATTGGGATGAAACGCAGCTCGCGCTGGCATTCGTAGCGGGCGGAGCAGGCAATCCGGCCAACGCGCAAACGGCGAAGACCATCGCCGCCGCGCAGCAACAAGCGCTCCAAGGGTTCATTCCATTGTCGGCGGGAGCGATGACCGCAGCCACCACCGCTTCGGGAACCGGAGGCGGCTCCGGCGGAGGTTCCGGCTCTTGCGTTCGCGCCGGTATGAATGTGCTCACGAAAGACCGTGGCATGGTGCAAATCCAGCTCCTGCGCGTCGGAGATCGTATTCGCGGGCGCGAGACGTGGACGCAAGTCGTTCGCCACGAGGTTCATCCCGCGGACACTTTTGTGCGCCTCTCGCTCTCAAACGACGACGTCCTCGACGTCACGCCGCATCACATTTTCACGCTCGCCGACGAGGCACCGGTTCGCGCCGAGCGCCTCTGCCTTGGAGACATTCTCGTCGGCAGTCACGGCTGGCTTACGCTTAAGAAAATCGAACTCATTGTCGAACAAGGAGCGAAGGTTATTGTGACCTGCGAGCCGGACCACGAATTCTTCGCTGGCCGCGCTGCCGCATCCGTACTCACGCACAATTACAATTTCAGCTCGTAGCGGGCGATGCGGATTCCGTGCTCGCCACAGGCGCCTGCCTGACCCGAAATCCAAGCTCCCCACCGTTCAAGTCCAACGCGGCATGAATAATAATTGCAGGCCACAGCGAGCCAGAAGCCACAACGACAAGTGCAAGCCCCAGTCCAACAATGGCGGTCTTGGGAACGTGAGCCGCGCCGAGATAAATATGCGCGCAGCCGAAGAGAATCGAACTGATGATCACAGCGAGCGTGAGGCCTGTCCACGCGGCGATGAACCAAATCATAAATCCGCGGAAAAGAATTTCCTCGCAAATTCCTGCTGTGATGGACACGAACCAAAACCCGCGCCTTTCATCGCTCGTCGCAGGCACCAGCAGGTCAGCAAACGCAAGCTGGTCGCGCAGCCGCGCCACAGCCTCCGGGCGCGCAAGGGCTTTCTGGACTCTTCGCGCTTGCAGCAAAAGCAACGCAACAATGATCGCTGCGGCGAAAAATCCGATGCCCGATCGCAGTGGGCTGACCGGCCCCAGCCATAGCGCGCTCCACGGCCGCGCCTTCGCAACCCACAGACCCAGCACATACAAGGTCGCGATCCATTCGGCGACCAGAACATTGCGGTACATTCGCATACGCGCGCCGGGCACATTCGCGCGGATGGATCGAACGTAGCGCGGCCAATGCCACCGCCATTCGAAAATTGCTGCGATGAGAATCACCGCGAACACGACATAATCCAATACGCCCGGTTTCACCAGAGCCTTCCCTTCGTGCGCTTCATCCGCGCGATGTTTTTCATTCGGCGTAGACGCGCACGCGTTTGCCGTTGCGTCCCTGAATGTCGACGTTCATTCGGTCAATGGCTGCCTGAAACTCCTGGTCATTCATCGCATCCAGAGAGCTAAAGTCGATTCCGTACTCCGATAGCTTGTCGGCCACGCGCAGGGGAAGAAAAGCCATCCAGTGCCGCCCGCCTCGAGCCACTGCCAGCGGCACGCGTACATCGACGTCCTCGCGCCCCGGCCGCTGGATCTGTATGCGCAGAAACTTTGGCCTCTTCGCTCCTGGAACGCTCCCGGGCGCGCCGGCCGTTGGCCCTGCGGCTGTTTGCGAATTCGCCGCCTCTGCTGATGCCGCTGCGCCCGACAGTTTATCGAGCAGCCGTTCGGCATCCTCGTGTGAAATTTTTCCTGCGGCCAGCATCTCGAGTATCTTTTTCGTTTCGGCGGACATCTGTATCTCCTTTTCTCTTTGTTTCGCGTTGCACAAAATTCTCAACCGAGCCGTTCGAGCGCCTCGTCAACGGTCAGCTCGCCTCGCGCAAGCTGCTCCAGGACGTATACATTCGGCGTAGGCGCCTCAAAGCTCTTGTCCAGCGCCGCGGCAATGGCGTTCAGCCGATTTTTCACCGTCGGATAGCTGATATCGAACAGGCTCTCCATCTTCTTCAAGGAGCCGTGATGGCGCACGAACGCGAGCACGAACGCCTGGTCGTCGAGCGGCAGTTTTCCGAGCGGCGACACTTCGAAATCGCCGTCCATGGCGATGCCGCAAGACGGGCAAAGGGCCTTTGAAAGCTTCATCGGCTGCTTGCAATCAGGACAGGTCACCTTTGATATATCCATTAAGTGCCTCCGATAAATGCGTATTTACAACATAGTACTTGATATTGTCAAGCCATAAATTGATTTAGTTAATAGAAACTGGCCATTCACAGCCAAGAAATCGTTTTACACACCTATAAATCAATCACTTACATGACAGGCCGACGATACTATTTGACGACCCTCGCCGCTTGGCAGCGCTTTGTGCCCTGTTGTGCCGAGACTCATTTTGTTGTCCTGAGCGCGGCTCAGGAGCAAGGCACTGTATCGACGCTGCCGGTGCCCGCGGCAGAGGGAAGAGCATCGCCTGACGATGCCGCGCTCGTCTTCGTGCTGATTACCGGCGACGACGCCGCTCACATCGCGCTCGAAAACGATCCCGAAACCGAGCCGCTCCCGCATCCGCTTGCGCGCACTGCGGTCTCTGAACGCGTCGCCGGTGCGCTCGCACCTTTCAGCGTTGTCTCGGGCGACGACACTTTCACCGTGGCGGAGAAACTCGCGCATGTGAATCCGCTTCTTCGCCATCGCGTGTTTTGATGATCCAGAAGTACGCATGAAAGTCCGCGAATACAGCGAGTCCGATTTGAATGCACTCATCGGCATGCATCGCGCCCAGGGATTCGACTATCCGTTACCTGATTTGCGCGACCCGATTTTCGTCAGCAAACTCGTCCTCGAAGACGATACCGGGAACACCGTCATGGCGGCGCTCGCCCGGCTGACGTGCGAAATGTACTTGCTGGTTGAGCCGACAGCGGGAACGCCGCGTGAACGCTACGCGCGTTTGCTCGAGTTGCATCGCGCCGGCGCGAACGACTTGCGCGCGCGCGGACTGGACGATGCGCACGCTTGGCTGCCGCCGTCCATCGCACAGCGCTTTGGCCGGCGATTACAGCAGCTCGGCTGGATCCGCGACGACGCGTGGACGCCGTACTGCAAGCGCCTGCGCTGAAGCAACAATTACCTGGGAGGGAATATGAGCCGTGGAGCGCAACAACAAACGCAGCAAATGACGCAGCAGCAGCTCGCGTCGCAGAACCAGTTAATTTCGCAGGCGAATCAAGAGGGCCAGCAGGAACTCTCCGTCCTGACGCCGGATATTGAGAACCTGCTGAACAGTCCCGGATACACGCCCGCGCAGCAATCAGCCATCGAGCAGCAAGGCATGGGCGCGGCGCGTACCGCTTATGACGCCCTGCAAGAGACGGCTGCGAATCGCGTGGCGCGAACGAACAACGCCGCTGGATACGGCGCGCTGCAGTCGGAGCTGGGCCAACAGGAAGCGCAAACTCTCGCCAACCAGGCGCAGTCGGACCAAATTCAGTTCGCAAACGAGCAGATCGGGCAGCAAATGGCCGGTCTGAATGCTCTGGAGAACACCTACAACATCAACACGAACCTGTTGGGAAAAGCGATGGGCGTGCCCGCGCAACTGCTTAACGTGCAGGAGCAAGCATCGAAGGGCCCGGGCGCTGGCACTTTTCTCGGCGACATTGGCCTTGGAATCGGTTCGCTGTTCGGCTAACCGCCGCTGCACATTGCGCGATTGCTTTATACCGAACCCTCTGCGTCGCGCACCTGCGCAATACTGCTAAGATGTTTCAGTGTTGAATAACTATCGCGCGAAGCCCCGGAGGGGGTCGCAACGCAAATTGCCTCCGGGTCCGCGCGGCTGGCCCATTCTTGGCAACATTCCGCTGCCCGGCGCGGACTGGCTTGCCGGCTTCGAGCGCGCGGCGCGCACCTTCGGCGACGTGGTCTACTTTCAATTTCTCCACGTACCCATGATTTTGCTCGTGCATCCGGAGGCAATCGAGTCCGTACTGCTCACCAATCCCGCGAATTTCCTAAAATCGCGCGATTATCGTGCCCTCGCGAAAGTCCTGGGCAATGGCTTGCTCACCAGCGAAGGCGACGTGTGGCGCGCACAGCGGAAGATGCTGCAGCCCGCTTTTCGCCGTGAAAATATTCTCTCCTATGCGCCAGTGATGGCCGGGTGTGCGGAGAGCATGCTGGGCCGCTGGCGCGACGGCGAAACACGCGATCTGCACCAGGAAATGATGGCGCTGACGCTCGATATCGTCGGCAAAGCGCTTTTCGGCGCGGACGTTTTGCGAAGCGCCGATCGCGTCGGCTCCGCCCTGGAAACGGCGATGAAGCAGTTCACGCACATCGCCGGCTGGGCGTTTTTGTTGCCAGAGAATTTTCCCGTGCCGGGCACTTGGCGGATGCGCCGCGCCACGCGCCAGCTCGACGAAGTAATTTACGGCATCATTCGCGAACGCCGCGCGCGCGGGCACAATTCCGGGGCAGCCAATTCGAGTGACTTACTCGGCACGCTGCTTGAAATCCGCGACGACGATGGACGCCCGCTCAGCGACTTGCAATTGCGCGATCAGTTGATGACGTTTTTTCTCGCCGGCCACGAAACCACAGCGATTGCCCTTTCCTGGACGTGGTATCTCCTGGCCACGAATCCTGAGGCCGAGCGCAAACTGCATGCCGAGCTGGGGGAAGTTTTGCGCGGCCAAACTCCCACGGTTGGCGATTTGCCGCGCTTGCCGTACACGGAAATGGTCATCAAGGAATCGATGCGCCTGTATCCTCCAGCGTGGGGAATCGGCCGGCAGGCGCGCACGGAATTCGAAGCTGGCGGATATCAGCTGCCGCCGCGCACGAACATTTTCCTGCTGCAATGGGTCACGCAGCGCGACGCGCGATTCTTTCCTGAGCCCGAGCGCTTTCTGCCGGAGCGTTGGAGCCCCGATCCCTCCAACGAAGATCCCGCTGGCGGCGGCCCAATTCAGAATCGAACAGTCCCGCGCTTCGCCTATTTTCCCTTCGGCGGCGGCCCGCGCGTGTGCATCGGCGCGGGATTCGCCATGATGGAGGCGACCCTTTTGCTCGCCACGATTGCGCAACGCTACAGATTCACGCTCGTGCCGGACCATCCCATCAAATTGTTCCCGTCCGTCACTCTGCGCCCGCGCCACGGCATCAGAGCGGTGCTCCGCAAAAGGTGACTCAAACACTGGATTTTGATCACGGGCTCGATTCCTAAGGCTGCGGGAAAGCCACTCGAAAAGTGCCATCGTTTCGGACTGGTTGATCGCAGATTTTCGTCGGGCTGTACTGCCACTTCTTTACTGCTTCGATCGCTGCTTGATCGAAGGTCGCTCCGGCGGATTGGATGACAATGAGGTCCGAAACGCGGCCCGTCTCGTCGATAAATCCCCAAAGCACGACCAGACCATTATTTTTCGGACTGTCCGTCGAATGCGGATAGTCTGGACGAACCTCATTGACTAAGCGCGCCTGTTCCACCTGGCAATGGGGAGGGGACGGTGCCGGAAACTTCGCATCCGGAGGAGGCGCAAACGCCGAAGCTTCGGCCTGGTCGGATGGGAGCGCTTCGAGAGTTTCAACAGTCGCTTCCAATATCGGCGCGTTGTTTGCGAAGACGAGAATTTCTCCAGGAACAAGATGGCTTCCCCAACTGCGAAACTCGCTGTACTGGCAAACAAAACCATCGCTGTCCTCTTGAACGATAAGAGCGCCTGTTGTCGCGTCAAGACACGCCTCGAAATAGGCCGGTGTCTTTTGCTCGACGCAGTTCATGCTCAAGCCGTTCACGGTACGTTCCGTAACTTTGGGTTTCGATCCCGAGGGAAATTGCAGATAGCTGGGACCGTACACATCGGACATCCCTCTCCCGAACACGCTTTCCACTAGGGCGGGAGGTTTGGTGTCCCCAGAATGCCATTGCTTCTTGTCGTCCCCGTGCGCGCCGCTGGCAAAACGCGAATCCCCGTAGGTCTGATCGAGACGGAATTCAGTGGGTGATGCAAAGCGAACTTCACGCGTTCCGCCCGGATACCCCCTGAGCTGGCCCACTCCTCTAAAGCGTATGCGCAGTAAGTATGGCGGCGTGCCCGGAGCCGTTATGTCTCCCAGTTCGCTTGCGTGTTGAAAAAGAGTGTGTGCGTCCTCCGCTTGCTGCTTCTTGTCGGTTTTCGCATGCGAGGCGAAAGCACACGCACTCCCGCACAGGAGTGCTAGGCCGACAATCGCGACAACCTGCAATGGCCGCTTCATCGCCAGAATAGTATCATCTGCCCGCGCCTCATTCCATTATCGAGAGAGTGACGTATGACATATCGTTATCGACCGTCGCCAGTTGCCATTCTCGTGCTGTCATTGCTGGCGCTGTGCGCCGCGCCGGCGTTTGCTCAGGGCGTTCGCTACAATGACGTTGCGCGCACGGCGGACAACACGCCATTGAATAATGGCGCCGTCGCCGTTTGCGTATCGAGCCCCACGAACCCGGGCAACGTTGGCGAGCCATGCTCGCCGTTGGCGACGATTTACGTGGACCCGGGGCTCTCGGTGCCGGCTGCCAACCCAATTCTTGCCGACGAGCACGGTAATTTCGGTTTTTGGGCGGCTCCGGGAACGTATTTCATTGAATTTTATTCCCCCTCGCGAACGACCGCACCGTTCACACAGATGATCACTCTCGGATGCGTGCCAAACACCACCGCCGCCGGCTGCGGCTCGGTCGCCACTCAGGGCAATAACACTTGGACGGGCACGAACACTTTCAGCGCCAACACCTATTTCGGTTCCGGTGATCCGTGGTTCGACGTCAAGGCCTTCGGGGCGAAGTGCGACGACACCACCGACGATACAGTCGCGATTCAAGCCGCGCTTGCGGCCGTTCCTTCCACCGGCGGCTTGGTGATGATTCCCGGCGTATGCAAATTCACTTCGACGCTGGTGATCAGCACGCCCGACGTCACCATCGAAGGCCAGGGCCATTTTCAATTCATCACCCAGAATGCTCCAGTCACCTATCTCGATTATCAAGGCACGAACGGCAACGCGATTCTCGTCTCGGCGCAAGGATTCAAAATGCAGGATGTGGGCATCAAGTATCCCACCACGATCGGCGGCCCGCTCGCAGCTCCCGCTGCGCCGACGCTCACGCAAGTTTCAGGCACAGGCTGCCCCGCGGAGCCGTACTACACGGAAATCACTTATCTCAACGCGCAGGGAGAAACATCCGTTTCCTCGGAGGCCACTTTCACGACGACAACAGGGAACTGCTTGCACGTTGCGTCGCCGTCAGCGGTGACCGGCGCAACCGGTTGGAATCTTTACGTCTCGTCGAACTCCAACAACGAAACGAAACAGAACGCCACGCCTCTCGCGATCGGATCCTCATGGACTTTCGCCGGCACGCTGCTCAACCTCGGTTACCGCCCGCCATTCAACACCACGGCCTATTCCGCGATTTACGACAACAACGGCGCGCAGCTCGATGGCGTCAAGATTTTCACCAATGCCGCGTCGTCCGCCGGAACCGCCGCGATGGCCAACGGTTATACCGGCTTCGGTTGCTGCGGCAAGTTGCACAACGTCTACATCGCCGGTTTCGGCGTCGGCGTTGCGGGCGCGGGCTCGAACAACGACTTCTCGCTGACCGATAGCTTCGTGCAAGCGGACTACGTGGGCGCTTTCATCGTCAACGGCGCGGACATCAACATCGTGCGCGACGACTTCGAAGGCAACGTCGTTGGCAACATTAAAATGCTCTACGGTTCGCCCTACACCATCAGCCAGAATTATTTCGAGCAGCAGGGAACCAATCCGCCGTCGTACAACGTGCAGGTCGGCGACACCACCATTCCACCGCAGGGATTCACGCCTACTCCCGGCTCGATTGTCATCGAGGGCAATTTCATGCAGTGCAATTTGACGGCGTATCCGCCCGCACCGATTGTCATCGACACCGCCGCATCACTCAACATCGAGCGAAATTCATTTTCGCAGTGCGGCAATCAGAACATCATCGCGAACCTCGCCGGCACGGCCGCGCACATCAAGGTGCTCGGAAATATTTCCGACGCCGCGCCGCTTTCATGGATCACTTCCACCACGGGCGTTGACGAAAGCGACCTGAACGGCACGCAGCTCCTGCCCGGCACGCCTTTCTTCTACGGACTCGGCGTTGATTCCGCGTCAGGAAACAGCTCGCTGCTGTTTCGCGGCGGCGGCGCAAGCGCGTGGAACATGAACGCATCCACTTCGGCCCTTTCTTTCGGATTCAACGCGCACACTGGCGAAAACGTGCTCCAGCTCAAGCCTTTCGGCTCGCAGAGCTTCGCCAGCGTGCAAAGCAACTACGCGATGGACGCGGCCGAAGTCATCGTGACGCAATCCGGTGGCGCGGCCACCTTCGACGCGGGCCTGGGCAACACATTTGAACTCACCCTGACCGCCAACGTCACCTCGAGCACGCTGGTGAACCTGCAGCCGGGCCAATGGCTCGCATTCATCATCTGCCAGGGCGGTTCAGGGGGCCCGTGGACGTTCGCGTGGCCGTCGAATGTTTTTGGCGGTGGTACCATCGGCGCAGTGGGAGGGAATTGCAGCACGCAAACTTTTTACGTTAGCAGTTCCAACGCTTGGGCCGTCGGTCCCATGATGGCGAATCTCTCGACCGGCCTGAGCGGACTTTCGCTGCCCGCGGCTTCCGGGACGGTGCCGTATTTCACCGGCGCGTGGACCAACGGCAACTGCTTGCAAGCGGGCGGCTCACCCGGATTGATCAGCGTCACTTCCGGCGCGTGCGGCACCGGCGGATCGGGCGGCGGCTCGCCCGGCGGCGCGAACACCGCTGTGCAGTTTAACAACTCTGGCGCTTTTGGCGGCGACGCGACGAATTTCTTCTATAACTCCGGCACGCACAACCTGACCATCACTGGCGCGCTGACCACGGCTGCGAACTCATTCGCGCTCAGCCAGCTCGTTAACCCCGGCGCACAGGGTGATGTGCTTTGCGGCAATTCGACTCCTGCGTGGGCCGATTGCGCGCCGGGCTTGCAGCACCGCGGCGTCACGGGCACCACGGACACAATCGCGTCGACGGATCGCGGAAACATCGTTACCTACAGCGGCACTTCCGCTGTGGCCGTCACGCTCCCCGCGGCATCTTCCTTCGGCAACAATTTCTTTTTCCACGCGGAAGCTACCAACACAGGACTGCCGACGTTCACGCCGGCCTCCGGCACGATCAATGGCGCAGCCTCGTTCACGCCGCCCGAAAACAGCTTTGGCACAATTTATTCGCCGGACAACACAAATTGGACCGCTGATTTCACCTTTTTCGCAGGTGGCGCGGCCACGGTATCGGCCACGGCGCCATCGAGTGTCGGCTGCAACGACACAACGGTGACAGTTGCCGGGGCCACCACTTCGATGGCCGTTTCCGTTTCTCCGCAATCAAGCCCAGGATCAAACGTCACTTGGTCTGCCTTTATTTCTGCCGCGAATACGATCGATGTTCGCCTCTGCACGCTCGCTGCGTTCACGCCGTCGGCCGTGACTTACAACGTCCGCGTCATCCGCTAGGCCGCCAGCCGTAACCGGCTCGGCGGGCAATTCGCACAACCCATGCATAAGAGAAGGGAGGTTTGCGTGCAAGCTCATCGTCACGCCGTGATTCTCCTGTCGCTGCTTTTCGTCGGGCTGCTGGCCTGCGCGCACGCAGGGAAGGTCCCCGCGCCGGATCCGCCGCAGCCTCCGCCCACGCTGGACGTCTACGGCGGCCGCACGGACATCGCGTGCTCGACGGCGAAGGGCTATTTTTACACGCAAAAAATCGGCGCCCACTGGTACTTCTGCGATCCGCTCGGCAATGCCTTCATCGCCATGAGTGTCGGCAACCTGGTCACCAACAGCAATCCCGCCTTCGACTGCACGCGTCAGGCTGGCACGGCAACCGGCGTCACCTGGTCGAGCGGCACCGCAACGTACACTTTTTCGTCGCTTCCTTCCGACGCCATCGCCGGGAATGCCCTCGTCACCACGGGCTTCAGTCCAGGCGGCTACAACGTCACCGACGCGAAGATTCAATCCGTCGGATCGAACACAGTCACGGTCAACATATCCTCGACCCTAGGGACCGCGACGACGATCGGCTCTGCCGCCTTCGATGTGAACACTTTCCCAATCTACACTGCGAAATACGGTAACGATACCTACGATTGGGGCTGGCAGACGCTCAATCGCTTGACCGGCTGGGGTTTCAACACGGTAGGGCAAGATGCCGGTGCTTACGTCATTGCGTCTACGACCTGCTCGAGCTGCGACTGGCCCGGCAAAACGCAGCCGGTTCCCGTCCCGTACATCAACGAAATGAAGCCGGCCGAAAACGCTTCGATCAACGCCAACAACCTGATCACCGAACCGATCAAGGGCATGATCGTCGCCACCAACAACAATTACACTGCTTACCGCGGCGGAGAGCTCTACGACGTGTTCGATCCCAAACTGAACACGTACATGCAGGCGGCCCTCCTGCGCAACACCGACATCACCAGCAACTATAAATATTTGCTGGCGATATTCACCGACGATTCCGATTATTTTTGGGGCTCCGGCGCAGGCCCGGACTTCATCAGCGATCACACCAATTCCAACATCGCATGGATCACGCTGATTACCTCTCCGATGCAGACCTTCATCAATTCAACGCCCCTCGGTGGCGATTCTTTTGTCTATCAAACCACCGAGGTTTACACCAAGGCGCAAGCAACGAATCCATCTACCCCCTGTTCCATCGCAAACCCATGCAGCCTGCGCGATTATCTGTGGCAGAAATACACGAATAGCCCTCCATCCTGCGCGACCGGCGCTGCCGCGGGAATTGCATCTCTGAATCAGTGCTGGGGATCGAGCTACACAACTTTTGACTCCACGGGCGTCCAGGTGACGGCTGAGCAGCCCTCAGGATGGACAGGAGACGGCACAACCACCACCTTTACGGGCACACTGGCGCACTCTCCACTGTCTCCCTTCAGCGTCCTCATTTCCGTCGCAGGCACGGCCGAAGCGGGCGATTGCCCCTGGTTCCACTGCAGCGGTTCCACAAACACGGGAAAAATCGAAAGCCCCACGTCCGGATATCTCGGAACGAGCACCATCAATTACTCGACCGGCGCTGTGCGCATCGTGTTCTCGACGGCCCCAGCGTCTGGCGTGGCCATCACCGTCAACTACGTCTATAACGGCTGGATGTCGGGTGGCACCGGCGTGATGGATGAAAATGGCGCAAATAGCGGCTGGGTCGGCACAAACTCGTACTGCCTCGAGGGAGCAGATCCAAACTATCCGGTGTATTTCTCCTGTACCGGCGGGGGCGGCGGCACGAATCCCACTGTCAATGCAAACTCCAATCTTGGCGCGGATTTGGATAATTGGGTTTCTCAGATGGCGGCGGAATACTTCAAGACCATGCAAACCGACATCCGGGCCGTCTCCAACATTCCCTATTTCGGTTTGGACGTGATCGGCGACTACGGAACTCCAGCCTACAGCAAGTTCTTGGAAGGAGCGGCGCCATACCTCGACGGCGCATTTACCGGAGGCATCCACTACTGGGAGCCGCTGCCCAGCCCCACAGTTACCGCTGTCGCCTACCAGTACTTTAGCCAGTACTTCGGCGACAAACCCTTCATGACCTTTGGCGTCCTCAGCGCCCAAAGTGATTCTTCTTACTCCTGCATATCGGACAGCGGCCCGGCCGACTCTGCCACACAGAGCCTTCGCGGAAACGCCTATTACAACCACGTCAACTACTTGCTCTCGACGCTCAGCTACAACGCGGACATCCAGTTCGTCGGGGCCGACTGGTGGAGCTGGCAGGACTTCCAAGGACTCGACCAAGGACTCGTATCCCTACGCGATAACGCCTATGACGGGAATGAGGCAGTCATTGCCAGCGTGCCGTGCGATTCGGATTACACCAGTCTGGTCGATTGCGGAGGAGAGAACGTGAATTACGGCAACGCCATCAGCGAAACGAACGGCATTCAGGCCGCTAACGCCCTATGGTTGGGCATCGCATCGAAACCCACGGCGCCCTCCAAACGCAGCGTCATCTGGGGCGCGCGAAAGGAACAGCAAAAAACAGTCAGTTGCCCCTCTGCGAATCGGAAGTAGCGGGTTCTTCCAACACAAATCTCCGTCATTCATTCTGCAACCCTAAATTGCAAACTATTTTCGCCGCCTAAAACAGGCGCAAGAGAGGCTCGGCATGCTAATCGGATTGGCAGCTTTCGTGCGCAGTCATCCGGCTGCGTCGGGAGCGATCGGCGCGTGGCTCATCGGAAATATCGCCGCCGCGCTGCCTTCGCCCGACAACAAGTCCGGGAAGCTTTACAAATTTGCGTTTGCCTTCATGCACGGCATCGGCGGTTCGATTCCGCGCATTGGTGCGACGCTTTTTCCTCAGTACGCGCGGTACTTCGGCGCCTCGGCGCCAGATAGCAAGTCATAGAACACGTCATCCGAAAGACCCCCGGGGGCTCAGCCATGTCAAATGGCAACGGCAACGCTTTGTGGAAAACCGTTTCGCTGATGGCCTTCAGCGCGCTTGGCGGCTGCATCAGCACCGCCTATTTTATCGGCCACAGCATGGTCACGCGCAGCGACGTCAGCCTGATGATTGCCACTGAGTCGCCCTACGCGCAGGACAAGAACGATATCTACAATCGCCTCGAAGAGTTGCGCACCGGCCAGCAGGAAGAGAATCGCAAACTCGACGCGGTGATCGAAGCGCTCTCCGCGAGGAAGCCTTGAAACTCACCGTTACACGAGGGCAGGGAACTGCCCACGCGACGCCCGGCCTGCTCGACATCGACGGCGTTTTCCAGTGCTACACCCTCGAGCCGCGCATGGACCAGTCGCAAGGCAAGCCCTACGCCATCCCCGCCGGAGACTACGCGCTCGCTCTCGAACGCTCACCGCACTTCAGCGCCATCATGGGCTACGACTTCCTGACGCCGCACGTTCTCGATGTTCCGGGCTTCGACTACATCGAAGTCCATCCCGGCAACAAGCCCGCCGACACTCTGGGCTGCTGTTTGGTCGGTGAGACGCGCAGCCCCGGTGCGCCGGACTGGGTCGGCAACAGCGTGGTTGCGTTCAGCACCCTCATGGCGCGCCTGAAAACCAAGAAAGGCCCACTCACAATTTCGTACATCGATCACAAAGGAGAAAGCGAATGAAGAACCGCATCGCAAAAGCATCCGTGTGCACCATTTTGTCGGTCGCGCTCATCCTCGCCGGATGCAGCGTCTCTTGGATCAACACCGCGCTGGCCGATTTGCCGGTCATCACGCAAGTCGCGCTCAATATCGCCGGCATCGTCGCTGCCGCGCAAGGAACAGGCCAAGCCAGCCCCGCGGTCACCACTGAAGTGCAGTCCATCGCCAATCAGGTGAAGTCCGACCTGACGCTCGTGCAAAGCCTCATCACCAGCTATCAGAGCGCGACGGCCGCCGAACAGCCCGGCATCGTGCAGAAAATCAGCGCTGCGCTCGGCGACGTGCAGACGAATCTAACCGCGATCCTCACCGCCGTGCACGTAAACGACGCCGCGCTGCAGGCAACCATCGTCGCGGCCGTCGGCGTCGCCGTCACCACCGTCGCTTCCATCGTTTCGCTCCTGCCCGCATCGCCCGCGCCATCTCCCGCAGCCGGAACGGTCCGTGCGAATCGCGCAGTAAAGCCGCCATCCGCGAAGCAACTGAAGAAAGAATTCAACGCCATCTTCCTCGCCAACGGCTTCCCCCAAGCGCAAGTGAACTGACCGCGGGTAGTGGTGCAAATCCACTTGGCAGGCGCACAGGAATGCCGCATCAAGGAGGGTGCCGGCGTTATTCGTCCGGGTAGCTCTGCGGGGGCCGATGAATTCCGCGAGCGGTGGTCGCTCCGTTGGCTTGTGGAAGGCTTACAGTTTCCGCGCCACCAGCACCAGCCCAAGAAGCCCAATTCCAAGGAGCACGAGCGTGGCTGAACTCGGCTCCGGCGTCCCGGCCAGCGAAGTCGATCCCGTTATGGCGTATTCGGGGATGCAACCCATGGTCGTGAAAATACACGCGTCCGAACCGACGTTGGTTGCCAACGCTCCGATTTCCTGCGGATCCGTGATCGGAAAGAAGAATTGAATAAAATTCGCAGGGCCGCTCGTTTCAAAGAATTCTGGGTTGGCGTCGCCAAATCGAATGGCTACAAGAGACGACGACCCTGCTTGGCTGGAAGACATTATCCCCCACGGCGTGGAAAACGACCATGAACCCACAATCATGTCCGTTGTGGTGTTTAGGCTATACGTGCCTGTAACCGGACCATTGCCGTAAGTGCTGCAAAACCCACCGCTGCAGGTCGCCGTACCCGTAAAGACGAGGTTTTCTACGGTACCGGCTTTGACGGGAACCGCTAGGCAGGTCACCAGCAGCACGCAAGATAGCGCCACGGGGATAAGCTTGCTCACAGTGCGCATACATCCTCCAAGGCCAAAAGGGTCTTGTCATCAAGTGCACTTTCAACGCCAACATCACTCTACTGAAAAGAAACGGCTTGTAGCGCCGCATACTAAGCGCACCGCAACCACCTGCACCATTTGCGCATGGTATTGCATAGTTTCTTGCACATCGGCGGCGCGCTGCTGAACCAAGAAAGCATTCAGGAAGCACACGTTCCCAGAGCGACGGTCTGAAGGGCATGATCACAAAGCACCCAAACGTAGACGCGGCGTCGAAACAATGGTCGGAAGGCGTCACGCTCCACGTGGCCACGTCGTACTCGAATCCGTTTCGCTGGAATGCGCGCCGCCGCCTAATGCACGACGCCATTCAGCAGCTCAAGGGCACGAAAAACGTGAAGCTGTACGTCGGCGAGCTGGCCTATGGCGATCGCCCGTTCGAGGTGACCGCAAACCCGAACCACCCGACGTACAAGGAGGCGCAGTTCCGCTCGTCATCGGAGCTCTTCCACAAAGAGAACATCCTCAACGAAACCATCAAAACTTTCGACCCCGACTGGGAGTACGGCGCCTACTGCGACGGCGATTTCACTTTCACGCGCAACGATTGGGCTCTCGAAGCGATCCACTTGCTGCAGCACTACGATTTCGTCCAGCTCTTCTCCACATACACCAACCTTTCTGCTGTCACCTACGGCGGCAGCCAGCCCGAGAAGATCGTCAAATCCTTTGTAAGAACCTACATCGACAACGGCCACCAGTTGCCCGAGGGCGTCGATCCGAGCGGCCACGGCCTCGCGTATGGATACGATTACGGAAGCGCCGCGCCTTACGTCGGAGCCACAGGCGGCGCGTGGGCTTTTCGGCGCTCCGCGTTCGATGCCGTCGGCAGCCTGCTGGACCAGGCGATCCTGGGCAGCGGCGACTGGTTCATGGCCTTCGGGTTGGTTTCCGAGCCGACCAGCAAAGACCAGCGCGCCATGCCTCGTCAGGCAACGCGCTACAGTCCGAGTTACGTGGCCATGGTGGAGGCCTGGCAGTCCCGCGCGGCCACGCTGAAGCGCAACGTCGGCGTGCTCGATCAGTTCGTCGTGCACCACTACCACGGTCCGAAGAGCGATCGCGGCTACGGCACGCGTGACGAGATCCTCATCGCCCACCAGTTCGACCCGGTGATGGACGTTCGCCGCAACAGCCAAGGCATCTACGAGCTGACCGGCAACAAGCCCGTCCTGCGCGACGCCATCCGCGCCTACTTCATCTCTCGCAACGAAGACTCAACCGAACCCTGACCTGGCGAATCGCCCCCGCCCACCAAGCCGCCGTCCGCGAAGCGGCCGAAGAGGAAATTCAACGCGATTTTCCCCGTCATCCGCTTTCGCAGGGGGCCTCAGGTAACCGCAGGTACGGAGGAGCCGCCCGCCTCACGGTGTCGTTTGCGCGGCATCCCCGCCAGCATCGGTTTTGTTCTTTGCTGTTTCGCCTTACTATGGTACAAAACGTGCCGCAACGAGAACGGGAGCCTGGGCATCATAATCTAAGGCCTAGGGGAGTTTGAGGTCGTATACATCATTTCCGACCCGCAACCTCCTGAGAATGCGGCGGTTCTTAGAAGAGTCATGGGCGTCGGTTTGGAGAATGATTAATGCACGTTCTTCATCATCGGAGTCGATGTACCTAATGATTTCCTTTTTGCAACAAAATGTTTCATGAAGCTGGCCCTGAGGCTCCGGAAATGACAATTTACTGCACACAGCGAGCGTCCCGTCGAAATCGTTCTGTTGGTACAACAGTTCCATTTCCTGCGCCGAGAGGCGGTGGTATCTTAATTTTGGAGGTTCGGTCATGATTTCTGTTGATAAAATTCGCGAGATAATCCTCGGCTATTTGTCTGATGGAGATGCAGACAAGTTCGTTCAGAAATTCTCTGCGATCTCACATAACATACACAAAAACGGCGACGCTGACGCAATGGAACTAGCTAACAGCATCGAACGAAAAATGGGCGATTTAGCAAGTGGCCATATCTCCGACTCGATATTTCGCGATTCTCTTCGCGAAATGGCGGCACTCCCAATTTCAAATCGCTATGAACTGTCACCAGTCGTACATACTGGCAGTTCCACAAAAGCTGCTTGCGCTAACGTGGTGGCCCCGCGCTGGGAAAGGCAGGGGGCGTCATCGATCCGGTTTGGAGATAGACAATTCGCATCGGTATGAACGTCATTATCTCTGGCTCGCCTCCAGTCACCGCAAGAGCTACCTCGAACCAATACAAGCCGGGTTCCTGAACTGGGAACCCGATTGGCAGAACGATTCCCGCGCCGCGCTCATCATCTCCTTCGAACAGCAACGGAGCAACTATCGGTTGCAATCGCGCGTTCCCGGGCGAGATCGGCGTAACTGTCAATTGAGCTGACGTTCTGGCAATTCCTGACTTAAAGAGAACAACAAGCGTCCCCTGAATTACGGTGGGACTCATTGTTGCCGTAGGGCCGACGATATTCCATCGGTCTACGAGGCGAATCAGGCTCAATACGCCATCGGCTTCCTGTAAAACCTTATCGCAAAAAGAAGCTGCTACAAGATAAGGCCCTCCGCTGACTGGCATTGCTTCACCTCGAAAGGTCTGAGGCTACCACAAAATGAGGCCCGAATCACGTCACGCATTTTCTTTCTACTGACTTGCCACAAAGGGAATCTTCCATGAAAAAATCTCCGCCGCCATTCCGCCTCGGCAAAAAACCGCCGCGTATCGACGCACGCACGCTCCAGCTCGCCAACTATCTGTCGCGGCAGGGAACTGAAGCCCAACGCGCATGTGCCCTCGCGCCCGCGCCACCCGCCGTCGACTGGACCGCGAAAATCTCCTCGTGGCCCATGATGGCCAACGACACTCTCGGCGACTGCACCTGCGCCGCCGCCGGCCACATGATCGAGTGCTGGACCGCCAACCTCGGCGACGCGTTCACGCCAACCAACGCGCAAATCATCGCCACCTATTCCGCAACCGGCCATTACGTCGTCGGCGATCCCGCCACCGACAACGGCGCCGTCGAGCTCGATGTGCTCAATTACTGGCGCCAGCAGGGAATTGCCGGCCATAAAATCGACGCCTACGCCTCTCTCGACCTGCACCTCAACGTCCACAATGACCCGCACGACCAGGAATGCGCCAAGCAGGCCGTCAGCCTCTTCGGAGGCGTTTACATCGGCCTCGCGCTCCCTCTCTCCGCCCAGCAGCAGGACGTCTGGGACGTTCCTTCCCTCTGGTCCCGCATGCGCGGCCAAAGCGTCCCGGGCTCCTGGGGAGGCCACGCGGTGCCCGTTCTCGCGTATGATTCCGACGGACTCACCTGCATCACCTGGGGCGCAAAGAAGAGCATGACCTGGGCATTCTTCGAGCAGTATTGCGACGAAGCCTACGCGCCGCTCAGTCAGGACTGGCTCAACGCACAGGGAATTGACCCCTCCGGCGTCGACTTCGCCGCCCTTACCGCCGACCTCCGCCAACTCGCTTAGCCGCCGGTTCGTGCAACTCGCCTGATCGCCTTCCTCTGCCTTCCTGTCCACGCCGACACCACCCAATCCCCGTTTTACGCCACAGCACATCGCGGCGAGGTAAAGAGTGCGCGCGGCGCGAGCGGCCGCCGAAAAGGACTTCCGCGAGATGCCCCCTGCACAACCAACTCGGGGAGGTCAGCACGGTCAGGCGGACACACCCCCCCGATTGACCACATCGCTCCCGAGCTCCTCCTCTTCATGCTTCGCATCCCGTAACCACACAATCCCATCAACCTAATCTGCGTGTGCAAAACGGATCACGGCCGGAAAAGGATGCTCGAAGCCTGCCTGTTTCGCGGCGACAAACTCAGCTTTTTGGTCGGGCTGCGCGAGCTCGGCTGGCCAATGGAGCGCGTGGAAGCGGCGCTGAAGCTCTACTCCCTCTGAAAATCCCCTTCTACTATAACAATCGTTTTGCGCGGGGCAACCCTCTCATTTTGCACAGTCTACCAAGAATATCTCGCCGAACAATAATAATCCTTGACGCAAATTGGGCTTTAGACGTATCTTGCGCAGCATACATTCATTCTTCTAATATGTATTATGTAGCTATCGAAGATACCGGCGTGACCGTAATGGGTCTGGGCCGAGCCATGGTTCAAACTGAGCCATTGCTCAGGCGGAGATATGGGGCTAGAGGCCTTCCCGCCCATGCTATCGAGGAGCTACGGTTTGGCTTGGGGCGGGAAAGATCGAAACGGATGGTTTGCTCCATGCTCTCGGGAATAGGAAAGCGGATTCCAGTCCTGGGCCATCTGGACCGGAACTCCACCACGTATCGCGTACGCCCGCCTGACGATCTCCGCCAAGGAAAGTGCGGCCGTTTAGGAAAAACGGCGGCGTGCTTTCAACCCCCAGTGTGATTTTGGCGGGGCTTTAACCCCGGATTTTCCTTCCGCCACGTCAGCATCCACCCGCTCGCTACGGCGGTGCCACTGCAGCTTTCGTCTCTGGAGCGCGTCCCGCTTAGGCTGGCGATGAACTAGGGTTTGGTTTGCTGGCGAGAAAGATCGAAACGGATGATTTGCTCCAACGCCTGGCGATCTCCGCCAAGGAAGGTGCGGCCGTTGAGGAAGAACGTCGGCGTGCTTTCAACCCCGAGTGACTTTCCTTCCGCGACGTCGGCGTCCACCGCAGCCCTCGTCTCTGGAGCGCTCATGCAGGAGTGCAGCGCGTCGGCGGAGATGCCGGCGTCGACAGCAGCCGCAGTAATTTGGTCCCAGGCGTTATCGGCGGTAATGGCATCCTGATTGTCAAAAATGGCGTCCTGGAATTTCATGAAGGCACTCGAGGACGTTTTGTAGACGCAGCGTCCGGCGAGCGCCGCAGTCATGGCCCAAGGATGAAATTCCTCTAGCGGGAAATTCTTGAAGACGAAGCGCACCTGCGGGAACTCCGGCTCGACGACCTTCAGGATCGAATACATTTGCAGGCAATGAGGGCATTCAAAGTCGCTGAATTCAACGACGGTGAGTTTCGCGTCGGCAGGGCCAATGGAAGGCGAATCGCCGAGCTTTATTTTGGCGCGAGTTTCGGCGAAGGGATCTTTGGAGAGATCGCGTAACTCGCCGCGGACCATGAATCGGCCATCTTTGGTGACGTAGACGGTGCCGGTGTCCGTATGACCTTGATAAGTGACGGAGACGGGGACCTGGACGAGCTCGGGAATCGGCGAGGGAGTGGCGGGGCCGAGGGTCACTTTGTACTCGGGGGTCCATCCAAACAGGACGCGCAGATAGGATTCGACCTTTGCCGTCAGTGCGTCATTCGCGGCGGGTGAGGCCGTGGACGGTTGCGCGGCGGGCTTGGTTTGCGCGGCGGCGGCAGATAGGGCGAGGGCCACAACGACGACCGCAAGAAAAGCTGGGCGCTTGAATATCATTGCGAACCTCATCAAGAAAGGTGCTTGCCGTGGCAGGGTATTCGCATGGAGCGGACTTCCCTGCTCACTTTTGAGATGCAAAAAGAACAAGAAGAATACATCAAGGCAGTGACGAGTGACTAGTGACCAGTGACAAACGAAAGGCGAATACATCGCGCGGGTGAGGCGCGTGCCCTACAACTTGCCGAATCACTTCAGGTAAGTTTTGACGATTTCAATTACGTCCTCTGCAGCTTCTATGGCGGACTTCGAGTGCTGGGGCATATGATTCCGAATATGGTCTTCCAATAGCTCTCCCATCAGGCTGTTGATCGCTCCCCTCGCCGCCGCAAGCCGTTGGAGCACATCGGCGCATTGCTCATCCTCGTTGAGGCCACGCAATACGCTTTCCAGTTGACCGATGACTTTCTTGGTGCGGTTAACCAAGTCCAGTTTGTCTCGAGATAAATGGGACATTTTTCTTGACTACCCTATGGGGGTATGGTACCACACCCTGCGGGCTGAAAATAGCGCCCTCAGGAAGATAGCCAAATGGAAGGTCTGATTCAAGAACCAGAACCTCCGGGTAGCAGCTATTTCCCGGAAGCCGACGAAGAGCGAGTCCAAGGGTAAGGCGTTTTCCCACCTAATCCTCTCACTCTCGTAGGACGACAAACGCGAGCGAGTGGGAATCTTCGCAGTCTGCAAGGGTCCCCACCTAGCAACCAATTGATTCAGCGCGAGACCAGCAGCCGGGATCGAACCGTGTACGTGTGTCTTGCGAAAGTAGGGGAACATGCGAATTTTCACGAGCAATCTCGAAGATTTCACCACGTGCCGCGGCTTGCACCGTGTCTGGGCAGCAATCCGTGAAGGCGGGCAGACCCAGATGGTGGCCCGCTGGATTGACCCGGAGAGTGAGGAGAGTCGCGCGTACGGCAACGGCGAGGCAATTGAGGGTGACGAAGCGGGCGACCCTGGCTTGCTAGTAGTCTGCAATTCGCCTAACGCTCGCCTCAGTTTTCGTCGGCGTCGAACGATGTCTGCCCTGGCGGCTTAGCGAGGGGCTGTGGCAAAGATATTCATAAAAGAGCGCATGCGAGCTGGCTTGATCACCTTCGTGCTGGCTTTTGCAGTCGCAGCGCCATCGGCTTGGCCGCAACAGGATGCCACTCAAGCCTGGAACCTACACGGGCAGGTGACCGAAACTCCGCAAGGCGACCCCGGCTTTCCCGCGGCATACTCCGGCCGGAACAGTCTTAACAGCAACGGCGAAATCCAAGAGACGTTCACGGCGGACGTTTTTGTAGGCGCTCGGCTATGGAGTGGAGGGGAAATCTATGCCGATGGGCTGCTCTGGCAAGGTTACGGCCTTAGCCACACAGAAGGTATCGAGGATTTTCCCAACGGTGACGCTTACAAAAATGGCACTACGTATCCGCACTTCATGTTTGCCCACTTATTTATCCGTGAAACCATTGGCCTGGGCGGTAAGAAGGAGCGTGTGGTAGACGGACCTCTGGCGCTCGCTGGCGAGCAGGATGTCTCGCGGTTGACCTTCACTATTGGGCGATTAACCCCCGTCGACATGTTCGACCATAACACTTACGCGCAGGACGCTCACACGCAATTTTTGAATTGGGCGATGCAGACCAACTTGGCGTGGGATTTCCCCTCGGACAGCGTCGGGTACACCACCGGAATCGCAGTGGAACTGAACCAACCACAGTGGACTCTCCGTACGGGTTTTTTCCAAACGCCCGGCACAAAGAATGGCTTCACGGCTGACGACTTGGTCCTGACTTTTCCCCACGAGGGAAGCAGCGGAAAATTTTTCGATTCATGGGGTGCCGCGACGGAATTAGAGCGGCGCTACGACGCCGATGCCCGGCCGGGAGCGGTCCGCTTCTTGGGTTGGGTGGACGAGGCCAACATGCTTAACTATCAGCAAGCTGCTGCGCTACTTGAGTCGGGTGGTCCGCAGGTGGATTTGTCTCCGGCCCGCGCCTACCGCCGCAAGTATGGCTATGGGCTGAACGTGGAGCAAGGTGTAACGAAGAATGTGGGTTTTTTTTCGCGCCTCGGTTGGAACAACGGGCAAACAGAGGGGTGGATGTACAGCGACGCGAACTGGACGGCATCGCTCGGAGCGAGCGTCGGTGGCTCGGCTTGGCATCGTCCCAACGACAGCGCGGGGCTGGCATTTGTCATGAGCGGCGCGTCGGCGAGTGCTCAGAAAATTCTTGAGGCAGGCGGTGCGGACATCCTGAGTGGGGACGGCACACTGACTTATGGAAGCGAAAAAGTGACGGAAGTCTATTACAGTTTCGCGGCGTGGAAGAATGTTTATGCGACCCCCGATTTCGAGTTTGTCACGAACCCGGCATTTAATCGAAGCCGCGGCCCCGTGCCCGTCCTTGGTGTGAGACTCCATTGGCAGTTCTGACCCTGGCGGGTTCGGAATGACAACGTGTGCGAGGGCTTACGGCGCTTGGCAGGGAGCTGCCCTGTGGACGAGACCGCGACTCTGCGAGTCGCGCCGGGCGGGGCAATCCCCGCCCCTACGAAGGCAATTGCGCACAGGCTGAGAGCCTGTGCCACCCGGAGCGAAGTTGGGCCGTTCGCCGGATTGTCTGAGATGCACAGAGCGTACTGCGATTCTTCAAAGTAGGTCCACGACACCATCCCGCACCGACGGCGTGTCGGCCGGAGTTCGGGCCATTACACGCAACAGCAGATTCCTCACACCGTTCGCCGACTTTTTCCGGTTGGCTGCTATCCGCAGGCGAGGCGAACGGGTTCGGAATGACAGCATGCTGCGGTTTCGCGCTGCGCGCGACGGGCGCAGTCCTTCGTTCCTCAGGGTAACCTCAGGGTAACCAAGAGCGCCCCTGCGAAGGCGCTCGGGATTCGCTCGGAATGACAGCGTAAGAACGCAAGAGGAAAGGCCGCAGACTTCGCAAAAGGCGCGAAGCCCTGCGCTACACAGCTCCCAAGGCGTTTCTCTGAACTAGCCGTTTTCGACGCGCGACTTGATATCCGAGTACGCCGCATCGATGAGCCTGCCTGCTTAGCGCTGCGGCATTTGTCGCCGTTCCTGGTCTCAGCTTCACATGGCGCATAGACTTGCCGACGCCTTGCAACAAGCGGGCCGCGTGAGCTTCCCTGCTGGCCGCTCTCATCCGTGGGGGCGATTGCGAACCGAGAAGTGCGTTTATATGCAGCCTTTTGCATTTGCGGCTTGCTGGCCAAGGAGGTATCTGGAGCAACTTGTGCGCTAAGCCACTTCGAATCAATAAGCAGCAAGCATGGCACCGTTGAGCGAACTCCGGCAACGCATCGGTCCCTGAAGTGCTGCCAATGCTGCGGCAATGGCCGGTCTCTGCATTCGCTGAACGTGGGGAGAATGCGCAACTCCCGGCTTCCAACATGACTTTCGGGGGGAATAGATGAAGATCAACAAATTGCTATGCGGCTTGACCCTGGCAGGGGTGTTTGCGTTGGGTGCAGCCGTAAAGCCCGCCCATGCCGGTGTCTTAGTGTCAGTCGGCGGTACGGAGTACGATGTCACAACCTCACCGTACGAATCTTTCTCTAGCGCATCGTCGGTACTCGAAGCGCAACCGTGGTGGGGCAACGCCACACTGGCTGATGAATTCGCATCCGCTGTGTATCTCTCTTTAGGGGACCCCAATGTTGGGGGGCAGAGCCCAACTTTTGCTTATGGCTTGGAGACTGTGGGTGGGAATACTATCGTCGACAACTATGATTATCTTTTAGTGAGCTACTCCCCCGATGTCTGGGACCTCACTGACTGGACATCGGCGAACTCCGGAACAATCTCTAATACATACCCCTTCTATTTCGCAACAGCAACCGTGGTCACCACCCCCGAAACCAGCACAATCAGCCTCATGCTAATCGGATTAGGGTCGTTAGGGGTGGTGATGGCGATGCGAAAGCGTAAAGCTCAGGGTCTAGCACAGGCCGCTTAAACGTATCGCTCACGGTCACACCACTAGGCAGCCACCGCATCCAGCGCCGAACGTATAGCTCAACGCCTCGCCCGATAACGTCCCGCGGGGCGTTTTGCTCATAAAGCCGAGCCACACGTTCTCGAAATGCTTTCCAAGTGGAAGGCGCAACGCCGGTCAACGCCTCGCTTGGTAATCGCGAACCTGAGCTACAAGGAGCTTGCCCCGAGGGGCGGATTACTCACTAACGGAAAACGCCGTCTCTCCATTTCCGGTTGAACCAACACAATCCGACCGCCGTTTGCATTGCTTCCGAATTGCTCGTCACTCGGACACGAATCGCCGAAGTGATAAGTGGGCCACGTCTGTGGTTATGCGACTTTGAGGACATCGCGGGCCGTGCTGAAGCCTGTTCGCGAAAAGACCGCTGTTCCCTGTTACGATAGGCTTTGTTCTCACACCTCCCTGCGAGAGAGCGTTCAAATGCAACCTGAAACGAGGAACGACGCGAAGGCACGCGCAACTTCTACATATAACGCTGCGGCCGATTGTTTCGATGCGCCGGCCCTTTCGTTCTGGGACCGCATCGGGCAGCGAACAGTGGAGCGAATGTCGCTGAAGGCCGGTGCATGCGTTCTCGACGCGTGCTGCGGCAGCGGAGCCTCCGCCATTCCGGCAGCGAAAGCCATAGGCCCAAGCGGGCGTTTACTCGGTGTCGATTTGGCAGAGAATCTCCTGCGCTTGGCGCGAGGGAAAGCGTCGCAACTTGGCCTGACGCACGCTGAGTTCCGCTTGAAAGATATCGAGGAGCTGGATCCTTCCACGGAAACGTTCGACGCAGTGATTTGCGTGTTCGGTATCTTCTTTGTGCCGGACATGCCTTCGGGTGTTCGTTCCCTTTGGCGAGTTCTCCGGCCCGGCGGCCAACTTGCAATTACCACCTGGGGACCGCGCTTCTTGGAACCCGGGAGTTCCGCTTTCTGGAACGCTGTGCGGAACGAGCGTCCGGACCTCTACAAGAGCTTCAATCCATGGGACCGCATCACCGAACCACGTGCGCTTGCATCCATGCTGCTGGAAGCGGGTGTACACACAGATGATCTACTGGCAGAGGCCGGCGCTCAGCCGCTCAGTTCGCCGGAGGACTTCTGGACCATGGCAATGGGATCAGGCTACCGCGGCACTATCGAGCAACTCGATCAGGAAACACGTAAACGCGTGTGGCATGCGACCCTGGAGCAGATATCGAAGGACCGCGTGCAAAGCGTCGAAACCAACGCAGTCTATGCAATCGCACGCAAACCATAGCGCCCCGTATCCGCCCAGGATCAGCAAGCGCTAAAGGGGTTTCTGTGAACTAGCCGTTTTCGACGCGCGATTTTATATCCGAATAGGCCGCATCGATGAGCTTGCTTAGCGCTGCGGCGTTTGTGGCGGTTCCCGGTCTCAGCTTCACATGGCGCATGAACCTGCCGGTGCCTTGCAACAAGCGGGCCGGATCCGGCAGCGCTGCGCCGTGAAAGAAGCCCACGTTTACGTGCGAAGTGAAGACGTTGACCTGGCCGAAGGGCGCATCTCCCAAACATGCAACCGGGCAGCCGTCGTGCAAGAGCTCCCGGACTTCGTCGCCGCATTTTCGCATTACCTCAAACCACTGATGCGCGATGGCTCCCAATTCACCTGCGTGCTGTTTCATCCATGCATCGATGGCGGGATCCCGCTCGACCGCACCGTCGAATCGCAGCAATTCCGTTCTCATCGTTGCTTCACTTTCTGCTTTCGAGATCTGCGGTTAGCAGTTTTCGCGCTCGTATAGCCTACCTCTACGAACGGGCTACGGGATGAATCTGTTGGCGAGGGGGAAACGGCGGCCGACGCTGAAGGCTTTCGAAGTGATTTTGAGGCCCGGGGGCGCTTGCTTACGTTTGTACTCGCTGCGATCGACCATGCGGGCAACATCGCGGACCAGTTCGAGCGGAAATTCGTAATGGCTGGAAATTTCTTCGGGAGTGCGCAGGTCCTCGACGTAGGCTTTGAGAATGCGGTCGAGAACATCGTAGGGCGGGAGGGAATCCTGGTCGGTCTGATTTGGACGTAGCTCGGCGGATGGCGGCTTGGTCATGGTCGAATCGGGGATCAGTTCCCTCTTGCGATTCACGAGGCGCGCGAGCTCGTAGACCATGCTCTTGGGGACGTCGGAGATCACCGCGAGGCCGCCGGCCATGTCTCCATAGAGCGTGCTGTAGCCGACGGCGTATTCGGATTTGTTGCCGGTGCTGAGGACCATGGAACCGAATCGGTTCGACAGCGCCATGAGCAAGTTGCCGCGAATGCGCGCCTGGATGTTCTCTTCGGCGACGTCCTCTTTTTGGCCGGCGAATGAGGTGCAAAGGGCCTGGCGATACGTCTGGAATATGTCGTGGATGGGGATCACGGAGTATTGAATGTTGAGATTTTCGGCGAGACGCGCGGAGTCGACGAGGCTGCCCTTGGAAGAATACGGACCGGGCATGCTGACGCCGAGGACGTTTTCCGGGCCCAAGGCGTCGACGGAGATAGCGGCGACGAGAGCGGAATCAACTCCGCCGCTGAGGCCGATGACGACGTTGCGGAAGCCGCACTTGCGGACGTAATCGCGCGTACCGCAGACCAGCGCGCGGTAAGCGGCTTCGAGTTCGTCGCTGGGCTGAGGGCGAATGTCGCCGGCGCCCGCGACGGAATCGAAAATGATCAAGTCGTCTTCAAAGGAATGCGCCAGCGCGGCGAGATTGCCTGCCGCGTCGAAGGCAAAGCTGGAGCCGTCGAAAACAAGGCTGTCGTTTCCGCCGACTTGATTCACGTAAATCACCGGCACGCGGTAGTGGCGCGCGATGGAACGCAGCATGTCCATGCGGAAACTGCGCTTGTCGAGATTGTAGGGAGAAGCGGAGATGTTGATCAGAATCGTAGTTCCCTGCCCCGCAAGCTCGGCAACGGGATCACGCTCGTAGAGGCGCTGCTTCCAGAAATCCTTGTCGTTCCAGGCGTCTTCGCAGATGGTGATGCCGAGCTGCTGGCCTTCCAGGGGGAAAGTCGATTGCGATTGCGCGGGCTGAAAATAGCGGGACTCGTCGAAGACGTCGTAGGTGGGAAGCAGCATTTTGCGCTGCTTGAAGACGATTTCGCCGTCGCGCAGGAGCGCGGCGCAGTTGGCGGCGGGCTTGCCGGTGTCGACTTGGGCTTTGCCAACGTAGCCCACGATGGCGGGCATGGGCATTTGCGCGGCGAGACTCTTCAACGCTTTTTGGTTTCGTTCAAGGAATGCAGGACGCTCGACAAGGTCCTGAGGCGGATAGCCGCAGAGACACAGCTCGGAGAAAACAACCAGATCGGCAGCGCGCGATTTTGCAGACGCGGCCATTTCCAGTATGCGGGAAGAGTTGCCGGAAAAGTCGCCGACGGTCGGGTTGAACTGGGCCAGAGCGATTTTCATTGCGAAGAATCAGCATACATAAGAGCGGTGACGAGTGACAAGTGCCGAGTGGCGAGAGAAGACAGATACAAAGCAGGTCCCTCACCGCCGTTCGCCAAAAGCAGGCGACCGGGTTCGGGATGACAGCTTAAGGCATAGAGACAAACTCAATTGAAGACCGGCTTCTTCGGTTTATCGAGTTGTTTGAGAACGCGCTCAGCCTCGTCCTGTGCCTTGGCGGCTGCTTTCAGGGCAGATTGCATCTGCTTGGAGAGGTATCGCCTCGTCGCGGATCGTAGAAAGGGGTTGCTCTCAAGAACGGCTTCGAGTTCTTGCTTGAACCGCTTACGCCTGCGGCCCACGCTGTCACGCTCAAGGCGCTTCCGAAAGGCCTGCAAGGTGGCTTGTGCCTTAGCAGGGGATGGACGAAGCTCGGATTCGATTCCGTTTAGGAATGCCTCCATGTCGTGTTTCCATTCCGTGCTGCTCTTAGGCATGCAGGCAACCTATCATAAAAAGAAAAGGCGTTCGGGAAACGCGCCGAACGCCTTGAAATTCACGATAACGCCGCGGGCTTAAACGCTGAAGGAGCTGCCGCAGCCGCAGGTGCTCTTGACGTTGGGATTGTTGAACTTGAATCCCGAGCCTTCAATGGATTCGATATAGTCGATGGAGATGCCGTCGAGGTACATTTCGCTCATCTGATCGACGAGGACCTTCAGGCCGTCGAATTCGTAGATGTTGTCGCCGCCTTCGTTGATCTGGCTCTCAAAAGCCATGTGGTAGCTGAAGCCGGAGCATCCGCCTCCGACCACGGCGACGCGCAAGCCCGTCGGCATAGGCGTTTGCTGCGCGATAATCTCTTTGACTTTGGTGACCGCGACAGGCGTTAAAGAAATCATTTCGGGATATCCTCCGCTACGTGAACACGTTCAGCGTTGCTTACAGAGACATTATAGCAAATTGGCGAAGCGAATGCGAAATCGAGTGCGCGGAAGGCGTGACGTTGCGGCCACGATGCGGTGATCTGGCGATTGCGGCGGGCGTAGGCTTCTGCTGCAATGGTAAGTCCTTGCATGGGAAGGGATTGCGAACCAGGAGCGGGAATTCACGCTGGCGGGTATCAGTGCGCTGGAGAAGAGTCAGACGAAGCAGCGCGCGTGCGAATTTCCTGCATGGTCAGGCGGGCTTGGTCGGCGATTTGCGGCGGAGCGTCTCCACCGCCGCGGGCGTAGGGCGTGATGGCGTCGAGGTCGGCGGGTTCGCCGATGAGGTAAAGGGCTCGCAGGGCCTCCCAAACTTCGTCGTCGCTGGGCCATACCGCGGCGAGATGCTCGCGGGCAGTGACGTCGGCGCCATCCTGAACTAGCCAACGATCCAAGGTTCCGGGAATTTCCGAGCGCACTTCCCTTTCGCCGCTGGGCGTCTGGATGTGCGCGAGGAGCGTGCCGGGATTCATCGTTTGGCCGGGCTTGAGGCGCGTGCGCATGGTTCCTGCGAGCGGAGAATCAACGGCGGCGGCTTTGAGCATGCCGACGATAACGTCGTGGCCGCTCGCGTCCTGAAAACGGACGAGCGCCAGAGCAGCGTTGCGGCGAACGGTGAGGTCGGGATCTTTCAACAGAGGAAGCAACGCGGCGTGGAATTCCGGCGACTGGTTGTCCTGACCCATGGTCCACGCGTCCATGGCGCGAATGGGAGCTTCGGCATTTGATGAGAGGGCGATCACTTGAGGATAAAAGCTTTTGACCGTTGCGTCGCGCTGCACGATACGGTCGGAAACTTGAGAGAGACCGTGCTGGATGTCGTGAGGATTGCTCTTGGGCTGTAAGGCGTCGGCGAGTTGAGCGTCGGTGAGCGGGCGACCGAACCAGGTGGCGCGCCAAAAAAGAAACGGCATCAAGACGAAGAGCAGGGTGAGCGCGAGGACGATGAAGGTCCAGCGGTTGCTGAGAGGCGGACGCTTTTGCGTGGCGGATGCTTGAGCGTCGGTCAAAGCAATTCCCTTCCCTGAATTTCACAGGATAACAGAAAGGCGCTTGCGGGCCTAAAGACTGGGCTGCTGGTAGTGACTCAGGTTGATTTGGGGGCGTAGTTTCCGGTAATCCGACTGATCAGGCACTTAGAACGCGGCTGTGAACCTTGCAAATACGGTCCTTTGATTTGAAACTACTCTAATACCCGCCGTCTAGACCGGCGATTCACAATAATTCATCGGACGTGTATGATTTTGGCGTGAAGATTTTGGCTGGACCCGAGTCATCAGCGTCTTCATCCTTCTTATCCCCTTAACGGGGTGCTTGGGATGGGGTGACATGTTTGCCCCTAAGCGGCCTATAGCTGGCGACTACTTCTTGATGCAAGGTGACACGTCGGAGGGTTTGTACCTCTTTGTTCGCGGGAACGACTCCAGCCTCACTGGTAATCTTCATCAAATCGGATGGAATCACCAGTACATCATCTACACAGACGATAATAAGCCAATCAAATGGAACATCATTGTGGTGAAAGAACACAGCCAATTCACGATTAACGAAATTCAAAGGGCTCAGGATTCTAGATTCCAGCAAATTGTCATAAGTTCCCCGCCGGAAGCCTGGGAAAGAGCGAAGAGCCAAAATTCAAACTGACCCACTATCCCCCAGTCTCAAGAACAAAAACAGGCTCGCACCCTTCGCGAGGACGCTCAGGGCAAGAATCCGCTGCTACAAGCCGGGGACGGAGGCGATGGGCTTGTACAAGACGAAGAGGAGCCAGTAGACGATGACGCCAGTGACGGAGACGTAGAGCCAGAGAGGCAGGGTCCAGCGAGCGATGGCTTTGTGGCTGCGGAAGCGGCTGCGCAGAGCGAAATACAAAGTGATCAGCACGAGCGGAACGATCACCACGGCGAGAATCGTGTGGGTGATCAGGATGGTGAAATACGCGGGCCGGATGGCTCCCTGGCCGGAAAAGCGCACCAGGCCAGCTTGAAAATGAAAATAGAGATAGGAAACCAGAAAGCACGCGGAACAGGCGACCGCCGACAACATGCATATCTTGTGGGGGAGGATTTTGCGGCGGCGAATAAAGGTATAGCCGGTGACGGCAAGCACGGCGCTGGCGCCGTTCAGGAATGCATTCAAGCGAGGCAGGTCACCGAGCGGAATCAACGCGGACAAAGATTACTTTCCGCTCGGTGAAGGCGCGCTACGGCGACGGCGCTCGTAAGTGAGGTAGAGAAGCTGCAACGAGAAAACTCCGCCGACCATCAGGCAAATCAGCAAGAGGAAGATTCCGTCGATGCCGGCGGTGATGAGGCCGCTGGCAAAGTCCCAGACCAAGCCGAGCACGGACAAGAGCACCATGACGAGAGCAATGGCGGCCACTTCAATCATAGGCACACAATCCTTTCGAAGAATTTAAAAGAAAACTGCAGATTCACCAAGGCCCAAAACTAGATCCTTCGCTCCGCTCAGGATGACAACGCGCAACCAAATCTCGCTAAAGCAATCATTCAGCAAAGCGCGTTGTCACTTCACAACTTTATCGAGCATCAACAAGCCCAAAAGCAGCGGAATGTGCGCCACGGTCGCATGCATCAACCATTTGGCGCGGACATTGGTGCGCGAGCGCGAAGCCCACAGACTGGCCTCGAGCAGAAGCAAGCCGATGAGAAATGCGCCGAAGAAATAGCTGCTGCCGGCAAGCCCGATGACCGAAGGCAACAGGCTCACCGGAACCAATATCGCCGCGGTGAAAATAATCTGGCCGAAGGTCGCCGCGCCGGTGGGGTCGACAACCGGGAGCATCTGGATGCCCGCGCGGGCGTAGTCTTCGCGATACATCCAGGCAATGGCGTAGAAATGTGGAAACTGCCACAGAAACAGAATGGCGAAGAGCAGCCACGCGCCTTCGTTGAGCGATCCGCGAGCCGCAGCCCAGCCAACCAGCGGCGGAATGGCTCCAGGAAATGCGCCGATGGCGGTGGCCCACGTGGTGCGTTTCTTCAGAGGGGTATACACGCCCAAATAGAGCAGCGTGGTCAGCAGGGCCAGCGAGCACGCCAGCAGGTTCGAGAACAGGGCGAGATAAATTCCGCCCGCCAGAATAAGGCCGCTGCCGAAGGCCAAAGCTTCGGCGGGGCGCAGCACGCCGAGCGGCAAAGGGCGTCCGCTGGTGCGGCGCATTTTGGTGTCGCTGGAGCGCTCGATATAGTGATTGAGCGCAGCCGTACCGGCTCCAACCAGAGTGGTGCCAAATACCGCGTTGAACATGGTTACAGGATCGATTGGGCCTGTGGCACCCAAATAGAATCCCGCCATGGTGGTGAGCACGACAAGAAACGTGACGTCGGGCTTGGTGAGCACCAGGTAGGCCCAAGAACGAGAAACGGCGGGAACCGATGCGGCGCGAGTTGTGCTCATGCGAGCCGCCTCACGAGAGCGCTCTCTCCGCAGGAGTTTCCAGCCGGTGCGAGCGGCTGGGGCTGAGAATCCGGAAGCACGAGAGCATCAGAAACACGCTGGCGGCGAAGGTGAGCGCGCCGACGGCGACGTGGAGGACGGTCAGGGTGACGTAGATTGGCGTTGGCTGCACGGCATCGCGCGCGGCGACCACGGCCCAGTAGGCAAAGCCTCCCAAAACGAGTTGAAGCGCGAGCACGATCTCGAGGTAGCGCGCGGCCTTGCGCAAATCTTTTGCAGGTTCCAAGGGCGCCGATTTGAAGCGGCGGCTGACCGCGAGCACGGTCCAGAAAACCATGCCGGTGACGACGATCGCTCCGATGATGTGCGGGGTGATTCCGATGCCGTTGTGGCGGAACGCAGCGCCCAAAACGATCTGGACGAGGATCAGCACGGAAGTCCACAAGGTAAGCGAACGCAATTTGGGAGAAGCGGAGTCCTCAAGCTGAGGTAAACCGCTCTGCCACCATTTGCCGGTGAAAACAGCAATGGAAAAAACGGTGATGAAAAAAAGTTCGGCCAGCGTGGCGTGCGCCGAAGAAACCGGCGGAGGCAGAAGAAATTTTACGGTGATGCCGCCCAGAACGGCCTGCGCAACGACGAGCCCGAGAGCTCCCCACGCGAGATTGCGCAGCCAGCGCCGTGACTCACGCGTCTGCGTCCAAATGGCCAAGATGATGGTGAGGATGCTGACGAAGCCGGCGATCATGCGATGGCCGTGCTCATAAAAAATCCCGCCGACCATCGGCGGGAAAAACGTGCCGTACGAAAGCGGCCAGTCCGGAACGGCGAGACCTGCTTCGTTGCTGGTGACCAGCGCGCCGGCGATGACGAGAAGAAACGTGCAGCACGCGGTGAAGACGGCGAAACGATGAAGATTGCGGTTCCCTGCTTCTCTCAAAATCGATTGTCCCTTCAAGCCTGCGGCTTCCCGCAATTGATCATCCACGGCGTACCGAATTGATCGGCGAACATGCCAAAGCGCAGCGCCCAGAAAGTTTCCTGAATCGGCATTTGCACCGTGCCCTTCTCTGACAGAACCTGGAAGACGCGATCTGCCTCGGCGGCATCGGCAATGTTGAGCGTTACGGCGAAGCCCTGGGGCGTCTGATAGTAGCCCGGCGGAGCATCGGCGCCGGTGAATATCTGGTCGCCCACGGCAAACGTGGCATGGAGGATCTTCTTGTGCCAGTCGGGCGGCACTTTCGCGGCCATCGGCGAGTCCCCGTAGGTCATCGTAAAGGTGATCTTGCCGCCCAAACACTTCTCGTAAAACTTAAAGGCCGCCTCGCATTGGCCGTTGAAGTTCAGATGGGGGCGCAATTGCACCTTAGACCTCGGATTATGGATGAACGATTGAGTGGGAGCAGCAGTCATTTCAATTCACGAAAAAATAACAGATACAACTTCCTAGTATACGCAAGCCGCTAGCGCCTCAAACGAAAAAGGAAGGCGGCGAATGCGAGATGCGCACGCGCCGCCACTTACTCAGGGATTGCTCAGGAACCCGCTTTGAATGTGAAATCGACGCCGGCCTTGTCCTCCTTGGCGCCAATGGTGACGGTCTGATCCATGGTGTTGTACTTTTCGTGCCACGCTTCGATGGTATAGGTGCCGGGAGGCAGGCCTTTCAGATCGAACTTCCCGTCTTTGTCGGTTACGACATAGAGAGGATTGGCCATCACGGCGATGTAGCTCTTCATCCACGGGTGGACGTTGCACTTCACCGGAATCGCGACTTCGGGACGAGCGAAGCTATCCATAATCGCAGGGGCCTTCGGCGGCTGCGACTTGTTCCACTCGCGATTGTCGGCGGGCGTGGGGTGAATGTTGTGAGTGGTGTCGTCGCTATTCACCACCGAGAGCTGTTGACCGACCATCAAGGCGACGACGTGCGGTGCGTACATGCAACCCTTCTGGTCCAGCGTCACGGAGTCGCTCGGCGTGGGAAATGAATAGCCTTCGGCGCCGCTCTTCACGTAGACAACGACGTTCGCAAGCGTATTGCCGTCGCCGGTGACAACTTCCTGGGGCAGCACCGGCGCGGAGTTGGCTTTGACGCAATACGGATCCGCACTCATGTTGATGGGTTTGTATTTTGGCGCGGCGCCGTCGAGCTTAATGGTTCCGCTGACGGAGCCGACGGTCGACATATCGACGGTCTTCGTGCCGGTGGCCGCGGGCTGCGCCCCTCCGGATTCCTGATTCTGACTCTTGCCGCCGCAGCCGCCCACCAGAGCAGCGAATGCGACTACTGCAGTCCAGCAAATGACTTTCTTATTCATAACGCGATTATTCCTCCTGAATTTGAACTTGGCCGAAAGGCCCGATGATTTCGCCTCGACTTGCCCGGCAACCACACCTTACTAGGATATTACTTTTTGGCGCCGGAGGAACCAGATTTCGCGGCCGAGGGAGTGTGGCCAGAAAGCATGGCCTGCTCCTGCGGTGTAAGTTCCAGCAGATAGCGGACGAGGAGATTAGCCTCATCTCCCGTGTAATGCTGGCCGGCGGCAGGTAACGCCCCGTTGAACACCCAGCGGCCGTCCTGGCGCACGAAGAGGCCCGATGGCATGGCCGTGCCGGGAATGATGGTAGCAGGTTCCGTGATCCAGCGTTCGGTCCATGCCGAACGCAGGCGCTGGCCAGCCAGCAAGAAATTAGGCGCGGTGGCGTTCTTGTCGTGCGTAGGATTGCCTGTCGCATGGCACTTCAAGCACGGCGCGGCGGGACTCGTGAAGATGCCGCGCGCCAGCGTACGCTCCTGGTCCGTCAACGCCGCAAGTTTTTCGGGAATGAACGGCTGCTGCTGAGAGGACAGCGCGCCAAAGAACAACACCAGCTTGCGAATTTCGTCGTCAGAAAGAAAGAAAGTGGGCATGCGAACTTTCAAATATTGCCGGACGCCGTCGCGATCCTGATCCGTCGCGCTCAGCGAAGGATTGGCTAGGAAGGTCTTGAGCCATTCGGGATTGACGCGCGCGCCTTCACTGGTGAGCACGGGAGGCAGATTGATGGCGTTATCGCCCTTGTACGTCGGCAAGTCCATGAGAACAGTCTTCTGTCCGACATCAATCTGGTGGCAGCCGATGCAATTGTATTTCGTGACGATCCACCAGCCCTCTTGAATGGCGTGGTGCTGGTCCGTCGGAAGGTATTGATAGCTCGGAGGCAATGTTGATTGCGTGCTGCCGAGCAAGAATGAAGTCAGCGCATCGATCTGTTCCGGAGTAACATTCGGCTTGGGCATCTTCAGCCGGTCCATAGGATCCGGCTTGTACTTGCCTTCATCGAAAATGGCGGGATCGGCGAGCTTTTCGTCGAAGAAGCCCTTCAGGTCGTACCAGTCGCTGTACTGGTTGCGGCGCTTCAAACGCTGGCCGTCGGGCAGAATGCCATCCTGTGCCTTGGTATACAGCAACGCAAAATCGAAACGGCCGATGGGTTTGCTACCCTCTTGCGTGAGGTCGGTGCCAACGCGCGAGGCGTCTTCGAGGCCAGAAATTTCATGGCAGCCGGCGCAGCCGTAATGTTCGACGAGAGTCTCGCCCTTGGCGTAAAGGCTTGTGTCGCTGACGAAAGACGCGGGATCGTAATGAGCGCTGGCGTCTTTCTGAGTCATCAGGAAACTGGCAATGTCGCGCGCTTCCTGCCAGCTCAGGCGGAAGTCCGGCATGATGGTCTGTTGCTGGACGACGAGTTCGTGGCCGTCGTTCGGGCACTTCGAGTGCTCCTCGTCAAATACGTAAGGCAAATTGTGCTTGGCGTAGTCCGCCGGGCCGATATCGCGATGCTCATAGGGGCAATAAGGCTCGGTGCGCACGCGCGGATTGTGAATCCAGCGGACGATGTAATCGTAATTCGCCTTTTCGCCCTCGCGGCTTAGATTATCGGCGACGTCGCCGCCGATTTTCTGCGAGCCTTCTCCGATGGAGTGGCACGCCAAACAGCCAAGTGAATTGAACAGGTCCTTGCCCTTGGCCGGATCGCCGGGTGTTTGCTTATCCAAACCAGGGCCCTTCAGCCCTTGCTGCCAGATGAATGCGGAGATGGCCTGAACTTCGTCAGGCTCCAGGCGGAATTGCGGCATTTGCGCCGTGGGATCGAAATTCCACGTATGTCCCAGCCAGTACGGAATCCACTCGGGATGCAGCTTCATCTGCACTTCCTTCAAATCCGGGCCGACTCTTTTGACTTCCTGCTGGAGGCTGTGGCTCAGGTCGTCGAGTTGTTCCACTTGCGCGTCGATCTTGCTGACGCCGACAGTGAGATTGGTGGCCTCGGCGTAGAGGCGCTGCGCGGTCGCGTTATCGGGAGCCTGGTCGCCCTGCTTATTGAGGACAGGGATCTTCTGATTGTCGTCGGCCTTTTCCTTCTCGAGGCTGGCGATTTCGCGAACCGTATCCTGAAGCTGCTGGCCTTGGCCGTCGAAGCCGGCGTAGTTGTGGCAGCCGATGCAGCCCCGGTCACGAAAGAGAATCTTGGCCTCGTTCAGCACCGGAGCGTGCTCGGTCCAGGCGTCCGCGGAGTGGCACTGCTGGCAGCCAGCCTGATAGTTTTCCGGATAGTTGAGCGGCCAGAGCCAGTGTTCATAGCGGCCATGAGCCTTTTCGACATTCACGAGGGCGCGCCCATTCCCGCCATGGCACGGTGAGCATCCAAACTGATCGAGCGGGTGCCAGTTGAACAATTCCTGATCAGGATGGCTGGCGAATGGGGCGTCGTTGTTTTTCTGCAAGCCCAGATCCGCTTTGGTGAGCGTCATCGCCGCGGGAACGTATTTCGGCTCCATGCCCACATGGCATGACTGGCAGCGGTCGGTGAGACCCACGCCGCCAATGTCGTTGATTTCCGTGCCGGGCGGATTGACATTGATTTGAATCAGCGACACATCCATGTCGTGCACGGATTTCAACAATCCTTCCAACTGATCCGCGGTTAGACCGGGAAGCTTGTCGCCGATAAGCGTGGCCATGGCGGCCTGTGCGTCCGTCACGGGCTTGTCGACAGTTCCCTGTTTCGCCGTGAGCTGTGCTTTTTGGTCCAGCAACTGGTTGAAGGTATCGTTGAGCTGGTCGTAATTGAATGTCTTGGTTATTGTTTTTCCGCCGCCATCGGGCCAATCCACTGAATACGTTTTCGCCTCGGCCTTCTGGACCGCTTTGAGCTGGCTTTCCTTGTCGCTACGGTTAGCGGCGGTGTTGGGAATGGCTTCGTAGTCGTAGATCAGCGAGCCAACGCGGCTGCGATCCTCTTGAAAAGCCGAAAGAATCGCGGTGCGCTGCGCGTCGACGAGATCGATCTGCTGTTTGATTTCCTTATCTTGCGGAGTGGCGATGGCTGCGGCTTGCTCAAGCGCGGCGCTCAGTTTTTGATATTCAGCAGACGACTCTACAGTTTTTTCCGCGGCTTGGCGGTCGCGCACTTGTTTTTGCAGATAGCCGGAGTAGGAAGAAACGAACCGGCTCTGATAGGAGCGCCACGGGCGCAGGCCGATAAACTCCTGGTAGAACGACCACGTCACGCACAGCAAGAGCACGAAAATCGCGATCAGAATGACATTCGCAAACGACCGGCTCTTAATCGGATCGTCGGGCTGAAGTTCAGGCAACCGCAATCTCCTTCGCGTGATCGTGCGTGACGCTTAGATGCTGAACCACGGCGTCTCCCAAATGTACTTAATGCGGAAAACCAGCCGGAGGAAAATCGTCACCGGCACGAACAGCATGGTGATCAAGAAGATGTACAAGGTCACCGTCTGCAGGATGCTCATCTTTCGGTAAATCTTGCGGCTATAGTCGGTGCGCGTACAGATCCAGTGAATGAAGAGCGCCGCGGCAACGCCGTAGACGACCATGGGAATCACGCCAAACACGGCGCGGGCAATGATGACGGCCTCGGGCCGCAAACTCGCGGGCAAAATATGCGCGATCCAACTGCCGTTAATGCCGAAAAGCTGATCGAGATTCCGGTTGACGTTGAACTCAACACGATCGGGATCCCAGGTTTGCGTAGGCCAGTACCACATGAAGCCTGGGCCGCGTATGAACGTGCCGATGCAAACAAGAACGAGCCAAATGGCCTCGAATCCAATCAGGAATGTCCAGATGGCATGGCGGCGCTGCTTGTAGGTGTAATAGCCGTTGCCGAGCGGATTGGCGTCGATGAACGGAATGGCCATCAATCCAACGATGATCAACGTGGGCACAATCACGCCGGCGATCCACGGGTCGAAGTATTCGAGCATCTCCTGCAAGCCGAGGAAATACCAGGGAGCCTTGGCCGGATTCATCGTGACGCTGGCGTTGGCCGGCTCTTCCAACGGCGCGTTGAGGGTTAGAGCCCAGACCATCAAGATGATGGTGATAATGATTGCAGCCAGCAGCTCCTTGCGCATCAGGAACGGATTGGTGTGCAACTCGCGCTCCCAGCGGGAACTGTACGGATAGGTGGTGCGGTGGTGGGTGCGCGCAAGCTGCGGATCCGCTTCCAGCTGGGCGATGAGCCGGTCGTTCGCCAGCATGTTGTGGAAAGCAAACCACGTGAAAAACGGCACAAAGCCCAGCATGGCCACGATCGGAATGTTATCCGGCGTGGAAATGATGACCCAGAGCTGGTGCCAATCACCAAACATTGTTAACGCTCACCCACCGTTTGCGCTCACTCGCCGCCCGATTTTCTCAGGCGCATGCTGCAGAAATCTGACTTCGCAACTGAACTTCTCTTACGCCTTGGTTTCGGATTCCAGCATGACAGGAGACGGACCTGAAATGCCGCCGTCCTTGCGGACGCGCCAGAAATGCACCCCCATGAAGACCGAAGCAATCAGCGGAATCGCAATGCAATGCCAAATGTAGGCGCGAAGCAGCGCGTTCGCGTCGACAATCGAACCGCCCAAGAGCGCGAAGCGCACGTCGTTGTACGGAGTCATGCCTAACTGCGGGCCGAATGGCCCTTGGCTGCCGAGGAGAGGCGTGGCGCGCGCCATGTTCGTGCCGACGGTGACCGCCCAGAAACCGAGCTGGTCATCTGGAAGTAAGTAGCCTGTGAAAGAAAGCAGCAACGTCAGCACCATCAGCAGAACGCCGACGCACCAGTTGAATTCGCGCGGGCGCTTATATGAGCCGGACATGAATACCCGGAACATATGAAGCCAGACAGCCATTACCATCAAGTGCGCGGCCCAGCGATGCATGTTGCGCAACAGGCGGCCGAAGGGCACGTCATTTTCGAGGTAGAGAATGTCGCGGAAGGCCTGCACTTTTGTGGGATGGTAATAAAACATCAGCAGGACGCCGGTGAAGACAAGGACGATGAACAGGTAAAACGTGATTCCGCCCATTCCCCAGGTGTAGCCGTAGCGAGTGGCGTCGCGATTCACTTTCGCAGGATGGATGTGGAAGAAAAGGTTATTGAGCGTCGAAAGGGCGCGGTTGCGCGGCTCTTCGTCGTGCTTGATGCGGAAGATCGAACGGTAGAGCTGAGTCTCTTGAGGCTTCTTCAGCTCTTCGACCTGCTCGCGAGTCTTGACCTTGAGGACTTCGCCAAGCTCCCGAGATTTGTCCTTCAGCTCATCGAGAACGCCACTCTTGCGGTCGCTCCCGTCCTTCTGATCTGCCATTCTTCCGCCTTTTCCTTGAAAACCGAAGACTAGGCGCTAATGAAAGCGCCGGTGTCGTTGAATTGGTTCGTGCCTGCAGCGGGATCCATGATGTACCGCTGGCTCGTGTCCACAAGAATCTGATTGGATGGATCAAGATCGATGTGGCAGCGGTCCATCGGCCGCGGCGCAGGGCCAGCGAAGTTGATCCCCTCGCTGTCGTATTCGCTTCCATGGCACGGGCAGTGAAAGATGTTTTGGGCTTGCTCCCAGTCCGGCGTGCAACCCAAATGGGTGCATTGGGCGAAGATTACGAACAAGCGGCCTGGTTCACGAACAACCCAGCAGCGGTTGGACTGAAGATAGCGCTGGTCGACTCCGAGGCTGTAATCGGCAACGTATCCGGCGTTGAAAGTCGTAGGAGGCTCAAACAAAGCGCGCGGGAAGAAATAACGTAAAAACATCAAAAAATTGACGCCGAGGTAGCCCCACAGGAACGTCCAAATGAATCGCCGACGAGTGCGGTCAACGTCCTTCTTACCAGAATCGGGAGAATTGGGTTTCGTTGCGGCGAGCGGCGCTGCGGGAGCGCCATGTTTTTCAGCAGTCTTCGACTCGGATTTTTCCGGCATCGAGTAGTAAATGCTTTACGCGCAATATTAAAAGATGAATGACTTATGAAACGCGCAGCAAAGATTCTTTATATGACGAGCGCTACACTCTGTCAAGAGGTTCTCACGCTTGTTTGTTCGAAAACGGCCACTTGAGCCGGCCGGACTTCACGCTCCAGCGGCTGTCTTCACCAAATCGGCGAGCGCCTGGATGAATGTAGGCGAATCATTGAGGGAGGTCATCATATGAAACTCCGTAATGCCCCGCTCCTGCGCCCGCTCGCGCGCTTCGATGTTGATCTCGTACAGCGTCTCAATGTGTTCCGTGACGAATGAGATGGGAATGACCAGGAGGCGGCGGACCCCGCCGAACGCCAATTTGTCGATGGTACCGGTCAGCGACGGCTCCAGCCATTTTTGGCGCCCAACCCGGCTTTGGTAGCACAAAGAGGACAGATTGGACCAGCCGCCAGCGGCGAGCACGAGTTTCATGGTTTCTTCAATCTGACCGGGATAGGGGTCGCCCTTTTCGATCAGGCTAAGCGGAAGGCCGTGCGCGCTGAATAGCAGATGCACGCCTTCGGGTTGGTCCAGCGCGCGGAGTGATTCGTTCACGCGTTCGGCCAGCGCGGCGATGTACAGAGGATTGTCGTGAAAATCGTTGATCATTTTCACGAAAGAGCTCAGGCCGTTGCCGCGATAGAGCCGCTGCCACTCTTTCAAGCTGCTCCCCGTGGTGGCAAAGGAATAATGCGGATACAGGGGCAGCAGAATCAGTTGCTCAAGCGATTCGCCGCGGAGCTCGGCGATGGCGTCTTCCGTGAGGGGATGCCAGTAGCGCATCGCGACAACGACACGCGCGTCAACGTCGGGCTGGAGCGCTGCGGTGAGGGCACGGGCCTGGCGATTGGTGAGCTCCATGATGGGCGAGCCGCCTCCAATGGCCGCATAATGTTCGCGAACGACTTGTGCGCGGCGCGAAGCGATCAGTCTGGCGAGCGGTTTTCTCGCGATGCCGGCACCCATGAAATTGATGATCTCCGGGTCGCAAAACAGGTTGTACAGAAAAGGTTCAACGGCTTCCAAGCGGTCCGGGCCGCCGAGCTGAAAAAGAACTACGCCGATTTTCTTCCGCGCGGCCACTGGCTTTGCTTCCCTGCCCTCGCGCTTTCGAGGGATCTACGGTTCGCGGATTTGCTGCTTCATCTGGGCAAGGTCTTTCTCGACGCGGGCGAGGCGACGCGCCACGGTGAAATCATAGATGAAAAATATGGCCCAAAAAACCAGGTAGGCCGCAAACAGGCTCCCAAAATTCTGCATGACTATCCTCCCGACACCCCACGGCGTTGAACTTCGCGATTTCGATATTGCGTCTCGGCGCGTTCCTCAACCACCAGGCGCATTTCTTCCGCTTCATATTTCAGGCGTTCCAGACGATAGCGCTGAACGACGAGAAGAATCATGAGGAACGTCATCAGCGCGCTACAGAAGAAAAAAACTTTGGCTATGGTGGGGTCCAGGCCCGAATCCGGTCCACCAAACAAAACGGGTTGCGGGTGCTGCGTGCGCCAGATGCGAATTGATAGATAGTCGAGGGGAACGCCGAGAAAAACGAAAACTCCAAAAATGGCAGAGACGGCGGCGCGGCGTTCCGGATCCGCAACCAATGTGCGGAGGATGAGGTAGCACACGTACAGAATCCAGAGCACCAGAGTGAGTGTCAGGCGCCAGTCCCAAGCCCACCAAATGCCCCAAACCGGATGAGCCCAAATGGGTCCGGTGACGAGGACCACGGACCAGAATGCCAGACTGACTTCCACGGCGGAGACCGCGAGCCAGTCCCATTTTGGCTGACGTTTCCAGAGATATGCGACATTCGCGAAAAAGACGACGCCGGTAGCTTCCATTGCGGCCCAGCCCGATGACGCGTGAAAATAGAAAATGCGCTGGATGGCGTGCATGGTGGCTTCGTCGGGCGCGATGAAGAACACCGCGTAGCCGGCCGCGGCGAACAGGAGTGCGGCGATCAGAGTTGCGAGGCTGCGATTCTTCATGAATTCCCTGCCGAGCGCGAGGTATCCGCGTCCGCTCTATTCTTCCAGCAAATAATCAGACAGCACCCACGCCGTTGCGAAGAATACCACGTCGAATGCCACAAGCACTGCGAGCCATGTGCGGTCGAGCGCGGGAGATTCGGACAAGAGCACCGCGGTCGCTTCGACGGCGGCAATCAGCAGCGGAACCAACACCGGCAGGAGCAAAAGCGGCAACAGTACCTCGCGCATGCGCGCCTGCGTGGCTACAGCGGAAAAAACAGTGCCGGTGACGGCGATGCCGAATGTCCCTAGGATCAGCACAATCACGAGGCGGCCGATGACGGGCCACAGGGAAACATTGTAGAGCACCGCAAACACCGGCAACAGCACCGCCTCCGTAATGGCCAGAAAAAGCAGGTTCGCGAGCATCTTGCCCAGATAAATCGAGAAGGGACTGACCGGCGCCATACGCAGCGCGTAGATCGTGTCGTTCGATTGCTCTTTCGCGAACGACGGATTGAGCATCAACGAGCCGGCAAAGAGCAGCGCGATCCACAGCAGACCGGGTCCGTAACGGCGCGCCTCCGCGGCGGAAGGCTCAAACGCAAAGCTGAAAAGCACGACCACGATGATCACAAACGTGACCGTGGTCTGCAGCAGTTCGCGGGTGCGCATCTCCGCGCGAATTTCCTTGCGCAGTACGATGGCGGCAGCGCGCACAGCGTCCATTCAGGCACCAACCTTCAGCTCTTCCAGAAGCGGGCGCGGATCGCCGTCCACACCAGAATCGCGTTCCACGCGCCCTCCGGCAATGGCCACGGCGCGCGTGAAGATGTCCGTCACTTCGTTTCGCGCATGTGTGCTCATAATGATGGTGCGGCCCTGCGCGCGCAAGGTTCGCAGCGTTGCGGAAAGCCAAAGAAGCCCCTGCTGGTCAAGACCAGCGGCGGGCTCGTCCAGCAACAAAAGCGTTGGCGAAGGCAGCAATGCGCGAGCAATGGCCAGCCGCTGGCGCATGCCGCGGGAAAATGTGCGCACTACGTAGTCCGCACGCGTTGTCAAGTTCACAGCTTCCAGGGCTTCGGCAGCGCGTTCGCGCGGACGCTCGAGCGCGTAAAGGCGCGCAAATAGCTCGATGTTTTCGCGGGCCGTGAGCTCGTCATAGACGAGAATGCTGTGGCCTACGAGACCAACCTGCCGCCGGATCGCTCTTGCGTCCGTGCTGGCGCCGGGAAAAATCACGCGGCCGGAAGTTGGCCTAACCAGCAACGCCGCCATTTTCAGAAGCGTTGTTTTCCCGGAACCGTTGGGGCCAAGAAGGGCGACGCATTCCCCGGGAGCGATGGCCAGTGAAACTTTCCGCAGCGCAACGAATGCGCCGTAGCGCTTTTCGACTTGCTCGAATGTGACGCCGAGTGAAACGGACGATGGCGGGGCAGCCAAGGCGCGACGCTCAGCCTTTCAGAAGGTCGCGCAGGATTTTTTGCGTGCGTTCACGCTCGCGAGCATAGTCCTGCTCGCTGACGGTGCCGGCCTGATGGCGCAATTCAAGGCGAAACAACGTTTCTTTCAGCTCGTCGAGGCTGCGCGTCGCTTCGCGCTCGGCTTGCTGCATTTGGACGGCTGCGGGCGGTGGAGTTTGCGCAAGCGGCGCCACAAGCGCAATGTCATGAGACGAGGAAGATGCGACCGCCGTCTGCACCGAGGGACGTCGCCAGAGAAAAATCACGCCCAGCAAGAACAATCCCGCAAATCCGGCGACCAGAATGTATTTCACGTTGTTATCGAGGCGCGGCGGCAGAGTTGTTGTGGACGCGGCGGCATCAGCGCCATCCACTCGCGAATTCACGGAAGGATCTTGCGCGCCGTTATCAGCCGACGCGGCGGGCGCAGCTGCAGTGCCAGAAATCGAAATTGCCACCGGAGTGTTTGCGGCGACCGCATTGCGAGTGTAAATGTCGAATCCCTGTTCGTTTCCCGCGGGCGAGAAGCCAGCGGCCGACACTTGCAAGCCGGGAGGCACGGCGAGGATGACACTCTGTACGTCATAGACCGACGAAGCGTGAATGGTGGCCTGATTTGACGTGTACGGCATTTGGTAGGAAATGCGCACGCCATTGTCGCCCGGACGAAATGGCCAGTCCACCGCCTCCACGCCGTTGCCTTTATCGATCGTACCCTGTATCACCGGCATTCCGGTGGCGCCCCAAGCGGAGACCTGATTGAGCTGCGCGCCTTCGGGAAGCTGGAAGCGAAACGTCCCGTCTTTCAAGTAGTACGCGACCGGCGGCTGAGTCTGGTTTTTAATCGTGTATTCCTCACCGACGGCCAGGTCCGAGCCCTTCGGCTGGAGAATGATGGCGCGCGTGGTCACCGCAAACGAATGCGGATCGCGGGTCGGCTCGTACACTTCAATTTGAACCGAAGGCGTGTTGGGCGGCACGGGTTCATGGTAAAGGACGCCTTTGTAAGGGACGCGCAGGAGCATGGGAGCAGCCCCCAGCGAGTCGCTGGTGATGGTGAAATGGCCTGAGGCATCGGTTTTCACGGTTGCGACAGCCTGCATGCCGCCCTGCAACGCAAGCAGGATAACGTCGGCAGCGGCCACCGGCCGGTTCGTGGTTCCATTCTTCACCGTGCCGGAAACGGTGCCTGCCGCCGCAGGCAAGGCCGCGCCAAAAAACAGCAGCGCCGCGCTCACGGCCACGCAACGCGCCATACATGATTTGTACAATTGCGATTTCGTCGATGTGAGCATCTTTTTAGATTTCAGCCGGGCGATCAGCGCGGCTTCTCCGACATGGCCTGCCGCGTGGCCGCTGTCGGCGCTCCGCCGGTCAGCTTGTCCATGTCCGCGATAACGCGCGCAGCTTCGATTTCCAGCGAGCGCTTCATTGCCTCGTAGTCCTCTTCCGAGAATTTGCCAGCACGATGCTCAAAGCGCAAGTCGCGCAGATTCTCGTAGATGGTGTCGCGCCGTTCAAGCAGTTGGTCGAGGCGCGAGCGATGCGGCGCGAAGTCGTATGCCTCGAGCTTTACGCCGAAGACGAACCAAAGTGTCGCGATTCCCATTGCGGCACAGCACAAGACCACGAAAATCGCCTGACTAGTCATCGGACTCCGCGTCTATGTGGGCTGCCATCTGATGGCGCGCACGCGCCAGGAGGTCCGGCGAGACTCGCGGCGCTGGCGCGACGACCGTGCGGCGCCTCCATTGCAAAACGACGAACCCTACAAGAATTGCTCCGGCCAGGAGCATCACGATCGGCATCAGCCACGCCCAAAGATCAAATCCTCTCGCCGGCGGAGAAATCAGCACCGTGGGGCCGTATTCCTGCACAAACGATTGCAGGATGAGATCATCTGACGAACCGCTCGAGATGCGCGCGTCAACTTCCCTTAGTTCCTTCTGCGCCGTCTCGCAGGGTCCTGCAAACGCGCCGCCCATGTGCGTGCACTTCCCCGCCGCGTCGCTGCAACCGCCGCACATACACATGACCTTCGTGCCCAGCGCCTTTGCGCGGTCGCTCTGCGCGTGCGCGGGCTGCGCGCAAACCGTCGCCAGTGTAAAAAAACACGCGAGCGCCACGGATTTGCCACGCGTGAGCATTTCAGTCATCTCCGTGCGCCACGGTCACCGGGACACTGGCATTCGCATTCGTGCCCGCACCAACCGGTACGGTTTCGCGTTCCGCGTGCAGCACGATTTGCGGCTGGCGGCTCGGTATCAGCGCGAGAATGGTGCCGAGCACGAGAACCAAACCTCCGAGCCAAATCCAGCGCACCAGCGGATTCAGATACGCGTGAATCACGGGAGTATTGTCTTCCGGACTACGCCCCGCATACACCACGTAAAGATCCTGCGCGAGTGAGGAATGCAGCGCCACCACCGTCTGGGTCACTTCGCTGGCCAGATAAAAGCGGCGCTCGGGATACAACATCATCAAGGAGCGCTTCCCTTCGAATACCTCGATGGTCGCGCGCTCGGCGCTGTAGTTGCTGTTCGCGGTGGCATCCAGGTTCTGGCAGATGAGCGTATACGGCCCAATATTCATACTCGAGCCTACCTGCATCTTGCTCTGCACGTTTTGGTTGAACGCCTGGCCGGATATTCCGATAAAGATCAGCACGATGGCAAAATGAACGATGTAGCCGCCATATCGGCGGGTGTTGCGCATGGTCAATTGACCGACCGACGACAGCAAATTCGCGCCGCTGCGGGAGGAAAGAACTCGCGCGCCGCGGAAAAATTCCGAGAAAATCGTCAGCGTGACGAAAGCGCCGAGGATCAAGCACACCAGTGCATAAAAATTCCGGTCGCCGAACGCAAACGCGACAATTCCCGCTACGAGTCCCCCACCGAGCGGCCACGCAAAGTTCCGCTTCAGGCTGGAAAGCGAGGTCCGCCTCCACGCCAGTAACGGGCCGACGCCGGTCAGGAACAACAGGAACAACGCGATCGGGATATTCACCTTGTTAAAAAACGGGGGTCCAACGGTGATCTTATTGCCTTCGACCCATTCCGTAAGAACGGGAAACAGCGTGCCCCACAGAACCGCGAAGCACGCAGCCAGCAGGATCAAATTGTTGAAGAGGAAGCTCGATTCTCGCGAGACAATAGAATCGAGTTGATTGTCCGTCCGCAAGTAATCACGGTTTTTCCAGTAGGCCACAAGGCACACCACGAAAATAATCGCCAGGAACGAAAAGAACCACGAACCGATCGACGATTGCGCAAACGCGTGAATCGAACTCACCACGCCGGAGCGTGTCAGCGACGTTCCCAAAATACTCAACATATAGGTGATGAATACCAGCCAGACATTCCAAACGCGCATCATGCCGCGCTTTTCTTGCATCATCACCGAATGCAAAAACGCCGTCTCTGTGATCCACGGCAGCAGCGACGCATTCTCGACGGGGTCCCACGCCCAGTAGCCGCCCCATCCGAGAACCTGATAGGCCCAGTGGCCGCCGAGCAATATTCCGACGCTTAGAAAGGCCCAGCCAACCATCGTCCATTTGCGGGTGATATGAATCCATTTTTCGCCCGGGTATCTGCCCAGCAACGCGGCGAGCGCGAATGCGAACGGCACGGTGCATCCGGTGTAGCCCAAATAAAGCATCGGTGGATGAATATCCATCTCCGAATACTGCAGCAGCGGCGTCAAGCCGTGGCCGTCGGCCAGCGCAACCACGTGCGGCGCTCCCGCAGCGCCGATCACTCCGACCAGGCTGAACGGGCTCGAGACAAAATTATTCAAAATCAGAAAAAATAACTGGATGCCGCCTAAGATGACGCCTACGTACGGCATCAATTCTGGGTGCTTCTTGCGATTAGAGAAGAGCGCGATGAACCCGTAGATCGAAAGTAGCCAGCTCCAAAAAAGCAGCGAGCCTTCTTGGCCTGCCCACAGTGCTGCGAATTTATAAAATCCCGGAAGCGCGCGGTTGCTGTGCTCCGCGACATACGCCATGGAGAAATTATTTTGGAAGAAAAGCGCGACGAGGCTGGCGACGGCCAGCGTGACCAGCGGGAAGATGGCCAGACCGGCGTTTCTCGCGCTCTTGATGATGAGCGGCCGCCGCGTGCGGATGCCGATGATTCCCGCGACGAGAGCGTATGTCGCCGCAAGCAGCGCCAGGATCAGTGCGAAGGAGCCAATGACGTCCACTGGCTTATTTTGCTCCCATTAACTGCGAGGTTCCGCCACGCTTCGCAGATCAGGTTGTGCTTGCGTTCGGGACTTGGACGTATCTGCAGCGGGCTGTTGTCCTGGAGTCGATTGATACTTGGACGCGCACTTCGCCTGAACTTGATCGGCGACAAAACGGCCGTCCGGCATCAACTTCCCTTCCGCCAGGGCCTGCGCGCCGCCTTTGAACGTGTCTGGAAGCGGCGAATCGCCGACGTAGCTCACCGGCAGCATCTTGCCTTCCTCAGCGAGAGTGAAATCAATACGCCCCGGGTGGTGGGCAATCGACCCATCAACCACATTCCCGCTCACGCGCATTCTTTGATGGAGGGCGGCCCCTTGGAGTGCACTGAGCTCGCTGATTGTATGGTAGTACGTCTTGCTCTGGGAGGCGCCCACCCAGCCGAGCCACACTAAGGTACCGACAATTACAATTGCCCCGACAGAAAATTTCGTTCGAGCGTTCATCGGAACTCCCAGAGGCTGCGCCTTGTAAACGCGAAGTTTACCACATTCGTGGAGGGCATCACAGGCCGAAGCGGCCGTGAAACACACGCTTACCGAAGGCGTGAGTTAGAGAAGGCAGTACCGCGAATGACCCCGGCCGGAATGCAGCTTCAAGCGCCGAGCTTGCTTTTCAGGCAAAACATCAATTCGGGCGTAAGCTCCGTGATGTTCATTCCCGCCGAAACCATGAACTTGCAACTGAGGATGGGCTTAGGCTGGTCCTCGTCAGGAAGCTGACAGCTTACGCGACAATACTGACAGTCCTGGTTCCAGCAAAATCGACCGTACGGAATCGTCTCTGGACTGATGAACTGAAAGCATCGCAGAAGGGAGTTCCGCTCCGGTACGAGGAAGTTCTTCCCCATCACTGTAATCTCGACCAAACGCTCGTATGGACGAAAAATCTCCGTTGTTGCCATGGACCCGCCTTCGTTCGGTGTCTGTTCCATGGCCATCACAGTACGTCACGGAAACACGGGTGAGCAACTAGCACAAGCACAAAGGTGTCCAACTCGCAAACGCCCCACGTCGGCCGCGGCAAACCCTCCGTCACACGTGCGCGAGGTTGCGATACTCGGTTTCCGACGAGGCGGGCAGCAGAACCCACAGTGTGTAAACACCCAGCGCCGTGCCAAACGGAATGTGCCAGAGCGAGAAGATTCCCGCGATTATCCCGACGATGCGGCCCCAGCTTTGGCGCTCGAGCAATCCCCATGCCGCCAAGAAAGCCAGCGCGGCCTGGAGAACCAAGAGTCCGGAAGCAAACGCCAGGCCGCCTTCGACAATTCTGCTCAGAGGCGAACCGAGCGCAAAGCTCGGCACGAATTCGTTCAGCACCGACGGAAAAACCATCCGGCCGACAAACCACAGCCATCCAACGCCGAGCAGGCGAAGGGCTCCAGCAACGATCCAGAGAATTCCAAGGATGCGTAGATGTGCGTTGACGCGAGTAGAAGGGAGCGCGTAGGCCGGAATACGCTGGACGACCACCGGCTGACTTGCGACTCCGCCCGGCAACGGCCGGCCGCAGTTGCTGCAGAAATGCGCGTTTCCGGCTGCTTCTGTACCGCATTGATCGCAGAACACAGTCACCTCCTGCCGACCGACAACTTCTATACTTATAATACGCGGGATCGGCAGGAAAAGTTCAGGCGCAGCAATCCATCCGAATCGCAGAGATGAATCAGTAGAACTGGCCCATGCGGCGGAATTTCTGGTAGCGCTGCTCGATCAGTTCGTTCGGCGAGAGTTTGGATACTTCATCAAGCACCCGGGTCAGCGCTTCATCGAGCATCTGTGCCGTCGCGTCGTGGTCCGTATGCGCCCCGCCCTCTGGTTCCGGGACAATTTCGTCGATCAGCTCCAATTCGAGCAGGTCTTTGGGCGTGATTTTCAGCGCCTCGGCGGCGACTTCCGCTTTGGAGCCGTCCCGCCAGGTGATGGAAGCGCAGCCCTCCGGAGAAATTACGGAATACACAGAATGCTCGAGCATCAGGATGCGATCACCGACGGCCACGGCAAGCGCCCCGCCCGACCCGCCTTCGCCGGTTATGGTAACCAGGATGGGGACCGGCAGCCGCACCATTTCGCGCAAATTGCGAGCAATGGCCTCAGCCTGGCCGCGCTCTTCCGCATCGACACCGGGATACGCGCCCGGTGTGTCGATGAAGACCAAGATGGGCCGGCCGAATTTTGCCGCCAGCTCCATCACGCGTAGAGCTTTGCGGTAACCCTCCGGCTTCGCTTGTCCAAAATTTCGCGCCACGCGCTGTTTGGTGTCGTGACCTTTTTGGTGCCCGATGACCATTACGGGCCGTCCGTGGAACCTCGCCATGCCGCAAACAATCGCAGGATCATCGGCGAAGGCGCGATCTCCGCGAATCTCGCTGAAGTCTTCGAACAGACGTGGAACCAAATCGAGGGTGTAGGGCCGCTGGGCGTGCCGGGCAATCTGCAGCTTCTGCCACGCACCCATGTGGGAGTAGAACTCGCGTTTCAGTTCGCTGACTTCTTTGCGCAAACGCGCGAGTTCCTGCGCCGCCTTTTCGTTCTCCGGAGCCAGGCGCACCAACTCGTCTACGTCGTGCTCGAGCTCATCCAGTTCGTGCTGTTTGCGCCGCTTGCGAGTCAAAATGATTCCTTTTGTGGCAAATGTCTAGGCGCGAAGTACAGCGACCGAGTCCGGCCCGCAAATCGCGCGCACTCGATCCATCAATTCCGGGGCCGGCTCAACGCGCCGTTCCGCCTCCAGCGTTGCCGTCACTCCGTCCTGCGAAACGAGTTCAAATGCGACGCGGCAGCGCCCGGGCCGCTCCGCAAAGAGCGCTTGCAATTGGTCCATTGTTGTCGTATCCAGCGCGCGAAGGTCCACGCGTACGCGCATCAGATCCGTTTTTCTCTCTGGAAGCTGCTCCAGCAAGCGAATGTCGGAGACAACAAATCGCATTCCGGCGTCTTCGATGGTGACGCGTCCGCGCATGGCCAGCGGCGTAGTGCCCTTCAACATCGTTTCGTAGCGCTGGAAAGCCTCGGGGAACACGAGCGCCTCGACGCCGCCTGTCTGGTCCTGAACGCGGCAAATCGCCCACCGCGCGCCCTTCCTTGAACGCATGGGCCGCGTTTGCACAACGATGCCCGCGATGACTAACTCTTCCCCGTTCTGCTTCTGTTCGAGCGCTCCCAGCTCGACCACGCCCAAATCATGCAAGCGCCCCGCGTACTTCGCCAAGGGATGTCCAGAAACGTAGAAGCCGAGAACCGCGTGCTCGCCGGCGAGCTGCTGATCCTCGCTCCAATCTTCGGCTTCCGGCAAAAGGTTTTGTCCATCGTCTCCGGGCGTTTGATTTGCGCCGGCCAGAAAAAGGCCGTGCTGTCCCACGGTTCGCTGGTGTTCCATCTTCTGGCCATGATTCATGGCGCCCTCGATGGCCTCCCACAGCTGAGCTCGCGGAGCGCCGAAGCAATCCATCGCGCCCGCTTTCACCAGGCTCTCCAGGACGCGACGATTCAAAAATCGGGGATCAATGGCCGAACAGAATCCGTAAATGTTGGGAAAATTGCCGCGCTCGGCGCGAGCTTCACAGATGGCCTTCGCGGTGTTCTCGCCCACATTCTTGATCGCCGCCAAACCGAAGCGGATGTCTTCGCCGACGGGCGTGAAATACAGGCTGCTCTGGTGCACGTCCGGCGGCAGGACGCGAATACCCATTCCCCGGGCCTCGTGAATATATTTCACCACCTTCTCGGTGTTGCCGGTTTCCGATGTGAGCAGCGCGGCGATGAATTCCACCGGGAAATGCACCTTCAGATACGCCGTTTGATACGCAAGCAGCGCATAGGCGCAGGAGTGCGACTTGTTGAAACCGTAGCCGGCAAATTCCGCCATCAAATCGAATATCTTCTCCGCTTTCTTCGCCGGAACTTTGCGCGCCGCGCAGCCGGCGAGGAACTTTTCGCGCTGCGCAGCCATCTCTTCGCGTTTTTTCTTACCCATCGCGCGGCGAAGAATGTCGGCTTCACCCAGCGAAAACCCGGCTAGGCGATTGGCAATCTGCATGACTTGTTCCTGATAGAGAATGACTCCGTAGGTTTCTGACAAGATTTCCCCAAGCTCAGGCAAGTCGTAAACGACTTTTTTCTTTCCGTGCTTTCTCGCGATGAAGTCATCGATCATTCCGCCCTGGATCGGACCCGGGCGATACAGCGCGTTGAGCGCGGTTAAATCCTCCAGCCGCGTCGGCTGGTAGCGCCGCAAGATCTCTCGCATGCCGTGCGACTCAAATTGGAAGATGCCCGACACGTCGGCTCTGGCGAAGATGGCGTAGGTATCCGCGTCGTCCAGCGGTAACTCGGACAGCTTGATTTCCACGCCGCGATTCTGTTTGATCAATGCGACCGCGTCGTCGAGCACGGTCAGCGTGGTCAGGCCGAGGAAGTCCATCTTCAGCAGGCCGATTCTTTCTAGCGCGTTCATGTCGTACTGAGTCGTGATTTCGTCGCGTGACGACCGGTACAACGGGACGATTTCCATCAACGGCCGCGGAGAAATCACCACGCCGGCAGCGTGCGTTGAGGCATGGCGAGCGAGGCCCTCCAGCCGAAGGGCCACCTCGATTAACTCCTTAACCCTCTCGTCCTTATCTCGTTGAGCGGCGAGCGGCGAAGGGTCTTTCAGCGCATCTTCCAAAGTGATGTTCAACTGGTTCGGCACAAGCTTCGCGAGACGATCGACGTCGCCATACGGCATGTCCAAGGCGCGGCCAACATCTTTCAATGCCGCCTTCGCCGCCATCGTTCCAAAGGTAATAATTTGCGCGACGTTTTGTTCGCCATACTTTTGCCGCACGTAATCGATCACTTCGCCGCGGCGCCGCATGCAGAAGTCAATGTCGATATCCGGCATGGAAATGCGCTCCGGATTCAAGAAGCGTTCGAACAGTAAATCGTATTGCAGCGGATCGACATCGGTGATTCGCAACGCGTAACTCACTAAACTCCCCGCTGCCGAGCCGCGGCCCGGACCCACCGGCACTCCTTGTGCGCGCGCGTAGCGAATGAAATCCCATACGATCAAGAAGTAGCCGGAGAAGTTCATCTTCTTGATCATCACGATTTCATCGCTCAGCCGCTGTTCGTATACCGCCAGCGGGTACCGCAAGCGCCCTTCGTTTGCCTGCCGTTCGAGCGGCGGTACGCGCCCGGCAAAGCCTTCACGTACCACGCGTTCAAAATATGAATCCGTGGTTGTGCCCGCCGGCACCTGAAATTCCGGGAATGGATTCTGCACGCGATCGATCTTCACGTGGCAACGTTCCGCAATGGCCATCGTGCGGGAAAGCGCGTCCGGCAATTCGCGAAAGACCTGGGCCATCTCCTGCGCGGTTTTGAAATAGAACTGGTCCGTCGCGAAGCGCATACGGTTCGGATCGCTCATGGTCTTCCCGGTTTGAATGCAAAGCAACACTTCCTGAGCGTGCGCGTCGGAGCGCGTCAAATAATGGCAATCGTTGGTGGCTACAAGCGGTATGCCCGTTTCCTTCGCAAGGTGCACGATTCCCTGGTTCACTCGCTTGTCGACATCCAGTCCTTGATCCTGCACTTCCAGAAAGAAATTCTGCTTTCCAAAAATCTCCTGCAGACGGTAAGCGGACGCCCGCGCTTGCTCGTGCCGGTCTTCGAGCACGTGTTCGGTGACTTCGCCGCGCAAGCACGCGGAAAGAGCGATTAACCCACGGCTATGCTTTGCCAAAAGCTCGTGATCGATTCGCGGTTTGTAGTAAAAGCCGTCCAGAAATCCCGTGGAAACCAAGCGAATGAGGTTCCGGTATCCTTCGTCGTTCTCGCAAAGCAACACCAGATGATTCGAGCGCTCGGCGTCCGCGCTCTTGTTCTTGTGACTGTCCGGCGCAACATAAACCTCGCAACCGATGATCGGCTTCACGCCGCAAGTGGCCGCCTGATGGAAAAAGTTTGCGGCCGCAAAAAGATTGCCATGATCGGTCACGGCAACGGCCGGCATTTTTTGCCTGGCTGCTTCCGCGGTTAGCTCGCCAATTTCGCAAGCGCCATCCAAAAGGGAGTAATCGGTATGCAGATGTAAGTGGACGAACTCTGGGGAACTCATTGCGTTGGCATTTTAGTCCGGCGCCGCCGATTTAGCTATGGCGGAACAATGCGCATCAAGAAATCGCCCGCAGGCAAACCCCTGGAACCCACCGTCTCAACGACGCGCTGACTTTTTTCGGTGTCCCGGCATTTTGCCAGCCGGTTTGCGTGCCGGCAGCGGACGAGGACGCTTCTGCGCAGCGTCTTTAGCGCCGCCGCGACCGACCGCCTTGGCCGCGCTCGGGTCCGGTGCATTGGCAGCCACCGCAGGCGCTTTGCCGGCGCCTGAGTCGCGTTTTGCTGCCCGGTTTGCTCCAGCCGTCTCGAGAGCTTTGCCGCGCTTTTTCTTTTTTTCCTCTTTCGGCTTGGGCTCATCCTTGATGCCGGCGAGCTGCCTCAGAAGTTTTGTCACCTCGGGCGGCGTCTTGCCTCTGCCGCGCAGCTGAAGATCAAAGAACTGCTCCAGAAACTTGTCGAATTTCGGGCCTCGCGCCACGCCCAGGCTTTCCAACTCCGCCGATGGCAAACTCAGCCGCATGGGGCGCCACTTTTGCAGATAGTTCCGGATCTTGCCCGCCGCCTTCGGATTTCGAAATTCCGCGGCCATGAATACCAGGAGATCCGCCGGCGCCGCGGAAATGACATCGTATGCCTGCCGCGCCGTCTTCGTCTTGCCCCCTCGGAGAAGCTGCAATAATTTCTTCGCTTCATGGGGAAGGTGAAGAACCTTGGCTGTCTCGGCGGCGGAGATTTCCAGACTCTTGAGCGCCGCCGCCATTCGTGGCTCCAGCCTGCGGAAAATATAGAAAACGGTGGGTACTTTGTACCGGCCACGAATTCCGGCGGCCACGAATCCTTCCTTGGCCTTCGCCAGCCTCGACAGGCCGTCGTAATCGGGCCGCCGGCGTTGCAATTTCGGATGAATGATTTCCAGTAGCTTGTGAGATTCCCAGAGCTTCAAAATAGCCGCTGCGGCATCTTCGCGACCGACATCCATCACTTCTTTGCCGGCCGCCCGCTTGTCGATCGTTTCATGCAGACCGCGCTCGATGGCGAGGTCGAACCATTCTTGAGTTCTCTGCTCCATCTTAAAGCCCATGCGCGCGCAGAATCGCAGGGCGCGTAGCAGGCGAATCGGTTGATTGGTGAACGCGTGAATGGAAAGCACGCGAACCTCGCGCCGCTCCAGATCGGCAAGCCCATTGGTGGGATCCAGTAACAATCCGCGAGAAGCCAGATTGAGGGAGATGGCTACTGCATTGATCGAAAAATCGCGCCGCCGCAAATCTTCCATCACCGTCGACCAACGCAGCTCAGACTTGGCGCCTGGGCGCGCATAGAATTCGTCCCGCGCCGCGGAAATCGAACCGTCCACGTCGCCGGCAAAGATCAGCTCATAGTGCCGTAGCCGCTCATCTTCCAGAACGACGCGCGCACCGCCCTTCTCCAATTCCCGCACCATGCGAACAGGATTGCCCTCGATCGTGAAGTCCAAATCGCGCAGCGGCATGCCCGAGATCAGGTCGCGGACAGCCCCGCCCGTGAGATACACATTTGAATCCTGCGCGCGGGCCAGTTCCTGTACGCGAAGCAACACGGCACGCTGCTCGGGCGATAGCCGGCTTTCCAACAGGTACATGTAGTCAGGCATGGATGATTCCGCCTCCAGCAAATCTCAAAACGCGTTCCGTAAGCCCGCTGTTCCCAGTAAGTCTCTACTACGCCCGCGGATGATGCTGCTTGTAAACTTCCTTCAGCCGGTCCTTTACCACATGGGTGTAGATCTGAGTGGTCGAAATATCTGCATGGCCCAACATGAGCTGGACCGAGCGCAGGTCAGCCCCTCGCTCAAGCAAGTGCGTCGCAAAGCTGTGGCGCAGCATATGCGGCTTTAATTTCAGACGGAGTGCCGCCTGCCTGCCGTAGTCCGCGAGCTTTTTCCAAAAACCAATGCGTCCGATGCGTATGCCAAATCGATTTAAAAACAGATAAGGCGAAGCTGTCTTGCCGGCGAGCGCTTGGCGTGAGCCATTCAGATATGCCTTCACTGCCGTAATTGCCGTCCGTCCCATGGGAACCAGGCGCTCCTTGTTGCCCTTCCCGATGCAGCGCACGCAGCCCGTCTCCATCTGCAGATCGCTCAAACGTAGATTCACCAATTCCGATATACGCAGTCCGGCGGAATACAGCAGCTCAATCATGGCGCGGTCGCGCATTCCCACCGGGGTGGTTACATCCGGCCGTGTGAGCAGGCGGTTCACTTCCTCAACGCTCAAATGGGCTGGAAGCCGCATGCGGAACTTTGGCGTTTCCACATAAGCCGAGGGATCCTCCGCAATGGACCCTTCCACCTGGCAGAATCGCAAGAAATTTCGAACGGAAACCAGATGACGCGCCACGGAGCGGCTGTCCAATCCCGAGCGGTAAAGAGACGTCAGGAAATCGACGATGTCGTCCCGGCTGAGCTGAACCAGGTCGTGGCCGCGCCCTTCGGCAAACTCGCGAAACTTTCGCAGATCGCGCCCATATGCCACCATGGTGTTCTGCGACAGCCCTTTTTCCACGCGTACGTAATTCAGGAATGCGCTGATGACGCCTTCCATGTCTGTGCCTTCTTTGGGCCAGCTAGCGCGAAGCTTCGCCTATGGGACCTTCTGGCCTGCTCGGCGGAGGCCCATGCACAGCTCCCCCAATCACCGCACCTGAGAACCCGTGTCAAAGCCAATTACAGCCCGTCGCGCCCGCGATTATGGCCAGCAGCCCCACGCGCTCCGCACTGGAGCAGACCATCCCCTCCGCAGCCAAGCTAACCGCTTCAATAGATTAGGGATACGGGATACTGCCCCGGAGCAGCCTTCCGCCACGGCCATTCCCATCTGAAAGGTACTGCGCTGGCTGCGAAAACAACCCCAAACTCGGCTGACAAACAGGCTAAGGGGAACAGCGGAAGCAGACTTGAGGATCTGCCCTTCTTCGGTCACTCCGGCAGTACTCCGTTTCCTAACCCTTTAAAAAACAATGACTTGACAACGCTCGACGGCGACAATAACATATGCGCCATTCTTTAGCAACTGCTTTCCCAAGACGAGGCGCTCCCAGCCGGTGAAGAAGCCCACCACAGCCACGACGCACAAAAAGGCCATGGTCATCCTGCTGGATAAGACCCACGTCCTGGGGTACCTGAACCCCGGCGCGCTAGGACAAACCGAGACCGTCGAGCTCCTCACGCGCGATGGTGAGTATCTGACCCTGGACATCGCCAAGGTGAAGAGCATTCATTTTGTGCGGGAATTTACAAACCAGCATGAGCCCGAGCGCAAGACCTTCCTCAGCCGCCCAAAACTCGACGGTCTGTGGGTCCGCTGCCGGTTTCGGGACGATGACTGCATCGAAGGGATTGTCTCCAACAATCTGGTCGAAATGCTCGAAAACGGAGTGCGCCTCACTCCGCCCGATCTTCACGGAAACAGTCTGTGGGTATTCATACCGCGCGCGGCACTCACCGAAATGAAAGTCCTGGGAGTTGTCGGCATCGCGCGGCGCCAAGCCGTCGCGGCAGCGGCCTTGCCGTCTCAGCCTAAGCTCTTCGAAGAATGACTCACTCCCGCTGGCAACGGTTCTCGTCTCGTCCCGCATAGCCAATCTGTTGTACATTTCCTCGGTCATGTTGCTGGCCGCGCGTCACCAGCCGGCCTCGGAAGCCTTAGCGTTGGGAGGGATCATGAAACTCAAAGAAATCGCCGCGCGCCTGGAATGCGGCCTCGACGGCGACCCGGAAGTTGAAATCACCGGAGTGGCGGGGATCGAAGACGCCCAGCCGGGCCAGCTCACATTCCTTTCGAACCGCCGTTATCGCCTCACTGTGGCGAATACCCGCGCATCGGCCATAATTGTCGGGCGCAAGGAGGAAGGGATTCCCCTCCCCAAGCTGCGCGCTGACGATCCCTACCTGTCGTTCGCGCACGCCATCGAACTCTTCTACAGCGCGCCGCGCTACGAGCCCGGCGTTCACCCCACTGCTGTGGTGTCAAAGACCGCCACGATTGCGCCCGACGCTCACATTGGGCCGTTCTGCTTTGTGGACGATGGCGTGGTCATCGGCCGCAAAGCCGTTCTGCACAGTTTTGTGAGCATTTACCGCGGCGCGCGCATCGGCGACAATTTTTTCGCGCACAGCCACACCGTTGTTCGCGAGCATTGCCAAATCGGCCATCGCGTGATTTTGCAGAACGGCGTTGTCATCGGCAGCGACGGTTTCGGCTTTGCGCGCGAGAAAAACGGCCACTGGCACAAGATGCAGCAGATGGGCCCGGCCGTCATCGAGGATGACGTCGAGATTCAAGCCAATAGTGCCATCGACCGCGCCACGGTCGGCGAAACGCGCATCGCCCGCGGCGCCAAGATCGACAATCTCGTCCAGGTCGGCCACGCTTGTAAAGTCGGCGAGGATACGCTCCTCTGCGGACAAGTCGGCCTCGCCGGCTCGTCCATCATCGGCAATCGATGCATCATGGCCGGACAATCCGCCGCGGCAGGACATCTTCACATCGGCGACGGCGCCGTGCTCACCGCTCAGAGCGCTGTTTCGCACGACGTGCCGGAGGGCGCGATTTATTCGGGATCACCCGCGTTTGAAAACAAAAGCTGGTTGCGCGCCACCGGAGTGTTTCATCGCCTTCCCGAACTGCAGCGCGAGCTTCGCGCACTCGAGAAAGAAGTCGCGCGCCTCCGCGCCGCGATTGAGGGAAAATGAACACTCAGACAGGAGGGCTAAGTCCTATGCGACTAGCGGCGCGCCGCCATTCGGACCAAACCCAGAAGCAGAAGAGATCAAGAGTAGCTTGATTTCCTTGGCATGCGCCTTATTTTACGTCCGATTGGATGATGGCCATTCTCCTTGAACGTGCGCTTCGCGCAACCCAAGCCCCAATGGAGTACGCAATTGAAGTGTAAAATGGAAGAGTAACCAGAGTTTGGTCAAAGCATCCATCCTTTGGCTGACAGCCCCATCCGAGGTAATGCGAAAAAGCGGATTGATTCGCGCCAGCCTGAGCCATAACGGATACTGTGCTAGGTGTAAGAGTTGGGACGGCTATCATCGCATAGGCTAAAATAAGAAACGGAATGACCCAAACCCATAGCATGGACCTTTGCCACCACCGCCGACCTATCATCCAGCCGGAATAAATGCTGAGAGCCACCTGGATTGGGAAATACGGACGATAGGCCCATACTATGTGGAGGTATGGTGGAATTGGCCGACGAATCAGATGAAACAAATCAGCTATGTAGTAGGAGAGATAGACTGTGAGGAAAACCATGCCCCATGTGCTCACAAGTTGATGGGTCAAAAATATCAAGAGTGGCTTTAATCTCGATGTCCCATCCGGGATGTGAATGCGCGATTTCAATCCTCCACCCACCTGTTCTTAGTGCGGAGTCGCCGCATTCGCGCCACACTGCAACGCGCGGATGGCACACCATTTCTCCATCGATACATTGCCACTCACGATAAAAAGGCAAAGACGGATAATACCACGCCAAATCGCAGCTAAGGACTGACCGAAACAGCAAGGGGCGCGGGGTTTACTCGAATGAAGAATCGACTGGAGGCCCTTACGAGCGCGGCCTCTGCAACCCCGCCGCGACGGCGGCGCGCACGCGCTCGAGCAGCTCTTCCCTCTCGTCAACAGCATACTGCGTGCTGTCGATGGGCGCGCCGAAGCGCAGCAAAATCTCGCCCGGCACAGTCGACAGTTTTCCTTTGGGCATGCGTTCGCGGCTCCCTAAAATCGACACCGGCACCACCGGCACGCCGGCCCGAATGGCCATGACGAATGTCCCTTTCTTGAACGCCTTCAGCGTTCCGTCGCTGCTGCGCGTGCCTTCCGGAAACACAAAAAACGAAATTCCCTCCCGCATAACGGCCACGGCCTGATCGATGCTGGCAATCGCCGCGCCTCTGGCCGCGCGGTCCACCGGAACAATTTTCCCGAGCCGCATCGCCGTCCGTACCACCGGAACTTTGAACACTTCTTGCTTGGCCAAAAATGAAATGCGCCGGGAAACGCCGATCAGCACCGCGGGCGGGTCCAAATTGCTTGTGTGGTTCGCCGCGAACAAGCACACGCCCGGCGGAATGTTCTCGACGCCCTCTGTGCGCACGCGCACGCCCGCCAGGCGCATCGAAGCGCCAATTCCCCACCTCCCCGCGCGGTACAGAAAGCCGCTCCTCCCCGTGAGGAGTGAATAGGCAATCACCGGCAGCCCCACGACGATGATGTACAGCGCGAGGAACGTCACGCCTGCGAAGGTGCGGATCATTGTCTGGTCATCGGGGGCTGGTCATTGGCAGCTGATCGTCGACAGAATACATGGGCGGCGAATCATCGGGAGGATAGCTTATTGTGCTAGTCCGTCGTTCCATGCAGCATGCCGTCGCGAATCCGCTTTTGCCGGTTGCTTGCATCGCTCATCTCCGAAACGGAATAGGTCTGCACGCCCCGCCTGCCCAGCGCAAAAGAAATGTCGCGCTCGCTTCCGTTTCTTTGAATGCGCATGTTAACTGTGTCGCCCGGCAAATGCTGGAACAAAAACCGCATCGCCGACCGGCCGAACGGACGGCCGTCGAGCTGTAAGAGAACGTCGCCAGCTTGCAATCCGGCCTGTTCCGCACCGCTGCCAGGCACGACGGAAGAAATTGCGACAGCTCCATCCGAGCCGCGCGAAGTTTCGAAACCCAGATCGGCCACGTCGCGCTGCTGCGTCCGCGTTTGCAATCCCGCCGCGCGCAGAAAATCGTTGTAGGGAATTTCATCCGTGCCGGCGACGTATTTCGCAAAGAAATCCTTGAAGCTTCGCCCCGTCATTTTTTCGACTTCCTGTTCGATCCCTGCGCTGTCGTCGTAAAATCTGCCGCGACGCGCATAGTCTTCATTCATCGCGCGCAGAACATCGTCGAGCGATTTGCGATTGTCGGTCGCGTCGCGAATCGCCAAGTCGAGCATCACGCCGAGGATCTGTCCCTTGTTGTAATAAGAAATGCTGACCTGCGGCGTGTTGTAGTAATCATACTCGTCGAGCCACGTGTCCAGGCTCGACTCCTCCGCGCTCTGCCACAGATGCGCCGGCCGCGCTTCGAGCGCCGTAAACTGCTGCCCGAGGTCGCCATAAAACTGGTCGTGCGTCCACAAACCCGTGCGCACCAAAGTGAACGAGCCGTAAGTGCTGGTGACGCCTTCGGCGAACCACAACGCGCGCGTCCACATCTCTTTCGTGTAATCGACAGGCTGCAAACTCTGCGGCCGAATGCGCTTCACGTTCCACAAATGAAACAATTCGTGTGCGGCAACGCTCGCCGCAGTATCACCCGAGCCGGTCGCGATGGCTGTGCCATTCGCGTGCTCCATTCCTCCGCCGCCGAAGGAGCCGAAGTGAAAAATGAACATGTACTCGCTGAACGGCACATCGCGCATCATCCCGGTCTCGTATCCCACGATTTTTTGCAGCACGTCGCTCAGTTGCGTTTGGTTCCAATCCGTTCCATCTACCACGACTCGCAAATGTGCTTTGCCGGCCTCGAGCGGAAACTCCTGGAACGTGCCAATCTCCGCGGGCGCGTCCACCAACGCGTCGTAGCTGCCCGCCAGAAAACTCCCCTGCTCTTTGCCGGTCGGCAATTCTTCCGCGACGCGCCAATTGGCAGGCAAATCTGCATACACGACTTCGGACTCTTCTCCGCGCCGCGTGGGCACGTAGAAGAGCACTTCCGCCAAGTTCAAGAAAGCATGATGCATGTCGAGCTGCGACGAAAACGGCCCCGCTTCATTCCAATAATCGTCATATTGAATTGTGATTGTCCCCAGGTTTGCTCCGAGCCGCCGCTCTCCGCTGAAATTCGCCACGTCTGCTTGTCGAGTTTCACAACATTGAGTGCGTTCTGCGCCCCATCGTTCCCGTTAGCCACTCGCACGTGGGTCACGCGATAGGCGAAGTCGCGGATGTCATACGTCGCATTCCACGCGGGCATCGCCACAATCAGATCATGCCCGGCGTCCGGCACCTGCATGGTCACGTGAAACATGTGTTGTTCGGGATGCCCCAGCGAAATGGAGTACCGAATCGTCGCGCTGGCTCCTCTTGCCGGCGCCAGCACCGCCGCGACAAAAAGAAACGGAATAATCCGGCGCTTCCACGGTGCGATATTCATGATTTGTGCGTTGCTGCTCGCTTTCCCAATGCTTCAAGCAGCCGGCCCGAAAGCCCGTCGAAGCTGCCGTTGGACATCGCAAGTACAACGTCTCCTGATTTGAGTTTGTCCGACAAATACTCGGCAATTTCCGCCGCGGACTCAAACGCCTCGGCCTTCCTGCCGCGCTCACGAATTGCCCCGACTACCTCTTTTGGATCGAGCCGCTCCTCGTCGGACAATAGCTGTGCGCGATTCACGGGACCCAAAAGAGCGCCGTCGGCCAGCGCGAGCGAACTCGCCAGTGCATCCGCGAAAACCTTGCGCCGCATGGTGTTCGAGCGCGGCTCGAACGCGGCCCACAATCGCCTTCCCGGCCAGCGGGATCGCGCTGCCTCGATTGTCGCGCGAATCGCCGTAGGATGATGCGCGAAGTCCTCGACCACGCTGACGCCGTCCGCTTCGCCCTTTATTTCCATCCTCCGCCGCACGCTTTGGAACTTCAGAAGCGCGGCTTCGATGGCCTCGCGCTCCACGCCCCGCCCGAACGCCAGCGCCACGCAAGCGAGCGCGTTCATCACATTATGCCTGCCCGAAAGCACCATTCGAACGCGGGCGGCTTCTTTTCCTTGATGCACCGCGCGGAAATGCGTCATGCCCTCGCGCCACTCGATATCTCCCGCGCACCAATCCATCTGTGGCGTTAGACCATACGTTTCCACCGGGCAGAATGCCTTCTTGGTGCAAGCGGCAAGATTTTCCGCCTCGCCCCAAACCAGAATTTTGCCACGCCGCGGGACCAGATTGACCAGCCGCCGAAATTGCAATTCGATGGACGCCAAGTCGGGATAAATATCCGCGTGGTCGAATTCCAGAGACGTCAAAATCAACTGCTCCGGATGGTAATGCAAGAACTTCGGCTGTTTATCAAAATACGCGGAGTCGTATTCGTCGCCCTCGATAATGAATTCTTCGCCGCCGCCCAGACCGTAACTGCGTTCTCCGAAATTCGGTATAACGCCGCCAACAAGAAAATCGGGCCGCCGGCCGGCTGCGTGAAAAATCCACGCCAACATAGCCGTCGTGGTGGTCTTGCCGTGCGTTCCGGCAACGACAATCGGCGTGTGCCCCGGCAAAAACAATTCCTCAAGCGTCTGCGGCATGGACCAGTAAGGAATCCTCGCGTCGAGCGCCGCTTCGAGTTCGGGGTTGCCGCGCGAAACTGCGTTTCCCACCACAAGCAGATCCGGCACCGGCTCCAAATTCTCTGGCCGAAAACCTTCCGTCCACGGAATCGCCAACGACGAAAGCAGCGTCGACGCGGGCGGATACACGTTCGTGTCCGAGCCGGTCACGGTGTAGCCGCGCTCTTTCAGCATCCCGGCCACCGGCGCCATCGCGGCCCCGCCGATTCCCAGCAGGTGAATATGTTCGAGCGAATCTTTCAAGAGCGGCGTGATTTTTTCCTTGGACTGGCAGAATGAGATTCGGGCAACTGGCAGGCCGCCTCCAGAATTTCCAGCCGGCCGCTTCCCTGCGCCACCAGGCGCGCCTTCACGCCGAGCGGCACGGTCAGCATCGCGCGCGGCGTATGGCCGATCGGCGCTCCCCACACGACGGGAATCTTGAGCGGCTCAAGGATTCTCTCGAAAACGTTGCGTACGGACGGCCCGCCCGCAGGCGGCTCGCATTCCGGAAATTCACCAAGCACCATCGCCCGCACGCCCTTGAATTTTCCCGCTTGCCGCAAATGGATCAGCGCGCGGTCCACCTGATATGGCTTCATCGCGCAGTCCTCCAACAACAAGATCGCGCCGCCGGTTTGAATTTCCCACGGGGTGCCCAAGGTGGCTTCGACGAGCGTCAAACATCCTCCAGCGATGGTGCCCTCGGCGTGTCCAAAAAACAGTGTCTCGCCGCGCAGATCGAGCTTCCAGCCGTGGCTTGCCTGCGTCAATGCCTGTTGAAACGACTCCGAATCGTAGCCGCTGGGAACATTGGCTCCCTTATTCAAACCTGCCCCAACCATCGGCCCGTAAAAGCTCACCCATCGTTTCTTACGCCAAAGGAAAAGTTGCAACAGAGTAATGTCGCTGAACCCAACGAGGGGTTTTGGCGATTTCAATCGTCGTGGTTCCAGCCGCTCCAGCAAGTAGCCCGAGCCGTATCCCCCGCGCGCACAGAAAACCGCGTGTGACCCATTTTCGTCCAGCGCCAGCAGCAGCTTCGCCAAGCGTTCCTCGGCAGAGCCGGCAAAATACGCTTGCCGCGCCAGCACGCGGGGATCCCACTTCGCTTCGTAGCCCAGCCGCTCCAGCTCCGCGCAGCCGCGGCGCAGCGCATCCTCTTCCACGGGACTTGCGGGAGCAATGATGCGCACGGCGTTTCCCGGTTCGAGAGGCGGCGGCTTGACGACAGTAGGCATCGGCCGCAAACGAGAATAGGAAACTTTGTCTGGCGAGTCCAGTCGCAGAAATTCTCCGGCGTCCGATTAGTTCACTCTTGTTTCGGCTCGCCGCAGAAATCGCAACTGCGGATTTAGCTGTCGCGTTGGATTTCCATAGGGACGGTTTCACATCGCGCCGGCAATTCGCCCAGACGCTTCAAGATCTCATGTTCCTGAGGGATGCTCACGTCCGCGTCGAACTCGAGCACCGTTTCGGCGCCGGCGCGCCGCGTCTCGGTGTGCAGCACGCGGACCTTCTGTTCCACGAAAATCTGCCGCGCCTGCTTCATCACGGGACCACCCTCCGTCGTCGTCAGGCGAAACGTAGTGAGGCGCACTTTGATGCCGATCCGCGCTTCGAACCAGCCGAGCACGACGAGCGCAAATAAAATCATGCCCGTCGCGAACACCGCCGTGACATACATCCCTGTGCCAACCGCCATGCCGACGCTCGCCGTCGCCCAGACTGTCGCCGCGGTCGTCAGCCCAAGCACGTTGCCGCGCTCCCGCAGAATGACTCCCGCACCCAGAAAGCCGATTCCAGCGATGATTTGCGCCGCGATGCGCGTGTGGTCGTCCTCCGGATGAGTGGCAGCAACCGCGGGAATAATCATGAAGAAACACGCGCCCATGCAAATGAGCATACCGGTTCGCAGGCCGGCGGCCTTGCGGTGAATCTCGCGCTCAAGACCAATCGCGCCGCCGAGCGCGGCGGAAAGCACCAATTTCGCTGCCACTGTGGAACTCAAATCCATGACCACGGTTCACCCCGATCAGTTGCCGCGGATTCTACTACAGGATGCGCTCAGGAGGTCACCGCGCTTAGAGGCGAATGTTGGTCATGCGCACCAACGCTCGCGCCCGCGCTTCCACTTCGCGTCGCGTGAGCGTCCGCAAACGATCGACCCCCAACCGCTCGACGGCAAAACTCCCCAGCACCGAGCCATAAATCATCGCCCTCCGCAACGATGAATGATCAATCTTCTTGTGCTTGGCGAGATAGCCCATGAATCCGCCCGCGAAGCTATCTCCTGCACCCGTGGGGTCATACACTTTCTCGAGCGGGTATGCTGGCACCGCGAGAATCGCATCGCGATGAAACAGCATCGCTCCGTATTCGCCGCGCTTAATAACGATCGCTTTTGGTCCCATGGTGAAAATTCGTTTTGCCGCGCGCAGTAAGTTGCGCTCTCCGGCGAGTTGACAAGCCTCCTCGTCGTTAATCAGCAGAGCGTCAATCAGCCGCAGCGTCTTGGCCAGCTCGCCAGGCGTTCCGGAGATCCAGTAATTCATTGTATCCAGCGCAACGAGCGCCGGGCGCCGCCGCATCTGGTCAAGGACGTGCCGCTGCAGCTTCGGGTCGATGTTTCCAAGAAAAACAAATCGGGAATCGCGATACGCCTCTGGCAGTTTTGGCTCGAATGCCGCAAAGACATTCAATTCAGTGACCAGTGTTTCGCGGCCTCGCAAATCGTCGCTGTAGCGTCCTGACCAAAAGAAGCTCTTTCCCGGAGCGCGCTCGAGGCCAGCAAGATCAATCTTCCGGCCATGCAAAACCGCTTCATCCTTCGCAGTGAAATCGTCGCCAACCACCGCGACCAGCCTCACCGGCGCAAGCAGGCTCGCTGCCAAGGCAAAATACGTCGCTGCGCCGCCGATGGTTCGCTCTGTACTTCCAAAGGGAGTCTGCAAAGCGTCGAACGCTACTGAGCCGACCACGAGTAAAGACATCGAGAATTTCTCCTGAGTCAGGAATGGGCTAAGAAATGTACTTCGCGATGATCGGCCCGAGCCGCCGCTTCGTCGCGGCGGGAATCATTTTGCGGTCCGTCAACATGGCATGCGCCAGCGCCGAACCGCATTTGCATTCGCGCGAGGGTCCAAGCGAGCGCAACGTTTCGCACAGCACCTTCTGGACACTCGCTGCGTTCTTGTTCAGGTTATTGATGATGTCTGGAACCGTAACGGAATCGTGTTGCGGATGCCAGCAATCGTAGTCCGTGATCATCGCGATGGACGCGTAGCAAATCTCCGCTTCCCGCGCCAGCTTCGCCTCCGTCAAGTTTGTCATGCCAATCACGTCGAAGCCCATTTGCCGGTAGGTGCGCGACTCGGCCAAAGTGGAAAATTGCGGCCCTTCCATGCACACATAGGTTCCCTTTTTGTGAGCCGCAATGCCGCTCCGTTCGCAAGCATCGACAACTGTCTTTGAGAGCCGCGGACAAGTCGGCTTGTCGAATCCTACGTGCGCAACCAGGCCGCCTCCAAAAAATGTGGCGATGCGGCCGCGCGTGCGATCGAAGAATTGGTCTACAATCAAGAATTCCAACGGACGCAGATCCTCGCGCAAGGACCCCACAGCACTCACGGACAAAATCTGTTCCACGCCCAGCGTCTTCAATGCATAAATGTTCGCGCGGTAATTGATTTCAGACGGCGATATCCGATGGCCGCGCCCGTGACGCGCGAGAAACGCCACGCGCTGGCCTTCGAGCATTCCAATCATGAATGCATCCGACGGCTCGCCGAACGGAGTCTTCACGCGCACCTCGCGCGTGTTCGAGAGCCCGGCCATCGAGTAAAGGCCGCTGCCACCGATGATTCCAATCCTGACGGCGCTCTTCGCGGCGGCTTTCCGGCCATGCTCTCGTCGTTTGACCATTGCTCTCACCTCGACTGTTCTGGAATCCTCGCGGGATTAATCGACCGGCGCAGGCTCCGCCTCGAACTGCCCGTTGCGCTCGCGCAGATGAGCGGCGCGAACGACCGGGTCATGCGCGAAAAGGGCCAGCCAGCCGTTCTTTTCAATTTGCGGCAGGACTTTCTTCTTGTTCTCAAGCGTCGTCAGCGGATAAAGGTCGAAGCCCATGATCCACGCGAGCGGCAAATGCGCCGTCATTGGCACCAGATCAGCCAGGAAAATTGCGGTCTTGTCGCCGCCTTCGAGTTTCACGCACTGCATCGCCGGCGTGTGTCCCGGCGCCGGAAACACGCTGACTCCCGGAACAATCTGCTGCTCCCCTTCGATGAGCTGCCACTGCCTCGCTTCCTCCACCGGCATGAAATTCTCGAACTGATAACTCGCGCGATCCCGTTCGGTCGGGCTCTTCGCGTGCTCGAAGTCTTTCTTCTGCACAACATATTTCGCGTTGGGAAATGTCGGGCGCATCTTCCCGTCTACAATTCGCGAATCCCATCCGCAATGATCGAAGTGCAGATGCGTGTTGATGACAATGTCGACGTCTTGCGGCCTCACGCCGTGCTGCGCCAACTGCTCCGGCAATCTTGGCGAGCCTTCGAATGCGTAGATATCGCGGTGCTTCGCATCCCATTTGTCGCCGGCGCCCGTTTCCACCAGAATCGTCTTCCCCGCCGCCCGAATCAGCAGGCAATTCATCGCCAGCAGAATCCGATTGCGCTCATCGGCGCGCGCCTTCTTCTCCCACATCGGCTTCGGCACCACGCCGAACATCGCGCCGCCATCCAGCCGCAAAGTTCCGTCCGTCAGTACCACAAATTCCAGGTCGCCCAGTCTCAATGCCCGCCTCCTAAGCCCGCTCGCTGCAAAATGTCGCTGACGGCCGAATAGGGATCGCGCCGGCGCTCCGCAATTTCGGCGGCAAGGCGCTCGAGCGTTCCGTCTCTGGCCAATCCATCTACGACTCGATGCACTAGCCGTTCGCGAAGCAAGTTAACCAGCCGCTCTTTCCACAATGCGATTTCCTTTGCGCGCCGATTGGTCTGCCCTCGGAAACGCTCTCTGAATCGGCCGATCTGCCGCGCCAGCTCATCGATTCCCTCATTCTGCGTCGCCACGGTCAACACGATTGGCGGCTTCCACCCGTCGCGCTCCGGTACAATTTGCAGAATCCCACGCAATTGCTGCTCGAAACGCTCGGCGCCTTCGCGATCCGCTTTATTCAGCACAAAAATATCCGCAATTTCCATCACGCCGGCCTTCAGATTCTGCACGTCGTCGCCCATGCCCGGAACGAGAACAACAAGAGTGCAGTCCGCCAGCCGAGCGATTTCGATCTCGCCCTGGCCCACGCCGACCGTTTCCACCAGCACATATTTCTTTCCCGCGGCATCGAGCAGCAATGCGGCATCGCTCGTCGCTTGCGACAGCCCGCCGAGCGACCCGCGCGTCGCCATCGACCGGATAAATACTCCGCCGTCCGATGCGTGCCCTTGCATGCGGATACGGTCGCCGAGAATTGCCCCGCCGGTAAATGGGCTCGACGGATCGACTGCGATCACGCCGACGGTCTGCTGGTGTGCGCGATACTGCGCCGCCAAACGATCCACCAGCGTGCTCTTTCCTGTTCCCGGCGCGCCCGTGATGCCGACGCAGTACGACTGCCCGGTGTGCGGGAAGAGCAGCCTCAGCAGACTGTCCGCATCCTGGGAGCGATTTTCGATTTCCGTCATCGCGCGCGAGATCGCACGCACGTCGCCCGCACGCACTTGCGTTGCCCATTGCTCGATGGTCGGCGATGCGGGAGGCATGGCGGGAGGTACGGACGCTGCCGGCATCGGTCTGGAGCTAGCCTTTTCCCAGAAGCTGGCGGGCGATCACCAGCCGCTGAATCTCGCTGGTGCCCTCGCCGATGGTGCAGAGCTTTACGTCGCGATAGTATTTTTCCGCGGGATAATCCTTGACGAAGCCATAACCGCCAAAAATCTGCACCGCCTCATTGGCTACGCGCACGGCAACCTCCGCCGCGAATAATTTCGCCATGCTCGATTCGCGCGTGAAGCGGATGCCGCTTCCTCCTTCGCGCAAAGAGCGGTCCGCTAGATACGCGGCTTCCCAGACGAGCAGCCGCGCCGCCTCTATCTCCGTGGCCATGTCCGCCAGCTTGAATTGGATCGCCTGAAACTCGCTAATCGCCTTGCCAAACTGCTTGCGCTGCTTCGCGTATTTCACCGACGCTTCGTATGCGCCCTGCGCCATGCCCAGCGCCAACGAAGCAATGGAAATTCTTCCGCCGTCCAACACTTGCAGGCTGTTGATGAATCCCTCGCCTTCCGCGCCGAGGAGGTCTTCACCGGGAATGCGGCAATCGTTGAAGATCACTTCGGAGGTGTCGCTCGCGCGCATTCCCATCTTGTTTTCTTTTTTTCCGGGGCGGAACCCTGGCGCGCCCTTCTCAATGATGAACGCGGAAATGCCATGCTGTTTCTTCGCGGCGTCGGTCACGGCCATTGCAACGCACACGTCTGCATAATGCCCGTTGGTCGTGAACGTTTTCGACCCATTGATCACCCAGCCGCCATCTTTCTTTACGGCCACTGTGCGCGTCCCGCCCGCGTCCGATCCTGCTCCCGGCTCCGTCAGCGACCAGCAGCCGAGCTTCTTTCCTTGCGTGAGCGCCGTCAGATACTTCTGTTTCTGCGATTCCGTCCCGAATTTATAAATGTGGTTGGAGCAAAGCGAATTGTGGGCGGCGACAATCAGGCCTATGGACCCGTCCACGCGCGAGAGCTCTTCGATGACGATGGAATATTCCAGGTAGCCCAGTCCCGCGCCGCCATATTTTTCCGGGAAAATGACGCCGAGCAGGCCCATCTGGCCAAGCTGCGGAATGATTTCCTGCGGAAACTGCGAAGCCTCGTCCCACTCCATTACGTGCGGCGCTATTTCGCCTTCGGCAAATTCGCGCACCGTTCGCCGAAGCTGCTGCTGCTCATCTGTTAGTGACAGGTCCACAACACCTCACCGTGACAACGAAAACCGGAATGGAGTATCGAGCGAGCCTTCACGCGTGCGTCCGCTCCGCCGCGCAAATTTCGCTTAACGCCGCAATCGCGCGGTCAATTTTCGCGGGATCCACATCATAGTGCGTCACCATGCGCACCAAATATTTATCCGTCGCGTTTGCCAGCACGTTCCGCTTCTTCAAGTCTTCCGAAATTTCCGCGCCCGTCTTGCCCGTTTGCCGCACGTCGAAAATCACAATATTCGTGACCACTCTCTTCGGGTCAATCGATACTCCCGACATTGTCGCCAGCCCTTCCGCCAAGTATTTCGCGTTCTCATGATCCCGATGCAAAGTCTTTGGCGTCTCTTCGAGAGCAATCAACCCGGCGGCCGCCAGCACGCCTACTTGACGCATCCCGCCGCCCAGCATCTTCCGGTGGACGTACGCCTTCTCGATAAACTCCCGCGAGCCCACGACCATCGAGCCTACAGGCGCGCCCAGCCCTTTCGACAGGCAAAACATCACCGAATCGAACTTTTGCGTGAGTTCCTTCACGCTCTTCCCCAGCGCCACGGACGCGTTGAAAATCCGCGCACCGTCCAGGTGCACCGGCAGGCCAGCTTCGTGCGCCCGGTCGCAAATTTCCTCGGCAACTGCCGTCGGATAAATCGTTCCGCCGGCCATGTTGTGCGTATTTTCCAGCGTGACGACTCCGGTTTGCGAATAATTGGGGCTCTTCGCACGAATCAGCGATTCCACCAGCGGCCACGTCAAAATTCCGTCCGGTGCGAAGGTGCAACGCGGAAAACAGCCGGCCAACGCGGACATCGACGCCAGCTCGTACTGATTTACGTGAGCGCGCTGCTCGCAGATCACTTCCAGCCCTGGCCGCGTCCACGTCTTGATCGCGATCAGATTTCCCATCGAGCCGCTCGGCACAAATAGCGCTGCTTCGCGCCCGAAAATTTCTGCCGCGCGCGCCTGCAGCTTGTTCACCGTGGGATCTTCGCCGTAAACGTCGTCGCCCACTTCCGCTTCAGCCATCGCGCGGCGCATCGCCGCCGTGGGCCGCGTCACCGTATCGCTGCGCAAGTCGACGAACGCGTCGCCGCCCTGCCCGTTTCCGCCGTTCGCCTCGTACATTCGCCTCCCCTACCTCGTCAGTCCATTAACTCCACGAAAGCTTCGTTCGAGATCGTCAATTTCTCCGCATTCAGCCGGATCCGGTCGCCATCGCGTTCCAGCAAGCCGGAGCTTATCAATTTCGCGACGCGCGCGGACATATTCGCGCCGTATTCCCGCTCGATGCGCGCAAGATCGATGCCCGCGAGCTCGCGTAGCCCCAAGAAAAATTCCTCATTCAGCGCCTGCGCCGAACTCACCGCTTCCTCTTGCTCCACCGGTAACGTTCCCTTTTCAATCGCGGCAGTATACGCCGCCGGATCGTGCACGTTCGACCAGCGCTTCGTTCCATCGAAGGAATGCGCGCCCGCGCCAAATCCCATATAAGCCTCGCGTCTCCAGTATTTCAAATTGTGCTTTGATGCACGCCCCGGCAGCGCCCAATTCGAGATTTCATAGTGTTCATAACCCGCCTGCGCCAACGTCTCACATGCGCGCTCGTAAAAGCCTGCCATTTCATCATCGCTGGGAACTCTCGCGGCGCTGTACTTTTCCCCGCCGCTCAGAATTTCTTTTCCTAATCGGCTTCCCTCGTCGACTTCCAGTAAATATACCGAGACATGCTCCGGGCGAAGCGCAGGCAATTCGCCCACCGACGACTCCCAGCTCTGCCGCGTTTGATAAGCCAGCCCTGCAATCAGGTCCATGCTCACGTTATCGAATCCCGCGCCCCTCAAGAAACCAACAGCCCGATACACGTCTTCGCGCCGATGCATTCTCCCAGCCGCGCGCAGTTCGTTGTCGTCAAGCGACTGCACGCCCATGCTGATGCGATTCACTCCGGCGCTTCGCCACGCGCCTGCTTTCTCCGCTGTGATCGTCTCCGGGTCCGCCTCAAGCGTCGCTTCTTCCCATTCGGCGCCGCCTCCGGATTCGCGAATCACCGCCAAGATTCGTGCCAGGTCCGCCGGGTCCAGCAAGCTCGGTGTTCCGCCTCCAATATAAACGGTGTCGACGTGCGCATCCCGCAATGCGCTCCGCCCGCGGATTTCCCAGCACACCGCATCGACATACGGTGCGTACATGCTTCGCGAGAACACCCCGGTGTGAAAATTGCAGTACGTGCACTTCGTCTGGCAGAACGGCACCTGCACGTAGACGCCGATCGCCTTCGCTGCCCGCAACTCTTGCTGAGCTATCTTCATGCCGCCGCGTCCGGGACGATTTTCACGCGCACCTCACGGCGCCGCGGTCCGTCGAATTCGCAGAAAAAAATCGCTTGCCACTTTCCGAGCGCGAGTTTTCCGTTTTCAATGAACACCGTCACCGTGCTCCCCGCCAGCGCCGCCTTGATGTGCGAATCCGCGTTTCCCTCGGCGTGACGATACGTCCGGGACTCCGGCACCAGCCTGTCCAGCGTCGCTTCAATATCCCGCGCGACTTCGGGGTCATCGCCTTCGTTGACCATCACGCCTGCCGTCGTGTGCGGCACGTACACGTAACACACGCCGCTATGGCATCCCGACTCAGCTACCGCCCGTTCCACCTCGGCGGTTATTTTTTTCATCTGCGTGTGCCGCGCCGTCTGTACTTCAATGGCTCGCGTCAGCCTGCGCGATTCCTTCGCCGAATCCGGCTCTTGTTTCATTCCCCGCCGCTCAAGCAAGCTCCGACGCGGCGGCCGCGCCGTAAAATCCAAACCATGGCTTCGCCGCGCGCAAGGCACGATTCACATTCTGAATGTTCTTCACGCCTTGATCCGCCAGCCAATCTTGAAACGCGCTGAGGCCCTGTTTCGCATAGATCGGTATGCCGTCTTTCCATGTCGCACGCCCGCACAGTACGCCCGAAAAGTTCACGCCCGCCTGGCTCGCTAATTCCAGCGTCTCGACAAACACGTCATTGCTCACGCCCGCAGATAAATAAATGAACGGCTTCTTGGCCGTGGAGGCCGCCCGCCGAAAATGGTCCATGGCCTGTTCTTTCGTGTAGGCGGATTCGCCTTTGCATGACCGCGCACCGGCCACGTAAGCCATGTTCACCGGCACTTCGACCTTCAGCACGTCGATTGCATACTGCGGCTTGGAAAACTCTTCCATGCTCCGCGTCACCACATCCGGTTTCTTGCGCGCGTAATCGATTCCCTTTTCATCCATTCCTTCATCGTAGCCGACGAATTCCGCAAATAGCGGCAGATCTTCGCCGGCGCACTCCGCGCCGACGCGCTCCACCCAGGCATGCTTTATTTCATTGATCGGCGCCGTTTCGAATGGTGTGTAGTACAACAGGATCTTCACGCAGTCCGCGCCCGCTTCTTTCAATCTGTGCGCCGACCAATTGTCCAGCAAATCCGGCAAGCGGCCAGGCCGGGTGTTGTCGTAGCCGCTGTTCTCATACGCCAGCAGCAACCCGGCGTTCGAGGAGCGCCATCGCGAGGGCTGCAGTCCGTATTCCGGATCCAACAAGATCGCGCTGGCATGCGGCGTGAGCACGCGCACAACGGCTTGTTTGAATTCCGACATCATTTCCGGCGTGACGGCATGCGAATCAATCCCCTTGTCCTTCGCAATGGCCTTTCGCAACGAGCCGCGCTGGTCCATCGCCGCCGCGGCAATCACGCCGGCCGGCGTCGAAACTTTTTGAAGCCCTTTCAGTTTCCCGGGCCTGAGCTTCATAAGTGCTCTCCTCGCGACCTGACCACTCTAGACTCTCGGCATCCGTCGCCGACACATCGCAATTTTAGCACGCGGCAGACGCCGCCGCATCGCAGCAACGCTCACAATGTTATCAGCCGATGGCCTTGGCACGGCTTACCCATCGCCGATTCCAGTCGATCCAGCAACTCCATTCCCTGCCGCGCCAAAAACGGCAGGAGGCACAGCGTGCGCTCCTGCAATCCGCGTCGAGGATAGAGCGCGCTGATGATTTCCAGCTCGTGCCGCCCAAGCACTCCCGAGCGAACATTTTCCGCTCGGCCTGCTTTGCCGCGCAGCTTCTCAAATTGATAAAGCATCTTCCGCTCGGCAGTCTCGCGCGCTCCGCCCAGGGTTTTGTCCACAGCGCCCAGCGGCTTACCGTAGCCCGCGAGTATTTTGCGAAGCGCCTTCTCGTCACGCGCAAATCGCGCCGCCAAGCCGCGCGGAAGGTACTGCGCTTCCATTTTCCTCCGCAATTGTTGCCGGCCGTTCAGCACTTCGGGAACGCTCAAATGATATTTCTTGAGAGCGCGCGCAACTTCCGGCTCAATCAATGTAAAGCTCGCCCGCGGCAGAATCGCGGGCATTCGTCCGAGCACGCGCCGATAAACCACTTGCGCCTGCGCCATGTACGCTACTTCGGCCGGACCGCCGATGTACGCCGCCGTCGGCAAGATCGAATCCTGCAGCACGGGCCGCAGCAAAACACTTGCCGTCAGCGCCTCTGGTTCTTCGTCGATTCTCCGCAGCAGGTCGCTCGCGCTCTGCCGCAGACTTCCCGCAACGAACGCGCCATTCTTTCGCCGTATCGGTTCGCGCTTGCCGTCAACGTCCAAAAACAAAAGCGTCGATTGCTGCGTCACCTTCACTTGCGTGTGAAAGCTCCTGCGTTCCAGGTCCTTGCCCCGTGCCAACAACTCTTCCGCCATCGGTCCAGCGCCTTCTACCGCTTTTCGATAGATCGGCCGCGCCAGCTCATGCAGCCACTTGTCGAGCGGGTCAAGCAGGATCAATCCTCGTCCTCTCAAAATGCGCGCCAGTAATTTTCCGAATGCTGTGCCAAACGTTTCTTCCTGCCGGTATGACGCCTTCAGCGCCTCTGCAATCTCTCCCCGGCCGGCGCCTTGCAGAAGCTCGACTGCATGCTCCACCACCGCATCGGCTGACTTCCCCAGTAAAATCCGCCCGACACTTCCTCCTTCGACCTCTTTTTCCAACAGCAACTCGAGCCGCGCAATTCCGTATCGCTCCCGGAAGAAAGCCTGGTTCGCCTCGGCAAGATCATGATCTTCCGTCGCCATCCAGAAAATCGGCACCGCGTCGATGCCCGACCGCGTCAGCTTCTTCGCCCACCGAATTGCATCCAGCGCCTTGTAAATACTGTATGCCGGCCCGCTGAACAGGCTGACCTGCTGTCCCGTAACGATGGCCACCGCGCCGTTTCCGAGCCGGTCGATATTTTTCTCCACCTCAGCGTCCGAGCCCATCTTCCGATTCTGCGCGCGCAACACTTCCACGACGGCGCTTCGCGTGCCCGCATCAAGACGCACTTCTTTCGCCGCGGCCCGCACTCCGGCCTCATCCGGCGCATGGGCGTAGAAGCTCTTCACCTTGCCAAAATCTTCAGTGTAGGAAGCAAATAGCTTTGTCGCTTGGGGAACTTCGGAGAAGCGGAGACAGTCGTACTCCATGGAGGATGTGATGATACACGCCGCATTCGGTCGCAGCAACTGCTGCGCGCGACGACCGCGGGCACCTCAATGAGTGACGCGGATCCAGCGAAGGCGGCGGACTAACTTACTGCGGCGGTAGGCCTCAAACTTGCCAGGATATTGTCGATTTCCAGTTTAGCGCTCTCGTTGACCGGCAACAGCGGCGCGCGAGGCGCTCCACCGTAATATCCCAAGCGATCCATCGCCCATTTGATGCCCGCGATTCCGAACTTCGTGGTCAGCGCCGCAGCCGGAGCAATCGCCTGCTTCTTGATCTGCTCCATGCGCTCCTTTTCGCCGCGGCGTGACGCCTCGTAGAAATCCGCGCACGCATCGGGTATAACGCACGAAATCGCCAGAATCGCCCCGACCGCGCCCTCTTCCAGAACCTCGCTCAACGTCAGCGCCGACCCCGTCAGCGCGTTGAATCCCTTCGGCGTGGACGCGACAATGTCTTTCATTCTTTGCACGTTCCCGGAGCTCTCTTTAATGCCCACGATGTTCGGATGCGTAGCCAGTTTTGCGACCAGCGGCGCTTCCACCGTGTAATTTGTAAAAATCGGCACGGAATAGATCAGCACAGGAATCGGCGAAGCGTCCGCCACGCGAAAGAAGTGCGTCGTTTCCGCCTCGAAGGTCATGAACGGCTTGTAATAGCTCGGCGTCCTCACCAAGGCCGCCTGGAACCCTAGCGCCGCTGCGCGTTTTGTATTCCGAATCGTCTCTGCCGTCGACTCGGAGCCGGTTCCCGCGATCATCACTTTGTCCGAACCAGCCGCTTCACGCGCCGTGCCCAAGATCTTTTCTACCTCATCCCATTCCAGCAAGACCGACTCGCTCGTCGATCCGTTCACCACGTAACCCGACAACTTCGTCTGGTTGTAGCGCTCGATATTTTGGCGCAAGTGCCTCAGGTCAATATCGCCGTCCGCTGAAAACGGCGTTGTCAGTGGTGGGAAAATACCGCGGAGTTTCATGCAGCGGGATTCTAGCAGAACAAAACCTACGGGGGCGATAGTATTTCGCGGCACCTAGGGCCGCAGCCAGCCGTTAGTTCGCCGAAGTCACTCGCTGGCTTGGCGCATTCGCTTTCGGCTCCGTCGCGTGGAGTTCTTGCAGAGAGGCGACGTTGCCGGCTCCCTCGGACATCGCACGAATCCCGCGCGCGGCCGCGATCGCCGCAGAAATCGTGGTGATGCACGGCATCATGTAGCGCACCGCCGCCCGCCGTATCGATTTCTCGTCATAGAATGATTCCCGCCCCAGCGGCGTATTAATGATCAGGTCGACCTTCCCTGTCTTGATCAAGTCGACGATGTTGGGCCGTCCTTCGTTCACTTTATACACGCATTCGACTTCCATGCCCGCTGCCCGCAGCGTCGCCGCTGTTCCGCGCGTGGCAATCAGCGTCAATCCTGCAGCGATCAAATCTTTCGCCAGCGATGGCAGGTAGCGCTTGTCATGGTCATTCACGCTGATGAAGACGGTGCCCTTTTTCGGTAGCCTCTGCCCTGCGGCCAATTGTGCCTTCGCGAATGCCAGTCCGAAGTTCGGCGAAATTCCCATCACTTCGCCTGTCGAGCGCATCTCCGGCCCAAGAATCGTATCCACGCCGCGGAACTTGCTGAACGGGAATACCGGTGATTTCACGCAGTAATATTCCTTGCTGCGCAGTTCCACGACTCCGTCGAAATCCGCGACGGACAAATCCATATCGCGCAGCTTTCGTCCGGTCATCAGCCGCGCCGCCACTTTCGCCAGCGGCACGCCGGTGGCCTTCGACACATACGGCACGGTTCGCGAAGCGCGCGGGTTCACCTCCAGCACGTAAACCGTGTCGCGCTGAATTGCATACTGCACATTCATCAGCCCAGCCACGCGCAGCGCTTTCGCCAATTTCGCCGTATATTCACGAATCCGCGCCAGCACCTCGGGCTTCAGCGTCACGGACGGCAGCACGCAAGATGAATCCCCGGAATGAATCCCGGCCTCTTCGATGTGCTCCATGATTCCCGCGATAACCACGTCTGTTCCATCCGCCAGCGCGTCCACGTCGACCTCAATCGCCTCTTCCAGGAACTGATCCACCAGGATCGGCCGATCCGCGCTTGAACCGCTGCCGAGCCTCACCGCTTGCGCGGCGCACTCCTCCACCGTTTTCAGGTCGTAGGCAATCACCATCGCGCGTCCGCCCAACACATAGCTCGGCCGCACCAACACCGGCAAACCAATCGTCTTGGCAACGTTAACCGCTTCTTCCGGCGTCAGCGCGGTTCCATTTCGCGGCTGCGGAATTTTCAACTCATCGAGCAGTTTCCCGAATCGCCTGCGATCTTCCGCCAGGTCGATCGATTCCGGCGCTGTGCCGATAATCGGTGCGCCATTGCGCTTCAAATCCAGCGCCAGGTTCAGTGGCGTCTGCCCGCCGAACTGCACAATCACACCTTCGGGCTTTTCCCGTTCAATCACGGAAAGCACGTCCTCGAGTGTCAACGGTTCAAAATACAGCCGGTCCGCGGTGTCGTAATCCGTCGATACCGTCTCCGGATTGCAATTCACCATCACCGTTTCGTAGCCGTCCTCCTTCAACGCGAACGCTGCATGACAGCAGCAATAATCAAACTCGATCCCCTGTCCGATGCGATTTGGTCCGCTGCCCAAAATCACGATCTTGCGCTTCTCGCTTGTGTCCGCCTCGTCCTCTTCTTCGTAGGTCGAGTACATGTACGGAGTGAACGATTCGAATTCCGCCGCGCACGTGTCTACGCGCTTGAACACCGGCCGCACGCTGTGCTTCGCTCGCGCCTCGCGAACCGCGCTTGTCGTCGTGCTCCAGATCTGCGCCAGTTGTTCATCGCTGATCCCGCTGCGTTTCGCTACCTTTAGCATCTCCGCGGAAATATCGCCGATCCTTGTCGCCGCCACTCCTTTTTCCACCGCGACGGCCTTCTCCATCTGACGTAGAAACCACTCATCGATTTTCGTCAGCTCGGAAATCTCCTCGACTGCCATTCCCCGCCGCAACGCCGTGAGCAGCCAATGAATTCGATCCGGCCCCGGCGTGTGCAGCTTTTCGCGCAGCACCGCGTCGACAATTTCCGCCGGCGGGCGCCACGGCGAATGCGGCTCGAGGGACCGGATCCCCTTCCCGAGCGCCTCCGAGAAAGTGCGGCCGATGGCCATCACTTCGCCCACGGACTTCATCTGTGTCGTGAGCGTCGTATCCGCGCCGGGGAATTTCTCAAACTGCCACTTCGGAATCTTCACTACCACGTAATCAATCGTCGGCTCAAACGAGGACGGCGTTTTCTTCGTAATGTCGTTCGGGATCTCGTCGAGCGTCATGCCCACGGCCAGCTTCGCCGCAATTTTCGCAATCGGAAATCCCGTGGCCTTGCTCGCTAGCGCCGAGCTGCGCGAGACGCGCGGATTCATCTCGATCACCACCATGCGCCCCGTCTGCGGATCGATGGCGAATTGAATATTCGATCCGCCCGTTTCCACTCCGACCTCGCGAATCACCATCGCCGCCGCGTCGCGCATCCGCTGATATTCCTTGTCTGTCAGCGTTTGCGCCGGCGCCACGGTGATGGAATCTCCAGTATGAATCCCCATGGGATCGAAATTCTCGATCGAGCAAATCACCACGAAGTTGTCGCGGCAATCGCGCATCACTTCCAACTCGAATTCCTTCCAGCCCAGCACGGACTCTTCGATCAGCGCTTCATGCACCGGACTCGCGTCCAGCGCCCGCGAAATCGCTTCCGAAAATTCCTCGCGGTTATACGCAATCGACCCGCCTGTCCCTCCCAGCGTGAACGAAGGCCGTATCACCACCGGATATCCCAGCTCGTCGGCCAGCTTCACCGCCGTCGGAATGTCTTTCACCACCGCCGAAGCCGGCACTTCCAGCCCCACGCGCTGGCAGGCATCCTTGAACTGCAAGCGATCCTCGGCCACGCGAATCGAGCGCATCGACGCCCCGATTAATTTCACTCCGTACTTTTCCAGAATCCCGCTTTCCGCCAGCTCCACTGCGGTGTTCAATCCTGTTTGGCCGCCGACCGTCGGCAGCAGCGCGTCGGGCCGCTCGCGCGCAATGATCAGCTCCAGATATTCTTTCGTCAGCGGCTCGATGTACGTGCGCTCCGCAATCTCCGGGTCCGTCATGATCGTCGCGGGATTCGAATTCACCAGTACCACTTCATATCCCTCGTCGCGCAGCGCCTTGCATGCCTGCGTGCCCGAGTAGTCGAACTCGCACGCCTGCCCGATGACAATCGGCCCCGAGCCGATAATCATGATTTTCTTTATGTCCGTGCGTTTGCTCATTTCACTTAAATGTGCTCATTTCTTGACGGCTAGCACGATCGTGAATCCGGCAATTACAAGCGTCAGAACCACGAGGACGACGGTGAGTCTTATTAGCCATCGATTGAGTCTTCGGCTCGATTCGTCAAACTGCTCTATCGCGCTCCGATTTTCATTCAGCGCGCCATGGACCGATACAAGGTCATCGGCCAACAAAAGAAAAAGCTCAGAAAAGTAGCGATCGCGCTCATTAGGGGTGAGGTGCTGGATAGAGCATCGGATTTTGTCCAACTCATTTCGTGTGAGGCTTGGCAGGTCGCCGAGAGCCTGCGCAATTTCCTGGAGTGTACTGAGCGCCCGTTCGCCCGGCATTGTCATTCTCGCCCTTCCATCATTTCAACAAACTGCTCGAACAAATACCGCGCGTCGTGCGGCCCCGGCGACGCTTCCGGGTGATACTGCACGCTGAACATCGGCAGCGACCTGTGCCGCATGCCTTCATTCGTGTGGTCGTTCAAGTTCACGTGCGTGATTTCCACTTCACTCGATGGCAGCGAATCCGGGTCCACGCAAAAGCCGTGATTCTGCGCGGTGATTTCCACCCTTTCCGTCAGCAAATTTTTGACCGGATGATTCGACCCGTGATGCCCGAATTTCAATTTGAATGTCTTGCCGCCGAGCGCCAGCCCGCACAATTGGTGCCCCAGGCAAATCCCAAAAATCGGCACGCGGCCCATCAGTTTGCGAATATTTTGCACCGCAAACGTGACCGGCTCCGGGTCACCCGGCCCATTCGACAGAAAAACACCATCCAGCTTCATCGCCAGCACGTCTTCCGCCGACGTTGCCGCTGGCACCACGGTCACATCGCAGCCGTGATCCACCAGCAGCCTCAAAATGTTCTGCTTGATGCCAAAATCGTACGCCGCCACCCGGTACCGTCGCGCTCCCGCACCGCTCGCGCTACCGGTTGGGTAGTTCGTTGTGTAACTCGCCGCCAGCGGAATCGACCCGCGCACCCAGCGATACTGCTTCGCGCAACTCACTTGGCTCGCCAGCTCCTGTCCGGCCATCGACGGCAACGCGCGCGCCTCTTCGATGAGTTTTTCCGGCGCGGTTCCATCCGTCGACACCACTCCGCGCAGCGCCCCCGCCGTTCGCAGATGCCGCACCAGGGCCCGCGTATCAATGTCCCAGATCACCGGAATCTTGTATCGTTCGAGATAGTTGTTCGCCGTCTCGCTCGCTCGCCAGTTCGACGCAATCTGCGAAAAATCGCGCACCACCAACCCCTCGATGTACGGACGCGCCGATTCCTCATCGTCCACGTTCGCGCCAACATTTCCTATGTGGGGATACGTCAGGCAGACAATCTGTCCGGCATAGCTGGGATCCGTGAAGACTTCCTGGTATCCGGTAAGGCTGGTGTTGAAAACAACTTCGCCGCCGCGGCGGCCACGGGCGCCCGCCGCGCGCCCTTTAAATACTCTTCCGTCCTCGAGCGCGAGTATCGCGCTTCCCTCGTGCGACTGCTGCAGTGTGTCCTCCGTTGCGGCTCATCTTATACCAGTTTCGCTGCTCATTTTGGTTGCGCATTCACGGCGCCGAAATTTCTCCAAATTGACGGAACGGCCAGTACGCGAACACAGCCTTCCCGTAAATAAACTTTCGCGGCACCGGCCCGAAAATTCGCGAATCATTTGAGCTGTCGCGATGGTCGCCCATCACGAAATATTGATCCGGCGGAATTTGAATCGGCCCGTAGCTGGAATCGTCGAAATAACTCGGCGGAACGTAAGGCTCCGCAATGCGCTTGCCGTCCACGTAGAGCTGCCCCGCGCGAATATCGATGGTGTCTCCCGGCAATCCGATCACCCGTTTGATGAACGACTTTGACCGGTCCAACGGATACCAGAAAACAACCACGTCGCCGCGATGAATTGGCTCAAAACGGTACACAAACTTGTTAATGAAGATCCGCTCCTGATCGCTCAGCAACGGCGCCATGCTTGTTCCTTCCACCTTCACCGGCTGGTACAGGAACACAATAATCACCAGCGCCAGCGTCATCGCAACAGCTACGTCGCGACCCCAAACTCTTAATTCACGGCCAAAGGAAGAAGGTTGCTGCTGCTCAATCGAGGAAGCAAAATTGGGGCTAGTTTTGTCTACCATTCCTTGCTGCACCTCTATATACCACGCTGCCGCCGTTCCGCCAATGCCGAATTCATGCCAGGCCGCGTCAACGTTTCGTTTCGGCGTCCGTTAATATAGGATGCAAACCGGCCCTGGCGCGTTCTGGGTGCCCGTTGGACACAGGCTTGGCAAACGAGCCTGCGGTGAAAGGGAGCATATGAACATTCCTGCAAAAGCGATTGTCTCACGAGCCTTCTGTCTCATCGCGGCCACCGCAGCGCTCCTCGCGCTGTCGCCGGTTGCGCTGGCAACGCCCGCTTCGCAAGCCGCTACCGCGTCTCAGCCATCGCTTCACTGGGCCGCCGATGTCCCCATGCTGGAGTGCGACGGTATGCCTTGCATCGAAGTCCGCATCGGCGATGCGGCGCCTGTGCGCCTTCTCATCGACACCGGGGATCAATCATCTGTCCTCGATACCGACACAGCGAAGACCCTCGGCCTGCAGCCGTACACACCCGACCAGGCGGGTTGGCCCAAGGATATTTTTCGAGCAACCATTCCCACGCTGAACATGGGAGACCTCACGCTCTCGGGCGTTCATGTCTTGACGATGGGTGTCGCCGCCATGATCGCGCAAAATCAGTTGCCTCACGCAGCCGGCCTGCTCACTTACGCGGCCTTCAAGGACCGTGTGCTGCAAATGGATTTCCACGCACACCGCCTGCGCGTTTCAGATTTGATTTCGGCCCCCGTTCCTTGCGCCGGCGCGTGCGATTCTTTTTCACTGATCACCTTTGGCAAGCACGGGCCGCCCATCGTCGTTGCCAAGGGGTTTGACATTAACGGCCACGCGGTCACCGCACAAATCGACTCGCAGTACTCCGGCAGCTTGCTCGTCTATTCTGCTTCCATCGACAAGTTAGGGCTATCGAATGAGGCTAAGGCCACCGAAACCCGCACTTTTCCCTATACCGACGGCGGCGTGAAAATGAAATTCGCGCCTGCGCGAGAAGAGGGTTTCAAGGGTATTTCACTTGCCGGGGCCAGCAGCAGGGTTTATTTCCCCACGCCCGGCGTTCACGAACCCGATGGCCTGTTCGACGCCACGGTTGGAATCGAGCTTTTCCGCGACGCGATTCTCACTCTTGATTTTCACAACCTGACCGTATCGGTGCAGAAGGGCTAATCGGCTCCGACACCCAACGCAAACATGGAGGCGGCTACGCGCGCTTCTGCGACAACGCCCCATCGGCAGCCTTATCCAGGAACCAGATCGCTTCGCCTTCTGGCCGCAGCATCGCGACAGGCAGCCTCTGCGTCTCTGAAGATGGGCCCCGCCTCAACGTCGCCACAATTCCCTGTTTGTCTGCGCCCGCCACCAGAAAATACGTCGCGCGCGCCCGCCGCAGCACCGGAAACGTCAAACTGATTCGCACCGGAGGCTCTGCCGGCGCCCGCACGCCCACAACCCATCTCTTCTCCTCTGCCAGCGCAGGCGATCCAGGAAAGAGCGAGGCCGTGTGCCCCTCGACGCCCAGCCCTAGAAACATTACGTCAAAGGACGGTCCGCTTTCTGCAATAAACGTCCGCAACACAGCTTCATATTCGCGCGCGGCCTCATCGGGCTGCGAAAAACTCGTCGGAATCGGATGAATGTTTTCCGGCGGCACAGGCGCATTCTTAAACAACGTCTCGCGCGCCATGTGATAGTTGCTCGTCGGATCATCCGCGCCAACGAAGCGCTCGTCTCCCCAGAAAAAGTGCGTCTTCGCCCAGGGCATCTTCTCGCGATACTCCGTCGACCAAATCTGATACGCGCGCTCCGGCGTGTGCCCTCCCGAAAGCGCAATCAAACAGCGCCCGCGCCCGCTCACCGCCTCGTTTGCGGCGCGCACGCATTCTTCGCTCGCGGCGTGGCTCAGCGCGTCCAGGTCAGCGAAGACACGCCCAAATTTGATTACGCCTTGGTCCATGTCCGTCCCAGATCGCTCAGCAGCGCATCCGCCTCCGCCGGTCCCCAACTCCCCGCCGCGTAGGGCGCCACTTTCGGCTTGTTTTCCAGCAGCGGCGTGTACAGCTTCCACGAAGCTTCCACCCAATCGTCGCTCACAAAGAGCGTCGGATCGCCCTGCAGCACATCGAGCAGCAGCGTCTCATAAGCGTCCGGGATTTGCTTGAACTCTTCCGAGTACCGAAAATGCAAATCGCTTCTTTGGATTTTCACGCCTTGCCCCGGCGCCTTGATCTCGAAATACAGATCGAATCCTTCATCCGGCTGAATCGCGATCACCAGCGCATTCGCCTGAATGGCGTTGCCGTCGAACGGCTTGAAGATCCACACCGGCGGCCGGCGGAAATTCACCACGATTTGGCTCGCCCGGCTCGCCAGCCGCTTCCCTGTCCGCAGGAAAAACGGCACGCCGTGCCACCGCCAATTCTCGATATTGAGCCGCATCGCCACGAATGTCTCTATCTGCGAATCTTTCGCCACGCCCGGCTCGTCGCGATATGCCGGCACATCCTTGCCGTCGATCTTCCCCGCCGCGTATTGCCCCAGCACCACATCCGTGGTTTTGATCGGCAGCACGGAATGCAGCACCTTCACTTTTTCGCGCCGGATCGCATTCGCCTCAAACGCTTCCGGCACTTCCATCGCCGTCAGCGTCGTCAGTTGCGTCAGGTGGTTCTGTACCATGTCCCGCAACGCGCCCGCGCCTTCGTAATACTCCGCGCGATGCTCCACGCCCAGCGATTCCGCCACCGTGATTTCCACGCTTTCGATTCGGTCGCGATTCCATTGCGGCTCCCATAGCGAATTCGCAAAGCGGAATACCAACAGGTTCTGCACCGTCTCTTTTCCCAGATAATGGTCGATGCGGTAGACCTGCTTCTCTTCGAAATTCTCGTGCACCACCTTGTTCAGATCTTGCGCTGACTTCAGATCGCGTCCAAACGGCTTTTCGATTACCAACCGCGTCCAGCCCTTGCTTTTGTTCAGCCCCGCGTCTCCCAGCCCCGCAATCGCCAAAGGAAACACTTTCGGCGGCAGCGCCAGATACAAAACGCGGTTCCCCGGCAGGCCGTTGTCTTTTTCGATTTGCTTCGATTCGCTGCCCGAGTTTCTTGTAATCCTCGCCCGTCCCTTTTCCAATCGTCTGGTAGAAAAGCCTCTTGTCCGATACCGTCTGCGCGATCTGCTCCTGCGGAATCTTCGCGTCCGCCAAGTCCTTGCGGCACTTTTCGCGGAAGCTCTGGTCATTGAACTCCGTCTCCACTCCGACGCCGAGAATCAGGCTCTTCGGCCCCAGCGCATTTCTCGCGATCAGCCCGTTCAACGACGGCAGCAGTTTGCGCCCCGTCAAATCTCCCGTGGCGCCAAGAATTACAAATAGGTGCGGCTCGATGCCCTCTGCCATTTTCTCCCCTTAGTTTCGATGCCTCAGCCAGGACCGCGGACGCAGGCGCACAACCCGAAAAACTCTTAGGCCGGCCCAATCGCCACGCCCAATTGCCCCAGTTCCTTTTCGAGTTGCGCTGCATCCTTGAACTGAATTGTGTGCATTCCCAGCTCCCGCGCGCACTCCAGATTCAATGCCCGGTCGTCAACGAACACGCACTCTTCGCCCTTGCGCTGCGTGATGCTCAGTGCCAGTTCATATATCGCTTTGTCCGGCTTGCGCACTCCCAGGTAACATGAACTCAGAAACACATCAAAATACTCTCGCAGATGGAATCGTTCGATGCGATACGCATTCAGGTCCCGCGACTCATTGTTCAGCGCGCTGATCAAATATCGCCGCGGCTTCGCTAGCCGCCGCATCACTTCCAGCGATTCCGGCATCTCTCGCGCTTGCCCGTAAATGAAATCCTTGAATTCCTGCCGCGTAAAATCGCGCTTGCAATAGAAAATAACCCGATCCAGATATTCTTCGAGCCCCACGCGCCCTGCCTCAAATGCGTCCAGCAGCAATTCGTGCCGGTCCTCGAAATCGTTCCAATCCAAATGGAACTTCTTTGCCGCCGCCATCCGCGAATCGCGGTCCCAGCCGTTCGTCAACAGCACCCCGCCAATGTCGAAAAAAAGCGCCGTCACCTCAGCCAACCATCCACCTCCCATCCTTCACCAATTCTAATACCCCGCAAACTCCTCGGCGCGAATATCGTCTTCGCTCACTCCTGCATCCAGCAGCAGCTTGTGCATCGCTTTCAACATTCCTCCTGGCCCCGCAAGATAAAAAATCGGCGCGCTCAAATCTCCAATCGATTCCGTCAAGAGCTCTTTTGTGACAACCCCTCTTTTCCCTCGCCACGGTCGCGACGATTTCTCCATCTCCGTCATCGTCGCAATCACTTTGAAATTCGGATTCTCCTGCTCCGCGCGCGCCAGGTCGTCCAGAAACGCCGCTTCCTCCGGACGCCGGTTCGAATAGAAAAGCCAAATCTTGTGCGCCAACTTATTTTTCGCTGCGTCCAGCGCCATGCTACGAAACGGCGTAATTCCGATTCCGCCCGCAATAAAAACCGCCGGCCGAGCTGCGCGCGTGTGCAGCTTCAAGTCGCCCCACGGCCCATCGACCTCCAATTCCGTTCCTAGCGGAATCTTCTTCAACGACCGCTTCATCGCCGTATCTCGCATGCGCGTCGCAAACAAAATATCCGGCTCATGCGGCGCGCTGGCAATCGAGAACGCCCGCACATTTCCCTCGTCATCCGTTTCCGCCGGATGGTTCAGCTTCACTTCCATCGCCTGTCCGGCCTTGAACTCAAATCCCGCCGGCTTCTCCAGCCCAAAACCCATCGTCCCTTCTGCAATTTCCTTTCGTTCCTTCAATTTCATCGCAACCGCCATCGTAGTTGCCTCCGCCCGTCTTCGATTCACAGCACAGCATCATCTCGCGCGCCCGACGACTCACAATTGCATCTCTGCGCGCTTACGGTAGATGATACCAACATGGCCAAGGGCTCAGAGAATCGCGCCGCGCATCTTCTCCGCGCGCCTTCCGCACCAATCGCGCCCTCGTCTTCCTCGCTTTCTTTCACGCTTCATCCTATCCCGCCGTTCCGCCTGGACCTCACGGCATGGGCATTGCGCCGTCGCCCGGAAAACATCCTCGACCGCTGGGACGGGCACATTTATCGCCGCGTGCTTGTGCTCGATGGAGAAATCGGCAGCCAAGTCGTTGAAGTTGCCGTCGAGCAGATCGGCTCCGCCGCGCACCCTCGCCTCATTGTCACGGCACACGGGATGCGTTCTGCCCACGAAATCCAGGCCATCTTGCGCTCCGCCCTCGAACGCATGCTCGGCCTCAAAATCGATCTCCGCGATTTTTACTCCTTCGCCGCAAAACAGAAAACCATGCGCTCTCTCATTGCCGCCTTCGCCGGCTTCAAACCTCCGCGCTATCCCACAATCTTCGAAGCGCTCCTCAACGCCATTTCCTGCCAGCAAGTTTCGCTCGACGTCGGCATCATGCTCTTGAATCGCCTCATCGAAAATTTCGGTCGCTCTCCTCTCGAAGACTCCTCCATCCACGCCTGCCCATCCCCCGCCGACCTCGCCAGCGTTTCTCCTGGCACGCTTCGCACCTTCGGCTACAGCCATCAGAAAGAACGCTCGATTCTCGAACTGAGCCGCGCTGTTGCCTCCGGCGAACTGGACCTCGAATCTTTCCGTGAGCTTGACGACGCCGCTGCACTCGAAAGGCTCCTCGCCATTCGCGGCGTCGGCCGGTGGTCCGCTGAATACGCGCTCCTTCGCGGCATGGGTCGCCTCCATATTTTCCCCGGCGATGATGTGGGCGGCTGGAACAATCTTCAGAAGCACCTTCGCCTCCGCAAGCGCCCCGACTATGCGACGACCCGTAAACTTCTCGCTCCCTGGAAAAACTACGCCGGCCTTCTTTATCTTCATTTTCTGCTCGACGGCCTCCGCACGCGTGGCATCCTGCCCGTCAAATAAGCCTGCACGAAAGCGAAAGTGCGAGTACACTCTCGCCCCATCATGTACTGCCCTCTTTGCAAGGCTGAATACCGCCAGGGCGTTTCAATCTGCACTGATTGCCATATAGCTCTCGTATTTTCACGCGAGGACGCCGACGCTGTCTCCGTTGCGACCGCGTGGGAAGGCAGTGATAGGCGAGAACTGGACCGGGTTCTTGCGGCCCTCGACTCGGCGCAAATTCCCTCCCACTGCAAGGAATCCATTGAACGGCGGGCTTCCTCATGGATTTCGATGTTCTTCGCCATGGTTCCGCTCTTGTCTCCAATCGTAAAACGCCGTCCTCTAGTGCATTTCTCGGTGTCGGTCCTCGAGACTGATCTGACTCAGACAAAAAGTGCTCTGTGCCAGATCGAAGAGAATGCGCGCCGCGAATACGAAAAATAGCGCCGATTCAGGTGTAACCTTTCGACATGAAACCGCTCATCCTCACCGTCGGCCATTCCAATCATCCCATCGACGAATTCCTCGCGCTCCTCAAATCTCACGGCGTCAAGCGCCTCGTCGACGTGCGCACCATTCCGCGCTCGCGCCACAATCCGCAATTCAATCGTGACGCCCTCGCCGTGTCCGTTCGCCGCGCGCACATCGCCTACACGCATCTTCCAAAACTCGGCGGCCTGCGCCGCACGCGCCCTGACTCCGTCAATACCGGCTGGAACAATTCCAGCTTTCGCGGTTTCGCCGACTACATGCAAACTCCCGAATTCGCCGCCGCTCTCGCGCGTCTCGAAAAACTCGCCCAGACAAAGCTCTGCGCCATCATGTGCGCCGAAGCGGTTCCCTGGCGCTGCCATCGCTCGCTCATCGCCGACGCGCTCACCGTTCGCGGCCATGCCGTCAAACACATCATGACTCTGACGCGCGCCAATCTTCACAAGCTCACGCCATTCGCCCGCGTCCGCGGCACGCAAATCACCTATCCGCCCAACAAATCCACCCGCGCTTACGCCAGGCGAAAAAAGCGAGCTTCCGCTGTTGCCCCTGATTGAGAAGTGACTTCATACGAACAGCCGCCGCTTTTTTAGATTGCTCGATTGGATCGCTTGTGGTTAACTCACCACCTCCGCATCTTAATGAAAATTTTACTGTATAACCCGGATAACGCTGTAACCCGTAACTTCATGCCGCACCTCTGGATGTTTCTTCTCCAATCGCTCACGCCGCCTGGCCACGAAGTAGTGCTCATTGACGGCAACGCCCAGCACATGGATGAAGAAGGCATCGCCCGCTACGTTCGTGAACAAAATATCGGTTTGGTTGGCATCGGCGCCATGACCAGGATGATTGCCAAGGCTTATCGCATGGCCGACGCGGTGCGCGCCGCCGGCGTAAAAGTCGTGATGGGCGGCCCTCACGTTACTGAAATGGCCGATGAGGCTCTGGGCCGGGACGGCGGCGCACGCCATGCCGACGCGGTCGCTCTGGGCGAAGCCGACGAGACTTGGCCCAAAATTGTCGAAGATGCCGCGCGCGGCGCCCTCAAGGAAGTCTATGCTCCAGTCGACGACTTCGGCCAGGAGCGCAAACCATCGCTGCAATCCTATCCGAAGATTCCCTGGGACAAAATCAAGCTCGAGCAATTCAATTTGCTCCCGGGCGTATTGCATCCCCTGCTGAAGCGCGTGGGCGCGGGTTGGGGAACTTTCCGGATTATTCCCGTCGAGTCCGGTCGCGGTTGTCCTTATGGCTGCGAATTTTGCACGGTCACCGGATTCTTTGGTGACTCCATCCGCTTTCGCACCAATGAAAGCGTGGTCAACGAACTATTGCTTCTCAAAGCGCGTGCACGCGAGGAAGGTGGCCAGATTGCCGTTTTTTTCATCGACGATAATTTCGCCATCAACATCAAGCGCACAAAATCGTTGTTGCGAGACATCATCGCCGCCAACGCCCAAGTCCATTGGGTCGCGCAGATCAGCGCCAATCTCCTGCGCGATGAGGAGTTGGTTGATCTGATTGCGGCTGCCGGAGGCAAATGGATCTTCATCGGAATGGAATCCATCGATCCCGCCAATCTTGCCGACGTCAAGAAAGGCTTCAACAAGCCGGGCGAGTACGCCGCCGTCCTCGAACGCCTGGCCCACCGCAACGTTTTTGCCATTACCTCCTTCATCTTTGGCATGGACAATGACACTCCTGGCGTCGCCGAGCGAACTTTGCAGCAAATTCGCACTTGGCCTCCGGGGCTGCCCATCTTCGGCTTGCTCACGCCATTGCCTGCCACGCCGCTTTACAAAAGGCTCGAAGCCGCCGGGCGCCTCACGCGTGTCAAGCACTGGCAAGAATTCATACCCTTCGCCATGGCGCATACGCCGCTGAAGATGAGCATCGAAGAAGCTCACGACGAAGTACGCAAGGCCTGGCTCAGCTGTTACAGCCCCGAGGCCATCGGAAAGGCCGTCGATTCCTACAACTACAAACCACTCGGTTATCGCATCAACATTCTGATCGCCCGTCTTTGTTTTCGCGGAATTTATTTCCCGCAAATGGGCCGCTTCGCATGGCTCAAGGCCATTCTCGAAAATCGCCGCACAATCCTCAAGCTGGCTCGGCAGGGGTTCTTTGGCGGCGGGCTGCACGCTGCGGTGCCTCCTGTCCCCGCCCAGCCAGTCACCGAACACCAGCCCTCCCATTAGTTAGCGCCGTTTTGTGCGTCTCCGGTTTTTGGAGTCCGTTTGTTTGGCTTTTCATTCCGAAGAATGACGGAAAGCGATGCCGAAGCTGGATATCAATGAACCGGCTGTGGGGCGGGCCGCCAATAAAATCCCAGACTTTCCGGCGGCGGCAGCTCTTTCACGCGCGGAAAACTATCTTCGAGCGCATTGATCGTGTCGATTTTCGTTTGCACAATATTCGTCAGCGCGTCGTAACGCACCAGCACGTTGCTCAGCCACGCCTCGTTATTCTCCGCGCGCCACCGCGGCGCATATTCTCCGCGCAATTCGGTCATCTTCTCGCGCAGGTCCTGCAAATCGCCGTTGATCGAGCTGATCACTTCCAAATCGTCGAGCACTTTTCCCGTATTTCCCATGTTCATGTACGCATCCCAATACGCTTCGCTCATCTCCTGCGTGTACTCGAACTTCATTCCCAGCACGTCCAGCCGCTGCGCCGCAAAAATCAAATCATCCAGCGTGTCCGCATTCGCGCGGGCCTTCGCGCGATTCTCGAGCAACGATTCCCACGCGCGCTCCGCATCCACGCGCATCTCGCGCGTCACCGGCGCCGCCGTGTCCGCATATTCCGCGCCAACCGTCGAAAACGGATCGGCCCAGAAATACGCCACATGCGCGCCCTCCAGCTTCACGCCATCGAGCAGCGTGTCCGTCGCCGCCAGCTTGTCGAGGATCTCCTCAAACGTGTGGTCCGTGTTTCTGTAAAACGCCCAATCGTAGCTGTCGCGAAATTGTTCGATCGACGATTCGCCCGCCTGCCAGCCACACGCGGCGCCGAACACCAAGCCCGGCCAATCCATCCCGCCCAACTCCTCGCCCATGTCCTTCCAGTCTGTGTTCAACATTCCCAGCGCGCCATACTTCTGCCCGTCGCGCGTCAAATTGCGAATATTCGTGAGGGACGCGTTGAAGTCCGGATACACGCGCCGCCAATTGGTGATTCCCGGCGAAACAAAAAGCGGCAAGCCCGCATCCTGAAACGGCTTCAGCCGGTTGTCATACGAAGGCGCGTCGTCGTACGTCCACACCACCGCGATCAAATCTTTCGGCAACGTCGGGAGCAACTGCGGAAATTTCTCCGCAATGTCCGCCCAGAACATCGTCTGCTTGTGAAACGGCTTGAGCATTTCATCGAGCTTCGCGATATGCGCCAGGTAAACCGGCCCGAGACCTTTCTCTGCAATCAACTGCTTCGTTTTGCCCTGCCCCAGCTCGAACGTCTCGTCCGCGCCAATATGAAAAAACGGCCCGGGAAACAGTGGCGCCATCTCCGCAATCATTTTTCCCAGCAAGTCGTACGTTCCGGGCTGCGTCGGCGTCAGCACCGAGCCATGCGGAATTTCCGCCAGGTCGCTGTACAAATCGTAGCGCAGGATATTGTGCACGTGCCCATAGGTCTCCAGCTCCGGCACAATCGTCACGTAATATTTCGTTGCGTACGCCACCAATTCCTTGATTTCTTCGGGCGTCAGCGCATCCGCCGGTGCAAAAATCTGATTCCCCGCCACCGTGAAAACGTCTTCCATATACAGCGCGTACATATTCAGCTTGTAGCCCGCGAGCACGCGGATCTGATTCTCCATGAACGCGAGCGTCGGAATCGGCCCCCGGCTCACATCGATACTGACGCCCCGCCATTTTATCGCCGGCCAATCTCGAATCGCCACCGCCGGACATTCCAACTCACTTATAGGCGTTGTCATTCCGAACCCAGCGGCGGCGGCCCTTGCCGCGGATGGCGGTGAGGAATCTGCTTTTGTATTTGCGTCATTCACATTCGCAGGCCGCAGCAACTGCCGCAGCGTCTGCACGCCATAGAACGCGCCTTGCTCGCTCGCTCCTCCCACCACAATCCGGTGAGCATCCGCTGAAATCGCATAGCCCTGCGCATCGAATCCGTTTTGCATCGCCAGCTCCGACGTGCCCAACGCCTCGCGCAATTTCGAATCTTTCGTCGCGTCGCCGATGTAAATGAAATCCGACCCGCTGGGCATCTCGCGCACGTCGGAAACTTTCAGCTTCCATCCCGTCCAACGTTCGATTTCTTCCGAAAGCATTTGCGCGCCTTGAAATTCCCGCCCGAATTTATCGTCCACCACGATTCTCGTGTGTCGCGTGATCGCAAACGCCGCCCCTCCCATTTCCTTCACTTCGCGCGGCTGAGGAATCAACTGCAAATCCGCCGCACGCACGCGCGGCGCAACGCATACCGCAACGAAGCACGCCGCAATGCACCACCCAATCGGTCGTCGCTTCATGTTTTCTCCTTGCCAGAAAGTGCACAGTATACGCGCGTTGCCTTCTTCGTGGCTGCACTTCGCGCGCGAAAACTTTCTCCGCGGCAATTCGTTTGCTGTATTATCTCCGCGCATTCGTTGCAGGCGCGCCACGCACCTCGCGCGCAATTGCCGCGAACGATCGGAGCCGCTCCAATGACCAAACGACACGCGCAAGTTTATTTTCTGCTCCTCGCAATCGCCCTTCTGCCCAGCATCGCCGCAGCCCAATCCAATTCGACGGACAATCCCGCTCCCTCCGTCCCCTCCATCCAGCAAGCCATGGAAATGAAATCCGTCTCCAATCCGCAAATTTCGCCCGACGGCCGCTTCGTCGCCTACCAGCTCACCCATACCGACTGGGACGAAAACGCATTCGTGCAGCAAATTTGGATCAGCGTGTTGGCCACCGGCCAAACCTATGCGCTCACCGAAGGCAAGAAATCCAGCACTGGTCCCACCTGGTCTCCCGACGGCAAATGGCTCGCGTTTCTCTCCTCGCGCGAATCTTCCCTGCCCGACGCGAAAAAAGATACCTCGCAGCTCTACTTGATTTCACCGGATGGCGGCGAAGCCCGCCAAATCACCAACGTCGAAACCGGCGTCGACTCCTTCGATTTTTCGCCCGATGGCAAGCGCATCGCCTTCACCGCATCCGATCCCGAATCCGACGCGCACAAGGCCCGCGTGAAAAAATACGGCGGCTTCCAGATCATCGACGGCGACTACGCCATGTCGCATCTCTGGGTCATCGACGTTCCCGCGCCGGAAAACTCCGAGCTGCCCAAGCCCGCGCGCCTCACCTCAGGCCAGGATTTCACCGTGCAGGGCTTTCGCTGGTCGCCCGACGGCACGCGCATCGCCTTCGACGCCACACGCGATCCCGCGCTCGCCGACGGGGGCACCGCAAACATCTATATCCTCACGGTCGCGGACAAATCCGTCAAAAAACTCACCGACGCGCCCGGGCCGAACGAAAATCCAGTGTGGTCGCCGGACGGCGCGCAAATCGCCTTCAACAGCCAGAACGGCGATCCCTATTATTTTTACGCGAATTCAGCGATCGACGTGGTGGACGCCGGCGGCGGCGCGCCGAGAATCCTCACCGCGAAATTCGACGAGGACTCGCGCTTACTGGAATGGTCGCCACAGGGGATTTATTTCGAGGCCGAACAGCGCACCTACAATCATCTTTTCCGCCTCGATCCGCAAACGCAGGCCATCACGCGCGTGACCTCGCCGGATAAAATCGCTGCAGGCGGTTTTTCGTTTACGCACGATTTCGGAACGATTGCGTACATGGGCGCTGCGGACAATGAATTCTCGGAGGTTTACGTTTCGCCCGTGGATTCTTTCGCACCGAAAAAACTCACCGACATGAGCGCGCAGTACGCGAATTTCCATCTGGCGACGCGCGAAGTGATCGAATGGAAATCCGGCGACGGCGCGCCCGTCGAAGGAATTCTGATGAAGCCCGCGAATTTCGATCCCTCGAAAAAATATCCGCTGATGGTTTCGATTCACGGCGGCCCCACGGGCACCAGCCGCGCGACGCGTTCGCCGGATCGCTACTATCCGGTTGAGCTTTTCGCCGCGCGCGGGGCGGTGATTCTGGAGCCGAACTATCGCGGCTCCGCGGGCTACGGCGCGAAATTCCGCGCGCTCAACGTGCGCAATCTTGGCGTGGGAGATTACGCCGACGTGATTTCCGGCGTCGATTACGTCATCTCGCAGGGCTACATCGACCCCAAGCGCGTCACTTCGATGGGCTGGAGCGAGGGCGGATACATTTCCGCGTTCATCACCACGTTCAGCGACCGCTTTTGCGCCGTGTCGGTCGGCGCGGGCATTTCCGACTGGATGACCTACTACGTCAACACGGACATCACGCCCTTCACGCGGCAGTATTTGCACGCGACGCCGTGGAGCGATCCCGCCATTTACAAAAAGACTTCGCCCATCACTTACATTAACAACGCGCACACGCCCACGCTGATTCAGCAAGGCAGCAAGGACGCGCGCGTGCCCGTGCCGGATTCCTGGGAGCTCTATCGTGGACTGAAAGATCGCGGCGTGCCGGTGAAGTTCGTCCTGTACGAGGGCTTCGGCCATCCCATCACCAAGCCCAAGGAGCAGCGCGCGGTCACCCAGGAAAACTGGAACTGGTTCGCGCACTACATTTGGGGCGACCCCCTGCCGGAGGATTTGAAGTAAGACTTCAGCGTCCGAAAACGGGCAGTGAATTTTTCTGAAAGCAGATATTTCCGCGATTAGAAATGAACTCGCTCGTTTGTTTTGTGTGAGTTGCATCGATTTCTAATTTTCCATATTTCCGCGATTAGACTCCCAAAAGCACATAAAAAGCGAAAAGCCGCCTGGAAGCGGCGGCTCTTGGCGGCGGCCTGAAGTTTTTCAGGACGCAGATATGTGTGTACCACTTTATAACTGTTTTGTCAAGGTAAAACTGGTGAATTGAAGGCTGGCATGAGGGTTAAGGTTTCCTCCTGCGTGTCGCCTCTTGAACTCTGTAAGCGAGAAGACTTAGGAAGGAAATGTACTCAACGGCTCTTTGGTCGGGACCTTCGGGAAAGGCGTGGCCGCCTGGATTTCGGATCGCCAGCACCGCCCCTTCGAATAAATGCATCATTCCTTCCTGCTCATCTAAGTCAGTTTGGCTGGCGAGATCGTTGAACGCCAGAAGCGGCTCGTTCCTGGAAAACACAGCTCTTACAAGCGGCGCTCCATCAAGTTCGTGGTGCCCTGAGCGTTCCTTTATATAATTTATCAGGGCCTTGGACCCGGCGAAAACAGCCTCCCAAGGGTGCCCATCCAGGAAAAGTTCCCGCGAGACGTCGCCTATCCGCGGGTGCAAATTCAGGCGGTCAAAGTATGTGGACGGTGCAGGAGTCTCACCTGCAACCATGTCTCCCCGTTTTTCTTCGAGGCGTCTTACGAGGCCGTTCAAAATTCCGACAGCATGCTGGCGACCCCGCTCTCTACCCGCGATGAAAGCAGCGTTGCCCATTCCCATAAACAATGGGCCGGTCCAGATATCTATTCCTCGGTGTTCTCTGAATTCTGGCGAATTCTCGCCGAATATCTCCCGTATGCTGTTTTGAATGTCGCTGCGGACAACGTCCACCGCTCCGTTATCCGTTATAACCGACGTCGGAATATCGAGTTCCCCAAGTTCCTTAATTCGTCGGTGGAGTTTAGCGATGGCCGACTCGATCTCTTCTGGCGAGCCGAATTCTCGCGGTTGGAGTGGCGCAGCAACGGTAGGTTTCTTGACCATTTCTGATGTATTGTTGCGGCAAAATTCCACTTAGTCAAATGGGGAGGCGGTCGTGGAGGGCCGCGAGCCAGAAGACACCGCCCTCGCGGCGTTGTGCTGCGACTTTTCAGCCCGCTCGAACATGTGTACTCCTCTATAACTAAAAAGGGCACAAGAAAGACTTTCCCCGCCAGCACATAATACAGGCCATGTTCCTGTGGATATTCTGGGTTATCGTTTTTCTAGCCATCATACTCCCGCTGTGGTTTGTCTACAGTGTTTGGCATGACAGCAAGAAATACGGGTGGAATTGGATTTCCAGAGACAGCCGGGGCATGTACGTTAAGGTTTTAGAGATCGCAATTGGTGCTGCGGCGGTCGCTGCGTCGCTGGTATCGGCTATCGTCTCCACGGGAGAGCCTCGGTCTGTGGCGGTCGTGTCCTCTGTAAGAGTATCCGTCGTCTGCCTAATAATCTGCATCGTGTTTTCACTCGTCACGATCATGGGGCTTTCGCGGGGCTATGATCGGGCACGTTCCCGTTTCCTGGGGAGCGCCGAGGGAAGCGTATACCAGGACCAAGGAATGCTCGATGATGCGGAACTGCGATTGATACTGGCGACCGGCTATTTTTCTCTGGCCGGATTTCTGACGGGCTTTGTGTTCCTGGCGCGCATTACGTTTCAGATATAGCGTCCACGCCTTTTACCTCCCTTTCGACTTTTCTCCCCTGGCGGTCGCGGGCAATTTCCAAATCGTAGCGCGTCTGAAGATTGAGCCAAGATTCCGGCGTGGTGCGGAACAAACGGGCCAAACGCAGCGCTGTGACGGCGCGGCGCTGGTGGACGATCTCCGCCATTCGCGTTACTGGAACGCGGAGTTCAAGCGCCACACGATTCGCACTCAGGCCCAAAGCACGCATGAATTCCTCGCGCAGGATCTCGCCGGGATGAACGGGCTTCCGTTTCGGAAACATTTCCTGGTGACAGTATAACGCGGCAGCGCGGTGAATGCTGTTGGCCGTCGTCTTGCTGTTTGCGTGAGTGGGAATACATCGCGCAGAAGGCGCGCGAATAGGGAGGGATGATGCGCCGCTGCGTTACGTCGGGGCTAAAGACACGACCTCCTAAGGTCCCCGCAGAAGCGTCCGGAGCGCAGAATGCGCGCTTCGCTTCGCCCGCCTGCCCACCACACGCCACACGCCACGGCGTGCAGGCGGCGTGCGGGCGGCGGGCAAGCGGCAGGCAGGGTCAGGATGACAGAAGAGGCAAGGACTGGCGGCGTCGAGGCGAGATCCTTCGCAGGAGCGTCCGGAGCGCAGAATGCGCGCTTCGCTTCGCCCGCCTGCGGCAGGCGGGGTCAGGATGACAAAAGAGGCAAAGGCTGGCGGCGTCGAGGCGAGATCCTTCGACTCCGCAAAAAAGCGCTCCGCTCAGGATGACAACTTTAAGGCGAAAGGCAAAGGCCCCACGCTCACAGGGCGAGCATGGGGCACCCGAAACGGCAAAGGCGACAGCAGGTCCCTCACCACATCCGCATGAGGCGCGGCTGGGTTCGGGATGAAAACGTTATACGTGAGCAGGCACACAGGCTGAGAGCCTGTGCCACGCAAACGCTAATGCGCCTTCGGGTGACCCCAGGCGTAGGCGGGGGACGCGACTCCGAGAGTCGCGGCGGGCAGGCAAAAGCGAGATCCTTCGCTGCGCTCAGGATGACAACTTAAGAAGAAAGGCAAAGGCCCCACGCTCACAGGGCGAGCATGGGGCACCCGGCCGCCGCTACAAAGGCGACAGCAGTCCCTCACCAACATCCCGCAGCCGCGGCGGGCTGGGTTCGGGATGACAACGTTATACATGAGCAGGCACACAGGCTGAGAGCCTGTGCCACGCAAACGCTAATGTGGTTTGGGGTGGCCCCAGCCATAGGCGCGGAATTTGTCGGTGGACTTGACGCGGACGCGGACGCCGTCGAGCTCGAGAGGGATGGGATTGTGCGGCTTGCCGGTCTCGACGAAGACGAGGATGGCCGGCTCGCTGGGATTGTCCAGGCTGGAAGTGACGCCGACGCCGAGAATGCCGGGCTGCTTCATCAGCGACGCAGCGTACTTTTCCTTGACGGTCTTGGCGGTGGCGAGCTGCTGCGGCGTGGGGTTCGCGGGCGCTGGAGCGCCAGCGCTCTTTATGAAGGCGGCGGTCGATTGCTGATCGAGCACGCCGGTTTGCGGAAGCGAATTGACGGCGAGGACGCGCGTGGGAACTTCGCCAACATTGTGCGGAATGGCGCGCACGAGCGGCTGGCCTTTGCGAAGGAAAAGCACGATGGCGGCGCGGTCGGTGCGGTCGAGGCTGCCGGCTACGCCAACGGCGAGCACGGCGGGGTCGGACATCAGCGTGGGCGCGTTTTGATTTTTGACGGTTTCGGCCTGGGCAAGTTCAGCGGCGGATGGCGCAGCAGTGGCCGCTTGCGCGGTGGCGTCGAAGGCGTCGGTGCCGGAGGAAGTGCATCCGGCGACGGCGTTGCGCGTGGCGGGGCCCACGAAAGTGGGAAAGTTCGGCGGATTGCTGGTGTCACCCAGATTGGCGAGAACGGTGGCCACGGGCGCACCGACCGTGTCGGTGGATGAACCCGCGTAGAGCAAGGCGACGGGCTGCGCGCCGGCTTGCGAGACGATCAGCGAACCGGAATCGCCCTCCGCGCTGAAGGTGCCCAAGTTGACGGAGATTTGATTGTCATAGATGACGGTGAAACTGTTGCCGGCGAGGCCGTGGGTGTATTGGACGGAGACCTCGGAGTTGGTCGCTTCAATGGTGGAGCAGGTGAGGCCGCTGCTGCGGCCGCTCTTGGCAACCGCGGTGGTGTTGGGAACGAGAGAGGAGACGGGAAGAATGGTGCTGGCCGGAGCTTCGTCGGTGGGAATGCCGCCGGGAGCGGAGTCGCCGAGTTCGATGATGGTTCCGGCAGAGTTCACGCTGGCGGGCGATGTGACCACCTGAGCGATGGCGGCGTCGGCGGGAGGATTGGGCGCTTCGAGATTAATGAATTGCGAGAGATGCGCGACCGTATTCGATCCGGCGGAAGAGCACGGATTGGGAGTGTCAATGAGGCCTGGCTGGATGATGCCGTCGCCGATTGTGCCGGCGTCTTCGTCGGCGAGAACGTGATTGTTGCTGAGAATGTATTGCGTTCCGGCGCGAACGACGAGGGAGCCGAGCGTGCCGCTGACGCATTCGGTGACGGTTTTGTCGTTGATGTTGCCGCCGGACGTGCCGAGCTCGATGGGAAGATTCTGGCTGAGCTGGTTGGGGGTGGTCACGGTGACAGTGGCGGAGGCGGAAATCGCGGAATTCGCTTGCGCGACAGCGGTGACGGTGACGGTGGTGGTTTGGCCGCTGGAGGCAGTCACCGGCACGGATTCGGGAGCCTGGTAAACGCCGCTCGCGCTGATGGTGCCAACCGAGGCGGTGCCGCCAGCAACGCTGTCGACTTGCCAGGTGACGCCTTGGTTTGCGGAGCCCTGCACGGTGGCTGTGAATGGAGTGACGCCAAGAGTCTGGACGCTGGTGACGGAGGGCGAAAGGCTGATGCCGATGGTCACGGTGACGATGGCCTGGCCCATGACGGAAGTATTGGCTTGGGGAGTAGCGGTGACGGTCACGGTCGGGGGATTCGGCACGATTGCGGGCGCGGTGTAGGTTCCGGATGAATTGATGGCGCCATTGGCCGCACCGCCGAGGACGGCCCAGGTGACCGCTTGATTCGAGCTATTGTTGACCATGGCGGAGAAGAATACGGCGCCGTTCGCCGGAACGGATGTAACGCCATTCGAGCTGACATCGACGCTGATGGGCGGAGGGCTGCCGCTACCGCCGCAGGATGTGATTTCGACGAGCAGAGCCGCAATTACGATGACGAAGAGGACGCGCCGGCGCATTCATCTTGCTCCACGAAACTTTTTCTTAGGACCGACGAACAATTTCGAAGTGTAGCACCACTCAATGCCGACTCACTGCAGGTTACGATGCAGAGGCGGCGCGAGAGTTTGCTTCGCGGGCCAAGCGCGGCTGAAAGCGGAGTCATACACGGCGGGCGCTCTGCACATTACGCTGCACATCGTTCTGGAAATAGGGGCAGACGGACGACACCGGACATTGATCGCAAAGAGGGCGAGCGAGCTTGCAAATTTCTTGCGCGTGCTGTTTGAGAAGAAGATAAGCGCGGAGCTGGGCGTCCAGGTCTTCTGGGAACGTTTCGAGCAAGGCCTGTTGCGCGAAACGGTAGCCGGCGTTCCACCTCGTGGTGGCCCATGAGGGATCGCCGCCGAAGAGGCGCAGCGCCGTGTGGACGCCGTTCGACGGAATGGCGGCGACAGGAGCGGTTTTGGTGAAAAGGAGAATTTTTTCCGCAGTGGAATCGCCCACGGTCGGGAATTGTTTCAGAGCTTTCTTGGCTTGGGGCAACGGGCGCTTCAGAACGGCGCGCATGTCGCCGGAGAATTCGTTGAGGACGCGCGCGGCAATTTCTTTCAGACGAAAGGCGGAGAGTTCGGGCTTCATGACGCTGGGGCGCATGACTTCGCGGAGCTTGGCGACGGGCGCGTCTAGGATTTTTTGCGGGGCCAGGCCGATTTCTTTTTTCAGCGCGCGAAAGCCTTTGTCGCAGCGTTCGTCGGATTGCGGATAGCCGCAGTTGCGGTGCAGCAGCATCTCGTAGGGATCGGTGGGATGCGGGGGCTTAGGCTTGCCATAGAATTTTTCGAGGCGATTGAAGATGACGGCGAGCGAGGCGCGTTTGGTCATGGTGGAGTCGAGGGAATACTGACGATGTTATCGTGGATTCTCATATTCGGCGAAATTTCCTAAGGATGGCGCCAACTTTTCCGCCATTTGACGTCGCCCGCGTAAAAATATATTTCTCCGTCGATAGATTCAACATCGATTTAATGCGAGATGGTCGCCCTTGCTACTCCGGCCTGCTCCTTCCATCGCTGCTCGTTCACGCCTTTCACGATGAGCCATAGCATCAACGACATCTCCGCGAGGAAGCCGAGGACCTTAAGGTAGGTGGACAGATGGTTTCCGAGCGGCGACATGAAGATGAGCCAACCCAAACCGGCACACGCCATCAGCACGCCCAGAATGCGAGGCAGGAAGGTCGACCTGAAAATGAGATAGCCGAGCAGGAGGCAATAGGGCCCGAAAAATACCAGGGCGTTGATTTTGTAGGGAGCGAGATGAAAGAGTCTGAGAACTTCATTGGCGCATCCCATGAGGCTGAATAACGCCGCGAGCAAAGAGAGGCTCCTGTTCACCGGCTTAAACATGTAATAGAAGAGCAGAGTCACAGCGATGTAGAGCGCGAACCCGATGAGGTCGACGGCGTCATATAAAGCAGGCCGACCCGGGCCAACCAAGGTCTCGGCGGATATTGCCGTCAGAAAGTAGAGCAAATAGACGAGACCGGTAACCCTAGCCCTCGGGGCCCTGGGACGCGGCGAAGCTCCTGCAATCCGTTCCATCATTTCAGAACCTCAGCGAAGCGCACCCGAGCCTGTGCTGGTTTTGGCATACGCGTTTTCCTTTGGAGTTAATGGCTTTTGTAAACCATCCTGGCTGTCCCGGTTTGTGGGGCTGTCAGGAGGAAAGTTCTGCGTTCCCTTTGGCTCCGGCGATGCGCGTCCGCAATTGCGATTTGGGCGCTTCCCCGACCTCCAATCCCACTCCCAGGCGTGCGACCACGCCCCGAAGTTCTCGAGGGTCGCTGCTCGCAGCCGCAAAGTGAACGAGCCGGCAGCCAGGAGGTGCATCGACCGAAGGATGCACAGAGTCGCGGCTCCATTCGATGAAGAATGGCAGCAAGCCGCCGCGGTCGTCCTTCAGGCGGAACGACTTCCAGTGCAGAATTTTCCCGTCGGGCCGGGCGCGGGATCCGTCGGTCGGACCGTCAATCGCGAAGCCCGCATCGGTAACTTTCTTGGCCAGGGCGCCGATGTCATCCGTGTGAACGGCCCACGTCAGCAGGCGCGGCTCGTGCATTTCGCGCAGGTGGGGATAGGCAGTGAGCGAACTCTGCTTTGGATCGGGCGCGATGATTTCGAGATAGCGTCGCGCACCCAAGCGAAGAAGCGCGTTGCGAGTGCCGCGCCCCGGATGCACGCCGCCAAACACCGCGCGGACTCCCGTGCGTTCCTCCATGAAGGCGATGCCTCGGTCGAGGTCATCGATCCCCAAAAGGACGTGATCCAGCATGGGGGGAATGTCCTCGGCGGGGCGCAAGACTGGGAGCGCCACGAGCGCGGCTCCCGTGGCGGAGAGAAATGATCGTCGTGACAAAAGTGCGGTCATCGCGCCCCTCTCGTCCGGACCGGAATTTCCGATTTGGCCCCGTGACTCGCGTATCGTACGCTTCCTCCGCCATCGGGACAACGAATTCGCCGATACAAAGGCAACGCCTATGTTGCGCGATTGCGAGCGTTGAGGTGCTAGCGTACAATGTGCTGCCCGTGCCCGATACTTCCTCCATCGTTGGTAGCACCATTTCGCACTACAGCGTCCTGGAAAAACTGGGCGGCGGAGGAATGGGCGTGGTGTACAAAGCCAGAGACACACGCCTGGGCCGCAATGTTGCGCTGAAGTTTCTTCCCGACGATATCTCCCATGACTCGCAAGCGATCGAGCGATTCCGGCGCGAAGCGCGCGCGGCATCGTCGCTCAATCATCCGAACATCTGCACAATTTACGACATTGGAGAATTCGAAGGCAGGCCGTTTATCGCCATGGAGCTGCTCGAGGGCCAGACGCTGAAGCACCGCATTGCCGCTAAGCCCATCGAAATTTCGGACCTGCTGGAGATCGGCACTCAAATCGCGAACGGGCTCGACGGGGCGCACTCCAAGGGAATTGTCCACCGCGACATCAAGCCCGCGAATATCTTTCTGGTGGAGCGCGGGCAGGCTAAGATTTTGGATTTTGGTCTGGCGAAGCTGGCTCCGTCGGCGAAACCTTCCGCTGAATCCGTCGACATTACGTCGATGCACACGAAAACGCACGTGCTTGGTGAAGAGCAACTGACGAGTCCGGGAAGCTCGATGGGTACGGTGGCATATATGTCTCCGGAGCAGGCGCGCGGCGAAGAGCTGGACGCGCGCTCGGACTTATTTTCGCTGGGCGTGGTGCTCTACGAGATGGCTACTGGATCAGTTCCCTTCTCTGGCGCGACGCCGGCGGTGATTTTCGATGGAATTTTGCATTCCACACCGGCATCCGCGAAGGAACTCAACCCGCGGCTGCCGCTGGCGATGGAAAACATTCTCAGCAAGACGCTCGAGAAAGACCCCGACATGCGCTGTCAGACGGCCGCGGAACTGCGCGCGGACCTAAAACGGCTGAGCCGGGACATTGAATCGAGCCGGCGGCCCGCGGTGCAGAAGAATGAATCGGGCTCGGCGGCGCACGCGGCTGCCGCAGTGAAACAAAAATCGGTGGCGGTGCTGTACTTCGAAAACCAGAGCGGGGCGAAAGAGGACGAATATTTTCGTGATGGGATTACCGAAGACATCGTCACGGAGATTTCGAAGATCGCGCAACTGGAAATTTTCCCGCGCTCGGAGATGCTGGCGTTCCGCGACAAGCCGGTGACCGCGCAGCAAGTGGGACAGCAGCTCGGCGCCGCGTACGTGCTGGAAGGCTCCATCCGGCGCGCCGGAAGCCGCGTGCGAATCACCGCGCAATTGGTGGAGGCTTCGACCCGGCATTCCGTGTGGGCGGAGCGCTATGACCGGCAACTGGAGGACGTGTTCGCCATCCAAGAGGAAATCGCGCGGAGCATCGCTCAGGCGCTGCGCATCACGCTCACACCGCAGGAGGAAAAAATCATCGCGCACAAGCCCACGGAAAATCCGCAGGCGTATGATTTTTACTTGCGTGGAAGAAGCTACACGCGCCGCGAGAACATGGACTACGCGCTGCAGATGTTCGAGCAGGCCATCCAGCTGGATCCGAATTTCGCTCTGGCGCACGCGGGGATTGCCCACCTGTGCGGGCTGATCTTTGAGATTCGCGAGCAGAATCCGAATTGGATTCAACGGGGACTAGCGGCCTGCGATCGCGCGACGGCGCTTGGGCCGGAATTGCCGGAAGTGATGGTGGCGCGCGCGCGGCTCTCGTACGCACAGAAAAAATACGAGGAGGCCGCGCTGCTGGCGTGGCGGGCCATCGAGCGCAAGGCCGACTGCGAGGGAGCGTGGAACATCCTCGGCCGGGCGTATTTCGGATCCGGCCGTAACGAAGAGGCTGCGACGCTCGCGGAGCGGGCCATCGAAGCGAATGGGGACGACTACAACGTTTATATTCCCTATCAACACGCGCTGGAGCGGCTGGGACGGAAAAAGGAAGCGGAGCGCGTCCGGGAGCGCATGACCAAGGTGCTGCGCCAACAACTGGAACTGGTGCCGGAAGACGTGCGCGCGCGCATCCTGCTCTCTTCGAACCTCGCCTATTTCGGGCAAGACGCGGACGAGAGCATTCGCCATCTGCAGACGGCCGTGGCGCTTCGTCCTGGCGATGCCAACACGCTCTACAATGCCGCGTGCACGTATGGCGTCATGGGGAAAAAAGCCGAGGCCCTGGAGACGCTGAAAAAAGCGTTTGCGGTTGGCTACGGGAACCGGAATTGGGCGGCGCAAGGATTCCGATCTTGCATGCTCTGCACGACGACCCGGAATTCCAGAAGCTGGTCGGCATCAGCCAAAGCGCCGCGCAGTAGGAAGAACTTCCTCCGTCAATTCTGTGCCGACTTAAAGGCCGCCGCTACAAAAGCAACCACCGAAGCAGTGCCATAGAAGCGAGGCGACGTTCCCGCGAGGAATCCGGCAGGGGTCCTTCCGACCAGGTGTGGAATTCGCCGCAAAAGCCGCAAAGCGCGGTTGAAAGTTCCGCAGAAAGTTGTCACTCTAAGAAGCAACCCAGCTTAGTGTGTCTCGCCCGCAGATTGGCGTCTGTGTGTAAACGTCGCGAAGGCCCTGAGGGTCTGGAAAGGTTGGGATAATGCTGAGGCAGTTGGCAATGGCGTGCGCGCTGGTGTGCGTGGCGCTGCCTGCGTGCGCGCAGACGCCGGAAAGAGGCGTGCAACGGGGCATGACCGTGGAGCTGGGCGGCGGATTTGCGTACACCGAGTTCAACTCGTCCGGTTGGCCAAATGCGCACGGAGTTTACGGGTCGATCGGGATTAATGTGACGCCCTGGCTGCAAGTTTACGCGGATGGCGCTGAACAGTGGGGCTCGCTCTTCGACGGCAACACCACGCTCTTTGGCGATCATCTTGGTGCGCGCTACTATTACCGGCCGCGATACTGAAATATTTAATCCGTTCGCGGAAGGTTTGGTCGGCATTTCACGTCTGGAGCTGAATTTGACACAGGCGGGCCCGAAATTCTCGGAAAACGGGTTCTCGTTCAAGGTCGGCGGCGGATTGGATTTGGTGATCAACCGGCATTGGTCGGTGCGTGCATTCGATGCCGACTACTATCGAACGCCCTTCTTCCAAACTCATCAGAACAATCTGTGGATATCGGCGGGAGTGGTTTTCAAGTTCGGCGAAGGCCGGTACCCGCACTAGCCGGATTTCGGGAAACCTCGGGAAACTAAAGAGAACAGCACAACTGCCTGCTACAGCCGGGCGCGCTCTTGCGCCCGTTGTTGCACCGCATTCGCCGGTGGTACACTTCCTATATGGCGAAAAAGAAGGCGAAGCGGAAAAAGGGCAAGAAACGCGCGGTCTCCCACAAAGCGCGCAACCGGAAGAAGGCCAGCAAGAAAACGGCCCCCAAGAAAACAACGACGAGCCGGCCCGTCCAGGCGGGCAAGCAGCGGACGGCGAAGAATCCAGTGGCGAAGCGCGCGCGGCTTTCGCGGGGACTCGATTCTAGCCGCACCGAGCTGATTCCGGAGAGCGAACAAGAGCGCACTTTTGCCGCCGGGCAATCAGGCGATACTGAAGGACTCTCTGACGTTGAGGAAGCGGATTCGGAGAGCGTGGAAGAACTCGCGGAAGAAGGACAGGATTACGAAGCGGAAATTGTTGAGGGCGTCGAGCGAGCCGGGGACCACCCAGGAGAAGAAGTCCGCACAGACGTTCGGGAAGAAAAGCGGCCGCGGCTGAAGCGGCTCACATTATAGATAGGGTTGGCCTCGCGGGGTTAACCAACGGCGAGAACCCGCGGTGAACCGAAACGCACTTTCATCACGCATATTCATACTTGAGTTCCCTTTTATCGCACCGATGCTGTTCGCGGTTGGCGTAGCCCGGCGGGGTGCGCGCGGAGCTCCGCGAGCAGAGCGGCTACAAGATTAGTATTTGCGATAGCGGCGCTGAAAGATAGAATCAGGAAAGCAAGGGGAACAAAAAACTCGGGACAGGCGACACAACTTGATGGCGCCGGTGCGGGTTCCATCAGTGATCGAAGCTGAACTCGCCCGAATGCGCGGGGAAGCTAGAGAGGGCCGGGAGCACATGCACGCGCGAGCGAGCGTTTGGCGACGAGAAAATGAGAGGACAGGTGGCGGATGAGAATTGCGAGCGTTGCCGGCGCGTTTCCCAAACACTACTTTAGCCAGGAAGTGCTCGTAGAAGCCCTGAAACAATATTGGGGCGAGCGCTTGAAGAGGCCGGAAGTGCTGGACAAGCTGCACTCGAATGTGAAGGTTCGCGGGCGCTACATGTCCATGCCGCTGGAAGGCTATTACGGTCTTTCGACCTGGGGCGAAGCGAACAACGTGTGGATTGAGACGGGACTCGACATAGGCGAGGAAGCCATCACTGCGGCGCTGAAGCCGATTGGACTTCCGGCGCGCGAGGTGGATGCGATCTTTGTGGTGTCGGTGACGGGAATTGCGAGCCCATCGCTCGATGCGCGACTGGTCAATCGCCTGGGCTTGTGTCCGAACATCAAAAGGAATCCACTCTTTGGGCTAGGTTGCGTCGCAGGAGCAGCGGGAATCGCGCGCGCGGCGGATTACGTTCGCGGGTTTCCCGGGCCATACCGCGATACTGCTGGCCGTGGAGCTATGTTCGCTGACCATCCAGCGCAACGACCTGTCGATGGCGAATTTGATTTCCGCGGGGCTTTTTGGCGACGGTGCCGCCGCTGTGGTGATTACCGGCGACGAAAGAGATTTTCAGGGGCCGGAAATCATCGCCACGCGTTCGACGTTCTACCCAATACGGAACGCACCATGGGCTGGGACATTTCCGAAAAGGGTTTCCAGATCGTACTGTCGCCCGGCGTTCCGGACGTGGTGAAGCAGAACTTGGGAAAGGACGCGGAGCAGTTCCTGAGCGACCTGGGATTGGAGAAGAAAGATATTTCCAGTTGGATCTTCCACACGGGCGGCCCGAAAGTGCTGGAGGCCGTGGAAGAGGCGCTGGAGTTAACGAACGGCGAGCTCGAAGCTTCGTGGGAGTGCCTGGCGAAGGTGGGAAATCTTTCTTCCGTGTCGGTGCTGCTGGTGCTGGAAGACGTGATGGCCAATCACCGGCCAGAGCCGGGAAGTTACGGAATCCTGGGCGCGATGGGGCCGGGGTTCTGTTCGGAACTGATTTTGCTGAAGTGGTAAGGCTGCGCGGTAGCGAGACGACGAGAAAATGCGATACCCGCGTAAACGTGACAAACAGTGCGGGCCTTTGGGGGAATCATCGCGGTTTCCCGCATCCAGTTAGTCCGTCAGGCGGGCGAGCTGCCCCGGTGGGAGTTCGTGCAGCAATTCGAGGAACACCCCATTGGTCCAGCCGAAGCCAATTTGATTGGTAGTGTAGCCGGCGCGAATATGTGTTACCGACTCGCGCGTCACCACGTCGTATTTTTCGCGGATGTGCTTCTCGGTTTCGAAATCCTTCAGGATCATGCTGAGGAATTTGTACGAGATGCGATTCGCGTCGGCGGCGTAGCCATAGCGACGAAGTCCTTCGACCGCGAGCAACTGAAGCGGCGCCCAGCCATACGGATAATCCCACTGCGCTCCGCTGTTGTTGCGGCTGGTGACAAGGCCGCCAGGTTCTTCGAACAGGGAGATCTTCGCAGCGACGGCTTCCGCCTGCCCTTTCGTCGCTAATCCCGCCCACAGCGGATAGAACGTGGTGGCAAAATCATATGACGAGCGCGTGCGTGTCTGAAAATTGTAATCGTAGAAAAGTCCGGCCTTCGCGTCCCATAAATACTTGCCAATATTCGCGCGACGTTGCGTCGCCTTCCGTTTCCACTGTTGGGCCTCTGACTTTTCTCCAAGCAAAGTGCTGATTTCTGCGAGATCCAGTTCCGTCTTATAGAGCAAACTATTCAAGCAAACAGGTGCGTAGTCGTGCGTTTCATCCCCGTACGGCCCGAAGCGAAAGGTTACGTCAAACCCCGATTCGCGCATGCTGCGGTCACCTTTGTAGTAATCGGGCGTCAGCGCTACACGATGTTCTTGGCAATCCTTGGCGTCGGCGACGGTTGTCACTTTTGAGCCGCACACAAACAGGTCAAAAATCTGCCCGGCGGCCGAGGCCGTCGGATGGTGGGCGCCCACGGGAACCATTTGGCCGTGGTTATCGCCGGGGTGCATCAGAAAATATTCCGCAACTTCGCGGTAATAATGACTTGGATCATCCAGAATTTCCGGCACGGGGCCATCGCCGCGGCCGAAATACCGCGAAAGGCCAGTGTCACCCGCAAGATGTGGGAAAGAAGTCCACCGTTCGTAGTCCGTACGCGCATAGCCATACCCTCTTTCGAGCCAAGCTTTGTCGTCGCGGCCCGCGACTTTCTCCGCATCGTACGCGGCGAGAATCATTGAAGTTAGAAATGGCGGCTGCGAGCGAGTGAGATAGTAAGTGCGGTTCGCGTTCAGCACTCCGCCGTAATGCTCGATTTCAAAGAAAAAGTTGTCCACCATTCCTTTTGCCAGGGCTAGACGGTTCTCGCGCAGCAGCCCGAGAATGATGAAATAGCTGTCCCAGCCATACATTTCGTTGAATTGGCCGCCGGGAACGATGTACGGGTTGGGGAGATAGAGCAACCCTTCGGGGCCTATCTTTTTCGAATCGAGTTCGCCCGGCTTTGTGATTTTCGCGGGCAAATGCTTCACGCGCGCGCGGCAACGCTCGGCCAAGTCTCTTACATCTGGCGGTTCCTCAAATTCCGCGGGAAGATAAAGGATCGGCTCGCCCTTGGTTTTCACATCGTCCAGCGTCTTGCACACGTCAACCGAGCGCGTCAGATGGCCCCACGCGGCATGAATGTACTCGCGAAGGTTGTCGAAGGACGACGACTTCTCTGTCATCGAGGCTTGATTGCTCAGAGATTTGGATGCCGGCGTGCGCCGGGCGGCGCGCTCAGTGCGTGAGCCGGCCGTCAGTCCCGGCATACTTAGCGTCGCCAGGATCGCCAGCATCGTAGCACAGCAGAACGCGTAATGTTTTGCGTGAGGCATCATCGGATGGAATGATACGACGCCTCGGCTGATTGGGACAATTTGGGGAATAGCTTTACTGGGCGATGGGGCCGGGACTCTGCTCGGAATTGATTCTGCCGAAGTGGCAAGGGCAGAAGACGCCGCGGAATCGTTGGCTGGGTCAGCCGACTTTGCGGCGGGACTTTACTCCGCGTGGGCCTGCTGCGGTGGCTTCCCTCTTTTGCGGTTCAAACAGCTGGGGCTGCTTCTTGCCGGGCGCCGCAGGCTTCTTCTCGAGGCTTTTCTTCAGGGCAGCCATCAAGTCAATCACCGGCGCGATAGTGTGATGCGTTGCGGCAGTGACTTCCCTGCCGTTGGTCTTGGCATCGACCAAAGCGCGCAGGCTTTCCTGGTACGTGTCGCTGTACTTCTCGGGCTCAAAACTGGCAGCGAGATTTTCGATCAATTGGCGCGCCAGGGTGCGCTCCTGATCCTTGATTTCCGCCTTGGCGGCATTGCCGTACTCGGATGAACGGATTTCATTCGAATAGAACATGGTGTGGAGGGTGAGGCCGTTATCGCGCGGGCGGATGATGACGATGTTTTCGCGATTGTGCATAGAGACTTTGGCGATGCCTGCGTATCCGGCCTGTTGCATGGCTTCGGTGAGCAGACGATAGGCCTTCTCGCCCCCTTCGTCGGGCGCGACGTAGTAAGAGGCGTCGAAGTAAACCGGATCGATTTCGTCGAGCTTGACGAATTCCAGAATTTCCATGGTGCGGGCGGATTCCGGCTCGACTTTCTTGAGTTCTTCCTCGCTGAAAAGGACGTATTGGCCCTTCTCGTACTCGTAGCCCTTCTCAATTTCGGAGCGCTCGACCATGCGGTTGCACGTCGGGCAGAAAAGCGGCTGCTTCAGGCGCGTATGACACTCTTTGTGCAACTGATTGAAGCTGATGCGCTCGGTGCGCGCCGCCGGAGACAGACGGATTGGGAGCGAAATCAAACCGAAGGTCAGGAAGCCACTCCATGAGCTTGGCATAGTTCCAAAATTGTACATTGGCTGCGGCCGAGCACCAAGGGGCGTGCCCTATTGATATGGCGAATACAGGGCGAAGGCATAGGGCGGCTAAGATCGCTGTACTTTCGGGGCGATTGGGCATATTTAGGTGGCGCAGTGACGGCAGGATTGCTTGCGGAGGATGGCGATGAAGCGCTGCATGTTCCTATTATCGGCGATGTTTCTGGTGGCAGGGGCCGCTTGCGCGCAGGAGCAAGCGGTGCCGGAGATTCCCTACCGGTCAGTTCCCAACTTTTTGAAGATGCCGCCGAATTTGTATCTGGGCGAAGTGTCCGGCGTGGCGGTGAACTCGAAGGGGCAAGTGTTTGTGTTCTCGCGCGGCAATACGAGCGGCCCAGCGTATGGAGCGGCGGCGGCGCAACTGCTGGAATTCGATGCGCGCGGAAATTACATCAGCGAGATTGGGCACAATTTGTACGCGTGGTCGTACGCGCATACGGTGAAGGTCGACGCCCAGGACAACATATGGGTGACGGACAAAGGGTCGGATATGGTGATCAAGTTCGATCGGGAAGGCCGCGTGGCGATGGTGTTCGGGCGCAAACAGGAAGCGGCGGACGAACATACCGGGCCGCTCGGGCATCCGAGGCCGCCGCTGCCGCCGGTGGACGGAATGTTCCGGCAAGTGACGGACGTGGCGTGGGACGCGGAGGGAAATGCGTTCATCAGCGACGGGTACATCAATTCGCGCGTGGCCAAAGTCGATAAGAACGGCAATTGGTTGACATCGTGGGGCGAGCCGGGCGACAAGCCGGGGCAGTTCAATACGCCGCATAGCATTGCGGTGGACGCGCAGGGGAATGTTTACGTGGCGGACCGCGGCAACCGGCGCATACAGGTGTTCGACGGCGCGGGAAAATTTCTGCGGCAGATTACGATTGATGTGCCCGCGCCGCCGGATGCGCGGCCGGCGATCGGCAACATCCCAGCGAACCCCAGCGCGCTCAAGGGCACCATGGCGCCCGGTGCGCCGTGGGCGATTTGCATTACGCCGGGACCACATCAGGTGCTGTACAGCTCCGATGCGTATCCGGGCCGGATTTACAAGCTCAGCTTGGACGGGAAAGTCCTGGGCATGCTGGGCGAATCGGGCAAGCAGCTCAAGCAATTTGGATGGATACACGAAATCGCGTGCCCGTCGGAAAATGAATTGTATGTGGCGGAATTGCTGAATTGGCGCGTGCAGAAATTGATTTTGGAGCCGCAAAAGTAGAAAAGAACTGGCTCGTCCCATGGGGCGAATCGGGACGAGCCAGAGGTGGACAGCTAGACTGAAGATTGATGGGTGAAAATCAGGGCATCTGCTGCAGCACGCGTCCCGTGCTTGGATCGAGAATCAACCTCGGTGCATGATTCGCGTCTTTGAAATCAAAGAAGCCAAAGAGCGAACCGGCCTTCGCGTCGTTGGAGTCTCCGCCGACTCTGCCGAGGCCCCAATTGTCTTCGATGAAGCGGATAATCGAAGACTGATCGGTCATTCGGCTATCGATGTAGTTCTGTTTCGAATAGGGCGAAATCACGATGAGCGGCAGACGAGGACCGTAGCCGCAGCGCCCCGGGTTGCCGCCTGCCGGAGTTACACCGCAGGAACCAGGAGCAGCGAGATCGTCGTCGTTCGCGTCGGATTGGTTCACCACAGTGTCCATCTGGTGGTCGTACCAGCCATCGGAGTCATCATAAGTGATGATGATGGCGGTGTCCTTCCAGTACTGACTGTTGGCGATGGCGTTGATTGCTGTAGCTAACCACACTTGTTCGTCCAGAGGATCCGAATTGCCGGGGTGACCGTTCTGGACCGCCTTGGCTTTCAGAAAACTAACGGATGGGAGCCGGCCTTCGTTGAGGGCGGTGAAGAACAGGCTCAAATCATACTGATGGTTCGCCTGGTCGGTCTCGCCGATCTTTGAATCATCGGTTGGCGGCAAGTGGTGCTGGTTTGCCGTATCCGCAAAATACTCGAATGGATTGTGGTGCGGAACGTAATCGGTCTCCGGGACCGGCGGCAAGCCATTCGAGGCTGCGTTACACGCGGCGACTCCCGCGGTCATTGCCGTGGGAGCAAAACCGCCCTGGAACCAGCCCCAGGTAAGGTGTTGGTCATTCAGAAGATTGCCGATGTTCGTTCCGGTGACGCTCGCGTGCGTTTTTGATGGTGCGGAGCAATCGTCGAAGGCCGGATCGGGGTCGCCAATCACTGCGCCCATGCTCGCGCCATTTGCGATCACGCCGCTGGCGCTTCCATTGACGAGCGTTGCATTCGAGGTCGTACCGGCGACCAAGTTGAGCGCGCCCACGGTGGAAGGGCCGAACATGGTGCCGTAGAAATTATCGCTGAGGGCATAGTGCTGCGCGTAGTTCCACCAGGCGGTGACAGTATTTCCGTCGTAGTAGCCCATCACAAGGCCGGTACCATGGCCGTAATCGCATTCAACACCGCTGCTGGTACCGCCGGTGCCGGTGTTTTGGGTGAACTTGTCCATCAAGCCATGATCGAAGGCGAGCTGCTCGGGCGTGTAGTCATGATTTTGGTCGCAGGTCCACGCTTCCGAGCGATCCAAGCGGAAAGGCTGCGCCGTATTGGGATTCTGGTCGAGCAATCCGCCGCTGCGGAGATTGTTAACGCGCGGCGTATCGTCCTTGGCTTGGAACTTTGGCTCGCCGCTCGGGTTCGTGGCGTAAGGATAGGTGCCGAAATAGTGGTCGAATGAGATATTTTCCTGAAAAAGTACGACGATGTGCTTGATTGGCGTCGCGGTCTGGGCGGCATCGGCTCCGTTCTTTTCCTGCCCAGCAGCGAGACTGGCACGTCCGATGACCAGCAATGCGGCGACCGCGAGAAAAGTAAACAAGCGGCGACGGTGCTCTCGAATCATGAATCCTCCTGTGACGAATTTATGAGGGGCTGGAAGCATCGGCTCCTTTACAAGAAGAGGCCGCTTCTCTCGCGGCGGGTATCGGAGCTCCTGAGCCAACCCCTTCCGCCCTGTAGATACGCGACGGCTGTTAACGCTTCGTGAGAGGCTAGTTAAAATTTCGCTGAACCTTGGAGCGTGCCGTTTTGGAGCCGGCCTGAATGGCTAGTGGCTTTGGATGCTGTGTTCTGCGCAGCTTTCGCTTTGACGAGGATCGTTCCCATCATTCCGCCGTCTTCGTGTTCCAACAAATGGCAATGGTAGACGAACGTGCCCACGCTATTCGGGTCGCGGAAATCCATGCGCAGCTTAACGCTGGGAAATTGAGGGCTTTTGCCGTCCCAGTAGGCGACGTTGAACGGTGTCGCGCAGAAATGGCTCGTCGACCGGAACGCCATTCCATTCCGTCAGCAGAAAATGAATTTGATGGATGTGAAATGCGTGCAGCTCCTGCGTGCGATTCTCGATGATCCAATCCTCGACGTCGCCCTGCTGAACGGTGATGTTGGGAGTTGTGGAATTCGGATCGAAGGGCACGGGCGGTTGCCCTTCGACGGTGAGCATGAATACCGTAGGGCTGTTGGGATTTTTTGGATCTTGCGGGATTTCGGAAAAGTACAGCTTCCTCGTGCGGGCCGGTTTGACGTCGCCGAGCCACACCGAAGCAGCAGGCGGAAGCGCTGCGGGCGACGCGCTTAATTGGGAACTCGGCTCCGGCGCTGTTTCAGAAACGGCGATCGCAGCCAGCGGCCGCGTGGGATCGTTCTCCCCCGCTGGGCCCGTATCCACGGTGCGCGTGACAAAGCTGGCGTGAGCGCCTTTGGGCACGCCTTTGAAAATGAACTCGGCGCGTCCGGCCGGCGGCAAGAAAATATGGCTTTCCCAAAGCACGCGATTCCCCGCCGTTCTGTTCTCGTTGATGGGAATGCCGTCGAGCGATACCACGCCGAGCGCTTGCGGTGAATTGCCGACCAGAACTTGGAGGTCAAGGTACGTGATTGCCGAAGCGTTCAAGACGCGCCAAAATTCTTGTTCCGATGGCCGGACGAGAATCTGGGCTGGCGGATATTCCGGAAATGGCACGGGGACGAAATTGATTGAGAGATCTTTGGCGGGTTTGCCGCCGCCCGTGCCGGTATTCAGAATGTCGCCCTCGGGATCGCGCAGCACGATTGGCGGAGGCACGCTGCCGGACTGGACCGGCTGGGCATTGGGATTCAGCAGCTCCTGGTCGCGAATGACGAATAAGCGCTCAGGCAGACCTGCAAGCAGGCGGTTGGCTCGCTCGATTCCCTCGACGATCAAAGCGCCGGAAGCTCCGCCGAGGACCTGCACGTTGGTGTAGCCGTGGACGTGGGGATGATACCAGTAGAGGCCGGGCGCCTCGTCGGCGGGAATACGAAAGCGGTATTCGAACGAGGGAGCGCCGGGCTGGACGGCGGTGTTGAGAACGTCATCTTCGTGGCACGTGGGAGGGACGGTCAATCCGTGAAAATGAAGATTGGTGGAAAGCGCGGTCATGGTGGCGGTGGCGCAAGGAGACGGCATGCGCATGGGCTCCATGGCCATGTGCGCCTTCATGGAGGTGGGATTGGCAGAGGGTTGCGCGCCGCTTGATTTTCCAGTCGATTGCAATGGCACCGTCAGCTCGTTCTTCAAATGCAAAATCAGCAAGTCGCCCGGCTTGACGCGAAGAGTCGGAGCCTCGCCGCCAGTTTTGGAGAGATAGCAGTATTCCTCCTGGCCGTCAGGAGCGGTGAAATTGAGGTAGTTGAGTTCCGCCTTCAGAACGCCGTCGTGGCTGCGAGTTTCGTCGGGTTCGGTGATGAGGCTTCCGGGAGCGGGCCGCGGGCAGCCCGCCAGCTTGCCACGCGGCGCGGGCTGCTGCTGCGCATAGGAACAGCAAGGGCTCAACGCGAACAGCGCGAGCGCAAGAACCGCAGTTCTCAGCAAGTCTTTTCCGCCCCGAGCCAGCATAAATTGGCCAGCGAACTGGCTGAATGTCACAAAAGGATCCTGTGGGCCGAAAGCACGGAGAAATCGAACTGCGCGGGAATTCTTGCCAAGAGTTGTTACGGTGAAATGAATGAATTGTAAAAGTGCGAAGCGCAGCGACAAATCGCGTGCCGAATTAATATGAGCGATGTCAGCTGTGGCAGTGGCGTTTGGCCGTGGTTAGTAGGTCAGCGACCAGCCAATCAGAGTGAGTGTGAGCAGGGACAGGAGAGCGCCCAAACTGAACAGACTTAACGCGTGCCCGCGACCCAACAGCGAATCGCGGGTCTGCCGGTGCAGGCAAAGCAGAGTTAGCACAAAGCCGACCGTGGCCCACGCCAGCATCGGGGGCAGGCCGTCATACCTACCGATGAGCGATAGGAATTGATACGGTACCTGGTTGGCAGGCACCCACCAGGGAATGAGCGGCGTCAAGGAGGCCGCGACCACAAACATCAGCAGCTTTTTCGTGACCCAGCGCTTGATTTTTGGCCGCGCGCCCTTCAGCTTCGCCCGCCGCCAGACGAAGTAGTCCCATGCGAGCAAGGCGCCGATGATGGGTATCCATCCGTAAACGGCGGCTTTGCGATCCAGCCACAGCCAGGCGCGGAACAAGTGCCCGGCTCTTCGCGCGTATGCCAGCCGGGGCAGTACGAACCATCCCACCGCCGAGTTGCATGCCACCGCAGCAAGCAGAGTGACCAAGCTTATGAGCTGGAACCAGTGGCGCGTGGGCACGGCTCCGCAGCCTGCACAGACGCGGTGCTTGGGCTCGAACTCCTCACCGCAACGGTCGCAGAAAAAGCTCTCGGCCAATGGATTTGCGGTCGTGGCCATTACCGCAAGGGTAGTTCATCAAATGCTTCGAGGACTACTGTACGATAGGGCAAATTTAGCGCAGGTACGGTAGGCGCGGCAGATAACAGGCACTCACGGCGGGAGCGACAGGGTGCAGCGCGCGGAAGAATAAACTGAAACTAAACAATTTAGTAGCGGGCGAGGCTATAAGCCGGATTTTGTACGCTGCGCGTCGCATCGGGATTGCTCCCCATGCAAAACGAGGCGTGGCGATCATTCCTCTGGGCCCTCGATCACTCGAAAGGCTCGATGCGGCCTACCCGAGGGTTGGCCCTGGGAAGCGCTTGCGCGATTCTCAGGGTGCAGATCCTTCGAGCGAAGCTCTCAGAACCTGCGACGGGCCGGGCCAGCCCTACCCTCCTATTTGGCCTTGCTCCACGCGGGGTTTGCCGTGCCTCCGATGTCGCCACCGGAGCGGTGGGCTCTTGCCCCACCGTTTCACCCTTGCCTGTGCGGCACTTGAACAGGCCAGCGAGAGGTTTTGCCTCCTGCCGGCCGCCGAGTGCAATCCTCACCGGCGGTTTGTTTTCTGTGGCACTGTCCGTAGCTGAATTCTCGCGAATCCGGCTCCCTGGCGTTACCAGGCGCGTCGCCCTAACCGTCCTAAACGGCGGAGTCCGGACTTTCCTCCAGCGCGATCATCGTGAGATAAGCGCACCAGCGATCACCCGCCCCGCCCGCTGGATTCATTATAACGGCCGCAATCGTTCGTATCAATTGCAGTTTCGTGGGCTCATGCGCAGCCACGGGCGCTCGACCGGCCCGGAATCGGGCGTTCACGCCGGGCGGGAGGCTTTGGTGGTTGCGCGACGGGCGTGCGGGGCGTACCATTTTGAGCAATGGCCCTGGGCCCGGGATGCGAAAGCTCGTTCGCCGTGAAGAGGCTATCGGCGGCGAGGTGTATTTGTCCATAGGCAGAAGCGACGTGACGAAGCAATCCACTCCATCGAAGCCAGTGACGGCGCGAGACCTCACGGGAAAGGTCGTGGGGCGGTTTGCGATCGATGCGCGTCTCGGGGCCGGCGGCATGGGAGAGGTGTATCGCGCGCGCGATACCAAACTCCATCGCACGGTAGCGCTGAAACGCGTCGCGGGCGACCTTTGGACAAATGAGAAATCCCGCGAGCGCTTGTGGAAAGAGGCGCTGTGCGCGTCGCGGCTGAACGATCCTCACATTGCCGCGATTCACGACGCCTTCGAGGAACAACACGAAATTTTTCTGGTGATGGAGTATGTCGAAGGCCAGAGCTTGCGCGACCGCATGCGCAGACCGCTCTCCGTGGGAGAGTTCCTGGCGATTGCGGTGCAGTGCGTCGCGGGACTCGATGCCGCGCACCGCGGCGGGATTCAGCACCGGGACATCAAGCCGGAAAACATTCTGCTGACGCGCAATGAACAAGTGAAGATTCTGGACTTCGGCGTGGCGCGCCGGCTGCCTGGCGATGGCGAAGGAACAACCATTGACTCGCTGACGCATGACGGCCTCACGGGAACGATCATTTACATGGCGCCGGAGATCATTGAACAGAAGCCTTCGGACGATCGCGCCGATATTTTCTCCCTGGGCGTGGTTTTTTATGAAGCGCTAACGGGACGGCATCCTTTCCGCGGGCCGACGTTTTTCGAAACGTGCCAGCGGATCCTGAACAACACGCCGGCGCCGATTGGCAAATCGAACGCTGAAGTTCCGCAAAAACTGGACGCCATCGTCGCGAAGATGCTGGCCAAGCGGCCTGCAGAGCGCTATGCCAACGCAGGGGAAATCCTTGCGGACTTGCAGGAAGTGCTGCGCGAGCGAGACCAAAAAATCCTGACCGCGCGCGCGCTTCCGTCAGCGAAGAACAAATCATTCGCCGGATGGAAATTCTGGATTGCGGCGGCGTGCGTGGCGCTGGGAGCGGGCGGATTCTTTGCTTACAAACATTATCAAAGGCCGGTGCTGAGTGAGCACGCGCCGATTCTTATCACCGACTTCGAAAATCGCACGGGCCAGCCAGTGTTTGATCAGACGGTCACAGAAGCGGTCCGGGAGTCGCTCGAACAGTCGCGGTATTTTCGCGTGATTCCGCGGTCACAGGTGCATGAAGCGGCGCAAATGATGGGTCGAAATAACGTGGCGCGGGTGGACCGCTCGTTCGGACGGGAATTATGCCTGCGCGATAATTGTCGCGCGGTGCTGGCGGGAATGATTGTGGGAACGGGGCCGAAATACGAAATCACCGAGGAACTGGTCGATCCGGCGAAGGATTCGACCGTGCTGGTGGAAACGGCGTCGATGAATTCGGCGGCGGACCTCTACCCCGCGGTAGATACGTTGACCAAGAAACTGCGCAAAGACCTGGGCGAATCCCTGGCGCAGATCTCCCAGAGCAGCCAGCCGCTGCAACAAGTGACGACTTCCTCGCTGGCGGCGCTGCAACGATACTCCGAGGCGCTTGATCTGTTTGAAGCAGGTAACTTGGAGGAATTTCTGCCCTTGGCGCAAAGCGCGGTTGTCCTGGACCCGAATTTCGCGATGGCCCACTTGTATTTGTCGCGCGCCTACGGCTCTCTCGGAAACGCAGAAGCTGCGAAAGAGCACCTGGCCGTAGCGGTGAGTGGGCTCGATCACGTCACGGAGCGGGAACGCCACCTGATTCTCGCGGAAAATTACGAATTTCAGGAGTCATATGAAAAAGCCGCGGATGAGTTCCGCCTGCTGACGGAGGTTTACCCGGACGACTTGGAGGGATTCCGGGGATTGGGAGAGATGTCCATTTGGACCGGGCGCGCGGAAGAAGCAGTACCCGCAGAGACTCACGCGCTGGAACTGGCGCCGCACAGCGCCGTGGATCATTTGCGGCTGATTCTCTACCTGGACAGGCTGAATCGATTCGACGAAGCACTCGACGCTTACCAAAAGGCGAAGGCGAGCGGCGCGGAAAGCCCGTTGCTGCGCTGGGGCACGGGTCTGGCATATCTGGGAAAAGGCGACACCAAGAGCGCGCAGCGCGAATTTCAACTGCTGCGAACAGAAGGCGGCCAAGATGGCGAAAGCCTGGCATCGCTCTATCTGGCGCGCGTGTTGATGTATCAGGGCCGCCTGCGGGACGCTGCCGACGAGCTGCGCAAAGGTTTGATGCTGGACGAAAAAATGAACAATCAAACGTCGATGCCGGTAGGGCGCTACTTGCTGGGAGAAATCCTGCTGGAGCGCGGCAATACGGCCGAGGCGCGTGCCGTGAAAGAACAAATGACGCGAGAAGCGCAGGCGAGCCGAGAGTCGGAAGAGTTGCGGCGGGCGGGTATGATTTCGATGAAACTGAACGACGTTCCGACAGCGCGAAAGCTCCTTGCCACGCTTGCCGAAGTGCGCGCGGAGCATGAAAGCCAATTCGTGCAAAGCTGCTATTACAATCTGGATGGCGCGGTGAGTTTGGGCGAAGGCCATGCCGACGCCGCGGTCGAGAGCCAACACCGGGCAGCGGTCTTTTTTCCGCTCTACGGAGCTTATCTTGGTCTGGGCGATGCCCTGGCAACCAAAGGTGACTGGCAGGGGGCCTCGCAAGCGTACAAAGAGTACTTGGGTTTCGAAGGAGAAATCCTACATGACGATTCTCCGAACCTTTGGGTTTTGGCCCATCTTTCGTTGGCGAGAGCACTGGCGCACGCGGGTGATGCAGGGCAATCGCTAAAATATTACGACCAGTTCCTTGAGTTGTGGTCCAATGGAGACCGCGATTTACAGACCCTTCAGAAGGCGCGCCAGGAAAGAACGGCGCTCAGTGAGGCCAAGCATCCGGGCTCGGGCCAGCATCGAGGAGTTCCAACTGCATAACGAGATTAGCTGGAGGCATACATGCCGAACGGAGAGGCAACCGCAATGGCGCAGGGACGTTCGAAGTTAACGCCGGAACAGTGGGAACACATTCGTAAAAGCCATGTCACGATTTTCATTAACAAAGAGAAGGATATGATTGAAATCGGCTGGGTGGTCGCTTGCGGTGAGAACACCTGTCCGACGCAGCATGTAAACCTTACCTTCTATAGCTGCCCCAGAAAACCATGCCCTCCGATTGATACGTAGTTTGCGTCGCACAGGGCTCTCCGTTTCACCTTGCGTATTGGTGCGTTTGCTCCCGTAGGCGCATCGAACGAGGCGGAAACGCGCACGGATGATAACGCATCAAAATTCCATGGCTGCTATTCCCCGCTATCACGATGGCCTCAACGCTGGGGGCTCGGCACGCTACGTGCTCATCAGTTATCGCTCAGGATCGGGGGAAACTCATGCGCCGTGGAGCAAGCCCGCTTGCGGTTATCGTCCTAGCCTTTGCCACGTTTGGTCAAAATAAGACGCCTGCACCGCCGAAAACGCCACAGTTTGGGCATTGGGGTCCCTCGGGCTACCACTTGATTCGGACGATTCCGATTCCTGGAGACCATTCGTGGGACGGCCTGGAATTTGACGCAGCGAGGCGACGGCTCTTCGTCGCGCATGGCGTGCACGTGGTTGTGGTGAATCCGGACACAGGAAAAATTGTCGGCGACATTCCGAACACGCTGGGGGTCCATTCCATTGCGTTGGTGCCCGCCTTGGGCCGCGGGTTCATCAGCGACGGGCAAACGAATGACGTGACCATTTTCAACTTGAGCACGTTGAAAGTGATCGGAGTCGCGCCCACAGCGGACGAGCCCTATGCAATTGTCTACGACCCGGTGTCGAAGCGAGTGTTCACTATGAACCGCAGCTCGAGCACCCTGACGGCGATTGATGCAGTTACGGGCAACCCCATCGGAGATATTGCGCTGAACGGGCAGCCGGCTGGAGCTGTGGCCGACGGCCAGGGTCATATCTACGTTAACTTGGAGAGCACCAGCGAGGAATTGCAAATCGACTCGAAGACGCTGGCGATTCTGAATCGCTGGCCGATGTCACCGTGCGAAGCGCCCAGCGGACTTTCTATCGATCCCAAGCGGAGATTGCTCTTTGCCGGCTGCCGCAACGACAGAATGGGAATTTTGAACGCGGATACAGGAAAGTTGCTGGCCGCGCCCGCAGCGGGTTCGCGCGCAGGAAGCGGCCGCTTTGATCCCGCGACGCAGTACGCGTTCAGCGCGAACGACGATGGCACGCTGACCATCGTGATTGAGGCCGCCGAGGATCGATTCAACGTGGTCGAAAACGTGGAAACGGAACGCGGGGCGCACACCATGGCGCTCGATCCCACGATGCATGAAGTCTTTCTGGTGACCGCGCAATATCAGCCGCCTCCTCCGAATGCGCCGCCGCACACCCAACCGCAAGTAATTCCGGGCACAGTTCACGTTCTGGTGTTTGGCAGAGACTATAACTATAAATGACGCTTACGTTGACATAGACCTGAAACCTGATCAGCCCGCAAGCCGTCAACTTGTAACAGCGGAGACGCCCGTGGCGGATGCGAGCATGCGGCGGAACCCTAGCTACCTTCGCGTCGTTGCGAGTGATTCACCTCCCATCCGAGTTGAGGAGGAAAGTCTGATGAAACACGGTTCGAAATTGTTGAGATTAAGCGCCACAATTATCTTTTCTTTGGCAGCGTGCGCCGGCGCGACGGTGCTGGCCGCGTCAACGAATACACCGGCAAATGCACGTGCGATCAGCGCGCAAGCAGCCGGGGCATCGGGTTACCATCTACTGAAAACGATTCCGGTCCCGGGCGACACGTTCTGGGACTACCTGAAATTCGATCCATCCACGCGGCAGCTCTTCATTTCGCGCGGAGACCACGTCGCGGTGGTGAACGTCGACACCGGGAAATTGGTCGCTGACATCGGGGGTATGCAGGGCATTCACGGCATTGTGCTTGCGCCCGAATTCAATCGCGGATTCGTTACCGACGGCCGGGCGGCAAAGGTGTGGATCTTTGACCTAAAGACACTGCAGGTGACTGGGTCCGCTCCCGCAGACCCGGACGCCGACGGCGAGGTCTATGATCCGGCGTCGAAGCGCGTGTTCACCATGAATGGCGATTCCAAGACTTCAACGGTCGTTGACGCGGCAACGGGAAAGGTTTTGGGGAAGATCGACCTCGGCGGCCAGCCGGAGTTCCCGGTTGCCGATGGACAGGGACATGTGTATGCAAACATTGAAAGTACCAGCGAGATCGTCGAAATCGACTCGAACGCGATGAAAATTACCAACCGCTGGCCGCTGGCGCCGGGACAATCGCCGAGCGGGTTGGCGATGGACACCGCGAACCGGATTCTTTTTTCCGGCTGCCATGACAAAATGATGGCCATCGTCAACGCCGATACGGGCAAAGTGATCGCGAGCCCGGCGATTGGCCAAGGCGTGGACGCGACGCGATTCGATCCAGGGACCGGATACGCATTCGCGTCGAATGGCGACGGAACGCTGACGGTGATTCATGAAGATTCGCCGACGCAATTCAGCGTGGTTGATAATGTGCAAACGGAACGCGGAGCGCGCACCATGGCGCTCGATCCAACAACTCATGAAGTTTTTCTGGTGACGGCACAATTCGAGCCGCTCCCCGCCAATGCGGCGCCGCGCACGCGTCGCAAGATGGTGCCGGGGACCTTTCACGTCCTGATTTTCGGAAAGTAAGCGGAGACAGAAAAGGCAAAGGCGGGCGTGAAGTGTTAGCGCCCGCTTTTACTTTTTGCCAAGGAGCTTCTCGAAGGCGGCTTCGTCGAGAATGGTGACACCCACCGATTGGGCTTTTGGGAGCTTTGACCCGGGATCGGCGCCGGCCACAACGTAATCTGTCTTCTTGCTCACCGAAGAAATGACCTTGCCTCCGTGCGAAGCGACGAGCTGGCCGGCTTCTTCGCGCGAGTGGCGCTCCAGCGTGCCGGTGAACACGAACGATTTCCCCGCCAGGCGATTGTCGGTGAGCGCGCGGCGATCCTCTTTCATGCGCACGCCTTTTTCACGCAGCCGCTCGATCAGTTTGCGGTTGGCCTTCTCCGAGAAAAAGTCGGCGACGCTGGCGGCGACCTTGGGGCCAATTTCGTGGACTTCCATTAGCTCTTCGGCAGACGCGTCCGCAATTTTTTCCATTGAGCCAAAATGCTCCGCGAGCAACTGCCCGGTGCGTTCGCCCACGAATCCAATGCCGAGGCCGTAGATCAAACGCGAAAGCTCGTTCTTTTTGCTGGCGACAATTTCGTCCAGAAGATTCTGCGCCGATTTTTCGGCCATGCGTTCGAGCTCCTCAAGGTCATCAAGCTTGAGCGCATATAAATCGGCGAAATCCTTGACGATTCCCTTCTCCACTAGCTGGTCAACGATTTTTTCGCCGAGGCCATCGATATTCATCGCGTGCCGCCCCGCGAAATGAATCAGCGATTCCCTGCGCCGCGCGGGACACATGGCGTTGACGCAGCGGTACGCGACTTCGCCCTCCACGCGGTGAATACGCGTGCCGCATTCCGGGCATTTGTCCGGCACGACGACGGGCTTTTCTTCCTTGCCGTGTTTTACGACTTTGAGGACATGCGGAATCACGTCGCCGGCGCGCTCGACGAGAACCATGTCGCCTTCGTGAATGTTCAGGCGCTCGACTTCGTCCATGTTGTGCAGCGTGGATTTGCTGACGGTCACGCCACCGATGGGCACCGGCTCAAAAAACGCCACCGGCGTAAGCGTGCCGGTGCGGCCGACATTGAAGCCAATCACTTTCACGAGCGTAGTTCCCTGCCGCGCGGCCCATTTGAACGCAATCGCCCAGCGCGGCGCTTTCGACGTATAGCCCAGCTCCGATTGCAAGGCGACTTCGTTGATCTTCACAACCACGCCGTCGATTTCATACGGCATCTTGTCGCGCTTGGCTTCCCACTTCGTGCAGTATTTCTGGACTTCCTCGATGCCGTCGCAAACTTCGAAATCGTCGCTGGCGCGAAAGCGCAAACGTTTCAGCGCCTCGAGCGATTGGGAATGCTTCTTGAGCGGGACGCGCGCGCCGGTGAGCAGGTAATACGCAAAGAAATCGAGCTTGCGCGAAGCCGTGATGGATGGATCGAGCACGCGGACGGCTCCGGCGGCGGCATTGCGCGGGTTGGCGAAGTGTTTTCCGCCTGCGGCCTCTTGCTGCCGATTCAGCTCTTCGAACGCAGCGCGCGTCATCATCGCTTCACCGCGCACTTCGATGTCCGCGGGCAGACCGAGCTTTTTCATCTCGCTGAGGTCGAGGCGCAGCGGAACGGAGCGAATCGTTTTCACGTTGGCGGTGACGTCTTCGCCGGTCTGTCCATCTCCGCGCGTCACGCCGCGAGCGAGCACGCCATTCTCATAAATCAGCGCCAAGCTCAAGCCATCGAACTTGTGCTCGGCGACATACTCAATCTTCTCGTGGCCGGTAAGCTCGCGGGCGCGGCGGTCGAATTCGCGCAGCTCCTCGAACGAGAGCGCGTTATCGAGGCTCATCATCGGCCGCGCGTGGCGATAGGTTTGAAAGCCGCCGCGCGGCTTGCCGCCAACGCGCTGCGTCGGCGAATCGCCGGTGATGAATTTCGGATGCTGCTCCTCGATGGCCTTGAGCTTGCGCATGAGCTTGTCGAATCCCGCATCGGAAATCTGCGGCGCGTCGAGGACGTAATAGAGATACTCGTGCCTGCGAATTTCTTCGCGAAGCTTTTCCACTTCTTTGGTCAACGTAGCGCTGGCAGCCATCCAGACCTCAATAAAAGAGTTGCAGTGCGCACTCCGCCGGCCGAAGCCGGGGCGAAGTATTATACAATGCGCCCGTTCTGAAACCCCTTCGTGCGAATCGGGAACTGCGGCCATTGCCAGGCGAGATTCACAACGCTGTGATTATTTACAATCCGACCAGCGGTCGCAGGCGCTCGCGGCGGCTGCACGCTATCGGCGAAGCGGCACGAATCCTGAAGGCGTCCGGAATTGACGCCCACCCGCTGCCAACCACCTGCGCGGGCTCGGCCACGGAACTGGCGCGCGGCGCGGTGCAGCATGGCTGCGAGATGGTCATTGTTTGTGGCGGCGACGGAACCATCAACGAGGTAGTCAACGGCATCGCTGGAAGCGAAGCTCCTTTGGCAATTCTTCCCGCAGGAACGGCGAATATTCTCGCGAAAGAGCTGGGCATTCCGTGGGACATTCCCGCAGCGGCGCGGTTGATCGCGTCCGGAAAACTCGCGCGAATCGCACTGGGCGAAGCAGCTTGGCGCGCACCCGAAACGCAGGGGTCTGCCGTTCCCATTCGGCGTTATTTCCTGTGCGTGAGCGGAGCGGGGCCCGATGGGGCGATCGTTCACGCCATTGATACCGCGCACAAACTGCGCATTGGCATTCTGGCGTATTGGCTCGAAGGATTGCGCCAGTTTTTCACCTATCCTTTTCCTTTGTTTCAAGTTGATTCGCCAGAAAAGCGATTGGCGGCAAGTCTCATCGTGGTGGGCCGCACAAAATATTATGGGGGACCGTTCCGGATCACCACGGGTGCGAGCTTGTTCGACAATCAATTCGAAGTTGTGGCCTACAGTGGCCGGAGCCGTTTTCGTGTGGTGATGTGCCTACCGGCAATCTGGCTCGGGCGCTTGCATCGCGTCAGCGGAATTCACGTTTGGAAGACTTCGCGATTCGCTTGCCAGCCGATGGGCAACACCGAGATTTTTTCCCAGTTGGATGGCGAGCCGGCCAGCGCCCTGCCCGTAGAGTTTTCGATTGTGCCGGATGCGCTGACGCTGGTGATTCCCGCGAGTTTCGTGATAGACGCTCGGTAGAGGGACGATGCGATGGATCCGGTAACGCATGCGCTGGTCTCGGCAACGCTGGATCGCGCTGGTCTGCGTCGAGTCAGCCGGTCAGCGATGCTCATCCTGCTCGTTTCGGGCACGGCGGCGGATTTGGATTTGTTGAGTTACCTCGGCGGCGCGGGCGCATATTTTCATTACCACAACGCAGTGCTGCATTCGATTCTGGGCAGCGCGGCGCTGGCGGTTGCCACTGCTCTAGCTTTCTGCATCTTCGGCCGCGAGCCGCAACGCCAGCCGCTGCGATTTCCTCGAGTTCTGCTGCTCTGCGCCATCGGAGCGGGCGTGCATCTGCTTCTCGATTGCCTCGGCGCACAGGGCGTGCAATTGTTTTGGCCTTTTCGCGCGCGCCAGTTCTCCCTGGATTTGCTGCCGCCAATCGATCCATGGATTCTGGGCGTGCTGATCGTGGGGCTGCTGCTGCCGGCTCTTTTTCGCCTCGTCAGCGAAGAGATTGGCGAGCGCAAGAAAAAGAAAACGGTGTCGAAGGGTGCGGTCGCCGCGTTGGTTCTGGTGGCGCTGTACACCGGCGCGCGCGGGCTGCTGCACCAGCGCGCCGTGCAGACTCTGATGGCCCATGATTATCACGGCGCGGCGCCTCTCTCCGCCGGCGCATTCCCTGATTCCGCATCACCGTTTCTCTGGCGCGGCGTGGTGGCCACAGCGAATACCATCGAGCAGATCAGCGTTCCGGTGGGGTCCGAAGACGAATTCCACGCGGATTCAAGCCTCACGAATTACAAGCCGGAAGACTCTCTCGCGCTCGATGTAGCGCGGCGTACGCCCTTCGCCAAGCAGTTCTTGCGCTACGCGCGCTTCCCGATCGCCGAACTGCAAAGCATTCCCAACGGCTCGCTGGTTACTTTGCGCGATCTGCGCTTCCCGCAGGATTCAGATTCGCCCGGCAACTTGCGAGCGGTGATCGAACTCGATAGTCAATTGCACGTGCGCAGCGAAGAGATCGAATTCGCAGGAGCAGCGGCGAGGTAGCGACCGAAATTATGGTCGCTGGTACGCCCGGCCTTGAATATGCTGCGAGGATTCGCTAAGAGCTGTGGCCAACTGGCGCCGGTTTGAGCAGCCATCGCGTGAGCACATAGAACGCTCCAATCAGCGCCAGCGGCGCGGCAATGGATATGGTTTTGTTGTGGACCATGAAGTCTTCTACGGCATTGCCATACTCGATCGCGAACAGGCCCTCGACGACGTAACGCAGGCCGCGCCCAACCAACACGCCGATCAGAAATGTGCGCCGCGGAACTTGAGCGACGCCCTCGGCAATCACAAATGCCTTGAATGGAAACGGCGGAGGCAGAATCGACGGGACGAGGACGCTCAGGAACGCATGCTTATGCACCAGGCCCTGAATCCGGCCCGGCGCTTTCGCGCCATACCTTTTGCGGTACGCCTCACTCCCTTTTTTCGCCAGCAGGTACAGCCAAATGCACCCGGCGAGCGAGCCGGCTGCGGCCATGCCCGCGTAATAGATCATCCGGCCGGGATGCCGAACCACGAATTCAATGAAAAGCAAGTCGGTGATGAAGGGAAAAGACAGAACTGAGGAGTCCAGAAAAGCCACGACGAATAATCCACCGCCGCCAATGGCGCTGACAATGTGCGTGAGCCATCCGGGAACTTTGGGCGCTTTCACAGGCGGTCTGCCTTTGCCGTGATTAAACGGCGCATTGTAGCAGAGATGCTTTGCACCGCAGGGACACCTCTACAAACATCCCGGTAATTCCATGAATTCGAATTGTGGGCTGGAAGAACTGGGCTATACTGCCGGTTCGATTCGGCTGTATTCGGAATAGCATCTGAGGAGATCGAAAATGACGAAGAGCGTCACGTCATATACCGCACTCTTGATTGGACTGGCTGCCTTGGCAGTGCCGGGGATCGCGCAGCAGGAAGATAAGAGCCAGCGGCCGAGTCCGCCGGCCAGCGCACAGTGCACGTTTCCCGATGGCAAGACATTGAAGGTCGACTATTCGAGTCCGCGCATGCGAGGACGCAAGGTTGAGGGCGGCTTGGAGCCCTATGGGCAAGTCTGGCGCGCCGGCGCGAATGAAGCGACGACGTTTGTCACTGACGTCGACCTGATCGTGGACGACAAAGACGTTCCCGCAGGCAATTACACGATTTTCACGATTCCGGAGGAGGGCAAGTGGACGCTCATCGTCAGCAAGAAAACCGGCGAATGGGGCATTCCCTACCCTGGCGCGCAGTTTGACTTCACGCGCGCTTCCATGGAAGTTCTTAAGCTGAACGCTCCGGTGGAGAACTTCACCATTTCGTTACCAGCTGCGCACGCGGACAATGCCTGCTCGATGCGGATGGACTGGGCCACCACGCGCGCGACCATCTTGATCCGCGAAAAGAAGTAGGCGCATTAGCACGCTTGGAAAGGGCGCGTTCTTGAGGAGACAGAGCGCGGTTCTTGACGAATCTGCCGAATCCTGCTACAAACGCTTGTTTCGGAATGCATCTGCATTTGAGCCTGTACGGCTCGCCGTGAGGAGTCTTAATCATCCGAAGTGAAAATCTTGGTGGGAAGTCTGTATAGACTGTCGGAAGTGTGTAAACGGGAGGATCGCTGATGGGTAACTGGCTCGCAGGCATTTCTTCGCTACGAGGCCGATTTGCCGGTGCGGCAAGCGCCGCATTGATGAAAATGGGCGCAACCGTTGCTGCGCTGACCATGCTGAGCGCCGCGGCGCACGCACAAACCGCACCAGAGGCGGCCGGTGGCGAAGCGAACCTTAAGGTTCCGGATCTATCGCAGGTGTCTTTCCTGGGCGTGAATGGGCACGCGCTGCTGGTGTGGGGCATTCTCTTCTGCATCTTCGGACTATGTTTCGGCTTGGCGATTTACATGCGCCTGAAAAATCTTCCGGTGCATCGCTCGATGCGCGAAATGTCGGAATTGATTTATGAGACCTGCAAAACGTACCTGATCGCGCAGGGGAAATTCCTGCTGCTGCTGGAATCATTCATTGCGGTCATCATCATTTTGAATTTCGGCGTGCTGCTGCATGACGACGCAACCAAGGTCATCATCATCCTTGCCTTCAGCCTCCTCGGGATTTGCGGCAGTTACGGCGTGGCGTGGTTCGGCATTCGCGTGAATACGTTTGCGAATTCGCGAACAGCATTCGCGGCGCTTCCCGGCAAGCCCTTCCCGATTTACCGCATCCCGCTGCGCGCCGGCATGAGCATCGGCATGATGCTGGTCAGCGTCGAGTTGCTGATGATGCTGATCATTCTGCTGTTTGTCCCCGGCAGCTACTCGGGGCCGTGCTTCATCGGGTTTGCGATCGGCGAGTCGCTCGGTGCAGCGGCGCTGCGCATCGCGGGCGGTATTTTCACCAAAATTGCGGACATCGGCGCGGACCTGATGAAAATCGTCTTCAAGATCAAAGAAGACGATGCGCGCAATCCGGGCGTCATTGCGGACTGCACCGGAGACAATGCGGGCGATTCGGTTGGCCCGAGCGCAGATGGGTTTGAGACGTACGGGGTGACGGGCGTCGCGCTGATCGCGTTTATTGTGCTGGGCGTGAAAAACCCAGTTGTTCAAGTGCAATTGCTGGTGTGGATCTTCGTCATTCGCGTGGCCATGCTGGTAGCCAGCGCCGTCGCGTACTTCATCAACGACGCAACCGCCAAGGCGCGGTTCGGCAATGCCGCGGAAATGAATTTCGAGTCTCCGCTCACTTCGTTGGTGTGGATCACGTCGCTTTCATCGGTTGCGCTGACGTTTTTGATTTCCTATTTCATTATTCCGGACATCGGCGGCGATACCACGCAATGGTGGAAGCTTTCCATAATCATTTCCTGCGGTACTCTCGCTGGCGCGATTATTCCCGAGCTGGTAAAAGTCTTCACATCCACCGAATCGCGGCATGTTCGAGAAGTAGTCAGTTCCGCGCAAGAGGGCGGCGCATCGCTGGGGATTCTGTCCGGCTTTGTCGCCGGCAATTTTTCCTGCTACTACTTGGGCTTGACGCTGGTCGTGCTGATGGCGATCGGCTACTTGATCAGCTTGCTGGGACTGAGCAGTTTGATGATCGCAGCCCCGGTGTTTGCGTTCGGTCTCATCGCCTTCGGATTCCTCGGCATGGGGCCTGTCACCATTGCCGTGGATTCTTACGGTCCCGTAACGGACAACGCGCAATCCATTTATGAGCTTTCCCTGATCGAGAATATTCCGGACATCAAGCAGGAGCTTCAGCGCGACTTCCATATCAACGCGAATTTCGAACGCGCCAAGGAAATGCTGGAAGCAAATGATGGCGCGGGCAACACATTCAAGGCCACGGCCAAGCCGGTGCTCATCGGAACCGCGGTGGTCGGCGCTACGACGATGATTTTTTCGATCATCATGGCGCTCACGAAGGGCATCACGGTAAACGTCGACAAGCTTTCGCTGCTGCACGCGCCCTTTTTGTTGGGCATCGTGGCCGGCGGCGCGATCATTTACTGGTTTACCGGAGCATCCACGCAGGCAGTGACCACTGGCGCGTACCGCGCGGTCGAGTTCATCAAAGCAAACATCAAGCTCGAAGGCGTGGAAAAGGCCTCGATCACTGACAGCAAGAAGGTGGTGCAGATTTGCACGCAGTACGCGCAAAAGGGAATGCTGAATATTTTCATTGCCGTGTTTTTCGCAGCGCTCTCGTTTGCGTTCGTCGAGCCGTTCTTCTTTATCGGCTACTTGATCTCGATCGCGATGTTCGGACTGTACCAGGCCATTTTCATGGCCAACGCCGGCGGCGCATGGGACAACGCGAAAAAAATCGTGGAAGTCGAGCTGAAGCAGAAAGGCACCCCGCTGCACGACGCGACCGTTGTTGGCGACACGGTGGGCGATCCGTTCAAGGATACGTCTTCGGTGGCGCTCAACCCGGTGATCAAGTTCACCACACTGTTTGGGTTATTGGCGGTGGAACTGGCAGTGCAGTTGACGGCAGAAACCGGCGGCGGATTGACGCACATATTGGCGGCGGTGTTTTTCCTGATTTCGTTCTTCTTTGTGTATAGGTCGTTTTACGGCATGCGCATCAAATCGGCGCAAAGGGGCTAGCCGACCCGCGAGCGCGAAGTGGCATAGCCGGCCCGACAGAATGGCAAGAAACAGAAACGGGGAGCGATATCGCGCTCCCCGTTTCCGATTTCCATCGTCTAGCGTTTGAGGGACCAGTTTACATCTTGTAGCGGCCCAAATCTTCGTCGTTCAAGTTCTCCAGCCAGTGTTTCAATTCTTCGTTTGACGTTTTTTCCGCGCCGCCGCTGGCGTTCTGCGAGCTCTTGAAGACTCTTTCTTCCACGTAAATCGGGCAATCCAGCCGAAGCGCCAAAGCCAGCGCATCGCTGGGCCGGGAGTCCATGGAGATAATCTCGCCGCCGCGTTCCATCCAGATGAGGGCGTAAAACGTGTCGTCCTTCAAGTCGCTGACGACAACTTTGTTGACGCGGACATCCAGGCCGAGCAGGACATTCTTGAGCAGGTCATGCGTCATGGGGCGCGGCGTCTGGACCTTTTCGATTTCGAGTGCGATGGCGTTGGCTTCGTAGATCCCCACCCAGATAGGCAAAGTTCCGGGACCCTGCACAGCCTTCAGAACCACAACCGGCATGTTGGTCACCGGGTCCATCATCAATCCGCGGATTTTGACTTCGCGTTCCATGGGGACCTCCCGCAGAGCCTGCTCAGCCGGACTGTTCGCCGACGAGGCTGTTCGGCCCGGCTCCGGTTATCTTGACTTGGCAATATTGTCCCAGAAGATTTTCCGCCGGCGAAGTGAAATTTACGATGCGATTGCTGGTGGTTCGGCCGGACCATTGCCCGCGCGATTCGTGCCGGCCATCCACAAGGACTTCAAATTCGTCGCCGAGAAAAACTTGGTTCAGGGAAATCTGAATTTCGCGCTGCCGCTCCTGAAGAATTGCGAGTCTCTGGCTTTTTATATCTTCCGGGACAGGATCGGCCATATCTTTTGCGGTCGTGTTGGGGCGGGGCGAATACTTGAAAGCAAAGACGCCGTCAAACTTCACTTCGTCGAGAAGCGAGACGGATTCCTCGAATTCGGCGCTGGTTTCGCCGGGGAAACCGACAATGATGTCTGTGGTGATGCTGGAGCGACGCTGGGCGGTCCGGATCCAACCGATCTTTTCCAGGTACTCCTTGCGCGTGTAGGTGCGCCGCATTTCCCTGAGCACGCGATTCGAGCCGGACTGCACAGGCAAATGAATGTGGTCGCAAAGCGCAGGAGTGGAATCGATGGCGTGGACGATCTCGCGCGTGAAGTCGTTGGGATGTGATGTAGTGAAACGCACACGGCGAATGCCGGGAATGGCGGCCACGGCGCGGAGTAGTTGCGCAAAATTCATCCCTGCGGCGGAAGGGTCACGGTAAGAATTGACGGTTTGGCCAAGAAGCTGAACTTCGGTGAACCCGCCATCGACCAGATGCTTCACTTCGTTGAGCACCGAATCGCTGGTGCGGCTGCGCTGTGGACCGCGCGTGTGCGGGACCACGCAATAGGAGCAGGCGTAGTCGCAGCCCTCGATGATCGTGAGATAGGCGCGGAATGGATTATCGCGGCGAGTGACTTCGGTTTCGAAGGTTTGATCGGTGTCCAGATCCAACCCGGTCACGCGCGTTCCGCCGGCCTCAATTTCGGTGAGCAGCTCGGGCAAGTTGCGGTAGCTGGCGGAGCCGCAGACCATGCGCACCCAGGGTGCGCGCTCGAAGATGCGTTGGCCTTCCTGTTGCGCGACGCAACCGAGCACGCCCACGACTTTACCTTGCCCGCGCGGCCCGCGAAAATCGTTGAGGCGAGTGAATACCTTTTGCGCGGCTTTTTCGCGGATGCTGCAGGTGTTGAAAAGAACCATGTCGGCGGAATCGGGCGATTCCACCTGGCGGTAGCCCCGGGCGAGCAGCAGACCAGCCACTTTTTCGGAGTCGTGGGCGTTCATTTGGCAGCCGAAGGTTTCGATGTAGAACGAGCGGGCCTGGGAGGCGTCCAAATCGGCGGAAACGCCGCTCGGTTTGCCCAGCAGAGACGCGAGGGGGATGTCGATTCTGGCCGCCATGGTCAGCCGTAAAGTCTAGCACAGGGCACGTTGAAGCGCAGACCAGCGGGAGTTTCGCGTGAATGTGTCGTTACATACACCAGAAAATATCGGATTACGATGGATTTATTTGACCGCTCCTACTGCCTATGCTACGGTAATTTTTCGGGTTCGAGGACGCTTCCTCGGGAGATAAGAACACTTTGCATGTAGCTGGCGTGATGCTTGTGGGACGACTTGGCACGATCTTTTTCCAGACAGGCTGGGTCGCGCGGGCTGTCCTGCTGATTCTGCTTTTCCTTTCGCTTTTCTCCTGGGCCATTATTTTTCAAAAATACCGTTTGTTTGCCGTCGCCGAGCCACGTACGGGGCGATTTATGCAGCTTTTTCGGACGGGCCGAGGGCTGCCGGATCCCAATACTCTCCGTGCCGGCTCAAGCGGCTCGCCGTTTGTAAATGTTTACGATGCCGGTTATCGCGAGCTAGAGGGCCAGCTTGCCGGAGGCAATCCTCATCCGGCGGGAAAACTGAAGAATCCACGCGCGGTGCTGGTGGAAATGCAACTGGCGTCCGCGGATGAAGTGCGGCGAATGGAGAGTCGGATGCCGTGGCTGGCGACGATCGGCTCGATTGCCACGTTCATTGGGCTGTTTGGAACGGTGTGGGGCGTGATGGACGCGTTTGCAGGCTTGGGAGAGGCGGGCGAATCGAGCCTCCGCGCAGTCGCTCCGGGCATCGCCGACGCGCTGATCACGACCGCCGCAGGATTGTTCGCGGCGATTCCGGCGGTCATCGCGTACAATATTTATCTTCATCGCATACGCGATTTCGCGGTTCGCATGGACAATTTCGCGATGGAATTCGTCAGCAAGATCGAAACACTTTATAGCTGAGCGGCTATGGCGCAGATCCAAAGACAACCCGGCACAACGCTCTCCGACATCAACATCGTGCCGTTTGTCGACGTGATGCTGGTGTTGCTGGTGATCTTCATGATCACCGCGCCGCTCCTGGAATCGGGAATCCAAGTGAATCTGCCAAAGACCAAGATGGTAAGGGAAATCAATCAGGCGCGAATCGTCATCAGCATCGATCGCGCGCAGCAGTTGTTCCTGGGAAAGGATCCGGTCAACATTCACGAGATTGGGCAGAGGGTCCTGGCCGAGGATAAAGATATCGCTCACACACCCGTTTACGTGCGGTGCGATGAAGCGGTGCCGTTTGGCACCTGGGCAATGGTGGTGGACACGCTGCGGCAATCCGGCATCAACAACATTAGCGTGGTAACGAAGCCGCTGCAGGGTGAGCCGCGCACACAGTGAAATGGAGCTAAGCCTTCCCTACCAACCCGCGCCAAATCTCAAAGCCCCTTTGGGCTACTCGGTGGCGTTTCACGTGATTTTGTTTGGGGCGCTGATTTCCTCGGCGGTGTTCTCTCATCGCGGAGACGCGTGGGGCGGCGCCGGCGGCCAGGGAACGATCAACGTTCATGCCGTCGGGAGTATTCCGGCGATTCCGCTGCCCAAGCCGGACGTGGCGACGAATAGCCGCGTCGTCGACAACACCAAAGGGCTTTATCAGACCGAAGTGCAGCCAAAAGACATACCCGCGCCGCAGCCAAAAGCGCCACCGCCCCCGGACGAATCAAAGGCGATTTATCTTCCGAAGTTCGACAAATACAAACAGCCTGAATATCTAGGCAAGCCGTCGAAGGTGCTGCCAAATACGACTCCGCCGCCGAAAAACGCGATTCCCTACGGGAATGGAGGCGCGCCGCAGGTTCCCACGTCGAGTTTCATGCTCAATCAGAACACGCGCGGAGGCCTGGGAGTTTCCGGATCGAGCGGCGGGAGCTTTGGATCGCAATTTCCTTGGTACGTGGAAGCGGTGCAGCGGCGCGTGAGCAGCAACTGGCTGGAAGCGACGGTCGACCCGACGGTGTCGTTCGCGCCGCGCTGCGTCGCGACGTTTACGGTCCTTCGCGACGGCACGATCACGAATATTCAAATCACGCAGTCGAGCGGAAATCAGTCAGTGGATATGTCAGCGGTTCGCGCGCTGCAGAGCTCGAGTCCGCTGGATCATCTGCCACCCGGATATAGCGGTTCGTCGGTGAATGTGGAATTCTGGTTTGAGTTTCATCGCAGCGAGTGACCGTCGACTGACGCGAGTGGATTTCGAGGCGGCACCGGCGGTACTGTTTGTGGAGGATACGTAGAGGGATGAAAAAACCCTTGGAAATCTGGGCTGTGATTGCCTTTATGATGACGCTTGCTTCGCCTTGCATCTTTGCGCAGGGTTCGCAAGATTGGTTCAAAACCGGGACGGGGCTTGGCGTGCAGAAGGTCAAGCTGGCTGTTCCCGAATTCAAATCGGCGTCGCCGTTGGAGCAGGTGTTTCATCAAGTTCTGATGGATGATCTGAGCTATTCGGGCATCGTCGATATGGTCAGCCCGAGCTTCTATCCCGTGAACGTTCCGAGCGTGCCCAATGAACTCAACTCGGAACAGTGGAGTCAAGCGCCCGCGAATGCCATGATGGTGGCGTTTGGAAATTTGACGGCCAACGGCGCTTCCCTGGCGCTATCGGGTTACCTTTACGATGTGCGACAAACACCGGCGCTCTCGATTCTCGAAAAAAACTATAATGCAGATGCGACCGAAGATGGCGCGCGGCAAATCGCACACGAGTTCGCGGACGACATTATTTCGCGATTGAGCGGCGGAGTGCCGGGGATCGCGCAAACGAAGATCGTCTTCGTAAGTAATCGCAGCGGGCACAAGGAAATTTGGGAAATGGATTACGACGGCGGGAACCAGCACCAACTGACGCACCTGGCGACGACTTCGCTTACTCCACGGTGGTCGCCGGACGATTCGCATATCGCTTTTACGTGCTTTGAGCCCTATCGCAACATTGTTTCGGCGCAAGTTTGCATGTATTCCACGCTGACCAGCCGCGTGATTTCGTTTCCGCGCTTCCCCGGAACGAATTCGTCGCCGGCATGGTCTCCCGACGGAAATCAGCTTGCCTTTATGGCCAGCATGCAGGGAGACCCGGAAATCTACGTAACCGATCCCCTGGGGCACCACATGCACCGGCTCACGTACTCGCTGGGTGTGAGCACGTCGCCGACGTGGAATCCGAAAACCGGAAACGGGATTATTTTTGTCAGCGACCGCGGCGGCTTGCCGGATCTTTTCGAAATGAATGCGGACGGATCGAACGTGCAGAAGATACCTCTTTCGGCAGCCACTGGAGTGGCGGCCGCGGATTTGCCTGCGACAGGTTACGTAATCGACCCCGCGTGGTCTCCGAATGGCGAGCTGCTGGCGTTCAGTTGGCGCAGACCGGCGGGAAATTACGATCTGTATGTGATGGACCTGGCGAGCCATCAGCTGATCGAACTGACTCGCGACTCAGGAGAAAATGAGCGTCCAGGTTGGGCGCCCGACGGCCGGCACATTGTATTTGAGTCGACGCGCAGCGGCTCGCTGCAGATTTGGTCGATGCTCGCAGATGGGAGCGAGGCGCGCGAACTGACTTCTTCGGGGAGGAATGAGTCGCCGAACTGGTCGTGGCACTGACGGGCGCTGATGCGATTTGAGTTTTGTGCAGTTTCCCATGGGGTGGTTGCCTTAACGAACTTTGTTTTCGATAGGGTTTGAATAGTAGGTCCGAATCATTCTAAATAGATCGGCCCTGATCTGATCTCTCGCGCAGCCCAGGGCGCGAAGGAGGAATGTCGAAATGCAGAGCAGTACTATTCGTAGAAGCTTAGTTTTGTTCAGTGCGTTCATGGCACTCGCGTTTGCCGGTGCTTGCAAGAAAAAGGTGGCGCCAGCGCCCCCGGCCCCTGCACCTGCACAACCTGCGCCGGCACAGCCGACGGTAACGCTCAACGCGTCGTCAACGATGGTCCAAAGCGGCCAAAGCTCGACGTTGAATTGGACTTCGACGAACGCTACCGACCTGGATCTTGAGCCGGGCGTGGGGAAGGTAGCCGCGGAAGGGTCGACGAACGTCAGCCCGACGCAATCGACGACATACACCATCACGGCCACTGGACCCGGCGGCACGGCGACGGCGAACGTGCAGGTAACCGTATCGGCGCCCGCACCACCGCAAGAGCAGGCGGCGCCAAATGTGGCGGATCTGTTCAATCAAAACGTCAAGGATGCCTTCTTCGAGTACGACAAGTCGGACCTGACGTCCGATGCGCGCGACGCGCTGCAGAAGGATGCGGAGTTTCTGCGCTCCTATCCGCAGGTTCGCGTGACGCTCGAAGGTCATTGCGACGAACGCGGCTCGGAGGAATACAACCTGGGGCTTGGCCAACGCCGCGCCGACGCAGCGAAGCAATACTTGGTGTCGCTCGGGATCACCGCAGACCGGCTGCAGACCATGAGCTGGGGCAAGGAACATCCGTTCTGCACCGAGCACAACGAGGATTGCTGGCACCAGAGCCGTCGCGCGCACTTTGTAATGATTCAGCAGCAGTAGTAATCTGGCAGTGAGGCCGCAGGCGCTGCAGCCGCCCATGCTGCGGCGCCTCGGCGTACCATTAGGAGGCGCTTTATGCGTGCAAGAACTATCGTGCTTTTCTTGGCCATTCTGCTGGCAGGCGCGATGGGCGGAGCAATGCTGACTCCTCCCACGGCTGACGCGGTTTCGCGCGAGATCATTCAGATTCAGCAGACGGTCAATCAGATTTTGCAGAACCAACAAGACATCCGGACGGATATCGATACGAAGGTTGCGTCCATGCAGGCGCTGGTGCAACAGTCCCTCGATGCGTCAAGCCATTTGAACCAAACGATGGGCGCGCTGCAAAAGACGTTGCAAGACGCCTCCGCGAATAACGGCGCCAACAATAGTTCGCTCACGCAGCAGGTGCAGGGCGTGTCGGACAACATGCAGGACATGCAGGCGCGGGTCCAGAAGCTCGCACAGCAAATGACGGACATCCAGAACACGCTTCAGCAGATCAGCGCCAGGGTTTCTTCGGGTTCGACGCCGACAACGGCACCCACGGGCACAAATCCGGGGACGAATCCGGGAACAATGTCGGGAACAGGGCCACCGGCAGCGACTGATAGTTCCGCAAGTCCCAGTCAGGCACCGCCTTCGCCCGCGACAGACCAACCCGCGGCGTCCAGCTTGCAGCCGATTTCCGGCGACACGCTGTACTCGAACGCCTTACGAGACTTGGACAGCGGCCATTACGATCTGTCGCGGCAGGAGTTCAACGACTATTTGAAGAATTTTCCTGACGGCGCGTTCGCCGCGAATTCGCAGTTCTCTCTCGGCGAGATCTCTTACGGCCACGGCGACTACGACGCGGCGATCGCCGCCTATGACAGCGTCATCGCGAATTATCCGAAGAGTTCGAGGGTCGCCCCGGCCATGCTCGAGAAGGGTCGCGCGCTCATTCAAACGCACAAGACCACAAGCGCGGAACGCGAGTTCCACGAATTGATCGGGCGCTTCCCCGGCACCGACGAAGCGAAAAGAGCGGAAGCTGCGCTGCGCAGTCTCTCGCCGTCCCAGTAACTGCCGACCCCGCGCACGAACTGCGTTCTATTCTGCGCGGCTTCAGGTATACTTTCGACGTTCGATTCCACTCCACCGCAGGAGAGTCTGCATGTCAGTCAATAAGGTAATTCTTGTCGGAAGGCTGGGCCGAGACCCGGAGACGCGTTTCACGGGAGGAGGCCAGGCGGTCGCGAACTTTTCGGTCGCCACGGACGAGACCTATAAGGATCGCGCCGGAGAACGCCAGAAGCGCACCGAATGGCACAAGATCGTCGTCTGGGGCAAGCAGGCAGAGATCGCCCAGCAGTATCTCAAAAAAGGCTCGTTGGTTTTCATCGAGGGGCGGATCCAAACGCGCGAGTGGCAGGATAAAGAAGGCCAGAAGCGGACCAGCTTTGAGATTGTCGCCACCAACTTCCGGATGTTGGGAGGCCGCAGCGAAGCAGCAGCGGCGGGTGCGAGCAGCGCAGGGATTTCGCACGGCGTGGAGCACGAACCCATGGCTGTGGAAGATGCGGCCGGCCCGGAAACGCAAATCTCCGACGAGGATATTCCCTTCTAGCTGCGGCTGCGGACCAGCGCAAAACTACTTTTCGTTGTGCTTTTCGGGGTGTACTTCCGCCGCTTCCTCGGCTTCTTCGTCGTCGGGAGACTTCAAGGTGGGCAGGACCAGACGGGCAATCAGGCGCTTCTGGATTCGCGTGTCGCGTTTCATCTTGCCGTCGCGAAATTCGAGCGCGCGTTGGGAATACGCGGCGATGTCTGGCTCGTGAGTTACTAGGACAACGGTCAAACCTTCGTCCTCGTTAAGCCGCTGCAAAATATCCATGATCTCGACGCTGGTGCGGCTGTCGAGATTCCCCGTAGGCTCATCGGCCAGCAGGATGGACGGATGGTTGACCAGCGCCCGCGCAATGGCCACGCGCTGCTGCTGCCCTCCCGAAAGCTGGGAGGGATGATGCATGGCGCGGTCGGCCAGGCCAACGCGCTCGAGCGACAGTTTGGCGCGGGCTAGACGCTCCTGCGGAGGGATTCCCGCGTACAACGTTGGCAGCTCGACGTTCTCGAGCGCCGTGGTGCGCGAGAGCAGATTGAATTGCTGGAAGACGAAGCCTATCTTGCGATTCCGAATATGCGCCAATTCGATCTTGCTCAATTCGGAAACATCGGTACCATCGAGCAGGTAACGGCCTTTGGTCGGACGATCCAGGCAACCGAGAATGTTCATCAACGTCGACTTCCCTGACCCGGAAGCGCCCATAATGGCGACGAATTCGCCGCGCATGATTTCCAGCGACACGCCGCGGAGCGCGTGCACTTGAATTTCGCCTAAATCGTAGGTCTTGTGAACGTTATCGAGCGCAATTACGGCTTGCGATGCGGCCGATCGCGTAACTTCGGATTCTTTGGAAATAGTTGCTCCGTATGCCATGGTCTTCTGAGAACCCGATGGGGGTTTAGCGCCCTTGCTGCTGTTGCTTCTGATGCTCCGCATCAAGTTTTTTCATGAATGCGTCGAAGACCACCTGTTGGTCCGGAGTGAGAATTGCGCGAGCCTTCGCGCGCCACTGTTGGCGAACTTGATCATCCTTGGGGTCCCATTCGGCGTGTTCTTGGGCGTCGAGAGCATGGAATTTTGGGTCCCACTCAGCGTGTTCCTGAGCGTCGAGAGCATGAAATTTCCCGCGCGTGTCGCTGACCATAGCGTCGAATTGCTGGGCCTGCGAGGGCGTCAGATGAAGCTGGTCTCGCAAATCCCTGATGGGACTGTGGTGCGCCTGGTTCGCCAGAACATGCGCGTCCCATATATGCGCGGAAACTGCACCTAAGCCGATTCCGAGCACAAATAAAATAATGACCAACCCGATTGCTTTTCGCTTGTCATTCATGGCGATGTTCGGCAACGGCCATCAAGATCTCATCTCCATTCGGTGGGGCCGGTTGGGCCGGTACGGTGAAAATGTCCCTCTGCTGACTGAAGGCGGTTGTGGGCGAGGCTTCCGGAAGCTCACTGCCGACTCGTATACCGTACGCAAACAGAAACACGAGCACCAATGCCGCAGAGAAGGCCAGGCGCCACGCCAGGGCTTCAAATGGGCGCCAGAAACTCCGCTGTTCTTGCAGCCACTGCTCGGCCACGTTAATGCGTGCCATCACCAGGCGGACGAATCCGGGGCCCGGGCCTTCCGTCTGCTCGAACGCAGCGCCCACAAGCTTCGCCGAGATACTCAGATCATCCAGCGCCCCCCGGCAGTTGCCGCACGTGTGGAGATGCGCGGCCAGTCGATCCGCTGTCGCGCGCGGCAGCTCGCCATGCAAATAATCATCGAGAAGCGGTTCTAGCTTGCTGCAATCTTCGTTCTTGTGTCCGGGTGTCATCGGGTTTCCGAACCTCCACTTTTCCCTGGTACTGCATGAGAAATTCTCCGGCGATAATTCGTCGCCAAGCGCCGCCGGGCACGGAACAGCCTCACTTTCACGGTATTTACATTCAATCCCATCATCCGGCCAATTTCTTCCACCGCGAAACCCTGGGCCTCTTTCAGAACGAGCATCACGCGATCTTCGTCAGTAAGGTCGCTCAGCAGACGTTCCACGATTTCCCTTAGCTCGGCACGCTCGCCGGGATTGCTGGTCTCAGTGTTGCTGCTCACAAACTGTTCGACATGCCGGGCCTGCTCTTCACTAAGATCCGCCTCGTAACTCAAGGGCCGAACTTTCTTCTTCCGCAAATAGTCCCAACACTCGTTGACGGTGATCTTGTAAAGCCAGGTCGAGAACGCCGAGCGCATATCAAAGCGCCGGATCGAAACATAGGCCTTCAGAAATACCTGCTGAGCCACATCTTCGATATCTTCGCGCCGGCGCAAGATGCCGCCAACAACTGCAAGTACGCGCTGTTGGTGCCGCAGCACAAGCTGCTCAAAAGCGGCGCTGACACCCTTTTGAGCCTGCATGACCAGTTCGCGGTCGTCTGGCTTGCTGGACCGGGACCGCGCCGAAACCGCTATCGCAGCTGCGCTTGCTGCCACATACTTTGGGACGTTATCCATACGTTTTCGGTTACATCGCGGCTATACGGGTATCGTTCCAGTTAGCTCTTGCAGTCATCATATGTTTCATGTAACAATCCCCTCATGATAATCGGAGAGCGTTTGCGCACCTTGCGCGAGTTCAAAAAACTGTCCCAGGGCGACATCGAGAAGCGCACTGGGCTTCTTCGCTGCTACATTTCTCGGGTGGAGAACGGTCATACCGTTCCAGCCATCGAGACGTTGGAAAAGCTGGCGCGAGCCATGGAGATTCCTCTCTACCAGCTATTCTACGACGGCGAGGAGCCCCCTGAACTGCCAAATCTCCCAAAACGCAAGTCCTCAGATGACATTGCGTGGGGCAGCGCGGGCAAAGAAGCGCGGTTCCTTGGCCGGTTCCGCCGTGCTCTTGGGCGCATCGATGAGGCGGATCGCCGCCTCTTGTTTTACATGGCCCAGAAAATGGCAACCCGCTAAGGCGGCGCATTTTCGCCTTGCTAGGCTTGCTGTTACTCCCACTCGATGGTGCTCGGTGGCTTCGAGCTGACGTCGTAAACTACTCGTGTGACGTCACGAACCTCGTTCACCACGCGAACGGAAATCTTCTCGAGTACATCCCAGGGCAGTCGCGCCCAGTCGGCCGTCATGGCATCCTCCGAGGTCACGATTCGTACCACTATAGTACACCCATAACTCCGATAGTCCCCCATGACGCCCACACTTCTGACCGGCAGCAGGACCGCGAATGCCTGCCAAACTCTGCTGTACCAACCCGCGCGCCGGATCTCCTCCACGACAATGGCATCGGCTCCGCGCAACACCTCGAGCTTGTCTTCGGTGACTTCACCTAAGAGCCGAACCGCTAAGCCGGGACCGGGAAACGGATGTTTCAAAAGCACTTCGTCCGGCAATCCGAGTTCCCTGCCGATCATTCTAACTTCATCCTTAAAAAGGTCACGCAGGGGCTCAATTAGCTGAAAAGGCAAGTCCTTAGGAAGTCCCCCCACGTTGTGGTGGCTCTTGATGACGGCCGACGGGCCCTTAACGGAAACAGATTCAATCACGTCAGGATAGAGCGTGCCTTGCACGAGAAATCGCATCTCGGAGCCTGAGGAGAGAGCGAGGCGCTTCGCTTCTTCCGCGAAAACGCCAATGAATTCCGCGCCGATTTTCTTGCGTTTTTCCTCCGGGTCAGTAACACCAGCCAGGCGCGCGAGAAAACGCTGCGATGCATCAACGCCGTCGACTTTCAGGCCCAATCTCTCGCGAAGGAGCTCCAGCGTCTGGCGAAATTCGTTCCGGCGCAGCAATCCCGTATCGACGAATACATTGGTCAGGCGATCGCCAATGGCGCGATGAACAAGGACAGCGGCGACCGTGGAATCTACCCCACCGCTGAGCGCGCATAGCGCCTGCGCATCGCCAATGCGCTCTCGAATTGCCTTCACGGTGTCCAAAATAAATGAGGCACGGCTCCAATTCTTCTGGGCGCGGCAGACTTCAAAAACAAAATTGCGGAGAATCTCGGAGCCGCGCTCCGTGTGCAGAACCTCGGGATGAAACTCGACTCCGTAGAGACGCCGCGAGGCATCTTCAATCGCGGCAACGGCGTTGTCGGTGCGGCCAGTGGTCTCAAATCCAGCAGGCAAGCCAATGACGTGGTCGCCGTGGCTGTTCCACACCTTCAAATGTTCTGGGAGACCGCGGAAGAGCGTCGAATCCCTTTCACGGTCTAGCGTCGCTGGTCCGTATTCGCGGCGCTCGGCCTTCACGACATTGCCGCCGAGCGAATGCGCCATCCATTGCATTCCATAGCATATGCCCAGCACGGGCAGGCCGAGGCGCAGCACACGAGCGTCGCAGACGGGCGCCTCTTTGTCATAGACCGAACTAGGCCCTCCGGATAGAACCACCCCGGCCGGCCGCAGACTTTCAATTTCATCAAGGGAGGCGTTGCACGGCAGGATTGCAGAAAATACTTCCTGCTCGCGGATGCGTCGCGCAATCAATTGCGTGTACTGGCCCCCAAAATCCAGAACGATCACGCCGCCCGGCACGTTCATAAGGAATGCTCCCTTGTGTTCACGCTCGCGTGAGATTTGCTAGCGAAGAACAATGTTCACCAGCTTGCGCGGCACAACGATTATTTTCGTGATGCTCCTGCCGTGCACCAATTGGGCGATCCGCAGATCGCTCAGAGCTCTCTCCCTTGTTTCACTTTCGCTCAAGCCGTCCTCGACGAGAATTTTCCCTCGCACGCGGCCATTGATTTGGATGACGACCTCGAATTGTTCTTCTTTCGCCAAATCGTCGCGAAAAGTCGGCCAGGTAATGTGCCCGAGGCCGTCTGCGTGGCCGAGCATCTCCCAAAGCTCTTCGCAAATATGCGGAGCGATCGGCGTGAGCATCAGAACGAGCAATTCGACAAGGCGCTTGGCGATTTGCGGCCGCGTGCCCTGATCCAGCGGCTCCTGCGCGTGGATTTCATTGTAATACTCCATGATGAGCGCAATGGAAGAGTTGAAATGCCAGCGCACTTCGAAATCGTGGGTCACGCGCTTCAACGTCTGGTGCGCTTTGCGGAGAAGGAGTTTCTCCTTGGCCGTCGCTTGCGATAAGTCGATGGATTCACTCCGCTGGCTGTCGACATTTCTCAGGTCCGGCACGTGGCGATCAACCAAACGGTACACTTTGTTGAGAAATCGCGCGCAGCCCTCGATTCCATCCTCGCTCCATTCCAAATCCTTCGCGGGAGGGGCGGCAAAGAGCGTGTACATCCGCGCCGTGTCGCAGCCGTACTTCTGGGCCATGTCGTCGGCGCCAACGACGTTGCCGTGGGATTTCGACATTGCCCTGCCGCCCTTTTGCACCATCCCTTGCGAGAAAAGCCTGCGCACGGGCTCGCTGTGTTTAATCAGCTCCAGATCGCGCATCACCTTGGCGAAGAAACGCGAATAGATGAGGTGCAGGATGGCGTGTTCGATTCCGCCGATATACTGATCGATGGGAAACCAGTACTGAACGTTGGCGGGATCGTAAGGCGCGCGATCATTGTGCGCGTCTGTGTAGCGGTAGAAATACCACGATGAATCTACAAACGTGTCCATCGTGTCGGTTTCACGTTCCGCAGGCCCGCCACATTTTGGGCAGGTGGTCTTCAAAAATTCCGGGACATTGACGAGCGGCGATTGCCCTTGGCCGGTAAGGACCACGTTTTCCGGCAAGCGAACGGGCAATTGCTCTTCGGGGACTCCGACGACCCCATCCTTCTTGCAATAAACCACGGGAATCGGAGTACCCCAATACCGCTGGCGCGAAATGCCCCAATCCTTCAGCCGATAGGTCGTTTCCGCCTTGCCGAACTTCTTTACTTCAGCGTCAGCCGTCATTTTTTCGACGGCCGCCGAAGATTCCATACCGGTGTACGGGCCAGAGTCAACTGAACGCCCGTATTCCGCGTAAGCGTGTTCCATTTGGTCTGCGCGCAGCGCCGGGCCGCTGGGCGGCTGCACAACAACTTTGAGCGGCAGATGATATTTCTCCGCAAACTCAAAATCGCGCTGGTCGTGAGCCGGAACGCACATCACCGCGCCGGTGCCGTACTCCGCGAGGACGAAATTGGCCACCCATACCGGAAGGCGCTCGCCGGAAAATGGGTTCACCGCGAAACGGCCCGTGAAGAAGCCCACTTTCTCGGCGGCAGCGAGGTCCGCCGCTTTCAGGTTCACCTTGCGCATTGCCTCAAGCCGCTCTTCCATGGCGACGCCGCCCGGCCTTCCGGCAATCAGTTCCGTCAAATTGGGATGATGAGGAGAGAGCAGCACGGCGGCGACGCCGTAAATCGTGTCGATGCGCGTGGTGAATACTTCGAGCGGGACAGTGGTTAAGTCCGACACTGTAAATCGGATCCGCGCGCCGCGCGACTTGCCGATCCAATTCTCCTGCATGACCAGCACGCGTTCCGGCCAGCCTTGGTGCAGCCCGGCCATGTCCGCGAGCAGCTCGTCGGAATAATGGGTGGTCCGCAAAAACCATTGCTCGATTTCTCTTGCTTCCACTGCCGTGGCCTCATGACGCCAACAGCACCCGTCCACGACTTGCTCGTTCGCCAGCACCGTCTGGCATTGCGGACACCAGTTCACCTTGCTGAGCTTGCGATACGCCAATCCGCGCTCGTGCATCTTGAGGAAAAACCACTGGTTCCAGCGGTAGTATTCCGGCTCGCACGTGGAAATTTCGCGGCGCCAGTCGTAGCTGAAGCCGAATCGCTTGCAGACGGCTTTCATCTGCTCGATGTTCGAATTTGTCCACTGCCGCGGAGGAATTCCATTCTTGATGGCGGCGTTTTCCGCGGGCAAACCAAACGAATCCCAACCGATGGGGTGAAGGACATTGAATCCGCGCATGCGCTTGAACCGCGCCACCGCGTCGCCAATCGAATAGTTGCGCATGTGGCCCATGTGCAGCGTTCCAGAAGGATACGGTAGCATTTCGAGGACATAGTACTTCGGCCGGGCAGGATCGCGGTCCGCATTGAACGCGCCCTGCTCTTCCCAGATTTTCTGCCACTTCGCTTCGATTCGCTGCGGTTCGTATTCGCCCAACGTTTGTGTCATCCTCTCCGCCGTTTGGAATTTCCGTGCCGTCGCGCTTTGCGAGCCATCCGGGGTTCTCCGTGAACCTGCGTGGCGCGCCGGCGGATCGCAAATCCGTCTACGGCGCCACGGATGCTGCGCGGCTTGTGGCCCGCGAGCCGCCAAAGCGTATCGACGTTCCTGCGGTCGTCGCCGGGGCGGTCAATGGGCGTCTCCAGAATAAAAGCCCGCCCCGCGAGCTGCGGATGCTTCAAAATTCTGCGGAATCCTTCATGCCCGATTTTGCCTTTGCCAATGTGCTCGTGGCGGTCAAGATGCGAGCCGAGTGCGCCCTTCGAGTCATTGACATGTATCACGAAAATGCGCGCGAGGCCGACCGTAGCGGCAATCTCAGCAAGCGCGCTCTCCAATCCTTCCGCGCGGCGCAAATCATGGCCCGCGGCAAACAAATGCGCCGTGTCCACGCACACACCGAGGGGCAGCGCCGGGCACAAATCCAAAATCGCCTTAAGCTCAGAAAAACGCGAGCCCACTGAGGTGCCCTGGCCAGCGGTGTTCTCGAGCAGAATGCGCAAGCCGCCAAACTTGACACCGCGCGCGGCGTGTTTAAGGCCATCCGCAATGGAGGCAATCGCGGCGTTCATCTCCACTCCACAGCCGCAGCCCGGGTGCGTCACCAGAAAATCCGCTCCGAGCGCTGCGGCGCGCACGATTTCATCATGGAATGCTTGAATGGAGCGCACCCGCAAGACGCGCTGCCACGAAGCCAGATTGATCAGATAGTTGGTATGGACCACCAGTGGACCCAGCCGCAATTCCGCGCGACGTGCACGAAATCTCTCGTAAGAGGCTGCAATCACTTTTGACCCAATGGCCCCGCGGCTCCACATCCTGGGACTGGCCGAGAAAATCTGCAATGCATTGGCGCCCAAGTTGTTGGCAATGTCGAGCGCCGAACAGATGTCCCCGGCGATCGAGGTATGAATTCCTATGCGGGTGCTGCCATCCAGCCAGTTTGGCGGGAGCGGCTTTGCTTCGGGTTCGGGGCGGTATTCGTCGCTTGCGAGGTACGGCTGAGCTGAACTGTGTTGAGGTTCTTCCATTCCCTCGGACGCACGTTTCGTTTGAAAAGTGAACGTACATTCTAGTGGATTCGGTCCGCTTACGCAAACAGCTAACTATTGACTCCGAAATGGGTTGCCCTTACACTATGGCTTCGATCATGAGTCCTGAAATGGCGCAGGCGTGGCGTTCTTATTATTTTAGCTTTACCTACCGCTATCCTTACGGGGTGGCGGCCACGGTGAAGCGCGCGGGCGCAAGGGACGAACGAATGTAGCACCAGCGCAAAAGCTCACTGAAATCGGCCGCGAACCCCAAACAGGGTTTGCGGTTTTTTTTTGCTCCAAGATATGCGGCCGATGCGCCGGAGACAGCCAACAAGGAGGCTCAAATGACGCTCAACGATCATCGAAGGCGAATCGACGAACTTGACCGCGAACTGGTCCGTTTGTTGAACCGGCGCGCGCAAATGTCGATTCAGCTGGGGCAGCTCAAGAAGGACAACGGCCTGCCGATGCGCGACGAAGCACGCGAAGAAAATATTCTCCGATCCGTGCAGCGCGCCAATCCAGGGCCGCTCGATGGCCATGCCCTGGCCGCCATTTTCTGCATCATTCTCGCCGAATCGCGGCGCATAACCGGCGAGATGCTCGCTGAAGCAGTGAAGGTCGCTGAATGAACGCCAAGCTGATGCCCCTTTTGAATATGCGGCGTTCGGCCGATTGCGGCACGGCGGCGCGATGCAGTACACTCTTCTGTTCGCTTCAGTCGCCAGAATTCATCCGTCGGGTACCGAAGCAAAACCGGATTACTGTGTCAGGGAGATCGCCGCAATGCTCGTCGTAATGCAGGCTCATGCTACCGAAGAACAGGTTCGCGCCGTTTGCGAACGCGTTGAGTCGCTGGGCCTGCGCGCTCATCCCATTCCTGGCTCGAATCGCACGGCCATCGGCATAACAGGAAACTCCGGCGCCATCGATATAGGCTCGCTCGAGGCCATGCCGGGTGTCATCGAGTGCATTCCGGTCAGCAAGCCCTACAAACTGGTCAGCCGCGACGCAAAGGAAGAGACCACCGTCGTGAGGGTGCCCACGCCCGCCGGCGAAGTCTCCATTGGCGGCGCGAATTTGGCGATCGTCGCAGGCCCATGCGCGATCGAAACCCGCGAACAGGCAAGGGCGATTGCCGCACACGTGAAAGCAGCGGGGGTGCGCCTTTTCCGCGGTGGCGCATACAAGCCGCGTACTTCTCCTTACAGCTTTCAGGGTCTCGGCGAACCAGCGCTGAAAATCATGGCGGAGGTTCGCGAGGAATTCGGCCTCGGAATCGTGACCGAGGCGATCGATAACGAGAGCCTCGACCTGGTGGAGGAGCACGCCGACGTAATTCAAATTGGCGCGCGCAACATGCAGAACTTCTCGCTGCTCAAACGCGCTGGAAAAGCTTCCAAGCCCATCCTGCTCAAGCGCGGGATGTCGGCCACGCTCGACGAGTTTTTGATGGCCGCAGAATACATACTCTCTGAAGGCAATTACCGCGTGATTTTATGCGAGCGAGGCGTGCGCACGTTCACCGACCACACGCGCAACACACTCGACCTGAGCGTGATTCCGGCGGTCCAAATTCGCAGCCATCTCCCGATCCTTGTCGATCCCAGCCACGGTACCGGCCGAAGAAACAAGGTTCTTCCGCTATCGCGAGCGGCGGTTGCCGTCGGCGCGGACGGCTTGCTGGTGGAAGTTCATCATGATCCGGACCACGCTCTTTCGGACGGGGCGCAATCGATTATTCCCGAAGAACTCGAGTTGCTGATGACCGAAGTTCGCGCCATCGCAACCGTAGTGCATCGCACGCTGAATTAGCACAGCTCCCGTGCCACTGACTCCACCATCCAGGGCGCCAGGCCGCAAGTTCCGCTGGAACATAAGGCTTGTCCTCGTTTTGCTTATCCTTCTGGGCATCGCGGTTCGCGAAATCGTCCTGGAGCATCGGCCGTCTTTCCTGCGCCCTGGCCGGCATTTGTACGCCTACGTGGCCAACACCGCAGACGGAACGCTCACGGCGGTCAATCTGGTCAAGCTTGCTGCCGCCGCGACCGTATCCGTTGGCCCCTCGCCCAGCGGGATTCGCGCGCATCCCAAACGCAACGAAATCTGGGGCGTCAGCACATCAGGCGGGTACGTTTGGGTACTCGACACGAAAGCCGTCCGAGTCGTCGCGCGCATCCCCGTTGGGGCTGACCCTTATGCCGTGGATTTCTCTCGCGACGGCACACGAGCGTACGTTGCGGCGTCTGGATCGGACACCGTCGCTGAAATCGATTGCGCCTCGCGCCGAATTGTCGCACGAGCGCACACCGGCAAACGGCCTTGGATCGCACGCGTCACACCGGATGGAAACCTCGTTATCGTGACGAATCGTGGTGATTCCACGGTTTCCCTTTTGAATGCGGCAACGTTCGCGGCGATTGCAACGATTGGCGTGGTGTCTCAACCTGAGCAAGTTGCCGTCTTGCCCGATAGCTCGAAAGCGTACATTTCCTCAGCTGACTCCGACCGCATATCCGTCGTCGATCTTCGCAAATTGACATTGATCGCGAACTTGGATCTCGGTGGAACGCCCGGAAGCTTTGTCATGAAGAGCGATGGCGGAGAGCTTTACATACCTTCACCGAATGCGCACGGCCTGATCGTCGTCGACACATGGACGAACGACGTGGCCGACTACGTCATGCTCGGATCAGCGCCCGACGACGCCGTGCTTTCGCCCGACGGCCAATTTCTCTACGTCTCCGATGCGGGGGCGTCCCAAATCGTGCCGGTACAGATTGGCGCGCGGCAAGTTTTGCAGCCTATCGCGATCGGCCAACAGCCCGGCGTACTGGAATTTGCTTCTGTGGGAGACACGCTGCTTGCAGTCGACACTGGCTCGGATCAGCTTGCCGTGATTCGCACGGAGGGTTGTTCTCAGGCGTCGGGCAGTCCGGTTGGGTGTCTGATCGCCCTGGTGCCCGTGGGACGTGATCCTCGTGACCTTGCGATCAAAGAGTTTTGACGCGCCGCTTTTGCATGGGGGCCTACTGAACCGTGATGGACAGATTCACGGTGCGCATAACTCCAGAGATCGTGCCGGTAATCGTGACGGTGTAGGGTCCCGCGGGAGTCCCGGTTGGGGAGGAGTTACCGCCGCCTCCGCCACACGACGCGAGCAACAAAACGCCCGCCAGCAGCAGGGCTGGCCGAAACGACCGCTGGCTGTGCGATTTCCATTTCCATAGCGTCAAAAGAGCAAAGGCCAGCAGCCAGAGTCCCACGACGATGCGAAGGTTCCAGCTCGCCGGGCTCGTGAAGAAGGGTCCGCGGGACGTCGTCGTGCGCTTCATTGTCGTCACGGTCACTGTGAACCCGGCCGGCTGCCCTCCTGAAACCACCACCTGCATCGGCGCGACGGTACAGGTCGAGGCAGGTATGGGATCCGCGGACGACATTGTCACGGTGCCCGCAAAGCCGTTCGCAGGTGCGATCTGCAGGCTGAGAGTGGCCGTCTCGCCCGCGGTCACCGTGGCCGATGTAGAGCCGCTCGAGACGGCCTCCAACTGAAAGTCGGTGGCCGTGCCGGTGACCGGAAGCTGCTGGGGGGTGTTGGGGGCATTATCCGTCACACTAAGCGTGGCGCTGCGCGATCCTGCTGCCGTCGGTGCAAAAATGACACTTACGGAGCAATTTGAACCCGCCGCCACGCTGACGCTCCCACCGCCGGCTCCCACACAGCTACCCGACGCTTGGAAATCGCCGGGATTTGCGCCAACGAACCCGACCTTGCTGATCACAAGCGTGCCGTTGCCGGTATTGGTTAGCTGAACGGCCTGACTGCTAGACTGTGCTCCTACGACGACCGTGCCAAACTGAACGCCTATACCTGAGACGCTGAACTGCGCCCCCGGCACTGTGCCGACGCCACTTAGGGCGACGACCTGCGGCGACGACGTGGAGCTGTCAGAAACAGAAAGTGACGCCGAGCGGGAGCCTGTGCCCGTCGGGGCAAACGTCACGGCAATCGAGCAAGCGCTTCCCGCGCCCAACGGGGTCGCAGATCCAATAGGGCAGTTGTTCGTCTGTGCGAAATCGCCGGAGTTTGTACCCGTGATTGCGATGCTCGAAATGGTAAGCGGTCCTGTGCCCGTGTTCTGCAAAGTGACTGTTTGGGGCGGACTGGGAGGAGTCCCGGGGTTTTGCCCGGCGAACGTCAAGATCGAGGGCGTAAGCATGATGCCGGCGGCCGTGCCCGTTCCCGTCAACGACACGGTTTGCGGTGAGCCACTCGCGTTGTCGGCAATGTCCACTTGTCCGATAGCGCCGCCTTGTGACGCCGGTGTGAAAGACACGGTAATCGTGCAGTTTGCGTTCGGTTGCAGTGCGCCAACCGTCTTGCAGGTGTTGCTGCCCGATAAGGCAAAATCACTTGGCGTGCCGACAGTCGGATCGATATTCACGGAAGAAATAGTGAGCGTCTGGTTCCCGGTATTTGTGAGCGTAATGCTGGGTAGCGTGGAGGTGGTGCCAACGTTGACATTTCCGAACGAAAGTGACGTTGGCGATAACGTGACCGCAGGCGCCGTCCCCGTTCCACTCAAAGAAATGATCTGCGCGCTGCCCGCGGCATTGTCTGCGACGTTGATCGTGGCGAATCGTGAGCCGCTGGCCTGCGGAACGAAGTCCACAACAATGCTGCAAGTTCCGGACGGAGCAATCCCCGTTCCTCCGATGGGGCAGGTGCTCTGCGACGTGATCTGAAAATCGCTAGGATTCGCGCCACTAATCCCCAAACTGTTCAGGACAAGATTCGAGTTACCGTTGTTTGTCAGCGTGACTGTCTGCGTCGCAGACGTACTGCCGACGCTCACACTCCCAAAAGTGAGCGTGCTCGCCGATAAGCTGGCAACGGCGCCCGATCCGCCGCCCACCAGAGGAACAGCTTGAGGGCTAGTCGGGGCGTTATCCATGATGCTTATGCTCGCGTTCGCAGTGCCGACGACCGTCGGCGAAAACTCCACTGCTATGGCGCACGTGCCGCCATTCGGACTGACGCCCGCCCCGCCAATGGGACACGTGGTTCCTGGCGAGTAAATCTGAAATTGGTTCGCATTAGCGCCTGTCAGCCCGATGCTCGCAATGTTCAGAGTTCCGGTCCCGGTGTTCGTTAGGGTCACACTTTGCGGCGGCGAAACGGCGCCGACGGCCTCGGTCGGAAATGTGAGAGACGTAGGACTGAGGCCCACGATGAAGGTTTGTGCGACGCCCGTGCCCGAAAGGGCGATGGTCTGTTGTGCCGCGGAACCGTTCCCCGCGTTGTCGTTCACGTCTACTTGCCCAGTCAGAGCGCCGGTCGCGTTTGGCGTAAACTCGACAGCGATGGTGCAAGTGCCGTTCGGCGGGATGGAGTTTGCCCCTGATGAGCCGCAGGCGTTCGCCGTGCCCGCAGGATTCACAATGAAGTCCGAGGGATTCCCAACCGAGGGATCAATCACCACGGAAGATATTGTCAGCGCCACGTTCCCCGCGTTCGTGAGCGTTACGTCCTGGACGGTGCTGGTTGTGTTCACAGTCACGCTGCCAAACGTAAGCGCGGGCGGCGATGTCGGCGGGCTTGTCGTCAGCGTAACTTCGGGAGCGGTTCCTGTGCCGGACAGATCAAGGCCCTGAGGACTGCCGGCGCCATCATCGGTGAATTGGAGAGTTGCCGTCTCGGATCCGGCCACGCTCGGAGTGAAGCCGATGGCGACGTCGCAATTACTACCGATCGTCAGCAGCGTGGAAGCCGTGCAACTACTTCCAGCAAGAAGCTGGAAATCGGTGGCGTTGTTACCGATGATGGTAATCCCCGAGAACGTCAGTGTCGTGTTGCCGTCGTTGGTCACCACTACGTTGACCGGCGGCACAGTCGTCGAGCCCACGGGGAATTGGCCGAAAGTCGCGGCGGCAGGACTAAATGCAGTGCATCCGGAAGCCGTGGTCGACACCGTAGATTTCGTCAAGAACGCGTCCGAAAGAGGCGTGCCGAGCATGCAGCTCGTGCACGTGAGTTGAAAGCCGGTCTGCGGATTCCCGGCCAAAGGATAATCGGGCGACAGCGTGTCACCAAAAATTATGGCATCTCCCGAAGAATCCGTAGCAAGAGCATTCGCCTCACTGGTCACGCTGCCGCCGAGCAAGGTGGAAACGGTAAGGGAAGCGCTGCCACTCAAGGTCGGACTGAACTCCGCGATGAACGCATCCTCCGTGCCGGTGAAATTCTGGGCGGTGCAAAGAACCGGAAAGGCGTTGGATGTTGTCTCCCCAGCGACAAGTACCTGAGGCGGAGCGACCGACGAATTAATTGCGACCCCTTGACCAGAATCGGCCGCCGTCCCGCCCAGATAACTTACGTACGTGAGCGAGGGCAAGAACGTCACCGGAGTTTGGTTGATGACCGCCAGAAAGGCATTGCTCGTGGCGCCCGAGCCTAGGCTAGCCTGAAATGCGTTTGCCAGGCTTGTTTTAGAAACGAAGTCCGTCGAGCTCGTCGTGCCCGTCACATACGCATTGGCCGGACTGGATGTATCAACCGCGATGGCAAATGCCTGATCCGAGCCGTTGCCGCCGAGCAGGCTCGCGTAGATGAGACCGGTTGCGCCCGATACCGCCGGGTTGATCTCCATCACGAATCCGTCGAAAGCCCCGCCACCATAAGTGGTTTGGAATGCGTTCATGAAAGGAAACGTGGCCGGTGCCGACGTAAACCCGGCGACATATGCGTTTCCACTTGCGTCTACAGCGACACTAGCGCTGCCCACCACAGCGTTGATTCCAAAATAAGTGGAATAGAGCAGCGATCCGCCGGGATTGAACTCGGCGAAGAACCCGTCATTATTTGGCGGCGTTGGTGCGGTGCCCGTCCCTTCAAAGAGCACCTGGAATCCATTTGCGGACGCGGGCTGGGGCAAATCAATCGAAGTCGTGTCCGAAGTTACGAAAACATCCCCGGAAGGATCTGTTGCAATGCCGCCGCCAGTGGAATTCGTCACAATGGCACCGGTCCCTTGCGTCGCCTCGGCTCCGCTGCCGCCGTAATACTGAGAGTAAATGAAAGCGTTGCCAGCGCCATTCAGTTTACTGACCGTGAGATCCGAACTCCCGCTAAGGGTGCTACCGGGATTTGGAGTTGCAATGGTGACAGGAAAGTCCGAAGAAGTTGTCCAGCCGAGAATCGCGAGGTTCGGCGGCGTCGCGGAATTGTCCAGCGCGACCATGCCTCCTTGGTCGCTGCCCGAGCCTCCGATGAACGTCAGATACAGCAAAGACGCAGAGCCAGTCTGCGTCGGATCAATCTTCGCAACGAACAGAGTCGAACTACCGTTCACGCTGCCGATAGGCGTGGCGGTCTCGGGAAATGACGAAATCGTGGTTGTTCCGCCAACATAGATGAGTCCCGACGAATCGACGGCGACGCTGTTTCCTTTCTCCGCGCCAGCCCCGCCAAGAAACGTCGTGTAAGCAATGGAAATCGAAGGGTCGACAACGAGAGGCAGATCGGCGCGATACTTCCCAACTTCAAATCTCACTTCGTTGCCGCTCAATAAGCGGTAGCCGCCGGTGACGCTCTTGCGCACGCCGCCATCCAGTTGATACATGTACGGACGTTTCATGGTGAGCTGGCGCGCGCCGATGCGCATCACCAGATTCCCTTGCGGGTCCAGGTGAACAGCGTCTGCCCCGCTGACGCGCAGCAAAATCTGCTGCAAATCGCTGCCTCGCGCGGCAGTCAAATCGTATTCGAGACCCTGCGCGCCGCCGTAAAATCGCGCGTCAATGCCGGGGTAAAACCCCGCATACTGCACCACCGCATAATGCGGAACATCCGTGTGCCACTGCCGCGCGTCGCGGCCTAGGAGGTAATTCGTTTTGCCAGGAAGCAGAGTTTCCCCGGCCTGCTTCGCGCTGCGCCCTGCTCCGGCGAATTCGAGCCTCACAAAATCTCGTTTGGCCGCCGGGCCCTGTTGGCTGCCATGCGCCGGGGCGTCCCAAGAAAGGTAAACGCTGTCGTCGGTCAGGAAAACTGTCGCGTCATGAGCGCGAGAGAGAAACTTCACTTCCGAGGCGCTTTGCCCAACATTTGGTTCGAACGCCCACCCCAGATTGCCAAGTTCTGGGTAGCGTTTCGGGCCGCCAGCGTCGACAATGCGATGGGAGCCGTTTTGCGCGATGCTGCCGCGATCCGCTGCGGTTTTGGAGTTTGCCAAAGGAGGAAAAGAGCGGCCGCCGTGCTCAACACCATTGCCAAGCAGACGAACGGACCACGCCCCGGGTCACGCCGGGCTAGGCGAAGGGACCGCAACAGAAAGACAAACGTGCCGTTCACTGGGGCTGAGACTTGCTCTTATTTTGAGTTTGAGAGGTACAAACGAACTATACCTGTGCAAGAAATTCTGTCAATCGATTACTTAAGAGGAGCTGGTTTTCGGCAGAGCAGTGCTCTCCATTGGCTCAATTGGCCACGCAAAGAAATCCTCGCCTAGAGGCAACTCAATGGAGCCTTCGCGTGGCACGAGATCGAGGGCCATTCCGTCACGCCAAAGAGATGCGCTGAATCGAATCACACTGTGGCCGGCCAGTGCAAAGGTGCTTCGCGCGACGCTCACCTCAATAATGTTTCCGACGGCCACTGAAAAATGTTCATTCGCGGGAGTCGATTCTTTCCCGCCCTGCTCAGCAGAAAAGTTCACAAGTTTTCCATCATGCACGCGGACCACCAGCTTAATGGTTGCGCCCGCCTCGAAAACGAGATGGAATTCACAGTCCCGTAGCTGCGCGAATGCCTCGCGCAACGGATCGATGCGCACAAACAAGTAGCCGTCGTCGAAGCCATAGTAAATCTCACCCACAAAGCACATTTGGCCATGCATCGCTCCGCCTCGCCGGCTGGTGGAGTAATATCCCGCGCCCAGCCACTCAAAGTATGAGCTCGCCCGCCCATCCACTTGCACCTTAAGCCAGTCCGTTGGCGGCGCAACCTGGGCTCCTAGAAATACCCGTTTAATCGGCTCCGCTACGTTCGGCGGAACATTCAGCCCCAGCGCCGAGTACACCTCTGTGAGATGTTTGCGATACAGTTGATCGAATTCCTCGTCGTTCGACGAACTATTTTCCGGTCCGTACCACCAGCACCAGTCGCTGCCTTCCGCCGCAAGAAGAGCTTCGCGTGCCCGCTGCAGATCGGGCGTGGCGCGAGTCTCCTTCGGCACACTTGGTTCTACGGCTTGGGCCTTCGCATACGCTTCGCGCGCATTTCGCAGCAATTCCCACGCGCGGATGTCTTGCGAATGTCCGATCCAGATATCGAAATTGGCATTAATCCAAGAAGCGGGAAATATCCCTTCCAGTGCGCCGACGTCGCCCGCCTCGGCAATCGCTTCGCTCACTGTGAGTGCGCGAATTTCCGGATCGTGCGCGATGCGCGCATAAAGCTGCCGCAAAAACTCACGTCCGTTCCCGGGATAGTATTCCCACGCATTTTCGCCATCCAGGATTACGGATACTGTCGCCGGCTTTCCCCGGCTCGTCCGGCCGCCAATCATGCGCAGCCTTCGATGAAAATCCTCCGCGGCTTCCGCGGCGCCCATGCGCGAATACACAAAGCCAACTAAGTCGGAAAGATAGTGGTCGCGAAAGAAACCGTAAATGTCCCTTCCTCCGATTTTGAATTTCCACGGCGAGTACAACTCCGCTGCATTTTCCGGAATGCCGTCACCATCGCGCCAAAAACCGATATTGCGCGTGCGCCCCAAAACGCCCTCGTCCGTGGCAAACCAGCGAAATCCCAACTCCGCCGCGATCGCTAACACCTCGTCCGAAACCGAGCCCTCCGAGGGCCAAAGTCCTTGCGGAGAGTGTCCAAAGAGATTCTTGTGGTAGTCCCGCGACCGCACGAGCTGCTCTTTCGCGTCTTCCGGAAATCGAAAAGGAGGCGTTAGCGAGGGGCTGTGCGGATTTGCTACGCGCGCGATTTGCGAATCGCACAGCAAAGGCAAAATGGGATGGTAGAAGGGCGTGGTGGAAATCTCGATTTGCCCTCGCTCCGCGGCGCGTTTGTATTCCGGCAAAACTTGGCGAAGTAACTCCGCCTGTTTCGCGCGAAGATTTTCCTTGTCCTGCTCCGAGAAGTCTGAGCCTTGCCGCACAAGCGCGGAAACAATGGGATCGTAAGCCAGATACTCTTCGTCCATCCACGCAAGCTGCGACAAGAGCTGCAGATCGCGCCAGTCACGAGCGCTGAATTGCGCTGTGGCACGCTCAATTCCCAGCTTCCGTGACCATTCGAAAAGTTCGACGAAGCGCGGCCAGCGGCTCATGAGCCGCTCATGGTTCACTTGAAACGCGCGATGCAGGATCTCGTGCTTGTCCGTTTCGGCCAGATCGCCGGCGGACTTGAATGCAACGTCGACCCACGGGTCTTCGAACTTGCCGCTCGCGTATTCCTCGATTTGCATCGCGAGCGAAGGCACGATGTTGAATGTGGCGTGAACCTCGGGAAACGGCTCGAGAGCGCGCACCATGCCCCAGTAGTCTTTGAGCGCGTGCAGCCGAGTCCACGGCAAAATGTAACGGTGTGTCGTAGGGTCGCGATACTGAGGCTGATGCATATGCCACAAGAGAACCAGGTGAACACGGCTCATGCTGGACGACTCTCCCTTGGCTTCCTGTCGCTCATGTTAGAATGCCTTGCGCTCTATGCGCATTCTCGATCGATACGTGTGCCGCGAAGTCGTTTACGATTCGTGGCTGGGTCTCGCCGTTTTTACGTTCGTGTTCTTCGTGCCGCAGCTTGTCCGCTTAATGGGCCTGGTTGTGCAGCACGCGGCAACCACGACGGAAATCCTGACGCTTCTCCTTTGCTCTCTTCCGCCAGTCCTCATCTTCACGGTGCCTATGTCGATGCTCATCGGCGTTCTGATCGGGCTGGGGCGTCTGTCCGCCGACAGCGAAATCGTTGCACTCAACGCCAGCGGCATTAGCCTTCGCCGCCTGCTCGTCCCCATCGGCGCCATCGCGCTCACAGCTACGCTCCTGACGTTCGGCATGACGCTTTGGCTAGGTCCACACTCTCTCCGAACTCTGAGCTCGCTCGAAGATCACCTGCGAATTTCGCAGGCATCTTTTGCCATCCAACCGCGCGTTTTCGACGAACGGTTTCCCCACATCGTTCTTTACCTGGAGGATGTCGGCGCATCCGGCATGCGCTGGCGAGGTGTCTTCCTGGCGGAATCCAATTCGTCTACGGGCTCGAAAGTCACCGTTGCAAGAAATGCCATTGTAGTCGCCGACGCGCGACAGGGCAAGCTGACGCTTCACTTCGATGATGTTTCCACCCACGAGTACGACCCGAAAAATCCGGACCATTACGATCTGTCGACCTCTGCCGTTGAATCGACAGACTTGCCGCTCACAAGCTCTGACGCCGCGGAAAGCGGCGCCCAGACCCTGAGCGATCGCGAACGCACCGTGGGCCAGTTGCTTTCGGCTGGCGCTGCCGGCATGCGCAACGCCCGCGTGGAGTTGCAGCAACGCATTGCCCTGCCGATTGCATGCTTCCTTTTTGCCTTGCTCGGCGTGCCTGTGGGAGTGCGCCCTCGCCGCGGCGGACGGGCTGCGGGCTTCATCGTGACCATCTTGCTGATCTGCGGCTATTACCTCTTCTTTGTGACCGGCGTGCACTTCGCTCAAAATGGCGTGCTTTCACCGGTAGTTGGTGTGTGGACCGCCAACATTGTCACGCTCGCCGTCGCGCTTATTCTTCTGCGCCGCATTGAGCACATCCATCCGGAGGCGCGCTGGATCGACCACTTGCGGCGTAGCCTCCTGCACCGGAAGAACGCGCCAAGTGAAGTCCCAAACTCTGTCAGCTCTCCGGCGGTCGCGCGCGCCACTCTTCAAATCGAACGATCCCGCCCTAAGCAATACCGCACCTGGGCATTCCCCCTGATTTTCGACCTCTACCTTCTCGGCACGTTCTTCTACTGGGTCGTGCTCATGCTGGCCAGCTTCATGATGTTGTTCGACGCCTTCACGTTGTTCGATCTCTTGGGCGACATCACAAAGAATCGCATTCCCATCTCCATCGTCGCCAGTTACTTCCTGCACTTGCTTCCCATGATGGTCTACCAACTTCTGCCGCTGGCAGCACTGGTTGCCACGCTGATTACTCTCGGTTTGCTCGCCAAAAACAATGAAATTACGGCCTTCAAGGCTTCTGGCGTCAGCCTGTTCCGTCTTGCATTGCCGCTGATCCTAGCCGGAACCTTGCTGAGCGCAGGGATGTTCCTCCTCGACGATTCGTTCTTGCCCTACGCCAATCAGCGCCAGGACGCTTTGCACGACCGCATCAAAGGCCGCCCCGCGCAGACCTATTTTCAACCTACACATCAATGGATATTCGGAGAGCACGACAAGATTTTCAACTACCAGCTATTTGATCCTGACAACAATTTGTTCGGCGGGCTGAACGTCTTCGAACTCGACCCTTCGACTTTTCAAGTTCGTCGCCGCATTTATGCAGATCGCACTTACTGGGCGCCGAACCTGAATTCCTGGGTCCTGGAAAGCGGCTGGGTTCGGGATTTCTCTGCTTCGTCGGTCACTTCATACAAACCTTTCCGCGTGGATTCGTTCCCCGAACTCTCGGAGCCGCCATCTTATTTCAAACGTGAAGTCTTCCAGTACTACCAGATGAACTGGTGGCAGCTTCGCAATTACATTCGCAGCTTGCAGGCAGCTGGATTTGAGACCGCTCGTCTGTCCGTCGAATGGCACAAGAAGTTCGCCTTTCCTTTGATCACCGCGATCATCGTGTTTCTCGCCATACCATTCGCTCTGCTCGTCGGCACGCGCGGCGCCGTCGGAGGGATTGCCCTCGCGGTGGGCGTGGGAATCGCCTACTGGTCGATTGCCGCTCTTTTTGAAGCTCTGGGCGCCGTCGGACAGTTGCCGCCCTTTCTGGCGGCGTGGGCCCCCGACGCCATCTTCGCGTTCGCCGGCCTGTACTTCTTCCTGAAAATGCCGACCTGACCGGGATATTCTTGTAGGGTTGGTGCTCGCTGCGGAGAAAGCGTGCTTATGGCGAGAGGAGCGATCGCACCTTCTGGATAATGAGGTCAATGCCAACTTCGTTGTGCCCACCTTCGGGAATTATGATGTCCGCGTAGCGTTTGCTGGGCTCGACGAATTCCAGATGCATCGGTCTGACGGTTTGCTGATACTGCTCAATCACCGAATCAACCGTTCTGCCGCGCTCGCGAATGTCTCTGGTGAGTCTGCGTATGAATCGCAGGTCCGCGTCCGTGTCCACGAAGATTTTCACGTCCATCAGGCTTCGCAGTTGCTCGTTCTCGAAAATCAGAATCCCTTCCACAAGTATGGCCGGACGCGATTCGATTCTGACTGTCTCAGGAACTCGGCGATGCTGGGCAAAGTCATAGACCGGCCGCTCGATGGCGCGGCCCTCGCGCAAATCGCGGATGTGTTCAACGAATAGCGGAGTATCGAGCGCGCTCGGATGATCGAAATTGCACCGCGCGCGTTCTGCACCGGATAAATGAGATAGGTCCTTGTAGTAGTGGTCCTGCTGCAGCACAACAACGCCATCGTCCAGTAGTGCGCGCGATAGCCGGTTGGTTATGGTCGTCTTGCCGGAACCGGTTCCTCCACAAATGCCAATGACAAACGACCGTTGCGCCATCAGCCACGCGCCCTCGATCGCACTTTTTTCGCGGACGATTTTTCTTCCAGCACGGCTTGCGCGGCAGCCAAACGCGCAATTGGCACGCGGAAGGGGGACGCGCTCACATAGTCCATCCCCGCCCTGTGGCAGAACTTAACGCTTTCCGCATCGCCACCATGTTCCCCGCAAATGCCCACTTTCAATTTTGGCCGCGCCGTGCGCCCGCGCTGAATAGCCCATTCGATCAGCATCCCCACTCCCTCTTGATCGAGTGTCTGGAACGGATCGCCAGCGAAAATCCCCGCTTTCTTCTCGTCCACATACTCAGGGAGGAATCTGCCGGCATCATCCCGCGAGAGTCCCATGGTCGTCTGTGTGAGGTCGTTCGTGCCAAAAGAAAAGAACTCCGCGACCTCCGCGATTTGATCCGCCAGCAGCGCGGCTCTGGGAAGCTCGATCATCGTCCCGACCAAATACTGAAGTTTTACTTTATGTTCTGCGATGATCGCATCCGCTACTCTGCGCGTCTCTTCCGCAAGAATCTGCAATTCTTTTTTCGCCATCGTAAGCGGATGCATGATCTCAGGAAGTACTTTAACTCCATTTTTCTGGCATTCGATTGCTGCTTCAATGATCGCTCGCACCTGCATTTCGAGAATCTCGGGATACGTGATCGCCAGCCGGCACCCGCGGTGGCCGAGCATCGGATTTGCCTCGTGCAATTGCTCCACGCGCCGAATGACCGTTTCGACCGGCACTCCGATCTTCTTCGCCAGTTCTTCTTGTTGCCCCCTCTCATGCGGAACAAACTCATGCAGCGGCGGGTCAATCAGCCGGATGGTGACCGGAAGGCCGTTCATGGCTTCGAAAATTCCGATGAAGTCTCGGCGCTGAAACGGCAGCAGCTTGTCGAGCGCTCGCCGGCGAGCCTCGCGCGTATCGGCGATGATCATCTCTTGGATCGCCAGTTGCCGTTCAATGCTCTTCTCCGGCTGCTCGAAATCTTTGAAGAACATGTGTTCCGTGCGGCAGAGCCCGATCCCTTCTGCGCCCATCTGGCGGGCCTTTCGCGAATCAAACGGCGTATCGGCGTTTGTACGTACGCGAAGCCGCCGGACTTTGTCAGCCCAACCCATCACAATTGAATATGCCTTTGGCGGTTCCGGTCGAGCGAGCTCGATTTGGCCCGTATAGACCGCACCTTCGCTGCCATCCAGCGTCAGCCAATCGCCCTGCGAAACAGCGCGGCCGTTCACATGCATCTGCTTCTTTGCATAGTCAATGTCCAGAGCCTCGCAGCCGACGATGCAGCATTTTCCCCACCCGCGCGCAACCACTGCGGCATGGCTGGTCTTGCCGCCGGTCGCCGTCAAGATTCCCTGCGCGACATGCATTCCGCCCACGTCCTCCGGACTTGTTTCGCGCCGCACGAGGATCACTTTCTCGCCGCGCGATGCCCATTCCTCGGCTTCGTGCGCAGTGAATATAACTTTGCCGCTTGCAGCGCCCGGAACCGCATTCACGCCCGTCGCGATTTTCCGTTTCGCCAGATCATCTCTCTTCGTTGACGGCGCAATCACGGGATAGAATAGCCGCTCCACGTCGTCCGGCTGGATTCGCTGGATCGCTTCCTCGCGCGTGATGAGTCCCTCATCTGCCATGTCCATCGCGATGCGGAACGTAGCTCCCGGCGAGCGCTTGCCGGTCCGCGTTTGCAGCATATACAGCTTCCCGTCTTCTACGGTGAACTCCAGGTCCTCCATGTCGCGGTAGTGATGTTCGAGGGTCTGCCGCACGCCTTCAAGCTGCTTGTACACTTTGGGCATCCGTTTGGCCATCTCGCTCAACTGCATCGGCGTGCGGATTCCCGCCACAACATCCTCGCCCTGCGCGTTGATGAGAAAATCGCCGAAAAAGTCCTTCTCGCCCGTCGATGGATCCCGTGTGAAACAGACGCCCGTGCCGGAGTTGTCGCCGGTATTGCCAAACACCATTTGCACAACGTTTACTGCCGTGCCCAGCAGTCCGGTGATTTTTTCCACGCGCCGGTACGTCTCCGCTTTCTCGCCCATCCATGATTCAAACACCGCGCCGATCGCGCCCCAAAGTTGCTCCTGAGGATCCTCCGGAAATGGCTTCCCTGTCTTCTGCTTGAAGTATTCTCGGTAATCCCCGACCAGTTGCTTCAGGCCGTCCGCCGGGATTTGCGTGTCGTCCTTGACCTTCAAGCGATGCTTTAATTCCCTCAACTTCTCTTCCAGCTCGTCTTTCGGCAACCCGATGACCACGCTGGAATACATCTGCACAAATCGTCGGTACGCGTCATACGCGAATCGCTCGTTACCTGTTCTCTTTGCGAGGCCTTCGACGGAACGGGAGTTCAATCCCAGATTGAGAATCGTTTCCATCATCCCTGGCATGGAGCGTGCCGAGCCCGAGCGCACGCTTACCAACAGCGGATCTTTGGCGTCGCCCAGCTTCTTCTTTGTGACCTTCTCCAAGCGCGCGAGGTTCGCCTTTACCTGCGCGGCCAATTCCTTCGGGAACTTTCGCTCATGCTTGAAGTAAAAGTCGCACGCCTCAGTGGAAATGGTGAAACCCGCCGGGACGGGCAAGCCAATACGCGTCATTTCCGCCAAGCCTGCACCCTTGCCGCCGAGTACATCCTTCATCTGTCCGTTGCCTTCGGCCTTCCCCGCTCCAAAAAAATAAACGTATCTCACTTGTGCCCTCGTCTCTTTCGCGATTCCGTTCTACAGCTGTACTGACGGGTCGTTCTGTCGGCGCGCCGACACATCCGCCCTTTAAAGATCAAATCTCGCCGAGATTATTTCTCCTCCGCAGCCATCTCCGCAAAATCGGCAATCGTCGAAAATTCTTTCAGCAAGCCCGCAAGCAACGCCAAGCGGTTTCTCCGCACTGCTTCGTCTTTATCCATAACCAGCACATCCTCGAAAAAGCGATCCACTGTCGGCCGCAATTCTGAGATGGCTTCAAGTGCTTCTTTATATTCCCCGGCGCGCTTGTGCTTCCCCGCCCGCTGCGCAAGCTCCTGCGCTTCACGATGCAAAACCTGCTCCGCTTCCACGCGTAGCAATTCGCTTTTCACACTACCGGCGCGTCCGCCATCCGGCCCAGCTTTTTCGAGAATCTTTCTGATCCGCCGGAACGCGATTGCCAAAGGCTCGAAATTCTTCGAATGCCGGATCGCCTTCAGGGCGACGATTCGGCTTCGCACGTCAACCAAATCATCTGCTCCCGCAGCCATCGCCGCATTCACTTCGTCATAGGCGAAGCCGTGCTTCTCACGCAGAAGATACTTCGCGCGTTCGGCAACAAAATCCAGCACGCGCTTCTCCACTTCGGCCGCGACTTCGATTTTCGGCGGATGCGATGCCAGCCCCTGCGCTGCCGCAGAGATCGACGCCGACAGGGACATCGGCAAATTTCGTTCAAGTAAAATATGAACTATCCCCGCCGCCGCCCTGCGTAGGGCGAAAGGATCACTTGAACCTGACGGGATAATCCCCACAGCGAAGCACGCCACCAGCGAGTCGAACTTATCTGCGATCGAGACGGCACAGCCTGTCAGGTTGCGCGGAATCGTATCTTCCGTCCCGACCGGTTTGTAATGGTCGTACACGCCCCATACGACTTCTTCGTCTTCTCCTTGAGCTCTGGCGTAGAGCCCTCCCATGATCCCCTGTAACTCGGTAAACTCACGCACCATCTCTGTCGCCAAGTCGCACTTTGCGAGCTGCGCCGCTCTGTCCGCCGCACCTACGTCGGCACCGTGAATTCCTGAGTCGAACCAGTTTCGCGCAATCTTCCTCGCAACCTCCCGCATACGTTCTGCCTTGTCGCGATAGCTCCCCAACCGGGATTCAAAGGTAACGTGCGCGAGCTTATCGGCGTAGTCGGCCAGCCGACACTTCTGGTCCGACTGCCAGAAGAACTGTGCGTCGGCCAGCCGCGCGCGAAGCACCTTTTCGTGCCCGCCGCGCACCAGGCCGGCGCGGTCCTTGTCCAGATTGATTACTGCCAGAAAGTGCGGCTCGATTTCGCCGCGTCGGTTTTCCACCGCGAAGTATTTCTGATGATCGCGCATCACCGTGACGATAACTTCGGAGGGCAGCTCGAGGTATCGCGCATCGAAGTCCCCACAAATCACCGTCGGATATTCGTTCAGATACGTCACCAGATCGAGGAGCGTGGCGTCTTCGTGCACGCGCCACTTCCCTTTCGCCGCGACGCCCCGAATCTCGCGTTCAATTTTCTTGCGGCGCTCCGCAGCGTCAACGAGCACGAAATTACGCCGCAGTTTCCCGGCGTAATCCTTTGGCCCACTTACCTTGATTCTCGAATGGCCAAGAAAGCGGTGCCCCTCGGTTGCGCCGCCAGACGAAACACCCTCAAATTCGAGGGGAATGACCTTGCCGTCGAGAAGGGCAACGATCCAGCGCACTGGCCGGATAAACCGCGCGCCGTTTTTGCCCGTCCAATACATAGAGCGCGGAAAGCTGAGTTCCCTCATCGCGTGCGGCAAGGCTTCCGCGAGAATCTCGCTTGCCGTTCTTCCACGAACGATGAGTCTCGCGGCGAGATACTCTCCTCGCGGAGTCGTGGTCGTATAGAGATTCGAGATCGGCACGCCTTGCTTTTCCGAAAAACTCTCAGCCGCGCGTGTCGGCTGGCCGACACTGTCGAATGCAATGGCTTTCGGCGGACCGAGCACTTCCTTTTTCTCGTCTGCTTGGCGCAGCAGAATCGCGCCTGACATAGCCACGAGGCGGCGAGGCGCGCCATGCGCCGAAATCGGTGCGGCAAGAAGCTTGGTCGCCTCCAAACTTTTCTCAAGTATCTGTTTAAGTTCGGCTGCGGCTTTCGGCAGCAGCCCTGCGGGAATTTCTTCACACCCAATTTCAAACAAAAACGCGGCTTGGTCCTTCATTTCTGCACCTGGCTTTGCGCCGTCTCCGAAGTTCCTCGCGATGCAGGCAGGAATTGGCTCCATCCGTTCGCCGCGCAATAGTCGCGCGCGATCTGGCATGACAGCGCCCGGACTCTCGCGATCAGTGCCGCGCGCTCCGTCGTCGAAATCGCCCCGCGCGAATCGAGAATGTTGAAAAAATGTGAGCACTTCAGGCAAAAATCGTATGCCGCCAATATCGGCGCTTGCCGCTGCCCTGCCGATTCACTCGCTCGGTCTCGCCGCGTCAAGATGGCCTTCGCTTCCTTCTCGCATAGGTCGAACATTTCGCGCGTGCGCTTCGCGTCCGCCCACTCAAAGCTATACGTCGAAAATTGTTCTTCTTCCACTAAACGAATGTCCCCGTAGCTTGTGCCGCTCGACCAGCGCAACTGAAACACGCTATCCACATCTTGAAGAAAAGCGGCAATTCGCTCCAGTCCGTAGGTCAACTCGCACGATACCGGATCCAGGTCCAGTCCGCCGGATTGCTGGAAGTAGGTGAACTGCGTAATCTCAAGTCCGTCTAGGAGCACCTGCCAGCCAACACCCCAGGCTCCTAGCGTCGGCGATTCCCAGTTGTCCTCTTCAAATCGAATGTCGTGCTGCTTCAAATCAATTCCCATCACGCGCAGACTATTCAAATAAAGATTCTGGACGTCATTTGGCGATGGCTTAAGTATTACTTGAAGTTGCGTGTGCTTATACAAACGATTCGGATTCTCGCCGTATCTCCCGTCCGAAGGCCTTCGACTCGGCTGCACATAGGCGACTCGATATGGATTCGGTCCGAGCACGCGGAAGAATGTCTCGGGATGCATCGTGCCAGCGCCGACTTCGACATCGTACGGCTGCTGGATAACACAGCCCTGCGCCGACCAATAGCTTTGCAGCTTGAAAATTAAATCTTGAAAAGACAGGCCAGCACGCTTGCCCACCTTAAACTTCCCCTTTAACTTTGGCTTCACTTTTGGCTGCGGACTCATCCAGCGCTCTCCAGCATTTCGCGCGCGTTTAGTTTACGTTCAATCTGATGTTCCACCAAATCCAGCAAGTACTTGGTGAGTTCCTGCAATGCCGGCTTCGCGAAATCTTTGGCGTCTAGCTTGTCGAGCCTTTCGCCCAGCATTTTACGGCCGGCAGCGATTGCGCTCGCCGAGACTGTGGCCATTCCGGCGACGCGGCACTTCGCACAAAGGAGACCTGGCGTCACAGGACTCGCATATGCGACCGATGTCAACTCCGCGCCGCACCGCCCGCAACGATCCAAGGATCCGGCAGCCATCCGCCGAGCCGCACCGTCCACAGCGCAAAGTAAGCGAGCGGCAGTTCAATTTCTCGCCGTTGCTTGATGGTCTGCGCTGAGAGCAGCAGCAAGCGAAACGCTGGATCTGCAGGTTCGCGGTCCGGCAGCACCGCTTCCGTGACTTCGGCCAGAAGCGCCAACGCCACTCCCGCGGAATAATCCCGAAACGTGGTGACGAACGACTCGATCAGCTCGCACTGATTGATACGCACCAGGTCGCGCGTCTCGCGCTCAAAGAACCAGATGCGCACATACGACATCCGCTCCAGCGTCGAGCCAAATCTGCTCTTGGTCCGGCGCGCGCCGGCGGCGACCCCGCGCACACGGCCCATCGTTCGACTGAGAAAACTCACCAGCCGGTCGGCTTCACCGAGCGGATAGCTCTGTAAGACGATGGCTTCGGATTCGCGAAGTGGCATCGGCGTGTCGGCGCGCCGACTTTTCTGCGCGCTTCAGCACGCTCAAGCCGCGCGCAGCGAAACTAAACTTATTATCACAGCCGTGCGTACGGTGCAATCTGCGCAGTAGGAATTTTTCTGCGCCCAACTGTTCGCGCCGCTTTTGCTTTCCATTGCCGCGCCTCTCCACTAAAGTACAAACCCATGCTGCGGAAGAAAAACAATGCCGCCATTGTCGATGTTACCGGCGTGGGCATCAACGCCACCGATACTATTATCGACCTCCCGCTCTTCCCGGAATTTAATTCAAAACTTGAACTTTGCTCGGCAACCGTTCTCCCCGGCGGCCAAGTCGCTAGCGCCCTGGTCGCCTGTCGCCGCTGGGGATTGTCAGCACGCTACGTGGGCTCCGTCGGCGATGATTCCGCTGCAGCCCTGCAATCGCGCGAATTAGAAAGACACAGCATCCAATCCCATCTCATTCGCGTTGCCGACTGCGCGAGCCAACTTTCTTATATCCTTGTCGACGGCCGCTCGGGCGAACGAACCATCCTCTGGAAGCGCGATCCGCGTCTCACTTTGCTTCCTCGGCACCTCCAGCGACGATGGATCATCAAATCCAGAATCTTGCTCGTTGATGGACATGACGCCGCCAGCGCTGCTCATGCCGCCCGCTGGGCGCGCGCCGCACGGATTCCTGTCGTAGCCGACGTGGATAATCTTTATCCTGGAGTTGAAGTTTTACTTGAGAACATCGACTACCTCTTCGCTTCCCAAGAATTCCCTTCTCGCTTGCTGAAGATCTCCGGCTTGCTTGCAAGCCTCCCCGTAATTTCGAAGCGCTTCGGATGCAGAGTCGCTGGCGTGACCCTCGGGCGTCTTGGTGCATTGGCCTGGGATGGCGCGCGGTTCCACTATTGCCGAGGCTATCGAGTCGCTGCGGTCGACACCACCGGAGCGGGCGATATCTTTCACGCAGGAGTCGTCTACGGAATATCGAAACGCTGGAACATTGACGTAACCCTTGAATTCAGTTGCGCTGCAGCCGCTTTGAACTGCACCGCCCGAGGCGCGCGCGGAGGAATTAAGTCTTTACCTGAAATCCGAAACTTCATGGGCACGGCAAAACGCTCCGAGCCTGCATTCTCTTTGGAACAACTAGCGCGGGGCGCGCGTATCCAGGGAAAGCGTTCATGATTCCCTTGAAGAATCTCAGGCCACGCACTCATTTTCCGTCGGTGACGCTTGGGCTAATTATTGCTAACTTCCTCGTCTTCTTTTATCAACTATCGCTTTCGCGGCGGGCGCTGCAGGCCTTCATCACAACCTACTCACTTACACCGGCCCGCGTGCAACTGGCTTTGGCGGGTTCACATTTTACTTTAGCTCAGGGCTTCATTCCTTTTTTCACTTCGATGTTCCTTCATGCCGGCTGGCTGCACATCGTCGGCAACATGTGGTTCCTGTGGCTTTTCGGTGGCAATGTGGAAGATCGCCTGGGCCACGTCCCGTATCTCGGATTCTATCTTCTCTGCGGACTGGGAGCCGGTACGGCGCAAACATTATTCAGCCTGGGTTCAACAATTCCCTCGCTGGGAGCAAGCGGAGCCATTGCTGGCGTGCTTGGCGCCTACATCATTTTCTTTCCTTCATCGAAAATCCTGACCCTGGTGACACTGTTCTTCTGGTGGTTCTTTGCGCGCTTACCGGCGGTGCTCTTCATCGGCCTGTGGTTCTTGGTTCAATTCCTCAGTGGCGTAAGCTCGCTTGGCAGCAGCACGGCTCAGGGTGGTGTTGCGTGGTGGGCCCATGTGGGAGGCTTCTTACTGGGGATGCTGCTCGTGTCAGGCATGCGGCGCAAGCAACCATACGACTCCTACGACTATTCCTAGGCTCCCGCACCTGCGAGACCTCGCTTGGAAATGCGCTCGGCCATCCAATCGCCCACCTCGCGCGTGCCCATTTGCCCGTCCAAGTCCGGCGTCGTCTTTCCTTCACGGACCGCCGCCCGTGCCGCGCCCTGAATAAGCCCCGCCTCGCGCTCCAGCCCTAGATACTCAAGCATCATCGCGCCAGTTAGCGCTGAACCCATCGGATTCGCGATGTTTTTGCCTGCGATGTTGGGCGCGGAGCCATGCACCGGCTCAAAGAGCGAAACTTGGCCGGGATGAATGTTTCCCGATGGCGCCAGTCCCAACCCGCCGGAGAGTTGCGCTCCCAGGTCGCTCGCGATATCTCCGAACATGTTGCAAGTAACAATCACTTCGAATTGCGACGGATCGCGCACCATCTCCATCATCAGCGTGTCCACGTACAAGTGCCGCGTCTCAAGTTCCTTATACTCTTCCCGCAGTTCTTTCCAGACGCGCTGCCACAACCCGTGCCCGTAGGTCATCGCATTGGATTTGTCGCTCATGCACACGCGTTTCAATCCCTTGCGCCGCGCATAATCCAGCGCATAGCGAATGATGCGCTCCACTCCCTTGCGTGTGTTGACGTCTTCCTGCACCGCCACTTCGTCCGCGGTGCCCTGCTTGAAATTGCAGCCCACTCCGGCATATGCCCCTTCCGTGTTTTCGCGAAACACGATGAAATTGATCTCTTGCTCCGTACGATCTCGGAGTGGCGTCAACCGCTGGTCGAAAAGTACACAGGGACGCGCATTCACGTACAGATCGAGCTTGAACCGCAGGCCCAAAAGAATGTCCGCCGCGTGTTGGTTCGAGGGCACCCGCGGATCGCCAACTGCGCCAAAGAGAATCGCGTCGAAGTCCCGCTGGAGCATCTGAGGCGCGTCTGCGGGCAGCGTGGTTCCGTCCTTCAGAAAGCGATCGGCGCCCCAATCGAAGCGCGTGAAGGCGAGTTTCTGCCCGGTCGTGGCGCAGGCCGCTTCAAGCACCTTTACGCCTTCAGGCGTTACTTCCTTCCCGATTCCATCGCCGGGAATTACAGCAATGCGTTTGGCTTGAGACATTTCTCACCTTAAAGTATTACTTTATATCGCTTCGCTGCACTGTTGGCGCGGAGTTTAGCACAGCCTGATGAGCACCTATGCCCCCGCTGTTTCCGCAGGCACCTCTTCGCTCCCCGGCCCAAATTCCGCCAAATAAACACCCGCGAGGATCAAGCCGCCGCCGATGAGCAGCACACGGCTTGCGCTTTCGCCAAGCAGGACCACAGCGAGCAGCGCAGCCAAGGGAGGCTCCAGATATGTGAATACCGCGAGTCGCGATGCTGGGAGATGAGCCAGCGCCCAGAAGAAAATCAGATACGCTCCGATGGAGGAGATCAGCACTGTGTACCCAAGACCGAGCCAGCCAACCGTTCCCACTGCCCTCCAGTCCAGCCGTACCGCTTCTCGCACGCTCATCGGCAGCAAAAAAATTGCGCCCGCCAGGTTGCAAAATGTATTCATCGAGATCGTGTCGTACTGCCGCGCTACCTTCTTCGCCAGCACAGTGTAAAGAGCAAATCCGAACGTTCCCCCCAGCGCTATCAGGTCACCTATCCACGTTCCCGCGTGGCGGTGCAGCTCCTTTCCTGCAACAAGTATTGCTACTCCGGCAAAGCAGATCGTCATGCCTGCAATCTTAGCGCGCGTTACCTTCTCCAATTTGTACGCGCGGGCAAGTAGCAAGACCAGGATCGGCCCGCTCGCTACGATCAGCGCGGAATGGCTGGCCGTCGTATAGTCCAGCCCTATGATGAACAGTCCGCGGTTGATCACGACGCCCCAAAAGCCCAGCACCGCAAAGTTCCACAGGTCTTTTTGATTCAAGCGCGAGCGCCGTGGCCTGGCAAAGTAAATCGGCAGCATCAGGATTCCGGACAGCACAATGCGGAACGACGTCAGCGCGTAGGGGTTCATGTACCGCAGCGTGATCTTGCCGATAATGAAGTTAAACGACCACCCGACCACCATCAGCAAAATCAGCGTGTAAAGCACCACAGGATGGCGCGGCCGTTCCACCGATTAGACGAGCACCTCACTGCGGACCGTGAGTTTTTCAATGCATTTAAGTTTCGGTTGATATCCAATTCCCGAACCCGAGGGCACTTTGATTGTCCCTTTAGGCGTTACTTCAATTTCCGGCTCGACAATGTCCTCCGCCCAGTAGCGCTTGCTCGCGGAAACGTCGCCTGGCAAAGTGAAATTCTCGAGTGTCGAAAGCGCGATATTCTGCGCGCGCCCAATTCCGGTCTCGAGCATTCCTCCGCACCACATCGGAATACTGCTCCGCTGGCACAAATCGTGAATCCGCCGCATCACCGTGTGGCCGCCGACGCGCCCCATCTTCATATTGATGATTCGGCAGGCTCCCATCTCGATCGCGGCAACGGCGTGGCCGTATTCGTGAATGCACTCGTCCAAGCATATCGGGGTCTGAATCTGCTTCTGCAGCTTCACGTGGCTGTAAATATCATCCCAGCCGAGCGGCTGCTCAATCATCATTAGCCCGAACGCATCCAGCTGCTTAAGCAGCGCTATATCGTCGAGCGAATAGGCCGAATTTGCGTCCGCCATCAGACGAATGTGCGGCCAACGCTTCCGCAGCGCCTCGACGCTTTTTACATCCTGGCCGGGCTTGATTTTGATTTTGATCCGCTGGTAACCCGCCTCGAGTTCTTTCTCGACGTTCGCCAGGAGTTCTTCAGCGCTCGGCTGAATCCCAATCGAAACTCCGCACGGAATCTCCTGCCGTGCGCCGCCCAGAAGCTTCCACAGGGGCACATTTTTCTGCTTTGCTTCGGCGTCCCAAATCGCGGATTCAAGCGCCGCTTTCGCCATGTTGTGGCCACGCGTGTGTCCAAGCATGTCCCAAACATCGCGCGCGGCGCGGAATTCCTTTCCCCTCACGTCGGGCCACAGGAATTCCCGCAGAATCGTCCACGCCGTATCGATGGTTTCCGGCGAATAATATGGTTTCTCGTCGGCGACGCACTCTCCCCAGCCGGTCACGCCGTCCGCTTTTACTTCGACCAGCAGAATTCGCCGCTCCGTCGTCGTGCCGAAGCTTGTTTCAAAGCGCATGACCATCGGCATGCGAATTTCTCGCAGCATCACTCTCTCAACACGCATTCAGTGCACCCTCATTTCCCAACTATTTTGTAGTAATTTGCGAAGCCACGCGTTCTTGCTCTTCCAATAGGTAGCTCGCTTCTGTCGGCCCGATTTCCACTCCCGTGACCACGAAACCTTTGTTCAGGTACCGCAAGAACTCCTCGCGCATCTCGCCTTGCACACGCGCACCGGCGGCAGGATCCACCTGTTTCTTGGCGCTGATATCTTGCGGGATCGCAATGCGCACCGCCGTGTCGCTCGCCGTGGGAACTTCTCCGCGTAAAATAGCAGTGACACGCGGCGAATTGAGATACCACTCCGCCATCAACCGGTCTGTCGGCAATCCCGCATGTAAAGGACTCTCCGTGATTCCATAGCAATTGGGAATGTACCGTCTAACCACTGCGCCCAGGCTGTTGATGTTGAAATGCGCGTTTTTCAACTCAAGCGGATCGAAAGTCCATTCCACAAGGTGCATTCCCCGCGAGAGACAATCGTTTCGCTGCGCCAGCTTCAGCATCCGCCCGATGCCGCGATCGCGAAATTCCGCGAGCACCGCGGTCATATGCGAATGAATAATCGGCTTCCCTTCCTGTATGCCCGCAAACCCCAGCGTGAAACCGACCATTTGGTTGCCGGCAAAGGCGCCCAGCGTCTGCCCGCCGGTCTCGCGCGCGACAACGAACAGCCCCGATGGCACCACCAAGTCCTCGCCCCAAGTGATCAGTTGCAGCCGCACACACTCTTCATATTCTTCGAGCGTCGAACAGTGGCGCACGGTAATCGGCACGCGCGCTACGCCCGAGCCTTCGACTGGTTCCATAATCCTTCCATCTCCATGCGAGGAACGTCGGCGAGCCGACGTCCGTGCTCTCGCGCTTCGCGTTCCATCCACTGAAATCGCCGCGAAAACTTTTGGTTCGCGCGCTTCACTGCGCGTTCCGGGTCAACACCCGTGAATCGCGCCAAGTTCACAATCGAAAAAAACAAGTCGCCAATCTCCGCTTCCACTTCAACTTGAACCTTTACGGACTCGGACTTCGCATCGGCCAGCGCTCCGCGAACCTCATCCATTTCCTCGCGGATTTTTTCAAGTATTCCTTCGATATTTTCCCAGTCGAAACCGATGTTCGAAGCGCGCCGTGTCAATTGATAGCCTTCAAGTAGTGCTGGAAGTCCGCGCGGAACTCCCTCCAGCACCGAATGAAACGCCTGCTTCCCGCCTTCCCCATCGGACTCGCGCGCGCGCTCCTCTGCCTTGAGCCGTTCCCAATTCTTCAGTACCTGCGCCGAGCTTCGCGCTTTCACTTTGCCGAAGACGTGCGGATGCCGCCGCACCATCTTCGCATGCACCGCGCGGATCACATCTGCGATGTCGAACTGGCCTGCTTCCTTCGCCAGCTCCGCGTGAAACACGATCTGCAAGAGGAGGTCGCCCAACTCGCCTGCAAACTTCTGCGCGTCGTCCGAATCCAGAGCGTCGAGAACTTCGTATGCTTCCTCAATCAGAAACGGCCGCAAACTGTGATGCGTCTGCTCGCGATCCCAGGGACAACCATTCGGCGCGCGCAGCCGTTTCTGCAGCGCCACAAGCTGCTCAAACACTCTTCCTGTGCCGGCGGCGTCATTTCGCACCTGCCGCGCCGTTCTCCGCGCCCTGGGCTTCCTTTCTTTTGAATGCTTTCTACGCGACGGCACGCGGAATCTTTTCTCCAAGCAATCGCACACTGTACGGCACGCTGCACCTGCTGACAAGATGAAATTCCCGGTAGCGACTCAGGTTGATTTGGTGGCGTAGTTTCCGATAATCCGACTTATCACGCACTGGCAAGTTTTGGGGGTAAGATCAGCGATATGTGCCTCGCTGAAATCCTGCGTAAAACCGTACTAGCTACACTCTGCGTCATGCTTCTGTGTGTGGTTGGCCAGACTGCCGCGAAGAACCAGGAGGCAATCGAACCCCGTGCAAACCAGAGCGCGACGCCGCCTGCGCCTCCCGTGGTAACCAAATTTGCCAAGCGATACCTGCGCTCGATTCAGTACACAAATGCCTTACGACTCCCCTCAGGGACATGGCTTGGATTTCATCCTCCTCGGAGATTCACGATCATATGGCGGTGGGTGGAGAGTTATCGTTATCCGCTGAGCGATTCAAAACCGCTATTGGTCTGGGACTCACACTCCTTGTCGCACGACGATTATTTCTCGGTGAATGGACTTGGTAGCCTGGACTCTGACGCTGACGGCGTCGATGGGTACATCGTCACGTGGCATGGATGTGTTCCGCACCTCTGCGCCGACGGCAGATTAGGCTTCGCCTTGTTCTCCAGCCGCACCAACCTGACCTACGTCAGCCACATCACAACCAAGGACGATGGGTCGTATGTCGTGAGCTACTATCCCAACTCCGGTATACCCGATGTCTACCGCAAGCAGCTGGACCGAATGATGTGCTCCCCGGGCAATGGTACTTCACAACCCTTCAAGCTACCCATTAAGTGCCCTACTCCATAGAAGGTGCCCTAGTAAGCAAGCCTGACGACACGCGGCAACATGCCTGATAAACGCGGTTATCGGAAACTGAGTCACCACCAAATTCCCCGCCTTCGTGACGTCCACCCGCGCATAATGGTAAACTGATCTCTGCAATTCTCTAGGCGTCACTCTAAGGAGCGCGTCGTGACCGAGCCGAAGCACGAAGAGTCGTTTCGCGTCGTGGATCGCCGGCTGTTCACTTCCGAAGGCGAGTTGCGCCCGGAAGTGGCCGAAGAGCAGAGCCGCGAGCAGGCAAAGTCACAGCCGGCGCCTTCTCCTCGAGACGCCAAGGCCGACAAGGCCGCTGCGCCCGCACCTGCTCCCCAGGAAGTCACGCCACCAAAAGCCGACAGGAACTTTCAGCTTCTCGTGGACCTCCTGGCGCGCAACGCCGCCGCGCTGCTTGGCGGCATTCCCGATCCCGGTACCGGCCAGGCCTACCTCGACCTCGAGGGCGCGCGCGAAATGATCGACATGCTCGACATGCTTCGCGACAAAACACGCGGCAATCTCGCGCCCGAAGAAGACCGCCTGCTTTCCGAAGTCGTCGGCAGCCTCAAGCTTTCTTACATGGAAATCTCCAAAGCCGCCGCAAAGTCCATGCGCGAAGGGGCCAAGGGCGCGCGCAGGTAGCTTCATGCCTTCTGGAAACATTCAGCACGGCCCCAATTCAAGTCCGCTACGGCTCACCGTTCTCGGCTCCGGCACCTCGATGGGCGTTCCAACTCTGGCCTGTCATTGCGAAGTGTGCCGCTCTTCGGACCCTCGTGACCGGCGTACTCGCCCTTCTGTATTGCTCTCCTACAATGGGCGCAATGTCGTCATAGATACCACGCCCGATTTCCGCCATCAGGCCCTGCGTGAGAATATCGATCGCCTCGACGCCATTCTCTACACTCACGCCCACGCTGACCACATTCTTGGGCTCGACGACATTCGCCCATTCAACCAAAAACAAAAATCCGCCGTCTCCGTTTACGCCTCGGAAGAAACTTTGGCGATTCTCCGCCGCACCTTCGCCTACATTTTCGAGTCGCAATCCGGGGAAAGCTCGCTTCCTCAGGTTGAGCTTCATTCGCTCGCCGGAGAGTTCGAACTTTTCGGCGCGCCCATCATTCCCGTTCCCGCCCAACACGGCCCGCTCACCGTGCACGGCTTCCGCATCGGCTCCGTGGCATACCTCACCGATTTCAGCTCCGTGCCCGAATCATCAAAAGTTCTCTTGCGCGATCTGGACCATCTGATCCTCGACGCGCTCCGTTACACTCCACATCCCATGCATTCCACCGTCGACCAATCCCTTGCTCTGGTCGGCGAACTTGCGCCGCAGCACGCTTGGTTCACGCACATTTGTCACGACCTCGGCCATGAAGCGACCAACGCCAAGCTCCCCGCCAACGTGCGCCTCGCTTTCGACGGCCTTCAATTCGAGGTCGCTCTCTGATGCCCTTCACCGTCGTGCATTCCCCGGCGGAATGGGCGGCCACATTCGGCCCCGATGCGCGCGCTGTTTTGACCATCGGCAATTTCGATGGAGTTCATCTCGGACATCAGCAAATTGTGAAAGGCGTGGTCGAGCGCGCCCGTCGCGAGGAAAACATCGCTGCGGCGCTCACTTTTTGGCCTCATCCGCTGCGCATCGTTCGCCCGGAAATCGCTCCGCCGCTCATCGAAACTCTCGCGCAGCGCCTCGAACATCTCAAGAAGCTCGGTTTGGATGCCGTTTTTGTCCTGCCCTTCGACCACGCCGTCGCCTCGCTCGCTCCCGAGGACTTCGTCCGTCGCATCCTCGTCGATGCGTTGCACACGCGCGCCGTGCGCGTCGGAGAGAATTTTCGCTTTGGTCACCGCCAAGCTGGAAACGTTCCATTGCTCTCCGGGCTCGGCCATGCTCTCGGCTTCGACGTTGAATGCGTTTCGCCGGTCATCGTTCGCGGCGTCATTGTTTCGAGCAGCGCCATCCGCGCCGCCATTACCAACGGATACATGATGCCGGCGGCGCGTCTCCTCCGGCACCCGTTTTCGCTTGCAGGCGAGATTTGCACCGGCACCGGCACCGGCCGCCGTTTCGTTTTCCCCACTCTGAATCTTGCCACCGAGCAGGAACTCCTGCCCGCGCGCGGCGTCTACGCCACGGAAACAATCGTTCGCGGCCGCGCTTACCACTCGGCCACAAACATCGGCGTTCGCCCCACGTTCGACGGCACAAAACTCTCCATCGAAACCCACCTTTTCGATTTTTCCGAGGAAATTACTTCAGGCCAAATGGAAGTCCGCTTCTGGCATCGCCTGCGCGACGAGAAGAAATTCTCTGGCCCGGAAGCGCTGCGTGCCCAAATTCAGTGTGACATCGCTCAGGCGCGCTCGTTCTTTTCGCGCCTTGACGCCGCCCGCCGAATGTATAAAACCTCGTAGCCTCTGAGGCGATTTACCGCATAGGCTGGTCGACCTCTGAGTTACAATGCCACCGAAAGACACTCCGTGAGACCTCCGGTGAAAACCGCCAAGCGACTGATTCAAACGACGCTCAAGCGATTCGGCTATCTCCTTGTTCGCGAAGATTTTTCCGGCAACTACGGCCTCAGTCCGTTCTTTCGGTGCCTCAAGCGGCTCGGCTTTTCACCGCGCCACATTATCGACGTCGGTGCAAATAGAGGCATGTGGACCCGTGCTGCTATAGACTATTTCCCACGCGCCCACTACACACTCATCGAGCCGCAAGACCAGTTGAAAACCTACGTCGAGGATTTGATCGAATGAGGTTACAATATCCGTTGGCTCAACGTGGGCCTCGCCGATAAGCCAGGTAGTCTTCCGTTTGCCATTTCCCATCGCGACGACAGTAGCAGTTTTGTTCTTCAGCCGGACGTAGCGTCCGGCGAGCAACGGAAACAAATCATGGTGGACGTAAAGACGCTAAACGAAATTATCGCCGCGGCGAACACTCCGATGCCCGATATGGTCAAAATCGACGCGGAAGGGTACGACTTAAAGGTTCTTGCAGGAGCTTCTAATCTGTTTGGCAAAACCGAAATTTTTCTGATCGAAGCAGTCATCTACGGTGACCGGGAAAACATGCTCCTCGAGGTGATTCACCGGATGGCCAGCCTCGATTACCGTCTTTTCGACATTACGGATCTCAACCGTAGCCCGAAATACGGAAATCTTTGGCTTTGCGAGCTGGCCTTCCTGCACAACAACAGCGCACTGCTTTCTCAGGTCGTCTCCTACGAGTAACCGGTGGGTTGACGTTCATCGCTGGCAGTTCTTGCAGTAGCCGCCGACTTCCGTGCGCGACAGCGTGATCTTCATTTCGCAATCCTGCTCGATCTGCTGCTTGAGCTGCTCGTACAGCTCGCTCTCGAATTCGCGCACTTTGCCGCATCGCAGGCAGGCGATGTGAATGTGGTCGCGCGGACCATGGCTTTCGTAGTAGTGCCGGTGGCCGCGCAGATGCAGAAGGTCCAGCTCGTCGATCAAACCGTGATGCTTCAACAGATCCAGCGTTCGATAGACCGTTACGCGTGTAATTCGCGGGTCAATCTTCTGCGCGCGCAGCAGAATTTCGCCGGCGTCCAAATGCCGCGGCGCCGTGTCCATCACCTGCAACACAACCCTGCGCTGCCGCGTCAGGCGGATGGATCGCGCCGCTAATTGTTTCTGAAGTTGCCCGGGCTTCTCGTGAACGTTGATGCGTTCGCCGGTGGAAACGCGCCGTGCTGCGGTCACTGCCATCTTAGTGCCTTAGGACGTCAAAATACGTCACGAATCCGATGATTGTCAGCAAGAAAACCAATCCCACGGTCAGAAAACGCTCTTTCACCGCTACGCTCAGGTCGCGCCGCAGCGATCCTTCAATCGCCAACATCAGCACATGTCCGCCATCGAGAATGGGAATCGGAAGCAAGTTTAGAATTCCCAGATTGACGCTCAGGAAAGCCATGAAAATAACGAATTCGGCGAAGCCCAGCTTCGCTGCCTGGACAGAAACTTTTACGATCCCGACAGGCCCCGCCAAGTCCTTGATGGAAACGCGTCCAGAGAACAAGCCGCCGAAAACGGAAAGAATCTCCTTCGAAATCGTAAGGTTCTTCTCCCACGCTTGCCGAGCGGCGTCAAAGAACGAATACGCCTCGCGAACCGTCTCGCCGGGTCCAAAATTCGCGCCGATCACCCATCGTTTCCCAACGCCGTCCCCCGGGTCCGTATAGACCGGCTTCAGCGTCATCGTCACCGTTAAGTCTTTCCCGCCGCGCCGCACACCGATCGTCACTGGTTTGCCGCCCGATTGCGTGATGACCGCCATCAGCACATCGCGATTCGCCAGCGCCTCTCCATTGATCGAGGTGATCTCATCTCCGGACTTCAACCCCGCCTTTGCCGCCGGATCGTCGCGGGCAACCGAGTCGATCACCACGCGCTCTTTCGGACAACCCAAAACGCTGAAACCATCCGTCAGGTCCTGCGGCACCAACACCGTCAGCGGAATCACCGCCCCGGCGCGGTCCACGTCAAGCGAAAGCTCATGCCCCGGCAAAATCGAGGGATTGGAAAACGCTTGGTCCCAATCTGACACCTTTGTTCCATCAATCGCGACGATTTCGTCACCAACCTTGACGCCCGCTTTCTCCGCCGGAGATTGTGGAATCACTCCGGCCACCTGAACCGGCTGGTGGGAATACGCCGGCACCGGCACACCAACCATGAACAATCCCCACGTCAGAACAATGGCCAGAACAAAGTTCATGAACGGGCCGGCGACGATAATCAGCAGTCGCTGCCATCTCGGCTTCGCCAGAAATTCGTCCGGCGCGCCAGTGCGCTCCTCGGCGGGATTGTCCCCCGCCATCCTGACGTAACCGCCCAACGGGAACACACTGATGCGGTAATCCGTCTCGCCGCGTTTCCAACCGAATATCCGATTCCCGTAGCCCAAAGAAAAAACCAGCACGCGCACGCCGCACAGCCGCGCCACGACGAAGTGTCCCCATTCGTGGACAAATACGATCACGCCCAGGCCAACCGCCGCCGCGACGATTCCCACCCAAGTGTGCGTCATGATCTCTAGTTCTTCCTTTTCTCGATTTCTTGGCGCGCCATGCGTCGCGCTTCCTGATCCGCGTTCAACACGTCATCGATAGTGTGAAACGCCACCCGCGGCATCCGCTCCAGCACCCTTTCGATCACTTCGGCAATGCCCGTAAACGCCAGTCTTCCTTCCAGAAACGCGGCTACGCTCTCTTCATCCGCCGCATTCAACGCACACGGCGCTGCGCCGCCCGTTTCCATCGCTTCCCGCGCCAATCTCAGGCACGGGAACTTCTTCAAGGGGACCGGCTCGAAATCCAGCTTCTTCAGGGCGGCCCAATCCAGGGCAAAACCATTCGATGCCACGCGCTCCGGATAGGTTAGCGCATATTGGATCGGCATGCGCATATCCGTTGGCCCGAGCTGTGCCAAAATAGAACCGTCCACGAATTCCACCATGGAATGAATGGTTGATTGCGGATGGATCACCACGTCGATCTGGTCCGGCCGCATCGCAAACAGCCATCTTGCCTCGATGACCTCGAACCCCTTGTTCATCAACGTGGCCGAATCAGTGGTGATCCGCTTCCCCATTTTCCAATTGGGATGCGCCAATGCCTGCTCGGGCGTTACGTTTTTCAGCTTTGATGCCGGCGTCTTCCGAAACGGCCCGCCCGAAGCCGTCAGGACCAGCCTCTTGACCTCCCGCCGCTCTCCTGCGCGCAAGCATTGGTGGATGGCATTGTGCTCGCTGTCTACGGGCAGAACTGCTTTCCCTTGTCGCTGCGCCTCCGCCATCACCAGTTCACCCGCAGCCACTAACACTTCTTTGTTGGCGAGCGCCAGGTTCTTTCCTTGCTGCACCGCTTTGTACGTCGCAGGCAGCCCGACCACTCCCACCGCCGCCGACAGCACCGTGTCCGCGTCAGGATGCGTCGCCACACGCTCCATTCCCTCCGCACCACACACGATCTCCGGCATCGGCTCTAGCTTCGCCGTCGCCAGCCGCTCCTTGAGCTCTTTCGCGCCCTCGCACGTTGCTGCGGACACCACGCTTGGCCGGTACTTCCGCGCCTGCTCTGCCGCCAGTTCCACATTTCGGCCCGCAGCTATGGCGACCACTTCAAATCTGCCCGGAAGTGAATCAACGACCTTCAGGCACTGCCGCCCAATTGAGCCCGTCGATCCGAGAATGGAGATGCGTTTCACGAGGTTTGTTGAATTACGGCCGTCCCTGCAGCAACCATCCTGCGGCGAGCCACACAACCGGAGCGGCAAAAATCAAACTATCGATGCGGTCCAGCATTCCTCCGTGTCCCGGGAGCATTGCGCCGGAGTCTTTTACGCCCGCTCCACGCTTATATGCTGATTCTACCAGATCGCCGACTTGTCCCGCGATGTTCGCCAGCGCCGCCGTCACCAGCCATGCCGTCACGTCGCCATTTTGCCATCGTGCAAAGCAGTATCCGGCGATGAGCGACCCAACCACGTTGCCCACTGCGCCTTCCCACGTCTTCTTTGGCGAAAGCGCTGGCGCCATTTTCAGGCGGCCAATCGATCTACCCACGAAGTACGCGACCGTGTCTCCGGCCCACACAATCGCCAGCGCGAAAAGCACCAGCGCTGGACCTTCGGGCAATCGTCCGTCCATCCGCACAAGGTAACTGAACGGCCACGCCACGAAGATGAGCGCCGCTGAGCTCGCCGCGACCGCGGGGAGCACGTCGGCCATCGCAACCCGGCTCGCCACTCCGATCAACGCCGCGCCAAACAAAAATAGGAGGACCACCGTTTCGTTCGATAAATAATTCCCCATATTCATATTCGTTATGATTTCCGTGCCAGACCCCAGCCGATGCACTTCCGCTGTGCCTGCCAGCCATTGCGCATAAAAAAGAGCGGCCGCGCAAATCATTGTCCACACGCGAAACGCCCGCAAGCCCATCTGCGACGTGAGCTTGAAGAACTCCACCATCGCCAGCAGCGCAACCACGGTCGCAGCAATGGCCACCAGCCAGGACGGCCCCAAATACACCAAGGCCACCACAACCGGTATGAGGATTGCTGCCGTTACGATGCGCTTGACCAATCAGCCCGCCGTTTACTGGAATTTAACGCTCTTTGGAGAAATCGAAAAGCCGCGCACCTTCTCTAATTATGCGCCATTTCCGGATTCGCGCCCGAGGCCGAGCCCTCCGTAACGCCGCTCCCGCTGTTGAAAATTCAGCAGCGCCTCCAGAAGCCTCTCACGCGAAAAATCGGGCCAAAGAGCGTCGGTAATGTAAAGCTCGGCATAAGCGATCTGCCACAGCAGAAAATTGCTTACGCGCATCTCGCCGCTGGTCCGAATCAGGAGATCGGGATCCGGCAAACCTGCCGTGTACAGATTGTTCGAAATCGTCTCTTCGTCTGCGTGAAACGCAGTAAGGCCGTTCAATCGCACGCGGTCCAGAATTGCGTTGAACGCATCCACCAACTCCGCGCGGCCGCCATAATTCAAGGCTACCACCAGCTTCATTCCCGTATTCTGCGAAGTCACCCGCATGGCGCTTTCGATGTCTTTTTGCACGGCTTCCGGCAGTTGTGCCGCGCGCCCAATCACCAGCAATCGAATGTTGTTTTCATGGATGGAGGGAAGCTCTTTTTTCAGATACTCGCGCAGCAGTCGCATCAAAAAAGAGACCTCCGCCTGCGGCCGCCTCCAGTTCTCCAGAGAGAACGCGTACAGCGTCAGCGCTGGCACCTTCAGCCGCGCGCATGTTTCGATGGCCTCGCGCGCGATTTTCACGCCTGCGCGATGCCCGGCGATCCGCGGCAAATGGCGCTTTTGCGCCCAGCGCCCATTGCCGTCCATGATGATCGCAACGTGCCGTGGCAGACGTTTCAGGTCGATTTGTTCCAGAAGCGCCGCTTCCCGGCGGCCAGCGGGCTTTATCAGATCAATCGCTTTCACTCAGACTCGCTCGAGGACTTCCGCAAAACGCTAACACAGCACTATCACTCAGGCAACCGCCAGCCCTACGCCGGTGCGCACTGCCGCATTGGGCTTCAACCGAGTCCCGCCGCGCTGGGATTCACAATCGACACATACACCAAAATGAGCGTCAGTATGATCATGGCAATACTGACCAGCCAGGCGATGATGTTGAACATCCGGCCGTTCACGTGGTCGCCCATCAAGCTCTTCCGGTTCACCAGCAACAAAACAAAAATCAGCACGACGGGCAGCCATATCCCGTTGCCGACTTGCGAAAGCACCAGGATCTTGAACAGCGGCGCGCGCGGTATGAGAATAAGCGCCCCGCCGATGACGATGAGCGCGGTATAAAGCCCATAGAACATCGGTGCTTCCTTCATTTTGTGATCGATGCCTGCCTCGAATCCCAAGCCTTCACAAATCACGTGAGCGGTTGACAGCGGCAGAATTGAGGCCGCAAACAGCGATGCATTCAATAAACCAAACGCAAATAGCCACGAGGCCCATTTCCCCGCTAAGGGTGCCAGCGCTCGCGCGGCATCATCCGCACCTGAAATTTTCGTGTGCCCCGTAGCGTGCAGAGTCGCCGCGGTGCAGACGATGATGAAAAACACGATGGCCATGCAGCTTATGCTGCCCACCAGCACGTCCATGCGCGCGTGCTTGTACTGCCGCGCTCCCACCTTCTTCTCCACATAGCTGGCCTGCAAATAGAAAAACTGCCAGGGCGCCACGCTCGTCCCGATCAATCCAATGAGTATGAGCAAATACGCGGAATTGAATTGCAGGTTCGGGATAACTGTCTGCTTCGCCGCCAGAATCCAATCCGGCTTGGCCAGAAATGCCGATGCGACGTAAGAAGCATAGAAAACGCACGCCACCAGGAATATTTTTTCGACCTGCCGGTATGTTCCGCGAACCACCATCACCCAGACCAGGATTGCAGCGACGGGCACGGAGATATACTTGCTCACACCAAAGATTTCCATCGAGGCCGCTACGCCCGCGAACTCGGCCACCGTATTCGCCAAATCCACCACCAGTCCGGCAAGCATTACGAAAAAGGTGGAGCGAAAGCCGAATTCTTCGCGAATCAAATCCGACAGGCCTTTGCCCGTCACCACGCCCATCCGCGCGCACATTTCCTCGCTGACATACAGCGCGACCGCGATGGGGATCAACGACCACAGCATCGCGTAACCGAATTGCGCTCCTACTACCGAGTAGGTCGCTATCCCCCCGGCATCGTTGTCGACGTTCGACGTGATCAGCCCCGGACCCACGACGGCCAGAAACAACGCCAGCCGCTTGCGCCAATGGCGTCCCTGCCGGCGGACCTGCTCTCCTCGCCCCCGCCAGGCTTCCCATCTCGCGTTGATGCTCGTCCAGTTCATCTCATTTCAGCTTCGTGTGCATCCGGTTCACGATGTCATCGACGGTAATCGAACCAATCGGGTGCCTCTCTTCGTCCACCACCGTTAAGCTGCGCAAGTTGTATTTATCGAAAAGCTCGAAGATTTCCCGCTCTTCCACCTGCGATTCCACGGAGATGAACGGTTCGCTCACCAGCGCAGACATTCGTTGTTCCTGCGCCGCCAGCACGAGCTTCGCCGCCGGCACGGTCCCGGCAAAGACCGCATCCCGATCGATCAGCACAATCGTGTCCAGCTGATCGAGCGCTACTTCATGAAACCGGATGTAGTCGATCACTTCCGTTTTGGTGGCTTCCGCTCCCACTTCGACAATCTCCGTGTTCATCATTCCGCCGGCGGTGTGCCCCTCGAACTGCATCAGTTCCCGCATTTCGGCCGCTTCGTGCTTTGGCATCTCGCTCAGCAGCTCGTGCGACCGCTCCGGAGTCATCTCCGCCAGCACGTCGGCCGCTTCGTCGGGAGGCATCTCCTCCAAGATTTCCGCCGCTCTTTCCGTGTCGAGCGTTTCCACCACCTGCGTTCTCAGCCGCTTATCGAGCTCCCCGATGACCTCCGCGGCAGTCTCCTCGTCGAGCGACCCGATGATCGAACTTCTTTCGTCGGGCGACAGCTCTTCCATGATGTCCGCCAAATCCGCCGGATGCATGTCCGCCAGCTTCTGGCTGGTCAGCCGCAGCTTTACTCGCCGCAGCGGATCGCGTTCAATCAGGTTCACAAATTCCCACGGAATCAGCCGCGTCGGAAGCTTTCCCTGAATGCGACGAATCATCGCTGGCGAGGCCACCCCTTGCAGCAGCCGACCGACCGCACCGGTAAGTCCAACGTCGACTCGCGCGATGCGCAGTTCAACGTTCCCGTTGGTCTTGTGCTCGATCATGTCCAGGTCGTTTACGCGAACCACCTTCCGTCCATGCGTATCGATGATCTGCTGGTCCAGCAGGTCCTTGCGCACTCCCAGCCACGCCTCATTCTTCGAATAAGGCTCCAGTTGCTTCTCTCCCACCGTCAGCTTGATGGTCCCCGGCTCAACGAAGCCAATCTGGTCATATCGCGCCAGCAATGGCTGATACTTGCCTCTCGTGAGCAACACGCGGCTGATTCGCCCGCCCTGCTCCGCCGGCTCCAAGTAGAACTCCTTCACTCGCCCGACAAGGTTCCCTTGCGCGTCGTAGGCTTGAGACCCCAATAATTCCGTCGCGTGCAGCATAACCAACCTCCCATTCCCTGATGCTTCATCCCGCGCCGTCGGCGCACAAAAAAAGCCCGTGGCCGGACTCATCGCCGACCACGGGCGGAAATCACTCCGCCGTATCAGCCCTGGTCGGCTACAGCCTCCTGGCCCTCACGCTTCGCGCCCTGCAGGCCCCAAACACCGCGCGGCTCGATCCCCGTCCAGGCCGTCAATCCTGATCTAGACGGGCATCGCCCCCCGGGCTCCAAGTTGGAAGAACGATCCACTTCAGTTCTCTCCATGTCAGTTTCCTTGTTAAAAGCAGTCACAAATTTTGTCAAGCGCAGAGTGCGGAATTAACGCTTTTTTTTCGCTCCAAACACCATATTCGCAACCCTCACGCCCCTTCGGGAGCATTCCGCCTTGTACAGTTCCAAATATGACTCCGTAATGTAAGCGCCGCGCGAATACCCCAGCGCCCTTGCCGCTCGGTCGATGGCCCGCCTCGGCCCTTCCAGCTCCAAGAAGGTCCCGATTGGCGTCTCGTCCAGATCGACGTTCAGCCCGGCGTACTTGCTCCTGTATTTCGTCCGATACTTTTCGTATTGGAACCATGGACGAACGCCGATTCGCCTGAGCACTCGCGCGAACCGCCTGGCGTCTTTGATTCGATACTCGATCTCCTCCCTCTCTTTGTACTTCTGCCCCGTGCCGCTCTGCCCTTCCACCAGCCCTTTGAACGTCAGCAACCCCCCGATGGGAGCGCCCTTGCTCCGGCTCTTTCCCGCAGATTTGCCCCGTGAATCGGCATTCTCCTCGCGTCGGATCCTCAGAATTGCCTGCCTCTCCCCGAGCTGCCGGTCTTCCGTATCGAACAGCGTGTTTTCCTCGTGTACGCGCCCGATCCTCTTCGCTCCCATCTTCCGCAGCCGCACGATGAGCTCGCGCGCGTCTAGGACCCGCAGCTTTACCTCGACCTCTCGGTTTCTCGTCATCGCCTATCCTGCCGCAGTATAAACGCACCCCTAGTATTCGAGCCGAAAAAGCCCTCACTCTCGCGAATCCCTTTCTGGCTGTTGCCAAAGCCTGCTCGACCCGCGATAATCGTCTCCGTTTCCACCCCAAATGGCCGCTGCCCGAATGGCTGTTGCCCGAATGACTGTTGAATGACCGAACCAACCACGCCGCTGATGCAGCAATACCATTCCATCAAGCGGCAGCATCCCCAAGCTCTACTTCTTTTCCGCCTCGGCGACTTCTACGAGCTCTTCTATGAAGACGCGGTTATCGCCTCTCGCCAGCTTCAGATTACCCTCACCTCACGGAATCGCGAGAAGGGCCAGGCCGTCCCCATGTGCGGCGTTCCCTATCACGCGGCGGAAACCTACATTGCCCGCCTCATTCGCGCCGGTCACAAAGTCGCCATCTGCGAGCAAATGGAGGACCCCTCCCGCACGAAAAAGCTCGTGCGCCGCGAAGTCATTCGCGTCCTGACCCCCGGCACAGCCACCGATTCCCCGCTGATCGAGACGCGTGAGAACAATTTCCTCGCCTCCATTGCGCGCAACGGAGGCGGCAAGCCCATCGGTCTGGCCTTTGTCGACTTCTCCACCGGCGAATTCCGCGCCACGGAATTTGCCGGCCCAGCCGCCGAGACGCGTCTTCGCGACGAACTCGAAATCCTTCGCCCGCGCGAAATCCTGTTGCCCGCGCCAGCATCCTCATTGTTCCCAGAGGCTGCTGCTCCCTCTCTCAGCGGCCTCGGCGCTACCGAAACCCACCTTGAGGGCTGGGTCTTCGAGCCCGCGCACTCCGAACGCATCCTCACCCAGCATTTCCGTGTGGCCGCTCTCGACGGCTTCGGGCTTGCCGGGCACGCGCAAGCCATCGCTGCCGCGGGCGGCCTGCTCCATTACCTGCGCGAAACCTCCGCCATCGGCGCCTCCGATACCAGCAACGGCACTGCCTCCATGCAGCTTCGCCCCGCCGGGCGCGGCCTTGAGCATCTCGACCACATTGTTTTCTACGAACAGCAGGACGCGCTGGTCCTCGACCATGTCACTGTCCGCAACCTCGAACTCATCCAGCCCGCCCTCGGCGACGAGCCTTCCGCGACCCTCCTGTTCACGCTCGACCGCACCGCAACCGGCATGGGCGCCCGCCTGCTCCGCTCCTGGATTCTTCGCCCGTCGATTGACTCTGAAGAAATCGCAGCTCGCCTCGATGCCGTCTCCGAATTGAAGTCCGCTACCGTAGTTCGCGACGAAATACACCGCAACCTCACTGAGATTTTCGATCTCGAACGCCTCACCAGCCGCGTCACGCTCGGCAACGCCACTCCGCGGGACCTTCTCGCGTTGGGCCGCTCGATCGCGGCGATTCCCACGCTTCGCGGCTTTCTCACGCGTTTCAAGGCCGAACGCCTCACAGCGCTTCATTCCCAGCTCGACGAGCTTGCCGACGTCCGCCAGCTCATCGGCCGCGCCATCGCCGATGATCCGCCCGCGCAACCGACCGAGCCCGGCATGATCCGCCGCGGCTACAATGCGGAACTCGACGAGCTGCGCGACCTCAGCAAATCGTCGAAGCAAATCATCGCCGCCATGGAAGAGCGCGAACGCAAGCGCACCGGCATCGCGTCACTCAAGATCCGCTTTAACAACGTCTTCGGCTATTACATCGAAATTTCCAAAGCCAATCAGCACCTCGCCCCGCCCGATTACGCTCGCAAGCAAACCCTCGTCAACGCCGAGCGTTTCACTTCGCCCGAGCTAAAGGACTACGAACGCAAAGTCCTCGATGCCGACGAGCGCATCATCGAGATTGAACGCCGCTTATATCGCGAGATTCGTGAATCGATCGCCGCCGAGGCCTCGCGCCTTCGTCAAACCTCTTCTGCCATTGCTCAACTCGACGTGCTGGTCGACTTCGCCGTCCTGGCTGCGGAGCGAAACTATTCCCGTCCTGCGTTCAACGAATTCGAACCCGGCATCGCCTCCAATGCGCCTGGGCGCGGCGAGCTCTTCATTGCCGGCGGCCGTCACCCCGTCATCGAAAACCTCCTCGAACAGCGCGGCGAACGCTTTGTGCCCAACGATCTCTATCTCGACGACGTGACGCAGCCCATTCCTTCTCATTACTGGCCCAAACATGGGCGGCAAATCCACTTATCTTCGCCAAGCGGCTCTGATCGTCGTCATGGCGCAAATCGGCTGCTTTGTTCCCGCCAATGAAGCGCGCCTGCCACTCATCGATCGCATCTTCACGCGCATCGGCGCCTCCGACCATCTCGCGCGCGGCCGCTCCACCTTCCTCGTCGAAATGAGCGAAGTCGCCGCCATTCTGAATACCGCCACTTCCGCCAGCCTCGTTCTTCTTGACGAAGTGGGCCGCGGCACCTCGACTTTCGACGGCCTTTCCATCGCCTGGGCTGTCGTCGAGCATCTCCACCAGCACGCTCGTCCGCGCACACTTTTCGCCACGCACTATCACGAATTGACCGGGCTCGAGCAACTCCTGCCCGGCGTCAAAAATGTCCACGTCTCCGTTCGGGAAGCCGGAAGCGAAATCGTTTTCTTGCGCCGCGTCGAGCCTGGCACGCGCCGACAAGAGCTACGGCATCGAAGTGGCCCGCCTCGCTGGCTTGCCCGCTTCCGTAATCGCCCGCGCGCGTGAAGTTCTCGCCGAGCACGAAAAGAGCGAACATCAACTCACCCAGGAGCTTTCCCCGGGCGCTGCCGCTCCTGTCCAGCCCGTCATGTTCACGCCCGTAAATCAGGAAGTCCTCGACGCCCTCCGCACCGCCGACCTCGACAACCTCAAGCCTCTCGAAGCGCTCAATCTTCTCGCCGCGCTCAAGAAGCAGCTCTCGTGACCCGCCCCTCTCGCGGCAACCTCACCCTTGGTTTGATGTCCGGCACGTCTGCCGACGGAATCGACGTCGCACTGGTGCGCATCGCTGGCCAGCAGGGGGTTCGCACTCATCTCCGCGCGCGCGCCTCGTCAACTTCGCCGCTTTTCCGTATCCGCCTGCGGTGCGCGCCGCCGTCCTTCGCCTGGCCAACGGCGCGTCCACAACCACGCACGAGATCAGCCAACTCAACTTCCGCCTCGGCCAACTTTTCGCCGAGGCTGCGCTGCGCGCCTGCAAACGCTTCCACGTTTCGCCGCGTCGCATCTCGCTGATCGGCTCCCATGGCCAAACGATTTACCATCAGGGCGCCGCCTCTCCATTTCTCGGCGCACCGGTTTCTTCCACGCTCCAAATCGCCGAGCCTGCCGTCATCGCCGAACGCACTGGCATAACCACAGTCGCCGATTTCCGCCCCGCTGACGTTGCCGCTGGCGGCCAAGGCGCTCCGCTCGTGCCTTTCGTCGACTACCTGCTCTATCGTCATCCACACACGTCTCGCATCGCGCTCAACATCGGCGGCATCGCCAACCTCACCGTCATCCCTGCCGGCGCGCAGTCGCGCGACGTTTTCGCCTTCGATACCGGCCCCGGCAACATGGTCATCGACGCTCTCGCCGCGCATTTCACTCGTGGCCGCTTGCGCTTCGACCGCAACGCGCAACTGGCTCGCCGTGGCCATCTCATTCCGTCGCTCTTGAACCAGCTTCTCGCCCATCCTTTTTTTCGCAAATCTCCGCCGAAGACCGCCGGCCGCGAGGAGTTCGGCGCCGATTACACAGCTCACCTTATTGCGCTCGCCAAGCGCCGCCGCATCCCTCCCGCCGACCTGCTCCATACCGCGACCGCTTTCACCGCCGCATCCATCGCGCAAGCCTGCGAACGGTTCGTCTTCCCGCGCGCTCGCAAAGTCGCCGAACTCATTCTTGCCGGAGGCGGCGCGCGCAATCCGCTGCTGGTCGCCTATCTCGTTGCCTTTCTGCCGTCGCTCAAAATAATTCCTGCGGATGCCTTCGGTGTCCCTGGCGACGCGAAGGAAGCATTTGCCTTTGCCGTTCTCGCCTACGCCGCGTTTCACCAGCGCGCGAACAATCTTCCTAGCGCCACCGGTGCGCGCCATCCTGCCGTGCTCGGAAAAATCTGCTATGCCCGCCCGCGCTAATCGGCCTCTCGTCGTCGCCGCTCTTCTCGCTTCCTTAACCGCTCTTCTTTTCGGTTGCTCCCACGGCCGCCCGGCGAACGATTCCACAACCGTCAATTTTCTCCTCGAATCCATGCCCACCAATCTCGACCCGCGCATCGGCACCGACGCATTCTCCGAGCACATCGACTATTTGCTTTTCGATAGCCTTGCTTCAGCGCGACGACCATCTGGACCTCGCGCCCGACCTCGCTGAAAAATGGGAAATGCCCGACGCGCAGACCTACGTCTTCCATCTTCGCCACGGCGTTCGTTTCTCGAACGGCCAGCCGCTCACTTCCGCCGACGTGAAATTCACTTTCGATTCCATCCGTTCTGGCTCCATCAAAACCGCCAAACGCGGCGCCTTCGCGCTGGTCGATTCCATCACCGCGCCCGATCCCTGGACTGTAATTTTTCATCTCCGCGCGCCGTATGCTTCCTTTCCTTTGAACCTTACGCGCCAAGCCGTCGGCATCGTGCCGCAGAATGCTGGCCCTGATTTTGCGCAGCATCCCGTTGGCACTGGCCCCTTTCGCTTGGTCAGCCTGGTCACTGACGAAGAAATCCTCGTCGAGCGCAATCCCGCCTACTTTGCCGGCGCCGCAACGCTCGCAGCCGTTCGCTTTCGCATTGTTCCCGACGCGCTGGTGCGCGCCCTCGAACTGCGCAAAGGCTCCGGCGACCTGGAATACAATTCGCTCACTCCAGACATGGTCGGCGGCCTCGCCCGCGACGCGAATCTCGAAGTCACCCGCGCTCCCGGCACGGCGCTCGCCTACATCGCCTTCAATTTCGACGATGCGATTCTCTCGCATCGCCAAGTCCGCCAAGCCCTCGCTTACGCCACCGATCGCCAGTCTCTCATCAAATATCTCTTGCGAGGCCAGGCGCGCCCCGCCGAGAGCCTCTTGCCGCCGAATCACTGGGCCTATGACACGGACGTCGCCCATTACGATTTCGATCCCACGCGCGCCAATTCCCTGCTCGACGCCGCTGGTTTCCCGCGCGGCCTCGACGGCATTCGCTTCCGCCTCGAACTCAAGACCTCCACCGACGAATCCACGCGCCTGCTCGCCGCCGCTCTGCAGGACCAATGGCATCAGGTTGGCGTGCAGCTCGATTTGCATTCCTTGGAATTCGCCACGTTTTACGCGGACATCACGCGTGGCAGCTTCCAGCTCTACACTCTGCGCTGGCTCGGCGCGAACCTCGACCCTGACATTTTCGAATATGTTTTCAGTAGCGCGAAATTTCCGCCGGCGGGCGCGAATCGCGGCCACTACCGCAATCCGCAATTGGACGTTTTACTGGAGCAGGCGCGCCTCACCGCGGACCGCGCGAAACGGAAGGAGATTCTCTCGCAGATTCAAAAAATCGTCGCCGAAGACGAGCCGTACATCAATCTGTGGTACTACGACAATGTTTGCGTCCATCGCCGCCGCGTCTCCAACATTCAACTTTCCCCCGGCGGCGATTTCGATTTCCTCCAGCACGCCCTTATGTCCGGCCGTTAGCCTTCGATCGCCTTGCGAATTTCGGCTTCGGGGACGGCGCCTTCGCGGATGATGGACCAATCGTCGCCGCGCAGCGCCACGATTGTTGAGGAAAGCGTCGCTCCGGTTTCTCCGCCATCCAAAATCAACGGCAGCCGGTCGCCGAGTTGCTTCACCAGCGCCGCCGCGTCTACTGCATGCCGGAAAGCCGGAGAGATTCGCGCTGGTGCCAGTGATCGGACCGCCGAAGCATTCAATCAGATCGCACGCGACATGCGACTTCGGCCAGCGCAGCGCCACGCGGCCGCTGTTTCCGGTCACTTTGAGCGGCAGCCGGTGCGTCGCTTCCACCACAATGGTCAGCGCGCCGGGCCAAAACTTCTGCGCCAAGTCAAAAAAATGCTCCGGCAAATCCCGCGTCAGAACGACCGCCTGCTCGACTGAGTTGACGAGAATCGGAAGCGCCTTGGTCTCCGCGCGGCCCTTCACTTGAAAGACGCGCTCAATCGCCGCCAAATTGTAGGGGTCGGCGGAAAGCCCATAAAAAGTATCCGTGGGAATGCCCACCACGCGCCCGCGCTGAATCAGGCTGGCAGCGTAATGGATGGCGTGGGATTCAGGCGCGTCGATTGAGACTTTCAGGACTTCCGCTGGCAATGGGTTCGCTCGTGCGGCACCGCGCTCGTGCCACAATGCGTTGCAAACTACCACACGCCCCCGAAGTGGCGCAAGCATTTGCGGGACGTGAGTGCCAGAACGGGCGACGGAGGCAGGGGCGGATGGAACACCAGAGGCACTCCGAGAACGGGTAGGAACTGGTGAAATGGCGTCCCGGAAAAGCGCGATTTCAGTCCCGATTAGAAAATCTTTTCTCCTTTGTTTTGCGTGAGTTAGAGGAATAGCTGACTTGTGTTTTGTGTACCGATTAGAATTTCTGGGGGATTAAGCCTGTGTTTTCTGGAGGTTAAGCCCGATTTCGACGTCGATGCCGGTTTGCGTGTCCCGATTAGAAAACCCGCGACGCGACCCTCCACGGTAAGCTCCCCAAAATGCAAAGGCCACCGAAGCGGTGGCCCACAGCGCCGCTGATGATCAGCACGTCTATGATGTGTACCATATTATAACTATGTTGTCAAGGAAAAATGCGTGCCGTCGAGAGGGTTCTTAGCAACGACAGTCTGGCGGAATATCCGAGTCGCTCTCTGACGGGCAGCTACCACATCTTCCACAAGAGAAGGGCGAGAAAGGCCATGAGGCTCCAGAAAAGGACGTTTTGCACGATGGCTCTGTTTCGGCTTACTCCTCTCTGACTCGTCCGTTCGCGGGAATTCCATATCGAAAGGCCCATAGGAATACCCAGAATCATCCATATCACTACGTCCGCAATGTAGTAGACGGAACCGATGTGGTGAACCGAACTGGCGTGGTAAACCGAACCGAACCGACGGGCGTCGTGGCGGTGGAAAAGCCACATAAGTAAGTCCATCCCACCGCCCCAAAGAACGGCGAATACGAAAACGAATAAAGCCTTGCGATGGCGCGTCACCTGTTCCATTAACCGAGATGTTACCGCCGCCGACTCGTCTGAGCAAGGCCGCCTGAGTCGCGACCGCCGGGCACCGCTCTCACGTGCGGCGAAACGCGCGCTTGCGTTTTGGAGGGAAAACGGAAAAAATGGTGTCCATGCTACCAGAACAGAATTGCCCGAAGTGCGGCCGCCGAATGATCCTCTATCGTTGCTCGCATAACAATTGCACCACGGAACGCCGCCTGTGCGTGATCTGCGAATGCGGCGGCATTCGCCCGGCGATTCCCTTTCGGCAAACCAGCGTCTTCCCGAAATGCCACTCCGACGGGATGCTGATCGCCGACGAAAACCGCAGCTATAGCTAAATGTCGACCCCACCGCGAGTTCTTTGCTAGCGGGTCAGCTCCCGATTTCCACGTTAATCAGGCACCCGGGCACGACTCTTGGATAACTTCCGGATTGGCGACGATCCGCCCAGCCCCGTATTTTGCTCTGCGCAACCACGTTTCCGGCCTATCTGCCCATTTTCGCTGTTACGGGGATATCCGCAGCGCATTTGGGCGGGATTATTGTCCTGACCGAAAGGTCAGGCTGGGTTGCCGTCGTCCAGTTAATTGATAAATATCCATGAGGACCGAAGCCTCGCCAAATGACATTGGTGAGCTATATGATTAAAGACTGAAATCTCAGGGCGAACTAGGCGATGAACAAGAAACGCAAGGATTTGGCCGCGGCTGCAGTCCTGGCCGTGGTCTACTTCACGGCGGCTAAGCTGGGATTGAGGTTTGCCTTCGTCCACCCCAGCGCTACGGCAGTGTGGGCGCCCACCGGAATTGCCCTGGCGGGTTTCCTGATTTTCGGCTTTCGCGTTTGGCCGGGAATTTTCCTGGGCGCATTCTTTGCGAACTTGACCACCGCAGGGACGGTACTCACATCAATCGGCATTGCGACGGGAAACACCCTAGAGGGCGTGGCCGGCTGCTACCTAGTAATGCGATTTGCTCACGGCCAGCGCGCCTTCGAAAGGGCTCAGGATATTTTCAAGTTTGCTTTCCTTGCGGGAATGGTGAGCACAACCATAAGCGCGACGATTGGCGTTACGACCCTCTCCCTGGGCGGGTTCGCTCACTGGTCGATGTACGGGCCCATCTGGCGCACGTGGTGGTTAGGGGATGGAGTGGGAGCGGTAGTTGTGGCTCCTCTTGTGCTCCTTTGGAAAGAAAACCCTCACTTGAATTGGACCCGTGAGCAGATCGTCGAGCTCGTTTTCTTGTTTCTGGGTCTCTCTCTTACGGCTTGGATCGTATTCGGAGGGCGTTTTCACACTGAGGTCAAGAACTATCCTCTGGAATACATCTGCGTTCCATTCTTAATCTGGGCGGCGTTCCGTTTCGGCCGCCGCAAGGCAGCGACGGCGACTTGCGTTTTGGCGGGAATTGCGACCTGGGGCACATTGCACGGGTTTGGCCCATTCTCAGGAGAGGCTCCAAACACATCTCTATTGCTGGTGCAAGTGTTCATGGGCATTGTGTCCATAACAGGTTTGGCTCTGGCCGCCGAAGTTTCCGAACGCAAACGCGCGGAAGAGCACGTGCGGCGGCTGGCCGTTACCGACCCGCTCACCGGGCTTGCTAACTATCGACGACTTCTTGAGGCGCTCGATTCGGAAATCAAGAGGCACGGGCGCTCCGGACGACCGCTTGCCGTCTTGCTCCTCGACTTGGACCAACTGAAGAAAGTGAACAACACACACGGCCACTTGGCGGGCGGCCGGGCATTGTGCAGACTAGCCGAAGTTCTGCAAGCCCATTGCCGGGAGGTCGACATACCGGCGCGATACGGGGGCGACGAGTTTGCCATGGTGCTTCCCGAGACAGATTCGCTGCAGGCCTTGCAGATCGCGACGAGAATCCGTGAACGCCTCGCCTCCGATGGAGAAAGTCCGCCCCTCTCTGTGAGCGTCGGAAGCGCCGTATTCCCCGAAGACGGCGAGACAATTGAAAAACTCCTGTCGGCGGCAGATCGCGCACTCTATGGCATGAAGCACTCTGCAACCAGTCCGTCCGCGCTGCGAGAGCAGCATCCCGAGCGGACTTCACGCAAGTAGTCTGCAATCGCTTCGAGCAGCGTTCATCGGCTCGAGTATCCAGGATGCCCGAGAAGTGCCCGTTCTGGACATCTAGGAGATTGCTCCCAATCCGCTTCCAGCCGATTCCGGGTGGATGACGGGGAACCGGAACTAACTCCACGTGGGCGGTCAGTCGCATAAACGGAGGCTAACCCACTGCCAAGGCTTACCATCAGCTGGCGCTTGGCGAAGCGCCGCATGGTTCGCGAATGCGGCGGCATTCGCTCGGCGATTCCCTTCCGGCAAGCCGGCGTTTTCCCGGAATGTCACTCCGACGGCATGCTCCTCGCCGACGAAAACCGCAGCTATATCTAACTTCATGGCCCGCAAGGAACTGGAGTGACGCGGGGTTCTTTTAACTCGTGAACCCTGCCGTCCTCTCCGAGCGGCGCCCAGTTCGCTTCGTAACAGCCGGCTTCGTGATAACTACCGTCCTTACAGCGAAAAAGTGTTAGACCGCTGTCGGTTGCACTACTGTGAGATGCGACTACAATATCCTTGAATCCGTTAGTGCTCTCTTTCTGAATTGTAAAGGTCTGCCCATATCCGTTGGGAATCAATTCATAATGTTTTCCGGTTTTCCTAAAAACCCAGAAAGAGCAATTCCCTGTCGCTCCGCAGCCCGACATACCTTGCGCGATTACCTCCGGCGTTCCATCGCCGTTCAGATCAATCATATTTACCCGAGTATCCAGAGCGGCTTCTTCCAGTTGGCTTTCTGAGCTGATCTCGAAGTCAGCCATCTCCGGCCTAAGCTGCTCCTGAACAGCCGACGCTAACGCCTTCCTTTCAGCATTTGTGATCTTTGCGTCGCGCAGAGATTGAGCTGCAAACAATTCTTGCCAATTCTTCCAATCCCAATGGAAGCTGGCCGGAGGTTTAACAGTTGTCGCCTGCATCAAAAGCGCCCATGTTACGAACCAAGAACAAAGGCTCACGGTCATATGTCCATCCCCCAACAGTCGTTCGTGACTTTACTCGCTCTGAGAATCATATACCCGCTCCCGCTGCCCTTGGCGAAGCGCGGTGGTCTCTGCTACGCTCGCTGCGATGCCCGCACAATCCGGTTCTTCCGCAGCGAAATCGATGCCAGCGCGGGCGCGGCAAAGCGCTCCCATCACGTCGCGGGAAAATCATTGGCTGAAGACGTTTCGCGCGGCGCTGCACTCGTCGCGCCCCGAGGAAAATCGTATCGCACTCGAAGGAGTGCACCTGGTCACGGAAGCGGTGCGCTCCGGCCTGAAAATCGAAGCGCTGCTCGCGAGCGCCTCCGGCGAGCGCCATCTGGCCGCGCTGCAAGCCGAACTGGATCGCCCGACGCTGATTCTGCGCACCACCGATAAGCTTTTCGATTCTGTCGCGGCCACGGAAACACCGCAAGGCATTGCAGCGCTCGCGCGCGCGCCCGAGTTCACGCTGGAAAAGCTTCTCCGCGGCGGAGATTCCCTGGTCATCGTGATGGTCGCGGCGCAAGACCCCGGCAACGTCGGCGCGATTCTCCGTTCCGCCGAAGCCTTTGGCGCTACCGGAGTCATCGCCACGCGTGGCACCGCGCATCCCTATTCGCCCAAAGCGCTGCGCGCCTCGGCAGGCTCGTCGCTGCGTTTGCCCGTGCTTGCCGAGATGGCGGCGCCCATCGCGCTCGCGCAATTGCGCGTTTCCGGGCTCAAAATCTTCGCCGCGTCTTCCGCTCAAAATCCCGCGGCGCAACGCCCCGATGAAGTCGACCTTCGCGCGCCCTTCGCGCTGCTCATTGGCAACGAAGGCGCGGGCCTGCCGCCCGAAATCGAACGCAGCGCCGACGCGCGGATTCGCATCCAACTTGCGGAGCCGGTAGAATCTTTGAATGCAGCCGTAGCCGCCTCGCTCATTTTGTACGAAGCCGCGCGCCAGCGCCGCGCCAATGCATAAGCCAAACAAACACTCATGAACCTCTTTCGCGCCATCCAGCCCGAAGAAGACGAGCCGCAGGGATCGCGGCCGCTCGCCGACCGCATGCGTCCGCGCACGCTCGACGAAGTGCTGGGCCAAGAAGCTCTTCTCGCCCCTGGAAAACCGCTGCGCATTCAAATTGAGCACGACGAAATCGTTTCCATGCTTCTGTGGGGGCCTCCCGGCTGCGGCAAAACCACTCTGGCGCGGCTGATTGCCAAGACCACGCGCTCGGAATTTGTGCCCTTCAGCGCGGTGATGTCCGGCATCAAGGAAATCAAGCAAGTGATGGCTGCTGCGACAGGGGCGCGCCGGTACGGCCGCCGCACGGTGGTCTTCGTCGACGAAATTCACCGCTTCAACAAGGCGCAACAGGACGCCTTTCTTCCTTCCGTCGAAGCAGGCACGATTCTTCTGGTGGGCGCCACCACGGAAAATCCATCGTTTGAGGTGATCGCGCCGCTCCTTTCGCGCATGAAGGTCTACGTGTTGCAGGCGCTTTCGAGTGAACAGATTCTCTCGCTCCTGCAGCGGGCCCTCACCGACAAAGAGCGCGGCCTGGGCAACGACAACGTTGAAATTCCCGGCGAAGTGCTGGAGCGCATCGCGCAAATCGCCAACGGAGACGCGCGCGCCGCGTACAACACGCTCGAAGCCGTCGTCCTCGGCTCCGAAGCCGCTGCGGCCGGCGGCCGCGTGGTCACGCGCGAGCGCCTGGAAGACGTGCTGCAGCGCAAGCTGCTGCCTTACGACAAAGCCGGCGAAGAGCACTTCAATCTGATCTCCGCGCTGCACAAATCCGTGCGCAACTCCGACCCTGACGCCGCTCTCTACTGGCTGGCGCGCATGCTCGAATCCGGCGAAGACGCTCTGTACCTCGCGCGCCGCATGGTGCGCATGGCCAGCGAAGATATTGGCCTCGCCGATCCGCACGCCCTGCAAGTCACGCTTGCCGCGATGAACGCCTTTGACTTTCTTGGCGCGCCCGAAGGCCATCTGGCGCTGGCCCAGGCTGCTGTCTATCTTTCGCTCGCGCCCAAATCGAACGCCGTGTACACGGCGTTCGGCGCCGTTCACGACGATCTGCAAAGCACCATCGCCGAGCCTGTGCCGCTGCATCTTCGCAACGCCGTCACCGGCCTGATGGGACATTTGGGCTACGGCAAGGGCTATCAATACGCTCACAATACCGAGGAAAAAGTCGCCGACATGACTTGCCTGCCTGCAAGCCTCGCTGGGCGCGTCTATTACCATCCAACCGACCAAGGCCTGGAAGCCCGAATTCGCCAGCGCCTGGAGGAGATTCGCCGCATCAAATCAAAGCCGGCTCAAGGTCAGCCGAGTGAGGATACTCCACTGAAGGACTCCAAACGATGACGCGCCGCGCCGTCTCTGCAGGTCGCCACCAAAAACTGTTGCGATTCGCGCTCTTCGTCGCCGCGATTCTCACGGCGCTGGTATCGTCGCCGCGCTTGCACGCCCAGCTGAAACCCGTCGCCAGCATTGCACTCGATTGCCGCGCATTTGCCGTTTCCTCCGACGGCCTCACCGCCTGCGTGGTCTTCCACCAACTGGGCTTCAAGAAAACGACCATCGAACGCGACAATATCTGGACGGTCACGCGAGATGGCAAGAAACGCAAACAAATTGTCGACGGCCAGCGGCTTGTCCAGACCGATATTCCCTTCAGCTTCAAGATTCGCGGAATCAGTTTTTCTCCCAGCGGCGACCTGATGACGATTCAGATGAACATTGCGGAATTAACAGATCCAGAAGGCAGCGTCCAGGAAAGCAAGTTGGTCGATCTGATGAACATCCAAGGCAAAGAAATCGCCGTCGTGGGCACCAAAACGAGCGTCATTCAAGACGCGGTCCAGGCAACTTGGCTCGCTGGTGACGAGACCGTCGTTTATCTGCTTCCGTCCGACGAATCCGAGCTGCTCTACCAGATAGGGCTCACGCACCCGCATCAAGGCAAAGGCAACGTGATTTTCAACGGCCATCTTTTCACTGCCGTCTCTTGGGACCCTGCTCATAGCAGTGCCGTCGCCATCGAGCGCGACAAAGATTTCGACGAGCCCGTCAAGCTTGTCCGCCTCGACCTGATTCACCAGGCCGACACGCCTCTTGCGGACCTCCCGGCGTACCTCGGCCAGCTTTCGCTCTCGCGTTCGGGAAACAAAGTCGCTTACTTCGTCGACGGCGAAACCCTCGAGATCCGCACTCTCGACCACCCGCAGACCGTCGTCACCGTTCACTGCGCTTACGGCACATTCGCGTGGGGACCTGACGAAAATCGCATCCTCCTAAAGCGCGGTTCGGAAAAAACCTCCAACGACCTGGTATGGGTTTCCATCCCCGACGGCAACCTCACTCCCATACTCCATGATTTGATTTTTAGTTCTTTTGCCCTTTCGCCCGACGGGCACATGATCGCCGTCGCCGAGCCGGGCTCCAACCACGTGGAAATCTACCCGCTGCAGTGACCGCTCCTGAATTGTGCTGGGAAGTTATCTGGCGTTATTCGACCGTATAAGCCAAGAACCGCTTACTTTGGCGCAAACCTGCGGAAGAAACTTGCCGGCTCCCACGCCGGCCGCGCCGCGTCGTCTGCCACCTGATCCGTGAGCATGTAAATCAAATGGCAAAACTTCCCCGCGGCATCCTGGTCCACCTTCTGGTTCAGATCGTCCGACGGCGCGTGATAGTGGGTATGCACCCAGTCGCTGAACGTCTTCTCTTGCGGCGAACCTTTCTCGTATCCGAATTTGAACGCCAGCGCCGGAATCCCTTTCTGAACGAAGCTGTACTGATCGCTGCGAATGAAGCGATTCGCGTCCGGCTGCTCGTCCGCGATCACCTTCACGCCGTCCGCCTGCCCGGCCGACCGAATATCGTCTCCCAACGTCGATTCGTCCAGCCCCTGCACCTGCAAATACTCCAGCGGGAAAAGCGGCAAGAACATATCCATATTGATGTCGGCAACGATTTCGTCCGACGGCACGGTGGGATGGTTCGCGAAATACCACGAGCCCAATTCCCCTTCTTCTTCGCCGCACAGCGCCAGAAAAATCACCGAGCGCTTCGGCTTCACGCCTGATGCATGAAAATCGTGGGCGATCTGTATCAGAGCCGCGACTCCCGCGGCATTGTCCATGGCCCCGTTGTAAATATCGTCTCCGTTCACCGGCGCGCCGACTCCCAAATGGTCCAGATGCGCGCTGACAATCACGAATTCCTTTTTCAGCTGGGGATCCGACCCTGCCAGCTCGCCCGTCACGTTCGGCGACTCCGTATCTGTTTCTTTCACTTTTGTCTTCGCGTGAATCCTCACCGCCAGCGGAAACTTCGGCAGCGCTTGTTTCGCCTTGGCGGCAGCCATAATCTCCGCCATGGTGTGCCCCGAGCCTGCGAAAAACGCGTCCGCATACTCAGGATTGATCGCCAGCGAAATCGTCTTCCCCTGGTCCCTCCGCAAGCTTGCGTCCGCCAATTCCAGCGACGGCTTCTGCCGATTCCCCGCGATTCGCTCCCACGGCACTTCCTGGTTCGTCGAATTAAATATCATCGCGGCGCCGATGGCCCCCGCCGCTTTCATCGCTTTCCAGCGTTCGCCCGACGACTCTTCATGCGCGCGCAATGGATCCTTGATCGTGTCCGGGCCGCCCGCCAAATAGACCGCGACCTTTCCGCGCAAGTCAACACCGGCAAAGTCATCGTAATTCGCCTCCGGCGCCGAAATGCCGTATCCGACAAACACTGCATCCGCCGTGATCTCTTCGCCTGAATCTCCCGTCGCCGATACGATCACTTCTTTACCCAGCGTCAGTGGCGTCGCGTCGCTTCCCCGAATCAGTTCCACCGACGTATACCCTTCATCAATCTCCAGGCTCCGAAACTTCACCGGCTGAAAAAAACCCACGGTGCCCGCCGCCGTCAGGCCTTCTTTCTTGAATTGCTCCGCCACGTATCCGGCGGCCGCCTGATATTCCCCGCTCCCGGTCATGCGTCCTTGCAAATCGTCGCTGGCCAGGAAACTCACGTCTTTCCACCACCGGCTGCCCTCCCCTTTCGAATTCTGCGCTACCTGCGCGCCCGCTACGCCGCACACCAGCGCGCAAATCGCAGCCAAAGTCAGGGCTCGCGATTTTCTCTGTCCTTCCCGTCCCGTCTTTTTCATTTTGTTCCCCGTCACTACCCCATCACCGGAACCGCTTGGCATGTTCCTTCAAAATGCACAGGTCCATCACCACAAATAGCCCCGCATCGCGGGCCCGTTGCGCCGCTTCTTCATGGATTACGCCCTCTTGCAGCCACAACGCCTTCGCTCCCATCGCAATCGCGCTCTCCGCCACCTCGGGAACGAATTCCGAGCGCCGGAACACGTCCACAATATCCACTTTGCCGCGAACATCTTCCAGCCGCGCCACCGCCCGTTCGTTCAAAATGTCTCTCTCGTTTGGATTCACCGGAATAATTTTGTATCCTGCGCGTTGCATGTACTCGGCCACCCCATAGCTCGGCCGCATCTTGTTCGACGAAAGCCCCACCACCGCAATCGTTCTGCTCGTCTCCAGCAACTTACGAATCTCGTCCCCGTTTGTTTCTTCTCTAACCACGCGCACCGTTTCTCTTCGGCCGTCGTGGTTTTCTTTCTTTGCGCGCTTTGTACGCAAACCGCTTTCGCTTCCCGCTGACCCCTGGCCTCTCACTACCGGGCACGACCTTCTCCGCCCTCGCCACCGCGCGTTCCAGTTCCATCACCTCTTCGCGCGTTAAGTGACGATACTCCCCCGGCGCCAGCGCTCCCAATTCCAGGTTCCCTATCGCAATGCGCCGCAATTTGTCGACGTGATGTCCACCGGCGATGAGCGCCCTGCGAAACTCATCTTTACTGACGCCGCCCGCCTTCACCTCCCACCAGCCCGCCGGCATCCTTTTGGCACGCTGCATCTTCACGTGCCCCTGCCGCTCCGCCTCGCGGACTTCCGCATCGCTCAGCGCGCCATCCACCTTGCACAAATACTCCTGCTTCATCTGGTGCGCGCGCATCATGCGATTCGCCAACTCGCCATCGTTCGTGAGCAGCATCAGTCCCGACGCGTGATACTCGAGCCTTCCCACCGGGAAGACCCGGCCCGGCAGGCCGCTCAAGAAATGCGCGATGGTTTTCCTTCCTTCGGGATCCTGCAGCGTGGCCACCACGCCATCCGGCTTGTGCAACGCGATGTAAACTTTCGTGTCGCTAGCGTGCAGCAACTTCCCCGCCACGCGGATATGGTCCCGCTCTGCGTCTGCCTTCGTTCCCAGCTCGGTGACGACTTGCCCGTTCACCGCCACTTGGCCGGACGAAATCAGCGCCTCCGCGTGCCGCCGCGAAGCCACGCCCGCCCGCGCAATAATTTTCTGTAGCCGCTCTTCCATAAGGATTCCGCCGAAAGCGAACCTGAATAGTATCAGTCGGCGTTACGGTAGGAAAGTTTAGTGCGAGGACTGCTTCAGCCGCGCGAGGTGGCCGCTTTCTTTTCTGGCGGCAAATCGTCTGGCGTCATGGCTTCCGAATTTGCGGCGGTCGTTTCTTCGGTGGCCCTAGGCGCGTTTTCGTCTGCGTGCAATGCGCTTTCCGCGCTGTCGAACATCGCTTCCGTTGATACCGACGCCATTTCTGCAGGCAGCGCGCAACCTGAATCGGTCGCGCTCGCCGCATCCGCCGCGTCGTTCGCGGTCGCGTCCGCAGCAGCCGGATTCGCGCTGCTCAAAACTCCCGGCTCTTCCTCCGACGCTTCCTCTGGTTCGGTCGGCGCGATGCCGTCATCCGCGCCCAGCGCCGCCTGCGCCAACTGCTCAAATTCCTTCAGGCTCGGCAGCTCATCCAAATCCGCCAGCCCGAAGCGCATCAGAAAATCCTTCGACGTGCGATACAGAATCGGCCGTCCCACGGCGTCTTTGCGCCCGGCGGTGGTAATCAAACGCCGCTCCAGCAGCGTCTTCACCACCCCGCCGCAATTCACTCCGCGCACTTCATTAATCTCCGGCAGCGTCGCCGGCTGCTTGTACGCGATCACCGACAGCGTTTCGAGAGCGGGCATGGTCAGCCGCAGCGCCGGCCGCAAGCTCTTGATGAACTTCCGCACCGCCTCATGATGCTGCGCCTTCGTGTACATCTTCCAGCCGCCCGCCACTTTGCGAATCTCGACGCCGCGCTCCTCCGCGCCATACGAGGCCACCAATTTGTCGAGCGCCGCGCGCACTTCTGCCTTCTCTCCGCCGACTGCCGCGAGAATCTGATCCATCGTCACGGGCTCGTCAGCCGCATAAATAATTGCTTCCAGCGCGCTCTGCAGTTCCTGTTCCGTCATGGTCGATTTGCCCCTAGGGAGCGGAGCTAGTCACTCGTCACTGCCTTACAGATATTCTTCGTCAATCTTCTGAATCGCGCCGCCGCTCTCGAACACCAAATCGAACATCTTGTGCTTCCGCAACAGCACGTCGCCAAACATTTTTTCCTGCACCAGCACCACCGCCTGCATGCGCACCATTTCCAGCACTGCCAGCAGCGCCACGATCATCGACCGCCGCGACGCGCATGCCTCGAAAAACCCTGCCAGCGACACCGCTTCATCGCTCGCCACCAACCGCGTCCGCAACTGCTCCATCATCTGCGCCACGGTCACCACTTCGTGCGCCAGCTCGATCTTGGCGACGGCGCGGCGCCGCTCCAGCACTTGCTGAAACACCTTCACCAAATCCACCAGCGACACCACCAGCTCGCCTTCCGTCTCCTCGCTCTGATACAGCGACATATCCGGATGCGACCACACGTGCGCTTCGAGCTGCTGTTTTTCGTAAAGCATCTGCGCGGCGTTCTTGAACTTCTCGTGCTCCAGCAGCCTGTGCACCAATTCGTTGCGCGGGTCCTGCTCCTCCGGAGGGGCCAGCGGATCCACGGGCAGCAGCATCTTCGATTTGATGTAAATCAGCGTCGCCGCCATATACAGAAAGTCCGCGGAGATATCCACGTTCAGTTTTTCCAGCTGGTGCAAATAATCGAGGTACTGCTGCGTCAGTTTCGCTATGGGAATGTTGTGGATGTCGATTTCCTGCTTGCGCACCAAATCGAGCAGCAAATCGAGCGGCCCTTCGTACGCGGGCAAATTGATTTGGTAATCGGGTTGTGCGTTCGCCGCCATCCATCACACTTTCTCACGATTTCGCCGTCCCGGCGCAGGATTATTCTCGGATTCTATTCCATTTTGTTTATGAGGCGAAGACGAAGGGCCGGCTTACCGGATGGAGCAGAAATGGCTAGGCGGCGAAATCTCTATTCGGCGGAGCGTATTTGCGCACCAGCAGAGCGATCGTCAGCCCGATGCAAAAGAGCAATGCCAACACGCCGCTGATCCGCGACGCCAGCGTCACCGCTTTCGTCGAATGCGGCACGCGGGTCAACGGCAGCACCACGAAATTCATGATGACGTACACCACGCCGCCATAAACGATTCCGCAAATCGCCGCCTGGCGCGTCAGAATCAGGAGCTTGCGACTCGCGACGAAAAACACCACCGTCCAGGTCATCGCGATCGCGTAATGAATTGCCACGCCCAGCGCCACCGAAGCCGCGCCCATGGTGAACGATTTGCCGTCTATCAGCCCGCTTGCGATGAATTGAAAAATCATCTTCGGCGTGACGTGCCGGAAAGAGTTGAAGATGATGTTTTCGGAAATGTCCAGCGTCCCGGCGGCCAATCCAATCCACACCACCGTCCAAACCCTGGACATTCGCCGCGGATTCGCTGCGGAACTGGCTGCTGGCACGTTTCCCGTGATTTCCGCTGCCTCTAGTTCCCCAGCTTCGTCGAAGCAGCGCCTAGAACTTTGAGGCTCTTCTTTTCCTGTACAAACGCCACGATGCTCAAGTTGTCATGGTTCCAGTTGGACTTGATTTTCACGCGCGCATCGCCGCTAAACGCCGTATCGCCGCTGCCCTGCGCGGCGCCGACCTTGTGCAAGTAACGCACCACCGCGGCATGATACAACGTGTGCCCGGCATTCTCTCCCGCGCTCACCGCCGAATGTAGACCATCCTCGGTCACTACCACCCAGACTTGCGCTTCGTCGCCGGCCGTGTTTCCTTCCAGCTTTCCCACCGAAATCTTGAAATCGCCCGCACCTTTCGAATCCAGTTTCGCATCCGCAATCGTGACCTCCGTTTCGGGGCCGCGCGCGGCGTCTTCGATGGCCTTTTGCGCCTCTCGCCCATTGCTGCCTGTGAATTGACTCAGCCCATCCACCACCATCTCCGGCGTGTAAGGATTCCCATTGGCCAGCTTGGACACATAGTCTTTCTGCCTCGCAGTCCAATCCGCCGAGGAAAACGGGTCGATCCATCCGTCCTGGTTCCAATAATCCACGTGCTCTTCCAGCACGATCATCTCGATGCCCGGGAGAGGTTGTTTTTCCATTTTTAGCGCTATGGCTTCTGCCGGCGGGCAACTGGAACAGCCTTCGGCGGTGAATAGCTCCACGATTACCGGCTTGCGGCCAGAGTCAGCTGCCGGCGTTTGCGCTTTGCACGCCGAACCAAACACAGCGCACAGGCCAAACAGCATCAGCAATGCCTTTACCACCGTCCTTGGGAAATTTGTCATGGTGCATTACCTCCTCAGCCAGCCGTCTTTTCACTTTGTCCCGATGCGGCCTTCCTGCCGCGGGTTTACCCCCCGCCCGCGGCGGGCCTGCGTGCCGTGGCGGGCAAGCTCCGGTCGAAACAACTACCCATCCGGTCCAGTAATCATATCGAGAGTAATACTCAAAATGGCTGTCCACAATATCCACTTGGACGGCTTTTCCTATAGCCATTATGGCCTCGACGGATGTTTACCCTGGGGAAATTAGCGATGGTCGCGAAGTATTGTTCCTCACTTGCCGCTAGCCACCGCTTCTATCCGCCGCGACTTTGCCCTTCCCCGCTTCGGCCGTCACTCCCGCTCGTCCCGCGCCTTCCCAATTGAACACCGCCTTGCGCACGCGCGCCATGGTCTGCTCCGCGACTTTCTTGGCGTGCTTCGAGCCATCCTCCAGCACGTTCCAAACTTCCCGCGGGTTCGCTTCGTATTTCGCACGCCGCGCTTGAATCGGCTCGATCCACTTCACCAACGCGTCGGCCATCAGCTTCTTGCAGTCCACGCAGCCAATTTCCGCCGTCCGGCACTCGCGGTCCACGCGCTCGATGCGCGCGCAATCGTCGGCGCTCTTCTTTTCCGGAAACAAATTATGGTACGCAAACACGGGACAGACTTCCGGCCGCCCCGGGTCGGTTCGTCTCACGCGCTGCGGGTCCGTCATCATGTTGCGCGTCTTCGCGCGAATCTCCTCCAGCGTGTCGCTTAGCCAAATCGCGTTGCCGTAACTCTTCGCCATCCGCCGGCCGTCCGTCCCCGGCACCCTCGGCGTTTCCGTCAAAATCACATCCGGCTCTTGCAGTACATTACGCAGTGAAAAGAAGCAAGCGTCGTCGGCCATCTTCTCGCGGAAATTATCCCAGCCCCACTCGAAAACCGCCCTTCTAATGCTCCGCGCGAGTGCGTCTTGCGCACGAGCCTCGCCGCCTTGCGCGTCCTCTCCTGGCTTTTCGACCCAAGGAATACGCTTCGTCACGCGTCCAAGAGCGACTGCATCGCTCCACAACGATTCGGATATTTCCAGCCCAAAATTCGTGTTAAACCGCCGCACGATTTCTCGCGTCATCTCAATATGTGGCGCCTGATCCTCACCCACCGGCACCAACAACTCCTGCCCCGCTTCCCCATACATCACAATGTCCGCGCCCTGCAGTAGCGGATACCCCAAAAATCCATACGTCCCCAAATCCTTGTCGCGCAGATTCTCGATCTGCTCTTTGTACGTCGGCACGCGCTCCAGCCACGAAAGCGGCGTAATCATCGACAGTAGCAGATGCAGCTCGGCATGCTCCGGCACGCTCGACTGAATGAACAGCGTCGCCTTCCGCGGGTCGAGGCCCACCGCCAGCCAATCCGTCGCCACTTCCAGCGTGTTCGACGCCACCTGCGAACTGTCCGCGTAATGCGTCGTCAGCGCGTGCCAATCCGCCACGAAAAAAAATGGGTCGTACTCCTGCCCGCCATCCGGAAGGCGGGCCTCCTGCATCTTCAGCCAATTCGACAGCGCCCCAAAGTAATGCCCGATATGCAGCGGGCCCGTCGGCCGCATCCCGCTCAGCACCCTCTTGCGCTTTGTTTCGTGAATCATGTCTTTCGTAGGGGCGGCTTTATGCCGCCATGCCTTTCCGTGCAAGCCGAGGGCGGGATAAACCCGCCCCTACACAAAACGCAAATACATCAGCGACTCGCCAGCAATTCCCGCGCGATCACCGTGCGCTGAATTTCACTGGTGCCCTCGTAAATCGTCAGCACGCGCGCATCGCGATAATACCGCTCCACGTCGCTCTCGCGCGAAAATCCCTGGCTGCCATGAATCTGAACGGCCTTGGCGCAAACGCGATTGGCCATCTCGCTCGCGTAGAGTTTCGCCCGCGACGCCTGCGCCCCGCGTCGCGCCGCCGCGAACGCCGCGCCCTGGTCTCGCATCCACGCCGCGTAATAGAGCAGTCCGCGCGCCGCTTCGATTTCCGTCTGCATGTCGGCGAGCATCCACTGAATCGCCTGAAACTCGCCAATTGTTTTTCCAAACGCGCGCCGCTGCTTCGCGTATTTCACCGCCGCCTCGAACGCCGCCTGCGCAATCCCCACCGACTGCGCCGCGATTCCCACGCGCCCCCCGTCGAGCGCCTCGAACGCGATTTTCAACCCCTGCCCTTCCTCGCCGATGCGGTTCTCCACCGGCACGCGCAGATCGTCGAACGAAAGCTCCGCGGACTTCGAAATTCGCAGCCCCATCTTATCTTCATAGCGCGCCACGCGAAAACCGGGAAACGTCGGCTCGACCAGAAACGCGGTGACGCCCTTCGCGCCTGCCGCCGGGTCGGTCTTCGCGAACACCACGTAAAGCCCCGTCTGCCCGCCGCTCGACACCCAGCTCTTCGTCCCGTTCAGCACGTAAAAATCGCCCTGGCGCACGGCGCGCGTCTGAATCGCCGCCGCGTCTGAGCCCGCCTGCGGCTCGGTCAGGCAGAACGACCCGAGAATTTCGCCCTTCGCCAGCCGCGTCAGGTATTTTTTCTTCTGCGCCTCCGTGCCGAACTTCCACACCGGAACGGCCACCACGGAATTCGTCACGCTCAGCGTCACCGCCGTCGACGCGCACACGCGCGCCACTTCTTCCAGCATCACCGCGTAGCTGACCGTGTCCATCTCCGCGCCGCCCCACTCCTCGGGAATGAGCATTCCGCAGCAGCCCAGCTCGCCCAGTTTGCGCAGCTCCTCGGCGGGAAATTTCTCCTCGCGCTCGTACGCGCGCAGCACGGGACGCACCTCCGTCTCCATGAACTGCCGCACCGTGTCGCGCAGCACTTTTTGTTCCGAGTTGAGCGAAAAATCCATCCGGCAGGTGTAAACGCGATGCTAGCATAGCTCCGCGAATTCGCGAATGGCGCGCTCACGTTTGGAGACTCTTTTGATTCGCTGGCTCAAAGCAAGATGGTTTCGCTGGCTCGGCCGTTGGAGAATGCGCTCCAAGCGGTGGAAGTCGGCGCTTGAGAGTTTCCGCAAGGCCGCTGAGCAAGAACCCGGCAACCTTCTGACGCAAGTCCAAATTGCATGGTGTCTTCACCAGTTGGAGGACTACAAGACAGCAATCGAGCTGCTCGAGCTTGCGCTGCAGAAGAGACCAGACTACGGGGCGGCGCGGGCATATCTAGCGCTAGCGCTTGCTGAGAGTCAGCGGGCGCAAGAAGCAGTCGATGAAGTTCGCCGAGCTCTTCGGATCAGCCCGAAAATGAAACGCCGTGCTTTTTTTGAAACCAAGCTTGGCCAATGGCTTAATGAATTAGGCCGTAGTGAGGAAGCAATTCAGCCTTTGCAGAATGCGATTGTGTCCCAGCCACATAGCGCCAGCGCTCACTACCAACTCGGTTATGCCTATGCTCGGCTCAACCGCCATTGTGAGGCGGCGAAGGAGTTTCGCGAGTCGATTAGGTTTGAGCCGGCATGGGCGCCGACGTACTATGCGCTTGGCGTGAGTCTTGGAGCGTTGAAAAAACTCGACGAGACCATTGCCGCCTATACCGAAGCGATTAAGCTCCGTCCGGATGATGCCGACACTCATTGCAATCTTGGGGTGGCCTATGGCGAGCTAGGCCGCCACACCGATGCAATGGGCGAATACAAACGAGCCATCGAGATCGCACCAGACGATTTCACTTCGTGGAGCAACTTGGCAATTACGTACTCGCAGATCGGCGACCATCAATCCGCCATCGAGACTTGGGAGAAAGCTATCAAGCTTGACCCGGACAATGTCGCCGCCCGAACCAGCCTTGGACTGGAATACGAGCGAACGGAGAATTATCAAGAAGCGCTCAGGGCCGCCGAGGAAGTCGAGCGGATACGGCCCGATTCCGCAGTATCTCAAGCAAATGTTGCGGTGTTTCTTAACCGATTAGATCGGTTCGACGCTGCGCTCCAGAAAGCGCGGCGCGCCATACAATTGGATCCCAATTACGCCGATGCCCACTGTATTGCGGCGTATGCAATGACCGGTCTCCATGACGAGGCGGGGGCAATCCCTGAATACCTGAAGGCTATCGAGTTGAAACCTGACTACCTCGAGGCGCTGGTGAACCTCGGGGCGACATACTTCGAATTGGGTCGTAGCCTGGATGCAATCACTCCACTAATGCGAGCCATCGAATCGAAACCCGATTGCCTTGAGGCCTATGATTATCTGGGCGCAGCTTTCCTGAAAAACGGTGATCGCGAGAAAGCGGTGGAGCAGCTTGGAATCATCAAGAATCTGAAACCCGAATTCGAGGGCGAGTTAGCTAAATTGCTGCGCCTCGAAAAACCCACCATGGATGACTTTGGCCTTCTCAACATCTTGATCAGTTCGCGCAATCGCGCGTCTGCGCGCGGCTCACCGGAATCTCGCTCGTGCGCTTGTCGCTCATTTTCAGCATGAAGCTCGACTTGAACCACGGCACCACTTCCTTGATGTGATCGATATTCACCAGATACGACCGGTGCGCGCGCCAAAATCGCTCCGAATCCAGCTGCGACTGCAACTCCTCAATCGTGCGGTAATTCGAAACGCCTTCCGCATCCTTGGTGAATATCGTGATCGTTCCATCTTGAATCGACGCGTACACCATTTCTTCCGCGTCGACCAAAAACATCCTCTGCTGCGCCTTCAGCAGCAATTTCACGTGCTTCGCGCCTTCGCGCCGGTTTCGGCGCGCCGAGTTGCTCGACCAGCGTCTCGAGTCTCTCCACCGGAGAGGTCTGCGCCTCGATCATTTTCTTCGCGCGCTGCACCGCCTTCGCCACGCGTCCTTTGTCGAACGGCTTCAGCACGTAATCCACGGCGTTCACTTCGAACGCCTGCACCGCGTATTCGTCGAAGGCCGTCGCAAAAATAATTTGCGGCATCTTGATTTTCTTCTCGGCCAGCTTTTTGATCACGCCGAAGCCGTCCAGCCCCGGCATTTGCACATCCAGAAAAACCAAGTCCGGACTGTGCTCCTTGATCAAATTCACCGCGTCCAGCCCGTTTTTTCCCTGCGCGATAATCGCGACCTCCGGAATCCCCTTCAGCAGAAACGCCAATTCCTCCCGTGCGGGACGTTCGTCGTCGATGATCAGCGTCTGTATCGCCATGATTTATTCTCGTTGCAAAATTCCCGCGTCAGTATACGCAATCCTCGCCGCCGCTGCCAATTCGCCCGGGCCTCGATTCTCGCATTTCACGCCCGTATTTTTGCTTTCTTGCCGTCTGCTTCCGCGCTTATGATGTCCACCGGAGAATCTCATGAGCCCACGCGCAAAAATCCTGTCCAGCGAAACCGTCTTCCATGGACGCGTCTTCGACGTCCGCCGCGAGCAAGTGCAAGAACCGAACGGCGTCGAAGCCACTCGCGAGTTCGTGGTGCACAGCGGTTCCGTCGTTGTGCTTCCCGTTTTCGACGACGGGCGCATGCTGCTCGTCTGCCAGTATCGCCATTCCGTCGGCGGATATTTGTGGGAACTGGTCGCGGGCCGCATGGAGCCCGGCGAGCAGCCTCTTCCCGGCGCGAAGCGCGAATTGATCGAAGAAACGGGCTACACCGCTCGCCGCTGGCAGAAAATTCTCGACGTCTTCCCCACCCCCGGCTTCGTCAGCGAACGCATGGTGGTTTTCGTCGCGCGCGATCTTCGCGCCGGCATCGCGCGCCCCGAAGAAGATGAACGCATCACCGCGCGCGCATTTTCTCCTCGCGAGATGGAGAATTGGATTCGCACTGGCAAACTGCGCGACGCAAAATCCATCGCCGGCATACTTTATTACCTGCGCTTCTGCGCCGCGCATCCCCGCCGCCGTAAAACCAAACGCCGCTGACATGCACGGCACCGTTAAGTGGTTCAACAACGCCAAAGGCTTCGGCTTTCTCGGCCGCGACGACGGCCCGGACGTCTTCGTCCACTACTCCGCCATCGTCGGCGACAAATTCAAAACCCTGCGCGAAGGCGACCGCGTCGAATTCGACATCGTCCCCGGCCCCAAAGGCGACCAGGCCGCCAACGTCGTGAAGCAGTGACCTTGCGCCGAGCCTCCGTTACTTGCTGCGCGCAAGATTGAGCGCGAGCGAGTTGCCGCTTTGCGACCACGTCCCGGTGATTTTCGCGTTGTCGCTGTTCATTTTGCCGTCATAGGAACCGCCGATGTCCGAGCATTCGAAGTGCAGCGCGCCTTCCTTGTACGTGATCGTGGAAATCTTGATGCCAGTGGCTTGCTGATCGGGGCTGTCCATCGTGCCCGTGAGGCTGCCGTCCTGAGCCTGCGTGATGTGAACGATGATGTGAAGACTGTTCCCGCCGCCCACGTCAAGAACGCCATTCCAGTCGCCAACGACCGCCGGCGCCGCGGCGGCGAGCGAAACGAGCGCACTAACCCCAAGAACGAAAAACAACGCTGTTACCGAGCGTAGGCCCGTGAATGCGCGGTGTGTGTTCATCTGGATTCTCCGTAACTTGCGATTTGTGGCGGCGCTGGAGGCCAAACCGGAACAATCATCCTCGCCGCCGCATGCTCAACTTACGCTCCAACACGGGAAAAGTTTCAGTCGCGTGCCAACCTCACCTCCGGGCGCACCTCGTTTCCTCCGATAATCCCTTGCATCGAGAACCAGCCTAGGTTATTTACAGCATGATAATTGTCGAGGCATCGATGGCGACATATCTTTTCGTCTGGAATCCGAAGCGCTGGCACCAATGGGATGATCTCGATCAAGAGATCGAACAAGTTGGCATAGCGGGTCGAGCCGATTCCACTTGGAGCACAGGCAACAGAACAAATCTTCCTTCAGGCAGCCGTTTTTTCTTGATAAGGCTGGGCGTTGAGCCGAAAGGAATCATGGGCTCTGGAGTAACATCGTCAGAGCCCTACGCCGATCGTCACTGGGATCCTGACCGACATACCGACAAGGCACACTACGTAGATTTGTGGTTTGATTTTCTTTCCCGGGATGTTTTGGTGACGTGGAGTGAGCTACGAAAGCCTCCGTTTTCGTCCTTCGATTGGGCCGCGCGGTCTTCTGGCCTGGAAATCCCAGAAAGAGTCGCAGACGCTCTTGAGAGAATTTGGCAGGAGCGTACGGGGACAGTGACTGCGACATCTGCTTGGCACATCCCCGAGGCCTCACCCTTGCCCGAGGGAGCTAAGAGGCGGGTTATGGTGAATGCCTATGAACGAAACCCAATAGCGCGAGGCAAATGCATTGCACATCACGGAACGCGATGTAAGGTCTGTGATGTCGATCTGGGTACGCGGTTCGGTCCCATCGCGGCCGGGTTTATCCACGTCCACCATGTCGTGCCGCTTTCCAAAATCGGCAAAGCATATGTTGTTGATCCGACGAAAGATCTCACCCCCGTATGCCCGACATGTCACGCAATTCTCCATTTGAAGCGAGGCGAGCCACTTTCAATATCCGAGGCACGCTCTCTCTTGAAGAAATACTCCAGCTAGATCACCAAACGCGAAAAGATGTTTGTCGCCTTCGCCGTCGGTTCCATTCCACGCAAGTTTCCCTCTATAATCCCTCCATGGAAAATCGTGAAATCGCCCGCATCCTCCACGAAACCGCCCAGCTGCTCGAAATCGACGGCGCGATCATCGGCCGCTACCGCAGCTACGAAAAAGCCGCGGAGCTGATTTACAGCCTGCACGAACGCGTCGAAGACCTCGCCAAAGATCGCAAAAAACTCACCGAGCTCCCCGGCATCGGCGACAACATGGCTGAGCACATTGACGAAATCATCGCCACCGGCGACTACAAGCTGCGGCAAAAGCTACTGAAAAAATATCCGCCGACGCTGCTCGAAGTTCTCTCCCTCCAGGGCCTCGGGCCCAAAAAAGCCGCCTTCCTCTGGAAGGAATTCAAGGCCGGCACCGTCGAAGACGTTGCCAAGCTCGCGCGTGAACAAAAGCTGCGCGACGTTGCAGGCTTCGGCGAGAAAACCGAAGAAAACATTCTGAAGGCCGTGGAATTGTTCCAGCGCTCCACCGGCCGCTTTCGCATCAACGCCGCCGAAAAAACCGCGGAGCAAGTCACCGAATACATCCAGCAACTCGGCAAGCAGATCGATTTGATCACGCCCGCGGGTTCCCTGCGCCGCGGCAAGGAAACCATCGGCGATCTGGATTTCATCGTCGTTCCCGCCGGCAAATCCTCACAGAAAAAAGTCGACGCCATCTGCGAACACATTCTGAAATTCCCGCCCATCGAACAAACGCTGGCCCACGGAGAAAACAAAGTCAGTTTCCTGCTGCCGAGCGGCATGCAAGTCGACGTGCGCGTGATCGCCGCCGAAAGCTACGGCGCCGCGTTGCTCTATTTCACCGGCTCGAAGGAGCACAACGTCGCCCTGCGCGGCCGCGCCAACTCGATGGGCTACACGCTCAACGAATACGCGCTCACCACGCTCCAGGGCGGCAAAACCGTCGCCAGCCGCACGGAAGAAGAAATCTACGCGAAGCTCAAGCTGCCCTATATCGAACCAGAATTACGTGAAATGACCGGTGAAATCGAAGCCGCGGAAAATGGCAAGCTGCCGAAGCTCATCACCCTCGCCGACATTCGCGGCGATTTGCAGATGCACACCACCGCGTCCGACGGCAAACATTCCATCGAGCAAATGGCCGAAGCCGCCCGCGAACTCGGCTACGAATACATCGCCCTCACCGACCATTCCAAAGCCGTCACCATCGCCAACGGCCTCGACGAGCGGCGCACCATGCAGCAAATCAAGAAAATCCGCGAGGCGGAGAAATCCGTCGGCGGCATTCGCCTGCTCACGAGCAGCGAAGTCGATATCCTAAAAACCGGCGCGCTCGATATGAGCGACGAAGTCCTCGCGCAACTCGACGTGGTCGTCACTTCCATTCACTCCTACATGAACCTCGACAAATCCGCCATGACCGACCGCATCCTCGCCGCCATCGAAAATCCTTACACGCAGATTCTCGCCCATCCCACCGGCCGCCTGCTGCTCCGCCGCGATCCCTTCGATTACGACATGGAAAAAGTCCTCGACGCCTGCCGCAAACACGGCGTCGCCGTCGAATGCAACGCCTATCCCGACCGCCTCGATTTGCGCGACGCGCACCTGCGCCTCGCCAAGCAGCGCGGCGTCAAGGTCGTCATCTCCACCGACGCGCACGCCACCGTGCAGCTCCGCGTGATGAAGTATGGCGTCGAGACCGCGCGCCGCGGCTGGCTCGAAGCTCGCGACGTGCTCAACACGCTGCCGTTCGAGAAATTCATCGCCGCCCTGCGCTCGAAACCAACGGCGCACAAAGCAGTGGCGCGCTAACCCCAGCCGCTCTGCGGCGTCCAACTCGTGGGGAACTTTTTAATGCTAAACTGCGTACATTCAAACGGACATTCACGAGGAGGTCTTTCTATGCGCCGTTTTTACCTGACGTCTTGGGCGCTCGCCGGCTTATTTGCGTTTGCAATGGTCGCCGCAGCGCCCGCTCACGCCGAGGAATGGCAGAAAACCTACAAGCTCAGCGGCCGCCCCAATCTTCGCGTCATCACCAACGACGGCCACGTCGATCTCTATGTCTCCGGCAGCAATCAGATCGACGCCCACGTCACCACCAACGGCTGGCCGATTGGCGATAACGGTGCGCGCATCACCGAGAGCCAAAGCGGCAACGAAGTCGAGCTTGAAGTTCACGTCCCTACTTTCCATTTTTCGTTTGGCTGGAACAATCGCTCCGTGCGCGTCGAAGTTAGCCTTCCGCGCGACGCCGATTTCGACATCTCCACCGGCGACGGCAGCGTCACTTCCCAGGCCTTCCACGGCCAGCTGCGCATCTCCACCGGCGACGGAAATATCGATGCCACTGGATTGAAAGGGCAGGTGCGCCTGCATTCCGGCGATGGCCACATTCGCGGGACCGAGTTTGACGGCGAACTGCGCGCCGACTCCGGCGACGGCAGAATCGAGGTCACCGGCAGGTTCGACACTCTCTCTCTCGAATCCGGCGACGGCAGCGTGAGCGCCGAAGTGCTCTCCGGCTCGAAAATCTCCAACGATTGGTCCGTGCGCTCCGGCGACGGCAGCGTCACCCTTCGCCTGCCCGACGGCCTCAACGCCGATCTTGACGCCCATACCGGCGACGGCCACATCACTCTTGATTTTCCCGTGACCATGTCCGGCGTTATTTCGGGCAGCACCATTCACGGTAGAATTGGCGCCGGCGGCCCACCGCTCCTGGTCCACACCGGCGACGGCTCGATTCACATCTCGAAGATGTAGTTCCGCGTTGCGGCAAAGCAATCTGCCCGACTCGGACGGCGTCAGCGTAGAAAAACGAACAGCAGGAGGACGGAAATGCGAAAGGCAGCGTTGGTTCTCGGGGCCTTCTGTTTGCTATGCGCAGCTCCCGCGGCGCTGGCCGCCGACGGCACGTGGACCAAAACCTGGAACGTCTCCGGCGCTGCGGCCGATCTGCGCGTCGACGCGGATTATGGCACTCTGCATATCGTCCACGGCGCCACAAGCTCCATTCACGCCAACGTCACCACCACCTATTGGAGTATTCCATCCGACGTCGAAGTTTCCGATTCCCAGGACGGAAATCATGTCGAAATTCGCGTCCGCACTCCCGAAAATCACGGCGGCGGATGGTTCCACTGGCGCTCGCCAAAAGTACAGATCGACCTCGAAGTGCCCTCCGGCTCGCGCTTGGATCTGCATACCGGCTTCGGCGATATCCGCGGAGAAAATCTCCAGGTGAACGCGCGCGTCGATACCGGCTTTGGAAGCATTCGCTTCCCCGAATTCAATGGCCAACTCCACGGCGAAACCGGATTCGGCGATGTCACCGCCGACGGCCGCTTCGACTCGCTGGAGCTGAAGAGTGGATTCGGAAGCGTTCGCGCTGAGGCAGACTCGGGTTCACAGATTCACACCGATTGGCGCCTCGAATCCGGCTTCGGCGACGTAGCCTTGCGCGTGCCGTCGGATTTGAATGCCGATATTGAGGCGCAAACCGGCATGGGACACGTCTCCACCGATGTGCCGCTCACCGTCACCGAAACTTCGAGCCACTCTTCCCTGCGCGGCCAGCTCGGCAAAGGCGGCTCGCCCGTCGAACTCGAAACCGGTTTCGGCTCCGTCCACCTCGGCCGCTCCTGAAGGCTGCAAACTCGGCAATTCGGCCTCTAGGGCTGTTCCCTGCCTAGACGACGCGCGATCGCCGTGGTCTTCACTTCGAATCCAGCACGCCTCGCAGTTTCCGTACCGCGTCCGGTATTTCTTCCACGGCTGTGCTGCCAAATCCCAAAATGAATCCCTGCTGCGGCGCGTTACCCACATAGAAAGGAGAGAGCGGCACCAAGCAAAGGTTCTGTCGCGCGGCGCGCGCGGCGACCTCACGGTCCGCGATCCCTTTCAATATCACGCAAAGATGCATGCCCGCCTGCGCCCCGGCTATCTCCGCCACCGACCCCAGTTCGTTTCGAATGCTCTCGATCAAAGCGCTCCGGCGTTCTGCATACAGCAAGCGCATCCTTCGGATATGCCGCGAAAAATGGCCTTCGCGAATAAAATCCGCGAGCACTGCCTGATGAAAGTTTGGCGGACTGATGTCCATGGCAAACCTCACCGCCAGAAAGCGCTCCACCAGATCCGCAGGAACGACGATGTAACCCAGCCGCAAAGAAGGAAACAGCACCTTGCTGAACGTCCCGATGTAAACCACCCGAGAGTTGCGGTCGAGTCCTTGCAAGGAAGTGACCGGCATGCTTTCATAGCGGTACTCACTGTCGTAATCGTCCTCGAGGATCCAAAATCCGCAGCGTTCTGCCCAATCCAGCAATTGAAGACGTCGCGAGGCGCTCATCGTGACGCCCAGCGGATACTGATGGGACGGTGTCACCAAGGCTGCCCGCGCCTCGCGGCATTTTTTCATGCCAGCGGCAACGTTCAGGCCCTCCGCGTCAACCGGAACCGGCACAACTCGGCAGCCCATAAATGCAAAGACGCTTCGCGCAAAGCTGTAGCCTGGCTCCTCCATCCAAACGCGATTTCCCGGATCAAGGAGCGCTCGGGCCGATACCTCCAGCCCTTGTTGGGAGCCGCTAACGATCATAATCTGCTGCGCTTCGCAGCGGACCCCGCGCGCTGTTCGGAAGTGCGTGGCGATCGCTTCCCTCAGATCCTTTGATCCCATCGGGTCGCCGTAGTCGAGGGATCTGGCGTGCATGCTCCGGGAGTGCCGCGTCACCAAGCTGTTCCACACCTGCAGCGGAAAATTCTCAAAAGCAACTTGACTCACGCCGAATGGCCCCAAGCCACGCCGGCGGTAAAAGTTTTCCGCACTCGGGAGCATCGAACAGCGTTTCGAGAGGGGCCGCCGCCCCAGCCTAGCTCTCGTCGATGGAGCGTTCGCAGGTTGCAGCGCGGTTACCCGGTTTGGCAGGGATCGGGACACAATCGTCCCCGAACCCACGCGGCTTTCGAAATACCCTTCCGCTAAGAGTTGCGCGTACGCGCCCAGGACGGGAATGCGAGAGATTCCCAGTTCCAGCGCCAGCACTCGAGTGGACGGAACTCGCTGCCCCGCGCGCACATTGCCATCCACAATCGCTTTGCGATAGCCCTCATACACCTGCCTGTACAGCGACTTCGCAGCCTCTTTGCTGATCGCGATGACCGGGGAGATTCCCGAAGGCACTTTCTTCATGACGCGAAAATCATAATGGCTATACGAAAAGCCCGTCAAGTGGATATTGCGCGCAGCCATTTTCAGTATCATTCTTGCGCCGCGACGGGCGCATCGGAGTCGGAGCGAATTGCCGGCTCCCGCGACGCTGCACTCAGTTGCGACGTTCTAAGGACGCCTATGAGGACGCTGATGAAAACGATGACAAGAGCGAAAGTGAAACCGCCCGCTGCCCTGCTTGCCTTGCTGTTCTCGCTGGCCTTCATCCCTGCGAGCGGCGGCACTCAGAATCAGCCTCAGAATCCGCCCACCAGCGACACGCAAATCAAGGGCAAAGTCGTCTACGTATGCGCCTGCCTGAAAACGAAGTCCTGCTCCTGCATGACCGAGGCCAAGACAGCGGGTCCATGCTCTTGCGGCACCGAAGGTGGGCCGCCCATGAAGGCCGTCCCCAAAGATAGCGCCTGGGCCAAGGGCAATCGTCAAGAGCTGGCGAAATAAGCCCGTGCCACGCATCGCGGCATGTCGATTGGACCGTCAGACGGAGAAGGGACGCCTGCCATGGCAGACACCGTAAACGACGCTTTCGCAACTTCACCGCTCGCGCACCCGCGAGCTTTTCTGGCCATTGGTGTCGGCGGCCTGATTGTCGGCATCCTCGATTTGACCTACGCGATCATCGTGTACAGCCCGCATCATCCGATTCTGATCCCGCAGGTAATTGCCAGTGGCGTGCTCGGCGCGAAATCGTTTCAGGGCGGCGCGGCGAGCGCCGTGTTGGGAATCGTGCTCCATTTCGTCATCGCCCTGGGCGCTGCTGCCGTCTACTATCTCGCCAGCCGCAAGTTGAAGTTTCTCGTGCACCGTGCCATCCTCTGCGGCATGCTCTACGGCGCAGCGGTTTATCTCTTCATGCATATGGTCGTCCTGCCGCTCTCCGCCGCGCCGCACGGCCACATGCCGCTGGCCTATGCCGCTGCGGAATTCGTCGAGCACTGGTTCTGCGTCGGTTTGCCCATCGCCCTGTCAGTGCGCCATTATTCATCCTAGGCCAAAATGAGATTCTCCCTCGGACGTTACGTGTTCGGACTGGCCGCCATCCTTTTTGGCGTCTTCACCTTGGCTTGGCACGCCTTTTACGTGTTGCAACAGACTCAGTCGCTCGCAAGCGTTCCGCACCGCGCCATCCTCATGTACCTTGTCGCGGCTATCGAAATTCTGGCCGGCTTGGCGATTCAATGGCCCAAAACGGCGCGTGCCGGAGCGATCGTTCTCGGCATCCTCTTCTCGCTCCTCGCTCTGTCTTGGATACCGGGCATCGTGGCCAACCCGAAGGTCTACGCTAACTGGGGCGCATTCTTCTACCCATTTTCCAAGGCCGCGGGAGCGCTGATCGTCTACGCTACGTTTGCCCGCAACGGTTCCCAGCGGACATCAAAGTTGGCTCAGTTCGCGTGCATCTCCTTCGCATTTTGCCTGATTTCCTTCGCGGTGGAACAAGTCGAGTTTTTTGCCCATACCGCGGAGCTTGTCCCGAAATGGATCCCTCCCGGGCAAAACTTCTGGGCGGTGGCCACCACGATTGCTTTTTTTCTCGCCGCCATCGCCCTGCTCTCGGGACGTGTAGCTCTTCTCGCTTCTCAGTTGACTACCGCGATGCTCATCGGCTTCGGCGTGCTGATATGGCTGCCAGTGTGTTTTGGAAATGTGCATAATCTATTCAATTGGTCCGAGAACTTGGAGAATCTGGCGATCGCCGGAGCAGCGTGGATTGTCGCCGATTATCTCAGTCAAAAGCGCTCCTCCAACGCCGCGCAATGACTGAAATAGCGCCATTCGAAAGAACTCCGCTCAAACGGGCAATGGATGCGGTACTCAGCCTGGGCCGCCCGGTGTTCTCGCTGGCCATCATTGGCCTGGGCATCGAGACTCTCGTGTGCGCGCAGCGTGTCGTTTTCCTATACCCGCTGCCATCCAATCCTCAGTTCAAAGTCATACCGGTTCTTCCCTTCCTGCCCCCGATTCCCTGGCTGGCCTACCTGTTCGGCGCAGTCCTGGCGATCTGCGGCGCGGGCCTTCTATTCAAACCCACACTGCGCACTTCCGCGATGGTGGTGGGCGGTTTGATGTTTTTGGGCGCAGTCGTCCTGAACGCACCGAAAAATGCCGCCATTCCCGGCAGCATGGGCTTGCGCACCGCCGTTTTTGAATCTCTCGCCATCGCGGCTCTCGCGTCGCTCTTGCCGGGCCCCAGCGAAACACCGCGTTGGCTTGAACGCGCCAGCCGCTATCTCCTCGCGGTGTCTCTCATCGTGTTTGGAGTGGACCACTTCCTCGCTCTCGCGCCCATCGGGACGCTCATACCGTCGTGGATTCCATGGCATGCTTTCTGGATCGGCTTCTTCGGCGCCGGATTCATCGCCGCCGGCTTAAGCATCGCCAGCGGCTTCCTGATTCGCTGGGGTGCGGCCTGCCTTGGTCTGATGTACGCGATTTGGGTCTTCACGCTCCACCTCCCTACGGTTCTCGGCCTCTACGTCATTCCCGGCAGGCAGAACATCCCTGCCCTATGGTCCAGTTTGCTCATCGCCATCGCGCTGTGGGGAGGCCCGTGGGCGCTGGCGCGCCTCAGCGAACCTGCTCACATGCGCACATGATTCGCAACGCGTCAGGGATCCTCGCCTCCGCGCTCCTCTTGATCGTCGCCGGACAATCAGGCTGCGGCCACGATTCATTCAACGATCACCTGCGGATGTCCTTGAAAATTACCAGCCCGGATTTCCAGCAAGGCGGGGACATTCCAAAGCAATTCACCTGTGGCGGAGCAGGCCTATCCCCGGCGTTATCGTGTCAGTCGCCGCCGCCAAACACGAAGAGCCTCGCCCTGATCGTCATCGACTCCGATTCGCCCTTCGGCTACAACTTCGTGCATTGGCTCTTGTACAATCTGCCGCCACAATCGAGCAATCTCGCGGAGGGTCTGCCTCACCAGCAGTCTTTGCCCGACGGCTCTCAGCAAGGCATAAACGGATACGATCAGATCGGCTACGTCCCGCCATGTCCGCCCGGGAAATCCCCTCACCGCTATGTCTTCACCCTCTACGCCCTTGATACCAAACTCGCGCTGCCGCCAAACGTGCACAAGAAACAGCTCACGAATGCCATGGAAGGTCATGTCTTAGCTGCCGGACAACTAATGGGCCGTTACCGCCGCTAAGCAAATCTGCGAGTCTTCCATCACTCGGAAGCCACGTTGCTGTCGTCATGCGCGCCCATCCAATAGGCCCTGCTATGCTCGCTGCGACGTCAAACGCTTTACGCGATTCGAGAGGTTTCCTCTTTCAAAACTTTTTCCATGAATGCGCCCTCACCAAACGCCTGCTTCAGAGTCTAAACACAATGCTGACTGAACAAGCAGGCGCTTAACTCCGTATAAGCCTAAGAGGGGGCTGCCATTCAAAACTTGCTCTTCAATCTTCGCTATGCACTGCGACAGTTTCGCCTGTCGCCGGTCTTCACCGCTTCCGCCGTGCTCACGCTGGCTTTGGGTATCGGTGGCACCACCGCAATCTTCACGCTGATCCACGAGGTGATGCTCCGCTCCTTGCCAGTTTCCAACCCCGCCATGCTCTATCGCGTCGGTGAAGGTGACGATTGCTGCGTCGAAAGCGGCCTGCAAGACCGCTGGGGAATGTATTCCTTCCCTCTCTACGAACGTCTCAAAACCGAAACGCCTGAATTCGAAGACGTCGCCGCCTTTCAGGCCGGTGGCGCGCGCATGAGCGTCCGCCGCGAAGGTGCCGAATCGGTTCCCAGGCCTTTGCGCTCCGAGTACGTCACCGGCAGTTATTTCTCGACCCTCGGCGTGCCCGCCTTTGGCGGCCGTCTCTTCACTCCGGCGGATGACACGGATGGTTCTCCGCCCGTTGCTGTCCTCAGCCACCGTGTCTGGCAATTGACCTACGGCTCCGACCCTTCGGTCATCGGCTCAACCTTCGATATCGAGAGCCACGCCTTCACCGTCATCGGCGTCGCGCCCCCCGGCTTTTTCGGCGAGACCCTGCGCCCCGATCCGCCAGACATTTGGATTCCCGTACATCAGGAAGCCCTGATCGATGGGGCCGCCGCCCGCCTGCATCAATCGCCGCCCGCGTGGCTGCGCATGATTGGCCGCTTGCGCCCCGGCGCTTCCATCGCCGGAATGGCTCCGCACCTCACCGGAGTGCTGCGCCAGTGGCTGCAGCACGACTCCGGCTATCCCGCCAATTGGATGGACGACGTCATTCGCGCCCTCCCCAAGCAGAACATTAGCGTCGTCCCGGCCGGCGCCGGCGTCGCCACCATGAAGGAAGACTATAGTCGCAGCCTGCAAATCCTTCTCGCCGTTTGCGCGTTGGTGCTGCTCATCGCCTGCGCCAACGTCGCCAACCTGCTGCTCGCTCGCGCCGTCGCCCGCCGCGGACAAACCGCGCTGCGCCTGGCCCTCGGCGCCACGCGCCGGCAAATCATCACGCAGGCTCTCACCGAGAGCGTCCTGCTCGCCATCGCTGGCGGCATTGCCGGACTGTTCGTCGCCATCGCCGCGGCGCGTCTGCTCCTCGCGCTCGCTTTCCATGGCGCGCATTTCCTGCCCATCAGCACCGCGCCCTCGCTGCCCGTCTTGGCCTTCGCCTTCGCATTAGCTTTGCTCACCGGAATCATTTTCGGCGCCGCTCCCGCGTGGTTCGCCACGCGCACCGATCCCGCCGAAGCATTGCGCAGCTCAAGCCGCAGCGCCACGGGAGGCTCCACTTTCGCCCGCAAAGCACTGCTCATCCTGCAATTCAGCGTTTCGGTGGTTCTTGTCGCCGGCGCCACCATGCTCGCGCGCAGCCTCGGCAATCTCGAAGGCCAGAATTTCGGTTATCCGATCAAGGGCCGCGTCGAGGTCGAGCTCCACAATCCGGAAACCGGTCGCACTGAGCCGCAATTAACGGCGCTCTATCGTCAAGTCGAAGACCGCCTCAATCAGCTCCCCGGCGTCCGCGGCGCCGGCCTCGCACTCTACAATCCGCTCACCGACAACTGGGGCGAAATGATCGAAATCGCCGGCCATCCTCCCTCCTCCGAGACAAACGGCAACTCCGAATCATCTTGGGATCGCGTCAGCGCCAATTATCTTCAGAACCTCGGCGTGCCCATCTTGCGTGGACGCTACTTCACCACCGCCGACAACGAAACCACCGCTCCCGTCGCCATCGTCAACCAGGCCTTCGTGAAGCGCTTTTTCAAGAATGGCGAAGACCCCCTCGGCCAGCATTTCGGCATGGACCTCCCCGAAAACGCCGGCACTTTTCGTATTATCGGCGTAGCCGCCAACGCGCATTTCGCCGGCTGGGGATTTACCCTGCCGTCGTTTGCCACCTTTTACGTTCCGCTGACTCAGAATGTGGAATACAAAACGGAGTTAATGCAGAAACTGGAGTTCAGCTCACATATCGTCGAAGGAATCATGCTGGTGACCAAAGAACCTCCCGGAACGCTTGAGCCGCTGCTCACCCGCACGCTCGCAGAGATTGATCCCAATCTAACCATCACCGGCATCCGCACCATGCAGCAGCAGGTTGACCTTTCCTTCGATCAGGAACGCGCCGTCGCCAGCCTGGCCGGTCTGTTCGGTATCGTCGCTCTTCTTCTCGCCGCCGTCGGACTCTACGGCGTCACCGCCTACACCGTTGCGCAGCGCACCAACGAAATTGGCATTCGCATGGCGCTGGGCGCGGACCGCTGGAAAGTCGTCCGACTGATCCTGCGCGGCGCCTTCGTGCGCGTTTTGATTGGCCTACTCTTGGGATTGCCGCTGGCCGTCGGTGCCGGCCGGTTAATCTCATCGGAGCTCTACGGCGTCTCCTCTTGGGACCCCCTCGCTCTAGCCGTAGCCGCCGGCGCCCTCGCGCTCTGTTCATTTCTCGCGGCCATCATCCCCGCCGCCCGCGCCGCTTCCATTTCACCCATCACCGCCCTGCGCATCGAGTAGCCACCACGACACTCGATGCATCTGCGGCAACCTCACGCGCTATGGCTTCCGAGTGGGGTCGTCGCTGGGATTGACATAGTTGAACTGAAACGGCCCGTTGCCGTGCACCTGCACCACCGTTTCTCCGCTCGCCATCACGTAGTGATGCATATCGGGATCAAGATATGCAAAGCTTCCCGCTGGGAAAGCCCCCATCTTGCTTTCATCGAAACTATCTCCCATTCCTACTTTGAGCGTCCCGCTGATGACCGTCACGTTTTCCCGATTCGGATGCCAATGCGGTGCGATGCGGTATCCATCGGGCATCTTCAAGCGCACCGTAAAATCCCCAGTGGAAGCGCTGGGGTTTCCCTCAAGCACCGCGAGCTGCGCGCCCGCGGCCACGAATGCCGGTGCCGGACCGTACGGAATCGCATCCGGCGTGAACGCATTCTTTGCAGCAGATCCCGTCTGAGCCCCGCTCGTAAAGAACAGCCCCGCCCCGCACAACAATCCTGCAACTATCACCGCGAAATACGCGTTCCTTTTCATACGCTGCCTCCTCGTGGCATATTGACCTGCGGAATCTGACGCCACTATAAACCCGTTTCAATGGGCCCCATAATTCTTGGATCGCTTATCATCTCATCCGAATATTCCCCCCGCGTGCTGCACGCTTACAATGGAGCCCATATAACTTTTCCGCATCTTTATGTATATCGTCGCAAACTGCTCAATCTTGGGGGATAATGCCTGCAACGAGCCCTATGCGTGTTGCAAAGCGAGCAGTCGACGAAATTGAGCTGGACCTTGGGCGCTACGAGCTTCGCCGCTGCGGGCGGCGCGTGAGTCTCGAAAAAAAACCTACGAACTGCAGATACGCGTCGGCCAGCGACTAGCGTGCCTTTGGTCTTCGTCTCTCCGGAGATCGCCCTGCCTTGTTTTCCGCCGAGCGTTGTGTTGCGCCTTTCCTCGCGTGCCTCTGCATTTGCTTCTCCACCACACCTGCGTCTCCGTATCTGCGCGGCGGGGCCGGGGACGCTTCCCGAAAACTGAGCGGGTCTCTGAGGTTCTGTAATTCCCGGTAATAGTAAAGTGCGGTTGGACCTTTTCCTTTGACCCTTAGCCCTGTCAGGAACTCGATTTCTTCCTTCGTCGCATCGCCGCTTAACGAAGAGCTCCGGCAGAATTCCTTGAAGCCGGGTTCCTCCTCGGAAGATTGCCCGCCTTCCTTTTCGACAAACTCGAATCTCTTGGGATTCCCTGGGGCCAATCGGCGGTTTAACACAATCTCCATGGCAAAGGTCACCAGGTCGATATCCCAGGATTCGATCAGCGGATCCAGAAAGGAAACGCAGTTTTCAACGGACATGTGGAAGGGGTCCGTGTCCAGGAATTCGAGGATGATGACCCGCATTTGTTCGTAGCTTCGGCCACTCACTCGCGCTACCAGATGCAGCCAGTTTTCGCTTTCCAATTCTTCCTTGGCCACTCGCTTGACCACGTCCAGGAGCTTCTGTGTAACCAGTCGCTCCAATTCGCCAAAAGGCTGTTTTTCAAAAATCGCGCGGACCTGTCTTTCCTTGTTGCGTGCGCATTTGCGGAGAATCAGCTCACGAACTTCTTTCAGTAGAGGCGCGGGCGGATCTCCCAACCTTCTCCGCAATTCTTCCTTGCGCTGGTGCTCCGCCAACCCTGCGAGATTGCCGGCGGGAAGCCTCAAGAACTTGCCCATCTTCTCGTAGATGTCCGTGCGCTCCGGTGCCGGAGGCAATTTCTTCCGTGTGAGCAGTTGCGAAATGTAGGACTCCGTAACGCCGGCGGCATTGGCCAGGTCCTTCTGCTCCAGCCCCAATTCTTCCAGCCGCTGCTTCACCGCTAGGCAAACATCCACGCGACGCCTCCCTTAGACTTAACTCACTTAGATTGACCGCTGAAAATACTTACAGATTGCACTTGACAGGTCAAGTGAATTAACCCAGTATGGTTAATGTACTGAGGGAGTCTTAAGGTAATCTAAACTAATTGGGGTTATCTGTCATAGGCCCTTGGCCACAAAACAACCAAGGAGGTTGCCAATGTATGCACGCAAAGTTTCCATGCAGTTGAAGCCCAATAGCGGTCCGGAATTTACCCTAAGGATGGAGAAGGACGTTCTTCCCCTGCTCCGTAAACAGAAGGGTTTCCAAGACGAAATCACCTGCGTTACCACCGGCCAGAAGGAAGCGTTTGGAATCAGTCTGTGGGAAAACAAAGAGAGCGCGGAGACGTACAACCGCGGACACTACGCCGAAGTGACCAAGTTCCTGGCGGGAGTGGTTGAGGGAGTTCCTCAGGTCGATAGCTACGAGGTTTCCAACTCAACGTTCCACAATATCGCCGCTGCATCCGCGACGGCCAAGAACTAAAGGAATCATTCTCTGGGTGGGGCGGGAAGATTCCGCCCCCTTCAGTTTTCACCGCGGTAAAAACAGACCAGAGAGTCCGTACGGCGGCAAAGCTTAGGGATCTTCCTCGGAGATATTCAGCAAAGGAGACATAGGCATGCCGTTGCTCTTCTGGATCTTGGAAGGCGTGGTTGTAGGCTGGCTGATGAGCAAGCTTATGTCCAGTGAAGGCCGCGATCGAGTCATGAACATCGCGCTGGGTGGTGTCGCCGGTGCAGTGGGAGGCGGGTTCCTAATAAACGTCGCTCCCATCCTCGTCCACGGAAAAATGATTTACACGAACTTGGCGGTGAGTTCGGGCGCCATGCTTATGGCTTTTTTTTCTCGATACATCGGCGAAAGCCGCGAATACAGCCGAACGAACTAAGTTTGGATATTCCAAATGGGCACGAAAATCATAACTGGATTCCCACTGCGCCGTTGCTCCTGGTCCTACACGCCCATCGTTCCCGTTGCGCTGACTCGCAGGATGATTCGTTGGCTGGATGCCGTTTGCCTCAAGAAGGTCCACCTCCCGTATTGCCGCCCCTCCGCGAACTAACCCACGGCCACCGCCAAAACGAATTGCAAATGCGCGCCGCTTCGCGCATCATGTTTTGTTTCGTGGCGGGCGCTTTTTTTACGCAGTGCATACCACGCGTCCGAATTTCATTTCATTCGAGGAGAATTGCATGCGGAAACCCGGAAAAATCGCGCCTGCCAAAGGCAAGCTCGGCGTTTTGACGCCCGGCATCGGCGCGGTCAGCACCACTTTCATGGCCGGCGTGGAACTTGTGCGCGGCGGCGAGGCCCTGCCGGTCGGCTCGCTCACGCAAATGGGAACCATTCGCCTCGGCAAGCGCACCGACGGCCGCACGCCCAAAATTCAGGATTTCGTCCCGCTCGCGAGTCTCGACGATCTCGTTTTTGGCGGCTGGGATCTCTTTCCCGACACCGCGCACGAAGCCGCTACCAAAGCCGGCGTGCTCGACGCCAATCATCTCCGCAAAGTCCAGCCCTTCCTCAGCAAAATCAAGCCCATGAAGGCCGCCTTCGACCAGAGCTACGTGAAGAATCTGCACGGCGAGCACGTCAAGCGCGCCAAAAACAAATTCGATCTGGCCCAGCAACTTCGCGAAGACATTCGCAATTTCAAGAAGTCCGCGAAAGTCGACCGCACCGTGATGGTCTGGTGCGCCTCCACCGAGATTTTCCTCAGGCCGGAAAAAGTTCACCAGACGCTCGAAAGTTTCGAGCGCGCCATGAAGGAAAATCACGAAGCCATCGCGCCTTCCATGCTCTACGCCTACGCCGCCATTCAGGAAGGCGTGCCCTTCGCCAACGGTGCGCCAAACCTCACCGCCGAACTTCCCGCGCTCGTGGAATTGGCCAACGAAAAAGGCGTCCCCATCTGCGGCAAGGATTTCAAGACCGGCCAAACCCTGATGAAAACGATTCTCTCCCCCGGCTTCAAAGCGCGCATGCTCGGCCTTCACGGCTGGTTCTCCACCAACATTCTCGGCAATCGCGACGGCGAAGTTCTCGACGACCCCGGCTCCTTCAAGACAAAAGAAGAATCGAAACTCGGCGCGCTCGAATATATTTTGCAGCCCAAGCTCTATCCCGAACTCTACGGCGATTTCTACCACAAGGTCCGCATCAACTATTACCCGCCGCGCGGCGACAACAAAGAGGGCTGGGACAACATCGACATTTTCGGCTGGCTCGGCTATCCCATGCAGATCAAAGTCGATTTCCTCTGCCGCGACTCGATCCTCGCCGCGCCCATCGTTCTCGACCTCGTGCTCTTTCTCGACTTGGCCAAGCGCGCCGGCATGCACGGCATTCAGGAGTGGCTCAGCTTCTATTTCAAATCGCCCATGTGCGCGCCCGAGCTGTATCCCGAGCACGACCTCTTCATCCAGTCCATGAAGCTGAAAAACACTCTGCGCTGGATGATGGGCGAGCAGCTCATCACCCACCTCGGCACCGAATACTACGACTAGCCGCGCCGCGTGCGTTAGTGAAGCCACCGCGAGTATTTTTGACGGCCACTATGTGATCGGCACCTCCTTCCCCTCCCTTCGTGAGGGCGAGTGGCATGGCCACCCGAAAAACGCGATTTCAGTCCCGATTAGAAAATGTCAAGTGCTGTGTTCGCCGTTGCTTACGGTTTCGGGATCGGTGTTTTGTGTACCGATTAGAATTTCGGCGTTGGAGAGGCCGGCCGCCCACTTGGGCACGTAATCGAGCTGGCGGGACATTTTTCGGTCGATCTTCCGATCGATTTTCTGGTCTGTGACCGCGCGCGAGGCGGGAGACGCGGTCGGTTCGCCGGTCGCGATCCGAATCTCTGACGAAGGCGCACGAGATGGGCCGCCCACAGGCTGGACGTGAACAGATTCCTCGCCACCATCGCGCAGGGGCGGCGCGCTGGGTTCGGAATGACATTCCGTGTTGGAATGTTGGGTGATGTGGATGTGAGTGACGACGGTGCGCTTAGTAGGCTCGACCCATTGGCCGTCCTCGGTGATGTGGGCGAAGAGGCGCATGGCGCGGAGGATAGCGGAGGCCGTAGGCGGGGCTTCGTCGACGCGTTCGATGATGCGTTCGGCGACGCCGCGAAGATTGAGGCGGCGGCGTTGGAGGAGTCCGGTGGCCGCCGCGTGACGGTAAACGGAAGAGCGCGACGGGAGTTGATAATCGATGGTGATGGTGGACTCGGAGCGCCAACCGACGAAATCGTCGTCAATGGCGGCACGGTCGGCATGGTTGCAAATGGCGCATTTGCGGGCGTGGCGTTCGAGGCTGGTGGTGGCCTGGCGCTTGGCGCGCTGGGCGTCCTGCGATGAGCGAGGCTGGTGAGGCAAAGAGTGAGGTTCGGTTGTAGCTGGCATGATGTTTTCTCCTTTGAGGTACTCCGTAGAGCTTCCTTTCCGCCCTCCCCCCTTTTTTTTTGGGTGGGGGCAAAAAAAATCGCCCTAGCGGGAAGCTAGGACGATTGGTCGATGGCCCAATCGTTGGGCCGAAACTTTTCTATTCGGCGGCGGTTTAGGCCGCATAAGGTATAGTTACCATAGGGTTAAGGTATTGTCAAGGGGACTGAGTTGCGATAACTAGTAAAAGTGGTGAGACTTAGTCGGCGGGAGTTGGAAGTACACGAAGCGAATAGCCGTGAGGCAAGACAGCCTTGTCCGGCCGAATCGTATCCGCTTCGACGGGGATCCGAAGCTCAACACCGTCCTCATAGTGCAGCACGATCACAAATGTGAGCGGTGAGCCCCTGAGGTCAAGAGACCTTTCAAGTTTTTCGCCGATCGAGGCAAACAGCTGCGGGGTGTCGAAGTATTGACGTGAAGAGACCACGGCAAGGCGCTGAACGAGTTTCGTATCTGTTCCGTACTCGAGTACGGGCGGTTGACTCAACTGACTCAATCCTGAGTATCCGAATGCCACCAGTCGCTTGCCCTGCGGAAAGTCGCCTCCGGCTATTTCCAACAAATCGGAGTTGGAGACGTAGAGCTTCTGTCCGGTCACAAGGCTGTAATAGGAATAGACGACAGGAATATCGCAGCATCCCCACGCCGTAATTCTAAATAGGCGATCCTGGACGCTCCCTTCGTTGCCTGTCTCATGGAAAGTCCAGCGCAACTCGTTTGGCTGTGCCGGGTGAAGGGTCCAGGCTTTTACGGTCGCGCTTCCTCGCACGCCCTCGATACCGTCGGTACGTTCGTTGTGGTAGGTCTCTTCCAAGAGAAGCAGCGCGGCGCCTTTTCCCCCCAGATCACCTTGATCGTTCGGCACCTCGACGAATTGAAAGGATCGGTTCTGCGTGACGAAAGTCCAGGCATTCTTGCCCTTGATAACATAGGCCGATGACTCGGCGGACAGGACTGGCGCAGTTTCCTTCGGCTGCTCCTGGCCGCTGCCTCGAGGTGCAAGTAGGGCGGAGATCAAAATCAGGATTAGTGTCTTCATGAAGGGCCCTCCGCTAGATCAGATGAGTAGTCTACTCCGTCAATGGAAAGAAAGGGACACGCGGCAGAGTCTTCGATGTAAGATCTTTCGCTGCGCCCGCCTGCGGCAGGCAGGCTCAGGATGACAGCGAAAACAGAAACGCCTTACGTCAGTTCCGGCGCAAGGCGCCGGAACGGGACATAAGCTACAGAGCCCAGTCAGAAATGGCGGGCGACTTCGGAGGCGTAACGAGTGCCGACGGAGTCACGATGCTCGGCGAGCCATTCGCTGAGCTTGGTCGTGCCGGTGGGTGGATTTTTGGAGACGAGCAGGTTGTCCATCAGGCCTCGATATTCTTCCCAGGTGAGGACTGTGTCGCCAAGAAGCCAGCCCATGGCTTTCGTGGCGACGTAGGCCAGAGGCCCGGGAACGTGAACGATGCGCGCGCGATGGCCGATTTCGGCGGCAATCATCCGGATGAGATCGTCGAAGGAGTAGGCTTCGGGGCCAACGGCGTCGATGGCGTAACTGTCGGTGCGCTCGGCGGCGTCGGCGAGAAGTGCGGCCATGTCGCGCACGAAAATCGGCTGAATTTGGTAACGCCCGTCGCCGGGAACGGCGAAAACCGGAAGATGGCGGACGAACCAGGCGATGTTGTTGATGAGGATGTCTTCGCGGCCGAAGATGATGATGGGACGGAGAATGGCGAAGGAGAGGCCGGAGTTGCGAATGGCTTCTTCGAGGCGTGCTTTGCCGTGGTAATAGGCGAGAGGCGAATCGAGCGAGGCATTGGCGATGCTGACGTGGACGAAGCGGCGAACGCCGGCGGATTTGGCGGCGCGAATGAGCGCGAGTGTGTTTTCGACGGCGATGTCGAAGGTCATGCGGCCGTGCGGGAAGCGCACCCAGTAGGTGTTGACGAGGGCGTCACAGCCAGCGAGGGATGCGGCGAGGGCGGCGGGGTCGTCGAAGCTATAGGGAATTACACGGATTTGCGAGATGAGCGGGGAGTTGGCGTCGGGATGATTGGTGAGGGTGCGAAGTTTGTGGCCGCGCGCGAGCAGAAGCGGCGCGAGGTATTTGCCGGTGTAACTGAATGCTCCGGTGATGGCGATTTCGCGCGGGGGTTCGGTGGCCATACGGAAACATTGTACATTTTCGTTCTTCCCTTTGTGCACTTTGCGCGCACAGTGTGGTCGCTTTTTCGACCGGGCCAAAATGGACGGGGAGATTTTTCATGTGCGCGCCCTGAGTCTCCTTGACGCGCGTGGGCCTGTAGGCTATCGTCGCCGCTTAAATTTCTCATGCCGCAGCTCATCTTCCAAGGCGAGCGAGCGGGGGAGGCTTGATGGATCCAAAATCAGCATTGGATTACGCTGCGAAGCACAACGCCAAGATTCTCGATCTGCGTTTCATCGACATTCCCGGCGTCTGGCATCACATCAGTTTTCCGATTCACCAACTGACGGCGCAATCCTTCGAAGATGGCTTTGGCATGGACGGCAGCTCGATTCGCGGATGGGCGTCGATTCACGAATCGGACATGCTGCTGATCCCCGACGCGAATTCCGTCTTCATGGACCCGTTCCGCGACACGCCGACGCTGGTGATGCTCGCTGACGTGGTGGACCCGATGACCAAACAGCCGTATCCGCGCGACTCGCGGCACATCGCGCGCAAAGCGGAAGCCTATCTGGGCTTCACGGGCATCGCCGATCAGGCTTTCTTCGGCGCCGAGGCGGAGTTTTTTATTTTCGACAATGTGCGCTTCGATCAGCGCGAACAGCATGCCTTCTACTACATCGACGCGGAAGAGGGCCGCTGGAACTCCGGCCGCGCTGAGCACAATCTGGGCTATCGCCCGCGCTACAAGGAAGGCTACTTCCCTGTTCCGCCCACCGATCATTATCAGGACTTGCGCACGGACATGGCTCTGCAGCTGGAAGCTTGCGGCATCACCGTGGAATGCCATCATCACGAAGTGGCCACCGGCGGCCAAACGGAAATCGATTTCAAGTTCGACACGATGCTGAAGTCCGCCGACAACATGATGGTGTTCAAATACGTCGTCCGCAACACCGCTTACCAGTACGGAAAAACCGTGACGTTCATGCCCAAGCCGATTTTTCAGGACAACGGCAACGGCATGCACACCCACCAATCGTTGTGGCTGAAGGGCAAGCCGCTCTTTGCCGGCGACAGCTACGCGGGACTGAGCCAGACCGCGCTGTGGTACATCGGCGGACTTTTGAAACACGCGCCGGCGCTCGCCGCGCTGATTGCGCCGACGACAAATTCTTACAAGCGTCTTGTGCCGGGCTTCGAAGCGCCGGTGAATTTGGCGTATTCGAGGCGCAATCGCTCGGCCGCGGTGCGCATTCCGATGTACTCGGCGAGTCCCAAGGCGAAGCGCGTCGAGTTTCGTCCGCCCGATCCATCGTGCAATCCGTATCTGGCGTTTTCGGCGATGCTCATGGCCGGGCTCGATGGCGTGGAAAACAAAATCGATCCGGGACAGCCGCTCGATAAAGATATTTACGATTTGTCGCCGGAGGAGCTGAAAAACGTGCCGTCGCTTCCCGGCTCTCTCGAAGAATCGCTCAAGGCCCTGGAGCACGACCACAAATTCTTGCTGAAGGGCGATGTTTTCAGCCAGGACCTGATCCATCTGTGGATTGAATACAAAATGAAAAACGAAGTGAACGCCATGCGCATGCGGCCGCACCCGTACGAGTTTCAGCTGTATTACGATATCTGAGGCGGCTACACAATCGAACGGCGAGGGGCGCTCAACTTTGTTTCACTGGGCGGCTCTTTATTTTGCGGCAGGCATGAATCCGGAGGATACGAAAATGACCACGCTCACTTTGGCGATAACATCGGCAGCCGTTGCTACGAGTTTTGTTTGCGGAATGATGGTGGAGGCGGCGCGCAGTTCGGCGAAGTCCGCGAGCGAGACGCGCGTCACCGGCATCGGCGGCGTGTTCTTCAAAGCGCACGACTCGATGAAACTTGCGGACTGGTACCGCAAACATTTGGGGATCAGTTTTGAAGGCGAAGGCGCTGTGTTTCATCCGTTCGAATGGACGGAGAAAGAGAACCCGTCGAAAACGGGAGTGACGGTGTGGGCGATTTTTCCGGAGACCACGAAATATCTGGGCGAAGACAAATCGCGATTCATGATCAATTACCGTGTGGCGAATCTGGAGCGCGTGCTGGCCGAATTGAAAAAGGAAGGCGTAGAGGTCGACACGAAAATTCAGGACGAAGAGAACGGACGATTCAGCTGGGTCACGGATCCGGAAGGCAACCGCCTTGAACTGTGGGAGCCGAAATAGAATCGCGCGCGCGCGAGTGTGCAGTTGCTTGCGCCGTGATTTTCTGCGCTTTGCATAGTGATTGGTAATTCGCTAGGCTCGTGGACGAGATGGAACGAGCGTTCGCGGCAATTGCGTTCAACGAGCCTTCGGCAGCGGAAGCGAATCTGGCGATTCTGCAATCGCGGCTTTCGCCGAAGCAGTGGGAACGATTGCCGACGCTGCTCGAGCAGCTTCCCAGTCCCGATGACGCGCTGAATTTTCTGGAACGCTATTTGCGCGAGGCGCCCGCGAGCGTCACGCGGCATTTGCAGGCGCATCCCGCGGCGCTGCACTATCTGCTTTCGCTTTTCAGCTTCAGCCGTTTCCTCTCCGAATCTCTGGTGCAAGAACCTGAATTGATTTTGTGGCTCGACCGGCGCGGCCCGAACGAGGGCCTGGAGCGCATGAAATCGCGCGACGATATTCTGGAAGATTGTTATCGCTTTTCGACGATGGCGTTCGAGCTGCCGCCGGCGGTTTTCTTGGCGCGATTCAAGCGGCGCGAATACTTGCGCATCACGCTGCGCGACGTTTTGAATTTGGCTTCGCTGAGCGACACGTGCCTGGAGCTTTCGAACTTGGCCGACGTGCTGATCGAGAGAGCGCTGCGGCTGTGCGCGCAGCGGCTGGAGAATTCCTACGGCATTCCGCAATGGAGCGATGACACCGGGCATTCGCAGGCGGCGCGAATGACGGTGCTCTCGCTGGGCAAACTGGGCGGAGAGGAGCTGAACTACAGCTCGGACATCGATTTGATTTTTCTGTACGACCACGACGGAGAAACATCCGGAGGAACGGCGGGCGCGATTTCGAATCTGGAGTATTTCGTGCGGCTGGCGCAGGCGATCCTGAAAATGCTGAGCGAGGCCACGCCGGAGGGCGCGGTGTTCCGCATCGATTTGCGGCTGCGGCCGGAGGGCCAGCAAGGCGACTTGACGATCAGCCTGGCGTCGGCGATGGAATATTACCGAACGCGCGCGCGCGAATGGGAATTGCAGATGCTGATCAAGGCGCGCGTTTCAGCGGGAGAAACTTCCACGGGCGACAGGCTTTTGCGCGAAGTGCATCCGCTGATTTACCGGCGTGAATTGCGGCCGGAAGTTGTGCAAGCGGTGGTGGACGCACGCGAGGAAATATCACGTGCGTTGGAGCAGCGCGCGGGGGCCGGGAACGAAGACAGTGCGCTCTGGAATGTGAAGCTTTCGCCCGGCGGGATTCGCGACATCGAATTCGTGACCCAGTGCTTGCAGCGGATTCATGGCGGGCGGGACGCGTGGGTGTCAGGGCGCGGCTCGGGATCGACGCTGGTGGCGCTGCAACATCTGCACGACAAGGGGTATTTGTCGCAGCGGGATTTTCAACGGCTCAGCGCGGCGTATGAATTCTTCCGCAAAGTGGAGCACCGCTTGCAGCTTCGCGACGGGCTGCAGGAGCACACGCTGCCGCGCAAGGCGGAGGCGCGCAGCCGGATTGCGCGGCGCAGCGGCGTGGAACGCAGCGACGAGAAAAGCGCCGGCGAGGAATTGCTGGCGAAGATTCGGCAGCACTTCGAGGAAGTGCGCGAGATTTACGAGCGCGTGGTCAGCGAAGCGATGCCGGATGAGGCGGGCGCGCGGCCGCCGGACGACGCAGCGCCGGCAGAAGGACAGAATTTGCTTTACGCCGCCGATGCTTCGCCGGCGCGAGAGCGGGCGGAGTTCCCTGCCGTGGCGGAACGGCTGGCACACTATCGCGCGCAAGGCGACGTGTTCGCGCGGCGCGGGCTGGAAAAATATTTGGAGGCGGCGCGGCACGATGAGGGACTGTTGAAGGAGCTGGAAGACGCGCCGGAGCGGCTTGATTGCGCGGCGGCGCTTTTTGCGCGTAGCGATTTTGCGACGGAAATGCTGGTGCGCAATCCGAGAGCGATTGAGCGGATTGGCGATGCAGCATCACCGAAACAACGGCCGATTGAATTTCCGCGGGACATGACGGCGCTGCGCATTGCGCATCGCGAGGCGGTGTTTGCGGCGGCGGCGCGGTCGATTCTGGGAGAAGCGAAACCGTTTGAGACATTCGCGGAGTTGACGCGCGCGGCGGAGAGCGCGGTGCGGGAGGCGTTGACGTTTGCGGCGCGCGTAAACGATGAAGGCGCAAGCGCCGAGGCGAGATTCTTCGTCGCAAAAAACGCTCCTCAGAATGACACCGTAAAGACAGGACGCGAGCGCGCAGGATTTGACGCGGATTTTTACGAGGCGCCGTTTGTGGTGATGGCGCTGGGGCGGCTGGGCGCGGGAGAAGTCGACATTGGATCCGATGCGGACGTTGCGTTTTTCGCGGCGCCCCGCCAAGGCGGGCAAGCCGGCGGCGAAGAGGAAATTCAGGAATGGCGGCGGCTGGCGGAACGATTCATACGCGCGGCGGGAAGCTACACGAGCGAAGGGCTGCTGCTGCCGGTGGATACGCGGCTGCGTCCACGGGGAGGCGAGGGAGAAATTGTGCAGTCGACGGCGTATCTGCTGGAATATTTTGCGGGCGAGGCGCAGGCGTGGGAGGCGGCGACGTATTTGAAGGCGCGTCCGGTGGCGGGAAATGTGGCGCTGGGCGAAAAAATGATTGGGGAGTTGAACGGGATTTTGCGGCGGCGTTTTTGCGCGGAGCATGGAGGCGACCCGAAAGAATTGGCGCAGCAATTGATGCACATGCGCGAACGGCTGGAACGCGAACGCGCGGAGGGCGCGACGGGATTCAAATGCGCGGCGGGAGGATTTTTCGACATTGAGTACGTAATTGCGTATGCGGCGCTGGCGCACGGGGAGTTTGCGGCGATGCCGAAGAATGTGCTGGAGCAGATTGCGGCACTAGAGGTGAGCGGCGCGTTGGATGCGAAGAGTGCGGGCGTGTTGAGGGATGCGGCGACGTTTTACCGTTCACTGGACCATGCGATACGGCTGGTGTTGGGGCGGTCGTCGAGCACGTTGCCGGAGCCGGCACAGATTCCAAGAGTGAATGCGCTGATGAAACAGTGGGGCGTGCCAGTGCATGGCGGGTTGCATGAGGCGGTGACGGCGACGAGGAGGATGGTGAGAGGGATTTATGAGGGGATAATTAGTGGGACGGGCTAACCGCTTAATTTATGCGTCGTAATTCGCTTGCCTTTCGGCTCATTCTCTTCGCTTCGGCTTCGCGCCCTACGTCAGAAAGAAAAGCGGCGTACGACTCGTATCTTCTGTTCTCTTTTGGTTTGAGCTTTATGCCATCGAGGTGAAGCCTCTCGGCTTGCTCAACCTTTCCTTGCGCAAGAAAAGCTAAGGCCAAACAGATGCGGGTTACATGGTTGTCTTTGATTTCTAGAGCTTCAGAGAGAATTGACTCGGCCTTCTTGTACTGCTTCCTTTCTAGATAGATCACGCCCATACCGAACTTGCAACTATGCCTATTAGGAGAAAGACGCGTCGCCGCTGTCAGATGCTTCTGCGCCTTATCCATCCGTTGGAGTTTGAAGTAGCACCATCCTAGATTCCATAGCAGTTCCCAATTCTCTTCGACAATGGAAGAATTTGCTTTCAGGAGTTTGATAGCGTCGCGCCAACGCTCTTTCTTCATTGCAGATTGAGCGCGCTTCAGGAGGCCCTTTGTGCGGTTTGCTTCGGGCATGACGTGTCTTATATATCTACCCTCAGAACGCGACCATAAACCTAAACTGTCATCCGCACAACTTCGATGGTGGTCTGTTGTCCTTCCGGCGTGGTATCGTTCACCGATTCAGCGAACAGGTAGATCGCACAATGGGAGTTCACAACTGATGAAGGACAAGTACAACGGGGTTGAAGTGCCAAAGGATGGAGCGGGGATTGAATACGCGCAAGGCGTGTTTCGGGTGCCGGAGAGGCCGATCATACCGTTCATCGAAGGCGATGGGACAGGACGGGACATTTGGAAGGCGTCGCGGCGAGTGTTTGACGCGGCGGTGGAGCGGGCGTACGGCGGGAAGCGCAAAGTGGCGTGGCTGGAAGTGTTCGCGGGCGAAAAAGCATTTCGGAATTTCAAGGAGTGGCTGCCGCAGGACACGGTGGAAGCGATACGGGATTTTCGCGTGGCGATCAAAGGGCCGCTGACGACTCCCGTGGGCGGAGGGATACGTTCACTGAACGTGACGCTGCGGCAGATGCTGGAATTGTACGCGTGCGTGCGGCCGGTGAGATATTTTGCGGGCGTGCCCTCGCCGGTGAAGAATCCAGAGCGGATGAACGTGGTGATTTTCCGCGAGAATACCGAGGATGTGTACGCGGGAATCGAGTGGCGCGAGGGAACGCCGGAAGCGCTGCGCGTGTTGAAATTCTTGAACGAGGACATGCTGAAAGGGAAAAAACATATTCGGGAAGATTCGGGCGTGGGCATCAAGCCGATGTCGGCGACGGGAACGAAGCGGCTGGTGCGGAGGGCGATTCAGCACGCGATCGAGCATAAAAGACGCGTGGTGACGCTGGTGCACAAGGGCAACATCATGAAGTTCACGGAAGGCGCGTTTCGCGATTGGGGATACGAGCTGGCGAAGAGCGAGTTTCGCCAGCGGATCGTGACCGAGCGGGAGAGCTGGATCCTGGGCAATCAGGAAAAAAATGCGAATTTGAGCGCGGAGCAGAACGCGGCGATGGTCGAGCCGGGGCTGGAAAATGCGCCGGAGGAGTTTCGCAAGCAAGTGGCGGAAGAAGTGAAGGCGACGCTCGAGGCGATCGGCGCGACGCACGGGCGCGGCGCGTGGAAAAGCAAAGTTCTGGTGAATGACCGGATCGCGGATTCGGTGTTTCAGCAGATTTTGACGCGCGCGGATGAGTACAACGTGTTCGCGACGCCGAATTTGAACGGCGATTATTTGTCGGACGCGTGCGCGGCACAGGTGGGCGGGCTGGGAATGGCTCCGGGCGCGAATATCGGCGATGGATACGGCGTGTTCGAGGCGACGCACGGGACGGCGCCGAAATATGCGGACCAGGATGTGATCAATCCGGCGTCGGTGATGCTGAGCGGGGCGATGATGTTCGAATTTATGGGGTGGAATGAGGCGGCGGCGCTGATTGAGGCGGGCATCGAGCGGACGATTCAACAGAAACGCGTGACGTACGATTTGGAGCGGATGATGACGGGCGCGACAAAGCTGAAGACGTCGGAGTTCGCGTCGGCGATTATCGAGAATATGACGGCGGGCGCGGCGGCACGATAGCGTGGAAAGACATACAGGCTGAAGCCTGTGCCACTGGCGCCGGCGATTATCGAGAATATGGGGGCGGCGAAGGCGGTTTAGAGTTTAGAGTTAAGAATTGAGAGTAAACCAAAGCGAGTGGCTATGCGCGGGCTCAACCATGAAAAACACTGGCGCAATTATTAATACAGCGCTGCTTGGTGCCGCCGGCTTTTGGCTACCGGACAGTTTGTGGCACATTGTTCGCGGTGATAGGTTTACCGTGTACGACCTAATCGGACTAACCATCCTACTTCCAATCGCTTTCTTCGCTACCTACCGGATACTCAAGAGGCATGCTGAAAAGGTTCCTGCAAAATTCAAGAGTTGGCCAATGATCATTGGAATATGGTCGCTGGGAGACCTATTCATGATGACGAACTGGAGCTTATATGGCGGAGGATTTGCCAATTGGCACGGTCAGTTTAAAGGTATTTTGTACGTTCTGCCCCCGATTTCGATTCCCTTTACGTTCATGATGTCAATATACGACGAAAGCTTAGGAGCTCTGGTGTTTGTTTCCGTAGCGGCATTCGTTCTTTTTGTCCAGGAAACCTTTGGACCAACAATGCCAAGCAGTGGCGCCTGACCCCCTCAGCCTGAGGCCGTACCGACCTCGCAAGTTGCGTTCCAACTTTTGGCTTTTAAGCAGGGAGCTTAGCCGTTACACTTTTGTGTTTCACGCAGAGCAATTTAGCCGGTAATTATTTTGCTGGTCTGAGGACCGGCGCTACAAAAGCAAATAACCAATTCAGGAGCGCACTCATGAGGAAAAAAGTGACGGTGGTGGGCGGCGGGTTCGTGGGCTCGACGACGGCGCAGCGGCTGGTCGACTCGGGGCTGGCGGACGTGGTGTTGACGGACATTTTGGAAGGCGTGCCGACGGGAAAAGCGCTGGACATGCTGGAATCGGCGTCGATTTCGGGATCGAGCGTGTCGGCGGTGGGAATTTCGACGGCGACGGGAGATTACAAAGAGACGGCGAACAGCGACATTGTGGTGGTGACCGCGGGATTTCCGCGCAAGGCGGGAATGAGCCGCGACGATTTGTTGAAGGCGAATTACGACGTGATCAAGGGCGTGGTGGAACCGATTGCGAAGCTTTCGCCGGAAGCGATTTTGATTACGGTGACGAATCCGCTGGACGTGATGACGCAGGCGGCGTTCAAGATCAGCGGGTTTCCGAAGGCGCGCGTGATGGGAATGGCAGGGGTGCTGGACTCGGCGCGGATGGCGGCGTTCGTGTCGATGGAACTGAAAGTGTCGGTGGAGAATATTTCGTGCTTCGTGCTCGGCGGGCACGGAGACGACATGGTGCCGCTGCCGCGGTATTCGACGGTGGCGGGGATTCCGCTGCCGGATTTGCTGCCGAAGGAGCGTGTTGACGCGATTGTGCAGCGCACGCGCAAAGGCGGCGGCGAAATTGTGAATTACCTGAAGACGGGGTCGGCGTACTACGCGCCGTCGGCGGCGGCGTTTGCGATGTGCGAGGCGATCCTGATGGACAAAAGGAAAATCATGCCGTGCGCGGCGTATTTGGAAGGAGAGTACGGGATCACCGGGCTGTTTGTCGGCGTGCCGTGCAAGCTGAGCGCGCGGGGCATCGAGCAGATTATCGAGATCAAGCTGACGACGGAGGAAAAGGCGGCGCTGGAGAAGTCGTCGGCATCGGTGCGGGAATTGGCGGGGATATTGGGGCTGTGACGTGCTGTTGTTGACGTGCGTTGTCGCGCGATGTTTGCGCAGGACCGAGACGACTACTTCGCGCCGGTGAAACGCGCGATAGGAAGAGAAATACAACGGCCGGTTTATGTGCGCCTGAAGGCGCTCCGCCCACAAAGAGCAACGCCGGATTGGAGCTTCGATGCGAATGGCTTCGCGAAACGTGGTTCTAATCGGGACGGTCGTTTTGCTGATTCTCTCTGGTAGTTCATTCGCTCTCGCCCAGGGTACCGAGAGTCTTTCGGAGCTGTTCCAACAACTAAAGTCTCCCCAGACCACTGATCAGGCTGCTCAGCAACTACTCAAGCTCGGAAAGGCCAATACCGGCACCCGAGGGTACTTAGCCGCTCACTTACCGCCGATAATCGAGACTGGCCCGCAGCCTTCTCTTGTTGTCTGGAACAACGCCGTGAAGTTAGCGGGCGGGCTGAGAATTGCGGAAGCCGCGCCAGCACTCGCCAAGTGGATCGGCGTTCGAGGAGCGGGGCCGCCAACCAACACTCTGTCTGAAGAGGTTCGTCTCATGCACTACCCAGCCGGTAGAGCATTAGTTACCATCGGCGATCCTGCCGTACCTGCGCTTCAGTCGACATTGCGACAGGGCAACTTGAATGGCCGTTGGAAAGCAGCGTACGCTTTGAGTCTAATTGGTTCTCCAAAGGCGAAGGCGGCTCTGCGCGAGCATTTAGCGCATGAGCCGGATTACACTCTCCGAGATTTCATCGACAAGAGTATATCCAAATAGCTTGGGATTGGTGCGCATCAAAAGTCAGATAAGACTGGAAACTAAACCGAGATGCAATTTATGTTGGCTGGCCGGCGCTTGACTCGAGGGCGGCGCTGGAGAAGTCGGCGGCGTCGGTGAGGGAGTTGGTGGGGATTTTGGGGGTGTGAGGCGCGGCGGGCGCAAGCGACCGGGTGAAAACTTTGCGCACAAGACGGCGCAAAATGGAAGAATGTTCATTCCGGCTTGCTTACATATATGAGAGTACTTCCAACCAGATTTGCGCGGAGGCCATGACGATGGAGCTTACCAGAAGCTCACTGCGGACACTACGTCGCCGAGTTCTGGGTAGTGGGTCGGTTTGAAAAAATTAGTTTCGCAGTGCCTCAGACGCCTGGATCGGACATCAAGGAGTTGTTTATGAAAAAGACCAAATACGCGGCTTTTGAGGCGCTGAATTCATTCTTCGAAGTCGTCCAGAAGGGCCTGAGTGGGCTGGTGGATGGAGAACACTATTTCGATTCATTTGCAGATGCCGCAATCTTCGAGTCCCGCTACCACTTCCCGGGTTGGCCTGTGACGATTCGCGGACGAGACAATCTGATGGCCAGTCTCTCTGGATACGGCAAGACGATTAAGCTTCACTCCGGCGATGCGCTCGTTGTGCATCGCTCTCCGGATAAGAACGTCGTGATCCTTGAGTACGAAGTGCACGGAAGGATTGTCTCTAGCGGTGCGCCCTATGACAACCGGCTCATCTCGGTCATCACCATTGAGGACAGAAAGATTATTCATTGGAGAGACTACATGGACTCATTGGCCGCCTGGACGGCGCTGAACAGTGGTTCTTAACGAAGTCGAAATGCAAGCCGCTAGAGCCCACTCGGAATGACAGCCGGTGCCGCTGTGGCGGCGCTGGAGAAGTCGGCGGCGTCGGTCAGGGAATTGGTGGGGATTTTGGGGCTGTAGAGGAACGCGAGTGTTCTCGAAGCAAATACTTTGCGCCTGCCTGCGGCAGGCAGGCGCAAGACGGCGCAAAGTGGAAGGATTAATGAGCATCCGAAAACTAGTTCTACTGATTTTCGCGGCGGCCCTGCTGTCCGAGCCGCTGTACGCACAGCAAAAGCGAAATTCGCCGTGCATAGCGAGATATGAAGATAACAATCAGATTGATTATGGTCCCCTGATCGTTCGGGAAGTAAAAGGAGTGGTCACGGACCCGGTGGATGCAGTCCCGCAAGCGTGCGTAGGCATTTTTACGGAGAAAGATCACAAATTAGTTACGGCCACGGAAAGCGATGAAGACGGCAAGTTCTCTTTACAAAGTATTCCGCCCGGACGGTATCGGCTAGTTGTGAAGGCCGATCCTTTGTGCGCTGCAAACGTTAGGTTACGGGTGGTGAAACACCAAAAGAAAAAACAGATCTTGCAGGTACACATGAAACCGCGTGGCCTCGACTCTTGTAGCTATGTCGATCTTGGTGCACAAGTGAAGTGAAGGTTTGGCGCGCAAGGCGACGCAAAGTGAAAAAAACACGAAGAGACATATTATTGTGATCCTCTAAGCCGGCGGCGGGAGCGCTGGAGAAGTCGGCAGCGTCGGTGAGAGAGCTGGTGGGGATTTTGGGGCTCTGACGCGAAGTAGAACAGCGGTTGCCGGGCTGCGATTATTGTTTGTCGTAAAAAGTGGTTCTGGTCATCGCCGGGCCGTCCGCGCCGGTGTGGTGGAAGGTAACGGTGAGCGTCTTTCCATCTTCGGATACGACGAGTCGCCCGCGGTCGGCCACTTTACCCGCTACGATTTCCGTGCCGGAAAGAATGTGCGAGCTGATGAGCCGGTAGAAACGCATGTCGGTGGGCCCCGGCGAGCTGTTGGTGACGGCGTAGGATTTGCCGTCGAATTTGCCGGTCCAGGAACTCTGGAACGGCTGACCGCTCCCGTCGGTTCCAGCCAAAGTGCAAGTTATGCTATCGCCGGATGCCGTGTAGGTGATCGTGGAGACTTTCAACGCACCTGCGGGGAGTTTGGATTTCGCTTCGTTTAACTGCCAAGTGCCCATGAAAACGTCGCCTGGCGCCGCGTAGGCCATTCCGATAGCCGCAAACAAGGTGGCGACGCCCCAGAGAAAGATGTTTCTGAACACTTTGACGTTCATGTGATCTCCGATCGCGAGGTTGCGTCCGAATGCGGGCCTTGCGCGAATTGTACAGCAGGAACGAGCGCGAGGCGCAATTGAACTGAACGCGACGGCGTGAAGGCAGCCGCTACAAAGCAAATTGCGGATAGGACTGCGTCGCTCGTATCCTCCTTGTTGTAACCTTTCGCCTGTTGGCGCGTAACCTGTGTGGCAACTGGAATGATAGACGTCACGAGCCTCTACGAGCGGTATGCGCCAGACGTCCGCAGATTTGCCCTTTATTTGTGTGGTGATCCGGTGATGGCGGATGAAATCACCTCGGACACGTTTGTGCGCGCGTGGCTGGCGCGGGAGAAGATTCGCGAGCTGACGGTGAAATCCTACCTGTACGCCATCGCGCGAAATGCGTACGTCGATTTACACCGGCGGGCGGCGCGGCACACGGAGCTGGACGAAACAATGCCCGACGCACACATCAGCGCACAGACGCACATGGAGCAGAGGGCGGAAGTGGATGCGGTGCTGGCCGCACTGCAGCAGCTGCCGGAGATCGACCGCACGGTGCTGCTGATGAGGGCGCTGGACGAGATGCCGTACGAAGAAATTGCAGTTGCTTTGGACATTCCGGTAACGACGGCCAAAGTGAAAGTGCATCGCGCGCGAGCGAAGTTGATGCAGGCGAGGCAGCCGTTGCAGGCAACGATTCCGGTTGCAGGAGAAAAAACATGAATATCAGCCGTGAAGTTGTCACCGATTTGCTACCAGTTTATTTTTCGGGCGAGGCCAGCGCCGATACGCGGAGCCTGGTGGAGGATTATTTCCGAGGCGATCCCGATTTCGAGCGCGTGGCGCGCAGCGCGGCAACGCCGCTGGAGGCTCTGCGACACGCCGCGCGCGTGGCGCCGGAGGCGGCACGGGAAAAGCGCGACCTGGAGTGCGTGCATCGCGGATTGTGGCGAAAGAAAATATTCTTCGGCATGGGGCTGTTTTTCACGCTGGCGCCACTGGCATTTTTCTTCAGCAAGGGGCATTTCTTCTGGCTCGTTCGCGAGGCCCCCTGGGAGGCAGCATTTCTCTGGAGCATGGCGGCGATTCTGTGGCTTGCCTATTTTGGGCGGCTGACGCAGCGGACGGCCTCCTTGCTGTTTGCGATGATCTTCATTCTGGCGCCGATCGCGTTAGATTTGCATTTCCGTTTCGCCGGCGGCGCGCAACTTCGCGGCAATAACCACTTCGATCTGCTGTGGGATGCGACGTTTTTCTGGAGCGTGGCGGCGCTGATGCTCATCCGGTATTTCACTCGGGCGCGGCGGCGGACGGCCCTGACGATGTTTGCAATTCTCCTTACGGTGTTGCCGCTGCCTTTCGTGTTGTATGCGGTCTTTGCCGGTGGCCCGCACGTCGCGAGTAACGTGGTACAACCCGCGGTTATGTGGGCGTTAGCGGCATGGATCTGGGTGATGCGTTCCCGGCAGGGGCGCAAAGCAGATTCCGATGCGGAATGTTAGGCCTCGTGTGATCGCGCCTCGTGCAGTGGCGCAAGCCGCACCAGACGAGGAAGGGAAACGGGCATCGAGATATTAGAAGTCCTTCGGCGCACGGCAGTGGCTTGGCAATGGTCTGCATCGGCGTCCTGGCGGCGCTGCTTTGGATTTGGCCTTTCCGTTGGCGCGCGCAGGCACGGCGTTGAGAACCAACGGAGAATGTGGGCGGCGTAAAGCCTGCCTGCGGCAGGCAGGCCGCCCCCTACAGCGGGAAGCGAAGGCTGGGCTGTGGCGCACGAGCAGGACGGCCTCACGTCAGTTGCGGCACAAATCGCCGCAACGGGACGTGAGCTACAGGCATTTAGTCGGACGCGGGCTTGGGATGCGGCGCGACGGGATGCGCGGGCGCAGCGGGAACGACGCGAGCGGTTACGATTTTGTCGAGCTTCGGGAAATTTTTCTCAAGGAAGGCATTGCCCTCGTTGGTGATGCGGTCCTGTAGGCCCGTCGGCTGGTCCGCATATCCGCCATAGAGAGATTCGACGACGGCCATTCCTTCGGTAACTTTGCCGAATGGGGCAAAGTTCATCGCATCCAAACGCGAATTATCGCCGAAATTGATGAACACCTGAGTGCTGCGCGAATTCGGCGCGGAGGTCTGCGCATAGGTTATGTAGCCGCGAAGATTGCTTTCTTTTACGGCATCGTCCTTGATATTGGCGTTGGCCCAAATTTTGCCGTAGCGAGGATCAGCGGGAATGCCGAACTGCACGACGAATTTTGGCACGACGCGGAAGAGAGTGGCGTTGTCATAAAAATGATGTTCGACGAGATTATAGAAACGGTCGGCACCGTTGGGCGCCCAAGCGCGCGTGACTTCGACGGTGAAGTCGCCCTTGGTGGTGTGAAAGTGCACGTGATAAACGGCTGGCGCGGTGGCGTGCAGCGATGCGGGATTCAAGAGCGAACCGGTGGTGGACATGCGTCTCCTTTGGGTTGTTTGATGGGTCGTGCTGGTCTGGGCCGAAACAGCAGGCGCCGCGAGGGCCCACAGCGGAGTCAGGACAGACAAGAGGCTGGCGATGCTGTTGAGCTTCATTTTTCCTCCCAATATCGTAAGAAGACCGCGGGCGGGCTCAAGCCCGCCAAAACAACGCAGTCAACCTCGAACAGCAAAAACGTACGGCAACTGCAGATTCCTCGTCCGATGCTGGTCGCATCCTCGCTCGGAATGACAAATAAGCTCATGGCTGGGATTGCATTTCGCGGCTGACGCGCTCGCATTCGGCCATCACGCGCAGCGTGTTCTCGCCGAGAATTTTCTTGATGTCGGCGTCGGAGTAGCCGCGATCGAGCAAGGCCTGAGTGATCTCCGGCAAATGCGAAACGTCTTCCATGCCGATGGGCATGTCGGATCCGTCATAGTCGGAGCCGAGGCCGACGTGATCGACGCCGCCGATTTTCACGGCGTGGTCAATGTGGTCCACGATTTTGGTCCAATCCACGCGCGGAAGCGTGCCGTCAAGCATCATTTTGTGGATGAGCTCGTCTTCGGTGATGATCGTGCAAGCTTCATTGTCCTTGCCGCATTTTTGCGCCACTTCGTCGTTCATCTTTTTCATGACGTCGGGCTTGGCCTTGACGGCGTCGGCGTATTCCTGGCTGAGAAAGCCGACGTGATAATTGATCTGGATGACGCCGCCCTTCGCGGCGAGGGCTTTGATCATGTCGTCGGTCATGTTGCGCGGCATGTTGCACAGAGCGCGGCAAGAGGAGTGCGAGGCGATGAGCGGCGCTTTGCTGATGGCGAGGGCGTCGAAAAATGTCTTGTCGGCGGTGTGCGAGATGTCGACCATGATGCCGTCGCGATTCATGCGTAGGACGACTTGCTTGCCAAAATCGGTGAGGCCGTTGTGCGCGGGCTTGTCGGTGGAGGAGTCGGCCCAGTCGGTGTTGACCATGTGAGTGAGGGTCATGTAGCGAACGCCGAGGGCGGCGAAAGTGTCGAGGACGGCGAGATCGTTATTGATCATGTGGCCGCCTTCGACGCCCATGAGCGCGGCGATTTTGTGTTCGGCGTAGGCGCGGCGGACATCGGCGGCGGTGCGCGCGAGCATGATGTCGTTGGGATGCAAGCGAGCCTGCTCGCGCACGGCGTCGATCTGCTCGAGAGCTTTTTCGACGGCGATGGGACCGGTGATGGTGCCGGGCATATAGATGGAAAAGAAAATGCCGTCGAGGCCGCCCTGTTTCATGCGCGGAATGTCAATGTTGCCGTCGGTGTGGCGCACGTCGAGATTGAAGTGCGGGTCCATGAGGCGCTGGGTGGTGTCGTCATGCGTGTCCATGACGATGGAGCCGAAATGCAGAGTTTGCGCGCGCGGTGAGACTTTGGCGCTTTGCGCCGCGACCATCAAAGGCACCACCAAAAGCAGCAACGTGCAGACCCTACAAGCAAGATTGCGCATCGATTGCGTCTCCTTTGCGCGAAGAGAGTATCGCAGGGATGCGATGGCGGCAAAGAAAATCTCGCGGTGCGATTCAAAGGCGAACTGCAGATTCCTCGTCGGATGCTGGTCGCATCCTCGCTCGGAATGACAAGGGGCAGCTCTTTAGGTCGCGGTGAAGAACTATTTTTGAATTCCAAGACGTTTCCATTCTTCGTCGCGTTTAGTGGGACCTTCGGACCAGTTCAGCCAATCCCAAATGGCGTGCTTGAGGACTTGGCGATTGATTTCGTTGTTCGATTCGGTGAGGGGAATGCTCTTGGGGCAAACCTTGACGCAGTTTTGCGCGTTATCGCAATCCTGGATGCCGCCCGGGCCCATCATGGCTTCCAGGCGGGCGCGTGAATGCATTTCGCCGGTGGGATGCATGTTGAAAAGACGAACTTGATTGATGATGGCGGCGCCGATGAATTGGGTGTGGGAATTCACTTTGGGGCAGGCTTCGAGACAATTGCCGCACGTGATGCAGCGAGCGAGCGGGTAGCCGATCTGCTGCTCGTCGGGAGACATGCGGGGGCCGGGGCCGATGGCGTAGGTGCCGTCGATGGGAACCCAGCACTGCATGCGTTTGAGATTTTCGAACATGATGGAGCGATCGACTTGGAGGTCGCGCACGAGGGGAAATTTCGTGAGCGGCTCGAGGCGGATGGGCTTTTCGAGATTGTCGATGAGCGCCGAGCAGGCCTGGCGCGGATAGCCGTTGATGAGCATGGCGCAGGCGCCGCAGATTTCCTCGAGGCAATTCGCGTCGTAGGAAACGGGAGTGGTGCCCTGGGCGTCGCGGGTGACAGGCTTTTCGGCGATGTCGCGCAGGCAGGTGATGACGTTCATGTGCGGGCGATAGCGAATCTCGAATTCCTGCCAGCGCACGGCTTCGTGGGGAGCGGCTTGGCGTTTGATGCGAACGATGAATGTGCTGTCAGGCATGGGGCCTCGATTTCAGATTACAGAGTAGCGCAATAAAAAGAAACTGCCTGCGAAAACGACAGCCTCAGGTCAGTCCGACAAAGAATGTCGGACGGGACCTGAGCTACAAAAACCTAATACTTTCTGGGCCGGGGCGGCAGAAGAGAAATGTCCACGGGCTCGTATTCGAGCTTGATTTTGCCGCCGTTGTAGCTGGCTTTGGTGGTCTTGAGCCAATTCTTGTCGTCGCGCTCGGGAAATTCGGGCTTGTAATGCGCGCCGCGAGTTTCGTTGCGGGCGAGAGCGCCGAGGGCGATGACTTTGGAAAGGATGAGCATGTTGCCGAGCTCGCGCGTGAACTGCAAAGTTTGATTCGACCATTGAGTGCGGTCGGCGAGATTGACGCGGCTGAAACGGTCGGTGAGCTCGTCGAGTTTGCGCAGGGCCTTTTCGAGATTGGCGTTGAGGCGGACGACGGTGACGTGCTCGACCATCACTTCGCCGAGCTCTTTCCAAATGGTCATGGGATTTTCGGTGCCCTGGCTGTGGAGCAGAGCGTCGTTCGCTTCCTGCTGGCGGGAGCGTTCGCCATCGTAGATGGCAGAAGGAACGCTTTCGCAGCCCTTTTCGAGATTGCGGGCGTACTTCACGGCGCTGGGGCCGGCGACCATTCCTCCGTAGATGCAAGAGACGAGCGAATTGGCGCCGAGGCGGTTGGCACCGTGATATTGGTATTCGCATTCGCCGGCGGCGAAAATACCGGGAATGTTGGTGGCCTGGCGCTCGTTGTCGACCCACAGGCCGCCCATGGTGTAATGCATCGCAGGAAAAACCTTCATGGGCTCTTCGCGCGGATCGGGGCCGACGAACTTCTGATAAATTTCGAGCACGCCTTCGAGCTTGCGGTCGAGCATCTCGCGCGGAAGATGGGTGAGGTCGAGATACACGGCGTTCATGCCGGGCAGGCTGAGTTTTTCTTCGAAGACAATTTTGTAAATGGCGCGAGTGGCGACGTCGCGCGGGACGAGATTGCCGTATTTCGGGTACCACTCCTCGAGAAAGTAGAAGCGCTCCTTTTCGGGAATGGAGCGCGCGGGACGATTGTCTCCTGCTTTGCGCGGAACCCAGACGCGGCCGCCTTCGCCGCGAAGGGATTCGCTCATGAGGCGGCATTTGTCTTCGCCGGGAATGGCGGTGGGATGAACCTGAATGAATTCGCCGTTGGCGTAATAAACGCCTTGCTGGAAAAGGGCGGACTGCGCCATGCCGGTGCAGGCGACAGAATTGGTGGTCTGGCGGAAAATCGCGCCGATGCCGCCGGTGCAGAAAATCACCGCGTCGGCGGGAAAAGTGCGGACTTCCATGGTGCGCAAATCCATGGCGCAGATGCCGCGGCATACGCGAGACTCGTCGAGGACCGCGGAGAGAAACGTCCAGCCTTCGAATTTGTGGACTTTGTCTTCGGCTTCGAAGCGGCGGACTTGCTCATCGAGGGCGTAGAGGAGCTGCTGCCCGGTGGTGGCACCGGCGAAGGCGGTGCGATGGTAGAGAGTTCCGCCGAAGCGGCGAAAGTCGAGCAGGCCTTCCGGAGTGCGATTGAACATGACGCCCATGCGATCGAGCAGATCAATGATCGCGGGAGCGGCTTCGCACATGCCCTTGACGATCGGCTGGTTGGCGAGGAAATCGCCGCCGTAAACAGTGTCGTCGAAATGGATCCAGGTGGAATCGCCTTCGCCTTTCAGGTTCTTTGCGGCGTTGATGCCGCCCTGCGCGCAGACGGAGTGCGAGCGCTTGACCGGCACAACGGAAAAAAGCTGGACCGGCATGCCGGATTCGGCGATGCGAATGGTGGCCATCAATCCCGCGAGGCCGCCACCGACGACGATGATTTTAGGTTCTCTCATCATTCGGTCAGAGATATCCGCTGAACGGGTGCCAGTTGTAAAGAAATCCCGCAACGATCAAAAGTCCAACGACGGCGAAAGTGACTCCAACGAAAGCGCCGAGCCAGCCGGCGGCGCGCTGGGCGCGTGGAGTGACCGCAATTCCCCACTTGCAACAAAAATTCCAAATGCCGTTGCCGAGGTGAAACGAAGCAGCCAGGATTCCGATGACGTAAAAGACCGCGTAATAAGGATTCGCAAAATCGTGGGCGACACCGGCGTATGTGCTGATGCCGTGAGTGGCGAACCGTTCGAGCCAGACGTGCCAGATGATGTAGGCGAAAGCGATGATTCCCGTCCAGCGCTGGAGCGTGTAGAGCCAGTTGGCCATCCAGGGATGGGCCCAGACGTTGGTCTTGCCGCGCCACCAAATATAAAGGCCGTAGCAGCCGTGGAAGGCGATGGGCAGCCAAATGAACAGAAACTCGACGGGGACACGCCAGGGAATTTGCTCGAGGCCGGCGGCGGTGGCGTTGTATCTTTCCGGGCTTACGAGCGCGCAGCTATTGGACCAGAAATGCTCGGCGAGAAATGCGCCAATGGGAATGATGCCGCTGAGAGAATGCAGTTTGTCCCAGAAATAACTGGAGTCAGGTTTCGACGCCGCGGTCTCCATCCACTCTCCGAAAAAGTTTCCGCAGGAACATGAAGCAGTTCGCAGCGACGCTGTTGGCCGTTACGCGTGCCTCTAAAACGCTCCAGTATAGACAGCGGCCAAAGTGTTTGCAAGACGGCTACACGGCAAGACTCAGCAGAAGATTCGTGTGATAGACTTTTTCGCATGTCCGCATCCGCGCTTGCCGAAGTCGCGACACTCATCAACGGGCTGGTCCATCGGGGGACGAAGCTCGACGCCGAGCATCTGGCGAAGATTGCAGAGGCCGTGGGGCACGTCTTTTCGGTTCACCCCGACGAAGTTGCCTTGCTTGCGCTGACGGCGGACGCGAAATTTCTGCGTTTCCGCGTTCCCGAGCAACTGCAAACGGTGGGGCAGATACCGATGACCAGCAATTCGGCGCTGGCGGTGCGCACGGTGAGAGAACGCCGCGCGGAGATCGTGAATCACTTCAACATTGTGCCGCATGCCTCCGTTTTCGAAGGCGTAAGGCTGAACGAACATCGCCACGAGCCCATACAGAAAATCATGAGCGCTCCGATTGTGAGCGGGAATCAGGTGTTGGGCGTCGTGCAGGTTTCGCGCAAAGCGAAAATGGCGAAAGGCGCAAAGGATTTCTCGCAACACGACCTCAAGCAACTGGTTTCGATCACCGATCTGCTGGCTCCCGCACTTCCTCTCTGGCAAGAATAATTCCGACATTTCCGCACGGCGATGCGAACCATTCCGCGAACGGACCTGAACCCGGGAGGGAAGTTCGTGAGATACTTTTCCGCCTATGACACCCGCGCGTAGACTTTTTGGCTTCATCAGTTCCCTGTTGCTGCTGTGCTGCGTTTCGGCGAGACACGCTGATTCGCGCGGCGCAGCGCAAGAAGACAACTCCAGCGTCACACTGACGCTATTGAGCACGACGGACTCCCACGGGCACTTGCTGGCGCTGAACGAGTTGACGAACCGTCCCACAAATGAAGGGCTGGCAAAGATTGCGACGCTGGTGCGGCAGATTCGCGAGGCGACGCCCACGGCCCTGCTACTCGATTGCGGAGACACCACCGAAGGCACGCCGTTTGCGTACTATTTCGCGGTGAAGGACACGAGCGTGCCGAATCCGGAGATCGCGGCCTTCAACGCGATGCACTATGACGCGATGGCCGTGGGAAATCATGAGTTCAATTTTGGCGAACGTGAGATGTGGAAGGCGAAAGGCGAATCGCATTTTCCGTGGCTGGCGGCGAATCTGAAGGAGACGTATTCGAGCGGCGTGAGATATATCCAGCCGTACATCATCAAGAAAGTTTCGGGCGTTCGCGTGGGCATCGTGGGATTCGTGACGCCGGGCGTGCCGCGATGGGAGATTCCCGCACACTATCAAGGGTACACGTTCGAGCCGATCGTGGATGCGGCGCGGCGCGTGATTCCGGAAGTGCGGGCGAAATCGGATTTGGTGGTGGTGATCGTGCATTCGGGGCTGGACCGCAATCCGGAAACGGGCCGACCGTTTGCCGGCGGCGTGCAGATCCAAGGGGAGAACGCGGCGTGGGAGCTGGCCGAGGAAGTTCCGGGAATCGACATCATGTTCTACGGACACACGCATGAGGAAATGCCGAAGCTCGTCGTCAACGGCGTGCTGATGGCGCAGGCGAAGAATTGGGGAGGGTCGCTGGCGCGCGCGGATGTGACGATGGAGCGAGATGCTTCGGGAAAGTGGACGGTGCTGTCGAAAACTTCGACAACGATCCATCCGACAGCAGAAACTCCGCAAGATCCCGAAATCGTGCAACTGCTGGAACCGTATAAGAGAAAAGTGGAGGCGTATTTGAATACGCCGATTGCCACGACGAGCAAAACTTTCGATGGTGCGTTGGCGCGCTATGAAGATGAGCCGCTGGTGGACGCGATTCAACGGGCGCAGATGCAGCATGCGCACGCGGACGTGTCGCTGGCGACGATGTTCATTCCGAGCACGCGCGTGGCGGCGGGGACGGTGACGATTCGCGATGCGTTCGGAATTTACCCCTACGAAAACACGCTGTACGCCGTGGAAATGACCGGCGCGCAGTTGAAAGATGCTTTGGAACATGCGGCGAGCTTCTATCCGGCGTGGCCAGCGCCGGAGGGAAAGCGGATGCGCTTGCCCGGGTACGACGCGGATTCCGCGGAAGGCGTTTCCTACGAAATGGATCTCGCGCAGCCCGTGGGGAGCCGAATCGAAAACCTCACATTTCGCGGCGCACCGCTTTCTCCGGCGCAGAAATTGCGAGTGGCGATCAACAATTATCGCTATACGGGAGGCGGCGGATATTCCGTGTATAAGGACTTGCCGATCGTTTACCGATCGACCGAGGAAGTCCGTGACCTACTGATCGAGTATCTCAAAAAAACGAAGCAGTTTCCCGCCGGGGACGGGCATTGGCGGATCGTTCCAGACGCGGCGCGAGAGGCGATCGAGAAGCAGGCGCTTGCGGCGGAGCAGGAGCGGAGCGCAGGAGCGAATGCCTCGGCGGCGAACACCGAGCACAGTGTTGGACCAAAGTGATCAAGCGACGAATAACTCTAATTATTGTATTGAGTGGTGTTGGCGGCGCCCTTTTCGTTCCTTTCGTGTTTGCCGGCGCGGGAGAGCAAGCTACCCGGCACGCACTCTATTTCTGGATTGGCTTCCCGTTGGGATCGGCAATTTTCAGCGGACTTTGCGCGTGGCCCGGCCTGCGACTGGCGGATCGCGCGGGTCTGCAGATGCCGCTTCTCCGCGCTTGGGAATATCAAGAGCGTTCACCGCGGAACTGGGGGAAGGGGGCATGTTTCGTTTCCATTGTGACCGGCGTTTTTTTCGCACTGTTTGCTTCCCTGATATCGCACATCATCGGGCTGCCGAAGAATCCAGGCACGCTGATCGAACGGCTGGCGACAATTCCTTTCGCCACGGTAGTTACAGAAACGTTCTCTCATCTCTTCCTGATGAGCGTCTTTTTCTTCTGGCTGAAGAAAAAATGGCTGGCAATATTGTTGAGCAGCGTCGCATTCGTCGCTCTGTTTCACGGCCAAGCGATCCAGGCATCGATCGAGCTCACCGTCTTTGCGTTCCTTTTCAACTTTCTTTTCGCTACTTTGACGGGGTGGTTATACGGGCGCTACGGCATCGAGAGCGCTTATTTGACGCACGCGATTGCTCACGGCATCGTTCTGGGCATCAATTAACGACGACGGGGGCCTACCAACGAGCAAGAGCGGAGCGCAGGAGCGAATGCGGCGGGATCGCAGCGCTGACGAAAGGTAACGCCAAGCGTGAAAAAGAATTGACACTGTATTCGCTTCTTGTTACTTTTTGCGCGCAGCTCATCTTCCACTCTCCTAAACGGAGGCAGCGCAGCCCGGCACTTCATGGCGTTCGTCGCTAAAAAAATCTTTCTGACAAAAGGTGTGGGAAAACACCGGGAGCGGCTTTCGAGCTTCGAGCTCGCGCTGCGGAATGCGGGCATTGCTGCGTGCAATATCGTCCGCGTCTCCTCGATTTTTCCGCCGCACTGCAAGCTGATTTCGCGCAGCGAGGGTTTGAAGCATTTGAAGCCCGGACAGGTGGCGTTCGTAGTGATCAGTGAAAATCAGACGCGCGAGCCGCATCGATTGATCGCCGCGTCGGTGGGCGTGGCGCTGCCGGGCGACAAATCGATGTACGGCTACCTCTCCGAACACCATTCGTTCGGCGAGCCGGAGGAAATCGCCGGCGAGTATGCGGAAGAGCTTGCCGCCGAGATGCTGGCGACAACCCTGAACGTGGAATTCGATCCAGATTTGTCCTGGGACGAAAAAAAAGAGGTCTACCGCATCTCAAACAAAATTGTCAGGACGATGAACATCACGCAATCGGCCGTGGGCGACAAGCGCGGGCTGTGGAGCACGGTGCTGGCGGCAGCAATACTGGTCGGCGAAGACGATTAAGTTCCCTTCCTCGGTTTCGACACTCATCGCAATCCTTCTTCCAGCAAGCGGCGTATTCCTTGCGGACAATCACGCACGCGCGCAGGAAACGAACGGGGCAAGCGCCGGACGCAGCGTGTACGTCGTGTTTCTGGGAACGGGGACGCCGCGGCCGGATCCGAACCGACAAGGACCTTCGCTGGCGATTGTGGCGAACGGCAAGGCATACATCGTGGATGCGGGCACAGGAATCGTGCGGCAAGCGGCCGCAGCGTACCGCAACGGGATCAAGGCGCTGTTGGCGAGCCAATTGGACATCGCGTTTCTCACGCATTTGCATTCCGATCACACGCTGGGATTGCCGGACCTGATTCTGACGCCGTGGGTGATGCACCGCACCGTTCCGTTACAGCTTTACGGCCCCGCGGGAACGCAGGCGATGGCCGACAACATCGAGAAGGCGTACACGGAAGACATACAGGTTCGCATCGAAGGGCTGGAGCATCAGACCACGACCGGGCATCAAGTGGTGGTCCATGAAATACAGCCGGGCGTGGTTTATCAGGACACGAACGTGAAAGTCACAGCGTTTGCCGTGGCGCACGGAAGCTGGAAGGAAGCGCTGGGGTATCGCTTCGACGCGGACGGAAAATCGATGGTGATTTCCGGCGACACGCGGCCCGTGGATAGCGTGGCCGAAGCGTGCGACGGATGCGACATGCTGGTGCATGAAGTGTATTCGGGACGCCAGGCGATGCGGGAAATGCGGCGTACTTTTCCTCTTTTCATACTTCCGCACAACAACTCGGAGCAATCGCGGCAAAAGCCAAGCCGAAGCTGCTGGTCATCTGGCATTACATGCCGCTGGGAAACACGGACCAAACGAAAATGGTGCAGGAGATCCATCAGGCGTTCCGCGGCGCGATCGTGGTGGCAAACGACCTGGACGTGATTTCGCCGTGAAGGTGCGCGGCGCGCGCTGACCGGAGACAATAGAGATTTGCGAGGCTGGGCAGTTCGTGTTTACTTGCTGGTTGGCGTGATGGAAGACGCAGTGATGATCGCGCCGACGCTCGTCCCCTTCTCCGTAGCGAATTCCTCGTTGCCGCCAGCGACGCCTTTCACGACAACTGTCTCGCCGGCGTATTTCGCGGCTTCGGCCTGCGGATTCAAGATGTAGACCTTCTTATCCGCGAAATTGAAGAAAGCATACTTGGCGTGCTGCTCTTGCACGCACTTCACCGTGCAACTAGCCGTCGGCGCTTTGTTCACGCGATTGAAGCCGCAGTAGGTATCGGTGACATAGCCCTTCCAGGTTTGTGTCGCGCCGTTCGGCGACGCCAACAGGCTCAGCGACCCCGCAAAAAGGAACAGCAAACTGGCAGCGAATAACCGTCTGGTCATGACCGCACCTCCTTGGCGGCGAGTCTGTGCCTTCCCCGGATGAAAGTCAATTTGGCGCGCGCGGAACCCAGATCGTGAAGCTGCACTCGGTTCCGGCGGAGTGCGCCGCGAGCAACCATTTTTTCATCGCGCTTGGTCATACTGGATTTGCAGGTATCCTAGAGGCCTGGAAATGAAATGACGAAGGGAATAGAACTCGCGACCGTGAAGATTCTGGAAGGAGTACCGCTTGCCGAGCACAGCAACTACCGCATCGGCGGGCCGGCGCGATATTTTTGCGAGGCCGCGAACGAGGAGGAAATTCGCAACGGCGTGCTGTTTGCGCGCGAACAAGGCCTGCCGCTTTTCGTGCTCGGCGGCGGCACGAACCTGCTGATCGACGACGACGGGTTTAACGGGGTGGTGCTGAAGCCCAGCGTGATGCAGGTCAGGGTGGATCACCAGATGATGACCGTGGGCGCGGGCATGTCGGTCGGGGACCTCCTGAAATTCACGATCGAACATTCGCTGAGCGGGCTCGAATGGGCCGGGGGACTGCCGGGGACGGTTGGCGGCGCGATTCGCGGAAATGCCGGAGCATTTCGCGGAGAAATCAAGGACCGCATCTTGAGCGTGGAAAGCTTCGACGTGGAAACTCTGGCGAACATCACGCGCGAGAACGCGGCTTGCAAATTCGGGTACCGGTCCAGCCTTTTCAAGGAAAAGAACGGGCGTGAGATTATTTTGCGCGCGACGCTGAATCTGGACAAAGGAGACATGCAGAAAATCAGGGCGGGAATCCAAGAGAAAATCGATTACCGACTGGAGCGACATCCCATGGAATACCCGAACATCGGCAGCACGTTCAAGAATGTGGACCTGCAGCTAGTGCCGAAAATATGGCACGCGGCATTTGCGAAAGTGATCAAGGTCGATCCGTTTCCCGTGGTGCCGACGGCATATCTGATTTCCGAGGCGGGCTTGCGCGGGACGCAGCACGGCGGCGCGATGGTGTCTCCGAAGCATCCAAACTTCATCGTGAACCTGGGCGGGGCAACCGCGGCGGACGTGAAGTTCTTGATCGCCGTGGTGAAAGAAAAGGTGTTCGAGAAATACGGAATCAGGCTGGAAGAAGAAATTCAGCTCGTGTGAAGTTCACGGCACACGATACGCGAGCCGGAATTCGAGCCCGTTCAACCCAATCAATGAAAGAGTCGTTCTTAGCGGCCGGCGGAGGCGCTCTTCGCTTCATCCGCGCGAACGGTGGGCGTGTCGACGAGATGCTCCGCAAGGAACCACACCTGCAATTCGTTGGTGCGAATCACCTCGCTGACCAGCAAATCGTTCGTGCCGTCGTCTCCTGCGTCCGCGGCGTTGCGCGCAAATGTCCGCGCTTCCTTCAGAATGATCTCATGGGCCTCAAGCAGGCGCGAAAGCTGCACAGGCAGTTCTTCGCGGCCACGAGGCGGCCGAGGAATGATGGTGGTCTCCGCAACATCGGCGGCCATGGCCAGACTGACGCCGCCGAGGGTCTGAATGCGTTCGGCAACGGCGTCGACCAGTTCATCCTGCTCGCCGTGATGCTTATCAAAGAGCAGATGAATCTGGTAAAAAGTGTGGCCGGAGACTTGCCAGTGATGTTTCTTGTACATGTCGCGAAGGGTCATGGTATCCGCGAGGAGCTGGTTGAGGTTCTCAGCGCTCGAGGCACAGACTTTTTCATCGAGGGCGATGGGCAGCTTGGCAATTTTTCCATAAGGCTGGATCTCATGGGCATGCTGGTGGAGAATCGGTTTGGCGTGGGACGTTCCTGCTTCCAACTGATTGTAATCGGGACCGCGCTTGTCATTTTTGGGACTCATGGGTTCACTCCTTCTTAAAGTAATGCGCTTCGTTTAACGAATGCTGTGGGCAACTGCGTGATGGTTTGAACCAGCGCTTTTTTTCGCGCGCTTGGCTGGGGCAGGGCGATCGAAATAGCCGATGCGCTCGAGAACGGCTCCGACGATGAGCGGGAGCGCGACGGTGGCATCTTCAAAAACTTCAGCGAATTGGCCGCCTTCATCCTTGGGCACAAATTTTCCCCAGGATACGGCTTCCGTATACGTGCTGCCGGAAAGTCCGCCCCAATGCACCGGCTCGGGGCAAATGCGCAGGCCGTAGTTGTAACGCTTGAGGGGCATTTCTTCGTAGCCGCGTCGCGCGAGCAATTCCGCGTACACGCCGAATTGCTGCGACCAGTTGCGCGGCACTCCGCCACCGACGGTGAAAATTCCCATGCGCTTGGTCGCCAGCATGGTCTCGGCGAAATGCTCGAAATCGGCGAAAGAATCGAACCGCAGCGCGGGGCGTCCCTCTTTGCGGCGCTGGCGAAGATGCAGGGCGAAATCGATGCCCAATTCCGAATCGGTGAAAGCGGGTATGAAGACCGGGACATTCTTTTCGACGGCGGATTTCAGGATGCCGCGTCCGTGGGCGTGACGGATCAAATATTCGCCGATGCAGCGATTGAGCTTCCAACTGCAAACGGTTTCCGCAGGATCCCATTTCTCGAGCAACGCTTCGACAATTTCCTCGATGTAATCGAGATTGAGTTCCGGCTCGAGAGAATCGTAGACGCGATTGTAGCCGGCGAAAAAAAGCTCCTTGTCACCCATCTTAGGGTCGTAACGGAAATGCTGTTTGCCAGCGGCTTCGACAAGGCCGTGAGCCATCAGAGCGCCGGTGGAAACAACGGCATTCACAATTCCGGAATCGATCAAGTCGCAAAAGACCAGGCCCATCTTCGCGACGGTCATGGCGCCGGAAAGCGTGAGCACGACAAAGCAATCCTGGTCGCGGGCCATGGCTTCGAGAACGTCTGCGGCGTCGCCGACTTGTCGCGCAGTGAAAGCGGTCTGTCCCATGGCGCGAACGAGCTCATCAACGGTGCGCGCTTTCGAGAGATCCAGGGGATAGGTCGGGGTCAAGCGATCCGCAATCGGATCGTGCAGAATTCTCTCGGTCACTCCCTTTTTCTTTGCCATTCAGTATCCCCGCAGGTAATGTATCACCTCCGAAGCGTCTTTGCGGGCTATAAATAGTACAGAGCGCGGCAAGAAGAAAGAAAAAAATAAAATCGAAGGACATTGTACGGTGCTGCTGAAAACTTACACGGCCATGCCGGCGGAAAACTTCGGTGGAATTCCCGAAGGGAATTCGCGCTACAAAGATTCGCGCGCGGTGATTTTTCCGATTCCGCTGGAGCGCACGACGACCTACGAGCACGGCACGCGAAACGGCCCGGGCGCGATCATCGCGGCGAGCCGCAACATGGAAACGTGGGACGAAGAGCTTAGCGTGGAGACTTTCGCGAAAATCGGCATCGCCACACTGCCGCCGATCGATACCGCCGAGGGAACGCTCGAAAAAGTGCTGGCGGACATTCATACGACGGAGCTGGCGCTACTCTCCGACGGCAAATTTCCGGTGGCGCTGGGAGGGGAGCATTCGCTGACGCCTCCACTGGTTTCCGCCGCGGTAAAGAAATTTCCGGACTTGACGGTGCTGCAGATTGACGCGCATGCAGACCTGCGCGAAGCGTATCAAGGCAATCCGGCGAGCCACGCGTCGGCAATGCGCCGCGTGGTGGAAATGTGTCCCGCGGTGCAGGTGGCGATCCGGTCGCTCTCGATCGAGGAAGCGGAAGCGATTCCGCGCCTGCGGACAAAAATTTACTGGGGGCGCGATATCGCGCGAGCACCGGCGGAGAAATGGATTCCGCGCGTCGTCGCCGACCTTTCGCAGCACGTTTACCTGACGGTGGATTTGGACGGATTCGATCCGGCATACATGCCGGCGACGGGCACTCCGGAACCCGGCGGGCTTGACTGGTATCAAGTGACGGCGCTGATTCGCGAGGTGGCCAAGGCGCGAAAAATCGTGGCCGCGGACGTGGTGGAGCTGTTACCTCAGCATGGGGATCACGCATCTGACTTCCTGGCAGCCAAACTTGTGTACAAAATTCTGGGCTATGTGTTTTGCATGAGCTGAAGAGCAGAACAGGATTTTTCAGCGCGGCAAGACGGAAATAAGTTCAACAACGATTCAGGCGGAGGAGCGCAATGGGGTTCATCTACTACAGCCACGGGCTGCTGGGATGGATCGTCATCGGACTGATTGCCGGCTGGCTGGCCGGAGTCGTGGGGCGAGGGCGGGGATTCGGCTGCCTTGCCGACATTATTCTGGGCCTGATTGGAGCGGTGGTTGGCGGCTGGATTTTCTACAAGCTGGGAATCCGCATGGGCGGAGTGCTTGGCAGCTTGACGGCAGCGTTTGTCGGAGCCGTCGTTTTGGTGGCGGTTGCGCGGCTTTTCGCCGGCGGGCACCACGACCGCTGAGAAGGCGGCTTTTCGCGCGTTTGCTGTGCGCGCGAGATTCGTAAAACGTAACGTCCACGATATACGTCTCATGGTGAGAGAGATTAACATTGGCTGCTGAATCGAAAGACAACCACAGCACCGCATTCGGCGATCTGGCGCGCATGACTTTGCGCGTGCTGGCGCGCAACAAGATGCGAACGGCGCTGACCATGCTGGGCATCACCATCGGCATTGCCGCAGTCATTTGCACGGTGGCCATTGGCGAGGGCAGCTCGCAGCAGATTCGTGAGCAGATTGCGAATCTGGGCGACAATTTGATTTGGGTGGAGGCAGGCGGACGCAACGTCAACGGGGTGCGCACGGGCAACGACAGCACGAAGTCACTGACCAATGACGATGAGGCGGCGTTGCCGAAAGAAATTCCGCTGCTCAAGCAGTGTTCGCCGAACAGCGACGGACAGATCCAGATTGTTTACGGAAACGAGAACTGGTACACGCATTTTCGCGGCACGGGAACGAACTTCCTGGAAATCAAGAATTGGCCGGTCGCGGAAGGAAACAATTTCAGCGAGAACGACGTTGCCAGCTCCGCGCAGGTGATCCTGCTGGGCCAAACGGTTGTGAATCAACTTTTTCGCCCCAACGAAGACCCCATCGGCGCGACGGTGCGCGTGGGCGGACTGCCGTTCAAGGTCATTGGCGTGCTGAAGGAAAAGGGCATGACGCCATACGGGTGGGATCAGGACGACACGGCGTCGATGCCGTACACGACGGCACAGCGCAAGGTGATCGGGAATTACTGGCTGGACGATATTTTTTGCTCGGCTACATCTTCCGACGTGATCGGGCCGGCCAACGACCTTGCGGAACGAGTGCTGCGCCAGCGGCACCATTTGCGGCCTACGGAACTGGACGATTTCAGTATTCGTACGCCCACGCAATTTCTGGAGGCGCAGGAGGAGGCGAGCAAGACGTTTACGCTGATGCTGGCGTGCATCGCGTCGGTGTCGCTGCTGGTGGGCGGAATCGGAATCATGAACATCATGCTGGTGTCAGTGACGGAGCGGACGCGGGAAATCGGCGTGCGCATGGCGGTGGGCGCGACAGAGCGCGATATTCAAATGCAGTTTCTGACGGAAGCGATTATCGTGAGCTTGATGGGCGGCATCTGCGGAGTTTTCGTCGGAATATTTGCGTCGCGCTTGCTCGCGAGCACGCTGGCATGGTCCATGCAGATTCCGCCGTCGGCAATCGTCATCGCGGCGGCATTTGCGCTGTTCGTAGGGTTGTTTTTTGGATTCTATCCGGCGCAGAAAGCGGCGCGGCTGGATCCGATTGAAGCGCTGCGTTTCGAATAGCCTTTTGCTTGCGCCGCCCCTGCTTGCTCCAAACACTCCAAGACCGCTCCGTGTGATACGATAATCCGAGAAAGTGAGACGAAACAACACAATTGAGTAAACCTTCTTTGTGGATGGTCCCGCTCGGCGGGCTGGGCGAGTTCGGAATGAACATGATGGCCCTCCGCTACGGCGAGGACATTCTCGCCATCGACGCGGGCCTGATGTTTCCGGAAACGGAGCTCCTCGGCGTCGACATAGTGATTCCCGACATCACGTACCTGAAGCAAAACCGCGGCGTGCGTGCACTGCTCTTGACACATGCGCACGAAGATCACATCGGCGCGGTGCCTTATCTGCTGCCGGACCTGAACTGCCCCGTCTACGGAACGCGCTTCACGCTGGCGCTGGTGCGAAAAAAGCTCGAAGAGCACGGCTTGCTGGAAAAAGCGGACCTGCGCGAAATTTCGCCGGGAATGAAGGTGACGCTGGGGCCGTTTGAAGTGGAATTCGTCCACGTGACGCACAGCACCATCGAATGCGTGGCGCTGGCGATCCGCACGCCGCTCGGAATCGTGATTCACACCGGCGACTTCAAGGTGGACCCGACGCCGATCGACGGCGAACCTTTCGATTTGCACCGCTTCGCGCGTTATGGGGAAGAAGGAGTGCTGGCGCTCTTTGCCGATTCGACGAACGCGGAACGGCCGGGCTACACACCTTCGGAACGGGCCGTGCGGCCGAGACTCGAGGAGCTCTTCCGCGCCGCGCCGAAGCGCGTGGTGGTTTCGTGCTTTTCCAGTTCCGTGCACCGCATTCAGCAGGTCATCGACATTGCCACCGAACAGGGGCGGAAAATCAGCTTCATCGGCCGCAGCATGTCCGACAACGTAGAGATTGCGCATTCGCTGAGCAAGCTGCGGATTCCCGACGGGTCGGTGGTCCGGCCGCAGGACATAAAATCGTTCGATCCGCGAAAAATCGTGGTGCTTGCGTCGGGAAGCCAGGCGGAGCCGATGTCCGCTCTTTCGCGCATCGCGGTCGACAATCACCGGATGCTGGAGCTCCAAGAAAACGACACGGTGATTCTGTCCGCGCGAATCATTCCCGGAAACGAGAAGGCGATTTCGCGGATGATCGACCATCTGTTCCGGCGTCGCGTGCTGGTCTATTACGAAAGCGGCAGGTCGGCGCCGATACACGTCTCCGGGCACGCGAGCCAGGAGGAAATGAAGTTGCTGTTGAACCTGGTGCGGCCAAAATATTTCGTGCCGATACACGGCGAATACCGACAACTTTTCCAGCACGCGGCGCTGGCGCGTCAAGTGGGCTCGGTCTCAGGTGAAATCCTGATGGTGGAATCCGGACAGCCGATCGAGTTCACCGCGGACGGAGCATTCCGGCGAGAGCCTGTGGCCGTAGGACGCGTGTGCGTCGATTCTGGGTCGCTCGAAGAAATCGAGGACGTGGTGATTCGCGACCGCCGGCATCTGGCGGAAGACGGCGTGGTGGTTCCGATCATTGCCATAAACAAGCACAGCGGAAAAATGGAAATTTCGCCGGAAATCGTGACGCGCGGATTTCTCCCGATGGACGATGGACAGGAGCTGATGACGCTGGCCCGCAACGTGATCCTGAAAACCATGGAGCAATCAAACTTGGAAGAGAAGGGCGATTGGAGCGTCATCAAGGAAAAGATTCGCGTGGACCTGAAGAAATTCCTCAACAAAAAGACGTCCAAGCGGCCCATGATCCTGCCTGTAATTCTCGAAGTGTAAGCGCGCCGTAAGCTCCTTTCCGCCGTTGATTGTAACCAAGCTGCTTTGTGGGTAATGGGTCAGTGTGTGCTTGACATTACGGTAAGTATATACTTACAGTTAGTTATGGCTTACGGTTCGAAGGAACTGGCGGCGATTGCCGATCCCACGCGGCAAGCCATGCTGCAGCGGCTGCGCCGGCGGCCGATGACCGTGGGGGAGCTGGCCGAGGGGCTGCCGGTTACGCGGCCGGCGGTTTCGCAACATTTGAAAATTTTACGGCAGGCGCGGCTGGTGACGGAACGGCGGGAAGGCACGCGCCACTATTTCAATTTGAACCCGGAGGCGCTGCTGGGGTTGCGCGCCTATATCGACCGCATGTGGGAAGACGCGCTGGGAGCATTTTCGCGTTACGTCGCGGAGCAGAAACGAAAGAGAAAGAGGCAGGGCAAATGAAGGTTCGGCGATTCCCTTCCCTGGCAGGATTCTCGCTGCGATCCGTGCGCGAGGCGGACTTCGAAACGCTCTACGTCATCGATCAGGTTTGCTATTCGCCGGCGGTGGCGTACACGCGCGAGGAGCTGAGGTGGTATTTGAGCCTGCGCGGCGCGGAATGCATCGTGGCGGAGGCGCGAGTTAAGGGGCCGAGAATCGCCGGCTTCATCGTTACGACGAGCCGGACAATCCACGGGCACGTCATCACCATCGACGTGCTGGAAATTTACCGGCGAACGGGTGTCGGCTCGGCGCTGCTGGGGCGCGCTGAAGCGCAAATGAAGAGACGCGGCGTCGCCGAGGTGTGGCTGGAAACAGCAACGAACAATGAAGCGGCGATTGCGTTCTGGAAAAAGCACGGCTATCGTAGCCACGGCCGATTGGCGAATTATTATCCGGACGGCCTGGACGCGTTCGCTATGTCCAAGCCGCTTGCGGCGCGCGCTACCGAGGAGAAATAAAGAACCATGCACCTCTACCAGGCCATTGTGCTGGCGATCATTCAGGGCTTGACGGAATTTCTGCCGGTGAGCTCGACGGCGCACCTGATTCTGTTCCCGTGGCTGGCCGGGTGGCCGGATCCGGGGCTGGCATTCGACGTGGCACTGCACACCGGCACGCTGCTTGCGGTGCTGCTCTATTTTCTGCGCGACTGGGTCGAGCTGGTCGCCGCGGGCGTCGGTTTTCACTACCCGCGCGGCGCGAGCTACGAATACGTGGAACACCAACGGAAAATGTTTTGGTACATTGTGGCGGGAACGATTCCGGCGGCGATTGTAGGCTTTCTGTTCCAGCATAAGATAGAAGAGCGCCAGGGCGAATCTTGGTACATCCCGCTGATTGCGGCGGCGCTGATCGTTGTGGGGCTGCTGATGTGGTACGCGGAGTATGTGGGACGACGCGAGCGCACCATGGAGGGCGTGAGATTTGGAGACGCGCTGGCGATCGGCATCGCACAGGCCTTTGCGCTTTGCCCAGGGGTGTCGCGCTCCGGAATTACGATTACGGAAGGATTGTTTCGCGGGCTGACGCGCGAGGCGGCCGCGCGATTTTCGTTCATTCTGTCGACGCCGGTGATTGCGGGCGCGGCGGCGGTGGAATTGCCGAAGCTGATGAAGATGCACCACGCGGGCACGCTGCCGATTCCCGTGTCGACGATTGCCGTCAGCATCGCGGTCTCGGCAATCGTGGGCATGATCGTGATTGCCTTCTTTTTGCGCTATTTGCAAGTACGCACGCTGAAGCCATTCATTTACTATCGGATTTTGCTGGGTATCGTTATTCTGGCGCTGGTGTTCCTCCACATGGGGCATGCGTGATGGCGCCCGCGCATCCCATGAAGACGTTGAGGCCTTCCCCACAGCCCAGGAGATTCTTGTGCGCATATTCGAACTGACGGAAAACCGCCGCATTAATGAGCTGGTCGGCTTTATCGGGGCGACGCTTGGCGTGCTGCTGGCGCTGAGCCTGCTCTCGTATTCGCCGCAGGACGCATCGTTCAATGTTTCCGCGCCACCGCCGATTGGCGGGCCGGCGCACAACTGGATTGGCCCTGTAGGCGCGCACATCGCCGACCTTTTCTTCCAGGGCCTTGGTTACGCGGCGTTCTTGCTTCCCATCGGACTGTTCCTGCTGGCGGTGCCGTGGTTCCGGAGCAAGAAGATGGCGGCTCCGGTTGCCAAGGTGATCGGCGCCACGCTTTTCTTTTTTGCGCTGCCGGCGGAATTTGCGTTGCTGGGCTTGCCGGATGTTCGCGGAGCGCTGCCGCCGGGCGGAATGCTCGGTGAACTGGTGGCGCAAATGCTGCGCGCGGGATTCAATTCGATCGGCGCGCATGTGGTGTCGATCGCGTGCATTTTTGCCGGGCTGTTCCTGACCACGCAGTTTACGTTTGCCGGAACCGCGAATTGGATGAGCGGGCCGCTCGGCAAGAATGGTTTCCTGGGCAAACGAATCCACGCGCTTATCGACCGCGTGAAAGATTGGCGCGAGGAGCGCGATTCCGAAAAACTGCGGCGTCGCGTGGAAGAGATCAAAATTGCGGGCCGCCCTGCCGTGGTGACGCAACTGAAATCCGCGAAGACAAGCGCCGTGAAAGATGAGCAAGAAGAGATCGAAGAGCACGAAACGGAATCTCGCCGCGTAGCGCCGGCGATTACATTCAGCGAGCGCGCGGACGTCGAAACGCCGCCGCGGCGAACGGGCTCCGAGCCAAGAATCGCAAAAGGCAAAACCGCGTATCGCCTCCCTTCCCCGGGGCTGTTGCGGCTCTCCGAACGCGGCGAGCGCATGACCGAATCGGAATTGAAGGAGTACGCGCGGGCCATTGAGCAGAAGTGCGGGGAATTTGACGTGGCCGGGCACGTCACACAAATCAATCCGGGCCCCGTGGTCACCACGTTCGAACTGAAGCCCGAAGCGGGGATCAAGTACAGCCGCATCACCGGACTGGCGGACGACCTTTGCCTGGCGCTCAAGGCGGAATCGATTTTGATCGAGCGCATTCCGGGAAAATCGACGGTGGGAATCGAAGTGCCGAATCCGCACCGCGAAACGATCGCGCTTCGCGAACTGATCGAGTCGGCGGAGTTTGCGCATTCCTCGACGAAGCTGGCGCTGCCGCTGGGCAAAGACCTGGTGGGCCACATTCGCGCGGCGGACTTGACGCAAATGCCGCACCTGCTGATCGCCGGAGCTACGGGAACGGGCAAGAGCGTGTTCATCAATTCCATGCTGATGGGCATGCTGTACAAATCGACGCCCGACGAAATGAAGGTAGTGCTGATCGACCCGAAGCGCATCGAGCTGGGACTTTACGAGGATATTCCGCACCTGTTCACGCCGGTGGTGACTGATCCCAAGGTGGCGTCAAACGTGCTGCGCAACGCAACGCGCGAAATGGAACGGCGGCTCAAACTGCTGGCGCAGCGCGGCGTGCGCAATATCGATCAATACAATCGCACGTTCGAAAAAGGAACTTCGCTTTCGCTCTTCGACGACACGGAAGAGACGGAGCACAAGCCGCTGCCGTACATCGTGATCGTCATCGACGAGCTGGCCGATCTGATGATGGTGGACACGACGAACGTGGAGGAATCGATCACGAGGCTGGCGCAGATGGCGCGAGCTGTGGGCATTCACCTGATTCTAGCGACGCAACGGCCTTCCGTCGACGTGATTACCGGCTTGATCAAGGCGAATTTCCCGGCGCGCATTTCGTTCCGCGTGGCCAGCAAAGTGGATTCGCGGACCATTCTCGATACCAACGGAGCGGAATCGCTGCTCGGCCGTGGCGACATGCTGTATCTGCCGGCGGGCTCTTCGCGCATTCATCGCATTCACGGGCCGCTGGTCACGGAGTCCGAAGTTGCGTCGGTTTGCGAATTTTGGCGCGAGCAAGCCAAGGCGATTTACAACGAAGAGCTGCTCAAGCCTCCCAAGGATGAAAACGCGGCGTCCGCTGACGGCGCGGCGGATGGCGGCGAAGAAGTGGACGACGAGCTGTATCAGGAAGCGGTGCGCGTGGTTTGCGAAATGGGGCGCGCGTCGACTTCCACGCTGCAACGGCGTTTGCGCGTGGGCTACGGGCGCGCCGCGCGGCTGATTGACTTGATGGAAAAGGACGGAATCGTTGGCCCTCCGGACGGCTCGCGCGCGCGCGAAGTGCTCAAGAAGAAAGAGTGGATGCGCGAATTCGACGAATCAATGAAGTGATTGTTCTTCCCAGCATGGCTTGCACGATACGATTCAGTTGATTTGAGACAGCGGAATGATGAGGCTGCCGAGTTGACTGGTGCTCGGGTCTTCCACGACCACGCGAAGGGTAGTGACGTCAGGGCGCAGCTGGATGCCTTGGCGAAAAGGGATGCCGCTCTTCAGCAAAGCCGCGTACTGATCATCCGTGAGTTGAAGATTGTAGGTCTTACCCCATTGGTGGATCACCTTGCCGGCTGCGTTCTGCCCAATGACGTACACCACGATGGCGCCTTTGCGCAGGTTGCCGCTTTGCACCAATTGAATGTTGTGAATGTCTATCGAGCACGCTAGATTCAGGGAATTCGCTCGCGGTTGATTGGTTCGCTCCAACGAGGCCTGCAACGGAATCATGGACGATTCTATCGGGCTCTGCACGGCGCTGAGGAGCCTAGCCTGATCTTCATCACTGGTGGCCACCGTGTCCGGGAACGCGAAGTAGCCCTTGGGATAACGTACGCTCAGGCCGGCGCGTTTCACCTCTACCTTGACTTCGTGGAATTTTCCATCGAGGGCATCGCGATTGATGTAGAAGCCGAGCGTGTACGTGACGGCGGAATCTTCGACGGCTTTGCGGATGGCGCCCGTAATGTCGTTGGTGTTGACGAAGGCCTGGCCGCCGGTTTCGTCGGCGAGCTTTTGCATGGTGGCGATGCCGATCGGCTGAGGGGACTGAGCCGGCATATTATCCATGTGGCCGCTGGCCCCGGAAACGTCGTCGGCATCGGCCGTACCAGGAATATCCGCCAGCACCATGGGCGAACGGGTCAGCAGCCCGCGCGCGTCGACGGGATAAACGGCGATATTCGCGGGACTCAACGCCTGGGCCATCGCCGCGCCGGAAAAGGGAAGATTGGCGGTGAGCCAGACCAGGTTCTTACGTCCCGGGATGTTCGCGACATGTGCGGCAATGGCCTTTAAGGCGGCCATGGTCTCTATGCTGCGAGTGTCATTCGCCCCGCTCGCCAAACGCGCCGACGCTCCGTTCTCGAATTCGCCAGCCTGGCCGAAGATGTCTACCGCCGGATTATCATGCCCGCCCGTAATCACCATCGTGTTGCCAGGCTCGACGACTTCGCGATTGGTGAGGGGTCTTGTATCATAGTTTTTCAAAATGGTGAGGAGCTGATCACGATCGCTGGTGAAATCGCATAATACATACAACGAATCGCGAAGGCCATAGATGGCGACGCGGTCCTGCGGTTGAAGCTGTTTTATGAATTCGATCAGATGGTTCTTCGCGTTTTGAAGAGCTAGATCCTCGAGCCAGTAGGGCGAACGCTCATACTTGGACTGGGCCACGGAACTGTACAGAGTATTCAGGTTATCGAGGAGAACGACAGTGACACTACGCGGCGCGGTGGCGCCATACCGCGGCAAATCGGAAAATGTATTTTGCGGCAGCGGCTGCTGCGGTGATTGTTGTGCGGACACGGCGGCATCGACGCTGAAGTTGCTGATTTGCTGCGGCTTGCCACGGTCAAGTAAGGCGAAATCACTTTTCGTTAGATTTGCGACCGGACCGTTTTTGTCGCGGACGATCACGCCGACTTCGACCAGGCGTGTGGCCACGTGAATCTGCGGAGTTTGCGGCGAATCCTCGGGCGCCGCCGCTATGGGCGCCAGAAGCGAGGCCAGCGCCAGCACAATGGCGATGCGCGGCATAAGCACCCCTGTTCTTCCTGTGGCCCGATTGTACGCTCGTTGGATGCGATTTGACACGCGTGTTGCGCGTCCGTAAAATCGCAGGTTGTTCCTGTGCCGAGGTAGCTCACCGGTAGAGCGCGGCCCTGAAAAGGCCGGCGTAGGCAGTTCAACTCTGCCCCTCGGCACCATTTATTCCTAAGAGCCTGTCCACAGGAGCTGCACGCCGAAGGTCTCAGTTTCCCCTTGGCTGCTCCAAGCTGAACAAATAGGCTGTCTGGTCGGCGGTAACGGCAAAAAGTTTCGAGCCATTGTCCACGAACTGATAAAAAGCCAAGGGCATGCCAAAGGTCAGTTCCTCGCGTTCGGTCAGTGTAGCGAGATCGTAGACGGCGACGGTTCCCGTCTGGCTCTCAAGGGCCAGAGCGCCGCTCGAACCTGAGACAGTTGGATCCGTGCCAAACAGGCGGCCGGTGAGTTTTCCATCCAAGGAATAAACAAGAGCGCGGTTCTCATTGTCTGCAACAACCACCCACTTCCCTGCCGGCAAAGCTTGACGAACCGTGAATGAGCCTTTCCCGGTATCGACGACAAATTCGGCGCGGAGCTTTCCGTCTGGCGCGTTCACGACTTGAATCAGGCGCGCGGTCTCTTTCGATGAAACTGCCTTTGCTTCCGCGAGAAGAGCCGCGTTTTGTTTTTCTTCTTCTCTTGCCTCATCGCTATCCAGCGGCAAAATCAAGGTCATCTCTCCATCGGAGGGTGAACCCAAAACCTGCGGAACGACATGAGAAAAGCGCTTTGTCCAAAGCGTCGCTCCGGTGGCTAGATCGTGAACTTCAAAATCGAGGGGCCCGTTCCACTTCCCTTTTTCGCGACGAAAATACAAGAGAACCATTCCGAGCTGTCCGACCTGGACATTTTCATCCAGCTTGACGCCCGATTGAATTGTATTGCTGATAGGGTTCAGAATACCGATGCTTCCTTTTTCCTTAAGGTAGGGACTGAAGCCAGCATAGAGATTGTCCTGTGAAGAGAATCCACACGCGGTGAATCCGCGGACGTGGAAAACGCGATCTCCAGTCGCCAGGTTCCAGATCGCACCACGAGTTGCTCCGGAACCCGCAAACCATTTTAAGTCAGAGGAGATGTCCGCGGTGCGGAGATGACCGATCCAATGGCCCAGCAATGGCGTAGAGGTGATCAACTGACGAGTGCCGAGGTCAAACATTCCGACGGTGCCATCGGGCTGCGGTCGCGCGTAGATATTGTCATAGACGTCCAGCGCAGATATCTTGCTCGTCAAAATGCCTTTGCTCGTTTTCAGGTCGACCAATGCAACGGCGTTGTCGCCCGCCGGCCGCACGAGGATGCCATCGCCGTGGGCCGGGGCAGACAGGGCTTGCTGGTAGAACGCGATGGGGGCGTCAGCAGGCCCGGATGGAAACTGCGCGCTCCCTGATTTCCTGGGATCGAACGCGTTAACTCCCACGACACGATCGGGCCCATCGAACGCAAACCCACCGCTCATGACTTTCTTGACTGGAGGGGCTAGTTTCACGGGAGAGCGCGTATGCAAATCCCAGGCTAGCTCTTCATTGCCGCGGGAGATTGCGAAATATCTCCCGTCGGGCGAGAAATCCATGTAAAAAAAACCGGATCGGCGTTGCAGAAGCGCAAGAAACAAGAATTGAAAAAGATCGCTGGCGGTCATCTGGTAGAAATTCTGCTTGACGACGATCGAGGCGTTGGTTCCGGTATCGAGGAGCGATAAATTAAAACGCAAGCTGTTATCGACGTCAGCTGTCTCGATGCAAGCGGCAACAGAGCCGTCCGGCGAAACATCGGACTGGAGGCAAGATTCGGGCGTCACGACTTCATGCACTTCGGTCCGGGTCTGCGAAGCCACGCTCCATTTTTCAACGTGCAGCGCTTTGGTCCAGATCAGAACGGATTGAGAGTCCGGCGTGAATGCAGCAGGCTCAACGTCGTCTACGGGAATGTGAAAAATGGACTTGAGGGGCTCTCGGGAGAGCACGTAGACGCTAAAATCATCCTGAGCAAGCAAGTACTTGCCGTCGGGGCTGAACTTTACGTTGTTGATTTCGCTTTCGAGCGGCGGCGAGAGCTGACGCTTCCACAGCAAGCCCGGGAGAGACCCCGTTCCGGTAAAAGTGGTATAGGCAATGACCGATTGTTGCCAGGCTTGAAATGAGGAGTTCGCTTGGCTCGGACGGGACGCGATGCAGCCGGCGGGCATCGCGGGATTGTAGAGGCGCATTTGGCGGAGGCGCTGCTCGTTCGGACTGGTGGCACCAAACAAGTCGGTAAGCCAGTTCCCTGTCTTACCCTGCGTCTGCGCTCGGCGATCCCAAAAGCTGGCCATTGCCTGCGACGAATAACCGGCACGCATCATGGCGTAAAGCCCGTAACTGTCGGCAACGATCTCGTTCTGACGATCTTCCTCAAGATTGACATGCAGGTTTTTGCGCCTGATATTCTCGAGCATCTGGTTGTATTTGAGAAAAATATCGGTGCGATCGCCCACCTGGGTAACGCCGAGCACTTGACGAAATAGAACGCTCATACCGGCAGCGGGTTGGTGAGTTAGGGCGTGCCCTATTTCATGACCCAGAACGCCGGCAAGTTCGTCTTCGCTCCGCGCAAATACGACAAGCTTCCGTGTGACGTAGATTCGCCCGCCGACCATGGTAAACGCGTTGACGATAGGCAGATTCACAAGAACGACGTGAAATTTCATTTGCGTGGGTGGCATCTGTGCCAGCAACCGCTGAGCAATTTGGTTCAGGTAGGAATTCAATTGGTCGTCGTGGACAACACTTAAATTGTGCTCAAGTTGCTGCTGCATGGCGTCGCCGAGATCCATTTCCTGCTGTTCAGTGAAAATGTTGCCTTTGGCGGTTCCGCGAATGGGCGGCGGACCAGCACAGGCAGTTTGTGCGCTGGAGGAGCGCGCCAAACAGAAAAACAACCAACACAGTGTGGCGAAAGAGAGGGAACGTTGCCAGTCAGTCATAAACTGAAAAGCTCCGGGAATAAACTGATGTTAGTTGGCAGTAAGTAAGTTGTCCAGTACTTCAGCAAATACTGATTCGCGGCCGGAACGGACGTCGCAGTGGCTTTGTGCATCATTAGGCCGTGGCAATTTCCATGACCCGTGCTTCTCTCAGCCAAGGATATGAAGCCGGCAGCGGCAGCCACAGAATTCTCTTCCCCAGCAAATCGGACTGATTCGCGTTGTATACTCGCGGCGACCGGAGACGAATATGAACTCTGCTTCGTCCGTCGCACGACAGTCATCTCGCATTGCGACTCTTCTTCTGATTTGTGCTTTGCGGCCCGGCCTTGTGGTGGGGCAGGCGGCAGGCAAACACTGGGTGGGCACATGGGCCGCGTCTCCGCAAATGCCTCCTGCGGACGCCGGGCGCCAGGGCTCGTCCGATGCCGGCTTCAGCAACCAGACCTTGCGCATGATCGTGCGCGTGAGCGTCGGCGGCAAGGAGCTGCGCGTGCGATTTTCGAACGCCTTTGGCAGCGCGGCGGTGACGCTTGGCGACGTGCACGCGGCCCTCGCAGACAAAGGTGCGGCGATCGTTCCCGGCACCGATCGCACGCTCACGTTCAGCGGCCGTCCGTCGTTCACCATTCCGCCAGGTGCGATGGCCCTGAGCGATCCTGTGCGCCTGGACTTGCCCGCGTTGGCAAGAGTTGCGGTTAGCGTGTTTCTCCCTACAGCGACTGGCCCGGCGACATGGCACGAGTTGGGCAACCAGACGACGTACATTACCGGGCCGGGAGACTTCGCCGCAAGCGCGGACATGCCCGTCGCGAAGACGGCGAAATCGTGGTACTGGCTTTCGGGGGTCGAGGTGCTGGCGAACGAACGCACTGCGGCGGTCGTGACACTAGGCGATTCCATCACTGACGGAGCGTATGCCACGCTAGACGCGAATCATCGCTGGCCGGATGTTCTGGCGGAGCAACTTGCCCGGCAAGCCGGCGGGCCTTCCGGCCCGCTCGCCGTTCTCAATGAGGGAATCTCCGGCAACCGGATTTTGCACGATGTGGATGGGCCAAACGCGCTCGCGCGTTTTGACCACGACGTGCTCGCACAGGATGGTGTGCGCTACTTGATCGTCCTGGAAGGAATCAACGACATCGGATGGCCGCGCATGCGCGGCGGGAAGTATGCCGGCGACGCGGTGAGCGCTGAAGAGATCATCGGTGCGCTTCGGCAAATCGCGGAACGCGCGCATGCGCACGGCATCCGCGTTTTCGGCGGCACGCTGACGCCGTTCGAAGGAGCGTTTTACGAAACGCCGGACGGGGAGACGGAACGCGAAGCAGTTAACGATTGGATCCGCACGAGCGGTGCGTTCGATGGCGTGATTGATTTCGATAAAGCGACGCGCGATCCAAGCAGCCCCGGCCGCTTTTTGCCGGCGTACGATTCCGGCGATCATCTGCATCCGGGCGACGCCGGATATAAAGCGATGGGCCAGGCCGCGGCGCGATTGTTCCTGGCAACGAGTTCTCCACTAAAGACCCATCGGCCGTAATCGCTGTTCACAGTGGAAACCGTTGGAACGTGCTGCGGCGGCGGCTTTAGTTCACCGAGCTTTCTTGGCTCGCGCGAGAGAGGGCGGCTGGCGTAGAATCTGCGCAGAGGTGCTTGCCATGGCTCAAGCGTGCGCGCACGTCAGCGAGATTCGCAAAGTTACGCCCAGCGGCAAAGGCTGCAAGGAGTGCCTCGAAATGGGGGACACGTGGGTTCATTTGCGGCTGTGCCTAATTTGCGGGCACGTGGGCTGCTGCGATTCGTCGAAGAACAAGCACGCCACAAAACATTTTCACGCGACGAAACATCCGATCATCCAGTCCTTCGAGCGGGGCGAAGACTGGCGCTGGTGCTACGTGGACGATATGTTTCTCGAATAACTGGCCGCGTGGCGCAGTCTTCATTGGCTTCCCTTCGGGCTGCCGAGGTGACAACATGAATCCCGAAACAAAACGCGCCGAAGAGAATGCATGGCCGGCGCTGCCTCTGAAAGAATGGGAACCGACCCGAGCGACGCTGCACATGTGGACGCAGATGGCCGGCAAGGTGAAGCTGGCGCTGTGCCCGGGGCTAAATCATTGGTGGGGCATTACGCTGCACGTGAATAGTCGCGGGCTTACGACGCAACCGATTCCCTACGGCGAGGGCGTGTTCGAGATGCAGTTTGACTTTTTGAAGCACGCGCTCGAGATCCAAGCGAGCGATGGGCAGAAGCGCGAGATCGAATTGGCGCCGCGTTCGGTGGCCGACTTTTACAGCGAATTCATGGACGCGCTCGCATCGCTTGGCATCCGCGTGAAAATCTGGCCGATGCCGGTGGAAATTCCCAATCCGATTCGCTTCGACGAAGACCGCGTGCACGCATCGTACGATCCGGAATACGCGAACCGTTTTTGGAGGGTGCTGCTCTCCGTCGAACCGGTTCTCGAGGAATTCCGCTCGCGATTCCTGGGCAAATCGAGCCCCGTGCATTTTTTCTGGGGCAGCTTCGATTTAGCGGTGACCCGATTCTCCGGCCGGCGCGCACCGGAGCGTCCCGGCGCGGACAAGATTACGCGCGAGGCTTACTCGCATGAAGTGATCAGCGCGGGCTTTTGGCCCGGAAACGAAGGCGTGATCGACGCTGCGTTTTATGCCTACGCCGCTCCTGAGCCGCCGGGCTTTGCGCAAACGCCTGTAAGGCCGGCAGCGGCGTTCTATGGCAAAGAGATTAAGGAATTCTTCCTGCCGTATGAAGAGGTGCGGCGCAGCGATTCTCCGGCTCGCGCGCTGATGGATTTTGCACAAAGCACGTACGATGCGGGCGCGTCGCTCGGAAACTGGGATCGATCGGCGCTTGAACGCGTCGCGAGCGCAAACAAAGAGTTGACTGCATGAGCGCGGCGACGACCGACGTTCTGGTGATGGGCGGGGGAGCGACGGGCCAGCTCGCAGCGGCCTACCTGCGCATGCGCTTCCCGGAACTGAAAGTAACCGTAGTCGAGGGGCCGCACAAAAATCGACCGATTGTGGGCGAGTCTTTCGTCGAAATTACCATCGATTTCCTGCTGGAACTCGGACTCGGCCCCTATCTCATCGAACAGCATTTTCCCAAGTACGGACTGACCTATTATTTCAAGCCGGAGATCGACCGGCCCGAGGACCGCACGTACGTCGTCGACGAAACACCAACCGTGCCGCCGCTGCTCTCTTTTCAGATTAACCGTTTCACATTTGATCGCGAGGTGCGCCGGCGCAACATCGAAAACGGCGTGGAAATGATCGACGGTACCGTTGCGGGCGTCGACCTGAGCAGCGATGGCGGGCCGCATACGGTCGCGGTACGAGACGTGGCGGAACAAGAGCACGTCCTGCAAACGCGCTGGCTGGTCGACGCGACCGGCCGCAACCGCGTGCTGGCGAAATTGCTGCAGCTCAACGACAAAGTCGCGGAGCAGAAGGACGTCTTCTGGTTCCGGCTGGCGAATTTCAATCCCGACATTCTGGGGCGCATCCACGCTATCAAAAAAGAGAATCGCGCGTTCGTTCCTTATTTCGCGACGCACCATTTCTTTGGCAAGGGAAACTGGATTTGGTGCATTCCGATGCGCTCGCCGGAAAACACGCCGTTTATCAGCATCGGGATCACCTATCGCAAGGACGTTTACCCGCACGGGCAAGTGCGCACAATGGAGCAGTTCCTCGAGTGCGTCGGGCGCGAACATGAGGTGATTGTCGAGTTGGTGCGCAGCGGCACGGTAGCGGACACGAATTTCTACGGCTCTTACATGTGGGAATGCCGGCAGCATTATTCGGCGGACCGCTGGTACATCATCGGCGACGCGGGCAACACGGTGGATCCGCTGTACAGCGTCGGAATGGCGCTGTCGTCGGTGCAGATCCGGCAGATTGCGGCGATGATCCAGCACGAATTGAATGGACGCGAGACGCGCGAGTTCACGAAGGATCTGGATACGGCGATCAGTTCGTTTCATCACAGTTTGACGCGCGACACGACGCGACTGTACGAATGCACCGGCGACGCGTATCAGTGCCATTTGCGCGTGCATCTGATCGTGACGAAACTGTTTCATCTCGGACTGCCTGCACTGATGAATGATTACCTGTGCGAGCCGCTGGGCGCGAGACTGATCAATCGCTTCGCCAGCATCGCAACGCTTGAAAGTGAGGCTAAGACGTTCCACGAACTGATCCGCGAGGTTGCGGCCAATCCGAAAAATCACGCGCTGGAGAATTTCATCAAAGTGCAATCGAGCGCCTCGATGAACTATGTGTTTTACGAATATCACCGCGAAGAGGAGCTGCCCGCGTCGCTGTCGCGGATGCTGTTCGGCCTGGCGGGTTTGCGGCTGATGCTTCTGCGAAAGCTTGGCTGGCGCGGATGGACGCGCTTCAGCCAGCAGCGGGCACTCTTGAGAGACGTGTTCCGCGGCTTGGCTCTGATGCCCTTTCATGGCAAGAAATTGCGGGAAAACAGACTAGTGCGCAGGATGTTTCCGGTGCGTGAAATGGCGGCCGCGGGCAGGGACGCCGCGCCAGATTCAGTTAACGGCGCAAGGAATTTGGCTGACGATTTCCGGACTGCGGAATCAGCGCCGCGGATACAGGCTGCGGGAAGCGGCGCTCGAGCCAGGCGCGAGCCTCTTCCGGATGATAATTGAACGGGCCAAGGCCGCCACGATAGACGATCTTCCCCGACTCATCGATGATGTAGATTCGTTCCGGCCAGCCGCCGTAGGTGTGGTCCGCGGCGTCGTTCATGGTGTCAATGGCCATCGGCAGCGGAAAGTGAAAGCGCGTTACGAAATCGTTGGCGATGGCCACGCGCTGGGCAAAGGTGCGCGGCTGCGGGTAGCAGATATTCTCGTCGACGTTCGACTTCATCTGCCACTCATCCTGCGGATGCGCTTCGCGAATGTAGACGGTGAGAAAATCGGCGCGGTCTTTGTAGTCGTTGTAAATCTTGACGAGGTTGACCACCTCGCGGCGAAAGGGAGGTCAAGTGTAGCTGCCAAAAATGAGCACGAGCGGACGGCTGCCAATCTTGTCGTGCAGATAAAAGGCAGTGCGACCATCCAGCGAGAATATGCGCGCGTCCGGCGAGCGATCGCCGACGTGCAAATCACCCTCGTGCCACTGCGGCAAGGCGTAGCGAAGAAAACCGTAGACATCTCGCGGGCCGCCCATGAAATGGGAGAGCGTGAAATATCCCGCGAGCAGCAGGAGCAGCAGGGTGGCGAGAATCCATTTCCAGGCCCGGTGTTTTCGCGCGGGAGCGTTTTCGTTCATCGATAGAAGTGCCCGAGGCAAAGTAGCGCGCGCCTATCTTTTTGCGTAATCCAAAGCGGAGAAGACTGCGCCCGCGGCCACATAAGCCATCGAGGTTACAACGAGGAGGTATGACCGTATCCGCAGCACAAGGCGTGGATCACAGCCGGTCGGTACGAGACGTCCTTCCACCGCTTTGTAGTATCGGATACCGGCCACGAATGGAATGCTGAGAATCAGTGGCAACGACCAGACGCGGAAAGCGTCAAGCCGGAGCCCATTTCCTTGGACAATCAGGACAATGCTGCGAATCTCCGTCACCGTAAAGACGAGTATTGTCAAGATCAGGAGAGTCCGAATGAAGCTGCGGCTTTCTTCTAGTGCTTCTTTACTGTCAATCATGTCGGCAATGCCTCCGCTGTAGTGGTGCCAGTTCCCGAGGAATTCTACATTACCCACACAAAAAAATAACCCGCTTGGGCGCGCCAAGCGAGTTTATAGCTAAATTATATAGCACATCGCGAAACAAGAGGCAAGGCGTTTGTTTGCATCACAAAATCGTCCAAGGTGGAAATTCCAGAAGGGCTGGTTTTTGAGCAAAATGCGAAGGGGCGCGCCGAACCAAGTCCGCAGGCCGGCGCGCCGAGGCTAGTAACGATTCGCCGGGGGCAGGGATTGGCCTTTGACGATGACGGCGCGAACGCGTTCGAGCGCGTGAATGTCTTCGAGCGGATTCCCCTCCACGGCGACCACGTCGCCCTCTTTACCGACGGCGATGGCGCCGAGATTATCGAGGCCGAGCAGATCGGCAGAGGCTTTCGTGCCGAAGTAAAGGGCCTGCTGCGGCGTCGCGCCAAAACGCACCTCGGTCATGATTTCGTCGCGGACGGTTCCCTTCCCCGGCTCGTAACTCTGGTCCGAGCCCGCCGCGATTTTCAAACCCGTGCTCAGAGCGATTTTGAATCCTTGCAGCTCGCCTTGCCAGATCAAGTTCGCTTTTCGAATCGCATAATCGGGCATGCGTATTTTGGCACCGTTCTCCACGATGTTGTTGGCGATGTAGAGCGTCGGCGTAAGGTACGTGCTGTGTTCTTTCATATAATTGGCGGCATCCTGATCGAGTCCCGCGCCGTGCTCGATGGAATCCACTCCGGCGCGCAGGGCGGCCCAAATCGTCGGAAGGTTTTCATCGTGCGCGGCCACTTTTACGTGGGCATTGTGCGCCTGCTCGACAATTTCTTTCAGCTCTTCGGGTGAAACCTGATCGGCAAGCGGTGAATCGAGAGGCGAAAGCACGCCGCCGGAAGCAAGAATCTTAATCACGCGCGCGCCGTACTTGAGTTGCCAGTGAACGGCGGCTTCCGCGTCGGCGGGCGAATTGATGAACCCGTTTTCGGGAGTGTAGTAATTCTCAGGCGTCAGGTCCGGAGGGAAATCATAAAAATCGCCGTGGCCGCCGGGGATGGAAATGGCGTGAGCGGCAGGGACAAGATGGGGGCCGGGAATGGTGCCCTCTTCGATCGCGTCCTTTAACGCAACGTCAACGAATCCTCCACTACCGAGCACCCGCGCGCCGACGATTCCGGAGTCCACCGCGTAAGCCATCGCCTTGGTGGCGCGAATCGTGGCCAGCGGCAGGGACGGATACTTTCCGCGCGGGCCGGTCCAGATATGAATGTGCGCATCGACCAAGCCAGGAATGCACGTGTATTTCGAGAGGTCCTGCTGCTGCGCTCCGGAGGGCGCGCTTAAATCGTGGCCGACGGCGGTCACTTTGCCGTCGACGATGATGATCTCGCCGCCGTCAATCGCGGGCTGGCCGGCGTCCGCGATCAATTTGCCGCAGCGGACAAACGTGGTGCTGGATTTTGACGCAGCTGTGGCAGGCATGCTGTCCGAATCTTGCGCAAGCAATGCAGGCGCCAAGAACACAAGTAGCGCAATCACACCAAGAACGGCCATTCCGCGTTTCATGATTCCTCCGAATGAAAAGCCCGCGCTCTGCGCGCCGGCAGTCGAGCCGGTGAAGATTATTCCGGCAATTGATGCGTGTCAATGAAGACGTAGCGAAATAAGCGCACATTTAATGCGAATGAAGCGTTGAACTGCAGCCGCTGCGCGTGATATGCATTTTGCGGGAGCAATCTGATGACTCGGAATTTTGCCGCATTTTGTCTGGCATTGATTGGCGTACTGGTTTTCGCCGGCATCTCACCGGCGCAAGGTTCTGCTGCAAGTGCCGGGGAGCATTGGCAGACCCACGAGGGCGATTTCGTGATTCGCAATTTTCATTTTCGCGATGGAGAGACCTTGCCGTACCTGCGGCTGCATTACACGACGCTTGGCGAGCCCGTGCGCGACGCGCAAGGCGGCGTGACGAACGCTGTGCTGATTCTCCACGGCACTGGCGGTACAGGCCAGCAATTCCTGCAGCCGGTCTTTGCAGGCGTGCTCTTTGGGCCGGGACAACTCCTCGACAGCTCGAAGTACTTCATCATCCTGCCCGACGATATTGGGCACGGCAAATCCAGCAAGCCGAGCGATGGACTGCGGATGAAATTTCCGCAGTACGATTACGCCGACATGGTTCAGGCCGAGTACGACCTGGTAACACACGCCTTCGGAGTGGATCACCTCCGTCTGGTGATGGGTACCTCGATGGGCTGCATGCATACATGGATGTGGGGCGAGACGCATCCACAATTCATGGACGCGCTGATGCCGCTGGCGTGCCTGCCCGCGCAAATCGCGGGGCGCAATCGCATGACGCGGAAAATGATCATGGATATGATCAAGAGCGATCCCGCGTGGGATGGCGGCAATTACACAAGCGAGCCAGTGAACGGCCTGCGCGCGGCGCAGGATGTGGAATTGGTCATGGTCAGCACGCCGCTGTATTGGCAGAAGGAATATCCCACGCGCGACGCGGCCGATGCGTTTCTGGCGAAGTCGCTCGCAGAGCGCCTCACGGGCTTGGACGCAAACGATATGCTTTACGCCTTCAATTCCTCGCGCGACTATGATCCTTCGCCGGACCTGGGCAAAATTACGGCGCCGCTCATCGCCATCAATTCCGCCGACGATTTCGTGAATCCGCCCGAATTGCACATCGACGAAAAGCTGATCCGCAAGGTGCCGCACGGCAGATTTGTGCTCCTGCCGATTACGAACCAGACGCGCGGGCACGGGACGCATACGCTGGCAGCGGTCTGGCAAAGTTATCTTGCGCAATTGCTTGCGGAAAGCCGCGGAAAGAACACCAACTAGACCTGCTTGGCATCCAATAGATTGCAGGGGGAGAGTGTGCTGTTTTACAATTGTAATTGTCTGGCCCCCGCCCTTTTCTTTCAGCAAACTCGTGCACTTTACGAGGAACGTCGCGGAGCACTCGATGAGTCCTGAACGCCGCATCTACGGAAGGCGCGTCCTTTATTCGCCGGAGTATCTGGACATGGGCGCAGACAACGGCGGCGTGGTCGTGAACCTGAGCGAAGGTGGCCTAGGCTTCCAAGCTGTCGGCCCTGTCGAGCCAGACTCCCAAGTCCCACTTTCCTTTTCGCTCGGTCCCGGTTATCGCATTGATGTCAAAGCGCGTGTCGTGTGGGTCAGTGCACAGGGGAAATTGGGCGGCGCGGTTTTCGGCAAGCTATCCAAAGACGCCCGCAGCCTGATTCGCGAATGGCTGCTGAAGCCGGAAGTGGAACATGAGGTGGAAACCGCTGTTTCGACGCCCGAGGCCGAAAACAGAATAGAAAAGCATTTACTCGAGCGAGCGCCGCAGTTGATCTCGACGCAAACGCCCGCGATGCCTGCGCAAGAGCCGCAGCTGAGCCTACAAAGCAAAGCCTTCGCGGACCAATCTTCTCCGGCGCAAGTCGACGAGATTCCCGCACAAAATGGGGTGGAGTTGCCTACGGAAAATGTACAGACACCGGTGCAACCGCCTCCGGCAACGTCGTTTCCGGCAAGTGCGACAGCACCGCCGGCTATGCCTTCCGTCACCGTGGCCGCACCGGAACCGCCTGCGCCCGAACCGGAGCGTACCTATTTGAGCCAGAGTCCAGCCGCGTGTGCTCCGACCGAGCCGGCACGCGACGTAACGCCTGTCGCGGCTGCGTCCAAGCCACACGAGATTCCCGCCGCGCCAATCCGTCCTCAGGCAGTAGCGCAGCCGCCTACACGGGGTCTAGAACACAAACGCGAACGCCAGACCGGGGCGTCATTTTCGGCCGTGCCTTCCCTATCCGCCTGGAGCAGAAAAGACGCGCCGGTGGGCCCGGGCGCGTTGGCCTCGCCGACAGCTGCCGCGGCTCTGTTTCCTCCCAGGAACGCAGAAAATATCTTCGCGCGCTCGACACCTTTGCAAATGGAGCCCGAACCGGAGCACCGAAGAGTCTCGGGCGCATTGCTGATCATCAGCATCGTGATTGCCGCGGGGGCGGTTCTTGCGTTTTACGTGCGAACGCATCGCCAGCAGGTGGGGGACGCCATCGTACGCGTTGGAAACACAGTCGCTGGCGCGCCTGCGGCAGCTAGCGCAGCTGCGGCTCCATCGACGCAACCCGCAAACGCGAATGCGGCAGGCACGCCGTCGAGCACAGGAAGCTCGACGGCCACGCCAGCGACGGCGCCTCCTGTGGTCGTCGCGCAGGCCCCCGTTGCCCCCGCGACGCCCGGCCGATCAAGCAAATCCAACGTGATTTCGCCTGTGCCGCCGGCCACCACGCCTACAAAGGTGCTCGCTGCTGGCACTGCATCCAAAGCCGCATCTTCAACTGCAATTGCGTCTGCGCCCCCATACAGCGGCCAGGCGGAATACCAGCGCGCAGAGAACTATCTGAAAGGCAAGGGCGTCGTGCAAGACCCGGCGGAGGCCGCAGAATGGTTCTGGCGTTCGCTCGAGGCCGGAAACACGGACGCTGCTGTCCCGCTCGCCGATCTGTACGTTCAGGGTAACGGCGTTTCGCGCAGTTGCACGCAGGCTCACATCCTGTTGGACACGGCTGCGCGAAAGGGCAATTCCGAGGCCATAAAAAAGCTCGCGCAGCTCCCCGAAAACTGCCAGTAATCGCCCCGCGCGATGCGATTTTGGACAAGCGCACCCTTTTTTATACTGAATACGCTGTTCGGCTGCGTGACAATATCCGTGGGGTCATGTCCACCGTGCCGCTCACGTTCCTATCCGCTCGGCCCAGCTGTGAGGCACCGCAGTGAAACGCAAGAAACTCGGCGAGGTGCTTCGCGAACGCGGGAAAATCTCTCCTGAAGATTTGCTTCGCGCGATCGAAGAGCAGCAGGGCAAGGTCATTCACCTTGGCGAGCTGATGCTCGAGCGCGGCCTGGTTGCCAAGACTGACCTGGTCGAGGCGCTCGCCGAAGTCAGCCGAATTCCCTACGTTGACGCCAGCACCGCGGAGATCGACCCGGAAGCCCTGCAGCTCATACCGGCGACTGTCGCGCTGCGATTCTGCGTCATACCCATCAACTTCGAAGGCAATCGCCTGGTCGTGGCCATGGCGGAGCCGCAAAATCTTCACGCGATTGACGAGCTACGCTTTCTCTCGGCCACAGACGTTGCTCCGCGCATCGGATTCCGCGCCGAGATCAAGGACGCCATAACCAAGTGGTATCACCTGGATTCCGCGGAGGCCGTTGACGAAAAGCTGCTGGCGGATGACGCTTCCGCGGGGATGATGGAGTTTGTCTCGACCAGCTCTCTGCAGAGAAACATCGACGCCATGCAGGAGATGCAAGCCGAGATGATGCATAAGAGCACGCCGGCCATGCGCCTGGTTTCGCAAACGATTTCTTCCGCTGTGGCCAAGCAAGCCAGCGATATTCACATCGAGCCGCAATCCGGGGACACGGCGGTGCGCATCCGCGTCGACGGAATGCTGCGCGATTTGATTCGCGTGCCTCGCTCGGTGCAAAGCTCCGTGGTTTCGCGCATCAAAATCCTCGCGGACATGGACATTTCCGAGCGCCGCGCGCCGCAGGACGGCCGCTTCATGGTGAAGTTCGGCGGCAGCAAGATCGACCTCCGTGTCTCGACGCTCCCCACGCAGTACGGCGAAAAGGTCGTGATGCGCTTGCTCCAAGCGGACGCTCCGTTGCAACAATTCGAAATGCTGGGGCTTGCTCCGGAAATCGCGGCGGACATGCGCCGCATCATTGCGCAGCCGCAGGGCATGCTGCTCGTTACCGGGCCCACCGGCTCGGGCAAGAGCACCACGCTATATTCTGCGTTGAGCGCGCTGCGAAAACCCACGGTAAACATCATCACGGTGGAAGATCCCGTGGAGTACGCCCTGCCGGGCGTCAATCAGGTGCAGGTAAACAACAAGGCTGGCCTGACCTTCGCCAATTGCTTGCGCTCGATCTTGCGCCAGGACCCCAACGTGATTATGGTCGGCGAAATCCGCGACAAGGAAACGGCCGAGATCGCCTTGAAAGCGGCCCAGACGGGCCACTTCGTACTTTCGACGCTGCATACCAACGACAGCGTGGCCGCGGTCAGCCGATTGCTCGACCTCGGCGTGCCGGGATTCATGATCGCCACTTCCGTCTCCGGCATCATCGCGCAGCGGCTGGTGCGCAGGCTGTGTTCGTGCCGCAGCGAGATGGCCGCCAGTCCCGCGTATCGCGCGCGCCTCGTTGAGGCGGGGATGACCGAACTGCCGGAATCCCAGCTCGTGCCTGTGGGCTGCGACATGTGCGACGGTACGGGCTACAAGGGCCGTGTTGGCGTCTACGAGCTGCTGTTTTTCAACGACGCCGTGCGCGCTGCGGTCCGCGACGGCGCCCGCAACGACGAAATGCGCAACCTGGCGCGTTCGGGCGGAATGAAACTGATGCAGGAATACGCATTGGATAGAGTCAGGGAGGGGCTGACGACCATCGAAGAAGTCTCCCGGGTCATTCCCTTCGAGCGCATTCCGTCGCTCATTTGTAACCATTGCCATCGGGAATTGCAGCCTTCGTTTGCCTTTTGCCCGTATTGCGGCTCTCCTCGAGTCACGCCGCAAAAATCAGCCGGCACGCCGAGGGAAGGAGCTGTCCGGGGATGACGCCGCGCGCAAGAAAGACATTGAAAACCACGCGGAACTGGAGCGCTGCGCGAGCCTCCGAACGCTACTCCAGCCTTCGGGACTTGCATGTGACCTACGAAGGACACAGCGACACGATTGCCACGCATTTGCCGGATATTTCCAGCCGCGGCATGTTCATCAACACAGCCAAGCATTTTCCGGAGAGCGCGGTGCTCAATGTGCGTTTTCGCTTGGCACATACGGGCGTGGAAGTGCAATCGCGCTGCGAAGTTCGCTACTGCTTGCCTGGCGTGGGAGTAGGCGTGGAATTCGTCAACATTTCTCCCAAAGCGGCCCTGGCGATTGAAGAGGAACTGCGTCCGGCGGGGCAAGCTGCACGCGGCAGCAGCATCCCCTCTTCCCCCCGGAAGCCACCCCGAAAAAAGCGCGCATCGTCCCCGAAGAAAAGGAAGAAACGCAGCAGACGATAGCGAGATGAACTCGCGCCTGTCCAGAGGGACAGGTGCTATCGGCCTTCGGTACAGGTCATCCTTCCGAAACCCTTCATTGTGAGTTCCTTGCGCGCGTTTCAGGTAGGGCTCACAATCGGCATGTCGAGTGTACTCTGTGGCCGTACGCGCCGCATTGCGTTCCGGCGCATGCCAAAAACCCAAGGAGAAGTCCTTCATGGCCCCGTTGTCCAAGACAATCTTGCCGGTTCAAACCAATGCCAGCGAAGCCGAGCGCCGCAACGCGATTCGGTATCAGCTTACGGTCTCCGCCGAAGTGGTGGAACTGAAATCGGGAACGCGATTTTCGACGCGGACCACGGACCTCGGACCCGGTGGCTGCTTCGTTGACACGCTCATGCCGCTTCCGATCGGCTCGGATGTCAGCATCCGGCTGAACAAGGACAACATCAGTTTTGAAGCCACCGGCACGGTCACCTTTTCGCAGGCAGGACTCGGCATGGGGCTCGCGTTCGGTGAAATGCCGCCCGAAAAACAGACGGCATTCGATGCATGGCTTGCAGAGCTCACGATGGTCCGTCCCGCGAGTTTCGAGGCGCACCGCACCCCCCAACGTACTGGCCACGGGAGGGAGAAGTCTTCTGCGCTCACGCAGCGGTTGATCCGTTTGCTGGTCAAGCGCAACCTGATCACCGAAGCGGAAGCTGCGGCTCTGCTTGACGAACCTCTTCTCTAGGCTGTGCTCACCACGCCGTCTTTAATCGACAGTGTCCGCGATTAGAAACTCCTCTAAATCGTTGAAAATAAAGAGTCGGAACAGTGCTCATCAACACTTTTGTACACATTTCCATTGCGAATGCTCGTTGTTTCGTTCGCCCATTGACGGTCACGGCGATGCAAAGTGCGTATCGAAAGACTCGGCGCGTGCTCACTCTTTGCCACGCCGCGCGTCTGAACTATGCGAGGCGTTTCTACGTACCTTAATCGGGCCCAATTCTTGAGAGAGAGGTGAAGTCGCATGATGAAGGGTCTGCAATTTGCAGGAGCAACTCTGGCTCTGGCGCTGCTGGCAGCGATTGGCGTCGCTCCGGCGCAAGCCGCCGTGGATGGCCATTTTGAGCGCACGCTGACGGTGAACGGGGCAGTCGATCTGGACGTGACTACGGGTGCGGGAAACATCACCATCCATTCTGGCGATGCCAGCAAAGTGGAAATTCACGCGTCGATCCACGCGGGGGAGAACTGGCGCGACAGCGACAAGGACGCGGAATCGCGCGTGCAATATCTCGAGCAGCATCCGCCGATCGAACAGAATGGCAACACAATTACCATCGGGCACATAGAAGACCGCGACCTGATGCGCAACATCTCGATCACCTACGACATCGTCACGCCCGCGCAAACGCGCCTGCACTCGGCGACCGGCTCGGGCAATCAGACCGTTGAAGGATTGGCCGGGCCCGCCGAGTCATCGTCTGGCTCAGGCGATGTGAGACTGAACGAAATCGGCGCCGACGTGACTGCGCGCACCGGTTCCGGCGGGATCACCATTTCCGGTGTGAAAGGTGTCCTGCGGGCAAGCAGCGGCAGCGGCGAGATTCGCGCCGACCAGATTTCCGGGGCAATCACAGCATCGACCGGATCGGGAGATGTGAGGCTTACGCAATCTGGCGCAGGCGACGTGGAAGTCTCCACTGGTTCTGGAACCGTCGAAGTAAACGGTGTGAAGGGAGCCGTGCAAATCGGCACCGGGAGCGGCAATATCACAGCGGAAGGAACGCCGACGGGAAATTGGCGTCTTCACACTGGGTCGGGAGATTTGACCGTGGAGCTGCCGCAACAAACTTCGTTCGAGCTCTACGCACACACCAGCTCCGGCAGCATCGAATCCAAGTTCCCGATCACCATGGAAGGAACGATCAGCACGCGGGAACTGCACGGAAAGGTTGGATCCGGCGGCCCGGTGGTGGAACTCCGCACCAGTTCCGGCTCGATTCACATCGAGTCAAAATAGTTCAGAGACACAAATTTCTTCCTCCACCCAAGGGCCGGCGAACTTATGCCGGCCCCTGTTTTTTTTTGCAAGCCACCAACTGAGCCGAACCTTCCCATCGTTACATCTTGGACACGCTGCGCGCCGCATTCGTCAGGACGAGCTATATTCGCAGACGCGTGCCCGGTCCCCTCGCCGGGCAAGAAAGGACACCACGATGGCTCGCCCATGCCATGTGGCTGGATGCAGTGGAGAAGTCTTGCCCGTTTTGGCCAGCGACAATATTTGCTTGAATCACTTTGTCGAGATGGTTGTCGAAAAGGCGGACCAGGTACGAGGATCGTGCGTCGAATCGCGGCCAGTTGATGAAAAAACCATCGACTGGCTCCTGGGAGACGCCCGCCATGCCGCGCAAGCGCTTTCGGCATCGCAGGCAGGATCCTGCAACGAGCAAGTTCTCGAGCTCCTTCTGTGTCTCGCTAACTTGCAGGATTACATCACGCACCATTCTGTACGCGTGAAAGCGCCTCACTAAGGGCGCGCCCACGTTGACGCAAGATTGGTTTTCGCCAACTTCGCGACGTTAACTGTCTCGATGTTGGTGCCTTGCTTTTCGCCGAATGGCGGAGCAATCTGGGATTCCGGAGTTGTATTCGCAATTTATGCCAGACGACGCAAAACAACGGAAGACCTTCGAAGCTGTGCAGCCTAGCATTCCTGGCGTGCCCGCACGCGCCGTGGAAAAGCCGGTGCCGAGCAAGCAGTCGGTGCCGACCGAAAAGCCGGTGCCGAGCAAACAGCCGGTCGCGAATGAACCGGTGAAACCGCAACCGCGCTACCTCTGGGCCGGCGGAAGCGGCGCCATCCTCGTGCTGGTCGTCGCCATTGTCTGGTGGGCTCATGGCGTGACGGGAGCTGCGCACGTCGCGCCGCTGGCAGCGATCCCTGCACCAATTGCGCAGCCGGCTGCGCCGCCGCCGGTGAAAACGATCCCCGTCGCTCCCGGTACAATCGCCACAACGTCGGAAATGAATGAGCCTTGGAGTACAAAGAAATTCCTGTATCGCAATCCGGGTGGCGATACTTCTCCCGCATTGCTTGTTCATTTGCCCGGCAACAGCTACTGGGCTATTTCACTTCGCGCACCTTACGGAACATGCGACCTGGAGTTTGTGAGCGTTGAAAAACTACGAAGCGACTACAATCTGGTCGCGAGACATCCGATGATCGGCGACCCGTGCACGCGCACAGTTTACGATTTGATGCGGTACGGCAGCGGGCCCAATGGATTAGGCCGCGGAGCCGTGGTTGCCGGTGTAGGAGTGCGGCCGCCGCTGGCGATTGAAGTTCAAGTGCAAGGCAGCGCGATCATCGCCTCCCGCAGCGAATGACCTGTTCCGCCGTTGAAACGTGGCGCTGAGTAGGCGCTCCCTACCTAGAAAACAAAGCGGCCCGCCGGCACATCCTCGGCGGGCCGTTTGCTTTTACGTTCGAGCGTCCAAAACTAACTTGTTGGACTCAGCAGTTCAACCGACCGAGCTACCATTTCTTGCTGACCCGTTTGCTGGTCCACCAAGATGAAGCCAACAATCCTCAGATTGAATGGCCCAGGGCCGGAAAGCGCCGAAAGGCCGCTGAGGTTGATGTAATTCGTGAACGACGAGGAAATTACCGTCAACGGCTGGGGCAAAAGCACGCCGGCGAGGTAATTGTCGTTTATCTGGAAGCTGCCTGAGTTTCCGTTTTGAATCTGCGTGCTTCCCGCTACCCACGTGCCTTCCTGGCCCTGCCGCTCAAGCGTGACGCGGCGCACCGTCAGGGTCTGCGAGTTTCCTGAGCCGTTCAATGCCCCGCCGATACCGAGCCGCTGTCCAGGCGCCATTGTGGTGTTGTTGAAGAGCAGCGCCGTCAACGGATTGTGGAAGTCGGCGATAAAATACTTTTCCGAGCCGTCCAAAGCGAAGCTGTCGATTGCTCCGATCGGAGCAACGCTCTGAACATCCGGAAGCTCGCTGCGTACATAGATCTGCACTTGAGTCGCCGGATTCGGAGTTGGCGGATTCACGTAAGTGGCCAAGCCGCCGACGAAGAAGTGATCTTGGGAGAGAATCCCCACTTCATCCGCGTCGATGTTGTGTGTCACCGGGTCCAGTTGTCCAGAGACCTCCACGATGGAATTCGTCGTGAGCGCGCTGAATGAACTGTCGTCGTCCCACTGAGTTTGTGCGTTGGTCACCACCGTCCAGATACGCCCATGCGGCCCTTCGATTGCAAAAGTCGAAGTGGAAGTGTCGATGTTGGTGACGCCGCCGCGGAAGCAATCAATTTCCCTCTCGGAGTCGCCGGAGATCAGGGCGCGAACATTAAACGTCGGATTGATCGTGCCAGTCACTTGGCCATTTTGCGTTTGGATGGTCTGGGCGAGATCCAGGTCGATCAACAGTCCGACCAGATCTCCCTGGGTCACGACCAGCGTGCTTGGGAGCTGCACGGTGACGCTAAACGTGCCCGGCGTGGCATTGATGGTGTTCAACGCCGGTGGCGTTTGCGTTGTGTCGAGGAAGCCGATCACCGGCGTATTGCCGGTAATCGTTACGCTGTCATATGTCCCTGGCTGCACGGGTTCAAGATCGACCAGATCATGAAGACCGCTCAGTCGTGCAAAATCGATATCGACGGTATTCAGCAGCACAGGCAGTGAACCTCCAGAATTGTTCACCGTTATGCCCGTGATCATCACGTCAAAGGAAACCACGCTCGGGAAAGTGGGCTGAGCGTCCGTTCCAAGGGTAAACACGTTCCCCATCTGCGGCTGCGGGTTCGAATTCATCGAGTTGCCGGTGCAGCCACTCACTACAATCAACAGCAGGCCCGCAAAAATCACACTGATATTCTTTCGGATTCGCATCCTCTTCTCCTGTTCCACCCCAGAACGGACAAAGGAAATATGGCCCATAGCGAGGGCGCTTAAATTCGTGTTTATCGTGGACCACCCTCTTCCGGATTGAACACCAGCCCAGTGGAGAAGTTGCGGCGAGCGTTGCGGAAGAAGGGCGAAAACGCGGCCCTGCGCCGGGCGCGGCGCATCGAACAGATGCACGCCTGGCGCGCTTTTAACACAACCCCTTGTTAAGAATAGAGTTAGAATGCGAGCATCTCGATAAGCGGAGGTGACCGATGCAAATGCGCAGTCTCAGAATTCCGCTTGCGCCATTTTTTGTCATCGCGCTGGCGGTGGGATGTGCAACGAAACCTAACGATGCGCAGCTGGCCACAAATCTGAAGGCGCAAATGTTCTCCGATCCGCGAACGAAAAGTGCGGATTTGCAGGTGGCCGTCAAGAATGGTGTTGTCACCTTGTCCGGCAGCGCCCCCAGCGACGCGGCGCGCTACGAAGCGTACAAACTTGCGACCACCATGGCGGGCGTCAGCAAAGTCAACGATCAGATGACGGTGCAAGCGCCAGAGACGGCCGAGGCAACGCCTGCGCCAGCGGTTGCGCCTTCGGTAAAAACATCCCCGCGGCGTGAATCCAGACGCGCGCGCGAACGTTTGCGTCGTGTGAGCAAGAAGCACCCGCACCACGCAGCTACCACTGAATCCGCCGCGGAAGCTCCGCGACAACCAGCGACCGCACCAGCACCAACGCCTACGCCTACAACACCTGCAGTTGCGCCGACAATGCCCGCGACTCCGCCAGCAGCGGCCACTTCCGCGGCTGCGTCCGCGCCCGCGCCGACAGCGGCTCCGCCACCACCTCCGCCGCCCGTGACCGCCGTCTTTCCGGCTGGCACAACTGTCGAGATTCAAACCGTCGATGCCATCGACTCGAAAACCGGCCAGGCCGGCGATCAATTCCAAGCGACTCTCGCGCAGCCGCTGACGTGGGATAGCCGCGTTCTTGTACCCAAAGGCGCGAATGTCTATCTACGATTGGTCGCAGCTGATACCTCAGGCCAATACAAGGGCCAGAGCGAATTGCAATTGCGGCTTGCGCGATTGGAATTCCAAGGCGCGGACTACCACTTGAATTCCGCCACGTACACGGAAGCAGGCGGCTCGCGCAGCAAGGACACTGCGGCAAAAGTGGGCGGTGGCGCGGTCTTGGGCGCGATCATCGGCGCGATTGCCGGCGGCGGCAAAGGCGCAGCCATTGGCGGAGCCGCAGGCGCCGGGGCCGGAGGCGTTTACCAGGGCGCTTCAAAACCCAAGCAAGTTCGCATTCCTGCAGAAACTGTACTCGATTTCAAACTGGATCAGCCTCTGAATATCCCTCTGCCGGCGACGAGTGGAGCACAATAGCAGACGTCCGAGGAGCGCAAGCCCGACGGCGGACTCGCGCCTGCGATCTTTACATTGTGCAAACGCAGCTAGCCTTGCCTTGCACGAGCCGTTCCCTTACCATGACGCATTGAGTTCCGATCAAACATGCTTGGAAAAACAATCCTCCATTATCGAATCATCGAGAAACTTGGCAGCGGCGGCATGGGCGACGTTTACAAAGCAGAAGACACGCGCCTGGGCCGTATGGTCGCGCTGAAGTTTCTTTCCGAAGACCTTCGTCACGATAAATTTGCGCTGGAGCGATTTGAACGCGAAGCGCGCGCCGTATCCGCGCTGAACCATCCCGGCGTGTGCGTCCTCTACGACATTGGAGAACACGACGGGCAGCACTTTCTGGTGATGGAGCTCCTGGAAGGCCAAACGCTGCGCGAGCGAATCGCGGGCCGGCCGCTTGCAAACGATGTGCTGCTCGACTTTGCGATTCAGATCGCTGATGCCCTGGACGCGGCCCACTCGCGCGGCATTGTCCACCGGGACCTCAAGCCTGCAAATGTTTTCGTCACAACCCGCGGACAGGCCAAAATCCTCGACTTCGGGCTTGCGAAGCAGGCGCCGGTTCGCGGCGTGGGCATGCTGGCCTCGGCGACGGCCAGTTCCGACGTGACGTCCGATCATCTGCTGACTACGCCTGGTTCGACGCTCGGCACGGTCGCCTACATGTCGCCCGAGCAGGCGCGCGGCGAAGAATTGGACCTGCGTTCCGATCTTTTCAGCTTCGGCTGCATCCTGTACGAAATGGCCACGGGCAAAACGCCGTTTACCGGGAGCACGCCCGCGGTGATTTTCGACATGATTCTGAATCGCATGCCCGCCGCGCCCAGCGAGCCGAATCCGAACCTGCCTCCAAAGCTCGAAGAAATCATCGGCAAGGCCATCGAGAAAGACCGCGACTTGCGCTACCAGACTGCGGCCGAAATCCGCGCGGACTTGAAGCGCCTGAAGCGCGACACCGATTCAGCGCGCGTCGCGCCAGCCTCGGTGACCTCGCAGCGAGCGGTGCCTTCTGCTTCCGGCGCTTCTGCCGCAGCGCCATCGAGCGGCTTCACACGCAAATCCTCGGCTCAAATTTCCGTCACTTCTTCTCCGGGGCCGGCCGGCGAAACACTCGCGCCCCGCAAGTCGCAAGCGTGGGGCTTTCTGCGGGTTCTGCGGGAGCCGCGTTGGTATTGGGTCCGCGTGGCCATCGCGCTGCTCCTCTTCGCTGTATTGATCGCGAGGCACTACTGGGAACGCTACCATCCTGTCCAAACGTCGTCTTCGTTCCAGCAGATGACCATTTCGCGCCTGACCACCTCCGGCAACGTCGGTCCCGCCACGATCTCGCCCGATGGCAAATGGCTCGCGTACGTGGTCAACGGCAAGCAGGAGAGCGTTTGGGTTCGCCAGCTTGCCACGGGCAGCACCGCGCAGGTCGTCCCGGCAAGTTCCACAACCTACAACGACGGGGACCTCGTTTTTTCTCCGGACGGAAACTACCTCTATTGCGTAGTGGAACCCGGAGGCAAGGGAACCTCCATCCTCGAAAAAGTGCCTTCCCTCGGCGGTACGCCGGAGCAGATTCTTTCCGATGTCGCGAGTCCGGTCAGCTTCTCCCCGGACGGAAAACAGATCGCTTTCGTGCGTGGTTCAAACAAAGACGGCACCACTTCTATCATGCTTGCCAACGCGGACGGCTCGAATACTCGCCCTTTCATGACCGTCCATGATCCCGCTGCGTTCAGCGAAGGGGGACCGGCGTGGTCGCCTGACGGAAAGCACATCGCCCTCGGCTTTGAAGCCGGTGGGTTTTTAAGCCACGCGATCGTTCAAGTCGTTGATGTCGCGGATGGAAAGCCAACGCAATTGGGCGCCTCCAGCTGGGAGGAACTGCGGCAAATCGCCTGGTTGCCGGACGGCTCGGGAATTGTTTTCGCCGGTACACCGGAAGGCGAATCTACCCGCAATTCGCAGTTGTGGCTGATGTCTTATCCTGCAGGCCAGGAGCGAAGGATCACGAACGACCTGAACTATTACGTCGGCTCCAGCATTACTGCCGATGGCTCCGGTTTGGTGACCATCCAAGCGTCTTTTGATTCCAGCCTCTGGCTCATGCCCGGAGATATATCGAAATGGGCAACCGCATCTCCCCGCGAGATTGCCTCGGACGCCGACCGCGCCGACGGCTTCATGGGCACCGCCTGGACGCCCAACGGCGACGTCATTTATGGCTATTACAGCTCGGGGGAAATCGGCCTCGCCAAACTCTCCGTCGCCACCGGCAACTCGCAAGACTTCAACACCGGATCCAGCTTCAACGCGGGCCCTTCCTCCTGCGGGCAAAGCGGCAATTTCGTTTTCAGCACGCATAACCAGATATGGCGCGCTGACGACAATGGCGGGGGCCTAAAACAACTGACCACCGAACCTGAAAATATCTTTCCGGTGTGCTCGCCCGACGGCAAGACGGTTTTCTACGACCACGTCGATAAAGGGAAATCCCGCCTGTGGCGCGTGGGAATTGACGGCCAAAATGCGGTTCAGTTTGCCGATAAGGCGTACGTTCAACCGATAATCTCTCCCGACGGCCGTCACCTTGCCGTTTACGATTGGGAAGATACCAATGGAAAATTGGAGCTCATCATTCTGGACGCAGCAACAGGCGCGGTGCAGTCCGGCACTCAGATCCATGGATCCCTCTCGCTGAACGCAGGCCAGAACCGTGTGTCGTGGACCCCCGATGGCCGGGCCCTCGTCTACATAATGGATGATTCCGTTTCCGGGATCTCGAATCTCTGGGAGCGCCCCATCGGCGCGCCGGGAAGCGAGTCCGAAGCGCTCAAACAGCTCACGAATTTCACCTCGATGCACATCTGGTCGTTTGCCTGGTCGCCGGATGGAAAACAGCTGCTTTTGGCGCGCGGTACTACTTCCGCGGGTGCGGTGATGATTTCGCATTTCCACTGATTGGCTTGAAGGTCTCACCCGGTGCGAGCTGCGAATGCGCGCGGCAGAATTCCACGATGCGCGCCTCAGCCCAAAAACGCTCTCCGCTGCTGCCTCGCGCGATGAATCCACAATGGCCGCCGTGGCGCGGCGCTTCCAGCGTGATTTGAGGGTTCGCGCTTAGTTTCGCCGTGTCAAAGGAACGGAACGGGATCATCGGATCATCCTGGGCTAAGAGCAGCAGCGTAGGCACGCGGATCTGGCCAAGCAAACCCAGCGCGCTCGATTTTGTATAGTAATCATCGGCGTCGCGAAAGCCGCAGAACTTCGCGGTGACGGCATCGTCGAATTCCCTCACCGTCCGCACGTTGCCGAGCCCGTTCAGCGCGTATCGCTGCGGGAACAGGCTTGCCTTGCGAAGCATGCGTGCCTTGAGCAGCTTGACGAAGCACCGTTCGTAAATGCGGTTGCGAAGCTCGCTGATGGCGTCCGCGCATGCGCCCAAGTCGCACGACGGGCAAATGCCCGCGACGGCTCGCAATTCGCGCGGCGCGGAGTCGCCGAATTCGGCGGCCATTTTCAGAACCAGGTTGCCGCCCATTGAAAAACCTGCCGCGAAAATCTCCGGCAAGCGATCCTGCTCGATCAACTCCCGCACCACGGCGCGCGCATCGCAGCTCAATCCGGAATTGTAAAGCGTCGGAGTAAGCTCCTCGGTGCCTCCGCAGTTGCGCTGATTCAGCCGCAGAACGTTGAAGCCAGCGTGAAAGGCTTTGTCCGCGGCGCCGAGAATGTAGCCGGAATCGCTCGAACCCTCCAGGCCGTGCAACACAATCAGCGTCGGGTGATCCGTCGGACTCTGCTGCCAATGGCAGTCGGCACGCACCTGCGTTCCCGGCTCGGTTTCAAATAATCGTGGCTTGGAAGGATTTAGATAGGCATACCGGCGATGCCAGAAGGCCGAGGCAATGGTCATCAAGTGCGGATTGCGAAGGAGAAGCGGCGGCTCGAATTCCTGCATCGGTTCTAATTTACGTTAGGCAAGCCATGCGCGCAACTCGGCCTCACGTGGCACAGGCTTCAAAGTGTGTGCCTCACCGCATGTCGGTTTTCGTAGGGGTGCTGCTTGCTGCGCCCGCGCGATGCAACCCATCGCGGCGCCTTTACGTTGTCATCCCGCCTGCCCCGAGTGCCGTTGCGAAGGGAACCTAGCGCGCGTTCATCCAAGTGAAAATCGAGGCAGATTTGCCCCCATCTCGGTAGTGACTCAGGTTGATTTGGTGGCGGAGTTTCCGATAACCCGACTTATCAGGAGTTACCCGCCGTCTCTAGCACATTGTTTCCGAGTAGCCCGTGATCCAGGACGAATGGGGGGAACGAATCCAAAGATCCAATCGTCTGTCTACCTCCAGACCACGAACTTCAACCAACCCGACCAAACGTCGGCCCAGGCATGGACCATGATGTTCGCACGCAAATTCCTGCGCCACGCGGCCAGTATTCCAAACAGAACTCCAAGCACGCAGATCACGATCACATTCTTCCAACCTTGATAAGAGTGAAACAGACCGAACACTAACCCCTGCACCAGAACGGCCATCACGACACTTCCGGTCAACGCGTGAAACTGCCTCTGTACATAGCCCCGAAACGCCATTTCCTCGCAAATGCCGGCGGTCATAGAAGTTGCAATCCAAATCAGGATTTCAAGAAGGCTGTGTGGCAGCAAGGTATCCACGGATCTTGCACTGCTCGTCCCAAGCAGCCAGTGAACGAAATAGGCCGCACCCTCCCAGAGCACCCAGAATGGCACTGCTATTCCCACGTCAATCGCGAGACTTTTCCACGAGGTCCAGCGTCCACCCGAAAGCGTTCTTAGATTGCCTCCATGGCGATGCACACCGACCCAGCAGTAATAGAGCAGGGCCCAGTCCATCAGAATTATGGTTAAGTAGATATGAATTGCCTGACTGTGACGCCCAAGTTGACCACTTGAGGCGCCCGCACCGCCCCTCGTGGGAGCGTGTTGGGCGAGGAAGCCCAGAGCTACCACGCCCGCCCAGATTAGGAGAAAGCCCGCGAAGTGTCTCCATGAAGCGATCTGCGGCACTCTTTGACGCGCTTCCGGATTTTCTGCTGTGCGTACTTCATTTGCCTGCATGTCTCTCTCCTGGCGGGTTTGTATGATCCCGCCGCTTCCTGAGTATCTTTTTCAGTTCAGCTAGCGTCTCTTGCGCCCAACGCAGATGCGCTCTCATTTCCATCTGTCCAAAATGCGCGGCCATTCTCCAGTAGGGCGCGTCGGGATAGTGCTGATTCTTGTCGATCTCTTCACGCTCCGCCCGTTCGAGTAGCTCAAGCAGGGCGCGATGCTCCTCCGCCATGTGCTCCACGTATCCAATCAGGATTTGAGTCGAAACCTGCTGGCCGAAAAAGAGCTTCAGCAGTAGTTCATTGCGCGGAATCTCCGGTTGCGGCGGCACTGCCAGCCACTCCCTCAATCGTTCGCGCCCTTTTTCCGTTATGGAGTAGATACGCCGGTCCGGCTTGCCCTTTTGCCGCTCCGTCTTGCAAGTCACAAATCCGTCTTTGGCAAGCTTTTTCAGGTTTGGATAGATCTGACCATAGCTCTCGTTCCAAAAGTAGCCGACTGACGCCCGGATCGTCAGACCCAGGTCGTAGCCGGACATGGGTTCGATGGTTAAAAGACCCAGCAGCACTTCCATGCTCGAACTGAAACGCTTTGGCATCTATCTAATAGATATATGCTTAATAGGACGGGTTGTCAAATATTCCTGGCAGAATGGTTGATTCGCTCCCGCATGGTCGGCCACTCAGAACTTATGGCCTAAGTCCTGATTAACGCGGTTATCGGAAACTGAGTCACTACCCCCCAGCTCTCCCTTGACATTTTCAGTACTACATGGTATATGTTTATTTACGGCTGCAAAGCCAGCCAAACAATTCGGAAGAGAAGTGCAGGTAGCCGCGGAGACGCGGCTTTTTGTTTTTAGGAGCATTTCAGTGCTCAGAAGGCAAGGTTCAAAACGGAGCGTCCCGCCATCCGGCAAGCCAGGTTTCGCCGTTGGTTGCTCATCACTGACCACGGGTCGCTGGTCGCTGCCTTTTTCTAATCGCGGAAATATGGAAAATTAGAACTCGATGCAACTTATTGAAAACAAACGAACGAGGCCGTTTCTAATCGCGGAAATTTCTGCTTTTAGAAAAGTTAGCTCTCCACTCCCGGACATCTCTGCTCCTTGGCATTGTCTCCTTGACCTGCGTCCATTCGATGCATACAATGAATTCTTCACTGATGAAGGATTTTTGTCACAGGAGAGTTGCATTTCGAGCCCAGCGAACCCCGCTGGGCTTTTGGCGTTTTTAGGGGTAAAAAGAGCCGTGACAAATGCTCGTACAAGGAAGGTGGAATGAATCCTGATGGACGTATTCCCGAAGCGCTGACCTTCGACGATGTTCTGCTTCTGCCCGGCAAGTCGTCGGTGCTGCCCACGGAGACCGACACGCGCACTTGCCTCTCGCGGAAGCTCGCGCTGAATATTCCCATCGTGGCGGCGGCGATGGACACAGTCACCGAATCACGCCTGGCGATCGCCATCGCGCGCCAGGGCGGCTGCGGCTTTGTGCATCGCAACATGAGCATCGAGCGGCAGGCCGAGGAAATCGATCGCGTGAAGCGTTCGGAAAGCGGGATGATCGTCGACCCTGTCACTATCGCGCCCGAACTCTCCCTGCACCAGGCCCTCGATATCATGAACAAGTACAAAGTCTCTGGCCTGCCCGTCACGCGCGGTACGCGGCTGGTGGGCATTTTGACCAACCGCGATCTGCGCTTCGAGCGCAATCTGGACCAGCGCGTCGGTGACGTCATGACCAAGGAACATCTGGTCACCGTGCCGGTCGGCACGACTCTCGATGAAGCGGAGAAACTGCTGCAGCGCCACCGAATTGAAAAACTCCTCGTCGTCGACAAGGATTTCAATTTGAAAGGCCTGATCACCGTCAAGGACATCCAGAAGAAGCTCGAATATCCGCGGGCCGCCAAGGACGAGCATGGACGCCTGCGCGTTGGCGCGGCGATCGGCGCTACCGGCGATTTCCTCGAGCGCGCCGTGGAAATGTCCAAAGGCAATGCGGATGCCCTGGCCATCGACACCTCGCACGGCCACTCCACGCGTGTTATGGAGGCCATCAAGCAGATCAAGCATCGCTTGCCGGACGTTCAGCTACTTGCCGGAAATGTCGCCACGGAAGAAGGCGCGCGCGAACTGATCTCGCTCGGTATTGATGGATTGAAAGTCGGTATTGGGCCAGGCTCGATCTGCACCACGCGCGTGGTAACCGGCGCAGGCGTGCCTCAAATTACGGCCATCATGGAAGCGTCAAGAGCTGCTCGCGACGCGGGCGTACCCATCATCGCCGACGGCGGCGTGAAGTTTTCCGGCGACATCACCAAGGCGCTCGCCGCGGGAGCTTCGGCGGTTATGATCGGCGGCCTTTTTGCCGGGACGGAAGAATCGCCGGGCGAAACGATTCTGTATCAGGGGCGAACGTACAAATCGTATCGCGGCATGGGCTCGCTGGGCGCGATGGAATCGGGCTCTGCCGACCGGTACGCGCAAGAAAACAGCGAGCGTGGGAAATCAGTTCCCGAAGGCATCGAAGGGCAGGTACCTTACAAAGGCCCCGTTTCCGGCCTCGTCGACCAGCTTGTTGGCGGCCTCAAGAGTGGCATGGGCTACTGCGGCGTGGCCAACATCCGCGAGCTGCAGGAGCGCGCCAAATTCGTGCGTATCACTTCGGCAGGGCTCCGCGAAAGCCACGTTCACGACGTGATCATCACGCGCGAAGCGCCTAACTATCGTTTGGAATAGCGCGAATTCGAATGAAATGCTGGTGGCAATATACATGGATCCGATGATTCCTGCCTTGTGGAGCTTGGCTATCGTCGCAGCAGGAAATCCATAGGATGCGCTGGCTCGCTCGTTTTTGGCCGGTCATTCTATGGGCGGCTGTTATCTTCACGTTTTCCACGCATTTGTTTACGGGTGAGAATACTTCGCGCGTGATTACTCCGTTTATCCGATGGCTTTTTCCGCACGCCACGCCGCACTTTGTTGATCGTGCAAATCATATCGTGCGCAAAGGCGCTCACGTCTTCGAATATTTCATTTTCAGCCTGCTCTTGCTCCATGCTATCCGGAACAGAAGAGCCTGGAAGCTAGAATGGGCGCTGGTGGTCATCGTGATTGTTTTTGCATTCGCCTGCAGCGATGAATTTCACCAGATTTTCGTTCCCGGCCGCGGCGCAAGCTTTCGCGATGTGATGCTGGACACGTTTGCGGGCGTTCTGGCGCAGGTGGCCGCATGGGCGTGGCTCATGATTGGCCGTCGGGGTTGACAGCGCAAACAAAAAGCCCGCCCGGATGAAAACATCCGCGGCGGGCTCCATGCATTCTGACGCAGTGCCGTGTTTATCTTGACGCGACGCTTGCTTCTTTCTCTTCGCCGACAGGCGCTTCCTGCAATTTTTCTTTCTTGGCCTTCTTTTCCTTTTTCTTGAGCTCCGAGCCGATCAGCTCCAGAATGGCCAGTTCGGCGCCATCGCCGATTCGCCAGCCCACGCGAATGATGCGCGTGTAGCCGCCCGGACGGCCGGAGAAGCGCGGCGCAATCTCGCCAAACAGCTTCTTCGTCGCATCCTTGGTCTGAAGAAAAGCAGCCGCCTGCCGCCGGGCGTGCAGCGTGTCGCGCTTGCCGAGGGTAATCATTTTCTCGACCAGCGGGCGCGCCGCGCGAGCGCGCGCGATGGTGGTGGTGATGCGCTCGCGCTCGATGACGTTGGTCACCAGGTTACGCAATACGGCGCGGCGGTGCGCCGGTTGTTTTCCGAGTTTGCTTCCTGCTACCAGATGTCGCATCGGTTCGTTTCCTTAAAAGGCGGTGGTCTCTTCCGGAGTGGGCGGCGCCGTCTGGCTGGGCAGCGGTGGCCAGATGATGCGCCCGTGCTCGTCGAACTTCATGCCGAGAGAAAGGCCCATCTTCAGGAGAATGTCCTTGATCTCGTTGAGCGACTTGCGTCCGAAGTTCTTGGTCTTGAGCATCTCCGGCTCGGTTTTCTGCACCAACTCGCGCAGGCTCTGGATATTGGCGTTCTTCAAGCAGTTGTAGGAGCGCACCGAAAGCTCCAGCTCTTCCACGGAGCGGTCCAAATGCTCGAGGCGCGGATCGCTGAAGTTCTCGACAACTTCCTCCGGCAATTCCGGCTGCTCTTCAAAATTGATGAAGATGCTCATGTGATCCTTGATGAGCTTTGAAGCCAAGCCAATCGAATCCTGCGGCGTGATCGCGCCGTTGGTCCATATCTCAAGGTTCAACTTTTCGTAATCGGTCATTTGCCCCAGGCGAGCCGCTTCCACGGCGTAATTCACTTTGCGCACGGGAGAGTGTACGGAATCGATCGGGATGTAGCCGATGGGAAGGTCCTCGTCGAAGTTGCGGTCCGCGGCAACATATCCGCGGCCGTTCTTCACGCGAATCTCCATCTCCAGCTTTCCGCCTTCGCTCACGGTCGCCAGATAAACATTCTTGTCCAGCACCGCGATATCGGCGTCCTCTTCGATCTTTCCCGACGTCACCGGTCCGGGAGTATCCACCACGAGCATGATCGTCTTCGGCTGGTCCGAATTCAGTTTCAGCGGAACCTGCTTCAGATTCAAAATGATGTCCGTGGCATCTTCCACAACGCCTGGAATAGGCGAGAACTCATGCAACACGCCTTCGATTTTCACAGCCGTGATTGCTGCGCCCTCGATCGAGCTGAGCAGCGCCCGGCGCAGCGCGTTTCCGACGGTCGTTCCCCACCCGCGTTCAAACGGCTGCGCTGAAAATTTGCCGTACTTGTCCGTCAGCGATTCGAGTTCCGCTGCCAGCCGCTTCGGTTTCTGAAAGCCCTTCCACATTTTCCTTTCCTCCCCCCGCAGCACGCGGGCCATGCAAAAACTTGTTGTCTTCGTGAACTCCGTTCTACTTGGAGTACAACTCAACGATGAGCTGCTCGTTCATCACGGGCGTCTGCACGTCGTCGCGACGCGGCATAGCCAGCACGCGCGCCTTGAAATTCTCGCGATCGATTTCCAGCCACGGCGCGGCGTTCTGGTTTTGCGCCAGGTTGCGGGCTTCGAGAACCATGGCGTTCTGATGCATCTTTTCCTTCATGGCCACTTCGTCGCCCACTTTAACCAGGTAATTGGGGATATTGACTTTGTGTCCGCTCACGCGCACGTGCCCGTGCAGTACAAGCTGGCGCGCCTGCGCGCGAGAGCTCCCGAGGCCCGCGCGATATACCACGTTATCGAGCCGCCGCTCCAGCATGACCATCAAGTTCGCGCCGGTGGGCCCCTGCGCGCGCTCAGCCTTGTGGTAGTAATGCCGGAACTGCCGCTCCAACAGGCCGTAGGTGCGCTTCATCTTCTGTTTTTCGCGCAACTGCACGCCATAGCCGGCCATCTTCGGCCGGCGCGCCTGCCCATGCTGGCCAGGAACGAAATTGCGCTTCTCAATGGCGCATTTTTCCGTAAAACACCGGAGGCCTTTGAGGAAGAGTTTCATCCCTTCCCTTCGGCACAGCCGGCAAACCGCTTCACGATGTCTTGCCAATTCCGCTTCTCCTTTTAGCTCTTGCCAGGAATAACCATTACACGCGCCGGCGCTTTGGCGGCCGGCAGCCGTTGTGCGGCACCGGCGTAACGTCCTTAATCACGCGAATGTGCAAACCCGCCGAGGCCAGGGCCCGGACCGCCGATTCGCGCCCTGCTCCCGGTCCCTTCACGCGCACTTCAATCGATTTGACGCCGTACTGGTCGCGCGCTGTTCCCGCTGCGTTCATTGCCGCTTGCTGCGCCGCGTACGGAGTGCCCTTCCGAGAGCCTTTGAAGCCCACGGATCCCGCCGACGCCCAACTCAACACCCGCCCATCCGGATCGCTGAGCGTGATGATCGTGTTGTTGAAGGTCGCCTGCACGTAGGCCACGCCCTGCGGCACCACGCGCTTTTCTTTCTTCTTGCGGAACTCTTTCTTCCGCTTCGACGATTTGCCGGCAGCGGCCGGTTTTGCTCCCGCCGACGGCGCTCCGCCCCCCTGCTCTTCCTTTGCCACGAGTGTTCCTTTCCCTAGCCCGGCTTACTTCCGGGCGGCGACCTTCTTCTTTGCCGCAACAGCGCCCTTGCGCGGACCTTTGCGTGTGCGCGCGTTCGTATGCGTGCGTTGCCCGCGCACCGGCAGATTGCGGCGGTGACGCAGCCCGCGATAGCACTGAATTTCGATCAGCCGCCGGATGTTCATCTGCATCTCTTTCCGCAGATCCCCTTCCACACGGCCTTCCGACTCGATGGCCTGACGGACGCGATTGACGTCCTCTTCGGTCAGGTCCTTCACCTTTTTGGTTTCATCCACATTGGCCTTGGCGCAAAGCTTCTTTGCCCGCGCCTGGCCGATGCCGTAGATGGCCGTCATGCCGACCCACAACCGCTTATTGGCCGGCAGCTCCACGCCTGCAATGCGTGCCATGTCCTCTCCTTAACCCTGGCGCTGCTTGTGCTTCGGATTACTGCAAACCACGCGCACCACGCCACGCCGATGAACAAGTTTGCACTTCATGCAAATCTTCTTAACCGATGCTCGAACCTTCATTTTTCGCTCCTGCTTCCGTTCCCACCGCACTATTTGTAGCGATAGACAATTCGCCCACGCGTCAAGTCGTACGGCGAAAGCTCCACGGCCACTTTATCTCCCGGCAAAATACGGATGAAATTCTTGCGCATCTTGCCGGAAATATGCGCGAGCACTTGATGCTTGTTCTCCAGCTGCACGCGGAACATGGCATTGGGCAGCGGCTCAATCACCGTGGCCATCACCTCAATGGCATCCTCTTTCGGATTCCCCGAATCCGCTTTTTGTTTACTGTCCTGCGGTCTTTTTGCCATGCGCTCCTACGTCGTCACCATCGACGCCGAAATATATTCACCAAACCGGGCCGGCGGCTTCGCGCGGACGCGTCAGAATCCATGGTCCGTTTTCCGTTACCGCAACCGTGTGTTCGAAGTGCGCCGAATCGCTTCCGTCCTCCGTGATGGCGGTCCACTTATCTTCCAGCACCTTTACGGCCGGGCCGCCTGTATTCACCATGGGCTCGATGGCCAGCACCATTCCCGCTTGCAAACGCGGCCCATGCCCCGGCTCGCCATAATTCGGCAGTTGCAGATCCTCGTGCATTTTCGTGCCGATGCTGTGGCCCACAAACTCGCGCACCACGGAAAGTCCGTTGCTCTCCACCCACTCCTGCACTGCCGCGGAAATATCCGTCAAGCGATTGCCGGCGCGCACCTGCTCGATGCCTCGCTCCAACGCTTCTCGCGTAACGCGCAGCAGCTTCTCGCGCTCCGGGTCGACTTTACCAACAGGCACCGTAAGCGCCGCGTCGCCGTAGTAGCCCTCGAGCTCGACGCCGAAATCCATCGACAGAATGTCGCCTTCTTTCAGCGTGCGCTTCGCCGAAGGAATGCCGTGCACCACTTCACTGTTGATCGACGTGCACAGCGACTTCGGGTACCCGTGATAATTTTTGAACGCCGGGCGCGCCTTGTGCTTTCGCGCATACTCTTCGGCCTGCTCGTCCAGTTCCAAAGTCGTTACGCCGGGCTGTACTTTTTTTCGCAATTCCGTCAGCGCGCCCCAGACAATCATGCCCGCCCGGTGCATCGTTTCGAGCTCCGTCGAGGAACGGCAAATAATCACAGCCGATTCTCCAAGCGCCCTAGCGCGGCGAAGACCGCATTGGTGACTGCCGGTACGCTTGCGTCTGCGTCAATTTCGTCCAGCGTCCCCTGAGCCCGGTAATAATCCACCAGCGGCTTCGTTTGCGCGTCGTAGGCAAGCAAGCGCTCGCGAATGATTTCCGGGCGATCGTCCGGCCGCTGAATCAACTCGCCGCCGTCCACATCGCAGCGCCCTTCCACTTTCGGCGGGCGCTCATAGATGTTGTAAATCTCGAAGCCAATCTTGCACGTCCGCCGTCCGGTCATGCGCCGCATCAGTATTTCTTCCGGCACCTTGAAGTAAATTACCGCTGCCGGGTCTGACTTCTGGCCTTCGAGAATGCGATCCAGCGCTTCGGCCTGCGCCAGGGTCCTCGGGAAACCGTCAAAAACAAATCCCCCGACGCAATCGTTTCGCGCGATCCGCTCTCCCACCATCCGCAGAATCAAATCATCCGGGACCAGCTCGCCGCGTTCCATGATCGGCTTGGCCAGAACCCCAAGCGGCGTGCCCAACTGCACGTTTTCACGCAGCATGTCGCCGGTGGAGAGATGCGGCACGCCATAGTGCGCCGCCACCAGCTTCGCCTGGGTGCCCTTTCCCGCTCCCGGCGGCCCCAGAAAGATCACCGGGCGCGCCAGCAGCTTCTTTGCGTCGGCCTGCGCCACGGTCAGGCACCTCGGCCCCGCAAACGGCCGCGGCGCGTGAAGCCTTCGTAGTTGCGCATCACCAACTGCGCTTCGAGCTGCTGCACTGTATCCATCGCCACTCCCACCACGATGAGGAGCGAGGTCCCGCCAAAGTAGAAATTCACATTCAAGCCTTCCAGAACGAAGCGCCAGAAATGTTCGTCAATCCAGCCGCCCACCAGCGGCAAGTGCTGCAAGTGAATGCCGGAAATCATCCACTCCGGCAGGACGCACACAATCGCAAGATACAGCGCGCCGACAAAGGTCAGCCGCGTCAGCACGCGGTTAATGTGCTCCGACGTGTTCCGGCCGGGCCGGATGCCGGGTATGAACCCGCCATACTTGCGCATGTTGTCGGCGAGCTCCGTGGGATTGAAAATGATGCCCACATAAAAGAACGCGAAGAAAACAATCAGCAAAACGTAAATCAGCGTGTAGAGCGGCTCGCCCCACGCCAACGTTCGCGCAAAAGCATCGAAAAATGGCGACCTCTTCTGCAGCACGAGCGCCAGCGTTTGCGGAAAGGTCAGCAACGAACTGGCGAAAATCGGCGGAATCACGCCGCCGGAATTGACGCGCAACGGGAGATAGGTCATCTGCCCGCCCATGACTTTCCGGCCCATCACGCGCTTGGCGTACTGCACGGGAATGCGCCGTTGGCCGCGCTCCACAAACACGATGAACGCGACGACGCCAATCATCAAAGCAAGCAAGGTGATGATGGCGATCGGTGCGTAGGCGCCCCATTGGCCGCCGGTGGTCATCTGCCACAGGTTCTCCACCGCGTGCGGCAGGCCCACCACAATGCCCGCGAAAATGATGAGCGACATTCCGTTGCCGATGCCGCGGTCGCTGATCTGCTCGCCCAGCCACATGATGAACGCCGAGCCCGTCGTCAGCGTCAGGACGGTCATCAGGATGAAGCGAATGCCCGGGTGATACACAAGCATCTGGCCGGAGTAGTTCGTATGCTGCAGCGTCACTGCAATGGCCAGCGACTGGAAAATGCTCAAAATGATCGTCAAGTAGCGCGTGTACTGGGTGATCTTCTTCCGGCCGAGGTCCCCTTCTTTTTGCAGACGCTCCAAATACGGCCAGACCACCACCATCAATTCCAAAATAATCGCCGCCGTGATGTACGGCATGATGCCCAGCGCGAAAATCGACAGACGGCGCAGATTCCCGCCGCTGAACAAGTCCACGATACCGAGCACCGAGTTGCGATTCTGCTGGAACAACGACAGCAGCAGCTCGCTATTGATTCCCGGGGTGGTAATGAACGCGCCCAGGCGATAAATCGCCAGAATCATCAGCGTGAAAAGACACCGGTTGCGCAGGTCCGGCGTGGTGATGATATTTCGAAACGCTTCGATGAGCTTCTTCATTGCAAAACTTCGACCTTACCCCCGGCTGCGGCGATTTTTTCCTGCGCGGAGTGGCTGAACTTGTGCGCGTGCACCGTGAGCGCGACTTTCAAATTGCCGTCCCCCAGGATTTTCACGCCATCATGGCGCACGTGAATGATCCCCCGCCCTTCGAGCGCGTCCGGCGTGACCACGTCCCCGGCCTGAAACGCATTGAGCATTTCCACGTTGACGATGGCGTAGCGCTTCGGAAACGGGCTGCGAAATCCCCGCTTCGGTATGCGCCGGTGCAACGGCATCTGGCCGCCCTCGAACCCGGGGCGGCGGGAATAGCCGCGCCGCGACTGCTGCCCTTTGTTTCCGGCGCCGGCCGTTTTCCCCAGCTTGGAGCCCATGCCGCGTCCCACGCGTACTTTGCGGTGACGCGAGCCGCGCGGCGGTTTCAAATTCGATAGCTTCACGCTCATGTCTTGCCCCGTTTACTCCTCGATCTGAACCAAATGATGCACCCGCGCGATCATTCCGCGAATCGATGGCGTGTCCGGGCGCTCAATGAGCTGATTCATCCGGCGAAAGCCCATGCCGCGAATCGTCTCGCGCATATTGCGCGGGCAGCCGATGAAGCTGCGCACCCATCGAATTTTCAGCATTTCTGATTTCTTCTTCGTCGTCATTCGCAACCGCCCGTTTCGCGCAATTTCGTTCGTGCTTCCTAGGCCATCACTGCTTCGGTGGCCCTTCCGCGCTCCTCGGCTACTTTCGCGGCGTCCCTCAAATGCAGCAGCGCGTCAAAAGTCGCTTTGATCACGTTGTGCGGATTCGATGTGCCGATCGACTTGGTCAGCACATTTTGAATCCCGGCAACCTCCATCACCGCGCGCACCGGCCCGCCGGCAATGATTCCTGTGCCTTCCGGCGCTGGCTTGAGCAGCACCTGGCCCGAACCGTAGCGCCCGAGCACCTGATGCGGAATGGTCGAGCCTTTCAAATTCAGCCTGACCATGTTCTTCTTGGCCTGCTCGATGGCCTTGCGAATGGCCATGGGCACTTCGCGCGCTTTGCCCATTCCAAATCCGGCGTGCCCTCGCTGATCGCCCACCACCACCAGAGCGGAGAAGCTCAGATTCTTGCCGCCTTTGACGACTTTCGTTACGCGATTGATGGACACCACTTGGTCTTTCACGTTCGCGAGATTCGCGTCAATCTGCCGGCGAACAGCAAGCGTGTCTTTGAGCTCTTGTTTCGGCATATGATGTCAGAACTTCAATCCCGCCTCTCGGGCCGCTTCGGCAAGCGCCTGAACACGGCCATGATATTGGTAGCCGCCACGGTCAAACACCACGTACTCGACGCCCGCGGCCTTCGCGCGCTCGGCGATAATCTTGCCCACAACTTTCGCCGACGCGACGTTTCCTCCGCCTTTGATCTGTTTCTTCACGTCCCCGTCGAGCGAGCTTGCCGCCGCGATGGTGTGGCCCTTAAGGTCATCGACCAACTGCACGCGAATGTGCTTGATGGAGCGAAACACGCAAAGCCGCGGACGCTGCTCCGAACCCGCCATCGACTGGCGCATCCGGCGGTGAATCCGCTGCCGATGCGCATCGCGCGAAAGTTTCCGTGCTGGCACAACAGCCATTGTTTCTCTCCTTCGTTCTAAGCCGCGGTCTTCGCCGCGCCGGCCTTTCCGGCCTTCTTCTTGAGCCGCTCGCCGACGATGCGAATGCCCTTTTGCTTATACGGATCCGGCGGGCGCAGCGAGCGAATATTCGCGGTCACCTGGCCGACTAATCCTTTGTCCGCGCCGCTCACCGTCAGGCGCGTTTGCTTCTCCACAGCAATCTGAATCCCTTCGGGAATCGGAAACTCGATGGGATGCGAATAGCCCAGCGCGAACACAACGTTCTTGCCCTTCACTTCCGCACGATAGCCGACGCCGACAATCTCCAGATCCTTCTTGAATCCGTCGGTGACGCCTTTGACCGCGTTGGCCACAAGCGCGCGCGCCAGCCCGTGAAGGGCGCGCTGCGATTCCTGCTGCCGCGTCGCGATTAACTGCCCGTCCTTCTGCTCGAACTTGATCCGCCCCGGGACCGGCACGTGCATCTTTCCCTTTGGCCCTTGAACATCAATCGCGCTCTCGCTCACCTGCACTTTCACTCCAGACGGCACAGCGATCGGCTTTTTTCCAATTCGCGACATGGCTCTACCACACCTCGCACAGAAGTTCGCCGCCGACGCCTTCTTTGCGCGCGGCCTGGCCGGTCATGATTCCGCGCGGCGTGGACAAAATCGACACGCCCATTCCGCCAACCACCTGCCGAATCTTGTTCTTCCCCACGTAGCGCCGGCAGCCGGGGCGGGAAATGCGTTTCAGGTTGGTCAGCACGCCGCGCTTGTCCGGCGTGTAGCGCAAAAACACGCGCAAGACCCGGTGCTTGTTCTCGTCCACCACTTTGTAGGTGGAAACGTAGCCTTCCTCTTTCAGGATTCGCGCGATTTCCACTTTCATATTGGACGAAGGCAAATCGACGCGCGGATGCCGCGCGCGCACCGCGTTGCGAATCCGGGTCAGCATGTCAGCAATGGGATCAGTATTCATTTCCAGTCCTTACCAGCTCGCCTTGGTCACGCCGGGAATTTCTCCCTTGAGCGCAAAGCCCCGGAAGCAAATCCGGCACATCTCAAATTTGCGCAGAAACGCGCGCGGCCGGCCGCAGACGCGGCAGCGGTTGCGGACGCGGATCTTGTACTTCAGCTTCTTCAACATCTTGGCGCATCGTGCGGTGGTCGCCATCTTTTCTCCTTAGATTCTCAATCAGTTCCGGAACGGCACGCCCATCAGCTTCAACAGTTCGCGGCCCTCTTCGTCCGATTTCGCCGTGGTGGTGAGCGTTATGTTCATGCCCTTGATCTTATCCACGCGGGTGTAATCGATCTCCGGAAACACCAGTTGGTCCTTCAAGCCCAGCGTGTAATTCCCGCGCCCGTCGAATGAATTCCCCGGCAATCCCTTGAAGTCGCGGACGCGCGGCAGAACGATATTGGACAGCCGGTCGAGAAATTCGTACATGCGCTCGCCGCGCAGCGTGACCATGCAGCCGATCGGCATGCCCTTGCGAATCTTGAAATTGGCAATCGACTTCTTTGCTCGCGTGATGACCGGCTTTTGCCCGGTGATCTGCCCCAGTTCCTGCACGGCCACGTCGAGCAGCTTGATGTTCTGGCTGGCCTCGCCCATCCCGATATTCACGGTGATCTTCTTCAGGCGCGGCACGGCCATCGTATTCGTGTAGCCAAAGCGCTTCGAGAGCGCCGGCATGGCGTCTTTGCGGTAGCGTTCATGTAAACGGCTAATCATTTTGCAAAATCCTCTCTAGTTCTCAAAAGTCGCGTTGCAGCGCCGGCAGACGCGCACTTTGGTTCCATCCGGCGTCACCGACATACCCAGCCGCGCATGCTTGCCGCAGCCCGGGCAAACGATCATTACGTTCGAAACGTGAATCGGCCCTTCCTTATCCAAAATTCCACCGCGAATATTCTTCGACGGATTCGGCCGGGTGTGCCGCTTGATGATATTGGCGTGCTCCACGGTGACGCGGCGCTTTACCGGGTCCACGGTAAGCACCCGCCCGCTCTTGCCTTTGTCCCGTCCGGACATGATCTTCACCGTGTCGCCGTGGCGGATCAGAATCGGCGCCCGCTTCACTCTCTCGTGACGCTCCCGCAACATCACCACACCTCCGGAGCCAGCGAAATAATCTTGGTGAACTTCTTCTCGCGCAGCTCCCGCGCCACTGGCCCAAATACGCGCGTTCCCACCGGCTCGCCGGCCTCGTTAATCAGCACCGCGGCATTGTCGTCGAAGCGGATGTACGTTCCGTCCTTCCGCCGGTGCTCCTTTCGCGTGCGCACCACCACCGCTTTCACCACCGTTCCCTGCTTCACCTGGCTGTCCGGCGCGGCCTCTTTCACCGAAGCGGTCACCACGTCGCCAAGTCCCGCCACCAGCCCGGCGTCGCCGCCCAAGGGCAGAATGGCCATCAATTGCCGCGCGCCGGAATTGTCGGCTACGGTCAACCATGTCCGCATCTGAACCATGCGCTAACTCCCTCGTTCCCCGAAAGTCTTAGGCGACGCGCGTTGAGCGCGCCACGATTTCCGCCAGCCGCCAGCGCTTCAGCTTCGAAAGCGGCCGGCTGGCGATGATCCGCACCGTGTCGCCGGGCTTCGCTTCGTTGCGCTCATCGTGTGCGTAATACTTTTTGCTGCTGCGAATGACGCGAAGGTACTTGCGGTGCTGCACCGTCCGCGCCACTTTCACAACAATGGTCTTATGCATCTTGGAGCTTGTGACCACGCCCACCAGCTCCTGCCGCGCGCCTCGCTCTTTGGGAGTGTGGGCCGCGCTTGCTGCTGCTTCACTTGCCATCGGGCTTCCTCATGAACTTGCTCATTTTTATCGAACTTGCTCCTTTTTCGTGCGGCTCGATCTCTTGTGGCTCAGTTTTTTCTCGTGCGGCTTGGCCTCGCGCTTCTCGGCCTTCTTTGCGCTGGATTCCTGCGCTGGCGCCGCGCTGCGCAACCCCAATTCCTGCTCCCGCGCGAGCGTTTTCACGCGCGCCAAGTCGCGCCGGGCCTCGCGAAGTTTTTTCACGCTTTCGGCCTGGCCCGTGGTGAGCTGAAAGCGCAGCCGGAAGATCTGCTCGCCGAGCTCGTGCTCCTGAATCCCGAGCTCGTTCGCGTTCATTTCCCGGAACTTCTCCATGTTTTTCGCGGCCATCAGAGCTCCTCCGCGCGGCTGACAAACTGCGTGCGGATCGGCAGCTTGTGCGCCGCCAAGTCCATGGCCTCCGTGGCCGACGCCAGGTCCACACCCGACATTTCAAACATCACGCGCCCTGGCTTCACCACCGCGACCCAGTGCTCTGGCGGCCCTTTGCCTTTGCCCATGCGCGTCTCCGCCGGCTTCTTGGTGAACGGCTTGTCCGGGAACACTCGGATCCACAATTTTCCGCCGCGCTTGATGAACCGCGTGATGGCCACACGCGCCGCTTCGATTTGCCGGTCGGTGATCCACGCCGGCTCGAGCGCCTTCAGCCCGTACTCGCCAAAGGCCAGCGACCCGCCGCGCCATGCTTTACCGCTGCGTCGCCCGCGCTGCTGCTTGCGGTACTTCACTTTTTTCGGCATCAACATAATGGCTTCCCCTTAGTCCCCGAAATTCTCAGGCGTTCGCCGCCGCTGCAGCGCGTTCCTCGGCGCGCTTTCTCTCTGGAGCATTTTCACCTTGATAGACCCAGCACTTCACTCCGATCACGCCATAGGTCGTTTCCGCCTGCGCAAAACCGAAGTCGATATCCGCGCGCAGCGTTTGCAATGGCAGCCGCCCCTGCAGGTACCATTCCTTGCGCGCGATTTCCGCGCCGTTCAGCCGGCCCGCCACGCGGACCTTGATTCCTTTGCACCCGAAGCGCAGCGCTGAGTCCACTGCCTTGCGCATGGCCCGCCGGAAGGCCACGCGCTTTTCCAGCTGCAGGGCGATCGATTCCGCGACGAGCTGCGCATCGAGCTCCGGCCGGTGCACTTCTTGAATGTCGATATGCACTTCGCGCTTGGTGCGCTTCTGCACTTCCTCTTTCAGCTTGTCGATCTCCGAGCCTTTGCGCCCGATGATGATTCCCGGCCGCGCGGTGTAAATTCTCACCACCAGCTTGTTTGCCGCGCGCTCGATGTCGATGGAAGTCACCCCCGCCGATTTCAGCTTCTCTTTCAATTGCTTGCGCAGTTGCACGTCTTCGTGCAGCAGGTCGGCATATTCCTTCTTGGCGAACCAGCGCGACTTCCACGACTTGTTGTAGCCCAGCCGGAAGCCGTACGGATGCGTTTTTTGGCCCAATCGATCCTCCCTGTGCTTCTACTTGCCCTTTTTCTTGGCCTTATCGGCCGCCTTGCGCTGCTGCTTCGCGCGATCTTCGAGCGTCTTGCGCGCTTTGCGCACGGCTCCCTTCAATCCCTTGGAAGCCTCGCGCTCGGCGATTGCTTCCTTGGCGCGATGCGCCGCGGCGCGCTCGTGCTCGGCCACTTGCACCACGATGTGGCTGGTCCGCTTCTGATAACGGAACGCCCGGCCCATCGGCGCAGTGCGCAGGCGCTTCCAGCGCGGGCCCTCGTTCACGAAGCAGCGCGAGACGAACAGCGAATCGACGTCGAGCGAATCGCCCGATTCGTCCGCTTTGTGCTCGGCGTTGGCGATGGCGCTGCGCAGCACTTTCGCGACGTCCCGCGCCACGCGCTTCTTGGTGAACTGCAACACTTGCAGCGCATCCGACGCTTGCCGGCCGCGAATCAGATCGATCACCAACCGCGCCTTTTGCGGCGAAACGCGGATGAAGCGTGCGTTCGCGAAACCGTCGATCATCCGATGCTGCATTGGTTCAGGTGCCATGATTCCCTCTGCCCTTAAGCCTTCGGCGCCGCAGGAGGCGTTCCGCCCGCGGGAGCCGCTCCGGCTGCCGGCGCCGCGCCCGGAACCACGCCTGCTGCCGCGGCTGCTCTTTCCAGCGCCGCCTTCACGGCGTGGCCCTTAAACGTGCGCGTGGGCGCGAATTCGCCCAGCTTGTGCCCCACCATCTGCTCGGTCACGTACACCGGAATGAATTTCCTTCCGTTGTGCACGGCGATGGTGTGGCCGATCATCTCCGGCAAAATCGTCGAGCGCCGCGACCACGTTTTCACGACCTTCTTTTCGTTCCGCGAATTCATCCCTTCGATCTTCACGCGAAGGTGATCATCGATAAACGGACCTTTTTTCAGCGAGCGTGGCATCGTTCCTCGATTCTTTCTACTCTTCCACCCGGCGCAGCTTCACCCATTGCGCCCGGCGCATCCGCCGGAAACCGCGCACGGGACCCGGTACGCGGTGCGAAACCGGGCAGAACGGGCAAACGAACCGCGTTCCTTGCGCGTTGGGCTGTTTTTCCACAATTACCGCCCATCCCGCTTTGCACAGCCGGTACATCTGCTGCGGCGGTGGAATAATCACTCTGGCTTTGCGAACCGGCTTCACCGCTGGCCGGACGCGCTTCCGTGCGCGCGCGGCGCGCCCGGATACTCTTCGGGTTGTTCGTGTAACGCTCATGGGTCTGCTCTCAATTTCCCGCCGCGCCGGGATCATTTACTGTTTACCTCTTCTGCCTGACAAAAAAAATCTACGGCTTCCGCCGTTGCACAATCAGACGATCGGAATTCTTCTTCTTGCGCGTCTTCGCGCCCAAAGTCGGAAAACCCCACGGCGTCTGCGGATGGTTGCCCTTCACGCGCCCTTCACCGCCGCCGTGCGGATGATCCACCGGATTCATCGCCACGCCGCGCACGGTTGGCCTGCGCCCGTGCCAGCGCGTGCGGCCCGCTTTGCCGTAGGTCACGTTTTCGTGATCCAGATTCCCCAATTGCCCGACCGTGGCCATGCAATCGACCGAGAATTTCCGCGTCTCGCCCGACGGCAGCTTCACCAGCGCAACGTCGCCTTCCTTGCTCAAGAGCTGCGCCGCGCCGCCCGCGGACCGCACCAACTGCCCGCCCTTGCCGGGAGCCAATTCCAGGTTATGAACCATCGTGCCGGGCGGAATATTCCGAATCTGCAGCGCGTTCCCCGGCAAAATGTCCGCCGTAGCGCCGTTCTGCACAGTCATGCCCACTTCCAGTCCTACCGGATGCAGGATGTAGCGCTTTTCGCCATCGGCGTAATGCAACAGGGCGATGCGCGCCGAACGATTCGGGTCGTACTCAATCGATGCGACCTTCGCCGGAATGCCGGTCTTCTCTCGCCGGTAATCAATGACGCGATACTTCTTCTGGTGCCCGCCGCCCCTGTGCCAGGACGTGATTTCACCGTGCGCGTTGCGCCCGCCCGTGCGCGTTTTCGTTTCCACCAGCGACTTCTCCGGCTGCTCCTTGGTGATCTCACTCTTATCCACCATGGTCAAGAAACGCCGCGACGGGGTGTATGGTCTAAATGATTTCAGTGCCATCGTTGCCTCGTGCTACAGATTATCCGCGTACTCCATCATCTTTTCGCCGGGAGCCAGTTTGACGTATGCCTTTTTCCAATCCGGCCTTTGTCCTTCGGAACGTCCGCGTCGCCGCGTCTTCCCGTGGTAAATCGCCGTGCGCACTTCCGCCACTTTCACCTTGAACACCTTCTGGACCGCTTCCTTGATCTGCGTCTTGGTCGCTTCGCGCGCCACTTCGAACACCGCCGTCAGCTGCGTCTCTTTCACGCCCAGGCCTTTTTCCGTGATGATTGGCCGCCGGATAATTTCGTAAGGCTGCAGCAACATGGCTTAGTCCTTTTTCCCCTTGGGCTTCGGCTTGGAATGCGCCTTCACCGACGGCTTCTTTTCGGATTTCTTCGCCGGTTTTTTGTCATGAGCCTTCGCCGCGTGCTTGGCCTCAAGCTTCGCTTCGTGCTTGGCGGGCTTTTCCGCGTGCTCGCTCTTTTCCTTCGCTTTAGCAGGCTGAATCTGCACGCGCTCGGAAGCGCCTCGCTCCGCTCCGGTCAGGCTCAATCCGCGGCTCAACTTCTCCGCGGCTTCACGCGACAGCATCACCGACTCATGCCGCAGCAAGTCGTAGGGCTGAATCGCCGTGGTGTGCACCAGCTTCACGCCCTCCAGGTTGCGGCTGGCGCGCTGGAGGTTCACATTCTCGCCGCCGTCCACCAGCAGCAGCGTGCGGCTGGCGTCATCCACGCGCGACAGCGCTTCGCGGAACGGCTTGGTCTTGTGCGACTCCAGTTGCCAGCTTTCGATCACGAACAGTTTCTTCTCGGCGAACTTCGCCGAAAGCGCCGAGCGCAGCGCGCCGGTAAAAACCTTGCGCGGAATGCGGTACGCGTAGCTTCGCGGCACCGGCCCATGCACCGTTCCGCCATGCCGCCACAGCGGCGACCGGATCGAGCCAACGCGCGCGCGGCCGGTGCCCTTCTGCTTCCAAAGCTTCCGCCCCGCGCCGCTGACTTCGCTCTTTTGCTTGGTCTTGTGCGTTCCCGCGCGTTGCGCCGCCAGGTAATGCCGCACCGTCTCGTGCAGCAAATGCGGATTCACGCGCGCCGCGAAAACATCGTCGGCCAGCTCCAGCTTGCCCACCGTCTTGCCGCTCAAATTTGTTATGTCCACAACGGCCATGTTTGTCTCGCTATTTCGAGCTTTTCGCCTTTTTCACGTAAATGTACGCGCCGGTTGGCCCGGCAACCGCCCCGCGCACGAAAAGCAGATTCTCGTCCGCGTCGATCTTCACCACTTTCAAGTTCTTCGACGTCTTCCGCACGTTGCCCATGTGCCCGGGAAAGTGCTGGTTCTTCCAGACGCGCGACGGAAAGGAGCTCGCTCCGATTCCGCCGGGCGCGCGATGGAACATCGAGCCGTGCGAAGCGTCGCCGCCGGCGTAATGCCAGCGCTTCACGCCTCCTGCGAAACCGCGGCCTTTGCTGACGCCCGCCACGTCCACCAGCTCGCCGACGGTGAAGCCGTCCACCAGAACGCGGTCGCCCGTCTTGGTCTCGTCCTTCGACTCTTCCAACCGGAACTCCCCGAGAAAACGCATCGGCGCCACGCCCGCCTTTTTGAAATGCCCGGTCATGGCCTTGTTCACGCGCTGCGGCTTGATGAATTCCACCAGCCCCAGCTGCACTGCGTCGTAGCCGTGCTTGTCTTTGGTTCGCCGGTCGACCACCACGCACGGGCCCGCTTGCAGCACGGTGCACGGAATCGATGCGCCGTCGTCGCCGAACACCTGGGTCATTCCCAGCTTGATTCCCAAAATTCCGTTGACTGCCATGGCTCTCGCTCTTCCTTTATCGAACAGCAGATCCTTCGCTACGCTCAGGATGACAGCACATAAAACGCACTGTCACTTCGTGGCGTGCTCTCGCCCGAAGGCTTTGATTTCCACGTCCACTCCCGGGGGCAGATCCAGCTTCATCAGCGCGTCCACCGTATCCGGCGTCGGGCCCAGAATGTCGATCAGCCGCTTGTGCGTGCGCATCTCAAACTGTTCGCGCGATTTTTTGTCCACATGCGGCGAACGCAGCACCGTCCAACGATTGATCACCGTCGGCAAAGGAATCGGCCCGGCCACATCCGCGCCGGTGCGCCGCGCGGTTTCGACAATTTCCTTCGTCGATTGATCGAGAATGCGGTGATCGTAAGCCTTCAAACGAATGCGAATTTTTTCTCCGGTGGACATGTTTACTCGACGATCTCCGTTACCGCGCCGGCTCCCACGGTGTGGCCGCCTTCGCGGATAGCAAACCGCAATCCCTTCTCCAAGGCCACCGGCGTGATCAGCTTCACTTCCACACTCACGTTGTCTCCCGGCATCACCATCTCCACTCCCGTCGGCAGCGCCACGTCACCCGTCACGTCTGTCGTCCGGAAGTAGAACTGCGGCCGGTACCCCGTAAAGAACGGCGTGTGCCGCCCACCCTCTTCCTTCGTCAACACGTACGCTTCCGCCTTGAACTTCGTGTGCGGCGTGATCGACCCCGGCTTCGCAATCACTTGCCCGCGCTCCACTTCCTCTTTTTCCGTCCCTCTGAGCAGCAACCCCACGTTGTCCCCGGCAATCCCTTCATCCAAAAGCTTCCGGAACATCTCCACGCCCGTCACCACTTTCTTCATCGTCGGTCGGAAGCCTACAATCTCAATCTCTTCTCCCACTTTCACTTTCCCGCGCTCCACTCTTCCTGTGACTACTGTCCCGCGGCCCGAGATCGAGAAAATATCCTCGATGGGCATGGCGAACGGCTTATCCACATCTCTCTGCGGCAGCGGAATGCTCTTGTCCACCGCTTCCATCAGCTCCAGAATCGACTTCTCCCACTTCGCATCCCCTTCCAGCGCCTTGAGCGCCGACCCGCGCACCACCGGCACTTTGTCGCCCGGGAATTGATAAGTCTTGAGCAGGTCCCGCACTTCCATCTCCACCAGATCCAGCAGCTCGGGATCTTCTACCGCGTCGCATTTATTCAGAAACACCACGATGTACGGCACACCCACCTGCCGCGCCAAGAGAATATGCTCTCTCGTCTGCGGCATCGGCCCATCGGTCGCTGCCACCACCAGGATCGCGCCATCCATCTGCGCCGCCCCGGTGATCATGTTCTTGATGTAGTCGGCGTGCCCCGGGCAATCGATGTGCGCGTAGTGCCGGTTGGGCGTCTCGTACTCCACATGCGACACCGCGATGGTGATGCCCCGCTCGCGCTCTTCCGGCGCGTTGTCGATCGAATCAAACGCCCGAAACTGCACCTTGGGGTTGTTCTTCGACAGCACCTTGGTGATCGCCGCCGTCAGCGTGGTCTTTCCGTGATCGATGTGCCCGATCGTCCCAATGTTCAGGTGCGGCTTGCTGCGCTCAAATTTTTCCTTCGCCATGTCTCGCTCTGCTCCTCAGCGTGTGCTTGATTCTTAGTTGAATGCCCCCGGAAACTCTCTCTTGAACTTGAACCGCTCCAGATATTGTTCCGGCTCGTCGCTCTCTATCATTTCAAAGAAGCCCTGCCGGTGCTTCTCCAATTCGCCGCTCTCCGCCATTTCCACGAGCTGCAGCCAGCGCTTCTCTCCAAGCATGTACTTCAGCCTTTCCAGAAACTCCCGGCGAAACTTATCGGGTGACTCGTTCATTTCGTCACCACCTTGCCCGTAGCCTTCGAAATCACTTCCTCGGACACATTTGCCGGCGTCTGCGCGTAATGCGAAAAATGCATGGTGAAGCTGCCGCGCCCTTGGGTGCGGCTGCGCAAGTCCGTCGCGTACCCGAACATTTCAGAAAGCGGCACTTCCGCGCGAATCACGTGGCTGCCCGCGCGATTTTCCGTGCCTTGCACGTGCGCGCGGCGCGAATTCAAATCGCCGAACACCTGGCTCATGTATTCTTCCGGCACCACCACTTCGACGCGCATGATCGGCTCGAGCAGTTTTGGATGCGCGCGGCCGCAGGCTTCTTTGAACGCCATCGAGCCGGCAATGGTGAACGCCATTTCCGAGCTGTCCACTTCGTGGTAACTGCCGTCTTCGACGACCACCGCGATGTCCACCATCTCGTAACCGGCGAGGACGCCGTTTTCCATCGCTCCCTTGATTCCGTTCTCAATCGGCGGGATAAATTCTTTGGGGATTGAGGCGCCGAAGATTTTGTCGATAAACAGCATGCGATGCTCTTTGTCGAAGCGCCACTTCCCGCCTTTGCCCGCCACTTGCTTTGCCAATTCGTCGATCTCGTCGGTGGAAAGCTCGTGCATGTCTTCATGGCCCGCGTTCGGCAGCGGATGCACGGAGAGTTTCACGTGGCCGTATTGCCCGCGGCCGCCGGTCTGGCGGATGTACTTCCCTTCGCCCGGGGCCTGCTTGGTGATGGTCTCGCGATACGCCACCTGCGGCCGGCCTACATTGGCCTGCACGCTGAATTCGCGCATCATGCGGTCGACGATGATTTCCAGATGCAGCTCACCCATGCCGGAAATCAGCGTCTGGCCGGTATCCGGCTCGGTATGCACGCGGAACGTGGGATCTTCCTGCGCCAACTTGGCCAGCGCGTTGCCCATTTTCTCCTGGTCAGCCTTGGTCTTGGGCTCGATAGCTACGGAGATCACCGGAGCTGGGAATTCGATGGCCTCGAGGACGATGGGTTTTCCTTCATCGCAAAGGGTATCGCCGGTCGAAACATTTCGTAAGCCCACGCACGCAGCAATGTCGCCCGCGTCGATCGATTCAATTTCCTCGCGCTTGTTGGCGTGCATGCGCAGCAAACGGCCGATGCGTTCGCGCGTGCGCTTTGCAGGGTTGTAGACGCTCGAGCCAGTCTTCAACACGCCCGAGTAGACGCGAATGTACGTCAGATGGCCGACGTAAGGGTCGGTCATGATTTTGAAGGCCAGTGCGGAGAACGGCTGATCGTCCGCGGCGCGGCGCAGTTCCGGCTCTTCGGTATCGGGATTGAGACCCTCGACGGGAGCGACATCTGCCGGCGCGGGCAGATAATCCACGATCGCGTCGAGCAGCGGTTGAATGCCCTTGTTCTTGAATGCCGATCCCGCCAGCACGGGGACAAGCTTCAACGCCAGCGTCGAGCGGCGGATCGAAGCGCGCAGCTCCGCCGGCTCCAGCTTGTGTTCCGCCAGATACTTGGTCAGTACGGCGTCGTCGTGCTCGGCAATGTACTCGACAACTTTTTCGCGATGCTCTTTGTAGAATTCCGCATTCACTGCCGACGCCTTCAGCGCTGCGGCAATGTCCGGGCGCGTTTTCTGGAACGCCGGATCCCACAATTGATCGAGCGTGATGTATTCGAACTCCGCGCCCAACGTTTCGTCCTTCCATACAATGGCGCGCTCTTCGATGAAATCGATGATCCCGATGAAGCTGTCTTCTTTGCCGAGAGGAAACTGCAGAGGAACAGGGTGGGCGGAGAGGCGCTGCCGCATCGTTCGAATTACGTGGTCGAAATCCGCGCCCACGCGGTCCATCTTGTTGACGAACGCAATGCGCGGCACGCGGTACTTGTCCGCTTGCCGCCAGACCGTTTCCGTCTGCGGCTGCACGCCCGCGACGGAGTCGAAAATCGCTACCGTGCCGTCGAGAACGCGCAGCGATCGCTCGACTTCCACCGTGAAATCCACGTGCCCCGGTGTATCAATGATGTTGATGCGGTAGAGCTGCCCGTGCCGCTTCCACGCAGCCGTCGTCGCCGCAGAAGTGATGGTGATTCCACGCTCGCGCTCCTGCTCCATCCAGTCCATCGTGGCCGTGCCTTCGTCCACTTCGCCGATCTTATAGGTCACACCCGTATAGAACAGGATGCGCTCGGTCGACGTGGTCTTGCCGGCGTCGATATGCGCCATGATCCCGATGTTCCGCATGCGATCGAGTTGGAATTGCCGCGCCATCTGAAAATCTCCCGCGTACCAGCGCCCGTTTACCAGCGATAGTGGGCAAAGGCCTTGTTGGCCTCCGCCATGCGGTGTACGTCCTCCTTCTTCTTCACTGCGCCACCCTTGCTGTTCGCCGCGTCCATCAATTCGTCGGCCAACTTGTCGGTCATGTTCTTTCCGGAACGCTGCCGCGCGTAGAGAATCAGCCAGTGAATCGCGAGCGATTGCCTTCGAAACGGATTCACTTCCACCGGAACTTGATAGTTTGCGCCGCCCACGCGCCGCGTTTTCACTTCCAGGAGCGGCTTCACGTTTTCCACGGCCTTCTTGAAAACGCCCAGCGCGTCGCTGTTCGTTTTCTGCGCCACGTTCTCCATCGCCGTATAGAAAATCTGCTGCGCGGTGGCGCGCTTGCCGTCGTACATCATGCTGGAAATGAATTTCTGCACCAGATCGCTTCCGTAGACCGCGTCTCCGGGAATCTTGCGCCGTACAACGAATCCTTTGCGTGGCATTCTGCGACTCTCCTACTTCTGCGCGGCCTTTGGCCGCTTGGCGCCGTATTTCGAGCGCCCCTGCTTGCGATTCTCCACACCCGCCGCGTCGAGCGTGCCGCGAATCACGTGGTAGCGCACGCCCGGCAAATCCTTCACGCGGCCGCCGCGCACCAGCACGATGGAGTGCTCTTGCAAATTGTGGCCGATGCCGGGAATGTACGTGGTCACCTCGGCCGAATTGGTCAGCCGCGCGCGCGCCACTTTGCGCAGCGCGGAGTTCGGCTTCTTTGGCGTCTGCGTATACACGCGCACGCAAACACCGCGCTTCTCCGGACAGCCTTCCAGCGCTGGCGATTTGGTTTTCGTCCGCAATTGCTCGCGGCCGTGTCGGACCAATTGTGCAAACGTCGGCACTCTTATCCTCCGAAAAAATCCCGGTTTCGTTGTTTTGCGAGGCTTGCGGCCCAGCAAACGCGCACAAGGTGGCAGAACAGAACGGGCCTTACGACCCCGAAGGAACCGGCAAGGTACTCCGCGCGGGCGTGCTCACAAAATCGGGAACACAACCACTTCACTTGCGGAGAGCTTCAAACGGCTTTGCGGGGCAGGCGCCCCATTTCGGCCGCTCCCCAAGACCCCGTTCCTTCGTTCTCTGTTCCGGGGTAGGGGGGAAACCCCTATAAGCACAACTACGCCTGTAAATCCACCAACAAACCAGCGAGTATAGGGAAAGACCCTATATCTGTCAACCCCAAATACTACAGGTCATTGGCTGTCATTGGCGGCTTCGCAGCCGCTCCCGCCGCCGTCGGCCAAAAATAGAGGGGGTCGATCCTTGGGAACTCGCTCGGAGCTGATTCCAACGGCCTTGCCGCGGTGAATAGCACGCCAAAATTGGCGATTAGAAATTGGTCCGCCCTGTGTTTTCAGTAAGTTACGGGCATTTCTAATTCCGCAAGTTGGCGATTAGAAGTGCCGCGCAGGAGATTACTCAAGAAACGGGAAGCCCATCTTGAAGATGTCGTTACCCTCGTCCCGCCGCTGTGTTTCACCCGGATGCTCATGCCGAGGATGATTATACCACTCCTAGTAAATCTGATCGAGGCCAAGGGTAGGCCATTACGGATAGCCCGAATCCGCCTCGACCGATCGCGGCCTCGCAATTTCTGGAAACAGAGGCATGACGCCGGGCTTTACGCGGCCATTCAAGCTGACTACACTGCTTAAGCCTGCGATGGTCATTTACAACCACAAAAATACTGTTCTGCGATTCACTTTGCTTTGCCTCGCCGTCTTTGCCTGTACGCCCTACGGCGTTGAAGCGCAATCCAGCGCAGCGACTTCGGGAACTGCACAGGCCACTGCTCCGCAAGTATCGGCGCAAGCGAAACCGGCCGCCGCGGCGGACGCCAGCGCAACCAAATCCTCGGTTCCACTGACCATTGAACTGTATTCCCTCAAAGTGCGTTTTGAAAACGACGGAACCGGCACGCAGCAATTCGACGTGCGCGTGAAGGCCGGCAACGATGAGGGCGTCACCGAACTGAAAACTCTTTCCTTCGACTATGACTCGGCAAACGAAAAGGTTGAACTCCGTTTCTTGCGCGCGACGAAAGCCAACGGCAGCACCGTAGAGGCCAAGCCCGATGCTGTCACCGACGATCTGGCGCCTGCCGCAAAAGAAGCGCCGGCATTTTCCGAGCTTCGCGAGGCGCACATCACCGTTCCGGCGATGGCCCCCGGCGACACGCTGAGCTATGAGGAGGTGACCTCGCTGGTGAAGCCTCCCGCTCCGGGCGAATTCTGGTTTTCACACAACTTTCTGTCTGCGCGCCCCGCGATCGACGAGGAAGTCGAAATCAACTTGCCTGCCGAGCGGACCATTCACATCCAGACGGCCCCGGAATTTCCCGCGAAGATTTCGACTGCCGGCGGCCGGAAGGTCTATTCCTGGAAGAGGTTGAACGCCCCGCCGACAGGCAGCGGCTCCGCCGAGCCCAGCAAGGCGCCAGACGTCGCGCTGACAACATTTGCGACCTGGGACGCGCTCGCGAAGTGGTTCGCGGGCATGGACCGCAATGCTGCCGTTTCGACAGATGATCTCACGGGAAAATCGAAGGATTTAATCGCGGACCAAAAAACGGACGCGGACAAAATCGAAACGCTGTACGAATACGTGGCAAAACAGATCCATCTGCTGCGCATCCCTGCGGAACAGGCCGAATTTCAAATACACGATGCCGCCAAGGTGCTCGGCGCAGGTTACGGTGACGAGTTCGACAAATGCGCGCTGCTCGCTGCGATGCTCAGCGCAGATGGCTTTCATGCGGACGTCGCGCTGCTGCCAACCGGAGAAAAATTCGACCCGGACCTTCCGTGGCCTGGCGCGATCAGCCAAAGCGTGGTGATGGTCACGGCGGGCAAAGACACCTACTGGATGGACCCGTCTGCGGATACCCTTCCTTTCCGCTTGCTGCTGCCGGGATTTCTCGCGC
>CAVXBO010000005.1:0-234531 GCA_963760165.1 uncultured Acidobacteriota bacterium
ACCCGCGATTTACGCGCTCGCGCAATTGCTGCTCCATCGCTTCGGCCTGATTCTTCCATTCGCGCGAATCCGCTTCCACGCGCAAGACGCCCATTGTGCAACTTGTCGGCTGAAGATGCGCCGCCATCGTCTGGCCGAGCAGCGCGGGCCATCGCGCCTGCAGCCAAGCTGCTGCGGCACTCGGATCTTTCATCCTTCGTAATGCAACACCCAGAAAATCGCCCGCTCGTTCCATGGAATTTCAATTCTAGCACATGGCTGAGACTTGCCTGGGCGTCACGACACGCCGACCGCTGACGCCAATCACGCCAACCCCAATTCGTTCGCGATTCCACGCATCGCTTCGATGCAAGTTGGAATGTGCTCATCGAGGGAAATGCCAAGCTCTTCGGCTCCGCGCCGGACATCGTCGCGGTTGACGCCGCGCGCGAACGCTTTGTCTTTGAGCTTCTTTTTCACCGATGCGACTTCAACGTCCGCGATTTTCTTGCTGGGCTTGATCAGCGCGCATGCGGTCAAGAATCCGGCGAGCTCGTCGCACGCAAAAAGCGTCCGGTCGAGAGCGGATTCACGCTTCACGCCGGTGTAATCGGCATGTGCCAGGATCGCATGGACCATTTCTTCCGGATAGCCATGCTCACGAAGGATGCCGGAACCCTCTGCGGGATGCTCTTTGTCGGCATGGTGCTCGGCGTTAGGCCAGCGCTCGTAATCGAAGTCGTGAAGCAAAGCGGCGCGGCCCCACAGCTCTTCATCCGCGCCATTCTTGCGGGCGTATGCGCGGACACAGGCCTCGACGGCCAGCGCATGCTTGCGGAGATTCTCACTTTGCGTGTACTCGCACAGCAATTTCCAGGCGTCTTCGCGGCTTGGCAGGCTACTCATAGTCGTTCCCCCTTTCCTGAGCCCATTAGCGTATCAAAGAACCGCTTTTTCCCGGGACGGCTTCTTCACTGCTTGAAAACATTGATTTTCCGGCCCTACTGGAGCTAGAATCTTGCAGCGTTCAGGAACTCGGAAATAGACAAAAAAAGACTTGACTTGAGTTAGTGCGCTGGAGAGAATGCCCGTCGCGCCTGTTTCTGCCTTCCCTCTGTGAAACGTTCCTCCCCTCCGCAACGCCGGAAAAGTCTGTGAGGATGACCGGTGGTAGAAAAGAAAGCTGAGGAAGTCATTTCGGACATGGACCGAGAAGTAATCCGTTGTGGTGTGTGCGGCCTGGTGCAATACCGTACGCGGACCGACAATTGCCGTCGTTGTGTGCGCTTGCTGCCTCCGAGGGTGACTTTCGTGATTCCTACACCTTCGCCCGAAGGGGTTGCTGGCGCTGATTCGCAGTCGGCGGATGAGTGGCCGAACCGCGAAACCGTCGAGAATATCGGTCAACGGATTCGCCAGTTGCGCGAATCCCGCGGAATGACGCAAAGCCAGCTTCAGGCGCGCTCGCGCGTCTCGCGTTCGTATCTCTCGCGCATCGAAAGCGGGCAGATGACGCCCAGCCTCGGCACGCTCGAGAAAATTGCTGAAGCCCTGGGAGTCGGGTTGAACCGTTTCTTCGTTCCCGAGTCTACGGGCCAGACGCTGCTGGAGGATCCGTTCATTCAGGGATTGCGGCCATTTCTGCGCCAGTTGGATTGGGCCCAGTGGCAATCCATCCTCAAGCGCCTGCAGGCGATCAGCGATCACGTGAGCAGCAGCGTCATGCGGCCGCCCGTGCAGCCTATGCATGAGCCGAAGATGCCGCAGATGTCGCCGCGGCGGCATACACCGTCAATGGCTTCAGCCCATCGCTGAACGATTTTCAAATTAGAACTGGCTCGGCGGCGCTTGATGGCGTCGCCGAGCACCTGCAATGTCCACCGTCACCTGCAGAGAGGCTGAAAAGTCCGACATATCCGCAATGGCGCGAATCCGCGCGGCTGAATGGGAGAGCGAAGAGTACTGGAGGAATCGCATCACCGCCTATCTGGACGGTGAACTCCACCCTCAGCAGGCGCTCCAGCCGCGCATCAGCTACGTTTCGTGCGACGGTGATTCCCTCGTGGGTTTTATCGCAGGACACCTCACGCGCCGTTATTCCTGCGATGGGGAGCTGGAATGGATCAACGTCATTCCGGAGCGTCGGGGAAGCGGAATTGCCTCGGAATTGCTTCGGTCACTGGCGGGCTGGTTCGTTGCGCAGAACGCTTTACGGATTTGCGTGGATGTTCAGCCGACGAATACCGCGGCACGACGCTTCTATGCGCGCCATGGCGCCGAAGATTTGAACCCGCACTGGCTGGTCTGGAAGGACATCAACGTCGTGCTCGGTAAGCATGGCCGCTAGGGCCGATACCCAAAGCTTGGCCCCGCGATCATGGTTATGATCCAGGCCAGGAAAACGCACACCAGAACCGCTCCCAATATGATTAACCGTTTGTTTGACCGGCCGCCACTCTGCGTGGCTTGCGGCTTGGAACGCTCCGGCATCTGCGCAGCCCCCTGACGCTTCCGAATTGGACGAGCATGGCCTGGCAAGATCGCGATGAGACTAGAGTACCGTCGATGCTAGAAGAAACGAACTTTTGCGTCGGGGCGCTTGTTCAAATGGACACTGTCGATGAAGCGCACTTGGCGGTCGTCGTAGGTGAGCACCAGCGAATGCGTACGGATGCCTTCGCCGAAGAAGCGCACGCCGCGTAGCAGGTTGCCTTCCGTGACTCCCGTGCATGCAAAAATGATTTTCTTTCCGGGCGCGAGCTCGTCCGTCTTGTAGATTTTCTTCGGGTCCGCTACGCCCATCTTAGCCAGTCGCTCCTGCTGTTCCGGCTTGGAGACGACCAGCCGCGCAATGATTTCGCCGTTCAGGCACTTCAAGGCTGCGGCTGTCAGAACTCCTTCCGGCGCGCCCCCCGTTCCCATTACCGCGTGAACGCCGGAACCCAGGACCGCTGCGGCGATTCCGGCAGAAAGATCGCCATCGCCGATCAGCCGGATGCGTGCGCCGGCGCTGCGAATTTCGCTGATCAGCTTTTCGTGCCGCGGGCGGTCAAGAACAATGACGACCAGGTCTTCCACGAGGCGGTCGAGCCGACGAGCAATAGCCTTCAGATTGTCCTTTACGGGCGCATCGAGTTCGACGGCCCCTCGGCACGTAGGTCCAACGACGATTTTCTCCATGTACAAATCCGGCGCGTGGAGCAGTCCACCTCTCTCGCTCGCGGCCAGAACAGTGATGGCGTTGGGCTCGCCCGTGGCGCACAGATTCGTGCCTTCGAGCGGGTCAACGGCAATATCCACGGCCGGATAGCTATCCTTGTGCTTCGACGCAAGGCCGACTTTTTCGCCGATAAATAACATGGGCGCTTCATCGCGTTCGCCCTCGCCAATGACGATGGTGCCGTCCATGCCGACGGTGTCCATTTCGCGGCGCATGGCTTCGACAGCGACGGCGTCCGCTTTGTGCCGGTCGCCCAGGCCCATGGTATGCGCCGAGGCGATGGCCGCCTGCTCGACCACGCGCAGGAATTCGAGGCTAAGTTTATCTTCCATGTTGGCTCCGGTAGGTTCGCTCACTTCGTTCATCGAATCGGCTGGATTTTCGCGTTTACCAGGAACGGGTCCTGAAACTCTGTTTGTTCGCCTGCTTCTTTCCCTTTGACTGGAAGCAAGCGCGCCGATAGCGGCTTGTGCCACTTGTAGGAGAGGCTGGCAACGTCTTTAAGGATCGCCGCAATTTGCGCCTCGCTGGTATCGCCTGGCATCGGTATGACGTCAAGTCCCGTGCCGCATACCGAAGAATAGAGCAGCAGGGAACTGAGCGAAAGCCGGCCTTCGGTCCAGCGCTGCGCGATCACGGAATCTTCCAGAACCGGCAGCATCAGCCCCGAATATCCCGTGTGCGTCACGCGAATGTCTCGCAGCGCCCGTGTGATCATCGCAACCGCGGCCAGCGTACCGCTCGAGCCCAGGGGTTCCCCTGTGAAATTCTCAATTGCTCCGCCAATGGAAATGTCCTTCAGCGGAGCCGGCGAAAGATCGATCCCCGTGTATTTCCAGCCGGTTTCCTGTGCGGCGCGTTTACCTATGGCTTCAATTTGTTGCGCCCATTTGCCGAGCGAATCTTCGAGTGCTCGCTGGGCTTTTTGCGGGTCGTGCGTGGAAGCAAGCGCGGCGGAGACGACGTTGGCGGATTCCAGCCCAATCGCGAAGGTGTGGTCACCGTCCATCTGGTAGCTGGCGGGATAAAACGGCGTGTTCGGCGGGACCATGGCAATCGCCGCGAATCGAAAATTCCCCAGACTGTTTGGACTGTTCTCGGCAAGATCGTGAATCACTTCCGCAGCGGACTCGATCGCATTCCAGCGAATGCCGTCGTCGGAAGCGATCACCACGCTGCCTTCCAGGATTTTCGTCGATGCGATGATTTGCGCGAGCAGATGCGCCTCGCGGGAGTCATCCTGGCGAGCTGTGCCCGGTCCAATCGCGGGACCGATTGCCGCATCAAAGCCATCCTTGTCAGCGAGTTGGTCGTATTTACGGAAGAAATCAAGCGCCTGCCGGTCGGAAAGATTGCGCGTGTATTCCGGAAACGGCTGCGTGGTGATGCGTAAGGTTTCGACGGTGAAGCCGGCCTGCTCGTAGCGGGACTTCATTCTTTTCAACACGCTGAGGGTGTCAGCGATTTGACTCTCGTAATGCGCCGGATCGAGCGCGATGAACGCCGTGATGGTGCGAACTTTTGGACGGTTTTTGTCCGGTGAGGAGGCGTTTTGCGCGGCGGCGCGCGAAGCCACGCCCGAGAAAATCGCAAGACCACACAAAAACGCGACAGCGAGCGCACAAACAGTGGCGCGACGCATCGCGCAGCGTTTATTCGAAGTCAAGCCAATCATTCGAATGCCGCGATTCCGGTGATACGTTCACCGATAATCAATTTGTGGATGTCGTGCGTGCCTTCATAGGTGTAGACCGATTCGAGGTTGGTCATGTGGCGCATGATGCAGTAATCGTCGACGATGCCATTGGCGCCAAGGATTTCGCGTGCCTTGCGCGCCGTTTCCAGCGCAATCGCGACGTTATTCATCTTCATCATGGAAATGTGCGAAGGGTGCACGCGCGATTTGTCTTTCAGGCGGCCCACCTGCAGCGCCAAAAACTGCGCTTTGGTGATTTCGGTAATCATCCAAACGAGTTTGTCCTGCACCAGCTGGTGCGAAGCGATGGGCTTGTTGCCAAATTGTTTGCGTTCTTTGGCGTAGCGCAGCGCCGTGTCGTAGCAGGCCATCGCCGCGCCGATTCCTCCCCATCCGATTCCGTAGCGCGCCTGATTGAGACAGGAAAGCGGCCCGCGCAGTCCTTCCACGCCGGGAAGAATATTCTCCGCAGGAATCTTGCAGTCGGTCATGGCGAGCCCGGAAGTTACCGAAGCACGCAGCGACCACTTGCCGTGCACATCCCATGCTTTGAATCCCGGCGTATCTTTTTCGATCAGGAAGCCGTGAATTTTCTCGTCTTCGCACTTTGCCCAAATCAGCGCAACCGCGGAAAGCGAGCCATTGGTGATCCACATTTTCTCGCCGTTCAGGACATAGCTGTCGCCTTTGCGCACAGCTCGCGCAAGCATGCCGCTGGGATTGGAGCCGAATTGCGGTTCGGTGAGGCCGAAGCAGCCAATCGCTTTTCCGGAGGCCAATTGCGGCAGCCATTTTTCTTTCTGCGCATCCGAACCGAAAGTGTAGATGGGATACATCACCAGCGCGGATTGCACCGAAGCGAAACTCCGCAGGCCGGAATCTCCGCGCTCGAGTTCCTGCATCACCAGCCCGTATTCGACGTTGGACATGCCCGCGCAGCCGTAGCCTTTTAGGTTCGCGCCGAAAAATCCGAGCTCTGCAATCTGGGGCAAGAGTTGCATCGGGAACTTGGCGTCACGATTGCACTGCTCGATGATGGGCAGCACCTGGTCGTCGACGAATCTGCGGGCGGTCTGCCGGGCGAGCTTCTCCTCGTCGGTCAGCAGGGAATCGAAGTCAAGAAAATCGACTCCGGAAAAAGCGGGCATGCGGCCTCTCCTTTGGTCAGCAAAATACGGCCGAAAACAGGCGGACAAGAATAACATTCCTGCGGGCTGCGGGGAACGATATGGACGGCAAAAGCGTAAATCATGAAAGCCTGAAAAGTTGCGATTAGGAACAGGGCCGGTTCTTTATTTTCAACAACTTAGCCCAAGTTCTAATAATTGGAGGTTGCGATTAGAAATTTGGAAGAGGAGTGGGCCCGGGCGCGGGATTTGCAACTGCGGAGTCGAGGCAGAAACGGGCGGATTACGCGTTTAGAGGAATTTTGAGCTCATCGGCGAGCTTGTAAGGGTCAAAGGGGCTAATCGAGAAGTAGCGGCCATCCACTTCAAACGTAGGCACCTTTCTGCTGCCGTCATTGACGCGGAGGACAAGAGCTTCGGCCTCCGGGGATTGATCGATAACCACCTCACGGAATGCCACTTTGCGCTCCTGCAGAAAAAGCTTGGCCCGGCGGCAATCACCGCACAAGGGAGTGGTGTACATGGTAATCACAGGCGCTGTCAAAGTTCCTCCGCGTTCCTCACTTCTAAAGATGCCTGAGAATTGGCGCAGATTCAACTGGCCAGATTGAATGGAGGCTCAAAAGAATTACGGGTGCATCCAGAAATCAATGGTGACCGGCAGCGACCGAAACGGCACCGGCTTTGGAAGCAGCCTCAATACGAGCCACCGCGCGGTCCATGGCGAGGGTAAGCTCAGCCGCATTTTTATCGGCGGAACCGGTCTTGGCCAGATCGCTCTTGGCACGCTCAAGAGCGGCGCGAGCACGCTCGACATCGATTTCGCCAGCTCGCTCGCAAGCATCCGCCAACACGATGACGCGGCCGGGAAGTACTTCCACAAAGCCGCTGAGCACGGCGAAATACCGGACGTCGCTGCCTTTCCGATAGGAGAGCGTGCCCATGCCGAGCTCGCTCAAGAGCGGCGCATGACCAGGCAGGATACCCATGTAGCCTTCCTGGCCGGGCAGCTCGACGTAGTCGACCGTTTCGGCGAGCATGTGCTTTTCGGGAGTGACGATTTCCAGTTCTAGATTTTCCGGCAGCATCTTCCGGCGATCGCTCGCTTCCGTTGGCGCTAGGCCGTGGCGGCCATTTTCTCAGCCTTCTCTTGCACTTCTTCGATTGTGCCCACCATGTAAAAAGCCTGCTCCGGGATGTCGTCGTGTTTGCCTTCGACGATTTCCTTAAAGCCGCGAATGCCGTCTTCGACTTTGACGTACTTTCCTTCGAGGCCGGTGAACTGCGCCGCCACGAACATGGGCTGCGACATGAATCTCTGGATTTTTCGGGCGCGTGCGACAGTGAGCTTGTCTTCTTCCGGCAATTCCTCGATGCCAAGGATGGCGATGATGTCCTGCAAATCCTTGTAGCGCTGGAGCGTCACTTTCACGGAGCGTGCGACATTGTAATGCTCCTCGCCAACGATACGCGCATCGAGAATACGCGAAAAACTGGCGAGCGGGTCGACGGCGGGATAAAGCCCGAGCTCGACGATCTGGCGGCTAAGGTTGGTGGTTGCGTCCAAATGCGCGAACGTCGCGGCCGGAGCGGGATCCGTGTAATCGTCCGCAGGAACGTAAATGGCCTGCACCGAAGTGATGGAGCCTTTCTTCGTGGAGGTGATGCGCTCCTCAAGTTCACCGATCTCGGTATTCAAGTTTGGCTGGTAGCCAACAGCCGAGGGCATGCGGCCAAGGAGCGCGGAAACTTCCGAGCCGGCCTGAACGAAGCGGAAAATATTGTCGATGAAGAGCAGCACATCCAAGCCTTCGGCGTCGCGGAAATACTCGGCAACGGTCAAGCCGGTCAGTCCGACGCGAAGGCGCGCGCCGGGCGGCTCGGTCATCTGCCCGTAAATCAGTGCTGCGCGGGATTTCTCGGAATTGCCGGGAACGACGACGCCGGATTCGGTCATTTCGAGCCACAGGTCATTGCCTTCGCGGGTTCGCTCGCCTACTCCTGCAAAGACGGACACGCCGCCATGCTTCATCGCTACGTTGTGGATCAGCTCCATGATGAGCACGGTCTTGCCAACGCCGGCGCCACCGAACAAACCGATCTTGCCGCCTTTGAGGTACGGCTCGATCAAGTCAACGACCTTGATGCCGGTCTCAAACATTTCGAGAGAAGTGGACTGTTGGTCGAGCGGCGGCGCAGGACGGTGAATTGGCCAGCGCTCTTTTGCTTTCACCTCACCGAGCTTGTCCACAGGCTCGCCAAGCACATTCAGGATGCGGCCAAGCGTGCCGCGCCCCACAGGGACGGAGATCTCCTCGCCGAGATCAATCGCGTTCATTCCGCGCACAATGCCTTCGGTGGGCTTCATGGCGACGCAGCGAACGCGTCCTTCACCGAGGTGCTGCTGCACTTCGGTGATGAGGTCAATCGCTTCGGCGACGTCGAAGCCCTCGCTCACAATGCGAACCGCGCCGTAAATCAGAGGAAGGTGGCCCTCCTCGAATTGCACGTCGACGACCGGTCCGATCACCTGCACAACGTGGCCCGTCTTCAAGTTTTTTTTCTCTGTTGCTTGATTCTGTGCCATCGAAAAGCTCCCTTGCCTATGAGGACGCCGCGAAAGCGGCGCCGCTTACGATTTCAATAATTTCCTTGGTGATGCTGGCCTGACGAATCTTGTTCATGTCGAGGGTCAACGAGCCGATGAGCTCTCCGGCGTTAGTGGTAGCAGCATCCATGGCGGTCATGCGCGCGGCGTGTTCCGCAGCGGCGGATTCGAGCAGGATGCGAAATATCTCCGTTTCCAAATAGCGGGGCACCAGCTTCGCGAAGATTTCCTCGGGCGGTTCTTCGTAAATGTAATCGACAGTTTCCGCGAGCTTATCCGAGTCCGATTTTTCGCCGCGTGCTTGCTGTTTCTGTGGAGCATCAGCGGCAAACGATTCGGCATTCAGCGGCAGCAGCTTTTCCAGCCGAAGCCGCTGGACCATGACGCTCTTGAATTCGTTGTAAATCGCGTAAACTGCGTCCACTTCTTTTGAAATATATAATTCGGAGATGCGCTTGGAGATTTCCTCTGCGTGGTGAAATTCAACGTGCATGGAGACGTTCAGGTACTCGGCGGCCAGTTTCCACTTGCGCCGCTTCAGGGCTTCGACGCCTTTGCGGCCAACGCCAATGGCCTGCACTTCTTTTCCTTGCAGGCTGCGGCGGTATTCGATGGTCCGCCGCACGATGTTTGTGCTAAACGGGCCGCTCAGGCCTTTGTCCGCACTGACAACCAGAACGAGAATGCGCTGATCGGGCCGCTGTTCGAGAAGGGGATTTTGCGGCTCGGAGATGCGCTGCATCGCCGATTGCAGTACGCGGCGAATTTCCTTGGCGTAAGGACGCGCGCGGAAGACGCCCTCCTGCGCGCGGCGCAGCTTCGCGGCGGAGACGAACTTCATGGCGCGCGTGATCTGCTGAGTGTTCTTCACAGATCGGATGCGGCGGCGATAATCGAGCAGAGTCGGCATACGAAGATCTAATCAGCGCTCAGCTTGCAGTGGCCTCCGCGGTCTTGCGGTCTGCAGCAAACCGTTTCTTAAAGTCGTCGATGGCTTTCTTCATCTCGGCGCGCAGCCCGTCATCGATGGCCTTTTTGTCCGCAAGAGTTTTCAGCACGCTGCTGTAATTCGTCTCGACGAAGCTGTACAGCTCCTTCTCGAAACGGCGCACATCCTCGACGGGAACATCATCCACATAGCCATTGGTGCCGGCGAAAATGCCGAGGACCTGTTTTTCGACGGGAAGCGGCTGGAACTGATCCTGCTTAAGCAGTTCGGTGAGGCGTTGGCCGCGGCCGAGTTGCGCCTGAGTGGCTTTATCCAGTTCGGAGCCGAACTGCGCGAAAGCGGCGAGTTCGCGAAATTGCGCCATGTCCAATCGGAGAGAGCCTGCGACCTGGCGCATGGCCTTGATTTGCGCGTTTCCACCGACGCGGCTGACGGAAATGCCCGCGTTGATGGCAGGGCGCACGCCGATGTTGAAAAGGTCGGACTCGAGATAGATCTGGCCGTCGGTGATGGAGATCACGTTCGTGGGAATATAGGCAGAGACGTCGCCGGCCTGGGTCTCGATGACGGGAAGCGCGGAAAGCGAGCCGCCGCCGAGCTCCTTGCCCATTTTCGCGGCGCGCTCGAGCAAACGTGAATGCAGGAAGAAAACGTCGCCGGGATAAGCTTCGCGGCCGGGCGGGCGGCGGAGAAGCAGCGAGATTTCGCGGTAAGCCTGGGCGTGCTTGGAAAGATCATCGTAGAAGCAGATGGCGTGCTTGCCGTTGTCGCGGAAAAATTCGCCCATGGCGCACGCTGCGAAGGGCGCGATGTATTGCATGGTGGCCGGCTCGGAGGCGGAAGCGGCGACGACGATGCTGTGTTCCATCGCGCCACTGTCTGTGAGCGTCTTAATGACTTGCGCGACCGTGGAGCGCTTCTGGCCGATGGCGCAATAGATGCAGATGAGGTCGCCGCCGCGCTGATTGATGATGGTGTCGAGGATGATGGCAGTCTTGCCGGTCTGCCGATCCCCGATGATGAGCTCGCGCTGGCCGCGGCCGATGGGAATCATGGCGTCGATGGCCTTGATGCCGGTTTGCACCGGCTCGCGGACGGGCTGACGGTCAATCACGCCCGGCGCGAGGCGTTCAATGGGGCTGCGCTGTTCGCCGGCGATGGGACCCTTGTCGTCCAGCGGCTGTCCCAATGGATTCACGACGCGGCCAATGAGCGCATCGCCCACGGGGACGGACATGATTTTCTTGGTGCGCTGGACGGTATCGCCTTCTTCAATTTTTGTGTAGTCGCCGAGCAGAACGGCGCCGACTTGATCTTCTTCGAGGTTGAGGGCGATGCCAACAACATCGTGGGGAAAAGAGATCATCTCCCCGGCCATGACTTTGTCGAGACCATGAATGCGCGCGATGCCGTCACCAACTGAAATGACCGAGCCGACTTCCTCGACGGCCATCACCTGCTGGTAGTTCTCGATCTGCTCGCGAATGATTTTTGTAATCTCGTCAGCCTTAATTGTGGCCATTCCCGCTCCTATTGCGATTCCAACGCCGCGCGTAGCCGGTTGAGCTGTTCGCGCACAGATCCATCGTAAATCGTAGAGCCGATCCGGACGGTCGCGCCGCCGATCAGCTGAGGATTCAATTGATACTGGGCTTGCACTTTTTTGCCGGTAGTGCGTTCGAGCGCCTGGGTCAACTGGGATTTTTCCGGCGCGGAAAGCTCGTGCGCGGAGACGATCAGGGCGTCAACAATTCCCGCACGGCGGTTAATCTCTGCTTCAAAGGACTGCTGAATTTCGTTGATGATGCTAGTACGGCCGTGATCGATCAAGAGGAAAATGAAATTGCGCACTTCAGTGTGCGTGTCCATTTTGGCGGCGATTTTGCCAGCGACGGACTTCTTCGCAGCGGCGCCGACGACCGGATTGAACAGGAGATTGCGCAAATCGGCGGAGGCGGCAAAGGCCTGGACGAAGTCAGCCAACTCCTGGCGGATTTTGTCCGCGTCTTTGTGCTCGAAGGCCACGTCAGCGAGGGCGGCGGCGTAGCGTTGCGCGATGGCGCTCAATTCGATGCTCCTTGGAGCGCCGCGACGAAGCCGCGGAACAGATTCGATTCGGCCTGGGAGTTGACTTGGTCGAGAAGGAGAGCCTCGGCGCGCTCAATTGCCAGGCGGGCGGCGATGGTTTTGAGTTCGGCCTGCGCGGCGCGTTCGGCGGCGCGAATCTCCAGTTGCCCAGCTTGGTCGATGCGCTTGGCTTCTTCTTGCGCGAGGGCGCGAATGCGTTGCGCTTCTGCGGCGCTTTCCTGCTTAGCGCGCGTCCGCAGGTCGGCGACTTCGCGGTCGAGCGAGGCCATTTTTTGTTCCGCGGCGCGTTCCTGGCGTTCGGCTTCTTCGCGTGCGCGCGCGCTTTCGGCGATGGCATCAGCAATCGCTTTCTGGCGGCTGCGGAAGTATGCGGGAACTTTCTTGTACCTAGTGAAAAACCAAACCACCGCAGCGACAAAAATCAGGAAATTAATCCAGCGATAAATCCAGCCGGTGGTCGTGTCGGCTTGTTCTTGAGGATTTGTTGCTGCGAGAACAGGCGTGGCAAAAATAGCGAGCGCAAAAGCGATCGCGCAGGCGCTGCGCAGCCAGCGGGAAACGCGAGGAATCACCGCGAGCCTCCGAGCGGCGCTGCGGGGCGCTCTAGAATTCTCTGCGCAATACGGCCGGCGAGCGCGGCCGTTTCGTTTTCGAGCTGCGCGCGGACGGCGGCGAATTCGCGGCTGATGCGCTCTTTCTGAACGCCCACGGCATCCTGCGCGGTGCTGCGCGCATCGCGAAGGACTTTCGCGCGTTCATCAAGGACGGCCTGGCGAGCGGTTTCCTCTTCGGCAAAAACGCCGGCGCGGGCCTTGCGCAGTGCGTCTTCGTAGGAATGGACCTTGTCTTTCGCAGCTGCTTGAACGGCTTCCGCTTCGGCGCGCGCTTTGGTGATGCGAGCGTTGCGCTCGGCTAAGGTGCGCTCCAAAGGCTTGAAGAAATTGGCGCGCAAGAACCAGTAAAACAAGAGGAAAAGAATAATCGTGGGAACGGACTTGAGGAACAACCAGCCGAGCTGTTGCAAGATCTGCATCGCACACTTATCGCGACTGCCGAATGTCCTCCGTGGATTTTCTTGCTGCTCGGCGGTTCGTCGCCGCCACAAGGCACTTCTTCACGCACCAGAAAGCCAGCAATTATCGCATCCCTTTTTTGCGCCGTCAACCGGCGTCAGAGTGACGAAAACGTGCTTGCAACATACCTCGCTACGAGAGCGGGGTGCCACGCGCAAAGACGTTCGCGATCTTCAATTCAGGGGTTAGGAGGATAAGGTCGGCGTCGGCGGCTGGGGCCAAGACGCCCTTGCGCGCCTCCATTCCGACGCGACGAGCCGGATTATAAGTGGCCATGCGAATGGCTTCGATGAGCGGCACGCCGAGGCGCACCATGTGTTGCACGGCGCGATCGAGAGTGAGTGTGCTGCCCGCGAGTTTCCCTTCGCGATTGCGGCATACGCCGTCTGAAACGGTCACATCGAAAGTGCCGAGGCGATAGGAGCCGTCGCGCATGCCCGTCGCGGCGGTGCCGTCGCTGACCAACAAGACTAAATCCGTGCCCTTTGCCGCCAATAAGAGGCGAATCGCCGGGTCGTCGACATGGACGCCGTCGGCGATGATTTCGGCGGTGACGGAAGGGTCGGTGAGCACGGCTCCGAGGACGCCGGTTTCACGATGCGAGAAGGGCCGCATGGCATTGAAGACGTGCACGGCGTGCCGCGCGCCGCGGAAAATCGCCATGCGGGCTTGCTCGTACGTAGCGTCCGTGTGGCCGAGCGCGACGACCAGGCCTTTCGCATAGCCGCGCTCGACGAGTTCCAATGCGCCGGGAATTTCGGGCGCGAGAGTCAGAATCTTCGCAGTACCTGCGGCAGCTTCCAGATAACGATCAAGAAGAGTGACGGAGGGATTGGCGATCGCTCCTGCCGGATGGACTCCGCGCCGCGCGGGGCTGATGAAAGGGCCTTCCAGATGAATGCCGACAATTTCCGCGGTGACATCCGCAGAGCGATTGGCTGGACTGAGGATGTAACGCGAGATGCCTTCGAGGCAGCGGCGGGTTTCGTCGGGCGGCGCCGTCACCGTGGTGGCGACAATGGAAGTGGTGCCGTGGCGCGCCACCGTGCTGGCAATCGTCGTGAGAGTTTCTTCGGTGGAGGACATCACATCGTGGCCGCCCGCGCCGTGCACGTGCACGTCGACGAATCCCGGCACAATGGTGGCATCCCGCGCAGAAATTTCCTTGGCGCCGGCCGGCGCCACAATTCCCGCTCGCGGTCCAATCGCGGAAATGCGGCCATCTTCGAAGACAACGGCGACGTCGGTAATTTCCTGGAGCGGCGTGAACGCGCGCGCGGCGTGGATGATGGTAGAGCTCATCGCGGACAATCCTACTTGAAGGCCATGCGACCGCGCCGAAAATCGTGATACGTGGTTGCAAGAACGGCACGCTCAGTTACAATTGATGGACTCTCAAGCGACCGGAGGCCGGAAATGGCAAATGAGAAGCGGTTCATGGCGTGGAAGCGCCACCACCGCAAACGGAAATCAGCGAAGGCCAAGATGAAGCTCTACGAGCAAGGGAAGTTGCCGCACGACAAACTGCCCGCGTTGGCCAAGGTGTTCCTGCGACGCAAGATGCGTTCTCTGTCGAAAGCAGAATAAATCCTCAAGACGCAAAAAAAGGGAGGCGCCCTCAGAACGCCTCCCTCCCGCCTCGTCCCGTTTGGGACTCTAGCGTGCTTGCTAGCGCGGTTTTACTGGCCTGAGCCAGAGCCGGTAGCCGTCTGTGCCGGGGCCGCTTCCTTCGGCACGCTCAGGTAACCGCTTACCTTGTTTTTCCCGACCTGGTTGACAACCATCTCGAGAGGAACCTGGTACTCGTGAGTGTAGAAGTAGATCGGCTCGTCGACGGAACGGTTGTTCTTCTCAAAACGCTTGTCGTCGATAAGCAGATAGACAGTGAACTGTTGCTTTTTCGGATTTGTTCCACGCAGCTCGACGGTCAGGTCGCCCACGCGCTTGCGCTCGCCCTTCTTGTCCACGGTGAACTCGTAAATGTTGCGCTCGCCCATGCGGCGCAGCGTCTCGATTTCGTCGTGATTGCGCGCGATCAAATTGCCGAACTGGTCGCGGGCCATTTGCAGATTCTGTTTGGTCGAGTCGAGGTCAGTCTTGACGCCATTGACGTCGCCGCTCACCTTATTGAGGTCATCGGCGCTGGCCTTGGTCGCGAGTTGCGTGTTCATCTGGCTTTCGGTCTGTTGCACGGCGGCGAATTCCTTCGCGTCGTCTGCCTTGATGGCCTTGGCCTGACTGCGGGCCCGTGCCAATTCGCCTTGGGTCAGTTTAAGGCGATCCGTTATCACGTTCAGTTCGCCTTGGACTTGGGCACTCGTCTCTTCGCTCTGCTGCAACCTTTGCTCAAGCACGCTCTGCGCCTGTTTGGCCGTTTGAACCTGGGAGGCGAGGGACGTTTCGTTGTTCTTGGACGTGCGCTCAGCGCTCCAGCCAATTCCCAGGGCTACCAAAGAAACTACCGCAATCAAAACCACCACAATTCCTACCCAACGGGGAGTGGCCGCGTCGGGCGGCACTTGATTTCGCTCTTCGAAAGTCATTTTCGTGTCTCTCCTTGAACCTGAATTCCCCCTGCGAAGTACCCTAGGGAGCACGGCCAATGCCAATCTTCGACTTCGGGAATTCTCGGGCTAAGTGGATGATTAGTCAATCGGTTACAGCACCCTGCCCGTTCGTACAGGTTTTGCCGGTGCGGACCTACCCTGAAATCTTTACCTGTACACTGTTGTTTCTGCTCTAAGAGCGCAAACCCGCGTTTTTTTGGGAAGCTCTCAGCGGGTGATTTGCATGTTCTTCAGCACCTCAATGCGGTCGTCAAGTGGCGGATGGGTGCTGAACAAACTGGCCAGCATTTGGCGCGCTTGCAGGGGAGCAACGATGCATAACGCAGAAGTCGAAGGTGAGATGTCCATGGGGATTTTCTTGTTGTAGTCCTCGAGTTTCTGGAGGGCGCTGATCAGGCCATAGGGATGCCCGACCATCTTTACGCCGGAAGCGTCGGCTTGATATTCGCGCTGACGGGAAATGCCCAGCTGCAACAGAAGGGCTGCAATCGGCGCCAAAATCAGCATCAAGATCGCGGTGATGGCATTGCCTTCGCCTTCTCCATCGCGGGAGCCACCGTAGCCGCCAAATATCATTCCCCATCGGCCCATCTGTGCGGCCCAGGTAATGGCTCCGGCCAGCGTGGCAGCTATGGAGGACGTCAGGATGTCGTAATTGCGAACGTGGGAGAGTTCATGCGCAATCACGCCTTCGAGTTCGTCGTCGTTCATGATCTGCATCAGGCCAGCGGTAACGCATACGGCAGCATGATGCGGATTGCGGCCCGTGGCGAAGGCGTTGGGAGCAGGTTGTTGACTAACGTAAAGCCTGGGCATGGGCAGGCCGGCTTTCCCCGCGAGGCGCTCCATAACGGCGTACAGGCGCGGCGCTTGTTCGCGCGTGACGGGCTGGGCATGACTCGAACGCAAAGCAATCTTGTCGGAGAAAAAGTACGCGACGGCATTCATGACGACGGCGATGATGAGGCACAGGGTCATGCCTCGCGGACCGGCGATGGCCCGGCCGCCGAGAACCAGCAGGAGCGTAAGAGCAGTAAGTAACAACGTCGTCCGGATCGTTTTCATTTTTTCCCCGTGAGCCCAGATACAAATAGTTTAGAGTGATGGCTTTCGCGCGTCAAATCAGCCGCGCCGCACGGCGTTCGTTTTTGGTTTCTGCCGCTCGAAGCGCATCTCGCCCGTTTTCGGATCGGCGTCAACAAATACTTCGTCGCCTGGCAGAATTTTACTGTCCAGAATATCGATTGCGAGCGGATCCTGCACCAGGCGCTGAATCGCGCGACGCAAAGGGCGGGCGCCATAGGCGGCGTCATACCCTTCGCGAAGCAGCAATTCGCGCGCTGCGGGCGATAGACGCAAAGAAACGTGCTTACTCTCGAGCAGCTTGGACACTTGGGCAAGCTGCAAATCGACGATGTGGTCGAGCTGCTCTTTGCCCAACGGCAGGAAGATAACAATATCGTCGACGCGGTTGAGGAATTCCGGCCGGAAAATGTGGCGCAGAGCGTCCATGGCCTCGGCGCGCGCACGCTTAGGATCTTTCACGGCGAGTTCGAAAATAGCCGTTGAGCCCGCATTCGAGGTCATCACGATGACGGTATTGCGAAAATCGACGGTGCGGCCCTTGCCGTCGGTGAGCCTTCCGTCTTCCAGAATCTGCAGCAAGACGTTGAAGACGTCCGGGTGGGCCTTTTCGATCTCGTCCAACAGCACGACAGAATAGGGATGCCGCCGGACTTGCTCGGTGAGCTGGCCGCCCTCTTCATAGCCGACATATCCCGGAGGCGCGCCTAGCATCCGCGCGACAGAATGCTTCTCCATGTACTCGGACATGTCCAGGCGAATCATGGCGCGCTCATCGTCGAACAGGAATTCTGCGAGCGCACGAGCGAGCTCCGTCTTGCCGACGCCCGTGGGACCCATGAAAAGGAAAGACCCGATGGGCCGACGCGGATCGGACAAGCCGGAGCGGCTGCGCCGCACGGCATTGGCTACGCTGCTGAGCGCATCATCCTGTCCCACGACGCGTTGCCGCAGGCGCTCTTCCATGTGCACAAGCTTCTGCACTTCGCCTTCGAGCAGCCGGCCCACAGGAATGCCAGTCCATTTGCTGACAATGCGAGCGATGTCTTCCTCGCCGACTTCCTCCTTGAGCATGGCGCGGCCTTTTTGAAGCTGCGCCAGCGCTTCCTGCGCTTTCTGCAAATCGCGTTCGGCGGCGGAGAGTTTTCCATAGCGAATTTCGGCCACTTTCGCCAGCTCGCCGGCGCGCTCCATGCGCTGCTCTTCGGTTTTGAGCCGATCGATTTCGCCTTTGATTTTGCGAATGCGCGCGATGGCGTCCTTCTCGACCTGCCATTGTGCCTTCAAGGCGCTTGATTTCTCGCGCAAGGAAGAAAGTTCTTTTTCGATCTCGCGCAAACGTTCGCGCGAATGCGCGTCGGACTCCTTGGAGAGTGCCTGGCGCTCGATTTCGAGCTGCAAAACGCGGCGCTCGACTTCATCGATTTCCGCGGGCATGGAATCCAGTTCCATGCGCAAACCGGCTGCAGCTTCGTCGATGAGGTCAATGGCTTTATCCGGCAAGAAACGGTCGGAAATATAGCGATGCGAGAGCATGGCGGCAGCAACGATGGCTGCGTCCTGGATGCGCACGCCATGATGGACTTCGTAACGCTCTTTCAGTCCGCGCAGAATGGCGATGGCGTCTTCCACGGATGGCTCGGGGACCATCACGGGTTGGAAGCGGCGTTCGAGCGCCGGATCCTTTTCGATGTACTTGCGGTATTCGTTAAGGGTGGTAGCGCCGATGGTGCGAAGTTCTCCGCGAGCGAGCGCCGGCTTAAGCATGTTTGAGGCGTCCATTGAGCCTTCCGCGGCGCCAGCGCCAACAACGGTGTGAAGTTCGTCGATAAACAGGATAATTTTGCCTTCGGATTCGGTGACTTCTTTCAGCACGGCCTTCAGGCGATCTTCAAACTCACCGCGGTATTTCGCGCCGGCAACCAGCGACGCCAAGTCGAGCGCAACCACTCTTTTCGGCTTCAGGACGTCAGGCACGTCGCCAGCGACGATGCGCTGCGCGAGCCCTTCGACAATTGCGGTTTTGCCGACGCCTGGCTCGCCGATGAGCACCGGATTGTTCTTGGTGCGCCGCGCGAGAATCTGCATGACACGGCGAATTTCTTCATCGCGGCCGATGACCGGGTCGAGCTTTCCCCTGCGCGCCAGTTCCGTCAGGTCGCGGGAGTACTGTTCCAGAGCACGATAAGTTGTTTCGGGATTTTGGCTAGTTACGCGATGGCTCCCGCGCACACTGAGGAGCGCCTGGAGGATTGCGTCGCGGCTGGCCCCGTTTCGTGCGAGTAGTGCGCCAGCGGGATCGCGGTGGAGGTTCGCGATGGCCAGGAGGATATGTTCGGTAGAGACATATTCATCCTTGAAATGCGCGGCTTCGTCGAAGGCGTTGGACAGAACCTCATTCGAGGCGGGACTGAGGAATTGCTGCGCGGCTCCAGAAACTTTCGGCAAACGGTCAATCTCGCGGCGAACCTCACCGTCAACCTTCTCGGGAGAGATCCCCAGTTTGGCAAGCAGGGGTGCGACCAGGCCATCGCCCTGGGCCAGAAGAGCGGCCAATAGGTGCACCGGCTCAACTTGCTGCTGGTTGGCCCGCGCAGCCACTTCCTGGGCTGCCTGCAGCGCCTCCTGAGCCTTTACGGTGAGTTTGTCGTAGCGCAGCATGCCATTTCCTTAAATTCCATTGTAGGCCTGGCCGAGGCGGAAAAGGGGCCGAAATTCCGCGGCCCCTCTGCCAAAGCTCAGGTTAGTTCTTTGCGTTTGTGATGTTGATCTTCACCTGCTTCGGCTTCGATTCGGCGCGCTTCGGCAAGGTGACGGTCAGCACTCCATCCGTGTACTCGGCCTTGATTGCCTGGGTGTCCACGGTATTGGGCAGCGAAAAGCTGCGGCTGAACGATCCATAGGAGCGCTCCACGCGAAGGTAATTCTCTTCCTTTACGTTCTGCTCGAATTTGCGCTCGCCGCGAATCGTCAGCATGTTGTTCTCGACTCGGAGATCGATATCTTTCTCCGAGACTGCTGGCAAATCGGCCTTGATCACGAGCTCATTCTCGGTCTCGTAGACGTCCACAGATGGCGCCCAGGCGGTCAAAGTCGAATGGTCTCCGCTAGGGGAGAAATTGCCCTCAAAAAGCCTTTTTACCTGCTCCTGCAAGGTAGAAACGTTGTGAAAAGGATCCCAACGGGTAATGCTGTTCATTGTTCAGCCTCCTAGAATCAGTAATATACTTCATCACGCTTATATAATATGAGCGTAGTTATGTCAAGTTATTTCGCGATCTTGCCCGTCATGTGGCGACTTGGGGCATTTGCCCTATATTACTCTTATAATGAAGCACTTAAGGTAGTGTGTTTCGGGCATGGTCAGGAGGATCGGGTGGTCCCGCGCTTGAGTGCGTCGTTCCACGACCTGGACGGAGCGGCGGGCGTCATTTGCGGCTTCCGCGATGATGCCGAGGAACAGCGGCTCCGGTATGTGATAGGAGCAAGAACAGGTGACCAGAATGCCTCCCGGCTTCAGGATCTTCAGAGCGCGCAAATTGATTTCTTTGTAGCCGCGGACGGCAGCGGGCACGCTGTCGCGGTTCTTGGCAAATGCCGGCGGGTCCAGAATGACCATGTCGAATTTATGTCCGGAAGTATCATGCGCTTTGAGCGCATCGAAAGAGTTCGCTTCGGTGAAGGTCACGTTCGTGATGTTGTTCAATTGCTGATTTTCCCGCGCAATGGTGATTGCGGCGCCGGAGAGATCGGTCGCCTCAACGTGCGCAGCCTGCGCCGCGATGGTTAGCGCGAACCCCCCGTGATAGGTGAAGCAATCGAGGACTTCTCCGGAGGCGTATTGAGCGGCGGCGCGGTGATTTTCGCGCTGGTCCAGAAAGCCACCAGTCTTCTGGCCCGTATGCAAATCGTGGATGAACCGGACGCTATTTTGCGTCGCGATTATCTTGTCAGGGACTTCGCCATACAGAACGGAATTGCGGCGCTCGAGGCCTTCGAGCTCACGCACCCGAGGATCGTTTCGCTCGAGAATGCCGCGTGGTGAGAACATCTCGACGAGAAGGGAGACGATTTCTTCTTTGCGGGATTCCGTGCCCTGACTGAGCGTTTGCAGGACCAGCCAGTCGGCATAACGATCCACGATGAGCGACGGAAGTAGGTCGGATTCGCCGTAGATGAGCCGGTAGGCCTCTGTGTCGGTAACAATGCGCTTGCGGCATTCGGCCGCGGCGCGGATGCGGGAGCGCAAAAAGTCAGTGTCGATGGGCACGTCTTCGCGCGTGAGGAGACGAAGGGTAATCTGTGAGCGACTGCTGAAGAATGCGCGTCCTACGAAGTTATCATGCTCATCGGTGACGCGAACGGCATCGCCGCTCTGGGCTTCCGCGCTGCGAATGTCGCTGCGATATACCCACAAATGGCCGGAGCGAATTCGATCCGCCCCTCGCTGGCTGATTTTGACCTTCCCTTCAGCCATAGTTAGTCCTCAAGAGAAGCATCAGGCCAGAAGCTTCGCTACAATAGGGCCGTCGCGGCTGCGCAAGGCGGCCATCTGGCGATAAGGCACGCGGCCGGTTGAATTTGGATGTTGTCATAGCATAATTTTCGCCGAAGCGCCATCCTGCCAGGCCCGCACGCGGCAGAAAGCCTGGAATTTGAACGTCAGCGAATTCGATTACGAATTGCCAGCCGAGCGCATCGCGCAGTGGCCTCTCGAGGACCGCGACGGTTCCCGCATGCTCGTGATGGGGCGCGCGACAGGCTCGCTGGAAGATCGGATGTTTAGAGAATTTGAGGAGCTTCTGCGGGGCGACGAGCTGATCATTGTGAACAATGCGCGCGTGCTTCCGGCGCGCCTTTGGGGCCGCCGCAAAGGGCTCAACGCCCAGCCTGTGGGCAAGAATAGTCCCGTTCACCACGAAAATCTCACGTCGCCGATCGAAGTGCTGCTCCTGCGAGTGGTGGGCGCGGACGAATGGGAGGCGTTGGTTCGCCCAGGGCGCAAGATTTCCGTGAACGAGACGATTGTTTTCGGAAGCGGAGAGCTGGAAGCGAGGGTAGTCGGCCGCGACAGCTACGGCCAGCGAAGGCTCAAGTTTTCAGGGGAAGGGGACTTGATCAAGTCCATCGAGCGGCTGGGCCACATTCCGCTGCCTCCCTACATCAAGCGCGACGACGAACCCCTGGACCGGGAGCGCTATCAAACGGTTTTTGCGCGGCAGGGAACTGCCGTTGCCGCTCCGACTGCGGGATTGCACTTCACGCCGGCGATCCTTTCGCGTTTGGCTGAGCGGGGCATAGAGATTCGTGAAATCACCCTCGACGTAGGCCTGGGCACGTTTGAGCCGATTCGCACGGAACAGCTCGAGGACCACCGCATCCATCAGGAGTCCTATGAGATTCTCGAGGCCACGGCTGCGGCGGTCGCCCGCGCTCGCAAGGAACAGCGAACGATCCTCGCGGTTGGTACGACCGTGGTCCGAGCTCTTGAGGACGCGGCCGAGAAACTTGTGGCGCGCGGAAGCAGCGGCTGTCACGATGGGCCCGTTGCGCCGGGGCAATTTGAAGCCGGAATTTTCCTTTTCCCCGGGAAGCCATTTCGCGTTGTAACTCAGTTGCTGACAAACTTTCATTTGCCCCGCTCGAGCCTGCTGGCACTGGTGGCGGCATTTGCGGGACGAGAAAATGTGCTCCGAGCGCACCGGCACGCCGTCGAAGCGAACTATCGCTTCTACAGCTACGGCGATTGCATGTGGATTCGCTGATGCCAACTTCGTGGCACAGGTGTCTAACGTTTCCAGACCGTGCAAGGCGGCAGGCCATCGTCTATAATCTGGGCCATTACTGAGGAGCGCGCTTCGTGCGGTTTCTGATTCTCAGCGACATTCACGCGAACTTGACGGCGCTACAGACGTCGCTCGCGGAATCAGAAGGGAAGTGGGACAAGGTTGTTTGCCTCGGAGACGTGGTCGGCTACGGACCGGATCCGAACGAAGTGATTGACCGCGTGCGAGCCCTGGGCGCAGTAACGATTCGTGGAAACCACGACAAAGTGGGCAGCGGGCTCGAGAGCGCGGAGGATTTCAATCCCGTGGCTCGTGCCGCCGCCATGTGGACGCGCGAGCAGCTTCGTCCGGAAAACCGCGAGTATCTGGAAACCTTGCCGCTCGGTCCACTCTCGGTAGACGGATTTTCGCTGGTTCACGGCGCACTCCGCGATGAAGACGAATATGTGATCGCACCTGCGCAAGCGCTCGAGTCGCTGCTGGAAGCGCCATCGCAAGTGACATTTTTTGGTCATACCCACCTGCAAGGCGGCTTTTCTCTTGGACCCGATAACGCCATATCGGCGCTGCGTTTGCGCCCTGCCAATGGTGAAAAATTCACCAAGCTGGAAATCAAGAAGGGCACGAATTACCTGTTGAATCCAGGGTCGGTCGGCCAGCCGCGCGACGGCGATCCGCGAGCGGCATTTGCCATTGCGGATGTCGTTCACGGCGAAGTGCAATTCTGGCGCGTTGCCTACGAAGTAGAATCGGTACAAGAGCGCATGGAGAAGGCCGGCCTGCCGGAGTCGCTGATTCTGCGGCTTTCGTTCGGGCGTTAGCGGCGACGTACGGTTCCACTTGTCGGGCATCGTTGTGTGGCATCAGGAGAACAGCTTGGAGCGCGATGATCGAAGCCGGATGGGCGGTCCCTTCCTCGTGGGCGCTGTTGTCGTGGTTCTCGTTTTTGGCGCCTTCTATCTGGCGATGCGATTTTCGGGAGGCTCGACATCGGCGGTTCAGAAGCCGCTTCCGTTTGGAGCTGCGGAGCAGGCCTACGTCGCGGAAATCGCCTTTGACAATTTGGGCCTGTCCGCTTTCGAGAACATGCTGCATCAAAAGGTGACCTACTTGAATGGGGATATCTCCAACAAAGGCGCACGCACGATTCGCGCTGCCGAGGTCACCGTGGAATTCTACGACCAAGACAACAAAGTGGCGTTGCGAGATACGCGCCGGATTATTGGAAACAACACCCAGCCGCTCCAAAGCGGCGAGTCGCGTGATTTTCAGATCGGGTTCGAGGCGATACCGGACCGTTGGAACCACAAGTTCCCGGCGATTCGCATAACGGGCCTCGATCTCGAATAGAGTTTGCCGGCAGTTTGGGTTTCTCCGGCCTTCCATGGATCAGTGGAAAAATCTGGAGCAGGCTCTTGGGCAGCTCGTCTCAACCGGGGCTGTCGAGGTCCACGAAGACGGTGAGTGGCTAGCTTCCCTTGCCGGTTTCCGCAGCGAAATTCGAACCCAGGGAAAGCAAACTCTCATTCACCTGTGGTCTCCCGAAACCAGTTTTGTCCGCAGAATTTTGCGAATCTCCGCTTGCGAGTCCAATCGCATTCAGCTCGAAGTGCAGAAGTTCGGTCTTGCAAAATCGGCGCGCCTGGAGTTTCTGGGTGCCGCGCGTCCCCGGACAGCGGCACGCATTGGGCGGGAGCAGTTCAAGGCGCGATTTGGGCGCATGCTCGCCGAGCAGTTTCCGGATGGACAGGTCGAATCTCTGACCGCGGCCGCGGATTTGAAGCGTTCTTTTTCCGCGTTGTACACGCGGGGAGTGATGAGCGAAGGCCGTTCCTCGTGGGCGGTGATGGCTGCGGCGCCGTCGGAAAATTCCGTCGCATTCGATGGAATTCTGAGCTTCGGGCTATTGTGGCTCGATTGGGCGCGGCAACATGCGGATCGTCGCGCAGTGGAAGGCCTGCGGCTGTTCCTCCCGGAAGGCCAAACGCGGGTGACGATGGAGCGCTCTCGCGTGTTGAGCTCCACGGGGGGTCTGGAAGTCTACGAGTTTGGCGAACGTGACTCGCGGGTTCGGCGCGTGGAAGCCTCCGGTCGTGGGAACCTGGAAAGCTCACTCGCGCCCCGTCGCGACGCGGAGCTTGCTCTTGCCGCCGCGAGTGACACCATCAATCGTGTTCGAGCATTGCTACCGCAGGATGCCGGCGTTATCGAAGTTTCCGTGCCCTCCGGGACCCGCGAGGTCTGCTTCCGTTTTCGGGGCCTCGAGTTCGCGCGGCGGAGCGAAGGCCAAATGTATTGTGGGCTGGGCGATGAGCGCAAACCTGTTCGTGGCCCAGAGTCCACCGAGCTCGCGCACCTGCTCGCAAGACTCGCGCAGAGACGGAGCTGCTTCAGTCCCGAAACAAACGACCCGCTTTACCGCGCAGCGCCGGAACGTTGGCTCGAGACGATGGTGCGCTCCGATCCAACGAGGTTGGACGCTCGCCTGGACGCAGGGCGCCTTTACTCGCAGGTGCCCGCCCTGGCGGCTGGCGAGCGCGGCATCATCGACCTCCTCGGCGTTACGCGCGACGGCCGGTTGGTGGTCATCGAGCTGAAGGCTTCAGAAGACTTGCAGCTGCCGTTGCAGGCTGTCGATTATTGGTTGCGGGTTCGCCGGCACTTGGTGGAAGGCGATTTCCAGCGCTACGGCTATTTCCAAGGCGTCGAACTCAAGGCTGATCCGCCGCTGATCTGGCTGGTGGCGCCGAGTTTGCGTTTTCACGCGGCAAACGAAGTGCAGTTGCGCTATCTCTCAGCAGACCTGAAATTTAGCAGGATCGGATTGAACGAGAACTGGCGTCGTGGTCTGCGGGTTGTTTTCAGACAATAAACGAGCACGCGACTGCAAAAGAAGAAGGGAAGCAGCTTAGGTTTCCCTATGCCACTTCCCGGGGTGTGTCCTAGATGTGATTATTTAAATAGATGCCATATTTGGGCAAAGGTTGCAATGAAAGAAATCATGTACGCGGGGACAGAAAAGGCCCGACTGCCTCGTCAGTAAAAGAGGTACTTCCGCCACTTCTCGTCTTTGTGGCCAATCAGGCGCATAAGCTGCCGTGAAGTGTGAAGAGTAAATGGCCGGGGTCTTCGCGCCAGCTGCAGCCCTGCTTCTTCCGGCGTACGATCGCCCTTACGGTTGTTGCATTCATAGCAGCAAGCCACGAGGTTCTCCCAAGATGACCGGCCACCGCGCGAACGGGGCAGAACGTGATCGAGCGTAAGCTCTGAAGTGGAAAACGTGCGTCCGCAAAACTGACAGATATTGCGATCCCGCAGGAGGATGTTCTTCCGCGAAAGGGCGCGGCTTTGCTGTGGAATGTGGCGATAGCTTAGCAGGCGGATCACCGAGGGCACAGGGACGGCTTTGCTCGTCGAATGGACCTGCGACGTTTGGGTCTCTTCTGCCTGAGCAACGCCCTTGAGCATGAGTACTAGGGCCCGCCGAACCGCGGTGACGTTGATCGGTTCAAAGGTGGCATTGAGCACTAGAACGGGCGCCTGCATCAACGACGGACGTCGTGGCGCGCACTCTAGCGTGGCCCCCGTTTCGTTTGCAGGATGATTCCCCGCGATGGAAATCTTCGGCCGGGGCCGCAGAACATTCGATTTGTGACGGCTGTCCATATTGAGATCGAATCCAGTTACCGATGCTGGTTGTGAACCCTAGCCGTTCTCTCCTTTAGATGCGGATGGCGCCCGGAGGGTCTTAGCCTTTTGGGTAAGGCTGCCTGAGTCCGGGCCGGCCTGCGAAATGGCCCGTGCAACCGTCAGACCTATCACGCTCTTGGCGCCCGCTTTCTTTAAGGCACGGGCGCACGCGTCAAGAGTTGCGCCAGTCGTAAATACATCATCTATCAGCAACACGCGGAGGTTGTCAACCCGCGCTCCTTTTCGAATTTCGTAAGCGCCATGTACGGTCAGCCAGCGCTCGCGGCGCGACAGGAGGAGGCGCGCGGGCCGAGGTTTGGTGCGCACCAGGAGGTACGGTCCAAGGGGGAGACGCAGCCGGTGGGCGAGCGGCCTGGCGATCAGCTCCGCTTGGTTGTAGCCGCGCTCGCGCTGGCGCACCGGGTGAAGAGGAACCGGCACCACCACGTCGACGGGACCCAGCGCCGCATCCGCCTGAATTACCTGGTGCAATCGCTTAGCGAACCACTGGCCCAAGCGCGTCAGTTTTTCATACTTGAGCAAGCCAATAGCGCGCACCATCTGGTCGGTGTAAGCGCCGAAGCTCCGCGCACACTCGAACGCGTACACTTCGCGCCTGCACGCAAAGCATTTGGGTGCCTTGGCGTCGAGAGCGACCTCGGAAACGAATGGCCGTCCGCAGCACACGCACAAAGGCCCGCGCAGCGGTTGGAGAGATGTGAAGCATGCTCCACAAATGGGAAGCATGCTGGCATTCGTGAGCACAGCGCCGCAGATCCGGCACGGCGCTGGGAACAGCACCGAGGCCAGTGCGTCGGCGGCTCCGCGAAACAGAGAGAGAGTCATTTACCGAACAGGGACGGCCAATAACCTATACTATTTTGTGTGCAGGGGAAAGATTGTGTGTAGACAACGCCGGACATCAGGGCCGAGGCGCCGGCAGAGTTATCGCGGGAGATTTCGCGGAGCGGAGACGGCTACTACAGAAGTCCTTGTTCCTGCTTTTCCTGGCAGCTGATGCAGTAGCGGGTCCAGGGCACAGCTTCGAGGCGCTTCTGTTGCAATTCCTGCTGGCACTGGATGCACAACCCGAAGGTGCCTTCGCGAATGCGTTCGAGGGCTTCGTCAACCAGTTGCAACAAAGCGCGATCGTTATGCGTCTGCCCAAAGAGGAATTCCTTGGTGTAGGAGTTCGCGGCTTTGTCCGCGAGGTCTACCGTAGGATCCTCGTCCGCTTCGCGGCCCTCCTGACCAGTGCGCACGATGGCCTTCACCAACTCCTCGCGGCGGGTCTGCAGCTTCTTCTTGTAGTACTCCAACCTCTTCTTGTCCACGATCATGGTCCTCGGAAGGCCCTTCGCCCTCCACAAAATCGAACGATTGTAGCGGCGCGTTTTGCGATTGTCAATTCACGGGACGCAGCGCGCCTCGCAAGCGTCCATTAGATGTAGGTCGTTTCCGAAAAGTTACCTGCCGCTTTTGTTCAAGGAGCGAGCGGGATAAGAGAAGTGGACCACCACAAACAGCAAGCCGATAACGACGAAAGCCGCCACACTTGCTTCCGGTCCAACCGACCCGCCGGTTAGCCACCGCGGCCCGTGTAACGAGGAATTCAGCAAATGCCCGGGCGCGGGTAGGCCGCTGTCGGGGACGCCGTAAATGAAAGTCTCGCCATAATCCCATGCGGCGTGCAAGCCGACGGCGAACCATATGCTGCCGGTTCGGCGCAGCGTGAAGCAGAAAAAGAACGCGATCAGCGCCGCGCACAGCGCGCCGGGCAATGCCTCCCCCACATTGTTCAAGTGCCCGGCGCCGAAGAGAATCGATAGCAGAATCGCAGCGGGCCAAAATCCCATGCCCGTGGCAAGAGTGAACTGGCTGTACCCGCGAAAGACAAATTCCTCGAAGAAGCCGGTCAGCAGAAACGCAATTCCCCACATCACCGCATAGTGAGCCATCGCGTGGCCGGACAGCGCCAATTTCCCAAAGCTGAATCCGTGAAGCGCTGCGATCAGCATCAACGTGACCGTGATTGCCACGAATCCCCAGACGACCCCCTGCCAGAAAAGCCGCCCGAACGCCTGGCGCACTGGGAGGCCGTATTGCCCCATGGGCCGCTTCTCAATCCGCGACAGGATGGCCGCAGCAATAAACATCGAAATGACGAAGATAGCTTCTTGCGCAAGGACACTCGACGCGGTAAAAATCGAAGCCTCGGAATGCAAGTTCAGGAGCCCTACGGCAACGCTGGCAAGCACCAGCGGAGTTGCGCACCCAATCAGAATCGCGAGGAAAATCAGCCACCGCCAACCGGCACGGATTCCCTGCGGACCCGCGAAGACCCGCACAATTCGGTCCTCGATACTCTCGATTTTCTCAGGCGGCGGTTGTTGAACGGGGGCCGGATTGTCGTTTGGCGACAGACTCATTGGTCACAACCCTTTTTCATTTTGAAACGCTTGCCTTCCGTTTTGGAGAATTCGCTTCGGTTAAGTGCCCGCAACCGCGCATCATACGCGAATTAGAACGCGGCCAAAGATTTTTCGCAATTCGTTTGCGAGGTTGCGACGCCTTGCCGCGGCTGATAGAATCGGAAATTTGCGCGACGCGGAATGAGAGCGCTGTGCGCGAACCTTCCGCATTCCCTGTGGGAGACCGGGTGGGGCGCCTGGTGAGGAGAGCAAGTTGGCCAAATACGATCTTGCGATTATTGGAAGCGGGCCGGGCGGGTATGTGGCGGCCATCCGCGCCGGACAATGGGGCCTAAAGACCGTTGTCGTTGAGAAGGATCCCTTCCTGGGCGGGACCTGCCTGCACGTGGGCTGCATTCCCACCAAGGTGCTGCTCCATCACGCCGACCTTTACGAGGACTTCAAGCGAGCCGCCGAGTTCGGCTTCGAAGTCAAAGACGTCAAAGTGAACTGGCCCGCCATGATCGAGCGCAAGACGAAAATCGTGAACAAACACGCGAAAGGAATCGAATTTCTTTTCAAGAAAAACAAAGTTGAGTCCATGCAAGGCTGGGGCCGCATCACCGGTCCGGGGAAAGTCTCCGTCGAACAGAATGGCAAGAAGACCGAGATCGAAGCGGCCAACATCATACTCGCATCGGGCTCCAGCGCGCGGTCGCTGCCCGGAGTGGAAATCGACAACAAAAGCATTTTCGATAACTGCGGCGTGCTGGCGCTGCCGGCAATACCGAAGTCGCTGATCATCGTTGGGGCGGGCGCGGTAGGCGTCGAATTCGCTTCGATTTACAAAACGTTTGGCACCGACGTCACTATTCTCGAAAAGCTGCCTCGCATGGTGCCGCTGGAGGACGAAGAAATCTCCGCCGAGCTTGCCAAAGCGTTTCGGAAACGCGGGATTCGTTTCGAGCTCGAAGCCGGAGTGGAATCGGTGAAGAAGGACGCCAAGGGCGTCAGCGTTACGTTCAAGGATAAAGCGGGTAAGGCGCAAACGATCTCGGCGGAGGGAGTTCTGATTGCCGTCGGGCGCAAACCGAAGACCGAGAACGTCGGACTCGAGAAGACCACGGCCAAGGTGGAGCGCGGGTTTGTCCACACTTCGGCGTATATGGAGACGGCCGAGCCGCACTTTTATGCCATCGGCGACATTGTGGCCGGACAGCCACAGCTTGCGCATGCCGCGTCCATGCAGGGAATCATCGCGGTCGGACGCATCGCCGGAAAGCCCGTGCAACCGTTTGACCGCAATCGCTGCCCGAATTGTACCTTCTGCGAGCCGCAGATTGGCTCGGTGGGATTGACGGAGAAGCAAGCGCGCGACGCCGGTCACAAGGTGAAAACGGGCAAGTTTCCATTCGCCGCCAATAGCAAGTCGTCGATCCTCGGGCGTCACGAAGGATTCATCAAAGTGGTGGCCGATGAGAAGTACAATGAAATACTGGGAGTGCACTCAATCGGCTCGCTTTCGACGGAGATCATTGCCGAAGCGACTACCGCGCTTCAGCTGGAGGGCGCCATCGACGACATGATGGCGATGATTCATGCCCATCCGACGGTCTGGGAAGCGATGGGCGATGCATTCAACTCCGTGATGGGCCTGACGATCAACGCGTAGCGCAGATGGAGCCTTTGCCAATCACCGATAACATTTGCTGGGTTGTCGATGCCGGTTTGATGGCTTACCAGCCGGCTTTTGAGCTGCAACGCCGCTTGGTGGCCGCGCGCAAGGCCGGCGCTGCGCCGGACGTGTTGCTTCTCTGCGAGCACACGCACGTGATCACGCTGGGGCGCAACGGCCATCCAGAGCATCTGCTGGCATCGCAGCATTTGCTTTCTCAGATGAACGTCGAATTCCATTCGACCGATCGCGGCGGGGACATCACCTATCACGGGCCCGGACAAATTGTTGGCTATCCGATCTTGAATCTCGCGGCCATTCGCCGCGACGTTGCTTGGTACGTGCGGCAATTGGAAGAAATAATGATTCGCGCCACGGCGGAGTTCGGAATTGAAGCGGGCCGCAAAACGGGTATGACCGGTGTCTGGGTTGAGCGCCCGGCTCATGGAGCCGAGGCGGCGGAAAAGCTCGCCGCCATCGGCGTGCACCTTAGCCGCTGGGTGACTTCGCATGGGTTCGCGTACAACGTCTCAACCGATTTGCGCTACTTCGATTTGATTGTTCCGTGCGGGATTCAAGGTAAACGCGCCACATCGCTGGAGCTCTTGCTGGGGCGAACGGTTCATCGCGCGGAAGTGCTTCCACGTATCGTGCGGCACTTCGCTGATGTTCTTGGCCGTGAGATGCGGACCGTTTCGCGCGACTCGCTCGAAGAAACTTTGCCTGATCAGGAACAAGCACAGGAGGTTCCCCTTCATGCAGCGGTCTGATCAGCAGCGCGCGACAGCGAGAAGGCGGCAGCTTCGCGCAACGATTTGCCGTAGAATGGTGGCATCTCGCGCAAGGGGCAACAGATGAGCGATCCGCTCACCAGGGATCAGCACCTCGAACTCTATTACTACATGAAGTTGAACCGCATGCTCGATGAGCAACTCGTGCGGTTGTTCCGCCAGAACGTCGTCGTGGGCGGGCTGTATTCGAATCTCGGGCAGGAGGCCACGTCTGTCGGCACAGCGTACGCCCTCGAAAAGCGCGACTGGATCGCGCCGATGATTCGCAATGTGGGTGGGTTGCTCGTCAAAGGTTTCAAACCTCGCGACATTCTCATGCAATACATGGCGCGTCGCGATTCTCCGACCATGGGCAAGGACGGCACCAGCCATTTTGGTGATTTGAAGGTTCGCCATGTGGTTTCGCCGATTTCCATGCTCGGCGATCTGGTGCCGGTGATGGCCGGCGTGGCCATTGCAGGCCGCTATCTGGGTCAGAACATTGTGACGATGACTTGGGTGGGCGACGGAGCGACGTCGACGGGAGCTTTTCACGAAGGCTTGAACTTCGCCGCGACGCAGCGTGCGCCCCTGGTGCTGGTGGTCGAAAACAATCAGTGGGCGTATTCGACGCCGGTGGCAAAGCAGGTGCCGATTCACGATCTGGCGGATCGCGCCAAAGCGTACGGCATCGCCAGTTCCATCGTGGACGGCAATGATGTCACGGCTGTGTACCAGACCGCGAAAGAAGCCGTCGACCGCTGCCGCGCGGGCAATGGCCCCGTGCTCATCGAGGCGAAAACGATGCGTATGCAGGGCCATGCGCAGCACGATCCTGCCGAATATGTGCCTAAGGAAATGTTCAAGTATTGGGAAGCGCGCGATCCCATCGTGCGTTATGAAAAATATCTCACGGAAAACAATATCTGGGATGCCAAGGCCAAAGCGGCTCTCGACGCGCGCATCGAGAAGGAATTGAAAGAAGAGCTGGAATTTGCGGAGAAATCTCCGCTGCCTCCGCCGGAGCTCGCGGAGCAGGGCGTCTACTGCGACGGATGCCACACCGTCGAAGCCGAGTGGAAACGCTCGAAGAAGGAAGTGACCCCGCCGCAATCCAGCGTAAAACCGGAGTGGGAAGTCACCGATTTCGGCGGCTTCGATTTGGCGTCAACGATTTCGAAGAAGGCCGCCGCTGCTGCTGGCAATGGCGGAAAGTCCGCAACCTCCACGCCGCCACCGGCGGGAAAATCGATGCGCAACTCGCCCGAGCCCAAATCCAATGGGCAAAAAGCAAGCGTGCAAAAGCCAAATGGACGTCCTGAAAGATCAGGAATCGCGGAGGGTGAGAGAATCCCCTTCGGCCGCGGCCCTAAGGGCAAGACGGGGAGGAAGTAATGGCGCCGGTCACGATGCTGGAAGCGATTCGCCAGGCGATTTTCGAGGAGATGGAGCGCGATCCTTCGGTGGTTGCCATCGGCGAAGACATCGGTGTTTACGGCGGGGCCTTCAAAGTCACCGCCGGACTGCTCGAGCGCTTCGGCTGGGAGCGCGTGATCGACACGCCCATCAGCGAGACCGCGATTATCGGTGCCGCCGTGGGCATGAGCTACCAGGGTTTGCGGCCGATTGCCGAGCTGCAGTTCATCGATTTCATCGCCTGCTGTTTCAACCAAATCACCAACTTTGTGGCCAAGTCGCATTATCGCTGGGGCGCGCCCGTGCCGATGGTGATGCGTGGGCCCTCCGGCGGAGGGGTGCACGGCGGCCCGTTCCATTCCGCGAACCCCGAAATGTATTTCGTGCACACGCCCGGATTGAAAGTGATTTATCCCTCGACAGCGTATGATGCCAAAGGCCTTCTGAAGTCCGCGATACGCGACAATAATCCGGTGCTCTTCCTCGAGCACAAATTTCTGTATCGCCGCATCAAGGAAGAGCTACCCAGCGACGATTACACCGTGCCCATCGGAAAAGCCATCGTTCGCCGCGAAGGCCGCGACCTGACCATCGTGACCTACGCGGCCATGATGCACACGTCGCTCGAGGCCGCCGAGGAATTGGCGAAAGAGGGCATTGAAGCGGAAGTGGTCGACCTGCGCACCCTGCTGCCCTTGGACAAAGAGACCATTTTGCAGTCGGTGAAAAAGACGAATAAGTTGCTGATTGTCCACGAAGACACGCGTACCGGTGGGATTGCTGGAGAAATTGCCGCGGTTGCCTGCGAAAACGCGTTCGAGGATTTGGACGGCCCAATTCTGCGCGTGACCGCGAAGGATTCGCCGGTGCCGTTTTCGCCGCCGCTTGAGGAACGCTTTTTGCCGAATAAAAACGACATTCTTGCAACAGCGCGCGAACTGGCAGCGTATTGAACTCCCAAGGAGAGAGCAATGGCGACTGACATCATCATGCCCCAGATGGGCGAAAGCATTTTCGAAGGCACCATCACCAAGTGGCTCAAGAAGCCGGGCGAGAAGGTGGAACGCGACGAGCCGCTCTTCGAGATTTCGACGGACAAGGTTGACGCGGAGATTCCTTCTCCCGCGGCAGGCGTGCTGAGGGAGATCAAGGTTTCCGAGGGACAGACGGTTCCCATTCAGACTGTTGTCGGCGTGATTGACGGGGCTGGCGGCGCCGCGGCATCCGCATCAGCGCCCGTGCCGGCGAAACCGGAACCACGGCAACAGGAAGCGCGTCAGCGCGAAGACGAAAAACCGGCGCCCGCATCCGCTCCGAGCAAAGCGGAGGCCGCCAAGGCCGACGCCCCAAAGGCCGCCGCTGCTCAGCCGCCGGCCCCAGCGCCGCAGTCTGCGCCCCAACCTGCGTCACGACCCGTTGCCGCAGCTGGCGCGGCTGCTCCGCCGCAGCGTCCGGGAGCGGAAAAAGTGCGCAGCTCTCCGCTGGTGCGGCGCCTGGCCAAGGAAAACAATGTCGATTTGACGCAGGTCCCCGGCACTGGGGCCGGCGGCAGAGTAAGCAAGAAGGACATTTTGTCCGCGATGGAAGGCGGTGGCGCAGCCAGCCAGCAAGCGCCGACGCCATCGTATGCGCCTCCGGCCCAGCGTCCGGCTCCTCCGCCTCCAACGTCTGCCGGAGGCCAGGCGCATGCCGTTCTAGAGACAGCGGTGCCGCGCGAGCGCATGTATTTCGGAAATTACAGCGTCGAGCCCATGAGCGTCATGCGGCAGAGGATTGCCGAGCACATGGTCATGTCCAAGCGCGTGTCCCCGCACGTCTATTCCATCGACGAGGCCGACGTCACCGGGCTGGTCAAGCTGCGCAATCAGAAAAAGGAGGAATTCGAGCGCACCACCGGTTCGAAGCTGACCTTCATGCCCTTCTTCATTCGCGCCGCGGTGGAGGGTTTGCGCGCTTTTCCCACGGTGAATTCCTCCGTGGACGGCACGAACATTGTGCTGCATCGCGAATGCAACATCGGCATCGCCGTAGCGCTCGATTGGGGCCTGATTGTCCCGGTGGTGAAAAACGCCGAGGAGAAGAATTTCCTTGGACTGCAGCGCGCCATCAACGATTTGGCGGAGCGCGCTCGTTCGAAGCGTCTCAAGCCTGAAGAAGTCCAGGAGGGCACTTTCTCGATCACCAATCCCGGCGTGTTCGGCGGTTTGATGGGCTTGCCGGTGATCAACCAGCCCAACGTCGCGATTCTGGGCCTTGGCACCATTGAGAAAAGGCCTGTGGTCGTCGATGACGCGATCGCCATCCGCTCGATGGTCTATCTCACGCTGAGCTACGACCATCGCGTGGTGGATGGCGCCATCGCGCACCAGTTCATGGGCAAGGTCAAACACTTCCTCGAGAACTGGACCGAAAGCGTCCTTTAGAGTTCCCCAGCCAGTCTCTCCAGCGGGGCGGGATCGCTCTCCCGCCCCGTTCCTATTTCAGGTGGTTGGCGGGAAGCCTATTGCAGGCGCAGGCGCAAGCGCTCGGCGAACATCTCCACTTGCGGCAGCGGAACGATGCTGATCTTCTGCTCATCGAACAGGCGCACTACGAACTGGTGCCTGGGATTCTCCCGCTCAGGCGCGACCTCGGTGATGGCCGCGAACTCCGAATTGGCGTGGCGTGCGCGAATGCATTCCGCGGTGTAGGCCAGCACTTTGGCCTGCGCCGGGTCTCGTGCCAGCGACAGCGCTTGCACATATCCGCGCGTGCCGTTGTAGCGGTAGCCGTAGTCGATGCGCAGGGGGTCGCCGGGCTGCGTGAATTGTTCCGCCCGCACGCTTTTTTCCATTTTCGCGAGGATGCGATGCCTGCGGAAAACGTCACTCAGTTTCATGCGAATCCATGCGCGGGTATTTTCCAATATCGTGGCGCCCCGACCCGTGCGCGCCGGCACGGCCACGTGGTTGTGATAGAGCCGCTCCAGTTCCGCGTCAAAGTCTTCGCTCATCACCGCCTTGCGAGGGCTGAGTTGCAGAGTATTGGAGAGTGTCTGTTCCATTTTTTCGATCCACGCGGCGCTTGCGCCCGTGGAGGCAAGTTCTGCTTGGAATGAGGCGGGAAGAGCGCGCAGAAGCGCGTCGTCGGCGTTCGGATGCAGCCTGCGAACGCGCAGGATTTCCGCATCGTCCTCGATGAGCCGCGCGCGGGCCACTTGTTTCTGCGGATCCTCGAGGAGAATCCCAACGTTCACCCATTCGTCGCGGATCAGATTCGGTGTGTAGCGCAAAACGCGATAGGTCAGCGTGCTGCGATTCGATTCATTCATGTTTCACGTCCAGTGGGGAAAGGGCATACGCGAAGAGTTCTTCGCGCTCAGAACCAGCTCCCGTACGAGCTTGCGCCTGCGAAGCAGCTGCTCCAGCAAGCGATAGAGGGCGTCCTGGTCGAAATTGTACCATTCGGGAGGAATCTCCCGCGCAACCTCATCCAGCACGCTTTCATCCATCCGCTTTTCCACGCGCTCGATCCAAGGCTCGAATACTTCCCAGCCGCGCACTGTTTCGTAGACCTGCGAGCGGGCGTAAATTCCGCGCAGCGGAGCGTCGGGGAAATTCCATTCCGCAGCATTGAAGCAAAAGCCGTGATCGATCATCACCGCGCGATAGCGCTCCGAATCCCGCGCGCGCAAGAAGATCGCTTGCCTGCCGTTGGTGTTGCAGGTCCATTTGTCGAAGACGAAAATACCGCAAAAGTCCGCCAGATTCTCGACCTGGCGCAATTGCTCGTCCGGCAGAAAGTCGTATACCGCGGTTGTTGCCGGGTGGCCGGGGTATTGCGAGCCGAATTCCAGACCCGCCGCGCATGGCACTCTGCCGCGGCCAAGCTGCACCACCAAATCCTCGGTCAACGCCACCATGTCCGGGCGCACCTCGACGACCGCCGCGCCCGCCACCGACACCCCGATTCTTGCCGCCAATCGTGTGCCCAGCAATTCGTTCGCCAGAATCCGCGTCCCCTGCGGATTGTTCTGGAATTTGACGATATAGAAGTTTTCGTCTTCGCAGCGCATCAAATGGGACTGCGCGCCACCGCGCATTCGTCGGATGTGTTCGATAGCCAGCGGCATCGCGCCGTTATGCTAGCCAGCGTTCCGGCGCGCGGCAAGAAAAACATTTTCAATTTGGGAACGAGTACTGAGTCGATAAGGCGCTGAAAATTCCGAAGAGCCGAATTGTTTCAAGATGGCACACGCGCTTCAATGCCTTTTGCGCATCACACTTTCAATCCGATCCAACGCATCAGGTCCAAAGCGTTGCTCTTCGGGACCACCCCGTCGCGCAATTTGTAATCAAAACTCATCTCCCCGTTCACAATCTGATCCTCGAAGTGAACGTTACGAACGTTTCCGTCGAGCGTTGCCTGGATCCGCGTAAGCGCCAGATCGTGAGTCGTTACCATGCCCACGGCGTCCCGGGCGAGCAGCGCGTGCAGCAGGGCTTCTGAGCCAATCTGCCGGTCGTGCGAATTCGTTCCCTCGAGCAATTCGTCAAACAGGAAAAGGAGCGGACCATCCTTTTCCGAAAGGGCCGCCACTTGGCGGATGCGCAGAATCTCCGTATAGAAATTTGAGCGGCCCTCCTGCAGCGAATCCGTGCTGCGGATTCGCGTGCCCAGCGCCATCCGGCACAACCGCAACGACTTCGCGCGCACCGGAGCCCCGGCCATCGCCAACACCGTGTTGACCCCCACCGTCCGCAATAATGTGCTCTTCCCGGACATGTTCGAACCACTCACCAACAGCACTCGTGTTCCGTCGCCAAGGTGCACGGAGTTTCGCACGCATTTCGCGGCGGGAATCAAGGGATGTCCGAGCTGCTCGCCGGCAAAAAAAGCGCGCCCTTCCCCGGACTTCGTGAATTCCGGAAAACAATCGTCCGGATGCTCGTAAGCGTATGCCGAAAGCGAAAGCAGCGCTTCGAACTCGGCCACCGCGTCGATGCAAAATTGCGCTTTGGGTCCCTCCCGCTTCCTCCAGGAATCGGCAGCGAAGCCAAGCTGAATTGTGTACAGCAAAGGCAGTTCGATGATCTTCATCAGCAGGCTGTCCCGCGCATCAATCCAATTCACCAGGTGCGCCAGCTTTTCCATGGTGCGCGAAGCGGGTCGCGGCCCGGCTCGCAGTTCGCGCTGGAAACGGCACAGCTTCTCCGAGGCAAATTCCCCGGTTTCGATCTGCCTCAGTATTTTCGAAAAAATAAGCAGCCCATCTTCGTTGCAGCCAATCCCGGCAATGGCCGCTTCCGCACGCTTGCGCAACCAGGCATAGACGCCGATGTTGATGATCAGCACGGCGAAAAACGGCCAGTACTTTGACCATCCGCTTGCGACCCATACGACTGTGGCGGCAATTTGCAGGAGCGCCAGCGCCACGGCGGTGGCTCGTAGGGCAGGACTTGCCAGCTTGGGAGGCGTCTCGGCCCACGAAACCAGCGCTCGAGCGTCGACTGTTCCTACCAGACCAGCGCCAAGGAGAAACGTATTTTCCCGGAGATCCAGTTTTTCGCCAAGCTCGCTCACGATGCTCTGCCTCTCGCGAATCTCCGCCACGGACGCCGGCGACAGCAGCCAATTGGCGAGGCATTGCTCGCCCATCGGCGTTTTCGCCGACGATAAGAGCTCGAACAGGCCGCCGCGTCCAAAAATGTCCAAGTCATCCGCGTAGATGTGGCCTGCATCGCGGAACCGCTCTCCGCATGCCCCGCTTCCGCTCCAGCGACCCTCGATCCTTGCCAAGCCGCGTTCGTAAAACGCCGCCGCGTGTTCCGCGCGGGTACGCGCGCGAATGGTGAGCTCGTGCCACACGGCGAACGCAATGTATGTGGCGACCGGAACCAGAAGCCAGTAGGGCGACACTCGATGACGGAAAAGCGCATACCATGCCAGCGCCAGTCCCGTCACAATCACCAGCAATTTGCAATTGCCAATGCGGATGTGCACGCGTTCCCGCCCGGCGCGCACTTGCATTCGAGAGCTCCGTCGTGCTGCATATTCTATCGATGGCGCTTTCAATTCGTTCTTTTGCTCCTGCGCAGGCAACGTGCCGCGACCGCGGGTTTCAGCCAAACCGCACCAGTCTACATCGAGTAACACTTTTTCAAACGTGCAGTGAACAAGACCTGCTGCGTATTTACAAGTTTAGCCAGCAGTGTGTCCTCCTCAATTTCTGCCGGAAAATGCCTGCCATTCGTACCACCACCCCAACCTTGATCGAGAGGTGCCTTGGAATGCAACTTGCCGTGCCGAGAGCTGACAACCGTGTTGAGCCGGAAAGGGCGTTCGAGCAGTGGCTGATCGCGGCCCTTGAGCATGGGCGTGCGCAATTGGCAGCGCGCAGGGTTGCCCCTCCGCCGATAGCCGCGGTTCAAGTCGACCGGTCGGCAGTGACCTTCAGTAACGGAGACCAATTCCGATAGGAACAGCTTGTCTGGCCGTACGCTTTCCGAAAACGAACCCGTCGTGAGCTGGCCGCTGTTGTAACTTGACCTGAAGTGTTTCTATCGACGCCCTGCCTGCTCCACAAACGTGCAAGTCGCATCTCAGTAGCCGGTGTACGCCCCCAAATTCCGTTGAAGCTGGCTAAAGAGCGCTCTGTCGCAAAATGGAGTCATAAGCTACAATGTTTCACGAACCCCGATCACGGAGAGGTGGCCGAGAGGCTGAAGGCGGCGGTTTGCTAACGCTAAATCGCTACTTCTCTAACTGAAACAGAATTCAACTAAATCCCTTTGCCAGCCGTTAGATACAGCGACTTTCGTTTTTCTGGATTTTCCTGATTTTTACCTGTTTTACGCGGTTTACTGTGACAATTTCGTGACAGTTGGCTCATTTCGGCCCCTCGCGCACTTGACTGTCACACGCTCAAGCGGCGATATACCGATCAGGATTTGGCAATGAGTTTCCCAGTGTTACAGGGGAGAGGCACAAACCTGCAACTGAGTCTTCAATGCACCATAGACTTCCACAACCTACTCTTAAGGAAGTGAATGAGGACGGCAATACAAAAGCCAGCCGCCATTACCAAGCACGACCACAATAGGAAGAAATAGAGCTCAAAAGGGAAGTTGTCGACTGAGAAGGGGGAATGTCCTTCGTACCACATCACAATTGCGTCGGCGGTTACGGGAAGAGGCACACAAGCAGCTACGGATGCCAGGAATGTTCTGTAGTGCTCCCCGCTAATTTAGACAGTCAGGGCCTCGTTTTTTAGTACACCTGCAAAAGCCAAGAAGGCCTCGTGCGGGGTGCGATTGCGGACTCCGCGATGAGGCCGGTCGTGATTGTACTCCTCGATCCAACGAGCGATCGAGGCACGCGCTTCTTCCAAGCTGCGATATTCCGCCGTCCAGACTTCCTCTTCCTTCAGACTGCGATGGAACCGTTCGATGTAGCTGTTGCCCTCCGGGTGATGATACGCCGTCCGCCGGTGGGTGATGCCGAGCCGCCCGAGCGTCTCCAAGAAGCGCGAAGAAGTGAACTGCGTGCCGTTGTCCGTCGTGAGCGTCAGATTCGCCTCGCGGCTGCCCTCGGGCAGCCGTCCGAGTACGGCCTGCTCCACCGCAGCGAGCGCGTCTTCGGTCCGGCAGCGCTGCGAAAGATTCCAACCCACGATCTCCCGCGTGCAGCAGTCGATCACGCACACCAGGTACGCCCAACCCACCGCCGGCCCCGCCCAGATCTTGGTCATGTCGGACTGCCAGATCTGATTCGGCCAGGCGGCTTCCACACGGCCCCACTCTTTCTTCCGTCGCGCACGCAAACGCCGCGAGCGTACCAGCAACCCACGTTCGCGCATCACCCGTAACACCCGCTTGTGATTCACCGGAAGGTTTTCTTTTCTCCGCAGCCACCAAGCGACGCGGCGATATCCGTACGCGGGTTTTTCCCCGCAGGCCACGACGATCTGCTCGTCATAGCGTCGGTCGGCCCGACTGCCTCGCGGCCGCTTCCGGTAGTACAGACTCGACCGGCTGATGGCCAACGTCGCCGCCACCAGCGTGGCCGTGTAGCCTTGCGTCACCATCTCTCGTGCCTGGGAGTGAGCCGCACCACAGCTCACTCCCCCACGACGTTTTTTAGGATTTCGATCTCCAGCGATTTTCGCCCCAGCGTTCGTTCCAACTGCCGGATGCGATGGTCCTTCTCGGTTTCCGCCGCGGCAGCGCTTCTCCCCCCAAGCGCTGCCTTCGCTCCCTGCTCCGCTTCATCCTTCCAGCGATAGAACAGATTCGGAGCGATCCCGTGACGCCGACACGTCTCCGAGACGTTCCCGCTCTTGATGCCTTCCTGCACGATCTGCCACTTTTCTTCCGGGGATCGATCTACGCGTGGTTTCCTGCCCATGTTGCCTCCTGTTTGGAGGCCCCGATTCTACCTAACTGAGGTGTCCAGTTTTAGCGGGGAGCACTACAGTTCTCTTCAACATCGCTTTATAACCGAAGTTTTCGCCCAGCAGAACTCCCAACACGACCACCACGATAGCAACGGGCGTAAGCTCCAGAACTAGCCGAAATGATTCGACCGATACAATTCCGTCGCCTAGCGATGCACAAATGATCGCAAATGGGACTCCTCCGAAAATGAGCCCGAAAAAGATAGGCCCACTTATAGGATGGCCGAAAAATAGCCGAGTCTTTCGTAACAGTTCGCCTAGGGTACTCAATTCATGAATCCCCTTTCCTATCTCACCCAAAATTCAGGGGCAAGGGTGTTCGGGATCGTGGGCTGAACACGCCCCCCACTGGGCATTCGCGCCGGTCTCCTGTTTCGTGAATTTCAGTATTTCGTTGATTTGGGCCTTAGTTAAGCCTTTCTGTTCGCCTAGCTCCGTTACCTCTTCAGCGAAATTATCCAATATATTTTTCGTTGCCTGCGTGGCAACCTTGATTTCCTCGGGGCTCGCAGCGGCCTCGATTAGCGGATGCTCTGATGCCGATTCAAACTGATGTCGGACAATATCTTGCGCAGTATGAGATGCTTGGCCCAAGTCCACCAGCGCATCCTTGGCGTCACCTGCGACGGCTGCTTGTGCGGCGTCCAAAGTCTTGGTAAAGATGAAGTCGGTTGCCTGCTCCTTGGCTTCTTCCACGGTTTGGCCGTTGGCCGTTTCTCCATGCTGAGGGTTCTCTGCGGTTGACCAGACATGGTTTAGGTACGGCACTCCACCTGCCCAATTACGCCAGTTGTCCATGGCAGAATTAGCCTTCGCGGCAACACTGCTCGCCGCTTGGCTGTATCCAGCTGCGAGCATTGCATTCATCTGGATTCTCTCATGATCACGGTCGAGGAAGTGCCCGCTTTGATCCCTGTACGTCACAGGATTGTTTAGGGAATAGGCATATTTGTTCCAACTCTGAGGATCAGCCAAAAACTGCTCAAGCACAAGTTGTGAGCGGGTCGGTTGCAGGGAATCTGGTGACATGAATCGTCCAATGGTAGACGAATTGTAGCGCGCGCCGAAGTCGTCGAGGCCGGATTCGGAGTCGCGTAGCTTGCCGATGAACTTGTAGATCGGACTGGTGCTGTTCACAAAAGCGTTTTCGCGGCCGAAGGGATAGAAGTCCGCGTCGTAACTCAGCGAAGCGGTGCTTCCTCCGGAGGCAATTTCCTCCACCTTCCGCGAACTCCCAAGTTGATCGGCGAAGTACCCGAAAATAATTCCAGAGGAATCCGTCGAAAGCAGCCGCGCAATGCGCTGCCCGCCGAAAAATACGTAGTCGTTCTCCACGGCTCCGGTCAGGCCGGTCTCCTCCAGCGGGTCGCTCGACGTGCCATACCAATACAGCGTGCCATTACTCTTCTCGACGCGATTGCCGTCGCCGTCGTACGTGTAATTCACCCCTGCCGAGCTAGTGGTTATCTGGTTTTTCGCATTATACGTGTACGTGGCTCCGCCCGTGCCCGGTATCGTCGTCAGGTTCCCTGCTGCATCGTAGGTGTATCCGCTGATCTGATTCGCCGCGGTCACGCTGACCCTCAGATTATCCGGCTGAGCGCACGAAGAATATCCCGAGGGCGATGTAATTGTGAGCAAATTGTCCCATGCGTCGATGCCGTACTGCTCACCCCAGCAGTTCGTTCCGCTGGTGTTCACACTGCCTCCGATGGAAATCCGATTCAACTGGTCGTACGTGAACGTCTGTGACCACACCGAGCCGCAATTCCCGCTGGCAATCCGTGCCAAATCATCGTGGCTGTAGGTGCACGTCTGCGTGTTTGTGCTGTTAAACGCATCCGTGATGGCGAGTTTTCCCAGCGTGCCATTTGCATTCCAAGTCAAAGCGCCGGTCACCGATTTGCCATTCACGTTAAACTGATACTGCGTAATGCGAAACGTGTTAGGGTCGAAAGTGAAAGCGTCGCTATCGGACGAACCCAAAGTCAGCGCCGTCACTTCACTGGCTGGGTTGTAGCTCGTGCTGGTGACGGGATTCTGACCACTTCCGGCGGAAACTGTGCTCACACGCCCTTCGCCATCTACTCCGTTCGTGATTCCAGGCAGGTTGCCTAGATTGTTCGTCTCCAAGTCTGGAACTCCGTTGGCCCAGTAGCTTTGCGTCACCCAAAAGTATCCACCCGAATGCGGAGTGGACTCGTAGCCCCCCCAAATTCCGTTGAAGCTGGCTAAAGAGCGCTCTGTCGCAAAATCGAGTCATAAGCTACAATGTTTCACGAACCCCGATCACGGAGAGGTGGCCGAGAGGCTGAAGGCGGCGGTTTGCTAAACCGTTGTAGGGCCAAAAGCCTTACCGGGGGTTCGAATCCCCCCCTCTCCGCCATTGCTCAAAACCCCGATAAAAAACGCTTGGTGTGAATGCGTTCGATCACATGAACAAATCCTTTCGACGCCAATTGATTCCGTTGACCGGGCCACCGATCCAAGTGATTTCGTCCAATATTCCAATATCTGGATACGACTCGAGCCACAGATTTCCTTCAGCGGATCAAACAACACACGCTTGCCCTGATGGACCTTCATGCGGGCGAGAGCGCGGCCGATATGGGATGCGGTATGGGTGAAGACGTGCGTGCTTTGGCGGTCAGGGTCGGCCCACTCGGATGCGATTGCGCCTTCCTGCTCCAGCTTCAACAGCACCGGATATAGCGTCCCTTGATTCACGGCAAGCACATCTCCGCTGATCTGTTCTATCTCCTTTTGGAAAGCAACAGGTAAATTGTCGGGCCTAAGAGATGTCGCGCAATGCCGCCCGCGCGGCCAGGTGCCCGCAGATTCCATGCACTCCGCCGCCCGGAAAAGTGGACGCCGAGCAAAAGTATAGGCCCTTGGCAGGCGTGCGATAGCCTCGCCACGTCGGCCGGAAATAGAATTGGCTTAAATCGGAAGACCCGCCGGTAATATCGCCACCAATCAGGTTTGGATTCCGCGCTTCCAGCTGCGACGTCACCATAATGCTTCTCTTCAGGATTCTCTTGCGGAACCCCGGCGCAAATCTCTCGATTTGCGTCTCAATCCTTTCGGACATATCTACATCGGATCCGTTTGGCACATGGCAGTATGCCCACGCGATATGTTTTCCTGCGGGCGCCCGCGTTTCGTCAAACAGCGTCGGCTGCGCCAGCAGCACAAACGGCTTTTCGCAGATCTCCCGCCTCCACGGAGCGCGCTCGGACGCCTCGATTTCCTCCAGCGTCCCTCCCACATGCACCGTCCCAGCGCGCTTGCACGCTTCCGCCTTCCACGGGATCGGGCCATCGAGCGCCCAGTCCATTTTGCAAACGCCAGGGCCGTAGAGAAAACGCTCCAGCTTGCTGCGGAATCCCGAAGGCAATCGCGCTCCTGCCATGCGCAGAAGCTGCTGCGGCGTCACGTCGCAAAGAATCATACGCGATGTGGGAAGCTCATCCAGCGACTCGACCATTTTTCCGGTCACGATTTCTCCGCCCAGCGAGCGAAGATAAGAAGCAAGCGCATCGGTGATTTTTCGCGAACCTCCTCGTGGGAATGGCCAGCCCACTCGATGCGCTGTAGCGGCAAAGACCAGTCCAAACGCCGCGCTGGGTATGTCCTCGAGCGGCAGAATGGAATGCGCCGCGTTTCCCGCAAACATCGCGCGCGCGCGCGGCCCGCGAAACTTTGCCCGCGCGAACCCCGACGCCGAGCGCATCGCCAGCAGGCCAAAGCGAGCCGCGGAAAAGGGGCGTTTGGGAATCATGGAGTAGCCGAGCAAAAGCGGTTCGAGCTTTGGCCAACCATTAACGATCGGCCTCATAAGCCTGCGATAACGCTTTCCGTCCTCACCTAGATCCGCAGCAGTCACTTCCACCGAGCGGTCCACGATGACGGCGGTGCCATCATCGAGCGGATGCGCCAGCGGAATCGCAGGATGGACCCATTCCAGTCCGTGCTCCGCCAGCGGCAGCATGCGAAAGAACGGAGACATCACTCCCATGGGATGCACCGCGGAACACACATCGTGGAAAAATCCAGGCAGCGTCAGCTCTTCGGTTCGCGTCCCGCCGCCGATCGTGTCCCGTCCTTCAACGACCAGAACAGAGCGCCCCGATTGCGCGACGGTAACTGCAGCCGCGAGCCCATTCGGCCCTGAGCCAACGACTACGGCATCATATTGACCTTGCAACGCTTTCATCGAAGCTCAGTTCTGCCCACGCAGCAGATTCTCATCGAAAGGGGCGTTCTGCGAGCATCACGCCGCCTTGAGCGACTGCAACCTTAACCTAAATCAATCTTCGTTTCTCGATTTTTGTGCGACACGCTTTACTTCTTCCTGCTGCTCCGAAGAAAGTCGCTGTGACGCCTGAACTTTCGAAGCAGCGCTTTGTGTCTTGCCGTCTATGCAAACTGAAACAAATGATTCACGATGCTCCGCATCATGCCCTCGCGGGCGTACCCGGCAACGCTACGGACCGCCCAATCAGTTTGATCGGTTCAGTTCGAGTGCGTGTTCTTAGGCGCGTTGTGGTATCTTGTACTGCGATTCGGCAATCACTGCTAGCCAGAGAGGGCAATAATGAAACGTTTGCTGCCACTGCTATTCGTCGCCATGTGCCTTTCAGCGGCAACTTCTGGGAGCTCCACGGCCTCATCCGTTGCGAAGAAGCCTTTGCCGCAGGCCCAATCACAAAAAGCTCAGACCGTTGCTTCCGTCGCGGAGATGGAAATCAGCATCGTCGAGCAGGATTTTGTTTCTGCCGCTGAGGCCATGCCGGAGGACAAATATGACTTCGCTCCCACCAACGGCAACTTCAAAGGTGTGCGCACTTTCGCCGAAGAAGTGAAGCATGCCGCCGCCGCGAATTACCGCATTTGGTCAGCCGCTCTGCAGCAAAAGCCGCCGATGGATCTCTCCGCCTCCAATGGCCCCGCTTCCATCACAACCAAGGCGCAGATCGTGGAATTCCTGAAGAATTCGTTTGCCCTCGGCCATCTTGCCGCCAAATCACTCACCACTGCGAACATGCTCGATCAGTTGCCCTTCGGCAACGGAAAAGCAGCCCGCTTGTTTCTGGTCACCTATCCTGTGGGGCACGCGTTTGATCACTACGGGCAAATGGTCGAATATCTGCGCATGAACGGGATTGTTCCTCCCGCGAGCCAATAGCGAATAAGCGGCGCTTGATGAAGTCCCTGCTTCGTGCGGAGGCGCGGGAGCATTTCTTATTTGTTGGAATCGTACGAGCCGACTACCTGCATAAACCGTTCTACTTCCAGAATATCCTTGCCCGTGAAGCGAATGGTCGCGCCGTCTTCGCGCGTCACGTAAGGCAGAAACGCCAGTATTTCCGCGTTGATCATGTTCTTAAAAGTGATTTCAATCGTCACCGGATCGCTCACCACGTACGGATGGAATGAACCTAGGCGCGCCAGCGCTTTTTCCGTGCCATCTTTGATCATGCTTTGTGCCGTTTGCGGTGAAACGCTTTCGGCCGATTCGTAACCGAGCGCGCGCTTCACCACCACGCCCTCGATGCTCGGATCAATCGTCTTGTGCACTTCATCGATAGCCTTGTCGTCTCCGGACACCAGCACCACTGGCACGCCAAATTTCCCTGCGATCGCCGCGCACAACATCGCTTCGCTGGCATGTTTTCCATTCAGCCGCACATCGAAATACCGCGCGGAAGAGAGCGTATGAGCCCGCACCGCTTGCGGAGTGTTGATCGACGCGTGGAAGCCAATCAGGATGGCGGCGTCAAATCCTTGATCGACGCCTTCCATCATGCCCAGCGGGCGTGGACCGGAACGGACCAGACGTGCCTTGGGATTGAGTTCGTCCGGCAGAATCGAGAGCTCTTCGCCGTGCGAGTCCGCCACGGTGATTTTGTCCGCGCCCTCGGCCAGCGCTCCCTCGATCGCCGCGTTCACTTCAGCGGTCAGCAGTTTTCGGAACAGCGGATAATCCATGCCGGAGGGCAGGAGCTGCTCTGCGTCAACGGCCCCGGCAACTCCTTCCATGTCCGCCGAAATGAACACTCGCAAGCCTTTGTGTTCCTGGCCGAAACCGGCGGTAGAAACCAGCAAACTAACGAGCGCAATCGCCCATTTCGAAATCGCTCCCGTCACCGATCGCCCCTGCAATTCTAATTGTCAGCGAACCAGCGGAAGCCCGTTCGCTGCTCCTTTTCCGCTTCCCGCAAAATAGCCAGCGTCCGGCTGCGCCGGTAATTCGAGCATGCCACCAGCAGCGCGTTCAGCAGCGCCATCGCTGCAACGTAAGAACCCGCAAAAAGCGGACCCTCCGTTGGCGTCACGAAATATTCACTGGCATAACGCGCTACCGGAGAAATCGAACTGTCGGTGATGCCCACGGTGTATGCCCCTCGGCTGCGCGCTTGACGCAGCCCGTCAACGGTTTGCCGCAGGCCCCTGCGGAAGCTGATCCCGATCACCACGTCCTTCCGCGTCATCTGCCGCAGCCGGTGCGAAATTTCACCGGCGCTCGAAACAGCGATAGCGTTCACCCCGATAACCGTCAGGTTGTACTCCAGGAAGCGCGCCAGGCTTTCCGCCATGTCTCCGCCCAGGATCAAAACGTGATCCGCCATGTACAGCCGCTTCACCAGCGCCAACAAACGTTTCATATCGATGCTGTGGCTCAATCCGCGGATATTTGCCATGTCCTGATTCAGCGATTCCTCGATGCGCCCCTCGAGGCCTGAATTGCCGCTGCTGCTTTCCAGCACGCCGAAGGGCGTTGCCTGTGCGACCGATAATTCGTGAAGATAACGCCGGAAATCGTGAAACGTGGGAAATCCCATCTCCCGCGAAATTCGCAACAGCGTGGCCGGCGCGCTATCCAATTCCTTCGCCAGATCTCGCAGGCTGTGCAGCACATACTGGCGAGGATGCTCCAGCAATGGCCGTATCACTTCCTGTCGCTTTGCGGAAAGTGCGCGAACCAGGCCCGGAAACCCTGAGCCCTCTTTTGCTTTCTTATTTTTGTCCATTGGCCGAAGTGTCCTCGTTTTCAGCGGGCCCATTCTACTAGCGGTTACGTATCTAATAACAATTATCTGCTTCAGGCAAGCAGCGCAGCGCTCGGCGGGATACCCGCACCACGAATTGAGAGCTGAACCAATTGTTTCGTGTAGCGGACCCTACGGACGCGGCCCTCGCACGCGCATGCGTGCTTGGCACCGACGGGTCCCGGGACGCAGCAGGTCCGCGCTTTCAGTCCAAACTCCATAAATAATTCTCTGGATTGCGAGCTTGCGTCATAATCTCTTATAATCTAGGGGTAAACTACGCCTTTGGGGGTTCGCGAATAAAGACCACACTAGGCCGGAAGAAACGCCGCTCTCGCGGATACCGTTCTAGCAAGCGAAAAATGACCGACGTCAGCGAAAAACTCAAGAAGAAACTTCAGGACGAAATCGCTCAGCTCGAACATGAGTTTCACGACGAGTTGCCGAAAGAGCTGATGAAAGCTCGCGCCCACGGCGACTTGTCCGAAAACGCCGAGTACAAATACGCGAAGGAACGCCAATCCTTCGTCTCGGCGCGGCTCAGCCAATTGCACCAGCGCATGGCGGAAATCTCCATGGTCAATATGAACAACCTCCCGCGCGACCGCGCCGCCTATGGCTCCACCGTGCGCCTCCTCGACATTAACAAATCGCAGGAGACCGAATACAAACTTGTAACGGCTGAAGAAGCCGACGTATCCAAGGGTATGATTTCCACTTCTTCGCCCATCGGCCGTGCTCTTCTTGGGAAAAAAGTAGGCGATGAAGTGAAGGTCCAGACCCCGGCGGGCACCAAGGAATTTGAAGTCACTCGGCTGGTGACCATTTACGATGAAGTTTTGTGATGAGGTTTCGTGATGAAGCTTCGCGATGAAGCTTAGCGGCGTCTCGGTGGTTCCGTATGCGTATTGAAGTTCTTGCTCGGCCGTTTCGCTGGCTCCTTGAGCGATCCGTCGCCGGCCTCGCTCGCGCCCGTGTTCCCGCGAGCTTCTTGACCCTCGCCAGTTTTTCCGTTTGCATTCTCGCGGGCATTCTTTTCGGTACAGGACGCTTTTTCTACGCTGGCCTGGTCATGATTCCCGCCGCAGCCTGCGATCTGCTCGCGCGCCCGCTCGCCCATCGTCAGCCTCGCGTGGATTTCTTCGGCGCCTTTCTTAAGTCCGTTCTCCATCGTTACGCGGACTTGGCTATCTTCATGGGCCTGCTTGTCTATTATTCCACCGTCAATCGCTTTCTTTACGCGCTCCTCACCGGTTTCGTGATGGCCGGCGCCGTAATGGTCAGCTACTCTCAGGCGCGCGCCGAGTCCCTCATCGAGCGCTGCCGCGTTGGTTTTTGGGAACGTCCCGAGCGCTTGGGTCTGATAATTCTGGGAGCTGTCCTGAACCGCCTGCCCATCGCGCTCGTCATTCTCGCCATCGGAACCAACTTCACTGTGATCCATCGCATTTACCACACTTGGAAAGAGACCGAAGGAAACCGTCGCGTAGTCGAGCAGGCGGTTGTCGCTGGTCCGCCGTTCAGCGAAACGCAATCTCCCGTCGCGGCGCGCTCGGAGTTTCGCGGTGAGCCGCCCTCCGATCAGCATCCGGACGCGCCCGTGCGCGATCTGCTCGCTCGCGCTGCCAAGCGGGGAGCCTGAGTTTGCCGCGCGTTTCCCTCGCCGCGCCCGCCATTCTGACGTGAATTCGCAGAACTTTTCGCTCATCGTTCATGGCGGCGCTTGGGACATCCCTGACGCAGCCGTCCCTGATTGTCGTTCCGGCATTCGGCGTGCGCTCGAAGCTGGCCGCGAAGTCCTAGCGAAAGGCGGTGCAGCGCTCAACGCCGTGGAAGCCGCCGTGATCGTCCTTGAGGACGACATCACCTTCGACGCGGGAATTGGCGCGCACCTCAATCGCGATGGCCGCGTGCAACTGGACGCCATCATCATGGACGGCACAACTCTTAAGGCCGGCGCGGTCGCTGCCGTCGAGCGCGTCAAGAATCCTGTTCGTCTTGCCCGCAAGCTTCTGGAATCCAGCGAGCACATGATGCTCGCCGGCGCTGGCGCCGAATTGTTCGCGCAGGAAAACGGCATTTCCCTGTGCGATCCCTCCGACCTAATCATCGAACGCGAACGCACCGCCTGGCAGCGCTGTCGCGAAGGAAATCACGAGTCCGCATTTCACTTTGGGCACAAGCACGGCACCGTCGGCGCCGTCGCGCGCGATTCCCACGGTCAAATCGCCGCAGCCACTTCTACCGGAGGCACCTGCTGCAAATTTCCCGGGCGCATTGGCGACTCGCCCTTGATTGGTTGCGGATGTTACGCGGACGCGGAGGCGGGCGGCGTTTCCTGCACTGGCCACGGCGAGGCCATCATGAAAATCGTCATGGCAAAAGCCGCCGCGGACTTGCTCCGCGGCGGTGCTGCTTCCAGCGCTGTTGCCAACGAATGTGTCCGCCTGCTTGCTCGCCGCACGCAGAGTACCGGCGGCTTGATTCTTCTCGACCGCGAAGGCCGCCCCGCCGCTTCGTTCAACACTCCTCGTATGGCTTACGGTTACATCGAACCGGACGGCTCATTTCTTGTTTGTCCCTAAGTCTCAACTCATTTTTCGTCGCCGCGCCAGAAAAAAAACGCCGGACCGAAGGAGGGTGATCGGCCCGGCGCAAACGAACAACCCTTTGCAAATTTTTTCTAACTTCGAACTGACGCGACTACTCCTGCCCACCGTCGGCGCATCCCGAAACCCACCGCGAGCAGCCCCGTCACAAAAAGAGCAAGTGTGCCTGGTTCAGGCGTCCCCGCAGTCGCTCCGACCAGCGTGACGTTGCTTCCGCACGGCGGCGTCACGCCCGGACTTGCGCCACACGGCGAAACCAGAACCAGAAACTCGTCCTGCGCATTCAGATCGAACGTTGCCGAGTCAACATCCGGAAAGCTGCCGTCGTTCCCGAAAAATACTTTCGTGTTCGTGAGCGCAAAAGGAGTGCCTGCCGTAAACGGATTGGATCCGTAACCGAGCACTGCGAACGCCTCGCCAGGTTCCACGCTGCCGAACGTCAGCGTCATCGAGGTTGCGCCCAGCTTAAACAGATCGCTCACGTCCAGCCCCATGACGTAATCGGCGTTAGGGCCGTCCCATCCAATTTCGTGGTCTTCCTCGCCCGCTAGTCCCAAGCCGAGTTCGAAGCTGCTATCATCCTTCTGATAAAGATCGCTCAGGCTGCAACTGGAAAGCGTATCGGTGCTGGATGGTGTGGCTGCTGAGCACTCGTAACCGTATGCCGTAATCGTCCCGCCGTTCGACGCGTAGCCCTGCGACGTACTCAGCGCCGTATCCGGACCGACAAACCCGAAATTGAAACTCACGCTGCCCGCAAATGCCGAACTGGCAGCGAAAGCCGATAAGCCCAGTACCAGTATTGCAATTCTGGTCTTCATTTATCCCCCAATGATCCCTGCCTTCACCTGCGAAGAGTATTGCAGCACTTTCGCTGCCAATTTTCCACACAGCGAGCAAGCAATTTGCAGCACTTAGGTCCAGCTTGGCCGTGGAGTGTGCAAACAATTTCACTCCAAGTTTGACAATTTGCGGAAGGTTTACCATAACTACCATCGTAATTTCCCCACCCCGCGCGCGTTGTGGTACAAGGAGCCGCATGAACGAACCCGCCACTCCGGCGTCCGACGACAAACTGACCATTATCTCCATGGCCGCTCTGGCCGCAGTGCTGCAGGACGTTCTCCACGAGGGCCTCGGTCATGGCGTGACCGCCTGGCTCAGCGGAGCGCATCGCATCACGATGAGTACCGTCGCGATGCAGAGCGACATCTCGACGCGGCTGATCTCCGCGAATGGCACCGTGGTCAACCTCATCTTCGCAGCGATTTTCTGGCTCCTGTTGCTGAAGCCGCGGCGCTACCGCCCCGCGCTGCGCTACTTCCTCGTCTTGATCATGGCCGGCAATCTGCTCAGCGCCACCGGCTACTTTTTCTTTTCCGGCGTTGGTAACTTTGGTGACTGGGCCCAGGTGATTGCTGGTCTGCAACCGCACTGGATTTGGCGGCTCGGACTGATCATTGTCGGTGCGGTTACTTATTACGCGTCCATGCTGCTCATCGCCTGCAAGCTGAGGCCTTTTCATAGCAAAGACGGCAATCCGCGAAGGATGCGCGGGTTGTGTTGGATCCCTTACTTCACGGAAGGAGTTCTCGCTGGGCTCGCAGGCTTGCTGAATCCTATCGGGCTTTTTTACGTGGCAGCTTCGGCGCTTGCATCGACGCTGGGCGGAAATGCTGGCTTGCTGAGTCTGCCAAGCATGTTGCGGCGCCGATTTGCTCGTGAAGGGGACGAAGTGGGCCCGATCTCCAGAAGCGTTACGTGGATCGGCGCGGGGGCGGTTGCAAGTGCGTTCTTCATTTTCGTTCTCGGCCGCGGCATCACCTGGACACGCTAAACGCCTGCCTCCTGGTTGATGGCGCATCGTCCGTGTGCTAGGATGCGGAGTTTCCGCAGGGAGCGAGGCGATTTGCCGATGCGCCTCAACACGTTTCAGCCGTCCTTTTTCTCTCGGCCTCGCGGTCGCCGCTACAAAACTGCAATCATCATCGCCGGTAATTCCGTTTTTCTCTCCTTCCAGGGCCGCTTTTTCGGTGTTTCGCCGTTCAAAGATACTCACGAGGTGAAAAATGAAAACCTATAACACGGAGCAAATTCGAAACGTGGGCATTGTAGGCCACGGCGACACGGGGAAGACGCAGCTCGTGTCGTCGTTGTTGTTCACTGCGGGGATGACCCAGCGCCTCGGCAAAGTGACCGACGGCTCGACGGTCACCGACTGGGACGAAGAAGAAATCGCGCGCAAGATTTCCATCCAGACCGGCATGGCCTATGCCGAGTGGCAAGCCGCGGGCGCCGCCGACAAAACGAAAATCAATTTTCTGGACACGCCCGGCTACTCGACGTTCATCAATGACACCAAAGCGTCGCTGATCGCCGCCGACGCGGCGCTGATTCTGGTGGACGCTTTCGCGGGCTGCCAGGTGGTCACCGAAAAAGTTTGGGACTTCGCCACGGAATACGAGCTGCCGCGCGGCTTTGTCATCAACTGGATGGATCGCGAGCTGGCCAGCTTCGAACGCGCGCTGGACTCCATCCAGCAGGTTTTTGGGCGCGGCGCCGTTCCGGTGCAGTTGCCCATCGGCTCGGAGAAAAATTTCAAGGGCGTGGTGGACTTGGTGGCAATGAAAGCGCTGATGTACACGCCCGACGGCGACGGCAAAGCAAAAGTGGAAGAAATTCCCGCGGATTTGGCGGAGGCGGCGAAAGCCGCGCATGAGGCGCTGGTCGAGATGGTTGCGGAAGGCGACGACGAGCTGATGCAGGAGTTTTTCGACAAAGGGACTTTGCCGGTCGACGACTTGAAAAAAGGTTTGCACGGCGCCGTTCTCGAAAAGCGGATTTTCCCGGTGCTGCTCAGCTCGGCGCTGCGCAATATCGGCAGCGACGCGATTCTGGACTTCATCGTCGAGGAATTTCCTTCTCCCGCGGGGCGCGGAAAGGCGGCCGCGTACAAGGAGCCTCTGCGCAAGGGCGAAAGCGTCGAGCGGACCATCGGCGACAAAGAGCCGCTCTCGCTTTTCGTTTTCAAAACCATCGCCGATTCCTTTGCGGGGCGCATCAGCTTCTTCAAAGTGATGAGCGGCGTAGTTCGAAACGACGCCAACATTGCGAATTTCAATCGCGGTGCAATCGAGCGCTTCCAGCATTTGGAAGTCCGCCAGGGCAAAACCGCGAGCGCCATTCCTGAACTTCACGCCGGCGACATCGGCACCATCGCAAAACTGAAAGACACCACCACCGGCGACACGCTGGGCGACAAAGCCGGGACGATTTTTTATCCCGCCGCGCGCCTTCCGGAGCCTTCCATCACGTTTGCCATCGAGCCCAAGACGCGCGCCGATGAAGATCGCATCGGCGTCGCGATTCACAAAATTCTGGAAGAAGATCCCGCGCTGCGTTTTACACGCGATCCGCAAACGAAGGAATTTTTGCTTTCCGGCGCCGGGCAGCAGCACGTGGAAGTGGTGGTCGCAAAGTTGCGCAAGCGCTACCACGTGGAGCTGACGCTGCATCCGCCGAAGGTCCCGTACCGCGAAACGATTCGCGGCAAAGCTGACGCGGAAGGCAAGCACAAGAAACAGACCGGCGGCCACGGCCAGTTCGGACTGTGCCGCATCAAGATGGAGCCGCTGCCGCGCGGCAGCGGATTCGAATTTGTGGACGATGTTTTCGGCGGCGCGATTCCCAAGAACTGGATCCCGTCGGTCGAAAGGGGAATTCACGACGCGGCGGAGCGCGGATACCTCGCCGGTTTTCCGGTGGTGGATTTCCGCGCCAGCCTCTACGACGGCAAATATCACGACGTGGATTCGTCTGACATCGCGTTCAAGATCGCCGGAGCGCTGGCGTTCAAGGAGGGGATGAAGCAGGCCAAGCCCGCTCTGCTCGAGCCGATCATGAAAGTGGAAGTGTACGCGCCGGACCAGTATTCGGGCGACATCATGGGGAACATCAGCTCGCGGCGCGGGCGCATCAGCGGAAGCGAAGCGCGCGGGCACAACGTAATCGTGCGCGCGCAAGTGCCGCTGGCGGAGATGCTCAGCTACGCCAATGATTTGACGTCCATGACCCAGGGGCGCGCGGGTTATTCGATGGAATTTTCGCACTACGATTTTGTGCCCGCGGAGCAGGCGGAGAAGATCATCGCCGCGCACAAGCCCCACGCCGCCGCCGAGGACGAGGAATCTGCGTCGGCGGCCAACGGCCACTGAGGCAGTCCCAACGCGGAATATCCTGACCAGAAATGGCGAACGGTTTCCATGGCCCTGAACGCGAATGGAACGAGATGGAAGCTCCTTTCCTCGAGATAGATCGGGAAATCGCGATGTTCGCGAGAGCGCAAGGGATGAAACTCTCCAAGAACTACCACAATTGGCCTGAGCGCTCGTTGCGGGGTCAAGCAACGGCATGGACGGATTGATTCAAATCTATCTTAGTGACGAAAAGGTTCCTCGATACTGCCTGTGGATTTGTGCCTACCAGGACCGAAATGGAGCGAGACTTTGGAAGCAGGCATTTATGAAGAAAGATGCGCCTTGGAGCAGCGTTAGAGAGGGCCTAACAGAATCGTTGTCAAACTGCTTTGAGATTGTGAATTCGTGGAAACCCGGCGACCTTGTGCCTGTGATGTTGTAGGGGCATGCTTGCTGCACCAGCGAGCACGCCGCCGCGGGCGACTCCCCAAGTCGCAACCCTGTGTTGCTCTTTTGGAGTGCGGCGGTCCGCTTCGCGGATTCCGGCGGAAGCCGGAACTCGACGCCGCCTTGCCATACTCCAAAACAACGCCGACCCGTCGGCTCGCTCACTGAATCTCTTTTGGACTCACGACAAAGTCGTCCTCAATCCGAATGCCTTCCGTTCTCATTCGCATCACTGTTTCATAAAACGATCTTTTCGCATTCCTCTGAAACCAACCCGCCGAACACCATTGGTATTGCTCTGCCTTCCGAACCAATCCATGCTTCACCGCGTTTGAATGGACATAGTTCAACCGCGCAAGGTATGACCTCTGATAACTGATGCGTGACTCCCAATACTGAAACCACACCTTCCTCTTCGCCGCATCGTCCTCGTTGTTGATTTCCTTCGCCGTGACCCCATGCAGATGACCAACGAACTTCGCCAGCGTCGCCACTCTCTTTGGAGAAGTCGCAATGAAATGGTAGTGATTCGGAAATACTGCCCACGCTTCAAGTTTCCATCCGTAGCGGATGGCCAGTTCCAATAACGCCTCGCACAAGTAAGTTAGGCGTTTCTGCGAATAGAAGAACGGTTGCTTCTGATACGTGTTCGCCGTCACGATGTAGGCCCCCGCTGCGTTCAGGCGATGCGTAGGACTGTGAGGCCAATTCGGCATGGGGCGGAGTTTACGTTCCTGCTCTGCAAAAGCAAAGCGGCGTCGAGCTCCGGCTTCGCCGGAGTCCGCGAGGCGGACCGCCGCACTCCATAAAATCTATTCGTCTTCTCTAACTCCTTTATTTCCGTTTTTTATTTTTGTGCTCGCCTCATTTTTCCCCTTGCAATTTAGTTGCCTTTGTGGTAACGTACCGCCAAGAGTATCGGCTTCAGCGCGGGTCAGGACGCCTGAAGCTGCCAACCTGACGGGCGCGGCGCAAGTCCAAGCGAACACAATAAAAGGAGACTCACATGACACCCAGCTTCGGCATGCCTCCGCTCGCTCAGCTTCGAAAGGGAACCCCCGAGGCCATCGTCGCCGAACAACTCGCGGCTTACCGAGCCCTGCGCGAGGAACTCGCAGCCCCCATCAGCCACCACGACCAAAATTCCAACGCAACTCAAACCGCAAAGGAGAAACAAATGCCTGCTCGCCCTAGTGGACCTGCCCGCTCGACCGCCGCAACTCGCGCAAAAGCCGCCCTGCGCGCCTCCAAACTTGCTCGCCGTGGTGAGCCTGTCCGCCCAGTTGGCACTGCCGCCAAGCCCCCCGTCCCATCCGAATCCAGCTTCGAACATCACCGCCGCAAATGCTTGGTCTGCAATCACCCCGAGCGCGAGGCTATCGAGGAGCTTTTCATCAACTGGCACAGCCCGCGCGCCATCCACAGCGAATTTGGCATTTATCCTCGCCTCGACTGGTCTTCCATCTACCGTCACGCTCGCGCCGCCGGCCTCTACGCCAAGCGCCGCAAAAATCTTCGCGCCGTCTTCGATCTCGTTCTCGAACAGGCCGCTGATGTTGCGCCCACCGCTCACGGCATCGTCGCCGTCGTCCGTGGCTATTCCTGCCTTACCGACACTCATAAGTGGGTCGAGCCCGAAAAGCGCGTCCGCATCACCAACCATGTCTATCGCCACGATTTACCCGCCGCGGCGGATGTGCCTGCTTGCCCTGAAGAAGGAAGAGCTGCTTCGAACACATCCACGGGCCTTTCTAATCGCAACACCACGGAATTAGAATCGCCGCCAAGTCACACATAACAAACGCCAATGGAATTCCTAATCGCCACATTTTGCACCGCGTTTCGGGGCGGACAGAAAAGGAGGAAGGGCTAGAGCTAAGAACATCGCAAGACAAATTGGCCGGTCAGCTGCCCAAACGTCTTCTCGCGGCGCTTCCGAGTTTCGGCTGTTCTCTGAGATGATAGCCGCGAAATCGGGTCGGCATTCACGCGCGAGCAAGAGGTGATTCAAATGGCGAAGGCGAAAGCGAAGCGGGCGAACCAAGTGAGCAAGTGGGGAGACGCGACGACGGCGATACATCGCGGGGAACCGCACCACGGGCGCGGCGGGCCGGTGGCGCCGGAGATTGTGCGCAGCTCGACGTTCACGTTTTCGTCGACGGCGGAGATGAAGCGCTGGGCGGAGGGGAAAAGCTCGGCGTACATCTACACGCGGTATGGCAATCCGACGCTCGCGATTGCAGAGGAGAAAATCGCGGCGCTGGAAGGAGCGGAGGCGGCAGTCGTGGCGGCGTCGGGGATGGCGGCGATTTCGAGCGCGCTGCTGGCGGTGTTGAGCGCGGGCGACGAAGTGATTTCGACGGCGCAGCTTTACGGCGGGACGTACCGGCTGATGCGCGACGTGTTTCCGCGGATGGGGATTCGCGTGCGGCACGTGGAGGCGGATCTGGCGGGCGTCGAAGAGCTGGTGACCACGCAGACGCGGTGCCTGTACGTGGAGACGCCGACCAATCCGTCGCTGCGGCTGGTGGATTTGCGGCGGGCCATCGAGCTGGCGCGGGAGTTCAAGTTGGTGAGCATTGTGGACAATACGTTCGGGAGCCCGGTGCTGCAAAAGCCGATTGCGCTGGGATTCGACATGGTGGCGCATAGCGCGACGAAGTATCTGGGCGGGCATTCGGATTTGATTGGCGGGGCGGTGGCGGGTTCGCGGGAGTGGATTGGGCGCGTGCGCGAGAACATTATTTACTTGGGCGGGTGCATGGACCCGGAGGGCGCGTTTCTGCTGATTCGCGGGATGAAGACGCTCGGGCGTGCGCGTCGAACGGCAGTGCCAGACGGCGATGGCGGTGGCGAGGTTTTTGGAGGCGCATCGCAAGGTGGCGCGAGTGCATTATCCGGGGCTGGCTTCGCATCCGGATCATCGGCTGGCGCGGCGGCAGATGTCCGGTTTTGGCGCGATGCTGTCGTTCGACGTGAAGGGCGGGATCGCGGCGGCGCGAAGGTTTTGCGACCGCGTGCAGATATTTCTCGCTGGCGGCGAGCCTCGGCGGGGTGGAGTCGCTGGTGGTGCTGCCGATTTATACTTCGCACTACCGGATGTCGCGGGAAGAACTGGAGCGCGCGGGAGTTGGGCCGGGGACGGTGCGGGTGTCGATAGGGCTGGAGGACGCCGCGGATTTGATCGAGGATTTAGGCAGGCGCTGAGCTAGGTTAAGGGAGGATATATTCAATGGCAAAGAGCGGGTGTCATGATCCGAAGCTGCCCTAGCTGCGGTGCGAGCCTTGCCGGTCGGCTGAAGTGGTATCAGAGCCCTTTCCGCTGTCCGCAGTGCTCGGCGTACCTGCGCATTCCTTGGTGGTACCGCCAAACCGCTTTTGTTGTTTGCGGTTCTGTCATCGGGATTGCGATCGCGCTGCCCTTGCACTTTATAAGACGGTCGATTCCAGAAGCATTGCTCGTTGCCATAATGGTGATAGGTGGAATGAGTGGTCCTTGGGTTGCGTGGAAGCTTTTCGCCACCCCCGTTAGACGTGCTTGAGAACAATGTTCAGGCGGCGTTTTTTGCGGCGGATTCGAGCAGCTCATGGATCAAGGTTTGGTAAGGCTTGTCCTGCCGTGCGGCGAGGCGGCGAAGTTGCGCGAGCAATCGCGGGTGAACGCGGATGGCGATAAGTTGTTTGGCTTGGCCAGTTTTGGGGCGACCGACGCGCCGCGCGCGGCTTAGTTCTTCCGTGGTCGATTCCGGAATGTCCGAGAAATCAATCCGGCTATCGGGAGTATGCTTGGCGCTCTTTGCGGCTTGCTTGGCGCGCGCTGATGATGCGGATCGTTTCCTTGCCATCGGCAGACCTCCTAATGGTGTAGACCGCCGGAAGTATGCGGCCGCTCGCTGAGATGCCCAATCTCTTCGAACGATGCTCTGCGTGGGAATGGCCAGTGTCTTCCCAGTCCAAGCCGTCCAAGTCAGCAAATACGGTGGCAGCCTCCTCGAACGTCACGCCAAGCTTCGCGAGATTACGCGTTGCCTTGGCGGCATCCCAGGAGAACACTTAATGTATATACACTAATTATTCCTGTCATTCAACTGTTCTGGCAACTGATCTGGCTTGGCGCAGACACACAGCTGGCTGGCTCCCGAGTGGAGGAGCGATAGTACTCGGTTTCTCGGTTCTGGCACGCCTGGACGGATGGCCGGTTGACCGGGCCTTCCCAGCCTCCTACAATTTTTGGTAGGATGCGGGCAAATCTCTGCCCGATGAGCGGGCAAACGTTTGCCGAGCCCGGTCGTCATACGTAAAGGCGCCCTGGAGGGCGAATTGAGTAGACGAAAAGGGATTGCGCTGGTAGCGACGGCGCTGGCGGTGTCTTTGGCCTGGTTTTCGGGCTGCCAGGAGACTGCCAAGAACAGCGTCCAAGTGCATCCGCCGGCTGCGACCCCTCAGCAGACACCTAAGCCAACAGTCACCGCCAGCGTAGGCGCGCTGCCATTTCCGCAAAATCCGCCTGACTGGAGCGTTCTCGCGCCGAGTCCACGTCTCTGGGTCGATGTGCTTATCGATGAAGTGCAGGCAAATTTCGATGCCGCAAATCACGCCTACGAGGCCGGGCAGCTTGACGTAGCTCGCAAGGACTTCCATGCGGCGCTCAACCGGCTGATGAAGAGCAATCTGGAGCCGACGGGCGACGCAAGGCTGCAGGACCTCTTCAACCGCATCGTGGACACGATGCAGACCGATGAAATGGCGACGGAGGAGAAGGACGAGGCGACCGCCGAGGCCAATGAAGACGCGGCAGACGCCGCAGATGCCGCAGGCAACGCCGGCGCGACCGCAACCTCGGACAATTCCGACGACAGCAGCGTGCAAGCCCCACCTGAACCTACAGCGCCAATCGAAGAAATCGCCAATATGGAGAATCTGCCGGCAAGCGATCCGCGACTGGCAGCAACGGCGGAAAAAGAGCTGATTACGGTTCCACATGACCTGCCGCTGACGCTCAATGCGTCGGTGCTGCAGTATTTGAGCTTCTTTGCATCGCCGCGCGGGCGGGAAATCGTTGAGACGGGGCTGCAGCGCGCTGGACGTTATCGCCCGATGATTGAATCCACGCTGAAAAAGGAAGGGCTGCCGCTGGATTTGATTTACCTGGCGCAGGCCGAGTCGGCGTTCAAACCGCGTGCGGTTTCAAGCAAAGGGGCGCGGGGAATTTGGCAGTTCATGCCGTACAGCGGCGAGGAATATGGCTTGCACCGGACGTATTGGGTGGACCAGCGGGACGATCCGGAAGCCGCGACGGAAGCCGCCGCGGAAACGTTGCGCGATTTGTACCAGACGTTTGGCGATTGGTACCTGGCGATGGCGGCGTACAATTCCGGGCCGATGAACGTGACGCGTGCGGTCGAGCGCACGGGCTATGCGGATTTCTGGGAATTGCAGCAGCGTAACGCGCTGCCGGAGCAAACGAAAAACTACGTGCCGATCATCTTGGCGCTTGCGATGGTGGCCAAGGACCCGGGGCTCTACGGCATCCACGTGGAGGCCGATCCAGGGCCGGAATTCGATTCCGTGAGCCTGGAGCATTCGATCAGCTTGCGGCTGGTGACGGATGCGACGGGCGCGAGCCTGGACGACTTGCAGGCTCTCAATCCGGAGCTGGTGCGGGGAGTGACACCTCCCAACTTCGTGCTGCGGGTGCCAAAGGGCACAAGCGATAAGTTGAAGACGGAGATTGCGGGCATTCCGGCGGAGAAGCTGACGTCGTGGAGACTGGCGACGTTCTCGACGGGCGAAACGCTGGGCGAAGTGGCGCGGCAGTATCATGTGACGCTTGCGTCGCTGGAAAACGTGAATGTGATCGACCCGCACGACCCGCCAGCGGACGGGACCGTGCTGATGGTTCCGGCAGCGCCGCCTCGCGTGCGGCTGGTTTATTATCGCGTGCATCGAGCGGATACGCTGGAGAGCATCGCTTCGCAGTACAGCGTGAGCGTGAGTGAATTGCAGCGCTGGAATCGTCTGCGCAGTTCGAGAGCGCCGACGGGACGCACGCTGCGCATTTATGAGAATAGCTATCCGGGCGAAACAGTGACGGCGTCGCGCACGGTGACAGCAGCACCGCGGCGCTCGACGGAACATGCGCAGGCGGCTACGGAGACGGCCCCGCATCAAACGGTTGAACACAAGGTGGTTTCCGGGGAGACGCTGTGGTCCATTGCGCGGGAGTACGGGACTACCGTCGAAGCGCTCAAGCAGGCGAATCCCTTCCTTGCCAGCCGGGGTTTGGAAGTGGGTGACCAGCTCAGCATCTCTCCTCGAAAGAATTAAATAGCTTTACAATCAAACACATACGAAGGATATGTAATGCCATAGGAACGGCATGATTTCCTGTTCCGAGTGTCCTGACTTTGCGCCTTGACAAACTTCCAGGAGTGCGATTACAAAGAACGAAGTGGGTAATTGCCGCTGAGCCCCAGAGCCCACGGAGGAAAAACATGTTCAAAGCGAAGTTTCACGAGAACGAAGAAGACAACGAGCTCCCGGGCTTTGAGGAAGAAGAGGAACAAGCGGAGCCCGGCGGCGATGAGCATGAGGAAGTCGCCGAAGAAGAAGTAGTTGAGATCGAGTCCGGCGAGGACGAAGAAGAGGTTGAGCCGGAACATTCGCCGGGGCGTAGCATGACGCCGAAGCCGGCGCGGGCGGGAAGTGCGCGGAAATCAGCGGCGAAGAGCAAGGCGAAGAAGCGGCCGAAGGCTAAGGCGAAGAAGCGCAAGAAGGCCGCGCCGCGAAAGAAGGCAAAGGCGAAGTCGAGGCCAAAGGCGAAAGCCAAGGGGCGCGCCAAGAAAGGGCGCCGCAGGTAGCAACCGCCATTTATTTATAAGTTCTGAAAGCGCCGCGAGATTGCGCCGATGGTTGGCAGCTCGCGACGCTTTTGTGTTGTTGTGGGCCGGGAAGCACGTTAAGGAGTAGGATTCTTAGGTCTGAAATCGGTACTAACTATGATCCTAGTGGCTGTATTGTATTTTTTCCTTGGGGTGCTTCCGTGGCTAATGTCCCCTACGAATGGACAGAAACCGCCTGATGCTTCAAATTTTTCCATCCTTGGCGTGACAATCGACCAAGACAATTTGGCAACTTTGCAGAAGAAACTGGGGCCGGTGAAGAAATGTCACATAACTGAGCATGGCGACATTGCTGGATACACAGATTCGAAAGAGAATGTGGTCTTCGAATTTGGCGAAATTGGCGGGGGTGAGGTAACCGGATTTTATCTCAGTTCACATCGCCAAGCGACGGGCTGTCCACTATCACCTTTGCCGTCCAGGATCGTTGAACTGACCACGAAAGCCGGCGTTCATCTGGGAATGACTCAGCAAGAATTTGTTCATGTAATAGGATCTGCCCCGAGCCGTAGGACAGGTGATCAGTGGAAATATGATTGGACACTAGAGGCCAAGTATACGGAGGAAGAAAAGAGGAAAGCTGCAGCGGCAGGATATTCCTTATCTGACACATATTTGATTGGCATCACGATTGACGCAAGGTTCTCAGAAGGTATTCTTCAATATCTTTCCATCGCTAAAGTTGAATCGACCTAGCGGACTTCGAAGTACAGCCTACTGCCAGCTTACTTGCTCATGGGACGGAATGGTGCGGGTTAGCGCGGGGAGAAAGAATTCTTGACGGCTCATTTCAGGGGCGGGTCTTGCGGCGTGGCGGGGCGATTGTCGCGCGTGGCGCGAATCACTGCGGATTGATCCGTATAAAAACTCAGGTAACCGTAATTGCGAGGGACGGCGACGAGAGCGAAGGCATGAGGGTTGCCGGCGGCGTCGGGTTGGGTTGGCGTGTATCGAATGGAATAGCCACCGGCCATGGCGGTCTGTCCAGCTTCGCGCGCGGGTTCGCCGAGCGCTTCGAGGGACGTCGGGAAGGCTCCGGCGCCGTTTTCATACGTTTCCAGCTGATGCTGGAGGGCGCGGACGGATGCGAGGGCGGAACGCTCCGCGGCCGGACGCGGATTTTCGAAACGCAGCGGAAGCGCAAACCAGATGATGGCCCAGATGCCGGCGACGGCGCACAGAACGGCAATGATGAGTTTCGGCGAACTGCGTTTTTTTTGCGGCTGCTGCGGCAAATCGGAATCGGGCTCGTCTTGGTTGGCCCCGCAATAGGGGCAGATCGCGCTGGCAGAATTAATCGGACGCTGGCAATGGGGGCAGAGATACATGCAGATGGCTTAGGGCGTCGCGGCGTGGCCGGAAATCACAAGGGCGATCGTCATCGGGGAAGTGCCGATCGCAGCGGTGAAGTAAAGGGTCCATAGGTCTTCGCTGGTGTCTTGCTTGGTGCCGGGAAGCAACGTTGGGGCGCCGTCGGTGGGCACAAGGCTCCAGACGGATGGATGGCCGGACGTCGTCGCCTTGCGGCTCAGCACGTACATGTCTTTGTCAGCGAGATTCGCGGCTGAGGTGTCCTGATCCGGCGGCGTTAGCAGGAGGAAGTCGCGATAATCGGAAACGCCTTGATGGTTGCCGTCGACGGGCTGCAGGCCATAGCGCAGGATATAGGTGCCGGGCTTGACGGGCTGATTGCGGAAATCCTTCACGGCGCCGTCAAAGTGAATTGCGCCGACGATTTCTCCGTCGATGAGCTGGCCATAGGAGACGCCCAAAGCGGTGCTTGCCTGCGCAGCGGCGGGAATGGCCGCGCGCATCCAGATTTCGCAGTACGGGCCGCTGGGTCCGGTGACAGAAAGGGACACGGCGCCGAGGATGCCGCGCACGGGCGCGGAGACTTCCGCGGGCACCGGCACGGCGCTTACCGCTGCTTTGTAATCCTGGGCGGATGCGGGACCTGCGAGCGATAGTGCGGCCGCGAGAGCGACTGCAACGAAATAGAGTGCAGACCGACGGATCATTGCGATTCTCCTGTACGAAAAATCAGCGTGCCTATTATGGGATGATTATCCGGTGCGGGCGGTTTCGAGGCAATGCGAATCGGTGCGAGTTTTACTTGCAGTCGAATGCAGCCTTCTCTTCGAACTCTTCCACCTCCTGCAGGGACGATGACTTTAGGAAGTACAGGTATTCCTTGTTTTGCCACATGACTGTGAACGATCCGTGCCCGTCCCTGGAAAAATCTAGCAGCACTCGCTCGCCAGACGCCGTGCCTTCACGTCCTATGGCGGGTCCGCGCTCTAGGATATGCGTCGCGGAATGGACCACGGCCTCGAAGTTCTTGCGCGCAATGTCTGCGGAACTAAATTGAGCGTGTTCCACGGAAATGGTACCGCCGTCGGGGGCTGTGTACCGTGTGCCTCCCCAGCGGCCTCGGTCCTCTAACATTTCCGATTCTGGCAGGCGTTGTGAGCCAGGCGCGTCAAAATACCCGTCCCCGGTTACCGTCGGCCTGTAGGTTCTTTTCTGGCAGGGCACACTGCTAAGCGACTTCCTCGATTTCTTCTCTTGCCCGGCCGCGCAAGTGCACAAAAAGATCAGAAATGCAGCACCGGCGCGGGCGGCGATGGCTGGCACCGAGTTACTCTAGCATTTTTCGTCCGAGTCGGTGTGGCGCAAAGAAAAAGCCCGCCGGGAATGGCGGGCTCTTGGTTCATGCGATTCTCAGCGCGAAAAGAGCGGGCGGCGTAAAGCCGCCCCTACGAAACACGAACGGCTAGCAATCATTCCGCGAACTTATTCCGCGAAATGGCCGACGAAGGAGCTGCGGCGATTCGCGTCATCCCAAGTGACGCCGAGGGAATTTCCCTGGTAGCTGCTATCGAGCGCGACGACCGGCATCGAGTGCGTCAGATGAGCGGACAGCGGCGGATAGTAGGTTTGCTCATTGTGGCAAATCATGTCGCCCATGTTGATGGCGCGAGTCGAGAGTTTTACAACGTTGCCGACGGCGAGGGTTTCCCATCCCATGCGGGCGGGGTCAGCGGCAAAAGAAATCGGCGCGAGGTTCGTGGCTACGACATGATTGAGAAGGCCGGCGGATTGCGCTTGCGCGAAAGAGATCAGCGCGGCTTGCTGCGCGCCATTGGCGCGGGCATCCACGAAGAAAACAGCGCTGGCCGGGAGCGGGTCCGCGTAAGGATCGCCGAAAGTGGCGCTGGCCCGAACGACCGCGACGACGCCGAGGCCGGAGAGCGGGACGCCGTTCCACTGGCCGTCACTGACTTGCCAGGCAAGCACGGCATTTTGGCCGGTGAGCCCGACTTCAGAATTCGCGAAGCACGGGCCGGTGTAAACGTCGGCATTGCGAAATTCCATATAATTTCCCGAAATGTGATTTGCTTGGGCCATTGCGGGAATGGCCATCAGAAGTGCAGCAGCTAAGAGCGCGAGTTTCGCTTTCATTGTGGACCTCCCAACTCAGTATAGTTTCTCACTATGGAATGTTTGCTGCAACTGCAAGAGTAACCAGTATACACGATTGCGCGGCGCAGGGCCGTGCACTTACCTGACTGTTCACTTTTGAAACAGGGAAAACGCTGTTTGATGATTCAGTATGGGTGTGCCGCTTACCTGCAAAGCGGTGCATTTCGACGAATCGGAGTCTCGAGTAAACGAGTAATTGCAGCAATCGATTTGGCAAAGAAACTGCTCTTGCTGAAGAACGTCCGGCCGCGGAAGGCGCGGTCTGAACCTATTAGCGGTGAGGGGGTTGAAGCGAATGCGTAAAATTCCAATGCTTGTCGTGTTCTTTGGGGTCGTGGCTTTGGCGGCTGGGCCGGCCGCTCGCGCTGGCTCTGTGAGCGGCGATGATGCGCAGCTCATTGCTCAAGGCGCAGATTTTGGTCAGTTCAGCCGGGTCAATGAGTTTATTGAGTTCAATCAGTTCAGCCAGTTCAGTCAATTCAATCAGTTCAATCCCTCGAGCATGCAGAGCTTTTATACGGGCGATGCTGGCCGCATGCGGTTCGGCCCGCGGGTGTTCGGGAGAGAAGATTTTGGCGTTCCGCCGAAGACAGTCGTGGAGTCCTCTGTGCTGCCGACGCCCGAACCGGCATCTCTTTTGCTCCTCGGGACAGGCTTTCTGGGTCTCGGTGTGCTGGGGCGGTGTCTTAAGCTGGATCTCAGTTAATTTCGCTTTGCGCTCGAATATGGCGTGCTGATGGGCCGTGCTGGTTTCTGATACCAGTGCGGCCCATTGTTTTTCAGGGAAGCACTCCTTGGCTGATACAAAACAGATTCTGCATCAGCAAACCAGCCTATTCGTTGCGCAAGGCGATCATGGGGTCCACGTCCATCGCGCGACGAGCGGGGAAGTAGCAGGCGGCGAAGGCGACGGCGGCGAGGAGAAGTGCAACGGCGGAGTAGGTGAGCGGGTCGGCGGGACTGACGCCGAAGAGCATTGACGATAGAAGGCGCGTAAGCGCGAGGGCTCCGGCGATGCCGAGGGCGAGGCCGACGAAAATAATGGCCATGCCGCGGCCGAGGACCAGCGCGAGAATGTTTCGCGGCTGCGCGCCGAGGGCCATGCGCACGCCGATTTCCCGCGTACGCTGCTTCACCCAGTAGGAAATGCTTCCGTAAATCCCCACAGCGGCGAGCAAAAGAGCGATGAAGGCAAAGCCGCCGAGAAGCCAGGCGTCGAATTTGCGCTGGGATTCGTGGGTGGAAAGGATTTCGCTGGCGGCCTCAAAGTGATCGACGAAGGAATTTTTGTCAATCGCTGCGACTTGAGCCTTGATGGCAGCGAGCAGAGTTTTTGCGTCGCCAGAGGCGCGCACGACGATGTCGTCGGCGTAATAACCGGAAGAGGGCTCGTAGATCATCGCTCCAGGAGATTTTTCCAGGCCTTCCTGACGAACATCGCCTACAACGCCGACGACGGTCTGCCAGGGCTGGGGAAAATTCGGATCACCAAACTTGAAGCGCTTGCCAATGGGATCTTCGTTGGGCCAATAAAGGCGCGCCATGGTTTCGTTGATGATGACGACGGGCAGAGCGTTTTTCGGCGTGTCGGAGTCAGTGAAGACGCGTCCGCGCAAAAGAGGAATGCCCATGGCGCGGAAAAAATCAGGCGTGGCGTCTCCGGCGGTCGCGGCGATGGTGCGGCCTTCGAGGACGAAGGAGCCTTTGAACATTTCGTCGGGGAAAAGGACGTTGGACGTGGAGCCGACGGCGGTGACTTCGGGAAGAGCGCGGAGGCGATTCATGATTTCGATGTAACGGGTGTTCGCGTCGGCATTGGTGCCCTTTGTGGGCGGAGAGTAAATGCGCAGGCTGTAGACGTCGTCGGCGTCGAAGCCGGGGTTCACGGAAAAAATCTGCCACAGACTGCGGATTAAAAGGCCCGAGCCGGCAAGGAGTACGAAGGCGAGCGAAACTTCGGCGACGATAAGGATTTTGCGAATGAATTGCGCGCCGGGAGAAGCGGCGCCGGATGTTTCTTTGAGTGCGCGATTCAAATCGAGGCGCGAAGCGGAAAATGCGGGAAGAACGGCACAGATGAACGCGGTGAATGCGGTGACAGCGACTGTGTAGAGCAGCACTCGGGAGATCGAGGATGCTGCCGCCGAGGCGGGCGATGTCGGGGTTGAATTTGGCGACGAGAGCCACGGTCCAGAACGCTAGAAAGAATCCCGCCACGGCGCCTGTTCCAGAGAGCAGCAAACTCTCTGCAAGGAATTGACGGATGATGCGGCCGCGCGTCGCGCCGAGCGAAAAGCGCACTGCGATTTCTTTTTGGCGACCTGCGGCGCGGGCCATCATCAAGTTGGCCGCGTTCAGGCAGGCAATCAGCAACACGCCGAAGATTGCGGCCCAGAGAACGAGCAGCCCCTGGCGCACCTGTTGCGAAAGCTGCTCGCGCAGGGGCACGATGCGGATGCCGATGCCGTTATCGTCCTTGGGATAGGAGCCGGCGAGGCGCGCGGCGATGGTGTCCATTTCGGTTTGCGCCTGTGACCAAGTGACGCCGGAGTTCAGTCTGCCGATGACGCCCATGTTGGGATACTGGCGCATATCGAATTTTCCGAGGGAATAAGCGGACTGGACTTCGCGGGGCTTCCACAATTGCGTGGCTGGGGGAAAGGCGAAGCCGCGTGGCATGACGCCGATGATTGTGTCGCCTTCGTTGTCGCTAAACCCCAGCCGCCGCCCGAGCGCATGCGGATCGCCGGCGAAGCGCGACTTCCATAGCGCGTAGCTGATGATTACAACGCTCGTCTTACCGCGCAAGGAATCGTCGGCTGAGAAGGCGCGGCCAAGAATCGGATTCACGCCCAGCACGGAAAAGAAATTCGTCGAGACCAGCGCCCCGGGGACGCGTTCCGGCCCATTCGCGCCGCTCAGCATTTCCTGCGTGCCGTTGCCATTGAGAATTTCGCTGACGAACATGACGAAAGCCATGTCCTGGAAGCTGCGGGATTGGGCGCGCCAGTCCGCATAGTTCGGATACGAGACGGCGCCTTCGCTTTCGCCCGTGCGCTGATTGTTCTGCCAGAGGAAGGCGAGGCGCTCGGCGTGCGGATAGGGGAGCGCGCGAAAGAAGGCGGCGTTGGCGAGGCCAAAGATGGCGGTGTTCGCACCGATGCCGATGGCGAGCACGGCAATGATCAGCGAGGAGTAACCGGGATTTCGCGTTGCCGCCTGCCAAGCCGAACGCAGATCGCGCCAGAGCATTGAGCACCTCACTTACGTTGATGCCATCAGGCTCGCACAGGAGGAATTTTCACGCGAGGGAAATTTGAGGGCGTTCGCGAAATAGTCAAGGAAGAAAGCATGGGCAGAACGGTTGATGAGTCGGGGAAAAGTGCAGGGAAGAAACCCCACGCTCCAAACCGAGCATGGGGCACCCGCAAATGCTTACCTTAGCGGTGAAGTGGCGATGATACGATAAGGAGCGGTCTTCGACCGGGCAATCGCGGGAAGGGGGCGCGGGCCACCCGCCAACAAGCCGCAACCCCGCCACAGACGCAACTGCCGCCCCCACGGCAGAAGCAACCTCAATGAGGAGAACGGCCATGTACAGATCGAAGCTTCTAGGACGGATACTACTTGGCCTAGTTCTTGGCGCAACGAGTGTCGGTTTAATCAGCTTCTGTGCAACTAAACTTCCTTATAGTCATGCCCGCGACGAAATCACAGATGCACTATCTGTACCTGCAGCACTCATCGCACAGACTATTTACCCGGAGGGTGTGCATACCGGGAAGGGCGCTCCACTCTGGGGGATCGTATTCCTGTGCTCCGGTGTTTTGTTTTATGCCGTTGTGTGGCTCGTCGTTCTTTCCGTAATGACACGCATGAGACGTCCTGGCGGGTGGCGCACGTAGCCGCGTGAGTTAAACGATCGAAGGGCTCGCATGCACGTCCGCACACGACGCCCGTGAAGGCTAGACCGAACCGAGGGTGCCGCACGCTTTTGCCTTTTGAAGCGTGCGGGTTCTTGCCGCGCGGTTCCCATTGCGGGTTTGGCGGGCACAAGCCCGACTCTCCGCGCCAGTAAAACCGGTAGCTGCTCCAGGGCCAGTCCTTGGGCGTTTGCGCTACTTTTCTCTTCACGGGATTGAAATGCATGTAATTCAATTTCTCATTCCGCTTGCGCGCGCTCTAGACGTTGAAGTCGTAAAACCGCCGTTGCCAGAAGTGGGCATAGCGTTTGAGGGCAGAGTCGGCCCAGAGTTCGAACTGCCCGGCAGCTGCCTTTCTTCTGTTCCTGCGCAGCGCTCGCGATACGCGTTGCTTCAAGGCCTTCATCACGTCGGACGGATTTCCCACGTTTGGTTCGCTGATCAGCAAATGGATGTGCTCGGGCATGACGACATAGCCGAGCAAGGCAAAGTCGTAGCGGTCGCGCACGTGAGCCAGGATTAGGAGAAAGACGTCGCGGGCGCGCGGCGTGGAGAGCAGAGGCTTTCGACGGTAACAACTGCAGGTGATGAAGTGGAGGTGTCCCAGGCCGTAACGGCGTTCCAGACGATGCTTGTTCAAAATTCAACCTCCACACTCTTTGCAAAACCGGCAAAGAATGTGGCACCCACTGTTTTCCTCTGTGCCTTGGCGAGAAAACGAGTGTGGTATTATGCGCCCAGACGCTCCCTCGGGAGGCTGTTTCCTGGATGACAAACAAGCAACACCCATCTGACAATTCCAGGCCGGCAATGACCTTCACGGTTAGGTAACCGGATGGTATCATCTCGCCGATGATTCAGCGTAAACGACGGAAGGCTGGGCCACCCGCCACAACGGTTAATTACCCATTGTGTGTGCGCTTTCCTTAGGCGGTTTGGCAGCAGGGGCGGCCGGGGCGGCAGGTGTCGAAGCCGACGAGCTTGCCGTCGGGGCCAACAGGCGATTGCGTGCGCGAGCACCAGAAAGGCCCGGCATTGCGGCCGTCGGAAGCGTCTTCGTCCTGTTGGTAGAAGAGTTTTTTCGAGCGCACGGAACGGCAGATTTCGCCGGTGGAGATGAGGACGTTGAGGCTTGGTCCAGTAGAAGATTTCAGCATGGCGTTAACTCCTTCCCGCGAAAAACGAAACTGCAGATTCCTCGTCGGATGGGCAGGCAGGCTCGGAATGACAATGTTTCGCCATTACCGAGATACCGTTGTTGCACCGACGGCATCGATGCGATAACTCCGATCGCGACCTACAAAAGCTAAAGACTGGCAGCGTAAAGCCGCCGCTACAAAAACGAACACGAACGACAAATTCAAATGCCGCAGAACTTCTGAAACGCGAAGCTCTGCGCTACAAATTCAGATTCCTCGCGAGAGCTAAAGACTGGCGGCGTAAAGCCGCCGCTACAAAAGCGAACCATGCTACTCAGCCATGGCCGCGGCCGAACGTTCGCGGACGGCGGCGAACAGGGCGCGCTTGACGGAAACGCGCACGAGCTGGACTTTGTAGCCGTTGCGGCTGAGCGGCGTGGCGCCTTGCGCGGCAGCGTCGCCGGCCTTCGCGGCGGTTTCTTCGTTGATGGTTTTGCCTTCGAGCCATTTGGCCGCATCGTCGGCAGGCCAGGGCTTGGGCGCAACATGGCCGAGGACAATGCGGGCGCTCTGGACGGTATTTCCGTTCATTTTTAGCGCGACAGCGGCAGCGGCGAGAGGCCAGTCCATGCCTTCTTTCTGGCGGACTTCATAGGTGGCACTGCGCATGCCACGCGATGCCGCGGGGACGATGATTTCGGTGACGATTTCGTTGGGAGCGAGCGCGTGTTCGCGCTGGTCAGGCTTTTGCGGAATGACGAAGAAGTCCGCAACGGAAACGTCGCGGCCGCCGCTCGCACCTTCGATGTGAAGTTGCGCGCCGAGGGCGACGAGCGCCGGTGCAAGACTGGAAGGGCTGACGAATTTTGCCGGGCCAGAATTTCCGAAGATGGCGTGATAGCGATTGTCGCCTTGCGCGACCAGTGATTTTCCATCTTTGTCCAGCGCGAGAAAGCCAAAGCCGTTGCGGTAATACCAGCAGCGCGGGCGCTGGCAGAGTTCACCGGCGACCGTGCCCATGTTGCGGAGTTGCGGGCTACGAATGCCGTCCGCGGCGTCGGTGATGGCGGGGAAACCCTTGCGAACATCGGATGCCAAGAGCAACTGGTCGATGGTGACCGCGGCGCCGATTCGCAATGCTCCATTGTCGTTCCGAACAGCATGGAGTTCTCCGACCTTCTTGATGCTGACGAGGCGCTTGGTTTCCTCGATATCGTCTTTGAGCAAGGAGATCAAATCGGTGCCGCCAGCGAAGACCGAAGCGTCTTCCCAATCAGAGCCAAGGAGAGCGATTGCTTCCTTCAGGCTTGAGGGGCTTGCGTACTCGAATGCGTCCATTAGGCCACGCCTCCTTTGCCGAGGGCTGTGAGAACGCGGTCAGGCGTCAGCGGCAGCTCCGGCACGCGCACGCCGATGGCGTTGGCGACGGCGTTGGAAATGGCGGCGCCGGGTGAAATCACCGGTGGCTCGCCGAGTCCAATGGTGCCGCGCTCGTCGTAGCCGGGCCCGGTCATCATGTGGACGGCGATTTCGCCAATGTCGCCGATGCCTGCAAGTTTGTAAAACTCCATGTTGGGATTGAGGCAGCGGCCGGTGGGCTGGTCCATGATTTTTTCCTCGAAGAGCGCGTAGCAGACGCCCATGATGCAGGCGCCGTAGACCTGGCTTTCCGCGGTTTTGAGGTCAATGATGAGGCCGCAGTCCTGGACGGCAACGTGTTTGACCATGCGGACCACGCCGGTCTCGACGTCGACCTCGACCTCGCTCATGTGCACGCCGCCGACGCCGCTGGACATCAAGTCGTTCGATGTCTTGCCCGTGCCGCTGATCGAGGATGCTCCGAGCTTGGCGCAGGCTTGCTTCCACGGGATCGATTTCGAGGGATCACCTTTTACCTGAATTTTTCCGTTCCAGGCTTCGAGTTGATCGACGGGAGCACCGAGCGACGGCGCGACCTTGGCGAGAAGCTCGTTCAATGCGTTGGTGGCGGCGCGGCGCGTCGACGTGCTGACGCCGCTGACGGTGGTGGAGCCGCCGGATGCGCCCGCCGGAGGATACTTGTTGTCGCCGAGGTTGACTTTCACGGCTTCGAGCGGAAGGCCGAGAGTTTCCGCGGTGACGATGTTGATGACGGTGCGCGTGCCGGTGCCGAGGTCCTGGCTGCCGATGTTGGTTTCAACGGAACCGTCAGGGTGAATCACCACTTGGCAATTGCTCTGATTTCCGCGGCCGCCCCAGGTATGCAGAGAGAGTCCGAGTCCGCGTTTTAGCGGTCCCGAGCCGCCCTGTGCGCGGGGATGCCATTTGCTCTTCCAGTCGATCAACTGCGAAGCGATGGCAAATTCTTCGCGGTACGTTTTTGCGCGTTCGCCCGCCAAGTCGATGTTCTTGAGCACGAAGTCGACCGGGTCCATGTTCAGTTTGGCGGCGAGATCTTCCATGGCGCTATTGGAGATCAGGGCCATTTGCGGATGATTCGGAGCGCGCCAGGAGCGCGCCGGGCCGATATTGGTGAGAACCGCCGTGTATTTGGAGCGCACGTTGGGAGGCTCCAAGATATACGGAAGCTTGGGAGAACCCTCGGCTTGGGTGCCACCAGTGCCCCAGGCGTCGGAATCCCAGGCGACCAGGGTGCCGTCACGCTTTGCGCCGACCTTGACATGCGCGTGCATGGAGGGCCGGCAACCGGCGACCATTAATTCATGATCGCGCTCGAGCATCATCTTGACAGGGCGGCCGGTTTTCTTGGAAAGCTGCGCGCAGGCGATGCCCCAAGTGTCCGCGGCGAATTTGCTGCCGAATCCGCCGCCCATGTATTGAGTGATGATGTTGACATTATTCGCGGGAATTTTGATTCCCTGCTCGCCGAGACCTTCAACGAACTCGCCCGTAAGGTCGGTGACAGCCTGCGTGGAGGCCCAGACGGTTAAGTTGTCGCCATTCCATTCGGTGACTTGTCCGTGCGTCTCGAGGCAGCAGTGGGTAATCACCGGGATGCCGTAATTTCCTTCGCTGACCACGTCTGCCTGCTGAAATCCTTGGTCAGGATTTCCGTTGACGCGGTTTTCGAGCTGCTTGGAATACTGAGCGCCTGCGTGTTGTGGGTTGGTGTCGGAGACAAGGTAAGGCAGTTGCTGGTAATCGATCTTGATGGCGTCGGCGGCGGCTTCCGCGCGTTCTTCGGAGTCTGCGGCGACGGCAACGATTTCCTGTCCTGCCCAGAAAATCTCTTGACCCTCGGGCATGATGGTGACGACGGCCTTCACGCCCGGCATTTTTTCGGCGGCGCTGGTGTCGATTTTGGTGACCTTGGCGTGAGCGTAAGGGCAGGTGGCCATTTTGCCCCAGAGCATTCCTGGGCGATTCATGTCGTAAGAATATTTCGCGCGGCCGGCGGATTTTTGCGGGCCGTCAATTCGCTTGATGCGCTTGCCGATAAGCGCGCGATGGTCTGCTGGAGGCCAGTGATAGTCAGCCATTAGGCTCGCGCTCCTTTCGCTTTGATGGTGGTAGCTGCTTCGAGGACGGCGTCCTTAATTCCCATATAGGTGCCGCAGCGGCAGAGGTTGCCGCCGAGCGATTTTTCAAGGCCTTCGCGCGTGGGATGCGGCTCGTGGTCAAGGTATGCGGTGCAAGCCATGACGAAGCCGGGAGTGCAGAAGCCGCACTGCTGCGCGTCGTTGTTCCAGAAAGCTTCCGACATGGGATGGAGTCCCTCGGCGGGTTCGAGGCCTTCGATGGTGGTGATGTCGTGCCCTTGGGCGTCGATGGCAAGGGTGGTGCAAGAATAGACGGCGCGTCCGTCGATGTGCACGGTGCAAGCGCCGCAAGTGGCGCGGTCACAAACTTTTTTTGAGCCGGTAAGGTCCAGATGATTACGCAAGGCGTCGAGGAGGGTGACGCGAGGCTCAAGGTTCAGCGTGCGCGTCTGGCCATTGATCTTGAGCGTGATGGGTCCTTCGCCCGGTCCAATCACGCCGCCGTTGCCGCCCATTCCGGCGGTTTGCGGCCGTGGCGCGGCCTGGAGCACGCGATCCGCGAGCAGCGCGCCAGCGGATGCGGCGACGCTAGCGATTCCAGCGCCCTTGATGAAGCGGCGCCGCGAGAGATCCGGCAAGTTCTCATTTTGCGCGTCTTTGGCGTGCGAACGATCCGGCTTTTCCTCGCCGGTTGGACGCGGCTTATCGTCATTCGACGTCATGAATGCACCCCCTACGGATTACGGAGTCGGAATTACAAGTGAACGGGAGGAACTGCGATGCGGGCCGATTTCGACGAGCCTTACGAATCACCTTGGCTCCCTCAGAACGCCGCCGGTATGATAGTTTCAGCGGAACGGTAAAGTCAAAGTCTTAGATAGCGCATAGGGGAGACCGTTTTGAGTGAGGCGTGGAGTGGAGGAGGAAGGGCTGTTACGCGCTCAGGTTTTTGCTGTATTGCTTGGCTGACGCGGGCCGGTAAAGAATTACTAGGTTAGCTGAAATATTTTGCAGCTGGGGGAAAACTGTGGCGACAATGCGAGTGGGAACGTCCGAGATGAGCCAGACTCCGGTTACCGAGTGGTTTGAACAGAAGTCTTGCGCCCACGTCGTTCAATTCTATACCGATGACGCGGTTCTTGTGGACGCGTCGGCGCGCTTTGTCGGAGCCGCGCTCGGAGCCGGCGACGCAGCCGTGGTTATCGCCACGCCCGCGCACCGCGACGGAATCGCAGAACGTTTGAAGGCTGCCGGGATCGACACAGTTCAAGCGAGGCACCAGAGCCGGTACGTGGTGTTCGACGCAGGAGAAACGCTGGCGAAGTTCATGGTGAAGGGACTGCCGGATACAAAGCTTTTCGAAGAGGTCATAGGACCGGCGATTGATCAAGCGCGAGCCGCTACATTGCGCTCCGAAGAGGCGCGGGTCATTGCATTTGGAGAAATGGTGGCGATTTTGTGGGCTGAAGGCAACCACAGAGCTGCCATCCAGCTGGAGAAATTGTGGAACAACCTCGCTGAGACACACGCATTTTCGTTGCGTTGCGCCTATCCGATGCCACGCTTTGACCGTGGAGAACACTCGGAACCGTTCCTGCAAATCTGCGCGGAGCATGAAGGAGTGATCCCGACGGAGGCCTATACGGATTTGACCGACGAGGGAGAACGTCTGCGGACCATCACTCACCTGCAGCAGAAAGCTCAGGCGCTGGAGGCAGAAATCGCGTTGCGAAAAGAGGCTCAGGCTGCTCTCGAGCGGAGCCATGCGGAATTGGAAGCCCTGGTTCAGAAACGCACCGCGGCGCTGCGTGAACTGTCGATGCGGCTTCTCCATGCGCAGGATGAAGAACGGCGGCGAATCTCGCGGGACCTGCACGATAGCATCGGTCAGAGTTTGGCTGCTGCGAAGATGAGCGTGGCTCAGTTGACGCGGCAGAGCACCGCGAGAACGACCGAAGCATTCGCGCAATTGGACGAGATACTGGAGACGTGCCTGCAAGAGACGCGAACACTTTCCTACCTGCTGCATCCGCCGATTCTTGACGAAGTGGGTTTCTTCTCCGCGGCGAAGTGGTATATCGACGGGTTCGCCGACCGCAGCGGTATGCGCGTTAACCTTGAAGTTCCTCCGCAGCCTGAAAGACTTGGACTCCCTCTGGAGACGGCCCTATTCCGGATATTGCAGGAGGGCCTAACCAACGTTCACCGGCATGCGAACAGCTCGACGGTCGACATTCGGCTGGAATTGACGCCGACTGACGCGGTGGTCGAAGTGAGAGACTACGGCCAGGGGATTGCGCCGGAAGTGCTGGGAGGCTTCAAGTCGAATGGGACCGGTTCCGGGCTGGGCCTAGCAGGTATTCGCGAGCGCATTTGCGAATTGGACGGGCATCTGGAGATCGAGCCAGCATTGCCGGGAACGCGGGTGCGCGCGCGTGTCCCACTCTCCTCTTCCCGGCGCTGAGCCGGGCACGCGTTTTCTTGTCATGGTTGCGGCAGGACCGCGTCTTCTCCAGCTTTTTCAAGATGCGCAGTGAATTCCCCCGAATCCGATTTGCGGGTACTCGCTTTATCCAGGATTGAGGAGACAAACGTGGGCGCACGCGCTCGCGTTGACTTGCTCCACGCCACACCCTAAGATGCGCGAATGCCTGATGCGCAGTCGTTTGTTGGCAGGACGATCAGCCACTATCGCGTGGTCGAGAAACTCGGCGGCGGCGGGATGGGCGTGGTCTACAAGGCCGAAGATACGAAGCTCGGCCGCTTCGTCGCCCTGAAGTTCCTGCCCGACGACCTCGCGGGCGATCGTCAGGCGCTCGAACGTTTTCAGCGCGAAGCGCGGACTGCCTCGGCGCTCGACCACCCGAATATTTGCACGATCTACGAAATCGGCGAGCACGAGGGAAAGCTTTTCATCGCCATGCAGTGCCTGGAAGGCCAGACGCTGCGCAATCGCATCAGCGGCCGGCCTTTGCCGCTCGACATTACGCTCGACCTTGGCACCGAGATCGCGGACGCGCTCGACGCCGCCCACGCCAAAGGCATCGTTCACCGCGACATCAAGCCCGCGAACATTTTCATCACGGATCGCGGCCACGCGAAGATCCTCGACTTTGGATTGGCGAAATTGACGGTCACGACGAGCAAAGCGCACGACGACACCTCCGGCTCGCCGACGGGCGATACTGCAGAAGCGCTGCTCACAAGTCCGGGAACGGCGCTCGGCACGGTGGCCTATATGTCGCCCGAGCAAGTGCGCGGCGAACCGCTGGATGCGCGGACAGATCTGTTCTCGTTTGGGCTGGTGCTCTACGAAATGGCCGCCGGGCGCCAGGCGTTTTCCGGCAACACAACGGGCGTGATTCAGGAAGCGATTCTGAATCGTGATCCGATTGCCGCGAGCCGCGCGAATCCCGAAGTCCCCGAGAAGCTGGAAGAGATCATCAACAAGGCGCTCGAAAAGGACCGCAACCTTCGTTACCAGCATGCTTCCGAGATGCGCGCCGACCTCGCGCGGCTGAAACGCGACACCGATTCGGGCCGCACATCGGCGCGAATGGTTGCGCGCGCAGCGGGCAGCGATTCCGCGCCGGTAGCGTCGCCGCAATCCGGCGCGTCGCGCATTAGTTCGGAATTTACGCCGGCAACGGGGGTTGCGACGCCGTCGATTTCGTCCGCTTCTGCGACCCCTGCTGCAAGGAAGCGCTGGGCGCTTCTCAGTGTGCTGGCCGCGCTCATGGTTGTCGCGATTGCCATCGGTTCAAATTTCTATTTCCACCGCAAACCCATGCTGACGAGTAAGGACTCGATCGTCCTGGCGGATTTCGTGAACACCACGGGAGACGCCGTCTTCGACGACTCGCTGCACGAGGCACTGGCGGCGGAGCTTGCCGAATCGCCCTACCTGAATGTGGTTTCCGATTCCGCGGTGCAGCAGACGCTGCACTTCATGGAGCAGGCGCCGAACGCACGGCTCACACGCGAGCTTGCGCGCCAGGTTTGCCAGCGCGACGCGAGCCGCGCGGTGCTCGACGGGACGATCACCGGCATCGGCGATCAATATGCGCTGACTTTGGACGCAGTGAACTGCGATTCCGGCGCGTCGCTTGCGCGCGTGGAGGCTGATGCCAACGGCAAGAACAATGTCCTTCCCGCGCTCGGCAAGCTTGCGTCCAGTATGCGATCGAAACTCGGCGAATCGCTTGCCACGATTCAGAAATTCGACATGCCGGTGGAGATGGCAACGACGAGCTCACTCGATGCGCTGAAGGCTTACTCGATGGCGCGGCGCGATCTGGAGATGACCGATTTCACTTCGGCCGTCCCGCTACTCCAGCACGCCGTCGCGCTTGATCCCAACTTTGCGATGGCCTACGCGACGCTCGGCACGATTTACTCGAACATGAACGGCAACAGTGACTCCGTGGAAAACATGAAGAAGGCTTTCGCCCTTCGTGATCGCGCCAGCGAGCGCGAAAAGCTTTATATCGATTCACACTATTACGAGTTTGCGGAAAACGATTTTGCCAAATCCGAACAAACGTATTTACTCTGGGAGCAGACCTATCCGCGCGACGAGGTTCCCTGGGTCAATCTGGGCAGTCTCTATCTGAATATCGGGCGGCTCGACGAGGCCGCGCAGCAACTGCTCACCGCGTACCAGATCAATCCTGACAGTGCGGTCACTGGGAGCCAGTTGGCGAACGCCTACATCTACCGGGGACGGTATGACGAAGCCAAGGCCGTCGAAGAAAAGGGCCTCGCCAAGAGTCCTGAAGCGGGAAGTTACCACCAGCAGCTCTGGGAAATTGCTTTCGTTCAGGGTGACGCCGCAGCCCAGAAAGAACAGGTGGACTGGATTCGTTCAAAGCTCGGCGCGCAGCAGGCGGATAGTCTAGCAATTCTGGCCGACGCTATTCTCGGAAAGGTGGCCGAGGCCGGAAAAATCGCCGAGGCGCAGGCGGCCGCGGCTCCGCAATCTGCGTCGAAAAGCCAGTTGGCGTCGATTCTCGGTCAGCGCGCGGCCGTCGAAGCCATTTTCGGCTACACACAAAGAGCTCGCGCGGACGGCGAGAAATCGCTTTCGCTGCAACCGGACCAGCCGAATCTTGGCGCTGTCGATGCGCTGGCGGTTTCAGGCGACACGGCGCCGGCGGAAAAAGCTTTGACGGTTCTCGCTAAACAGAATCCCAAGGACATTATTCTGAACGGCATCGAGTTCCCGATGGCTCGCGCCATCCTGGCGATGGATCGTAAAGATCCTCAGCAGGCTTTGACGATCCTCCAGCCCGTCGAACAGTATCGCTGGGCCCCCAATCGCGATTATCTGTATTTCCTCGGTCAGGCCAGCCTGCAAGCGAAAGACGGCAAGGCCGCGGCAGCCAATTTCCAGGCAATGGTCGACCATCGCGGCCTGTTTGCCCTTGATCCGACCTACGCGCTCGCGGGGCTCGGACTCGCTCGAGCTCGCGCGATGCAGGGCGACACGGCTGGCGCGCGGACTGCTTATCAGGACTTCTTCGCTTTCTGGAAGGATGCGGATCCGAGCATTCCTGTTCTGCAGCAAGCCAGAGCTGAATACGCCAAACTTCATTAGGCTGTGCGCGTCGCGTGAGTTTCCGCAGGGCGACGCGAAAAAACTCCGAAACTGAACGAGCGTTCCAAGAATCAAAATTGGTATGAAACGATCGGACGGCCAGAGCGTTATAATGAGCTACGAGACTTGGGCGGCCCTCCAGCCGCCGCAAGGAGAAACACCATGAAGCCGCCCTTTTCGCAGGCGCTGAAACGCGGGCTGCGTTTTCGCTGTCCAAACTGCGGAGACGGCCGCGTGTTTTCCAGTTTTTTCAAGATGCGCGATGAATGCTCGGTGTGCGGGCTGTCGTTCTATCCGGAGTCCGGTTACTACGCAGGCGCGATGTACTTGGATTACGCGTTGTCGGCCGCGGTTTTTCTCGCAGTTTTTATCCCGTCGCTTTTCCTACCTGAATTGACGCACCTTTCGTACATGCAGAAAAATATTCTCTGGATCGTTTTCGGCACGGGACTTTGTCTTGGCTTTTCACGGCCGTCTTATAGCTTGTGGCTAGCCATCGACTTCTGGATAAGCCCTTGGAAGCCGCAAAGGCCGCCGAAGAGCAGCGAAATCCTCGAGGTCCCGCTGGTGAGCATGATCATTCGAACCGGCGGAGAAGGGCCTCGGCACGGCACGCATCGCACTCCCGAAAATTGATTCGGCGCTACCGTCGGCAAGTCCGACGTGCGGCGCTCTATCGCGCGGGCGGCTCAGGAATGCGTTTCTTCCCTTGCAACTCCTGATCGGTGTACTGAATGTCGGGTTTCGCAAAGCTGAAAAAGTTCCATGAGCCGTATTTCTGCTGAAGCTCTGGCAAGACAACATCGGTGAGCGCATCGCCGGATTTCCCCGTGGCTTGGGCTTCAGCGACGTCAGCGCGTAAATCGGACAAGTAACCGCGAAAATCCGTGACGTCCTGCACGTGACCCACTTCGCCATGGCCGGGAACGAAGGTCGCTGCAGCGTGGTCCTGGATGAACGTATCAAGAGTTGCGATCCAGGGCTTGGTGGAAGCGTCGATCAGATTCGGTAAAGTGTGATCCCAGAACAGGTCGCCGCAGAAAACGACATTTGCATCCGGCACGTAAACGACGCTGTCGCCGCCGGTGTGCCCGGGGAAAGAGTGGACGATGATTTGCCGCGTGCCGAGGTAAAGCTCTATTCCGTTTTCATAGGTGATCGAGGGCAGGCCGAGGGATTCGACCATCGCCGTTTGCTCAGGGGTGATTTTGGCTCCGAAGAATTTCTTGTTTTCCGCGCGTTCCCAGACGCGAACATTCTGCTGGGCCAGGACGGTGGCGCCCGCGGCTGCGAAAATGCTGTTTCCGGCGACGTGGTCCAAGTGATAGTGCGTATTCACGACGAAGCGAATCGGAAGATTCGTTTTCTGGCGGATCTGGTTCAGCAGCTCCTGAGCGGCGGCGGGATTTTCGAAGGTGTCGACGACCAGCACACTGTCGCTGCCGATAACGAATCCGGCGTTGGCTCCGGAACGCGCGGCCTTGGCGGCAGGATTGTCGATGGCCGCCCACACTCCCGGGCCGACTTCGTGGAGAGTGAAAGGCGCAGGGGCGTCGGCGGCGATCGCTATTGCAGAGATGAATGCGAGGGTGGGAATCAGGAGCGACAAGAATTTGGTACGCGTGGGCATCATGCTCTCCTTAGAATCGCGTCGGGATGATACGACGTAGGGGCAATTCAGAACAGCGAAACTAGTGAGCGGGCAATTCTGTTTGCGGAAAACCGGAAACGCTGAGGCGACTGCGGCGGTGAAGGATGAATGCGCCGACGGTTACGGCGACGCCGACGACGAAGAAGCTTCCATCGCGCGCGAGCGTCCAACCAGTAAGTTTTTCATTTGGACCGAAACAGCCGCAATTGATGGCCAGATGCAAAGCATAGGATCGAATGGCCACAGCCCAGAACAATGCCAGAAGGAGCGTTGCCGCTATTGCCACATAGCGCAAGCCAATGCCCGCGAGAAGCAAGATTCCCAGCGCCAGCTCAACCCACGGCAGCGTGCGCGCGAAAGGGTTTACGGCCCAGGCAGGCAGCATTTGATAAGAGTCGAGCTGCATCGCGAAAAAGCTCATCGATAACCCCAGCGATGAAGGCGTGATTTTCAATGAACCGAGGGTCCAGGGAACCGCATTTTGCGGGCGCAGTTTGGCATAGCCGGCCCAAAGAAACGTGACGGCGAGAGCCAGTCGTCCAAGAAGCAACAAAATGCGGCCGGCAGTCCAGTGCGAGTTTGTCTTCATAGAGTTACTTCTGGCTAAGAAGCCCGTCAAAAAACTGCTTCAGAATCGGCCAGGAAACGCCGCCAGCCGCCGGAGGGTAGGATTGGCCTTTATAGTAGACGACGAACGTCGGTGTTCGGGCGATGGGAAGCAACTCTCCGGCAGCCATGTCGCGCTGGATTTCGGCGTCGACCGCACAGCCCTTTATTTCATCGTGGGAATTGGATTCGCAGTTTTGCATAAGGTGTTCGACGCGTTTGAATTCGATCGGGGTGAGCGCCGATTGCACAAAAGGTTTCATGATTCCCTTGGGGTTTTCGGATCCATATTCTGACCAGCCCATTTGGTTGTCGAAGAGGGCGCGTTCGACAGCTTCGAATTTCCCGATGCGCGCCGCAGCGTTCACCCAGCGCGCCGCCTGGCGAGAGAATTGGTGGATATCAAGGGGAAAGTCTCGATGGACGAGGCAGACTTTGCCGTCCGCGACATAGGTATCGATTAACTGGCGCAGCGTCTGTTCATAGAATTGGCCGCAACCGGGGCATTCATAGTCGTCGAACACTTCGAGCCTGATGGGCGCGGACGGAGAGCCGAGCGACTTTTCGGCGGACAACCTGGCTTCTTCAGCGACCGCGGCATCCCGGGCGCTCTTTGGCCGGGGCCGGGCTGACAGCGAGACGCTCAGCAGTGCGACTCCCGCTGCGAGGGACAGCAATCGGAGCAAATTCATCGGTAGTGATTCCTCCCTAGTTACTTCTGACCGAGAAGGCCGTCGAAAAACTGCTTGAGAAGCGCCCAGGAAACACCGCCGGCTGCCGGGGGATAAGACTGGCCCTTATAGGAGACAACGAAAGTGGGCGTCTGGTTTATGGGCAGCAATGCTCCCGCAGCCATGTCGTGCTGGATCTCCGCGTCCACGGCACATCCCTTCAATTCGTCATGGGAGTCGGATTCGCATCCTTGCATCACACGCTCGAGGCGCTTGAATTCAGCCGGCGTCAGCGCTCCCTGCACAAGAGGCTTGATGATTCCTTTCGGGTTCTCCGATCCGTACTCCGACCATAGCATTTGATTGTCAAACAGAGCGCGCTCAACGGCTTCGAATTTTCCGATGCGCGCAGCGGCATTCACCCAGCGCGCCGCCTGACGCGAGTATTGGTGCATGGCAAGAGGAAAATCGCGATGAACCAGATAGACTTTGCCTTCCGCGACGTAGGTATCGATCATCGGGCGCAGGGTCTGCTCATAAAAATTGCCGCACGCGGGACATTCATAGTCGTCGAATACTTCGAGTTTGATGGGCGCGGACGGCGAGCCGAGAGACTTCTCCGCCGACAGCTCGGCGGGGTCCGGAGCACGGGTTCCCTGCGAGGCGGCTCGGAGCGAGCGAACCGAAAGGGCGGCGATCACGAGTGCGGCTCCGGTTAGAACGGGCAGCAGTCGACGCAAAGTCATTGACAATTGAGTTCTCCTCCCATAGCAAAAGCTCGAATGCATTTTACGCGATTCGCGGGGCGCGTTGCGCAAAATTGCGAGGCGCTGCCGCGAAAGGCACACAGCCTGCAGCAAACTTAGGATGCCGAGTTGGCGTGAGGGGTTCGACGGAAGTTGGGTTGGCCGTGGGGACGGGCGAGGAGGCGAGGGGGTTGATAGAGGGCCAAGGGAGGCTGTAAGTGGCGGAATATCTGAATCATACGGCCATATTCAACAAACTTGACAACAAGATGCTCAATGTGTAGAATGCTCTCTGTGAAGCACATAGCAATCATTTGAGCCGCGTTATCGCTCGCGATCTAGGAGGCTGTAAGCAATGAGCAAGATCATCGGTATCGATCTGGGAACGACCAATTCGGTGGTGGCCGTCATGCAGGGTGGCGAGCCAACCGTGATTCCAAATCAGGAAGGGGCACGCACCACGCCTTCCGTTGTCGGCATTACGAAGTCCGGCGAACGTCTGGTGGGCCAAGTGGCCAAGCGCCAAGCCGTGACGAATCCGGAGAATACGGTGTATTCCATCAAGCGCTTCATGGGCCGGCGCTACGACGAGGTTGGAGACGAGACCAAACGCCTTCCGTATAAAGTGGTTCGAGGGCCGCATGACGACGCTCGCGTGGAGATCGCCGGGAAGTCGTATAGCCCCCCGGAGATTTCAGCGATGATTCTGCAGAAGCTAAAGACTGCCGCGGAGGATTTTCTGGGCGAAAAAGTGAGCAAGGCGGTGATCACGGTGCCTGCCTACTTCAATGACGCGCAACGGCAAGCCACGAAGCAGGCGGGCGAAATTGCGGGCCTGGAAGTGCTTCGCATCATCAACGAACCTACGGCAGCGGCGCTGGCCTACGGCCTGGACAAGAAAAAAGACGAGACCATTGCGGTTTACGACTTGGGCGGCGGCACGTTCGACATTTCGATTCTGGAGGTCGGCGAAGGCGTGGTGGAGGTGAAGTCAACCAACGGCGACACCCATCTTGGCGGCGACGACATTGACGAGCGCATTGTGGACTGGCTCATCAGCGAATTCAAAAAAGAGCAGGGCATCGACCTGAGCAAGGACCGCATGGCCATCCAGCGGTTAAAGGAAGCGGCGGAGAAGGCCAAGATCGAGCTTTCGCAGTTGATGGAGACGGAAATCAATCTGCCTTTCATCACGGCGAACGAATCCGGCCCGAAGCACATGCAACAGAAGCTGACGCGCTCGAAGCTCGAGCAGTTAATGGAAGATCTGCTGCAGCGGACTGTGGGCCCCGTGAAGCAGGCGCTTTCCGACGCGGGCATTACTCCGGACAAAATCGACGAGGTGGTGCTGGTGGGCGGCTCGACGCGCATACCTCGCGTGGTCGACATCGTGAAGGGTCTGTTCAGCGGCAAAGAGCCGCACAAGGGCGTCAATCCTGACGAAGTGGTGGCCGTTGGCGCGGCGATTCAGGGCGGAGTGCTTGGCGGGGAAGTGAAGGACATCCTGCTGCTCGACGTGACTCCGCTTTCGCTGGGCGTAGAAACCATGGGCGGCGTGATGACGGTGCTGATTCCGCGCAACACAACCATTCCGACGCGCAAGACGGAGATGTTCTCTACCGCGGCGGACAATCAGACATCGGTTGAAATCCACGTTCTTCAAGGCGAACGCCCGGTGGCGAGCGGGAACCGTACCCTAGGGAAGTTCCATCTGGTTGGGATTCCTTCGGCGGCGCGCGGCATTCCGCAGGTTGAAGTGACGTTCGATATCGACGCCAATGGCATCCTCAATGTTTCCGCCAAGGATATGGCGACGAACAAGGAACAGAAGATCACCATCACCGCTTCCACCGGGCTCAGCAAGGAAGAGGCCGAGAAAATGCGCAAGGAAGCGGAATCGCACTCCGACGAGGACAAGGCGAAAATCGCCGAGGCCGAAGCGCGCAACCGCTGCGACAATTTGGTCTATCAGACGGAGAAGCTGATTCGCGAGAATCGCGAAAAGCTCTCCGAAGCGGACGTCAAGACTGCGGAAGAAGCGGTGGAATCGGCGAAGCGTGCGCTTTCCGAAGGTGGCGTCGAGAAGATGAATGCGGCGGTCGAGGAGCTGACGAAAGCCTCGCACAAACTCGCCGAGGCGCTCTACCGCGCACAGGCAGCTTCCGGAGCTGCTGCGGGAGGCTCAGGCGGCGCGGGTCAGCCGGGAGGTCCGGGACCGGAGGCCGCAACGAACGGCAGCGCGAAGCCGGGACAAGGCGAAGTGGTCGACGCGGAATACGTGGACGTGGACGAATCGAAGAAGCCGAACTAACCGACGAGTCCGCTTACGGGTAACGAGGAGAAAGTATTGACGACCACGACGGGCGTCAAGCGTGCGGGCCCGCCTCAGGCGGTTCAGAAGGTTCGCGACAACTATTATCTTGTGCAGGTACTGCTGAACGGATCGCCCTCGGCCGACTGGCGCCGGCTTTTTTACGAAACCAGGCTGGGAGCGTCTCCTGATTTCCAGCCGCGCTCGGTGGAAATTTCCGGCGCGCTGATGCGCTTCCGTTCGGAGCCCGCCGCGGTCGAGCCACGCATCACGCTGATCGATCGCTGGGTGGATCATGCCAACGAGAAAGAAGCGGGGATGAGCGGGCGCAATGAAGATCAGCGCCGCAAGCAGGAAGAAATAGCCAAGGAGTCGGCGGAGCTCGGCGAATGGAATGCGCGCTGGGCGAAGTTGTGACAAACGTCTAGTTCGGTGAGGTGGTTTTCGCGAAGCGAGTCTGCTTTTAGGCACGCGAAAACTGAGAATCCAAAATGCCCACTGCTACCAAACAGGATTACTACGAACTTCTGGGCGTCGGACGAAAAGCGACGCTCAAGGAAATTCGCCAAGCCTACCGCAAAGCTGCGCGCAAGTATCATCCTGACCTGAATCCCGGAGACAAATCCGCGGAGGAAAAGTTCAAACAGATTCAGGAAGCCTACGAAAACCTTTCCGATCCGAAGAAGCGACAGATGTACGACCAATTCGGTTTCAATGCGTCGAACTTTCAGGGAGCGGCCGGAGGGGCGGGAGGCGGGGGCGCAGGGCCGCAAGATGTGCACTTCGATTTTGGCGGATTCGACTTCGGAGGCGCGGGTGGAACAAGTTTTCGCGACCTGTTCAGCCAGGTTTTTCGCGGCGCCAATGCCGCGCAGGCGCACGAAGAAGAACCGGGAAGCGATCTGGAATACCAGATCGATATTCCCTTCACGGAAGCGATGCGCGGCGCGGTGAAGAAAATTACGATTACGCGCCTGGACGTTTGCTCGGAATGTCACGGCACGGGCGCGACGCCGGGAACGAGCCCGCAAGTTTGCCCGGCGTGCGGCGGCTCGGGCCAAGTGACGCAAGTGAGCGGGCGTATGCGTTTCCAGATTGCCTGCTCGCGCTGCGGCGGGACAGGGCGCCTGCAGACGGTTTGCCGCACGTGCGGCGGCGAGGGCCGCGTGCGTCGAACCGACACGATCGATTTCCGCATTCCGCCAGGTGCGCAGACCGGTTCGCGTTTTCGTGTTCCAGGGCGGGGAAATGCGGGAATGCGAGGCGGCGCGCCCGGAGATCTTTACGTCATCACGCGCGTGGAGCCGCACCCATTTTTTGAGCGCCGCGGCGACGACCTGTACACGGTTGTGCCGGTCACGGTGTCAGAAGCTGCGCTTGGCGCCAAGATTGAAGTCCCGACGATTGATGGCCGTGCGCAGGTACGCATTCCTCCCGGCACGGACAGCGGCAAGGTGCTGCGGCTGCGCGACAAAGGCGCTCCGTCGGTGCGCCGCCATGGGTGCCGCGGAGACCAGCTTGTGGAAGTTCGTGTGGTTGTGCCGCGGCCCGAAGATGAGCGCGTGCGGCAACTGCTTCGCGATCTGACGAAATATTCTCCGGAAGACCCGCGGCAGGAAATTTTCTCCCGCGCGACGTTGTGAGTTTGTAAGAGGAGCTTGGGATGGCTCGCCCGCGAAAAAAGGCCCGCGCCGGATACATGATCAGCGCTGTCGCAGAGCTTTACAAACTTCATCCCCAGACGCTTCGTCTGTACGAACGCGCTGGCTTGCTCAAACCGTCGCGCTCGCAGGGCAATACGCGGCTTTACACCGACCAGGACCTGGAACGGCTCGAAGTGATTCTGACACTGACGCGAGATATGGGCGTCAACCTCGCAGGAATTGAAATTATCCTCAACATGCGCGACAAAATGTCCGAAATGCAGCAGCAAATGGAAGCATTCATCGGGTTTGTTCGCGGCGAACTGGCCAAAGGCTTCACCGCCGAAGACCGCCGCACGATGCGAAATGCCATCGTGCGCGCCATGCCGCCCAAGGCGATCCGCATCGAGAAATAAATCGCATCTTCAAACTTCACGAGAAATCGTTGGAGCACCATCACTTGCTTTCCCTGGAGCGGCGCTCGATGAGGCGCTTGGTCATCAGCACAACGCCGAAGATTTGCGTCCACTCAGAGACGACGTTGCCAACAACCTGTCCCCACTTGCCCTCGGAGTCCATTCGGGCGTAGAGCACGACCCAACCAATGCCCGTAATTAGTAGAAAGAGGGTGAGCGAATGGTCGCGCATCCATTGGAGCGCCGGGCGGAGAATCGTTTTCGGCAAGGGGCGGCTTTCCGTCGAGCCTCGTTCGTACAGATACTTTGTGGCGAGGACCATCACAACCGTGCCCGTCCAGTCAGCGATGGCATTACCGAAAAACGAGCCGAGATGTTTGCTCGGATTCGAGACTATGTAAAGGCAAATCCAGAGTAAGAGGACCGCGCTCGAAGCGATGCTCAGGGAATGCTCGTGAAAAAAACCGCGTTTGCGGCGATGCAACGGTTGCGCGTCCGCCATGTGCCTCTCCTGCGCAGCGCGAAGAAGTCCCGCCGCGAAAGAAACTTATTGCCACAGACGGGAGCACAGCGCAATCCACAGATTCCACAGGCGTGCACAGAAGGCCGACTTGCGCGCGGCGTTTGGCGCGAATATGCTTGGACATATGGCGCAAGCGGAATGCCCGAAGTGCAATGGCACGGGATGGAAGATCGTCGAAGGCGAACGCGAAGTTCAGCCGGCCGAGCAGCGCGTTCCGGCCGCGGTGGCCGAGCAGGCGGAGGCGGACGGCGTGAAGGCTTTCGCGGTGAGTCCTCCGAACGGATCCGTTCACGGTGTGGGGCATAGCGCAAGCGCAGGCCTGCCGCGAATGGCGGTGCCGTGCGAATGTACGTTTGCCGACAAGCGTTCGAGGCTGCTGGAGCGCGCGCGGCTGCCGAAACGGTATCAGGACCACAACTTCGAAAGTTACGACACGGACCAGTACGGCCGCGAAACGCACGGAGCGGATGCGACGGGATGGAACCGAAGCCTGGCCCAAGCAAAACTCGTGGTTCAGGGATTCGCGCGGGATTTCCCCATTGCGACCGAGCATGGCCTGATGCTCATGGGCCCTTGCGGCGTTGGCAAGACGCATCTGGCCGTGGCGGCGCTCGAGGAAATCATCCTGCGCGGCCACAGCGGCCTTTTCTACGATTACCGCGAACTCCTGAAGCAAATTCAGGATAGTTATAATCCGGAAAGCAATTCGACCGAGATGGGCGTACTTGAGCCCGTGCTGAAAACGGAAGTGTTGCTGCTCGACGATCTAGGATCTTCGAAGCCTTCGCTTTGGGCGCTCGAGACAGTGGGGCACATTCTCAATACGCGCTACAACGAGCATCGCGTCACATTGCTTACCACGAATTTTCTGGACACGCCGCTGGCGCCGCCGCCGCGCACCGTGGGAGCGCGACCGGTGCAGACCGAAGACACGCTGACGGACCGCGTCGGTGCGCGCATCCGGTCGCGCCTGTACGAAATGTGCCGCACCGTGGAGATTTGCGCGCCCGATTACCGCAAAGAGATTCGCCAAGCCGGGCATTTCCACGCCTAGAAGCCATGCGCAAGGATTTTCCCGACTGCCGGTGGTATACTCCTGCCGCTGAAGGGCCCTGAAAACAAACCCACAACTTACCGGAGGCTTACATGTTCGCAAGGATTCTCCTTGGGCTCGTTGTTCTGTTTCCTTTTGCGGTCCAATCGGACAGCACGATTCAGCCACTCAATGTGAAGCTGGGACTTTGGCAGACGACTGCCAGCATGACAATGAGCGGCCTTCCCCCGATTCCAGACAGCGCGCTCGCTCAGATGTCCCCCGACCAGCGTGCCAAGATGGAAGAGATGATGAAGAAAATGAGCGGCCAGCAGACCACCAGCAAGAGCTGCGTGACGAAGGACAAACTTGAGAAATCAGAAGGCTTTCGGAATGCTCCGAAGTCGTGCACGTACACGATCGTATCTTCGACGAGCAGCAAGCTGGAAATGAAGATGGAGTGCACGCAAAATGGGCAGAAGATGACGGGGAATTTGCGGGTGGAAGCCGTTGATTCGGAAAACGTCAAGGGCACGATGCAGATGAACACTTCAGGCAGCAACACCGCCGGCGGCAATAACGCCATGAACGTGAATTCCACGTTCACCGGCAAGTGGTTTGGTGCGGCTTGCGGAGACGTGCAGTAAGCCGGCGTGGAGTCTTAGCGTGAGAGGACGCGTTCGGAGCTATTTTGTTCGGCAGAGGATGGTGTGCTCCGGGTCGATCACAAGCTTGAGCGGGCGAAAGCGTGCGGTGAGTCGAAACGGAGTTGTGGCGCCGGTGGTCACCACGTCTCCGAGAAAAACGGGTTTGCCTTGCGCCGGCGCGCCGTAAATCGGGACCCGTTCCGTGAACACGCCGGCGACGTTGCGTTGCTCAAGCGAGCCTTCGACTAGAAAACGAGACTCGCTGGGGCGCGCGCTGAAGCTCACGCTGTACTCAGGAATACCCGTTTGCCGAACCCATTGGTCGAAAAACCAATCCATGGAGCGGCTGCTCTCGAGGTCCATCGACGGGGTCATCAGACGCTCCACTTCGTTTTCCAGTTGCGCGGTGGATAGCGTTTGAAAGCGATGCTCGGCGAGGGTGTTTTTGAGCAGTTCGTCAAATCGCTCGTCCGGATTCTTCTTTCTCGGATCGCGCAGCATCATCCGAATCATGTGAATTACCCATGCGCCTTTTTCGTAGACGATGATTCGGTACGCGTCTGGAGTTTTCGAGGAGTCCAGACGGTAGCCGAAGTCGAGCGGTCCGGTCTGCTCGACGGTTTGGTTGGTGCCCGGCGCCTTGGCGACGAGCGCATCGCGATACCGCAACAGCCATTCTTGCAGCACGTGCTTCGACGCGTTGCGCTTTTCGTCATACATCAGCGACTGATAATCCGCCATGGCTTCCTGGATCCAGACGTCGCGGTAGCTGGCCGGCGCCACGACGTTTCCCCACCACTGGTGAACCACTTCGTGAAATGGGACGAGCTGTTGCACTTGCTCCTGTGTGCGCTGGGTCAGCCCTGCCTGCTGCTGAGCTTCGGGCGGCAAAAAGACCAGCGTTGTGAGATACAGCAATCCCGGCCAGCCCTGCCCAAATGAGCCGGGAATCTGCGATACGTCCAGCTCGGGAAAAGGAAAAGGCCCATTCAATTCTTCGTAATAGTGAACGGAGTCAAGCAACTTCGTTCCCAGCTGTTTCAGCACGGCGGCCGGGTTAGGCAACGGTTGGAGTGCTCCGCCAATGGGAAGCCGATCCACGGCGTGCTGGCGCAACTGGTCGGCGATGCCCTGTTCAAGCTGCTGATTTGCAAAGAGCTGAATGAGTGGTTTTCCCACGACGGACTGCACGACGTATTCGCCGAGATTGAACCCTGCGACTGAAATAGGCTGGGTGCTGCGCCAATGGCCGGTTTGCTGGCCGCCTTCTTCGCCACTCTCGATTTCTTTGCCCGTCGCCACGAGCCGCAGCCGCTTGGGCCAGCGAAACTTCAAATCAAAAGAAGCAAATTGGTCTGTTCCCGCCAAATGCGGGTACCAGCTTCCTCGCGCGCCGACGAAGTAGACGCCATTGCCATCATCTTCAATCACCGTCCCGCGGTAAGAGACGCGCAGTTCATACCGCTGCCCCTCAATGGCCTGTGCTGGCAGCGCGACGAAAAGCAGATCATTTCCGCGTCTGGCGATTTCCTGACGGCGCATGTCCTCGTTCTGAAAAAAATCCAGAGACCGGCCCTCGCCATCTGTCACGGCTTGCACCTGCAGGAAGCGCGACAGTTCGAATTCGAGGACGCGTTCGCCACCCGCCAGGCACTTCAAGTGCAGGGTGGTATTGCCAGTGAGAGCGAGGTCATCGCCAATGGTTGTGTCGGCAGCGTAGTCGACCGGGGCGAAATCTTGGGTGTGAGGAGGCGCATTCGCGGCCGTATAGGAAGTCCACACGTCGAAAAAATCGCCGTCAGTTGTTTGACGCGGTTGGCCGGCCAGCACTGTTTCGGAGCGGCGTTCATCGAGCACGACATCGAAGCCTCCGAGCGTCGTTGAATTCAAAGCTGCATAGAAATAAGCAGCTGACGCGGACGACAGCAGCCCTTCCAGCACGCGCAGGGACGAATTGGGATTGAACTGGGCAACGATAGGATTCCAACTGGTCGTGAAATCCGCGTCACTGCCGGCCACGGCCTTTTGGGCAGTCAGGCCATCTTGGATTTCCTTTGCCGTGCCTTCGTCAAAGCGAAGATATGCCTGCCAGAATTCCGCATCAATCAGCGGAACTCGCAAGAATCGCGCCACGGAGGCGCGTTCCGCCGGGTCCGGTGGGACCGCAAACACTCGCCCGCGGCCTACAAACACAGCTCCGGTGATGCGGCCATCCACTGGTTGCAAGAAGGCGAGCTTTCCGTCCGCGAATGTGAATGCGACGCCGTCACGCCGCACGGTCAAATCATGAACCGCGTAGACGTTTGCTCCGTCGACGCGCACCGCTTGAAGCAATTGGTAGAGTTGCCGCGGGCTCGGCGATGCGGAAGAAGGGTTTGCTGACTGCGTTAGCGCGACTGCTTGGTCCGAGTACGCGGCGACAGGCGCAGCAGCTAAAAGGCATATTGCCAGAGCGAGCTTCGCTGCGTTTTGCACCGCTCGACTCTAGCAATCCGCTGATTATCCAGCAAGCGTGCCGATGCAAGGCGGTCTGTTCGCCGGCGTCAGACGGTAGCGAGGAGACCGGCGAGGATTGCGGCGCGTTCGGACAGCGAGCTGGTCAGAATGTGTTCGCGCGGGCTGTGCGCTCCGTCGCCAACAGCGCCAAGACCATCGAGTGTGGGAATTCCAAGCGCCGCTGTGAAATTCCCGTCTGATCCGCCGCCCGTCGCGGCCTCACCGAGCTTCACTCCCATTTCGCCCGCCAATTTTCGCGCGTGGGCAAACAACGCGCGCGACGCAGGTGTCCGTTCCATAGGAGGGCGGTTGATGCCGCCGATCACTTCGAGTTTTGCGTCGCGAAGGATAGGCCGCAACGCTCGCAATTTGCGGTTTAGCGCATGTGCGTCCACCAGCCGCGCCGCGCGAACATCGATCAGGGCGCGCGCTCTGGCGGCTACGACGTTGGTTACAGTCCCACCTTCGATGACGTTCGCTTGCACAGTGATTCCGCGTTTTCGATCATTCCATTCGAGCAAGCGCGCGATTTGCAGAGCTAATTCATGCACTGCGTTGACGCCGCTCTCCGGGTCGATTCCGGCATGGGCGCTGCGTCCCGTAATGATCAGTTCGGCCTCGCCCACGCCCTTGCGTTTGGTCTTCAAACATCCCTCGCGTCCATAAGCGGGTTCGAGCACAAATACGGCTTCGCTCTTGCGAGCCTCGCGTTCAATGAACATACGCGAATTCCCGCTGCCGATTTCCTCATCGGAGGTCCACAGGAAGACAATTTTCCGGTGCGGTGAAATTCCGAGAGCCCGTATGGCATCGACCGCTGCGAGCGCGATCGCGAGTCCTCCTTTCATGTCGAAACTTCCCGGGCCCCAGGCGCGGCCTTTCGCCACGCGAAACGGCATTTTCGCGAGCGTTCCCATCGGATAGACGGTATCAAGGTGTCCAAGCACGAGGATCTGGCGGCCTGCAATCTTGTGCGGTGGCGGTAGCTCCGCGACTACATGATTGCCGTATCGGCTCTGCCGCAACGTTCGCACGCGGGCGCCCCGGCGTCTCCACTCTCTCGCAACCATTTGACCGAGGCGATCGTTGCCCGCCTTATCGTGACTCGGTGATTCGATTTCAACCATACGGCCAAGCAACCGCACAATCTGCGGCTCGCGCTTGCGTAGCCAGGAATGTAATTCGTTCATCGGTATCATCGCGCCGCGTATCCTAACAATCGTGCGCCGATTCGGCAACGTTGCCGAAATCCATATCCGAGCACGGCCTTTCGCGTAAAATGCTATTTTGTAGGTGCTCAGCCGTCCGGTATATTGTCTAAGTAGTTTTGCACAGACATTCTCGCCGACTTTCCGGGTGGGCTATTGCTTTGCGGCTCCGGAGAGTTTGCGGTTTGCCGATGGATCGACTGAAGCAACGACACGCATGAATCAAGACGTCGCCAAGCATCTGGATCGCGCGCGCAAACACCTGGAGAGGAACAAGCTTCAGGAAGCGATCGCCGAGTACCACGCAACCCTCGACGCCTCTCCCAATCATCCCGAGGCTATTCAAATGCTGTCTGATCTTTACGTGCGCGTGGGCGACCTGGTGCAAGCGGCGACTTTTTACGGCCTGCAATTCGATCGCTTAGCGGAATCCGGCGACGTCGCGCGGACTTCGGCGATTTTTACGCGCTACTTGAAGGCGTATCCGCAACCGGCCTCCAGGCTTGCCCGCTATGCGTTCTTGCTTCAAAAGCAAAACAAGAGCGCCGACGCGATTGAATATTATTTGTCCGCGGCGCAGAAGTTCCACGATCAGAATGACCTGAAGTCGGAGTTCGAATGCTTGCAGCGCGTGGCCCAACTAGACCAGGAAAATCCCGCGCGTCAGGTCGCACTGGCGCAGCTTGGGGAGAAACTCGGAAACTCGGAAACCGCCGGCCGGGCTTTTCTGCGCGCCGCTCAATTGACCCAGGCCGCCGGGCACTCGCCCGAAGCCTTGGAGCATTTTGCCAATGCCCATCGTTTAGTTCCGAAGGACCGCAGCATCGCCCTGCTTTTCGCGGACGCCCGTTTGCATAGCGGCGACGCCGCCGGCGCCGTGGAATTGCTTCAGCCCTTCGCCCCACCTGATCCTTCCGATACGACGTTTTTGGGACTCTATGGGGACGCATTGTTGCAGACCAATCAGCTCGACCTGGCTCGAGAAGCGTTTTTCGCTCTGTGCCGTGAAAAGCCGGAGGGTTTCGACAAACTTTTCGAGCTGGCCGATAAGTACCTCGCAACAGGCGCCGATGACCGAGCCATCTCCGTGCTCGAACAGACCAAAGAATGGATGTTTGCCGCTCGCGCGGAGACGGCGTTCGCATCCCAGGTTGACCAGATCGTTGCGGGACACCCGAAGTCGCTTCCGATCATCGAGCTTTGGGCCAAGCTCTACGATCAATTGAATCGCGAAGTGAAATATTTCGACGCTCTCATCTGCCTCTTCGACCTCGACCTCGAACGCAACAAGATCATCGAGGCGTGCGATGCGTTGGACCGCCTGGTCGAAATTGATCCTTACGATTACCGCATACACGAACGGATCGCGAAACTCGAGGGCAAGGCCACTCCCGCCTTCCTTCGCAGTATCAACTTGCGGGCTGCCAAGGTCGCCGGCGGCGGCCAGACGCAGGCGAATGCTGCCGGTGGACTGGGAGATTCCGCGCGCGCCCCCGCCACCGAAGAAGAAAAATCACAGCGCGCCCTGGACGACCTGATCGTTCAGGCGGAGATTTTTTTGCAGTATTCGCTGCAAAGCAAGGCCATCGAGCGTCTGGAACGCATCGCGGACATGTTTCCCGGCCAGGAAGAGAAGAACGAGCGGCTGCGAATGCTCTATGAACGCGCGAACTGGTGGCCTAAAGGTTCGCCAACGCATCCCCAACCTGCCGCGCCGCCTTCTGCACCCGCTCCTCCATCGCCGACGTCGGCGGCGGATACGCATCGCGACCTGGCTGAAATTGCGGAGATCACGCGGCTGATGTACCGCGAAGTGACGCCTCGCGAGGTCTTAGCTACCGCAGTCCGGGAAATTGGCAAGTATCTTTCCGCGCGCCGGTGCGTTGCCGTAATTGGAGCACCGGGCGAAAAATCGCAGATGACCACCGAATTTGCTGCACCTGGTATGAAGGCGGCCGCCGCACCCGCTCTGGCAAGCGTCACCGCGGCTCTGGCAAAATGCGCTCCCGATGCGCTCGGCGGGATTTCCGCTCAGGTTTCTCAGATTGCTGATCTGCGCGCGCTTGATGTGGAAACCGTATTGGCCATTCCGCTGACCGATAAGGACACTCGGTCTGTTGCTGGGATTATTTTTGTGGGAGACACTGTTTCGCGCGTGTGGAAGCCAAACGAGAGCTATTTTCTGCAAGCTGTTGGCGATCAGATCATGATTTCGGTAAATCACACGCGGCTGCGCTCTTTGGTGCGGACGCTCGCTGTGGCCGACGAGAAAACAGGATTGCTCGGCCGCGGCGCTTACCTCGATTGCCTGCTCGCGGAATCCAAGCGATCTCGCGTCCAAGGCACTCCGCTGGCGCTGGTGATTTTGGAAGTTGACCACGGGTCCGAAATTCTGCGCGAGGAAGGCGACGCGGCGCTCGAATCGCATATGAATCAGGTCGCGCGCGCGGTTGAGCCTTCTATCCGTCAAGGTGATCTGGGGGTCAAATACACGGCATGGTCGCTGGCGTTCGTGCTTCCGGATACGTCACGAGAAAACGCGGAAGACCTCGCCCAGAAACTGCGGCAGCTTGCCGCGCAGGTGCAGCCGGAATGGGCGAAAAAACCCCTGACGGTCGGCGCGGTTGTCGCGGATGCCGCGGCGCGACCCGCGGATGAAAATGAAGACCGGGTCACGGAATGGATTAACCGCGCGGAACTAGGTCTGGATGAGATTCGGCGTCGCGGTGGCAATCGAGTCGTCTCCCTTGCCGCGCCGCAACCTGCCTCATAATGAAGTAAGGAGGAATTATGTTTCCCACGGATGTGGTGATTCTTGCTGGAGCGCGCACGCCGATGGCGCGCTATAACGGTGAATTCGCAAATATTTCAGCAATCGATCTAGGCGCGCTGGCGTCGAAGGAAGCCATCAAACGCTCCGGCGTCGACTCCGCCGAAATCGAGCACGTTGTTTTCGGCAACGTGCAGCAGAGCAGCGCCGACGCACATTACGGCGCGCGTCACGTCGGATTGAAAGCTGGTCTGAGAGTTGAAACTCCCGCCGTCACCGTAAATCGCCTCTGCGGTTCCGGCATGGAAGCGATCAGCCAAGCCGCGCAGCGCATTCTTCTTGGCGAAGCCAAAATGGTCCTCGCCGGCGGCATGGAAAATATGACCCAGGTGCCGCACGTAATTCGTGGCGCCCGCAGCGGATTTCGGCTTGGTGAAGGGAAGCTCGAAGATGCGCTCATGGCCGGCCTTCTGGACCCGGTCAGCGGCTGCACGATGTCCGATACCGCTGAAAATCTTGCCGTCGAATACAAAATTACGCGCCGCGAATCGGATGAATACGCGCTGCGCAGCCAGCAAGCCGCCGAAGCCGCGTACAAGGCCTGCCGCATGAGCGAAGAAATCGTGCCGGTCGAAGTCGGCAAAGGCAAGAAGGCTCATCTTTTTTCGCAAGATGATCATCGCCGTGCGGATACCACAATGGAGAGCCTCTCCGCGCTCTCGCCGGCGTTTCGCAAAGACGGAGTGGTCACCGCAGGGAACGCCAGCGGCATCGTCGACGGCGGCGCTGCGGTGGTGATGACGACGGAGAAGGCTGCCAAAGAACGCGGCGCAAAGCCGCTGGGCCGCATCGTCTCGTGGGCAACGACGGGAGTTGAGCCTCGTTTGATGGGCATCGGCCCGGTGCCGTCGAGTAATAAGGCGCTGCAATTGGCCGGACTGAAGCTCGATCAGATGGACTTGATCGAGGTGAACGAAGCGTTTGCGCCGCAATACCTTGCGGTGGAGAAAGCGCTGGGTCTCAATCGCGACAAAACGAACGTCAACGGCGGCGCTATCGCCCTCGGCCATCCGCTCGGCGCCACGGGGACGCGGCTGATTCTGACGCTGCTTCTGGAATTGCGCCGGCGCAATCAGCGATACGGCCTGGCCACCGCGTGCATCGGCGGGGGGCAGGGAATTGCGATGATCGTGGAATCTATCTCGTAACTGACGCAGAACATCGCTGCAATTTTCTTTAAGACGTGTTGAGGAGAAGGAATGCCAATCGAAAAAGTCGGAGTGGTAGGCTGTGGCCTCATGGGCTCGGGCATTGCTCAAATTGCCGCCCAGGCAGGCTGCACCGTTTTCGTTCGCGAAGTCAGCGAGGAGCGCCTGAATAAGGGCCTACAATCCATTGAAAAGAGTCTCGGCAAATTTGTCGAGAAAGGAACATTGTCCGCTTCCGATCGTGATGCGACGCGCTCCCGCCTTCACGGGACCATAAAGCTTGAGGACTTGAAAGACTGTGATTTGGTTGTGGAAGCGATCATCGAGCAGCTGCCGGATAAGCGCGAATTGTACACGGCTCTCGACAAGATTTGTGCGAAGCACACGATCTTCGCAAGCAATACATCCTCGCTTTCGATTACCGAGATGTCCGTTCTCACATCGCGGCCGGACCGTTTTATCGGCCTGCACTTTTTCAATCCTGTTCCTTTGATGAAGCTTGTCGAAGTGATCCGCACCATCGCCACCGATCCCAAGGTTTACGAAGAGGCAGTAGCCTTCGCCACCCGCGTCGGCAAAGTGCCTGTGCGAACCTCGGACCGCACCGGATTCATCGTAAATCGTTTGCTGGTGCCGTATCTTCTTGACGCGGTTCGTGTGCTCGAAGGCGGCGTTGCTTCCATCGAGGATATCGACAATTCCATGAAGCTTGGCTGCGGCTATCCCATGGGTCCGCTCACGCTGCTTGATTTCGTCGGCTTGGACACGACGTATTACATTGCCAACATCATGTTCGACGAATTCAAAGAACAGCGCTTCGCTCCGCCGCCGCTCTTGAAACGCATGGTTCTCGCCGGATGGAACGGGCGCAAAGCGGGCCGCGGCTTCTACGATTATTCCGACGCGGCCAAGCCTCGCGCCATGCAGCTGGGATAGCCGGAAAACCGAAGATTACGGAGTTCAGCGATGGCTTACGAAAACCTGCTCTTCGACGTTAGAGACCAAATTGGGTATCTCACCTTTAATCGTCCCAAGGTTTTGAACGCGCTCAATCGTCAGACAGTTGAAGAATTAGGCGATGCGTTGAGTCGTGCGCGCGAAGATGCCGCCGTTCGCGCCTTGATTCTCACCGGCTCTGGCGAAAAATCGTTCGTGGCCGGCGCGGACATCAACGAACTCGCCCAGCGCACTCCGGTCGACGGCAAAGACTTCTCGCTTTTTGGCCAGGAGGTTTTTCACCGCTTGGAAACAATGGGCAAGCCATCCATTGCCGCGATCAATGGCTTTGCGCTCGGCGGAGGCTGCGAACTCGCTCTTTCTTGCACGATTCGTATTGCCAGCAAGAATGCCCGGCTCGGCCAGCCGGAGGTGAAGCTCGGCATCATTCCGGGCTACGGAGGCTCGCAACGACTGGCGCGTCTTTGCGGCAAAGGCATTGCGCACGAACTCATCCTCACTGGCGAAATGATTTCCGCCGACGAGGCGCTGCGCATCGGCCTCGTGAATCACGTTGTTGAGCAACCGGAATTAATCGCCACCGCGGAAGCCATCGCAAAAAAAATTATTGCCAACGCTCCTCTGGCGGTTAAGTTCTCCATGGACGCCATCGAGCGCGGCATGGAAATGCCTCAAGAAGAGGGACTATTCCTCGAGGCGACTCTTTTTGGGCTTTGCTGCGCGACAGAGGATATGCGCGAAGGCACGCGCGCCTTCATTGAAAAGCGTCCGGCGCAGTTCAAGGGAAAATAGACGCATGCCCGCGAAAAAACCGTCGCCGCTGCAACCAAAGCTCGCGCAGGGCGAACTCTCCGCCGCTAGCTTCCGCTTCGGTATCATCGTCAGCCGCTTCAACCAGTTCATCACGGACCGGCTGCTCGCGGGCGCGCTCGATGCGCTGCAACGCGCGGGCGCCTCGGAGAGTCAGATCGAAATCGTCCGCGTCCCCGGCTCTCTCGAAATTTCCCTCGCCGCAAAAAAGCTTGCGCAGACCGGCCGCTGCGACGCTGTTATCTGCATCGGCTGCGTGCTGCGCGGTGAAACCTCTCATTTCGACCACGTTTGTTCTGAGACCGCTCGCGGCGTCCAGCTTGCTCAGCTCGATACAGGGGTGCCCATGCCTTTTTGTGTGCTGACGTGCGACACACTGGAGCAAGCCATCGATCGCGCGGGGCTGAAGACTGGCAACAAGGGTTTCGACGCAGGCCTTACGGCCATCGAAATGGCGCATCTTTCGCGCAAGCTTTCTGGCGCGCCCAAGCCTCCCGCATCCAGAAAACCGGGCCGTCGCGCCCATCGCCGCTGAATCATGACCCTTCGTCGCAAGTCCCGCGAATGCGCTCTGCAAATGCTCTTTCAGTGGGGAATCGATCACCAACCGGTCGCGCGCATCGAGCAGTCCTTTTGGAAGTCCGCGCGCGCCGCCGAATCCACGCGCCGATTCGCGAACGAGCTTTTCGAAGGGGCTGTGGCGCAGGCGGAATCGAGTGACAAGCTTCTCGAGCAGCTTTCGAAGAACTGGCGTCTCGAGCGCATGCCCCAAATCGATCACGGTATTCTTCGCTTGGCCATTTATGAACTTCGCGCTGGTACTGCGCCCTTGAAGGTCGTCATCGACGAAGCTATTGAACTTGCGAAAAAGTTCTCCACTGCCGAATCCGCGCCATTCCTTAATGGAATTCTGGACGCAGCCGCCAAGTCCCTGGGAAAAGTGTAGTTACACCAGCCGCAACTTCCTTGCGATTCCGGTGTTTTACAAGTTGAGGACAGGGGCTTGGTGGAGGCCGAGAGGAGGCCTCATATGAATTTCGGGAAAATGGTTCGCCGCAGCTTTTTAGCCGTTGCACTTGGGAGCCTGTTCGCCATTGGCGGCTTGGCTCAGCCGGCCAGCGCCGCTCCGCGATACGGCATGCATCGCGAGGTTCGAAACGACCGCCGCGACATGCGGCGCGACGCCCGCATGCGCAATCGCATGAATCGCAATATTCGCCGCAACTTCCGACAATTGCGCCGCTCGAATCGTGAATTCGGACGCAACAGCTTGCGTTCGCGCATGATTCGGAGACGCATCCGTCGGGATTTCCGTCAGCGCTATGCCATGAATCGCGACCTTCGTCATGACCGCCGTGACGGCCGGCGCGATCGCAATGCCGGCTGACGACTAGCGCGCCAACGTGCGCGAATGCAAAGAAGGCCGGCTCATTGCGGGCCGGCCTCTCTGTTCCTCGCCGCGAAGACCTGTATTTGCTAGATTTCGATGTGCCCTTCCAAAATCCTGACCGCCGATCCGCTCACACGCGGCACCAGCCCGCCCTTTTCCTTCGCGACCTGCACGCGAATTTCGCTCGGCCTGCCCATCTCAACGCCTTGGGTGATGGACAGTTCTTCGCCAAGCTTCAACTTCTCATGCCGCACCAAGTAGGCTCCCAGCGATCCGCCTGCGGAGCCAGTCGCCGGGTCTTCGACGATCTCCCAGGGCAGCATCCCGCGCGAAAATGCCTTTCCACGGCCGCCGAGCGCAAAGCAGTAAGCCATGGTGCTGTTGCCGTTTAAGAGATGAAACAGCGCGCGCAGGTTCGACTGTATCTTCGGCAGCGCCGCCTTCCCGCGGAGGGGAACGATCAGATTGAACAGTCCCGTGGACACGGATTCAATCGGCAAATTGGAATCGATGTCTTCCGTGCGTAAGCCGAGGGCTTCCGCCAGAGCTTCACGCGAGATTCTGGCAGTCTTGAACCGTGCTTCCTTTTGCGTCATGGTCACGCGCACTGGGAGTCCATTGTGGAATGTGATCTCGACGGGCAAGATTCCTGCGCCGGTCTGCTGCTGAATTTGCACCGGTCCTTCCGACGCCGGCACGACGCCCAGTTCCGCGAGGAGGAACCACGTGCCGATTACCGGATGGCCGGCGAACGGCAGCTCTCGCGTGGTGGTAAAAATGCGCAGCCGCGCGAGCGCTCGATTGTTTGTTGGCCGCTGGACAAATACCGTCTCGGCCAGATTCATTTCGCGCGCCACGGCTTGCATTTGCTGGCGTGACAAATTATCCCCGTCCGTCACCACCGCCAGCGGATTTCCGGCGAAGGGCTTGGTTGTAAAAACATCGAGTTGGTAAATTCGTCGCTTCACAGTCGCTCGCTCAATCCTCTCACTCTTGCTCCTGAACTGCGAAATTCAAAAAATCATCTCCGCGCGCGTCACGTTGTTGAGCGGGTGGTCGAGCAGCGGCTCGATTCTTTCGAGGAAGCGCACCGTGTGCGGCAACCTCGCGTGAAGCTCGAAGGCGGTCTCGTCGGTCCACTTCGAATGAACGTAAAAAAGCCGCGCGTCGCCGGTCGAGCGGAAGGCGTGAATGCCCAGGCAGCCGGCTTCTTGACGCGAGGGCACGACAACGTCACGCAATGCCGCCTCCACAGCGTCCTCTTGCTGATCACGGGCGTGAAAACGCGCCAAGATAAATAGCTCCACAACTCCTCCGACGCCGATATTTCTGATTTGCGCCTTCCGCTCGGGTCCTTTCAAATGCGCTCCAATTTTGCCACGGTCCGCTCGTTGTGCGCATTCCCTGTATTCAGTGTGGTCTTCGGCTCGAACAGGACAATTTGGCACCCCCCATCCGCCACAGGCATATGCTCTACGCCGCGCGGCACAATGATGAACTCGCCCGGATTCACTTCCACGTCGCGGTCGCGAAACCGCATGCTCAGGGTGCCTTTCACGACCAAAAACATCTCATCTTCATTCTCATGGTGGTGCCATATGAATTCGCCGCGCAGCTTCACTACTTTCACATACGAATCGTTCAGTTCGCCGACGATTCTCGGATGCCACGCGTCGTTAAAGAGGCGGAACTTTTCCTCCAGGTTTACTTTCTCCATGAATTGCCTCCGCGATTTATCCTGCAAATGCGTTCCCATGCGCCGGATTCGAGCTAAAGCTTCCGCACCTGGATACACATTTCGTCCAGTACTCGTTTCGTCGTCTGCGGATGCGCAGTCTCCGCATACACTCGCAGCATTCGTTCCGTTCCCGACACGCGGACGAGCGCCCAGCCAGCTTCGCCGAAGTAGAGTTTCTGTCCGTCCATGTCTTCGCGGCGTTCGATTCGCCATTCGAGCAGACTTTCCACGCGCGAGCCAAAATGTTCAATCGCTCTTTCCTTCTGCCCAGCGCGCAATTCCAGGTCAACGCGCCCGAAGTGATGAACGCCGAATTCGTCGTGCAGCATCTTCACCAGTTCGCCCAGCCGCTTGCCATGCCAAGCCATCACTTCAGCCAGCAGTAAGGCGGTAACCGTCGCATCCCGCTCCGGCAGATACATTTTCGTCGCGAAGCCACCGCTTTCTTCGCCGCCCAGTAAGATGTCCCGTTCGAGCATCAGCTCGCAAATATGCTTGAACCCGATCGGAGTTTCATAAACCGTGCGCCCGAATTTCTTCGCGATTTTGTCGATCATCTTCGTCGTCGAAAATGTCTTCGCGACATCGCCGGATTGCTTTCGCGCGCCCGCCAGATGCCACAGCAGAATCGCGAAAATCTGGTGGGGCGTGATGAACGTTCCATGCGCATCCACGGCGCCGATTCTGTCACCGTCTCCGTCCGCGGCAAATCCCGCGTCGTATTTGCCATTGCGCACCGCTTCCTGCAGCGCGGCCACGTGCGGCTCAATCGGTTCCGGATTCACTCCGCCAAACAGCGGATCGTAATTTCCGTGGATTTCGTCGCACGCAACTCCATGCCGCGTGCAAAGCTCCCGGAACAGGCCGCAGGCAGCCCCATGCATCGGATCCACAACAAATCGAAATTCGCGCTCCCGCAGGCGTTCCCAATCGATGAGTTTCGACACCGTCTCCAAATACGGCGCGCGCACGTGCAAGGAATGAATCAAATCCTTCCGCGGCGGCAGCGCGCGGCGGGATCCATTGGCCAGCACTTCACCGAGTTCTTTTTCAATTTCCGCGACAATTCCCGGCAACGCCGAGCTTCCGTAGCTCGCTTTGTACTTCACACCGTTCCATCGCGAAGGGTTGTGGCTCGCGGTGATCATGATTCCGCCCGCAGCCTCTCGCTGCCGCACCAGCAGGGAAAGTGCCGGGGAAGGACACGGCGCATCGGACAACCAGACCGGAGTTCCCGTGGCGGCCACGGCCTCTGCAGTGGCGCGCGCGAACAGCGGACCGCCAAACCGGGCATCGTAACCAACCAGCACGCCGCTTTGCGGCTTCTCAGCGCGGATGACATAGCGCGCGATCGCTGTGGCCACTTTCCGTACGTTTGCCGTCGTAAAATCTTCGGCAATAACGCCGCGCCATCCATCGGTGCCAAAAAGAACCTGCGTCACGACGAAAAGTATATACGATGTCACGTGGAAAGCCGGTGGGAACTGGCGGTTCGGAGTCGCACGCCTCAAATTAAAGCAGGTCGTCTCGGCGCTTTTCTTCCAACCATTTCACGACCTTGCCCACATCCTGCGCGCGCTCGCGCGGGCACAAGAGCAGGGCATCGTGGGTCTCCACGATGATCAAATCCTGAATGCCGATCGCGGCAATGAATTTCTTCCGGCTCCAGAGAAAGTTTCCGCTGGCATCGAGCGTGAACGAATGCCCCTCGGACACGTTCTCGCCTTTCTTGCGTGCAAGGAGCTCATGCACTGCCGCCCACGAGCCAATGTCGCTCCAGCCCACTTTCGCAGGCAGCATGAACACGCGCTCCGCCCGGCTTCCGCGGCTTGCCGGCTCCATCACTGCGTAGTCGACCGAGACATTTTCCAGGCGCGGATAAATTTCTGCGAGCGCTCGTGAATATGCGGGAGTTCCGATCGATTGCTGCAGTTCTCCTAGGGCCCTCCACGTTTGTGGCAGGAATTTCCTCAAACATTCGAAGAACGTCGAGACGCGCCAGAAAAACATACCGGCGTTCCAGAAATACTTCCCGGACGCGACATATTTTTGCGCCAGTGGCAGGCTCGGCTTTTCCGTAAACCGCTTTACTGTGTATGCGAGTGCCCCGGCGTGCCGTCCGGCGCCTTTGCCTCGCTCGATGTAGCCGAATCCGGTATCAGGGCGCGTTGGAGGAATGCCCAGCACAACCAAGTTTCCCGGCTTGCTCGCAAGCGCCATTGCCGCGCGCACGATGCGACGGTAGCGCGGCGCGTCGGCGATGTAATGGTCCGCGGGCAGCACGGCCATCAAGGCGTCTCCATGTTCCTGCGCCAAATGAATCGCCGCCAGTCCGATCGCCGCCGCCGTATTCCGTCCCGTGGGTTCGGCGAGGATCTGCGTGCGTGGCACGCGTGGCAGTTCACGTCGAACTCCCGCGGCTTGCTCATCATTTGTTACCACCCACAAATGATTTGCACGGAACAGCGGGGCCAGACGGTCCGCCGTTTCGCGCAACATGCTCTTTGCGCTCACGATGTCCAGCAATTGTTTTGGCGTGCGCCTTCGGCTGCGCGGCCAGAAACGCGTCCCGCGCCCGCCCGCCAGGATCACCGCGCACTGCATTAAGTGTTTTGTATTGACCATTTTGAGAGTCTGCGATCGTCAAGGCTCAGGCACGGAAACGCATAACATTGTTGTAGCTTCCTTCGGCTCGTAAAAACGGTCTCGTAACGCACTGGGAACTAGCCACGCTTGCGCTCGCGCATATTCAATGTTCGCGTCGCCGGGCTGCGTGCGCAACGTGCCGCTTCCTTCCAGCACGATCATCAACCCAAGCCCCGATCCGGAATCGACAATGTGCTGCGGTTGAGCGAACGCAAATTTCGCCACGGAAAAATACGGGCAGTCCACGAGAACCCTGGCATCGCCCGCTCGTTCGTTTCGTCGCGCTGGCGTGACTTTCCCGCCATGCTGCGTTCCGAAGCGGATCACATCAAAAGCTTTTTCGATGTGCAACTCGCGTGGCTTGCCCTCAGGTCCGAGCCGGTGAAAATCGAACACACGATAGGTTATGTCGGAATTCTGCTGAACCTCACAGAGGATCATTCCTGGTCCGATCGTGTGCACGGTTCCGGAGGGAACAAAGATCGCGTCGCCCGCCCGTACGGGAATGCGCGCGAGCAAGTCCTCCGCGCCGTTATCCGCAATCGCCTGGCGAAACTGCCCTGCATTCACTTCCGGCTTTAGCCCTACGCGTACTTCGGCTCCCGGTCGCGCCGAAACCACGTACCACATTTCCGTTTTTCCCACTCCACCGGAGGCAGTTTCGTTGCGCATCGCGTAATCGTCATCTGGATGCACTTGCACGGAAAGCTTGTCCTCCGGGAAAAGGAATTTCACGAGAACGGGGAAAGGTGTGGTGCTCCGTGCCCGTTTGCCTGCCCACTCATCGCTCATGTGCGGCCAAGCATCTCCCAGGCGTTCGCCGGCGAACGGCCCGTCCGCGAACCGGCAGTCGTTGCCCGTCAGCCAAACTTCGCCAACCGGTTCGCGCAGCGACTGTTTTTCAGGAAAGAGCGGGGCAAGGCTTCGCGCGCCCCAAATGCGCGGCACGAACCGCGGTTCCAGCCGAGCAGGCTGCGGCGTCACCGGACTTATCCGCGAGTTGCCGCCACCGAACTCACCGGCTTCGCGGCGCGAAAAAAACTGGCGAGGCGACGCAGGCCTTCTTCAATGCGTTCCATGGAAGTGGCATACGAAATTCGCAAGTAGCCAGGCGCGCCAAACGCTTCGCCGGGGATCACCACCACGTGCACCCGTTCGAGCAAGTCTTTGGCCACTTGCACCGTGTCCGTATCTGCCAACGCATCTCCGTTCACCGCTCCCGCGATGTTGGGAAACACGTAAAAGCTGCCGGCCGGCTCGTGACAGGTCACGCCGGGAATCTCCCGCAGCCCGTCCACAATCCGTCTGCGCCGTTTCTCGAACTCCGTCACCATTTTTTCGACGCTTTCCATTCCGTCGCGCAACGCTTCCAGAGCCGCATATTGCGCGATGGAAGTGGGATTTGAGATCGACTGGCTCTGCAACTTCAGCACCGCATCAGAAATCTCTTGCGGAGCAAGCGTGTAGCCCATCCGCCATCCGGTCATCGCAAACGTCTTGGAAAGCGACGCTGAAATAATCACGTGATCTTTCGCGCCGGGCAGACTCGCGATGGAGAACGGCCTCGCATTGCCGTAAACGAAATGCGAGTAGCATTCGTCGGACAGTACCCAAACGCCCCGCTTCTCCGCCATATCCAGAATCTTTGCGAATTCGTCTTCCGGAATCACCGCACCGGTGGGATTCGACGGCGAGTTCACAATCAGAATCTTCGTGCGCGGAGTGATAGCCTTTTCAACCTCGGATGCGCGCGGAATGAAGCCGCCCTCGGGCGATGTTTCAACAATCACCGGCGTGCCATCGGCGCACTTGACGATCTCCGGGTAACTGACCCAGTAGGGCGCAAGGATCAGCACCTCATCCCCGGAATTAATCAGCGCGTGAATCACGTTGAAAAGCGAATGCTTGCCGCCGCAATTGACCACGCATTCCTTCGGCGCATATGCGCTGCCCAAATATTTCGCGTGCCATTCAACGGCGGCTTGGCGCAACGGCATGACGCCGCCCGATGGCGTGTACTTCGTCTTGTTCTCCTCAATGGCTTTGACCGCCGCGCGCTTGATATGGTCCGGCGTTGGGAAATCCGGTTCGCCTGGGCCAAAATCGACCACGTCGATGCCGCGTGCGACCAGCTTTTCCTTTTCCATCAGCACCGCGAGCGTCGCCGAAGGTTCGATGCGTTTCACTCGTTCCGACAGTTCCATTCTCAGCCCCCTTGAACTTGTTACGTAACTTTCGCTTTCAGCCGCTCCTCGACCGAGGGTGGCACTAAGTCTTTCACGGCTCCGCCTAGCTGCGCGATCTCCCGCACCAGCCGTGAGCTCAAATAGCTGTATGCCTCCGCCGGCATCATGAAAACCGTTTCAATTCGCGGTTCCAGCTTGCGGTTCATCAACGCCATTTGCAACTCGTATTCGTAGTCCGAAATTGCGCGGATGCCCCGCAACACCACCTGCGCATTTTTCTGCCGCGCGTAATTCATCAAAAGCCCTTCAAAGACATCCACTTCGACGTTTGGCCAGGGCCGTGTTACTTCCCTCAGCATCTCTAGCCGCTCGCTGACGGCGAAGAGCGGGTCTTTTTCCAGATTGCGCAAAACGGCCACCACCAGCCGGTCGAAAATCTTGGCGCCGCGTCCAATCAGATCGAGATGCCCATTCGTCACAGGATCAAACGATCCCGGATAGATTGCCAGCACGGGTTTCATTGCCGCAGCAGCCATTGCGCCGCATTCTAACCTAGAATTCTTTCGCCCGCGCGGCAAATTCTTCGGCTCACGCGTCCACATTTCCTTTGTTTGCTGCGCCGCTCTTGGCGGCGAATCGATTTCTTACTCGCGGATTACCTCGATTTGCCCGCCGCGCAGCGCTTTTCACAAAAATTACACAAATTTAACTCTCCATTCATATTTCCTTGTCTGCTTCCGCTCTATCTTGCCCGGATGCCAGACGACAGCCTCATTGTGGAATCCTTGCCCGGTGCGCGAGGCGGCGAAACCATCCTCTCTTGCGCGGGCCCTTTCACCATTCAAACGCTCTTCTCGTTTCAGAGTGCCGTTCGCGAGATCGGCTCCGCTGGGCTGCTCATTGTTGATCTGACCAAAGTGCCGTATATGGACTCCGCCGGCCTCGGCGCGCTCGTAGGCGCCTTCGTTTCCGGCCGCAAGTCAAGCCGTCGCATGGTCCTTGTGGGAGCCGGCGAGCGCATCACGGCGTTGATTCGTATGTCGAATCTCGAACAGTTCTTCCCTCTGTATGCTTCCCGCGCCGCGGCTGAGTCCGCTTTCGCCAGCGCCTCGGATCCGCAGGCTCGCGCGGACGCGTGAATGGTTCTGGTCCTGACGTTGCGCTAGAATCGGCAGATGAACCACTCTGAAGCTTCCGCCCTTCTTGGCGTAGCTATCGCCGAGGCTCGCCTGGGCCTCGCCGAAGGCGGTATTCCCATTGGCGCAGCGCTTTTCGACGCCAACGGAAAACTTCTCGGCCGCGGCCATAATTTACGCGTGCAGGAAGACGATCCGGCGATGCATGCGGAGACCGATGCATTCCGGCAAGCAGGACGCCAGCGCAGCTACCGTGACAAGATCATGGTGACCACGCTTGCGCCCTGTTGGTATTGCAGCGGCCTGATTCGTCAGTTTCGCATTGGCACTGTTGTTGTGGGTGAATCCCAGAATTTTCGCGGCGGCATCGACTGGCTGCGCGAAAACGGCGTAGAGGTGATCGACCTAGCAGATCAGGAATGCATCAGCATGCTTGCTGATTTCATTCGCGCCAATCCTGCCGTGTGGAGCGAAGACATCGGTGATGCCGACGAATAATTCTTCTTTGTGCTTGCGGTCATTTTCTCATTCGTACCTCAGCGCCACCATCGGGTCCACTTTCATCGCCCGCCGCGCCGGGATGTAACACGCCGCCATGGCCACCAAAATCAAAAGCGCGGCCACCGCCGCAAACGTCAGCGGGTCCGTAGCGCTCACTCCGTACAGCATGATCGAAAGCACGCGGGTCAAGGCAAACGCGCCCGCTAACCCCAGCGCGACGCCGGCCAGAACCATGCCCAGCCCGCGCCGCATGACAAGCCGAGCAATGTCTCGTGAATTCGCACCCAGCGCCATTCGGATTCCGATTTCATGCGTACGTTGCGCCACGGTGTACGCAATCACGCCGTACAGTCCGATCGACGCAAGGACCAATCCCAGCAGCCCGAATAGCCCGAACATCGCTCCGCCCGCGCGCGGAAGCAACAAGGCTACGCTCGTTGCCTGCTGCACGGTTTCAAGATTCGTCACCGGCACTTTCGGGTCGAGTTGTCGCGAAATCTGCCGGATCGACGCCAGAGTCGCTCGCGGGTCGCCCATCGTCCGCGCGATCACGATGCGGTCATCGATTTCCGCCTGCCGGATCGCTTGGTAGACGTACGCCCGCGGCGCCTCTCCCAGCGTGATGTACTTGCCATCCGCCGCCACTCCCACTACCTGGTAATATTTCTTTGCTTCCCCAAACGATATGCGTTTCCCGATAGGATCCTGTCCCGGCCAGAATCGATTCGCCAGCGTCTGGTTCACCATGACCACAGGAGTCGATTTCAGGTTGTCCTCATCATTAAACGCCCTGCCACGCAGAACCGGAATCCGCATCGTTTTGAAGTAATTCGTATTCACCTTCGCTGTCGCAATCGTCAGCATCGCGTGTGGATCATTTTCTTTGCCCTCCGGAGCGCACGCGCCGAAATTCACATTGAAAGTCAGCGGCAGCCGGTCCGTATCGCTCGCGGCCTCGACCCCCGGCAGAGCCTCTATCCGTGCGGCAAGTTGCTCGTAGAATGCGTTTGCTTGCGACGCGCTATCTCCCGCGAGCGACGGATTGAATGCCGCCGTTGCCAGATTCGAAGGGTCAAACCCCGGATTCACGCGCGACGCGTTCCACAAGCTCCTGAGCGACAGCCCCGCGCAAATCAGCAACATGAGGGAAATCGTTACTTGGGCTATCACCAATGTGCTCAGCAGCCGATGCTTTCCGCGTGTTCCTGTCGCGGCTCCGGTTTCCTCCTTCAACGCATCCGCCAAGCCATGCTTTGATGTTTTGAGCGCCGGAATCAGCCCAAACAGAAATGTCGTTCCCAGCGCTGCAGCCACGGTGAATCCCAGGACGCGCCCGTCGATGTCGAGCGTCAGACCGAATCCAATCGGCAAGGAAATGCTGATGTTCGCTAGGGCCTGCGATAGCGCGCGGTTCAAGATCGACGTGATCAGCAGCGCGGCAGCGCCTCCCAGGAGTGAAAGCAGCAGATTTTCCGTGAGCAATTGGCGCACCAGCCGCAGCCGCCCTCCGCCCAGCGCCGTGCGAATGGCGATTTCTCGCCGCCGCCCCGCCGCCCGCGCCATCAGCATCCCGGCGATATTCGCGCACGCGATCAGCAAGATCAGCCCAGCGAAGCCCAGTAGCACAACGGAAGTCGCGTACAGCGCCTTATCCGCTTCCGGAATGATCTTCACCTGGCTCGCCGGCAGGAGGACGACTGACCGATCCTCATTCGACTTCGGATACGTCTGCGCCAATCGCGCCGCGATGGATTGCAACTCGGCTTGCGCTTGTCCCAGCGATGTGCCCGGCTTCAGCCGCCCCATCGTAAAGAGCCACTGGCTCCCGCGATCGTCCACCGGGTTTCCCAGATGTAGCACGGAATCCATCGAAAGCGGCACCCACAGCCCCGGCGCCACGACGCGCATCAAGCCATGGAAATCCCGCGGGGCCACGCCAACGATCGTTATCGGATGTCCGCTCAGTGTAATGGTTTTGCCGATGATGTTTGGGTCGCCGCCAAACTTGTTCTGCCACATCGCGTAACTCAGCACCGCTGCCGGATCGCCGCCCGGCACGCGGTCCTGCGCCGGATCGAAGCCGCGCCCGAGCGCCAGCCGCACGCCCAGGACCTGGAAGTAATTCCCGGTGACTTGCTCCGTGGGGATCAGTTCACTCTCGTTCTGCCTTTCAAGTGCCGCCTGCGTCGGCGCGAAACCAAGCAAGCCGGCGAGCAGCTTGCTCTGGTCACGAAAATCCGCGTAGTCCGGATAAGCCAGCGGAACGTATTGCAGAACGGTTTCGTCTTTTGGCGGAGTGTTGTACACATCCACCAACTGCTGGGGCGCTTCCACGGGAAGCGGTTTGAACAAGACAGAATTGATGACGCTAAAAATCGCCGTATTCGCGCCGATACCCAGCGCCAGCGTCAGCACCGCGACAATCGTAAATCCCGGGTTTTTGCGCAGCATCCGCGCGCCATAGCGAAGATCCTGCCACAGCGTCTCCAGAAAATGCCCCGCTCGCGCGTCGCGCGTTCGCTCTTTCACTTGCTCGATTCCGCCGGTCTCCATCTTTGCCTCCCGCCGTGCCTCACGTGCCGTCAGCCCGCGCTTCACCTTCTCGTCAGCGACCATCTCGACGTACCCGCGCAGCTCCTCGTCGAGCTCCGCGTCCGCCCGTCGCTTCCGCCACCAATTCCGCACTGCATTTCTCAGCCACATGATCTTGTCTTTGCTCTTTCGCTAATCACTCGCCATTCGCTACTCATCACTGCTCTATTCGTATCTGAGCGCAGTCATTGGATCGACCTTCATCGCCCGCCGCGCTGGGATGTAGCACGCCGCCAAGGCGACAATCGTCAGGACAATTGCGACCCCTGCGAACGTAGCCGGATCTGCCGGTTTGACCTGGAAGAGAAGGTTCGCCATCAATCTGGTCAGCACAAGCGCGCCTGCTATTCCCATGCCGATTCCGAGCAACGCCAGCTTTGCACCGTGACCTACGACCAAGCGAAGGACGTCCTGCGGCTGTGCGCCCAGCGCCATGCGTATGCCAATCTCATTGGTGCGCTTGCCAACCATGTAGCTCATGACGCCATAAATCCCCACGGCTGCGAGCAACAACGCCAGCCCCGCGAATATGCCGATGAGCACTGCCGAAAAACGGCGGCCCGACATCGTGCTTGAAAGCACTTCGTCCATGGTCCTAGTCTTCGTCACGGGCAAGGCCGGATCTATTTTATGAATGAGGCTGGCCGTTGCCGCGGCTACCCCGTGCGGGTCGGACGCGGTGCGAATCACCAGATACGGCGTCCAGCCGCCTGTGAAATACACGTCGTAGGTGGGAGCAGCATCGAGTCCGAATTGATGGACGTTGCCGACGATTCCGACTATGGTAACCCAGCATTGGGGATCGAATGAACACAGGCTGATGCGCTTGCCGATGGCATCACCATGCGGCCAGAATCGGCGGGCCATTGCTTCATTGATGTCTATGTAGAGTCCATTCCAGTCTTCTTGATGCAACGCCCGTCCGTTAAGCAAAGGGATGCCAATGGCCGAAAAATATTTGGGGGTCACAGTGCGAAATTGCGCGACCGGCCGAACTCCCGAATCGGGAATCGGTTGCCCCTCGATGACGAATCGTGATGCCTGTCTGATTTCGGAACCTAGCGGCATTGAGTCGATTCCGGCTGCGGATTTCACGCCGGGCAATCCCTTGACCTGTTCGATGATTTGTTCGAATTGCAGAGACTGCTTCTGATTTAATTGTTGCTGTTGCGCCGTGGTTAATTTGTCGACTTGCGCGGGTGGAAGAGCCGCCTGTGGAACGTACATCGTCAAAACGTGGTCGGCGCGGAATCCGGGACTGACATCCAGTAACTCGTGCAAGCTGCGCAGCAATAAGCCGGCCCCGACCAATGGTATGAGCGCCAGCGCAACTTCCGAGACGACCAGCAGGTTGTGCAGCTTCCGGCTGGATAGCGCTCCCGAGCTTTTGCTTGCCTGTTTGAGAATGGCGTTGACGTTTGCCGTACGCGCTTGCAGCGCCGGCAATAATCCACAAGCAATTCCCGCCATAACACACACGAAAACCGTGAACGTGACCACTGTACCGTTTACTCCGGTCTCTCTTACGGTCGCAAGATTGGCTGGAACGGCGCTACCGAGTATTCTGACGCCCACGGCCGCAAGCAAGAGGCCGAGCACGCCGCCCATCAGGGACAGCAGCATGCTTTCTGTGAGGAGCTGCCGCGTCAGCCTCCACGGATTTGCTCCTAACGCAGTTCGCAGCGCCATTTCTTTCTCGCGAACCGCGTTGCGCGCCAGTAACAGGTTCACAATATTCGCGCATGCAATCAGCAACACCAATCCAACAACGCCAAACAGCACCAGCAAACTGTTCCGCAGTTCCGCCGCAGAAGCATCCTCGAGTTGCTTGACCATCACTCCGAAATGGCGGTGGGTATCCGGAAAGGCCAGTGTGGATTGACGGTTCAGCGCCTCAAATTCCTGGCGCGCTACGGCGATGCTTGTGCCCGGTTTCAATCTGGCAATCCCCGTAATCGGGTGATGTACGCGGCCCCTCAAATCGTCGTCGTACTGCCCGAGCGGCATCCAGAGATCCGGCGTATCCACCAGGGAAGAATTCGCCGGAAGCACTCCGGCTATCGTGTAATGCACTCCATCCAGCGTAAGCGTGTGTCCCACCACGCCAGGGTCCGCGCCAAAGCGGCTGCGCCAGAAGCGGTGTGTCAAAACCACAATCGGCGCGCCGCCGGCTCGGTCCTCTTCAGGAAGGAAAAGTCGCCCGGCGGAGGGATGAATGCCCAGCATGGGAAATAAATTTGCTGTCGCGTAGCTTGCCTGCACTCGTTGCGGGTCGCCGTCCCCAGTCAGATTGAAGCCCTGCAGGAGTTCTACGTAGCCTCCCATTTCGGAAACAGTCTTGGCGTCGCGCGCCCAATCGTAATAGTCGCCGGGAGACAGCCCGACTGTCGGAACCGCTGGTGGGTATGTGTTCCATATCTCGACGAGCTTCTCGGGATGGTCGTATGGCAACGGTCGGAGCAGGACGCTCTCGATCACGCTGAAGATCGCCGTATTTGCGCCGATGCCTAGCGCCAGTGTCAAGACGGCAACGATTGTGAATCCTGGGCTGCGGCGCAACTGGCGCGCGCCATAGCGCACATCCTGCCAGAGCGTCTCGAGGAAATGTCCCGCCCTGGCCTCGCGCGTTCGCTCTTTCACTTGCTCCACGCCGCCCAGTTCCATCTGCGCCTCCCGTTGTGCCTGCCGCGTCTCGACGCCCCGCTTCACTTTTTCACCCGCGAGCATCTCGGCATACCCGCGCACCTCCTCGTCGAGCTCCGCATCCGCCCGCCGCCTCCGCCGCCAATTCCTCACCGCGTCTCTCACCCACATACACGTTGCCTTTGCGCCGACTCCTATCGCGTATTCCGCCTGTGCGAAATAGTTGCTCTCGGCTCGCCGTTCATTGCATTTTTCACTCCGCTCTCAGCGCGACGCACGGGTCCACTCGCGCAGCGCGCCACGCAGGTACCCAGCATGCAACCGTGACAACCGCAAGCAAGAATAGGGCCGCCGCCGCGAACGTGAGCGGATCGACTGGTGAAATCCCGAACAGAAGCCCGCTTATGAGTTTCTGCGTTGCCCATACGCCAATAAGCCCCACTGACGCGCCAATAGCAGCCATCCGTAGGCCCTCCTTCAACACAAGCCACAGGACATTTGTGACGCTTGCGCCCACGGCAACGCGGACCGCCAGTTCACGCCTGCGTTGAGCCACAAGAAAAGAAACGACCCCGTAGATGCCAACCGCAGCGAGCACCAAACCGGCCGCGGCGAATAATCCGAGCAAGAGGGTCATGAAACGTTGACTGCCAGTTTGTTGTTCGACAATTTCGTCAATTGTTCGCGTCTGCGCAAAAGGCAGATCAGGATCCATCGCGTGAAGCTGGCGCGTGATTTCGGGAATCATCAGGCGAGGATTCGCAGCGGTGCGGATCACGGCATCTTTGAATCCGTAATTGACCAACGGGTGCTGGGAATACAACACGATGATCTGGGGTTCCGGCGGCGAGGCGAGCCCGCTATTTCGGAAGTCGCCGATAACGCCAATGATCGTGACATCCGCGGAGTCCGTTATATCGGCTCCCGGCGGAATGTGCAGGAATGGTGGAGGGCCAATGTGAATGCGCAGGCCGATCGGATCATCGGTTGGAAAGTACCGCCGCTCGAATGCCTCGCTGATAAGCGCCACAGGCGGACTCGTTGCGCGGTCCGATTCGCTGAAATCTCTACCTCGAATCAACGGAATACCCATCGTTCTAAGGAAATGGGGATCCGTGAACCCGCATTGTGCGGAAGGAATATCCTGAATTCTCGTTGCTGGATGTCCGGGGATTTCGAACATCTGAGGCCAGTTGTAATTTGGCGGATAAATCGTTGTGATGCTCGCCTCGATGACGCCGGGCAGAGCGCGGACTCTATCCGCAAACTGATCGCTAAAGCGCGTGATCGCTCCTGGATTCGGATAGTGAACGCCGGGCAAATAAAAATGCCCTGTCAGCAGATGATCCTGACGGATTCCCAATTGTTGCCGCTCTAAACGCATGATGCTTTGAATCAGCAGGCTTGCCCCCACCAGCAGCATCAACGACATGGCCATTTCCATCACAACGAGAACGTTACGCATGCGCTGAGCGCTTGATCCAGCCGTCCCGGATCGTGCGCCCAGCTTCAACGACTCCACCAGATTCAAGCGAGTGCCCGTAAGCGCCGGACCCAGGCCAAAAATCAAACTTGTGATAAGCGCCACCACCACGGTGAAAACCAACACGCGCCAATCAACTCCTATCGACGATAGCTGCGGCAAATTCTCTGGATGCATCCTTGTAAGACTCGCGACTCCGATCTGTGCCAGAAGCAATCCCACGCCGGCGCCGACGAGCGAGAGCAACAGCGTCTCGGCCAGCAACTGTTGCACCAGCCGTCCTCTTCCCGCGCCCAAAGCGGCCCTCATCGCCAATTCCCGCTCGCGCACCGAGTTGCGCGCCAACAGCAGGTTCGCCAAATTCACGCACGCAATCAGCAAAATCAGGCTAACCGCTCCCATCAGCAGGAAAAGCATGGGCCGCAAATCATGGGCGCGCGTGTCGGAAAGCTTTTCCAGCGCGACTCCGATTCCCTGATCGACTGGATGCGCGGCCGCAAGTCCCGCCGCAACCGTGGCAAGATCTGCTTGCGCCTGTTCCATCGACACGCCCGGCTTTATGCGTCCAAGCGAGTAATAGCCTCGTCCTCCCCGTCCTGCCTCCGTCCATAGATCGCCAAGTGCATCGGCAAATTCAAATGGAGTCCAAATCTCAACTGTCTTAGACTCCATCCATTCGGGAATCACATCCGGCATCACCGCCACAATCGTATAAGGCTCGTCGTTGATGCGGATCTTCCGTCCAAGGATTGCTTTATCGCCCCCGAAGCGATTCCTCCACAACTGGGCGCTAATCGCCGCCACATATTTCTTGCCAACATAGCTCTCATCCTCGGTAAAGAGCCGGCCCATAATCGGCTTTACATCGAGAATCTCGAAATATGCCCCTGGCACCAAGCCAACCCACATCTGCTCCGGTTCGGTTTCGCGGTCGCCGAAACTCACGTTCTTTCGCCAAGTGTCATAAACCACCATCGCCTCGAAGGCGTGATTGCTCTGTGCGAAATCCCGCATGTCCATTGCAGACGGCCCGCCGGGAAGGCCACTTCCATTTGGCGTGATGGGAACACCATCCTTCATCGAGTAGATGCGCACAATCTGATCCGGCGCAGAGAAGGGCAACGGGCGAAACATCACGCTCTCGATCACGCTGAAAATCGCGGTGTTTGCGCCGATGCCTAGCGCCAGTGTCAGCACCGCGACAATTGTGAACCCCGGATTCTTTCGCAGCATCCGGGCTCCATAGAGCACATCCTGCCACAGCGTTTCGATAAAATATCCCGCCCTGGCCTCGCGCGTTCGCTCTTTCACTTGCTCCACGCCGCCCAGTTCCATCTGCGCCTCCCGTTGCGCCTGCTGCGTGTCGACGCCCCGCCCCACTTTTTCATCCGCAAGCATCTCGGCGTACCCGCGCACTTCGTCGTCGAGCTCCGCATCCGCCTGCCGCCTCTGCCGCCAATTTCGAATTGCATTTCTTATCCACACGGCGTTGCCTTTACTTTTAGCTAGTCGCTCGTTATTCGCTACTCATCACTGCTCTTCTCACGCCTCCAGCGCCCGTTCAATCGCCAGCGAAATGCGTCCCCATCGTTGCGTTTCGGTTTCCAGCTGGCGCCGGCCCTTCTTGGTGAGCTGATAATATTTCGCCCGCCGATTATTTTCCGATTCGCCCCACGAAGAGCCGAGCCAGCCTTCCTCTTCCATGCGGTGCAGCGCAGGGAAAAGCGAGCCGGGCTTCACCTGAAAAGTTCCTCGCGTGACCTGCTCGATACGGCGTGAGATTCCCAGCCCGTGCATTTCTCCCAACGCCAGCGACTTCAAAATGAGCATGTCCAGCGTTCCTTGCAGCAGCTCTGTTTGTGATTGCGTCATTCCGCCTCCTATAGACATTCTGTAGCTCGCGACGTTAGCGCGCCTCCTATCGAATGTCAATACGTAAACGCACTCAGGAATGTTCCCGGAAGGGATTATCTAGCTAGATTGGGGAGAGTTCGTCTGAAAAGACAAAAGCCGCGCGCTAGGCGAACTGCCTGACGAAGAAGTACGCGGACATGCCGAATCCGATCGCGATCACCAGCCTGCGAATCACCACCGGATTTACTTTCTGCGCATAATACGCGCCGCCATATCCTCCAGCCACCGCGCCGACGAGCATCACCAGGGCCTCTGGCCAGACAACCACGCGCGCTCGTATGAACAGCGCCAGCGCCACCAGGTTCACCGCGCTCACCAGCAGCGACTTCAGCCCGTTCATCGCGTGGATATTTCCGATGTCTAGCAGCCCAAGCATCGCCAGCACCAGGATTCCCGCTCCCGCGCCGAAGTATCCGATGTACACCGCGATCAGCAGCTCCAGCGCCAGTCCTGCGACAAACAGCATGCGCCGCCTGCCTCCATGGCCTCCGTGTGCGCGCGCCCACGTGGTGATTTTCCCGCTCGCCACAAATAACAGAGTTGCGCCGAGCAGCAGCCATGGGACCAGCTTCATGAATGTCGCTTGTGGAGTTTTCAGCAGGATCGTCGCGCCGATGATGCCCCCGACGAATCCTGTGAGGAGCAGCGGCGGCAGCACCTTGCTGACCCGCGGCTGGCGCATTTCGCGCCAGTACGCCACGGTGCTGGCAATCGTGCCCGGCCACATCGCGGCTGTGTTGGTGGCATTCGCGGAGATCGGCGCGATTCGCGTGAACAGCAGCGCCGGAAAGGAAATAAAACTGCCTCCTCCCGCGACGGAATTGATCGCTCCGGCCACTACCGCCGCTGAAAAGAGGAAGCTCGCCTCACGCAGAGACACGGCAAAGCATAGCGTGTCCCTTTTTTTCTGTCACTGACCATTTGCGTCAGCGAAGGCAATTTTCGCGAACTCTTCTACCTAAGAGCTTACTTCGCGACGCAATTTGTCACCGCCTCAGATCGCCTTAGAACGTGATTCGTCCGCCGATTTGCGCGGCAAACGGAATTCCGACCGTCGTTCCGGGGCCGAAGAAATCCCCGAGCGCGCCGGCCGGAACGCGCAACTGATTGAGACTCGTGATCGCCTGTATGTCTGTACAGGCAGGAAAATCGAGGCACAACGCTGTCGCATTGGCGAGGTTGTTGACCGGGTTCGGCAGCGCCGCCAGGTTGGTGACGTAGTTCGCGCCGGAATTATTCCGGTTGAACAGATTGAAGAATTCGATGAACGGCGTCGCCGTGAATCGCTCCCTGATCTTAAACGGCCGGCTGACGCGCATGTCGACCTGCATGTACGGCGTCCCGCGAAATTCATCGAGGCTCGTTTGCACACCGTTGACTACCGCGCGATCGTCTACCGCGTCGCCAAAACCATTGACGTCGACAGGCGTCGTCATCGTGAACGGGCGCGCACTCTCGAATTGTGACATCAAGCTAAGCTCGAACCCAGCCGGCGCATGGAAGATTCCGGCAACCACTAAGCGATCCGTTACGTTTTCACCCGACGGGCCGTAATCTCCAGGGCCAAATGGATTGAGCGGATTACATACTCCGTTGACATAATCGAATAGTTCGGCGAGGACGCAGCCCCATGTGTTGGCGCTCGAAAGCGTGTAATTCACAATTAGATTCGCTCGGTGCGCGATATTGCCTTGCAAATGAATCGATAGTCCATCGTATCGCGACCGGTTGTCGCTGCGAAAAACCTGCAAATTCGGCACCACCGCCTGCTGATCGGCCTGGTAATTTGGATCGGAAGTTGGAATCAGCGGTGTGAACAGTGTGAATCCAGCTTGATATTGATAACGGCGAAACCCGTGGTTGCCCTCTTCGTGCGTCCAGTCGGCGGTGATCAGCCAATTTGGATTGAATGAATGCTCGACGCCCGCGCTGGCGTGTAGCGCGTAAGGAGTCTTGTAACCTGGCGCGATGATTGATCCCTCGGAACCGCCGGCAAGGCAGCCGGCATCGTCCGGATTGGCCAGAGTGGGATCTGCGACAGGATTCGTGCACGGACCCGGCGGCGCATTCACCGCTTGTATCGCCGTGACCCAGCCATTTTGCGCCAGATCGTTGTAATAGAGTCCGATACCCGCGCGAATCACGGTATTTTCAGAAGTTCCCGGCGAGTATGCGATGCCGAGGCGCGGCGCGATTTGCCCGCGATAATCATGAGGCGCGCCATTGATGAGCGGAATTTGCTCCGCCTGGAGCGTAAGGTACGCGGGATTATCCAATTGCGACTGGCCCGATCCGGTGAACAGGCCAAATGTGGTGTCGTAGCGAATTCCCGGATCTATGGTGAGATGTGGCGTGATGCGCCAGAAATCCTCGGCGTAAAAGCCGAGGCGCTGCACGTCTTGCGAGAAACTGCCGTTGCTCGCCGGAGTGAATGCGCAGGTGATGTTCGATCCGGTCGCGGGCGCCGTCGCGCATTGCGAGCTGAAATAAAATTGTGAGGGATTGGCGGCGTAAACATTTGGATCACTTGGATAGGTGATGAGTGTTTCGGGAGTGCCCGAGAGAGCGCCGCTGAGCACGGGTTCATGGATGAAGTCGATGCCGAAGCGCGGATTGTGCCTGCCCGTGGCGTGGCTGATGTCGTAGCGAAACTGGTACTTTTCCTGATTGCGCAGCACGGGAAATGCCGTGATAGGCGTGACGAATTGATTGTCGCCGAACGTTTCGAAACCCGAAATCGTCTGGAACGTGGAGCTAAACGGAAACGCCAGTGCGAAACCGAAGTCCGAATTCCGGGCTTCGGTCAAGTGCAAGCCGCTGGCGTCGAAGGTGAAAGAGCCAAGCCAAGTCGGGCTAAACGTAAACTGGTTACCGATGACCATGTTCAGATAATTGCTGTGCCACGTGGCTCCAGTGGATGGCAGCGTAGCCTGCTGCACGGCGAAATTGTCCGTGGTGTAATTGTCTTCGGAGCCGCGCAAAAACCATTGCGAACGACTGGACTGCGCCCAATCGAAACGCGCGGAGCCCAGATAATCACGAAATGGCACCGGCACATTATCGGGCACGGCAATGGAGCTCACGCCGGGAATCAACCCGGCCGAAGCAAGCGAGGCCAGCGCGTTGAATTGCGTCAGGCTGGCCGGGCTGTAGGCGATGCTGGCATCCTCGTGCACATGCTCGAACGAGGTGAAAAACCATACCTTCTGCTTCACGATCGGCCCGCCCAGCGCAGCGACGTAATCCTGCGATGAGAAAGGCTGCTTGGGAAGCGGCGGGGGATTTTCGATGGGGTAACGGGCGTCGAGAGCGGCGGCGCGTTCGGTGAAGTCCGCGTCTCCATGCCATTCGTCCGTGCCACGCTTCGTGGTGATTTCGACGGAGCCGCCAACCGTGCGCCCGGTGTCCGCATTTTGCTGGGAACTTTGCACCGCGAATTCCTGAACTGCGTCGGGCGAAAAATTCTGCAAGAAGCCGCCGATGTAATCGTCCGAATTGTCCCCGCCGTCGACCGAAAGTACGTCGTTCAGTCCCGAGCTGCCGCCGAAAGAAACTGCGGTGATGCGCGCCTTGGTAGGGTCGGAGGGCTCGACGGGCTCGGTGCCAGGCACGAGAAAGGCGATGTTCGCGAAGGTGCGGTGAGCGAGCGGAATTGTCGCCAGGTCTTGCGGCGAAACAGCCCCGCCGTGCACAGCGCTGGTGATGTCAATCGGCTCGGTGGTGATGGAAGAAGCCTGACCCTGAACAGTGACGCTTTGCTGGACGGCTGCGGGCTTCAAGGTGACGCTGACGTCCTGAGCGGAGCTGACCACGGCAGAGACGTCGGAAGTGGCTCCGGAGAAGCCCGCGGCCGTGACCGTCAAGCGGTAGGGTCCCGGAGGAAGATCGGCGATGCGAAATTCGCCCTGTGCATCCGACATAGCCTGGCGTTCGAAGGAAGTCTGCAGCCCGCGTGCGACAATCTTCGCGCCGGGCACGCGCGCACCGCTCGTGTCGACGATCTCGCCGACGATGCTCCCGTGAAAATCCTGCGCCTGCGAAGAACACACAACAAAAAATAAAACAGCAAAGAATATAAAACCTACGCGCCACTGTTTAGTCACAATGAGCTCCTTAAGACGCTTGGAGCCTACTGTGCGCGGCTGTCTACTACCACGACTCGTAGTTCGTTTTTTTTTACGGAGAATCTTTACAGTGGCCAACACCGAAGCAGTTCGCTTAGCGAAGCAGTTGTTCAAGCAGGTGATGCACCGACAAGAACGTAGAAGGCCGAATCATCGCAGCGATGGCGAGCACGGCAATCAGCGCCACGGCCATGCCCAACACCGTGCGCGCCCGGCGCGGCAGATTTCCGTGGATTGGCGCCAACCCGAGCAGCCGATCCACGCGAGCGGAAAGGTCTCGATCGTTCCCCAGAAAAGAACTGGCAAGCGGCGACGCCGCAGGTGTAGCGCCCATCCGCGCCATGTGTACCAGCGCTGCGGCAAGCGAAAGCGAACGCCGCGAATCTCCCGCGGTGGCCTCATCATCCGCGGCCCACTCGATCAATCTGGCCCAGCGGCGATTCAGGCGCGTGAACGCCCGCGAAAAGGGAAAGATCTCCGGCGCGAGAAAAAGAACCAATCGTTTCAAATTGTCCTGCGACTTGCGATGCGCGTGCTCGTGCTGCAGCGCGGCTTTCAACTCCTCGCGTGACAGCGTTTGCAGCACCCCGCGCGACACGATAACGCGCGGCCGGATCAAGCCCGCGAGCGCCAGCACCGGTGTGTCGCTGTTCATCACGGTAACGGGAAGGGAATTGCCTTCGCGGTCCGAGCGTCCCTCGCGCTTGTATCGCCTCGCCTGCCGCACGGAACGCAGCAGCGCCCGTACTGACCGCGCCAGCGAACTCACGCATATAAACGAACCCAGCAACGCCATCGCGCAGCACGCCAGCCCGACTCGTTCGGTCGTTTCGTTCGTTTCAAGCCACAGGTAACTCGGAACACAGAGGGCAGCGACGACAAACGCGGCCAGCATCGCGGGCAGCAGACGCAGCGCCAGCAGAAATCGTGCGCCGCTTCGAGGCCGCATGGATTCCCCGATGCGTATCGCGCCCGGCGTGACTGTCCACACCGCCAACCCCAAAGCCGCATGAATCAAAAAAAATGACGCGAAACACAAACACAGCAGCCGCAGCGTGTAGGGGAGAATCATCTGCCGCTCCTGTGAAGCAGTTCTTTGCGCTTTGCCCGTACTTTCTTCTCAAGTTCATCGAGCAGCGCTTCGTCATACTGCCCCACCGCCTCGACCAGGCACGAAATCAACAAATCACGAGAGGGCTGTGATCCCGCCAGGAATCCCGCAAGTAGGTTGTCCGCGCGTCTGCGTTCCCAATCGCCGCGCGAAAATCGCGGTGAATACCGAAACGCCCGCTCCGCTTTGCGCCGGTCCAGCAGGTTCTTCTTGTAGAGACGGTCCAGCGTTGTCATCACCGTTGTGTACGCTAGCGGCCGCGCCAGATGTGCGGCGACGTCGCGCACACTCGATTCGCCGCGCGACCACACAATCTCCATCACGCTCAGTTCAAGCCGGCCAAGCGCCGCGGCGCCGACATCTGTCGCAGTCCGCGACTTGGCGAAAGGCATCATGAAATCAATCGACTCCACGTTTCCGGAGAACTCCGCCCCGGCGGCCCCGATTGTATCGCGCTCTTGCGCCAAGGGGAATACCCCCGGCAAAGTTAGATGGCGCTTGAATCCGTTCTTAGTCTTCGTGTATCTAAGAACCCTACGGGATATAATGGAGCGTTCGTTTCAAGTAGTCGACGACGTGGCATCGCTTGGCCAGGAAAATACGCGAAACAGGGGCATTCCCATGAAACGTTTGATGACAATCAGGATCGCCGCGGCGTTGAGCTTGGCCTTATTGGTGTCTGCAAATGTCCGGGGCCAAGATGCTGCCACGAGTCCACGGGAATTTGCTCCCCTCGAAACTTGGAAAGCGGCGGTCCTTTCCGGGAATGCCGCCGCGCTCCGCGCGCTCTATAGCGTCGAACCTCCCGCCACAACGAAAACCCGCAAAGGATCGAGCAGCGATCCTGCCGCGGAGCCGGATTTTTGGGCGGCCCTAAAACCCTCCGGGCTCTCGCATCTGGCCACGCGCGTCGTTCACGTTGATTCACCCCAAACGGGAGTGCAGCGCGTGATTTTCACCCTCGAAGCAACCGTGGAAGGCGCTTCCGGTCCGACAAAATCATTCGCATCGATCGCTCAGAATTGGATTGAACAGGACGGCAAATCGGTAATCGTCGCCACGCAACGCACCAATCTCTCGCGTCTGCCTCAGCCCGTCGAGTCGAAGCCTGATCTGTACCCTGACGCATCCGAAGCCCGCACAGACCTCGGCCTCGCCTTGTCCGTCGCCGCCCGCGAACACCGCCGCGTACTCCTCGATTTCGGCGGCAACTGGTGCTACGACTGCCATGTGCTCGACGAAACCTTTCATTATCCCGAAGTCGCCGAGATTCTCGATCCTAACTACGTCGTAGTGCACATCAACATCGGCCAATATGACGCGAACCTTGATCTTGCCGAGAAATATCAAATCCCGCTGAAAAGGGGTGTCCCCAGCCTCGCCGTTCTCGATAGCAAGGGCAATCTGCTCGTCTCGCAAAAAAATGGCGACTTCGAAAACACCACACGAATCGGCCTGAAAGACGTCGAGCAGTTCTTGGAGACCTGGAAACCCTAATCTCCCTATTTCTCTCTCGCGTGACTGTTTCGCTTCGGTCTCTCCTTTCGAGCTTCTGACGAGTAACAGGGTGACCGGAATTAAATTGCGTGCCTGGCGGGGAATCGGCTTGGAGTGTCAAGCAGTTCAGCCCGCCGGATTGCCACTCGGAACCATAATCTCGCCATTCGGTGCCGGCACTTCTAAACTAAGTACGACCAGCGGAGTCCGGTTTTAACTCTTTGACAGGATGGCATTTGCCTCAATTCTTCTACTTGACAAGCCCCTTGAGACAAGTCTAAACTCAATATGCGACTGGGGGAGTCGTATATGGTCGCAGGGGCGCTATGCTGAAGCTTTCCAAAAAATCCGATTACGCGCTCATTGCTCTGAAGCACCTTGCCGTGCACGCAGACGAAGGTTCATGCAGCGCCGCGGACATTGCCGAAATCTACGGAATTTCCACGCCGTTGATGGCCAAAGTCCTCCAGAGGCTCGCCCGTGTCGGCATCGTCGCAGCGCGTCACGGTTCAAGCGGCGGCTACACGCTCGCTCGCGATGCGCGGCTCATCACCGCGCTCGAAGCTATTGACGCCATCGACGGCCCGCTTTCGCTGACTTCGTGCGTCACGCATCACGGTGACTGCGATCAGGCGAAGACCTGTACCGTCAAAGAGCCGCTTCGCAAGGTGAACAACAGCATCCTCGCGGTGCTGAACAAGGTCACGATTTCGCAGATAGCAGACGACGCCCCGGCTTCCGAGGTCGTCGAATTGAGAATTTAGGAGAGTAGGAATGGCAATCAAGCTGCCGATTTATTTCGATAATCACGCGACCACGCAGGTCGATCCACGCGTCATTGACGCAATGCTGCCCTATTTTAACGAGAAATTTGGCAACGCTGCGAGCCGCAACCATGCCTTCGGTTGGGTCGCCGAAGAGGGCGTGGAGGAGGCGCGCGCGCAGGTCGCGCAGCTCATCAATGCCACGCCGAAGGAAATCGTCATCACCAGCGGCGCCACGGAATCCGACAATCTCGCCATCAAGGGCGTCGCCGCCATGTACCGCGAGAAGGGCAATCACATCATCACGCAGGTCACCGAGCACAAAGCCGTGCTCGACACCTGCAAGCGTCTCGAAAAAGAGGGCTACGAAGTCACCTATCTGCCCGTCGAAAAGGACGGCCGCATCAATTTGGACGATTTGCGCCGCGCCATTACGCCCAAGACGATTTTGATCACCATCATGTACGCCAACAACGAAATCGGCGTCGTTCAGCCCATCGCCGAAATCGGCAAGATCGCCAAGGAGAAGGGAATCTTCTTCCATGTGGATGGCGTGCAGGCCATCGGCAAAATTCCTGTCGACGTCCAGAAAGACGGCATCGACCTGCTCTCGATTTCCGCGCACAAGCTCTATGGCCCCAAGGGCGTCGGCGCGCTTTACGTCCGTCGCAAGAACCCTCGCGTCCAGTTGACCGCCATGATCGACGGCGGCGGCCACGAGCGCGGCATGCGTTCCGGCACGCTGAACGTTCCCGGCATCGTCGGCATGGGTAAGGCCTGCGACCTCTGCCGCCAGGAAATGGTCGAAGAGAGCGCCCGCCTCAGCGGTCTGCGCGATCGCCTGAAGAACGGACTCATGGGCAAGCTCGACGAGACCTACATCAATGGCTCCATGGAGCACCGCCTGCCGCACAACATCAATATCAGCTTCGCGTACGTCGAAGGCGAATCGCTCCTGATGGGCATCAACGACATCGCCGTTTCCAGTGGTTCGGCCTGCACTTCGGCCACTCTTGAGCCCAGCTACGTTCTCAAGGCTCTCGGGGTCGGCGAAGATCTCGCGCACACCTCGATTCGCTTCGGCGTCGGCCGCTTCAACACCATTGAAGAGGTCGACTACGTCACCAACCGCGTGGTCGAGACCGTCGAGCGCCTTCGCGAGCTTTCTCCGCTGTACGAAATGGCCAAGGAAGAGGGCATCGACGTCAGCAAAATGAACTGGAAGACGGCATAGGGGTTCGGGGACAAAGTTTAATCAAATTCGCTGGAGGGCATGATGGCTTATTCAGATAAAGTGATCGATCATTACAATAATCCGCGCAACGTCGGCTCGCTCGACAAGAAAGACCAGAACGTCGGTACGGGTCTTGTCGGCGCGCCGGAATGCGGCGACGTGATGAAGCTGCAGATGAAAATCAATCCCGAGACGCGCGTCATCGAAGAGGCTAAGTTCAAGACCTTCGGCTGCGGCTCGGCGATTGCCAGCTCCTCGCTCGCCACCGAATGGGTCCGCGGCAAGACCGTGGAAGAGGCTTTGGCGATCAAGAACACGGACATTGTTCGCGAACTCTCGCTGCCGCCGGTGAAGATCCACTGCTCCGTCTTGGCCGAGGACGCAATCAAGGCGGCCATCTCGGACTGGAAGCAGAAGGCTGGCGAGCAGAAGCCGGCCGAGGCCGGCGCAACGCAAGCGCATAGCTAAAGCGCCTTCGTTGTTCCGTGTAGCCCACGTCCCGTTCGCGTTGTTTCGGCGAACTGACGTGAGGCTTCTTGCGCAGTGAAGGATTCTGCTTTTTATGATCCACGTTACCGAAAAAGCGGCTGAGAAAATCCGCGAGTTGCTCGCCAAGGAAGGCGTGCCCGCGGACTCCGGCGGACTGCGCGTCGGCGTGCAGGGCGGCGGCTGCTCGGGACTTTCTTACGCCATGCGTCTCGAAGCCCAGGCGCGCGATCGCGACAAGGTCATCGAGGAAAATGGCGCCCGCGTCTTCGTTGACCCAAAGAGCTTTCTTTACCTCGCGGACACCACTCTCGATTTTGAAGAGACGCTGGTGCGCCAAGGGTTCATTTTCCAAAATCCCCAGGCGACGAGAAACTGTGGCTGCGGCAGTTCCTTCACTGCGTGAGAATTGCATGAGAAGTGCCCCGGCCTTTCCGTTTCCGCCCCGGAGCCAGCCTGCGGCGGGCAGGAGAATCCTGAGAATTCGATGAGCTCCACGAAAACACAAACCGGGGTTACGCCCGCTCCCCCTTGCTGGAGCTGCAAAGCCCACGCTGGCGCCGGCCATTTTTGCGCCGCTTGCGGGAAAATCCAGCCGCTGGCTCGCGGCGCCGATTACTTCGCGTTTTTCGGCATGCCGCAAAAATTGCAAATCGAGGAAGCCTCCCTCGAGCAACGTTTCCACCAGTTGAGCTGGAAGCTGCATCCCGACAATTTCGTGAAAGCCTCGGAGTACGAGCGCAATCTTGCTCTCGGGCGTTCTTCCGAGTTGAACGACGCCTATCGAACGCTGCGCGACCCGATTTCCCGCGTCGAATACTTGCTTCTCCGCGCTGGCGTCCGCAAGGAAGGAACCACCAAGCAGCAGGCGCCGCCGGAATTGCTCGAGGAAGTCTTCGCGCTGAATGAATCGCTCGACGAGCTGCGCGAAGCCAAATCCGAAGGCTTGCCTGCCGAGGCAGGCGGCGATTTGACGGAACTGCGCGCCAAGCTCACCGAAGCGCAGAAGACTTTTCAGGAAAAATTGACTGACGTGGACGCTGAACTGAATACCGTCTTCGCCGAATGGGACGACACGCCATCGGACCCCGAAGGCGATGCCGCGCGCAAGTCTGTAATGACGAAATTGAACGAATTATTGAATCGCCGCTCCTACATTCGCAATCTGGTGCGAAACGTAGGCGAGGAACTGGGGCAAAATTGAGGTGGTTTCTAAAGGCGCTTGAAATTATTAGAAATCGAGCTAACTTGCGGCAAACAAAGAACATCACTTTTTCTAATCGATAACTTTGGCGCACTTTTCAGGGCCTGTTCGGAGAACAGAATTCATGGGTAAGACAGTCGGCATAGACCTGGGAACCACTTTCAGCCTGATCGCGTTCGTTGATCCCGCAACCGGCCGGCCGCGATGCATCCCGGGCCCGTGGGGTGAAACTCTGTGCCCCTCCGTCGTCAGCCTCGACGCCGATGGCAAAATCGTCGTCGGTGAAGCCGCCCGCCAGCTCCTGCTCACCCAGCCCGAGCGCACCATCTATTCCGTGAAGCGTCTGATGGGCCGCGGCGTGGAAGACATTCGCGACGAGTTGAAGATTTTTCCGTTTCGCGTCGACGAGCAGTCCCGCAACGTCATCCGCGTCCGCCTCGGCCAAAAACATTTCACGCCTTCGGAAGTTTCCGCGTTCATTTTGCGCGAATTGAAATCCTGGGCAGAGGGATTTTTCAAAGATACCGTCGACCGCGCCGTCATCACCGTTCCCGCGTATTTCAACGACGCACAGCGCCAGGCCACAAAAGATGCGGGCCGCCTTGCCGGCCTCGAAGTTCTGCGTTTGGTCAACGAGCCCACCGCCGCCGCACTCGCTTACGGCTTGCACAAGCAGCGCCGCGGCCGCGTTGCGGTTTACGATTTCGGCGGCGGCACGTTCGACATTTCCATTCTGAAGCTCATCTCCAGCGCCGAAGGCGACATTTACCAGGTGCTTTCCACCAACGGGGACACGCACCTCGGCGGCGACGATATCGACAACGCGCTCTTCGATGTGGTCAGCGCGGAAATCCGCGCGAAATATGCCTTCGATTTTTCGGGAAACCCGGAAGCTGTGCAGCAGCTGCGCAAGGTTCTCGTTCACGCCAAGCACGAGCTTTCCAGCGCCGAGCACGCCACCATCGGCTTCGAAGTGCCCGGTGGCCGCGCGTATCTTCGCGAGCTTCCCCGCGCCGATTTTGACGAAATTATCGCGCCCATCGTCGCGCGGACCATGGGCCCGGTAAAAATGGCCCTCGCCGACGCGAAATTGCAGCCATCGGAGATCGACGAAGTCGTGCTCGTCGGTGGCTCCACGCGCATTCCGCTTGTTCGCAAGACCGTCGCCGACTATTTTGGCCGTGTCCCGCATTGCGAATTGAATCCCGATGAAGTGGTCGCGCTCGGCGCCGCAGTGCAAGCGGACATTCTGGAAAGCGGCGTGAAAAACATGCTGCTGCTCGACGTTACACCGCTCTCCCTCGGCATCGAGACCATGGGCGGCGTGGTCGCCAAGCTGATCCCGCGGAACTCCACCATTCCCGCCAGCGCGCAGGAGCTTTTCACCACCGGCGTCGAAAATCAGACCGGCATCGACATCCACATTTTGCAGGGCGAGCGCGAACTGGCGAAAGACTGCCGCTCTTTGGCGCGTTTTCAACTGAAGGTTCCCCCCGGTCCCGCAGGTCTCGCGCGCGTGGAAGTCAAATTCCTCATCGACGCGAATGGAATCTTGCAGGTCGCCGCACGCGATTTGCGCACCAGCGAGCAAAGTTCCATCGAAGTGCAGCCCAGCTATGGCCTCACCGATGCGGAGATGGAGAAAATGCTCGAAGAGTCCATCGAATTCGCCGAACAGGATTTCGCGCAGCGGCAGTTGATCGAAGCGCGCATCGAGGCGGAGACGATCCTCCACGCCACGGAAAAAGTCTTCGCGCGCGGCGAAGCGCAATCGCTTCCCGCCGTGGAGCGCGCGAAAATCGATGCGTGCGTCGCAGGCTTGCGCGATGCGATTGCTGGTACCGATTACAAGCTGGTCCGCGAGAAGATCGACGAATTGAATCACGCGACCGAACATCTCGCAGAAATATCAATGAACAAAGCGCTGCAAGCGGCTGTCGGAGGCAAGCGCATCGACGAAGTGTAACGCACGCGGCTTGCGTGTTAAGCTCGCGGCAAGTTTTGAGGAGCGGCAAATGGGCGGCAAGAATCCATACATCGAAGAGACAAAATACGTTCCGGCGACGCAGAAATTCAAAGTCACCTTCGCCAAGGAAGGCAAGACCGTCGAAGTCGACCCTGCGAGACTTCCTTACGGTCACGACGGTTTGCCCGGCAGCATTCTGGACATCGCCACGGGTTTCCAAATGGGCCTGGACCACGCCTGCGGCGGCGTCTGCGCCTGCTCCACGTGTCACGTCATCGTCCACGAAGGCCTCGAGTCGTGCAACGAGCCCACCGACGCCGAACTGGACCAGCTCGACGAAGCCCCCGGCGTCACGCCCAAGTCGCGCCTCGGCTGCCAGTGCGTTCCCGACGGCACAAAAGACATTGTTATCGAAATTCCGGCATGGAATAAGAATTACGCCAAGGAAGCCGAACACTGATCGCGAAGCGCTCGGCTTGACGAGCTGTCATCCTGAGCGCAGCGAAGGATCTCGCATCGAAAGAATTTGCCTTTATTTATGCACGAGGAGTGAATATGCCCGGAACATTTGATTGGGACAACGCCGAAGAAATCGGCATCCGCCTCGCGGAGAAATTTCCGGACGTCGATCCGCTGACCGTCCGCTTCACCGACTTGCACAAATGGGTCACCGGGCTCGACGGCTTCACCGGCGATGCTTCGCAGTCCAATGAGGGCAAGCTCGAAGCCATTCAGATGGCCTGGCACGAGGAATATCAAGAAAATCAGAGATAATTTTCGGCCGAGCAGAACGCAGAGAGGAGAAACGAACCGATGAGTGACGCAGAGTTGCGATATCCAGTGGGAAAATATCAGCCAGCGGAGAAGCTGACCGAAGAAAATCGCAAACAACTCCTGGCGCAAATCGAAGAGGCGCCGAAGAAATTGCGTGCTGCCGTCGCCGGACTTTCGCGCGAGCAACTCTCGACTCCTTACCGTGACGGCGGCTGGACGGTTCAGCAGGTGGTTCATCACCTCGCTGACAGTCACATGAACGCCTACTCACGCTTCAAGCTCGCTCTCACTGAAGACGAACCAACCATCAAGCCATACAACGAAACGCGCTGGGCGGAATTGAGTGATTCGAAGACCACGCCGGTGGAATCTTCCCTCACCATGATGGATGTGCTGCACGAACGCTGGATGAATTTGCTTCGCGGCATGAGTCCCGCTGATTTTTCACGCAAAATGAAGCATCCCGAGCGCGGCGCAATGTCTCTTGACGACACGCTTGGCCTTTACGCCTGGCACGGCCGCCATCACGTGGCGCACATTACCGGCCTCCGCCAGCGCAAAGGCTGGAAATAGCACCCTTCAGGAATCCCGGGGCTGAGAAATTCTCCCTTCCCTGTTAAATCTGCGCGAATGAAGGAATAACGGTTACGCACGGCCGAGCGATTCCCACGTTGTGTATCCGCTTGGGACGTAGTGCAATGGTTAGCGGCATACGCGAAGTCGCGCGATGGCTTCGACGCCCGTTGGCGGTGCCATGAAACTCTATGCCTGACGAATCCCGCGACCCGACAGCCGAAGAACTCGCGAACGAGAAAGGCCTGCGCCGTTTCGAAGCGGAAGCGGCTTTTCGTCAAAGTAACGTCCTGCCCTTGGATTACGCCATGAACGAGGGGCGATTCTACGGTTTGCTGATGCGTGGAGGCCGGCCGCTCACCGCCGTGCAACGAATTGGGTTCGTGCTAATTGCAATCATGCTTTGCGTGCCGGGTTTCTTTGTAGCGTTGGCTGCAGTTCCTCGGTGGAGGTACTTTATCAGGGGCGGCGTGCTCGGCGGCGGGGTGCCGATGCTGTACCTCCCGCTTGCCGCGCTAATTTTCCTCGCTGGCATTAGAGTTATATGGGTGGCACTTCGACCGTCTCGCAAGCCAAAAGCCAATCGACCGATCTAGGCTTTCCGGCAGACGGTGACGCCGTCGCGCAGCGGAATCATCACCGGAAATAAATCCTTCATTGCATACACGCTGCGATTGAACTCCTGCACGCCGCGCGTCTCCGCACTGTCCGCTTTGCGCGTCACGCGTCCCGACCACAGCGTATTGTCCGTCACCAAGATGCCGCCGCGCTTCAATCGCCGCACTGCTTTTTGCAACGCCGCCGGATACTGATGTTTGTCCACGTCGATAAAAATCAAATCGAAATTCCCGCGCACGCGATCGAGCATCGCCAGCGCGTCTCCGGTCATCACGTGAATCCGCTTCTCCACGCCCGCACGCTTGAAAAACGCGGTTGCCCGCTTCGCATTCTTCGGGTCACCGTCCGTGTAGTAAATTTCCGCCTTCGGGCCCGCCGCGCGCGCCAGCCAAATTGTTGAATAACCGATGGCCGAGCCCATCTCGAAAATCCTCTTCGCGCCGGAAATCTGCGCGAGCAAGTACATCATGCGTCCCACCGCCGGCCCGATGATGGGAATGTCCTCTTTCGTTGCGACTTTTTCCATATCTGCCAGCACGGGGTCGCGCGCTGGCAAAATGTCATAGATGTATTTCTCTACTGCTTTTCCGGTTATCTCTCCAGCCATGCTCATTACCTCCGCGTTGCCCGATGATAAGGGTTCTTTCTATCCGATACTTTCGCCTGGCTTGATTGCGTGAATCTCCAGCCCCGCAATGTCCTGCGTTTGCTTCTTCAATTCCTCCGGCGTTCCGGTCAGCACCGGAAAAGTCCCATAGTGCATAGGAATGACGTGCTTCACGTTGAGCAACCGAATGGCCACCGCCGCTTCGCGCGGCCCCATGGTGTAAAAATCGCCGATCGGCAACATGGCTACTTCCGGCGCGTATAATTCCGCAATCAATTTCATGTCGCTGAACACCGCCGTATCGCCCGCATGATAAATGGTCAATCCGCCCGGCAACCGCACAATGTATCCGGCCGGCTCGCCACCGTAAATCATTTTGTCGCCGTCTTGAATGCTATTGGAATGGATTGCGTGCACCATGGTCGCTTCAATCTCTCCGGCCTTAACCGTTCCTCCTTTGCCCATCCCGATCACGTTCTTCACGCCTTTCGACTCCAGCCATTTCGCTGTTTCGAAAATCGCGACCACCTGCGGCTTGAACTTTTTGGCAATCGCCACCGCGTCGCCGATGTGATCGCCGTGCCCGTGGGTGATGAGCATAGTGTCCACGCGCTTCAGTTTCTTCGCATCCCGGGGACACACGGGATTCCCGTCCACCCATGCGTCCAGCAAAACCACTTTGCCGTCGGCCAGCGTGATTTGAAATGTGGCGTGTCCGAGCCACGTGATCCTGTTTCCCCGCGTCTTCAACATGATTGCCTCCAAGGATTGCGCCGAATGAATTTCTCCCGCGCCGAATCGTCCGGCGAAAAATTGCGCGCCAATATCTTACTGTCATTCAAATTCCTCCGCCACGAATTTGCCGCGCGACGGCAGGGACGGCGCCGCGGCCCGGAATCGGCATGGAAATGCCGTCATGCACAAGGGAATGCAAGTCTCATACGGCCTGCGGGAGGCAACTGAGGGAAACGATGCGGAATTATCTGCCGGTTTTCGCAGGCTCTTTTGCGCCAAAGGGATCGGCCAGCAAGCTCTGAATTGCTTTTTCGAACTCGGCGCGCGGGCGCCTTCCATAGAACTGCATCAGCAACCTCCCATTGCGCCGGTAGAAAATTGTCGAAGGGAGCTCGCCGTTCCACAGGCGATCCACGCCGCGATTGAACGCCGCCGCATCGATTCCCGGCTGCTGGCGGTAATTCGGAAAAACCGGGCGGTACATCGCCAGAAAACCCTCTTCCGCGTTCAGGTCCTGCTGCTGATCGTAGCTGACCCCGAGAAAAACCACGCCCTTCGATTGGTATTCTTTTGCCAGCCCGACGAGCATCGGATATTCCGTCCGGCACGGCACGCACCAGGTCGCCCAGAAGTTCACCAGCACCGGCTTCCCTTTGTATTTCGCCACGAGCCTCTGGTAGCCTGCCAAATCGATCAGCGGCAGGCCTTCCGTTTTTTGCGCGCTCGCTTGGCGTACGGCGCCACGCTGCGCTCCGCCAGTTGTTGCTGCCGCCGCGCTCGCTCCGTTCCCGCCCGTGTGGGCCACGGTGGCGCTGGCCGCCGCAATTCCTGCGCACAGAACCCCCGCCGCAAAAATCGTGCCCGCCAATCTTCATTCGAGCTCCCGCTTCGCTCTTCATTGCACTTTGATTTTATCCGTTCACCGCGCGTTCGCTTCGCACCGGTTCGCTCTCCTGTGTTTACTTTCGCACGCCGGACATCCTCCCCGGCACAAGCCCATGAATTGCACTGGTGGATTTACTTCTGGCGAATTATTTGGCAGGATTTACCTTCGTCGCGAATGGCTGTTATAATCAGAGTGTCTTTTTGGAGAGAAGATTAAATGGCGTATGTGATTGCAGAGCCCTGCATCGGAACCAAGGATTCAGCTTGCGTGGATGTCTGCCCCGTCGATTGCATTCATCCGCGCAAAGACGAAGCGGATTTTGAGGCGGAGAAGCAGTTGTACATCAATCCCGACGAATGCATCGATTGCGGCGCGTGCGTGCCGGTGTGTCCGGTGACGGCGATTTTCGCGTTGGAGGATTTGCCGGAGAAATGGTCGGGCTACACCGCAATCAATGCGGATTGGTATAAAGTGAAAAAAGCGAAAGCGTAAAGTTGTTTTCGCGACGGAATTGTTGACGGGAAACGGCGGATTGTTTATCCGCCATTTTGTTTTGCGCCGGCAGTCACAATGCGAGGCAAGAAATCGCAGATTGGCGTTGGCCGATAACTCAGCGGCTTCTAAGGGCAGTTAGCAGGCACTCTCTGAGAATCTCCGACATACGCAAGCCGCGTCTCGTTCCCGGCAGCGGCATGGACAGAGCGAATTACGTCCACGACAAGGCCGGGTTCATCGATCTGGATCATGTGGTTGCTGTTCTTCGCCACGATGAGCAGACTATTTGTTGATAACCTGGCGAGACGCTCTTGCCCCTCACTCCAGCCATTCTCAAGAATGGAAAACGGCCCCGGAAAGGGCTGACCATGCGTGATCACTGCCAATGGCAAATCTCCGAAATTCCCCGGGCCTTCGGAATTCGTCGTGCGGAAGTCTACGCGCTCCAAGGAGGCCAAGTCGTCACCCGCCGCCGCATATTCGACCGGCCGCACAAACGAAAGTCCCGCATGATCCAGGCGAAACCAGTGACTTAACAGGCGAAGCACGCCGAAACTAGCTGCAAGCTGCACGGCCTTGTTCATGAGTCTGATTCGGGCATAGAAATTGAGAACGTCGCGTCGGAAGATCGTTGCGTCATCGGGTGTATCCACCAGTACGAGTCCCGCTGTCTGATTCGGATGGTTGTGGGCGAAGCAACGGACAATAAGGCCGCCGTACGAGTGCGCCACTAGAATGTAAGGTCCCGGAATACCGGCGTTGGTGAGCAGAGTGTGAAGCTCTTCTGCACGATCGGTGATTGTCCGTCCCGCTTCAACGGGGTCGCTCCAGCCGTAACCGGCTCGATCATAGGTGCAAACGCTGGCGAACTCGGCAATTCTGTCTTGGACATGCTCCCAAAATCGCGACGGCTCGCCCGCCCCTTGTTCAATCACCACGGTCGGGGCAGTGCGCCCTTTGCAGAGCAAGTGAAGCTTGTGGTTTCCGACGGAAACCATGCGTCCGGGCGCAAGATTGGTCTTCTTATCTTTCCGCTCGCCAAGTGTTTCATAAACATAGCCTGCCGCCAGCAAGAGAAGGCCCGACAGCGACGCCGTCCATAAGCTCCATTGCCAGTTGGGCATGATGGAGTATAATAATACGCGTTCGTATAAAATACAATTGTGTATTTTATGAGGAGTTCGATGCCAGTACGCAAGAAAGCGGCGGTGCAAGATCGCGCCAATGGTGGCAAACGGGCGCACACGAAAGCAAAACTCATCGACGCGGCGGCTGCCGTTATCGGTGAAAAGGGTTACGACCGAGCTTCGCTCGAAGAGATCGCCGCGCGCGCAGGAATGACGAGAGGTGCGGTCTACGGTAATTTCAAGAACAAGGAGGAGCTTTTCCTGGCTCTTATTACCACGCGCTGGAGGCCGATTGTTCCGCCATTGAAACCCGGAGCCAGCCTCAAGGAACAGTTGCACATTTTAGGGGAGACGGTGGCGAAAGAGGCGCAAGCTCGTCGAAGTCTAGCCGCCATGGCGACCGCGTTTCAACTCTACACACTGACGCACGAGCCGATGCGATCCCATCTGACGCAACAGAACGCGGCTATGTATCGGCGGATGAGCAAGGAACTCCTCAGGTTCGTACCGGCAAACAAGCTGCCCATGCCAGCGGAGAAATTTGTCCGCGTGCTGGATGCCATGACTACAGGCATGCTCTTCACGTATTTTCAAACTCCGGAGCTGATCAGCGAGGACATTATCATTTCAGCATTCGAAGCGCTGGCTTGAAAGATGCAATTGCATCCCTCATGTTGGTAGCTGGTGGGGGAATCAGCGAGCGGGGCTCGCGCGCAGGTTTCGCAGGACGGCAAGTGTTTCGCCGGGCTCGGGACGAATGGTGTAATCGAAATTCACGTCGGCGGCGCGAATGATGTGTTCGCGGTCGATCACGTAGCGCGCGGCCATGGGCAATTCCCAGGACGCGTCGCCGTTGAATTTCGCGAGGTCCATGTTGAACTTTCTGTAGATTACCGCCAGGTCATCCGGAAAATGAAAAACAATTCCGAAGCGCCGCGCAACTTGGTTGTGAGTGTCGCTCAGAACTTCAAAAGAAAGATGAACCTTTTCCCGCGTGGTGGCGCAGTGTTCCGGAAGTTGCGGCGAGAGCGCGAGAAGCGTCGCGCCTAGAGCTTGGAATTCAGCGAGGGATTGTTCCAGAGCTGCCAGCTCCAGTTTGCAGTACGCTCACCAGACGCCGCGAAAAAAAGTGAGAACCAAAGGGCCTTTCGCCAAGAGTTCGCGCGAGCGGAGAATTGCGCCGCTGGAATCGGGCAGCTCCCAAGCGGGCATGGCGTCGCCGATTTTCAACGCGCGCAGCAATATGCCGGAGTTGCGCAGATCTTCGGTGGCTCGATGCATCACCGCGAGATCTTCCGGCGGGAAACGATCCTTCGCTGCCGCACGCCGCGCATCCAGACTGTCTCGCAGAGCCATGAAGTCCTCGCGTGCACTGCCTTCTGACTGCGAAATTCATTCTAACTGAATCTTGACGCACCGTTATTGCAATCCTCTCGAGGACGCTCGTGGCCGGTTCGATTTTCGCAGCGCTGCTTTTCTCAAGGGCGACATCGTGCGCTAGAAAAGATGGTGGGTTTAAGGCCTGTGAGGACGGAAAAGCATGTCGAACCAGGGCTGCCAGGTTTTGCCTGCATCGACGGAAGTAACCGCAGTTTCGCGAACGCCTTCCTTCTGCGGTTTCCAGACGCCACGAACGCGCCGCTCTTTGCCGTCCGTCGTGCGATCGGCGCCGCTAAGAATCATTTCGCCGGACTGAAATTTGCCTTCGATGACGAGCAATTTGCCTCGGTCAGTCACCCAGGTCTGGTGCCACACCTTTCTTGACGCGTCGTAGACGCTGAAACTCTGACCTTCTGTTCCGTTTGTGCCGTGGTAATCCTCGCGCAGGACGCAGCCACCCAGAATGCGGTCGACGTGATTACGCGCGACCGCGACCGCCGGCTTATCCACATCGAAGCCGTCCCAGTCGCCAATCCAGAAATCGAATTGGTGGTACTCAGGCGCTGCACAGGGCGTCCGTGGCTGCGGCGTCGCTTGAGACATCGCGCGCAGTCGTGGCTTTTGAATTCCGGCGAAAATTGCGACAGCCGCGAAAATACCAGCGGTGAAAAGTAGTGCTGGGCGAGTCATTTCAGTTCCTCCGGGTGGCGCGAACTGCGACCGCGATGGTCAAGAAAACGAGGGCAGTCGTGGGTGAAACGCCGCCCTCGCCCCTGAATCGCGCTGCATCGCTGCACGAGCCAATGCAACACGAATGAGGATTTCTCGTCAGGCCCTCATTGCGGTTTTACCGGCAGAAGAAGGTGGCCGAGGCCGACGTTCTGGCCGGTCTGCGTCTTAACGGCCGGAATGACGACGTTCTGCGTTTTGCCGAAGGCTATGGGGTCTCCTGGGTCACAAGGAACTAGCAAGACCGCATGCGCCACGGAAAGGTTGGCCACCCCACCAGAGACAGGATTTGCTTGCGCTGCGATCTCGCCACGGTCATTGATGTTGCCCGTAGAGGATATGTCCCAATTCGCGCTCGCCGAGCCGATGAGCGCGTTGAGCGGCGTCATCGTGCCGTTCTGGTAGATAAAAGCGCGCGCGCCGTCGAACTCAAAGTCCGCGTAAGAGACGCCGACGATCTGGCCTTGAGTGTTGATGTCCGTGGCTTCGCTCATGGCGTCGGGAGTTCCGTCGAGCCCGGGCAACGTCCCCAGGCTCTGCATGCCACCCTGCTTCGTCCAAATGAAGGCCAGGAACTTAAACTGCAGTTGGCCGTCGACTACATCGTTTGGACCATTGGTGAATCCGACGACGACGCCCCGATTATTGATTGCGAATGGCGTATCCCAGCCGTGACCTCCCAGATTGCCGAGGCTAATCGGTTTGCCGTTTTGCCAGAGCAAAGCGTGAATGGCGCTGTAGGCGCCAATGGCAACGTCGCAGGTGCCGGAGATGCCGACCGCTTGACCCAAATCATTGATGGCTGTCGCGGCCCCGTCAGGGTCTCCCGGATACGGAGGGAGTTCGCGCACCTGCCATTTCCCTCTGTAATCCTGTTGCCATACGGTAGCTTCGAACTGGAGAACCTGGTTCCCCGCAGGAGGAGGCGCGCAAGTCGGGTCGTGAACGTTGTTCTCCGCCCAGCCGACGATCTGGCCCAGGTTGTTGTCGCCTGCGCCGACGGAATTGTTGCCGCCGAGACCGGGGAGCGGCGTCATATGGCCGAACTGCCACGCGAACGCCACGCAGGAATTGCCGCTAACCAGGCCGAACACCGGGCAGGAAAACGATTCGTTCAGGGGATCGTGCTTACCGTTTTCTGATATACCGGAAATCAGCCCGAAATTATTCTTAACGTTGTAGGCCACGTCGCTGCTTGGACCGCCGAGTGTGCCGAGCGGGATCTGCAGTCCGTATAGCCAAAGGGTCGCGAGCTGGACTCCGTTTGCCTCGGTGGAGCTGCCCGTGACCCAGCCGATGTTGTTAAGGGCATTGCCGCTGCTGACCGGGCCGCCGAGCGTGCCGAGATCAATGACGCGATAATGAGTTGGACCTGGCGGGTCTTGCGCGGTAAGCGGAACCGAAAGCGCCAACGTAGCCAGCAAGCTCATTGCGATCACGCAAATCAATGTTCTTGTCTTCATGTTTTTCTCCTTGGTTGCTTCGTTCTCCCATCGAGAGATCGAGGAGCGGTCTGCTTTGCGATCGCACGCGCTATCGGCATGAGATTTCGCCAAGAACAAAAAATGCAAACCGAATCCAGGACACCCCCCTGCACCCCACACGCACAGTAGAGGGATTTGCAAACCGAGGTTGGACGTTTGCGGACTTCAAATTTTCACGAGCTCAGTGAAAAGATAACGCGCGCGCCCTCTTGTCGAAGCTTCCGACAGTGGAACGAATGACTTACTCGAAGGATTTCATGACCTGATTTCACGTAGAAGCTTTTGGTGGTGGCAATGAAGATTGGGCAAACACATATCGCCATCCGGCCGGAGTGCGTACGTAGGTGTCGCTGAACCAAAATACGCGGTCGAATGGCTTTCCGTCACTTGTGCCTTTCTCCCACAATTTGGCGGTGATCACCGCGGTGTCACCCCAAACGCGAACGGTTCGGTCCGTGTCCTCGTTATGTTCATACACGTCGCGGCCATCCCGCGCTTCCTTGAGCAGGTCGGCTTTTGTGTAAGTTTTTCCGGAGCCTGTCACAAGTATGAAATCATCCGCCAATAGCCGATCCATCGTGGCCGCATCGTTTATTTTTACGGCTGCTTGATACTTGGTGTCTAAGGCAGCGACAGCCTTTTGATCATCGGCAGCAGAAGCCCTCGCGCCACGCACGGCCATCGCCGCGAATATGCCAAGTATCAGCCCTGCCGCAAGCAATGGGAAAAACGGTCGCCGAAAAAAGTGCCTGCCGCCTGCTTCCGTCGCGTTCGTAATTGCGCTGCACGCGATAGCCTTGGAACAAGAATTCGTCTTCATCTTCATCTCCTCGATGTGCTCAAGAGTTCTCTGTCACATTCCCTGCACCACAGAGGCACAGTAGAGTGATTTACAAACCGAGGTTGGACGTTTGCGGACTTCGATAGCGAGGCTGGCGATCGGCTTGACAGGAGTGACGTTTGGTTCGACAGTGAGCTGAAGGAGCAGGTGGATTCACGTGCAGTATCTAGGTCCGAAAATGTCCAGATTGGCCCGTAGGACCGACTACCATGAATTCATGGAAACGGCGGAACTCGATTGGCGGGTTTGTTCGCGGGCCAGGCTGGCGCGCGATGCGCGGTTCGACGGCAAGTTTTTCATCGCCGTATTCAGCACGAAAATCTATTGCCGTCCGATTTGCCGTGCGCGCACGTCGGGAGAGAGCAGCGTGCGATATTTTCGAACTGCTGCTGCGGCACAGGAGGCCGGCTTTCGTCCGTGTCTGCGGTGCCGGCCGGAGTGTTCGCCAGGAACTTTGGCCTGGGCGGGAACGCAAAACACCGTGGCCCGGGCATTGCGACTGATCGGCGAAAGCGGTTTGGAGAATGGAGGCGTGGAAGCTTTGGCGGAGCGTCTGGGAGTGGGCTCGCGCCATCTGCGGCGGCTGTTTCTACGGCACGTGGGAGCGACGCCGAACGCTGTGGCGCAGACGCGTCGGCTGCATTTTGCGAAGAGGTTGATCGACCAGACGCGCCTGCCCATGACGCAAGTCGCGATTGCTTCGGGCTTTGGCTGCGTGAGGCGATTCAACGACTGTATCCGCAAAGTCTACCATCGCACGCCCACTCAGATTCGGCGGTTGGCAGGACGGAGCGCCACGCAGCGAGAGGGCCAGTACGTTTTCCATCTTCACTTTCGGACGCCGTACAACTGGAGGCGTGTGCTGGAATTCCTGGCGGCGCGGGCCACTCCGGGTGTGGAAGCGGTGCAAGCTGGCATTTATCGCCGCTCCATTTCTCTGAACGGCGGCCACGGATACTTCGAGGTTTCGCTGGATGAGAAGAAAGGCGCGCTCGCTGCGCGGATTGAGTTTGGGGATCCGCGCTCGCTGTTTTTCATCATCGAGCGGATACGGGCGATGTTTGATCTGGACGCGGACTGGGCGGTAATCGCGAAAACGCTGCAAGATGATCCGCTCTTGGCCCCGCGAGTCGTAACCGACGAGGGGCTGCGCGTGCCGGGCTGTTGGGATGGCTTCGAGTTGGTGACACGAGCAATCCTAGGCGAGCAGGCGAGCGCCAGAGCGGCGACAGCGATCGCGGGGAAGATGGCAAAGACCTTTGGTCGCCCGTTCCCGGGGGCGAGCGGCCTTACGCATCTTTTCCCCACGCCCGAAGTTCTCGCCGATGCGGATCTTGCTGAGATCGGGCTGCCGAGAGCAAGAGCCGCAACTGTTCGCGCCTTTGCGCGCGCGGTTTGCGATAAGCAAGTCCGGTTTGAAGGGATTGTGGACGGCGGCGCTTTTCTGAGTCGGCTCTGCGAAATTCCGGGCATTGAAAAATGGGTCGCACAATACGTGGCGATGCGGGTGCTGCGAGACCCCGACGCATTTCCAAGCAGCGATCTGGTGTTGCGCCGCATGGCCGGCGATCGCAGCATGCGTGAACTGGAAGAGCACTCAGAGGCGTGGCGTCCATGGCGCGCGTATGCGGCCATGTTGCTGTGGCAAAGCGCCGCTGCCGCGACTGGTGAGGTGGCATCGCGAGAGTCTCGGACGGCGAAAACGGCGTTTGTTTCTTCCGACGCGGCAAGAGAGCCGGTGGCTTACTCACGCTGATAGCGGCGCAGGGCTGAGTTACGCGGAGGAGTTAGTAAGGGCACGAGTGAATTGCGCGGCGATGGCGTCCCAGGAAAAATGCTTCGCGGTGGCGGCGAGATTGCGCCGGCGGAGGTCCTGATACAACTGACCGTCCGTCAGCACGCGCGTGAGAGCGTCAGCAAGCGCGTCGCGATCGTTGTTGTCGACCAGCAGCAACCCAGCCTCCGTGATGGGCGGAGCCGTCTCTCCGCCGCGATAGCCAACCACAGGAAGGCCGCACACGATTCCAGCAATCGCGCTGCCTCGGCGGCTGGAGATAGGGCCGCGAACGAAAAGCAGAACGTCCGCTTGTGCCAGGCGCGCGCGAACTTCTTCGGCGGGGAGGACGCCAGAGACGGAGAGCGCAATGCTCGTGCCGGCGAGTTCTTTGCGCAAAGTGGGCTCAGCCTCGAGGGCGCCCCGGCCGAGAACCATGAGGCGCAACTGCGGGACTTTGGCTGCGGCGTGTTTCATCGCGTGGGCGATGTCACTTGCTTCCGGAGCGACATGAGCGCCGCCGGTGACGCCAAACACAGCGACGGTGGGAGCCGACGGGAGATTCGTTCGCGTATTTGTAGGGCCATCCACTGGGAAGTTCGCGCCTACGGGAATGAAAACGGCGCGGCCAGAATCGCGAGGAAGCCAGGATAATTGCGTCGCAGGGACGGTAAGCACCGGGAATTCGGCACGACGAAACGCGGCGCGAATGGTGAAATTCTGACAGGCGATACGCAGAGCGCGAATGCCGCCTCGCGCGGGTGCGTATCCAGCGTCGTGGAACACGACGCCGAGGCGGACGCGTCGCCATTTCAAAATCGTCAGCACGGCCAGAGCGCCGACAGGAAAACCGCGGCGCGACCACATCAGCGCCGTATATTGAAGAAGAACGAAACGATTTTTCCAGGCGCGGCTTTGCTTCCAGAGGCTGTGGAGCGTTTTTAGCCAACCGTTATTTTCCCAGCGCAGCTCGATGACGTCCATGCGATCGCCGCGGCGCGCGAAGGCTTCGGATAAGTACTTGCAATAATCGCGCACTCCGTCGGTGGGAAAATCGGGGCGGCCGACAAGAGCGATGAGCTCGAGGGGAGCGTCGGAGCTCTTCCGCGACGCGCCGGATTGCGGCGAGGAATTTTGTTGGCTCATGCCGGGAAAGGCATCAGGCGAATGCGCTGAGGTCATTTGGCGAGCAGCGGCTCTCGAATGCAGTCCAAATTAGCGTTGCTGAATCATAGTACCCATTCCGGAGGCGGGAGGCTAGATGCTAGATGCAGGGGATGGGCAAAGGAAATGGAGATTGGATACGACGGAAGGGCGGTTGCTGCGTCCAATAGTTGGTGAGAGGCGCAGAAAATTACGAGAATTCACGCAGTGCGAGGAAATTCCCTTGCATGCGCGGCGCTGATGCGGCATGTTACCCAGGACTCGGAAGTGAAAAAAAAGGGGGGCGGCCTTTGAAAATACTCCTTCGCGTTTTCTCGTTGCTGACGATGGCGGGATTTGTCGCGAGCGGCTCGTCTTCGAGCGCGAGGAATCCAGCTCGGCAACAAGCGCCGGACCAGAACGTGCAAGTGATCAATATGACGGCGAAGAAATACGTCTACACGCCGGCGGCGGTGCACGTAAAGAAGGGAACTAAGGTGCAATTGCGCATCACTGCCTTGGATCACCTGCACGGATTCAAGATCAATGTCTATCCCGATGGCGGAGACACCAAGGGCGCGCCGGGGCTGGTGTTTACATCGCCGCAGGATTGCTGGTTGGTGTCGAAAGGCCAAACCGTGACGATTGAGTTCGTGGCGAAGACGGCGGGAAGCTATCCCTTCAAGTGCTGTAAGTTTTGCGGGTTCGGGCACATGGGCATGAAGGGCGAGCTGATTGTGGACGAATAAGCTTGCGCAGGCGAGGTGAGCGACGGGAAGTCCAGGCAGCAAGTCTTAAGAGAATTGGATTGTGGGAGCAGGGACCGGAACGCAGGCCGGATGGTTGGGCGGAGCGGCCAGCCATTCGCGAGATGCAAGGCGCAGAGCGGCAAGGTTGATGCCGGAATAGTTGCCGGGGAATTTCTCCAGTTTTTCGAGCGCGGCGGTGACGAGCGATTGCGCGCCGGCGCGATTGCCGCGTGAATAATGATGAAGCGCGGCGGCGAGTTGAATCAAGCCCTGCAGGAAAGTCTTTTCGGGTTCAGGTGCGGCCAGCCAGATTTCTTCCCAGGCTTCGTGCGCTTTGAAAAACTCCGCGGAATTGAAGAGCACGATCCCGCTCTGAAATTTGCCGTGATGTACCCCGCCTGACTTTAAGATAAGAATGCTCCGATGCGGCCCAAGAAACAGTCGCGGGCTATGATAGCAGAGGGATTTCGCGGAGAAGAGACATTGGACATTGCGATTGAAATTCCGGCAGTGCGGCTGGGAATCGTCGAAGCGAATGAAGTGACGGTTGCGCCGGCGAACGCGGAGCTCGTGCGCGAAATTGACGAAGAGTGCGCGCGGCTGCGGCGGAAGTTCACGGTGGAATCGCTCGCGGAAGCGGAGGCGACTGTCGCTGTGCGCGCGATGTTTCGCCGATGGGGAATGGATCCGTCGAAGTACAGGCCGTCGTCCGAGGCGTTGCTGCGGCGCGTAGTGCAAGGGAAGGGGCTGTACAACGTGTCGAATGTGGTGGACCTGAGCAACCTGGGTTCGATTGAAACAGGCTGGCCCTACGGCGTGTATAACCGCGCGGCGATTTCGGGAGAGATTTGCCTGCGGCTGGGCGCGGCGGGCGAGAAGTACGAAGGAATTGGCAGGCGCGTGTGGCATTTGGAAGGGCGCCCGGTGCTGGCGGATGCAGCGGGGCCATTTGGCAGTCCGATCAGCGATTCGACGCGCACGCAAGTTGGCGAAGGGGTAAGCGAAATTCTTACGGTGATTTATGCGCCGGCAACGGCGTCCGATGCCGCGCTGACGGCAGCAGCAGAAAAGCAGGCGCGGCGGCTCGAAGTTCATGCGGGAGCGAGTGCGACACGCACGAAAGTGACGGCGTGCTGAGACCAGCGGCAAGCCAAAAGGCATGACTCCGAAGAGCGTGCTGCGGCATCAAAGCATAGGTCGCGACGGGACGACGCCCGCGGGTCCACAAGCATAGGAATACAGCAAATATTACAGTCTCTTCACTGGAAAGAAGAAACCTAGGCAGGTATCGTGGAAGTGCAGCTGGAGTTTAACAGGTGACCCGCTTCAACCTGGTCCTCATTGTTCACGCGCATCAGCCGGTAGGAAATTTCGACGCGGTGATGGAGCACGCGTACGAAAAATCGTACCTGCCGTTCATGCAGGTATTGCTGCGCCACCCGTTCCTGCGCTTGGGGCTTCATTATTCCGGCGGCTTGCTCGAATGGATTGAGCGGGCGCATCCGGAATATTTTGATAGCCTCAAGATGATGGTGAAGCGCGGGCAAGTGGAGCTGCTCGGCGGAGGATACTACGAACCGATTTTGGTGATGATACCGAAAAAGGACGCGCGGGAGCAGATTGACAAGCTCGCCGGATATTTGGCGCGGCACTTTGGAAAGCGGCCGCGCGGCGCATGGCTGGCGGAGCGGGTTTGGGAGCCGCAGTTGCCGTCGGTGCTGGCTGCGGCGGGCGTGGAATACACGCTGGTGGACGATAATCATTTTTCGAATGCGGGATTCGATCCAGCGGGCCTGTACGGAACTTTTGTCGCGGAGGATCAGGGTTCGTCGGTGATTTTGTTCCCGGGATTGAAGGCGCTGCGGTATTTGATTCCGTATAAGAGCCCGCAGGAAGTGGTGGGATTCGTTCGCGAGGCGGCGCGCGCGCGCCCGGGCGGAATCGCCACCATGGGCGACGACATGGAGAAGTTCGGCGTGTGGCCGGGAACGTACGACCATTGTTACAAGGACGGCTGGCTGGAGCGATTCATCGCGGAGTTGGAAGCGAATCAGAATTGGCTGGCCACGCTGACGCCGAGCGACGCAATGACTTCGCAGGCGCCGTTGGGGCGCGCGGATCTGCCGGCGTGTTCTTATTCGGAAATGATGGAGTGGGCGCTCCCGACGCAGGCGCGTCTCCGTTTTCAGGCCGTGCAGAAGGAGTTTGCGTCGCGCGACGACGTGAAAGAGTTCTTGCGCGGCGGCGCGTGGCGCGGGTTCCTGACGAAATATTCGGAATCGAACCTGATGCAGAAGAAGGCCATGCTCGTTTCGCGGAAATTGCGGGACGTTGAATCGAAATTGCGCGCGGAGGGCGCGCCCCTCGAGGGTCTGCGCAGGGCGAAGACGGATTTGTTTTGCGGGCAGGCCAATGATGCCTACTGGCACGGCGTTTTTGGCGGCCTGTACGCGCCGCATCTGCGCACCACGGTGTGGCGATCGTTGATTCGCGCGGAAGCATTTGCGGATGCGGCGGCGCATAAGCGCGAGAAATTCGCGGAGCTGCGGCGGTTCGACCTCGACGCAGACGGGCATGAAGAGCTCTACCTGACGACGGAGCGCACGGCGATCCTGATTTCGCCGAGCGATGGCGGAACGGTGAAGGCGATGGATTTCCGGCCGAACAGCGTGGCGGTGATCAATTCGATGATGCGGCGGCCCGAGCCGGGTCATCAGAGGCTGGGGCAGGCGACGGGGCAGAGGGGAATCGCGTCGATCCATGACCAGGTGCGCGCCAAGGAGCCGGGGCTGGAAAAGCGACTGAAGTACGATCGCTGGCCGCGGAATTCGTTCCGCGTGCTGATGTTTGCGGCCGAAGGCTCGGCGCAGGATTACGAAAATCTGAAGCTGAATGAAAATGCAGAGATTGCCGGCGGGGCTTATCGCGTGAAAGAAGCGGGAGCGTCGAAGGTGCGGCTGACGGCGGACACCACGGACGGCGGATGGACAGTGGAGAAAGTATTTTCGTTTGCAGCACGGGGTGATGGTTCCCGCGTGACGTGCGATCTGAGCATGAAGCATGAAGGCCAGACTCCGGCCAAGGTGATGGTAGGAATCGAGATGGTGGTGAACCTGCTCGCGCCGGATGCGACGGATCGCTACCTCGAGGTGGGCGGGAAGCGGCAATCGTTGCGATGGGCGGGCGCCGCGCCGGCGTCGGAGCTGCAGTTCGTCGACGAATGGCAAAATATTCGCGTGACGCTGCTGGCGGAGAATGCAAAAGATTATTGGGTGGCGCCGATTGAAACGATTTCGGAATCAGAGGAAGGCTTCGAGCGCGTCTATCAGGGCTCGCAGGTGATGGCCGTGTGGCCGGCGGAATTTCGGCCGGGGAAAGAATGGAAAGCGCGGCTGGTTTGCACGCTTGAGCCAGCACTGTAACGCGAAACCGCGAGCTTTCAGTCCAGGGAACAAGGTAGCGGCGCGGCACTTCACCGATTCATTTGTTTTTCTTCGTCGTCCGCGAGGTTAGCTCGCATGGGATTTTTTGAACGGTAGCCACTGCGCATCGCGGATTCTCATTCGAGAGTGCCTCCACCGCAGTCACCAGCTCGTCTCCTTCGTACGTTTTGCTTATGATCCGCCGTATCCCCGCTTTTTCGGCCTCGAGCGCCAGACTCGAGAGAGCGTGGTTGGTGAACATGAGAATTGGCACGTCGGGAGAAGCCGAAAGAATCTCACGGGTCGCTTCCAGCCCGTTCATCACCGGCATCGAAAGGTCAAGAATGATGATGTCTGGCTTGAGTTCTGCGGCTTTTTGCACGGCTTCTAGGCCGTTGGCGGCTTCGGCGCATACGTGCCAGCCGGGATGGGCTTCCAGCGTGGCCTTCAGCATGTTTCGGAGCGGACGGTGATCGTCGGCAATCAGAATTCGACAGAACAAAGCAACCTCAGGGCCAATACTCATAGTTGGGATACATCACGTACGCGCCGCTTGTAAATACACACAATCTCCTATGTGTTGTGCCCTACAGGGAAAAGGAGCGAGCGCTCTGAGGATAACTACAGTCTTCGCGGTATAACAAAGGCCGCGCAGGTGGACCTATGAAGGGATTAGGCCTGATTGTGCGCTTGCAAGTTTGCTTGTCTCCTTAACTGCAGTTTGGCTTCCATTGTGGTCGCGACGAAGGGAGGAAGGGACGCGTGGAGATCCTGAACCGCAAGAAACTGGAGACGTCAGCGTGTGTGTGTTAGGGAGTCGTTCAACAATTGAACGGAAAGTTAGGCTGAAATAACACTGACCAGTGTTCGATGCAAGACAGACAGTGGCTACAGGCGACCGCTACATTGGCGGCCTTCCCGCGAGGGAAAGAATGGGACCACCAGCCTACCCCACTGACCATCGGAGTTCCCGTTCACTCGAGCAGACCAATACTAAGGAAGCATCGCTTAAGAACAAGATCCTCCGGGCTATTCCGGATTTGGAGTATAAGCTGATTCAACCTCAATTGGAGCCTTTTCAGTTCCGCCGGCAATCTGTTTTGCACGAGCCCGCGCAGAAATTGGAATTCGCTTACTTCCCGAATTGCGGCTTGATTTCCTTGCTTGTGGCCACCGAGGACGGAAAGACAGTGGAGGCCGGTATGGTGGGGAGCGAAGGAGTAGTCAGCGTGGCGTCGGCTGTCGGCCTCACGATGTCGCCCTTGCGCCACGTGGTGCAGATACCCGGTGACGGCTTTCGAATCAAGGTCGCCGCGCTCCAAAACCGCTTGAAATCAGCTCCGCAGCTGCAAATGGCCTTGAGCCGTTACGCCGTCGTCCAGGGAATGCAGGTGGCACAGACGGCCGCGTGCAATCGGCTGCACGAAGTGGGAGAGCGGCTGGCGCGCTGGCTGCTCATGGCCACCGACCGGGTGGATTCGAATTCGCTGCCCATCACTCATGATTTCCTCGCGACCAGCCTGGGAACGGATCGCCCCAGCGTGAGCCTTGCGGCAAAGATTCTGCAGAGCAAGAAAATCATTCAATATCGGCGCGGAGTCATAGAAATTCTTAACCGTAAGAAACTCGAAGCTTCCGCCTGCGAGTGCTACAAGGTGATTCGCCAGCTCAATGGAATGCTTCGGCTGAAGTGACAGTCCGGCGCCGGCCGCCGCATCACCGCCCGCCATTCCAGAAGTGCTCACGTAACGCGCAACCCGCAAAAGTAAGAGTCTCAGCGTGCGCGGGGAGCCTGCACGAGGGTTGCCGAGCACAGCAGCGCTTTGATACAGTGGCCAAGCGGGAGGAACCGATGGCCGTGTCGAAGGAATTGCTGGACATCCTGGTCTGTCCGATTTGCAAAACGCCGGTGAAGATGATGCCGGATCAGCATGGACTGAAATGTTCCACGTGCCGGCGCGTTTATCCTGTGCGTGACGACATCCCGGTGATGCTCGTGGACGAAGCTCGCATTGAAGCGTCGTGAATCGCCGTCTCTCCTGAAGGATTTGCCCGAGGGCGCGGAAGTGCTGATCATCCGGCTGCGCTCGCTGGGCGACGTGGTCCTGCTGACTCCCGCGCTTTCTGCAGTGCATGCCTGGCGTCCTGATTTGCGCCTGTGTGTGCTCGTTGAAGCATTTTGCGCGCCGGTGCTCGAAGGGAATCCCGCGGTTGCCGGGATTTTGGTGATGGGCAGTTTTTTTTCTGCGGCCGCGAAATTGCGTCGCCGGCATTTTCCGGCTGTGTACAACCAGCACGCGGGGCCGACCAGCGCACTGCTGACAGCGGCAACGGGGGCGCCGCAAAGAGTTTGTTGGACGCGGCGGCAATTCTCGTTTGTGTATAACGTGCTGGTGCCGGATCCGGGCGACAAGATCCACACCGTCGAGCATCGCATGGAGCAATTCTACGCGACCGGCTTGCCGCGCGGGCCGATTCCGCCGGCGCGGGTCTATCCCCAGCAGGACGCGCGCGCCGCAGTAGCGATGCGGCTTAAGGAGAAGGGAATCGCAGAGGGAGCAGCATATGCAGTCATCCATCCGGGCGGAAAATACTTCACGAAGAGATGGGCCGTCGAAAACTTCGTGGCCCTGGCGCGATGGCTGAAAGAACAGCAGGGCATCGAGCCGGTGTTCAGCGCGGGCGGCAACGAAACCGAAATCGCGAACGAATTGCGGCGGGAATGCGGAAGGGAATTCGCACTGATAGATTCCCTCGACATGCGCCAATTGATTGCGCTCGTGGCCGGCGCGCGGATTTTTATCGGCAACGACAGCGGGCCGACGCACATCGCCACAGCAGCAGGACGCCCAGTCGTGGCAATCTTCGGCTCGAGCAGCTCGGTGCACTGGCGGCCGTGGCAGACCGCGCATCGCGTGGTGCAGAACGACTTTCCCTGCAACCCGTGCGCGGGAGATCGCTGCTATGCGTTTGCCGAGCCGCGGTGTATTTTGTCCATCACGCTACAGCAAGTCCAAGAAGCATGTGAGTCGCTGCTGGCCGAGGCCAAGCGAGTGGTGGATGTGAAGAGAATTCAATGATGCGGCGGGTTTGATACCAGGATTGAGGTGATGGCGCGATGACCGCTATGAAGAGCGGCGCGATTTCAAGAAGGCGCGGAATGCAATTGCTGCAACGCATGCGCGGGCGGCGGCTGGCCGTGCTTGGCGATTGGATGCTCGACCGCTACGTTTGGGGAACCGCGAACCGCATTTCGCCCGAAGCAGCCGTGCCTGTGGTGGATTTTGTAAAACAAAGCGAATGCCTCGGCGGCGCGGGAAACGTGGCGGCGAATCTGGCCGCGCTCGGTGCGCACGTGGAAGCATTTGGCGTGATTGGCAAAGATGAGGCCGGCGATGCGGTGCGGCGCGGGCTGCGGGAATTGCGGCTGGGGGAAAAAGGGATCGTCGAGTTAAAGGGTCGTCCCACGACGCTGAAGACGCGCATCATCGCGCGGCAACAGCAAGTCGTGCGCGTGGACCGTGAGGTGCGGACGCATTTGCCGGAAGCGGCGGAGGAACAGTTAGCCAAGCGAGTGCTCTCCGCCATGGAACGCGTGAATGCGCTGGTGATTTCAGATTACGACAAAGGCGTGGTGAGCGACGCGCTGGCGGAGCGCGTGCTGAATGCGGCGGCGCGGCGAAAAGTGCCGTCATTCATCAAGCCGAAATGGTCGCGCCTGCCCGTGTACCGCGGCGCAACGGTAGTGATTTGCAATCGCGCCGAGGCTGGATTTTTGGTGACGCGTTCGCTGGAGACTGAGGAATCGGTTGTAGAGGCAGGCCGCGCGCTGCTGGAACATTTCGGATGCGGCGCGGTGGTCATCACGCGAGGCGCGCAAGGGTTGAATCTTTTCGAGCGCGACGACGCCCAGGGATTTCACGTGGCGGCGATGAATCAGGAAACTCCCATGGGTGTGATTGGAAAGCCACCAAGCCGCGCGGCAAACAGCGGGCGGCAAGTGTTTGACGTTACCGGCGCGGGCGATACGGTGCTGGCTACGATGGCTCTGGCGAGCGCGGCCGGGGCGTCATTGCGCGAAGCTGCGGTGCTGGGAAACGCTGCGGCCGGCGTCGTGGTGGCTAAACTGGGAACAGCGACGCTGACGCGCGAAGAACTCCGGGCCATGGTGAGCGAAGTAGCTGCGAGGACGTAGGCGGCGGGAAACTCAGCGCATGTGTCGTGCGGTTGACCCAGATGACTATGGTTTTTGTTTTGTTTCCCTCGGCGGAATCGCTCTTCGGGAACGACTGATAAGGGCTGATGAACACAGTCACGGCCACGCTGGAGTCGCTTTTACTGGGCGTGGTGGCCGACTCGATTTCGAAACTCTTCACCGGGCCGAGATAGCCAGAGGGACCCCAGGCGTCCTGAAAATCCTTGAACGAGTAGCTCTCCGAGGGCTTCCACAGCGTGTAGGCTTGCTGCATGTCGCCGGCGGCCAGGGCGGTGAAAAATGGGCTGACAGTTTTTTCCGCATCGACTCGCACGGAGCGGCCCATCGAATAGCTAATGAGGAGCCATCCGAATAGGAGGACAGCCAGGAGGCCGAGAATGATATACAGCGGTTTCTTCGACGGTTCCGGTTGGCTAGCTTCGAGCAGGCTCACGGTGTTCCCTATGTATTTGACACCAAGAATTCAAATCTGACGCTTGAAAAGTGCGATGCTGCCCGCGATCATCACGATGGCAAACCCCAGCAAAATTAACACGTCACGGTATATGCCTTCAATACCGCTGTCTCGCAGGAGCAAGTTGCGCAACGCGTGCACCGTATAGGTGAAAGGGTCGACGATCGAAATCCATCGGAGCCAAATGGGAAAGCCGTTCGTTGGGTAGATGGCGCCCGACGGGAAAAAAAGCAAAGTATTGAGCACGCCAAAAATCGCGCGCGGCACCAGCGGATCGTCAATGCGCACCATGAGCAGGAACATAAAGCTGATCATGCAAAGCGAAGCCACCGCGACCACAATCATCAAATAAAAGAGTCGAACCGGGTCCCACAGCCGCGGAATCCCCGCGATCAATCCGCCGATGAAGGTGATCACCAGGCCGGCCATCAAGCCCTTAATCGCCCCGGCCAAATCCAGCCCCATGACCAGCTCGGCCTTGTGAATCGGCGTGATCAGGTAGCCTTCGTGCAGGCCGCGGGACTTGTCGTCGATGAAGGTGATACCTCCGCCGATCATCGCCACGATAAAAATGGCCATGGCGATGGAACCGGGCAGCAGATATTTGATGTACTCGATGTAGGGATAGACTTCGACGATGTTGAGGGCGATGTTGCCCGGCAGGCGCGAAGCGACCGTCGGCGTGTTCATCTGGTCGACTTCGCTTTGCAGTTCCGTTTCCAGCGAGCTGGATATGAACTGATCGGTGTTGTCGACGATCAGGGCGATGCGCGGTTGATCCTGATCGTAGGTCCGGCGCGAAAACTTCTGCGGAATTTCCACGATGGCGCCGATGGCGCCGGCCCGCAGATCGTCCATCGCGTCCGGCATGGCGTTGTAATCCACCACATGGAACATCTTCGGTCCCGTTGTCACCCCGGCGAAACTTTCGCGAACCTCCCAGGATTTCTCCGTGTGGTCCTGATCCACAACGCCAACCTTGACGTTTGTGATTTTTCCGCCGAACGCGTAGCCCAGCACGATGAGCTGCATCATGGGAAAGACCATGGAGCTCATCATCAGCGCAGGGCTGCGGAAAAATTTCCGCAGGTCCCGTTCGACCAGCGCCCACATGCGCGAGAAATTGAACGTCACAGGCGAAATCCTTTCTAACGATACAAATGGCCGATGCTGTACTTGGCGCCTTCATTCGCGGTGTCGCGAAGATCGTTGCCCGTGTAATGCAGGAAAACATCATCGAGCGTCGTGCCTTGGACGCTGACGCGCCTCACGGTCACGCCGCGCGCCCGGGCCAGGTCCATCAAGGCAGCCACGGTCGCCGGCCCGTCGTTCGACGCGATGTGCACCGCGCCATCCCGGCTTTGAACGCTCTGCGCGTGCGCCAACCCGTGTAGTTGTTGATCCCAATCGGCTGGCTGGCCCGTGAACTCGGCTTCCACCGTATCGGTGCTAGCAACGCTGTCCTTCAGGCGCATTGGCGTATCGAGCGCCGCGAGCTTCCCGTGATCGACGATGGCGATGCGATCACAGAGCTTGTCCGCTTCATCCATGTAATGCGTCGTAAGCAGGATGGTGAGATGGGAATCGTCGCGCAAACGGCGGATCATTTCCCAGACATTGGTGCGCGACACCGGATCAAGGCCGGTCGTCGGCTCATCGAGGAACATGATTTTTGGCGAGTGCACCAGGCCGCGCGCGATTTCCAGCCGCCGGCGCATGCCGCCGGAGAACGTGCGCACCAGCTTGGATTTGAATTTAGTCAGGTCAACGGATTCGAGCAGGCCGTCGATCAATGCCTGGCGTTCACCGGACGGAATGCTGTAGAGCTTGGCGTGAATCATCATGTTTTCTTGCGCGGTGAGCTCGGGATCGGAGGTGAACGCCTGCGGAATCACGCCGATGGCATGTCGCACGCCGTTGGCGTCGCCGACGATATCGTGGCCGCCGACCGTAGCGGTGCCGGAAGTCGGCAAAGTAAGAGTGGTGAGCATGCGAATCAGCGTGGTCTTACCCGCGCCATTCGGACCGAGCAGGCCGAAAATCTCCTCGCCTTCCACGTTGAAGCTGACGGCATTGACGGCGATCAGATCCCCGAATTGTTTTGTCAAATTCTTGACTTCAATGGCATGCATTGTCAGTGCACCTTTTTCGCGCTACAGCCGCGCCCACCAGTGCCTTGTTCTTGTGGCGAAAGAAGCACTGTCGCTGTCATGCCGGTGAAGAAGCGGTGCTCCGGGTTCGGAAGCGAAACCTTGATCGCGAAGGTTTGAATGTCGCGCTTGGTGCGGCTGACGTCGCGCTGCGTCGCGAAATCGCCCTCAACGCCTTTGAAAAAAACCTTGCCGTGGACGATTTCACCGGATGGCAGCTTGACCGGCATGCTCTGCCCGAATTGAATCGAATCGATGTACGTCTCCGGCACGTCGGCGCGCACCCACAGATCGTCCATGTCCACCAGCACAACGATCGGATTTCCTTCCTGCACCACTTCGCCTTGCTTGGCCACGCGCACGGACACAATGCCGCCGATCGGCGCGTAGATTTTCGTATAGCCGAGCTGCGTTTCGTCCTCCGCTTCCATAGCGATGGCCTGCTTGAGTTGTGCCTGCGTGGAAATGATCTGGCTGCGCAGAACGTCGACCTGCTTGCGATTTGCCACCGCCACGGCCAGCGCCGCCTGCTGCGATTTGACCTGGTCGCCCAGCGAACGGACATTCGCATCGGAAGCCTTGAAAGTGGCAACCGCGCTGTCACGGTCCTGCGCGGCCACCACGCCGGAGGAATACAGGCTGAGCTCGCGCTTCATGTTGATGTTGTTCAAATCGGATGTGGCCCGGGCCTGCTCCAGTTGCGCTTGCGACCCGGTAAAGTTCGCTTGGGCGACGTTCAGCGCCGCGGCGGTTTGGCTGTCGGTAAGGCTCAGGTTTGCCTGCCCTTGAGCCACTTGCGCGCGAAGGCTTCCGATGGCCGCCTCTTGCGCGGCTGCCTGCGCCTCCAGCGCGGCAGGGTCGAGCTCCGCGATCAGCTCGCCTTTGGTGACCACCGATCCTTCGTCGACGTTCAGCTTGACCATGCGGTCGATAATTTGCGGGCTGACGATCACGTCGTTCCCGTCCACCACGCCGATCAGCGGATACGCATTGCCGCGCGGCGTCGAGAAAATGTAAATCCCGAGGGCAATCAGGAAGAGCACGCCGAGGATGACGAAAAACTTACGCCCAGTCATCGAGACCTCCCGGAAGAGCGGAACAATCCGTGTTCGAGCAGATCGATCACCGCTCGCTGGTGTTCGGCCACGGCATTTGGCTTCAACGCGTCCTGTCCCAGAAGGACGCTGTGCGCCGGTGCGCCGGAAAAATAAAAGACGATCATGGCAATAATGTTGAGGACCATGTGCTCCGCATTGACGCGGTGAAACTCGCCATCGGAAATGCCCTGCTTGATGGCGCTGGTAAGCTCCTTGTATCCCTGGCGGAAATACTGCCGTGCGATCCGGCGGAATTCATCGGGCGCTTCCATCATCAATTGCTGCATCAAGCGGGCATAATTCGGATAGGCCATGCGGAATTTGAAGTAGCCGTCCACGAAAGCGAGAATAATCTGGCGCGCGGACGCGTTCGGCGGCATTCGCTCCTGAACCAGCCGATTCGCGTGGCCAAAAAGATTTTCTAACACCGCGTGATGCAGTCGTTCCTTGCTCTCGAAATAATAGTAGAGCATGGCCTTGTTGACGCGGGCGGCGCGGGCAATCTCCTCGGTGCGTGCGCCGGCCAGTCCACGCTCGGCAAAAATACGTTCGGCGGCGCTGAGGATGCGGCGCGCGGTTTCAGGATTCTCGATTTTTTTTCTGCCTCTGTGCATAAACCCTCAGCCGTTTACGCGCGACATCGCCGCCTCGTTGTAGCGCGCTCCCGACGCGGCCCCTTGCGGCGCGGCTTCGTTGATGCGCGAAAGTTCCCGCGGAGTCAGGCCGATGTCTAGAGCCCCGAGATTTTCTTCCAGATAGGCGCGGCGCTTGGTCCCGGGAATCGGAACGACGTCGTTGCCTTGCGCAAGAACCCACGCGAGAGCAAGTTGCGAAGGCTGGCAATGCTTTTCTTGCGCGATTTCGTGAATGCGATCGACCAGGCGCAGATTCTTTTCGAAGTTCTCGCCCTGAAAGCGCGGGAAATTGCGCCGGTTATCATCCGCGGCCAGATCCTCCGCGCGCCGAATCTTTCCGGTAAGAAACCCGCGGCCCAGTGGGCTATACGCGACGAAGCCGATGCCCAGCTCGCGGCAGGTGGCCAGCAGCCCGTCCTCGGGCTCGCGCGACCATAGAGAATATTCCGTCTGCAGCGCGGTGATCGAATGAGCGGCATGCGCCGCGCGAATGGTTTTGGACGAAGCTTCGGAGAGGCCGATGTAGCGAACTTTGCCTTCTTCTACCAGGCGTCCCATCGCGCCAACCGTTTCGTCGATGGACACGGATGGATCGACGCGGTGCTGATAATAAAGATCGATCGCGGGAATCCCGAGGCGCTTCAGGCTGGCTTCGCACGCGCTCTTGACGTATTCCGGCCGCCCGTTGACGCCGATGAATGGGCCGTCCGGTTTGCGGATGTTTCCGAATTTCGTGGCGACCATGACCTCGTTGCGCCGCCCGGCGATGGCCTTGCCAACCAGTTCTTCATTCCGTCCGCAACCGTAGACATCGGCCGTGTCCAAAAGCGTGACGCCCAGATTGATGGCGTGATGGATGGTGGAAATGCATTCACGGTCGTCGCGTCCCGCGTAGAAATCGGACATACCCATGCAGCCGAGACCCAGCGCGGAAATCGTCAAGCTGCTTTTTCCCAACCGGCGATACTGCATTGCTTTCTCCAGCGCCTCCGTAGGGTCAGGCGGCAAGTTCAATTATTTAACTAAACGGTTAGTTTAATCAAGATTCTGCGCAATGTCAAGGGGCGGCTGCTGTGCGTGGCCGAACAAGAAGCCGAAAAGGAGGAAGTATTTAGCCTTCGAGCGCGCCGCCTGCGCCGGCGGGCAATTCGATTGAATACTTCGTGCGCGCTTTTTCCGCGTGCTGCTCCATGGCCAACTCGATCAGCCGGCTGATCAATTCCGTGTACGGCACGCCACTCGCTTCCCACATCTTCGGGTACATACTGATGCTCGTGAAGCCGGGGATGGTGTTGATTTCGTTGATGTAGATTTTGCGCGTGCTGCGTTCCAGAAAAAAGTCCACGCGCGCCATGCCGTTGCATTCGATTGAGCGAAACCCGCGAACCGCATATTCCTGAAACTGCGCGATCTGTTGCCTGCTGAGCTTCGCCGGTATCTCAATGCGCGAACCGGATTCGAGGTACTTCGCGGAATAGTCGTAATACTCGCGGTGCGGAATGATTTCTCCGGGAACGGACGCGCGCGGATCGTCGTTGCCCAGCACTGCGACTTCGATTTCGCGTCCGCGAATGGCGCGCTCGACGATGATTTTCAGCGCGAAGCTCGCCGCCAAATCCATGGCGGCGGGGAGCTCCGCGACGTTGTGCACGCAGGTCATACCCACGGAAGAGCCGAGCGTTGCGGGCTTGACGAAGAGTGGGAAGCGAAACTTCTTCTTGATAGCGACCAGCGTCTTGCCGCGATTCGTTTCCCATTCATGGCGCGGAATCGCAAGGAATTCGACAATCGGAATTTTCGCATCGCGGAACAAACGTTTCTGAACGTCCTTATCCATGCCAACCGATGAACCAAGCACGCCGGAGCCAACATAGGCGACGCCGGCGAGATCGAGCAGGCCCTGCACGGTGCCGTCTTCGCCAAACGTGCCGTGTAACACCGGAAAAATCACGTCCACCTTGACGCTGGGCCGAGTGTTGCCTCCACCAAGCGGCACGAGCGCCGAAGCGCTGGGATCGGGAGGCAGCACGACGCGCTCGCCGGTCTTCAGTAGCTCCGGCAGCATCTTCTGCTCCGTCATTTTTTGCGCGGCCGTGCCAACCAACCAGCGGCCGTCTTTGGTGATGCCGATGGGAACCGCTTCGTATTTTTCAGTATCGAGCGCGCGAATCACCGACGCAGCGGAAGCCAGCGAGACTTCGTGTTCGCCAGAGCGCCCGCCAAAGAGAATGCCGACGCGAAGACGTTTCCTGTTTTCCATTAGAGAATCTTTTTTCCGAGGCCGGAGAGGGTGAGCTCGACTCCCAAAGTAGCAGTCTTATTGTGCAAGTCGACGACTGGGTTGATTTCCACCAGCTCGAAAGAAACCAGCGCGCGGCTGTCAGCGATCATTTCCAGGGCAAGATGCGCTTCGCGATAGGTCACGCCGCCGCGCACGGGCGTGCCGACGCCGGGCGCTTCCGAAGGATCGAGAAAATCCATGTCGAGACTGACGGCCACTCCGTTAGTGTCGTCTGTTGCGAAACGCAGCGCCTCGGACATCACGTCGCGCATGCCGCGTTCGTCGATCTCGCGCATGGTGAATACGTGCACGCCGGACTTCTTCACCAGTTGGCGCTCTTTGGCGTCGAGATTGCGAATGCCCACCATGGCGATATTTTGCGGCTCAACTTTCGGCTTGAATCCGCAAAGCTCGGTGAGTTCCGGCGCGCCGTAGCCCATGATGGAGGCGAGCGGCATGCCATGAACATTGCCGGAGGGGCTGGTGTCCGGCGTATTCATGTCGCCGTGGGCGTCCAGCCAGATGAAGCCGATCCGCTTCGATTGCTTGCGAAAAAAGGAAGAAACTCCGGCCACCGAGCCAGCGGCAATGGAATGATCCCCCCCTAGAATCAGCGGCATCATCTCATCGGCGAGGGTCCGCTCGACCGTATCGGCGAGACCCTGGCAGGTCTCGGAAATTTCCTTCAGGTATTTCGCGCGCTTGTCGCCGTAGTGCTGTTCTTCGGGCTGCTTGACGGAGATGTTGCCGATGTCTTCCACTTGATAGCCCAGCTGCTTGAGTCGCGCCTGAAGGCCGGCGACACGCAGTGCCGACGGGCCCATGTCGACGCCGCGCCGGCTCTGACCCAAGTCCATCGGCACACCGAGAATGCGGATTTTTTGCGCCATGCGTTGCTTATCCCCCTGGAAAAACCGGCAGGCGAAGCAAACTTAAGGATAAACCCGGTAAAGCATACGAGGAAACGGGATTACTTCGCGAATGTGTTCCGTTCCGCAAATCCACGCCACCGTGCGTTCCAGGCCCAGTCCAAAACCGGCGTGCGGAACGCTGCCGTAGCGCCGCAGGTCCAGATACCACTGGAACGATTCCTCGGGCAAATTATTTTGCCGCAGGCGTTCGACCACCGTTTCATAGCTGGACAAGCGCTCGCCTCCTCCGATGATTTCGCCGTAGCCCTCGGGCGCGATCATGTCGAAGCTGAGCGAAAGCTCGGGCCGCGCGGCATCCGTGGCCATGTAGAAGGCTTTCATCGCGGCGGGATAGCGGTGAATGATGACTGGCTTGTCGAAGTTTTTCGAGATGATGGTTTCTTCGTCACCGCCGAAGTCGTCGCCGAACTTGGCGGCATTGCCGTTCTCATTGAGGACTTTGATCGCTTCTTCATACTGGATGCGCGGAAAAGGCGGCTTGATCTTTTCGAGCTTGCTGACGTCGCGCTTGAGCATTTCGAGTTCGCGCGCGCGATTCTTCACGCAAGATTGCACCACGGCGCTGACCAGCCCTTCGCCGAGCACGATCATGTCTTCCAGGTGCGCGAAGGCCGCTTCCGGTTCGAGCATCCAGAATTCAGTGAGGTGGCGGCGCGTTTTGGATTTTTCCGCGCGAAACGTGGGACCAAAACAATAAACTTTCCCGAGCGCAGCGGCGGTGGCTTCCACGTAGAGTTGGCCGGATTGCGTCAGATAAGCCTTTTGATCGTCGATGTAATCGACCTCAAACAGAGTGGTGGTGCCTTCGCAGGCCGCGGGCGTGAAAATGGGCGCGTCGGTGAGCGTGTAGTCTTGGCTGTCCATGAAATTGCGCGCGGCGCGCTCGGCTTCCGCGCGAATGCGCAGAATCGACGCTTGCCGCGGCGTGCGAATCCACAAGTGGCGCTGGTCGAGCAGGAAATCGACGCCGTGCTCCTTCAGCTGAATCGGATACGGCTGCGATTCCGGCACGCGCTGGACAATTTCCGCGGCGCTGACGTGCAGCTCGTAGCCGCCCGGCGCGCGCGGCTCGGCGGCGACCTTGCCCGTGACGATTACGCTCGATTCCTGCGTCAGCCCTTTTACGGCCTCGAAGGCCGCGGCGTTCTCCTTCTGCGAAATGACTCCCTGAATCACGCCGGTGCCGTCGCGAAAAATCGGAAAAAGCAATTTGCCGGATTCGCGGAGATTGTAGAGCCAGCCGCGAATGGTGACTTCTTTTCCGGCATGCTCGCCAACGTGCTCGATGGAAACGACCGGCATGGACACCTCTAGTTTCTCCTTTTCGCTTGCATAGGCATCAGGAATTGGCGGCGGAGCGTTTCGCCGCGAGGGACTGTTCCAGTTTTTCGAACGCCGTTGTGGCGTCGGCGAGCGACGGGGCGTTCGCGGATTGCTCGCGCAGTTCCAGCACAACGGGAAGGTCATTCTTCGCATTCGAGAAAATGCCCATGGCCGCGTCCCAGTCCACGTTGCCGCTGTGCGGCAGCAAATGCTCGTCTTTTTCTCCGTGATTGTCGTGTGCATGCACCATCACCACGTGTTCCTGCATTGGCTCGAAGCTGATTTCAATGCCGTCCTCGATGTGCGCGTGGCCGATGTCGAAACAGAATTTCAGATTGAGGCGCGTGTCCACGACGAAGTGGCGCAGATTCGACGGAGAGCCTAGCTCGCCCGGCGTATTTTCCAGCACGATGGAGACGCCGCGCTGCTTGGCAAAAAGCGTGAGGTGCTCGAGCGAATTGAAGGCCGCGTCGACCTTGCGCGGATCGTGCGCCTCGCGGCCGTTGCCGATGTGCTGCACCAAATAGCGAAATGGAATTTGCTCGGCGATTTCCAGCGTGCGCTTCACTTCATCGACGGCGTCCAGGCGGCGGACACGTTCCGGATCGGAAATGGAGATGGGAATGCCACTCTCGCGTTTGCCAGGAAGCAAGTCGCGCTCGGTGGGCGAATGCAGCGAATGAATGGTGAGGTGATGCTCGCCAATCCATTCCGACAGCGTGCGAATGGCCTGCAATGAACGGTAATTCAGGTGAACGGGCGTGCAATAAATTTCCACGTTGGAGATGCCGGCCTGCGCGATTTCCGCGAGCAGAGTGGAGGTCAGCGGCTCGTCAGAATAGCGATAAGTTGAGAAAACACGTTGCATGGCTAGGAATTATTTCTTGTTGCCGCAGAAACAGGATTCGCGGCGGTTCGGCGTCCTGAAAGCGGAAAGGCCGAAGCTCTATGGTCTTTGGAAAACTCCCCGGCGTCAATAGCCGCGAGCGGCGCCTTCGCGGCGCGGGTCCGGTGCGCCCAAGCGCTCGCCGGTTTTCGGATCTATGCCGATGGCTTCCACTTCACCGATCCAGGAGCGGCGCGGAGCCAAATGGTAACCGCGCTGCTCGAGTTGCTGCGCGACGGCCTGCGGAAACGGCTGCTCGAGAAGCACGACGTCGGGCATCCACTGCTGATGGAAGCGCGGCGCGTTGATGGCCTCCTGCGCATCCATGCCGAGCCAAGCCCAGTTGAGAATGCTGAGCAGCGTCGCGGAAATAATGCGCGGGCCGCCCGGCGAGCCGGTGACGAAACTGAGTTTGCCGTCGCGAAGAACGATGGTCGGGACCATGGAGCTGAGCGGGCGATGGCCGGGCTCAATGGCGTTGGCTTCCGATTGCAGCAGCCCGAACATGTTGGGCGTGCCGGGCTGGCTGGTGAAGTCGTCCATTTCGTCGTTGAGCAGGAAGCCGTCGGTGGAAGTGACCGCGGAGCCATAGCTGTCGTTGAGCGTGTACGTGTTGGCGACGGCGTTGCCGTCGGCGTCGACGACGGAGTAATGAGTGGTGTGGGATTTTTGCGCTTCGGCGGTAACGAGCGCGGCGGCTATTTCGGTGTTGAGCTTTTCAATGACGACCGGTGCGGATGTTGCGCGTGCGCGGTCAAACGGGCCCGGATTGCCGGCGCCGATTTGCGCGCTGGAAGTCGCGTCCACGGGATTGATGGAGGCGCGGCGCTCGGCGGCGTATCGCTGATTCAGCAGGCCGGCGATAGGAACGTGCGTGAAATCCGAATCACCGAGGAAAGTGGCGCGGTCGGCGAAGACGCGGCGCATGGTTTCGACCACCAGATGCACGGATTGCGGGTCGTCCCAAGAAGTCAGGTGATAAGGCGCGAGAATATTGAGCGCTTCGAGAATGGCGACGCCGCCGGAGCTGGGCGGCGGGCTGGTGATGATGGTCCAGCGATTGCCGCGCGCGTGGTAGGAGCCGACCAGAGGCTCGCGAAGTTTGGGATGATAGGTCGCGAGGTCATCCATGGTGACCAAGCCGTCATTTTGCGCCATCTGCGCGGTCAGGTCTTTCGCCGTCTGGCCGCGATAAAATTCTTCCGGGCCGTTTTTCGCGATGCGCTCAAGCGTTGCGGCGAGTTCGGGCTGCTGGAAAGTTTCTCCGGCGGAATAGAGCGCGCCGTCTTTGAGGAAGATCTTTTTGCTCTCCGGAAATTTGCCAAGGCGATCCTGCGAATATTTCAGGGAACCGGCGAGACGCGCGTTGACGGCGTAACCGTCCTTCGCGAGGCGAATCGCGGGCGCCATGTCTTCGGCGAGCGTTAGTTTGCCGTAGGTTTTTGCCGCGAGCGCAAGGCCGGCGACGGTGCCGGGAACTCCGATAGCGCGATAGCCGGTGGTGGACGCGCCGGGGATGATTTTGCCGTCCGAGCCGACGTACATGTCACGCGTGGCGTGCTTGGGGGCTTCTTCGCGGTAGTCGATGAACTTCGCGCGGCCGTCGCGCAGGCGCACCAGCATGAATCCGCCGCCGCCGATGTTTCCGGCGGCCGGCTCGACGACGGCGAGCGCAAAGCCCACGGCGACAGCGGCGTCAACGGCGTTGCCGCCTTTTTTCAGGATTTCCACGCCGGCTTCCGATGCGAGCGCTTCGTCACAGACGACCATGGCGTGCGCGCCGCGAACCGCGGCTGCGGGCCAATTGGGCTGCGAGGCTTCGCCCGCGGCGGAATATTCGCGCGGCTGGGGCTGCTGCTGGGTTGGCGGTTGCGATTGAGCGGACGCGAAGGCCGCCGAGAAGCAAAAGATCGCGGCTAACAGAAATGATTTCAATGGTGTGCGCATGGCGAGACCGAATCTATGCGATTCGGGATGGGGCGTCAAGGAAAGGTGGATGCCGTTTCGGTGGCAGCGAAGGATGTTTGAGAGCGCCGTGCTCGTGTCCGCGAGCGGGCAGGCAATTTTTCTAAAAGCAGAAATTTCCGCGATTAGAAATGAACTCGGCCGTTTGTTTTGTGTAAGCTGCATCGAGTTCTAATTTTTCATATTTCCGCGATTAGAATTTAGAAAGCGCATAAAAAGCGAAAAGCCGCGTCGCCGCGGCTAGCCTCCCGTTCAGTTGTGCGCAGGCTGGAAAATCCAAGCTGCAACTACCTATGTATCATATAGTTAACTAAAAGTCAAGGGAAAAACTGGCAGTGACTCAGGTTGACTTGGTGGCGTAGTTTCCGATAATCCGACTTACAAGGCCAAGGCGTGATTCGTGAGAAGACAACGGTAGTACAATCGCGCGAAGACAATGGCTAAACTGGTCAACCCTTGGCTTGCCGCACTAGTGGCCATGCTTGCGGGTTCGGTGGCTGCGCAGACACCGCCTGTCGCTCGGGGACAGGAATTAATCTTCAAGATTGCCACGCCGCTTGAGTTCAAGGGGCGTGTTGTTTCGGGTTCTCTGCGGCAGTCTGACATCCCGCAGCTCCTCGATTTGCCTATTCGCAACGGCGACACTAACCTTGCTGAAGGCTACGGCGTGCAGATGACGAGACCAAATAATACGAAGTTTATGGTTTACACATGTCGGGCGTGGAGGAATGCTCAAGCGGAGGGAGCGTATTCGGCGACTACGTATGATATGGCGATGGAAAGTTTCTTTATTGATACGTGCGGCCTGCTGTTTGAGTTGCAGAAGGCAAAGCTCCCGGTTAAGAGCTTCATTGCGAATCCCCGCGTGACTCTTGCCGATCTCAATTTGCTGCCAGCAGAAATTCTTGAATCCATGCCTGTTGACGGGGCGGCGGACCGTGCGCGGCGTGGCAAGACGATCGCGCAGGTTGTGTCGCCGCAGGACGTGATCGAAGCACACGCCGACGGCCTTACAGTGTCCTACGGGGGATTTCGGCAATCGTTCTGGGAGGGCGCGCGCGCGGATTTCAACGGTGACGGTATTGAAGACATCCTAGTATTCACAGGCGGTCGCGCCGAGGGCGGCACGATGGGCTACTCTGACTATTTTATTCTGACTCGTACAAGTCCATCAGGTCCGTTGGAATTGATTCAAACGACGGACATGCGTCACCAAGGCAGCAAATGAAATATCGAGGCCGTTAGGGTCGCCTGCGCCGGAATGCACTGAATTGGACGATTAACGCGGTTATCGGAAACTGAGTCACCACCGAAAAAATGCCTTGATGCTGGATCAGTTCGGTAGCGCGGCCATTGCTGTCGGTGACGACAGTGATTTTGGCGTCGACATCGCGGGTAACGGACGGCATGAGGGCGACGGTCCGGTCAGGCATCCTGGGGCTAGGTTCGCTGACTCGGGGTGCTATGCGGGCGATTCAGCCGGAGGGGTGGGCTGCTGGTTCCAGTGTTGGGCGTTCACGCCCATTACGAGGAGCCACAGGGTCAGCGCTCCTTCGCCGAGAGCGCCAGAGTGCGCGTGGCTCAGGGAGTCGCGGCGGCGCGTTTGGCGTGCTGGTCCACGCCGCCCTGGTGGAGGACCAGTTCGGTGGCGCGGCCGGTGCTGTCGGTGACAAAAGTGACCTGTGCGTCAGCGACTTTGAGGAAAAAATCGCGATTGCCCTCTGGAAATACCTGAAACTTTGACTGCCCGGTTGCCTGCAGGAACAAATGATCGTCCTCCCGAGTGACGGTGATCGTGAAATTCGGCGCCAGTTGGTAGGTTCCGACATAGCCATCGAACAACTTCGGATCGATAGCGACCTCTTTGTGCTCTTTGGGAGGAGGCGGCATCAGCGCGGGATTCACCAGCCCTGCGACGGTATGAGCGATCTTTTCGGGACGTGCATGCCCCGCGTCCAGATTGGTGAGCACGACGACGGTGAGGCTGTCATCCACGTACCTTGAAATGTCGCAAGTGAAGCCCTGCCAGGCGCCGCCGTGTTCGATGACCTTGTGACCGTTCATGGCGTTTATTTCCCAGCCAAAGCCGTAGTGAGCGGGATTGGGTTTGCCGTCATTGAGCGGATACACGGTCCAGATGCGGTCGAGGCTGGACTGCTTCAGCAGGGTGGTGCCATACAGCGCGCCGTCCCATTTGGCCAGATCAAGAACGTTGAAGTAGAGCGCGCCATCGGCGGTGGAGTTGAAAGTAGGCGACACCCAGTCCTGATTTTGAAGTTTGTCGCCGTGCAATTCGTAGCCGGAGGAGCGGTTGGGAATAATGTCGGCGTCGCTAATGAGGCGCGTTGAGGTCATTCCCAGCGGTTGAAAAATGCGCTCGGCGAGGTAATCGGCGTAGAACTTGCCGGTGACTTTGTGAATCATGATTCCGAGCAGCACGTAGTTGGTGTTGCGGTAGTTCCACTTGTCGCCCGGCGCGAATTCAATCGGAAGCGCCTCGATTTTCTGCAATAGCTGGTCCTCGGTGAAATCCAGCCGCATGTAAAAGGGGCCGTTGGGCCCGGTGCGTTCGTCGCTTTCATATTCGGCCAGGCCCGACGTGTGCGAGAGAAGATTCTTGATGAGGATCGGTTTCCAGGTGGCGGGCGCATCGGGAAAATATTTCGTGATGCTGTCGTCGAGGCCGACTTTGCCTTCTTCCACCAGCATCATCACCGTTGCGGAAACAAACTGCTTGCCTACAGAGCCGGACTGAAAAAGGGTTTCCGGCTTCACCGGGACGTTCAGCTCGATGTCCGCGAGTCCGTAGCCTTTCGCGAGCAGAATTTGCCCGCGGCTATAAATACCAACTTGTGCGCCGGGAATATGCTCTTTGGCCATTTCGGCGGTGACGTATTGGTCGATGCTCGAGATTTGTTCGGGCGTCAGCGCGGGCGCGGACGAACTTTGTGCATTGCCGCGCGTGCCGGTCGACAGGCTGGCGATCACCAAGAGGCAAACTGCGGCAAAGCGATTCCTGGACATTACGTGAGTCAGAGACATTTTTCCTCCGCAGCGCAATCGTGGCAATCGTCGCGCACTGCAAGACCTGATCGTGATGCTTGGCCGATGGAGCTTACATTAGGGTACGGGGCAAGAGGTCAAAAGTTTCCTGCGGGGTCGAATTCGAAAAGGACGGTGACCTACTTCAGGGCAAGCGCCCAAATCAGATATCCGATCAGGGCTGCGGCACCGCTGCCTCCGATTAAAAGGGCAGTAAGCTGCAGGATTTCGGAGGTCGTGAGCGGTTTTCGCTCGGCAGAGGGAAGCGACTCTCCAGGATCCAACAGGCCTACCGCGGTGAATCTTCCCGGCGGCCTACGGCCCATTTGCGCCGACGGTTGTGTTTCCGGCTCATAGGGCCATTCGGTGAATTCATGCGGCATGGAGCAATCCTACGCCGGCGCAGTTCGTCGAGCAAGCGGTTGTCCCGGCATCCGACGTGGGAAGGGGAAGGTGTGCTCGCTGTCGCGGCGAAGATCGAGGACACGCGCGGCTCACGGTTCAGGCTGCGCGAGCTTCGGCTTCACGTTTCGACTTCTGACTGATCAAATAGCAGGCCGCCGCAAACAAGCAACAGCGCGGCTGCGCCGATCAGTTCGTTGCCTATGAAGAGTCCCATCATGCGGGCGCCAACTCCGGCCTCAACCAGCACGGCCAGACCGCAGAACAGAACGAGCATCTTGCGCAATCTGGTTTCCGTGACGGCCGCCGCCAGCGCGACAATCCCAGTTATGAACCATTGCCATCCGAGCGAGAGGAAAACGACGCGGAAGCCTGTTTGCAGGCCGGGACTTAAGTTCGACGCGTTGAGCGCCGGAAAACCTTGGCTGTAACCGCCGAGCCAATGAAGCGCCGTGCTTGCGAACAGCACCACGCTGCCCAAGACGGCGAAAACGCGTGCAGCTTTGTTGCGGCCGCTCATCGAAACCTCCCGAGTGCGAAAGTTTTAACCTGACCCTTGCTGCTCAGGCGTCTTCGTTACGTTCTTCGCGGAGGAATTCGACGCGGGCGTCGAGGGGCATGAGGCCGGCGGCTTTGGCGCGGGACACGAGTTCGTTGACGGCTTTGCGGCCTTCGTCGCCGAAGTTGAGAGTCCAGCGATTGACGTACATGCCAATGAATTTGTCGGCGGTAGCGGGATCCATGTCGCGGGCGAATTGCAGAGCGTAGTTCAGAGCCTCTTCGCGGTGATCCAGGGCGTAGGCGACGCTGCCGCGAATCGCTCCGGCGACCTGGCAAGCGAGTTCCGTGCCGAGCGCGCGGCGAATGGCGTTGGCGCCGAGCGGCAGCGGAAGGCCGGTCTGCTCCTGCCACCAAACGCCCAGGTCAACGACGCGATGCAGGCCGGCCGCCGCGTAGAGCAACTGGCCTTCGTGAATCAGCAGGCCGGCTTCGACTTCCTTGTTGCTGACAGCGTCGAGGATCTTGTCGAAAGGCATGGTCACGGTTTCGACGCCGGGCTCGAAGAGTTTCAGCGCGAGATAAGACGTGGTACGCGTGCCGGGAATGGCGACCTTGCGGCCCTTCAGATCGGTCTTCTTGAGGGCGTGCGAGGAAACGACGATCGGGCCGTAGCCTTCGCCGAAACTGGCGCCGCAATCGAGCAAGATGTATTTGTCGGCGAGGAAAGGATAGGCGTAAACGCTCACGGCGGTGACGTCGTACTTCTCGAATTGCGCCGCTTGGTTGAGCGATTCGATGTCGGAAAGAACGTGCGTGAACTTGAGCCCCGGGACGCGCAGCTTGCCGGTGGCAAGCGCGTAAAACATGAAGGCGTCGTCGCTATCGGGCGAATGCGCGATGCGGATTTCCGACGTTTGCGTGGTTGCGGTGCGAGCGGCCATAGCGTTTAGGTCTCCAGCAGCCATTTGCGCACCACCCGGTCTTGCTGCGACAGTTCGGCGGCATTCACGGAGCCGTGGGGCTCGCCTGCAGTACTCGCGGAGTGAATTCCGGCCGGCTGGGGCGCCGTCTCAGACGAGCGATAGCATAGCACAGGAGCAGGTCGCACGAAATGGTTTGCCCGGGGCGCGATAATGGGTCAGTTTGAATTTTGACTCCTTGTGTCACGATCAAGAAAATTCAAACTGACCCACCACCCCCGGGCGGGGTAAATACGAGAAATTTTCGCGCGGGTTTACGCTATTGTGACGAAGATTTTGGAGCGAGGCTAGTTTGCAGGAACGCGAGCACCTTGGGAATGGCTTCGAGGGAGGATTCCGCGTCGCCCTTTGCGTTTCCGCCGAGATCCACCGCTCGGCCCGATACCGGGTTCTGGACTTCGCCGTGCCAGGCGGGAACGATTTGTGGGTTTCCCGCACGATGACCGGCATGCGGGTAATTCAAGCGCTCGACTTCAAATGGGAAATGAGCGTGTTTAAGGCGGTCAACGACAGCTTCGGTCATCATCGGGGATGGCCAAACGCCGTCACTTTCGCCGGAGATCACGAGTATGGGGCCATGGGTGTTCTCGACCGCGATTGCCGCGCCTATCGCCGTGCCCGGGAACCGCGTAAGCCGCAGCGGCACGTACGATAGCGGTTCTCCGCGCCAGGTCCAGGCGTATGGAACCCGCGTGTTGCCGCAGCATGCGGGAAAACGGGCGTTTGCGGGAACGTAGGCGACGACCGCCTTGATATTGGGGAACATGGAACCCAATTGCAGGGCAAGTTCGCCGCCGCGGGAAGTGCCGACGACGCCGATGCGGTCGGCGGAGATTTCCGGGCGCATCATCATCCAGGAAAGTGCGTTGCCGAAGTATTCGAGCGGAATTGCTTCCAGATCCGGCGGCAAGCCGTCGTAGCGGAAGTAGGCCAGCGCCAGCGCGGTGAATCCGTGCGAGGCGAGCCACGCCGCTTTTTCGACCGGCAGACCGCCTTCCGACCCGCCAACGACCAGGACGCCCGGATGAGGTCCCGTGCCGCTGGGCACGAAAAGCACTCCGTGAATTTGGCCTTCGATTTGCGTCGAGTGAACGCCGTCGGCCACGCGGAGCTGTTCGAGTTGCGCGCTCACGGCTTGCTGGCCTTTGCGCAGCAAACGGAAGTCAATGACTTGCGGGCTTAGATCGCTGGGCGAGCGGTAGATCCTGACACCGCTTGCCGCGGGCATCATCGACCAGACAAGGCCCAGGGAGGAGACTTCTTTGTAGGACCCTTTTTCGGGAGCCTGCTTCGATGTGTCGATGGTTCCTTGCGCGTCCGCGACGAATTGCGCAGAAGAGGCCCAGGGATGGCCGACGCCGTCGATTAATTTGGCTTGGATGGTCGCATGCTCGCCTGGCTGCAATCCAGTGGCGCGAATTACCGCCGCTTCATCGAGCAAGGCGCGATTCGGAATGACCTGGAGGGTTTGCGCGGAGGAAACGGCGATTCCGCTTCCCAGAAGCCAGCCAGCGAAAAGCAGGACGGCCTTCCTCCACGGCGGCTTCATGCCGCGCAGGATAACATCGCTGCATTCGAGCGACAACGAAGTAAAGCGCCATTCTCAAGTGTTAGCGGGAATTGATCCAGGCGGCGAGGTCGGTGACGACGTCCGCGGATACGTGCTGGCCGGCGACGAAATATTCTTCGGGCTTCGATGGTCCAGCGCCGGAAAGCAGGAGATGGTTGAGAGGCGGGTAAAGCTTCAGAGTGGCGTTGGAGTGGCCGGCGAGCGCTTTTTGCCAGTTCGCGAAGTCCGTGGTGGTGACTTGGTAATCGCGGCCTCCCTGCGTGACGTAGATGGGAATTTTCAGGCTCGCCGCGACGGCGCACGGATCGTAGCCGCGCAAATCCAGAAAATAGGACGAAGGAATCTGCGCGCCCAAAAGAGAAACCGTCGTTCCGGGTTTTAGATCAGGGCTCTCAATTGCTTGCGTGTCCTTTTGCGCTTCGGGAATTATTTTTTCGATTTGCGCGGCGTTCGGGCCGCCCAGCTTCTCCTGGTACTGAAGCTGTTCGATCACGAGCTGCTCGATGGGCCGCGTGTTGCCCTCCAGAATGATGATTCCCGCGATCCGCGGATCGCCCGCAGCGATGCGCGGCGCAAGATATCCTCCCTCACTGTGGCCGGCAAGGAAAATGCGCTTGGGGTCGATCTCCGGGCGCGAGGCGAGCAAGGCGACGGCGGCGCGCGCGTCATCGACGTATTCGTCTTTTACGGTGAGATTCTGCGGGTCGGCGGAGCTTTTTGCGCCGTATTGATGCGTGCGCTTAGGGTAGCGCAGCACGGCGATACCGTTGCTCGCGAATCCCCATGCGAGATCTTTGAACGGCTTGTTGGGGCCGATGGTTTCGTCAGCGTCATTGGGACCAGAACCGGCGACGAGCACAACCGCTGAAAAGGGGCCTTTGCCGTTGGGCAAAGTGAGCGTGCCGGGCATTTGCCACGGGCCATCGGAAACGGTGACGGCTTCCTCGTGAAATTTGGTTTGGTCGGCGTAGGGAGGAGCGCTCCAAGCGGCAGCATCCGGCGCCGCGGCTTGGGGGTTTTCGGCCGGAGCGAAATGCAATCCGGCAATGTGCCCGCTGTCATCAAACGCCAGGATGATATTGAGCGAGGTTTTTTCAAATGCGCACGTTACCGTGGCCACGTGGTACGCGGATTGTTCGATCACCTGCGATGAATTGATTTTCTGAAACGCGCCGCTTTGGGCGAGCACTTGATCCCAGATTTGCGCGAGTTTGTCGGCAGGAATTCCGGCAGCCATGGTGGCGTCAAATTGCGCGAAGACCTTGTCAAACTGGCGTGCGGCGAGATTGGCCACAACCTCGCTGGCGCGGGCGGAATAGTCGGGCGCAGGAGAGGCGGTTTGCTGCTGCTGCGCCGCGGAGACGGAAGCGCACGGAATGCAGGAAAGTGCCAGGAGCAAAAGGATGGGGCAAAGCGCTCTTGTATGCACGCGCGGGATTCTAGCAGGCTTTGTCATGTTGAGCTTCCTCTAGTGCGAATACGTGCGTGCGAGCAAAAAGACGCAGAGCCGGACCAATTTTTCGTTTGTCCGGCGATCACGCCGGAGGCAGCTAAGGCGCACCGGCATCCTGGCCGGTGACGATGGGGTCGTCGGCCGTGGCAACCGCGCCTTTTTTATCTGCCCCGTGAATTTTGCCGTCTTTGTCGAGGAGAAACGAACGGTTGCCGGTTTTTCCATACTGCTCGGGAAGCGCGGCGATTTCAAACCCAGGATTCTCCGAGCCGGCGGGCGTAACGATGCGGTAGCGGAACTTGTAGCCATTGTTCACACCGGCAGCGAGAGCGGCGTCGATTAATTTCGCGGCACTGGGTGAAACGCCCCCCTGCGCGGGCGGACCGAGCTGCGCCAGGTTGTCAGGAAGCTTGCCGAAAGCGCGCTGGTATGTCTCGACGGCCTGGGCGAGGTCCTGCAGCGCATCGATTGCGGATTGTTCGCGAGTTCTGAGCGCCTGAACGTCCCACTCTTTTTGCAGCGCGGGAATATCAATCAGCAACAAGCCCAGAGAGAGGAGTTTCCAGTTGCCATCTTCGCGCACAAGTCCCACTTGGATGTTCTCGCCGGTCGCGACGCTGACGGTCACATACGCGAGATTGTCATGGACGCGCACAGCGCCGAGAGTGAGCTCCTGTGTGGCGTCAGTGGCTTCGCAGCGCAGCACTTGGCGGCCTTCGGTGCTGGTGGAAAGCAACGGGCGGCCCGGCGTGTCGAGAAGGACAAAGCGCTCCATGAGGGAGACGCGCTCGTCCGAGGGAAGTTTATTGAAAGCGGCCGAATTTGCGACGGTCAAGTAGACCGAAAACTTGGCGACATCCTCGCGGCAAGCCGAGCTGAGCGCTGCCGTCAGAGCAGGCGCCGGATCTGATTCCGGTGCAGGCTGCGCTTGGGCGAAGAGGCACGGAGAAAGCAAGACAACCATCAGAACGAGCGCGACGGAGGTTCTTTTCATGATTTTGCGCGAGAAAAAATGGCGGCGAGGTCTTTGGTGAACTTCGAGCGCGGCATCACTTCGGCGCAGCCAGCCTGGCGGGCGCGTTGCGCGAGCTCCGTCTGCACGTGGGAGAAAAAAGCGACGACGGGGAGCTGCGAATCGCGGGAGCGCAAAGAAGCGATGGTCTCGACGGGCGCGTGGCGCGCGTTCAGGTCGATCACAACAAGCTTCGGTGCGGCGTGATTGATTTCCGCGAGCAGCGCGTCGCCGGATGCGAAAGACTTCATTTCCACGCCGGCGTGCTTGGCAGTCTCCAGCATTTTCGCTTGAAAGAAAATATCGTCCACTAGGGCCAAGATTTGCGCCACGAATCCTCCGAAGAATCTTCATGGATGTACCACGCGCGTGCACGCCGGACAAGATGCATCTGACGATTTCGCAATTCTGTAGGATGCGCGAGGGCGGCGAAGGGCTTTGCGAGCGGAAATGGGTCAGTTTGAATTTTGACTCTTTGTGTCACGATCAAGAAAATTCAAACTGACCCGCTGGGGCGTTTCTTCGGCGCGGCGAGTTGCGGTATAAAGGAAGCGACGCGCATCGCCGGAGGGCGAACGATGAAATCCGCCATGAACCAGGCTACGCTGCCAGGCCTGGAAGTTCTGGAGCAGACGCCGATCATTTTGGAAAAGCTGGTGTCGCTGGCAACGGAAGAGCAACTGCATTGGAAGCCTGCCATGGAGCGCTGGTCGATCAGCGAAGTGCTGGCGCACTTGGCGGATGTGGAAGTAGCCGGATTTCGTGAGCGCGTCGAACGCATGGTGCAGACGGAGATGCCGCAGCTCGCAGCGTACGATCAGGAAGCGCAATACAAAGCCGGAAGATACACGAGCGGGAAGGCGCGGGAGCATTTGAAGACGTTTTGCCACGAGCGCGACCGCAGCGTTTCCTGGCTCCGCTATATGCCGGAAAGCATTGTGGCGCGCAAAGGCCAGCACGAGAAGTTTGGGCAAATCACTGTGGGGCATTTGTTGAACGAGTGGGCGTTTCACGATCTGGGCCACATCCGGCAAATTACGGAGCTCTTTCGCTCGCGGGCGTTCTATCCGGCGATGGGGCCATTCCAGAAAATCTACACGATCAAGCCTTAGCGGAACTTCATATGGATGAGCTTTCAACCCGCGTTCTGCAAGTATTCGACGAGCTGGGGCGCGACACGCTCGACCTGCACGCCTTGCGGGAGTTGGCCGGCGGCAATGATCCGGCGCGTCGCGACGCGGTGGTGAACGCCGTCGAAATGCTGGAGCGTTCCGGCGATCTTGAGGTCAGCGGCGAAGCCGATTTTTACCAGCGCACGGAACAGGGGCGGCTCGCCGTTGCGAAACCGCTCGACGTGACGCTCTACTCGCGGCCGAAGTGCAAGTTGTGCGACGAAGCGCGCGATGCGATTACGCCGATCGTGCGGGAGTTCGGCAGCGCGTTGCGCGAGGTGAATATTGATGAGGATAAGGAGTTGCGCGAGCTTTACACGGATGATGTGCCGGTGATTTTTCTGGGGTCGCGCGAGATTGCGCGGCACAGCGTGGATACGGTGCGCTTTCGCCAGGCGCTGGAGAAGGCCGCGAAGTAAACTTCAGTCTTCTGCCGCTGTTTCGCCGCCCGTCGGCTTGCTTCGATTAGCGCTTTTCGAGGAGGCGGTTGGCTTCGACGTAGGGCATGGCGCCGTCGGTCATGATCTCGAAGGTTCCCTTATCGCGAAGATGTTTCGCGATGCGCGAGGTGAGTCCCATCGAGGCGCGCATGGGGCCGGAACCGACGCTGACGCGAGCGACGCCGAGCTTCTCGAGTTCGCGAACCGATGGAGCGCCGGCGGTCGCGAGAATATTCAGAGGGCCGCGCACCGCGCGCGTGAGTTGCGCGATGGTCGCGGGGTCTTTCACGCCAGGAGCGAAGAGCGATTCGGCGCCCGCTTCGCGATAGGCGTTGAGGCGCTCGGCGGTGCTCTCGACGCGCGTAGCAGGCTCGCCAATTTCTTCCAGGTAGATGTCCGTGCGGGCGTTCACGACGAGGTGCACGCCAAGCTTTTTCGCGGCATCGACCATGGCGCGGATTTTCCGCTGCTGCAATTCGATGGGAAAAAGCTTAGCTGAGCCTTCCTTCACGCAATCCTCGATATTGCAACCGACGGCGCCGGCTTCGATGACGGCGCCGGCTGTTTGCGCGAGGTCTTCGGGAGTTTTGCCGTAGCCCGTTTCCATGTCCGCGGTGACCGGCGCGGAAACGGCGCGGGCGATGCGCGCCACCACTTCAAGCATTTCGTCGCGAGAAATTTTCTCACCGTCGGGATAGCCGAGCGAATTCGCCACGGCGGCGCTGCTGGTAGCAATGGCGGGGAAGCCTGCGTCCTCGAAAATGCGGGCGCTGGCAACGTCCCATGCATTCGGCAACAAAAGAATGTGCGGGCCGTGGTGAAGCGCCAGGAGTTTTGCGGCTTTTTCGGCTTGAACTGAGAAGGGCATCAGAGTGAACCTGTCGTCAGGAATTCTTCTACGGGCGAGTTACTCTTCTTCGTCTATCGAGTGCGCGCCGACGGTCTCGTCGGGGACGTCGCCTTGGCGTCCCTTCAAGCGGTCATAGACAGAATAATGGCACGTGGAACCGAGCGCTTCGTTGTAATACGTGGGGACGCCCAGCGCGAAACGCAGCTCCTCGTTGAATTTTCGCAGGTCGCTGAGTTCGCTGACGATGGCCGGGAGCTTGCGCCCGTCACGGGTGATCAGGAATTTTTGGTAGCCGGCGTCCCAGAGCTGCGTGAACTGGCCATTCTTCATGATGGCGGGAAGCTCGGTCATTTGATAATTGCCATCGGGAGCTTTGCGAAATTCGGAGCCGCAGTTGTATTTTTCGACGCGCGCCACGCCGCCGGAACTTCTGACCGTGAAGCTAAGCTGCGGCAGCTGCGATTCGATTTTCTTCGCGGCGAATTTAGCGTTGACGTACCACATGGAAAGAACAGAGTAAGGATTTAGGGGCGGAGTTGTAAAGCACAAAAAGCGAGCAGCGAGCGAGCGATGCTGTCGCTATGTCTCTCGCTTGAGACATAGCCGCGCGCATGGTATGTTGCGTCTCACTATGAATCCCTACGCTTCGCAATTAGCAGGCAAAGACCCGTTGGAAGTGATCGCCGCGACGCCCGGGCAACTCGCTTCGTTCGTCCGAACGCTGGGGCCGGAGCGAGTGGAACAAAAGCCCGCGCCCGGCAAATGGAGCGCGCGCGAAATCATTTGCCATTTGGCCGATTGCGAGATTGTCTTTGCGTACCGTCTGCGCCAGACGCTGGCGGAAGACCGCCACGTCATCCAGCCGTTCGACCAGGACAAATGGGCCGCGGTGTATGCCGCGTACGACGCGCCCGCCGCGCTGGCCGTCTTTTCCTCCTTGCGGCGATGGAACATCTCGTTCATTCATGCCGTGCCGGCCGAGGCGTTTTCGAAGCGCGTGACCCATCCGGAGCGCGGCGAAATGACCTTCAAGGAGCTGGTGGAAACCATGGGCGGGCACGATTTGAATCACGTAAAGCAGCTCGAAGCGATTGCCGCCCGGCGGTAAGTTAAGACTCTGCTAATCCTCCTGCTATTCCGCGCAAGTTCGCTTGATTTTTTGCTAAGCTGAGAATACTCGCTGGACACCGTGATTCGACGTGATTCGTGGCGCATCTAATTGGCCTTAAGAAAAGAGGTCTTGCAAGAGTGACTCTGAGTGGCACAGGGACAGAGGTGGCATCGAAAACTGCGAGCGGCGAAGACGCGGAAAGCGTGCAACGGCTGTTGGGCGCTCGGGTGGTGGACCTTATTGGCAATACGCCGCTGCTGCGGCTGGGCGCCGTGGGCGCCAAGTTCTCCCATGTGGAGTTTTATGCCAAGGCGGAATGGTTCAATCCGGGCGGCTCGGTGAAGGACCGCGCGGCGCTGGCGATGATCCGCGACGGGGAAAAAAGCGGAGCTCTGCGTGCGGGCAAGACCATTCTGGACGCCACGAGCGGAAACACGGGCATTGCGCTCGCGATGATCGGCGCGGCGCTGGGATATCGCGTGGCGCTGTGCGTTCCGTCGTCGGCTTCGCAGGAACGGCTGCGTTCGATTCGAGCGTTGGGCGCGGAATTGATTTTGACGCCGGGGGACGAGGGCTCCGATGGTGCGATCCGCCGCGCGCGGCAGATGTTCGAGGAAAGTCCTGGGAAATATTTTTATGCGGATCAGTACAGCAACCCCGTGAATCCGCGCGCGCACTATGACACGACGGCACTGGAGATTTGGCGGCAGACGCGGGGCCGCGTGACGCATTTCGTCGCCGGGCTGGGCACGAGCGGGACGTTTATGGGCGCAACGCGCAGGCTCAAGGAATTCAATCCTGCGATTCGCGCGATTAGCGTGCAGCCGGACGAGCCCTTCCACGGGCTTGAGGGAATGAAGCACATGGCCAGCGCGATGGTGCCGGCGATTTATGATGTTTCGCTAGCGGACGCGGATGTGGCGGTGCGCACAGAAGACGCGTTTGCGATGGTGCGGCGGCTGGCGCGCGAGGAGGGAATTTTGGCTGGCGTTAGTTCGGGAGCGGCCCTGTGCGCGTGCCTGCGAGTGGCGGAAAAATTGCCGCGAGACCAAAAGGCTGTGGTAGTCACGGTTTTCCCAGATTCCGGCGACCGCTATTTGAGCGAGAGATTCTGGGACGAGGAGAAAACAAGCGGATGATTCGCGTCGGCGAGCTACTCATCGACAGAATCCATGAGCATGGCGCTCGCGATTACCCGAACGAATGCTGCGGCGCGTTGCTGGGGCGTGATGCTGGCGCCGAGCGCACCGTCTTGGGATTGGTTCCGCTGGTGAATCAGCGCGACGATTCGCCGCGCAATCGATTTTCGATCACATCGGAGGATGTGCGGCTGGCGGAGAAAGAAGCGAAGGCAAAAGGCTGGGAGCTGATCGGCTGGTATCACTCGCATCCCGATTCGCCGGCGCGTCCGAGCGAATTTGACCGCGAGCACGCGTGGCCGTGGTACAGCTATATCATTTTTCAGGTGGAAAAAGGCGAGCCGCGCGAGATGCGTTCGTGGCGCCTGGATGACGACCGCGCAAAATACGAGGAAGAAAGCATCGAGTTCATCTCGAGCGTGCCGCGATAGAGAAATTCCGTTAGTGCAATCCCGTTACAGCGAGACGCATCTAATTTCTTAGGGCTGACAAGGAGAGAAACGGATGGCCGTGAAAGTGATTATCCCCACGCCGCTGCGCCAATTCGCGGGGAAGCGCGAAAGTGTTGATTTGGAAGCGAAGACGGTCGGGGAAGCGCTGAATTCGCTGACGTCGCAGTTCGGCGATCTGAAGAAGCATTTGTATGCCGATGATGGGAAGCTGCGCAGTTTTGTGAATGTTTACGTGAACGACGAGGACATCCGCTACTTGCAGAAGGAAAAAACCGCGCTGCAGCAGGGCGACACGATCAGCATCGTGCCGTCGATCGCCGGCGGGACGGAATAATCGCAGAGGAAAAAGGGCATGGCAACGCAAGTGAAAGAATCGGCCGCGGACGGGCCAGCAGTGGCGCTCACGAACGACGAAGTGCTGCGCTATAGCCGCCATCTGATCATGCCTGAAGTGGGCATGGAGGGGCAGCTCAAGCTGAAAAAAGCGAAGGTGCTGCTGGTGGGCTCGGGAGGATTGGGCGCGCCGCTGGGGCTGTATCTGGCGGCGGCAGGCGTGGGCCGGCTGGGCATTGTGGATTTCGACGTCGTGGACTTTACGAATTTGCAGCGCCAGGTGATTTTCGGCACCAGCGACGTCGGCCGCAAAAAGCTCGAAGCGGCGCGCGAGCGCCTGCTCAATCTGAATCCCGAGATACAAATCGACGCGTACGAGACTCGGCTGACGAGCGACAACGCACTCGATATTCTCCGCGATTACGACATCGTGGCCGATGGAACCGATAATTTTCCGACGCGCTATTTGGTGAATGACGCCTGCGTGCTGCTCGGCAAGCCGAATGTGTATGGCTCGATTTTCCGTTTCGAAGGGCAGGCCAGCGTTTTTGGTTTTCCGGGCGGCCCGTGCTACCGATGCCTGTATCCGGAGCCGCCTCCGCCCGGATTGGTACCATCGTGCGCGGAAGGCGGAGTGCTGGGCGTATTGCCGGGAATCATCGGCTGCATCCAGGCCATGGAAACACTGAAGCTGATTCTTGGAAGCGGCGATTCGCTTGTCGGGCGGCTGCTGCTCTTCGACGCGCTGAGAATGCGTTTCCGCGAATTGAAGCTGCGCAGGAACCCGGACTGCCCGGTGTGCGGCGAACATCGCACCATTACAAAACTGATCGACTATGCGGAATTTTGCGGCATCCGCGGTGAAGAAATGGAGACGAAGACAGTGGACATTCCCGAAATCACGCCGACACAATTGAAGGCCCGGCTCGACCGTGGCGATGACATTTATATTCTTGACGTGCGCGAGCCGCACGAATACCAGATCTGCAACCTTCAGGGACATTTGATTCCCCTCGGCGATCTGCCCAAGCGCATGAGCGAACTCGACAGCTCCCGCGAAATCGTGGCACACTGCCGCAGCGGCAAGCGTTCCGCGGATGCGGTGCAGTTCTTGACCAAAGCGGGCTTCCGTAAGATTTGGAATTTGAAAGGCGGAATCCTGGCGTGGTCCGACGAAGTGGACCCTTCGGTGCCGAAATATTGAAGGAGCGTCGCGGGCGAAAGCGTCGGCAATCGTACCGTCTATGAGTTGGGGAAAGGGATGAAATGGCCGGAACGAAAATAACAATTAGAGACAATGGATCGATTAAAATCGAAGGCGATTTTGAGATTGTCGACGCGCAGGGAAGAGTATTCGGCCTCGGCGGACGCACCCAGGTGGCGCTATGCCGCTGCGGACAGTCAGCGAATAAGCCGTTTTGCGACGGGACCCACAAGCAGTGCGCGTTCGAGAGCGTAATCGTCGCAAGAGACCTGCCGCCCCCGCCGCCACCCCCGAGGATGTGAGGAGGATGTGAAGTGGAGAGACTTTTCCGGCGTTTTCCACAATGGAACCCACGATTCAGTTGGTAACCTTTTGCCCCCGAACCCAATAAGCCGCCACTCTGGCGGGGCTCAACCACCCTTCAGCGCCACGACTAAGCTGCTATTTATGAGCAGTTTACAAGCAACTTCGACCGCCCCGTAAACGGCTAGCCGCTTGCTTAACCTATTCCCGTTGGGGCAGGATTCGTGTGCCTTGGGGGCACTCTTGGGGCTAGGGACAAAGGGCATTAAGGGCGCAATTCGATCCGCGCATTTCCGGTGGGCCTTCGCATGGACGCTCATTGCCGGAGTGTTCATGGTGCTCGTGTGGTCTCTCCGGCGTTCCACTTTTTATGCTGACCCGCTGCTCGAAAGATACATTCAGCTTGCGGGAAGCCTCCTGGCGTTCACGTTTGCCGCCAACGCGCTGGTGCGCTTCCGCGGAATGCACGATCGCATTTCGCTGATACTGGCTTTCGGCTTTGGCCTTGCCGGGCTGATCGAAATGGGCGCCAACCTCACGCCCAACATCGGCGGCGCAGCCCACCTCGTTCCGCTCTCCTGGATGGTCAGCCGGACGCTGCTGGCGATGCTGCTGGTTGCCGCGCTGCTCGTCGAAAAGAGCCTGCCGCTTTCCCGCGAGCCCAATCGAGAAATCGCCTGGGCGCTGCTGATCGTCGGACTGATTTCGTATCTGACCAGCGTCGTATTCTTCGCCGTACCGGCCGCGCCGAGAATTTATCCGCACTCCATCATTCCGCGCCCCTGGGATTTGCTGCCCGCGGCAATTTATCTGGCCGCGACCATCGGATTTTGGAAACGTTTGAAGCACGTGGACTCGGCCTTGGACCGCGCCCTGTTCCTTTCGGCGTTTATCAACGTGGCCTGCCACGTGACCATGAGCCAATCCTCGGCGCATTTCGACGCGGCCTCCGCGGCAGCGCAATTCCTCGAGGCTGCCGGCTACGCCATCGTGCTGGCCGGCGCCCTTCTCGATAACGCCCGACTCTTTGACCAAGTCAGCCGTCTGGCCATCAGCGACCCTCTCACGGGATTGGCGAATTATCGCCGCCTCCTGGAAGTGATGGAGACGGAGCTGCAGCGCGCGCAGCGGACGAATCGTGGATTCGCCGTGGTGCTGCTCGATCTGGATGGGTTGAAAAAAATTAACGACAGTCACGGGCACTTGGTCGGCAGCCAGGCGCTGAAGCGGCTTGCGCATGTGCTGCGCATCCACTGCCGAGGGATGGATACGGCGGCGCGTTACGGCGGGGATGAATTTGCGCTGGTGCTGCCGGAAGCGGAAGAGGCGGTGGCCGTCCAGGTCACGCATCGGATACGCAAGCGCCTGCTGGAAGACGGACACGAGCCGCGCATCTCCGTCAGCGCGGGCGTCGCGGTCTATCCGCGCGATGGCCTGACCATCGAGAAGCTGTTGAATTCGGCGGACGGGGCGCTTTACGTGATGAAGGCAAATCGTAGTGGGGAACGTGGGGAAGGCGTGCGAGGAAGTACACGCGGAATACAGGGGGCAGGGGAATGGCAAGCGCAAGGGCAAGGGCAAGGAAAAGAAAATCTGAGGCTCTTCCGATAGAACGGTGCGAAGCGCGGTTGCCGATGCAAGTCGGCGTGCGCATCTCCGGCAATACGTTCATGCCGGGACTCGAGACAACCTTCACGGAAAATGTCAGCTCGCGAGGCGCGCGCGTGCGCAGCGTCAGGCGATGGCGCCCCGGCGAAAGCGTCTGCGTGATGTCGCTTGCCGAAGGGTTCCGGTCGCTGGCCCGCGTCGCCTATTGCGAGTCCAACCGCGACATGGGATTTGTGATTGGCATCGAGTTCCTCGAGCTTGAGGGCCAATGGGTGCTCGCCTCGACGCAGTCGTCGGGCGCCGTTGCATGACCCAGCCGGGGTGGACGGCACTCTTCCCCACGGCACGAAACTATTGCACGAAGCCCACGGTGGGCTCGGGCGTGGGGCCCGGACCTTCCGGAATGGGGCCAAACTGCGCTTCATAGCGCGTGATATTTTCGGTGAGAGCACGCATCAATCGCTTGGCGTGGGCGGGACTCACAATGAGGCTGCTGACCAGCTTTCCCTGCGGCACGCTGGGGAAAATGTAAATGAAGTTCAGCGTAAACTCCTCGGCATTGTGATGAATCATCACCAGGTTGGAATACTGCCCCACCAGTTCTTTTTCGTCCGCTTTGATCTGCACTTGCTGCGGCTTGGGCGCCTCGGCCATGAATTCCTCCGCGTGTGGTCTCGCTCACTATAGCAGAAGAAGCGCTCAACACGCGGGACAGCCCGCGGGCAGCGCCGGCCTGCGTTTCATTCTGCGAAATTGTGAAAACCGATTGATTGACGCCGTTTCGAGTTAAGTGTAGTTTAGCCAATTAGTTTAGTGCGGTTAACTATGGCGGGCCCCACAAAGAAAACTGACACTTCCGCGTATCAACCTGCCGAGCTCACCACAGAGCCTGCCTCCGCCTCACCGGCCGGCCGGCAATTGATCGGCTTGCTCACCCATGAAGACCTCGATCGCGCGCAGGACCGCTGGCGTGTTGCGCGTGCGCGATGGAGCGGCCGCCGATCCGCATCCTTCCGAAGCTTGAACCTGATTTGGCTGCTGGTGGGGCCGGGCGTCCTGGTCTTCCTCGGCGAAAACGACGCGCCGAGCATGCTTTCGTACTCGGCGATCGGGACGCGCTACGGCATCGGTTTCTTCCTTCCGTTCGTGGTGATGACGTTTCTGATGGGCTTCATCGTGCAGGAAATGACCGTTCGCCTGGGCGCGGTGACGCATCGCGGACACGCGGAACTTATTTTCGATCGCTTCGGAAAATTCTGGGGCTTGTTCTCGATGGGCGACCTGATGCTTGGGAATTTTTTGACGCTGGTGACGGAATTCATCGGCGTGCGTGCGGGCCTGAGTTTTTTCGGCGTCCGTCCGGGAGTCGCCGTGGGCGGCGCGCTGCTTCTGGTGCTGGGCGCGATTGCCACGGGCCGCTATTGGACATGGGAGCGCATCACCCTAGGGCTGGCGATTTTCAACGGTCTATTTGTTCCGGCGGCATTGCTGGCGCATCCCAATTGGCACGCCGTGGGACATGCATTCCTGACGTGGTCTCCTCTGCCGCAAGGCAACCGATCGGAAATCGTGCTGCTGCTGCTCTCCGTGGTGGGCGCCACGGTGACTCCGTGGATGCTTTTTTTCCAGCAGAGCGCGGTGGTCGATAAGGGAATGCAGCCGCGGGACATCTCCGCCGGCCAGCTCGATACTTTGCTGGGAACAGTGCTGGCGGCGGTATTCGCCGTGGCGACCGTCCTGGCAACCGCTCCTCTGTTTCACCACGGCATCAACGCCGCGGATTTTCAGGGCGCGGAGTTCGCGCAGGCGCTGCAGCCATGGATTGGCCACGTGGGCGCGATGCTTTTTGCGCTGGGCATACTCGAAGCGGGACTCGTGGCGGCGATTGCCATCTCCACTTCTTCGGCCTACGCGTTTGGCGAAGTTCTTGGCACACCGCACAGTTTGAACCGCCCTCTTCGCGAAGCTTGGCCCTTCTATTTGATTCTCGTCGGTTCGGCGTGCGTGGCAGCGGTGCTGGTGCTGATTCCGCACGCTCCGCTTGAATTCATAGTGCTGACCGTGAATGTGATTGCGGTTTTGGCCATGCCGCCGGCGCTGGCGTTCTTGCTTTTGCTCGTCAACGACCGCGACCTTATGGGCGAACACGCGAACGGTTTCTGGCAAAACTTTGCCGGCGTCACGGTAACGATATTGCTGGTTTGCGCCGGGCTCGGATTTGGAATCGCAACCGTGTTTCCCGGCATTTTGGGCGGGTGAGCAGGGAAGCGCGCTCGTGGAAGTTTGAAGAAAGGAAATTTCGCATTGGACCCAGATCACTTCAAAGATCAATTCAAGGCTTCGCAGCAAGGAGTTGGCGCTGCCGCAGCAATGTCCGCGCACCCTGACCTGAAGGATCCGAACGTAGTGCTGTCGCTGCTGGAAGCCGATCAGGTGGTTGCCGCAAAGCAGCGGACGCGGTTCGGACGCAGGCGGCTGTCTTTAAGCGTGCGGTTGATGCTCTGGGGCTTGCGCGTGTACGTCATCATCATGCTCGTGATCGTCGTAATTTCAGTTTTTCGCGCCTTGCATGGCGGGGGCTGAGTTGCGCGGCGCAAACGGTCCCCGCATGGGACGACTTCCGAGCATACTTCCGAAGCGGAGCGCCCGGTTCGCTGCGGCTTTCCTTGCTATAGCGTTTGCGTCCGGCGGCTGCGGAGGATGGAACGTACCGCCGGAAGCGAAGACCTGGAAAAATCCCGTGCTGGCGAATGCAACGACGATTGCAGCGGCGCGGGAGCTCTACGTCGATAACTGCCAAAAGTGCCACGGCGTGAGCGGCGATGGAAAAGCGCCGCCGGGCGCGACGTATTTCTATTCCACCAAGCCGACGAATTTTGCGAACTCGCGGCTGATGGATTCCATGAGCGACGGCGAAATTTTCTGGAAAATGACTAATGGGCGCAAACCGATGCCCGCCTTCAAGAACCGCCTTAGCGACGAGCAGCGCTGGGAGTTGGTGAATTTAATACGCGTCTTCGCGCATCCCGCAAGCGCCTCTGCGCAAAAATAATATTGAGTTTTATTTGATTTTCGCCAGCGCCTCGGCGACCTCTTTTAAGTCGGGAACCTGCAAGATTTCGTAGTTCTTGAACCAAGCCACCTTGCCGCTGCGATCGATAATTGTAATGGCGCGTCCGGTGATTCCTTTTTCCGGCAGATAGACGCCGAATTTTTCCGCCACGGCGCCGCGCGGCTGGAAATCCGCAAGCAGCGGATAACGGATGCCCATTTTTTCGGCCCAGGCTTTGTGCGACCACACGCTGTCCACGGAAAGCCCCAGCACCTGCGCGTCGAGCTTCTCGAAATTCTTCATGTCGTTCACGAAGCAGATGTGTTCATTCGTGCAGACGGGGCTCCAATCGAGCGGGTAAAAGACGATCACCACATTTTTCTTGCCCTTAAAATCGCTGAGCTTTACGTCTTTCTGATCCTGATCCTTCAGCGTGAATTCCGGCGCGGCAGCGCCTACGGCAATTGGCATGATTCCTCCTTGAGATTTGTTCGATGATGGCTGGCGAATCGTTCGCGCCAAGAAAAGCAGTTCATCATAACCGATGCCCCCATGCGAGACAAAGCGATGGGAAACACGGCGTGAAACAAAGCCCATGCGGTACCATAGCTGCGCCGCCGCAACGCGGCGCTCACCGAAATGTCGCGACTCACCATTCAGCAGGCTTATCCGGAGCTTTCATTTCGCTGGCGCACCGCGAATTGGCTCTCTCGTCTGATCCGCTTGCCCGCCGAATGCGAGCACCTGGAAGGGCATTCTCCTTGGATGGCTACTTTTCTGCCGGACAATCTTTTCCTGCGGGGCAAGAACGTAAAACTGCGCGAGCCGCGGCGTCCCGAGGTTTCTCTGTGCCGCGATTGCTTCGCCAAAGTTTTCGAGAAGGAAGCTTGTCTCTATGCGGGGCGCGTGGTCGCTTTTGAACCCGACCCGGAATCGGTGACGCAATATTTCTTTGTCGCAGCGCCGGATTTCGACGCGGCCGGAGTAGAACCCGCCTTGGCGGAAGCCGTTGGGGCGCGGCTCACTCGCGATGTGGGCGATGCAAAATCCTGCCAGGATTGCGAGCGGCCCGCGACCTGGATGTGGTTTCCGCGCGGGCGCGTGCCGAATCTCGATGCCGCCGACCAGATCCGGGAGGTTGCTGGCGAGCATTTCTGCGCAGTCCACGGCGCGCGAACGGTCTGCCGCGCACTCAAGTCCATCGAGCATGTGAATTTGTCTTACGTCAACGCGCCTTACGGCGAGGGCGGCGCTTATTTGTGGATTTGATTTTCGCGCCGCATGAGGCGGCCTGCGCGAGCGCGGCGCGAGACTTTCTCGGCAGTTTTTCCAGCACCATCTGGTAAGAATTGCGCAGGAGCCGTTCGAGCTCGCTCGGACTGAGCGCCTCGTGCGTCTGGAGCGCGACCCAGTAATAGCGCGCCAAATACGGCGCGGGAATGATTCCCGCTCGCTCCGTCAGCTCCGCAAATTCCTCCGGAGTGCATTTGAACGACAGGCACACTGGCGCAGGCTTCAGGACGAGCGCGGCGAACATTTTTCCGCCAATCTTGAAAACGAGATCGTCGCCCCATTGCAGAGACTCCGTCGCGTGCGGCATCTGCATGCAATATTCGCGAACCCAGTCGATATTCACGCAGTCTCTCGCTTCGTACAGCGCCGCGCGGGGTGGCTGCGCGTCGATCTTTTCACGCGCCGGGCGACGCAGGCGAGCATAGACGAAAAAGCCGCAGGACAAAATGCTCCCGCGGCCATCAAGCGGTATCGGCGAGCTCTATTTTTGCGCGACGGCGATGCGCTGCAGGCGCTGGCCCAGTTTTTCGTGCTCCTGATGGAGTTCCTCCGGCAGCCGGCTCCCGAATTTCTCGAAGAATTTGCCGATGGCGTCGTGCTCGTCGGCCCACGCGCCGGGGTCGACGCTCAGCAGCTTCTGCATGGTTTCCGCCGGAATATCAAGGCCCTTCAAGTCCAGCGCTCCCGAAGCCGGCACATTGCCGATCGGAGTTTCGGTCGCTGCGCCGCGCCCCTCAATGCGTTCCAGCATCCACTTCAGGACACGCACGTTTTCGCCGTAGCCAGGCCACAGAAATTTTCCGTCATCGCCCTTGCGGAACCAGTTCACGTGAAAAACTTTGGGAGGCTTGGAAACCCGCCGGCCCATTTCCAGCCAGTGCCGGAAATAATCAGCCATGTTGTAGCCGCAGAAGGGCAGCATCGCCATGGGGTCGCGCCGCGTGACGCCCACGGCGCCCGTGGCCGCTGCAGTTGTTTCCGAGGCCATTGTTGCGCCCACAAACACGCCATGTTGCCAATCGCGCGCTTCAAACACCAGCGGCGCCACTCTCGCGCGGCGTCCGCCGAAAATAAATGCGGAAATCGGCACGCCTTCGGGATCTTCGAAATGCTTGGAAATGGAGGGCGACTGCTTGGCAGGAACCGTGTAGCGGGAATTGGGATGCGCCGCGCTGCCTTTGCTCGGCGTCCACTTCTCGCCCTTCCAGTCGATCATATTCGCGGGAACCGCGCCGTCCATTCCTTCCCACCACGGTTCGCCATCATTGGTAATGGCCACGTTGGTGAAGATCGTATCGTGGTGTATCGCGGTCATCACGTTCGGATTGGTTTTGTTGTTCGTTCCGGGCGCAACGCCGAAGAAGCCATTCTCGGGATTGATCGCATGCAGCATTCCGTCCTTCCCGGGGTGCAGCCACGCGATGTCGTCGCCGATGGTTTTGACGCGATAGCCCTCGCCTTCCAGCGCAGACACCATCATCGCCAGATTCGTCTTGCCGCACGCGCTCGGGAACGCCGCGCACATATACGTTGTCTTCCCAGACGGGTCTTCGAGCCCCAGAATCAGCATGTGCTCGGCCATCCAGCCCTGTTGATGCGCCATCCAGCTCGCGATGCGAAGCGCAAAGCACTTCTTCCCGAGCAGCGCGTTGCCGCCGTAGCCCGAGCCGACGCTCCAAATCAGCTTTTCTTCGGGGAAGTGCAATACCAGCCGGTGCTGCGGGTCCATGTCGCCCAGCGAATGAAGTCCGGGGACAAAATCATCCGAATTGCCCAGCCGGTCGAGCGCCGCTTTGCCCATTCGCGACATAATGCGCATGCTCGCGACCACGTAAGGGCTGTCGGTAACCTCCACGCCCACTTTGCTATACGGCGATTTCTCCGGGCCCAGGATGTATGGGATCACGTACATGGTGCGGTCTTTCATGGCGCCTCGGAAGAGCGGCTCCGCCTTTTTCTTAGCCTCTTCGGGCGCCATCCAATTGTTCGTGGGACCGGCGTCGGATTTTTGCCGTGTGCAGATGAACGTCACGCCCTCGGTGCGGGCTACATCGTTCGGATTGCTGCGGTGAAGATAACAATTAGGATATGTTCGGGAATTGAGATTCACAAACGAACCATCGCCGAGCATTCCCTCGACGACTTTTTGATATTCGTGGGCCGAGCCATCACACCAGACGACCTCCTTCGGAGTCGTCAGACGCGAAACTTCCTCGACCCAATTTTCCAACGGGGTGGGCACAGTGGCCTCCTGAGCTTTGTATGGCGCGGGGAAAGTCGCCCCGACTGTCCGGCAGGGCCCTTTGGCGTCGCGTCCGGCGGTTCTATTAGTGCAAAAGCAACAAAATAAAAGTTTAGGCCCGTCGCAGCGGAAAAGCAAGGAAACGGCGGCCCAGCGATGTGCCGTCGCAGTTAACAAAGACCAGACGGTCTTGGCAGCGCTGATCGCTAGCCGATAGAAGCGCCGACCACGCGCATCTTCTGCGCGTAGTCTTCGAACGCCGTGCGCCCGCTGGCCGTTGGCCGGCAAATCGTGAGCGGATACTTACCCTTGAAGGTCTTTTCAATCTTGACGTAGCCCGCCTCTTCCAGGCGCGCCAAATGGCTCGACAGATTTCCCTGCGTCAGTCCGCATTCGCGCTGCAGATAAAGGAAATCCGCCTCTCCTGCGGCGTAGAGCACGGTCATAATCGCCAGACGGGCCGGCTCATGGATCACGCGATCCAGCGTCGCCAGCTCCTGCAGCGCCGTGCTCATGCCCGCGCCACCGGATTCCGGCGCAGGTAGCGAATCAACGTAACTGTGCCATCGATCAGCAGGACGATACCCGCGCCTGCCATCAGCGCATTGGCTCTCTGGAAGCGAACGATTTGCAACAAAGACATGCACAAGCCCACAAAAGGCATTCCTAGGACGACGATCCAGGAGAGATTCATCCCGCGGGCGTTCATGGAACATAGCGCGAAGCCGAACAGGACAGAGGCGACGAGGCAAATCCAGGGAGTGTTAACGATGGCAAGCAGAGCCAGTGCGACGCCAAAACCAAGCATGCCGGTCAAGGAACGCAATGTTCGATTCCGGCGAGCCCGCCGGACATCGGGCGGTGTCTCGGGTTCCGGGTCATCGATGCGCAGTTCCGTTATGGCAGACGGAGGCTTGTAAGGGTATGGGACATAGCCGGTGCGCGGATATGTAACGCGCGACTTGAGCCAGTCCAAGATTCTCTCCCGCCGAAGGATGATTGCGAGATACAGAAAGTAACAACACGCTGCGATGACGAAGTTCAGAGTGCTCCGCTTCTTGTCGATTCCGAAGGAAGCTGCGAGGAGAAGAAAACCTGTGCCAGACAAAATGTTGAATAGGCCGTCGACGAACCAGTAGCTCCAAGCGCGGCGCTCGGCGTCGAGCACGCGAGTATTTTTCAGAAACGGCTGCGCGTCCCGACTGCTCATGCGCGCGCCACCGGATTGCCGCGCAAGTAGCGAACCAGGGCAATCGCGCCAGTGAGCGCCAGCACGAAGCCGATACCACCCAGAAAGAATCCAAGCCGTTCGATACGCACCCCGGCATCAGGACCTGGAAACATCAACATGTACATTCCCGCAAAAGGCAAACCAACCGCGACTACCCAGGACATCCGTTCGTCCTTTCGCGTGGACAGCCAAATTCCCAGTCCGACGACGACTCCCGCAACCCCGCAAAACCATCGGTTCTGGATCAGCATGGTCGAAATCACTGCTGCAGCGAGAACCGCGACAAAAAGCCATACGCGTCGGTGTTGATCTTGGTAGGCGCGCCGGAGGTCAGTGGCTTCCTTTTCGGCTACGTTACTGAGGGTAAGCATCGTCAATTCGGGCGGCAACGCTGTGTCGTTTGTGTAAGTGAAGTAGGGAGGAGTTGTATAGCCGGTACGCGGATAGGTAATTCGCGACTTCAGCCACTCCAGCGTCTGTCGCAGGCGAACGAAGACTACGATATAGATAACAATCGCCAGGGCCGCAAGCGTGATCACAACGGGCGATCGAGCGTGGGAATGGTAGGACAGCAGCACAAAGCACCCAGCGAGCAGAAGGCAAAGCACGCCGGTCAGCAGGTTGGGCAGCCCATCAACGAACCAGTAGCTCCAAGCGCGGCGTTCGGCGTCGAGGACCGGAGAAGAAGAAGTGGCGGAGGGCATGGGAAGCTCCTTCTGGGGCGCATTTGTCATTCGCAATGTAGTTTGCAATGCAAACTAGACGATGTCAAGCGGAATCCGTAAGGACGTGGAGACGCGTTGGCTTTGCGCGATGTAGACCAGGGTTGCACTGCGGTTCTTCGCTCTGTACGATTACGACAATCGCACAAAACAAACCATTTACCTGTCAATTCGGTGTTGCTACGCTCGAATTATAGACAATTCTTGGAAGCATTCTGACCACTACGGTCATCGTTGGACAAGGTTGGACAGGGTCGGACAAGGGCCTCGGACGCACTCGACGGGTTGCTAAGAAGTGCGCGTCGACCTTGGTATCGGAGGAAAGAATGACGAAGATTCTCGGATCTCTCATGCTGGTAGCCGGACTCACAATCTCCGTGCCAATGGCCCACGGGCAACAGGCGGAAAAGAACGCCCCCATCTACCAAGTGAACGTCGTCGGTGACTCGGTTACCGCCATCAGCTACCAGCACCGTAGCGGCTCGACCGATATCGGCTTCCAGGGAACGCCGTTGCTGGTTCAAGCCAAAGGCGACGCAAAAGTGGAAAGCAAGCAGGGGCGGCTGGCCATCGACGCCAAGTTCAAGGACCTGGTCCCTGCGCAAAGATTTGGCCCTGAGTTCTTCACTTACGTTCTATGGGCCATCACCCCGGAAGGGAAGGCCAGCAATCTGGGCGAAATCCTGTTGAATGGCGAAAGCAGCAAGATTCAAGTGACCACGTCGCTGCAAACCTTCGGCCTAATCGTTACCGCCGAGCCGTATTACGCAGTGAGCCAGCCGAGCAACGTCGTGGTGCTCGAAAATGTCGTTCTTCCGGAGACGGCCGGCACCATCGAGAAAGTAACCGCCAAGTATGAACTGCTGGACCGCGGAGAATATTCCTACAATGTGGCGCAGGAAAATCAGAACGTTGCCAAAACGTTCGTGCCGCTGGAAGTGCTGGAAGCGCGCAACGCATTTGCCATTGCGAAAAATGCCGGAGCCGCGCAGTACGCCGCGGATGCGCTTTCGCGCGCGCAGGCGTCGCTCGCGAATGCCGAAACGATCCTTGCCCATCAGAGGCGACCGCAAACAAGAGATTCAGAGCGCACGCGACGCCGTCGAGAACGCTGCCGATGCGCGGCAAATCACCATCCGGCGCAAAGCCGACGAAGCGGCGGCTGCTGAGCACGCGGCTGAAGCCAAGCGCGAGGCCGACGCTCAGGCCGCTGCCGCTGCAGCAGCCGCAAAACAGCAGCAGGAAGAGCTCGCTAGCCAGCAGGCGGAGTTAGAAAAAGAGAAGGCAGAGCTGCAAGCTCAGCAAGAAGCACAAGCCCGCGCGTTGGCCGACGCCAAGGCCCAGGCCGAAGCCGCGGCGCGTCAGCAAGCGGAACTGGAGAAGGAAAAAGCGGAGCTAGAGGCTCAACAAGAATCGCAAGCTCGCGCCCTCGCCGACGCGAAGGCCCAACAGGAACAGCAAGCCGCCGCCCAAGCTCAACAGGCTGCAGCGCAAGCTCAGGCAGCCGCGGCGCGTTCCGAGCAGGAGAAAGAGGACCTTCGTGCGACTCTTCTTCAGCAGTTTAGCCGCATCCTGCCAACCACGGATACGTCTCGCGGACTGAAAGTGAACATGGCCGATGTGTTGTTTGACACCGCAAAATATGATCTGCAACCCGCCGCGCGCGAGGCGTTGGCGAAGCTTTCCGGCATCGTGGAAGCTCATCCCGGGTTGAAGCTGCAGATTGAGGGTTACACCGACAGCGTCGGCAGCGACGCTTACAATCAAACTCTCTCGGAGAGCCGCGCCAGTTCCGTGCGAGCTTATGTGGTCAGCCAGGGCGTCGATCCTGCGGCGGTAGCGTCCATCGGTTACGGAAAATCAAGCCCAGTCGCCAGCAACGATACCGTGACCGGCCGGAAGCAAAACCGGCGCGTCGAAATCATCATCTCCGGCGAGATCATCGGCACGCAGATTGGCGCCAGCAACCCAGCCCCCAGTTCTCAACAATAGCCAACGCGAGTAGCTCGCTCTTGCGACGCCTGCAACTCAGTTGGCTTGCGGCGCGGATGTAGCGCTGGCTGCGTTCACCGAGAGCGGATTATTCAGAACCATGTCGAACTGCCAGCCCGTGTCAAAAAGCACCGCGCCGCCTCCAGCCCCGCGATGCCCGAGCGCAATGGCGGTGACGGCTATGACTGCGGCCCCGCCCACTGCCAATCCTACGATGAGGCCCTTATTCGGCCCGGGCATGGGTGGAGGTGTCAACGTAGGCGGCATCGGTGACGTTTGTCCCGGCGCTCCCTTTCCGGCTAGCGCGTTCCCGGTTGCGCCGCCTGCCGGCACTCCGGCCATCGCCGGATCCGCCGGTGTATCCGTGATTCTTGCCTGAAGATTGCCGCCGTCCAGGGCGACCGTGTAACCATTCGCATACACCATGCTTGAGAACTTCATCTTTACACTGGGGCCCGAGCTGGATCGTTTGACGATTCCGGTGATGACGCCCTGCACGTAGGTTCCCACAGGAATCGCGACGCGAGTGCCAACGGTGACAGGAAAAGCGACCGCCGCGCGAACGGAGTCGCCCTGGCGCGCCTTGCTGGTGATCGGACTGGCCAGCGTGAGCGGGATTCGAGTTCCGGCTGGAACGGTGATCGCCTGCTGCGGTTGGGCCTGGCTCTGTGCTTGAGGCTGAGTCTGAGCCGCTGGCCGCAGGTTCAGCGGTCCTGACTCCTGCGCGTGGCATGTCGAGGCAGCCAGAAGGCCGATCAGAACGAGTTGTCGCACGATGTCCTCCCCCTTGTGCCTTGCTGCGTCTTATTCCGCGCTCGTATCAAAGTACAGAGCAAAACTCTCGCCTGCGAATCGAAGCGCTTGCAAAGAAAGCGAGCCCTCCGCGTTGGCGCTTGTCGCCGCTCCGCCAGCCGATTGCCCCTCGAGTATCACGAAGCGGGCTGGCGCGCTGACGATAAGATTCCCATTCTGTCGAATATCCACCTGAACGGGAGGCCCCGATCCTGTCCAGCTAACTTGATAGCTGCCCGCAGAAAGCTGCTTTCCGCCGACCGCGGCAGGAGCGGCGATTTCGAACGATTCCTTGTAGTTTTGATTCTTGGTATTGGACGTAACCACCGGCGGCCCGGGGCAAGACGTTCCCGGCGTGCCGGGATCACCCGGAATAATCGTGGGCGGCGTCCCTGGTGTGGCAGGAATGCCCGGTATCACCGTGTCGGGCATGCCGGGTCCGCCCGGTATCACCGTGTCCGGAGTGCCTGGCGTGCCCGGCGATCCTGGAATCACAGTGTCCGACGTGCCTGGCGTGCCCGCAGTTGGACGGCACAGCGTGGCAGATTTGAACGGCGCCGGCTGAGCGGGATTGGAGTGACGCACGGCGTCTGCGACGCGGTCTCCGTCCAATGCCAGGGGGATCTGCAACACCATTTCGATCTGCGTGCCATTGTCCAGGAGAATGTCGCTTGCCGCGCTCACGTCGACGTAGGCGCTGCTTACCGCGGGTATTGCGTTGTCGGTCGCCGGAGCGGCCGCTGGTTGAGACGATGATGCATCGGCCTGCGGGCTCACAGGATCACCGAACGCCGCCACATAGCCGTTGGCGAAAACCAGCTCGGTAAAATGGATTTGAAACTGCGCGTGAGGCGAAAACCGGCCTGGCCGCGTTACTGTGTCAATCTGGCCCTGCACATACGTGCCCGCCGGAATGGCCATTTGATTGTTTACAGCGACAGGGAAAACCGTCTCTGCGTAGATGCTGTCTCCCGGCTTGGCGGTCTTCGCCAAAACTGCCTGGGTCATCGCCAGCGGGACTGTTATCCCAGCCGGAACGACGATCTGCGCTTGTTGCGGAGCGCTTGCTGCCGGTGTCTGGCGCTTGAAATTAGGGCGAATTGGACCAGCGGGAATCTCTTGTGCAGCGCATGTCGCCGCCGTGAGCAATATCGCCAGGAGGAGTTTCCGCATGGGCGTTCACCCCCGCTTACTGACCTTGTCGAAGCTATACAAGTTGACGCGGACCCATCCGCCGGGGTTTCACGATTGTTAACTGAACGGTTGAAGAACTGAGCGTCATTCTTAGCGCCCAGCTATTTGGCTTAGACATACCGCAGAGTCAGCAAGTTGCGGGAGCGACCGGTGCTATACTGCCGCCGTGTACGCCCAGAAGCTGCAAGTGAATGTGATTGTCGGCAAAGAGCGCAAGCCCTGTCCGCTCGACTGGCTGGACGCCTTCTGCATGCGCAATTTCACCGGTTCTGCGGAATTTGACGACACCCTGCCCGTTGCGGAAGGCCAGATGGAGGCCAGCCTCAAGGTCAATCCGGAACGATTTGCAGCCGCCTTTGGCGAGTGGCTGACCAAGCGTGGCAAGGCCAACGGCCAGCCCGTCACCGTCGAAATCCACCCCGTATCGTCGCGATCCTAATCGTCGCCAAATCAGCCTATTTTGGCTTGGTCAAAGCCACCTCTGCTTCGCCGTCTTCCGCCTGGCTCGGCCTTCCATCCCTACGCATGCGCAGCACGGGGCGCTTCAACGCCGCTTTGATTTCCGGCAGCGCCGCCTTCGCCGCAGCTACTCCAGCGGCGACAAGCTCGGGCGTCTTCTGAAAATCGTCCCAGTGAATGTCTTTCACGGCCGGTTGCAAGATGACGTCGGCATAGCGCAGCCATCGCGCCGGCATCTGTTCCTGAATGATCGAGAACGAGCGCCCAATCACCTCAATCGTGTTCTTGGGCCTTTGATCTGGCTGTCCGGGGTCCAAGTGCACAGCAATAACCACATCGGCGCCCATGTGCCGCAGCGATTCGGTGGGCACATGCTCGGTCAGAAAGCCGTCGACCAGCATGCGGCCCTCGTATTCAACGGGTATGAAAAGCCCAGGATAGGCGCACGAAGCGCGCAGCGGAGGCCGGACGTCGCCCTTGGTGAAGCAAACCGTCTGGCCGGTCACCAAATCCGTGGCTACGATGCCGAACGGAATTCTCATCTCTTCAAACGTGTGGACGCTCGTGAATCGGCGCAGAAATCCTTCCAGACGTTCGTTGGTGGCCATGCCCATGCGCGAGATTGTCCAGCGGCCAAAATCGCGGAAGTGCGTCAGCATGCCCTGCCGTTCGAGTTCATCGAGCGTGGTGCCGGCCGCGTAAGCGGCGCCCACGAGCGCGCCGACGCTTGTGCCGGCGAGCAAGTCCACAGGGATCTCGTTTTCCTCGAACACGCGCAGCACGCCCACGTGGGCGATTCCGCGCGCGAATCCGCCGCCGAGCGCCACGCCAATAATCGGCCGGCCCTCTGGTTGGCGGGACGCCAACTCGCGAATCCCTTTGACCGCCGACCCTATCCACCGTAGGACGTTGCTCACCCGGTTAAACCTCTCCTCTTATAGAACATTGTATCGTGCCGAAAGTTGTGAGGGATTTCTGATTGACCGTTCGATACCACTTCTGTAACCTCCGAATCGCCCCGACCTTCATGACCATTCGCATCGAAAAAGCGTTAATTCTCGGCGCAGGCACGATGGGCGCGCGCATCGCCGCGCATCTGGCGAATGCCGGAGTTCCGTGCGCGTTGCTCGATATGGTCCCGCCCGAGCTGACCGCCGAGGAAACCCGCAAAGGGCTGACGCGCGAATCGCCTGCGGTCAGGAATCGCTTGGCGCAAGCCGGGATCGAAGCGGCAAAGAAATCGCGCCCCGCCGCGTTTTTTGTTCCCGATTTTGCGCGCCTGATCAAAGTCGGAAATTTCGACGACAATCTCGATTGGTGCAAGGACGCCGACTGGATCATCGAAGCGGTCGTTGAAGACCTGGAAATCAAGCGCAATCTGCTCGCGCGCGTCGAGCAGCATCGCCGCCCCGGCACAATTGTCACCACGAATACTTCCGGCCTGCCGATTCGTCTGGTCGCCGAAGGCCGCTCCGAGGATTTTCAAGCGCACTGGGCGGGCACCCATTTTTTCAATCCGCCGCGCTACATGAAATTAGTCGAGCTGATTGCCGGCCCGAAAACCAAGCCGGAAGTTTTGGCCGCACTCGATGGATTTTGCGATCGCCGATTGGGCAAAGGTGTGGTCGCCGCAAAAGACACGCCGAATTTCATCGCCAATCGCATCGGCACATTTTCCATGCTCAACGCGCTGCGGCTGATGATGGAAATCGACATGACCGTGGAAGACGTCGATGCGTGCACCGGCCCGGCCATCGGCCAGCCGAAGTCCGCGACCTTTCGCACCGCGGACCTCGTCGGCCTGGATGTGCTCGCGCACGTGGTGCGCAACATTTACGACAGCGTGCCCAACGACGAGTCGCGCGAAATCTACAAGCTGCCTCCGCTGATTGAAGAGATGATGAAGCGCGGCTGGCTCGGCGAAAAAACGGGAGGCGGTTTTTACAAGCGGGTCAAGAGTTCCGGCGGCGAAAGCGAAATCCTCGCGCTCGATTGGAAGACGATGGATTATCGCTCACGGCAAAAAACGAAATTTCCCTCCATCGAAGCCGGAAAAATGATTGAGGACACCCGCGAGCGCCTGCGCTCGTTCGTGGATCCGCTTTTCGACGGTAAAGTCGTGGACAAGGCCGCTCGCTTCATCTGGGGCGCGCTTTCCGAGACGTGCCTCTACGCCGCGCGGCGCGTTCCGGAGATCGCTGACCGCATCGCGGAAGTCGACCGCGCGATGCGCTGGGGATTCGGCTGGGAGCTTGGCCCATTCGAGATTTGGGACGCCGTCGGCGTGGAGCGCATGGCGCAGATGCTCAAGATGCTGGGCAAGCCCATGCCGCCGCTGGTGACTTCGCTTTTATCCTCGGGCAAGAAAACATTCTACGAATCCGCGGCCGGGCATACGAGCTACTTCGACTTGGCCGCGGCTGCGTACAAGCCCGTCGAAGAATCGCCGGGCGTTATCATTCTGAAATCCCTGCGCGAACAATCGAAGGTCGTCGAAGGAAACGCCGGCGCGAGCCTGATCGATCTGGGCGATGGCGTGGTCTGCTGCGAATTCCACGCCAAGATGAACGCCATTGGCGGAGACATCATCGCCATGCTGCATGCGGGCCTGAAGCGCCTGCAAAGCGATTTCGACGCCATGGTCATCGCCAATCAGGCCGTGAATTTTTCCGTGGGCGCGAACCTGATGCTTCTGCTGGTGAGCGCGCAGGAGCAGGAGTGGGACGACCTTCACTTGGCCGTCCGCCAATTCCAGAACGTGAACATGGCCGTCAAGTACGCGCCGCGTCCCGTCGTGGCCGCGCCACAGGGCATGGCCCTGGGAGGCGGCTGCGAAATCAGCCTGCACGCCGCGCGCATTCACGCCGCTGCGGAAGCGTATATCGGGCTTGTTGAAACGGGCGTCGGCTTGATTCCCGCGGGCGGCGGCTCAAAGGAAATGATGATTCGCGCCAACGAGCACGCTGCGGGCGGTGAAGATCTGGATTTATTCCACGCCATGAAGCCGGTCTTTGAAACAATCGCCATGGCCAAAGTCGGAACCAGCGCCGAAGAATGCCGCGCGCTCGAGTATCTGCGCCCATCCGATTTGGTCGCGATGAATCGCGATCGCCTGGTCGCCGACGCCAAGCAAACCGCGCTCGCCATGTTCCGCGCTGGCTATCATCCGCCCGCGCCCGCGCAGATTCGCGTCCTCGGCGAAGAAATGCTCGCCGCCGCGAAGCTCGCCATCCATCAAATGCTGCGTGGCGCGTACATTTCTGACTACGACGCGGTCGTCGCGCGCAAGCTTGCGAGTGTTCTCGCTGGCGGCGTGCTCTCCGCATCGCAAACCGTCTCCGAGCAGTACCTCCTCGACCTGGAACGCGAAGCCTTCGTCTCCCTCTGCGGCGAACGCAAAACCCAGGAGCGCATCGCCCACACCCTGAAGACTGGCAAACCCCTGCGCAACTGAAGAATTTGTGACTCCACGACCGAAGTGCGTATAGTGTGCTGAGTCGGCCTAGGAGAGTGTCGTGAAAAAGCTCGTCGGAATCGCAGCACCGTGGCTCCTGTGCTCCTTGGCCCATGGCGCCGGTTGCCCAACGGGTCAAGAAAAGAATGAAGCGACGCTGGTTCAGGTCGAGGAAACCTGGGCGCGAGTCGTCGAGCACCACGATCTGCCGGGGCTGGGGTGCATCCTGGCTGTCGAGTTTGAGGAGGCGGGAGCTACGGGGCAACTGACGAATCGGGCCCAGATGCTCTCCGTCGCTGACAGCTCTCGGGGTGCGCACTACGAATTGTCGGAAATGCATGCTCATATCTATGGCGATGTTGCTTATGTACGCGGTGTGGGTGTGGTGAGGCGCGGCGGCCAGCCTCCAGTGAAAACGCGGTTCACCGATATCTTCGTCTACCGCGAAGGACGCTGGCAGTGTGTTGCCGGCCATGAATCGCGTTTTCCTTAAGGAGCGCGGCGAACGTCGAAGGACGTGCGAAAACCTCGTGACTCCATCCCCAAATTTTGTATAGTGTGCGGTGCCAGCCTCGGAGGGTGTTATGAAAAAACTCATTGGAATCGCAGTAGCAACGTTCTTCTTCTTTTCGATGTCCGCTTCCGCGCAGCAGAAACCAGCCGCGCGCCCGGCGGCGCATCCGGCAGCACGCGCTCCGCAAAAAAGCGAGCCCGTCGGCCACGGATACATTCCCTCGCGCGGCCCGGCTCCACATAAGACGCCTGCGCCACCGGCCCGCGCGCCGAAGGCCCCGGCAGGCAATCAGCATCCCACTTATGTTGATCAGGCCGGACATCCCTCGGCGCCTCACGTGCACCCCAGCACGGGCGCGTGGGTCGGCAATGGCCCCAGCCCGAACTATCATCTGGATCATCCCTGGGAGCACGGCCATTTCTCCGGCCATGTCGGTCGCAGCTACGTTTATCGCCTCGTCGGCGGCGGGCCATCGCGCTTCCAGTTCGGCGCTTTTTTCTGGAGCGTGGCTCCGTATGACGTTGACTATTGCTCGGACTGGCAGTGGGACTCCGACGACATCGTCATTTATGCTGACCCGGACAACCCTGGCTGGTATTTGGCCTACAACGTCAGGCTCGGCACTTACGTACACGTGATGTACCTCGGCCCCTCTTAGCTCGCGTCACGAAGCAAGGACGCGGCGAGAGCGGTACATTTGTTTCACAATGGATTTTCCCTATGGGCGGCGATGCACTCGCCCATAGGGCTTCCCTCTACCCCAAGTTTGCAGCGTCCAGGGCAGTTGACACGGCGGAAACCTACCGATAGTATCCAGCCTCCTTAGCCATGCTTCTCGGCCAGAAGGTGTCTTCCTGATAGAACGCAGTTTTTCGGGGTGGGAAATGAAACAACGAAGCTGCATTCGTTTGCTGGCGGTATCGCTCGTGGTAGTTGGGATGTGCGCGATTGCCGCGCTGCGCTTTTCGCCGGCAAGCCTGGCGCAAAGCAGCTTGCCCTCGGCGGGCGAACCGCGCTGCTTCGCCATCAAAGGCGCGCGTATCGTCACCGTTTCCGGCGCGCCAATCGAAAACGGTACGGTTGTCGTCGCCGACGGCGTCATCAAAGCAGTTGGCATGAACGTGACCATTCCGCCCGAAGCCGCGGTGATTGACGGCGCAGGTCTCACAGTTTATCCGGGTCTGATCGACGCTGGCACAACCGTTGGCCTCCCCGGCGCCGAAACTCCCGAAGGCCCGGCAGGCCGCGGCCGCGGACGCCGCGCTGCCGCAGCGATGCCCGAGAAAATTTCCATGGGTCCGGAGGATCGCCCGCAAACCACGCCGTGGGATATCGCCGCTGACGAATTGAACCCCGACGATCCGCGCATCGCGACTTGGCGCAGCGCCGGATTCACCACCGCTCTGGTTGAGCCGGAAGGCGGAATTTTCCCGGGGCAAGGTTCCGTCGTCGACCTCGGCGATGAGCGCGCCGGAAACATGGTCGTCGCGCCGCGCGCGACTCTGGGTATTGCCTTCGAGATTTCCGGCAATTTTGCGAATTTCCCCACCTCGCTGATGGGCGCGATCGCTTACGTGCGCCAGGTTTTCATCGACACGCGCTGGTACCAGGATGCCGAAGCCGCCTACGATGCGCATCAGTCTGGCGTCGAGCGGCCGCCATACGACCGCACCGAAGTTACCGTCGGCGACGCGCTCAAAAACAACGAGTTGGTTTTGCTCCCGGCGGACGAGAAGCTGCGCATCTATCGCGCGATTCGCCTGGCCAACGAATGGCAGATTCATGCCGCCATGTATGGCGTGCAGCAAGGCTACGACATGGCCAACGAAATTGCGGCCAGCAAGCTTCCCGTTTTCGTCAACGTGAACTGGCCGAAGATGCCGAAGGGCGGCGACGAAGAGGACATCACGCTGCGCGAATTGCACTTCTGGGATCGCGCGCCGTCCACTCCGGCTGCGCTGTCGAAGGCCGGCGTGACCTATGCGTTTTACTCCGGCGGCCTCACCGATCCGAAGGACATTTTGAAAAACGTGAAGAAGGCCATCGATGCGGGATTGTCGCCGGATGATGCGCTGAAAGCGATGACCGTGAACCCGGCGACAATCCTCGGCGTCGCCGACCGCACCGGCTCAATCGAGCAGGGCAAGATCGCCAATCTCGTCGTCACGGATGGCGACATCTTCGGCGAAAAAACGAAAATCAAGGACGTGTTCGTCGATGGCATGCGCTACCAAATTCACGAAGAGGCTTCGCCCGGGCCTCCCGGCGGCGGCAAGCCGATGCCCATGCAACAGAGCGGCGAGGGGGTACAGCCATGAACTGCCGAACATTAAATACGATTCGCCTGTTTGCGATTCTCGCGGCTGCAGTCCTCATTGGAGTTTTTGCTCTCGCGGCGCGTGCGCAGGACGATTCCGGCGTCACGCTCATTAAGAACGCGACCATCATCACCATCACGCACGGCCGCATTGAGCACGGCTCGATTCTCGTTCGCGACGGCAAAATCGCCGATGTTGGCCCCGATGTGCAAGCGCCCGCCGGCACGAAAGTGATCGACGCGACGGGCCTGTACGTCATGCCAGGCATCATCGATTGCCACACGCACATTGCCGTTGATGGCGACGTCAACGAAGGCAGCATCTCCGTTTCCTCCATGGTGAATATCAAGGACGTGCTCAATCCCTACGACGTGAATATTTATCATGAGCTCGCCGGCGGCGTGGTGATCGGCAACGTGCTCCACGGCAGCGCCAATCCCATTGGCGGCCAGACCATCGTCATCAAACTGAAATACGGCGCGCCGCCCGAAGAGTTGCCATTTCCTGACGCGCCTCCCGGAATCAAGTTCGCCCTCGGCGAAAACGTGAAGCATTCGAACTTCGGCGGGCCTGTGCCGCGCTATCCGGCGACGCGCATGGGCGTCGAAGAAACGATTGCTGACGCGTTCACCCGCGCCAAGCAATACCAAAAAGACTGGGCCGACTACAACCAGCGCAAAGCCGCGGGCGAGCAGAATCTGATTCCTCCGCGCCGCAATTTGCAGCTCGAGCCGCTCGTCGAAGTGCTCGAAGGCAAGCGTTACATTCATTGCCATTCCTATGTCTCGGACGAAATTCTCATGTTGATGCGCGTGGCCAACGAATACGGCTTCAAGGTGCGCACCTTCCAGCATGTTCTCGAAGGCTACAAAGTCGCCGACGAAATGGTTGCCGCCGGCGCCGGCGGTTCCACTTTCTCCGACTGGTGGGCTTACAAAATGGAAGCGTACGAAGCCATTCCGTACAACATGGCGCTGATGACCCGCCGCGGCGTCATCGTCTCGGTCAATTCCGACGATCCCGACGAAGCCCGCCATTTGAATCAGGAAGCGGCGAAGAGCATGCACTACGGCGACCTCACGGAAGAGGAAGCGCTGCGCCTGGTCACCATCAATCCCGCGATTCAGCTTGGCATCGATAGTCATGTCGGCTCCATCGAAACCGGCAAAGACGCCGACTTCACCATTTACAATCACGATCCGCTGAGTGTCTACGCCGTCGTGCAGAAGACCATCATCGACGGAAAAGTCTATTTCGACCGCGACCAGGACATCGCGCAGCGCGCCGCCCTCGCCAAGGAGAAGCAGGATTTGCTCGACAAGCAGAAGAATGCGGGCAAGCCCGCGGCGAAACCGGACATGGAAAAAGAGAAAAAATCAAAACCGAAGAAAGGCAAGAAAACGCCCGAGCTTGCGGGTTCGATGGCGGGGGGTGCGCGATGAAGACGCTCACCGCCAATCTCAAACTGAATAGGCTCAGCCCGCATGCCTTCGGTCTGCTTCTTCTCGCTTTCGCATTCGCGTTGCCAGCCGTGGCGCAAACGTCCACGAGCGGCGTCTATGCGATTAAAGGCGCGAAGATATTTACGCTCGCTGGCGCGCCCATCGAAAATGGCACCGTGGTGATTCGTGACGGAAAAATCGCTGCTGTCGGCGCCGACGTCGCCGTTCCGGATGGCGCGCAAGTCATCGACGGCTCCGGTTTGCAGGTCTACCCCGGAATGTTCGATCCCGTCACGCAGATTGGCCTCGAAGAAGTTTCCGCCGTCAAGGCAACCATGGACACGGAAGAAACCGGCGACTTCAACCCCGACGTCGTTGCCGCCACGGCATTCAATGCCGATAGCTCGCATGTCGACGTCACCCGCGCCGCGGGAATCACCGAAGTCCTCACCGTCCCCGGCTCCCTCGGCGGTTTTGGAGGCGGCGGTTCCGTGATCGGCGGAAACGCATCCGCCGTGAATCTCGGCGGCTGGAATATCAACGACATGGTGATCGAGCGCCACGCCGCGATGGAGCTTAGCTGGCCGCCCATTTCCACCGGCTCTTTCGATCTCACCACCATGTCATTTCGCCAGCTTCCGTTCGACGAAGCCACCAAGCAATACCAGAAAAAAGTCGACGGCCTTTCCGATCTGTTCGACCAGGCGCGGCATTACGCTCAAGCGATGCAAAGCGGCGCCACGGATTTCAAGCGTGATCTGAAGTTGGAAGCGCTCGTGCCCGTTGTCCAAGGCAAAGAGCCGCTGCTGGTGGTGGCTTTTCAGGCGCGCGACATTCGCAATGCCGTCGAATTCTGCGAGAAGCAGAAAGTCCGCATGATTTTGGCCGGCGGCTCCGAAGCATGGAAAACCATCGACCTGCTCAAGCAAGACAACATCCCGGTCATCATCGGTCCGGTTCTGTCCATGCCGCAATCCGACGATGACCCGTACGACTCCGAGTACGCCATGCCCGGCCAGCTCTACGCCGCGGGCGTGAAGATTGCCTTCGGCAGCTTCAACACCTCGATGTCACGTCGCCTGTCGCAGTTCGCGGGTACTTCGGTAGGCTACGGCCTGCCGCAGGAGGAAGCTTTGAAGGCGGTGACGTTGAACGCCGCGCAGATGCTCGGCTTGAACGACATCGGCACCATCGAGCCGGGCAAAGTGGCCAACATCGTCGTCACTGACGGCGATTTGCTCGAGCTGCGCACCCACGTGAAATATCTGTTCATCCAGGGCCAGCCCACCAGCCTCGATAACAAACAACTCGAACTCTACGAGCGCTTCAGCAAGCGCCCCAAGTCCACCATCAACCCCTAGCTCGCGCGCTTTTTTGTAGCTCAGGTCCCGCATGCCCTGACGAGGGAAGGGTCCCGATGCTTTCCATCGGGACTGACCTGAGGTTTGTCACGGGCTCAACTCATTGCCGCTTCTTTCCCACGTCGAACTGCACTCCAAAGGAAAGATGAATGTACAAGCCCGGATCCGGATGTTCGCGTGAAAAGGCTTCGCCGAGTCCCGCCTCCATAATGAAGTGAACATTGTCAGCGACGCGCGCGCTCGTTCCAATCGCCCCCAGTGGAACAATTCCCCCAGGCGAGTGGTTGTCTATTCCGCTTCCGCCGGCGCACAGCAAATTGATGCAGCCATGCGACGCGCCCACGCGCAACGAAGCGTAATAATTCCAGGTGCTGTCCAGATTCGTCGTGCCGATTACCGCGCCCGCTTCCGCATTTACGCTCCGGCCCGCGAAGCCTGAATCCGCTGTCCCAATGCCTGCTTCCAGACGCAAGCCCTTGGCGATGCGGCGCCGCACCGCGCCTTTTATCGTGGCTCCGCCGCCGCCGTTGGCGCTAGTTCCGAGGACGACCGCATCAAATCCAATATCCGTTCTGTCGCCCACCCCCCTGCGCCACCGCACCAGCCAGTCCGTCGTGCCCTGATCTCCGCAGGGTGGCGGGTAGGTCTCGCCGTACGCTCCCACGCCCAGCCCGAGTTCGGTTTGGCCGCGTGGCGCCGTCAACGGCCCGCCGAAGGTGGACATCGGCGGCAACTCCGCAAGGGCCTCGCAGTTCGGCGCTGATTGCCCCCGCGCCAATGTCGTAGCCATAAGTCCAAAAAACAATAGGAGCACGATTCGGTGCGCGTTTTTCACACACGGTCTCCTCACTGTTGATTTGTTTGCTAAACGGAGGTCCCGGGGCCCTAGCTCTGACCTCCTTAGACCAGTAGGAACCCGCCAAAGGTTGCCGCACGCCCGCGAAACAATACGCCGGCATTTGGTGTCTAACTTAGGCTTGGGGTTTTGGCTATGCGGGAGGTGGCCGCGTAGACCAATGTTCACAAAATCCGCGGAGGTGCTTCGATGGAAGGATTTTGGCGCGATGTGCGTTATGCGTTGCGCGGCTTCGGCCGCAGCCCCGCGTTTGCTGTCACGGTGATTCTCGCCGTGGCCCTCGGCATCGGCGCCACCACGGCCGTGTTCAGCGTAGTCGACCGCATTCTCTTCCGCAGCCTTCCTTATCCAAATGCCGATCGCCTGGTTACCTTCGGCTACGTCGCGCCCATTGAACCGGACGAATTCATCCTTGCCCCCGATTTCGTCGACTGGAGCAACGCGCAGGGCGCATTTGCCTCCACCGCGTCTTGGGACTTCATTCAGGACTGCGACATCACGCAAGCGCCGCCCGCGCGAATGCAGTGCGCCCACGTGGAATCCACATTTTTGCCCACGTTCGGCATCCAGCCGTTGTTCGGCCGGAATTTCACGCGCGAAGAAGACGCTTCGACCGGACCCAAGGTCGCGCTGCTGTTCTACGGCCTTTGGAAAAGCCGGTTCGGAGGCGATCCGCACATTGTTGGCAGGACCATCTCGCTCGACGGCCAGCAAACCACCATTCTCGGCGTTCTGCCGCGCGATTTCGAGCTGCCCACTCTCGGCCACGCGGACATGCTCGTTCCGGAGGCGTTTCCGCCCGACACCTTCACGCGCTCGACCAATCACCCGATGCCGATTCTGCGGGCCTTTGCCCGCTTGAGGCCCGGCGTCTCCGCCGAGCAGGCCAAGGCCGCGCTGCAGCCTTCATTTCAAGCCTCGCTGAAGTGGGTCCCTCCCGGTTTTCGCAACGAGGTCAGCCTTTCGGTGCGCTCGCTGCGCGACCGGCAAATCGAGGACGCGCGTCTGGCGTCGTGGGTTCTTTTCGGCGCGGTGCTGGCGGTGTTGCTGCTCGCGTGCGCCAATGTGGCCAACTTGCTGCTCGCGCGCTCCACCGCTCGCCAGCGTGAATTCGCCATTCGCGCGGCTCTGGGCGCCGGACCTGCGCGCTTGTTGCGGCAAACGCTCACCGAAAGCGTCCTGCTGGCGCTCGCCGGGGGCGCGCTGGGCTGCGCCTTCGCGTACGCGCTGCTCAGAATTTTCGTGGCCATTTCGCCGCAGGGCATTTTGCATTTGAACGACGCCACGCTCGATTTGCGCGTGCTGATTTTTGTTCTGGCCGTGTCGATCGTTTCGGGAGTGTTTTTCGGCTTGGCATCGGCGCAGAAGGGCTTGACCAACGACGCGCTGTATGGCCGCGCGAGTTCCGGATTGTCGCGCGCTTTCTTCCGCCGCGCGCTGGTCTCCGTGCAAATTGCGGTTTCGTTTGTGCTGCTGGCCGGCGCGGGCTTGCTGATTCGCAGTTTGGATAATCTGGAACGCGTACCGCTCGGAATGAACACTTCCGGCGTGATCACGGCCACCATCACCCTCAATCCGCGCCTCTACGCTGACACGTCGCGTCGCCAGAATTTCTTCGAGAATATCGAACAACGGCTTCGCCAACTCCCGGGCATCAGCGCGTTTGCTCTCAGCGATACGGTGCCGCCCTCGGGGTCGGTCGCCGCCAGCATTTACGCGAATATCGAAGTGCCCGGCCGTCCGCACATGCCGCAAGGCACCGGAGGCATGGTGGCGAATCGCACCGTCACGCCCGGATATTTTTCCGCGCTCGAGATTCCCATCCTGCGCGGGCGCGCGTTTAGGGAGGAAGACCGCGCGCCGTATTTGAATGTAACGATTTTAAGCCAGAAGTTGGCACAGCGTTTGTTTCCGAACGGAGATGCTCTCGGAACTCAAGTGCGTTTCCAGCCAAATGGCGCGTGGCGCACGATTGTTGGAATTGCCCAGGACGTGAAATACGTGCAGGGCAATGGATTCATCGTGCCGCCGGATCCGGAATACTATTTGCCGCAGCAGCATTCCGCCGGCTTCATCGATGCGCAACAAAGAGTTATTTTGCGCACGTCGCTGAGCCCCGCCGCGGTGGCATCGTGGATGCGCACGACCGTGGCGTCGCTCGACCCGACTGTGCCGGTAGCTGTGGATTCAATGACGCAGCGCGTGAGCCAATTGGAAGCGCGTCCGCGATTCAATGCCACTCTGCTCGGAATCTTTGCCGCCATGGGAATGTTGTTGGCCGCGATTGGCACCTACGGAGTGCTAGCATTTCTTGTGGTGCAGCGCACGCGCGAAATCGGCATCCGCATGGCGTTGGGCGCGCATCCAGGCGACGTGATGAAACTGATTCTTGCGCAGGGAGCGAAGCTGGCTCGTTGCAGGATTGGTGCTTGGCGTCGCGGGAGCATTTGCGCTGACGCGCTCGATGACCGCGTTGCTCTTTGACGTCAAGCCCGCGGACCCGGTGATCTTCGCGGGAGTCGCTCTCTTCCTGATGGTCGTCGCGCTCGCCGCATGTTACCTGCCCGCGCGCCGCGCGATGAAAGTGGATCCACTGGTTGCCCTCCGCTACGAATAAAAATGCGGATTAAGAGTTTCGGCGGAATCCAAAACTTCAGAAAAAATCCAGAGCGCGCGCTTAGAGGGCCTGCAATTCTTTGCCGGGCTTGAAGCGCACCGCTCTGCCGGGTTGAATATTCACTTGCTGTCCCGTGCGCGGATTGCGGCCGATGCCGGTCTTGCGCGGCTTGACGTTGAAGACTCCGAAGCGGCGAAGCTCGATGCGCTCGCCTCGCCCCAGCGCGTTCTTGAGCGCCTCGAATACGGTTTCGACGGCTTGCTCCGCCTTCGAGCGAGGAATATTGGTGCGCTGCACCACAGCGTTGACGATATCGAGTTTGATCATATTGAGCGACCGCTCCTTTGCGATGGGTAATGCTAGATGGCCCGGTTGCAGGTTGTCAAGCTGCACGCGGTGTACTAACATGCCGCGCCCTCGAAAAAAAATCGACCGCGTTGGAGGAAGCAATGAGCGTGAAGTCTGACCGATGGATTACGAAAATGGCGCGCGAGCACAAAATGATCGAGCCTTTCGCCGACCGGCAAGTGCGCGACGGAGTGATCAGCTACGGCGTTTCCTCCTATGGCTACGACATGCGCGTGGCGGATGAATTCCGCATTTTCACCAATGTGAATTCGACGATCGTCGATCCGAAGCAATTCGATGCGCGCTCGTTTGTGGAGTTCAAAGGGCCGGTGTGCATCGTGCCGCCGAATTCTTTCGCGCTGGCGCGGTCGGTGGAATATTTTCGCATCCCGCGAAGCGTGCTGACGATTTGCGTGGGCAAGTCGACGTATGCGCGGTGCGGGATCATCGTGAACGTGACGCCGTTCGAGCCCGAGTGGGAGGGCTTCGTCACGCTGGAAATCAGCAACACGACGCCGCTGCCTGCGCGCATTTACGCGAATGAAGGATTGTGCCAGGTGATTTTCTTCGAGTCGGACGAGATCTGCGAAATTTCGTACAAAGATAAAAAGGGGAAATACCAGGCGCAGCAGGGAATTGTTCTGCCGCGCCTGTGATTGCCGCGAAGGGTTCAAGCTCACCTCGTTGTGGCGCGGCCATCGATCGATAATTTCCCCGGGCCGTACGCCGCAACCATCAGCAACCCGCCCATGATGGCCACATTTTTCAGGAAGTGACCTTGATTGTCCATGCGCATCTCGCCCTGCATGGCCCAAAAATTGTGGAAGACGAGCGTGGCGGGAATCAGATAAAGGAACAGGATAAACGCAGCGATGCGCGCCTTGAACCCGAGCAGCAGGCAGAGACCGCCAAGAACTTCGACGATGACCGCGCCGGCGAGCATGGCAGTGGCGATAGGAAAGCCCTTGGAAGCCATCATGGACGCGACCATGCTCCAAGACATCAACTTCACCGCTCCGCTCAGGAGAAAAACGATGCTGATTAAAATCCGGCCGATCAAAGGCATCACTCGGTCGTAAGCGTTCATTCGCGATTCTCCTTTTCATCTCACAGTTTGAACTTGGCCCGAGATTTCCATCGCGGAGTATAACGCCGAGGCGCGCGGGACGGTAGCGCGCGGGAAAAAGGCTGATTGGGTCCCAAAAGTGCGATTTTAGTCCCGATTAGAAATTGCCATTCGCTTTGTTTCCAAAGACTTAACGATTTGGGACTGGTGTTTTGTGTACCGATTAGAATTCTTGAAACGATCGATTGCGCGGGAGTTATCGGAAGTTCTAATCGATAGCCGCGAGGGGCTAGTGGCGCATAGGCAGGTACGGGAAGGGACACCGGGCGACCGTTCGAAAGCGGCCAGATAAATTTCCTAAAAGCAGAAATTTCCGCGATTAGAAATGGCTCCGACCGTTTATTTTGTTTGCGTTGCATCGATTTCTGATTTTTCATATTTCCGCGATTAGAATTTAGAAAGCGCATAAAAAGCGAAAAGCCGCGTCGCCGCGGCTAGTCCTCCCGTTCAGTTGTGAGCAGGGCTGGAATTCCAGGCTGCAAGCTACTGTGTACCATATAGTTAACTAAGAGTCAAGCGAAAACTGGCAGTGACTCAGGTTGACTTGGTGGCGTAGTTTCCGATAACCCGACTTATCGGGACTTAGGATAACTTCCGTGTTGCCGACCATCCTTCCGGAATCAGTGTGGGCCTACAGGTCGAACACAAACAACTCATTGGAAATGGGCGCCTCATCGCTTAGGTGAACCGCATACTTCTTCGCCTTGATATGCAATCGGACGGGTCACCGCATTTTCTAAGAGCGCCACAGGAAAGACCGATGTATCATTCGACATCTAGGCCGCGTACGCCACGTCCTCCGTGCGGGGAATTATCGGGACCGAGGCGCGGACCTTCCGAGATTGGGTCACCCACAAGTACACGAAATCCCATGGCAGATTGGCAAATGCGAACAAAGCGGCCGCTCCGAGAACCGGTGCGCGAGGAAGCGGGGCCGACGCTCAAAAACTACATCACGCCCGCCGGGTTGCAGCGACTGAAAGACGAGCATCGGTTCCTACTGAGTCGCGAGCGGCCCGCGGTGGTGGAGGTCGTAGCGTGGGCTGCCAGTAACGGGGACCGCAGTGAAAACGCCGACTACCTCTACGGCAAGCGACGGTTAGCCCAGATCGATTCGCGGATTCGCTTTCTCACGAAACGCATTGCCGCGGCCGTGGTCGTCGATCCCGCCGCTCCGCGGCCGGGATCAGCCGCTACGCGCGTCTTCTTCGGCGCAACCGTGACCTACAAGGACGCCGCCGGCCTCGAACACGTCGTCTCGATCGTCGGCATCGACGAGGTGGACCTCGACCGCGGCTACATCAGCTGGCGCTCGCCTCTTGCCAATGCGCTGATGAAGGCGAGCCCCGGCGACCGCGTGGACCTGCGCGCGCCAGCGAAGACGGAGCATCTCGAGATCATCGATGTCGAGTACGCGCCGATTCCGATGGATCCTTTCCGCGAACCGCTAGGAGCTCAGTCGGCGCCCAAGGTCGAAGGCTCCTAGACCAAGCCGCCCGACTCTGAACGTTCCCCCGACCTTTGTCGTTTTTGCACATTGTGTCGTCCGAAGCTGGACAGCGAAACGTTTACAATGACTGCTCGGCGATTCCTACCGTCAAATTAGCTTATGTCCGGCGATTCTGAGCGGATGACGGGCAATTCGGAAGTAATCCCAGGAGACCTGATGCGCGATTACTTCCGGGTTGCCGACGACTCGGGTGGAATCGCGTCCCCCCTGTTGTATCTGCCAGATCCATCTGGACAGTTCATGAAGGAGCGCTGTGGCCGGCGCACTGCAGCACTCCGAGGTATCTGCTCCACGGACCCACGGCCTCTCGGTATTGGTGGGCCATTACCCTTGAGATTTGGTGCAGATGAGTTAAGTCATGGGCTGCCCAGGTCGCCAGCAGCTCTGAAAGAGTAACTACTCCGAGGGCAGGATGTCGTCCACGTCGCTCGAGGTCCTCCTGCCGCAGATTCAATGCGCGCAGTTCGTCAAGGTTTTCTGACCGCAAACGAGCAAATTCATCCAATAATTGCCCTAGCGACTTATCCTGACTCTCCCGCACGTGCCCCCGACGATCAAAGGACTCAAACGTCTTAGTCTCGCCAAATTTCAGGACTAGCTTCGCCCGTGGCATCCAATCAGTGCGTTCGCCGTGAATCAGATGGCCGAGGACATCGAACGCGCTCCAGGTGTTTTCACCTTCATTTCGGAACGTCCACGTTTCCGGTAGATCACGCAGAAGCGCATTGAGAGCAGCGGGGGTGCGAGTGAGAAGCGATATTGTGTGATGCAAGTTGTGCTCCATCATGCTCCTCAGTTCGTAGACAGCGATTTTCGAGAGACCGTGATTGTACTGCTCTGCGTGCCATGCGTGAGTGACATTTGACGCCCTTTGCAAAGTGCTTTTAGCTTCTTACTCTTCAGGTGGACGAGACATTGTGTTGGGGACAAGCGTTATCCCCAGGGTGTCCCATGAACGGCTTCTAAGAAGTTGGCGATTCACGCTCAATTTCACGACGTTTCTCATTTAACTAAGAGGTGCTTTGGATGGAGGGCGTTTGTATCAGCATCTTGCTCTGCTGGCGGCGGGCAGGGTGGTTGGGGTCGGTGAATTCGAGCAGTTCGATGGGCGCGCCGTTTTCGACTATGAACGCGACGCGGACGCCGTCGGATGGGCTGTTAGGAAGAATCAGGACATCGCGGCCAGCAAGCTCGGAGGCGAGATCAGCCACTTCAAACGCGACGTGCGGAACGTGCCGGACGAGATCAGGAACCGCTGCGTCCGCTTCGAAACGCATCCACTCCACGCCGAATTCGCTTTTGTCGTGGCTGACGACAAAGACTTTCAGGTGTTTCAAGTGGGTCTCCCCAGGCTTCACTTCGGTAGTGGGAATTCCGATGTGATGGTACCGGCGCATTGTTTTTCGCCCTCCGTGGATTGGCACAAATTCTACGCTTTCGTTACCGCGTTTGAAACCGCAAGTCTCGTGGCCGGACTTTTGAGGCACGAAGTCAATTGTACTTCACTGGTTTTGGCGCAAGTCAGATTCGGAATGGATGACGAGCAAACCGGAACTAATCCTCAAGTGCTGGTAAACGCGGTAATCGGAAACTAACCCTCTCCCCGAGCTTTCCGGCATTGGACCCGAAAATCCACTTCCACTACACCTTCCCACGCGCACTTCGTGCCGAACTTTGGTGGTGGGCCAGTTTCTGATGGTGCAACTTATCGGGACTTGACGTGAATAAGAAATATGGATTAAGAATACAGCGGCTTTCCTGCGTTGCCCTGTTGCTGTCAAGAGATCTAGGATTTCGGGCGAAGGAAAAGCTCAAAACGGAAATTGCGGTTCAATTCGGAGGTGCACGATAAAAAGCGCGGCCATGCTTCTAATCGCTTTCGCCCTCACGGGCCCCACCGCCAGTGCGCAGAAGATGTCGGGTTGCGGGCTTGCCGTGCATCACTCCACCAAGAAAGTTAAGGACAAAGATCCCATCGAATTGGCGCCGCTCCCCGCCGGTAAAGCCATGGTCTATGCGGTTCGTCCTACGCATTTCGGCGCCGCCATTCAAACAAAATTGTCCATGGATGGAAACTGGATGGGCGTGAATATGGCCAATTCCTATTTTGTTTTTCTGGCCGACCCGGGCGAACACAAGTTTTGCTCGCAGTCTGAAAACGCCAGTCGACTAACCTTGACCCTCGAGGCTGGCAAAACCTATTTTCTGCAGCAGCATATCAGCTCCGGATTCCTCAAAGCGGAAAACGAACTGACGCAACTCGATGACAGCCACGGGCACGAAGCTCTCGATAAATGCAAGAGGATGATCTTCGAGGAAAAGGGCAAGCCCGAGCCAGCCACTTAGTATATTTTGCAAGCCACGCTGCGCTAATTGGAAACTGAGTCACCACCGAAACGGCTGTGCTGGGCATAATTCCGAGGCGAGATCCTTTGCTGCGCTCGCCTGCCCACCACGGCGGGCAAGCGGCGGGCGGCTCAACATGACAACGAAAAAACGAAGGAGTGGCGGGATAAACCCGCCGCTACAAAGGCAAAAGCCGCAGACCACAAGAAACATGGCTCTGCGCTACACGGCAAAAGCGAAAAGCAGATTCCTCGTCGGATGCTGGTCGCATCCTCGCTCGGAATGACAAGTGTGAGGCGAAGGGCCGGCGTCAGTTCGCGCGGACGTCAACGGGAACGTGGCGCGGAAAGGAAGTCGGCACGTAGCGAGGGCGGGCTTCACGGGCGGGATGAACCGGCCGCTACAAAGCGAACTGTCGCACGGGCAGGGCGCCCCGACGAAAGGCGTCGGGCAGGCGCGAAAAGGAAATGGGACGGGTAACCTTCGAATGGCGCAGCGAAACTTGGGGAATGTCCGGAGCATCTCAAGGTTCGGAGGAAAACACGATGCGACACTTCCCGCGGAGGCCCAACGTCTGGACGATTTGCCTGGCAATGCTGGTGAGCGCCAGTCTGTGCGTGCAGCCGGTATTGGCGCAAGATCAGCAGGCGCCACCGCCGAACTATGCTCCCGATCAACTCGACAAGATGGTTTCGCGCGTCGCTCTGTATCCTGATTCGCTGCTGGCGCAGGTTCTGACCGCATCGACCTTTCCCGATCAGATAGCGGACGCCGCGAAGTGGTCGGACGACCATCACTACCTGAGCGGGCAGGAGCTGGCGAACGCGATTACGAACGATCAACTGCCGTGGGATCCCAGCGTGCAGGCGCTGCTACCGTTCCCGTCGGTGCTGGACATGATGGCTTCGGACATGGACTGGACCACGGATTTGGGCAACGCGGTGCTGGCGCAGCGTCCCGACGTGATGGACGCGGTGCAAAGGGAGCGGCACAAAGCGAAAGAGTATGGGTATCTGCGCACGAACGGGCAGATTGTGGTGTCCGGCGGCCCGTACATCGACATTATGCCTGTGAATCCGGCGTTCATCGTGGTTCCGGCGTACGATCCGCTGATTGTTTTCGCTCCGCCACGGCCTGGGTTCTTTGTTGGCGGCGCGATCGTGTTCGGATTCGGCATCGCGATTGGCGGGTGGTTCCGGCCATGGGGTTGGGGCAGCAGCCGGATCATCTGGGCCAACCATGCGTTCTTTATCAACAATGCGCGCTGGGGACGGACTTGGGCGAACCGAGGCAGCTACGTCCATCCATACCCTGGGGTTCATCGATATGCCCGGGGCGCGCGTGTGGAGCACCATGCGCTGGTCGGACGCAGCCCGCGGGAACGCACGGCTGCGCGCTCTGGGGTTCGCGTGAGGGAAGAGCATCATCCCGCCCGGCCTGGCCGACCCGGTCGTCCGCATTAGCTGGATGAGGGACGCAGAAGGCTGGGCGTTTATTCCAGCAGGCGAATTGTTGTGCCAGGGCGGGGCTAGTTCTCGCGCGCCTGGCGCAACAACGTTCGGTGGCTATTCGTATCGAAGGGCGACCATTGGATCGACGCGCATGGCGCGGCGCGCGGGGATGTAGCAGGCGGCGAGGGCGACGAGCGTCAACAAGAGAGTGACGACGGCGAAGGTAAGCGGATCGGTGGCGGTGACGCCGAAGAGCAGTGTGTTCATCAAGCGCGTCAGCGCCAGCGCTCCCGCGATTCCCACGGCCAAGCCTCCGAGCACAAGAAACAGTCCCTGGCCTACGACGAGGCGGAAAACGTCGCGCCGCTGGGCTCCGAGGGCCATGCGCACGCCAATTTCGTGTGTGCGCTGCGCAACCAGGTAGGCCATGACGCCGTAAATTCCGGCGGCGGCGAGCAGCAGGGCCATGGCGGCGAAGATCCCGAGGAGCGTCATGGAGAAGCGCCACGGCACAAGGGATTGGCTGACAACTTCCTCCAGAGTGTGCGTCTGATAGATGGGCTCATCCGCGTCCAGACTGCGCACCGTCTCGCGAATCGTTCCGATCATCGCGTGGGGATCGGCGTGGGTGCGCACGGCCAGCACCATGAAGCGGTAGGGCATCTGGGCGTAGGGGAAGTAAATTGTCGGTTGGGGATCCGCGGCAATGTCCGTACGTACATCGCGCACGACGCCAACGATCTCCCAAGGGTCTTGATTCTGCCCCATATACACAACCAGGCGCTGACCGAGCGGGTCTCCGTGTGGCCAGTGTCGTTGGGCCATGGACTGGCTGATGACAACCGCGCGCGGAGCGCCGAGACGATCGTGGCTCTCAATCCCACGGCCGCGAAGAAGAGGAATGCCGACAACGCCGAAGTACTGTGGGTCCACAACACGAATCAGGGCGTACTGTCGATCCGATGGCGGGCGGGGCGGACGGCCGACGACGTCGAAGCTGTTGTCAAAATCGTAGCCAGTGAGCGGAAGAAAGCTGGTCATACCGGCAGATTCGACGCCCGGGGTCCGGCGAATGCGCTCGAGAATGCGATCGCAGAAAGTGACGACTTGATCGTCGCGGGAATACTTGTCGCTGGAGATAGTCACGCGCGCGGTGACGGTGTGATCGGTACGAAAACCGAGGTCGCTGCCGCGCAAGCGAAAAAAACTCCGAATCGCAAGGCCGGCTCCGACGAGCAGCAACAAGGAGATGGCGATTTGTCCGATCACGAACGCGTTTTGGAGGCGCTGTGCGCTCTTGCCGGTTGTAGCGCTGCGCGAAGTGCTGTGCAGCGCCGGGTTGATGCTCAGCTCGGTGGCGCGGAGCGCCGGCGCCAGTCCGAACAGCAAGCCCGTGGCGAGAGAAATTCCCAGGGTGAACCAGAGCACGCGACTATCCATCTGGATGGCGTTGAATTGGGGCAGGCTTTCTGGCCGCAGAGCCAGAAGTAGACTTTTCATCCATGCCGCCACGAGCAGCCCGGCCGCGCCGCCCGTCACGCTCAAGAGGACGCTCTCGGTCAGCATCTGGCGCACCAGGCGCAATCTACCGGAGCCTAGAGCCAAGCGAATGGCCAGTTCCTTGCGGCGACCCGAGGCGCGGACGAGCAGCAGATTGGCGACATTGGCGCAGGCAATCAAGAGAACAAAACCGACCGCTGCGAGCAATGTCAGAAGTGCGGGGCGAATGGAACCAGCGATGTCCTCCTGGAGCGGGAGAATGAATGTTCCGGCGCCGCTATTGGAATCGGGATTCTCGTGTTTTAAGTCTTGGGCAATGCGATTCATTTCCTCGCGTGCCTGGGCTAGCGTCACCCCCGGCTTCAATCGCGCATAGACATTCAAATAGTGCGAGTTGCGCCAGTGCATGTTTTCGGGCGTGAGAGTTTGTTCGAGAGGAACCCAAAGAGCCACGTCGGGATCCGGAAATGCCAATCCAGCAGGGAGGACGCCAACAATGGTATAGGAAGTCATTCCCATCTGGAGCGGCTTGCCGAGCACGCCGGGACTGCCGCCGAATCGACGCTCCCAAAGGGAATGACTGAGCATCACGACCGGGCTTGCGCCAGCGTGATCGTCCGCGGGCGCAAACTCACGACCGAGCGCCGGGCGAAGGCCCAGGAGCTGGAGCATGCCGGCAGAAATGGCGGCGCCGAGGACACGCTCCGGCCGGTCCGTCCCAGTGATGGTGTAGCCCGGCAGGTTAACGGCGGCGATTTGCTCGAAGACATGATTCCGGTCACGCCAGTCGAGGAAATTTCCGGGAGCGACAGCGTTTCGCGTGGCTGGATCATTGTGCTGATTGCTCTCGGAGACCGTGACCAGGCGGCCGGGCTGCTCATAGGGAAGCGGGCGCAGCAGCACAGCGTCAACGACGGAGAAGATGGCGGTGTTGGCGCCGATGCCGAGGGCCAAGGTGAGGATGGCGACGGCGGTGAAGCCGGGGGATTTGCCCAGCATGCGCAGCGCGAAACGAATGTCGGCGAAAAAGCTTTCGAGGGAGGGCCATTGCCAGACTTCGCGGCTGCGCTCTTCGAGAAGCGTGACGTTGCCGAATTCGCGGCGGGCGATGCGCGTGGCTTCTGCGCGGGACATACCGCGAGCGACGAGCTCGTCGGTCTTTTCTTGTAAATGCGCAGCCATTTCAGCGGAGAGATCGGAGTAGAGGCGGCGGCGCGAGAACAGGCGAGTGAGCCAGGTCATGCAAGACCTCCAGGACGCAGAAGCCTCATGTCAGCCAGCGCAAAGACGGCACTGGCGGGACATGAGCTACAAAACAGTCCTAGCCGGCGGCGAGAAAACAGTCGAGTGAGGCAGTTCATGATGGCCTCCTTAAATGCCTCAGGTCAGGCGTCGCCAGGAACGCGACGCCGGGACCTGAGCTACACCGGGCAAATGCCGCAGAACCAGGAAAAGCGTGGCTCTGCGCTACACAGGCAAAAACATCACTCATAGCGAAGAGCAACCATCGGGTCCACTCTCATGGCGCGGCGCGCGGGAATGTAGCAGGCAAGAAACGCGACGCCGAGCAGGACAGTGGCGACGGCGATGAGAGTTATAGGATCACTCCCTCCGACACCGTAGAGCAACTGCGAGAAGCTCGACAGCAGGCGGATGAGAATCAGCGCCGCCGCTGCTCCGATGGCGACGCCAACGAGAGCCAGCCGCAGTCCCTGGCCAATGACCAACCGAAAAACGTCGCGCTTCTGCGCTCCGAGCGCCATGCGAATGCCCATTTCGTGAGTGCGCTGGCCGACGGCGTAAGCAGTGACGCCATAGAGACCGATGCCCGCGAGCACGAGAGCGAGCGCGGCGAACGATCCGAGGAGCATCATGGCGAAACGCCGCGGAGCCAGCGAAGACTGGATGATCGTGTGCATGGTCACGACGGCGGAAATCACTTCGTCCTTGTTGAGCTGGTCGCTGGCGCGGCGAATCGAGTCCATCAGGCCGAGGATGTTTCCCGAGGAGCGCACGACGACGCCGGTGTTCGAGGGCATCAGGGAGATGATGCTGTCGGGAAATTGCTTGACGGAAAAGTAGAACTGCGAGCGCAGGGAATTTTGGGCGTCGGTGTCGAGCCCCCATTGCTTCACGTGGCCGACGACGCCGACGATTTCGAAGGAGTTATCCGGAGTTCCTTGGTAGATCACCTTGCCGACGGCATCGCCATTCGGAAAATACTTTCGCGCCAGAACATCGTCGACGACGACGACGGGCTTGGAATGTTCGTCGTCGTGGTCGGTGAAAAAGCGTCCCGCGAGCAAGGGAATGCGCATGACCTTCAAGTAGTCCGGGCCGATGGTATAGTTGAGCGCGCCGTTCATATCGCTTTGGCTAGCGGGCTGGGGTTGGCCTGCAATCCAGAAGGAGTTGTCATCTTCGGCGTACATGGGCAGTGCGCCCCAGTAGAGCGACTCTGCTTCCACGCCGGGAGTAGCCGCGATGGCTGCGTCGAAATTGCGGAGCGCCACGCGAATGGCCGCGGGAGGAGCGGTGTTCATTTGCGGCGGAAGGGCGAGATTGAAGGTCAAAATGTTGTCCGGATTGAATCCGGGATCGACGTTCCACAATTGAGCGAGGCTGCGGATCACCAGTCCCGCGCCGGTGAGCAGCACGAGGGCCAGCGCCATTTGGACGGCCACCAGAACGCCTTGCGTGCGGTGGCGCGAGCCGACGGCGCCACGGCCGCCTTCCTTCAGCGTTTCGTAGGTGCTGCCGCCGCGCGGTGCGCATCGCGGGAACCAAGCCGAAGAGAATTCCGGCGCACAGCGAGAGCAATACGGTGAACCAGAGCACTCGCGCGTCCATTCCCACTTCGCTCGCACGCGGCAAAGTGGCGGGCAGCGCGGTGAGCGCGCCACGTGTGCCCACGGCGGCGATGGCAAGTCCAAGCGCGCCGCCGAGCGCCGCGAGCAGAATGCTTTCGGTGAGCATCTGGCGGATGATGCGGCTGGCGCCTGCGCCGAGAGCCGAGCGCACGGCGATCTCGCGGCTGCGGCCCGTGCTGCGAGCGAGCAGCAGATTGGCGACGTTGACGCAGGCAATCAGCAGCACGAGTCCCACGGCGCCGAGCAACAACAGCAGGAACGAGCGGACTTTTCCGACCATGCTTTCCTTCATCGGGTCTAGAGTGGCACCGGTTCCCTTATCGGCGCTGGGATAGGTTTCCGCCATGTAGTTAGTGACGCGCTGCATGTCCGTGCGGGCCTGTTCGATGGTGACGCCGGTTTTGAGGCGGGCAATGCCGTGAATGCCCAGCCCGGCGAGGCGATTGCTAAGCACGGGATTCCGAAATTCGCCGAGGGGAGTGTAAATATCCACGGAACTGAAGTAGCGCATCGGCAGGTCCAGATGGCCGGGAAACACGCCCACGATGGTGTAGCCCTTGCCGTCGAGCGAGATGCCTTTGCCGATGATGTCGGGCGCGGAGCCGAACTTCCTCTGCCAGAGGCCGGTGCTAATGGCGACGACATTCGATGCTGCGATTTCATCTTCGGCGGGCGTGAACGAGCGGCCGAGGACCGGCTTGACGCCAAGCATGGGAAAGAAGTCCGAGGTGACCAGGGCAGCGTTTAGTTCCTCCGCGTTGCCTGCGCCGGTCAGCAGGTAGCCGCTGGATCGCGAAACGGCGAAGAACGAAAAGCACTGGTTTATGCGGTGCCAATCGAGGAAATTGGGATAGGAAATCGAGCCGCGCGCAAAATTGGGCTTGCTGGCGGCCACGGTGACCAAACGATCGGGATCGGGAAACGGCAACGGATTCAGCAGGACGCCGTTGACAACGGAAAAGAGCGCGGTGTTGGCGCCGATGCCGAGGGCGAGGGTGAGTACGGCAACGGCGGTGAAGCCCGGGGATTTGCGCAGCATGCGGAAGGCGAAGCGAATGTCGGCAAGAAAGCTTTCGAGGGAGGGCCACTGCCAAACTTCGCGGCTGCGCTCTTCGAGGAGCGTGGCGTTGCCGAATTCGCGGCGGGCAGCGCGCGTGGCTTCTGCGCGGGACATGCCAGAGGCGACGAGCGCATCGATTTTTTCTTGTAAATGCGCAGCCATTTCGGCGGAGAGATCGGAGTAGAGGCGGCGACGCGAGAACAATTTGCTGAGCCAGTTCATGCAAAACCTCCAGGATGCAGAAGCCTCATGTCAGCCAGCGCAAAGACAGCACTGGCGGGACATGAGCTACAGCAGAATTCCTATTCATAACGCAAAGCAACCATGGGATCGACGCGCATGGCGCGGCGGGCCGGCAAATAGGCAGCCAGCAAGGCAACGACAAGAACCAAAATCGCAACGGAAGCGAATACCACCGGATCAGTGGGCCGCACCTCATAAAGCAACGAGGCCATCAGGCGCGTCAAAGCGAAGGCGGCGATGAGGCCAATCAAGACGCCGAGTGCGGCGACTTTGATGGCTTTGGCGATGACCAGCCGCATGACGTCGCGGCGAGTGGCGCCGAGCGCGATACGCACGCCGATTTCGTGAGTGCGCTGGGCAACCTGGAAGCTGAGCACGCCGTAGACGCCGACAAGCGTCAAGATCAGCGCCAGCGCGCCAAACGTTCCCATCAGAAAAGCTTCGAAGTTTGGCTGGGCCACGGATGCGCCAATGAGCTGCGTCATGGGTTCAAGATCGACGATGCGCTGATCGGGGACGACGCCGGTGATCGCTTTTCGCAATGCGTCAGCGATTCCCGCCGGCGCGGTGGTGCGCACGACCCAATCCGTGGAGCCCATCAGAAGGCCCTGCGATGCCGGCACGTACATCATGGCCGGGGCGGGCCGACTCAGCAGCCGTCCTTTCACGTCAGCGGCGACGCCAATAATTTCCGCGGGAGGCGCCGGCATTTGGAAAAGCTGGCGCCCCTGGAATTCTCCGATAACAATGCGGCCGCCAATGGGGTTTTGGCCGGGCCACCAGGCGCGCGCGAGAGTTTCGTTGATGACGGCAACGGGCGCGGAGGAAGCGAAGTCGCTTTGCTGGAACACGCGGCCGCGCAAGATCGGAATTCCCATGGTGGAGAAATAACTGGAACTGATGGGGCGGTATTCCATGGGGCCGATGCTGTCCTCGGGATGGCCGTCACGCTGCGCGGGCAGGTTGCCCCGGCCATGCAATGGCGCGGCGGACACAACTGCGGCCGACTCGACGCCGGGAATTGCTTCAATGCGCTGGAGCGCCTGACTTTCGAAACTCCAAACGCGCGCGGCCGACGTAGCCAAGGCCGGAGAGAATGGCGTCGCCATGACCATGAGGTGCGCCGGATTGAATCCGAGTTTTTCCTGGTAGAGGTTGTAGAGGCTTTCCATCAACAGGCCTGCGCCGAGGGCGAGCATCAGTGAAATTGCCACTTCGCCCACGACGAGCGTATTCAGAAGGCCGGTGTGGCTGCGGCTGGCGCCGGCGACCGAGCGGCCGTCTTTCAGAGAGCTGTTCAGGTCCAGCTTGCGCGTCTGGAAAAAAGAGGCGAGGCCGAAAACGATGCTGGCGGCAATGGCCACGAGCGATGTGAAGAACAAGATCCGGCCATCGAGGCCGATGCGATCGACGGAGGGAAGATCCCACGGAATCGCGGAGACAAAGGTGCGCAAAATGGCCACGGCTCCGGCGAACCCCGCGGCGGCGCCGGCGATTCCCAAGAGCAGACCTTCGGCGAGAAACTGTTGGAGCAGGCGACGCCGGCCCGCGCCAAGTGCGAGGCGAATCGCGATCTCTTTCCGCCGCGAAGTGGCGCGCGCCAGAAGCAAGCTGGCCACGTTGGCGCAGGCAATCAGGAGCAGCAGGCCCACGGCGCTGAGCAGCATCAGAAGGCTCATGCGGTAATCGGTGGCGAGGTACTGCTGGTAGCGGTCGAGATGAATGTAGCCCGGCCCTTGCTGCTGCTGCATTTGGGAAGCTTGGGCGAGGAATTGCTGCGTCAGGAGAGGCATCTGCGCTTGCGCCTGAGAAAGAGAGAGGCCCGGCTTGAGGCGTCCGATTACGTCTGTGTTTAGCCCTTGGTCGCCGAGGCTGGTGCCGAGATGCAGAGAAGCGATCAGATCGGCGGGCTCTGTGAACTTGAAGCCGGGCGGCAGCACTCCGGTGACGATGTAGCTTTGATTGTCGAGGACGATTTGGCGGCCCACGATGTTGGGATCGGCGGCAAAGGCGCTGCGCCACAGGGAGTCGGTGAGAACAGAGGCGTAGGAACCGTTAGGGCGCGTATATTCACGGCCGAAGGGGCGTCCCAGCTGTGGATTGATCGCGAGGGTTTCGAAAAACCCGTCCGTGACGTAGAGAGCTTTTACCCACTGGGTCGTGCTCCCGGTTTTCAGTTCCTGGTCCATGAAATCCCGCACGCCTGTGAGGGACGCAAACGAGCTGTTGTGGTCGCGGAAGAATTCAAATTCGGGCGTGGTGAGATCGGGAATGAGGCCGCTTTTCGATTGCCACGAAAGGTAGACGATCCGATCCGAATGAGGATAGGGAAGCGGTCGAAGAAGGATGCCATCGACCAGGCTGAAGATGGCGGTGTTGGCGCCGATGCCCAATGCCAAAGTGAGGATGGCGACGGCGGCGAAGCCGGGGGATTTGCGCAGCATGCGCAGGGCGAAGTGGATGTCGGCAAGAAAGCTTTCGAGGGAGGGCCATTGCCAGACTTCGCGGCTGCGCTCTTCGAGGAGCGTGACGTTGCCGAATTCGCGGCGAGCAATGCGCGTGGCCTCTGCGCGGGAGATGCCGGAGGCGACGAGCTCGTCGGTCTTTTCTTGTAAATGCGCAGCCATTTCAGCGGAGAGATCGGAGTAGAGGCGACGACGCGAGAACAATCGAGTGAGCCAGTTCATGCAAAACCTCCAGGATGCAGGAGCCTCATGTCAGTCCTGATAAAAACGATCGGAACGGGACATGAGCTACAAAACGGCCCTACTGGCCTGTGGCGCCGAAGGATTTGAGCGAACCAGTTCATGATTTCGCCTTCATGATTTCGCCGGGGCGAGGACGCGCGCGATGCCTTCGAGCATTTGCTCGAAGCTCGAGACTTGGCGGTCGAGATGCTTGGCGCCAGCGGGGGTCAATTGGTAAATGCGCACGCGGCGATTGGTGGACGAAATGCCCCACTCGGCCTTGACGCAGCCTTCCTTGAGCAGACGCTGCAAGGCCGGGTAGAGCGAGCCCTCTTCGATTTGCAGCAGGTCGTCGGATGCGCGTTTGATGTGCTGCACGAGGGCGTAACCGTGGAGAGGCTGGGCTTTCAAGGTGCGGAGAATCATCATCTCAAGTGCGCCGGGGAAAAGGTCGCGCGGTTGGCGATTGCTCATGCAGTCTCCTTTGCGAATCCGCGGGCGGAGGTCTATTTGCTCTAGGCCTAGAGCAAAATAGTATAAGAAGGAAATGATGTCAAGAGCAGAGGCAGAATTAGAGTGAGAAAGAGGGGACGGAGGAAAAGGGGTCCAAAGCGAGCTAGGGTTTTTGCGTGGGACGCATGACGACTTCGCTGATGAAGCTTTGCGGTTCAGCGGTGATGACCATCTCGACGGCGTGCGCCACGTCGTGCGGCTGGAGCATTTTCTGGACGTTCTTTGTCGAGGGATGGCCGAATTCGGTGGCGACGGAGCCGGGGCAAATGGCGGTGACGCGGACGCCGTGGCTGCGCAGGTCTTCGGCCATGCAGTAGGTGAGGCCGAGCAGGCCCCATTTGGAGGCGCAATAAAGGCTTCCGCCGGGGAAGGAGTTCTTGCCCGCGAGGGAGCTGATATTCACGATGTGGCCCTGGCCGCGGGAAATCATTGTGGGCATAACGGCGCGGCTCACCAGGAACACTCCCTTCAAGTTGGTGTCTAACATATTGTCCCAATCGCTTTCGCTGAACTCCTGCACGGGGCCGAAGCGGCCGGTCCCTGCGTTGTTGACGAGGAAGTCGACGGCGCCGAAGCGCGCGAGGGTTTTCTCGACGAGCGAGGCAACCTGAGCGCTGCGAGATACGTCTGCTGTGAGAGCGAAAGCATCGATGGCGTCGTTGCGAAGGCGCGCGCACGCGGCATCAAGGGTGTCCTGGTGGCGTCCGCAAAGAGCGACGCGAGCGCCGCATTGACCAAGGCGTTGCGCGATGGCGAAGCCAATTCCGCGGCTTGCGCCGGTAATGAGGGCAGTTTTTCCAGCTAGTGAGGAATTGGTCATGATGTGTACTCCTAGAAGGGCGACATTTCGCGCTCATTCATCATCTTATCATCTGAATGGGAGCGTTACCCGGGTGTGGGGGAGCGGCTCAAATGTTTCGCGTCAGCGAAAGGGGCCTTGCAGGAGTTCTGGCGTTTCCCTATAATTCGACAGTTTCTGCGTGCCCGAAGTCTTCACAAGTGCAATCGCGGATACGGCTTCACGCAATGATAGCGAATTTGGCCGAGGAGGCAGGAGAACGATGATGCGAAAGTGGGTCGTCGCGAACGCGATTGTGTGGCTTGGGGCGGCGCTGCTGTGTTGTGCGGCGCCGAGGGCCTCCGCGCAGGATGATCAGCAGAGTTCGAAGACGCCGTATACGCTACCGGAATACAACGCGTATCAGGCTGCTGCGGGTCAAACCGATCCGCAGGCCAAGGTTCAGGCGTTGGATGATTTTGTGACCAAGTTTCCGAACTCCTCGCTCATGCCGCTGGTCTATCAACAGTACTACACCGCCTACAACCAGACGAAGAACTATCCGAAGCTAATTGAATACACGGACAAGTTTGTGGCCGTGCCCGATGACAAGTACTTGCTCATTCCGGGGATGTCCAAAGAAAGGTTGATGGGCGACAGGGTGCAGGCGCTCTATTTCCGCGCGGTGGCGTTCAACCAGTCTTTCAACGAGAAGGACGCGAACGCGGCGGACGAGCTCACGAAGGCGCGACAATCAGCGATCGACGGGCTGAGTCTGCTGGGCCAGATCCCTAAGCCGGCGAACATGACGGACGATCAGTTCGCGCAGCAAAAGAAGCCATTTGAGATTTTATTCAACTACACTGCGGGATCGACGGCGTACCGAGCGAAGGATTATAAGAACGCGATCGATTCGTACAACGCCTATATCGCGTCCAGCGGCAGCACCGATCAGACTGTTGCGGCCACGTACTTCCAGATTGGAGTGGCCTACTTGCAGCTGGCGGCGCAACAAACTCCCGCTCAGGCGCCCGCTGCGCCGCAGACGCCGCCCAACGGCCAACCTCCTGCTACGACGACTCCCGCGGCGGCGGCGCCGACAGACGCCTCCAGTCAAGCGCTTGCCGATCTTTACATGAACGGCTTCTGGAGTTTGTCGCGCTCGATTGCGCTGAAGGGACCGGGCGAAGCACAAATGCGCTCGTATTTGCGCGCGCAGATGTTCAATTATGAGCAGCCGGCCTGCGGGAGCTTGCTTGACGACCAAATGAACGAGTTGATTCAACTGGCCGGCACGCAGGCAACGCGGCCGACAACGTATTCGCTTCCAAGCGCGTCGGATTTGGGCAAAGTGCTGCAGGCCAGCAACCTGCTTTCCATTTTGACGGATCTGCAGGGCGGCGGCGATAAGGGCAAGATGACTTGGCTGGCGGTGTGCGGACAGGAAATTCCGAGTGTGGTCGGCAAGATTATCGACATCACTCCGGGCACCGATTCGATTGACTTCAAGGTGTTCACGGCGGCGACAGGAGAGGAGATCCAGGCGGGCACAACGGCGAACCTGGACGTGACTGTGTACACGGCGACGCCTGCAGCGGGAGCCGCGAGCGCGACCCCGGCGGCGGGCGCTGGTCAGCAAGCTCAGACAGCGCCGCCCGTGCAGCCGGAAGCGTCGCGTCTACAAAAAGGGGACGCCATCAAGTTTACCGGCACGCTGACGAAGTACGACGCGCAGCCTTTTCTCCTGTATTTCGACAAGTGCCAGGTGGATCCCTCGGTGATTCCGCCGGAGAAAGGCCCAGCGAAACGGCCGCATCGTCCAGGGGTGTAGAAAAATTCGTTGGATTAAAGGCCGTCGCATCTGTCGGGTGCGGCGGCCTTTTTATTTTTGCGGAAGATTTTTCGTGGCTACGATGAAATAGACGGCGGATTACTTACACGTCGGTCGTGAACCAAAGTAAGCAGGAATCAGGACTAAGCGCGGTGGTGGCCGTTTTCGAGCTTGTATTCCTCGACTTTGCGGCTGAGGGTGTTGCGGTGGATGCCCAGGACGCGAGCGGCGCGCGACTGGTTGCCAGCAGTATGGTCCATGGCGCACTTGATGAAGCGCCTTTCGAATTCGGTGAGCGCCTCGTCGAGCAAAATTCCCCGGTCGACCATCTGGGTGATGAGCGCTTCCAACTGATCCTTCACGATTGCATCCTCCGAAAAACTGCTCCGGGGCCCCGCTGGGATAAAGCTAGTTGCAGAATCCTATTCGAGTTGCCGCCCGGTCAGCCGCGAATACGCTTCGCGGTATTTCGCGCGCGTGGCGTCGACTACGTCCGCGGGTAGGGCCGGCGCGGGTGGCTGCTTCGACCAACCGATGCGTTCCAGATAATCGCGCACGTACTGTTTGTCGAAAGACGGCTGCGGCTTGCCCGATTCGTAAGAATCGGCGGGCCAGAAACGCGAGGAGTCCGGCGTGAGCGCCTCGTCGATCCAAACAAGCTCGCCGCGATCCAGGCCGAACTCAAGTTTCGTGTCCGCGATGATGATGCCGCGTTCGGCGGCGAATTCGGAAGCGCGGCGATAGACTTCCAAAGTGATGTCGCGGAGGCGCCCGGCAAGGGATTCGCCAATTTGCGAGGCAGCTTCCTGGAAAGAAATATTCTCATCATGGCCGGAAGTGGCCTTTGTCGCCGGCGTGAAAATCGTTTCCGGCAGGCGGTCGGATTCTTTGAGGCCCGCCGGCAAAGGAATGCCGCAGATTTTTCCGGTGGCGCGATAGTCCTTCCAGCCAGAGCCGGAGATGTATCCGCGGGCGACGCATTCGATGGGGACAGGCTGGGTGCGGCGCACGATCATGGAGCGCCCCCGAAGCGCCTCGGCGTGCGGCGCGAGGTCGCCGGAGAAATCGGTGGCGCTGATAACGTGATGCGGCACGATTCCGCCCAGCTTGTCGAACCAGAAGAGAGAAAGCTGCGTGAGGACGCGGCCTTTGTCGGGAATCGGCGTGGGCAGGATGACGTCGAAGGCCGAAAGACGGTCTGTGGCGACGATCAGCAGGCGGTCGCCGAGGTCGTAAATGTCGCGGACCTTTCCCCGCGCCAGGAGTTTGAGTCCGGCGAAGTCCGTTTGTGAAATTGCGGGATAAATTCCAGGCGAAGCCAACGTCTTTTTATTCCTTAATTAAAGAGGAGGTAATTTTAGCGCAGCGAGAAACGATGTCAACCGTTAAACGAAGAGGCTGAGGAAAACTTTTTTGCGCCGCCGGACGAAATGCGGCAGGCAATTACGCGGCGGTGGACTGCGCGCGGTCCGCGGATTCTTCCCAGCGAACGGAAACGAGTTTGGAGACGCCGGGTTCCTGCATGGTCACGCCGTAGAGAACGGTGCCCATCTCCATGGTCTTGCGATTGTGGGTGACGATGATGAATTGCGTTTCTTCACCCATTTCCGTGAGCATGCGATTGAAGCGGCCCACGTTGGCTTCATCAAGCGGAGCGTCGACTTCGTCGAGAATGCAGAAGGGGCTCGGCTGGAAACGGAAGACGGCGATGAGGAGCGCGAGAGCGGTTAGCGCTTTTTCGCCGCCGGAGAGAAGCAAAATGTTCTGGAGGCGTTTTCCGGGCGGCTGCGCGGCAACGTCGATGCCGCAATCGCCGGAACTGTCCGGCTCAGTGAGGCGCATTTCGCCGGTGCCGCCGCCGAAGAGCGTGCGGAAAGCCTCGGAGAAATTGCGGTTGATAATGGCGAAGGCCTCTTCGAATTTTTGACGCGACACGGTGTCGAGCTCGTTGATGGCCTGCTGGGTGTTCTGTATCGACTGCACCAAATCATCGCGCTCGCGCGCCAGGAAGGCGTTGCGCTGGTCGCATTCCTGAAATTCCTCGAGCGCCATCATGTTGACCGGACCCATGGATTCCAGGCGCTCCTTTTTCTCCGCGTAGCTTGTTTCCGATATGGCCAGCTCTTCGCCAGTGAGCAGTTGCTGCTGCTGCGCGACGAGCTCCTCCGGATGAGCATTGGCTTCGGCAATGCAGGTTTGGCGGAGATGCTCGCGATCGGAATCGTTGCGGGCCTTTTCGATTTCGCGCTGGTTGCGATTTCCGCGCAGCTCTTCCAGGGATTCCCGCTTAGCACGCAGCTCGGCATCGAGAACGCCGGCGCGTTCGCGGAGAGAATTCCATTGCGCTTCGAGGCCGGCTTTGCGCTGCTCGAATTGCTCTTTTTCGCTGCGGTGATGCGCGACTTGCTGTTCGAGCTGAAGGTTGCTGGCTTCGCGCTCCTTGCGGTCGCGAAGAAGCGCGTCGCGCTGATCAACAAGAGCAGCGAGCCGCTCGCGCGATTGTTCGGCTTCTTCGGTCAGACGCAATTCGAGGGTTGCGGCGTTGGCCAAGCGTTCCGCCATGGCGGCGAATTCTTCGCGGCGGCTGGCGAGTTCGCTCTGTTGGGCTTGAGACTTTCCGCGGAGAATGGCCAGACGTTCGGCGGCAGCAGCGGCTTCTTGCTCGGCGTTTGTACGCGACAGCAGCGCCTGCTGGCTGGCCCGATGCGCGTCGGAGGCGCGCAGGCGGGCGTTCTCGGCTTCGGCTGCCAGGCGTGATACTTCGTTCTGCGCTTCGAAAAGCTGCGCCTCGGCGCGCGCGGCTTCGTCGCGAGCTTGCGCCAGTTGATGGAAAGCGCTGACGCGGGATTTTTCGGCTTCGACGTGCTCATCGAGTTTGTGCTGCAACTCTGCTTCGGTGCGCTGCTGATCTTCGGCCAGTTGCCGGAGCGCGGCTTGCGTGTCGGCGACGACATGCTCCAGATGAACGACCTCGGCCTCATGCATGCGCAGCTCGCGCTTCAGCGCGAGCGGGCCGGCTTCGCCGGGACGGCCGCCGGTAACCATTCGGCCGTGATAGCAAGTGCCGTCGAGCGTCACGAAATAGTGCTCGGGATTTTCGCGGGCGAGTTTTTCGGCTTCCGAGGCAGTCTCGATGAGATAGGCAGATTGCAACTTCGAAAGAAATTGCTTTGCCGCAGGGCCGAGCGGGTCGCGGAAATCGACGAGGCGGTCAAAACGCGAGACAACGCTCGGCGAAGAAAGCGGAGAACTCTCGGGCTTCGGCTCGTATTTGAGATGGCGCAGGGAATCAACGAAGAACGTAGCGCGGCCGCCCATTTCTTCGCGCAGCAGAGCGACGCCGGCGCGGGCGTGGTCGAAAGTCTCGACGACGACATATTCCAGTTCATCGCGCAGGAACTGCTCGACGGCGCCTTCGTACTGCTCCTCGACTTCGGCGTAATCGGCCAGCACCCCGACGGCGCGAAAGCCGCGCGCCTCGCTTCCGCCAGCGGCGGAGAAAAGCTTTTGCACGGCTTCGGCGGTGTAGGCGCGGTCATTCAATATTTGTTCGAGCGACCCGCGACGGGCGCGGGCGGCGGAAAGCTCTTCGCGAACCTTTTCATTCCGTTGCGCGGCTTCTTGATGAGAGCTTCGCAGGGTTGCAAGGGCCTGCTGCGCCTGGCGAACTTGCTCCCCGAGACCGAGCGCGCCGATTTCCGCTTCGTGATGGTTTGATTCGGCGGCCTGAACCAATCCGGCCTTCTGCTGGGATTCCTGCTCGAAGCGTGCACGCACGCTTTCACGCTGCGCATGTTCGGCACTGATGCGCGCGACGAAGTCCTCGGCTTGCAAGGATTCAACCTGCGCGCGCACGGAATCTTCGCCGCTGCGGGAAGCAGCATCGCGCAGATTGGCGATCAGCTGATCGAGGGAAGCTTGCTCGCTTGCATCGGTTTCGATCTGCCGAGCGAAATTCTGCAAATGCGAATCGAGCTGGGAGGATTCTGCACGCAAGTTCACGACGCTTTCGCGATGGCTGGTGACGCGCGCCTCAATCTGCGCGGCCTGCTCCCCTGACTGAGAGATTTCCGCGGCGAGCTGACTGACGCGCGAGGCGATCTGAGCTTCCTGCTCGCGATTGAATGCGATGCGATTCTCGGCGCGGTCGAGTTCAAGCGTGGATTGATTCAGCAGGTTGTGAAGCTGGCGCAGCTCGTTTTCGAGCTCGTAATTGCGGACGTCAAGCTGCTCCTGCTCGGCTTCGAGTCCGCGAATCGCGGTGGCTTGCTCCGATTCCGCGGCCACCAGCTCCGCAAGCACGGATTCCAGGCGCTCGGCTTCCGATTCCAATTGCTGCGCTTTGCTGGCGAGCACGGTACGCATCAGGCCGCGCATCTCTTCGCGCAGCTCGGCATAGCGCCGGGCCTTCGAAGCCTGACGCTTCAAGGATGCGAGCTGCTTCTCGACTTCGACGAGGATGTCGTTGACGCGCGAAAGATTTACTTTCGCGGCTTCCAGCTTGGCTTCGGCCAAGCGGCGCTTCGTTTTGTAAACAGTGACACCGGCGGCTTCTTCGATCAGCGCACGGCGATCCATGGGGCGCGAGTTGAGAATTTGGCCGATGCGGCCCTGCTCGATGATGGCGTAAGAATCCGGCCCGAGGCCCATGCCCATGAAAAGTTCCTGAACGTCGCGGAGACGCGCCACGCGGCCGTTGATGAGATATTCGCTCTGGCCGGAACGGTAGAGACGGCGGCCCACAACCACTTCGCCGGGCTTGACGTTGATCGCGGGTTTGTCAGCGCCGCGCTTCTTCCAAGGCTTGCCGGATTTTTCGGCGCTGTCTTCTGATGTGATCGCCGCGGATTCTGTGGAGAGCACGGCCGATTCCGTTTCCGCTTCGGTCGGAGCTTCTGTACTCATTTCTGCTTGGGTATCAGCGGACGCCTCAGTCACAGGCTCTGGCCCGAGGACTTTGGACACGGCGTCAGCGAGCTCAGGATCGACCAGGGTGAGTGAAACTTCCGAAATGCCCATGGGTGGGCGCTTCACGGTGCCGTTGAAAATGCAATCGGACATGCGCTCGGCGCGAAGCATCTTGTGGCTTTGCTCGCCGAGGACCCAGGAGATGGCGTCGACGACGTTCGATTTGCCGCAGCCGTTAGGGCCGATGATGCAGGTCACCCCGCCGCCGCTGAAGACGATGTTGGTCTTCTCGCAGAAGGACTTAAACCCCAAAAGTTCGACTTTGCGAAGTTTGAGCACGCTACTCCTTGGAAATTACCTGGCTATTCCGGTACGCACACCGGCAACAGCTCAAATTTAAAGTGTCGAGACGAGGATTTCGAGACAAAAATCGTGGCGGGTCGCGTAACGCGGGCCCTGCCGCCTGGCGCTTCGGATCGGCGGTGATGGAAGGGAAGATAGCACGGGGACCAAAGGCGTGTAAAGCCTTTGGAGCTAAAATGTGCGCGCCAGAAACGCGGTGGCCAAGCTCTCAGGTCTTCGAGGTCGCCGGTTTATTTCAGATATTGCTGGTACCAGGCGACGATGCGATTGAGCCGGTCGAGCAGGTGCTTTTCCTCGTGGAAGCCGTGATTTTCGCGCGGGTATTCGACGAGCTCGGCATTGTCTCCATAGAATTTCAGCCCGCGATAGAGGCCGGTGCTTTCACCGAGCGGGTCGGTGGTGTCGTTGATGCCCTGCAGAATAAGGATGGGCGTGTGCGCGTGCTTCACGTACATGAAGGGAGAATGATTCAGGAAGCCTTCCGGATGCTCGTAAGGGAGACCCCAAAACCATTTGTCGTACGATGGGCCGTTTTCGGTATTGAATTCGGCGATCAAATCCACCATGCCAGCGCCGGAAACGGCGGCCTTGAAGCGATCGGTCTGGGTGATGGCCCATTCGGACATATAGCCTCCGTATGACCATCCGCCAATGCCCAGCTTATTCGGATCGGCGATGCCCTGCGCGATTAAGTAGTCGACGCCGGCCATGACGTCTCTAAAATCGGCGCCGCCCCAGTCGGCGCGGTTCATCTCGACGAACTTCTCGCCGTAGCCGGTCGAGCCGCGAATGTTGAAATACGTAACCGCGAAGCCGTGCGCGGCAAGAAGTTGGCCCCAAGAGTCAATTGAATCGGACCACGCGCCGGTGGGCCCGCCATGCACCAGGACGACGAGCGGAACGCGCGAGTGGCCGTCGTAGCCGAGAGGCTTGAGCAGCGCGCCTTCGATTTGCTGGCCGTCGAAGCTGTTGTAATGGAAAAATTCGGGCTTTGCGAGGGTGATGGAGTCCCAGCTTGAATTCAAGTGTGTGACGCGCTCTGGAGAAGCGCCGGCGTTAGCGAGGTAAATCTCGGGAGCTTGGGTTGCGGATTCGCCGACGAAAGCGAGCATGCCTGAAGACGAAATCGCGAAGCCATGCGGATTCGGCGCAGCATTTTCGACGGCGGTTGCGTGGCCGTCCGAAGCAACAGAATACAGAGTCGTCTTGAATCCAGTTTCGGCAATGGCCATCAAGCTGCCGTCAGAACGCCACTCGACGCCGTTCATCGCGCGGTCGATGCTCGTGGCCGTGAGGTTGCGGCTGGGATCGGCAGCTTGCGCATCGGTGGCGTGGACGTAAATGTCATGAGGCTCAGGGCCGTCGACGCGAGAGCCCATGTAAGCGAACTGCGTGCCGTCGGGCGAGACGCGAATATCGCCAAAAGGCCCCTTCGGCGCGAGGAGCAAAGACATCTGGCCGCTCGTCAGATCCAAAGAGAAAATGCGATCAGTGTTGTCATCCGATTCCGGATGATCGGTGGCGGAAACGATGAGCCGGTTGCCATTGGGAGCCCATTCGGCCTCGCGAACTTCCCATTGCGTGCCGGTGATCGCCCGCGCTTTTTTCGTGGCTACGTCGAGAATCCAGACGCGGGAGTGTTTGTCCTCTTTGTCAATCACGACGGCGTCGTCTTTGTCCTTTTCCTTTTTTTGCTCCGCGTCGCTGGGCTCGTCGGAGGCGAGGAAGGCAATTTGCTTGCCGTCGGGCGACCATGCAAAGGAAGCGATCCCGCGTTTCCCGGTGGTGATGGCGTAGGCGTCGCCACCGCTGGAAGAGAGCAGGTAAATCTGGCGATCCTCGTCACGGCTCGAAAGAAAGGCGAGGAATTTGCCGTCGGGGGACCAGCGCGGAGAATTTTCGGATTTGTCGGAATAGGTGTACTGGCGCACTTGCTTGGTGGCAACGTCCATGACCCAAATGTGCGTCGGGTTGGCCGTGTCCTTGGGCGGCTCGCTGACGGTGAAGGCGAGACGCGTGCCGTCCGGTGAAAACCGAAGGTCGGCGATGCGGCGAAGATTCAGCGCTTGCTGCGGCGTTATCGTTGTGGACGCAGAATCCGCGGGAGGACGCGGAGTCGCGAACGTTGCGGGAGCGAGAAACAGCAAAATGACCAGAATTCTGACTGCCGAGCTGGTTTTCATGGCTGGCTCCTAGATGAAGTGGACAATGTATGGGGCCTGGGGCGGTTCGTCAACCGCGAAATCCGCGCGGACGTGGGACGTGCGTTGACTTGGCGTTGCGCGGGAACTAGGATGACGCGCACCAGCCGATGCGAAAGGAACTTCTATGAACTTGCCCGAGGAAAGTCCGCGCGGGGGCGCATTCGTCCTCTCCCTGGCGCTGTATGCGCTAGTGGTTTGCCTGACTGCTATGCGCGCGCAACCGTCCGCGCCAAAGCCTGCCGACGCGCCGGCTGACGAATTCTCGGGCGTTCGCGCGAAGACTATGCTGCAACGGCTTGTCGGCAATGGCGTGCCGCATCCCGTCGGCAGCGCCGCAAACGCGGCGGTGCGTGACGCCATCGTTGCGCAATTGACGCAGTTGGGCTATCAGCCGCGGGTTCAGGAGGATTTCGTTTGCGACGAAACAGGTGGCTGCGGCGACGTGAAGAATATTCTGGCGCGCCTCGAAGGCCAAGAGCCCGGTCCCGCCGTCATGGTTGCCGCGCACTATGATTCGGTTCCGGCGGGTCCAGGCGCTTCCGACGACGGCGCGGGGACGGTCTCCGTGCTGGAAATCGCTCGCGCGCTGAAAGCATCCGCGCCGCCGCGGCATCCGGTGATTTTTCTCATCGATGAAGGCGAAGAGGCCGGCCTGTTTGGAGCGGTTGCGTTTGTTCAAGATGACCCGTGGGCGAAGGACGTGCGCGCCGTGGTCAACATGGACAATCGCGGGACTTCCGGATCAAGCACGATGTTTGAAACGGGAAGCGCCAACGCATGGGTGATGCGGATGTACGCGAGATCGGTCCGGCATCCCAATGCTGATTCGCTTTCGTACACCGTTTACAAAACGTTGCCGAACGACACGGATTTCACGGTGTTCAAACACGCTGGGTATCAGGGATTCAATTTTGCGTTCCTCGAAGACGTCGCGCACTACCATACGCCGCTCGATAATGTCGCCAACACCAGCGTTTCCAGCATACAGAGCGAAGGGGGAAGCGCTTTCGATGCGGTGCGCGCGCTGGCGAATTCGGATTTGACTCCCGGACCAGCTTCGGACGCCGTTTACGCGGATTTGTTCGGCTGGAAGACCATTTGGTGGCCGGCGCGGTGGACCGTCGGGTTTGCGGTGCTGGCGCTGGGGCTCCTGATTCTGGAGATTGTGATTCTGGTGCGGCGGGGCGAACTCCGCATGAAGGGATTTCTTCTCGGCTTTGTGAGTTGGCCGCTCATCTTGATCGCGGCAGGGATCCTCGGGGTCATTCTGCAGTTCTTCCTTGGCGTGGCGGGAGCTACGCCGGCGAACTGGGTGGCGCATCCGACGCCATTGCTCTTCGCGAGTTGGGCGCTGGGATTTAGCGCCGTCGCGCTGGTTGCAGCGCTTTTGGGACGCCGCGCGGGGTTCTGGGGAATGTGGAGCGGAACTTGGATCTGGTGGGGAATCGTTGCGCTTGTGCTGGGTGCGACGGTCCCCGGGCTCAGTTTCATTTTCGTGGTTGCCGTGCTGACGGCCGGAATCTTCGGATTGGCCATTGTGTTTGCGCGGCGCGAAAGCGGCGGGTCGGTTATCGTGGCCGCGGTGATTCCCGCGGTTGTTACCGCGATCGTCGGAGTCTACTCGACGTGGTTCCTCTACGCCGCACTCGGCGGGACATTCCTCACTGGAATTACTGTGTGCGTTGCGCTGCTCGCTGTGCCGCTGGCGCCTTTGGCTGGAGCTGTTGCTGCAGGAAGGCGTTGGAGATTCCCGGCGGCTGCGTTCGCGGTGGCGGTGGTCGCCACAGCGGCCGCGTTGATTGTCCCGCCGTTTCGGCGGCTTCACCGGAGGCCCTAGACTTCCAGTATCACCAGGATGCTGACAGCGGGACGTCGCAATGGCTCGCTTACCCGACTTCCGGCCGCCTGCCTCTCAGCTTGCGGAGCGTTGCCTCCTTCGGAAGAGCGCGAGCCGGCGTCTATCCCTGGAACATGGACAAGCCGCTTGCTGCCGACGCGCCGGCGTTGAATTTGCCGGGGCCTACGCTGACTATCCAGCACGCTTCGTCTGTGCAAGGCGATTCGAGCTACGATGTGCTGCTGAAATCTCCGCGCGGCGCGCCACTGGTCCTTTTGGCCTTCGCTCCTGATGTGACGCCCGAGTCTGTTTCGCTGGCGGGGCATGCGATCCCCGAGTTGAGCAGCCGGATGTTGCACTACACGCATGGATGGCGGATATATCGCTGTGACGACACGCCGACAGAGGGAATCGAGATGAAGTTCACCGCCTCTGGCACGAATCCGGTCTCAGCTTTCCTTCTCGACGAAAGCTACGGTCTACCGCCGCAGGGAACTTTTTGACAAATGCCCGGCCGGCGACCACGATTCCGATTCAGAATGGCGACGCCACGGTGGTCACGCGGCACGTCACGCTCAAACCGCAATAAAAGCCGGCTTCCGCAACGCAGCGCTGGGTTGGTTTGCGAGATGCGCGAGGCTCAGCTAGAATGAACTTCTTTGCACGTCGACTTTTGCTTGCACAGGGAATCGGTCGGCATCCGGTAAGCGAATCGCACATCCATATAGAGGCAAGAAGCGCGAAGACATGGGCGAAATCCTGCTCGAAAACACGCTGACGAATCGCAAAGAAGCCTTTGTGCCGCTTCACGCCGGCGAAGTGCGCATGTACACGTGCGGGCCGACGGTCTACGACTACGC
>CAVXBO010000006.1:0-792699 GCA_963760165.1 uncultured Acidobacteriota bacterium
GATTCTCTGTTTGGCGCTCCGGCGCGACTTCTGTTAGCCTCGCACGTTCGCACGGCCTTGGTATTTCCGGAGACGCCATGAAAATTCGCTGCTTGTTTCTAATTCCGCTGTTTAGCGCCGGAGTCGGCGCCGCATTGCTGGCTCAACAGGCGCCGGACACACACAAACTCGCCCACGACATTTACAAGCAGCTCATCGAAACGAATACCACGGAATCGGTGGGCAACATGACCACGGCGGCAAACGACGTGGCTGCTCGGCTGCGCGCGGCAGGATTTCCGGCGAGCGACGTGATTGTCCTGGGACCCGATGCGCGGCACGGCAATGTCGTGGCGAGAATTCACGGAAGCGGTGCGCGTAAGCCCATTCTCTTTATCGCGCACCTCGACGTAGTGGAGGCGAACCGCGCCGATTGGTCGATCAATCCCTTCAAGCTCACCGAGAAAGACGGATTCTTCTACGGGCGCGGGACCAGCGACGTGAAGGACGGCGACGCGATTCTGACCGCGAATTTTATCCGGCTGAAACAAGAAAACTACAAGCCCGATCGCGATTTGATTCTGGCGCTTACTTCCGACGAAGAGGGCGGCGACTTCAATGGCATTTCTTGGCTGCTTGAAAAGCATCGCGACTTGATCGACGCGGAATACTGCATCAACACAGACGGAGGCGATTTTCAGCTGAAGGACGGCAAGCCGCTGCTGACCTCGATTCAGACCGGCGAAAAGCTCTACGCCGATTTCGAGCTGCATGTATTCAACAAAGGGGGGCACAGCTCGTTGCCCTTGCCCGACAATGCTATATACCACCTGGCGGATGGGCTGGTGCGGTTGTCACATTATCAATTTCCGGTGGAGCTGAACGAGACAACGCGCGCGTTTTTCGAGCGCATGTCGAAGATCGAGCACGGCCCGCTTGCGGCCGATTTGGCCGGCGCAGCGGAGAACCCGCCGGACGGCGCGAGCATCGCAAGGCTTTCCGCGTCGCCCTATTACAACGCGCTGCTGCGCACCACTTGCGTTGCGACGCGACTGAACGCCGGCCACGCAAACAATGCGCTGCCCCAGGACGCGACCGCCATCGTGAATTGCCGAATTCTTCCCGGCGGTACCCAGGAAGCCACCCGAAAAACACTGGTAAAAATCCTGGACGATCCGCAAGTCAAGGTTTCGGCAGTCGCTCCGCCTCACGATAGTCCGGCATCGCCACTGCGAAAAGATGTGTTGCAAGCCACCGAGCAGGTGGTGGGAAAGATGTGGCCGGGCGTGCCGGTGGTTCCGGTGATGGATACGGGCGCGAGCGATGGTTATCGCCTGCGCGCGGCGGGAATCCCAACTTACGGCGTGTCTGGAGTGTTTATCGATATGGACGATGTTCGCGCACACGGCCGCGACGAGCGCATCTTGGAGAGTTCGCTGTACCAGGGTGTGGACTTCTTTTACAGCTACATTAAAGCGCTGTCGTCGGGGAATTAGTGCGCCGGATCATTTTATTCAGCGATGTGGAGGAGCGACGGCTGCTTTCTTCACTCGCGTATACGTGGTCTCGAGAGTGGAAGTAGCGTCACCGGGGCCTTCGCCCAAGAGCCGTACGACGAAATGATCGGCGTCCTGCTGCGTGATGGTCACACGCAAGGTTTGCCGGGCGCCACTCGGCCCGAGAAAAGCGCCTGAGTATCGAACGATCTTCCCGTTGTCGTCGCTGGCGCCATCGAGAACCAGAAAAGCCGTCGAGCCGTTGTAAATCCATATCGCTTCATATTGCTTGGAGCCGTTGTTGTAGCCGTAGAGCCGCAACCCAGAATATGGCTGGCCAAGAGAGTCGCCGGAATTTTCTTCTTCCAGAAATCGTCCACCGAGAATGCTCTTGAGCTTCGCGGCACCGGTGGATTGTTGAGGCTCGGCGCCTGGAGCATAAAACGTCGCCGTGGTGGTGTAATCTCCGGCGCGTTTCATCAATTCGGCGTGTATGGGGCCGGGAGTCGCAGCTTCGGCAAGCGCCTGCAGGGCTTGATCTTGAGCATCGGGCGGCGATGGCGGATTCTGCGACGTTTGTCCTTGTGCCGATGCGCTTCCGGCAAACAAAATGAAAATTGCCACGCTTCCGAGCAATCTACATATCGATTTCATGGGATTCCTCTTCGGCAGCTCAAATTCGTGAGCACTCGAGAATAAACTGGAGTCGCAATTGCGCGTTGGGGTTGCTCGATGAACGCTGATGACGAATGGCGGAGGCGAAAAGAATTGCTATTTCGATTTTAGCTGCTCGTCTTTTTCGATTTTGCCGTCGCGGAGGCGGATGATGCGGTCGGCGCGCTGCGCGACGTCCGGCTCGTGGGTAACCAGAATGATGGTGTTGCCCTCCTGGTGCAAACGGGCGAAGAGAGCCATGATTTCCTCGCCGGTCTGCGAATCAAGGTTTCCGGTGGGCTCATCGGCGAGCAGAATCGACGGATTGTTGACCAGGGCGCGGGCGACGGCCACGCGCTGGCGCTGTCCTCCCGATAGTTCGTTGGGCCGGTGCATCATTCGTTCGCCCAGCTCGACTTGCTGAAGCGCCTTGCGCGCGCGTTCTTGCCGCTCTTCTGAAGGAGTGCCGTTGTAGATCATGGGCAATTCCACATTGTGGAGCGCCGTCGCGCGGGGCAGCAGATTGAAGGTCTGAAAGACGAAGCCGATTTCCTTGTTACGAATGTAGGCCAGCTCGTCGTCGTCGAGATCGCTGACGAGGCGGCCAGCCAGCCAGTAAGCCCCTTTTGTCGGCGAATCGAGACAGCCGATCAGATTCATCAGCGTCGATTTGCCAGAGCCGGAAGGGCCCATGATGGCGGTGTATTCGCCCTTGCGGATCTCAAGCGACACGCCGCGCAAGGCGTGCACCTGCTCCGATCCCATCTCGTATGTCTTCCACAGGTCTTCCGCGCAGATAACAACGCCGGAGTTGAGCAGGTCCTGCCGGAATGTTTGGGATGTGACTTCTTCAACCGCCATCAGGTCTCGACTCCTCGAAAGTCTCTGGTCTCAGATGAGTGGGGCTACTGAGAGGTGGTCTGGTCGGTGATGACCGGAACGGAGTTATCGATTTTCACGGTAGCGCCGGAGTGCAAAGAACGCAGCGCTTCGTAGCTTCCGGTGATGACTATGTCGCCGGCCTGGAGCCCGCTGGTCACCTCGATGTCCGTGACGCCGCTGATTCCGGTTTGCACCGGAACAAAAATCGCTTTGCCGTTGCGAACCACGAATACGCCTTGAATATCGTCGGTTGCCACGGTTCCGTCCGAGTTCATAGTTGGTTTTGCCGCTGCCAGAGTAACGCCCGAGCCGCCGCCACCTTTTTCTCTCTCCAGATCGGCCTGGAGCTCCTGCTTGGTGCGAATGGCGATGGCTTGAATGGGGATGGTCACAACCTCACCGCGGTGGGCGGTCTGCACCTTCGCGGTAGACGAGAGACCCGGCCGAATGCCCTTGGGGGGCTGATCGAGCCGAATATGAACCCTGAAGTCACGCGCTTCCTGGCTGTTCGCGGAGGTCTGCTGAGTCGTGGCCAATCCCGATGTGCGCAGAATAGCTTCTTCGCCGACGTCGGCAACGTGTCCCCTGAATACTTGGCCGGGGTAAGCGTCAATTGTGACCGTGGCTTCCTGGCCGACTTTCACGGTTGGAATGTCCGCCTCATCGACCATCACTTCGGCGTTGACGATGGACATGTCGGAAATGGTCAGCAGAAAGCTGCCTTCGGCATTCTGGATGCCCGGAACCACGTTTTCGCCGACCTTCACGGGAACGTAGGTGACGACTCCGCTGATCGGAGCGCCATAGGTGGTCTTGTCCAGAACGTCGCGTAAGTGGACCTCGGTCGCCGAAGCCTGGGCCTGATTGAATTGTGCGACCGCAAATTGATCGTGAGCCTGCTTCGCACGAGCCTGGTTTCCGGCGAGAGTCGCGGCGGCTGCGCCGTAAGCGGATTTGTAGGTGTCGTAGTCCGATTTGGCGATTAGCCCCTCTTTGTAGAGTCCTTGCCCGCGCTTCCAATCGTTCAGGGCTTTTTCGAGATTTGCCTCGGACTGCTGGACGTCCGCCTGCGCGGCGGTGTCAGCCTCCTGCGCCGATTGCACGCCGGCCTGCATGGAACCGATGGTGGCCTGCTGAGCCTTCACATCCGCAGCGGGTTGAATGCTTTCCACGCGCAAGAGGACATCGCCCCTCTTGACGGAATCGCCCTCGTTTACATCGATGTCGGTGATCTTGCCGAACCCTTGCCCGAGCACGTTGGTGTAATTCTGCGGGCGGATTTCGCCGGAGGCGGTCACGAGCGAAGTGATATCGCCCTTCACGGCGTAGCCGGTTTGTACGGTGACGGTGTCCTTATTCGAGCGCACACTGATAACGACAATGGCGGTAAGCGCTGCGATAGCGCCGATGATGAGGGCCGGCTTTTTCCACGTTTTCATCGATGTTTTTCCCGACGACCTAAGCACTATTCAGATGCAATTCCCTACCCTTCAGTTAATACGCTAAGGGGGGGCAAAAAGTTTCGGCAGCAGCTCCGCGGTTGTAGGCTTCTTTTTTCACTCCCTATGATAATCGACATTAGAGCGGAATTAAAGCCATCCCCGCGGCTGACTCCTATCGCTAAACACAAAGGCGAGTGACCCCGCAGGTTTCGTCTGGGCCGAAGATTTGTCGCGGAGGTAACTGATCGTTGACCGCAAATTGGACGGGGCAACCCCTAGCTTGGTATGCGAATCCGATTCGGTAAGACTTGGTAGGTGAGCAGGTTAGCTTGACGGGTGTTCAGATGGGGAATAGAATCTCACTGTCCGGGGGAATCCAGAGATGAGTTGCCGCTCGGTGGTGCCTATCCTTGCCGTTTTGAGTTTGGCTTTTTTGCTTTCACCGCTCGCGCGCTCTCAGGACACGGATGCTGACCAACAGCAGCAGGACGCCCAGGCCCAGGCCAAAGCGAAGCAGAAAAAACAAAAAGACCTTGAGAAGGAATTGCTGCCCGTTTACCGCGAATGGCTGAACGGACCGGTTTCCTACATCATCACTCCGGAGGAACGTTCCGTCTTCCTTCACCTCGAAACAAACCAAGAACGCGAGACCTTCATCGAGAATTTCTGGGAGCGGCGCAATCCAGATCCCGGATCCGCCGACAATACCTACAAAGAAGATTATTACGAGCGCATCGCCTACGCCAACGAGCACTATTCTTCAGGAATACCGGGCTGGAAGACCGACCGCGGACGCATTTCCCTGATGTGGGGCAAGCCGGATGACGTGGAGACGCATCCGTCCGGCGGTCCTTATACCCGGCCTGCGGACGAGGGCGGCGGCGAAACCTCGACCTATCCTTTTGAAGACTGGACCTATAGGTATCTTGAAGGTATCGGCGAAAACGTTCAAATCGAATTCGTAGATCCAACGGGCAGCGGCGAATACCACCTGACCATGGATCCAAGCGAAAAGGACGCGCTGACATATGTTCCGGGGGCGGGCCTTACGGACCTGGAAGCTATGGGCATGTCATCGAAGACGCAGCGCTTCGAGAATACCGACGGTACCCACGACCCTCAGGCATTAGGAATGCAACCCGAGAGCATGAATGAATTCAGCCGGTTGGATCTGTATTCCAAGATTCAGCAAGCTCCGGCCGTGAAATTCAAGGATCTCGAAGCGGTGGTCGATTCGCGCATGGCCGCCAATCAGATCCACTTCGATTGCCAATCCGATTTTCTGCGCATTACGGCAGACACGGACCTTGTGCCGATCACCGTGCAGATTCCGAATCACGAGATGAGTTTTCAAGAAAAGAATGGCGTGCAAATGGCGACGCTGCACGTGTTCGCGCGCATCACGAGCCTGAGCGGGCACGTGGTGAATACGTTTGAGGATTCCATCGCCGCAGACACTCCCGATTCTCTGCTTCAACAGTATCTAAAGGGATACAGCATTTATCAAAAGGCGGTTCCGCTGAGCCCGGGACTTTATCGCTTGGATGTGGTTGTGAAGGACATCAACAGCAGCAACTTGGGCGTCCTCAATACGCGCTTGGCCGTTCCGCGCTTCGAGGATGATCGGCTGGGCACCAGCACGCTGATTCTGGCGGACCAAATTTCGAAGGTGTCATCCACGGATATAGGACAAGGCGAGTTTGTTCTTGGAGATCTGAAAGTCCGCCCCAAGATGGACGCGATTTTCGACCAAGGAACGCAAATGGGGATTTTCCTGCAGGTTTACAACTTGAAAGTCGATCCCAAAACGCACGAGGGCAACGCTACGATTGAATATCAGGTACTCCGGGCGGATGACCCGAACCCCGTCGTGAAATTCACGGAAAATTCGCAGCAGTACAATCAGCACGGCGAAGAAATCTGGATTGAAAAGGCGTTGGATCTCAAGTCGATCGCTCCGGGGCGCTACAAAATCCAAATCCAGATTACCGACAACGACGACAAGCAAGTGATTACTCCAACGGCCAGCTTTACGGTTCAGGCTCCCACGGCGGTTCAGGCGCCTTCGAAATGACGCGGGAGGTGACAGCAAGGTGAACTCTCGAGTGATTCGCATACTCATTCCGCTGCTGGGGCTACTGGCGATTTCCGTTTCACCCCTCGTAGCGGAATCGCGAATAGGCCGGATTTCCGGCGTGGTGGTGGATGAGAGTGGCGTGCCTCAAATGGGCGCCACGGTTGTGATTGCCAGCCATTCGCTGATTGCTCCTGCGGCGTTGCAACTGTTCACGAATGAGCGTGGCCGTTTTGTCTCGGGCACGCTACCAGCGGGAGCGTACACGGTGCGCGTAACTCTTGCCGGATTTTTGCCCACGCTTCGGCCGGATGTTCAGGTAAACAGCCACCAAACCACCGACGTTCAAATTGAGATGGGTTCGATTTTTACCGGCCTTGCTGATCTGCGCCGCCACGCGAACCAACGCGCCGATGACGGAGAGTGGAGTTGGGTGCTTCGCGCAGCGGCAGCCACGCGTCCGGTTCTGCGCTGGCAGGACGAAAGCAGCAGTTCTCCATCTGAATCCACCACAGATGCAATCACGGAAACGGGACTCCCTGACAGCAGGTGGCATAGCCGCATCGACGTTAGTTCCGGCGTGCGTCCCGGCGCGGCCACTAGTTTTTCCGATTCGCCCGCAACCGCGATCGCTTATCAAGAAGACGTCGGCGCAAGTGGTCAGCTTCTGCTTGCCGGGCAAGTCAGCTACGAGAGCGAAACTTCCAACGGTGGCTTCGCAGCGATTTGGCTGCCCGCGGGCAATAGCAAAGACGGCCCGGTGATGAGCGCGGTAATTCGCCAATCACGTCTCGGCCCTGACGGGCCACTTTTCCGCGGCGCGCGTTTCGATCAGGAGGGCGTGCTGCCTCTCAGCGACAACGTTACCATCCGTTACGGTGCGGAATACCTTCTGACTGGCCTCAACACAGCAACGACGAATGGCGTTCGCCCACGCGCAGAGTTGGCGATCCAGCTAGCGCCCAATTGGCAGGCCTCCTTGCTTCTTGCTTCGCGACCTTGGCCCGAAGGAAGCCCGGAAGCCGCCGCGCCACTTGAATCAGCGGTGGATTCGCTCGATGCGTTCCCTACGATGCTGTTCCGCGATGGGCGGCCCGTCCTTGAAAGCGGCTGGCATGAAGAACTCGCCGTAGAGCAGCTATTTCAAAACAGCAAGGGCCGCGTCATGGTTGCCGCCTTCCATGATCGCTCCAGCAATATGGCCGTTTATGGGCAGGGCAGAGCGGTAGCCAGCAACTCCGATTTCCTGCAGGACTTTTTCTCGAATGGGTTCGCATACGACTCTGGAAACTCGGACTCCTTCGGTGCCCGCGCTGCCTATCAGCAGAAGATCTCGAGCAATCTCTCCACAACGGTAGTTTATGCCTGGGCCGGTGCGCTTGCGCCGCTTACTCAAGACGATCCTGATGCCGATCTGCGCGAAGCGCTGGCCATCCGTCAGCGGCACAGCATTGCCGGTTCGGTTTCGGCCCAATTGCCACTGATCAAGACGCAAGTAACAGCAGGATATAAGTGGCTCAGCGGAATGGCGGTTTCGCGCCAGGATGAATTCGGCGAGGCATTTTTTGGCCTGGATCCTTACTTCAATCTGGTGATTCACCAGCCCATCCCTTGCCTGCGGCACATGCAGGCAGTGGCCGATTTCGGCAACCTGCTAGCGCAGGGGTATGTTCCGATAACCACGCAAGACGGCCACGTCGTCTTAGTCTCGGCATACCGGACGTTCCGAGGTGGCATAAGCGTCCAGTTCTGATGGTATTTGGCATAACTCAGTTATACTGAAATTGGAATTCGCCTTCCGAAATATGGAAGTTGCGCGCCCTGGGGTAATTGGTACCATTTAACCAGAAGATAATGAAGAGTTTATGTGCGAGCCAACCTCCATCTTCTGGAAAGCAACGTGCAATGACGTACTGGGACGTAGTGTGGGCAATGGCCGGAGCAACGCCGGACCACATAAATGAACGATAGTCTCCGAACTCGACTGACGGCCGTTCTGCTGGCGCTTTTGACGCTGGTTGCGGTCGTCTTTGGAGTACTCAACTTCCGGCAACGGTCTCAGTTTGAGCTGCCGGACGACGGCGTCACCTGGCTCGACACTGCCCGCGGAGTGCAAGCCTGGCACATCCAGGCGGGTTCGCCGGCGGCGAATGCCGGAGTGAAGATGGGCGACATCGTGACGGCGGTCGCCGGCGTTTCCGTTTCGCGGGCTACGCAAGTTAACCAGCAACTGTGGCGTGCAGGGGTTTGGTCGCGCGTGCCATATCAGTTGGTACGCGACGGCGTTTCGTTCCAAGCAGACATCGTGAGCGCGCCTACTGTAAGGCCCAGCCTGATCTGGAATTGTTTCGGCATCGTCTCCCTGCTGTATCTCTTCATTGGCGCTTTCATTTTCGCGCGCCGTTGGACGGCACCGCGCGCCATTCATTTTTACCTCTTTTGCCTCGTGTCGATCATATTTTACGCGTTCCACTACAGCGGAAAATTGAACTCGTTCGACTGGACGATCTATTGGTCGAACGTGGTCGCCTTGCTGCTGCAGGCAGCTTTACTTATCCATTTCGCGCTGGTCTTCCCGACGCGGCGCGTTCGCAATTTGAAGGTTTGGCTCAGCCTGGTTTATGCCCTGCCTGTTGGGCTGCTCCTGCTGCACGTCAGCGTGGCTACGGCGGCGCTCGACTTGATGCCGTCGATTGAAAGCCGCTTCCGCCTGGACCAGCTTGAGCTCGCGTATTCGGGCGTGTATTTTCTAATCGCCGCCTTCATCTTCCTGTTCAGCTGCCTCCGGGCGCCCAGCGGCCTGCTGCGCCAGCAACTCAAGTGGGTTACATTCGGCACATTTGCGGGCATTGTTCCCTTTCTTTGTTGTTACATCATTCCGTTCTCGGCCGGAATCCTGCCCATCTGAATGGATGACGGCTTCGGCGTTCTCGCTGGTCCTGATCCCGCTATGCTTCGGCTACGCCATCATTCGCTATCGCCTGATGGACGTGGACATCATTTTCAAGCGCGGCATCGCCTACACGCTGGCTACCGCTTCGGTCGTGGCCGTTTACTTCGCCATCGTGGCGGTCATTGGCCTGCTGTTTCATTCGACGGGTTCTGCGGGCTCCCTCGGAACCGTCTTTGCGTTTGTCATCGCCGCGTTCCTTTTTTCTCCGCTACGCGACTGGATGCAGGCGCACCTGGACCGTTTCTTTTATCGCGACCGGCTGAATTATCGCCGCACGCTGATTGAATTTGGACGTACGCTCACCAATGAAGTGCGGCTGGAGCCGCTCTTCGGTTCGGTGCTTGACCGCATTTCGCAGACCCTGCTGGTCGACCGGCTCGCCGTTTTCCTCGAAGACTCGGAACATCCCGGGGCATTCCTGCTCTCGCGTTCGCTTGGTGTGCACGCCGAGCCGCCGCTCGATCTGAGTTTTCTCAACATTGCGGAGCGGCCCGCACTCGCGCAGGCGTGCTTGTTCTTCGAATCGGCGCGTGGCTCATCGGAAAGCGAATCGGTCCGGCGCACTCTGGAACAATTGGGACTGAACTATTTTATCCCCTGCCGCTTCCGCGACCGCGTTGTTGCTGTTCTCGGATTGGGTAAGACCGTGGATGGCGACTATCTGACGAGCGAAGACATCGAACTTCTCAGCACGATCGCCGGCTATTTCGCCATCGCCATCGAAAACGCGCGTTTGTACAATTCGCTCGAGCAAAAGGCATCGCAGATCGAGCGCCTCAAGGAGTTCCACGAGAATATTATCGACTCGCTGAGCATTGGCGTCCTAACGGTCGACCTGGACGACAGGATTGAGTCCTGGAACCCGCAGATGGAGCGGCTGTTGGGAATCGCGCGCGATGAGGCGGTCGGCCGCTTTCTCGGCGACACGCTTGCGCCGGATCTTGTCGCCGAAATCACTTCCCGGGCGCACCATGAGCAGGTAACCAGCATCTATAAGTTCAGGCTGCACGGGCGCAGCGGCGAGGAGTTCGTGGTCAACGCGTCGTTCGCGCCGCTGGTGGGAAAAAACGGCGAGCATGCAGGGCGCTTGATTCTGCTCGACGACATAACGCAGCGGATTCGTATGGAAGAGCAGATGGTGCAAAACGAAAAGCTGACCTCGCTTGGCTTGCTTGCTGCCGGCGTGGCGCACGAAGTGAATACGCCACTGGCGGTGATCTCGAACTACATTCAAATGCTTTCCAAGCAGATGCCGGGAGAAGACCCACGCCAAAAAACGATCGACAAGATCGTCAAGCAAACCTTCCGCGCCAGTGAAATCGTCAATAATCTGCTGAATTTCTCCCGCACCGCGGCGGCGGAGTTTACCGAAGTCGATCTGAACTCCATCCTCGACGAAACTTTGAGCCTGGTTCAGCATCCATTCAGGACGGCGACGAGTGAATGTGATCCGTAATTTCGCGGACGGCATACCGGTTATGCTGGGATCCACCACTCGCTTACAGCAGGTTTTCCTGAACCTCTTGATGAATGCGCGCGACGCCATGCCCGCAGGAGGCATGCTGGAGGTTCGCACGTACGCCCAAAATGGCTCGGTGGAGGTGGAAATCACCGACACCGGGATCGGCATTCGGCCGGAACACCTGCACCGCATTTTTGATCCGTTCTTTACCACGAAGGCCTCCGGACGCGGCACGGGCTTGGGGTTGTCGGTCAGCTACGGGATCGTCAAGGAGCATGGAGGCAAAGTGGAAGTGCGCTCCACACCCGAAAAGGGAACTTCCTTCCGGCTCGAGTTTCCGGTAGCGAGAAAGGCAGTTCATGCCTAAGGGATCGATTCTCGTCGTCGACGACGAGATTGAAATTCGCGAAGGGCTTGCCGCCCTGCTTTCTTCGGAAGGATATTCCGTCACCGAAGCAGGAACCGGCGAAGAAGGTCTCGCGCGGCTCGAAGAGCTTCCCTTCGATCTGCTGCTGCTCGATGTCAGTTTGCCGGATCGCAACGGCATTGACCTGCTCCGCGAGATCCACGGGCGCGATCCGCATCTGTCCACGATTTTGATTACTGCTTTCGGTTCCATCGACATGGCGCGCGCGGCGTTCAAGAGCGGCGCGCAGGACTACATCACGAAACCGTGGTCTAATGACGAGCTGTTGGCGCAGGTTTCGATGGCGATCGAGGGTACGCGGCTACGCGAGGAGAATCGCCAGCTCAAGCGCGCACTCAAGCAGCGTTATAACTTTCCGAACATCATTGGCAAGAGCGAAAAGATGCTCGCGGTGCTGGACCTGGTCACACAGATCGCGCCGTCGCGCTCAACCGCGCTGATTAATGGGGAGAGCGGAACGGGTAAAGAGGTCATCGCCAAGGCGATTCACGCGGCGTCAACGCGCGCCGACAAGGCGTTTGTTCCGGTCAACACCGGCTCGATCCCCGTCGATCTTCTGGAATCGCAGCTTTTCGGCCACGTGAAGGGGGCGTTCACGAGCGCGGTAGCCTCGAAGAAAGGTCTGTTCGAGGTCGCCGATCAAGGCACGATTTTCTTCGACGAAATCGGCACGATCAGTCCCGAAACGCAGGCCAAGCTGCTGCGCGTGATTCAGGAGCGCGAGTTCATGCGCCTTGGCGGGACAGAGACGATCAAGGTGGACGTGCGCATCATCGCGGCGTCAAACGAGAACTTAGCCGCGCTGGTCCGCGAAGGCCGTTTCCGCGAAGATTTGTTTCATCGCCTGAATGTGATTGCGTTTTCCCTGCCTCCGCTGCGCGAGCGTAAAGAAGATATTCCGTTGCTGGTCGAGCATTTCCTGGAGCATTTTGCGAAGGACAATGGCAAGCCGCCGCGTCGCTTCTCGCTTCCGGCGATGCGCACTTTGATGGACTACGACTGGCCGGGCAACGTGCGGGAGCTCGAGAACGTGGTGGAGCGGGCCATCGTGCTCTCGGTGCAAGAAATGATGGACGTTGACCTGCTTCCGGAGAGCGTCCGCAGCCGCGAAGTGGCCAAGGGAGTGCGCTTGCATCTCGCCGAGTTTCTGCCGCCGATGCCGGGCGAGGCGGGCGCACATGCGGGAGCGTCGCGCTCGCTTTTCGAGATCCTCGAGGAAGTCGAGCGCCGCATCATCCTCGACATGCTCGAGCATTCCAATTGGAATCAGACGGAAGCCGCCGAACGATTCCAGGTTCCGCTCTCCACGCTCAATCAGAAGATCAAGCGCCTGGGAATCGAGACGCGCCGCCGCAACGTCACGGTGCGCGGCTCTTCCGGCGTGAGCTCATTCCTCTCGCCCGGCAGCTTCAGCGCCAATAAGCCGCTCTAGTTTCTTGGCAAACAAATCAGAGCTATTTATCTCTGCTGCCTTCGAGAACGCGTAAGTTGTCGTTTCGGCTGGCGCGCGTAAACAACAGAATGACCCCAGCGATGAGCACTCCTTCCACGATGTCAAAAGGCCCCCAGCCAATTATGTAAACGAGTCCATAGGTCTCGATATCGATCATCCATAGCACAAAGACAGAGCCAATCATCTTCAATGGAGCACCCGAGGGTATGAAAATCGCGAGGTAGGCGCCTAACAAGATGAGAAAAACTTGCTCTGCGAGCACGGTAGCAATGATGCCGCAAACGGCGCCCCTGCCCAAGATCGATAAGGCGTGCCGTTTTCCCCGATCACTGGCCGCCTTCACGAGCGGAAGGAAGAACAGGCATATGCCGATTCCGCCGAGGGCGGCAAGCCCTGCGTTAGCAAGCGGGGCGTCGATAAAGCTACGGTTCGCCGGCGAGTCCCAGTGAGCGATGAGCCGCAGCAACAGGAGCTGCGCAGCAGCGCCGTAGAGAAACAGAGCGACTAGCCACTTTCTTCTATGCGGCATGGCAGCCTTCCAACCCGAGCCGCAGACCCAGGCGGCTACTTCTTCGCTTCAGCAGAAGCCTTCCAACCGCGCGGCATTAGCGTGGTGCTCAAGTCGAGGCCCGAAAGATCCACGCCATCCAAATCTGTCTCTCGCAGAACAGTGGTGGTGAGGTCCGCGCCGTGCAAATCCGCGCCACGAATGTTGGTATAGCGGAAATTCGCTGCGCGCAAATTCGCGTCGCGCAGAATGGCGCCGCTCAAGTCGGCGCGAAAACACTCCACGCCCCCTAATTGCGCTTCCGTCAAATCCGCGCCGGCAAGATTGGTTTCCGTCAAATCGGCTCGGCGCAAATCGGCACGCTTCATCTTTGCGGCGCTAAAGTCGGCGCCGCCCAGCCTCGCCTCGCCAAGGTCGGCCTTCTCCAAATTCGCCCCGCGGAACAGCGCATAGGACAGATTCGCTCCATGCAGGTTCATTCCCGCCAGATTCGCGCCCGAAAGATCGGCGCGCTTCCCGCTGGAGTCTCCTTTCGTAAACTTTACGTGCGCTTCCAAGATTTGCGCCAGTTGCTTGGCTCCGTATCGCATATTGTGATAGCGGCCGCGGCCGCCTCTTTCCTCCCGCGCTCCCGAGAACCTGCCGTGCGAGCGTCTTTCGCAAAGAAGCGCTGGTCACAATTTTACTCGATAGCGTAGCCGTTTGGCTCGTCCCTTGTTTGCATTTCGGCTCGGAGCGCAGTCCCAGCCGGTCGTTTTGTGGTAACCTAAGGGCAAGTGCCATGCAGTTCCGCCGCGCATTTCGGAGTTTCATCCCGCGAATGTCTCCGCATGAAGAGGATTGTGCAAGAGGTTTTGTTTCGATATTTGTCTGGCTCTCTGTACTGCTCTTGGCGCTGGCCCTATTTCCGTCCCGCTCCGCGGCCCAAGATCCGGAACAGGAGAGCGCTGAGGAAATCGTCGCCAATCTTTGCACGGGCCGGGTGGTCATTGGCGTCGCCAAGGACGGCATTGTGGTCGCGACGCTCGAAAATCCCGTCGAGCCGGGAACGCGCCCACCGATGATTGTGCCGATCTCCGACGATCGCGTTGCCGTGCTCCTCGGCGCCGCCGACTGGTGGCTGCCAGATCAGAATCGCGAGCTTGCGCGCCTCGACAAGGAGCTTCCCGAACTTCCGCCTGAACAAGGTCTGCGTGAGGGCCCGCGCTTGCAGGGTAGTTCCCAGGAGGGCCCTGGCTCGGAAGCAACCGACATCGAGCAGATTGCCGACCGCTTGCGTGGTCGCCTCAGTGCCATTGCGGAACATATTCACGGCAATCTGAAGCTCGACGACGGCGAACCCTTGCTGCAAATGGTTCTCGCGGACTACGCGCCCAACTATGGCGCGGAAGTATGGCTCATTCAGTATTCAGTGGAACAGGAACCAGAGCAGGGCGATTATTGGCAAACGCGCGTTCTGCAGCCGCAGTACACGCAGCTTTGGCCGCCCGAAAAAGGCCAGCCGCGCGGTCTGATTGAGGTCAGCTATCCTGCGTCGCCATCGCTCGCGAGCCTGATTCGCAGCGGTGACGCGCACGTGGCGCAATCTATCTCGGTAGCGCCTGGCATGCAGCAAACCTCTGAGGCGATTCTCGAAGGTGACATCCAAAAACTCGCTGCCGTCGACGTGGCTGCATTTTTTCGCACCTGCCTCGGAGCGCTCACCGTTCCAAAGGCGCGCATGGTCGAAGGCGAAATCAACGAAAAGCTTGGCATCGGCTGGTTTGTTCAGCCGCCTGTCGAAGAAGAGCGGCCGGGTAGCGAGCAAGCTCGCCCCGCAGGCGCGCCCAGCTTGCTGCGCCCTTCGAAGCCGGGCGGACCCGGTCGTTTTTGAGAGCCTTCTGTATGGATTGATCGAGCGTAGCTTACTGCTTGGCGGTCAATTCTCGCTGCAGCCGCGCACTTTTTTCCACGACGGATGCGTCGAGCTCTTTCTTGTAGTCGGCCAGCTTGCGTCCCATTGCCGCATCCGACGTTCCCAGAATTTGTGCGGCGTAGATTCCCGCATTCATCGCGCCTGGCTTGCCAATCGCCATCGTAGCGACTGAAACACCGCCGGGCATTTGGACCGTGGCCAACAGCGAATCCATCCCGTTCAGTGAGGTGGCCGCCATCGGCACTCCGATCACCGGCAGAGTGGTGAGCGCTGCAACCACACCGGCCAAATGGGCCGCGCCGCCGGCTCCGACGATAATTGCTTTCAGTCCGCGCTTCAGCGCCGTTTCCGCGTATTCAGCCGCGCGCGCCGGAGATCGATGCGCCGACACGACCTCAACCTCGTAGCTTATGCCAAACTTCTCCAGCATCCGGCACGCCTCTGCCATCACCGGATAGTCGGAGTCTGACCCCATGATAACGCCAACTACTGCCATCCCCTGCTTTTCTTCTTTGGACAACTCGCCTCCTCTTCTGAAGGACCCGTTTACCTACGCGCCGCGCTGCCGACCTCGCCGCCGATGTCTCTTCGATAGTGCATGCCCTCAAAGGAGATCTGGCTGGCCATTTCGTACGCCACAAGGCGCGCCTTGACGACCGTGTCAGCGCCAGCCGCAACGACGAGGGCCCTACCACTACTTACATAGTATTCATTACCCTCCCGTCTCGTGGCCGCATGGAATGTAACGACATCCCGTCGGCTACCATCTGTCGTAACTCCGGCTATCATTTGTCCTATCTTTGGCTTACGAGGATAGCCCTCGGCGGCGAGCACGACGCAGGCGCTTGCGGCAGGAGACCAGTTCATACGAAAAGTGACTAGGTTGCCCGACAATGCGGCGCTCGCTGCAGCGGCCAGATCGAAATTCATCCGCATCACCAGCGCTTCGGTCTCAGGATCGCCGAGTCTGCAGTTGAACTCCAGAACTTTCGGCCCATTTTCAGTGATCATCAGGCCAAAATACAGAAATCCCTTATAATTGTGCCCCTCGCGGGCCATTCCACTGATTGTCGGCCGGACAATTCGCTCTTGGATTTCCTTTTCGAGTTCATGGGAGAGCAGCTCGCCGCTTGAAATCGCGCCCATTCCTCCTGTATTAGGGCCAGCGTCACCGTCAAAGGCGCGCTTGTAGTCGCGTGCCGGCGCAAGCGGAACGAAATTCTCACCGTCAGTCAAGACGATGTACGATATTTCCCTTCCGCTGAGGCCCTCTTCGACGATGACATGCTTGCCCGCATCGCCGAACTCCCCTTTTTCCATAAGGCGCTCGATAAATGCAGTCGCTTCGTCGGGCGATGAAGTTACCAGGACACCCTTTCCACCGCACAAACCGTCGGCCTTCACCACCACAGGCCAATCCACTTCACACAGCGACGTGTACGCATCCACGGCGTTATCAAAGACGCCATAGGGCGGAGCTGTTGGAATACTGTAGCGGGCCATGAATTCTTTCGCGAATACTTTACTTCCCTCCAACTGCGCGGCGGCGCGCGACGGCCCCAACAAGGCGAGCCCGCGCTTTTCGAATTCATCGGCAATCCCTAGAACAAGAGGCTGTTCAGGGCCCACGATAGTCAGATCCGGCCTCAGGCCTTGCGCGACGTTCGCGATTTTCTCGACTTCGGCCACACTTCCGTCGAGGCATTCAGCCGCCTCGCGGATTCCAGCGTTTCCAGGAAGACACCAAACGTGTTCGACTTGCGGGCTCTGGCGAAGCTTCCATGCCAGAGCGTGCTCGCGGGCACCCCCGCCGATGATGAGGATCTTCATATACGAAAGGATGCACGATAAGACCGCCGCTGGCTAGTGTCAACCCTCGCCTTCATCTTTTCCGCGCAAGTCACCTGACGCATGAGGCATAATGCAGCCGCAAACATGCATTGGGACTATTTCGCCATTCTCGCCATTCTAGCGTTCGTTGTCCCTTGGCGCAGCCGAGCGCGCGTCAGGATGCTCTTACAATCCCCCGCACTCGCTTCGTCGGAGCGCATTAGTCTCTATCTGTCCACGATTGTGTTCCAGTGGGCTGTGTCGGGGGTCATCGCTTGGCGGTGTCTTGCCCACGGTGTCACCATCGCTGAACTCGGCATTACTCTTCCCGACGTGCCGCGAGCGATCTTTGCGGCCGCAGCGCTTTCCGCGCTGCTGGTGCTCAATCAGATCTTCGGTATCAGGCGGCTGTCAAGCCTTCCCGTCGGAAAACGTGGACTGGTGGCGCAGCTTGCGGAAAGGCTTCTACCACGAACAAAGAAAGAGACGTTTGCGGCTATAGCGCTGGTTTTGACTGTCGCCGCATGCGAAGAGTTCATTTATCGCGGTTTCATAGAGGGCCTGTTTCAGCAGGTATGGTCTTCCGCTTTGGCGGGAGCTTTGGCTTCAGCGGGACTTTTCGCTCTGGCGCACCTCTACCAGGGTCGACGGGGCATCCTGACGACGTTCATTATCGGACTTGTCTTCTCGGGGGTAAGGATATGGACAGGAAGCCTCTGGCCGTCGATGTTTATCCACTTTGCGGTTGACTTCACCGCCGGAGTGGCGTCTTTCCGGATGCTGACTCCGGCATCTCCACAATAAGTCGGACGAGATCGGTGGAGAGCGGAAGAAGGTCCGCTGGAAGACGATGAATCCTAAAGAGATAAGAGCCATTCTGGAAGGCTATTTCGCGCCTCTTCCGAGCGAGATGGAGTATAAAGTTCAGAAATATATGGACTTGTTGGATACTTGGGGCCGAAAAATGCCGCTGACGTCTATTCGAGACCCTGAAGAAGTCGTGCGTCTCCACTTTGGCGAGAGCATTTTTGCGCTCTCGTCGGTTGAGATCACGAATGGTCGACTCGCCGACCTTGGCAGCGGGGCGGGATTCCCCGGCTTGGCGCTAAAATTGGCGAAACCGGACCTGGAAGTGGCTCTGATCGAGCCGAATAAGAAAAAATCCGCGTTCTTGCACGAGGTTGTTCGGTCCCTGGACATGCAGGGCACAGAAATTGTGCCAAGAGGATTTGAATCCGCTCAAATCCCTCCGAAGTCTCTATCATTTGTCACTTGTAGGGCTCTTGGGCAGCAGGACAGAGTACTGGATTGGGCAAAGGAGAAGCTAGCTCCGGGTGAGTCAGTGCTCCTGTGGCTTGGACAGCGGGACTGCGAAGCGATTGCCGCCAAGGATGGCTGGCGCTGGAGCGGACCGGCACTGATACCAGGAACGATGGGCCGATTTGTCTTGCGAGGGTCACCAATTCGTTGACTGTATTGTTCCACGTGGAACAATTTCGTGTTTCTCGATGCACAAATGTTCCACGTGGAACACTTCTCCATCTGGCGGAATTGTTTCACGTGAAACATCTTGCACTTCTCTCCAGCGTTTGTTAGATTCCGCGCAAATTATGAGGGGAACGCTTTGGGAAGGGTAATTTCTGTCGCCAACCAAAAAGGCGGCGTCGGCAAGACCACAACGGCCATAAATCTTGGCGCTTCTCTCGCCGCAGAAGGGAAGCGGACGCTCATCATCGATTGCGACCCACAAGGCAATACCACAGGCGGCCTTGGATTTCCCAAAGATCCATCACGACGCACAGTCTATAACGCCATTATCCTGGACGAACCTCCCGATCGCGTCATTCTTCAGACCCAGGTGGTCGGTCTCGATGTTTTGCCAGCCGACAAGAATCTGGTCGGAGCCGCAGTGGAGCTGGTCGGCATGGAGAATCGTGAGTACAGACTCAAGACCTTTACAGAGGGTATTCGCGCCAGCTACGACTTCGTACTGATCGATTGCCCGCCTGCTCTCGATCTGTTGACTATCAACGCACTGGCTGCGAGCGATTCAGTGCTCATTCCCATCCAGTGCGAGTATTACGCGATGGAGGGCGTCGCCGAACTATATGACACACTCATGCGACTCCGGCGCGCAATCAATCCTGAGCTCGCGATTGAAGGCATCCTACTAACGATGTTCGACGATCGCACCACGCTCTCTAAGCAGGTTGCCGCCGATCTTCGGAGCTTTTTCGGCGCGCAGGTGTTCGATACAGTGATTCCCAGAAACGTCCGGCTTGCCGAAGCACCGAGTTACGGGAAGCCGATCATCATCTACGACATACATAGTAAAGGCGCAGAGAGCTATATCCAACTTGCCAAGGAGGTCATTGTCAATGACCAGAAACGCGCTGGGGAAGGGACTGAGTGCACTGATACCCGAGCCCGAAGCTCTTCGGCCGGGCAGTAGCCCGGTTGCTCCGGCCGGGCCATCCGGGTCTCCCGGCAGTGCCGCTGCTGCTGCCCCTGCGCGCGCCGCGGACACACCCGGGTCCGTGCTGCAACTCGATATCGACCTCATTGATCCGAGTCCGTTCCAGCCGCGGACGCGCTTCGCCCAAGGGGCACTCGACGAGCTCGCGCAGTCCATTCGACAAACTGGCATCGTGCAGCCCATCGTTGTTCGCCGAAACGGCCCGCAACGCTATCAACTCCTCGCCGGGGAACGCCGATGGCGCGCCGCGCAACTGGCATCGCTGCATCGCGTGCCGGCGATTCTTCGGGATGTCTCCGACGAAAAAGCGATTGAAATCACGTTGGTCGAGAATCTGCAACGTGAGGACTTGAACCCTATCGAACAGGCACAGGCATTCGACCGGCTCATGCAGGAGTTCCATCTCACGCAAGAAGAAGCCGCATTGCGCACCGGAAAGGAACGCGTGACCGTCGCCAACGCGCTGCGGCTGCTGCGACTGGACAAGCCAATTCGCGAAATGGTCGAAGACGGACGACTGACCGGGAGCCATGCCCGCGCCCTGCTCGCCATAGAAAGCGAGCCGTTGCGCCTGGAGACCGCGCGGCGAGCAGCCCGTGGCAGCGTGACCGTCCGGCAGATCGAACGCCTGGCCACGCGAACGCGCCGCCATCGCGCACAAACGCCTGCGCCCGCAATCGATGCGAACACCCGCGCGGCAATTGACGAGCTGCAGCGCGTTCTTGGCACGCGCGTCACCCTCAATCCGTACTCTCACGGACGGCCGGGTCAAATTATTGTCGAATACTACACCGAAGGTGATCTTGACCGCCTCTATCGGCTGATCGTTGAGCGATAATTCCAGTTTAGCTTCTTTCTTGCAGGAGGCACGGCATGGCTTCCCGGTGGCTAGGCGGAAAATCCGGCACCTCGTCGGAATGGGCCGGCTTCATCGACAGCGGTGTGTCGTTCGAAGGGAAAATTACTGTTTCCGGCATGTTTCGGATTGACGGCGAGGTAAAGGGAAACATCATTGCCGAGAACGGTCTTCTGCTCGGCGAAAACGCCAGAGTAGAAGGGCAGATTGACGCGAACGAGGTCACCATTGCGGGCCGATTCGACGGGCAGATTTTCGCCAAGGACCGCGTGGAGATCCAGCCGAAGGGCGTGGTAACCGGCGAAATCCATTCTCCGTGCTTGATCATCCAGCCTGGCGGGATTCTCGACGGACAATGCCACATGCTTTCTTCGGCGGCTGAGGACCAAGAACCCATCGCGATTCCGATTCGCCCGGGCGTCCACGCCTGATACATGCACAGAATCCAGACGGCTTGAGACGCGGGCCGATGAGGTGTTCGAGAAGTTACTCAGTTCGTCGCTGCAGGGTTGTGCTGGCTCTCGGTAAGCAGGGAGAAGAAATCGTTCGCGTAGGCTTTGTTTCCGATATAGTCCGCTGACGTCAAATCCTTCGGCACAATGCAGGCAATCCAAAGCTGGTCGTGATTTTTCCAATTGTCAAACGTCCAGCAACGGCCATCTTTGCCTGCGACTTGAACATCCCTCTCTTCTACCGGTAAATAGCCCATGGCCCGCAGCGTGCCCACCTGCTGCTTGGCAAAAAGGTCATACTGGAAGGGATAAGTCTTCGTGAAGTGCACAGGCAGAAAAGTAGCCACCGGGTTTCTTTGCCAGGGGAGCTCCGACATTCGCTCGACGGACATTCCTTCGCCGCGACTTATGGCGTACCAACCGAACGGCACCGCAACTTTCCAGGATCGATAGTTCACGGTGCGGCCGTGCGCGAGGTGCCAACCCGCCGAAACCACCTGCGGCAGTAAAACCGCAAGCAAGAGCAGAGTTGCTGCGGCGGCGATCTTTAGTTTGACCTTGGGTTTCATGGAAACTTGATTTTACTTCACAGGGGCCCTAAGCAAACTTCTTCCCGCACCGAGCGTGTCGGATTTGTACACGCCGCAGCGTATAATCATGCGATTCGAGATGTTCGATATTTGAGGAGAGAAGCTTCTTTGGCAGACCCGGTGCGATTGACATCCGCGGCCAAAGCCGCTGGTTGAGCGGCCAAGCTGAGTCCAGGTCTTTTGGACTCCGTGCTTCGCCGCTTACCACGGCCGAATGATCCGAATCTGCTCGTTGGCTTCGAAACCAACGACGACGCCGGGGTGTATCAACTCACGGAGGAGCTCGCTTTGGTGCAGACCGTCGATTTCCTGACGCCCATCGCCGATGATCCGTTTACTTTCGGTCAAGTCGCGGCCGCTAATTCGTTGAGCGACGTTTACGCCATGGGTGGCAAGCCGGTCTCGGCGCTCTCGATTGTGGGATTTCCGCCGGATGGCGATGCGGCGGTGCTGGAACAGATTCTTCGCGGCGGCCTTTCCAAAATGGACGAGGCGCGCTGCACGGTTCTCGGCGGGCATTCGGTTCGCGACGACGATTTGAAGTTCGGCTACGCCGTCACCGGCGTCATCGACCCCAGAAAGATTTGGCGAAACGTCGGCGCAATTCCCGGCGACGTTCTGATTCTCACCAAGCCCATTGGCACTGGCGTGATTGCCACGGCGCTAAAAGCCGGAAAAGCGCCTGGTGGCGGGGTGGAAGCAGCTATCGCTTCCATGACGCGGCTCAATCGTGAAGCGGCGGAAGTCCTGCATGCATTCGAAGAATTGGTGCGTGGCGATTCGGCGATTCACGCGGTTACCGACGTTACCGGCTTCGGCCTGCTCGGCCACGCGCGCGAAATGGCCGCTGGCAGCAACGTTTCGTTGAAGATCAGTCACGCCAAAGTTCCGCTTCTACCGGGCGCGGGCGAAGCGGCTCGCGGCGGCTTTTTGGCCGGCGGGCTCAAGAGCAATCGCGACTTCGTCGAATCTTGCGTTGGCTTCGCGGCGAATGTTCCGGAAGACCTTCGCGCGCTTCTCTTCGACCCGCAAACCTCTGGCGGCTTGCTGATTGCGGTTGCCAAAGATCGCGCCGCCGCGCTTCGCGCTGAATTCGAGCGGCTCAACATCACCGCCGCGCAAATCGGTGAAGTCACCGCCAAACGCTCGCCGTTAATCCTCATCGACTGATGCCTCGTGTAAACTGATAGCTCCTTACTTCACATGGACCCGGTCACACATGGCATCGCTGGCGCGCTGATTGGCAAGGCATTCTTCGACCAGGCGGCGTCCGATAGATCGAAGGAATCCCGCTCTCGCGTAGCGATATTCGCTGCGACGCTTGGCGCTGTTTTTCCTGATGTGGACGTATTCGCGGACGCGTTCACTCACGATTCACTCGCCATTGCGCGTTACCATCGCGGCTTCACGCATTCCTTCATCGGCTTGCCAATTTTCGCCGCAGCGCTGGCGTGGCTGACGCGGGTCTTCTTCTCCTGGTACGCAAAACAACGTGGCCGCGAGGAATGGGAGCTACCGTCTTTCGCGCTTCTCTTCGCAATTTACGCGGTGGGCATCGCCAGCCACATCATTCTTGACGGCTTTACGTCCTTCCGCACGCGCATGCTCAATCCGTTTTCAAAGGACCGCGTCGCCTGGGATCTGCTTTTCATTATCGACTTCGTTTTCACTGCGTTGATTCTGGTGCCGCAGCTTGCCGCATGGGTGCATCAACGCCACGAAGCGGCAAAGGCGCGCGCCGCGGCGATGTGGGGATTTTTGACTGTCCTTACGCTGGCCGCATGGGCGCTCGCCCGGGCAGCGGACTTCCCGTTTTCTTTGCGCGCCGTAATCATCGCCTCGGCGATTTTCGCAGCACTGTTTTTTCTGCCGATTTGGCATGGCCTCGGAGCGCGTATCTCCCGTGCCCGATGGTGCCGCGCCGGATTCTACGTTTCGTGCGCCTATATCATCGCATGCGGCGTTGCGCATCACGCAGCCATGTCGCGCGTGCGTGCATTTGCTTCGAGTCATCACATTGCGGCCGAGAAGATCGGCGCGCTTCCTTTGCCACCTTCGCTGCTCGATTGGAATGGTTTGATTCTCACGCGCGGAGGCGTTTACCAGTCCATATTCTCGCTGCGCGATGCCAGCACGCCTGAATTTGAGTTCTGGGACGATTCGCCACCAAACCGCTATACGCAAGAGGCAACAAAATGGGAGCCGGTGCGCACGTACCTGTGGTACGCGCGCTTCCCCGTGACGAATTTCACCGTCACCGAAGGGAAGTATGTTATTTGGTACGCCGACCTGCGTTTCTTCAGTGGCGCCGGACACCCCATGCCGTTTACTTTCTACGTTTCCTTCGATTCTGAAGGTAAAATGCTTGAGTATGGATGGATTGAACGCGGCCCGCACTTTCCGCGGAGCAGCGCGCCATCAGGCAGCGAGCCATGAAAATCCAGATTTTCAGTGACATTCACGGCGATCAGAAGGCGCTCGAAAAGCTCCTCAGTGTCCCGGCGGACGTGTACATCTCAGGCGGCGACCTCACGAATTTCGGCAAGGGCCTGGACAGTTGCGGGGCGGTGCTCGCCGAGCAGGCCAGCCGCGTTTGGGTGATTCCCGGCAATCACGAAACCCTTCAGCAAAACCAGGAATTCTGCAACAGCGCCGGCCTCGTCGATTTTCATCGGCAGGTCCGCCAGCTTGGTTCCACGTACTGGGCGGGTCTAGGCTACAGCAATCCGACTCCCTTCGACACGCCTGGCGAATATACAGAGGATCAACTTGCCGAGGCGCTGGATTCGTTTCGCAATCACTCACCGCTCTATCTTGTCGTGCATGCGCCGCCGTACGGCAGCAAACTCGATGAATTCGCGCCGGGCAAGCATGCGGGGAGTCACGCCGTGCGCGAATGGGTGGAGCGCGAGCAGCCCGAAATGCTTTTTTGCGGCCACATCCACGAATGCGGTGGAAAAAGCGATCAGATCGGCCGCACGCGCTGCTTCAACGTCGGCAAACGCGGCTACCTACTCGACTTGCCTTAGATCGTTCGCGTCATGCCTTCAGCGGCTTGTTCTTGAATGGACTGCGCGAGGGAAGCGGATCGGTGCGGTTTAGATACCACTGCTGTGCAATACCCACCAAGCTACTCGTAAAAATATAGAGCACCAAGCCGCTGGAATAGAGGAAGAGGAAAAGGCCAAAGGCGAGGGGCATCAGCGTCAACATTTTCTGCTGCGCCGGGTCGGTCATGGTCTGCGGAGTCATTTTCGTCATGTAATACATCGCGATGGTCATGAGAATTGGCAAAATGTAGTAAGGATCGCGCGCCGACAAATCGTGTATCCATCCAATCCAGGGAGCATGGCGCAACTCAATGGAATATTGGAGCATGCGGTACAGCGCCCACCAGATCGGGAACTGAATCAGCTGCGGCAAGCATCCGCCCACCGGGTTGACGCCATGCTCTTTGTAAAGCGCGCCGATCTCTTCCTGCATCTCCTTGCGGCGTGGATCGCGCATCGAATATTTCTTGTATTTCTCTTGAATGGCTTTCTGCTTTGGCGCGACGTGCTGCATTTTCTTCATCGAACGCCAGCTCTTGGCTTTGAGCGGGAAAAGCGCCATGTTGATGGCCAGGGTGAGCAAAATAATATCCCAGCCATAATTGGGCACGTACTTGTAGGTCCATTTCAGAACCCACAGCAGTGGCTTGGCGATAATACTCATGTAGCCGAATTGGACGAGCTGGGTGAGGTTCGGCTGAAGCTTGCCAAGTTCTGACAATTCCTTGGGACCTACGTAGAGTTGCACATCCCAGGGGCCCGGAGCCTGCGCGCCTGCGGCCATTTCCGAGACAGGCAGCTGCGATGTCTTCCCCTCCCCGGTCACGCTTTGTTGCTGCATCCAATCCCAAAGAGTGATTCCCGGCCGGTTCGATAGAAATGCCGCAGTGAAAAAAGTGTCCTCAATGCCCGCCGCGTCGAGGTAGCCCGTGACTTGAGCGGGCTCATCCGGATGCGTCTTCACGCCTAGCTTTTTGTAGTTAAGTAACTGAATCTTGCTATCTTCGCTGTAAAAAACCTGGGTGAGCGCTGCAGCGCTGGGGACGGATTGATCGCCGAAGCCGCCACGCCAAGCGATACCCACAGGCAGAGGATTTCCATCAAGCGTCGCTGAAACACTCAGCTCTGCCTCATAACCGGTCCCGAATTTAAATTGCTTCACGACGTCCAAATGCCCATCGCTCCATTCGAAATTAACGGCGGCGGGCGCGTGCAAGTCGTTCGACGTGGAAGTCGCCACGTACAGCCCGTTATTCGCCGCCGCGTCGAGCTTCGGATCTTCGAGCCGGATCGAGAGCGGCCAGGCGTTCAATTGCTGCGCTGCCGCAGCGTTCACCAGTTCCAGCGGTTTGGGCGGATTTTCGTTGTTACGATATTTTTCGAGCTTCCAACTGTGTACTACGCCGCCGTGGTTGGAGAGCTCGACGCGATAGAGCGAGCTTTCTACGGTAATCGTCTGTTCGCTCGCCGCTTCTTTGGTGGGTGCGGCCGGTTGCCCAGTCTCCGTCGCGCGCGTTGCTTTGCTTTTTCTTGTCGGCGAAGCGACCTCAGAAGGAGAGGCAGATTGTTGTGACTGGACGTTCGCTGCGGGAGGATTTGTCGCCGGAGGATTCTGAGGAACTGCGGGTTTATAAAAATGGGACCATAACATCAACACCAAAACCATCAGCACCAAGGCCAGGCCGGCGCGCTGCTCGTCGCTCAACGCAAGACCTCCACGGCCCTGCCGTCATTCGGCGCTGTCACGCTGCGCGAACCTTGTTTTGCGTGTTCCTGCTCGCACGATTCTTCCGGAACAGGATCGTATCCGCCCGAGGAGAATGGCCGGCAGCGCATCACGCGCTTCATCGCCAGCCATGCGCCGCGCCGCGCGCCGAACCGCTCGATTGCTTCGTAAGCATATTTCGAGCAGGAGGGAGAGAACTTGCAACCGCCCCCGAAAAATGGCCCTAGGAAAATCTGGTACACGCGCACGCTTGCGAGCGCAAGCCACCGCGATAAGCCACGCAGGCTCATTCCGCGTCTCTCTTCTGGCGCGGAAGCAGCGAAAGCAACTCGGCTTCGAGCTTCACAAACTTCAGCGTCGCGGCCGCGCGGCTCGGATGTATCACCACGTCCCATCCCAGGGCAATCTCCTCACGATGTAATCGCAATATCTCGCGCACGCGCCTTCGGATTCGGTTTCGCACCACCGCGTTGCCCAGCGCCTTCTTGACGCTCATTCCAAAGCGGTCTCTTGGCAGGGTGTTACGCCGCGCGAAAACTACGAACGTCGCACTCGAACGCCGCCGCCCTTCGCGATAGACCGCGTCGTATTCCGCGCGCCTTACCAGCCGCCATTCGCGCGGCAAGTTTCGTTTCGTCGGAGACTCAGCGAAGGGCTTTTCTTCGTCCACGTGGAATGCTAGACGCGTGTCAGCGCGTGCCGCCCCTTGGCGCGCCGCCGCGCCAGCACTTTGCGGCCATTTTTGGTTTTCATCCGTGCGCGGAAACCATGCTTCTTATGGCGCCGGCGAACATGCGGTTGAAAGGTGCGCTTCGGCAACGAATCTTCTCCTTAAACGGGCGCAACGCTAGGACTTGGGATACGGCGGCGCCTCGGCCTGCACAAATTCATCCAAGCGAAACAACTAGTGTATGCGAGGGTTCGCAACTAATCAACCGCAAGCCTGGTCATGCGGCTCGCCAGAACTGCGCCTTCGGCATTCGAACGAGGAAGTACACTGCTGAAATCCACAGAAAAAGAGCGGTCAAGAAGAAAGCCGGAGAACTCTTCAGGCTAAACACGCTGTGGGCGTTTGGAGTAACGTCAGAGACCATACCAATCGTCTGGTTCACCGCCGAATGCATGAGCATGGTGAGCAGAAGACTGCCGCTCGTATGCACATATAGCCAGGCCACAGCAACCGACAGGGCCGTGACACCCAGCAGGAAAAATGGGAAGGATTGTCCGTATTTGTCGGCTCCGGCGAGAAAGAACAGGGGAAGGTGCCAGCAACCCCAGACCACTCCGAGCACTACGCTGGCCCAACCGAATCCCATGCGCGTCGCCATATGAGGAAGCGCGTACCCGCGCCAGCCAATTTCTTCGCCCGCCTGCATCGGAGTTGAAATCACAATCGCAATCAGGATGACGCCTGGTAGCTCATGACCGAACAAGGGCCATTTCCCGAAAATGACCCGATGCGAGAGCGCAACAACGAGCTTAATGATAGCCATGTAGGCGACGGCAAACGCGTACCATTTGGCGCCTACTCGCCACTTGAAAATTCGCGTTATAAGCGCGCCCACTCCCGCTCTTCCCTGTTCGGCATACGTTATCCATAACGCGACGAGCGCTGGAGCGAATGTTCCAAGGAGCAGCAAGAATCCGCGCGCGACGCCGGCGCTTGTGCCATTTAGTAGAGCAAAACGACGGGAAATCAGTACCGCTGTGAAGAAGCACGTCCATGTGAGTGCATATGTAAAAACGAAAAATTTGAGGACAGTGCGGATCGGAGGCCTCCTAGAAATAGATACGTCGATATGGTAGCTATAGTTTTAGTAGCTTGGCCGCGTTGCCGCCGAGGATTTTGGCGCGGTCCGCATCGGAAATGCGCAAGCTTCGCAGCGATTCGAGCATCGACGAAATGCTTCCAATCTGATGCGGATAGTCGCTGCCCGCCAAAATATGCTCGGCACCCGCGAAATCAATCGCCAGCTTGAGCGCCAATGGATCGAAATTCACCGTATCGTAATAGAATTGCTTCAGATATTCGCTCGGCGGCTTCTGAATCTTTGCTCGGCATTCCTTGAACGCGTGGAAGCCGCGGTCCGCTCGCTCGGCGATATACGGAATCGCGCCGCCCAAGTGGCTCAGCACCCAGCGAATTCGCGGAAAGCGTTCTGCAACGCCGCTGAACACGAGTTTCTCCGCCGCCAAGGTCGTGTCGAAGAGAAAACCGACCAACGGCATCAGCCAGTAATCCTCCATCGCCTCCACGCCGACAGGAGCTGTCGGATGAATGTGCAGAATCGCCCCAATTTCATTCGCCACTTCGTAGAGCGGCCAGAAACGCTCATCCGCCAGCGCTACTCCGTTGATGTTGCTGAAAAGCAGGGCGCCGCGAAATCCAAGCTGCCGGCAGGCGCGCTCGAATTCCTTCACCGAGGCGGCCGGGTCATTCAGCGGCAAGGTTGCCAGCGCCACGAATCTCCCTTTCTTCCGCGCTACTACATCAGCGAATGCATTATTGACGAGCGCCGCAAGCTTCGCCGCATTCGCTGGCGATTCGACGTGCGTTCCCGGCGTGGTGAGCGTGATGACTTGCACATCGACGCCGTACTTCGCGAGCTCGCTTTCGCGAAAGTCGATGTCGCGATGCCCGCGCACGGCCACGTTGTAATCGCCGGGGTAATGCAGCCGGGGATTGCCCTCTGCATCCAAATCAACCTTCACGACGCTCTGCCCGCTTCGCAAGGCATCGATATACGCCGGCGGATAATAGTGGTTGTGAAAATCGATGATGGCCATCAGTCGATTTCTCCTGAAGCTTTTGTCTCCGCGCGCAATCTCCTGCCCGCGAGTAAATCCGGCCGGTTGTGCCGCGTTTTATCGATTGCCGTCTGACGCCGCCAACGGCGCACTTCTTCATGGTTGCCGCTCACGAGAACTTCCGGAACCTTCCAGCCGCGGAAATTCTGCGGGCGCGTGTAATGCGGATAATCGAGAATGCCGCGATCAGCGCACGCAGGTGAATCGGTGCTTTGCCGCGCGGATGAGGAATCCCGAACGCTGCCTGGCGGCACAACGGAAAACGACTCATTCTCGGTGGAATCCTCGTTGCCGAGTGCGCCGGGAATCAGCCGCGTCACCGAATCCAAAACTATGGCTGCCGCGAGTTCTCCGCCGGAGAGCACGAAATCGCCGATCGAAATCTCATCCGTGGCAAGATGCTGCGCCACGCGCTCGTCCACCCCTTCGTAGCGGCCGCAAATCAAAATCATGCGCTCTAATTGCGAGAACTGCCGCACCATTTCCTGCCGGAATAGCTTACCGGAAGCGGAAAGGAGAATAACCGCCGTCTTCACCGGCACATTCGCTTTTTGCACGTCATCCACCGGGCCAACAAGAGATTCGACCGCCTCGAAAATAGGCTCCGGCTTCAACACCATGCCTTCGCCGCCGCCGAATGGCCGGTCGTCGACGGTGCGGTGACGGTCATGCGTGAAGTCGCGCAGGTCGTGCACGGCGATATCGATGAGCTTGGCCTCGCGGGCGCGCCGGACGATGCCGTAATCGAGCGGGCCGCGAAAAAACTCCGGGAAAATCGTGATCAGGTCGAAACGCATCCGTGGAATCTTACCCCAATCGATGCCCCAGTTTGCAGAGGTTACTATTTTTTCGAATTCAAATCGAGGAGGCCTTCAGGCAAGACAACGTCGATGCGCCGCGCGGCGGTATCAATGCGCCTGCAAATTTCCGCAGCCAGTGGAATCAACAATTCGCCATTCTGCGCATCGACCACCAGGTTGGGCGTGCCGCGAATACCCTCCCCGGCGAATTGCACATCGCGGACGACGCCAATCTTCTGCGGGGCCGTGGCGTCTCTGTCGCCGGCGAAAACTTCACAACCGATCAAATCCGTTACGTAGTAGCTACCCGCGGGCAATACAACACGCTCGGCAAGCGGCACCTGTACGTCAAGGCCGACAAGTTTTTCCGCGTCAGAGATGGAATTGGAGTTTTCGAAATGAAAGACGGCCTGCCCGCCGCGACTCTGGCTTAGCCAGCATGCCCGAATAACGGCTTCTCGTGGCGGATTCTTGCCGTCCCAGAGCAGCGCGGAGTTCAGCCGGGTCAGCCGCTCCGGAAAATCCGTGAGAATTTCAGCCGCAACTTCTCCGCGGCGTCCCTGCGGGCGCAGAATTCGAGCAAGAGTGACGCGATTGGCTGGGGGGTCGCCCACGCTATTCGAGTATTTCCAAGGTAAACCGTTTCTTCAGCTTCATGCCAGCCGCACCCAAGAGAGTGCGAATAGATTTCGCTGTCCGGCCTTGCCGACCGATCACTTTCCCGAGGTCGTCGGGGGCGACCCGCAATTCAAGCACGGTAACCTGTTCGCCTTCAATCGCCTTAACGGAAACATGTTCGGGATGATCGACAAGAGCCTTCGCGATTTCCTCGACGAGCTCCTTCATGAGAGACCTCCGGGAGCGGGAATTTGCGTTGGAGCTTTGTGCCCCGGGTGTTGGAAATCCTGCGGCTAAACGGTACAGCGCTTCAGGCTATCTTCTGATGGCGCAAAAAGCTGCGGACGGTATCGCTGGGCTGGGCGCCGCATCCGAGCCAGTACTTGATTCGCTCGGCGTCTAGCTTGACAACAGCAGGCTTCTTCAAAGGATCGTAAGTCCCCACAATTTCAACGAAGCGGCCGTCGCGAGGGCGGGTCTTCTCAATCACAACGACGCGGTAGGCCGGCTGCTTCTTTTTGCCAATGCGGGACAAGCGAATCATCAACACTCGGTATATTCCTCCAAAAGGCAGTTCTGAGTATAGCTTAACGGCTAGAATTCCAAAAGCACGAATCGACCTTACCAGCCTTACGCGGAGAACACCGGTATCATCCCTACCTTGTGGGTGCGTCTTGTTTGAGCGCGCCCTACCCGGGTAGTCTCACCTACTGGATGGCGATTCGACGGCGGATTTGGTAACGGATTGGGTCGCCACATACGGTTAAGGCAGCATCGTTGCATTGCCGCTCGAGGACTTCGACAGGGTTCTCCATGGTGGCCGACAATATGCGGCCGTCGGCCAGGCTCGTCTTAATTACGTCGTCGAACGTTTCTTTACCGACAGAGGCGACATACTTTCCGTCCCGATCCTTCCCGACTTGGACCCAGTTATTCGGCGTATCGGAGACCGGTGTGTGCATCCATGCGCCAGGCAATTGGATTTGAGGATTGGGGGGTGGAACGTGGCGGACAAGAACGGTAGCTGTGTTGGCGGACCGATCGACTTGTTGAAGCGTGATGTCAAAATCGATTGAATCCTCCCCAAGAATCAAGCCTTCACCCGCGGCCCACGAGCTTGGTCTTCCGAACTTCACATACGCGTGATCTCCCGGATGATTCAGTCCACCGTTGCGGATTGCCAGCCCAAGATCGACATAGAAGGTCATGAGATCCAAGACAGGTCCAACCAGACCGGAAGTCGCTTTTCGCAAATCAGGAAATGACGGCTTGAAGCCGGGGTCAAGAGAAAGAACCTGCCGGAAACCTGCGTTGGCGGGGGGAATGGGAACAGCCTGGCCGTTCCAGATCAAACCGGACCATTGATACTCTTCATAGAAATTTCCGGCGGAATCTTTTTTCACGATGCCGTCGGCTTGAGCTTCATAGGTTTTCTTGCTGTCGTGATCCTTATTGGTAGCTATCATGTGATAGCTGAGTCTTTCGCTTTCTCGGTAATGGCGGCTGAGCAAGCTCGAACCTGCGGGAGCTGCTTGGCCGCTTGAAGAGCCGCTCTGGTGCGCCGCCAACGTTCCAAATGCGCCGAGAATTACAACCACTGCCGCCAGAATCTTCATAGTTTTTTCTCTTTAATTCCCTCACAGAACAATTTGATTTCCTCCGTCAAGATTTGGTCGGTTCCGCGAAACGGTGGCCCTTCGATAGCCCACAACGCACTCAGGCCCAGATGCATCGTCTTGAAAACTCCAACTAACACCGCAATATCTAAGCCCCGCCGAATCAATCTCCTTGTTCGCAGGCCCTGGAAAAGCTTGTGCAGCGGCGGATCGATGGCCTTCTGCATTTCCATCATATAAGGCCGAAACTCCTCAGTCCGCGCGAGCATCTGCGCCATGAAGATACGGACAAACTGGTGGTAGGGCTTCTTGAGGCGAAACTGGAAACGAAGGAACTCCGCCAAGATGGAATCCAATGGCTTCTTCGAAGTGGAGAAATCGAGAACGCGCGCCTGGACTTGGCGCTCGATATCCACCATATAGGCTACAAGGATGTCTTCTTTGGCTTGGAAGTAGTTATAAATGGTCCCCTTGCCAATATCGGCGACGTCCGCGATGTGATCGACGGTCACGTTGGTAATGCCATGGCGAGCAAACAAGTCGATGGCCGTTGAAATAATGCGCGCCCGGAGGGCCGCATGTTTTCTTTCACGCCGCGGCTCGTTGTTGACCATAGTCATTTATGACTATAGTCATAAATTATCGAATGTCAAGTCGGCTGCTGCGTTTGGAGCGAGCCGTTTGTTATTGGTTTAGACCGGAGCGGAGCTTGCCAAGGCCGCGCATCTTGCCGCGCATGGTGTTGCCGTACATCTTGATCATGCGGCGCATTTCCGCGTACTGCTTGAGGACTTCATTGACTTCCTGCACGCTGGTCCCGCTGCCTCGGGCGATGCGCTTGCGGCGTTTGCCGTCGATCAGATTGTGATCTCCGCGCTCCGCGGCGGTCATGGAATTGATGATTGCCTCCGCGACTTTCAGGCGGCTTTCGTCCAGCTCCGTGTTTTTCGGCAGTTTGGCAAATGGCCCTATCTTGGGAAGCATGCCCATCAGCTGCTCGATCGAACCCATCTTGCGAATCTGCTTCAATTGGTCGCGAAAATCCTCGAGGGTAAACTCGTCGTGAGTCAGCTTGTGCTGCAGCTCGCGCGCCTGCTTTTCGTCAATGGTCTTTTCGGCTTTTTCAATCAGCGTGAGCACGTCGCCCATGCCGAGGATGCGCGAGATGATACGGTCAGGATGGAATGGCTCAATCGCGTCGTATTTTTCGCCGATGCCCGCAAATTTCACGGGAGCGCCAGTGACTTTACGAATGGAAAGCGCCGCGCCGCCGCGCGCGTCGCCATCGAGCTTGGTCAGCACCACGCCGGTAATGCCCAGGCGCTTGTGAAATTCACCGGCGGAATGAACCGCGTCCTGGCCGATCATGGCGTCCGCGACAAACAAAATTTCCGCAGGCGAGAGCTCTTTTTTCAGGATGGACAGCTCGTTCATCAATTCGTCGTCGATGTGCAAGCGGCCAGCCGTGTCGACAAGCACCACGTCATACGCAGAAAGTTTTGCCTCACGCATCGCGCCGCGGACCAGTTCGAGCGGCTTGTCGGTTTCTTTGCCCGGCCAGTTCGGCGTGTGCGTCGCTTGGGCCACTTGGGCGAGCTGTTCGCGGGCCGCGGGACGATACACGTCCGTCGAAACAACCACGGGACGATGGCCATGCTCGCCGAGCCATTTGCCGAGTTTGCCGGTGGTGGTGGTTTTGCCGGAGCCTTGCAATCCCACAATGAGCCACACCGTCGGAGGACGCGACGCGAATTGCATGCGAACTTCCTTGCCGAGAAGCTCGGAAAGCTCATCGCGAACAATTTTTACGACCTGCTGATCCGGGGCCAATTGCAGCAACACTTCGGAGCCAAGCGCCTTTTCACGGATGTGCGCGATGATTTCGTCGACGACGCCGAGATTGACGTCCGCATCGAGAAGCGCTTCGCGAATTTGCGCAAGCCCAGTGTCAAGATGCTCCTCGGTTAACTTTCCCTGGCCGCGGAGGTTTTTGAAGGCGCGCTGAAGCTTGTCAGTAAGATTTTCAAACATGGGTGATTGGGCTGTGGCCAAGAAATGCAAAAAGTGCGATTCTGTGCCGATTAGAACAGGAGCCTGTCGTTTGTTTTGTGTAACTTACAGGCGATTCTAATAATTTAGTGTACCGATTAGACTTTCCTGTGTGAGTGCACTCTGACTGGAAGGGTGCGCTGGATCGAGAAATATGCCCGGCGCGCGCCGACGGGCTTGTGGGGAAGTCTGTGTGCCTCTCGAAATGCATCATCAGGTTCGCTCCGAATAAAAATAGCACGACACCGGACGGAATGCGAGCAGCGGGGGGACCGAGCGTCAATTTTGTGGCCAAGAATGCGCGTTTTCGAGTATATTAGGCAATTGCGCAGAGTGAGCTGGCCCCACCTGAGCGGGTCTGCACGGGAAATAAGACATGAACCGCGTGATTGATAAGGTGCAAGAGTCTCAAGTACGCACGGACTTGCCGGCGTTCCGCCCCGGGGATACCGTGCGGGTAAACGTGAAGTTGCGTGAAGAAGGCGAAAAGGGAAAGGAAAAAGAGCGCATCCAGCCGTTTGAAGGCGTGGTGATCAAACGGCGCGGGCACACAGCGGGCGCGAGCTTCACGGTGCGACGTGTGAGCTTTGGGATTGGCGTGGAGAGGATTTTCCCGCTGCATTCGCCGATGATTTCCTCGATTCAAATCGTGCAGGAAGGAAATGTGCGGCGCGCGAAGCTCTATTATTTGCGCGGGCTGAAGGGCAAATCGGCGCGAATCAAGCGCGCTGCGAGAACCGACCAGGCCGCCACTGTTAAGGAATCCGCCGAGTAGTTCCGCCTCCAGCATTTTCTTTTATCTTCCGCTAAGGGCTGCGCGCGTAGCAGCCCGCGTTTCTTCCACCCAAAACTCGGCGCAAAATCTGCACCCGGAGGTCAAAATGGACGCGAAAGAGACTTTCCTGCGAATCTGGGACCGTGAAGCGAAAACCACAGTCAAAGTGTTCGGAGCATTTCCCCGGGAGAGGCTCGATGCCGGAGTAAGACGAAGCGGGAGCCGGCGGCTGTGATAGAATCCCGCGCGATGGCGCGGCTCTGCTGCACACGCTACGAACTGCTGGCGCGCAAACAAGGATGGATGCGCATCTGCGGAATCGACGAAGCGGGGCGCGGGTCGTTATTCGGCCCAGTGGTCGCGGCAGCGGTGGTGCTTAATCCTCGAAGACGCATCGTAGGGCTCGACGATTCCAAAAAACTCACTCCCGAGCGGCGCGCGGAGCTGGCTCCGCGGATTCGCCAGCATGCGCTGGCATGGGCTGTGGCGGAAATCGACGCCAGCCGCATCGACGCGTGGAATATTTATCAGGCCAGCAAGCAGGCGATGCTCGCGGCGGTGGAAAACATCCGGCCGACGCCCGATTACCTGCTGATTGATGCGATGGAATTGCCTCTGCCGATCGAGCAAAAACCGCTGATTCACGGCGACGCGCGCTCGGTGTCGATTGCGGCCGCGTCGATTTTGGCCAAGGTCGAGCGCGACCATTTGATGGACGATTTCGATCAGATTTATCCGCAGTATGGACTTTGCACGAACCGCGGCTACGGCACACCGGATCATTTGGAGGCGCTGCGCCGTTACGGACCGACTCCGCTGCATCGTTTTTCGTATGCCCCGGTGCGGGAATCCACATGCTGGGCCGCGCACGCTACTCAGGAACTCCTGCCTTTAGCTGCGGAAATGCTCTCTTCGACTCCAAGCGTTATCCCACCGGTCGGCGAGCCGTCCTGACGCTAGCCAAGCACGGGCTAAGTTCAACATCCCAAATATCGCCGGTACTTAAGTACTAGATACTTTTTCCCTACACCTGCGCTGCAAGGCACACCGCTACGGGCTGTTTTGGTGTTTATTGTAGATAGGGCCCCTATGGACCAAACGACAAAAACCCAGGGTACTCCTGTGCCTGCGAGTGAAGGGGCAGAGGAACGCCGAAGCTCAGGCACCGGCACACCCGGACGACGTAGCTCGAGCGCCGAGCCGCAAAAAACGGTTCTGCTCAGCGATGTGGCCGCCGCGCCGAGTAAGCCCGGAGGAACTGGAGCGCCGACGTCCCCGACGGAAAGTTTTGCGCTTTCGAACCTGAATTTGACTTCGAGCAGCCTCTCCGCGCTTTCTCAGCGCTACGATATTTTGAGCGAAGCCGGCCACGGCAACATGGGCAATGTGTACAAGGCGCGGGACCGCGAAACAGGCGAAACCGTCGCGTTAAAGCTGATCAAGCCTGAGATCGCGTCGGACCAAGCCATGACCGAGCGGTTCAAGAACGAACTGCTCTTCGCGCGCAAGATCACTCACAAGAACGTTTGCCGCGTATACGAATTCAATCGCATCGGCGGAATTGCGTACACCTCGATGGAATTCGTCGAGGGCGAGAGCTTGCGGTCAGTGTTGAGCCGCTTCGGTGGATTGCCAGTGCGCAAAGGAGTCGACCTGGCGCTACAGATTTGCTCCGGGCTGAAGGAGGCGCACGCCCAGGGAATCGTGCACCGCGATCTGAAACCGGAAAACGTGATGATCGACGCGCACGGGAACGTGAAGATCATGGATTTCGGCATCGCGCGCTCCATGGAAGGGGGCACGCGTCTGACCGGCGCGATGATTGGCACGCCGGCGTACATGGCTCCGGAGCAAGTGTCCGGTAAGCCGGTGGACTACCGCACGGATATTTATGCCCTGGGGCTGGTGCTCTACGAAATATTCACAGGCTCGGAAACGTTCCGTGCTGATACGCCTGTGGCGATTGCACTCAAGCAAATGCAGGAAGCGCCCGCGCCGCCGCACGATATTGATCCGAACATTCCTGTGTACATCGAGCGCGCCATCCTGAAGTGCCTAGAAAAGGATCCGGCGAAGAGGTTCCAGTCGATTGCGGAACTGGAAATTGCCTTGCGTGCGACGCGAGTGACCGGAGCGCCGGTGGCGTCCGCGGTCCTGGCAGTGGCCGGCGCCTATCCGATGCAGGCGAGCCACGCAGCAGAGCTCGTACACGGCCACGCTCCACTGACAGTGAAGCCGAAGCGCACGTCGCGCGTGGCACGGGTGGCCATGGTGATTGTCGCCGCCCTCTTGGTTCTCGGCGGATTGAGAGCCATGAAGGTCACGAGAATGGCGGCGCAGATCCTGCCGCCCGCAGGGCTACCGGCGCCGACTCCGCCGCCGGAAGCATTTGTAATTCCGCCGCCTGCGCCAGTCGAGGCGACAACAAAAGCGCCGCCTGCGAAGAGCGCACCCAATCCAGCTAAGCCAAAGCCTACCGTGCCGGAAGTTTTTCCGCGCATGGAGTGGGGGAATCGAACGCCGAAGGCTCATTCAGGGCCGGCAACTCCAAATATTTATCTTTGGGTAGGCCGCTTTGAACGAGAGGACCGCGCCCAGAACGTTTCCAAGCGAATCGAGGATCAGAACCTTCCGGTCACGGTCAAGCCAAGGCGAGGCCCGCAGGGCCAAGAGTTTTTTGTGGTGCTCACAGGCCCGTATCAACAGAGCGAGGCCCAGAAGGTGCTGGAATGGCTCAAGAGCGTGGGCTTTCCAAAAGCTCGCCAAGTCCAGCAAGGGGAGAATCAAAATCAAGCTGGGAAGCAAGGCAATTCGCCAAACTGACGACCGCAGTGGGGTCTGAATACTGAGGGCGGCATGGAAATCGAATTCGGCGCGCGCAGCGATATGGGCCGGATGCGCCAAAACAACGAGGATGCCTTCCGCGTCGCGCCAGAAATAAGTCTGTTTGTTCTGTCGGACGGCATGGGCGGCCAGTCATCAGGCGAAGTGGCGAGCCGGCTGGCGTCGGAGACAGTCGTTGCGCACTGCCGCGAGGCATCGAGGAATCCATCGCTCCCGCTTGTGGGAAAGCGTACAGAAGGAATTTCCGAAGCGGGGAATCGTCTGGCAAGCGCGATTCGGCTAGCGAACCGCGCGGTGCACCAGGCAGCTCAGCAGAACGCCTTGCAGGCAGGGATGGGCGCCACGCTGGTCGCGGTGGTGGTCACCGAAGAGCGCGTGAACATCGCGCACGTGGGAGACAGCCGCATCTATCGCCTTCGGAACGGCGAACTCGAGCTATTAACGCAGGACCATTCGTTCATTGCGGAGCAGGTTCGGCAAGGACTGATGACCGAACAGGAAGCCAATAACAGCAACCTGCAGAACGTGCTGCTGCGAGCCGTCGGGGTTGACGCGGAAGTCGAAGTGGAAGTGAATGAAGAATTACTCGCCGAAGAAGACGCGCTGCTGCTGTGCTCAGACGGGCTGACCAAGGAACTCTCTGACGCCGAGATTGCGAAGGTGCTGGCCGAAACCGACGATCCGCAGGCTGCAGCCGACCGGCTGATAAAGCTGGCCAATGACGCCGGAGGTAGCGACAACATCAGCGTGATTGTGCTGCGGCACGCACCAAGGTTAGTGGGGGCGTTTGAAAGACTGGGACGGTGGTTCAAGGGCTCCTGAGATTCCCTGTGGAGGATGGCCATGCCGAAACTGGTACTGAAATTCGAAAACTCGATTTTGAGTGAGATGTCCGTGGGAGCCAAAGAGGTAAGCATCGGCCGCTCGCCGGATAATGGGCTGGTTATCGACAATCCGGCGGTATCGCACTACCACGCGCGGGTGTTCAATGAAGAAGGCCGATTGATGCTCGAGGATTTTGGCAGTTTGAACGGCACGTTTGTGAATGGGCAGCGCGTGAAGATGGTGACGCTCAAGCCCGGCGACTCCGTGGCCATCGGAAAACACACCATCGTCGTGGCGGATTCGCGCGACGCCTCAGATCCTTTCTGGAAGGGCGGGATTCCAAAACCAGCGACGCCGAAAATCAACGAAACCGTAATGTTGGATACCAAGGAGCGCCGCGATTTTCTGCAAAAAGTGGCCGCGGTCGGCGAGAGTGCGCAAGTGGCGCCGGCGCGTATGATGGTGGCCACGCTCGTGGTGCGTAAAGGAAAGACCGACAAGCAAGAATACACGTTGAGCGACAAGCTCACGGTGGTCGGGAAGTCATCGATGGCCACGGTGAAGCTGAAGGGATGGTTTGCGCCCAAGGCCGCGGCGCAGATTAATCGCCGCGAAGACAATTCCTACTACATTGGCGGTGCAGACCGAGTCCCAACGGTCAATGGGCAGCCGGTGATCCATCCAGCAAAACTGTCGCCGGGTGACATCATTGAAGTGGCGGGGATTCAACTGGAATTCCTCTACCGCGACTGAAACTCCGGTTAAGAGGCAATATAGGAGCTGCCGTCGCTCTCGCTTGCGTGTAACGGGGGGTTATCCACTTCATATACGGCCTTCGCGCAGTTCGTTGACCCCTGTTTTTCGCGTGTGCTAACGTAGCCAGCGAGCTGTTCCAGCCCGGGCAGGAAGGCATATCGCATTTGGTTTTGTGCGACCCGGCGCGATGGGATGCGATTCGCTGCAGAAATCCGCGCAAGACCCTAAAGGGGATGCTCGTGCCAGGCAGCACGAGCAAGGGACCGAGAGACACGCATGGCGTTGAATAAAGCAAAAGCCATGGAATCAGCGCTGAAGTCGCTGAACCAGGGCAAAGTGGCGCAGGCGATTCAGGAATACCAGACCATCCTGCGGAGCGACCCGAACGACCAGGTCGTGCTGATGACTGTCGGCGATCTGTTTGTTCGGCAGACGAATATGTCGCAGGCGGTGGAGTATTTCGAGCGCCTGGCGCAGCTCTATCTCAACGACGGCTTCAACAGCAAAGCCATCGCCATTTACAAGAAAATCTCCAAGCTGGCGCCGAATGAGACCCAGCCGCTCGAAAAACTTGCGAATCTTTACGTCCAGCAAGGCATCCTCAGCGAAGCGCGGCCTATTTTCCTGCAGCTCGCCGAAGCACACCTGAAAGCGAATCAAACGGCCAAGGCCGTCGACGTGTTGCGGCGACTCCTCGAAGTCGAGCCGGATAATCCGCGCGTGCAACGAAGGCTCGCTGAGCTTTATCTGGCCATGGGCCAGAAAAAGGAAGCTGCGCAGACATACCTTCACTTTGCGCGTTATCTCCAGGAGCACGGCGACGCTTCAGAAGCGCTCAAAATGGTCGATGCGGCGATTGCGGCGCAGCCAGGAGACTCCTCGGCACTGCTCTTCAAGGCCAAGATGCTGGGTGCGACCGGCAATACCGACGCCGCACTTGATGCCCTGGCCAAGCTTCCGGACGCAGATTCGAATTCCGAGACAATCGGTTTGCAAGTCGAGCTGTGCCTGAAGGGCGGAAAAAGCGCTCGCGCTGTTGACTTGGTACGAAATGCGGGCCTGAAAGGCCCGGAAAAATACACGTTGGTTTCGAAAGTGGCCAACTCGCTGATTGACGCGGAACAGCCGGACCAGGCCATCGAGCTCATTGACGGAATTCGAGAGTCCGCGATCTCCTCCGGAAATCAGGATTACCTGGCAAAGGTGCTGATCGCCGTTGGAGAAAAGCTCAAAGACAGACTGGAACCCCAGGAATGGCTGGTGGATTTGTACCGGCGAACCGCGGACAACAATCTGTCTGAAGCACAGTCGGAGCTTGCAGAAGCGCTGATTAACGCCGGAGACTTACAGCGCGCGGAAGCTACGCTGAACGAGCTGCTGGAGCGCGAGCCTGATAATGAACTGGCGCGGCAGCGCCTGGGGCAACTTCAGAAAAAGCTCGGCCGCGCGTCCACGGCCCCGGCTGATCTGGACGAAACCGCCTTTCAGCAACAGCAACCCGCTCGCGATCCGCTGATTGGGACACCCGTATCAGTGTCAGAGTCGGCGTCGACGTCGGCCAATGAAATGGGTCTCGACGATGAAACGCAGCAATTCATCTCCCAAGCGCTCACCGATGTGGACCTGTTTTCGAGTTACGGGCTGTCGCAAAAAGCCATCCAGCTACTCGAGAACGTTCTGCAACGCGTGCCCCAGCATGCGCCCACGCTCGAGCGTCTGCTGGACTTGACCCTTGGCGCGGGAAATGACCGGCGCACAGCGGAGCTTGCGGCGCAGCTCGAACAGATCTATACGCAGCGCGGCGACGGGAAGAATGCCGAACGTTTCGCCGAGCTTCGCCGGCGGTTCCAGCGCGCTTCCGGCGCAACGGAAGCAGAACTGGCCGCAGCTTCCAGTCCGGCCGAGCCTGCTCCTCCGCCAGCTCCTCCCGCGCCATCCGGCGCCGCGGCACCTCCAGAATTCTCGATTCCTGATGCAAAAGCGCCGCAGCCCGTGGCGAGCGCGACGCCCGCGGCAGAACCGGAAATCGACCTGTCCGACGAATGGGAGAACCTCGCCACACAAACGGAGCCGGAACCGGCGGCACCGGTGGAAGCAGCGCCATCGGCCGAGGCAGAGACGGAAATGCCGGAGTTCGATTTGGAGCTTGTTGCGGAACCCGGCCATGGCAATAACGAGGCCGCAAATACCGAGAGCTTGCTGGATCAGCTTGTGGCGGAAGTGGAAGGGCTCGAAATCGCCGCTCCGGAGGAACCAGTTGCAGCTTCGACTCCCGTTGTGCAACAGAGTCATGCTCACAGCGAAGAGGTAGCCGAGGCCACCGAAAAAGTTCCCGTCGTTCAAATGCATGCGTCGCCAACCAAGGGCGCCCGCGAAGCTTCCGGCAACGTTGACCAGCTCAGCGAGGTTTTTCAAGAGTTCCGCGCTGAGCTCGGTGAAATGGAGGAACAGGAGCAGGGCGAAGACTTGGAGACACATTACAATCTCGGCATCGCCTATCGCGAAATGGGTTTGCTCGACGAGGCCATCGGCGAATTCCAAAAAGTGGCCAAGGCGGTGCAGGACGGGCAACCGTTCCGCTACGCCATGCAATGCTGCACGCTGCTGGGCCTGACATTTACGGACAAGCTGGAGCCCAAAATCGCGGCTCTCTGGTATCAGCGCGCGCTGCAATTACCCGGCCTCGAACAGGAAACCATCATCGCCTTGCGGTATGATTTGGCGATGGCCGAAGAGCAAGCGGGCAATCTCAACGCCGCGCTCGAGAGTTTCCGGCAGGTCTATGCCATGAACATCGATTATCGCGACGTTTCTGAGCGCATTTCCGCGCTGCAAAAACACTAAAATAAAATTGGCACATCGTCTCCTTCGCGCGCTCCTCCTCCTCTTGTGGCTTGAATTGGGATTGCTGATCATCTTGATCCCGTGGTCGCCATTTTGGGACGCGAACTACTTTCTGAATCGCTACCCGACGCTGATTCCGATTTTGCTGAACCTGTACGTGCGCGGGGCGATTTCGGGCCTAGGCGTGGTGGATGCGGTGCTTGCCGTGGATTCGTTCCGCCGAAAGCGCCCTGCCGCAGCGCGCAGTTAACTCCAGGCTAGCTCATGCTCCTTTGTTACGTGACGGATCGTCACCTACTCAATGAAGCTGCATCGCTCGATGATCTCTTGCAAAGCGTCGAATGCGCCGCAGCGGCAGGAGTCGATTGGATCCAGATTCGCGAAAAGGACGTGAGCGCGCGCGAGTTGGTTGATTTCACCCGGCGCGCAGTGGCTGCCGTTCATCGCGAGGCCGCTCGAAGCAAGACTAGGCCGCCGCAAGTCATTGTGAACGACCGGATCGACGTAGCGCTGGCCGCAGGTGCGGGAGGAGTCCATTTGTCCTCGAACTCGATGCCCGCAGCAGAAGTGGTCGATTGGCTGCGAGCCGGCAATGCCCCAGGGGCCTTCACGGTTGGCGTCTCTTGCCACAGTTTGGATGAAGCAGTCGCCGCGGAAAAGGCCGGCGCGAGCTACGTTTTCTTTGGCCCGGTCTACGAAACACCGTCGAAGTTGAGTTTCGGAGCGCCGCAGGGAGTCGAGAAGCTCGCCGAAGTGTGCCGCGGCGTCCACATTCCCGTGCTGGCCATCGGCGGCATAACAGAAGCAAACACGCCCGCGTGTATTCGCGCGGGTGCTTCGGGCATCGCAGCCATCCGCATGTTTCAACAAGCGCCAGATTCGGCCACTCTGGCAGCAAGCGTGTTGCGTTTGCGAGCGCTCACGTAGAGCCTCGCCTCGCGCGAATCTCTGAATCTTTTGTTTACTATGATGTATCGGATAGGCATCGACTGATGCGGCCCCTACATACATCGCGTTTGACGGAACCGGCGAAAACCTCTATTCCGCGCGCCGACGAGGACTTGGCCTTCGTGGAGCAAGTCCTAAGCGGAGACACACGCGCGTTTGAAGGACTGGTGCGGAAGCACGAACGGCGCGTTTTTCGCGTGACGCTGGCGGTTACCGGCAACCATCAAGACGCGGAAGACGCCATGCAAGAAACTTTTCTCAAAGTTTATAAGCGGATCGCCGACTTTCGCCGGGAGTCGCGCTTTGCGACATGGCTGACAAGCATTGCCGTGAACGAGGCATTGCAAGTCCGGCGCACGCGAAAACGAAGCGATTCCTTCGAGCAGATAGACGAGGCGGTCGAGCTTCCGGCACCTCAGCGCAAGCAGGAGTGGTACGCCAATCCGGAGCAGCGCTTCGCGCGAAGAGAGATTCGCGGTTTTGTGGAGGATGCGATCTGCGCCCTGGAACCGCAATACCGTATCGCCTTTGTCCTGCGAGATGTGGAGGGGCTCAGCACCGACGAAGCAGCAGAAGTTCTGGGGATAGGCCCGGCAGCTTTGAAGTCACGCTTACTGCGCGCGCGGCTCATGGTACGCGAAGCGTTGGCCGCCAGATTCGAAAAGCGGCCAGGCCTGAAGGCACGATTGGCGCGAGTGGGAATGATGTTGCGACGATCGGTTGCGGAACGGTTTGACGGCGGGCGATGGAGAGGTGGAGCTCAGTGATGCTGGACTGCAAAGAAGTACTGAAGAATATGGGTTGCTACATTGATGGCGAAGGCTCAGCGGGGCTTCGCCAGGCGCTCGAAGAGCATATTGCACGGTGCCGCTGCTGTTGGGTGGTGATGGATACCACGAGCCGGACGCTGCAGATTGTTTCCGAGTCGGCCCCGTTTGAGATTCCGCTGGCAGTGAGTGCGCGGCTGTACGACCGGCTGCGCAGCTTGTTTTCGAGTGCCTGATGCGTGCGAGTCGCGGGCGGCTCGAGGACGCACCGGTCTATTTCGGAGTCCTAAGTGAAAATGCGAAGAGCGTGGTTGTGGATTGTGATCGCAGTGGCCGTGGTCATCTTGCTCGCCGGTTTCGCCGCGTCTCGGGCGAATATCAGCGCTCTGGATGAGCCCGGGCGCTTTGAAACGGCGCTGGCGACGAAAGCAAAACATCAAGTAATTGGGCACGCGGCAGCGCAAATGCACCTTACCGAGCTCGCCTACTCCGACGCGAGCGCAAACATGGGCGAGATCCTCCTTACGGTGGAGTGCTCATCGTGCCACGGGAAAGACGGGCGTACTCCCACGCACATTGGCGAGTCCATGTACCCGCGCGTTCCGGATTTAGGGTCTGCGGAGACTCAGAAATGGTCAGATGCCGAGCTTTTTTGGATCATCCAGCACGGCGTTCGCCTGAGCGGCATGCCGGGATTCAAGAAATTCAACACGGATGAGCAGGTCTGGCATCTGGTGCACTTCATTCGCACACTTCCGAACCATCCAAAGCAGCCGTAGCGCAGTTTTCTCGATTTTCATGCAGCGCCTTTCTTGGAAACGCCACTCTGGATACGGTATTCTTTGGCCGCATCGAGCCGAATCTGAATGAACCGCTACTCACACGGATGCTAGACTGAAAGTGCCAGCCTGATTTCAAAACAAACAGTTATTTTGGCTCATGCCCAAAGAACTATTCGGAACTGACGGCATCCGTGGCGTGCCGGGCAAATATCCTCTGGACGATGCGACCCTATTTCGCGCCGGCGTCGCTCTCGGCGAATATTTGTCGGAGCATCGCGACGCAGCAAAATCGCTGCGCGTGCTCATCGGCATGGACACGCGCGAATCTGGGCCGGAGCTTGCCAGCCGCATCGCCCAGGGCTTGCGCGTCACCGGAGTTGAGCCTGTTTCCGCAGGAATCATCACTACGCCAGGAGTCGCCTGGCTGGTTCACTCTGAGGATTTTTCCGGCGGCGTGGTGATTTCCGCATCGCACAATCCTTACCACGACAATGGAGTGAAACTGGTCTCCGGCCGCGGCACGAAATTTCCCGACGCGGCGGAAGCGCAAATCGAGGCGCGCATCCTCGCCGCACAGAAGCAGAGTTCACCAGTCCCGCAACTGGGCACAGATGGCCTGCCACCTGCCTCGGCGCTGTACAACGACTATCTCTCTGCGCTGCGGCAGAAGGCGTTCAGCGGCGCGGACTTTTCAGGCATGAAGATTGTCCTGGATTGTGCCAACGGCGCTGCGAACAGACTCGCGCCGGAGCTGTTTCGCTCCCTCGGCGCCGAGGTCATTGCAATCTTCGACAATCCCGACGGGAAGAATATCAACGCGGAGTGCGGCTCGTTGTATCCGGGGAAAATGCAGGAAAAGACTGTCGTTTCCGGAGCGGACTTAGGGGTGGCGTTCGATGGCGATGCGGACCGCGCGGTCTTTTCCACGTCAAGCGGCCGCTACGTTGACGGCGATGCCGTGCTTTTTGCCACCGGACGTTACATGAAGAAAACGAAGAAACTCAAAGGCAACACAATCGTGGGCACATCGATGTCGAATCTCGGCCTGGAGCGCGCTCTCGAACGCGACGGACTGCGGCTGGCGCGCGTGCCGGTCGGCGACCGCTACGTGCTCGAGAAAATGCTCGAGATCGACGCGAACTTGGGCGGCGAGCAATCGGGGCACATTATCTTTCTCGATGATTCCACGACCGGCGACGGAATGCTGACGGCGATCAAGATGGCATCGCTGGTGTCGATCGCCGGGAAACTCGATCTGCTGCTCGATGATTTGAAGGTTTTTCCGCAAAAAATCGTGAATGTGCGCGTCCGTGCGAAACCGCCTCTTGAATCACTTCCACTCGTCGTACACGCCATCAGCGAGGCCGAAAAGGAACTCGGCGATTCGGGCCGCATCGTTGTCCGCTATTCGGGCACTGAGCCGCTCGCCCGCGTGATGGTGGAAGCAGAACGGCAGGTTGACGTAGACCGTTGCAGCGCCTCTATCGCTGAAGCGCTTGGATCCTCTGTGGGCTCGGGCTAACTCCCGAGGCACGCCTCCTATTCAATAGCTATTGCTCTTTCATTGCCAAAATCGTAAAGTACCGCGCACCGTAACAACTACAGGAACCTAGGCGAGGTGCAGAACCATGAAGCCCAGAATGGTTTTGACGTTCGTTTCGTGCTTGTTCGTAATAGCGGCGCCGATCATGGCGAGGCCTCTGCCCAAGCCACAGGCCGCAGCGCCTTCTTCCTATGCCAATTCCACCGATGGATTGCAGAAACTCGTGTGGGACATGGTGGCGGCGGAGAAAAGCGGCGGCGAGAAAGCGCTCGCGCCGTACTTGCAATCGCTGGTTCTTCCCGACAGCGCGGCGTGGTTTCCCGTTGTTTTTGGTGAAGGCAATGGACAGCAGCTCGCCGTGTTTTACGACGCATGGGCGGGCGCGCGGAATTTTCAGATTGCCGGAGACGTTGCGCGCGCGGTTGCGTCGCAAATGAGTGATGTCGCTGCCTTGGGCTTCGACCGCCCGGGCGATCCCGGCACAACCGATAAGGACGATTACTTTCTGGGGCTGGCCAAACAGCAACTAACTTTTTACGTCGTGAATTTCAAATCGGAAGACGGGTCGACGATGCGCTGGGCGTATTTTGTGTATGACGCAGGCGCATTCCGTTACCTGGGGCCGCTTGCGGATTTGCGGCTGGCCCCGGCTTCCGCGCGGCCGGAGCCGCGGCGCCACCAGAGATGCCGAAAAGGATTCGCATAGGCGGAAACGTAGCCGAGGCGCACATCGCGCATCGCGTTCCCCCGGTTTATCCGCAGGAGGCGCTCGCACAGCGGTTGGAAGGCGCCGTAGAGCTGCACACGATTATCGCTCCGGATGGAACGGTACAATCCGTGGACGCGACCAGCGGCAATCCGGTGCTCGTGGAGGCGGCGGAAGCGGCGGTGCGCCAATGGCGATTTGAGCCGGTGTTGCTGAATGGACAGGCTGTGACGGTAGATACGACGATCACCGTTCAATTTCATTTGCCGCAATCACTGGCCGCTGCTGCCGGACAGTCAGGCGCTTCAGGCGCGTACGCGCCAATTCCCTCCTATCCGGAGTCTCCAAGCGGCTTGACGAAGATGATGAAGCAGATGCTGGATATGGCCCAGCATGGAAAATTAGAGGATTTGCAACCGTACTTTCACGCTTTGTTGCTTCCTAATCCGGATTCTTGGTTCTCGGCGCAATTCGGAGCCCAGCAGGGAACGGGCTTTGCACAGAGCTATCAGAACATGGCGCAAAACTTGCCCGTGCTGTTCGCGAATACATTACAGACAAATACAGGTATGAAGTTCACTTTGGTTGAAGTGCAACGCTTCCGGAGCGCGTGCACGAACGAGGCGAATGAATCTGAATACCCAGTGCTCGCGGCGCGCGAACAGCAATCCACGGCGTTGTACGAAGTTCGCTTCGTCAAGGACACGGCATTTCGGTGGTTATTTCCGTTTGCCTATGTCGATGGCGGTTTTCGCTATCTCGGCAATTTGGAAGTCAAGCAGCCCGACAACCGCGTCTATGGCGAGAATGTTCAATGGCCGAAGCTAATCCATGAAGTCGCGCCCACATATCCCAACGGATTCAACCGGCCCAACAACAGCGGCCTGGTGAAGCTGTGGGGCACGATCGGAATCGACGGCAATGTGAGCGATCTGCATGTCATCGAGGGTACGTGCCCCTACGTGGAGGCGACGATCGATGCGGTAAAGAAGTGGCGTTTCACGCCGCTGACTGTGGATGGCAAGCCGCAGCCAACTGTCTATCCATTCCAGTACAGCTATGGACCTGGCCAGTGAGAGTAATTAGCGTTTGGCCGAAGATGTGCTTGGGACGGACACAGAAAACACCGCACTCCGAAATCGCTTCAGCCTTCGAGGGCCCAAGTTGTGGGATGGCATTCTTCGCAGGCGATTTCGATTTGTCCGAGGGTTTTCAGAATCTCAGAAATGGCGGGCAGCTCGCCATCGCTCTCAACAATCCACCTCGCATAAAGCTCACCGTAGCGGTCGGCCACGAAAACGCCCTGGCGGTGAAAACCGTCCGGACCTAAGGCTTCCGCTCCCAGATAACGCGCGATCGAATTACCCGCGTCATCCGTTCCGGCGATGATTTCCGGCGGCAGCGCGCCTGGCAGACCCGTGCGAGGCACTTCCTGGAAAACGACGAGCCCTACGGCTTCTTTTTCCTTCCAGTCCGCGGCGTGAGCAACCAATTGCTGCACGAAGTCCCACGCAGCCGGCGAATCCGCGCGCAAAAATGCAATCACGCGATTGCGCTTCTGCTTGAAGTCCCAGGCGGAGACGCTGCTCCCGTCCGAGGTTCGCAGGGTAAGTGCAGGAATCTGATATCGGAGTCTGAGGGCCTCTTGCATAGTATTGGAAACTTCTAGTGTATCACTCTGGGACACATCGCTGTAGATGACCGAAACCCGTGTCTCCTAATGGATAACGGGTATGATCATCGGTGGAGCGGGTTTGGTTGCCTGCAAGCTTCGCGTTAACTGCAGCCGGAAGTGCTGCCGCAATTCTCGCACTTGTAGCAGCTGCCGTTGGGCGTCATGATCATGCCGCATTCGGAGCAGGACGGCGCGTCGTCAATGGCCGCGCGCGGACGCGATTTCTCCTCGGCGACGCTGACGCTTGCGGTCACGACCGGCGGTGAGAACGACGGAGCTGCCTTCGTTGGCGCTTCGAGCGAATCCGCAGTTTGCACCACGTAATCGCGCGAGATGAATTTCCCGCCGAGCCACCGGCCGATGTAATCAATGATGGACTTCGCGTAAGGGATTTCCTTGTTTCCGGTATAGCCGGAGGGCTCGAAGCGCGCGTTGACAAATTTGTCGATGAGAGCGCGCAGCGGAACACCGTATTGCAGCGCGATGGAAACGGAAAGCGCGAAGCCGTCCATGATTCCGGAAAGCGTCGAGCCTTCCTTGGCCATCTTGATGAAGATCTCGCCGGGCTCGCGGTCGTCGTACATTCCGACGGTGAGATAGCCTTCGTGGCCGCCGACATTGAATTTGTGAGTAATGGAGCGGCGCTCGTTGGGCAGTTTCTTCCGGCCGGCGCGGAAAAGTTCCTGTTGACCAGGAGCGGCGACTTCCGTTTTGACGGCCGCGCTAGCTGATGGCGCCGCAGCTTCCGCTTTCTCGATTTTCTTTCCACCTGCCGCGGAAAGAGGTTGCGAACGCTTCGAGTTGTCGCGATAGATAGCCACGGCTTTCAGCCCTAGTTTCCAGGACTCCTTATAAGCCTGCATCACGTCTTCGACCGTGGACTCTTCCGGCATGTTAATGGTTTTCGAAATGGCACCGGACAGGAAGGGCTGCGCCGCAGCCATCATTTGCAAATGGCCACGCCAAGCGATGGAACGCCCGCCGTTGGTCGCGAGTGAGCAATCAAACACCGGCAAGTGCTCGGGCCGGAGCCCGGGCGCTCCCTCAATGGTTCCGTGTTGATCGATCCAATCGACGATCAGCGAAGCCTGCACATCGGAATAGCCGAGGCGCATCAGCGCCATGGGGACGGTATTGTTCACGATTTTGATGACGCCGCCGCCGACGAGCCGCTTGTGCTTGACGAGCGCGAGGTCTGGCTCGATCCCGGTGGTATCGCAATCCATCATGAAGCCGATGGTTCCGGTGGGCGCGAGCACGGAAACCTGCGAATTGCGGTATCCGAATCTCTCGCCGAGGTCCACGGCGTTGTCCCACGACTCGCGCGCCGTGCGCAGCAATTGCGGCTGTACATTTTCCTCTTTGATAGGACGCAGCGCGTCGCGGTGCATGTGCATAACGTCGAGCATCGGTTCGCGATTTTCTCCGTAGCCCGAAAATGCACCGAGGCGCTCAGCAATGCGCGCTGATTGCGCGTAAGCTTCGCCGGTCATCAGAGCGGTTACGGCGCTGCAAATGTCGCGGCCCTGGTCGGAATCATAGGGCACGGCAAGCGAGAGAAGCAGCGCGCCCAGATTTGCATAGCCCAAGCCCAGCGGGCGGAAATCACGCGAGTTTTGCGCGATCTTTGGCGTGGGGTAGCTGGCATTGTCGACCAGGATTTCCTGCGCGGTGATGGTGACGTTCACGGCGTGCCGGAAGCCCTCCACGTCAAACTGCCCATTCGGCCCCAAGAACTTCAGCAAATTGAGTGAGGCAAGGTTGCAAGCCGTGTCGTCGAGGAACATATACTCCGAACAAGGATTCGAGGCGTAAATGCGATCAGTTCCCTTGCAAGTGTGCCAGCGATTCACGGTTGAGTCGTACTGCATGCCAGGGTCGCCGCACTGCCACGCGGATTCCGCCATTTCGTGGAGCAGATCGCGCGCGCGGAACTTTTCATTGGGCTGGCCGTCGGTGACGTTGCGAGTCCACCAATCGCGATCCTCCTCCACGGCTTGCATGTATTCATCCGTGACCCGGACGGAGTGATTGGCGTTCTGGAAAAAGACGGAACTGTAGGCTTCGCCATCGATGGACGGGTTGTAGCCCTGCTCGATCAAAACTTGCGCTTTGCGCTCTTCTTTGGTTTTGCAGCCGATGAATTCGGCGATGTCCGGGTGATCTACATTGAGGATTACCATCTTCGCGGCGCGGCGCGTCTTGCCGCCGCTCTTGATGACGCCCGCGAAAGCGTCAAACCCTTTCATGAAACTCACCGGACCGGATGCAATGCCGCCCCCGGAGAGCGTTTCTTTGCTTCCGCGCAGCGTCGAGAAATTTGTGCCGGTCCCGGATCCCCACTTGAAAAGCATGCCCTCCGTTTTCGCCAGGTTCATGATCGAGTCCATGGAGTCTTGGACCGAATTGATGAAGCACGCGGAGCATTGCGGCTTGGGCTGCACGCCGACGTTGAACCATACAGGCGAATTGAAAGCCATCTTCTGCTCGACCAGCAAATGCGTCAGCTCGTCGCGAAAAGCATCCCGTGAATGGGCAGACGCGAAGTAACCTCCTTGCTCGCCCCAGCGCACAATCGTGTCCGCCACGCGTCCAATGAGGTGCTTGACGGAGGTCTCTCGATTCGCGGTGTTGGGTTTGCCGTGGAAGTACTTCGAGGCGACGATGTTGGTCGCCGTCTGCGACCAAGACTTGGGAACTTCGACATTCTCCTGACGGAAAATGACCTGGCCTTTTTCGTTCCCGATTTGGGCGGTTCGGCGCTCCCACTCGACGGCGTCAAATGGAGTGACCTTTCCATCTGTGAAACGCCGCTGAAACTCCAAGCCACCCGAAAGGGCCGGTTGGTTTTGCTGCTCGACTTCTGTTTTGCCGTTCAATGCCATTCTTGCTTCCGCCATATCCGCCTCCGCGCAGGCAGTCCTGCCGCTCAAGATTTTTTGCCGGCGGGAGGGATGCGATATACCCATTATACCGCAACTCTCGGGTCCGGCTCGCGGCGAAGAAGGGGGCAGGCAAGCACCGCGCGATTCGAAGGGGTCTTAAGTCTAGCTCCGCAGCAAAGAGTATGCAATCGGGTCAGCGGCCAGGATCTCGTTAGCCGCGAAAAAAACCGACAAAAAGGAAAGCTCCGCCCTTTCGCGCTTTACATTGCGATGACGCTCGGGCGTTCAGCCCTTCATGTAGGCGATTATGACCCGGTCGGGCGCCGTAATTCGTTTTCGGCCTCTTGCTTGCGAGCCTGACCTCGCTCCCCCGGAATCTGGCCAGAGTTTTACTGGGTTGTGGAAAACGTGTCAAGAGAAAATCGCAACCCCACCACAAAATATTTGGGTTGGAGTGTCCAATTTGTCTATGGGTGGTGGTAAGCCGTATTTACAACACATGCGGCGAGAGGCCCCAACAAGGCTGGCTTGTCTTCGCAGTGGGGATCATTCGTAGCGCAATGCTTCAATCGGGTCGAGCTTCGCCGCCTTCACCGCCGGCCACACGCCGAAGACAAGCCCAATCCCCACTGACACCAGAATTCCTACAATAACCGCCCAAGCCGGAACCGACGCCTTCATCGAAGTGATATGTGGGATCAGCATCGCGAGGCCGCTGAAAAGTGCAACGCCGAGAATCCCACCTGCGCCTGTGAGAGTCATCGCTTCGAACAGGAATTGCCAAGTAATGTCGCGGCTGCGCGCGCCAATGGCCTTTCGTACGCCAATTTCGCGGGTGCGCTCGGTGACGCTGACCAGCATGATGTTCATCACGCCGACTCCACCGATGAGCAGACCGATCGAGCTAAGAACAATGAGGACCAGCGCCACGCCGCCAATGATTTGGTTGAACTGTTCCTCTTGCTGAACTTGCGTCGTAATCGAGAAACTGTCGGGCGCGTTGTATGCCACCTTGCGCTCACGCCTCAGCACGCCGCGCGCTTCATCCACCGCCTCGTCGAGTTGTCCTGGATACGCGACGAACCGATACCCGTTATCGAGGGCCTGCGGGTACATTTCATGCAGCGTATTGTAAGGAACGATGGCCCGCTTATCTTCGCTGCCAAAGCCAAATCCGCCCTGCGGCTTCTGAAAAACTCCGATGACTCGAAAATCGGAGCCATCCAGGCTGACCGTTTTCCCGGTTGCATCCCGCACGCTCGCGAAAAGCGCCTTGGCAGCGTCTTCGCCGAAAACCACCACTTTCGCTCGTTCCATGTTTTCCGCGTCGCTGAAAAAGCGGCCCGCTTGCAGGTTGGCGTTGCCGTAAACCTCCATGTAGGAAGGTGACGTCCCGCTCATATCAAGCGCGTCGACTTGATTCCGCCCATAGGTTGCCATGTGGTCGTCCTGCCACTGGTAGACCGAAATCGCAACGTCTTTAATGGCCGGGCACTGAGAAAGCAGTCCGAGGCCCTGGTCGAGTGTCAGCGGCGGGCGCGTGCGTTCGTTTGCCGGCAAGTGCTGCTAAGCGCGGGCCCTGATCGTAACGGGCAACCCAGGCGGTGTTAGCGCCGAACCCCGCAATTTCATCGGCAATGGTGGACCTGAATCCCGTGATGAGCGACGCCACCACAATGATCACGCCGACGCCAATCACCACGCCCAGAACTGCAAGGAAGCTGCGAGCCTTGTGCGAGCGCAGGGTGTCGAACGCCAATGCCAAATTTTCTTGTATGTCTTGCTTCACGGCACGCTCCTAGGTCTCCGCTCGCAGCGCTTCAATCGGGTCCAGGCGCGACGCCCGCACCGCGGGATATATCCCAAAGAACAATCCCACCGCGGACGAAAGCGCCAGCGCAATCAGAATCGAGTAAATGGGTATGGACATCGGCATCGGCGTTGTGGCTCGCACCAGGAGGGTGACTGCTTCCGCCAAGAGGACGCCCATTGCTCCTCCGGCCGCGGCCAGCGTTGAAGATTCCATCAGAAATTGCAGCACGATGTCTCGCCGGCGAGCGCCCAGCGATTTGCGCACTCCGATTTCCCGCGTCCGCTCCGTCACGCTGGCGAGCATGATGTTCATGATCACGATCCCGCCGACCACCAGAAACACGCTGGTCAGCCACACGGCGATGCCAAAGATATTGCTCGTTAGTTTCTTCCATAGATCGGTGATGGAGGAGGATTCAATGATTCCAAAGTCGTCTGGATCCCGATAGCGCCGGTGGTGCCGCGCGCGTAGCACCACCCGTGCTTCATCTATGGCAGCCGGTATCGCATCGGTGTTGGTTGCCTGGATAAAAATTGTCACCGTGTCTCCTGTCTCGGCCCAGACCTGGCGGTAGGTGGAAAGCGGGATCATCACGAAATTATCCTGTGACTGTCCAAGCACGGTCCCGAGGGACTTTGCAACACCGACAATTTGATATTGCTCTTCTCCGACGCGAATTTCCCGGCCAACCGGATCGGTAGCTGGAAAAAGTTGGGCCGCTACGTCATGACCTATGAAGCAAATGGCGGCGCGGTGCGCCTCGTCCTCTTCCGTGAACGCGCGCCCCATGGCGATGTCGAAATTCTCAACTTGCGTGAATTCGGGAGTCGCCCCAAGCAGGTTCACATCTTCGTCGATTTGACGGCCATTATGAACGTCCGCGCTCGAGCTTTCCTCGCCGGCTACGTGTCGCGCATAGCGCAAATCCTCTTTCAACGCGTAATAGTCCGCCATCTCTAAAGCAGGGCGCTTTTGTGCCTTCAGAAATCCTTCATAGCTGGTGATAATGCCGAACTTGTCCAGGATGAAGGCATTGGACCCCAAGTTCGCGATCTTGGTGGACACGTAGAGGTTGAGTCCATTGAGCACGCTCATCACCGAAACGAGCGTTGCCACCGCGAGAATGACGCCAAGCAGAGTCAGGAAGGTGCGCAGTTTATGCGTGCGCAGCGTATCCAACGCGAGCCACGTGGCCTCGCGCAGAGTAATAACGGTCTGCCGGAAGCCGAGTCTTAGTTTTGGATCGCTTGGCACGTGGTTTTCACACTCATTCCCGCGTCAGAAAAAGTCCTGCGCTTCGTCGAAATCCGCTGGTGCAAGGATGACATTCTCGCTACCCGATTCGCAATCGGCCAAACACGCGGATAAAAACCCGCTACAATTCTACCGTTATCAAGACTTAGCGACCGGGAGCCGCCCGCCAGAATTCAGATACGTAAACACTGAACCATGAAGAAGCGGATCCAAATCCTTCCTATGTTAACCCTGCTGGCGACGATGTGCGTTACGCCGGGTTATCTTGGTGCTGCCAAAGAGCGCGCCTCGGCGGCTCAGTCCGCCGGCCCGGATCAGACTCCGCTCACCGCCGAACAGATCCGCGGACTGATCTCGCGAATCATCGATAATCAGCATCGCGACGATGCCGCACTCGATTCCTTCGAGCGCATCGAACGCCACGTGACTCATGCTGGCAGCCTTGATGGCCCCGCTACCGACGAAAAGACCTACCGCGTGGTCCCCACCGGCAGCGGCACGCTAAGACTCCTGATCGGCCAAAATGGCGCTCCTGTTCCGGCAACTCTTTATCGGCGCCAGTTACGCGACTGGGAGGGTGTCCTGGAAGTCGCGGTACACGCCGACGATCCTCGAGAAATTGCCGTAGTCGCCAAACAACAGAAACGACGCAAAGAGCGTGCCCGCTTTGTCGACACCGTACTCAGCGCTTACCAGATTACTTGGCTGGGACGCGAAATTCGCGACGGGCGCACCGTCGAAAAGCTCCAGTTAGAGCCGAACCCCAATTACCCTCCTCGCGGCGATACCACCGACTGGCTGACCCATGCCCGCGCCGTTGCCTGGATAGACTCGCAGGCTGCCCAGGTCGTCTCCATCGACGCAACGATCATTCACGACATCGGCGTTGGCGGCGGCGTGCTGGGCAAGATTTACCGCGGCGGCCGCCTCCATATGGAGCAGGCCCCCGCCGCGCCGGGCATCTGGGAGCCCACACTCTATCAATACGAAATTTCGGGCAGAAAGTTTCTCTTTTCATTTGCGATGCACGACGTGACCGTGAGCACGCACTACGCGTTCTTGGACGCGCCGGAAAAGGCTCTTGAGGAAGCGCGCAACGATCTGGCGCACTGCTGCGGCATTTCGGCTGATCCCTAACAATTGCCAGCCCTCTTGAGCCAGGACAGAAAGGTATGCTCCCGCGCCGCCGGCCTCGCTTTACGACGAGACGTGAACAGCGTAGGCTAGGCGCATCTTCTCAGCCATTTACCAGCCCTTTCGAGGAGGGTACATGTATGCGCGGGTGACGCAATTTCACATCGTGCCTGACAAACTCAACGAATTCCTCGAAGCCATTCACGGCGCGATTCCTCAAGCCCGCCAGCAAAAGGGATTCCGCGCGCTCTTGGCGCTACGCGGTGACAGCAGCGCTTCCTCGGTTGACGTTCGCGTGATGTCGCTATGGAATTCAGCCGAGGACCTTCAGGCTGGTGAGCAGAATTTCTACTTCTACCAGGCGCTCGCGAAAGTCATGGCGGCTTCAAGAGGATTCCCGTTGGTCGAAGGCCAAGAAGTGCTTTTTGCGCACTTCGGAAGCGAGCGGGGCCAGTCCCAGGCCCATAACAGCGGGGCACCCTCAGACGAAACGCAGTTCTGAAGGTGGCGGATCTATTTCGCCCAGCGCCGCCGCATTTCGCTGAACACCGTCTCGAAAAATCCCAGCATTTCCTCGGAGAGTACGCTACCGGGATCGTAGGGCTCGAGTCCTTTGATGGTTTCGTTCGCGGGAAGGCGCCGCAAAAGGTAGACGTGCGGGCGCGGGCCGAATGCGCTGGCACGCTCTTCGCCGATTACTTGGAAGAATTCTTCTTGGTAGCGGATCGTCAACGGATGCTTCCAGTGCGACTTTGAGCGGCAGGATGCAATGCGCAAATCCCATTTCTCCTCGCCGCGGGTGACTTCGTCCTGCACCAGCCTCGGCGTTTCTCTCCATTCGCCACATTTCGTGTAACGGATAGTCCGGTCGATCAGCCGCAGGGGTAATGTCGCGCGAATCGGCATCCTGGCGCGAGCATTGAGCGTCCGGACAATGCCTTCATACGCGAAATACAGAAGGATCCAGGTGAGAGGGTGCAACAGTATCAGGACTAGGACCAGCGACCCGATGGTGCCCTCGCCGACGCTCATATCCGGATGCGCCTTAACGGCAGCCATTGCCGCGGTATGCGCCCAGTGACCCGCCGAGTGCACGAACCACATGATGTATAAGGAGAGCGAAATGATGATCTGCGTCAGGCCGGAAGCAACTGCGGCTTCGCGCCAAACGGCCGAATCGCGGTCAAGCGAGTCTTCGCGCCAGTGCGCCGGGAGGAGAACAAGGATCGTTTCATGCAGAAAGTTCTTCAAGGAAGATTTGCCCTGAAACCAACTTAGAGCGATTCGACGCACCCCACAACGTGCCTAACGGCTTTGCGCAACCTAAGCGACAACTGGCAGGATACGCATGCGGCAGAAAGCAGAAGTTAGCGTTCGCACGTTGTCTTGACCATGCTTCCCGCGGCCAGTAAGCTAGACGTTCCCTGAGAGCGCTGCGGGACATGGGCGTAGTGTAGCTTCTCAGTCGCAAACGAAACAACGATGAGCACCATACAAATCACGCTGCCGGACGGCGCCAAACGTGAAGTGGCGAGCGGCACGACCCCCGCGGAAATCGCGCGGCAAATTTCGCCACGCCTCGAAAAAGAAGCCCTTGTGGCGCGCGTGGACAGCCAATTGTGGGACCTTTCGCGCCCGCTCGAAGAAAGTACGTCGCTCGCGATTCTCACCCCGAAAGATCCGGAAGCGATTCAAGTTCTGCGCCATTCGGCCGCTCATCTGCTAGCCGCGGCGGTGATTGAGCTTTTCCCCAACGTGAAGCTCGGTATCGGCCCCCCCATCGACAACGGCTTTTTCTACGAATTCCTCCGCGACGAAGCGTTCACTCCGCAAGACCTCGAGCGCATCGAGAAAAAAATGCACGAGCTGGCATCGCAGAATATTCCGAACCAGCGCAAGCTGCTCCCGAAACCAGAAGCGTTGAAGCTCTACCGCGAGTCAAAGCAGGAATTCAAATGCGAGCTGGTCGAGGAAAAGGCCACCGAGCCGATGGTGTCGTTTTACACTACCGGGAAATTCATCGACTTCTGCCGCGGGCCGCACATTCCCTCGACCGGGCGCATCCGCGCTTTCAAATTGACGAACGTTGCGGGCGCGTACTGGAAGGGCCAAGAAGGCAATCCGCAGATGCAGCGGATTTACGCGCTGTGCTTTTACACCCAGGCTGAGCTCGACGAGTACCTGCACAAGCTCGAAGAAGCCAAGCGCCGCGATCATCGCAAGCTCGGCACGGAACTGGACCTTTTCAGCATTCAGGAAGAGGCTGGTCCAGGGCTGATTTTCTGGCACCCGAAGGGCGGGCTCGTCCGCACCATCGTGGAAAACTGGCTGCGTGAGGAATTGCTGCGGCGCGGCTACGATCTGGTTTTCACCCCGCACGTCATGCGCCTGGATCTCTGGAAGACCAGCGGGCACACTGGCTTCTATCACGACAGCATGTTCAGTCCCATCGAGATCGAAAAGGCCGATTACCAAATCAAGCCGATGAATTGCCCCGGCCACATTTTGATCTACAAATCGCACCTGCGCAGCTATCGCGACCTGCCCTTGCGCTATGCCGAGCTCGGCACGGTCTACCGTTACGAACGGTCGGGCGTGCTGCACGGGCTGTTGCGCGTGCGCGGTTTCACCCAGGACGATTCGCACATTTTCTGCCGGCCTGACCAGATCGAATCGGAAGTGCAAGGCTGCCTGGACTTCGCCTTTGCCGTGATGAAGACATTCGGATTCGAACGCTACGAGGTCGAGCTATCCGAATGGGACGCGGCGCATCCCGAGAACTACGCCGGCAAGGCCGAGGACTGGAATCGCGCGACCGCGGCGCTTTCCGACACGCTGACTCGCATGCAAGTTTCCTTCAAGCGCATCGAGGGCGAAGCCGCGTTCTATGGGCCAAAGATTGACGTCAAGCTCATCGACGCGATTGGCCGCCCGTGGCAGCTCACCACCGTGCAATTCGATTTCAATCTGCCGGCGCGATTCGCGCTCGAATACGTCGGCGAGGACGGAGCGCGCCATCAGCCATTGATGGTCCACCGAGCATTGCTTGGTTCCGTCGAGCGCTTTTTCGGCATATTGATCGAGCACTACGCTGGCGCGTTTCCCACTTGGCTCGCGCCGGTGCAAGTGAGCATCCTGCCCTTGAGCGAAAAGTTTTCGGCGTACGCAAAGTCAGTGGAAGTGAGGTTGCGGGAGGAGCGTATCCGCGTGCACCTCGACGATCGCAACGAGAAGCTGCAGGCGAAAATCCGCGATGCGCAGCTCCAAAAAATCCCCTACATGTTGATTGTTGGCGGCAAAGAAGCCGATTCAGGATCGGTTTCCGTGCGGCATCGTACAAAAGGCGATCTGGGCCCGCAGCCGCTCGACCAATTTGTTGCAGCTCTCCGCACCGAGATTGAGGCCAAAGTAACCAGCTAAAGCACTCTGTGAATGGGCTTCGGCACTTGCGGGCCTGTCGGGAACTCGTGCTATACTTCACAACCCGTTCGCCTAGCGAGCCTCTCTGCATGGCTGGACGACGGTAGGTTTTACCTGGAGGTGGTTTTATCGCCGAGCGTAGTCTTGGTCCGCGGGTGAATGAACGCATCCGCGCGCGTGAAGTGCGCGTGATTGATGAGCAAGGCAACCAGCTTGGCGTTCTCACGTATTTCGACGCCATGAAGGCGGCGCGCGATGCGGGGCTTGATCTCATCGAAATCTCCCCGAATGCCGTGCCTCCGGTGTGCAAGATCGCCGATTTTGGCAAATTTCTCTACGAACAGAACAAGAAAGCGCACGAAACGCGCAAGCATCAAAAAGGCACACAGATCAAAGAAGTGAAATTCCGGCCATCGACCGCCGAACACGATTATCAGGTCCGCAAGAACCAGATTATTGATTTTCTCGGTAAAGGCTATAAGGTCAAGGCGATGATTTTCCATCGCGGCCGCGAAATGGCTCATCAGGACGTGGGCCGCGCCAAGATGACGCGCTTGCTTAAGGAAATTGAAGAGCATGCGTTGATTGAATTCGGTCCGCGCATGGAAGCGAATATTCTGCTTGCCTTGCTTGCACCGAAAAAGGGCGCTATAGCGCGCCCCGCTCCGGCGGCCGCGAGCAACTGAAGTAACGGACGATTCTGCAAGAATTCTATATCTGGTCAAACGAGGAGCGTTGTGCCGAGAAAACCAAGAAAAAAGATCAAGCTAAAGACGCATCGCGGCGCGGCGAAGCGATTTAAGATCACCTCAACCGGCAAAGTGATGCGCAGCCATTCCGGAAGGCGCCACCTGCTGGGCACCAAGAAGCCGAAGCGCATGCGCCGTCTGGGAAAACAGATCCAAGTGACGCCGGGCGACGCCGCAAAAGTTCGCCTCCAATTGCCTTACGGGCTACCTTAAGTAACGTTCAGCAGCCGCTTCGTCTGAATTCGCCCCGCTGATGAAATGAGTTGGAACGGCGGCGAAGCTCTGCGATAATCGCATCTCGCTTTTTTATTTTCACGTGCCAGGCAGCGCTTCACGGGTGCCTGCCGGCCGGGTCGCGCCGAAGACGGCGCAAATTGCAGCAAGCAGTTCCTACGAGACAAACCCGCTGCGTCGGACTTGAGTTGTACGTCCGCGCTCATTTGTCTCCTGGTTTTTTTGAAAACTGACATCCATCGAGGAGCTTTTTCATGCCACGAGTCAAACGCGGTACCAAGCGTCGCGCCAAACGCAAAAAGATTCTGAAGCACACCAAGGGTTTCTTCCTGACCAAGAGCAAGCTTTACCGCTCCGCGAAGGAAGCCATGAACCGCTCGCTGCGGTATTCCTATCGGGACCGCCGCACCCGCAAGCGCGATTACCGCACGCTTTGGATCCAGCGCATCGGTGCGGCGGCGCGCAACAACGGAATCTCCTACAGCCAGTTCATGCATGGGCTAAAGACTGGCGGCATCGACCTTGACCGCAAGATTCTCGCGGACCTCGCGGTGCGCGAGCCAGAAAGCTTCACCGCGCTGGTTGCTCAGGCAAAACAGCACCTGAGCGCCGCGACCAAAGCACCTGCGTCCGCCTGATCTGCGGCGCCCGGCATGTCAGACGTCCTCGAAAAAACGAAGCTGAATTTTGACAAGCTCGGCGTGTCCTCCTCCGATCAGATTTCGGCCCTATTTGCGGAGTTGCGTCAAGAGTTCGACACGCAACACATACATGATGAGCTAACCATACCGAACAATCTGAATCGACGGGATGCTCTGCGTCTGAAGTGGATGGGCCGCAAAACCGGGATTCTCACACACGTCGCCAACAACTGGCTCAAGCCTGTGACGCCGGCACTTAGGCGCACCGTTGGGGAAGAGTTTAATGCTCTCAAGACCCACGTCGACGCAACCCTGGACGCAATTCTCAATGCCCCGGCAGAAGCGCCCAAAGGTCCCGTGATTGACCTGTCGCTTCCCGGCGTGACGCGGCCGCTTGGCATGCAGCACCTCATTCGTCAAACCTATGAAGAGCTGTACCGCATTTTCGGTTCGATCGGCTTTTCCGTCGTGGAAGGGCCGGAAATCGAAACTGCCTATTACAACTTCGAGGCCCTCAACATTCCCGAGCATCATCCCGCGCGCGACAACATGGACACTTTCTATATCGCGAACGCGCCCGGCTATCTGCTGCGCACGCACACTTCGCCCATGCAAGCGCGAACCATGGAGAAACAGCAGCCTCCCGTACGTATCGTTGTTCCCGGAAAAGTCTATCGCCGCGACAATCCCGACGCGACGCACTCCTTCATGTTTCATCAGTTGGAAGGCCTAGCCGTCGACACAGATATAACTTTCTGTGACTTCAAGGGAACGATTGAGTATTTCGCGAAGGAGTTTTTCGGGCCGCAGACGCGCGTGCGCCTCCGCCCCAGCTATTTTCCCTTCACCGAACCCTCTGCGGAATTCGACGCGTCCTGTCACGTTTGTGGCGGCGCGGGATGCCGCACCTGCAAGCATTCCGGTTGGATTGAAATGTTCGGCGCGGGCATGGTGAATCCTGCGGTCTATGGGTTCGTCAACTATGACCCCAAGCGCTACAGCGGCTTCGCTTTCGGGTTGGGCGTGGATCGGCTCGCCATGCTGAAGTATGGCATCGATGACTTGCAGCAGTTTTTCAGGAACGACGTGCGCTTCCTGCGGCAATTTCCATAGCAACTAAGGCGGCGCGAGCGAACGATGAAGGTCCTCTATAACTGGCTGAAGGAATTCACGGACGTGACGGCCTCCGCCACGGAACTGCGCTCGCGCCTGTCCATGGCCGGGGTCTCGATCGACTCTGTGGAAGATACGGCCGCAGGCCCCGTGCTCGACGCGGAGATCACCATCAATCGGCCGGACTTGCTCGCCCACCTCGGAGTCGCGCGCGAAGTCTCCGCGCTGTACCGCCTCAACCTCAAGCCCATCCAACCTAAGGCAAAGGAATCGTCCGAGCCCGCAGCGAAAACCGCTCGCGTGGAAATTGAAGCTCCCGATCTGTGCGGCCGCTACACCGCGCGAATCATTCGCGGCGTGAAAATCCAGCCGTCGCCGGAATGGCTGCGGCAGCGGCTGGAAGCGCTGGGCCAGTCGTCGATCAATAACGTCGTTGACGTGGCGAACTACGTCATGCTTGAGCTAGGCCAGCCGCTACATGCCTTCGACCTAGACAAGCTCGCCGAGCAGCGCATCATCGTGCGACGCGCCAAACCCGGCGAGACCATGCGCACGCTCGACGGAATCGACCGCAAGCTTTCCAGAGACATGTGCTTGATTTGCGATGCTCACTCCTCTGTAGCCATCGGCGGCGTGATGGGCGGAGCCGAGAGCGAAATCAGCTTCAGCACCAAGAACCTGCTCATCGAATCGGCCTGGTTCGATCCCATTTCCATTCGCCGGACCTCCAAGGCCCTCGGGTTGCGCACGGAGGCGTCGATGCGCTTCGAGCGCGGCGCCGACATTGAAATGGCGGCGTTTGCTTCGAAATGTGCAGCCGAGTTGATTCAGCAACTTGCTGGAGGAGAAACGCTCGCGGGCCTGGTTGATGTTTATCCGCATCCTGAACCGCCGCGAAAAATTGAATTGTCGCGCAAAGAATTGCTGCGGGTGATGGGTGCGGACGTGCCAGACCGCGAAATTGAAGAAATTCTTTCTGCCCTGGGCTTCGGGCCCGTGCGCGTCGACGTGAATCGCGGCAGCGCCGGTTCGCTTGTAGCGGCTTGGGCCTGCACGGTTCCGTCTTGGCGAGGAGACGTTACGCGCGAAATCGACCTCATCGAAGAAGTCGCGCGATTGTACGGCTACGACAAATTCCCGCCGCGTTTGCCTCCCGCGAAGCAGCCAGCTGCGCGACTGCCTCATGCCGCCGAGGAAGAACGCTTGCGACAAAGGCTCGTGGCGCTTGGTTATGAAGAGATTGTTGCCATTCCGCTGGTTGATCCGGAGCGTGACGCAATCTTTCGCCCGGAAGACAGAACCGCGGCGGAGATCGGCAACCCTCTCTCCGAGGACGCTGCGATTATGCGCACCTCTGGCGCAACCAGCATGGTCGCCGCCCTCGAGTGGAATTTGAATCACGCGCAGAAAGATGTTCGTCTGTTCGAATTTGGCAAAGCCTACGAAGTACGCAACGGCAAACCCGTGGAGACTCGCACGTTGACGCTCGGCGCCACCGGCCTTGCGCGCGAACAATCCATTCACGAATCCGCCAGGGAATTTTCATTCGCCGACCTAAAAGGCGACGTTGACCAAATCCTGACGCTCGCCGGCGGTGCGCAGTGGGAGCTGGCACGAAAGGCTTGGCTCGCCAACGGACGCGCCGCACAGTTGTCATTGCCTACAAACGGCCACCATGCCGTCGGCGTTGCCGGACAGGTCGCGCGAGCCGTCGCGCAGCGCTTCAAACTCCGCCAGGACGTTTATCTCGCGGAGCTGCAACTCGAGCCCTTGCTCGAAGCCATCGCCAAGCGCAGCGCCGCTTTGCGATACGACCCATTGCCGCGCTTCCCGGCCGTGGAGCGCGATTTTTCGCTGGTCCTCGCGGACGGCACAACCTTCGCGAAGGTCGAGGAAGTCGTTCGCGCGCTCGCCATTCCTGAGCTGCGCCGCATCGAAGCCGTGGACCTGTTTCGCGGCGGTCAGATCCCGGCAGGAAGGTATTCGCTATTGCTGCGCGTAACCCTCCAGAGCGAAACGGCCACGCTCACCGAAGTGCAGCTAACCGATTTCTCCGCGCGCATCGCTTCGGCGCTAAGCGAAAAACTCGGCGCAACCCTGCGGGCCACCTAGAACAAATTCGGCTCAAGCTGCTTTCGTGAGGGGCTCGCGCGCTTGCGTTGCCCGCTCGAATGCAGCAGAATGACGGCAGCCAGCCGGGAGACTTCTGATGAAAGTCGAGATCTTCGATCAGACCTACAATGTCCAAGCAGAAGGCGATGAAGCTTACCTTCGCAACGTAGCCGCCTTCGTTGACGAAAAGATGCGCGCCGTCGCCGAATCTACCCGCCAAGTGGATTCCACGCGTGTTGCTGTACTCGCCGCTTTGAACATTGCGGATGAATTTTGCACTCTTCGGAAACGTCAGCAAGAAATCGAGGGTCCGCTGCGCCAGCACGTGCAGCGGTGCGTTCGCCTAGTGGAAAAGACCCTGGAGACGTCTGCGTAGAACGTTACCTTTCCAGCCTCGCCGAGAATTGCAACCAATTGCTTCCCGGGCACGTCTGACCTACAATCAGCGTTTGAGGTCTGGGGCGTGGGCATGGAAGTCCTTGTCAATTTGAAGACTCGGCGGGCCATCTTCGCCCTATCGCTAGCGCTCTTGCTAGCGATGGCGACCACGGCGGGCAGTGTCTGGCATCATCACGCATCAACCACCGCCGAATCCACTTGCCCCATCTGCCATCTCGGCCATCAAGCTGCCCAGCAGCCCGTCGTAAAGCAGCCAGCGCCGGTACTGTTTGCCGTCGCGTCGCAATCGTCTGCGCCGGACCCCGTGCTGCGCGCAGGGCCGGTCCTTTCGAGACTCGCAACCCGCGCGCCTCCCTCTCTGTAAATTCTGGTTTACCTCTTGGGCGTTCGTGCGCCCAAATCACCATTTCCTTCGAGGAATAAAATGTTCTATTGCGTACTGCGTTTTTCGGCCTTTCTTGGCGCTTTACTGGGCTTAGCGGCACTGGCTTTCGGCCAGACGCTGCAATCGCCCATTCGAATCTCGCTGGACCAGGCCGTGGAACTGGCCTTGGCCCACAACCATGCCTTGCTGGCGGCGCGCACCACCATCGCGCAAAGCAAGGACGCGGAAATCACCGCCAATTTGCGCCCAAATCCCACATTGGGCGTCGATTACATCGGCCTGCCTTTGCGCCCAAGCCAATTCAACTGGGACAACATCAGCCAAACGACGGAGTTCGACGCCGGCATCTCCTATCTGTTTGAGCGCGGGGCAAAGAGACAGAACCGCTTGCGGAATGCACAGGATCAGACGGCGGTCACCACCTCGACCGTTGCGGATAATGAACGCGCTCTGACGTTCAATGTGGCCAGCGCCTTCACCAACGTCCTCCTGGCCGAATCGACTTTCGACTTCGCGCAGCAGGACCTGAAGAGTTTTCAGGACACCATCAACATCAGCGAAGCGCAGTACAAAGCCGGCGCCATCAGCGAAGGCGATTTCTTGAAAATCAAGCTGCAGTTGCTGCAGTTCCAGACCGACGTCACGGCAGCGGTGCTTGCCAAACAGCAGGCTCTCGTCGCCCTGCGGCAATTGCTCGGTTTTGAGTCCGTGCCCCTGGATTACGACGTTGCCGGCGGCCTCGAATATCAAAAACTGCCTTACAACGTGGAAGATCTGCAGGCCATGGCCCTGAAAGATCGTCCCGACTTGCGCGCTTCTGAGCAAGGCGTGGTCGCAGCCCAGAGCGCCTACAAACTGCAACGCGCGATCGGGAAAGTCGACGTCACCGGCACGCTGAACTACACGCACATCTCCGATCAGGACACCACTTCGTTTTTTGTCAGCTTGCCATTGCCAATTTTCAATCGCAATCAGGGTCAAATTGCGCAAGCCAAGGACGCCATTGTGCAGGCGCAAGAGAGCCAGCACGAAGCTTCGGAACAAGTGATGAGCGACGTGCAATCGGCCTTCGAGTCGCTACACACCAATGAACAGACGCTGCAAATTTATCAATCGGGTTATTTGGATGAGTCGAAAGAATCGGTCGATATCAGCGAGTACGCCTACAAACGCGGCGCTGCCAGCCTGCTCGACTTTCTGGACGCCGAGCGTAGCTACCGCGACACTCAATTGGCCTACCGTCAGCAACTTGCCTCATACATGCTCGCTCTCGAGCAACTGCGGGAGGCCGTAGGCACAAGGAACTTACCATGAACCAAACTCGTTCCCGGATGCTCCCGCTCGTGCTCGGCGCCGCTGCATTGTTCGTGGCTGGCTGTGGCTCAGGCGGCCGTGAGTCCGCGGAGAAAATGACCTCCTTCGCTTCCGCGAATTCCGCTGGCAAGGCGGAACTCTTCACCGTGCCGCAAGATCAGATGTCGCACATCCAAATTGTGACCATCACGCCGCGACAACTCATCCGCACGCTGCGTCTGAGCGGCCAGGTCTCTTACAACGGTTTCAACACCACCCCCGTCATTTCCGCCGTCGGCGGCCCTGTGTCGCGCGTGCTTGCGTTCCCTGGGCAGCACGTGAGGGTAGGCGAATCCCTATTGGAAGTTGCCAGCCCTGACTTTTCTCTCCTTCGCGCGAGCTATTTGAAAGCGAAGGACACTTACGATGTGGCCACCAAGAATTATCAGCGCGCCGAAGATCTGTACACCCACCACGCTATTGCCGAAGCGGATTTGCTGACGGCAGAATCGGCGAAAAATCAAGCACAGGCCGATCTGACCGCCGCTGAGCAGTCGCTGCGCATTCTCGGAATCACCCATCTCGAACAAGTCGCGGACGCATCGCCGGTCGCGGAAATTCCCGTTCTGGCGCCGATCTCCGGCGAAGTGGTAGACCGCGAATGCTCGCCCGGCCAGTTGTTGCAAGCAGGCGCCACGCAATGCTTCACGATTTCCGACATGAGCAACGTCTGGGTGCTCGTCAATGTCTACCAGAATCAATTGTCATACATTCACTCTGGCGACCAGGTCTCTGTGCAGACGGATGCCTACCCCACCGTGTTCCACGGGAGAATCTCTTACTTGGCCCCTGCCGTTGATCCCAACACGCGCACTTTACAGGCGCGCATCGTCACTGAAAATCCGGAAGAAAAATTGAAGAACCAGATGTACGTCACGGCGACCGTTGTCGCCGGCACAATTCGCAACGCCATTACCGTTCCGGTGGCTTCCGTTCTGCGGAACACCGAAAACCAGCCGTTCGTCTATGTCCAGACCGGGCCAACGGACTTTGCCCGCCGCATGGTCGAAATTGGCGAAACCCAGGACAGCCAGACCGAAATTCTCAGCGGATTGTCGCCAGGCGAAAAAGTGGTTGCCGACGGCAGCCTGTTCTTGCAATTCCAGAATTCCTTGCAACGGTAGCCGACGGGGTACTCGAAAATGATCCATCGCGTAGTCGAATTCGCCCTGCGTCAGCGGTTCCTGATCCTGCTCCTCGTTGTTGCTCTGATCATCGGCGGATCGATTTCCTTCCAGCACATGCCCGTCGACGCGTATCCCGATCTCTCGCCTCCCATGGTCGAACTGATCACCCAGTGGCCCGGCCACGCCCCCGAGGAAGTCGAGCGCCTGATCACCATTCCTCTCGAAGTCGAGATGAATGGCGTCCCGCACATGCGCGTGATGCGTTCGATTTCGCTCTACGATCTTTCGGACATAATCATGACCTTCGACGAAGGTACCGACGATTACTTCGCGCGCGAGGTCGTCTTCGAACGCATCGCGGACGTGACCCTGCCGGCCGGCATCACGCCGTCGATGGCGCCACTCTCAAGCCCCAGCGATTTGGTCTATCGCTACGTCATCGACAGCCCGGATCGCAGCCCCCAAGAATTAAAGACCTTTGAAGACTGGGTGATCGAACGCGGCTACAAAGGGGTTCCGGGCGTTGCCGATGATTCCGGCTTCGGCGGCACCGTGATGCAATACCAAGTGTTGCTCGATCCCGCGAAGCTTTATGGCTATCACCTTTCGGTTCCCACGGTTCTTCAACAACTGGCCAATAACAATGCCAACGCGGGCGGCGGGTTCTATTCGCAGGGCGGCCAATTTTATTACGTTCGCGGCCTCGGCCTGATGCGCGATGTCAAGGATATCGGCGACACCATCGTCGGCAGTCAGAACGGTGTGCCGGTCCGCATTCGCGATATCGGCCAGGTGGTGATGGGCCACGCTCCCCGCCTCGGCGAGTTTGGCTTCATGAAGAATGACGACTCCGTCGAAGGCGTCATCCTCATGCGCACCGGCGAGCAGGCCCAAAATGTGCTGAAGGGCGTCGAGGCGGAAACGAACGATTTGAACGAGCACGTCCTGCCGCCCGACGTAAAGATTCATCCCTTCTACGACCGCAGCGACCTGGTCAAGCTGACCATCGACACGGTCGAGAACAATCTGCTTCGCGGAATGCTGCTCGTTTTCGTGGTGCTGCTGTTTTTCTTGGTGAGCGCGCGCGCCGCGATCATTGTCGCGCTCACCATTCCTCTCGCGCTGCTCTTTGCTTTCATTTGCTTGCACGCCAAAGGCGTCGATGCCAATCTTCTCTCCATTGGCGCCATCGACTTCGGCATCATCATCGACGGCACGCTGGTGATGGTCGAAAACATTTACCGTGAGCTCGGACTGCGCACGGGCCAGAACTACAAGCTCAATGACGTCATTCTCGCCGCTGCCGCTGACGTCGATCGTCCGGTTTTCTACTCGATTGCCGTCATCATCGCCGGATACATTCCGATTTATGCCCTGAGCGGGCCTTCCGGCAAATTGTTTCACCCCATGGCCGACACCATGTCTTTCGCCCTGCTCGGAGCGCTTCTTCTTACGCTCACTTTGGTCCCGGTGCTTTGTTCGTACTGGCTAAAAAACGTGCGCGAGCGCGTGAACAAACCTTACGAATGGATCAAAGGGAAATACAAGGGCGAACTGGAATGGTGCCTCGATCATCCCAAGTCGACCATTGCGGTCGCGTTTCTGATCTTTGGCGCCACGCTTCTGCTGGTTCCCTACATCGGCGGCGAGTTCATGCCACATCTCGATGAAGGAGCGTTGTGGATTCGCGCCACCATGCCCTATACCATTTCCTTCGAGGAGGCCAGCAAGTTCTCGCCGCAAGTTCGTGACATCCTGATGGCTTATCCGATGGTCACTCAGGTAGGCTCTGAACTGGCCCGCCCCGATGACGGGACCGATCCCACCGGATTCTTCAATGATGAATTTTACGTTGGCTTGAAACCGTACAACGACGCAGCGTGGCGTCAAACTTCCGTACAAGACAAGAAGGAACTGGCCGAGGACTTGCAAAAAAAGCTTGCGGCCTTCCCAGGGGTGATTTTCAACTTCACCCAGCCTGCCGAAGACGCCGTCGACGAAGCGCTTACAGGCTTAAAAAGCTCCCTCGCCGTGAAGGTTTACGGCACCGATCTGAACGTGCTTCAGGATAAGGCGATTCAGATCAAGCGCATCCTGCAAGGCATTCGCGGCTTCACCGAATTGACCGTCGTGCGCGAGCTTGGCCAGCCCAGCCTGATTATCAATGTCGACCGCGACAAGATCGCTCGCTACGGCATCAACGTAGCTGACGTGGAAACGGTGATCCAAACTGCCGTTGGCGGCCAAGCCGCCACGCAGATTATCCAAGGCGAGAAACTGTTCGACTTGGTCGTGCGCATGGAGCCGCAATTCCGTTCCACTCAGAGCCAGATCGGGAATCTCCTGGTTGGCACTCCTTCGGGGCAGTTGATTCCGCTCAGTCAGCTCGCCGAAATAGAAGAAAGCTCTGGCGCCTCATTCATTTATCGCGAGAATAATTCACGTTACATCGGCGTGCAGTACAGCATTGAAGGACGCGATCTGCAAAGCGCGGTCCTCGAGGGCCAAAGAGCGGTGAATGCGGCCGTGCAAATTCCGCCTGGCTACCGCATGACGTGGGGCGGCGAATACAGCGAGCTCGTGGCGGCGCAAAAGCAGCTCGAACTGATCGGCCCTCTCGCCGTGCTCCTGATTTTTTTCATACTGTTCGCCTTGTACGGCAACTTCAAATTCCCGATCAGCATTGCGCTTGGCGTGCTGATCACCGAGCCCGTCGGCGCACTCATCGCCCTCAAGCTCACCGGCACGCCTTTCAGCGTTTCCTCTCTGCTCGGTTTGCTGGCCTTGATGGGCGTTTCGGTGGAAACGGCGGTTATTCTCGTGTCCTTCATCAACAAGCTCCGGCTCGAAGGCAAGGACATTCGCACGGCGACGCGTGAAGCTTCCCTTCTTCGCTTGCGTCCGATCATGATGACCGCTCTCGTCGCTTGCCTGGGCTTGCTTCCCGCCGCGCTGTCGCATGGCATCGGTTCCGACACACAGCGGCCATTTGCCATCGTGATTGTCGCCGGCTTGATCTCCCGGCTATTTCTCGGATTTTTTGTTAACCCGGTGCTGTACGAGGTAGTCGCGCGCGATGGCGACGTCTTACAGGTATGATGATGGCTTCACGTTCTCAATGGAATCACTGGCCAAAAACGGCATGAAATCCGTCGCGAGACAAAGCCGAAGCATTCGCCGCGCCCGCTTCTTGGTAGCGCTTAACATCGCGCTCATCCTCGTCTTCACCGCGACCACGATCGGCGCTTCCATCGAGCACCAACACAGCAGTGCCGCGGCGGAGAAAACTTGCCAGATTTGCCATTTTGCGCATCTGCGGAGCATCACGCCGCCGGCGCAAGCCACCTGATCCGGCCCACGCTTCTCCATCGCGTCGCCCTCACCGAGACTCAGTGGACTTACGCAGGGCCAGCCGCTTTTTCAATCTCTCCACGCGCTCCTCCCCTCGAATAACGATCTCGCTTCGCACAATCAATGAACGCTCCTTCGCACGCTCGTTTCAGAGCGCGCGAAGCCCATGTTCACGTCCCACCCCACCGCAATCCGCGGCTGGGTTCGCGCTCAAGCGCACGCGTAAAGACGCGTAAGGAGAAGATCGAATGATTCGAGGAATGTCGCCTGCGATTCACAAATGGTGGTCGATCGTGATGTTGCTGCTGTGCTTTTCTATTCTTCCCTCGGCAGTTTTGGCGCAGACAGGAAATTCGTCGTCGATTTCGGGCACCGTGTTGGACCCATCCGGCGCCGTCGTGGCCGACGCCGCTGTAACCATCCACGATCCGGTCAGCGGCTACGAGAGGTCGGCCACAACCGACAGCTCCGGCAATTTCAGCTTTCCCGAACGTGCCATTCAATCCGTATCACTTTACGGTTACCGCGAAAGGCTTCTCTCCGTACGTCCAGGATGTGGACGTACGTTCGTCAGTCCCGCTCAACCTGAAAATCAATATGGAACTGGCGGGCACCAGCTCCACAGTGACCGTACAGGCAGAAGCGGGTGACCTGCTGGAAACCACTTCTACGACGCATACCGACATAGACCGTTCGCTCATCCAAGAGATGCCTCGTCGAGAATCCGTCATCATCGGTGAGCTCGATCGTCACCTTGGCGAGCCCAGGGCATCGCGGCCGACTCCAACGGTCTTTTTCATGGACTCGGCGACCACGCCGAAAACTCGTTTTCAGTGGACGGTCAGCCCATTACCGACCAGCAAAGCAAAGTGTTCTCGAACCAGATTCCCCTCAATTCCGTCCAGTCCATGGAAGTCGTGGAAGGCGCTCCGCCGGCCGAATACGGAGACAAGACCAGCGTAGTGATCGACGTGACCACGCGTTCCGGCCAAGGCGTCACGACCCCCCACGGCAGCCTAACAGCTTCTTATGGCACATTCGGCACCGCCGATACGGGATTCGATCTCGCTTATGGCGGCCAAAACTGGGGCAACTTTATTTCTGCAAGCGGATTGAACACCGGGCGCTTCCTGGATCCCCCGGAGTTCACCGTGATGCACGACAAGGGCAATGAAGAAAACCTCTTCGACCGCATGGATCGTCGTGTATCGAGCGCCGACTCCCTCGAGTTGAATTTCGGCTACACGCGCTCCTGGTTCCAAACGCCGAATTCCTTCGACGCCCAGGACGCAACAGCTTGGTCGGGGGTGGTTGTGAGACGATGGCGGCATCGGTCCTGACGGCCAGGCCGTAGGCCCGAGCGACGAACGCTCGGAAATTCAGACTTTCAACATTGCCCCATCCTGGACTCGGTTGCTGAATCCAAACACCGTATTTACGCTCGGCGCTTTCGTTCGCCGCGATGGGTATAACTACTATCCCAGCGCGGATCCCTTCGCGGATCTCGGACCGCCCAGCCTTTCCCGCGAGAGCGTATCGCAGGACCGGACGCTGGCGAATGCCGGGCTTCGCTCCGATATCGCCTATGACAAGGGCATTAACAACATCAAGGCGGGCGTCACATATGAACAGACCTTCCTCACGGAAAATGACAACTTGGGGATCGTGGATCCAACGTTCAATGCTCCGTGCCTTGATGCCAACGGCGTTCCCGTGCAGGGATTTGCGAACCCCTTGCTATGCCCGGCGGGAGATCAGCCGAACGTGGCCACGAATCCGAACGCACCGAACACGCCCCAATACCCGCTATTCAATCCGGTCCTGTTGCCCTTCGATTTGACACGCGGAGGAAGCCTCTTCGCGTTCAACGGTCACACCGATGTGAAAGAGCTCGCGCTTTACGTCCAGGACGCCATCAAGACAGGAAACTGGAACTTTCAGGTAGGGATCCGTGGTGACCTATACAATGGCATTACCAGCGCGCGGCAGGCGGAGCCTCGCCTCGGCATCGCTTATAACATCAAGCCGAGCAATACGGTTCTCCGAATTTCTTACGCGCGAACTCTGGAAACGCCGTTCAACGAAAACTTGATTCTTTCCAGCGTCGGATGTGGCTCGGATGTCTTGAGTCCCCTTCTACTCTGCTCATCGAGCTCGCTAACTCCGCTCAGTCCCGGCTATCGCAATGAATTCCATGCCGGACTCCAGCAAGCGTTCGGGAAATACCTCGTATTCGACGGTGAGTACATCTGGAAGTACACCCACAATGCTTACGACTTCAGCGTGCTGGGCAACACGCCGATTACCTTTCCGATTGAGTGGGACCGCTCAAAAATCCCTGGATATGCAGGCCGCTTAAGCATGCCGAACTACCATGGACTTACGGCGCTCGTGGTCTTCTCCCATGTGGCGGCGCGATTTTTCACGCCGCAAGTCGGCGGAGCTGGCGCTACGCCCTCAGGCTCTACCGTCTTCCGCATTGACCACGACGAAAACTTCAATCAAACCTGCGCACCTCCAGTACCAGCTCCCATGGAAGAACACCCCATGGATCAGCTTCAACTGGCGGTACGACAGCGGCCTCGTCGCCGGAGCGACGCCTTGCTTCGGCCTAAGCGCCACCAACGATTGCCCAGGGTCGGTTCTCATCGGTGGCGTACCAAACGTGAGTATGGTCGCTTCCAACGTCGGCGGGGTTCCCCTCAGTGCCGATCAGGAGTTCGAAGCCGGATTCACTTGCAACGGCGTGGCGGCAACGCCGACCACCGCTTTACCGTTCAACTGTCCGGCTTCGGAGTTCGGTTCCAAGTTCATCACAGTGCCTGCGGCGGGAGCCGAAAATGACGACCACGATCCCCCAAGAATTCAGTCGAGGAGCTTGTTCGATTTCGCCGTCGGCGATGACAATCTCTTTCACGGTGATCGCCACAAATGGAGCGCGCAACTCACGGTCATCAATATGACGAACAATTATGCGCTCTACAACTTCCTTTCCACGTTCAGCGGCACGCACTACGTCACGCCGCGAACTTTGACAGGCGAAATCGGTTTCCACTTTTAATCACGCAAACTCGATCACCCGGAGGGCGGTGCCAGCAAAAGCCGCCCTCGCTCTTATTTCCAGTGCGTTCAACGCAATACGCACTCCTGTTACAATGAACTGCGGGGTTGGCCTACGACGCACGTCTCGCTGCAATGGCCTTTTTGAACCAACACTGAGTCCCCGGGAGTCCTTGTCGTTCTGCCGGTGTGCACGTCCCTCTCGAGCAATCGGGATCGGAAAGCCTGAAGGCAGGCGTTGGGCGCCCACTTTCTTCAGGGGTTCAGCGGTCTAGCCGCCACGGCGAAGTGGACCTCTCCGCTTGCTTTTGTTCCATGTGGAACATCAGAATTGCTTCCTGTGTTTTTTCTATCCAAGCCCGCTCCGGACTTCATTCGCGAATTTCTCCAGTCTCAAAAAAACCAGCCGTTCTCGTATGCGCACGCGGGCGCTTCTCGCAACCAGGCTCCGCACGGTTACGATGTGGATCACCATCGCGTCCAGCTAGGCTTCGGCGCCGACAGCTTTTGAAAATGTGCGCAAGGCCTTGCAACAGTGGAAGATGTTTAGCATTCCCTGGATCAACCTGTGCTGGCCGGATACTCCCATCGAAGCTGGCGCAACGGTCGCTGTTCTTGCTTCCCACGCTGGCTTTTGGTCATTGAATGCCTGCCGCATCGTCTATGTGATGGAAGAGCACGGCACTTGCGAGAGGTACGGCTTCGCTTACGGAACTCTGCCGGAACATGGCGAGCGTGGTGAGGAGCGCTTCAGTGTGGAGTTTCACAGGGATGACAACTCCGTGTGGTATGACGTGTATGCATTCTCCCGCCCAAGGCTTATGGCGCGCCTAGCCTATCCCTATGCCAGAGCCCTACAGCGGCGCTTCACCAGGGATTCGATGAATGCCATGAAGGAAGCCGTTAGGCGATAATTCGAGAAGTGGATATGTGGCTTCTCGCGCTTTGTTCCACGTGGAACGATTTTTCTACTCTTTCTGCACGCCACCCTCTAATATCTAGCGCTTACTTATGCTGATTCTATTCGTAGGCGACATCGTCGGTTCTCCCGGGCGGAGCATCCTCAAAGACCATCTCGCGGACATCGTCGAGCACAGAAAAATCGATTTGGCCATCGTCAATTGCGAAAATGCTGCTTCGGGCTTCGGCATCACTCCGCGCCTCGCCGATGAACTCTTTGCCGCCGGCGCCGACGTTCTGACCGGCGGAAATCACATCTGGGACCGCAAAGAAATCATGGAATATTTTCCGCATCAGCCTCGCCTGCTTCGTCCTGCCAATTTTCCGGACGGCTTGCCCGGGAGTGGCCTGTACGTGGGCAGCGCACGCAACGGCACGCGCTATGCTGTCTTGGATCTGCAGGGGCGCACGTTCATGGCGCCGATCGATTGCCCTTTTCGCGCCGCGGAACGCGAACTCGCGCGCGTCCCGCCCGAAGTGAAAGTGGTCCTGGTCGACATGCATGCCGAAACTACTTCTGAAAAACAGGCCATGGGCTGGTTCCTCGACGGGAAAGTCTCGGCCGTAGTTGGCACGCACACCCACGTCGCCACTGCGGACGCGCACGTCCTGCCCAATGGCACCGCTTTCATCACCGACGTCGGCATGACCGGCCCGCACGACTCCATTATCGGCATGACCAAGGAGCCGATCATCCAGCGTTTCCTGAACAGCCTGCCCGCGCGCTTCGAAGTGGCTGAAGGAGACGTGCAAATGCACGCGGTGCTCATCGACGTGGATGAAACTTCCGGCCACGCTCGCTCCATCGAAAGCCTTGTCGTTCGCTCCGATTGATTACGGAAGGAGGCTGCTCAATGATCCGGAATATTTTCCGTTTGACCATCGGTCTCGCCATTTGCTTATTATCTACCCCCGCCGCGCACGCGCAGATCAATCAAGCCTCTCACCTTGCGGGCGAGCCGCCGAAAATCCTTAACATCGTCCATCAGCAATTCGTGCTAGGCAAGGAAGCCTCCTACGCGGAATTGTTAGCGGCAATTGCGCGTGATTATGACCAGGCGAAGATACCTGTCTTCTGGTTCGAAGCGCAGTCTCTCTCAGGGCCTTCTGGCGCGATATGTCTCAATTTTTTCGATACTTTCGCAAATGTGGAAGCGGCCGGCGACGCGTTAGCCAAGAGCGTCGCGGCTAATCCTGGACTAGCATCCATGCAGCAGCGCCTGCTCGGCTTTGTCTCCGGCGAGACCAACGCCATCGCTGTGCGCCGGGATGGTATTGGCTACCGCGCCGCCTCCGTCGATTTTTCCAAGGCGCGTGTTCTTCGCGTCGCCACGATCCAAGTTCGCCAAGGCCATGAAGAGGAATTTGCCGAAGCAATGAAGGACTTGAGTGCTGCCTATGAGAAGCTGAATGCGGATGCCCCGTGGGTGACCTATCAGGTGAATGCCGGCGCGCCGTCAACAACCTTTGTGATCTTTATGCCGATGCGCTCTCTCAAAGAAATGGATGATTACATCGCCAGAACCAAAGCCCTTCGCGATGCGGAAGGCCAAACCATCGACTCGCGATTGCAGGAAATCGCGCGCAACGCCTACATTTCGTGGGATAGCGAACTTTACGTCGTCAGCGCCGCTGCGAGCCACGTTCCTGACGACTTTGCTGCCGGTGACCCGGGCTTCTGGAAGCCCGCGCAGCATTAGCATCGCGCATTAACGAATAGGAATCGGCACCGCGCATGGTGTAAACCCTCTCGCCCTTCCGCGCATCTTAACTGCCCTAACGCGTATGTACAATTGAATGCCATGAAATTTCGAACCAGCCATGTTTCCCTTGCGCTAACCGCCGGCCTGTTTCTTTGCGGTATCCTCTTTCTCTTTGCGCCCCGCAATTCTCACGCACAAGAGGGCGTGCTGGAAAGTGAACGTGAGATCACGGCTCGCGCCCGGCTGTTTCCCGACGTTGGCCCGGGAATCAAAGCGATGAAGCGCGACTCGCAGGGTCGCTACTATTTCCTGTCGACCGCCGACCACACGATCCGCATCTACAGCGCCGATAACACATTCCTCGGCCAGGTTCCTCGCGCTGACTCGGGCAAAACCGCCATCGTTGATGGTGAGGATTTTGACGTGGATGCCGCCGACCGCATTTACGTAGCCGACCGCGGCGCCAATGCAGTGAAGGTGTACACGCCGGACGGCAGCCTATCACTCTCGATACGTGTCGACTCACCGACTTCCGTCTTGGCCCTTGCCTCCGGCCAAATTGCCGTTGCAAGCCTTAAGTCGCGCCAGCTTGTGGTCATTTACGATGCGCACGGCAAATACCTGAGGGAATTCGGCGACATTTCTGATCTCGCTGATCACGAAGAATTCAATCGTTTCCTCAATATCGGACAGCTTGCGAGTGATCCGGCAAGCCACATTTATTACGCCTTCACATATACGCCGGAACCCACGGTTCGCAAATACGATCCCTTCGGCCATTCCCCTTACGAAATCTCACTCCACACTCTGGACATCTATCCTTCCGCGCAAGCCCAGCGGCGTGACATCTCGCGAATCGACATGCAGAATACTCCGCAACCGCCGCCACCCGTTGTCATCAACGCCATTGGAGTGGATCCGCAAACGGAAGAAGTCTGGCTTTCTCTCGGTGACTATCTGATGAAATTCGACAAGAGTGGAAACCGCGTGGAAAGCTACCGTACCCTGACCACCAGCAGCGAAGACTTGCCGGCATCGGCGATTCTCATTGAGCCGCACCGCATCCTTCTGGCCGATGATCCTCACGGCATCTTCGAATTTGTCCGGCCTGACCTTCCCGTCACCCCGCCCGCGAAAACAAAGTAGCCTGCCGCGCCGCGCGTGCTTATTGGCCGGCCCCGCAAGAAGTCGTCACCTGTTGAAGCAGCGGCTCATCCATTTGCGCGCCCTTGCGGCTAGCCGCAGAGCAAATTTGCACTGCGGTCACGCTCAGCGCGCCTCGCAAATCGACGCCGTCCAGATTGGATCCGCTCAGGTCAGCTCCGCTCAGAATTGTGCCCGCAAACGCGGCCCCGCGCAGGTCGGCGTTGCGCAACTCGGCGCCATCAAGAAAGGCTGCGTTGAAGTGCGCGCCCTGGAGCAACGCTCCGGAAAGCTTCGCCCCTCCCATATACGCTCCGCTGAAGTCCGCTTGGTTGAATTCTGCGTTTTCCAGAACGGTGCCGCGCAGGTCGGCCTTCGCCAGGTTGGCTCGGTCGAAGCGAACATCTACGAGCCTGGCGCTATAGAGGTTCGCACCGTCAAAGTCGGCGTCTACAGCGATTGCACCGGCCAACACAGCATACGTGAGGTCCGCGCCTTGAAAGTTCGCTCGAGAGAGATCTGCCTCCGTTAGATTTGCGGACGTGAGATTCGCCGCCCGGAAATCTGCTCCCGAAAAATTGGCTCCGGTCAGATCGGAATTTTGCAGGGCAGCTTTCGCAAAGAACGCGCGGTCGCCTTCGGCATAACGCAAGCTCGCATCCCGTAGTTGCGCGCCTTTTACGGACCTCAAGTCATTCAGTGCTCCGAACCACCCCGCAGGCGCATCCGATATCCGCGCGGCGCTCAGATTTGGAAATGGATCATAGCCCACAAGCCAAAAAACATCCGCAGGCCAGCGCCGGAAGTCTCCTGCGCGCAGCCCGGGAGCGCGATTCCTTGCATGCGGAGCTCCTAGAATCACTCCCAGGGACATAAGCACCAGCAAAAAACAGCCTGCAAGCGTGATGGCCGTGAAGCGGCTGGTGTGCCACGAATCCCACACAGCCGCTTTACGTCCGTCGTTTCCGCGCGCGGATGCGAAAACGCTGGTCTCATTCCCCGGAAGAAATCCACTCATCGCCGAAGCTGCAAGAATGAAGAATATCTGCAACAGGCTCCCGCGCCAGTCCTGCTCCGCCAAGTAGCGAGCCCACACCATTACCAGCGTAGCGGGGACCATCCAATACCCCGTCAGTTTTGAGAAGAGCCGTTGCAGAAACGCGGATGCTGTTCCGGGCGATTCCCGCTCGCACAGCCGCTGCGGCGCCAGTGCAATCATCGAAACCGGTACACATTCCGCGAGCCTGCGGCCGTCCGGAAAAACGGCCGGCAATTCGCCCAGCGCGTCCCACAAGCGCTGCAAGTAGAAGTGGAAAGCAATGTATGCGCCCGCGAGCAGCATCGGCCCCATGAGGTAAAACGCCAGCGTCGGCATCACATTTCCGGCGAATGGTATTGGCGCCGGTGAATTTTTCACCAACTGTGCGTCCGTTGTTGCTCCCACAGCAGCCCACAGGAAAAGGCACATCACCATCATCGCGCCCAGCAGAATCTGCAGAACGTTGCTGACCACTGCGGCCTTGGCGACGCCTTCGAAGGGATAAAGCGACTCTGGCAGCGCCGCGCCAAACAGGCTCGCTCCCGCCAACTGCCGCGCCACAAGCCCCGTGGCCGTCGATAAATTCGCGCCCACCAGGCTTGCGCCGCGCAGATTCGTGCTCACAAGATTTGCTTCGCTGAGGTCCGCTTCGATCAAGCATGCGCCACGCAGGTCCGCCAACAGCAAGTCCGCGCCCTGCAAATTAGCGCGAAGCAGATTCGCTCCCTGCAGCTCGGCGCCCATCAAATCCGCTTTTTCGAAATTCGCTCCCGCAAGATCCGCCTTTCGTCCGAGTTCGCCGCGCGATTCCATCCACGCGCGGTGGTCTTCGACGATCTCATCGAGTTCTGGGTCGCCGAACTTGCGGCACCAATATTTCAGCGTCGCCTCGGCTTTTTTCTCCCGCTCAGCCTCGGCCGGCTTCTCAACTTCTTCCGCGGACGCCCCAAAGGGAAAGCGCAGCTTCATCAAAGCTGATCACTCCGTCTTCCAACTAGATTTGCAATCCGGGAAATCGAGCGCACAGCGAACGTGAGAATGAGCACACCTACGGTAGCAAATAGAACGTGTCTGCTCGGGCCCCATGCCTCATCCAGATTACCGGCTTTAAGCACGTACAGCCGTTCCATCGTAGGGCGGGTGACGCGAAGAAATCTCCTGTCCTGAAGGTCAGGGACGATTCGTCGTAGCGCTACGAGCGTTACGGGCAAAAGCAGCTTCAGCGAAGATTATTAGGCGGTATTCTGAGGCTCAAATCCGCATCGGCATCACAACGTACCGGTAGCGCGACCCTTCGTCCGCCAGTGGACGCATCTGCCCGGCCGACTGATCGTCTTTCAGTTCCACCGAGATGGGCCCGTCCGCAGCCGCCGCGAGAAAATCCAGCAGGTACTGGGCATTGAACCCGATCGCAATCGGATCGCCTTTGAATTCTTTATCAAACGCTTCTTTTGCCTCGCCATATTCTGGGCTGGAAGCGGAAATTTCTACTCCCTCTTTCGATAGCATGAATTTCACCGCATGGGAGCGCTGATCCGCGAGCTGGGAAACACGCCGCAGCGCATCCTGCAACTCGCCCCGCTCCAGGACGACCGTTTTATTCGCGTCCCGTGGAAGCACCGCCTCGTAGGGCGGGAATGTGCCGGTCAGCTTGCGCGAACTAAGTAGCCGTCCGCCGAACTGGAAGAATAGGTGGCTGTCGTCTTGCGCGAACTCCACATCCGCGTCATCACTGGACTTTCCGCACATGCGCAGAACTTCGGTCATAGCTTTCTTCGGCACCAGCACGCGAACGTCGCCCGGTAATCCAGTTAGCTCGTGCGACATCTCCGCTATGGACAATCGGTGGCCGTCGGTCGCCACCATGGTGAGCGTCGCGGGATTCAGGACCAGCAGAGCACCATTTAGGGTATAGCGTGACTCTTCCTGGGCGATCGCAAAAATAGTCTTCGAGATCAGTTGCGACAAAAGCTTCCCGGGAATCTTCACTTGCGTGTGCGGAAAGGGCGGCAGCGTCGGAAAATTGTCCTTCGACATGCCGACCATCTTGTATGCCTTGCGGTCGCAAACAATTTGCATCCAGTGGTTATCGAGGAGTTTGAAACGAATCTCTTCTTCCGGCAGCAGTCGAACCAAGTCCAGTAGCTTCTTGGCAGGAACCGTTCCCGCACCTTCCTTCTTCACCTTCGCTTCGCACGACGTGCGAATACTCAACTCCAGGTCCGTCGCAGTAAGGAACAGCCGGTTCCCCTTGGTTTCACATAGTAAGTTTGAAAGAATGGGGATTGTCGTTTTCCGCTCGATGACACCCTGCGTGAGTTCAAGCTCTTCGAGAAGATCGTATTTCTTTACACTGAATTCCATCGGGCATGTTCCTCGCTCGGTTTTTCGCTGTGACGTACTTTACTTCTTTTCTTTATTTGAATAAACAGAGTAATACAGTCGTAGCCGCCGGAGCTGTGGATTCTTCGGAAATCGCTGCAAGCTCTCTCGCCTCATGGGCTTGGCACTTTTGTATGTTTGTGGAATGCTTTGCGTCTCCTAGGAAAAGCGGCCGCGTCATCGCAAACATCGAAGATTTACGCAAAATTCACATCCATCGGAAGCCGCGGTTGCGGAAAAACCCTGCAAGCCTAACCCAGTGAATCCAGTAGCCTGTTAATCGTCTTGTTCAATTCTTTATCGGTGCGGCGCAGGTTCTCGATCTTGTGGATGGAATGAAGCACGGTCGTGTGGTGCTTGTCGCCGAACTGTCTCCCGATTTCCGGAAGGGACGCCGACGTCAGTTGCTTCACCAAGTACATGGCTACCTGCCGGGGGAACGCGATCGCCTTCGAATTGCTTCGCACTTTCAAATCTTGACCGCGCAGCCCAAAGTGCTCTCCCACGCGCCGCTGAATCTGTTCAATGGAAACTTTCTTTTCCTGTGTGTCGATCAGATTCTTCAGCACTTGCTGCGCCGTGGATACACTCAACTCAATGCCCGTAAGCGAGGCGTATGCCAGCAGCCGGATCAAAGCGCCTTCGAGCTCGCGTATGTTCGATTTAATCGAGCGCGCGATAAATTCCGCGACGTCATCGGCGAGTCTAGCCTGTTCACTCTCTGCTTTCTTCTGCAAGATCGCGATTTTCGTTTCTAGGTCCGGCGGCTGAATGTCGGCGATCAACCCCCATTCGAAGCGCGAGCGTAACCGTTCCTCAATCGCGGAGATTTCCTTTGGAGGGCAATCGGAGGAGATCACGATCTGCTTTTGCTGCTCATAGAGTGCGTTGAAGGTGTGAAAGAATTCTTCGTGCGTCCGTTCTTTTCCCGCGATGAATTGAATGTCGTCCACCAGCAGCACATCCATCGTGCGGAAGCGGTCGCGGAAGGCGCTCATGCGGTCGAAGCGCACCGCAGCGATCACTTCGTTGGTGAATTTTTCCGCGCTCACGTAGGTCAGGCGCGACGCCGGATTTCGTCGCTTGATGGAATGCCCAATCGCGTGCATCAAGTGCGTTTTGCCTAGCCCAACTCCTCCGTAAAGGAACAGTGGGTTGTAAGACCGGGAGGGCTGTTCTGCCACGGCCAGCGCCGCGGCGTGCGCGAATTGGTTGCTGCTGCCCACGACGAACGTCTCAAACGTGTATCGCGGATTGAGCTGGTGATTCGAGGAATCAAAATCCAGTTTGGCCTGCGCGGGGGCCGCGGGTGCCGCCTCGTTCTCGGCGCAAATGAAATCCAACCTCGTCGTCGCCATGCCCACCTCCGCCAGTACCGCCTGGAGCAGGTCGCCATACGTCTGGGTCAGCCGCTTCCGGAAGATCGGAGTCGGCACACGAACCAGTAAGCGATCACTCTCTGCTGCTTCCAGCCGCGTTGGCCGGAACCATGTAGAGAAACTGTGAGCGTTAACGCGCCGCTCCATGTGCTGCAGTATTTTGTCCCAAGAATTCACAGTGGCATCAAACTCCATTGATTTCCACACCCGTGGAAATCCTGTGGAAAACACCCCACCGGACCTGCTTCCGAACGGCCTCTCTATGGTTCAGCTTCGCAGCAGGACTTCCGCCCCACGCGGCTCCCGCTAAGCTGCTGAGGAGTACAAATTCCCGGCACCCTTTTGAGTGCGAGCGCGGATTCTGCCTAAACGGAGGCGTAGGAGCAAGAGAAAATTGAGCGAAAGACGCTCACAGCATGCACAAGCAATTCACAGCTTTTCCACAGCAAAAATCCTGCCGGATCATCGCAGAAAATACTTGACTTCACGAACCCGTGCACGTGTGCTTGCAGACGTGTTCGCGCCACGTGGCGATTTGCTATTCGTGCCGCAACGCGGTCATAGGGTCGACGCGCATCGCTCGGCGTGTCGGCAAGTAACAGGCCACCAGTGCCACAGCCATCAGCAAAACAGCCACCCCGGAGAACGTCAGAAGATCAGTTGGGCTTATGCCAAACAGCAAACTCGACAGAAACCGCGTCAATGCCAGCGATACGCCAACACCGATGGCGCTTCCGATAAGCGCCAGCTTCGCGCCCGAGCCCAGCACCAGTCGCAGCACGTCCCGCTGCTGCGCGCCGAGCGCGATTCGCACACCGATCTCGTGCGTGCGTTGCGTCACGGCGTAGCTCATGACGCCGTAGATGCCGATCGCTCCGAGCAACAACGCCAGCGTCGCGAACGAACTGAGCAGGATGGTTCCCAGCCGCGGAGCGGTGACCGATTGGGAGAGCAACTCGTCCATGGTCTGAACGTTCGCCAGCGGAACAGCGTTGTCGATCGAGCCGACCGCCGAGCGCACCGCTGCTGTAATGTTTCCCGGCGCCGTGGGCGTCCTCACCACAACGTACATCGAGTGAACGAACCACGGCGCCCAGCCTTCACTATAGTAAGGCACATACATCGTCGGCTGATCCTTTTCGCCAAGTCCCTCGTACTTCACGTTTCCCACCACTCCGACGATCGTTTCCCATGTCGATTTCGAATCGGCGTCGCCGGTTTGCACGCGCTTGCCTACGGCGTTGCCACCGAAATACCGCTGCGCCATCGCCTGATTGATCACCAGCGAGTTGTGCCCGTCCGCTCTGTCCTCGTCTGTAAAGAAGCGCCCCGCGATTAGCGGCACGCCCAGCGTCCGGAAATAATCTTCACTGATGGGAATCTCCTCCGCCAAAGTCGCGCTTTTTCCCGGCGTGTACGGCTGCCCCTCCATGTGAAATGGATTTTCGACTTCCAGCAAATTCGGCGGCAAGCTCATCGCTACCGCCGCCGACTGCACCCCCGGAACGTTTTCGATCTTATCCAGGAGCTGCCGGTAGAAGCCCGTTGTCTGGCTGGCTTTGGCGTAATGCACGGGCGGCAAGTCCACCCGCATCGTCAGAATGCGCTGCGGCCGGAATCCGGGGCTCACGGCCTCGAGCTTGATCAGGCTGCCGATCAGCAGCACGGCGGCGAGAGAGAACTCCACGACAACCAGCGCATCGTGAAGCAGCCTCGTGAGTGTAATGCTCTGCCCGATCGCCTGCGCGTCGCTTCGCAAGTGCTCGCGCCAAAACTGGTTACTCACCACCACGGTAAGCGGCTGCCCAACCCGATCTTCCCCCGGCGAAAAGGTTCGGCCGAGCATCGGCCTGACGCCGAGCACGGCAAAAAAGTGTGCGGTAACCTTTCCGCCGGGGATTTCTTCGGGCTCTCCGTTGCCGGTCAGCGTGAACCCATTGTCCGATGACGAATACGCCGCGACGTTCTCGAAGCTCTGCTGTTGCTGCTCCAGCGCGAGAAAGTCGGCGTTGCCCATGGCGCCGCGAGCGAGCCCCAGCGACGGGTCTTGGAGGAACAGCATCACCACTCGATTCGCGTCCGGATACGGGAGCGGCTTCAGCAGTACCGCGTTCACCACCGAGAAGATCGCCGTGTTCGCGCCGATGCCGAGCGCGAGTGTCAGCACGGCGATGGCGGTGAAGCCCGGCGAGTTGCGCAGCATGCGTGCGCCATAGCGCAAATCTTGCAAGAAATTTTCCATCGAATGAAAGGTCCACATGTCCCGGCATACCTCCTTCAATAAAGTTACGTTTCCGAATTGCGCCGCGCAGCGGCGCGCGCCGGTTCACTTTCGCGTAGCGATTCGTCACCGCGAAGTTTTTCTTCGCGCATTGCCAGATGAAACTGCAGCTCGTCTTCCAGATCGCGCTCGAGCTGCCGGCGCTTCGCCAGCGCCTTCACCCGCAGCCATGCCGCCCGAATCCATCCCGTGAACATCGCTGCTCCTTATGCTGTTTCCATGATGCGCGCGATCGCCATGGTCAGCCGGCCCCAGTGCGCCCTTTCATCCGCAAGCTGTTTTTCTCCTGCCGGCGTTAACCGGTAGAACTTCGCGCGCCGCTTGTTTTCGGAAAGCCCCCACTGCGAGTCGAGCCAGCCGCGCAGCTCCAGCCGGTGCAGCGCCGGGTACAGCGCGCCTTCTTCTACTCGCAGCACGTTTTCTGTCGATTCCTGAATAAACTCCGCGATGGCGTAGCCATGCATCGCTCCGCGCGTTAGCGTTTTCAGGATCAACATGTCCAGCGTGCCTTGCATTAGTTCGCCCGTCGGATGAGTGCCTTCAGCAGTCATAGAGCAGCGCTCCCCTAAGATGTTTATGGGAGCCTAAACTATCCTGATTTGACGTGCAATAGGGGAATTGGATGATAGCTTCCCGGGATTTTTAGGCTTTTGGAGTTCCCTTCAGTTCCGGCTGTTTTGCCGATCGGTCGCCCCGACGCGGCCAATTCTAATCATCTGATACTAAATGGTTTAGCGATGGATGAATCTCCGATGGAGTGGCATAAATGCCTTGTTGCTCCGCGCAACTTTCGCTACAATGCGTTGTGCGCAGTCTGGGTCCGTTTGACCTCCATTTTGTATTTGAGTTCAGGCAAGGCCGAATCTGAAGCTTCCGCGTTCGCGCCAGAACGCGAGATTCCACCCTGCCTGAGACGGCCCGCAATGGGCCACATAAGCCTTCGCCGCGCGCCACCTTGACTTGTCGGGGAATGGCACGGGATGAAGCAGCAACCCTTCGAGCCCAGCTCGATTTTCGGGAACCAAAAAAGAGCTGAGGCCAATGGGCAAGGCAATCGTCGAGTTTCTCCACGACCGCCTTCCCGATCGAAAACCAGGAGCACGTCAGAATGGGTGAAAAAGAAAACACGCCTGCCAAGGGCACTGGCCACAAGTACGACGCCACTTCCATCAAGGTTCTTGGCGGCATCGAAGCCGTGCGCAAGCGTCCCGCGATGTACATTGGCTCAACCGGCGAACTCGGCTTGCATCATCTCGTCTGGGAGGTTGTCGACAATTCTGTTGACGAAGCGCTCGCCGGCTACTGCGATGAAATCAATGTCGTCGTTCATGAGGACAACTCGGTCACGGTCACCGATAACGGCCGCGGCATTCCTGTCGACATGCACGCCACGGAAAAAAAGCCTGCCGCTGAAGTGGTCATGACCGTTCTCCACGCCGGCGGCAAATTCGACAGCGACACCTACAAAGTTTCTGGCGGCCTGCACGGCGTGGGCGTTTCCGTCGTCAACGCGCTTGCTGACTGGCTCGATCTGGAGATATGGCGCGACGGCCAGGTCTGGGAGCAGAGCTACGAGAAAGGCCAGCCGACCTCAAAGCTGAAAGACACAGGCAAGACAAAAAAAACCGGCACCAAGATCACTTTCCATCCCGACCCGGCAATTTTCACCGCCATCGACTACAGCTACGATACGCTTTCGCAGCGCCTTCGCGAGCTCGCCTTCCTCAATAAAGGCCTGAAAATAACGCTCGACGACGAGCGCAGCGGGAAAAAAACAGAATTCCGCTTCACCGGCGGAATCGCCGAATTCATCAAGCATCTCAATCGCGGCAAGACCGTTCTCCACGATTCGCCGATCTACATGGAAGGCAAGCGCGAAACCGTGGACATGGAAATCGCGCTGCAATACAACGACAGCTACGCGGAAAATGTCTTTTGCTTCGCGAACACCATCAATACCGTCGACGGTGGCACGCATCTTTCCGGTTTTCGCTCCGCTCTTACCCGCACCATCAATTACTACGCCAGCTCCTTCGGGATGCTCAAAGAGCAAAAGGACGAGATCTCCATCACCGGTGACGACGTTCGCGAAGGTCTCGTTGCCGTCGTCTCCGTGAAATTGCCGCAGCCTCAGTTTGAAGGCCAGACCAAGGGCAAGCTCAATAGCGACATCAAGGGCCTCGTCGAGCAGCTCGTCAACGAGAAGCTCGGCGAATATTTCGACAAGCATTCCTCCATCGCGCGAAAGGTCATCGGCAAGTGCATCGACGCCGCGCGCGCAAGAGAAGCTGCGCGCAAAGCCCGCGAGCTCACGCGCCGCAAATCCGCGCTCGATTCGAGCGGCCTGCCCGGCAAGCTCGCTGATTGCCAGGAGCGCGATCCCGCGCGCTGCGAGCTCTTCATCGTCGAGGGTCCGTCGGCTGGCGGCTCCGCAAAAGAAGGCCGCAACCGCAAATATCAGGCCATCCTGCCGCTCAAAGGCAAGATTCTCAACGTCGAAAAGGCGCGCTACGACAAAATGCTTGGCCACGAAGAGCTGCGCCTGATCATCACCGCGCTGGGCACCGGCATCGGCAAGGACGATTTCGACGCCGCCAAGCTCCGCTACCACAAGGTTATTCTCATGACCGACGCGGACGTCGACGGCAGCCACATCCGTACGCTGCTCCTCACATTTTTCTTCCGCCACATGCGCGAGCTCATCGAAAAGGGCCATATCTATATCGCCCAGCCGCCGCTCTATCGCATTAAGCGCGGGAAAATGGATCGCTACATTCGTGACGAGCACGAGTTTTCCCGCGAAATCATGCGCCGCGCCACCGAGGATCATGCCGTCAGCGCCAAGGGCGGCAAGCAGCTCGAAGGCGGCGATCTCACGCAATTCCTTCTCAACGTGCAAGAGTACGAGCAGGTCGCTGCGAAGCTGGCCCGCCGTTTGCGCGACACCGAACTAGTCGAGTTGCTCGCGGACAGCGAACTCGAAAAGAAAACCGATTTCGCGGACAAGAAAAAATTGCAGGAGCTCCTCAAACAGATTGAAAAAGCCAAACTCAAACTCGAAGCTAAGCTGGCCTTCGATGAAGAGCACAGCCTGCACGAAATTGTGCTCACAAATGGCGCCGGCGAGCGCCGCATCAATTGGGCCCTCGCTGCTTCGCCGGAATATAAGAGAGTTCGCTCGTTGCGCCAGGCCATCGCCCCGCACGATAAGCCACCCTTCACCATCACTCACAATGGCGACAAAGTGACCAAGGACAATACCTTGGGCGTGCTCGCTTACGTTCTCGAAGACGCAAAAAAAGAATTCAACATCACCCGCTTCAAGGGCCTGGGTGAAATGAATCCCGACCAGCTCTGGGAGACCACTATGAATGCCGAGACGCGCACGCTTTTGAGGGTCCGTCTCGAAGACGCCGTCGCCGCCGAGGAAATCTTCGCCACGCTCATGGGCGAAAACGTCGAAGAGCGCCGGAAGTTCATTCAGGAGAACGCCCTCGAAGTTGTGAATTTGGACATCTGAAGCCTCGCGAGGAAGCCAGGGCATGCAGACAACAATCGATCAGTTCAATAAAATCCGATGGCACGATTCGGGTCTTCTGGGGGTTTCATTTTACAGAGTTGAGTCCGAGGAGCAGGTGAAGCTCTCTCTCGAACTCCTTGGTGAAGACGGTGTTCTGTCGCCAATCGAAGTGACTTTTAGGGAATGCGCATACATTCAAGCGGACGTGTATTTAGAAGCAAAGCGTATGTGCGCTGACGCCATCTCCGATGCCGAGTGCACAGCGTCTTCCGACTGGAAAAAGGCAGTTTCCGATCCGGGTCCTTGTGATCCAATCCGCGGAGACCGCAGACTCGAGGATTATCTCCACTTCAGGATCAGCTTGTGTCCTCCGGGCGGAAGGCTCGACATTCTAGCCAGGAGCTTCGCCACGAGATCGACGGTTGCAGCAAGTTAGCTTTTGTTTTGTGGGTCGCGGCTTTAGCCGCGACATAAATGAGCAGAAAAAAGGGGCTTTAGCCCCTGAGGGACGGTTTTCAGAATGAGCCGCATCGTCAGGCGCGTCCGCCAAACTGGGGTCTACTTTGTAACCACACACACATGGCAGCGACGCAAACTCTTCTCCAAATCGGAGTGGGCGAGAATGGTGTTAGAACAGGTCCGGGATTGCCGCGATCGGGGCTTCTATAAACTGCACGCGTTTGTGATCATGCCTGACCATTTGCATCTTCTTATCACGCCCGCCGAGAATGCTTCGCTCGAAAAAGCGATCCAAATGATCAAAGGGGGATCGGCGCACAAAATCAAGCATGACTTCCAGAGTCGTTGGCCCGTTTGGCAGCCAGGATTTCACGACCGTTGGATGCGTAATGCAATTGAATATCGGTCTCGGCTGCGATATATCGCGGAGAATCCAGTTAGCGCGAAACTCGTTGAGCGGGCCGAAGAGTATGCGTTTTCGTTTGCGAACGCAGGCTTCAAGATGGATATCAGCCAATTTGAAGAGCGTACTTCAGGGGCTGAAGCCCATTTATCGCAACACGCGAATGTCGCGGCTGAAGCCGCGACCCACAAAACTCATGCGGCGGCAACGTGATTTACCAACTGAATTGGCAAACACTGCCCGGGACGAAAGGCCTAAGCTGCTCGAACTTTCGCGCGGTCGCAACTAAATCGCCGGACACCGAGCGCGGCGTAGCCTTCGAGTGCGCCAACGAAGCAGAATGCGCCGATTTGATGCTGAAGCTCGAAGCTCATTTCGGCGCGCAGCGCTTTTCGAACAACGCTGCGGCGTTCGAGACGGTCAAGGCGTACGTACTTGAATGGGGTCAGCGAAAAATCTAATCGGTACACGGAATTATTAGAAATCGCCGTAAGTTGCTGAAAATAAAGGAACGGATCGCTTTCTAATCGGTACAAAATCGCACTTTTCGATTCCCTGATTTGGAGCAAATTGAATGGCTGACGAGCAATCACAGCAGATCCTGACTCCGGTCGATATCGAAACGGAGATGAAGAAGTCGTACCTCGATTACGCCATGAGCGTAATCATCGGCCGCGCCCTGCCCGACGTGCGCGACGGCCTCAAGCCCGTGCATCGCCGCATTCTCTTCGGCATGTATGAGCTTGGTCTTACGTCCACCAAGCCCTACCGCAAATGCGCCAAGATCGTCGGTGAAGTCCTCGGCAAGTTCCACCCCCACGGCGATGCGCCGGTTTACGACGCGCTGGTCCGCCTCGCGCAGTCTTTCAACATGCGCTATCCGCTCGTCGACGGGCAGGGAAACTTCGGCTCGGTCGATGGCGACCCGCCAGCGGCCATGCGTTACACCGAAGCGCGCCTCTCCAAAATCGCCGAGGAAATGCTTGCGGACATTGACAAGGAAACGGTCAACTTCACTCCCAATTTTGACGAGAGCACCGCCGAGCCGACCGTCCTTCCCACACGTATTCCCAATCTGCTCGTGAACGGCTCCAGTGGCATCGCCGTCGGCATGGCCACCAACATTCCGCCGCACAATTTGAGGGAAATTATCGAAGCGACAGTGATGCTGATTGAAGATGCCGAGACCAATTTGAAGAAAGTGATGAAAGTGGTGCCCGGGCCGGATTTCCCGACCGGCGGCTACATTTACGGCCGCGACGGCATCGAGCAAGCGTATAAAACCGGCCGCGGCACGTTCCAGGTGCGTGCCAAAGCAGCCATCGAGCAGGCCGGAAAAGAGCGCGAGAACATCGTCATCACCGAGCTTCCGTACCAAGTCAACAAGGCGCGGCTCATCGAGCACATCGCTGAGCTGGTGCAGAACAAGAAAATCCAGGGCATCGGCGACATTCGCGACGAATCCGATCGCGACGGAATGCGCATCGTCATCGAAATAAAGCGCGACGAAGAGCCGCAGCTCATCTTGAATCACCTCTTCAAGCACACGCAGATGCAGGAATCTTTCGGGATGATCCTGCTCTCGATTGTCGCCGGCCAGCCGCGCGAGCTCGGCTTGGTCGAAATGATCAAGCTCTTCATCGAGCATCGTGTTGACGTCGTTCGCCGCCGCACGCAGTACGATTTGCGCAAGGCCGAAGAGCGCGAACACATTTTGGTCGGCTTCAGGATCGCGCTCGATCACCTGGACGAAATCATCAAGCTGATTCGCCGCAGCAAGTCGCCCAAGGAAGCCAAAGAAGCATTGATGGCCATGGACATTCGAGGCGCGCACCAGCCCTACGAGGACACGCGCCGTGGCGCGGCAGCCGGTTTCACCGAGCGCCAGGCGCAGGCGATTTTGGATTTGCAATTGCACCGCTTGACGCAGATGGAACGCGAGAAAATCCTCGAAGAGTTGAAGCAAATTCAGGTGCGCATCGCGGAACTGAAAGAAATTCTCGCCAGCGACAAAAAACTTCGGGCCGTCATCGTCGCGGAGTTGAAGGAAATCGACAAGAGCTATGGCGACGAGCGCCGCACGCAGATCGTCGATCGCGTCGAAGAAATCAAGCTGGAAGATCTGATCAAAGACGAGGAAATGGCTATCACCGTCAGCCACGCCGGCTACGTCAAGCGCACCCCGGTCGACGTTTACCGCCATCAATCGCGCGGCGGCAAGGGCCGCATCGGCGCGCGCACGCGTGAAGAGGATTTCGTTGAGCATTTGTTCGTCGCTTCCACGCACACATACATTCTGCTTTTCACCTCCAAGGGCCGCGTCTACTGGCTGAAGGTCTACGAAATTCCCGAAGCTGCCGCGGCTACGCGCGGAAAAGCCATCAACAATCTTGTCCATTTCCAGGAAAACGAGAAGCTCACCGCCGTGGTCGCGGCGCGGAATCTCGAAGAGGAAGGGCGCTACGTTTTTCTGGCCACCAAGCAGGGCACGGTGAAGAAAACCGGCCTCGCCGAATTTTCCAACCCGCGGCCGAGCGGCATCATCGCCATCAATCTGGATTCCAACGATGAGCTGATCGGCGCCAAGCTCACCGACGGCAAGCAGATGATTTTCCTCGCTAGCCACGAAGGCCAGGCCATTCTCTTCCGTGAAACAGAAGTTCGCGCGATGGGCCGCCAGGCCGGTGGCGTGAACGGAATGGACCTCGGCAAAGAGGATTACGTCGTCTCGATGGACGCGGTGCAGCCGGACTTCGAAATCATCAAGAAGGAATTCAAGCAGGAAACGCAAAACCTCGACGAACTGGAAAGCGACCAGATTCGCGAATCGCTCACTTCATTGATGCTCACCGTCGCCGAAAAAGGCTACGGCAAGCGCACTCCGCTCGCGGAATATCGCGTCACTTCGCGCGGCGGCAAGGGGGTCATCAATCTGAAAACCACGGACCGCAATGGCCCGGTCGTCGCCGCTTTGCAGGTCAAAGAAGATTCCGACGTCATGATCATCACCGGCCAGGGCAAAGTCATTCGCGTGCATTCGGCGGAGATTCGCGAGGCCGGCCGCTCCACGCAAGGCGTCCGATTGTTGCGCCTCGATGAGGGCGACCGCATCGCCGCCGCTGCGTCGATTCTGGAAGAAGAATCCGCCGTCGCAGAGCCGTCCGGCGATTGATGCGTAGTCGTTAGTGGGCTAGCTACTGAGTGGGTGGGGCGAGGTAATATCCTGGCCGCGTGCGGATGCGCAGGTGCGGCTCCGTGACGCGCACCTCGATGTTGTGGTATCCGTAAGGCTCATTTCCCGGCGGGCGATACGCCAGCAGATAAACTCCGTGGACGTCGTTGCCGATGGCGTTCATCGCTTGCTGGATCGACCGTTCTTTCATTGTCCCCTCATGCAGTCCGCCTGTGCCTGCGCTCGCGATTTCCAGCGAATTGCGGCCCATTACGTTTGCTCCGTGCTGCACCAGCCAGGCGACGAGCGGCAAAAGTGGCACGCTATTATTCCCCATTTCCTCGTCCATCACGTCCGGGGTCTGCGCCGTTCCCGGCGGCGGATTCATCGGATACGTACCCGTCGGCCCCGCCTGAACGTCGTGCTTTTGTTGGGGCGGTTGGCGAAATTCCGCTGCCGTCGTGCTCAGCCCGATGGAATAGATTGTTGTATTGGTCAACTGGGCGCGCCGCAGCACTTGCCCCAGGGCCGTCTCGCTGCCTTTGTCATTCTTTTCGCCGACTACAACAATAACGCGACGGCGCTCGCGCGGTTGCGCTTCCAGCAAATCCTCGGCGCGCTCGAGCGCATCATAGAGCCGCGCACCATCGAGCCCCGGCTTAACGTGGTTGATTGTATCCAGAACGCGGTCGGAGTCCGTGGTCATCGGCCGAAGCAAATCCACTTCGTCGTTGTAGCCGATCACCGCCGCTTCGCCATTTCCCGCCATCACCATCTGCGTGAAGATGATTCCCGTCTTGCTCACTTCCGGAAGGAGTGGTTCCACGCGGGAGCTGGTTTCGAGAACCAGAACAATCGAAAGCGGATCGCCGCCTTGGTCGAAATGCGTGATTTGCTGTGGTTTGTTGTCCTCAAAAACCTGGAAGTCCTTCTGCGCTAGGTTCAGCACAGCTTGGCCCGAGCCGTTGGCCACCGCGACCGGCAGCGTCACCACAACGACGCGAAAGATCGTGGGCTTCTGGTTCTGCGGCTGCTGCTGTACCTGCACGCCAGGCTTCACGTGCAATGGCCCAGGTTGGCTCTGCGCGAACGCCGGCAAAGCAAGCGCCAAGCCAAAAAGAAACGCCAGCGACTGCGCGAACTTGGCAATACTTCCCATATCCGTACTCTATCTGATTCCGCAGCGCAGGTCGACGTTGCACCAAAGTTGTTGCGCGTGCCGTCATTTTGTCGAACCTCGGGTCGAAATTCCGCAATCAGCCGCGTAGAACCGCACTAGAATACTTGGGTCAAGCCGTTGCCGAGGAGAATGAATGACGCTACGCAGCCACAGGCCATCGCCAAAACTGATGTATCGCGACCCGGAGTTTATCGAGAGCCCCGCCGCGCGTCCCATGCGCATCATGGCGGAGTATTTCGATCCGCTCACGCGCCTGCGCCACGAGCACATTGGCGATACGATCGTTATGTTCGGCTCGGCGCGCATCCTGCCGAAGAACCGCGCAATCGCCAAGCTCCATCGCCTGCAAAGCAACAAGCGCGCTCAGAACGATCCCATGCATCGCGCCGACATTCGCGCTGCGAAAGCCAACCTGGAAATGTCCCGCTATTATGAAGAGGCCCGCGAGCTCGCCAGGAGAATCACGGCATGGTCCCTCACGCTCGGAGAATATCCCCGCCGCTTTGTCATCTGCTCGGGCGGCGGTCCCGGAATCATGGAGGCGGCCAACCGCGGCGCGTCTGAGGCCGGCGGCTCGAGCATCGGCTTAAGCATTGAACTGCCGCACGAACAGGAGTCCAATCGTTACATCTCGCCGGAACTAAATCTTTTCTTCCACTATTTCTTCATGCGTAAATTGTGGTTCGCGCAGCTGGCGAAAGCGCTGATCGTTTTCCCGGGGGGCTTCGGGACCATGGATGAACTGTGGGAGATGCTGACACTCCTGCAAACGGGAAAACTGCCTTCGCATCACCTGATTTTGATTTATGGCCGGAAATATTGGGACAAGGTGCTGAACTGGCGCGCCATGGTCAAAGCCGGAACCATCAGCGAACGGGAGTTCAAGCTCTTACAATTCGCCGACACCGTCGACGAAGCGTTTGTGCGCATCCGCACCGGCCTGGAAAAATACCACCTGGTCCTGGATTCCGACTGGGAGGGATGATTCATCGAAGGAAGCAAGCGACGCCCGATTAAACCGAAGCGCCTCCCGATTCTCAGAGTCTTATCCATTCGAGAAATCATCTGATTTGGGCGAGGGTGCTACACGGCAAAGGAGCAGCATGCAAGAGAGAAACTTCTTGGAAGCGACAATCGAACAGTTCCGCTTGCAAAAGAAACTTGCGGAGCGCGCAATGGAGCAGGTGAACGACGAACAATTCTTTGCCCAGCTCGATCCCGAATCGAATGGTATTGCCGCCATCGTGAAACACGTGGCTGGAAATCTACGCTCGCGCTGGACGGATTTTCTGGTTTCCGATGGGGAAAAAGCAGATCGAAAACGCGATAGCGAATTCGTGAAGGAAGCGGCCGATACGCGGGCCGGCCTGCTCGCAAGCTGGGAGGCTAGCTGGCAGTGTCTGTTGGATTCACTTGAGGAGCTGAGTCCCGCGGACTTGAATAAGACTGTACGAATTGCCTCCGAGCCGCATAGCGCCACACAAGCGATTCAGCGTTCACTGGCCCATACCGCGCAGCATGCGGGCCAAATCATCTTGCTGGCGAAGCACTATGCGGGCGCACAATGGCGCACACTGACCATTCCTCGCGGGAAATCGGACGAGCATCACCGGCAACTCCGCGAAAAACACGGCGCTGCCTGATGTGTGATCTTACTTAGCGGAAGAAAGAGGCGCGGCTGAATTCGATCATCCAGCCGCGCTGGGTTCATTCGATGTTAGTTTGTCGAGCCGACTAGTTCCGTAGCGAAGAACGCCTTGAACCGCCGCTTTTCATCCTGATCATGCAGCATGACCACCGGAACAATGCGAAGCGTACGCTTGCATCCCCTGCACGCGGACATTTCGCCCTGCAAATCTTGCACGAAGCCGTCGGTGAAGTGATATTCGCCGTGCGGCCGGCGCGCCGGTTTGCTGCCCACGGTTCCGCAGTGCGGGCAGGTAAATTCCAGCCGGTCATCCTGCGGGTCGCGGTTGAGCGCCGCGCGCCCTGTATAACGGATCCCCAGGGTCTCCATACTTAGCTTGCTCATGATGGCACCTCCTATGATTTCGAGAGCCCAAACCGCCTGTTCAACCGATTGGATGCGCGATTGCGGCAGTATGATGCCGGTTCCCGCTTTCTTGTTAAGCTGTTTTCTATGAGTCAGATAGCTAAGACCAGATTAGGACCTTAGGAACAACTCGACATTTGCCGCCGGATTTTCACCGCCAGCATCACGGGCTGAAATGCGCTCGCTATCGTTCTGAGCACTCGAAACGAAACTTCCTAGCCTGCTTGGTGTCAATCATTACAGAGGTCGCGCGATCTCGCAGATCGTATCCCCGGGGATGCCGTCGACCCCCTGTTCCGGCATCCCTCCGGGAATTGAACGGCTCCTCAGGGGCCGAGCGAGGGATACTCATGCGAGATGATGCGTTCCTGAACGACTGTTTGGTGGATGGCGAAGCGGGAACCATCGGCCGCCGAAGGTCGATGCGGCAACGAGCGCTCGCCGCCGCGCTCATCTTCGAGGCAGCAATCATCTCAGGGTTGGCGCTGTGGCCTTTGGTCACGCCCGGAACGAGACCCCCGGACTTTGTTCTGCTTGCGCATGCTCCGTATCGTGGTGAGGCAACTCCGCTGCGGCCCGTTCGGCCGTCCACTCCGAACTCTCGTAGTCAGGCCGCGATTATCACGCCTGATTTTTCGCAGCCGCGAATCTCCGCGCAGGTCCTGCGTCCGGCCGAGATTTCGGCCCAAGACGTGGCTATTCCTATCATCGGAACTTCAAATCCGCTAATGCCGTCCGGACCTTCGGGCGGTTTCGGCAATGATGCACGGTTCCGTCGTTCCGCCGAAGCCCGCGCCGCCGGCTGTACGCGTGATCCGGCGGAGCGAAGGCGTGCAGGAAAGCCAGCTCATCACTCGGTGATTCCCGTACCGCAGATCGCTCGCGCCGCGCGAATTTCCGGCACCGTGGAGTTGATGGTTCTTGTGGGACGCGACGGACGTGTGCTGTCTGTGGAGGTGCTCAGCGGCAGCCCTTTGCTTGCCGCTGCCGCGAAGCAGGCCGTCGAGCAGTGGCGCTACCGCCCGGCCGTTCTTGATGGCCAGGCAGTGGAAGTCGAAGCTCGCGTCACCGTGAGGTTCGTTTTGGATGAATGAATGAAGCGGCGGTTGGAACTGACTCGCCTCGCCCATTCTAGAGGAAGCGCCGGAGCTTCTAGAAATGGATAACGAGTCCCGCCGAGATACGGTAATTGTTCTGCCCGGTGTGATTGAAATGTGAATGGATGTAATCGAACTGAATCGGCCGGAAGCTGATCAAACCGTTCACATGAATATCGATGCCGCCTCCGAAGCCGGACGCAAGGGAGGTCGCGGACGATCCTCCTCCGCCCACGTGCACGCCTCCGACGAGCGCTCGCACAAACGGCGACACAGGCGCCGGAAACCGCAACTGCGGCCCAAAAAGGAAGGTGTGGAAGTTCGATCCTGAAACGCCGTTGACCGACCCGTAGGCTCCGCTCAAATCAGCCGTTATTCCTACGGCGGGGATAAAATTATCCGTAAGCGACGCGTCCCAACCGTTGAGGTTCGCCGAGTTAGGCGCGCTATCCAAATGAAGGTATGAATATCCTCCGTAGAGATTGAAGCCCTGCGCGTGGGCGGCCAGCGGCAGCATCAAGAGAATTCCCAACAAAAGCGTCAGTTTCCGCATGAGTTCCTCCGAATTGAAGTGCAATGCGCACTATAAAGGCTCTTTGCCCCGATTGCGGCTGGTCCGAACTTAGATGACATACCGCGCCCGGCGGTTGGCAGCTATAGCAGTTGCGGCTCCAACGGCGGGGTACTAACATGCAGGCTTCAGCAGCCGCACCGTCAGGCCCCCGCCGGCTTTATTATACCTGCCTCGTGCGTGCTTGCGTTGGGAGGATCAGGATGTCTCGAGTCAAGAAACCCATCATCATCGTGGCGATTGTGGTGGTCGTGGTTTTGCTTGTGCTGATCATCACGCCATTCTTCATCAACGCCGACCAATTCCGCCCACAAATCGAAGCCACGCTCAGCCAAAAGCTGGGACGAAACGTTCAACTGGGACACATCAGCGTCTCGCTTTTCTCCGGCAGCTTGTCTGCGGATCAGATTTCCATCGCTGATGACCCAACGTATAGCTCGCAACCTTTTCTGACCGCGAAGTCGTTCTCCGTGGGCATCGACGTCGTGCCCTTGATTTTTTCGCGCGATCTGCGCGTGCACTCGCTCAACTTCAATGACCCTCAGGTGCAATTGCTGCGCACGGCTGCAGGGCAATGGAACTTCGCCAGCCTAGGCGCCTCTGCCCCGGCTCCGCACGCTGAGCATGCCAATGAACCTTCCGCCGTTGTTGTCCCTGTAGCGCTGAATGTTGCTCTTCATTCCGCGCAGACAACTGCTGCCACCAGCTCGACGCTCAACAGCTTCTCCGTCGACAAAATGAAAATCTCGAACGGCACCGTCGCCTTCGGACGCGCGGGGGAGTCAACCCATCTGGCGTATCAGGACGTCAATCTTTCCGCACAAAATATTTCCCAGACCGCTGCATTTCCCTTTCAGTTCGACGCGAAAACTCCTGGCGGCGGCAAAATCAATCTCACGGGAAACCTCGGCCCCGTCGGCAACAGCGACGGCAGCCATCTTCCTTTTGAAGGTCGCTCGAAGGCGGAAAATGTCCCGGCCCAGGACATCGAAAATCTGCTCGCGGTGCTGGGCTATGCGCTTCCTACGGGCTCGAGCCTGAAAGGCGGCACGATCAAAGCGGACCTCGCATTGCAGGGACCGCTGGATAGCTTCGTCGCGCAGGGCCCTATACAACTCAGCGGCGTCACACTCGCGGGATTCAGCTTGGCCTCAAAGCTTGCCGGAGCGCTGGGGCAGTCGGCGGCGCAAACGGGAAACGATACCCTCATCAAGGTCGCCGAGGGCGCGTTGCGCTACGGCCCGCAAGGCATCCGCGCCGATAACCTGAACGTCGAGATCGCTTCCATCGGGAGCGTCACTGGCGCGGGGACAATGAGCGCCAGCAACGCGCTTGATTTCCGCCTGGTCGCCAAACTCGAGGGCGCGAGCCCCATCGCCAAATTGACGCAGCTCTCCCTTTTCAATAAGGGCGGCGGAATTCCGTTTCGCGTCGAGGGCAGCGCGGCGAATCCTCAAGTCACCGCCGATATTCCGGGCCTGAGCCAGACGCCGCTCAACCAGCTCAAGATCCCAAGTAAGGGCCAGCTCGGTGGTGTGCTCAACGGGCTACTCAAGAAGAAAAAACCGCAGTAGCCTTGTGCATTGCAGTTGTTTATGTTCTGTCGTGCGAAACGGTGGTTATTTTCCGCGCGCCACGGGAAATCCCTGGCCAATCCAATCGTGCGCGAAATCCCGGGGAATCAGCAGGACGACCACGCGCGAGAATCCCATCCGCCGCAACTCGTCATACGCAGGATGAATGTTCGGGCATTTTTCCCAGGGGCAGCAGCCGCAATAGAGAATTACTTCCTTGTTGTGCGGAATTGTTTCCGCGACAGCTTTGAGTTTCGCAAGCCCTTCCGCCGTCGAGGCTGGACCCGCAAAAATTGCGCCGGGAATATGGCCGCCGTCGTAAAGGACCTTGAATCCGATCTGCAGCACAACGGGGCGCGTTTTCGCCGGCCCAGAAATCTTTTTTGCGAGCTCTGCGGCGGAGATCTGCCGCGCGTTTCGCCATTCCGCGGCCACGGCTGGTGTGCCCTCTCCGCGCGTCCCGGACGCGGCGGCGACCACGAATGTGACGGCCAATGCTGCAAAGGCAAATCTCTTCAGCACCAACGTTTCCTCCGCATGATTTTGTCGCCTTAAAGGCCTCTCGCTGCGCCTCAGCATTATGCTGCTGCGAGGAGCTTCGAACACTAAAAACTTTCGTCCATGCGCGATAAGAAGTAAGCTTTCCGACTTGCAGAGAAAATGATTTCTTGCGGAGGAGACTGTGATATTTCGAAGCGCAGCTTTGATTTTTTCATCCGCGGTTCTTTCCACGCTGATCTGGGCTGGCGCGAGGCCGGGACACGCGCAACAATCTCCGGCAACGGTCCCGCAGCAAGCTGCTGTTCAGCTTGCCGCGAATCCCGCGGATGTTTCCTCGCCGGATGCAATTCTCGGGGCGCTTTATGCAGTCATCTCCGGTCCAGCAGGACAGAAACGCGATTGGGACCGCTTCCGCTCTCTCTTCTTGCCCGGCGCGCGCTTGATTCCCACTTCGCCGAAGCCTGCCGGAGGGGAACGTGCGCAGACACTCACTCCCGACGATTACGTGGCGCGGGCCGGCGCGTATTTTGACAAAAACGGCTTCTTCGAAAAAGAAGCCGCTCGCAGGGCGGAGCGTTTCGGCGGAATCATGCAGGTGTTCAGCACCTACGAATCGCGCCACACTGCTGCCGATGCTGTGCCGTTCGCGCGGGGCATTAACAGCATCCAATTATTTTTCGACGGTTCGCGCTGGTGGGTCGTCACAATTTTCTGGCAAGAGGAAATGCCATCGAATCCTTTGCCCGAGGAATTTCTGCCGCATCCGCACTGAGTTCGGCTGGTCGGAGCGCGAAGGAATGCCGAGGGAAAACGCAAACGAGGCGATATGTTTCAGTCTGACTTGTTAAAGGGACGGACGATTCTGATCACGGGCGGCGGTACTGGCCTGGGCCGGTCCATGGCGCTTCGCTTCGCCGAGCTGGGCGCAAGTTTGTTTCTGGTCGGCCGCCGTGAAGAGCCGCTCGCAAAAACGTGCGAGGAAATTCGCGCAAAAGGAACGCGCGGGGGTTATAGCTGCTGCGATGTGCGTGATTTCGCTGCTGTGGAAAAGGCAATCGCTGCCGCCGAAAGCGAGCTTGGGCGCGTCGATACGCTGGTCAACAACGCTGCGGGAAATTTCATCGCGCGTACGGAAAGGCTTTCACCGAATGCGTTCAATGCCGTTGTGGGAATCGTGCTGCAAGGAACTTTTCATTGCACCCTTGCCCTGGCGCGAAAGTGGATCGCGGCGCAGCAGCCGGGAAACATCTTGAACATTGCGGCAACATACGCGGCGGTGGGTTCGGGCTCCGGATTTGTGGTTCCGTCGGCTTGCGCCAAGGCAGGCGTGCTCGCGATGACGCGCTCGCTTGCCGTCGAATGGGCGCGCCATCGCATTCGTCTGAATGCAATTGCTCCCGGTCCGTTTCCTACGGAAGGGGCTTGGTCGCGGCTGCTTCCTGCGAAAGAGTTGGAAGAGCGGGCGCGGCAAGCGCACCCGATGAAAAGATTTGGCCGCCACGATGAGCTTGCGAATTTGGCCGCTTACCTCTTGAGTGATATGGCGGAATACGTGAACGGCGAATGCGTGGTGATCGACGGGGGCTTGTGGTTGCGCGGTGCGGGAGAATTCAATGACTTCGTCGATTTTCCCGATGCCGCATGGGATCTGCTGGAGGCATCCCGCAAGAAGCCGCCTGAGCGCGGCTCCTAGTGACTTCTTCACTGAAAACAAGCGATGCAAAAGAAAGGCTGCGGGAGCTGGGCTCTCGCAGCCTCTAGGACATCACCCCGGGCGTGCAAAAAATGCACTAAGCACTTTTCATGGTGCGACCCGCTAGAAATGTGGCAAGCACGTCCGAAACCACACTCCCGCAGCTGCGAGGAGGGTGGCTAAAGTCAAGCGGAGTATAGAGTTCGCGATTATCAGCGATTGACTGGGAGCAGGACGAAATCCAAAGTATGGAATGAAAATATGGATTCTGGAAGAAGTGCAGAGGCGAAATGCTCGACAGTGCGATATCAGCAGATCAGCCTGGGCATCCCAATTGCCCGATTTCGTCATCTCTAGTACTCTTTCTGGTTGCCGTGGTCTTCGAATAGTCGTCCGAACGCGTGTGGGAGAAAAACAGGCTTGAGTTTGCGCTCAAAACTTTCGACTGCCGCATTGATTGTGGGAATACTGCTCTTTACTTCCTGCGGCGGAGTGGTCAATTTGCCGGTGCCGGCGATTTCGACGCTCACTCCTGCAAGCGTCGCGGCGGAATCGACGACATTCACGCTGGCCGTAAATGGCTCAGGATTCGCGCCAAGTTCGACAGTAAATTTTAATGGTCTGCCGCGGGCTACGATTTTTCTTTCCGAGACGGAGTTAACCGTCTTGGTAAACCCTGGCGACGTTCTGGCCTCTGGAACGATCAACATTTTCGTTATAACTCCTCCACCAGGAGGGGGAACTTCAAATATAGTGACGCTAACCATCACGCCGACGGCGCTGCCAGTGCCGCAGATTTCATCGATCACTCCAAACTCCATGGCCGCGGGAACGCAAGGCGGGAACATAACGATCAACGGATCGAATTTCGTCGGCGTGCCTGGCCAGAGCGTCTCGATCGCCACCGTCGACGGTGCAAATCGAACCACAGCGTTTGTGTCCAGCACGCAACTGACGGTAGCTCTGCAGGCTTCCGACATAACGGCGGCTGGGCCGGTGGAAATTGCCGTGCTGAATCCCCCGGCTACGAATTTGACGCCACCTGGCGGGGGAGTATCGAATTCCGTAGCGCTGAACGTGGTGAATCCAAGCCCAGTACTCAAAAGCGTGAACCCTGCGGATGTGGCAGCGGGCACCACGGCGACAACATCAATCGCGGTTACGGGAAGCGGTTTTGATTCGGCGAGTCAAGTCTTGATCAATGGCACGGGGCGGACAACGACGTTCGCGAGTTCTACTTCTCTTAGCGCCCTACTGGCAAGCGGAGACGTCGCTGCGGCCGGGACATACACGGTGCAGGTGGTAAACCCCACCCCGGGCGGCGGGTCGTCTCAAGTGTTGTTTTTCTCCGTGGTGCCTGCGGCATCGGGCCTGGGACTCCCCGAGCTGGTCGACGTGGCGCCGGATGGCGCGCAAGCGAATGACGGCGTGAGCTCGCCGAGCCAGGTTGGCCCATCGATGGATGCCACTGGGCGCTACGTCGTGTTTACGTCTTCATCCACGAATGTGCTGCAAACGACTACAATCATTCCACCTCCGATTCCGAATCCGCTGACCAACGGAACGTCCAATATTTTCCTCCGCGATACGTGCTTGGGCATCACGGCAAATTGCACACCGCGCGAATTACTGGTGGATCTTGGGCCAGACAACGTGATTGCAAATGGTCCGAGTTTTTCGCCGGTAGTAAACTCGAACGGAGCGGACATCGTGGCATATGTCTCGCTAGGCACGGACCTGGTTTCCGGTTTCGCATTCGACGGGATCACCTCGCAAGTATTTGAGACAAATCCGTGCGTCACGGCTTCTGGCGGATGTACGATAACGACAAACTTAGTTTCCGTGGGCAGCGACGGAGTAACTCCTGGCGTCGGCGCTTCCAGCGAGCCCTCCATCAGCAGCGAAGGGCGGTTCATTGCGTTTGCTTCTGCGGCAACGAATTTGGTGGCTGGCGCAACGACCGGAGCGCAGGAGGTTTATCTGCGTGACACATGTTTTGGGCAGCCATCTACATGCGTGCCGACGACATTCTTGGTTTCGGTGGCACCCGACGGCGTGACTCCGGCCGACGGCGCCAGCTCGGAACCAGTAGTGGTTTCTGGGAAAACCGGACAGTTCGTAGTGTTCACTTCGACAGCGACAAACTTGGTAAGCGGTTCGGGCGGAGCACAGGAAATTTATCGAGACGGGATTTTGCATAGGAATCAGCAAAGGTTGCACGCCGAGCTCGGCGCAACTGATATCGACGCCAGACGGAACGACTTTCGCGGATGGCGCGAGCGCGGAGCCTGCCATGACGCCGGATGGGCGGGTGGTGGCGTTTGCCTCGACAGCGACGGTGTTGGGAGCGGCTTCGGGTGGCGTGCAGGAAATTTATGAGCGAGATACATGTCAGGGGGCGCCAAGTGGTTGCACGGCCCAGACTGTGTTGGCCTCAGTCGCGACCGACGGGGTGACGCCCGGAAATGCCCTGAGCGAGAGTCCCAGTCTGGGAAATACGGGTCAGTTTGTGGCGTTCTCATCGCAGGCGAGCAATCTGGTCACAACCAACGTGGGCGGCCTCGAGAACGTCTACGTGCGGAATGGCTGCCTCGACCAATCGAGCGGGTGCACGGCAGGCACAGCGCTGATCAGCATCTCCGCGACGCAGGCGCCGGGCAACGGTGCATCGCTCAATCCGGTTATCAGCAGCAATGGCTTGATTGTGTGTTTCTATTCGGCTGCGAGCAATCTGGTGAATAACGACCTCAACGGCTTCCCCGATCATTTTCCTGGCCTTCTCGACGTTCTAGCTTCTCCAGTCGAAGATTTGCACGAGGACCTGACGGCGACTTCTGCGGAACGTCATGCTGCGAAGGCCAGTCTGGGGCGCGATTGAAACTGAAGATGCTTGGGAGTTAAAGCTCCGGCTGCCGGCGGAGGAAGTGCTGGGATACCAACAGGCGGGGCTTTGGCGCGGGCTAGAAGCGGCCTCGGCTCTTTTTGGAACCGTTCGTCCCCGCAGCACGCTTTCCAGCCCGGCAGGGAATAGAGTAGGGGTCGCAAGCGGGAAGGGACAATGAGGCAAAAGAACTAGGTGCAGTGGTACTGTCGCATCGGTACGTTATTAGAAATACAGGACTTATAGGAGTTTTTGGTCTGGGAATGGCTCCCTTGTCCATCATTTACCAGACTTTGGCTGGATGGGCTCAAGACGGAGATCAATTGCCGTCTCCTTACCGGCATGAACCATGATGTTGTGTTTCCAGACCGTGGTGGTACTCCCTCGGGAAGCACGGATGTCATAGAAGCCAGCAAGAACAAACTTGAACAAGAACCGGCCATTCGAATTGGTTCGTGCAGCGCGGGGAGCCGAGCCGTCAGAGCGTTCGATTATCACTTCAGCCCCAGCCGCCGGTCTGCCGTTTCCTTCGAGGACCATCCCACCCACCGTGCCGGTGTAGCCACGAGCCGCTGCGTCCGTGACGACCAGAACAAATGAGGCCACTAGGACCAACAAAATGGTTCTGCGCATGGGAGCCTCCGCGCGGAGAGAATGAATCCATTGTACCTGCGAGGGACTCGAATCGGGGTGCGATGGTGCCGGCGATGCGTGTCGGGTACCTGTACCGGCAGGCAGGAGCTGGGTCAGGGCGAGCTTTTCAAAAGCAATCACCAGCAATAAACGGAGGAGCAAAAAATGGCGCGGTTCGATGCGCATTACCGGACGATAGCGTCACGCCAAGGACGAGCCATCGCCGGGCTCTCCATGGGTGGATATGGCGCGCTGTTCCTCGGATTGAAACACCACGAAATGTTTGCCGCTTGTGGAGACCTTGAAGAAAAAGGAGTATGCGGGCATTATGCGCGCGCTTTCGGAGGATTTTGGCCCGCAAGATAATCCGGCGCGCGATGGCGAGGATCCGTTTCTGCTGGTTCACAAGCTGACGCAGGAGGAATGCCCGGACCTGTACGTTACGGTAGGCCTGCAAGACAATCTGGCCGATGAAAATCTGGAGTTCGCACAACTGCTGCACAGCCTAAAGATGATTTACGGCTATGCGGAAGTTCCTGGCAGACACGAATGGCCGGTGTGGGAAAAGCAAGTACAGACGGTGCTTATGCTGCAAGCGTCGGACATCGGGGCGCGGCACCAGTCGAAAAAGTAAGTCCTCGCACAAGACGAGCCGCGTTTATTTGATGCAACTGTTGGATGCCGCAGTAAGCTTCACTTCCGGAAGCGCCGCGAGATTATATTTCTGCAACAGCGTGTTTAAAGCAGGGAGGTCGGTTGTGCTGAGTTTTTGCCAAGCCGCAAAAGTGTTGTTCAAGGCCCCACAGACGAAGGCGCTGCCGGCCTGCACCGACTGCGCGGGCGCTCCATCGCCCATATTCGCGGCGTAGACCATCTGGGTCAGCCCGTCATTGGCGACTCCGAAACCGACCAACGTGAATCCGCCGCCTTGTACTGCATCGAGCTTCTTTTGAAACGCAGTGGCCGCGTCGAGAGCGTCTTTTGCCTGCTTGTTGGATTGCAGATTCTTCAAGCGATCATCGAGGGCGTCGCTCAGCGGAACAAGCTCGTTGTATGCCACGTAACTGGAGGACATTCCTTCCGTCATTTGCCGGACCAGATTGAATTGCTCGACGTAATCGTACTGCGACGCCGGAACGCGCGGGTCTTTTACCACGTGAAGAGTCTGGCGATACGTCTGGCCGTCCACGGTCAGGACAATTTGATAATCTCCGGGGACAACTTGCGCCCCGAGTGGTTGGTTTCGCGGAGTTACGCCCGGCGCTACGTCTTGCGTGTCGTAAAACTGTACGTACTTCTCGACGCCGCCACGGCCGCCGAAGGTTCCGTAGCTGAGAGCGTCGGGATCAGGATAGCGAAGATTCCAGACGAATCGATTCATGCCCGCGCGTTTCGGCAAGACGGATGGGAGGAGCAAACCAATATTCGGGCACGGCATCGGGATCATGTTCATCGGATTTTGGCGCGCTGGTGTATTCGCGGATGAAGATTGCCCCGCGAATCATGAATCGACATGGTGATGTCGCCCTGCGGCGCGGATTTCAGGTAGTAATCGAGGAAAGCACCGTCGGGCGGATTCTGTCCGGCGGGAACTTCAGGCGGCAGCGGCGTATCCTGATCGTCATTCCAAATGGTGCGAATCGCCGTTTGCGGGCGATAAAAATAGACCCCAGCATCGCCACTTGCGCGCTTGCTTGGCGCAGAGGAGTTACGTTATCGAGAATCCACAGCGAGCGGCCGTAGGTGGCAACGGCGAGGTCGTCGCCATGAACAATCAAGTCGCGAACTGAAGATCGTAGGCAGATTGAGCTGGAGCGATTGCCAGTGGTCGCCGTCATCGAAGGAAACGAACACGCCCGTTTCCGTGCCGGCATAGAGCAGGCCTTTGCGCTCGGTATCTTCGCGGATCACGCGAGCGATGCCCGAGGCAGGGAAACCGTTATTGATTTCCTGCCACGTCTTGCCGTAATCACGGGTGCGATAGAAATGAGGATGCAACTCCTGGAAGCCGTCGACAGCAGCGTAGGCCGTTGCGGGATCGAAAGGCGAGGCATCAATAATGCTTAACTGACTCCGGTCGCCAAGTTCTGGCGGTGAGACATTGTGCCACGTTGCGCCAGCGTCGCGCGTGAGTTGTACAAGGCCATTTGTGGTGCCCACCCACATCACATTCGCGGAAACGGGCGAAGGGGCGAGGGTGCTGATGACGCCGTTTCGAGGCCCGGGCCTGCGCGGGGTCGGGCTCTCTTCCTTTGCTGCTGGCCGTTGAGCAAGATCGGGGCTGATTTCGTGCCAGCTCAAAGCGCCATCGGTCGTTTCCAGAACATACTGCGTGCCAAAGTAGAGAGTATTGGGGTCTTGAGGTGAAAATTCCAAGGGGCGCGTTGCTGGACACGTGATACTTCGCCCCGCCGGAGAAAACGGTGATGACTTGGTTCGTTCTGCGATCCAGGCGGAAGATCGTTCCGGGATTTCCGTCGGAGTATACCAAGTAGGGATGCGCGGGATCTTCGACGATGTAGCCGAATTCATATCCCTCGGGCGAGAAAACATCGCGGTCGCGAATGCGGCCGAAATCGCTGCGGTTGGGAATGGCCACGCTACCGCTGTCCTGTTCGGATGCGTAAATGACGTATGGGAATTCATTGCCGGCGGACAGATGATAAAGCTGACCGGTGGGCTGGTTATACCAGAGTGACCATGATTTGCCGGCGTCGAGACTAATGATTGCTCCCTGGTCGACCCCGAGCAGCAGACGATCGCTGTTGGTGGGATCGATCCACAGGACGTGATAATCGTCGCCATTGGGCGCGCCTTTGAAGGCTTCGAAATTCACGCCACCGTCGGTAGAACGATACAAACAGGTTTGCACGACGTAAACGAGATCGGGATTTTTCGGATCAACGAAGACGCGGCTGAAGTAGCTATTGCCAAGGACGCGGGGATCTTTGGTGATCTGATGCCAGTTCACGCCCGCATCATCGGAGCGGTAAAGGCCTTCGTCGACAATGGCAAACACGCGGCGGCCGTGATTTCCCGGGGCAACAGCGATGCCGGTGCGCCCCCATTTTTCCGAGGGCATGCCATCCGCATCGAGTTTTTTCCACGTTGAGCCTTCGTCGGTGGACTTATAAATCCAGGCGTCCGGACCGGTAGCAGGCCTTCCCGTAGGCGGAAAAAATACGCGGCTAGCAGGATGCCACATCGCCACGTAAAGCACGCGCGGGTTGCCGGGATCCATCACCATATTGGCGACGCCGGTCATGTTGTCCTGAAAGAGGGTTTTCTTCCAAGTTTTGCCGCTGTCGGTGGATTTGTAGACGCCACGATTGTCGCTCGGCGTGTTATCACCCATCGCTCCGACAATGACGATATTCGGATTCCGCGGATCGACGAGAACGGAATTAATGTAGTGCGTTTCGCCGAGTCCTATGTTCGTCCACGTCGCGCCGGCATCGGTGGATTTGTAAACGCCGTTGCCTTCGGTCTGCTCGCCTGTGCCAACGTATATAGGTGTTCGCGTCCGACGGCGCGAGGGCCACCGCGCCGATGGAAGCCACATGCGCCGCGTCAAAGATGGGTTCCCAGACCGTGCCGCCATCGGTGGTCTTCCAAACGCCGCCGCCGGGCGTGCCAATGTAATAGATAGCAGGATTTCCGGGAATGCCGGCGACAGCAGTAACGCGTCCGGCGCGATAGGGGCCAATAAGGCGCCAGCGCATGTCACTGTAGAGGCTGGGATCAACCTCCTGCGCTTTTGGTCGCCCAATTGTGGCGGCGTCGAAAACCAACAGCCCTGCAAAGAAAAGTACGAAAGAAACCAATAACTGGCGGCGATGGCTCACTTTGAGTTGCTCCCTTTTCGCGTGCGGATAAAAACTGAATGCGAAGTATATAACGTCAGCACTGAATCCGGCGAGAGACACAGTGTGCGAAGGAGCGCCCGAATTCAGCGCTTGCGTGTTTCCGGAGTGTAATGCGATTCGAGGTATTTGAGGATGCTGGCTTGCGACTCGGCCGGAATCTGCGCGCCGAAAGCCTTGCCCATCTTGGTCACTTCCGCTTCCCAAGTGGCGGCGGGGAGCGGCGGCTGCATGGGAATGTAACTGGGGGTATGGCATGTGTTGCAATAGGCCGCGACGTCTTGGCGGCCTTCGCCGGGAGCCAACTCTGGTTTGTATAGCGGGAATGCGTCAACCTGGTATGCCGCATCAGGCTGCTGTTTGAGCGGAGCGGGCTGCGCGATGCTTCCGAGATTTATGGGCGTGTAGTAGCCGAGTTGCAGGTCTGCGTAGATTGCACCGACCGCGATGAGGCCGACGGCGAGGATCAAGATACTCCGGCGCGTGCGTACGAACGGCTTCATTCCGCAGCTCCCACGGTCACTTCTTGCTGTTCAATCTTGTTCCAGAGATAGCCACCTGGGTTCCACACGCCTTCATCAGGTTGGACATTGCCTTTTTCGTCCGTGGCGCGGGCTGCGAGACGATACGTTCCCGCTTTTCCCGGCGTCCACGGCATTTCCCAAGTGCGAAATGCGTACGGGCCGAGATCCTCGCCGAGTTTTGCTGCGCGCCAACCGCCGCGCATCGAGTCGGAAAATTCCACTTTCGTGACGCGCCCGGAGCCGCTGAAGGCGATGCCGCGAACCGTGACGGGAAGGCCAGCCGGAATCTTTGTGCCGTCATCGGGAGAAACGATGAAAGAGCGCACGGGCATGCGCGTGATGGGAATCATTTTCACTTTGCCGGCTTTCACATCGGCAGGATTGGTGTTTCCGCGCGGCGTGTCGGGAACGCGATATCCGGGATTCATCCAGAAGTTTCCGTCGGGCTTGTCGAGCAGGCGGACGGAGCTAAGGCATTTCACCCAGTAGGTCGCGAAATAACCCGGCACGATGAGGCGCACGGGAAAGCCATTGAGCATGGGCAGAGGCTCGCCATTCATCGCATAGGCGACGATCGATTCATCGAGCACCGGGTCGGTCAGATCCAGGGATTTCTTGAATTCATAGGAGGGCATCCCTTCGGGACCTTTGCCGCGCTCGAGCCCCTCCATCTGAACTTGAACGGAACCATTCTTGATGCCGGCCATGTTAAGAATGTCGCGAAAATGCACACCGGTCCATCGCGCGCAGCCCATTGCGCCATTTCCCCACTGGCCGCCGGGGACGCGAGGCTCAAAGCGGCTGCGGCTGTTGCCCGAACATTGATTCACGGCAGCAAAGGTAACCGGCTTAAATTTTCGAAGAAGATCGGGGAAACTGAGTTGCAAGGGATTGTTGACGTTGCCTTCGACGCGCAGACGCCATGTGGAAAGATCGACTTCATTGGGAATGCTTTCCAGATGCCAGCGGACGAAAAATGCATCGTTCGGAGTGATGGCATTCAAAAAATAATTGCGCGGAGTTTCGAGCTGCACAGGACGGTCGGTCAGCAGCACCATGGGCGCCTTTTGCGGAAACGTAGCCATTTTGCCCACCGAGTTCCAATATGGATTCGCTCCTGGGCCGGTGAATGTGGGAAGAGCTTTCGATGCAGCAGGCTGTCGTTGCGCGAAGGCTTCGAGCTGAAAAAAGCGGTCGAACGCGAGCGCGCCAGCTCCCGCACCGAGAATTTTCAGAAGAGAACGCCGTGAAGAATTAGGAAGATTCTTTTCCATAGACGATTAATTTGCCGCAACAACTATCGGCGATGAAATTCCGACTGTCAAGAATGTTCTAGTCGCGCTAATTTACTGACTGGGCGTTTAGTTGAAAGAAGCCACATGATTGATCCGAGAGTCTTAGCCGCGCAGTTCAAATCTCGATTCGGTGACTGGCCGCAAATCTATCGCGCGCCTGGGCGAGTCAATCTGATTGGCGATCACACGGACTACAATGACGGTTTTGTCCTGCCTGCGGCGCTTGGATTCTACTGTTGGGTCGCTATTTCGCGCCGACCCGACAATGATTGGGTGATTTTCTCGGAAAACATGCAGGAGACGATCACGGCTCATGAGGAGAGCCTATCTCGCGACGCGTTCGCCAAATGGAGCCGCTATCCTTTAGGCGTTATTCAGCAACTCCAGAATGCTGGATATCGCTTAGGAGGAGCGAATATCTACATTTCGAGCGAAGTGCCGATGGGCGCGGGACTGAGTTCCTCTGCCGCCATCGAGGTTGCATCGTCATATGCGCTGCTGGGCTTGTTTGGCCATGAAATCGAGCCGTCGCGCGTCGCATTGTTGTGCCAGAAAGCGGAAAACGATTTCGTGGGCGCGAGATGCGGCATCATGGATCAATTCGTATCGTGTCACGGGCAAGCGCGTCACGCTTTATTCCTGGATTGTCGTTCGCTTGAATACCGGACCATCCGCATCCCCGATCAAGTTCGACTGGTCATTTGCAATACGATGGTCCAACGCGAGCTCGGATCGAAAGACAGCCAGTACAACGCGCGGCGAGCGGAATGTGAAGAGGGAGTGCGGCGGCTCGCGGAAGTATTGCCAAATGTGCGGGCGCTCCGCGATGTTACGCTGGCCGGTTTAGAGAAATACCGGGAACGGCTGACCAGCATTGTTTACAAACGCTGCCGGCACGTGATTACTGAGAACGAGCGAGTCGGCCAAATGGCGTCCGCGCTTGAGAGCAATAATGCAGAACTGATCGGCAAGCTGATGGACGCATCTCACCGCAGCCTTCGCGACGATTATGAGGTGAGTTGCCCGGAGTTGGATCTGATGATGAGCCTTGCGATGCAGCTGGAGGGCGTTCACGGAGCGCGCATGACCGGCGCTGGTTTTGGCGGTTGCACGGTAAACATGGTCGATGCCGATCTCGCAGCTCAATTTCAGAGTCGCGTTGCAGCGGCATATTTTGCAGAAACTGGACGACGGCCGGAAATTTATATCTGCGAAGCATCTGACGGCGCAGGGCGGGTGCTTGTGGAAAGCGAAACTTCGAATAAGCCGGTATGAAGGCTTCGAGCAGGATGCGCCGCGCCGTTTGGCCTATATGGCGAAAGCAGCTTCGAAGCGCCTTTTCGACTCCGATAGATCGAGCGGCGCGCCGTCACGGAAAGTAATCGTCTTGTTTGAATTCGCAGGTACGCGATCGCCGGGCAAGACAATTCCAATCAAGTTCAGAGGATCGGCGGCGGAAATAGTTACGATTTCGCTTGCCGGAGCCGCGTTTCGCGCAGCGCGAAGAGACTCGACTGCCACGGGCAGTGCAAATTGTTCGCCGATGAATCCGCTGACGAACCGGCCTCCGCGCACTTCTGCGCGGTCTTCGAGTCTGCGAAATGCAAAGAGCAGCTCGCGCCATCGCGGGACCATCGTTTCTCGCGCGACAAGCTCGCGGAAGACGACGCCGTAGCGCCCCAGAAGCATGCGACATGTAGCTTCGGTAACGTGCGCGCGCTCGGAAGAGTCGTCATGGGCAAAAAGCAGCGACCAGCGGCCAGCGCTGTGGCGCGGGCGCGCGTTTTGGCCGCGGCCTTGTCCGGCGCGCCGCTTGGGATCGATCAGCGCACGGATGTTGTCGAACCCGTCCGCGGTAATCATTCCGGCGGTCACAAGTTCCCACAGAGCTGTTTCCACTTCGGCTTTCAGCTTTTGTGTGCCGCGAACAATGTCGGCAAAGAAGGAAGCTCCTCGCTGGCGCAGGAAGCGCAGAACATCATGGGCGCTCGGACTCAGGCCGCGCGGCTCCACATCGCCATTTTCGTTGTGGCGAGGAATCATCCAGTCGGCTTCGGCCCGCACAAAAAAAGTGATTGGCGCAACGCTCGAAGGAATCACGCGGCGAGTCGCCGGAAGCTGGTCTTCAAGAGTTGCCGGGTGTGGCGATAGGCGTCCCCAACCGACGGCGCCGGTCAAGCACAACTGATCGAGAACCTTTGGGTCGTAATTCGCGATGCGCTGGCTCAGGATTTCCCGCTCCCACGCGTTGGCCGGAGCTTCAAATCCCTGAAGCTGTTGCAAGATTTCAAGTGTTCCGCGTTCGCCAAAGACCTGCGTTCCAGGGGCAACGTGCTGCCAGCGGAGCAGCCAGCGCATGAATTGCGCGGCAGTCACCGGCTCGATTTGCTTACGCAGGGTCCCGAGCGTGAGCCTGTGAATGCGAGCCAGCAGCCGGCGGTCGCACCATTCAATTTCCTCGCGGGAGGCGCCGGTGAAGTTTCCGCGCAATATCGCGCCACTTGCCTCCAGGCGCAGGAGCGCTTGATCAATGTCCGGCATGGCGATGCCCAGCGCGTCGCTTAAGATTTGCGCAGTCACGGGACCGCTATGAGACATCCAGCCAGTGACGAAAGCCAGTAGCGCATCTTCCTTTCCGGAGGCGGGCGCCCCTATGTCCGGCAGGTCCGATTCGACGCGGGCATCCGGAAATACAGCCGCGAAGATTTTCTTCTTCTCGGCCGCGACCCAATACCATCGTTCCGCAACGATGGCGCGCGCGGCCCGTCGCTCCGCAGTTAGAGTTGCAAAATATTCTCGCCAGCTATGCACGGAGTTGCGGACGGAATCCTTCAAAGGAGACACCGGTGCCAAAGACATTTCGACGGACGGCGTGTCCGACGGAGAAAGCTCAGGAACAGCAATCAAAGTCTGCAGCACGTCGTGCAGCTCGTCTGCGTCGCGCACATCGGGCCATGACTCCTCGCGCACTTCAGCGATTGCAGCAGGATCGAGGCGGCCAACCTCGGAAAGCACTGCTTCGGGCAGCATGCGGCGCATCTCCACGGCGCGAGCGCGGCGCTCTTCGAGCGGAGCGTCGTCGAGATACGCGTAGGGGTTGGCGTTCAAGATTTCATGCGAGAACTGCGAGGGTACGGGCGTGTCGACCGCGATGCACTGAATCTTTCCGGAAACAATTGCTTCCAGGACGTTTTTCAGTCCATCGATGTCCATGGCCTCAGTGAGCGCATCTTTCATCGTTTCACGCACCAGCGGGTGATCGGGAATCGCGATGTCGCCGGAAATATTCTCCTGACACGCGAGCGCTTGCGGAAAAACGGCCGCCAGCAGATCATCGGAGCGCATGCGCTGGATTTGCGGCGGAACTTTCTTGCCGCCCTGAAATCGGAGCAGCGCCAGAGCGCGTCCGGCGGCCCAGCGCCAGCGCGTGGTGAAAATCGGCGAAGCCAGGACCGCCTGCGAAAGCAATTCCTCTACCGTGGCGGATTGCAGGAAATGGAAAACGTCAGCAAGCGGGAAGCTGTGCTGCTCGCCGAGAGAAATATTTAATCCGTTATCGGTGGCCGCCGCTTGCAATTCGAAATTGAAAGAGCGGCAAAAGCGCTTTCGCAGCGCCAGACCCCAAGCTTTGTTGATTCTGCCGCCGAACGGCGCATGAATGACGAGCTGCATGCCGCCGCTTTCGTCAAAGAAGCGCTCCGCAACCACGGTTTGCTGCGTGGGAACCGCGCGTAGCACCGCCCGGCCGGCAATGACGTATTCAACAGCCTGTTCAGCGCCGGCGCGATCAAGGCCGCACTCCTGCATCAGCGAATCGACTGCAGCAGCCGCTCGCGAAGAATCAGCGCGCGTTGCTCCGGGTCCTGCTGTCTCTGTCAACGAACTCATTCGCTGACGTAGTTCGGCCACTTGCTCGGAAAGTTCCGCAGTCCGCGCGGGGGCTTCCCCTCTCCAGAAAGGCACGTTCGGTGCTGCGCCATGCGCGTCCTCGACCAGGACAGAACCCGCCTGAATCCGCCGGATTCGCCAGGAAGTGTTGCCGAGAAGGACGATGTCGCCTCGCAAGCTCTCCACGGCGAAGTCTTCGTCCAGAGTTCCGACAACCATGCCTTCCGGTTCCGCAATCACCGTGTACAGGGCGTTGTCGGGAATCGCGCCCCCGCTGGTGATCGAAGCGAGCCGGCTGCCGCGCCTGGCGCGCAACCGTTTGTTGACGGCGTCGTGATACAGATATGTGCCATAACGGCCGCGGCGCGCTGAAATTCCGTTGGCCAGCATGCCGATGATTTCGTCGAAGCTCTCGCGGGCTAACGCGCGATAAGGATAGGCGCGCTTCACTAGCGCAAACAGATCGTCTTCCTGCCATTCCGCCGCCGCGCATTCCGCCACAATTTGCTGTGCCAGCACGTCAAGGGGGCAATCGGGAATCAGAATGTGATCCAGAAGGCCTTGGCGAATCGAGCGCACCAGCGCCGCACACTCCAGAAGTTCATCGCGTGTCGTCGCAAACAGCCGGCCTTTTGGAATGGCGCCGCGCCAGTGTCCCGCGCGTCCCACCCGCTGCAGCGCCACGGCGATGGAGCGCGGCGAGCCGATCTGGCAGACGAGATCGACCGTACCAATGTCGATTCCCAATTCCAGCGATGCCGTGGCAACGAGCGCGCGAAGCTCCCCGGCCTTCAATTTGTTTTCGACAGCCAGCCGCCGCAGACGGGACAAACTGCCGTGATGTGAAGCGACCGCGTCTTCACCAAGCAACGCGCTCAGCTGATGCGCGACGCGTTCGGCGAGCCGGCGAGTGTTCACGAAGATCAACGTCGAACGGTGTTGTTGGACAAGCTCGGCAATGCGTTTGTAGATCTCATCCCACATTTCATTCGAGGCCACGGCGCCGAGCTCGCTTGCGGGAACTTCCACGGTCAAATCGAGTGCGCGCCGCTGCGCCACCTGCACGATTGTGGGTAATGGACGTGAGCTGCCCGCAAGGAACTGGCCGATCTGCTCGATGGGCTGCTGCGTTGCTGACAGACCGATTCGCGTCGGATGACAATTGGTGATCGCCTCGAGCCGCTCCAGCGAAAGCGCCAGATGCGAGCCGCGCTTGTCGTCCGCGACGGCGTGAATCTCGTCGACAATTACCGTGCGAACCGTGCGCAGCAGTTCGCGGCTTTTACCGGCGGTGAGCAGAATGTAGAGGGACTCCGGCGTGGTCACGAGGATTTGCGGCGGGCGCTTTTGCATCGCACGGCGCTCGTGCATCAGCGTGTCACCCGTGCGCACAGCCGTCCGAATTTCCGGCATCAGGAAACCGCGAGCCGCTGCCAAGTGCAGGATTTCTCCAAGCGGTCCTTCTAGGTTTTTTTGAATGTCGTTGCCGAGCGCTTTCAGAGGAGATACGTAGAGAACCTCAATTTCATCGCGCAGGCCGCCGGTGATGGCTTTGCGCACTAAACGGTCTATGCAGGCCAGGAAAGCTGCGAACGTCTTGCCTGACCCAGTCGGCGCGCTAATCAGCGTATCTTCGCCAGCGAGGATCTGCGGCCAGCCCAGGATCTGCGGCTCGGTCGGCGTCGCAAACTTCTCGACAAACCATTCCTGCACGAGCGGATGCGCCCATTCGAGGCCGGCAATGGAAAAAAGCGGTGCAGTGATCGGATTCATGGAATCAAGAGGCGCTGAAACAGCTTACCTATTGTCCTCGAAAAGCGTTTGAGAAGCAAAATGGGAAGAGCAACTGTGGCGCGCGGCGGAGCGAAGCGGCTAAGGGGTAGAATTTCTTTTCAATCCCAGCAGGAGCGGTTCCCCAGCGAGGATCGGCCAAATTATCTCGCACGACCATTTGCTCGTTATTTGCCGGCATCTCCGATTTCAGAGTTGCGGAGGAACAGGCATGCATTTTGCCTCCATCGCCCGAAATAGTCCTTTGACGAAGGGATTGAGAGTTGCTTCGGCCCTCTTTCGCCGGCAAAGAGCTTGCGCGTTCCGCCGGCAACACCAACGAAGTGCGAAAGCACAAACGGTGAGTTGCGTACAAGCGACAGTATCTGGACGGCCAGCCACGGATGATCCGCGAGCCACAGCAAGATTCGCGTCAGGCGCTTGAAATCCACGAGCAGTTCTCCACGTTCGCGCTCGAACTTCCACATCCATTCATCGCTTTCTTCTTCTTCGAGCCCCTGCTGGATGTAGGCCGCAAGAAGTTCCGCAGTCACGAGCGCGTGCGTCATTCCTCCGCCGCTAATCGGATCAATCGAACCCATGGCGTCACCGAGCAGGACGGCCCCGGGCGTCACTCCCCATCTCGCGTTTCTGGCGCGCCACGACGCGCACATCGGCCGGGAAATTTGCTCCGCACCTTCAAGCCGCGATGCCAACAAGGGCTGCGCGAAAATCCATCGTTGAAATGTCTCGCGAACCGGCTCTCCCCCGTGCCGGATGCCCGTTAGAACAGCAACCAGCACCTCACGGTCAGGCAGCGGAGTGATGTAGAGCTCATGCCCCGAAGCTAGCATTACATCTACCCAAGGCGGTTGCTCGTTTCCTTTCGCCAGCCGGAAATGGGCGCGGATTCCAAATCGTTTCCGGGACGCTTCTGCATCTAGACCGAGACGATGGCGAATACGTGAGTTCACGCCGTCGGCAGCAACCACCAATCGGGCACGCAGCGGCGCGCCTTCCACCAGTGCGCCCGTGACGCGGCCGTTCTCACAAAGCGGCCCCTCCACGCGTACGCCCGTGTGAGCTTTCACCCCTGGCGTTGCCGCCGCCGCTTCGAAGAGCACGCGGTCAAGATGTTTTCGCCTTTGTCCCCGCCCCCAAACGGGGATGCCACTCGCGTGCGGGAACCTTCCCTCGGCCGTGTGTTTGCCAAAGTGGTAGCGCACGCCATAGAACGGCGCGCCTCCCACAGTCTCCGCAAGGCCGAGCCGTTCGAGAACGGCCACACCTGCAGGCATCAACCCTTCACCGCACGGTTTTTCTCTGGGAAACTGGCCAAGCTCGAGAAGCTCAACGGAAAAGCCGCGGCGGCCAAGTAGGATCGCCAGTGCAGAACCCGCGACCCCGCCTCCGGCGATCACAACATCGATCATTCTCGCGCCTTTTTCATATTCATGCTTCACCTGCTAGAACGATATCGAATTCGATCTTCAACTCGTCCTTCACTTTAACCGTACCGCCCGCAATGCTCACGGGACTCATGCCGAAGTCACGCTGCTTCAGCGTCGCTGTTCCTCGGTAACGTCCATCCTTCAGCGCCACGTCCACCGTGACTGGCTTCGTCTGTCCATGGAGCGTCAAATTCCCGTGCACAGACCAGTGATCATTGCCCGTCTGTTCGACGCGGGCGGACTGGAAAGCGATCTCCGGAAAGCGCTCACTATCGAGAACCGTTGGTCCCTGCATGGTTTTCTGGATATCGGCCCGCGTGGACTCGGAAGCCTCGGGATCGAGCACTCGCATCCTTCGCGCGTCCACGCGTAAGGACACCTTTTGCTGCGACACTTCCACAGTCCCCTCGGCAATCGGTGCCGCAATTTCATGGTTATGAGCGAAACCGGAAAACAGGCCGCTCTTGAAAACGTGGATGGTGACAACGGAACGCGCTGGATCGATGGCACGGCTCTGTCCCGCCAGGATCGTCGGCCACAGACATGCCACGAGTCCGAACGCCCGGAGGCTCCGTGCCAGTCTTGCAATTCCCATTCGTCTTGTCTCTTTGCAGGGCATGGACCTTGCGCCGCAGCGCGGAAGTCATCTGTACAGATGCAGGGCTCCGTCATGCGGATGCTGTGGGCCGAATCGCTCAAAATTCAGATCGAGGAGTTCGATTGTCGGGTCTTCGAAGCGGGTAGCCGATCAAATAAGTGATCGTCACGGGCATTCGTCCTCTCCTTGTTTCTCCCGCTTCCCACCGATACCCATCGGGTGAAAGCCCACGCGTAAGCGCCCGAAGCTCGGGAGGCGTATACGCCCGCAAGCAAGAGATGACCCCATCGAACCACACCACAAAAAGAATTACCGGAATCAGATACGTCCACAGCAATCGCGACCAACGGAACGGCCGGATAAACGGCACCAGCGCGAACGCCATTACCGGCATGAACAGAACGAGAAAAATCGTAGGCCAATCACGCTTGGGCACTTCGAAAACGCCCACCCCCTGTCGCTGTTTCACGGCGTCCTGCAGAATGGCTCGCGCTCCATCTGGCGGGAAATGGTGGAAAGAGGTGAAGAGCGTCCGGAATCCTTCCAAATCGGCGGGAACTCGCGTTGCGTCCACCGGGGCGGCATGAGAGAAAACGCTTGCGGCGGGCAAGTTTTTCGCGTGTTCCAACGCTTCTGGATTTGGAAACCTATCCGTCAGGCACACTTCCACAGGGAAGCGTTCTTCATCCTCAAAATCTCGAACCAGGCTTAGCCACGGCCCTCCACCACCCGAGCATAGGTCCAGAATTCGATGAGTCCCGGCCTCTTGCAGAGCATACCTAAGCCGGGGAACGACTGGCTTGTAAAAGTCGAAGAAGTTCCAAATGAACTGCAGCGTGTCGGTGGTGAGGTCGCGAAGCGACTTGGGGAACCAAGGTTGATCGTGTATCTCCATCCACTGTCGTCTTCGCATGGGTTGTCGCTGTCGGTTCGCTTATTTGTATGATTCAGATTCCTGAAGAAATGATTCACTCTTTTATTCTTCGGCAGAAGCAAAATTGGGTGGCAGTGCCGGGGTGCGACGTGGGAACGGAATGGACTTTCGCTTTTACTCTACAACGATTGTACGGACCGGTGCCCGTCGCTCTGCCAGCCACAGTGGACGGTGTCCATTGTCATGACTAGGTGTGAATACCAAGGCTAGCGGAGGCGCCTGGCGAGGAATTCGCCTTCGAGTTTCCAAGACTTACCATCGGGTTCGAGCGCTTCACCGAGCCAGCGAAACGAGTTGGGCGTGATTTCGGTGAAGCGCCAACGAGTCGGCGTGCCGTCGGAACGCGCGCCGACTTGCACGATCTCGTTGCCGACCTTGCGGCCGGTCTGGCGCTCCTCATAGCCGCTTACTGGATCGATCCAGCGGATGCGCCAGGCCTGAATTGCCGGATCCCAGACGCGCAGGGTGGTCCCGTACATGTTGTTCTTACGATTGGAGTCAGACTTGCGATCGGACATGCGAGGCATGATCCAGACGTCCTGGATGGCGCGACCCTCGAGGACCCAGCCGAAATGAGCTTCGGCCTTGATGTTTTGCGAAGAAAGGTCAATCCCTCCGTAGTGCAGGACTTCGAGTTGCCAGCTTCCGACGAGCCACCCGTACGCGTCGGCCGATTCGGGGATTTCGGCCGAACGGCCAGAAGCACATAGTACCCGAAGAAAGTTATCGCTCGTTGTCTGTTTTGCTTGTACCGCACTCATGGTCCACCTCATAAGAAGCAAAATCGAAAACACGAAATACAGCACCGTAACAAATTTACGGCTCGCTGTTTGTTTCGTCTGTATCCCAGTCACGATCCACCTCGCAAGAACCGAATTCGAAACGCGAAATTCGGGAGACTCAGCCGGTTGCTGGCAGTACGTGCCGCTGAAGCTTCCTTACCTCATCCGCAAAATCCGAAAATCATACATCCTCGTGCGCGGATTTTGGGGAGCAAGTCATTACCAAGCAGCGATCGGAAACAGATTACTTACGAGATGCTTTCTCTAGTGTGTCTTTCATGATCATCGCCGCGGAATCCATTTGTGTCTTGATGTAACTCTCGAAGCTGTTCGGAAGTAAATCAACGATCCAAACCAATAAACAGCCGTGCTTGCCTTCCGGGAATACTTGAATCGAAGCGCTGTAGGTTTGGAAGCGCCCACCTGCAATCGTGTAGACCAGCCTTCGCAAATTGTCATCGATGCTAACCAGAAGCTCCCTTACTTTTGAGCCGTTCGCGAAAGTCACGTAACGCCCACCGTCTTCGGCTTGTACCTCTACCACAAAACCGGGGACGAGACGTTTGTCAACGTTGTCAAAATCGCGCACCGCGTCCCAGACCGCGGCGGATTCGGCATTGATGTGAATCTCCTTCCGAATCGTTGCAGCAGTGCCCAGTGAGCTGCAAGCTAAGATGAGTAATCCGATGCTCAGAAATCTCATGAAAGTTCTTTCTAATCGAATTCGTTTTCTCTCACCAGGCGCTCGTGAGCAAGGTCCGCCAATGCACGATGCAGGATTGAGAGGACGTTGTCGACCACAGGATTTTCTGGCCTCGCCAATAGATTCATGCTCCTGACACAATCGAAGTCATTGATGCATGTTGACGGGCGTGTCTGGCCGGATTCATAAAACCGTGGTCGCTGTTTCGTCTGCATCCCAGTCACGATCCACCTCGCAAGAACCGAAATTCGAAACGCGAAATTCGGGAGATTCAGCCGGTTGCTACTAGCCGTGCGATGCCGGCGGAACGATTTGGTTCAACCGCGCATACACAACGAGCTGGCCATAATGCTCGCAGTTATGTTCGATAAAAGTGACGACCATTTCAGCCATCTCCGGGCTCAAGCCGGACGGATTCTCCTTCAAGGCCTCCGTCGCATCTACCGCGCTGCGCCTCAGCGCGTCGACGATTCGCGTTTTGGTCGAATATCCGTCCCTCGGAAGTTCGTTGGCGGTGCCGTCGCCTTTTCTGCCTCTCGCGGAATCTGCCACGTACCGATTCCAGAACGCCATGTGCCTGAGCACGTCAGCAAAAGTCCGGACATCGGCCACAGGCCTGTATTCGAATTTGATCTCGGGAACCTCTTTCGCAAGAGCGACGAGTTTTTGGCACACCTGTTCCCAGCGGTCGATTAGTTTGGATGAGACTGTCACTTGTTGAACGGCTTTCGTTACCATGTTTCAATTCTCCTCAGTGAATTGCGGAGCCGCAAACCCGCGTCGGAAGGTCGCTTTCCCGCGCCTCCCCAGTGTTGTATCGTGTAAGGAGGAGATATTCTTGGCGAAAATTGCGGTCGAATTTGAGCCGATGGCGACGCGACGCGGCAGTGCCCCTGCGGCGGGACGACCCGACAGGCGGGTGCTGGCGTGCGGCGACGGCTGGAGTGTGACGGACGTGATCTGCGTCGCGGGCCCACATGACCGCCCGTTTGAAGAACGGCATTCAGATGTGTGCATCGCAATAGTGCTGGAAGGCAGTTTCCAGTACGGATCGAGCGCTGGCCGCGAGCTCATGACGCCGGGGTCACTTCTGCTGGGAAACGCGGGGCAGTACTTCGAGTGCGGACACGAACACGGCGTAGGGGATCATTGCATCTCCTTTGCGTACGAACCGCGCTATTTTGAAGACCTTGCAATCGAGGCGGGCGTGCAGAACCGGGGACCGCGTTTCTCCTCACTTCGCGTGCCGCCGGTGCGGGAATTGTCACGACTGGTGGCGCGAGCGTCCGCCAGCCTGGTCGAGTTTGGTGACAGAGCAACAGGCCACCAGCAAAGCACATTCACCGCAGGGGCGGAGAAGCTGGCGAGAAATTCCTTGGGTCTTCCGAGCTTTTCGAATGCCGGTATCACAGAGTGGGAGGAGATCGGCGTCGCACTGGCTGCGCGAGCGCTGGAAATAGCGAACGGCGGCGAGCCAAGCCGGGGGAGCTTACCCGCTGCGGAAGCACGGGTCACGCGAATCGTTCGAATGATCGAGAGTCGTCCCGATGCGCAGCACGGACTCTCTGCGCTTGCCCGAGAGGCGGGGCTTAACCGCTACCACTTCCTCCGGATTTTTCAGCAGCTCACCGGGCTTACGCCGCACCAATATGTCCTCCGCACTCGGCTGCGCCGAGCGGCGACGCGGCTGGTGCTGGAACCGGCGCGGGTGCTCGATATTGCGCTAGATTCTGGCTTCGGAGACGTGTCGAATTTCAATCATGCCTTTCGCGCAGAGTTTGGCGTTAGCCCGCGGGCATATAGGAAGAATTCGCGCCACGGCACGAGGGGAAGATAGCAGACGCAGATCCCACGCCAAAGAATACCTCGCTGCATTCGGCGCAAAATCGAAGGCTCTTTTGCGATTCAAATCACTGAGAAATGAGAGATTGGCTCCCCGGGCTAGATTCGAACTAGCAACCCTTCGGTTAACAGCCGAATGCTCTACCATTGAGCTACCGGGGAACAGGAGAGACACACTCTTCGGCATTCGAACAGCGGCTTGAGTTTAGTCGACTTGCCGCGGCGGCGTCAACGCGCCCCGAATGACCGGAAAACAGTATCACTGCAGGCGTTGGGTCTTTGCGTCGAAGCCCACCAGGGAATCGAAGATTGCCAGAACATGACGCCGGTATTCGGCGATTCGTTCGAAGGTGCCCCGTTGTTCCGGTTGGCGCATGCTCTCACGATCCCATTTGGCCAGCACTGCGGCCGGAACTTCGATATCGCGCCGCAACTCCTCAGCCGAGTGCCCGCGGAGAAACAAGCCATAGAAAAACGCCGCTTCGCGCTGGGGGAATTCAAGCTCGCGGAGCGGGTCCTCGAGAGGACTCGCTATGGTCGCCGGATTTGGCTGTGTCGCCATGGGGCAAAAGGGCAGTTTACCGATTTCGCGAACGGCGTCAAGAGTACATACGCCATTCCCGCGCGTAAATGGAAAGGACGTCAGTAACGCGCCCGGCTGGCGCGGAGGAACATCTGCAAAGCGGTGACGTTCGCCTGATCGCTACCCACCCGCAAGGCATCGACCGGCAGGCCCAGTACTTCGGCTTGCTCCAGACTCAGCCCGGCATCATCTAGCTCAGCCAGGCTATACCCTTCGGCAGGAACCAAGCGATTGCGCGCGGAGCGGTCCACGGGCCTCGGCGGATGCACGGCTGTGCCGCGCTTGCGTACGCGGTTAAAGAACTCGTCCCAGTCGCGACGGATCCACATTGGGCCCCCCTTCCCCGCATATTCCAACTGCTTAGATGCGCAAGTTCTTCAAAGCGTCGCACGGTGAGCAAGAGTCGCTCTCACGTGTCGTGGATTGTAACCCCCGCTGTCAAGAAAAGTCGTACTTCCGGCCGGGTTGTATCGATAAGGTTACGAATCGATCAGACACATTGGATTTGATGTCCAAGGGTGCGCCACCCAACAGCCAGCCTGGCCGTCCTAAGCCTGGTATAATCTGCGAAATGCACAGTGCGGGGTTTCGCGGATGAGCCAGGTTGCCATCGTCGTTCACTATCACGAGCTTTGGCTGAAGGGCGGGAATCGCCGCTTTTTCATATCCAAACTTGTGTCGAACCTGCGCTCCGCACTCGAAGGAATTCCTATCGAAAAGATTGAGCGGCCTAATGATCGCTTGGTCATTCGATTGGGAGAAGGAGCATCACTCGAGGAAGCTTTGCGGCGCATCGCGCGGCTTTCAGGCGTCGCTTACTACGCTGTGGCGCGCCCCGTCGAGCAGGACCTCGCAGCTCTATGCCACGCAGCTTGGCAGGAAATTGAGCCTCTTGCCTTCACAACGTTCGCCGTTCGCGCCAAGCGCAGTGACAAATCCTTTCCGCACAGCAGCTCCGAAATCGAAAAAGTCGTTGGCAAGCACTTGCTCGATTCCCTCAAAGCCGCAGGTCGCAGCGCCCACGTGAAACTGAATGATCCCGACGTGACCTGTCGCATCGAAATTACCTCCGGGCCTGCGCTTGTCTACGCTCGCAAAATACCGGGAGCGGGAGGGCTGCCCGCAAACACCGCCGGCAAAATGACCTGCTTGCTCTCCGGCGGATTCGATTCCGCCGTGGCTGCGTACCACATGATGAGACGCGGAGCGCACCTCTCGTTCGTCCATTTTTACGGCACTGGAGCCCGGCCGGGAGAATCTTCCGTTCACGTCGCCCGCGAACTCGTTCGCCAATTGGTGCCCTGGCAATTCACGGCGAAGCTTTATCGCGTTCCCTTCGAGGAGATCCAACGGGAGATTGTCCGTTATGCGCCGGAACCATGCCGCGTCCTTCTTTATCGCCGCATGATGCTGCGCATCGCGGAGGTGCTCGCGCACCGCACGGGAGCCCTCGCCCTGGTTACCGGCGACAGCCTCGGTCAAGTGGCGTCCCAGACTTTGCGCAACATGGTTTCCGTGGAGGCTGCCGGAACGATGCCCGTGTTTCGTCCGCTTGCCGGAACCGATAAGCTGGAAATCATCGACACCGCGCGAAAGATCGGCACGCATGACATTTCCGCGGAACCCTTTCACGATTGCTGCCCGGTTTTCCTGCCGCGCAGCCCGGCTTTGCATGCAGCCCCTGCAGATCTCGAAGCCGGGGAGGCGGGCCTGGATATCCCGCGTCTTGTCCGTCAGGGGATCGATGGGGCAATCCTCGAAACGTATCGCTACGTCGCCGGCCGAGTCGAAATGACCGAGTCGCCACCGAAGCCCAAGCACAACGCGGCCATCGCGTAGAACCTCGCCACATTGCCGACGTTTTTACTAGCTGCGGTAGCTGGCGTTGATGCGCACGTAGTCGCCGGTGAAATCGCAAGTCCAGATGCGCGCTGAGCCTTTGCCCGCGTGCAGATCGACGAGGATAGGAACGTGCTTGGCTAGAAGTTTGCGGTGCGCGGTTTTTTCGTTAAAAGGACACGGACGCCCCGCGCGGCACATCGGTATCGCCGCCATGCGAATCTCAGCACGGCCCGGATCGAATTGCGCTCCCGCGCGGCCCGCAGCAGCCAAGATTCTGCCCCAGTTGGGGTCGCCACCGGCCAGCGCCGTTTTCACCAGCGGTGAATTCGCAATGGTCCGCGCGATTGCATCTGCGCCTCGATCGGAAGCCGCGCCTCGCACTTCGATTTCAACAACGCGATGTGCGCCCTCTCCGTCGGCGACAATCTGCAACGCCAACGAACGGCAAACGGATCTGAGCGCAGCATGAAATTTTCCATAGTCAGGGCTGCCCGCGCGAATCGTGGACGCACCAGAAGCGCCGTTGGCCAGTATTGCGAGAGTGTCGTTTGTCGAAGTGTCGCCGTCAACGGTGATGGCATTGAATGTTCCCGCCACGGCTTCGCGCAGAGCGCGGCGAAGCACGCCCTGCGAAACGGCTGCGTCCGTCACAATAAATGACAACATCGTCGCCATGCGTGGATGAATCATTCCCGCGCCTTTGGCGCAGCCGAGTAAGCGCACGCGCTTTCCGTCGATCGTGCAATTCGCCGCGGCCCATTTCGGTCGCGTGTCCGTCGTCATGATGGCGCGTGCGTATTGTTCGAATGCGCCGGGGGTTGCGGAGGTTTCGGCTCGCAGCTTCGGAATAGCGCGCAGAATGCGTTCAACCCGAAGCGGCAGGCCAATTACCCCGGTGGAACAAACAAGAATCTGCTCGGTCCGGCAACCTATCGAGCGCGCTGCCGCCGCAGCCGTTTGCGCCGATGCCGCCAGGCCTGCGGCGCCCGTCACACAATTGGCATTCCCCGAATTCACGATGATGGCGCGCATCTTTGCCGCGGAGCGCCGGAGATGCCGTTGGGAAACGACGATGGGCGCTGCTTTGACGAGATTTGTTGTGAACACGCAAGCGGCGGTGGCAGGAGTTTCGCTGACAATCAAGCCCAAATCGAGTCCATGCTTTTTCAAGCCACAAGCTGTAGAGGCGAAGCGGAAGCCTTTGGGTAAGAGCGCGGCGGAAAGCAACGGCCTCATCACGCGAGAGAAGTGCTGGCCACGCCGTCCAAAATCGGCAGCATGATTTCTTCGGGCAGAACCGTGGCAATGACTGCGATCAGCTTGCAACGCTTCGCCTTCGGACACGTGCAGCAGTCGCGCTCGATCTTTTCCGGCAGCGCGCGCCGCGAAGATGCAGCAAAGCCGTGGCGTACAAAGAACTCCGGCGTATGCGTCACGGCAAACACGCGTGCTATTTTCTTCCGCCGCGCCTCCGTTAGGGCAAATTCAACCAGCCGCCCACCCAGGCCGCGGCCGCGAATCTCCGGGTTCACCGCGAGCGAGCGGATTTCCGCCAGATCAGCGCCGTAATTCTCCAGAGACACGCAGCCTGCGATCTTGCACTCTTCCTCAAGCACAAGAAACTTGGATACCTGCTCGCGCACATTTTCCTCTGTGCGCGGGAGCAAAATTCCCTCGGCGGCGTAGCTTGCAATCAGCGCATGAATCGCCGCCGCGTCGCTCAGACGTGCTTTCCTGGCCCTCAATTTTTCTTCTCCGCGGACGCGAGCCGCTCTTTGGCCTCATCCAGCGCTTTGCGCACGGCCGCCGGAGCTGTCCCGCCCAGCGAATTGCGGCGGTTGAGCGACGCTTCGACCGTCAGTGCGCTCGAAAAGTCCGCTTCAAATACCGGAGAATACGCCTTCAGCTTGTGTAGCGGCCATTCGGCAAAGCCCTGGCCTTGTCCCTCGCTGTCGCGAACAAGTCTTCCGATGATTTCGTGCGCCTGTCGGAACGGAACGCCCTTCGCTACCAGATAATCGGCCGCTTCCGTAGCAATCAGGCCCTGCTCCCGAACGCTGTGGCGCAACCTGCTTTCATCGAACTTCGTTGCGGCCATTGCGCCTGCCGCGATTCTGGTCATCGCCAGAGTCTGATCGTGTGCGTCGAACAGCGGCTCCTTGTCCTCTTGCAAATCCCGCTGATAACTGGAAGGCAAGCCTTTCATCGTGACCACCAGCGCGACCAGCGCCCCGGCAACACGTCCGCATTTTCCTCGAATCAATTCCCAGGCATCGGGATTTTTCTTTTGCGGCATCAGGCTGCTGCCGGTTGAATATTCATCCGGTAAAATCACGAATCCGAAGCCCGGCGACGCGAACAGAATCATGTCTTCCGCCAAGCGCGAGAGATGGCTCGCGAGTACAGTCAGGGAAAACAGATAATCGAGCGCAAAATCGCGTCGGCCAACCGAATCGAGGCTGTTGCGCGTCACTCGCGCGAAGCCCAAATCCTTCGCCAGAGCGGGGCGGTCGATGGGGAAAGCGCATCCCGCCAGTGCCGCCGTGCCGAGCGGGCACGCGTCCGAAGTTTTCGCGGCAAAATCGATGCGTTCCAGGTCATGAAAGAAAGCTTCCGCATGCGCTAGCAGGAAGTGCGAGAGCAAAATGGGTTGCGCAGGCTGCATATGGGTCATCCCAGGCATTGGCCAGCCGAAGTGCCGCTCCGCCTGCTCGATGAATGCTCCAATGAGTTTGCGCACAGCGCCGTGCGCTTCCGCAGCAGCTTCCTTGATGAACATGCGAAACTCGGTGACGATCATTTCGTTCCGGCTTCGCCCTGTGTGCAGCTTCTGGCCCAACGGGCCGAGCATTTCCGTCAGCGTGGATTCGACGAAATGATGCACGTCCTCGGCGGATGAACCGTCCAACCATTTCGGTTCGGCGGCTGCGCGCTTTTCAATCTGTTCCAACGCCGCGCGAATCTGCCCGCCCTCCGGCACGCTCAGAATTCCATTCCTCTCCAGCGCGTGCGACCACGCGCGGTCGAGCTTCAATTCGAAGGGAAGCAAGCGCCGGTCGAACCCAAACGAGCACTCGAACTCGTAGAACTCTTTATTCGGCGGGTGCTCGAAGCGGCCGCCCCACATCTTTTTTTGCGCCGCTTCGTTCAACGCGCCTCGCCTTTCGCGGCAGGGATGGTTATCGGCAGCGCGAACAGATTGATGAAGCCTTCCGCATCCTTCGGGTTGTAGCCGGTCATCGTGAAGCTCGCGAGATTGGTTCGATAAAGCGAATACGACGACTCACGCGAAGTCACGTTCACGTTGCCCTTGAAAAGGCTCAGGCCCACCGTGCCGGTAACGCGGCGCTGCGAGGATTCGAAAAATGCATCCAGCGCCTCGCGCAAAGGAGTGAACCACATTCCGTAATAGACCATTTCCGCATAACGCAGCGCCAAATGCTGCTGGAAGTGGAGTGTTTCCCTGTCGAGGCACAGCGCTTCTAATTCGCGATGCGCCGCGATGAGCAATGTTCCGCCCGGCGTTTCGTACGCTCCGCGCGATTTGATCCCTATCAGGCGATTCTCCACCATGTCCATCCTGCCGACTGCGTTTTTCGCCGCGATATCGTTCAGCGCTTCGAGCAAGGCGAGCCCGCCTAATTTCTTGCCGTTCACGGAAACCGGCATGCCTGCTTCAAATCCAATTTTCACTTCGGTCGGCTGATCCGGCGCGGCCGCTGGAGAAACCACCCATTGCCACATGGCCTCTTCCGGCGCATTCGCCGGGTCTTCCAGGCATCCGCCTTCGTGGCTCAAGTGCCAGATATTGCGATCGCGGCTGTAAATATTCTTCGTCGTTTGCTCAACTGGCACGTTGTGTTCGCGCGCATAAGCAATTGCCTCTTCGCGTGAGCTGATATTCCATTCACGCCACGGAGCGATGATTTTCAGCTCCGGAGCGATCGCTTTCACGGCCAGCTCGAACCGCACCTGATCATTGCCTTTTCCCGTGCAGCCATGCGCCACAGCGTCGGCTCCCAGCTTGCGCGCAAGCTCCGCTTGCCTGCGCCCTAAGATCGGCCGCGCAAATGACGTGCCCAGCAGATATTTGTGCTCGTACACGGCGCCTGCGCGCAGCGTCGGCCAGATGTAACTCTTAATGAATTCTTCGCGCAGATCTTCGACGTATGCTGAGCTCGCGCCTGTCGCTAGCGCCTTGCGCCGCGCCGCTTCCAGGTCTTCCTTCTGTCCCAGGTCGCCGATCATGGCGACGATTTCGCAGTGATAATTTTCCTTCAGCCACGGAATGATAATCGAAGTATCGAGTCCTCCGGAATAAGCCAATACTACTTTCTTTGCCAACGTTTTCTCCTTAGCCGAGCAGCGTGAGTAGAATTGCTTTTTGAACATGCAAACGATTTTCAGACTGGTCGAAGACGATCGACTGCGGCGAATCGATCACTTCCGCTGAGACTTCCGATCCCCGATGAGCCGGCAAGCAGTGCATGAAGACCGCGCTCGAGCATCTGCCTGCCCGAAAAGGTCCCGATTCACTTGGTAAGGTGCGAAGATCGCTTCGCGCTCTGCCGTTTCGTCTTCTTGCCCCATGCTCGCCCACACGTCGGTGTAAACTGCATGAGCGCCATTCACCGCTTCCTCGGGTGAACGCAAAATTTCGATTTTCCCGCGGCTCTCGCGCGCCATGCGCCGAGCCTCGGAGACCACCGCAGGATCGGGCTCGTAGCCCACGGGCGTCGCCACGCGAACATGCACGCCCAGCCGCGCCCCAACGGTCAAAAGCGAGTGGCAGACGTTGTTTCCGTCTCCGACGTAAGCGAATTTCAATCCGCGCAAGTTCCCAAAGCGCTCCTCCAGCGTGAAAAAGTCCGCGAATGCCTGGCATGGATGGCAGCGCTCCGAAAGAGCATTGATCACCGGGATCGACGAATTCTCCGCCAATTCCTCCAGCAATTTGTGTTCGAACACCCGAGCTACGATTCCTTGCACCCAGCGCTCCAGATTCCTTCCCACATCGCGGACCGATTCGCGCTCGCCCAGCCGCGCTTGCGTGTGATCCAGGAAAACTGCTCCGCCGCCCATGCTGGAAATGCCCACTTCAAATGTGACTCGCGTGCGCAGCGACGGTTTCTCGAAAATCATCGCCAAAAATCGTCCCGCCAGCGCACTCCGATACCGTTCCGGCCGCGCTTTGATATCAGCCGCCCGATGGAACAGTTCGCGGACTTGCTCCGCGCCCCATTCACTTCCGCTCAAAAGATCATTCGCTAGAGTTGGTATTGTTGCCGCGACCGCGTTCATGGTTACCTCGCTGCGGCTTGAGCTCGCGCTCCTGCCGCTCTTCCATTTGGGAAATGTCGTGCGTGTTCTTTTCCCGAGTTGGTTCCCACGCCTTGCGTGGAGCCTTCGCCAGCGCTTTGCTGAGTGTGTTCAGAAATTCCCGCACCTGTTTCGCGCGGATCACGAAAGGCGGCAGAAACCTGAGAATGTGCTCGTGCGTGCAATTGATAATCAGGCCCTGGCGACGCGCCTCTTCAACGATCGCCGCGCCTTCGATGGAAAGATCGAGCCCGAGAATCAGCCCTTCGCCCCGTACTTCGCGGATAAAATCGAAGCACGCCCGCAGCTTTTCCAACTCGCTCTTCAGTTCGGCGCCGCGCTCGCGCACATTTTCGAGCAGCTTCTCGTCCTCAACCGTGTTTAGAAATTCGAGCGCCACCGCGCAGATCAGCGGTCCGCCGCCAAAGGTGGTTCCGTGAATTCCCGCTGTAAACGCCTCCGCGAACTTTTCATTGGCGATCACCGCCCCCAGAGGCAATCCTCCGGAGAGCGGCTTCGCTACCGTCACGATGTCGGGGTTAGTGCTGAATTTCTGATACGCAAATTTCCGGCCGGTGCGTCCCAAGCCGCATTGAATCTCGTCTGCGATCAACGCGGCGTTATGTTTGGTCGCAAGCTCGCGTGCGCTGTTCCAAAAGTCTTCGCTCACGACGGAAATGCCGCCTTCGCCCTGGATTGTTTCGATAACGATCGCGCCAACCTCGGCGCTAAATTTCTTTTCAAGATCCGCAACATCGTTGAAGCGAACGAATTCTGCGCCCGGCACCAGCGGCTCGAATGGTTCGCGATACTTCGCGGGGTAAGTGATCGAAACCGCGCCAAAAGTTCGCCCATGAAACGAATTCTCGAGCGCCAGAATCCCGGTCTTGGGCCGCGAGCCTGGAGCCGCAGTTTTCTTCGCATACGCCCGCGCCAGCTTCATTGCGCCTTCGATCGCCTCGGTGCCGCTGTTTGTGAAGAAAACGCGATCCAACCCGGACCACTCGGCAAGTTTCTTGGCCAACGGGCCCTGAAAAGGGTTGTGGAACAAATTGGAAAGGTGAACGGCGCGCTTGGCCTCGCGCTGTATCACCCGCACCAGCCGCGGATGCGAATATCCCAGCGCATTCACAGCAATGCCACCGAGAAAATCCAGGTAACGCTTCCCCTTCGAATCGTAGAGATAGCAGCCCTTGCCTCGTGAAAACACCACGGCCGGTCGCCGGTAAGTGCGCATTAAATATTTGTCCGCGTCACGCAGAGCTCCCGCTGCTCCGGCCCGCGGTGTTTTTAGAGACTTTTTTGCTGGATGCGTTTTCATGGGGTTTTCTTATCGCGAAGCGCGCGCCGCAAGCTTGGCTTCCGTGACCGGAAGCACGGGCATCACCCGTGTGCCTGAGCCTTTCGCGCCATTGCTGGCCGAGCGCAGCACGCGAGGGCCCGTTCCTCCGACGATTCGGACTTGCTTGACGCCGCCAGCTAGCGCGCGTTTGGCGGCTTCGAGCTTCAAAATCATGCCGCCGGAGACCTTTTGCCGGTGGATCAAGTCCTCAATGTCCGTGCTGTTCACTTTGTCGAGGACCTTCTCGCCGTCGAGCACTCCGGCCACGTCGGTCAGGTAAATCAGCCGCTCCGCGTGGCAATACTCAGCAGCAGCAGCTGCCATGTGGTCCGCATTGATGTTGTACAGCTCCCCATCCGTACCCAGTCCCAGGCAGCACGCTACCGGTACGATTCCGGCGCGCCACAGAGAAGTCAGGAACTCCAGATTCACGCCGGTCAAATAACCGACGTATCCGAGTCCGCCCGTATCGCCTTCATGAATCATCGGCTCAGCGAGGAAACATGCGGAATCCGCAGCCGAAATTCCCACGGCGTTTTGACCGGCCAGGGAAATCGCCCCCGTTAGCCGCTTGTTGAGCAACCCGGCGAAAACCATCACGGCGGCATCTCGCGTTTCGCGATCCGTAATGCGCAATCCGCCAGTGAAGCGCGACGTGATTCCCATGCGCGCCAGCGTCGCGGTGAAAATTTTCCCGCCGCCGTGAACGACCAGCAGTTCATGACCGCATTTGGCGGTTTCGGCAATCTGCCGCGCGAGCTGCCGCATCACAGCTTCGTCATCCAACAGAGCTCCCGCCAGTTTTATGACCAGTCTCATATCAGTCCTGTCGATTCCGCGTGGCCTTGCATCCAATTGAAATTTTGCACCGCTTGTCCCGCCGCGCCTTTTCCCAGATTGTCCAGGCAAGACACGACCACGATTCGCTCGCCCGATTCATCGAGCGCGAATCCCAAGTCGCAAAAGTTGGTGTGCGCGACGTGCTGCACTTCCGGCAGCTGTCCTGCTGGCCAGACGCGGACCATTGGCCGGTCGGCGTAAAATTTGCGAAATGTTGCCTCGATTTCTTCTGCTCGACGCGGCTCGTCCAGCCAAAAAGAAAGCGTGGACAGAATGCCGCGCTCCAGTGGCAGCAGATGAGTCGTGAAAATCAAGCGTCCGGCATCGATACCGGCATGCTCGGTAACTTCCGGCGTATGCCGGTGGGTGAAAATGCCGTAGGCGCGAAAATTCTCATTTACCTCGACAAAATTCGTCTCGCGCTTCGGTTCCTTCCCCGCGCCACTCGCTCCCGATTTGCAATCGCACACAATGCCGCTCGACATGTCGATCCAGCCCGCTTCCACCAGCGGTCGCAAACCTAAAATCACCGAGGTCGCATAGCATCCCGGATTCGCAACCAATTCCGCGCCTGGCAACGTTTCCGAGTACAACTCCGGCAAGCCGTAAACCGCACGCTTCGTTACTGCCTCATTTGGTTCCGGCAGTTTGTACCAGCGTGCAAAGGTCTTCGGATCTTGGAAACGGAACGCGCCGCTCAGATCGACCACTCGCAAGCCGGCGCTCAAGAGCTCAGGAACCAGCTCAAGCGAAACTTCGTGTGGCGTGGCCAGGAATGCCGTTCCCTCGCCGCTGGCAGCAATCGCACCCACCGAAAGCGGCCGGCACGGCGCCTCTCCCCATCCACGCAGCTGTGGAAACAACTGCGTCAAGCAGCGCGCTTGTGCGCTCTCGCCGCGAAGGTAAAATGTCGGCCGTTCGATTTCCGGATGTCGCAGCAGCAGCCGGGCTAGCTCGAAGCCCGCGTAGCCCGTGGCCCCGATGACTGCGACCCGTCTCGGGTCCTTCATCGGAGCAAGTCCTCCATGCGTTTCTGAATGGCGGCCCGCGCGGCGCGCGTTGGCGTGATGATCAGCACCGTGTCGTCGCCTGCGAGTGTGCCCGCCACTTCCTTCCAATGCTCGCCATCGACGGCCGCGGCAAGCGGCTGCGCTCCTCCGGGCGGCGTCTTAAGGACCAGCATGTTTTGCGCAGGGCGAATATCGACGAGGAAGTCGCGCAGCGCCCGGCCCAGTTGGGGTACCGGCGCAGAGTCTTCCGTGGCGGCGCTCAGCGGCCGGTAGCCCTCCGCTGTTTTCACCAGCTTCAGCTCGCGAAGGTCACGCGAAAGCGTCGCTTGCGTCACGCGCACGCCCATGTGCCCAAGCCGTCGCCGCAAGTCGTCCTGATTTGCCACGGGCTCATCCCCGACCAGCTTCAGGATTTGTCCTTGCCGCATGCGCTTGTGAGATCCCATCCACGTCCCCATTGTTTGAATATTCATTCCTATGCATATTTATACGTGTAGCGCCAAGCCGCTGTCAAGCAAGAAAAAAGGCAGACATGAGTCCCTGGCTCCTGGAGAATTTCTGCGTCAGATCCGCGGTCCGGTGTTCGGCGGGACAAACGTGAAGGCCACCGGAATTGTCGAAGGAATTCCGTATCCATCCAGTTTCGCCGCGCTGAATTTCCATTTCTTCACCGCGGTAATTGCAGGTGCCGTAAGCGAAGGAATATCGTGGAGTACTTTCACTGAATCGATCGAGCCGTTCTTGTCAAGGTGCACTTCCAGTACTACCGTGCCGGATGCCACGCTATTGATCGGATAGAGTGCCTCTGCCGTGGAGATAACCGTCGGCGGTTCGTATTTCGGCGGCGTCTGCGCCTGGCCGGGTCCGGCGCAAATCGACGCGACCATCGCGAAGCTTGCAAAAATCAATAGTGTGCGGCGCAAAATCGAAGTTCTCATCGTAGCTCACCTGATTCTTAGATGTGCGGGTGCCCGCTGTTGTCGCTGTTGCGCTTGACACTTCCGGTCTGAATAGGTTCTGCTTTCCATGAAGCATTTTGGAAGGGACGGATACTCCGTATGGCCTTGCAGGTAGTGCAGCGCCGCTCGCGCGGCTTCATTTGCCTTAATGCCCATCCTGAGGGCTGCCGGCGAAACGTGGAGCGGCAAATCGAAACCATCGTCGGCCGAGAAAGTTCTCGACGTAGCGGCCCCGCGAATGTACTCATTATCGGCGCATCGACGGGCTATGGCCTTGCCTCTCGTGTTGCCGCGGCCTGGGGCTTCGGCGCGAAAACCGTGGGCGTTTTCCTGGAGCGCCCTCCCGAGGGAAATAAAACCGCAAGCGCCGGATTTTACAACACCGTGGCCTTCCACGAGGTCGCGCGCCGGCAAGGACTGTTTGGAGCGAGCATCAATACCGACGCGTTCGCCGATGAGACCAAGCGCGCCACTGCGGAGTTACTTCACAAAGAGCTTGGCAAAGTGGATCTGATTATCTACAGCTTAGCCGCTCCCAAGCGCACGGACTCCGTTTCCGGCGCGGTTCATCACTCAGTCCTAAAGCCCATAGGCAACCCCTACACGAACAAGACCGTCGAGCTCGACTCCGAGAAAGTAACCGAAGTGACCATTTCTCCGGCAACCGATCAGCAAATCGCCGACACCGTCGCCGTGATGGGTGGAGCGGATTGGAAACTCTGGATCGATATGCTGGACGAGCAAGGCCTGCTTGCCGAAAACGCCCGCACAATCGCCTATTCGTACATCGGGCCTGAGATGACCTGGCCCATTTACCGCGACGGCACGATCGGCCGCGCCAAGAAGAATCTTGAGGAGACAGCTCGCGCCCTGAACTCGCGGCTGCGCGATAAATTTGGCGGCGAGGCGCGCATCGCGGTGAACAAGGCCATCGTAACTCAGGCTTCGGCGGCAATTCCCGTCGTTCCGCTATACATGAGTCTGCTCTTTCGTGTGATGAAGCGGAAAAACCTGGACGAAGGCGCCATCGAGCAGATGCGGCGTTTGTTCTTCGACTTCCTCGCGGATGATGCAGCTCCTGGTTTCGACGAGGAGGGCCGCATCCGGCTCGACGACCGGGAGATGCTTCCCACCGTGCAAACAGACGTTATGGCCGCATGGCCGCAGGTCAACAGCGAAAATCTGCGCGAATTGACGGACTTCGCCGGTTTTCAGCATGAGTTCCGCGCGCTCTTTGGTTTTGAGATCGAAGGGGTGGATTACGCGGAACCTGTCGAAACAGAGCTGGCCTGGTAGGGGGCGTTTGTATCCTAAAAATGTAGAACAAGTCCTGCACAAATTTGACCATCGCTCTGGCTCGGCTGTATGTTGCCGGTCACGACATCCGCCTCGATCGCGCGAATGGAAAGATAATGATTCACACGAATATCGAGCCCGCCGCCCCATTCCGTGCTGAAAGCATTCTTGTGCAGCGTCGCTAGGCTGATCCTCATATCGCCGACCAGGACGTGAACAAACGGCGAATAGCGCATGGGCAGCGAGAGCTGTGGACCTACATAGAAGTCGTGAAGATTCATTGATTCGCCAAAAAGAGTGCCGTAATTCCCCGTAAAAGCCCCGGTCACTCCGATATAAGAGTTGAACTTGTAGGTGAGCGAACCCTCCCACCCGCTTGTGTGCGCGTCACTGCCGGTCTGATCGAGTTGCTCGTAAGAATATCCGGCGAAGACGTCGAACTTTTGAGCGCGCGCAGCCGCCGGCGCGAGCAACAACAAACCCAGCAAGATTGCAATCTTTCGCATTCCATTTCTCCACGTGGCTGGAACGGGAAGCCCACTCCCGGATGTGCGGTTGCTAGCGATCCGCCGGCGACGACCCCAATGAATACACTAGCAGCAAAAATCGCGGAGAGAGAATGCTCCGGTGGGAAGTGTGCGCAGAGTTGCAACGTCTGGAAAAAAGTATCAGAGCAGAGATTCGGCGGCGCCGCGTGCAATCACTTCGCGGGTTTCATCGCGCAGTCGCACGATCTCACGCCAGCCGTCCGCTCTGGCGTTCGATTCGATCAACGGCCCCACTGTTAATGTCACTCTCCCCGGTTTGGGTAGATAGGTCTCGTCCCGGAGCAATTCCCGAGCGCCTCGCACGGCGATGGGACAAATCGCTCGCCGTGTGTCTACCGCGGCTTTGAACGCGCCTAGCTGAAATGGCCTCACCCCGGCCTCCGCAGTGAACGTCCCCTCCGGGTAAATCACCACGGATTCGCCCCGCCGAAGCGCCTCCTCGATCTCATTTGACTGCGCCACGCGCGCATTCGCGTCGCTTCGGTCGAACGCGAAATGGCCTGACCGTCTGGCCAACGTGCCCACCAGCGGCATCGAGTGAATCTCTCCCTTGGCGACGTAGCGCGCCTCGGCGGGCAGGCAGGCCAGCAGGATCAGAATGTCCAGGTAGCTCGAATGATTCGGCGCGAAAATCCACGGTCCTTCCGACCGCCATCGTTCGAGCAACTCCCGTCCCTGAATCTCAATGCGAATCGCGGCGAGAACCAGAAGTATTCGCGATGCTCTGTGCACGAGCTTCGCTGAAAAAGCCCTGTTTTTCGCTGGATAAACCATCAGCCACACAACTGCCGTCGCCACACCAAAAAGTGTTAGCGCGTAGACGCCGTAAACAATCTCAGCGCCACGCAAGATAATCGACTTCGCCAGCGCGCCGAGGCGTGGCAGCGCTCCCCGCGCAGTCAGTTTGCCAACTTGCAGCCACGCCGGTGCTTGCCGTTTGCCCAATTTCGCGTCCAGATAGAGCCGCCGCGTTTCGCCACGACGAAGTTTCCCGCTCGACGTCTTGGGAATCGCGTGCACCGGCAGGATTTCCACGATGTCGGGAGGAAGGCCAACTGCCTCGCTGACTTGGCGCGTAATTTCCTGCGCGATTCTATCGGCTTGTTTTCGATCGCGCGCCTCCGCCACCACCGCCAGCCGTTCCGTGCCGCTCGCCTCATCGGGAACGCCAAAAGCAACCACGCAGCCTGGGCGAACACCTTCCACGCGCCCGGCAATCTCTTCAATCTCGTGCGGATATAAATTTCGCCCGCCCTTGATGATCAAATCTTTGGCCCGGCCGGTGATGTAGAGCTCACCGTCCGCAACGTACCCCAGATCGCCGGAATCGACCCACCCATCGCCGCGCATGAGCTCGCGCGTCGCATCGGGATTCTTGTAATACCCTGCCGTCACCGAAGGTCCGCGGAAGTGCACCTGGCCCTCGCTGCGTTCCGCCGCTCCTTTGCCTTGCTCGTCGACGATGCGAATCTCCATTCGCGGCAGCGGGTGCCCCACGGAGACAAATTGCAGCGTCGTGTCGTTTTGCTCGGCTGCCGGCACGGCTCTTCCCTTGCCTTGAAATTGCGCCCGTTCGATTCGATCCACACGTGCGCCAGTCCCCATCTCCGGAGCCGCTACGCCAAGGCTCGCTTCTGCAAGCCCATACACGGGCAACAGCGCCTCGCGACGGAAGCCGCAGCGCGCGAACTTTTCAGCGAATCGCTCGAGCGTCTCCGGGCGCACCGGCTCGGCGCCATTGAGAGCCGCCCGCCAGCAGCTCAAATCAAGACCTTCCATATCGCGCTCGTCAATCTTCCGCACGCACAGCTCGTAAGCGAAGTTCGGTGCTGGACTAAGCGTTCCTCGGTGACGGCTGATCGCTTGCAACCACCGTACCGGCCGGGTCAGGAACGCCAGAGGAGAAAGCGATACAAGAGGAATACCCGTCGCGAGTGGCACGAACCACGCACCAATCAGCCCCATGTCGTGATACAGCGGCAGCCAGCTGACCGCCACGTCCTCAGAAGTCAGCTTTACTCCTTCCGCGATCGAGCGAATGTTCGCCAGCAGGTTCGCGTGAGTCAGCACAACTCCTTTCGGATTTCCCGTTGACCCAGAGGTGTATTGTAAGAACGCGATGTCTTCGGCGCGCGCATGGTGTCGAATTCCATCGACCGGCCGAATCTCAGTTTCTGGCGGCGCTGCGCCGTAGGAGGAAACAAGACTCGCAGCCGTCACCACGCCACGCAACGTCTTGACCTGCGGCCGAAGCAATTTCGCCACGCCCTCCGCCCGCCGGAATGTAACCAGCAGCCGCGCTTCCGCGTTTACCAAAATCGCCGCCTGTCGCTCCGCATATTCCTCGATGCGATCGGCTCGAAACGGCGGATAGATCGGCACCGGAATCGCCCCCGCCAGCATGACTCCCGCAAATGTCCAGAAAAACTCGGCGTCGGTGGGAAGCATGATTCCCACCGTGTGGCCCGGCAGAATTCCTCGCCGTACGAGTTCCGTGGCGACAACCGAAGCGCGCGTATAAAGCTCGCCGCACGTAATCGTGCGGACGCTTTCATCCTCTTCATGCAGGTAAATATGTTTCGTCTCCGCGTCATACCGTCCGCGAATGGCGATGATTTCTGCGAGTGTTTCGGCACGCGCAAGCCGTTCGCGCAGCTCATGGCTCGGCTTTTCGGCTGTGTCGCGGCGAAATGCTTCAAATGACGTTGCGGCTGCTCCGCGCGCATCTGTCTCTCGTTCGCCCGGATGCTGAAGAACAGCGGTGAACAAATCGGCGACGCTGTTCGCTTCAGCGACGACGGTTTCAGGTAGTTGGATCGAAAAGGCTTTGTCCAGCCGCAGCATCAGTTCGACGCGTTCCAGGCTGCCAAGGCCCAAATCACGCTCCAGGTGCGCCGCAGTTCCTTTGCGATTGAATTCTTCGAGCGCGCGCAGGTTCCCTAGCTCACGCAGGAGTTGAACAATGATTTGCCGTATGCTTTGTTCCATGCTGGTGCGTTCGAGTTTGGCGGCGGAGCTTCCCACGGTGCGGCCCGCTTCGTGATACTAGCGTGCAGCGTTTGTGCAGGCTTAACCAACGCTATCACGCCCGTGTGACCTGTTCAACCTTCGACGAACGTATTGCGGGGCAGATCTGCAAGACCAAAGTGGGTTGCCAGCTTGTGGTCCTCCCAGTTTTTCAACGGGGCGCAGTTTTAGCGACGCTCTCGCCACCGGCAGTGCCGAAGCCACCGTTCGCCACCAAGAGCAGAGCACACACCCCTGCGGGCGTGCACTGCGGACAAGTGCGCAACCCCCGGAGGGAATTTCGGTTCAGCGGGCGTTCAGCTTTGGTCCACTCGGCTCGAGAGAATCGAAACTGCGCGCTTCGTCGCGGATTGAATCTCCATTCGCAAGTTTGTATCGCTGAGGTGCGTCGCCGCTTCGTGGATTACCTTCGCGAGCATCAGTTGTTCTGCGATCAGAAGATTTCTCGATTCATTGCATTTCGAAAAGAGCCAAATCAGCGATCGATTCAGCCGTTCCGTCGGGGAATTTGTAATGCGAGACACTTTGACACCCATAGATCGCTCCCTGTTTTGATTAGTCACAATGGTCTTTTGTTGCGGACCGACTGCGGGAAGGGTATTCAGGAGGATGGGGTGTCCTGACTTCGTAAAAGTACTCCGAACCGGCCCACCCGTCAAGTTCACAAATCACGGTTTCCAGAAATGAGGTTTACATTGCAATCGGCCAAGTAAGCGCTGTCGCGCGATCCGAAGCCTCTTGCGAAACGTGGTATCGCAAAAGTGCGTCTGTAGACAGCGCGCGGCGTGAGCTAATTCGTCTCCATTGCATTTTCGCTCATGGGGCGTTACTGTCCGCACGAAGTTCCGCTATTTTCGAGAATTTTCAGGAGGTTATTTTCGATGCTGCGATTCCAGATTCGTTCCATTCGCTTTCTTTCGTCCGTGGCATTGCTCGCTCTGTTTTGTGGCGGCTTGTGGACGCATAGTGCAGTTGCGCAAGACCAGTCTTCTGCGTCCACCATCGAATCGGCGACCGCCAATCTGAAAATGCGCGCAATCGGGCCAGCCATCATGGGCGGGCGCATCGACGATATCGCCGTGGCCGAAACGGACCCCAAGACGATTTATCTCGGCGCGGCCGCCGGGGGGCTCTGGAAAAGCACCGACAGCGGGATGACCTGGACCCCTCTTTTCGACGATCAGCCAAATCCTTCGATCGGCGCTGTTGCTGTCGCGCCGTCGAATCCATCGATCGTGTGGGTCGGAACTGGTGAAGCGAATAATCGCCAGAGCGCTTCATGGGGCGATGGCGTTTACAAATCCACCGATGGCGGGAAAACCTGGTCGCACATGGGTCTCGACGACACGCAAGCCATCGGCAGAGTCGTAATCGATCCTACGAATCCCGACATCGTCTATGTGGCGGCTCTGGGACACCTGTGGGGACCGAACCCGGAGCGCGGCGTTTTCAAAACGTCCGATGGCGGGAAAACCTGGAACAAAGTTCTCTCCATAAATGACGACACTGGCGTCTCCGACGTGGCCATCGACCCGCAAAGCCCCACCACGCTATACGCCGCAGCGTATGAACGCCGGCGCAGCGTTTGGGGCTTCAATGGCGGCGGACCAAACAGCGGAATTTACAAGTCCACGGATGGCGGCGCGACTTGGAACAAACTCACCAATGACTTGCCCACAGGAGATACAGGAAGAAGCGCCGTTGCTGTGTATCGCAAGAATCCCAATGTCGTCTACGCCGTGATACAAAACGCCCAAGGCGGAGTCTTCCGCAGCGAGGACAAAGGGGCAACATGGAAGAAAATGGGTTCCGAGGACCCTCGCCCGTCTTATTTCAGCCAGATTCGCATCGACCCCAATAACGACCTTCGCATCTGGATGGGCGGCGTGAATCTTTATTACTCAGAGGATGGAGGCAAGACTTTCGACCAGCAGCGCGTCCGCGAAGTTCACAGTGATTTCCATGCCATCTGGATTGATCCGGGAAACTCGAATTTCATGCTCGTTGGCTGCGATGGCGGCATCTATGAAAGCCGCGACGCCGGCCGCAATTGGGATCATCTGAACGTGATGCCTCTCGGCCAGGCTTACGAAGTGGGCTACGATAATCAACAGCCCTACCACATTTGCGCAGGCTATCAGGACAACGCCGAATGGTGTGGCCCCAGCCGCACGTGGTTTGCAGGTGGCATTCCCAACAGCGATTGGTTCATGGTTGGCGGCGGTGACGGATTCTACGTCAAGCCCGATGCTGCTGACCCGCAAACCATCTACACCGAGTCGCAGGACGGCAATATCGAACGCCGCGATCTGCGTACTGACGAAGCCCTGAGCATCCGTCCAGTTCCCAAGGAAGGCGATCCGCCGTACCGCTTCAATTGGAATTCTCCGTTGGTCATTTCGTCTCGCGATCATAACACGATTTACTACGGCGGGAATTTCCTTTTCAAATCCACCAACCGCGGTGATTCGTGGACCAAGCTCGGCGGCGACCTTACCACCGGCGTCGATCGCAACACCTTGCCAATTCTTGGCGCGGTGCCGACAAAGGATACGCTGTCGCTTTATGACGGCGTCGAGTGGTATCCCACCATCACCACCATCGATGAATCGCCGACCAACAATTCCATTTTGTGGGTCGGAACAGATGATGGAAACCTGCAAGTTTCTCGTGATGCCGGCCAAACCTGGGAGAACGTCGCCAGTCGCGTTCCTGGCGTTCCCAAGGGCACCTACGTCACACGCGTGGTAGCCTCTAAATTCGATGAAGGCACTGCGTACGTTACCTTCGACGGCCATCGCTCCAATGACTTCCACGTGTATCTGTTCAAGACCACAAACTACGGCCACAGTTGGAAATCGCTCAGCGCGGGCATCCCGCAAGAAACCGGCACGCTGCACGTTATCCGCGAGCATCCGAAGGATCAGAATATGCTCTTTGCCGGCGCGGAATTCGGCGCGTACTTCTCGCTCGATGGCGGTGAACACTGGAACAAGCTCAAAATGGGTTTGCCCACCGTGCCGGTAGATGATATTCAGATTCAGCCTCGCGAGGACGATCTGATTCTCGCGACGCATGGTCGCTCCATTTACATTCTGGACGACCTGACCCCGCTCCAGCAGTTGAACTCGCAGGTCCTCGGCGAAGATCTCCATGTTTTTCCTATTCGCAACACTATCGCCTGGCGCATTTACCAGAACCGCTGGTTCGACGGCCAGCAAGTCTTTCTCGGCCCGAATCCTCCCGACGGAGTTCTGATCGACTTTTATCTGAAGCAGAAGCCCGCAAAGGAGCAAAAAGTCACCATCACAGTTCTCGATTCCTCCGGCAAGCCGATTCGCGAAATCCAGGACCGCAACCCCCAATCCGGAATCAATCGTGTCAACTGGGATTTACGCTATGACCCGCCGGTGAAACTCACCCCGGAACAGGAAGAAGCACTGGCTCAAGGCTTTTTCGGCGGAGGCGCGCGAGGCCCTGTCGCCGACCCTGGCGCCTACACCGTGAAAGTCGCGCTTGGAGATAATTCCCAGTCGCAAACCGTGCAACTCCAGCAAGACCCGAGAATCCAAATCAGCGAAGCCGACCGCACCGCGCGTCACGATGCCATCATGCAGCTCTACGCGCTTTACAAGACCGGCAATGATGGCCAGCGTCTCATCGCGGGCCTCAAAAAGTCACTGGATGACGCGCTGGATGCTTGGAAGAAGCCGGAAGCGCCGAAGGTTCCTGACGAAATCCGCAAGCAAGCGGAAGCGCTTCAAAAGAAGGTCAATGATCTCAGCGGAAAGTTCATACCCCCGGCTGGCTTCGGTGGGGCGGGTGGCCCGCTTCATTACACTCCTCCTCCGCTACCTCAGCGCGTCGGCCGCCTGATGTCGCAGTTCGACTCCTATTCCGCCGCGCCCACTCTGCCGGAAAAGGATGAGATGGCGGCTGTTTCTCAGGGACTCAGTCAGGCGCTGGATGCTCTGCACGCGCTGATTAGCACCGACCTCGCCGGTCTGAACAAAGCCCTCAACGATGCCGGCGTTCCGCACATAACTGCGGAACCGCTCCAGGAGGCTCCGCGCCGGCCAGAATAGAAGCAGAATAACAGTAAGAGTAAGAGGTACGTTTCCGCGCGCCCTGACGGCCCGGATCGCCGATCCGTCAGCTGCTGTGCGTGGCCGATTTGGACGGTCGCCGCAATCGGGCTACCGGCCGAAGAGTACGTCAGTACCAGGACGAATTGAACCTTCCGACCTATCGACCGTTTGGCTGCCTATCGGCAGAATAATCCTGCATTCGGGGCCCGGCGATGCGCCCCCCCGCGCAAATCGGGTCTCGGAAGTTTTGCACCTCCATCACCCCATGCCCACGGCGGCCGGCACCCCCACCGGCCGCCTCTTTTCTGGGCGCGAATTGGCCAACAAGGATCGATGGGGCGGCAACATAACCTTCCACGAGCGCCTCCCCAATCCAAACAAACGTAGGGAAATATTATTTTAAGTATATTTCACGCCTCGCGCGGGGAGCATTCACCTCTGGTAATCAGGGCTAAGTGCGCGCGCTTTCGGACACTTAACTTATTGTTGACCGATTGTCCCAATTATGGTACACGCCTTGCACAAACACGCCAGTAGAGCGTGTTTGAGTGGGCCCCTGGGGGGTAGCGTCCGAGTTCCTGGTTTCGTCGTTGACGTTGTGCGTCTGTGGCTGGGTGCCTCGGACATTCCTGCATTTTTCTGCGGGATTCGAGTGCGACAATCTGAGTGGAGGTGGAACGTGAGGAGAATCTGGCAGGTTTTGTTGTTGGCGTTCTTGGGTGCGGCTTTCTTCTTTTTCGGTGGTCCTGTGTGGGGGCAAGCAACCACGTCGCTTCGTGGCGCGGTGACCGACCCCAGCAATGCGGCCATTCCTAACGCGACCGTGCATCTGATTAACACCGACACAAACCTCGAGCGCACCACCACAACGGACCAGCAGGGAGGCTACGTATTCTCGGAAATACAGCCGGGCCATTACGTCCTCGAAGTGGACGCCAACGGATTCTCGAAGTTCGAGCAAACGGGTTTTGAGCTGCTGGTGAATTTGCCTGCCACCATCAACGTCAAAATGAAAATCGGCTCGGCTACCCAAACGGTGACCGTCACCGAGCAGGTCCCGCTCCTCAATACGACTGACGCCAGCCAGGGCAACACCATGAGCGGCGGCGAAATCAGCAACATGCCCCTCTACGGTCGCAACGTTACCCAACTCCTCTCTCTTCAACCCGGCGTTGTCTTCACCTCGAATCGTAACGACCTAATGAGCAACGACTCGCGCAGCGGTGCGGTGAACGGCGCGCGCAGCGACCAAAACAACATTACCCTCGACGGCGTCGACGTCAACGATCAGGGCGAGGGTTCGCCCTTCAATACGGTCATTCCGGTGACCGTCGCTTCCGTCGAAGAATTCCGTGTCACCACTTCTGACTATGGCGCCGAGCAGGGTCGCTCCGAAGGCGCCCAATCGGCGCTGGTAACCAGGGGAGGAACCAACGCCTTCCACGGCTCCGCTTATGAATTCAATCGCACGGACTTCGGCGAAGCCAACGATTTTTTCAATAATACCTCCGAAGAGGCTGCTGGCCAGCCCGACAAGCCGTTGCATCTGGTCTACAACATTTACGGTGGTACGATCGGCGGGCCCATCAAGCACGACCGGCTGTTCTTCTTCCTTAACTATGAAGGCCATCGCCAGGACCAAGCAACCAGTGCCGCGAGGGTCATTCCTTCTCCCACTCTCGCCGATGGGATTATCCAGTACCCGTGCGCGGTTGTGTCGGCATGCCCGGGGGGAGCTGTTCAGGGACAGAGTGGCAAGTCATACCCCGTGCTGCCTGGCGATTTCGCGATAGGTCCCAACAGTAATTCATCCGGGTCTAACACCGGATTAGTCGCCATGGACCCGCTGGGAGATGGGCCTAGTCCCTCCTCCATGGCTTACTTTCAATCTTATTATTCGAATCCAGTGGTGGTCCCCAACGACCCCTCTCTAGGGGACGGCCTGAACTTGAATTACGACGGCTTCCGTTTCGGGGCCTCGCAGAATATTCGCGATGATATCGCCATCGGCCGGATCGACTACAAACTGACCGCCAACGGCAACCAGACCCTTTTCTGGCGCGGCAGCGGACAAGACGCCTATACCCCGGGTGGGGCAAACGGTTCGGGCACACCCCTCCTGCCGGGTGATCAATTCCAAAGCACCAGTACGGATTTCAGCAAAGGCATGGTGGCCGGCTATTCGGTCGTTCTGCGGCCGAACTTGGTAAACAATTTTCGCTACGGCTTCACCCGTCAGAGCATCGTGAACGCGGGAGATTCGTTCCTGCCGGCCAACTTTATCCGCGGACTTAACCAGGACGAAGGAAACTACGGCACGGGCTTTAGCTTCCCCGTGGACAACTTCGCCGACGATATCTCATGGACGAAGGGGAGGCACACATTCCAGTTCGGAACAAACATCAACGCGGTATTTAACTCATCGGCGAGTACAGCCACTTCCTTCAGCAGCGGCACCGCGAATGCCGCTTGGCTCAACGTTGGCGGGTTTGCTGGCCGCTCAAGTCCATTTAATCCACCCTCAGCGGGCTACCCTGCGGTCGATCCCAACTTCGCCACCAACTATGACTTCCCGTTGATCGGATTGCTCGGAATGATCACGGAAGTGAATGCGCAATACAATGTCCATGTTAACCCGGATGGATCGGGGGTTCCGCTGGCGCAAGGTACTGCGGTGCCTCGGCACTTTTCCATGCGCGAATCGGAGTTGTACGCGCAAGACTCCTTCAAGATCAAACCGAATTTGACCTTCAATTACGGCCTGCGCTATGAGCAGATCACGCCGCCGTGGGAAACCAACGGTCAGGAAGTCGCGCCGACTCAAGATCTAGGCGTGTGGTTCCAAGAGCGCGCAGACGGCATGGCCAGGGGAGTCCCGGCGAATCAATTCCCAGCGGTAACCTTCGACCTCGCGGGCAGGTCTAACGGCCGCCCTGACTGGTGGGCTAACGGGAACGACTTTGCGCCGCGCTTTTCCCTTGCATGGTCCCCTGAGCCTAGCGCCGACTGGCTGAAGAAGCTCGTCGGCGGTGGTGACAAGACCGTGGTCCGTGCCGGATTCGGCAAGTATTACGATCATTACGGCCAGGCCATGATCGAAACCTTCGACACCAGCGGCGGAGAGTTTGGCCTTTCAACACTGCTCGTCAATCCGGCGCAAGTCGAAACCGCGGCCTCATCTCCTAGGTGGCAGCCAATCGCTGGCCAGCCGCTCGTCTCCGCCGTCAACAACATTCCAACCACGGACAACAATGGAACGCAGATCTTTACTCCTGCACCGTCGGTCGGCTTCCCAACAGACTTTCCAGCGGGAAATTTCTGCATCTGCTGGGGTATGGATAGCTCTCTCAAGACTCCCTATTCCTACGCCCTTGATTTCTCGATTGCCCGGGAGTTACCCCACAATATGGCCATCGAGGTAGCCTACATTGGCCGCCTAGGCCACAATCTCCTGGTGCAGAGCGATTTGGCCCAGCCCCTCAACTTGACGGATCCCTCGTCGGGAATCACGTATTACCAGGCAGCCCAGGCTATGGCCAATCTGGCGAGGATAAATAATGCAGGCGGCACCAATCCCGCCACTGTCACCTCCGCTACCATCGGGCCGACCGCCGCCTATTGGAATAACCTGTTCAGTCCCGTGGCTAGCGGTGATCAGTACAACGTGGGAGCCTTGATTGCCAACACTCCTGCCAGCCAGACGTGCGGCACCAATCCCGCCTCACCAACTGGAGCCGGTTGGCAAATCAGTCCAACCACGGACCCCGTCCAGGCCATTTATCAGACGTATCTCTGCACCGCCAATAACGAAACTTCGGCAATTGATTTCTTCGACGTAGCCGGCATTCCCAGTTTGAATACCGGCAACAGCTACTTCGCAAAGACCGGGCAGTACACCTGGTTCGATAGCCAGTATTCATCGCTCTTTGCATGGCGCTCGCAGTCCTTCTCCCACTACGAAGGCCTGGAAGTGACGTTCAAGAAGCAGATGTCGCAAGGGCTCCAGTTTAACGTCAACTACACGTATTCCACTTCCTTCGACTTGGCCTCGGATGCGGAGAGCGTCGGCCAATGGAGCGGCCTGAGCGGTGAAGTGGTGAATCCTTGGATGGGCAATCAGTTGAGCGGACCTTCCGATTTCGACTTGCGCCACCAGATCAACGGCCAGTGGGTCTGGCAGCTTCCCTTCGGTCAGGGTCGCCCGCTCGCGAGCCACATAAACAGGGGCCTTGATGCCGTCATCGGTGGCTGGCAGCTTTCCGGCCTCACGCGCTGGTCCAGTGGATTTCCGGTCAGCGGAGGAACGTGTTTCTGCTTCCCCACAAACTGGCAGCTCACCGGTGACGCCACTGTGAGCGCTCAAGCGAGCGGCGGCCATTACAATGTGGTCGATGCGGGAGGCACTCTTGGCTACAATGTCTTCAAGGATCCGGCAGCGGTATACAACACCCTCAGCGTGCCGCTTCCCGGTGAGTCCGGCTCGCGAAATCCGTTCCGCGGAGATGGGTTCCTCAACACGGATATGCAGTTGGGCAAGATTTGGAAGATGCCGTATAACGAGAATCACCGGTTGCACTTGACTGCCGACATGTTCAACGTCTTCAACACCAAACGCTTTGACGTGCAGAGCTCGTCGCTCGCGATCGACAATCCAGATTCGTTTGGCGACTACACGCATCTACTGACCCTGCCGCGCGTCATGCAGTTTGGGTTGCAGTACGAATTCTAGGTTCAGCAGAAAAAGTCAAAAGCAAAAAAGGCCCCGAATCCTCGGGGCCTTTTTAGGCCATATTGATCCGCGTTCGCGGGGGAGAGCACCCCTGCAGTGTCAGGCGCGCCCAGCCATCTATGGTTTTTCTAATCGCAACACGAAATTATTAGAAATGGACGTAAGTTGCTGATAATAAAGGACGGCGTATCGTTCTAATCGCAACTTTTGGAAGCTTTTTTCATCCCGACCACAGCATCGCCCTCAGTCTTGTGGCGTCGGTGTCGCTGCGGTCTTCAGCTTCTGGTTGAGCGAATCGACCTGCTTCTGCAATTCAGCCACTTTTCTCTGAGCTGCTTCCATCGCCTGCTGTTTTGCGGCGATTTGGCTTTTGTCTGCGTCCACTTTCGCTTGGCCCTGCTGATCCCCAGCGTAATTTGGCGTGCTGTAGTATTGATCTGAGTCCAGCTTGTATTCGCGTTGCGCTATATCCAGGTCAGTTTTCGAGCTGTCGAGATTCTTCTGGGCTTCCGCTAATTCAGCGTTGGCCTTCGCAAGGTCGCTGGCATCGTCAGGAGTCCCTGCTTCTCGCGCCTGGCTGTGCTTCGCTGGCACTCGCCTGCATTTCCCTGCTGTGGCGCTTGCCCCACGACGCTCACCGTCGCCGACGTAGGCAGGTTATCGTTCGTCCAGACCACTTTCGTCTTGGGCGCCTGCTTCTGCTGCTCTTTGACCTTGCGGGCAGCGTCGCCCAGTGATTGGCCTGTCTGCTGAGCCGCAGCGACCGCCGGCAGGCCTGCAAGAAACAGGCAAACGCCAAATAGCACAGCCATTCTTTGAGCTTTCATGATTTCGCCTCGAATCTTTCTGCTCTCCATCTTAGTGCTGCTCGAGGGCGATGAAAAGCCTGGCCTGCGCCGATCCCTCGAAAAAGTCACCTGTACGCCAGGCTCGCCGAGTTGTATGGACGGCACACCGTTTCCGGCACGCATTGTCTCGGGCGTGCTGGTCGCTTAGAATACGGGGAAAAGGGAGTTACCATGCCCGCCCCTCTCTCAGCCGTGGATTCTGTTTCTCCCGCATTTGCCGATGCCCGGCGCATTCTTTTCGCGCCCTGGTCGTTTCGGATGTGGTCCCGCATGGCCATCCTTGGCCTCTTGACTGGCGAATTCGCTACCGGCGGATGGAGCGGCGGCAACTTCCAGGTTCCTCGCACGAACAGCCATTTTTCTCTCGCACCGGTAAGCCCTGTCGCTACGGACGCGATATTCGAGTCGCTGCGCGATAACTGGATGTGGGTCGCCATCTGCGTGCTCCTCTTGATTGCCCTCTTTTTCATTGCCGAATATTTATCGAGCGTGAGCCGGTTTGTGCTGCTCGAATCGGTAATCACCGGAAGATGCGAACTCCGTCACGGCTGGAAGAAATGGAGAGCGAAAGGCCTGCAATACTTTGCCTGGGATGCAGGGTTTTCGATTTGCTGCATGATTTTTCTTCTTCTGCTGCTCGGGGTCCCGCTATGGATAGCGATTAGGAAAATGCCATCTTCGGGAAGCCCCAATTTTGCCGCGCTCCTCGCCGGAGGCGCTGTGGTCTTGCTCGCTGCGGGGATTTTTCTTGTCATCGCCGCCGTCATTGATCTTCTTGCGCGGGATTTCTTGGTGCCCGTCATGGCTGTCGAGAATCGTGGAGTTTGGTCCGCTTGGCGGCGCTTGCTTCCCATGCTGGCGGCGGAGAAGCTTGCCTACACTGGTTACATCCTCATGAAAGCCGTTCTGGCGGTCGGCAGCGCTATTTTCTTCGGCATCATCGACGTGATCGCTCTGTTGCTTCTGCTGATTCCCTTGGGACTCATCAGTGTGCTGATTTATCTAAGTTTGCGTGGCGCAAATCTCTCGTGGAATTTCGCCACCGTCAGCGTGACCGTTGTCCTCGCCGCCGCGGTCATTGCGGTGATTTTGTGGCTGTGTGCATTTCTCTATTCGCCGGCGCTCGTCTTTTTCCAATCGTACGCTCTGCGATTTCTTGCATCGCGGCTGCCTTCGCTGAGCGCCGTGATGAATCCCGGCATAAGCGAAGCAGCTCCGCAGCCCATGCCGGCGCCTTCAGCGTGAATCTCGTTACGTCTGAAGTTGGTGCTTGCGTCCGGCCACGGCCGCAATCGCCAGAACGCCGGTCAGCGCCAGATAAAACATCGGATAATGCGTTTTCGCCGTCAGAGGAGCCGCGCTCATAAAGTCGAGTTGGGCTATCGAGTGCATCGGCCCTAAATACCACAGCAAAACATAGAGTATTTCAAATAGCTTGCTGGCTCCGCTCCAGACGCCGAGCGCCAATGCAAATGTCGGAATGAACAGCGTTCCTATAAACCACGCTTGCAGGCCACGAATGTCGCCCCCGACCAGCAGCCTTACGCCAAATCCGCTTCCACTCATAAGCGCGACCGCAAATCCAGCCAGCCAAATCGCTGAAAGCTGTCGTGCCAACGGATGTGGCGTCGAAAAGAGAATCTGGCTCGTTTGATCGCGCGATTCACGCACGCCCATCGACGACCACAACAGCACCGGCCAAACCCATGCAATCGCCAGCAAGATTCCACGGCCTTCGCGCGGAACAACGGCCCCCGACGCGACCGCCAAGCCTGCTGCTATGATGTACCACCACCAGCGCTGGCCCTTGAGCATCAGCCGTAATTCGGCTACGAGCACTGCAGCGAACCGAAATCGGGATTTCACGCGAGTCAGCGTCGCTGGGCTCAGAGTTGTGCTCGACTGGATCGCAGCCGTTTCAACCATTTGTGCTGGCGCTGTTATGGCTCCGGAAGTGTCCCGTGAACCTCGCGGGCCTGCCCGGTCAAATCGATCAAAAAACGCGGCGCTGAGAAATGTGAAACCGAGGGCGATGCCGAGCCAAAGAACGCGGCTCAAGATCAACACAGCGTTCCACGCGAAGCCATTCCAGCGAAACACGCCGACGGTTTCGTTTGGGTGACCGGCGACGGTCAGCGCGAAGTTGTTCGCGTCCGCACCGGGAAATTTCGCCGTCAATGCCGCGGCCATGCTGCTCCAGAGCGAGAAGCCGCCGGTCAGATCGAGAAACGGGTGAGCGCTTTTCGTGAAAATCGCGACCGCGCCCAGCAGCAAGATACCATTCCAAATGAAAAAATATGCGACATTGCCAAGTCCGCTTCGCAGGCCGGGTATCGTCTCAAAAAGTAAAGCGATCGCCGCCGTAAATGCCATCGCGGGTAGCGCAAAAATGACAAACGTCGAAAGAAGCGGAACAGGATGAAAGCCGGAGTTGTCGCCGTGGAGAAAATACATTCCGACGCCGGCGATCGCCAGGACTGCCACCATCACGCAAAGAACCGCGAAGTTGCTCACAAATTTGCCGACGCAATAATCAAGCTTCTTCATCGAGCAGGCTGCTAGAATTTGCCCGACGCGTGTTTTCTGATCCCGTTCAATCGTATTTTTTACGATGTAGAAGCCGGCGAGCGTCAGGAAAACCGTGGTCACATAACTCATGAAGCCGCCGACATAAGCGGCGTTGTAAACCGCTTGATACTTGCCGAGACTTAGGAAGATTTGGCCTGTTGCTCCAAGATAGCCCAGATACACGGCGAAACCGAGGGTGACCGGAAAGCTGTAGCGCCGAACGCGCTCCAGAAAATCGGCGCGAGCCAAGTGATAGACAATCCGCGCACGGCTGGCCTTGCCGCTCATGCGGCTGCACCGGCGCGGTGCGCGTAAAGGCATGCGAGATAGGCGTCTTCGAGCGTTGGCACGGCGGCGACTGCGCCCGGAACCGGTTGGGTATCCGCGATGACGCGGACTTGAACTCCATCCGCGCGCCGCGCGATCGAGCTCACGACGAATCGCTGGCGTGTTGCGGGCAGTTCGGCGCTCGGTATGATCCACTCCCAGGTCTTGCCCTGAATCGAACGAAGTAAACTCTCCGGAGCGGCGTGCGCGACAAGGCGTCCGCTTGCTACGATAGCGATGTCCGTCGCCACGGCCTCGACATCGGAAACAATGTGCGTCGATAGAATTATGACGCGGTCGCCCGCCAGCTCTGAGAGCAAATTGCGAAATCGCACGCGCTCTTCGGGATCGAGGCCCGCCGTTGGTTCATCAGCGATGAGCAATTGCGGATCGTTCAAAAGCGCCTGCGCGATGCCAATGCGCTGTTTCATTCCTCCCGAATAGCCGCCCAGGGGCCGTTTGCGAACGTCGCTCAGATTTACCAGCGTCAGCAGTTCGTCAATCCTTCGGCGCGCAGAGACCGAATCGAGCCCTTTCACCGCCGCGAGGTACTCTAGGAATTCCACCGCGTTCAGATGTGGATACACACCGAAATCCTGAGGCAAGTAGCCGAGGACGGCGCGCAGAGAATCGGGAGCTCGCAGAATGTCCTCGCCATTCCACTTCACTTGCCCTTGCGTCGGCCGCGTCACCGTGGCAATGATTCGCATCAGCGTCGATTTCCCGGCGCCGTTTGGCCCAAGCAATCCGAGAACGCCCGGCTGAACGCCTAACGTGAAGTCGCGCAGTCCCCAAATGCTGCGAGAATATTGTTTGCCGACTCCTTGGATCTCTAATTGCATGACTCGGTTCCCTATTGTGGCCTGGAATCAAGGCCGAAGAAGTTTCTATAACAATACGGCATCTGACGAAAAATGTTCCACGCGCGGATTACGGATCGCTCTTGCTGCTGGTTTCAACTCGAAGCATAATGCCATCGCCACTGGAACCCATCGCAATGCGGTCGCGTCGTGGCATGTTTTCGCCCGAGGAAAAACAATGACTCAACTCGGTCGTCGCAAGGCCCTCGCATGGGCCGCTTTCTTCTTCCTGTTTGTAGCGCCGCGTGTATTTGCCGCTCCTGCCCGGCCTGCAATCAGCACGGCAGGCGAGGCTGCGGCCCAAACGCAGCCTCCGGACGCGTTCACGCAGTCGCAGCAGGCCACACAAGCTCAGTCGCCGCAGCAGACTGGCCAAGACGTCAAGGCCTATACGCTCCCTCCCGATCTCTACGAGAAAGCGGTCAAGTATAGCCGCGCGCAGTACATCTTGTACTTCGTGGACTTTGTGTGGGGCTTAATCGTATTGCTCCTGGTTCTAGCGTGGCGTCTCGCGCCGAAATATCGAGACTGGGCGGAGCGCACAACCGGCATCCGCTTTTTGCAAGCCGTGATTTTCACGCCGATTCTGCTGCTGACCATCGCGGTGCTGGGATTGCCCGTGGACATCTATGGCCACTGGCTTTCACGCAGTTACGGAATCTCCGTGCAAAGCTGGGGTTCCTGGGCTGGTGATTGGGCAAAGGGCCAAGTGCTCAGCTTCATCCTTGGCATAATTCTTGTTTGGATTCTTTACGCCATCATCCGGCACAGCCCGCGCCGCTGGTGGCTCTATTTCTGGCTGGCCGCGCTGCCAATTTTGTTTTTTGTGATCTTTCTTTCGCCGTTGGTTATTGATCCGATGTTCAACAAATTCGAGCCGTTGCAGAAGACGGATCCCGAACTTGTTACGGCGCTTGAAAGAGTGGTGCATCGCGCCGGCATGAACATCCCTTCCGATCGCATGTTCTTAATGAAAGCTAGCGAAAAAACCAACGCAGTGGACGCCTACGTCACAGGCATGGGCGCTTCCAAACGCGTGGTCGTATGGGACACCACAATTCAAAAAATGACCGTCCCGGAGACCATGTTTGTGTTCGGCCACGAAATGGGCCATTACGTTTTGGGCCATGTCTACAAAGGCCTGATTTTCGGCGCTCTGGTGGCGTTTGTGCTGCTGTATCTGGGATTTCGTGGAACGCTTTGGACGCTTTCGCGATGCAGCAGCCGCTGGTCCATTCGCAGCACGGACGACTGGGCGTCACTGCCCGTGCTTTTTTTGTGGCTTGCTATTCTGGGCTTCCTAGCCGCGCCTGTGGGCAACACATTCAGCCGGCATATCGAACACCAGGCGGATCAATATGGCCTCGAAGTCACTCATGGGCTGTTCCCGGACTCAAAGCAAGTGGCTGCCCGAAGTTTTCAGATCCTCGGCGAAGTGGACTTGGCGGATCCGGATCCCAATCCGTTCATTAAGGTGTGGCTTTTCAGCCATCCGCCGCTGGCGGAGCGCGTGAATTTCGCTCTGACCTACGATCCGTGGGGAAAAGGACGGGCGCCCGAATTCGTCAGGGGCCAGTAAAAGCCCGAGCGCCCGTGCATGCTACGCTTAGAGCGACTTCAGGTATTCCACTAAATCGCGCTCCTGGCTGGCTGTGAGACCTAAACCGAAAAACGAGTTGTAGTGTTCGACCACATCATGAAGGGTTGCGAACCGTCCATCATGATAGAAACCGCCTGTTGTGTGCGTCCACAGACCGCCCAGCGGCGAGGTGCGGTACCGTTTGTCAGGTGCGCGATTGGCTTGGAAGTCGTCGATCCCAATCTCCCCACCGGTATGCATATTCCAGCCAGGCTCAGTGAAAAGCGGTGGCACATGGCATGTCGAGCAGCGTGCCATGCCGTTGAAGAGGTCCTTGCCCCGTCCAGCAGCCGTAGGATCAAAGCTTCCCGCGGGTGGCTGGGGTGCGGGAATAGCCAGTTGGTAGAACTGCAGCGCCGCGAGCTTTGGCGTGACCAGATCCGGTGTATTTTTCACGTTGCCGAAGCCAGCTTTCGCGGCCACGGGAAATTGCACGGGATCATTCAGTCTTGGATCGAAAAATGTTCCGCTGCCGTGCATTTCAAGATTCGCGACAAACGCATTCCAATAAGGAACCGAACCCCAACCCGTCCATGTGTGCAGGTTCACGCCTGCCAGGCCAAACGCGGGAGGAATCAGCACGGCCGAGGTCTTACCGTCAGGACGAAAAGCCTTGCCGTCCAGCTCGAGTTCGGCGTCGAAATGCCCCGGTCCCCAGCTATTCAGCACTTTTCGCACTGTTGTTTGGTCGACGCCGAGTAAATCTGCAAGCGGCTGCAAATTTGGAGCGAGTGCGATAATCGCGCCAACATTCAAGTCGCGATTGGCCCAGCCGTCAAGGCGATGCCCGATACCGGGTGCTAAGGAATTATCGACGGTGGAATGGCACAGCGCGCATTGAATGCCGACCGAGCTCAACGTTCCCTGTGGATTGAAGTGGCCAGTCACACCAAGGACTGCATTCAACTTCAATAGAGCCAGTGTCGTCGCAGGATCAGTCAAGTTCACTTTGCCTTGCTGAAGCGCTGCGACAAGCGCCGGAGGCAGCGCATCGACGTCTACCTTCAGGCCGACAGCCAAGGCAGTTTGTGGGCTCACACCCGGACCAACGCCACCGAGCTTCGCTCCTTCGATAGCCTGATGGAGATGCAACGTGTCTCCCCAGAAAGCTTCATCGCCAAAAGTGTCGAAACGGAAAGTTTGTTTGCCTTGGTTGACCATCTGGTCCGCATTCTGAGCGATCATCTGGCCAGAGTTGGATGCCGGTGTCTGCGGCTCGGCGTTCTCCGAGTCTTGCGCAAGGGCCACTCCAAAAAAACAGAAGACAACTAAAGCGATTGCGCCGATCAGCCTTTTTTTTGCGTGCATAGATGCCTCCGAGAAATATCGAAGTGGCCGGCGATTGCTTGCGGAAGGCGCTGCGCGTAGCAGCAGTGTTAACCCCATTCGCAACGTGTGTTAAGGTAGCGGGAAGAGGCAAGCGTAGCTGTACTAAAACATACGGTTACAAGGATGTGTGAAAACATACAGTCGGCGCAGGCTTGTCAAGCCATCCGTTCGGCTCGCATGAAAACGATTTCCTGAGTCGTCCGCGCCGCCACACGCATCTTCTTTGCGAACGCTTCTCCGATGCGGGGTGGGATGACAATCAAAACTGTGTGCTGTGCCGATTTTTCGTCGTTAATTCGTTCGCGAATGAGCGAGCTGAAGCCTTTTAGTTCCCATTTGTCACTTAAAAAAGGCGAGGTCGTATACCGTTTGGATGAACCAGCGAACGCCCTGTTTCGGATTGAAATGGGCCGCGCGAAAGTGATTCGCATCTCTGCGGAGGGCCAGGAAAAAATTGTCGGCCTTTACTCAGCGGGTGAGATTTTCGGCGAGCTTTGCGTTTGCGACGCGGCACGTCGTCGCGACCAGGCTGTTGCTGTCGAGCCCCTCGAACTTACGGCCATCGATGTAAATGGGCTGCTGAAATTCATTGGTCAAAAACCTGAAATCAGCCAGGAATTTCTGCGCCTTCTCTGCGCTCGGCTGTCCGATTGCCAAGAGCAGGTAGCAACGCTGAGCTTCGATACCGTGGCACGCCGCCTCGCGAAGGAACTGATGAAACTCGGCGCGGCTGGCCAACGACAACGATCGGATGGCTCGTGCGTTGCGAGCGGGCTAACCCATGAAGATCTGGCGAGCTTAATCGGCACCACACGAGAGGTCATAACCGCATTGATGAATCAGTTCCGCGAACGTGGATTGATCGAATATGGCCGCGGGAGCATCGTCGTATTTCCAAATGAGCTGGCCAAGTACCTGAAGCAAGCGTCCGGCTGAAGCGATTTGCACACACGAAGTCCCGGCCTTCAAACCCGCCCATTCAAATCAAAATCGCACACATCGTTGACGCAAATCGCGGGGATTGGTTCCGGCGTGCGCGTTCGATAAGATAGCGCCGCGGATGGCAGACCAAACTTTCATTGAAGAAATAGCCGCGCCGGCAAAAATCGTGGGCGCGTTTTTTGTGCCGCACCGCATGGGCGCGTGGTACGGGCGCGAACTCGATTTGCAATTCGAAGTGCAAGGCGCTGCGATTGAATTCTGCAGCGGGTTGAAAGTGCGCCTGACGGGACGAATCGGCAAACGCGAAATGACGCACACGGCGGTGGTGACGGAATTTGAGCGCGGGCGCGTGCTCGAATGGCAATTTCAGGATGCCTATGGCGTGCGCGGAATGCAGCGCTGGGAAGTCAGCGAAATTGCGAATGGCACACAGGTGCGAATGTGTGACCGTTACGAGATGCCGGGGCGCTTCGGCCCACTTTTTGACTGGCTCATCACGCGTCACGCCGTGGCCCGTCGCGATCGCCGAGAGCTCGCGCGCCTCAAGCGGCTGGTCGAGCAGCACGAGTGATGACGCCGCAAAGAGCATCCTGAGAAGTCATTACTCCACGATGATGCGGAGGAATTTCTTTTTGCCGGCGCGAACAAGAAAGCTGCTGCCCGGTTTCGATAAATCGACCTCGTGTTTCACATCGTCCACACGGCCCGTCGATTTCCACGCCCGCCTTGCTTGATCAGCCGTTGCGCTTCGCTGCGTGAGTGCGCGAGTTTCGATTCCGCCAGAAAGCGAAGCCGCTTGGGTCCACTGCGTTGGAGAATGGATACGACGGTGCATCTTCCGGGGCTTGGCGGTCGCGGAAGACGCGCTGAAATTCGTCGCGCGCGTTGCGCGCTGCGTCTTCGCCGTGGAAATTGGCGATGATGGTGTGCGCCAGCTGCATTTTTGCGTCCATGGGATGCAGTACGCCAGTGCGAACTTCTTCTTTCAACCGGGTGATAACGCGCTCTTCGAAATCCGTGAGCAACTCGTAATACGACCACATCAGATCATCCGAGACGGACATGAGCTTGCCGAACATTTGCTGCGGCGGTTCGGTGATGCCGACGTAATTGCCGAGGCTCTTGGACATCTTCTTCACGCCATCGAGGCCCACGAGTATCGGCATGGTGAAGACGATCTGCGGGGAAACGCCGTACTCGCGTTGGATGTCACGGTGAATCAGGATGTTGAATTTCTGCTCGGTGGCGCCCAACTCGACGTCGGAGCGCAGTTCCACTGCGTCACAGGCAGTCAGCAGAGGGTAGAGCAGTTCGTGCACTGAAATCGGCAGATTATTTTCGAGGCGCGAACGGAAATCCTCGCGCTCGAGCATGCGCGCCAAGCGATAGTGCCCGCACAGCCGCACCACGTCGTAACTGAGCATCTTGCCGAGCCACTCGCTGTTGTAACGGACTTCCGTCTTGTCGCGGTCGAGAATCTTGAACACTTGGCCGAGGTAGGTCTTGGCATTGGCCGCGACCTGCTCGCGTGTCAGCGGAGGACGCGTTTCGGACTGGCCCGTAGGGTCGCCGATCATGGCGGAAAAATCACCGATCAGGAAAATCGCCGTATGACCTAAGTCCTGAAAATGCTTCAGCTTACGAATGACGACGGTGTGCCCGAGGTGAATATCCGGCGCGGTGGGATCCACGCCTAGGTAGACCCGCAAGGGCTTGCCCGTCTTTGCGGACTGTTCAAGCTTGGCCTTCAAATCCTCTTCGCGAATGATTTCCGCGGCGCCTTTGCGCAGATGGGCCAGTTGCTCTTCGACGGATTTCTGCGAATGCTGCGCCGATTTCTTGCCTGCTTCAGACATGCGATTTCGCAGCCTCTGCTTCCTTGAGAAGGATCACGCGGCGGCCCTCGATGCGATAGCGCCCTTCGAGAATGATGCGCACGGCTTCGGAATAGATACGATGCTCCTCGGCGAGGATGCGGGCGGAAAGCGAATCGCCCGTATCATCATCGCGAACGGGAACAGCGGCTTGCAAGATGATCGGGCCGGCGTCGAGGTTTTCGTCCACGAAATGCACCGTGCAGCCCGCGAACTTCACGCCGTGCTCGAGCGCTTGGCGCTGCGCTTCGAGTCCCGGGAACGCGGGCAGCAGCGAAGGATGAATGTTCAGGATGCGGTCGCGAAAGGCTTGCACGAAATAACTGGAAAGCAAGCGCATGTATCCTGCGAGACATACCAAATCGATTTTCTTTTCGTGCAGGACCGCGACAACTTGCCGGTCGTAAGCTTCCCGGTCGAGTCCTTTCGACGGAATGACGCGCCCATCGATGCCTCGCGCGCGTGCGCGTTCGATGCCAGGCGCGCCTTCGCGGTGGCTGATAACCACGGAAATCTCTGCGTTCGGAATGCGGCTGCTCGAAACACTATCCGCGAGCGCTTCAAAATTGGATCCGCGGCCGGATAAAAGAACACCAATGCGCTTTTTCATGAATGTCAGAAGTTAGCATAGTTCCGGCGGCCCCCAAAGCTTCTGCACCGAGCGGGATTTGCCCGGCAGCCGCGGATTCGATCCGGCCGATACGGGGAAGACTTTCGCACGGGCAAAACGCGCGCTAGGGACGGCGGGAGCGGATACCGTGACGGATGGAGTTGCGAATGGCACGAAAGAAGTCACCGAGGCGGGGAAAGTAGAATTTACGATGAGCCGAGCGCTCGCCGCTGGTGGCTTGAAGAATTCGCACGATTTCCGACGCTGGGACGCGCGAAGCGACTTCGTCAACGGAGGAGTATCGCACGGTGCGGTCACGATCGATGATGAAAACGGACGGTTTTGCGATGCCGCCTTTTTCGCGTGCGTTGTAAATATCCCATTGCTGCACCACTCGCCGTTCCGTGTCGCACAGAATCGGAAAAGGCAGGTGAAGCTCCTGCCGTACAGTTTCCGATTTCTCTAGAGAATCGACGGAAACGGCAACGAGGTTCGCGCCGGCCGCGCGAATTTCTTCATAATGCTGCCGGTATTCCGCCAACTGGCGGAGGCAGAAAGGTCACCAGTGGCCGCGATAAAACAGGAGAACGAGCGGACCGCCCGCGGTTAGCTCGGATAGGGAGCGCGGCGCGCCGGTGGAATCAGGAAGCTCGAATTCCGGCGCGACCTGCCCGGCTTTAGGCAGCGTTCCAGTGGCGTGCGGCGATGGAGACGACGGGGCCATTCGCAAGTTGGATTCCGCAGGCGGAAGAAAGGATTCACACGCCCGGACGGGAGCTGCGGCGGGAGAACTTCACGATTCTCCCAACGGTAGGACGCCCGCGAAGGTGACGCGGGATTTGCCAGCAGGCGCGGATTCGATGCGGCCAATACGGAAAAATCGTTCGCGGCGCCGCTTCATCTCTGCTTCCACGTTCCGGGCATTTTTCGAAGGGACAATCAAAATCATTCCCACGCCTAGATTGAATGTGCGCAGCAGCTCATCGGTATCGATCTTTCCGAGCCGCGCAAGGTAACCGAAGATCGGCGGGACCGGCCAGGAGCCGAGTTCGACGACGGCATGAACGTTTCGCGGCAGCACGCGCGGGAGATTGCCGGGTATGCCTCCGCCGGTGATATGCGCCATGCCGGAGAGCCAGCCGCGCGCGACGACATTTTTCAGCATGGGCCAGTAGCAGCGATGCGGCTTCAGCAGCTCCGCGGCAATCTTATTGCTAATCTCCGCCACGTACGTGTCAGGCTTCAACCGGGCCACTTCAAAAACGAGTTTGCGCGCGAGCGAATAGCCGTTGGTGTGAAGCCCGCTCGAAGGCAACCCAATCAGAACGTCGCCGGCGTGGACGCGCCGGGCATCCGCCTGCTGCCCACGCTCGACGACGCCGACGATGAAACCAGCGAGGTCGTATTCGCCTGCGGCATACATCCCAGGCATCTCGGCCGTTTCGCCGCCGATGAGCGCGCATCCGGCTTGGCGCGCCGCGCGGCTCATGCCTTCGACAATCTGTTCGACAACGCGCGGGTCGATGCGGCCCATGGCCAAATAGTCGAGAAAAAACAGTGGTTCGGCGCCCTGCGTCAGAATGTCGTTGACGCAATGATTCACGATGTCCGCGCCGACGGTCGAATGCACGCCCGCAGCGGAAGCAATCTTGAGCTTGGTACCGACGCCGTCAGCGCTCGAAACCAGCACGGGATTGCGCCAGCGCTTGGGATCCAGATGATACAGCGCGCCAAAGCCGCCGATCGGCGAGAGGACGAACTTGTTCAGTGTACGGCCCGCGAGATGCCGGATTCGCTGTTTCGCTTCGTCAGCGCGGGGAATGTCGACGCCCGCATCGGAATAACGCATGGGAACTGCCGCCCTGTTTTCCGCAGAGGATCGCTTCAAAATGTTCGGAACAGCCGCTTCCAACGCATTTCGCTGGGATGAATCAAAATGTTCAAATATGCACCGAGCCGCTCGCCAATGTGCCCCGGCTCCCAAACCTCTTCCGGCGCCTTCACGGACATATAGATGAACAGGGGCGTGCCAATAATATTTTCGCGCGGAACGAAACCCCAGAAGCGGCTGTCGTTCGAATCGTCGCGATTATCGCCCATCACGAAATAGCTGCGGGCCGGAACTTGAAATGGCCCGGTGTTTTCCTGCGGCGCGGACGGATCCGGAAGCGGGTTCAGATACGGCTCGTTCAACTGCTTTCCGTTGATGAAAACAATACCGCGCTTGATCTCCACCGTGTCGCCTGGCATCCCGATGACGCGCTTGATGAAATCTTCTTCGTTCGCTGCTTGCGGCGGCGCCTCAAAAACGATGATTTGCTGCCGCTTCGGATTGCGCCACAGCGCGATGTGATGCTCGGTGAAAGGAATGCCAATGTCGTATCCCAGCAAAGTGACGATCAAGTGATCGCCGATCAATATCGTGTTTTCCATCGAGGCGCTGGGGATCACGCGCGCCTGAATCACCATCGCTTCAATAATGAAAAATGCCAGGATCACCCAGAACCACGAAAGCAGCTCTCGCCGGATCCGGTCCCGCGTAGTAAGCTCCGCAACTTGCGGTTTGGCTTTTGTTTTTCCCTTGGCTGTTTTTTGAGTGGGTGCCATTCGTTTGTACGCTAAAGGACGGCCCTAAAAGCTATGGAATAATCGCTTCCAGCGCACTTCGCCAGGATGCGCAAAAATACTAAGGTAGGTTTCCAAACGTTCGCCTATGTGTCCCGGCTGCCATACTCCTTCTCCTTCCGGGGCGTTGATGGACATAAAAATGAACAACGGCGCGGCGATAATATTTCTGCGCGGAACAAATCCCCAATAACGGCTGTCGTAGGAATCGCCACGATTGTCGCCCATCACGAAATAATCGTTCGGCGGCACCACGAGGCTGCCGTCATGCACGTAATTCGGCAGCGTTGCGGCCCAGTTCGGCGTAAGCCCGTCGTAAATTCCATTGCCTTCGACGGGAAAGTTTTCGAGGGAACTCGCCATCTCCGCAGGATCGCGGAGCACGTAGGGTTCGTCCAAACGATGGCCATTTACGTAGACTGTTCCGTGGTGAATGCGGATCGTATCGCCGGGCACGCCGATCACCCGTTTGATGAGGTCCTCGGTGCCAGTCAGCGGAGAAACCAAAATGACGATCTGCTGGCGCTTCGGGTTGCGCCACAGCGGCACATGCAACTCAGTGTATGGAACGCACAAGGCATAGCCGAACGGGCTGACAATCATGTGATCGCCAACGAGGATCGTGTTTTCCATTGACCCGCTGGGAATCAGCCGGCTCTGTGCCATAACTCCTTGCACGAAAAACAGCGCCAGCAGCAGCCAGACCCACGAAAAAATCTCCCGCAACACCCTTTGCCGCCTCGCCTGCTGGCGTTGTTCCTTTTCCGGCACTAATTTTTCCGGTTCAGCCACGATGCGCCTCCACTTCCAGTTGAATGTTTTCCGTAGGATACACACCGGTGTAGCAGGAAGTGCAGAACTTGCCTTCCGTGTCCTCGAGGGCCGCGCGCAGGCTCTCGAGCGAAAGATAGCCGAGCGAATCGGCTCCGATAAACTCGCGGATTTGCTCGATGGAATTTCGCGAAGCGATCAGCTCGATTTTCGTGGGCGTGTCGATGCCGTAATGGCACGGCGAAACTGTCGGCGGACAACTGATGCGCATATGCACTTCCGCCGCGCCGGCTTCGCGCACCATGCGCACGATTTTCCGGCTGGTTGTTCCGCGCACAATCGAATCGTCCACCAACACCACGCGCTGCCCTTCGAGCAAGCGGCGCACCGGATTCAATTTCAAGCGCACGCCGAAATCGCGAATGGCCTGCTCCGGCTCGATGAATGTGCGTCCAATGTAATGGTTGCGAATCAGCCCCATGCGAAAGGAAATGCCCGACTCAGCCGCGTAGCCGACGGCCGCGGGCACTCCGGAGTCCGGCACCGGGACAACTATATCCGCAATGGCCGGACACTCACGCGCTAGCAAGCGCCCCAGCTGCTCGCGCGTGGCGTTCACCGGGCGGCCAAAAACAATGCTGTCCGGCCGCGCGAAATACACATGCTCAAAGATGCAGTGCTGATGCGTCTTTTCCGGCGCGAAGCGGATCGATTCCAATCCGCCCTTCGAAATGCGCAACATCTCCCCCGGTTCCACGTCGCGCACGTATTCGGCGTCGATCAAATCGAACGCGCAAGTTTCCGACGCCACCACCCATGCATCGCGCAGTCGGCCAAGCGCCAGCGGGCGAAACCCGCGCGGATCGCGGACGGCAAAAATCTCGTCGCGCGTCAGAATGAGCAGTGAATATGCGCCTTCCACCTGCCCCAGGGCGTCGGCAATCGCTCCCGCAAGATTTCCCACTTTGCTGCGCGCCACCAGGTGAACAATGACTTCCGTGTCGCTGGTGGTTTGAAAAATCGAGCCCTTGTGTTCGAGGTTGCGCCGCAATTCGAGCGCATTCGTCAGGTTGCCGTTGTGCGCGAGCGCGAGCTTGCCTTTATTGCAATCGCTGGCGAGTGGCTGCGCGTTGCTCAGCGAAGTGTCACCAGCAGTGGAATATCGCGTGTGCCCAATGGCTGCAAAACCGGGAAGGCGCGCGATCACTTCCGGCGTGAACACGTCCTGAACCAGGCCCATGCCTCGTTCGACGCGGAACTGCACCCCGTCGGTAGCAGCGATGCCCGCCGATTCCTGCCCGCGATGCTGCAACGCATACAGGCCCAGATAGCTTAGCTTCGCTGCTTCTTCCGCGCCGAAAATGCCGAACACTCCGCACTCGTCGCGGAAGTGGTCGTCGTCGAGATGGCAACTCTTCTGAGTCACAGCCATGTCAAATCCGAAACCGCGCTCGCACCGGCGGCAGTATGAGCCATACAATTATTGCTGCTGCTCCGATCGATCGCGCAATCCAATAGGCCGAGAAATGAGCGGTACCAAACAAGAGCATCGCTACCAATAGCGAAACCAAGATGAGTCCGCAAAGCGCAATCGTCAGCACCTGCGCCCAGCGCTGCCACTTCCAAATGCCCCAGGCACAAACGAGAACCGGGACCCATGTTAGTCGTAAGCTCCTCAGGTCAATGGACACGGCCACTCCGGTGCCTTTCAAAGGCGGCGAAAGTTGCTGAAAGCCATGCACGATAGCCGGGATATCCAGCACAAAACTGACGAAGCTCCAAACACCCAAAATTGTAAGGCCGCCGACAACGATGCCGTGTCCGATTCTGACTGTTCGTTCATCCGTTGTCACGGAGCGCCTGCTCGAGAGCGTTTGACCAGTTCTGACGAAGCGCATCGACGGGGCCGCGAATCTTAGGCTGGCCGTTTACTTCGATGCGAAATTCCCCGCGAGTGACTGTTCCGATTCGCCGCGCTTCAATCTTCCATTGTGCCGCAATCTGCTCGACGCGAGCAAGCAACTCCGGTCGCACAGAAACCACCACGCGCGCGCCTGATTCTTCGAACAGCGCAAACTCAGCAGGATCTTCCGTTTGCATTTTTACTTCCGCCGAAAGCTCGTTGCTTGCGAAGCAGCATTCGGCAAGGGTGACGGCGAGCCCGCCATCGCTGATGTCATGGGCCGATTGCAAAGCGCGCACTGCCGCCAGCGCAACCAGACAATCGATGAGCGCCTTTTCCGCATAAAGGTCGACTGCCGGAGGAACGCCCGCGACAACGCCATGAATCGCTTTGGCGTATTCCGACGACAAGAATTCCCGGTGCTGCTCGTCGCTCATCGTTCGCCCTTCGATAGTTCCTTGCAGCAGCACAATCGCGTCTCCCTCGCGCTGAAAGCCCATTCCGACGGCGCATTCGGCATCTTCCAAGATTCCCAGCACGCCGAGCACAGGCGTTGGATAGATCGCCCGTCCCAGAGTTTCGTTGTAAAAGCTGACGTTGCCGCCGGTAATCGGCGTGCCCAGGGCGCGGCACGCATCCAAAATGCCGTCAATGGCGTCGCTGAATTGCCGCATCACTTCGGGCTTCTCGGGGTTGCCGAAGTTAAGGCAATTGGTCGCAGCGATGGGCCGCGCGCCTGTGCATGCGACGTTGCGCGCCGCTTCGGCGACGGCGTGCATCGCGCCTGCGCTGGGCGAAAGCTGGCACCAGCGGCCGTTGCCATCTGTCGAAAGCGCCAGCGCGCGTTTCGTTTCTTTGATGCGAATCACAGCGGCATCGCCCGCGCCCGGGCCGACGCGCGTGTTTGTTCGCACCATGTAGTCGTACTGCCCGAATACCCATTGCTTGGAAGCAATTGCCGGGGACGCCAGCAATTTGCGAAAATTTTCGTTCAGGTCAGCGCTCGGCGGCGCGAATTCGATCAGAGGTTCTGTAGCCCTCTTCGATTCATGTGGCGCAGGCGCAATCGGCCGCCGGTAGACAGGCCCTTCCTCCGCGATGGCGTGCGCCTGAATATCCGCGACAGCCCGCCCGTGCTCCATCACGCGTAGCCGGCCCTCCTGGGTCACTTTGCCGATCTTCACCGCGTCCAGGCCCCACTTGCTGAAAATCTCGAACACTTCCTGCTCGCGCCCGCGCTCAACCACCAGCAGCATGCGCTCCTGCGATTCGCTGAGCATGATTTCGTAGGGAGTCATGCCGGTTTCGCGCTGCGGGACGCGGTCCAGTTCGATCTCGATTCCCATCGATCCGCGCGAGGCCATCTCGCACGAGGAGCTGGTCAAGCCTGCCGCGCCCATGTCCTGAATCGCCACCACCGCGCCCGTATGCATGGCTTCGAGACACGCTTCCAGCAGCAGTTTCTCCATGAACGGGTCGCCGACTTGCACATTGGGGCGCTTCTGCTGCGATTCCTCGCTGAATTCAGCCGACGCGAGCAGCGACGCGCCATGAATTCCGTCGCGCCCTGTTTTCGCTCCAACGTAAATCACCGGATTGCCTGCACCCTTGGCACGCGCAAAGAAAAGTTCCTCGCGCCGAGCGATGCCCAGCGCCAGCACGTTGATGAGGGGATTGTGCGAATAGCATGACTCGAATTGTATTTCTCCGCCGACCGTGGGCACACCGAAGCAATTGCCGTAAAACGCGATGCCGCTGACCACGCCGTCGAGGATTCGCCGGTTACGCGCGGCCTCTGCTTTCGTCACCTTTCCGCTTGCCTCGAGCGGGCCAAAACGCAGCGAGTCGAGCACCGCGATGGGTCGGGCGCCCATGGTGAAAATGTCGCGCAGAATCCCGCCCACGCCCGTTGCCGCGCCTTGAAAGGGTTCGACGAAACTCGGGTGATTGTGCGATTCGATTTTGAACACCGCGCACAGGCCGTCGCCGATGTCCACCACGCCGGCATTTTCGCCGGGGCCTTGCACCACGCGCGAGCCGCGAGTCGGCAAACGCTTCAAATGCACTTTGCTCGATTTGTACGAGCAGTGCTCGCTCCACATCACGCTGAAGATCCCCAACTCGGTGAGGGAAGGATCGCGCCCCAGAATTTTCTGGACGCGAGCAAATTCCTCCGCCGTGAGCCCGTGCTCGGCGGCGACTGCAGCGGTGATTTTTGTCTCGGTGTCGATCATAGGAAAACGCTATTTCGCGCCCGAGAAATCGTACACGATGTTCCAAAGAACATGCAGACCCGCCGTGTAGTTCTTGATCGGGATGCGCTCGTTATCGCCGTGAACGCGTTCATCGTCTTCCTGAATGACGGCAAAAGGCTCGAAGCCGTAGCTCACGATGCCTTTGTCGCGGAAAAAATGAGAGTCGGTGAAGCCGGCGTCCACGGTCTGCACTACACCCGCTCCTGGGTCAAGTTCGTGCACCGCCTTTTGAATGGACGCGAACAGCGGCGTGTCGGTAGACGAAACAGCTGGCGGAAAATTGAGAATCACTTCGACGCGAATCGACGGATCGTTGATGATGCTGCGAATCTGCGCGACCCACCGGTCGATGGTCCAACCAGGCAGCAGGCGGCAATCCAGTTCCGCGCTGGCCTCCGACGGAATGATATTGGTTTTGTTCGAGCCCTTGAGGCTTGTGATAGAAATCGTATTTGTTAGGCGGGCGAGGATTTCAGGCCGCTTTGTGAGCAAATCATAGGCGTCAGGCTGCGCCAGGAACTCTTTCGGATTCGCCAACCGCCTGCGCCATGGCTCAGGTTCGTAAGGGGCGTGAGTTTGCAGCATCGCTTCAACCGGAGGCGTCAATTCGATGGGCGGACGATACTGACGCAGGCGGTCGAGCGCTGCAATCAGATGATTCGGCGCCGAGTCCGGGATGGGAACCGAGCCGTGACCCGAACGCCCCGTGGCGATCAGTCTCAGCCACGCCGGAGTTTTTTCCGTTGGGCCAACGCCAAAATAGATTGGCTTGCCGGAATCATCGGCGAGCGAGCCGGCTCCTTCTGTGATCATGAACCCCGCGCCGGCAATCCATTGCGGGCGGTTCTTCGCCACCCACCCCGCGCCGAAATTTCCGCCTGCTTCCTCATCGGCAGTGCCGATAAAAATCACATCCCGGCGAAGCGGTGTGTGCAGGCGATGCAGCTCCAGAAATGTGAGCAATTCGATGATGCCGATCGACTTCATATCGAGCGAGCCGCGGCCCCAAAGGTATCCGTCGCGAATAAGGCCGGCGAATGGATCCACGGTCCAGTAAGCCCGGCTCACCGGCACCACGTCCATGTGGTTGAGCAGGATGAGCGCAGGCTCGGAGCCGCTTCCTTTGAGCTGCGCGACGATATTCCCACGGCCCGGCGCGGACTCCGCGAACTGGTAAGGGATGCCTTCGGCCTGGAAGATTTTCGCGTACCACTGTGCGGCGCGAATCTCATTGCCCGGCGGATTCGTCGTGTCCACGCGCACATAAGCGGCGAGCTTCTGAACCGCGTCGCTTTCGAGCGCATGCCAATCCGGAGATGCCGCCGTGGATTGCGCCCTGGCTTGCGGAGCAAGCGCAAACATTACGAGTAAGACAAGGATCGGGCAGAGAGAGAAACGTCGCACAAAAATCCTCCCGAAAAGGCGCACCGCGCTAGGCCGGTGCCGAAATATTGATCTCGGCATCGCTTCCCGCGGATTGCGCCAGGCTGTTGATCATGGAGTGGAAAATAACAAGACCATCTGCCGAGCCGAGCGATGTTTCGACTGCTCGCTCTGGATGCGGCATCATGCCGAACACGTTGCGCTCACGATTGCAAATGCCCGCAATCTCCGCAAGCGCCCCGTTTGGATTCGCGGACTCGTCGATTTCGCCGCCAGCCGTCGTGTAACGCAGCACGATTTGATCGTTGTGTTTCAGGTCAGCCAGCGCTCTGTCGTCGCAGAAGTAATTTCCTTCCATGTGGGCAATGGGAATCTTCAAAACCTGCCCGCGCCGAGCCGCGCATGTGAAAGGAGTGTTGGTCGTCTCCACACGCAGATGAACGTATCGGCAAAGAAAGCGCAGTGCCTGGTTGCGCAGCATCGCGCCCGGCAGCAAGCTTGCTTCCAAAAGGATTTGAAATCCGTTGCAGATGCCGATCACCAGTCCGCCATGCCGCGCGAACCGCTCGACCGACCGCATCACCGGCGAAAAGCGTGCGATTGCGCCTGTACGCAAGTAGTCGCCGAACGCGAAGCCGCCCGGAAGAATGACGGCATCACAACCCGCAAGATCCTCGGAACGATGCCACAAGAATTCAACGGGTTGGCGAAGCACTGCGCCTACCGCGTGGTAAGCGTCATGGTCGCAATTCGAGCCCGGGAACACGACGACGCCGAATTTCATCGCGTGGAATCTCCGTGTTGATTCTAACACATGGCCGGGCTGATCTTAGGGTCTTGGCGGGGCGGCACGCTGCGCTGTGAGCCCCTCGCGCTCTATCGGTGGGAGGATTTCTTTCGTCGCTGGGACAGCTTTCGATCCCGCGCCTGAGGCGTTTTTGTAGTGCTGCGCTGGCCGCGGGTGTCGTCTGCGGCTTTGCCGCCGTGTGCAGCGGAATTTTCTTCCTCGCTCATCTTGCGTCGCCGCTCAGCGGCCCATCCCGCCTTGTTGACCTGACGGCCGCGCGCGATGGCCAGCGCATCGCCGGGAACATCTTCCGTGATGGTTGAGCCTGCGGCGATATACGCTCCATCACCGACGTTAACCGGCGCCACCAGCGCCGAGTCGCTCCCAACGAAGACGCGCTCGCCGATATTCGTGGGATTCTTCTTCGCGCCGTCGTAGTTGCACGTAATCGTTCCCGCGCCGATGTTCGATTCGCGCCCGATTGTTGCGTCCCCCAGGTAAGTCAAATGCATGGCCTTCACGCCTTCCCCGAGGACGCTTTTCTTCACCTCGACAAAGTTGCCCACGCGTGCGCCCGCACGCAGTTCAGCGCCTTCGCGAAGGTGCGCAAACGGCCCGACGATCGCGCCTGCGCTGAGCAAGCTTGCTGTAATCACCGAGTGCTGCCGCACCAGGACGTGATGATCGAGCAAAGTATCGGTCAGCACGCTGCCCGATTGAATCCGGCAGTGCGACCCGATGCGCGTCTTGCCCAGCAACTGCACACCGGGCTCGATCACCGAATCGCTTCCCACTTCGACCTCCGGATCGATCAGCACCGTTTCCGGAAGATAAATCGTCACTCCGCCATCCATCAGCGCCGCCGCCTTGCGCGCGCGAAACACTCGATCCGCTTCGGCCAGCTCGGCACGCGTGTTGCATCCGAGGATTTCCCTGGCGCTCCCGGCCATGACCGCCACCACGCGCTCTTTTCGCTTGTTCAATTGCGCGATTGCGTCGGTCAAGTAAAGTTCGTGATGGGCGTTTTCCGGCCGCACTTCAGCCAGGCAAGGCCACAATTTTTCGAGAGTGAAGCAATAAATGCTGGAATTCACTTCACGGATTTTCCGTTCGGCTTCGCTTGCGGACTTATCTTCTACGATGGCTGCGACGCTTCCATCTTTGTTGCGCACGATGCGGCCGTACCCGGTCGGATCGTCCAGCTGGGCGGTAAGAACGGTTGCCGCTGCGCCACCTTTGCGATGGGTGTCAACGAGCGCGTTCAGCGTTTCGGCGCGAATCAGCGGTGCGTCGCCGGGAAGAACAATGGCCAGCCGCGCCTTGGCGCCTATTGCGGCGCGCGCGATGAGCATCGCATGCCCCGTGCCGTTTTGCGGCCTTTGCAATACGGTTGTGGCCTTGAACGGCGTGACCGCGGCGCGAACGTTTTCAGCCTGATGCCCTATGACCACCAAGATGTCGCCGCCGAGCCGCTGGCAAGCGGTAACCACATGCTCGACAAGCGTTCGCCCGCCCGCGCGATGCAGCACCTTGGCAATTTCGGACTTCAGTCGCGTGCCTTTGCCCGCCGCCAGAACGATGCAAATGAGGTCCTTCCCAGCCATAAGGCGATTATTGTCTCTTTAGACCCGCAGTTTGGCAATCAGACACGACAACCGGGTTCGCAACCCGAAATCCGTCAAGGACGTGCCGTCGGTGGAAAACTAGTCGGCGTGAACTGCGGAGACATCCGAAGGAACAGCTTGATCATTCTCGCTGAATTCGTCGTCAAAGGTCTCGATCCAGTGTGACGGCTCGGCAAGCAGGCGTGTCACAAGCCGCGTATGCAGCGCATGGCCCGCTTTGTGCGCCACGACCAGCGCCTTGAGCGGCCGGCCCAGCAGCGCCAAGTCTCCGATCAGGTCGAGCGCCTTGTGCCGGCTGAATTCATCCGCGAATCGCAATTCGCCCTGCATCAGCCCGTCCGACGTCAGCACGATCGCATTTTCAAGCGACCCGCCGCGAATCAAGCCCATGGCGCGCAGCTTTTCTATCTCATCTGTGAAAGTAAACGTTCGCGCCGGAGCAAGCTCCTGGCAGAACGATTCGCTTCCCACGGTGATTTCCGTTTCTTGGCGACGAATCAAAGGATGGGGAAAGTCGATGAAGCAGCGCACGCGAAAGTCATCAGCCGGATAGATTCCGACGTGCCGGTCACCCTCGGAAATCTCCAGCGGCTTTACAACTTTCAAATATTTCCGCCGCTTGCGAAGCTGCCGAACGCCTGCTTCTTCGAGCAACTCGACGAAAGGCTGCGCCGAACCGTCGAGAATGGGCAGTTCCAGCGCGTCGATTTCGACGTACACGTTGTCGATGCCGCAAGAGTAAAGCGCGGCAAGCAAATGCTCTGTCGTCGAGAGCAGCACGCCGTTTTTCATCAGGCTGGTGGCGTAGCTTACGCGCGCGACGTTTTTTCCCTGGGCCTCAATTTCAAAGTTGTCCAGATCCGTGCGACGAAAAACGATGCCGGTGTCGGCCGGTGCTGGCACTAACCGAATATGGGAACGCACTGCGGTGTGCAGGCCAATGCCCTCGGTCTTGACCGCTCGCTTAATGGTGTTTTGGAAGCTCAAGACGCCTTCCGCGTTGCATTTTGCATACCTAATAAGGATACCCTAACTAACAGTAAATTATGCCTTTATTTCGAATCCGTGTTAGCATATCGTAACCGTTGTTGTAAGAAAGCAACAATCCGCCCAGCGGGTGTTGCCGTCTTGTGACGTCTCGAAGTGAACTAACCCCCCTCCCACCCGCCAGTTCGCCAACCGATAGCGAGCTTGTGCCACATTCGCCCATTCTGTAGAATGAGATCTCACAACGATTCCCGTGCAGACACCATTCCCCATCCTGTCGAGTTCGCCGATTTTGCCCGAACCTGCATCGCACCCGCGCCCTTCTTGGCTGCGAGTCAAGTTCTTTGGAGGCGAAAACTACCAGGATCTGAAGCGCATCATGCGCACCCTCGATTTGCACACGGTCTGCGAAAGCGCGCGCTGCCCGAACATGGGGGAATGCTGGGACCATCGCACTGCCACTTTCATGATTCTTGGCAACATCTGCACACGCGCATGCGGATTCTGCGCGGTTCCCTCCGGCAAGCCCATCGGCCCGCCGGAACAGGATGAGCCGCAGCGCGTCGCCGAGGCTGCGCAAAAAATGGGATTGCGCTACGCCGTGGTCACTTCCGTGAATCGCGACGACCAGCCCGACGGTGGCGCGGAAATTTTCGCACGCACGATTTTCGAAATCCGCGAACGCGTGCCCGGCTGCAAGGTCGAGGTTCTCATTCCTGATTTCCGCGGAAACTGGGAGGCGCTTGAGACCGTGGTGCGCGCGCAGCCGGAAGTCTTGAATCACAATATGGAGACCGTCCCACGGTTGTATCGCCGCGTGCGCAAGGGCGCCGTTTACGAGCGCTCGCTTGAATTGCTCCACCGCGCCAAGGAAATGTCCCCGGAGATGCCCACGAAAACAGGGATGATGCTGGGCCTCGGCGAAGAACGTGATGAAGTTCTCAGAGCGATGCAGGATATTGTCCGCCAGGGCGTCGATATTTTGACCCTAGGCCAGTATCTTCAGCCGACGCGCGACCATTTGCCCGTTGCGCGCTTTGTGCATCCGGACGAGTTCGCCGAATACAAGCGCCTGGGCGAGGAAATGGGATTCAAGCACGTGGAATCCGGGCCGCTGGTGCGCTCCTCGTATCACGCCTTCGAGCAAGAAGAAGCCGCCCGCTGTTAGCTCAGTCTCGCAACCTGCTACTCCATAATGCGCGGGTCGTTTGACCGCGGAATCCAGCGCACCAGCCACGCCGCCGTGACGTACATGACGAAACATTCCAGCGCGAACGGCAGAAATCCCAAGTAGCCCGGTGCGGGCATTTCGAAAATCTTCCACTTCTGGAACATCGGGAAAATGTAATGCCATTTCGCACCGGCCCAATAGTTCCAAAATTCCCAAAGCCACCCGCAAGTCCATCCTGCAACCAGCAGCGAGCAAAAGCGGCCCCATCGCCCATAGGAAATATCGCCAAGCAGCGACGGCAAACCCAGCCGGTGATTCAGCGGATCGAGAAGCAGATAAAATCCGATCCAAACAAGCCCGAAGGAAAGCGCTGCGATGTGCCGGGGCAAGACCACGGGAAGAATGACACACAGCGCCCCTAAGACCATCATATTGCGGCAAAGAGCAGGCGAAACGTTCCTCTCTTCACCCTGTTTGAACCAGCCAAATGATTCAATCAACTCCCCAGTTTCCAGGATCGCCGGCGTAATCGTCGCAAACGACCAGCAATAGCCCAGCAATCCCCAGAGGAGCGATGTGGGCACTCCCACATACGTCCAGTTCTCCAAGCGCAAGTTGTACGCCTCGAAAATCAGCCATAGCGGAATGGAGAGCAGCGCCATCTGGAAAAAATCCCGCGGCGCGTTGCGCAATCGCGACCTGCCCGTGACAGCAAAAACCGCCGAATCGCAAATCAGCAGGTACGCCGACCAAGCGATGGGAGTGAAGTACGTCGCCACCGGTTCGATGCCGCGAAACATCAGCCATTCCGCGCCAACCAAAGCCGCGAGTCCAAGCCAGCCCGCGTACGGAAAAAAATGCTTCCGGCGCCGCCAGAATTCGAGGAAAACGATTGTGATTGTGGCCGCGGTGATGATCACGCCGAGCTTGGTCATGCCGGGCAAAGTGTAACGCAGTTTGCGCGAACTTTATCGTGGGCCGTTTGCCGTTCTTTGTTATTCTTTGGCCTCGTCTTCCGCTAGCTAATGAATCATCTAGGAAATCTCGAACGCGGCCTGGGCCTGAAAGAGGCCGTCGCGCTCAACATGATCGACATGGTCGGCATCGGCCCGTTTATCGTGATTCCTCTGGTGATCAGGAGCATGGGCGGACCGCAATGTTTGCTGGCCTGGGCCGTGGGCGCCGTGCTTGCGCTCATCGACGGCTGCGTTTGGGCGGAACTGGGCGCAGCGATGCCCGAGGCCGGCGGCAGCTACGTTTATTTGCGCGAAGCCTACGGGCCCGCCAAATGGGGACGCCTGCTGTCTTTTCTGGTGATCTGGCAGACGATTTTCCAGGCCCCGTTGGTGATGGCCTCCGGCGCTATCGGATTTGCGGAGTATTTTACCTATCTGCATCCGCTTGGCCGCTACGGTCAGAAAGCCGTTGCCGGCGCCGTTGTGATTGTGCTCGCTATTCTGCTTTACCGCCGCATCGCACACATTGGGAAGATCTCCATGCTCCTTTGGATCGGCGTCTTCGGCACCATTCTTTGGCTGATCGAAGCCGGCGCGACGCACTTCCATGCAGCGCTTGCCTTCCACTACCCTCCGGGCGCATGGTCGCTCAACTGGTTGTTCTTCGCCGCGCTCGGCAGCGCGACGGTCCAGACGATCTATACTTATTGGGGCTATTACAACGTCTGTTTCCTCGGCGGCGAAGTGAAGCAGCCTGAGCGCAACATCCCGCGCACGATTTTTCTCTCCATCATAGCCATTGCAATTTTGTATCTGGCGATGCAGACGTGCGTGCTGGGCGTGGTGCCGTGGCAAGAAGCGCAGCATTCCCAATTCATCGTCAGCACGTTTTTCCAGCGCATCTACGGAACGCAAATCGCCAGATTTGCAACGGTTCTGATTCTTTGGATCGCTTTCGCATCGCTTTTTTCGCTCACGCTTGGTTATTCCAGAATTCCTTATGCCGCGGCCCTCGACGGCAACTTCTTTTCCGTTTTTGGCCGCGTGCATCCCACCAAACGCTTTCCCCACGTTTCGCTCCTGGCGCTCTGCGCCGTAGCGTTTGTTTTTAGCTTGCTGTTCCGCTTGGAAACGGTCATCGCCGCGATTGCGGCAATGCGCATTCTGGTACAATTTGTGGGCCAAGCCGCTGGTGTAATCTTGTTGCGGCGCAGGTGGCCGCGTGAACGCCTGCCATTCCGAATGTGGCTTTTCCCGATTCCCGCAGTCCTAGCTATAATTCTTTGGCTGGCATTGTTCATTGCCACCGGCAAGCGAATGCTGTTCGGCGTGATTGCCATCGCCGCTGGAGTAGTTGTTTTCCTGATACGCTCAAAGGGGCTGAAACAGTGGCCATTTGCGGAGGCGGCTCGATGATGAGGAAATGCGCAATCCTGGCGGCATCGGCCGTGATTCTCGTTGCCGGGCGCTCGGCACGCGCGCAATCGGTCGCCCAGGTGGTCGACGCGATTGACCACGCTCGCATTGCCACCCGCATCCTCTACGTCACCGCGCATCCCGACGATGAGCGATCCAGCGTCCTCACGTATCTGTCGCGTGGTTTGGGCGATACCGTCGCCCTCTGTTCCACTACGCGCGGCGAAGGAGGCCAGAACGCGATTGGGCCCGAGCTAGGTCCTGCGCTCGAAATCCTTCGTACAGATGAGCTTTATCGAGCCACCCAGGCTTACGGCGTGCAACTCTTCTTCACGCGTGCTCCAGATTTTGGATATTCAAAGAGCGCCGAGGAAACTCTCGGGATCTGGCACGGCATCGCCCAGGAAGACTTGGTTCGCATCATCCGCACGTTTCGCCCCAACATCGTCATCAACCAGTGGGGCGGCGTTCATTCCGGACACGGCCAGCATCAAGCAACGGGAATCGCTGTGCCCCAGGCCGTCGAGGCCGCCGAGGATCCCTCCGCTTATTCTGATCAGCTCAAGGAAGGTTTGCGGCCCTGGCATGTGGACCGCGTGCTGCAATTCTTGTTTAGCGGAGGAGAAAAACAGGAGGGCGTGGTCCAGCTACCGGTCGGCGACATTTCTCCTCTGTGGGGCGAAAGCTATTATGACCTGAGCCTCGCAGGCTTTGCCAACCATCGCTCGCAGGGCATCACTCGCATTTTGGATTCTTCTTTCCTTCGGCGCCCCGTAAGCCTGACGGTCGTCCAGGGCGACAAGATGACTTCCGAAGACCTTGCGCAATCGCTCTTCTATCTCAACGCCGGCTCGAATGCGCTGGAAGTTCCCCTCGGCACGGCGGATGGCGCGCTCGTTGCCGCTCGCCAGGCTGCTCTCCGCCTCGATTGGCCAAACGCCGTTAAATATTTGGCAACGGCGGGGAAGCAAGTCGCCAGCGCAGCCAGCCAGGCCCAGTCGGATCCCGCCACCGACAAAGATGTGTTTTGGGCACTCCAGCAGGAACAGGGCAGGATTGACATCGCGCTGGCGGAGGCCGCGGCTTTGCATCTCAATGCCGAATCCGACCAGAGCACCTTAGTAGCTGGCGAGAGTTTTTCCGTTCACGTCAACTGGGAAAAGCGCCCCGACGTTGCCGCCGAGCTCGGCCAGCCATCCCTTCAAGTGCCCCCCGGATGGACAGCGACGCCAGAAACCCCCAAGCCGGGCACGGAGGCTTCCGCTACGGCATCGTCCTTTAGCGTGCAGGTTCCCGCTGGCGCGACGCCGCCCAGCTCACCACAAGATGCCATTCTTCCCTGGCCGCTGCCGCTTGTGGAGGCGCGTATAACCGGCACGGCGAATGGCTACAAGTTCTCATTCGACAGGCCGGTCATCGCCAACGAGTACACGTCAACCACCGTCGAGACCATGCCGCTCGAACTCGTTCCGGCGGTCACTCTCTCCGTCGATCCCACGCAGGTTATGCTTCCGGTCAACCGCCAGTCGCGAGCGTTCCAGCTTCTAACTCGCATTGACTATCACGGAAGCGCAGCGGCGCGTGTGGAAGTCGGACTCGGTGTGCCGCAGGGTTGGAATGTAACTCCGGTTGCTCCCATCGATTTTCCCGGTTCCGGCGACCGGCTGGCGCGCTTTACCGTCACGCCGCCGGCCGACGCTTCCGAGGGCGCCTACGACCTGAAGCCCTACGCCCATCTCGGCTCGCGGACTTTCACGACTTCCTATCAGGCGTTGCCGTCGCTTCCGTCGCGCCACGTGAGCGAGCCTGCCATGGCTCAGGCACACGTCCTCAGTCTCACGCTTCCTGCGCACCTGCGCGTCGCTTATGTCGCTGCGGGAATCGATCCCGTTCCGCAATCCTTGCAACAGCTTGGAATCGACGTGACCATGCTCGATGAAGCCGCTCTCGCCTTCGGCGATCTGAGCCATTATGATGCCATCGTCGTCGGCATTCGCGCCTATGAGCTTCGGCCCGACCTGATGAGCGCCAATCATCGCCTTCTCGATTACGTGGAGGGCGGCGGCACTCTCATCGTTCAATACCAACGCGATTTTGCGTGGAATAAGCTCCTGCCGGCGCCATTCCGCGCAACAATGGACCAGCAAGCCGAGCGCATCACCGACGAAAATTCGCCGGTCCGCTTCGTCGACCCGGGCAGCCCATTGCTCAACTATCCCAATCACATTACGGCGGATGATTTTCGCGGATGGATTCAGGAGCGCGGCCTTTATTTCTGGGGTCAGTGGGATTCTCGCTACCAAGCCGTGCTGGCCATGCACGATCCAGGAGAATCCGATGCCCTTGGCGGTTTGGTGTGGGCTCGTGACGGCAAAGGCATTTACATTTACACCGGCTTGGCATTTTTCCGTCAGCTTCCTGCCGGTGTTCCGGGCGCGTATCGGCTCTTCGTGAATCTCTTGAGCGCATCGCAGGCTCAGGCCGCGACGCGGTAGCCACAACGAATCTTCGTTCCGCTCTTGCACTGCGCGGCTATTTCCGCGCGTTCAAACCGCCGCCCAGTGCCTTTTGTCGCGCGTTGACTTTTCCTATTCGACTCTCCCCATTTACTTTCGAAGAACAGCCTTCTCGGCGCGCAGGCCGGGAAAAATATTCGTGCTATCCTCATTTCGCATTCTGCAAGCGCGGTGCATTCTTCCAAGTCGTGCGGTTTTTGGTCCGGGGGAAACCGATGACAAAACTGTTCGTACTGGGTTGCTTGATTTGCTTCTTCGCGGTTTCGGCGGGATGGGCAAGCCCGCAAAAGCAGAAAACGAATCCCGCCGCTTCCACTCCCTCGTTCATGTCCGTGGCTGACGAGATCGACCACGACATCGGCGAAATGCTGGGTGCCTGGCAGGTGGGCGACGTGGAGGCGATGCACAAATACTACGCCGAAGACGCCACTTGGGTCTCTGGAAGCTACGACGTGCCAGTCGCTGGCTGGCAGAACTACGTCCAGACGTACATGCAGCAGCGCAAGGACCTGAGCGGCGCTCAGCTCAATCGCAAGAACACTAATATTTTTCACTACGGCGATACCGCATGGGCCTGCTACCAGTGGGAGTTTAACGGCCTGGTTCAAGGGAAGCCAACCACCGCCCACGGGCAAACCACTCTTGTCTTCGTGAAACAAGGCAACCACTGGCTCATCGTCCACAACCACACGTCGCAGATTTGCCCGGGATCGTAGGACGAGCCAGAGAGGTCGTTAAATTCTGCCTAGAAGCTCTTGTAGCCTTGCCAGATCCAGAGGCATGCGCTCACCGCAGCCAGCAGGATCCATGCAATCATCACCGTTCGGATGACCGGATTGATTCGCTCAATCCTCGCCACGACTTCCCGCTGCACTGCCGCCAGCATGGGATCGGCGAGATACATCTGGTCGTCTTCATGGGATTCAAGCGTCCCTCGGTAAATGATCAGGCAAAACCACGCTGCGAGAACCACGCCGCTGGCAATCAGAAAGGTAAACAAGGTCACGTGGAACGTGTCCATCGCTGCCTCCTCGCCCGAGAGGCCAGCCCAGTGCTCACAAGGTAACCGGCCCGCCGGGCCCTTAATTGCCGGAATTATAGCACCGCCCGGGAGCAAGGGTAATCCTGTGCCCTGCGGCGCCGTCGGCCTCGTCTGTGTCCAGGTGCACTGCTCTCGTTGACAAAGCCTATGCCCAACGGCAGAATGAAATCTTCTGCTTCGCTTCGTTTCTCGCTTTGCCCAAGTGGCGGAATTGGCAGACGCGCTAGATTCAGGGTCTAGTGGCCGCAAGGTCGTGGAGGTTCGAGTCCTCTCTTGGGCACCATTTCACTTCGCTGCGGTCAAGATGCAACCGCTTGAGCGCTAGTCGGTGCCGTCGCGTGCCCAACGCTAGTCTCGGTCAGTTGGCGCGCCGTTACACACTCCTATTTTTTGTTTCCTCCGCCCGCACCCGCCGCTGGGATATGGCGCGCAGGGGAAGCTTGCGATCCCGGCCCGGGCTCCGGTTCTGGCTTGGGCATGTCCGACGACGCGAAGCGCGGCACCATTTCGTCGGCCATCGCCAGGGCATACACCGCTGACGCAATTTCCACCGCACCCTCGCGCACATCTTCCTCGTAAATCCGTTCATAAGTGTCGAGGTTCGTGTGGTGCGTGAAGCTGCCGTAGTCGAACGCATCCTGTGCCAAGCTGATGCCCGGCAGTCCGGCGTTGTTGAACGACGTACTGTCGGTGCCGCCGGTCCTGCGGCTGTTGGTTGTTCGGACGCCCGTGAATCCCCAATCCTTGAAAGGCATCAGCGCATCGTGAACGATCCCTGCGGTGTCCGGTGGTCCAAACACAATCGCGCCCCGCGGCTTGCCCGTCCCGGAATCAATGTTGAAGTACGCATCGAGTTTCGCATACTCCGGCTTCTGGTCCTCGAAGCTACCGAAGTGCTGCTTCACGTATGCCAGCGAGCCGAGTAGCCCTTCTTCTTCACCGCACCACAACGCGACGCGAATCGTGCGCCGCGGCTGCACGTGCGACGCCGCCAGGATGCGGATCGCCTCCAGCATCATGGAAGCGCCGATGCCATTGTCGGTGGCGCCGGTCGCGTCGTGCCACGAGTCATAATGTCCGCCGAGCATGACGATTTCATCTTTTTTGTCCGTGCCCGGAATTTCTCCAATCGCGTTATAGACGGTTGTCCCCTTTGGGTACTCCGTGTTTTGGATGTTGATTCGCAGTGTCACCGGCGTGCCGTCGGCCAGGATGCGCGTGATGCGGCCATAGTCCTCATTGCGCATCACCAGCGTGGGAACGGCCCGCGTCCAATCGTAGGTATAGTTCTGTTGCGCCACGATGACGCCGTGCGCCCGCCCTGCGTCGTTGATGCGCACCAGCGCTCCGTTGTCCACCAGGAATTGGTCCACCTGCTTGGTGACTTCCGCCCTCGTCAACTGCCCGGGGCCCAACTGTGGCGCTTGGCGATTGCCAAACCGTTGAAACGTCGTGTTATTCGGATCGAACAATTCCGCCCATTCACTGTCCGAACGTCGCAGCGGCGCGGGAGTAAAATCCTCCGGAACTTCGACGTGCTTGCCGACCAGCACGATGTGGCCGCGTACTTTGTCCTTCATCGAATTCAAGTACGCGTCTAGTTCGTCCTGTGTGGGTTGCTTCGGAGTTTCCACTGCGGGAGGCGCGGGCATCGGCGGCGGCGTCCCGGATGGTTGTGCCGCGGCGGCTGGTGCTGCTGCGCCGAAACCGAATCCGCCGGCAGGCGCGGTTAATCCCGGCGGGTCGATCGTCACCACTTCTACCGTGACCTCGCCCTTCGTGCTTGGCGTCCACGCCAGCGGCTCGACTACCAGCGGCCCGTGAAACGGCGTAACCGCCTCGGCCGCGAGCTCTACATTCGCCCAACCCGGCACGGGCGTCGCCGCTGTCGGCGGCTGGAAGGTCCACGGTTCCAGGTGCACGTTCGAAAGTCCCCAGGAAGTCATGGTTTGCACCGCCCAATCATCCGCCGCTCTTAAATTCGGCGTCCCGGTGACGCGCGGCCCGTACACATCCGCGATTTCATGGATGATCCACATGATCTTCGAATTGTTGGTTTCTTCCACCCGAATCTGCCCGTACACATCCGTAAGACTGGGGGCTTGCGCCGCAGTCGGCAGCGCCACAAGCATGCAAATCACCAGCGCATATCCGTGAATCCGAGTCATTGTTCCTCCTCGTCCTGCAAATCGCGCCACATTCTACCCGCTTTGGTCCTCTGACGCGAGGAACGGTCAATATAGATTCAAGACCTAAGCCGCGAGGTCGTGGAGGTCCGAGTCCCCTCTTGGGCGTCATTGATTCCAAGACGTTTATTTCACAGCAACGACAAGCCTTCTTTCACAGGCCTTCTGAGCGGCCCACTCGCATGCCCAGCAATTGTGGAACTAATTGCCAGCGCCAAAGGAATACCTAAGGGGAAGTTGTCGCTGTTCTCTCCGCTCCAGCGTAGAAAAGCGCGTCACTCCCAGGACCGCCGGATGGCAAAAGCAGAATCTAAGGCATAGGTGATGACAATAACTTCCAGAATTTCACTTTTCCTCGTCTTCGCGTTCCTCTTTTCGTTCTCGGCTGCCTGTTTCTTCGGACTGCTGCCCGTTCGTTTAGTCCGTGCGCAGGATCCGCAGGAAACAGTGGCCATTGGCGACGTCACACGAACATTCGTGGTGCATCGCCCTCAGGGGTACGACTCAAAGCAGCACTATCCGGTTGTGATTCTTCTTCACAGTTTGAATCAGGACAGCGAAGACATGGCGCATCTGTCGCACTTCAACGAAGTGGCCGACCGCTTCGGCATAATTGCCGTCTACCCGAATGCTTTGCATCGCTGGAATGTCGGTGTATCCCTTGAGCAGCCCACTCAGCCAACGCCGCGGCGCGGAATGGGCGGCAGAGGAGGAGGAATGCGGTTTCCCGGAGGAGGATATCCAGGAAGTGGATGGCCCGGCGGGAGCGGCCAAGGCCAAGGTCAGGATCCCAGTCAGGGTCAAGGCCAGCAAGGGCGCCAGCAGCAGGCCCCGCCAGCAGACGACCTGGCTTTCTTCAACGCCATGCTCGACAAGCTCTCGACTGAATACTCCGTCGACAGTACACGCGTATACGCGACCGGCCTTTCCGATGGCGGCTTCATGGATTTTCGGATGGCTTGCGCCATGGCCGACCGCATCACCGCCGTCGCTCCGGTCGGAGCGGAAATGCCCAAGTATCTTTACTGCACTCCTGCTCGCTCCGTGCCCGTGCTGATGATCAACGGAACTTCGGATCCGGTTGTCTCTTACGGCGGCGGAAGCGGGCGCCCCGGTTCGTACCTGCGGCTTTCTGCAGTAAACAGCGCAAAAGATTGGGGTCAATTGGATGGCTGCGACGAAAAGCCGCAACGCACAACTCTGCATCCCAGCGCCAAGAAGGGCATGGAAACCCGCGTGGAAACTTACGACGGTTGTCACCACGGTGCGATAGTCACTCTGGATAGCATCGAGGGTGGCGGAAACACATGGCCCGAGGGCGAGCAGTATTTGGATGAAAAAACCATTGGTAAGACCAGCAAAGACTTGAACGCCGACGAAGTCATTTGGAAGTTTTTTCAAGCGTATCGCTTGCCAGCTCCTGCGCCCACTGCTCCCGCGCACTAACCTCCTGGCTTAGGCGCCAATCCGGCTGTCACTGTCTGTCCTTGCGCATCATCGAACGAAGTACGCCCGATGCGTAGTTCGAACGCGGCTTCGTCTTTTTCTTTCCAAAAGACAGCCTTCATCTATAGTGGAAAGCCGCTGGTGCGTATGATTCGTTCATGATTTTCGGTAGGGACACCTAAGATGGCGCGCGCGATTCTTCGAGGAAAACCATACCCCCAGGGAGCCACCTGGGACGGTTCGGGCGTGAACTTTGCTCTCTATTCCGAACACGCCACCGCCGTTGAGCTGTGCCTATTTTCATCTCGCGACGACAAAAACCCCGAAGTCGTCAAGCTTCCCGAACAAACTTCCTTTGTGTGGCACGGTTATCTCCCCAGCGTGCATGCTGGCCAGCTATACGGCTATCGTGTCTACGGCCCGTACGAACCGGACAAAGGCCTGCGTTTCAATCCCGCCAAACTGCTCATCGATCCATACGCCACCGCCATCTGCGGCGAGGTGGACTGGGAAGCGCCGATTTTTCCTTATCAGATCGGCGATCCCGAAGAAGACGCCAAGCCCGATACGCGCGATAGCGCCTGGGGTATGCCGAAGTGCATTGTCGGGAACCCGCATTTTGACTGGGAAGGCGACCGCCCCCTGAAGATTCCCGTTAGCGACTCCGTCATTTACGAAGTTCACGTAAAGGGATTCAGCGTTCAAAAGCCTGACGTGCCCACTGAACTCCGCGGCACCTATGCCGGTCTTGCGTCTGAATCGAGCATCAAGTACCTCAAATCACTGGGGGTCACTGCAGTCGAGCTGATGCCGATTCACGATTTTCTTGACGACAAACATCTCGTTGACCGCGGCTTGAAGAACTACTGGGGATATAACACCACGAATTTTTTCTCTCCCGCTGCGCGATATTCCGCCTCCGGTGATGCCGGCAGCCAGGTCGCCGAATTCAAGTCCATGGTCAGGGCCCTGCATCGCCAGGATCTCGAAGTGATTTTGGATGTCGTTTACAACCACACTTCGGAAGGTAACCACATGGGACCCATGCTGAGTTTTCGCGGCGTGGACAATTTGACCTACTACCGCGTCACTCCTGACAATCCCCGTTCCTATATGGACTACACGGGTACCGGCAACACGCTGAACGTCCGCCATCCCCAAGTGCTTCGCTTGATCATGGACAGCCTGCGCTACTGGGCCATCGAAATGCACGTCGACGGTTTTCGCTTCGATCTCGCCGCAGCGCTGGCGCGAGAATTGCACGACGTCGATCGCCTGTCCGCTTTCTTCGACGTGATCTATCAGGACCCCATTCTTTCTCAGTTGAAACTCATCGCCGAGCCCTGGGACGTGGGCGAAGGCGGATACCAGGTTGGGAAATTTCCTGTGCTGTGGGCGGAGTGGAACGGAAAATATCGCGACACGGTTCGCCGTTATTGGAAGGGTGATGCCGGGCAGCTCTCCGATTTGGCCTACCGCCTGATGGGCTCGAGCGATCTTTACGAGCGCGACGGCCGGCGCCCTTCCGCCAGCATCAACTTCGTCACGGCTCACGACGGATTCACTCTGAATGACCTCGTCAGCTACAACGAGAAACACAATGAGGCTAACGGCGAGGAAAATCGCGACGGCTCCAACGAAAACTATTCCTGGAACATGGGTGTGGAAGGCCCCACCGACGACCCCAAAATCAACGAAATGCGCGAGCGGCAGAAGCGCAATTTCCTAGCCACCCTTTTCCTTTCGCAGGGAGTACCCATGCTGTCTGGCGGAGTGGAAATCAGCCGCACGCAGAACGGCAATAACAACGCCTACTGCCAGGACAACCAGACCACCTGGTTTGATTGGAACCTCGATGAGCGCAAACAGGCTCTCTTGGAATTTACGTCCGACCTGATCAAATTCAGGCTCGATCACCCCAATTTTCACCGCCGCAAGTTCTTCCAGGACCGCAGCATCCGCCATGCAGAAGATGCCGATGTGCTGTGGCTCCGCCCCGACGGCAAGCTAATGACCGATGAGGCATGGGAGCAGGGTTGGCAGCGATGCCTGGGTGTGTTCCTCAATGGACGTACCCTCGGCGACGTCAATCTGAGCGCGCAGCCGGTAACCGACGACGATTTTCTTCTCCTGCTGAATTGCCACTATGAGCCAGTCGATTTTTCGATTCCAGAGCTCGAATCCGATCGCAATTGGGAATTCGTGTTCGATACGCGGAACGCTGCCTTCGAGAAGCCCGGCAAATCCGTGCGTGCGGGCGAATCCCTTACCCTCGTCGAACGATCTCTCGTCCTTTTCCGCGCCGGCAACGGGCGTTGAAGATCAGTTCTGCGGCGTTGTTTCCTGCCGGACCAAAACTATCGACCCCGTTTCTGCGCCCAGTCACCACGCATCTCTCCAACACTGTCACTGTTATTTTTCCGCTTTTAGCTTTATCATTCGCCGCTCTGCATATGGCAGGCCACCAGCCTCTCCAACAGCGCTGGTGGATGGAGGAACATTGATGAAGCGTTCGGCGCGGGAATCTTCCCGGATTCACCATGGTTTCTGGATCAGTTTTTGCCTCGCGGTCTTTCTTTCCGCCGTTCTTGTCGGCAACGTTCTCGCGCACGCGTCACCGCAACAGCAGACGCAGCCGGCGAATGCCACGGTCGCTGCTGTGGAGCCGAACTATACCCTCGCGGCGCGCTTTGTTCCCTCGCAGGTCAGCAAACTCGTCTTCGATACGGATGTTACGCCGCACTGGTTCGAGCTCTCCGACCGTTTCTGGTACAGCTACGAGGTTCCTGAAGGCACCCACTATTGGGTCGTTGACCCGCTTCGCAAGTCGAGAACTCCGCTCTTTGATAACGCCAAGCTCGCTGCCCAGCTTTCCACGTTGACGAATTTCCCCTATGACGCGCAACACCTGCCCATCAAGAATTTGAAGCTCATCAACAAAGACGCCGCGCTGCAATTTGAAATCGAAGTGTCGAAAGATGCCGTGATCCCCAACGAAACAAAGAAACAGCAAGACACCGAGGAAACCATTCAGGAAGATACCGAGCACCAACAAACCCAGCGAATGGGGCAGCATCAGCAAGAAAACGAACAGAACCAGGGAGCCCAAACGAAACCCGAAACGCGAAAGATCTATTTCGAATACGATCTGGCCACGGAGAAACTGACGCGCCTCGATGGCTTTGAAGCTCCTCCTGTGAAACCGATGTGGGCCTCCATTTCCCCCGACGAAAAAACGATCGTCTTCGCCCGTGGCTACAACCTTTACATGATGGATGCCGCGACTTACGCCAAAGCGGCCAAGAATCCCGGCGATAAGTCCGTCGTCGAGGCTCAGCTCACCACCGACGGCGTCGACAAATACAGTTATGCGCGCGTTCTGGTTGACGAAGAAATCGAGCAGCTCAAGAAATCTCAGAAGGGCGACACCAATCAAGCCGGCCCGCGCACCCCTACCATTCCCATCGCTTGGTCAAAGGATTCGAAAAAATTCGCCCTGGTTCGCTCCGATGAGCGCAAAGTCGCCGACTTGTGGGTAATTCACACCCTCGCGAATCCCCGCCCTACCCTCGAAACCTATAGCTATGCCCTGGCCGGCGACGTCAACGTCCCGCAGGAAGAACTCCAGGTATTCGATGTCGCCAGCAAGCAGCACGTTTTGATTCAAACTGCCGGGTTCAAAGATCAGTCGCTTACCATCGCCACGGACCGCATTCTCGCTCGCGACCGCGAGCATGAGCTGCAGCAACTACAAGGTGAGCGGCAGAACCTCGGCGGATTCGGCCCATTCATGCTCGGCCCATGGCTCTCGGATACCTCCGACAAGCTCTATTTCACCCGCTCGAGCCGCGACCTGCACCGCATCGACGTCTGCATTGCCGACACAACCAGCGGCACCTCCAAGGCGTTGATTGAAGAACGTTCCAATGTTTACCTCGACGATCAGCCTCTTCGCCAGGTCGGCAACGGCCAGGAATTGATTTGGTGGTCCGAGCGCGACGGCTGGGGCCACTATTATCTTTACGATTCCGCCGGACACCTGAAAAATCAAATCACTTCTGGCGAATATATGGCCGGTCCGATCCTCGCCGTCGACGACAAGGCTCGCGTCATGTATTTCAGCGCCAATGGCCACGAAGCCGGCGAAGATCCTTACTACGCGCATCTCTATCGCGTGAATCTTGACGGCTCCGGTTTGAAACGTCTGACGGCCGGGAATTTCGACGACACCGTCAGCGCCTCGGATTCCGGCAAGTATTTCATCGACAATTTTTCGCGTGTCGACACGCCCTCGAAATCGGCCCTCTACGATGATCAAGGCGCGTTACTCGCCAATCTTGAGACCACCGATGTCACGCGCCTGCTGGCTGCCGGATTCAAGTATCCGGAAACGTTTCACGTCAAGGCCGCCGACGGCGTCACCGACCTCTACGGCGTCATGTACAAACCGTTCGACTTCGACCCTTCACGCAAATATCCGATCATTGAATACGTTTATCCCGGCCCGCAGACGGAAAGCGTTGACAAGTCCTTCACACCGAAGGATCAGAATGAGGCTCTCGCTCAGCTTGGCTTCATCGTCATCCAGGTCGGCAATCGCGGCGGCAGCCCGCAGCGTGATAAATGGTACGACGCGTACGGTTACGGCAATCTTCGCGACTACGGCCTGGCCGACAAGAAAGCCGCCGCCGAGGAACTCGCTGCGATTCATCCTTACATCGATATCGATCGCGTCGGCATTTGGGGCCATTCCGGCGGCGGATTCATGACCGCCGCGGCGCTGCTTCAGTATCCTGATTTTTTCAAAGTGGGCTGGTCGGAATCCGGCAACCATGACAACAATGTCTACAACAAATATTGGAGCGAAAAATATCACGGGATCAGGGAAGTCGACCAGAAAGATGGCACCGTGAAATTCCTCTACGACATCGACAAAAATTCTGAGTTGGCCAAGAATCTCAAAGGCCACTTGATGCTCACCTCCGGTGATATGGACAACAACGTTCACATGGCCAACACCATGCGCCTCGCCAACGCCCTCATCAAAGCCGACAAGCGCTTCGACATGTTCGTGTTTCCCGGCCTTCGCCACAGCTACATGCCCGAAGCCGAGTATGTTTTCTGGATGCGCGCCAACTATTTCTGCCGCTGGCTGCTCGACTCGTCGGAAACTGGCCCTGACGTCCTCGAGCTCGCGCGCGAGCACCAGGCAACGGAAAGCCACAAACCCAACCCGTAGCGCGGGAAAAATCTCGGGGATTGCGTCAGAAGTAGGTGCGGCGGGAGAAGACTTTTCTGATGACGGACGAGGCGGTAATGTGCAACTCGGATTCGAACTTCGCGGCGGCGCGCCGGCCCTGGTCGAGCATCGGCGAATCCAACAGAAAGCCGCATCGATCGACGAACGGTCCGGCTGGCGCCGAAAATGCATTCGTGCGCGCCTGTGAACTAAGCACGCGGCCGAGCAGGCTGCGATAGAGATCCAGGTCGTGGCAGAAATCGTTGAACTCGTCGCCTGAAAAATCCAAACTGCGGCCAAGCGCCACGTAGAATTCCTCACGAAATAAACTCACCAGCTCGGATTGCGCCGGGCTCATCTTTTCCGGTGAGCGAGCCCCAAGCCGTTGCGGCGCTTCGGCCTCGACTTGCAGCGCGAGCACGAGGAACGCCTCGCGGCGGATAGCCTCGACAAGCTCGCGGTAGCGCCCGGGATTCGCGATGCGGCCCGGGCGCTTTCGTTCATTGGCGTACCACCGAAGAAACTGGTGAATCATGCCGCCGCGATCCACTGCCACCAGAAGCTGGAAAGCAGTTTCTTGCGCGCGCACCGCGACTTGCCGCGGCGCCATCAGAGCTGCACGGGCGCGTCGGCGCCCGGCGCCTGTGTGTTTCCTGCCGCGGATTTGTTTCCGGCGCGATTTATTCTCGGGATGTTTACGCTGTGTGGAAATCCTGGGCGCGCCACGCTTCGGTTTCCGCACGCGTCTCTTTTTTTTCTTGGGCAACGGGCTGGCTCCAGACCATGCAAAATGAAAAGCCCGGCAGAACTACGCCGGGCCTCTCATCATACATCCTCGTGTCAGTTCCTTAGTGAATCGGACTCGCGGGCGGCCGTTCTTCGCGAACGGTGCGTCCCAGCGGTTTGTGCCAAGCCTCGATGTCGCCAAGCGCGATGCGCAGCGCTTCATCCACATTGTGGACAAAGTGTACCTTCAGGTCGCCGAGCAGAGTCTCCGGCAAATCCTCCTTCACGTTCGGTTCATTCTCCGCCGGAAGAATCACTTCGCGGATCCCCGCCCGTTTTGCGCCGAGCACTTTTTCCTTGATTCCTCCCACCGGCAGCACCACGCCGGTAAGAGAAATTTCCCCGGTCATCGCCACTCGCGGACGAATCGCGTGGCCGCTCAGCAGGCTCACCAGCGCCGTGACCATCGCCACTCCCGCCGAAGGCCCGTCTTTGGGAATCGCCCCGGACGGAACGTGAATGTGCAGATCCACCTTGCGGAAGAAATCAGGATCGATGCCGTAATTCCCCGCATTGGCGCGCACCCACGACAACGCCGCTCGCATCGACTCCTGCATCACTTCGCCCAGATGTCCCGTCATGGTGAACTGCTTCCCGCCGCGCATGCTGCTGGCTTCGATGAATACAATGTCCCCGCCGGCAGGCGTCCATACCAAGCCCACCGAAACGCCGGGCCGTGCCACGCGCTCTTCCACTTCGCGCTCTGCGTGCACTTTGGGTACGCCGAGTGTTTCGCGGACCACTTCCGGCGTCACCGTCAGCTTGTCCGTTTTCCCGTCGGCGATGCGCCGCGCCTGTTTGCGAATCAGTGTGGCGATCTCGCGCTCCAGGCTGCGCACTCCCGCTTCACGCGTGTAGCCGTGAATGATTTCGCGCAGGCCTTCGTCGCCGAATTCGATCTGCTCGTCGGCTTTGAGGCCGTTTTCCGAGCATTGGCGCGGAATCAGAAAGCGCTTCGCGATGTGGATCTTCTCCTCCTCGGTATAGCCGGGAAGCTCGAGAATTTCCATGCGATCGCGCAGCGGCTCCGGAATCGGATCCATCCAGTTTGCCGTCGCGATGAACAGAACCTTCGACAGATCGAACGGCACGTCGAGGTAGTGGTCGCGGAATGTTGCGTTTTGCTCCGGATCCAGCACTTCCATCAACGCCGCCGAAGGATCGCCGCGAAAATCACGGCCCAACTTGTCCACCTCGTCGAGCATGCAAACGGGATCGTTCGTCTCCGCCCGGCGAATGCCTTGCATGACTTGCCCGGGCAGCGCGCCGATGTACGTGCGTCGGTGGCCGCGAATCTCCGCCTCGTCATGCATGCCGCCCAGCGAAATGCGGACGAACTTGCGCCCCAGCGCGCGCGCGATCGATTTGCCGAGCGATGTCTTCCCCACTCCCGGTGGCCCAATGAAACACAGGATAGGGCCCTTCATCGAGGGCTGAAGCTTCTTCACCGCCAGGTAGTCCAAGACCCGCTGTTTCACTTTTTCCAGGTCATAGTGGTCCTCATCCAGGATGTCTTGCGCCTTGTGGATGTCGATATCTTCGGTACCCGATGATTTCGCCCACGGCAGCGAGGTCATCCATTCCAGATACGTTCTTGAAACCATGTATTCGGCCGAAGCTGGCGTCATGCGCGCCAGCCGCTTCAATTCCCGCTCACATTCCTTCTTGGCCTCCGCGGACATCCCCGATGACTCAACTTTTTCGCGCAGCTCCGCCACTTCTGCTTGCGTGTCGTCTCCGTCGCCAAGTTCCTTCTGAATGGCCTTCATTTGCTCGCGAAGCAGAAACTCGCGCTGCGACTGGTTCACCTGCTCCTGCACCTGCTCGTGAATCTTGGCGCGGAGCTCGAGCACCTCTTTTTCCTTGGTGAGTTCGCGGATCAGAATTTCCAAGCGCTTCCGGACGCTGGGCGTCTCCAGCAGCTCTTGCCGCAGCAGCGTGTTGAGCGAAGGCAGCGTGCCGGCAACGAAGTCCGCAAGCTGGCTCGGTGATTCCATATTGTTGGCTGCGCCCTGCAAATCGTCGGAAAGTTGCGGCGACCGGGAAACAACCTCGCGGAAGAGTTCCTGCGTATTTCGGTAGAGAGCCGTCAATTCCGGCTCGAGTTCGTCGTCAACGTCTGGCAAATTCTCCACGCGGGCGCGCAGAAACGGCTTCAGGCCGATAACTTCATCCACCCGCATCCGGTGCAGGCCTTCGAGGAAAACCACAACGTTGCTATTGGGCGTGCGCACCATCTTGTGTACTTTGCCTACTGTGCCTACCGCATGCAGGTCCGTGCCGACCGGGTCCTCGATGCGTGGGTCCAGCTGTGCCACCACTCCAAGAATCTTTTCTTCTTCCTGGAGCGAATCCAGCAGCGCCAGCGAGCTATCGCGGCCTACGGTCAGCGGAATCACCGCGCCCGGGAATAGCACCGTGTCGCGCAGCGGCAGAATGGGCAGCTCCGGCGGCAGTTTGTATGGAGACTTAGGCATTTTGTATTCCCCTTTCCTCCCGATGGGACAAACCCACGGGGTCTAGATACCCTCATCCAATAGATGCAGCCAAGCGCAATTGGGTTACACGGCATTACATCAGTGATGTTATAAGACTTTAGCATGTGACGCTCAATATTCCAAACTGTTTTTAACTGCAATATTATATACCACTTACATGAGTACTTGCAGGCAAGGAGATCCTGAGTGTGCCTGGGCGTCGCCTCATTACAAATGTCTTAGACGGATTTTCCTGGGAATCGCGAGCGAACTAGATCCAGCGCTTCCTCGCGGGATGTGATTTTGCCCTCAAGTTGGGCGTCCTCCACGGTCGAGAGAATCTCCTTGAACAGCGGCCCAGCCTGAAAGCCCATGCTTTTGAGGTCTTCTCCAGTCAGAAGCCGCGCCGGGCGGACCGCTTCAGGCGGAGTCTCGGCGACGAAGCGCTGGACGAAGTCATAGCTTGAAAGGCTCCCGTGGCTCGAAAGGCAATCGAGCCGATGCAATTCAAGATGCTGTTCGAAATGCGGGAGTCGCGCGAAGCGCTTGCGAGTCGAATCGCGCATGTTCGGCACATCCTTGAACCGCATATGATTCGCCACCAGCGACGCAATTTGCTCCGTGTCTTCGTTGGAAAAGCGCAAACGCCGGCAAATGTCCTCCGCGATGCGCACGCCAACTTCAACGTGCTCGTCAAACCGTATCCGATCGTTTGGACCGGATGGCGCTTTGAACGTGGGCGGTTTGCCAACATCGTGGAGCAGAACGCCCCACGCGAGCGTCCGCGCTGCGCCAGCCGGGAGTTTTTCTATCATGAGCAAAGTGTGCGTCCACACATCGCCCTCCGGATGGAACTGCGGCGGCTGCTCCACGCCTTTCATACGCGCGATCTCCGGCAACACCTCGCGCAAAAGCCCGGTTTCATCCAGCAGCTCGAAAGCGCGTCTGGCTGCGCCCTCGGTCAGCATTTTGCTTAGCTCATCGCGAACGCGTTCCTTCGACACCTGCTCGATTTGCGAAGCGAGTTTTCGAATAGCGGCGAAAGTCCGCGGTTCAATCGAATAGCCGAAGCGCGCCGCGAATCGCACCGCGCGAAGCATCCGCAGCTTGTCTTCTTCAAACCGCAGCTCCGGCTCGCCGATCGCGCGAACAATGCGCGCCTTTATGTCTGCCTGGCCGCCAACGAAATCAAAAATCCGCTCGTCCCGTGGGTCCATCAACAGGCCATTGATGGTGAAATCCCGCCGGCGCACATCCTCTTCGGGAGACGACGAGAATTCCACGCGAACCGGATGACGCCCGTCGCTAGAGCCGATGTCCGAGCGGAATGTTGCCACCTCCACCTGGACGCCATCTTCGACAACGATCACCACGCCGAATTGTGCGCCCACGAGAATGCAGTCCGGAAAAAGCTGCTGAACGCGATCCGGCGTCGCATCCGTGCAAACGTCGTAATCGGAGGGCTCGCGGCCCAGAACGATGTCGCGCACGCAGCCGCCATTGAAGAACGACTGATAGCCCGCATCGCGCAGCCGCGCGCAAATTCGCTCCGCATGTTCACGTGCATTCATAGGGGAATTATGACGCTCGAATGCGCAACGAGCAAATCGAGGTGCGTTTACGCGGCGCTGGCGCCGCAGCGCCTTCAGAGGAAGCGCACGGCCATGCACGTGATGTCATCGTGCTGCCGTGCAGGCCCCACATAGGCGTCCACGTCCGCCATCACCGTGGCGAGCACCACTGCGGCCGATTCATTCGTGAAGTGCTCGACGCGATTCTGCAGCCGCACCTCGCCGTATTCTTCACCAGAGGTGTTGACGGCTTCCGGCACTCCGTCCGTGAAAATCACCAGCAGATCGCCCGGTTCGATGGCGACCGGCTCGGAGCGATAGTCCGCCGCTGCATCGATACCGAAAGGGACTGTGCCTTCGGAGAGCCGCGTCATGGCTCCCGAGGCGCGTCGCAAGAAGGGCGGGTTGTGTCCGGCATTGATATACCGAATGCGGCGTGAAGACGCGTCGTATTCCGCGATGAATGCCGTGGTGAAGCGCATACCCGCGAGGCTGTGGTCGCAAGCGTAGCGATTCAGGTCGCGAGCCAACTCATCCAGATTGCCGGGGCGCGCGGCCAGGGCATGGATGCTCGCTTGGAACGTCGCCATCAGCAGCGCCGCGGGCACGCTTTTCCCAGCCACGTCGGCCACAACCATCAGCAAGGATTGCCCAGCATGGCCTTCGGGCCCCGCGCGCAGGAACGCATCATAGTAATCGCCGGCAACTGTATTTTGTGGGCGCGTGGCAAAAGCCAGGTCAATGCCCGGCACCACCGGAGGATATTCCGGCACCAACCAGTGCTGGATTTCTCGCGCGATTTCCAGATCGCGCTTCATCGTGACGCGATCCGCGAGCTCCAGCGCCAGCAGAAGAAACAGAATCGCGGAGCCGGTGCCGCCTAATTCGAACGAATACTGCCGCTCATTTCCAAAGCGAAAATTCGGCTGAATGAGCAGCAGCACGCAAGCGATCAGCAGCAGCACGCGCCGCGCCGGCGTCAGCTTCATCAGCATCGCCTGGAACAGCGCCCAGGCGATGCGGAACGGGCGCTTCCAGTTTCTGCCCGTACTCATGGCCTGCCAATCGACGTCGCGCGCGTAGAACGAATACGTCGAACGCGCGTCCGCCTTCATTTGGCCCCACAGTTGGTCGATGGCCAGGCCTTCCGTTACGCGCGCCCAATACTCGCGGAATCGCCCTTGTTTTCGCCTCCTACCAGGCGCATTGCTTGGTGGCGGAGATGGATAGTTCGTACCTGCGGAAGCCATGCCGGGATTATACGGCACAGGCGAAAAACGCGCCTTGATTAGACGCGCAGCAATCAGTGGTCGCGCGGAGAACGCAGCGATCCGCCAAGTTGCAGTTTCGAGAAACCGAAGCGGTCACGCACGCGGTCGGCGGCTTGCGCCAGGCGCTCGAGCTTTTCGCGATGCCCTGAGTCCAGCAGTTCGAGTTGGCCGGAGGCCGTGGACGCCGCCAGAAACGAAGACAGCGCCACGCCAACCAGGCGCAGTTTGGCCGACCCGTTCCAAGCGCCGCGCAGCAGCTCGCGCGCAGTGGAGAGGATTGTGCCGTCCAAATCGGCGGGCGCGGCCAGCGTGCGGCTGCGCGTGATGGTATGAAAATTGGCGAAGCGTAAAGTGAGCGTAACCGTGCGGCAAAAAAGCCCCGCGTCGCGAAGCCGCTTCCCCGCCTTTTGCGCGAGCAGGCTCAGCGTGCTTTCGATGGCCTCTCGATCCGCGGTGTCCTCGCGAAATGTGCAGTTGTGCGAGATCGACTTAGGCTCCGCATCGATGAAAAATTCGTAGGTATCGTCGCCACGAGCTTTCCGGTAAAGCGCCGTGCCCCAGCGCCCGAACATCTCTTCCAGCCGTTCCAGCGGAATAACGGCGAGCTCCTGCACACTCCGAATCTGCGCTGCGGCAAGCGCCGCTTCCGTCACTTTGCCGATTCCCGGAATTTTTCGCACGCTGAGCGGCGCCAGAAACGCCGCTTCGGCGCCGCGCGGAACCCACACCAGTCCGCGAGGCTTGGCCTGATCGCTCGCCACTTTCGCCACCAGCCGCGTCGCGGCCAGTCCTCCCGAGCACGGCAGCCCCGTTGACTTCGTGATGTCCGCAAGCAAGCGATGCGCCGCCGCGAGCGACGGTCCCAAAATGCGCTCCGTCCCGGTCAGGTCGATGTAGGCCTCGTCGATCGACGCCATTTCCACCACGGGCGAATATTTCGCAAGAATCGCGGCCACTCGGTCGCTCCACTGCGTGTAGAGCTCGTGCCGATTGTCGAGAAAAACCGCATGCGGACAAAGCTGCCCGGCCGTTCGCAGCGGCATCGCGGAATGAACTCCGAACCGGCGCGCTTCATAGCTCGCCGAAGTCACCACGCCGCGCTCGTTCGCCTTTCCGCCCACCACCACCGGCAGCCCGCGCAGCTCCGGCCGTTCCAGCAGCTCCACGGAAACGAAGAAAGCATCCATGTCCACGTGCAGGATGGAAACGTCCCCGCGCGCTTCGGAATCCGTAGTCAGCCGCGCGGCATCCGGCGATTCGTGTTTGGCGCGGTATTGCGCAAGCTTTGGCATGACGTGTAACCGTGCAGGAAATAATACACGCAATTTGCGCGCGCAGCGCTTTCAGTCACGTTCAGCGGAAATGACCCGAGGAATTCCGGCGAGGTCGTTCGTGACGCGCATGTTTTTCCACGCGGCATTCTCAAAAATCGGCCGGATTGCTTCGAGTGCGTCATAGCCGATTTCGAGCGTCAGCAATCCGCCGGCGCGCAACTGTTGTGCGGCCTCCGCGATCAGGCGCGCGTAAATCTCCGTTCCCGTCGCGCCGCCAAAAAGCGCTTCGCGAGGTTCGTGCTCGCGCACTTCGCGCGGCAATTGCGACTCATCACTGCGCGCCACGTACGGCGGGTTGCTGACTACCAGGTCGAAGTGCCTTCCTTCTCGAGCAGCCGCATCGAGCAGATCGCATTCGACGAAGCGTATGCGCCCCAAAACGCCGTGTCGCTCCGCATTGCGCCGGGCAATTTCAAGCGCCGCGGCGGAAATGTCCGTGGCCAAAATTTCCGCGCCGCGCAATTCGTGCGCCAGCGCGACGGCAATGCAGCCAGAGCCAGTCCCGATATCAGCGACACGCAAATTCTCGTGCCGTCGCTGCTCTCCGAGTCTCTCGAGCGCTACTTCCACCACGTGCTCGGTTTCCGGCCGCGGAATCAGCACCGCCGGCGTGACTTCGAATTCCAGCCCCCAGAATTCCTGCTTTCCGGTCAAATACTGCGTCGGCACGCCACTCGCGCGCTGCGCAACAAGCTCGAAAAACTTCCGCGCAACGCCAGAATCCATTGCCGCTTCCGGATGCGAATAAAGCCACGCGCGGTCGCATCCAAGCGCATGCATCAGCAGCAATTCCGCCGCAAGCGCATACGATGGCACGCGCATATCCTGAAGGCGGCCCAGTGCGTCGCGCAGCGCGCCGCGCACCGTTACCTCTGCGTCAATTTTCACCGGTGCGCTCATCACGCCTTCCCGCCCCTGTCACCGTTGTCGCTCAATTCTTTCTTCAGTCTTTCCGCCTCATAATAAGTCACCAGCCCGTCCACCAGCGGCCCAAGCTTCCCATCCATCACTTCCGTCAGTTGATGCAGCGTCAGGCCAATGCGATGGTCGCTCACGCGGTTCTGCGGGAAATTGTAGGTGCGGATTTTCTCCGAGCGGTCGCCGGTCTTGATTTGCCCGCGGCGCTCCGCGGCGATCTGCTGGTGCTGCTTTTCCTGCTCCATTTCGTAAAGCCGCGTGCGTAAGACGCGCATGGCCTTGGCGCGATTCTTGATTTGCGATTTTTCATCCTGCTGCGAAACCACCAGCCCCGTGGGTATATGCGTGATGCGCACCGCGGAATACGTCGTGTTCACCGACTGCCCGCCCGGACCCGATGAGCAGAACGTATCGACGCGTAAGTCCTTCGCCTCGATTTTGATGTCGATGTCATCCGCTTCGGGCAGCACGGCCACCGTCGCCGCGGATGTGTGAATCCGCCCTTGCTGTTCCGTCGCTGGCACGCGCTGCACGCGATGCACGCCGCTCTCGTACTTCAGCTTCGAATACACTTTTTGTCCCTGAATCGCGGCAATGATTTCCTTCACCCCGCCGATCGACGACGCCGAGCTTTCCAGCACTTCTACTCTCCAGCCCTGCGATTCCGCGTAGCGCGAGTACATCCGAAACAGCTCTCCCGCGAACAGCGAAGCCTCATCGCCGCCCGTGCCCGCGCGAATCTCCACGATCACGTTTTTTTCGTCGTTGGGATCCGTCGGCAGCAGCAGCACTTTCAGTTCGCGTTCCACGATTTCGCGCCGCGCTTCCAGCGCGTGCTGCTCGTCATGCGCCATCTGTTTCATTTCCGCGTCTTCCGCTTCGGCGATCATCTGTTTCGCGTCGGAAAGCCCCTTCTCGATCTCTTTCCATTCGCGATATTTCGAAACCATTTGCGACAGGTCCGCGTGCATCTTCGCGACCTTCTGGTAGCGGCCCGAGTCGGCGTGCACTTCCTGCGAGGAAAGCTCCGTCGTCAACTCCTCGTAGCGAGCCTCGATCTGATCCAGTTTTTGAAACATATTCGCGTTGCTCATGGCGAGCTCCCGTCAAACCCCGCAAAACCTTAAAGTCCGGCGAACCGGACCTGTAAAATGGAATGACAAAACAGCAAAGGACGATAGAAAAACTACAGCGACGACCCGTGGAGGGCCTTATGTGGAAGCGCTAATAAAACGCGGCAAACATGGCATGCGTGCCTGTGAACAGCATAGAAACAGCCGGTCAGTTTGTCAAATGGAAGAGAACTTCTGCGCCCTAATACACCCCGGTCTTTTGCTTGAACCGCGCCTTTTCCGCATCCCGGTCGATATACAGAATGCCGTGCACCATCCAATCCGGCTCCGGCGCGCCTTTCAGGAAGTGATCGAAATACTGCTGCATGCGAACCGTGAAGTCCATCGCGTCAGCTCGCCGCACAATTCCATGAGGCTCGCCGTTATACGAGAACATGTAAACCTCTTTACCCAGTCGGCGCAGCGCCAGATAGTATTCGATCCCTTGGTACCACGGCACGGCCGTGTCCGCGTCATTCTGCAGAATCAGCAGCGGTGTCGTGATGCGATCCGCCATGAAAATCGGCGAGTTCTCCATGTACTTCAGCGGCGTCTGCCACGGCGAACCGCCGATGCGGCTTTGCGTGTGCTCATACTGGAATTGCCGCGGCATTCCGCTTCCCCAGCGGATTCCGTCGTACGAGCTGAACATGTCCACCACCGGCGCGCCCGCCTCCGCCGCGCGAAACCGATTCGTCTGCGTAATCATGTACGAGATCTGGTACCCGCCCCAGCTGTGTCCTTCGATCCCGATGGCTTTTTCGTTCACAAAGCCTTGCGCCACCACCGAATCGATCGCCGGCAGCACGCACTTCAGCGCGCTTTGCCCCGGCTCGCCGATGGTGTAGACGATGTCCGGCTCTAAAATTAGGTAACCATTGCTGGCGTAAAAACTGGGAATAATCGTGTGTCTTGGCTGCGGCGCATAATACTCGTGCAGGTTATCCGAGAGTTTCTCGTAAATATAAATGATCATCGGATACTTCTTTTGCGGGTCGAAATTCGCCGGCTTGTACAGAATTCCTTTCAACGGCACGCCGTCCGCGTTCAGATAGTGAATCAGCTCCGCCGTACCCCACAGGATTTGCGCCTGCTGCGGATTCGCGTCCGTCACTTTTTTCAGCGCCGAAAAATTCGAATCCGTGACCAGCAAGTCCGGAAACTCTTCGAACGTAGAAGCGGCCAGCACAGCAACGTCCGCGTTCTTCGCCTTCAGCGGCTCCGTAAAAGTCTTCGCGTCGAAAATCAGTCTCTGCGGCGGATCGTTTGCATTGGCCGGCCCGTCCGCGCGCATGCGATAGAACCCACTATCGAACGTTTCTGTATCTGTCGCCTTCAGCAGCAACGGCTTCGTCGCATCGATCCATCGCGCCTCCGGAGCTTTCGGGTTCCCGCCGAAATAGACATACCGGAACTCGATATGCGAGCTGCGCCCAACGCCTCGCGTCAGGTTCACAGCCTCGCCGCCGTCCGGCGTCATTCGCCAAATATCGAACTTGTCGTACAACAGCACATACTTGCCATCCCTCGTCCAACCCGCCGATCCATACGGAGGCGCAGCCGCCGGGTAGTCCACGTCCTCGCGCCAGAAATTCACGCCGCGGTTCTGCGTCAGGTTCGTGATTGTTCCGTCCGGCACGGAAATCGTCATCCAGTCCTTGTCCCCGAAATACAAAATATGCTTCCCGTCCGGCGCCCAGCTCAGCGGCTCGAGCTGCTTCTTCAAAATCAGCCGCCGCTCGCCACTCCGCGTATCCACCAGGTAATAGTCGTTGTACTCGGCGTCGTAATCCCACACCGGGCCGTACGCGCGATTGTCCGCCCCAATCGCCCACAATCCGTCTTCGCTCGGCGTGACTTCGCGCATCGTCTCATCGCCAAGCTGCACCATCTTTTTCTCGGCCACATGGTAAACGGCGCGATACGTCCGGTTTCGCTCTTGTTCTGCGCGGATTTTCTGCATCGGTTGGATGTGCTCATCCTTCCAGCTCCAAAGATCGGCATTGACCTTCTCGTCCGCCGGCACATCATCCGCGGGACTGTGTTCGGCTCGCGGCGGCGCGCAGCCGAAGAAAATCCGCGCGCCATCATGGCTGAAAGTGATCGCGCCTTTCTCGCTGATCGCAAATTCGTTGCGGAAGCCCGGCGCTGTCGCGGAAACTGCTTCATCCGGAGCCTTGGTGCCCCGCTGCCAAAGATAAAGCGCAAACTTCGGCTGCTTCGCTTTCGCGTCGTCGCGGTCGCTCAAGAAAGCGAGCTGCTTCTGCGGCTCATCCCATGCGAGCTGCACGTATTTGCCAGCGCCCGTCAGCAGCGCCTGCGCCGCCGAATCCATCGCCACGTTCACGGCGAACAGCCCGTCCGCAGCTTCGTTCTTTGCGGCCACCGCATACACCAGCGTCGCGCCGTCTTTCGCGAGCGTGTACGTCAGCACGTCCGCAAACGTGCGCTCCTTGCGTGTCTGCAAATTCCGCAGCACTAACTCCGTTCCAAACTCCTTTTTCGCTGCGCCGACGTCGGATTTGTCCGTCGCGGCGTCCGCCGTGCTCTTGTCCTTGGTTCCCGCCTTCTTTCCTTCCGCGGTCTTCGGCGTTTCCGCTTCGCGCAAATACGCAACCGCATCGCCTGCGTTCTCGGGAACTCTAAAACTCTTCACGCGCTCGACGCGCACCGCCGCCCCGGAAGCCAAATCCACGATCACCATGGACTTCTTGGGCATCTCTTCGGTCGTCTTTTTTTCCTTGGCGGCTTTTTCGACGTCCGCTTTCGGCGGAAACGCCGAAAACACCACGAACCGGCTGTCCGCGGTGAAAGCAATCGTCACCGCCGGCGGCGGCACCGGCTCATCCGTTTCCGGAGTCCTCAGCGCGCGCAGCGGCCGGCTCCCCGCCGCCTCGCGAAACTCAGCGCCTGTCCGAAGGTTGCGCACGACCACCACGCCGTCGCCGTCTTCCGGAAACAGGCCATACGCCAAGAATTTTCCGTCATTCGATAGCGCTTCGCTCTGGATGTCGCGCCATCCATCGAAGTCTTGCACCGTGAGCGGCCGCTTCGTTTGCGAGAGTGTGATCGGTGCCAGCAGCAGAACCATCACCGCAACAATGTTGCGCATCGGCAAACCAACGTTGAGCATCGGCAACCTCGATTTGATTTTCATAGGTGCCGGAATCTATCAGAACCCTTCCGCACTGTCCACGCCGCAGGCCTTTGTAGCGCGGAGTCTTCGCTGTTCAACGACCCGTGCGGTCGTTTCGTAGTTTGCAGCCGCAGCCTTCCGGCCCGGCCGTTTTTGGTCTCGGTGCCCATTCTCCGCATTTTTCCGCTTGACATACGAATTACTTAGTACTATAAAACGCCTCTATGAGACCCAAACACACCACGCTCACCCCGCAGGAACTGGAAATCATGAAGCTCGTCTGGCAGCGCGACACCGCCACGGTCCGCGATATCTATGAAGCCCTGCTCGCGCATCGCAAAATCGCCTACACCACCGTTATGACCATGATGAAAATCCTGGAGACCAAAGGCTATTTGAAAAAGCGTCGCCAGGACCGCGCCTTCATTTACCGCCCGGCGCAGCCGAAGAATCAGGTCATCGGCGGCATGCTCCGCGAATTCATCGATCGTGTTTTCAACGGTTCAGCGGAACCGCTCCTCGTTCATCTCGTCAAAACGCGCCACATTCGCGAAAAAGAGTTGCAAGCAATTAAGCGCATGATCGAGGAAACCAAATGACCGTTCCTGAAGTGGAGTGAAGTGCATGGAAGTAATCCGGGGGTTGCGATGAACATGCCCTTATGGTTTTCCAATCTCGCGTTTTGGAGCGCGCAGCTGGCTCTGCTCGTGCTGGCCGCGGGATTTCTTGCGCGTCTTTTTCAAATCGCCATCCGCGCGTGCTTCTCGCGTATTGGCGGACGCTGCTTGCGGTGAGTCTGTTGCTCCCGTTTGTCGAGCCCTGGCGCCGCGCACAAAGCATCGCCGCCATCTCCACCGCGCCAGGCAACTTCTTCGCCCCCGCGATTCCCACGTCGAGTCCCGCGGTTGCGCACTGGCATTTCCCCAGCTTTCTGATCCTCGCGCAAATTCTTGCCGCCGTGATTCTTGCCGGAATCGCCGTGCGTCTCGCGATGCTGTTGCTCGGTCTCTTCAGACTTCGCCAGTTCCGCCGCGCATCCTCGCCGATTCCCGCGCACGTTGAATCCGCCGCCATTCTCGAACGCATCCGCACTTCCGTCGCCGCCCGCGCCGAATTTCGTCTTTCCGCGCAAGTCGACTCGCCGGTCACGTTCGGCTTTGCCACGCCGGTGATTCTCCTCCCCGAGCGATTCCTGCACCTGGACGCGCGATTCCAGTCCGCCATCGCCTGCCACGAACTCTTGCACGTCCGCCGCCGCGACTGGGCGCATCACTTGTCCGAAGAAATTCTTCGCGCCGCGCTCTGGTTCCATCCTGCCGTCCTCTGGCTTATCGCGCGCATTCGCCTGGCGCGTGAGCAGGTCGTGGATCTCGAAGTGGTAAGACTTACCCAAGCGCGCAAGCCGTATTTGGAAGCCCTGCTCGAATTCACCACCAGCCGCAGCCGCATCGCGGCCATTCCCGCGCCGCCATTCCTCGTCGAGCGTCAGCTCGTCGAGCGGGTCGCGCTCATGCTCAAGGAGGTTCGTATGTCTCGCACCAGATTGATCGCTTCGTTGTCCGCCATCGCCTGTTTGCTTGCGACGGCTGCTGTTCTCGCCGTTTCCGTTTTTCCCCTCAAAGCCGCGCCACGCCCCCAGACTCCGCCGCAAACCGGAATCGCCCCAGGAGCATCGGCCGGTGCTGCGCTGGCGCAAGAGTCCCCGGCGGTTGCCAGCGAACCCGTCGTAGATGCGAACACCATCTGGCTCGACACGGTTAAGAAAGGCAACATGGTAATCACCGTGCGCGGCCTGGGAACGCTGACTTTACTGAACGGGAAGCCGATGGCGACGGTGGAGCTGCCGGAGCTGCTAGCGGCGGACGTGCGCGTTGGGCAGAGCGCGCAGGTGGACACGCACAAAGGCCTCGTGAGGGGGCACGTAATGAGAGTCAGCTTGCAGGTTGTGACTGGGATGCGCAACGTCTATATTGCGCTGGATTCCGCCTTGCCCGCGGGACTCGACGCAAATGCGCAGGTCGAAGGCACTATTAGCATCGCCAAGCTCGAAAATGTCGTCTACGTCGGCCGTCCAGCTGGACCAGAGACTTCGAATTCTCAAATGCCCTTGTTTAAGGTTATCGACAATGGCAAAGCAGCTGTGCGCGTCAACGTGCACTTCGGCCGCATCAGTGTGAGCACGATTCAAGTCCTGTCGGGACTTAACGTCGGCGACACCGTCATCCTTTCCGACATGTCTCCGCACGACAAATTCGACCGCATCCAGATAAAGTGAGCTGGTCCGCACGTCCAGCAGGCCGGGATACGGAGCAGGGTGTAGCGCCTAGCGCAGAGTCTAAGTTCTCCAAGACTCTGCGCTTTTCGTGTTCGGTAGCGGCGGTCTCGAGGCTGGCCGTTCGGCGCTTTACTTCGGCCAGTTCAAGCCTTGGGCTGCGCATCCACGGCAACGGGGCCGCAGCGGGCGCGGACCCATTCGCGAAACTTGTCGCGCTCTTCGGGAGTCATCTGTTCCCAACGATCCTTCATGCGATCGCGATCGCGCCAATGGCCGCCGCGGCCCGAGCGGTATCGCGCAGCTCCGCGCAGCCCGCCGAACAGAATCCAGCTGAGGATCATCAGGCCGAAGGCTTGCCACAGGCTCGTAAGCGCGGACAGATGGAAGAGGCTGGGCATCAGCCAATTCCACAAGTGATAGACGATCTCGCCGAATACGAAGATCGCCAGAGGGATGAAAACCAAAGCTGCAATGATGAAACCCACGATTTTCTTCGTCGTTCGGTGCGCGAATTCTGGCCGGTCTGAGCTCATTTTTTTATCTCCTCGTCCTGATGCGTAATTCGTCGTAGATGCCGCGAAGCCGTTGGCGCAAAAAAATCACCGCGTAGTGCTTGCGTGAGAGCAGCGTATTCACGCTCAAGCCCGTTTCCGCCGCCAGTTCCTTGAAGCTGCGGCCGTCGATTTCATGCGCGATGAACACTTCGCGCTGCTCGCGCGGGAGCTCATCCAGAGCGTCCTCGAGCTCTTCGAGCAAAACGGTTCGGGCATACACCGTTTCGGGGCCGGCGTCCGGCGACGGAAGCAGCTCTTCGAGCGCGAATGACTCGCCGTCGATTTCACGCTCCCGTTGGCCGCGCAGTGCCTCCGGCCTTCGCTTTCGGAACAGGTCCGTAATGCGATTGCGCGCCACCCGGAACAGCCAAGCTCCCACCTGTTCGATCGGCTTCATCAGGCGGTACGCCTCCACGAGTTCGGAGAAGACGTCCTGAAGAATGTCTTCCGCGTCCACGCCGTCGGGCACCCGCCTGCGGATGAAGTTGCGCAGCCGAGCCTGCTCCCGCGCGACGGTTTCGGAGATCCGCTGATCCTGTTCGTCGGCCATCTCGATTAGGCTCCACTCGCTTGCGCTCAACGCTTGCTTCACCCACCCGTGTAGACGAATGAGCCGCGCGGATATTGTAGAGAAAAGTGAGGAATTTGCCGCGGACAGTCAACGGTGCTGCATCTTCCCGCCGGTCCGTGCAAGCCTCCCCCGAATTTACACAGCCTTCTTTGAAGCTACGCCGGCCATTTCTCCTTGACTTTCTGATTACTATATGGTACATAAGGCCTTACGGCTGGAGACTCCAGCCAAACAGGGACAAAACGGGAGAAGAGAAAGGGGGCCGCGGCGACGCGGCTTTTTGCTTTTTATGCGCTTTTTAAATTCTAATCGAGGAAATATGGGAAATTAGAACTCGATGCAACTCACACAAAACAAAAGACCGAGGTCATTTCTAATCGCGGAAATTTCTGCTCTTAGAAAAATTATCCGTCCGCTTTCGGACACTCCCCTCCCGCGCCTGTTCGGAGTGTTGTCCCAGCCGGACACGTATACTACGATGTGCCCGCAAATGAGCGAACCTAACCAGCTTGGCGCCAATGAACCCGACCTCGGTCTGCTCTGGGATTATTGGTATCCCGCGCTGCGCTCGAATCAGCTCTCCGGCCGCAAATTAAGCAAAGCCACGCTCCTCGAAGTGCCGCTCGTGATTGGACGCGACGCGCGCGGAAGACCGTTTGCGCTGCGCGACGTCTGCCCTCATCGCGGCATGCCGCTCTCCTACGGCCAATTCGACGGTCAAGCCGTCGAGTGCAGCTATCACGGATGGAAATTCGAAGCGCACACCGGCCAGTGCCGCGAAATCCCGTCCATCACTTCCGATTCCAAACTGCGCGCCGACCGGATTTATGCCGGCGCTTTTCCCTGCGAAGAGCGCGACGGTTACATCTGGGTTTACATGGCTTCGCCGGATTCGCCGCGCATCGAGCAGCCTTCCGTCGCTGCGCCGGAGCTGCCGAAGTTCGGCGGGCGATTACAGCATCGCGCATCTCTCCGCGGAAATGCCCGTGCACGTCGATCACGGCGTGATTGGTCTGATGGATCCCGCACACGGCCCCTTCGTGCATCAATCGTGGTGGTGGCGCAGCCGGCGCAGCATCCACGAAAAGCACAAGCAATTCGAGCCGATTCCCGATGGCTTCCGTATGAGCCCGCATGCGCCATCGTCGAACAGTCTCCCATACAAAATTCTAAAGCTCATCACTGGCGCGCCCGTCACCACCACCATCGATTTCATGCTGCCAAGCTACCGATTGGAACAGGTGCGCTCCGGCAAGCTCTGGTTTTCCAGTCGCGCGGTGGTGACGCCGATTCGCCGCGATTTGTGCCGCCTCGATTTTTGCGCCGCATGGAACGTGCTGCGATTTTTCCCGGTCGTCGGCTTCATCATTCACGTGCTTGGCCCGCGATTCATCGCGCAGGATACCGAAACAATGACCAAGCAGTCGGAAGGATTGAAATCAAATCCGCATTTGATGCTGATCGACGACGCCGACCGTCCCGCGAAATGGTATTTTCAACTCAAAGCCGCGCATCTGGAATCGAAGCGCACCGGTGCCGCAGCCGCGCATCCCGTCGAAGGGCCGGTCACGCTACGCTGGCGCTCGTAATATTCACTAGCGATGCACGAGCGGCTGAAAATTTCGCGATGTCAGGGTAGAGAAGGCACCGCAAATGCGCGATGAATGCGAGAGAGCACCCATCCAGTTGCCGCTCCCGCGGGCGCTGCGAGCAACGGCATCCAGCGATGGCTGCCATTGATCAGGTAAGGGCCGGTGAGAGGAATGAAGATCCAATCGCGCCAGCCGCTTCCTTGCAACGTATATGATGAGGCGATTGCACCAAGCAGCGCGGTCAATGCTGGCGCGAGAATCGCGCCGCCGGCAAGCCAATGCCACGTGCGATTCCAGTGCATGCTGTTCGCAGCGCGGCGAAGGAAAAAACCGAAAAGAAGCGACGTGACGGCGCCAAACATCAGCGAGAGAAAATATATGTACAGCAGCAGCGCAACAGAGCGCGGCTCGATTGGGTGCAGCTCGCTTCCCACCCAGATCGTGAGGCTCATGAAAAAACAACCACAGACCCACGCGGCCAGGTAATACGCCAAACTCCCCCGGCGCGTCATATGCGGCGCTGAATATTGGGAAAATCCTGCCAGACCTTTACGCCGCAGAAGTGCGAGCCTTCGGTGCAAATCGGCGTGGTGATGCCGGCGCGCAAGTAGCACGGCGGCCCGATGTACTGTGCAAACTGGGGGAAAACAGCGCGCAACTGTTCAATCTCTTCCATCGAAGCCTGGTAGATTTCTTCCTGTGCATTGAAGCAAGTGCGCATCGTCCACTTGTGCAGCAGGTGAAGCAGCGAGCCGGATTCGACCAGGCGAATCGCTTTGGCGTTCGGCAAAAGATACAGGGCAATCTCCGCGGAAACGCCGCGATCAAGCAATTCGTTTTTCGCGACCCACGCTTCCGCCATCGCCGTTTCGTAAATTTCGCGCGCGCGCGCATTTTCGCGAATGAGCATAGGAGTGATGTAGTCGGGCGTGCGCGTGTCGGCCAAGGTCAACAGTGGACGCGAGCCGGGAATCATGCGATGGCGCTGGTCTTGGCTGTCGGCGGTGTGGCTGATTTTTTTGGCGAACGTGAAATTCGCATGCTGCAGCGCGCGCATGATCGGTGCGTGCACGCCGATGTTGATCCATTCGCGGCGATAGGCGTTGTGCGACGGATTGAGCAGGCGGTCGATGGCGTCGGCGTCCGAGCAATCTTTTTCCGTGAGGCCGAGCACCGCGCGATACGCGCCCGCGACAACTTTGAGCGCATTCGCGGAATAGTCGGCGAGCTTCGAAGTACGTCCCGCGAGCTGGGCATCGAATTCCACCGCGAAGGATTCACCATCGCTGCCCTTCTTTGCCCCAACCCACTCGGGTAAATCCTCCAGCGGCTCGGTTTCGAAACGATCGAAAAATTGAGAGTCTACTTCACGAACCCGTTCCACCATTTGCTGAAGAATGCCGCGCGCTTCGGCGGGCGTGTCACAGGCGCCCTGCATGCGCCACAAGCGGTGGAGGACAATGCCGGAGAGGGTGTGAACCATGGTGGTGAAAGCAGCGACCGGAAGCACATAACGCGCGACTTCGATGGAGCGCTTTCCCGCGGCGGCTTTGATTTTTTCCACGCGGCGCGGATGGGACATGGGCCCGATATGCCAAATGTCGCTGAGGATGCGATTCGCTTCCGGTTCGAGGACGCGAGCGAGTTCGCGATAATGCATCCAGGCGCGAGCGACAGCGCGTTCGTAGATGGCCCGCTCCGGGGCGCGAAAATTCACGCCATCTGGCGGGATGTACGCTTGCGCGCGATCCAGGCGAACGTAGCGCTGGCTTTGCTGTTCGGAATTGTAGAACGGATGAGCGTGGAGAAACGACCACACGAATTGCCGGCTGATGTTTTCCAGTCCAAATTCGAAGTGAGCGTGCTGGTAAACGGTGTGATGCCCGCTATAGAAAGTTGCTGCGCCAATGTTGACGCGTTGCTTCTCGGTGATTTCTTCCGGCTGGATCAGCCGCGGGGCGTAGCAAGTGCGCGCCGCGGCAATCGCCGAATCGTACGGATGCGAAAAGGCATTGCGCAAGGTGACGAGTGGCACTGCGGTCTCGACAGGATCAGCCGGCCACGCAGACATGGGAAGCGCCATAAGCGACGGACATCTTACACCGCTTATGCCGCAGGGAAATGTAGCGAAAATATGCGGTAGTGACTCAGTTTCCGATAACCGCGGTAATCAGGAGCTTGACAACGGTCAGTGCGAGACCGGAGCATTGGATCGGCAAGGCCCTCATATTCCCGCGGAACGCCCAGCTATCATCAGAGTCGATGACTGATCAAGTTTGCCGTCACGCAGTCGTTTGTCGCACTCATTCATCGTTGGATTTCATCACCCAGTGATACTCACAGAAAGCCAAGGCTAAAAGGATGCCGCCAAGACAAACAAGGAAGAGAGAGGGCCTTCGGCCCGAAGTAATAAACCAAGTGGGAAGACGGACCTTGGCTGCCAGAGCCTCGGTCGTAATGCCGTAAACAATCGCCAGCGCAAGACAATGTCCCAGCAGGACCCTTCCACGAATCAGTCGATCCCAGGGAACGAGATTGAGGAAACGAGCTGACGCGATGTAAGGAATTAAGAAGGTGTATGCCACCATCGCGAAGATTTGGATTCCATCAGGACGGTCTACCAGATTCCACAAGAGGATGGAACCGAGCGCGAGGTAGCCAAGGGTAATGAGGACAACCATGCCGCCATCTCTCTTATTTAGGTCGGGTTCGGTGGAACCTGATTCGGGACTGTGTGAGGTTTGCAGCAGACTAAGCGGTTCGTCGTCGGACATGGTGGTAGCCTCTAAGCATACATGGCACACCGATTTTGCATCAAGATCGCCTTCGATGTCTCGGGCATGGGGTGTCCTGTACGTGCTATCGCTTCGCGCGTCGCCTCCGCCAATACCTCATTACCAGAGTGCTAACCGACGCGCGGCTGCACTCTTGCGAATCGTTGTGCCGACGAGGAATAGAAGCTACGGCTCGGTACGCTTCCAGATGCCTTGAAAGCGGGCGTTCAGCGCTCCGCAAAGCCCATTGTCGCTGGCGAGAATATAGCGCTTCAGCAGCGTCATGTCGATCGTGCAGCTGTTGGGTCCGTTTTGGACAAAGTGCAGATGATTGCCGACCGGCGAGGCGCCGCCTTCCGTGTCACCGAAATGGGCATCGTCGCCCCTGCCATGCCACTGCGCGTTGCCCACCAGATGCAGTGTTCCAGGCAGTCTCCCTGCGCGGATCAGCACACGGTCTTCGCCGCCGGTCCAGGTTCCCAACCACGCGTTCAGAGGCGGGCGCCCATCGTACGGCACGACACGCAGCGCGTCGCTGCGGATCCACGCCGGCCCGGCGCCGTCACGACCGGAGAAGTAGCCGCAGGTCCACTCTCTCAGCTCCCGATAGATCAGGACCGGTGTTCCCGACGCGGCAGGAGATACAATGCATCCTTTCTCGGAGCCGCACTCTTCCAGTTCCACCGCAGCCCGTGTCGCGACCTCCGCGATCTGTACCCTCTGCCCGGGCCTCGTGGCGAATCCGGCGTCGGGGAAGGAACAATCTCCCGTGGGCTTGCCCTGCGCGCTGCAAACCGACGCTCCCGGGAAAATCAACACAATGGCCAGCGCAATGGACTTCATCGGGAATTTCCCTTCGCCCGGCAAAACACGACCATTGTACCCCTGCCTCTGTTGTTAGACCGCAAAGTCGTCTAACTTTACTCCCGGCTTGTCGGCAACTCTGAAACTATCGCGAATCAAGGGATCCGCCGAGGGATAAACTCCCTGGTAAACGCGGTTACCGGACAAGCCCCGATCAGGGGATTCCAGATGTCCGGTTATCCGACTTATCGGGCACTAGAGCGAGATAATCCGAACAATCACCGTCAATCAAAGGCCGTTTCTTTGGGGCTCGGTTACTGCAGCTTCGCGTACTCGGCTTTGGCCTGCTTCAGGATGGGATGCGCCTTTTGGCAGCTCTCCCACGCTGCTGCCGTGCTCGTCCTGATTTGCCCGCTCACGATTCCGTCTTAACATTCCCGCCAATGGCAAGCTTGTCTCAACTTGCAGGAAAGACCATCTCCCCTTTCCACGAGCCGTCGCTCTGCCGCTTCAGCACCTGCAGTCCGTGGGCGTGCCAACTGCTCGGCGGAGACTCTGGAGACAGTTTATATCGGCCTTCACGTTCGAACCACTCGCATGCCAAGCCGTCCTCGACTTGAAGGTCTCTGTATTTGGCCGTGTAGCTCAACACCTTGAAGCCCGGGTACTGGGCGTGGAATTTCTCATTCGCAGCCCCAATGGCCTGCTTGCCCACCGCAGGCAGGCTTCCCGGATAGAAGGCCACCGCATCCTCCGCCCAGAGGTCTATCAGTTGCTTCGGGTCTTGCGTCAGTGTGGCCTCAATATCCTCTTGGTGCGCTTTTTCGATGGCTGCAAGGTCCGCGGCGCGGATGTCACTTCGCAAAAGCCTGCCGACCTCCGCGCTATGGGCAAAGAAACCGACGGCGAGTCCTGCGAGAAATCCGATAGTCACGAGCACAGAAGTGCGTTTCATAGGACCTCCTCTGCACGCTCACATTTTCATTTCAACCCAACTAGAGCGAATTTCCATGAACCGTCGCTCTGCCGTTTCAGCAAACGCATACCTTTGTCATGGACACTGACCGGATTCTCCTTTGCAGACAACCTGTACGTTGCCTCAAAAGAGCCGACCTCAATCGCCCAGCCATCCGCGATAGCGATTTGTAAGTTTTTGATGTCCGGCGCGTACTTCAACACCTTGAATTCTGGGTGCTCCGCATGAACCTTCTCATTCTCAGCCGCGATGGCCACCTTGCCGACTGTAGGCGGATTCCCCGGCGTAATGCGCACTCCCTCCTCCGCCCAGACGTCTGCCAGCCCTTTCGGGTCTTGGGATAGCGTGACTTCAATGTCTTCTTGGTCAAGTTTTTCGATGGCGGCCAAGTCTGCCGCGTGCGTGTCCGTTCTGTGGGGCGTGCCTACACCAGCGCTTCGGGCGAAGTAGCCGATGCCGAGACCAGCGACAAACACAAGAATGGTCATGAGGGGAGTACGTCTCATAGAGCCTCCTTTAGCACTTGCACTTGCCACGACCAGAGAGCGTCTGTCAACTGCCAATAGGCTCCAATATTCTACGGCGACCCGAAGTCCTGGGGGCCAAGTCCCGATTAACGCCGTTACCGGAAACTGAGTCAGCACCAAAATATGCGTACTCTGTCGTCGGGGAGCCGTGTGCTAAGTGAACTCGTTGAGCCGACTTCCGCATAACCAAAAATGGCACAGTGCGGCGGCCCATTTCCGGCGGTACTAAGGTACCGTTGACACAAACAAACCCGGAGGCTACCGTGGCCGGGACAGTTGAATCGAGGCCCTGGTAAAACCAGGAACGAAGGGGTGTACCGTTTAGACACATCGTCTAAACTTTTACCCCTTGACAACACAGGACCACATAGAATCCGCCGAGTTGTAATCTCAGACTCGGGGGGTTCCTATGAACAAGTGGCTGATGTTAGTGGTTTTAGTGTTGTTGGTGCTAGCGAGCGCGGTTGGTCTTCGCAACTTGGCCGCCAATCAAACGGTGAGCCCAAGCTTCGCGAGCACAGGCGCGCCGGTGCCGATACTGCCCGACGGGAAGTTGTTTGCAAGTACGGGCGCGCCGGTACCGATACTGCCCGATGGGAAGCTGTTTGCAAGTACGGGCGCGCCGGTGCCGATACTGCCTGACGGGAAGCTGTTTGCAAGTACGGGCGCGCCGGTGCCAATACTGCCTGACGGCCGGTAAGGCTCGCGTTCCGGAAAAAGCAGCTTTAGGACCAGGCCTCAGAAATAGAGCTTAGTAGAATATGCTTGGTCCATGCGACTACGTTTTGACCCTTCTCAGTTTCCTTGCTGAGGTGTGCGTGGTCGTGCGCCTCTGCTTCCTGAGAGCTTCTTTCCGCTATGTCTCCTTGATTATCTACATGTTTGCGGCCGCGGCTGTAACCATTGGCCAAATCTACGTCCTGCAGCATTTCGGCATCCGCTCACAGTTGTACGGATATGTGTACTACTACACTGACGCACTCCTTACGATCTCGCTCTTCTTCGTGATCATGGGTTTTTATCAACAGGTGTTTCAACAGATGGGAGCCGGAAAGTATGTTCGGCGGGCAGCCGTTGGTCTCCTTTCTGCCACCGCTCTATTTTCTTATCTTGTCGTTCGGCAGATGCCAAGCCATCACCTCACGGGCCGGTTCGTGGTGGAGATGAGCCAAAATCTTTATTTCGTCGGGGTAGTGCTGACATATTTGTTGTGGGGCGCGGTTATCAAATTGCGCGAAACCAGAACGCGGCTGATTCAGCTTATTCTTGCGCTGGGTATTTTCTTTAGCTCCGAAGCGGCCGGGTATGCCCTTCGTAATCTTTTTCCGGGGCTCGAAGCGAATTTCTTGAAATGGGTACCTCCCATAGCCGGGACGTTTTTGCCGCTGGCTTGGGCTTACACATTCACGCGAGTTTCCGAGGAGGCGCGACTGGAGACGGCGCGCGTGTCGGCACGCGTACCGGCTCAACAGATCACCGCGCATCAACATCCATGATTGCCGCGCTCATCTGCGTGATATCAGTCGCCTTATTGCTCCAATTCTTTGTCGCCTACTCGCGTTCTGTGATTGCGGCGTATCAGAAGTCCGAGCTTTCCGAACAGGTGCGCGAGGTTGCGAGAATCGAAGGGGAAGAAGTCCGAAGCGAGCAATTTGGCCAGTTGGTGCAACTGGTCCGCTTGTGCCCTCAGAAGAGCGACGACCAAAGCGATTTGATCGTCATCCGCGTTTACTATGGGATGATGGGGTGGCTTGGGACGCTCGCGCGTTCTGTTGCTCCGGGAGTTTGCAAATGGGCGGAGCGTGAGCGAATCAACTGTACCTATTTCGCCGCGGTCGCTCTGGACCGCCGAATTGCCTACAGTCGAGCCCTGCTTGCGCAGCAGATGTCGGACCACTGATTCACTCCCACCTGTACGCGCCTTTCCGCGACTGATACCATAGGAATAGAACGTCTTAATCCTTGCCATGATTTCGCCGCTTGCTGCATCCGTTCGAGACACGATTCAGCGGCACAAAATGCTGCACGCCGGGGATTGCCTGGCCGTTGCCGTCTCGGGAGGAGCCGACTCGGTGGCGCTGCTGCGGCTGCTCGAGGAGCTGCGCGGCGATCTGGGGGTGACGCTGTGCGTGATCCATTTCAATCATCAGCTGCGATGTGCGGATTCGGATGCGGACGAAGATTTCGTCGCATCGCTGGCACGCCAGCAAGGGCTCGCTTTTATTGCCGGCCGCGATGATGTGGCCGCCGCCGCGAAGCGGCATAGCTGGAACTTGGAGGATGCCGCCCGGCGGTTGCGCTACGATTTTTTTGCGAAGATTGTGGCGGACGGCGGAGCGACACGGGTTGCCACAGCGCATACCGCCGATGACCAAGCGGAAACTGTACTGGCGCGGCTGATTCGCGGAACGGGATTGACGGGGCTGGGTTCCATTTATCCTGTGCGAGGCAAGATTATCCGGGCGCTGCTGGAAGTGCGCCGGAAAGACCTCCGAGCCTATCTGGCCGCCATGAACCAGGAGTGGCGCGAGGATGCAACGAACGCCGACACGCGACGGCTTCGCGCGCGAGTGCGGCAGCGATTATTGCCGGAGATGGAGGAGAATTTCTCGCGTTCGATTGTGAGCAAGCTAAGCGAGCTGGCCGCGCTGGCACGTGACGACGAGAGATTCTGGACGGCGCTCGTCGAGGAGCGATGTAACTGCATCGTAGCACGAGCCGGCGAAACGGTGAGCGTGCACACCAGAGAGCTGCTTTGGCCACTCGGAAGCGCGCCGGCGGGAGAAAACCATGCACAGAACCCATTTCGCGCACTGACGCAGCGGATCGTCCGGCGTCTCTATGCGGACGTAGCCGCGAGCGGCGGCGAGCTGTCGCGAAAACACGTGGAGCAAGTGATGCAGCTTGCGGAGAGAGGGTTAAACGGGCGGCGAATAGAACTGCCCAGCGGCGTGCGAGTCCGCAAAGAGTTCGACCGACTGGTTTTCACGAGCGCGGGCGATGAGCGGGCTGCGAGAACAACTGTGTCGCAGAAGACTTCCTACGCCTACGGCGTTGATCTGCCGGCGTGCGGGTCAGCGGCTGTTTCGGTTCCGGAACTTGGGAGGCGTTTCCATTTGAAAGTGATTGACTGGCCCATGCGGGAGCGCGAAACTAGATATGAGGGAGTGGTTCTGGACGCGGAACGGCTCCGTCCTCCGCTGGTTCTGCGAAATTGGAAGCCCGGCGATGCGTATTGTCCCAGGGGCCGGCGGCATTCGCGAAAATTGGCCCGGATGATGATGGCGGGTCGCATCAACGCGGCGCAGCGGGCTTTGTGGCCTGTTCTGACGAGCGCGGGCCGCGTCGCGTGGGCTGACGGGATGCCTGTGGCGGAGGAATTTTCAGCAAGCGAGGCGACACGAACGGGCGTATGGATCGTCGAGGACGGCCGGTGAAGCTCGCGTGAGGATCGCCTATTCCCGCAAGGAGTTGGCGGCGCGGATAAACGAACTGGGGCGAGCGATCTCCAAGGATTACAGGGATCGTACCTTGGACGTGGTCGCTATTCTCGAGAATTCGTTTATGTTCGCAGCGGATTTGGTGCGTGAAATCTCGTGTCCGGTTGTTTGCCACTTCGTACGGACGGAATTGCGGGACGTGGAGTTGGGTGGAACGACGTGGCCGGAACTTTTCTTCTCCACGCCACCGAGATTGGAAGGCCGGAACGTATTACTGGTGGACGCAATGCTGCATACGGGCGTGCCGCAGGACTTCCTTTGGAAGCGGATCGAGGACTACAGGCCGGAGTCGTTGAATCTGGCGGTACTGTTCGACAAGGAGCAAGACCATAAGGTAGGGTTGAAAGCGAGATACGTTGGCTTCGCCACTGCATCTAAGTATTGGGTGGGCTATGGCCTGGCTGGGCGCGATGGGCTGTATCGCAATCTGCCATACGTCGCGACAATTGGCGGAGACGGCGAAAACGCAGGTGATGCGCAACCAGCAACCACAAGCGCCAGTAAAGCGAAGAGAACAAAGCGTTCCAAGCGGAAGAAGGCGAAACACAGGGCCGGATGAGGTAAGACCGTGAATTCAACAGTCAAGACAATTTTGTTTTGGATGGCGATGATTCTGCTTGCCGTGTTGCTGTGGAAGATGGCATCGACGGGTGGACAAACCGCGCGCGAACAGACGCCGAGCTACACCGAGTTCCAAGCGCAGGTACAGAAAGGGAACGTCAGCGAAGCGACGATTATGCTTTCCGCGGTGAGCGCGGAAGTGGACGGCGAACTCCGCGAGCCGACGAAAATGAAGTTCCGGGTCACCGTGCCGAAGGAGACGCTGAGCGATCTGACCAAGGAATTGGAAGCGAAGAACGTCGAGGTCAACATCAAGCCGGTGAGCGACAACAATTGGATGAATTTTCTTATTGACGGCGTTCCGTTCATCCTGCTGCTGGTTGTCTTCCTGATCATGATGCGGCAAATGCAGGCCGGCGGAAACAAAGCGCTGAGTTTTGGAAAGTCGCGCGCGCGGCTGCTGACGGCGCAGCAAAAGAAGGCGACATTCAAGGATGTGGCGGGAATCGAGGAAGCCAAGGAAGAGTTGCAGGAGATTATCGACTTCCTGAAGGATCCACAGAAATTCCAGCGGCTGGGCGGGAGAATTCCCAAGGGTGTGCTGCTTGTCGGGCCTCCGGGAACGGGCAAGACTTTGCTGGCGCGGGCGATTGCCGGCGAAGCGAATGTGCCGTTCTTCTCGATTTCCGGCTCTGATTTCGTGGAAATGTTTGTCGGCGTAGGCGCGAGCCGCGTGCGCGATTTGTTCGAGCAAGGCAAGAAAAACGCACCGTGCATTATTTTCATCGATGAAATCGACGCAGTCGGCCGTCATCGCGGAGCTGGCCTCGGCGGCGGGCACGACGAGCGCGAGCAGACTCTGAATGCGCTGCTGGTGGAAATGGACGGCTTCGAATCGAATGAAGGGGTGATCCTGATTGCCGCGACGAACCGGCCGGACGTTCTCGATCCGGCGTTGTTGCGGCCGGGGCGCTTTGACCGGCGCGTCGTGGTGCCGCGGCCAGACGTGAAGGGGCGCGAAGAAATTCTGCGCGTGCACACGCGCAAGGTGCCTATCTCCGACAATGTCGATTTGTCCATTTTGGCGCGCGGGACTCCGGGTTTCTCGGGCGCGGATCTCGCGAACCTGGTGAACGAAGCGGCGCTTTGGGCGGCGCGTCAAAACCGCAAGCTGGTGACCATGGACGACTTCGAAATGTCGAAGGACAAAGTCCTGATGGGCGCTGAGCGGCGATCGATGATTCTCTCCGAAGACGAGAAGAAGAACACCGCGTACCACGAAGGCGGCCATGCGCTGGTCGCGGCGATGACTCCTGGCGCCGATCCACTGCATAAAGTAACGATCATTCCGCGCGGCATGGCGCTGGGCGTCACTATGCAGCTGCCGATCGACGACAAGCACACGTATACGAGGGAATTCCTCGAAAGCCAGCTCTCTGTCTTGATGGGTGGGCGCGCGGCGGAAGAGATTTTCCTGCAGCACATCACCACCGGCGCAGGGAACGACATCGAGCGCGCCACGGAGATCGCGCGCCAGATGGTTTGCGAGTGGGGCATGAGCACGCTGGGTCCGCTGACATTCGGCAAGAAAGAAGAGGCAATTTTCCTGGGACGCGAAATCGCGCAGCACCGCGACTATTCGGAAGACACGGCGATTAAGATCGACGGGGAAGTGCGAGAAATCGTGACCAGCGCGTACACGCGGGCGCGCAACATTCTGGAGACGCACCGCGATGCGTTGGAGCGCGTGGCGCGCGGCTTGCTCGAGCGCGAAGTGCTCGACGCCAATGAGCTGCGATTGCTGATTGACGGCAAACCGCTTCCGGACAAAATACCGCCTCCCCCACCGGCCGCGCCGCCGGTGCCGTCAAAGGAGCCGCAGCTTTCCCTGCGGCCGGAACCGCGCGCTGTGCCGGGAATGGCAAAGGGCGAGAAGCCCGCGCCAGCCTGAAGGCGCGGTTGGGCAAGTCAACCTCTTAGCATCTCTCCACATTCTCTGCATCCCCGGATGCTCCCTCTGACTGCATTTGTCGTAAGATAGCGGTATGCCAAAAGACCGGCCAGCATCGGTCGAAGTGGAATGTCCGTGCTGCCAAGCCAAGCTGATGGTAGACCGCGAGCTGGGCGTGGTGCTGTCGCACACGCCCCCGCCTAGGCCGCCGTCTTCCGTAGACCTGGATGACACCGCGCGGCTGCTCCGCGAACAGGCCGAACGCGTGGAAGCGAAGTTCAAGCTTTCCGTTGAAGCGGAACGGATGAAGGACGACGTCCTGGAACGCAAGTTTGCGGAAGGCTTGAAGAAGGCCAAAGACCAGCCGGTGGAAAAACCGATCCGCGATTTCGACCTCGATTGAACTGCGCCCTTTCGCGCGCACGCTCACACGCATAGACTGAAGAACATGAAGCGCCAACGCCGATGGGCGTGCGGGACGTGCGTTGCGGCGATGTGGGTCATTTCTGCTGCAGCCGGTCCCATTCAAACAAAGCAGAAGCTCGGACGGCCCATACAAATGGATGCCGGTGTGGAGACGATTCGAGATGCCACCACCGGCGAATTGATTTTGCGGCGCGTCAGGGAAAGCACGGGCAATGATTCGCTAGGAGCGAATCCGCGAGCAGCGCTTCGGGTGCAAGTGAATCTGGTGGAAGTCGCCTGCAACGCGCTTGCGCCTGACGGCGCGGCGGTGCGCGGCCTTGCAGAAAGGGATTTTCGCGTTTTTGAAGACGGCGCCGAACAGGAAATCGCCCACTTTGATGCATCGAGCGAAGGCGCCAGCATCGCGCTCGTAATCGATGCGAGTCCCAGCGTGCTGCCGGATTCGGCGGCGATGAAGGCGGCTGCGCAGCAACTGATTGCGGGTCTGTCACCGGCAGATGAGGTCGCGGTAGTCGATTTCGCGGAGCATACATTTCTGCTGCTGCCATTTTCTCCCGACCGCCAGCTACTCGCCAAGGCTGTTGCTGGTGTTGACGTTCGCGCGCTTTTTGGGGATGCGATCGGCTCGAACATTTATCGCTCGCTTTACCTGGCGGCGAACGAGATTTTCCCCGGCCGCACGGGGCGCAAAGCGATTGTCCTGCTCACGGACGGGCAGGATAGCGGGCTCGGGCTTAACCTGGACGGCGAAGGGGTCGCGCCTCGGCCCGGGGAGCACCGCGCGACATTTCAGGATGTGGTACAGGCGCTCAGTGCGCACGGAATTGAAGTGTATGCAATTTCGACGCAGAACCGCCCGCGCATCATGACTCCGAACTGGCTCGCCGCGCATCAGGCCGATTCGCTGATTACTCCGGCAGCGCTGAGCCTGGGTATTCCTGCGTATACGGATTTTCTCGCGGAGTTGGTGCGCCGCGTGGGAGGCCAGCTTTATTTCTTGAAAGAGGCGGGCACGGTTGCCGGCGCTTACCGCTCGGTGGTGCAGAACCTGAACGCGCAATACACGCTGGGATACTATCCCAAAGCGGGCCGCAAGCCCGGATGGCATTCGCTGCGCGTCGAAGTCGCCGGACATGGAGCCGTGCGCGTGGCGAATCGGCTTGCGTATTATCAACCGGCAGAAGATTGACACTCGGATGGAGCGGCCACACTTCTGCGTCGTTGCGTTGCAGGAAACAGAATGATTCCGCGGACCAAATTCTGGTTACGTCTGCCGTCACGCACGCTTGTCATGGGCGAGCGCACGTTGATCATGGGCGTCCTCAACGTGACGCCGGACAGTTTTTCCGATGGCGGAAAATTTCTCAAGCCAGAAGCGGCCGTTGCGTGTGCGCTCGAAATGCAGCGTGCCGGCGCGGACATTCTCGACATTGGCGGCGAATCGACGCGGCCGGGATCAAAGCCGCTGCGCGCAGACGAAGAACTGGCCCGGATTTTGCCGGTGCTGAAAATGCTGCGCGGCAAGCTGAAAATTGCGATTTCCATCGATACGCAGAAGGCCGAAGTAGCGCAGGCAGCAATCTCCGCCGGCGCGGAAATCGTGAATGACATCAGTGGGTTGCGATTCGATAAGGAACTTGCAGAAGTTGTGGCCCGGCACAAGGCAGGAGTCATTTTGATGCACATGCGCGGCAAACCGCGAACGATGCAAAAAGGCCCGTTTGCGTGCGACGTGATGCGCGACGTCATCAAGGGCTTGCGCGATGCATTGTCGCGTGCAAAACGTAGTGGTATTGAAAGATCGCAAATTCTGCTCGACCCGGGAATTGGCTTTGGGAAGAATTACAGGCAGAACTTCGAAATTCTGGCGCGATTGCCGGAATTGGCGCAACTTGGATATCCCATCGTGGTGGGCACGTCGCGCAAAGCGTTTATTGGCGCGGCGTTGGACGATGCTCCCGCCGACCAACGCGCCTGGGGCACGGCTGCCACGGTGGCCGCGAGCATTCTGGGCGGGGCGCACATCGTTCGCGTTCACGAGGTAAGGGAGATGGTGCAAGTGGCCAGGATTGCAGATCGCATCGCCGCCGCGCGAAGCTGAACAGTGTGGGCGTTGTTATAATCTGAACTGTGAAGGAAAGCATGATGGCGGAGAATCTCCCGACGATCGGAGGCGCATGGCGATGACGTCGCGGAAGATCGATTGTTTCCTTATGGCAACGTTCATAGCCTTTGCAACTCTTGGCATGCGAGCGAGTGCGCAAGGCCTTCCTCCGGTTCAGAAACCGTTCGAGCCGAAAGTACCTCAAGGGACATACGGCTGCTCGATCCACAAATCCTGCGCGGACGTGGCTCCAACCATTATCAAAAATGCGCTGGGGCCTTCGCCGCTGGAAACGAATCTTCGCACCCTGACCGACGAAATCGGCGGGCGCGTCACAGGCTCGGCGGCAGCCGACAAGGCTGTGGATTGGGCGGTCGAGGCATTTCGCCACGCTGGAGTGGACGAAGTGCTGACGGAGAATTTCACTCTGTCTGCCGGCTGGGCCGAAGGCCGCACGCACTTGACTGTGGTGTCGACCGAGCCGTTTCCGGTGCACTTGGTATCGATGGGATGGTCGCCCGCGACGCCTGAGGGCGGCCTTACGGCAGATGTGATTGATGTTGGCGCGGGGCAGGAATCGGACTTCAAGCACGCGGGCGAATCCGTGAAGGGCGCCATTTTGCTGGTGCACACCGACGTGCTGCAGACGTGGGACGATTTGTTCAACGAATATCTCTATGAGCCCTCCGTGGAGCAGCGCGCGATTGACGCGGGGGCGTCGGCGATTCTGTGGATGTCTACGCGCCCGTATCTGCTGCTTTACCGGCACATTTTTTCGCACGACGGCAGCATCGACCGCTTGCCGCAGGCAATCGTCGCGCGCGAAGACGCGCTGCGGATGGCGCGGCTTATTGCCGCGGGCCAGGCGGTGAAAGTCAATCTGGATATGCCGAACAAAATCAGCGGCCAGACCGCCTCGGAAAATGTGGTGGCGGAGATTCGCGGGAGCGAGAAGCCGGAAGAATTCGTGATTCTGGCGGCGCATCTGGATTCCTGGGAATTGGGAACGGGCGCGCTCGACAATGGATGCAATGCGGCAATGGTGATTGACGCGGCGCGGGCGATACGCGCATCGAGCTCGATTCCGAGGCGGTCGATTCGCTTCGTACTGTTCACGGGAGAAGAGCAAGGCATGCTGGGTTCTTGGGCGTATGCGCTGGCCCATCACGCGGAGCTGGACAAAATGGACGCGGCGATTGTTTTCGACGCGGGAGACGGACGCGTGACCGGCTATTCGCTGGGTGGGCGCAAAGACATCGCGGATGCCATGGACCAGGCGCTCAAGCCGCTCGCGACCTTCGGACCGTTGAAAAACACAACCGATGTGGAGATTGGAACGGATAATTTCGATTTCCTGCTCGAAGGAGTGCCCACGCTCATTGCGAATCAGGACCCAGACGACTACATGATGAACTACCACGCTTTTTCGGATACGTTCGATAAGGTCGATGTTGCGCAGCTCAAGAAGAACGAAGCGATGGCGGCGGTCACTGCCTACGCCGTCGCGGACATGCCGGACCGGCTGGGAATCCGGCAAACGCGCTCGCAAGTCGAGCGTCTGGTGAAAGAGACCGGAATGGAGAAACAGATGAAGCTCATGGGGCTTTGGGAAATGTGGGCGGATGGCAAACGCGGCCGCCAGCCGGAGACTCCTGCACATTGATGCCTGGTCGCACGCTCACGGCACGGCATCGCAGGCTATAATACAAGTCAATGGTTTCCTCGACACGCGCCGCCGGCACTTCCTCTCCTGCTCAGCCCTTGTCAAAACCTGCCAGAATTCTTGCGATTGATTATGGCCAGCGGCGGATCGGCCTAGCCATTTCCGACGAATTGGGCTTGACGGCGCAGCCGCTGGCCACGATGGAGCGAAAGAATCGGCGAGCGGATCTGCGGCGGTTGAGCGATTTGGTCAAAAAAAACGGAGTGAGCGTAATTCTTGTCGGATCTCCCGTGCATCTGAACGGCCAGCGCGGCGAAATGGCCGAGGAAGCCGCACGATTCGCGGCGCGCGTTCAAAAAGAATTGCGATTGCCCGTGGAGCTCCGGGACGAGCGGCTGACGAGTTGGGAAGCGGCGCAAATGGTGGGAGAGTTGGGGATGGGAAAGAATGCAGGCATAGACTCGCTGGCGGCTGCGATCCTGCTGCGCGAATATTTGGATGAGGCGCGGAGCCGCAGGAAATCGAAGCGCCCGGTCCATGCGCGATGCGAAAAGTAGTCATTATCGTTGTCATCTTGATTGTTCTCGCGACGGGGGGCGCTCTGTGGCTGAAGGCAGAGCTCGCGCGGCCGTATCGCGGGTTTTCCGCGCCGCAGGTTTTCGTGGACATCCCGCATGGAACGTCGCGCTGGAGTATCGCGAGTCTTCTTCAACACAACGGCGTGATTCATAGCCGTCTGGCGTTTCTTTTCCTGAGCGAACGTCACCATCGATGGGTGCTGCAGGCGGGCGAATACATGTTCAATGAGGCAGTGACTCCGCGGCAAGTGTTCGCGCAAATTGCCGGCGGGCGTATCTTTGTCCATGTGGTCGTGGTGCCGGAGGGCTGGACCACGTTTGACATCGCGGCTGAACTCGAGCGTCAGCGGCTTTGCGCGAAGGCCGAATTTCTCAGCGTGGTAAGCGACCCGTCGCTGGTGCATGATATTGCGCCGCAGGCAAAGAACCTCGAAGGGTTTCTGTTCCCTTCAACGTATCAGTTTTCGCGCAATGTCTCGCCGCAAGAAATGGCGGCGACGATGGTTCGCGAATTTCGCGAGGAGTGGGGCAAAATCCAAACAGCGGCGCGGCAGAATCCGCCAGCCGAAGGAGCCGGCCGCGACCCCGCAGGAACGACGCGGTCAGCGACTCCGCCTGCGCTTACGCCGGTTGAGGTGGTCACGCTGGCTTCGCTGGTGGAGCGAGAAACGCCGCAACGGCAGGAGCGGCCCATTGTTGCCAGCGTGTTCTACAATCGCTTGAAAATCGGTGTGCCGCTGCAGTGTGATCCCACGGTGCAATATGCGCTCGATTTGGCCGGGAAGCCCACGCCCAAGGTGACCGCTGAGGATTTGCACATACAGTCGCCGTATAACACCTACCTTCATCGCGGGCTGCCGCCGGGGCCCATCGCGAATCCCGGTGACGCGTCGTTGCGCGCGGCGCTCAATCCCGCGCAAACGCATTATCTCTATTTTGTGGCGAACGGTTCGGGCGGGCATTTTTTCAGCAGCACGCTTGAGGAGCACAACCGAAATGTGCAGAAATATAAGCGTATTCTCGCCGGGTTGCCTCCGGAACCACCGCCGCCGGTGCGCGCGCGCAGAAGCGTGACGCGACAGGCGGGCCGGAAAAAGAAGGCGAGGAGCCAGCCATGACCAGCGAAAAATCGCCGCCAAAGAAAGAGCTGATTTTGTCGGCGGCGCGTGAACTGAAGAAGTCGGTTTATACGCCGGCGGAAATCGAACAGATCCGGCGCAAGCTGATCGCCGAACGAGGCGAAGCCGGGAAGACCTCCGCCGATTACATCGCGGACGTGTTGGCCGAAGCTAGAATGCGCGTGGTGCTTTCGGTGCATGTTGATCCGGAGGGGCAATACGAGGAAGAATTTCAGGACTTGCTGCACTTCGCAACGCTGGAAGAGGCCGAAGTGTGCCTGGTCCGCCTGGACGAGCTGCTGCGGAAGTTTGAAACCGAAGGTTCACGCGCCGGCGAAGCGCGAGTGCTCGAAGTTGCCCGGCTCGGGAGAAGACGCGCGGAAATGATTTCCCGCAACCACAAAGTGGACGCGGCGAAGCGAAGGGAGAAAGAAGAAGTGGCGCGATGGTTTTCCGTCTGGCTGGAACAGCCGGACGCATTCTTCGATTGGCTGGAAATCCGCAAGCAATCGCCGGAATTTCGCGAACGCTTTCCGCAACAGGCGGAGGCCGAGTGATTGCGCTGGAAGTGGAACCGCTGGATCTGGGGCAAGACGTGCGCGCCGTCGGGCTCGATTTGGTGGAGGGCGCGGACCGGGAACCGGTACGCGGAGAGGATGCCGTGCAGGTGTGGAGCATGGCCCTGCCTGCCATTGCGGGGAATGAGCCGTGGGTGCTCGATTTCTTCAGTCACCTGGACCGTGTGCGCGAATTCTGCCAGGCCCGAAAGCTCGAATATCGCGAAGCCTCGAAACGCTCGATTGTCATTCCCTCGCTGCAGGCAGACGCTCTGCATGACTTGTTCAAGAGGTTCGAGGCGGAGACTTTCGGCATGCGCGCGGGAAGCCGGCTCGACACCGCTGACGCGGCCCTTGAGAACGAGCTGGCCCGCCAAGGGGTTGACGCCTACCATTCCGCGTACCCGAGCTACTTCTTCTGCGGGGTGTGCAACTTCGAGGATGGGTCCGTGGTGGCGCTTAGCGACGGTCTATGGGCCAGCGAGATCGTCCGGCGGGTGCGCCCGGCCCTCAAGGGTCTGGAAGTCCAGGTGCGCCTGGCCGCATAGGCCATGCTAAGCCTTGTACAATCTGCTATTTAAACGGCCAGCGGCATCCCGCATTCCGCTGGTTGGCATAATGCGCACGCTGGTACGGCGGTACCATTCCCGATCTCTTAAACAGAAGGCACGATAGGGAGAGCTTTCGAGGTCTCCGGCATGCCCAGCACCAGCGAGACTTTGGTCTCCGCTTCACGAAGTTTTGTATACAGCCTCAATGCGCTCTTGAAGTTTGCCCGCCTGTACGGCTTGCATCACGCGCGGTCCGCCACGCAGTTCCAAGATACCTGGAAAGAGTTGAGAACCGCGATCGAAGCGGCCGGCCCGGCGGGATTCATGGTCGGAACGTCCGGGAGCAAACTCGTGCTGGATGGCGCGGTTTTCGAATCCACAGCCGCGGAGAACAGTCTGGCGCAGATTTTCACGAACGCGGGAGTCGCCAGTATCTCGTTCACGCCTGAGGTGTCTGAAGATTCGTTCGGGGATTTTGTGAGGGCCTTTGCGGGAGCGGCCGTGCGGCCATTCAAGCTGCGTACCTTCCTGAAGAATTCATTGGGCGAGTACTCACAGCGAGGGATTCGCATCAACGAACTTCGATTCGTCCCGGCAAGCAGCGGCGCGAGTGACGCGACGCAGAACTGGCTGCGCGACCCGGCAAAGCTGGCGGAGATGATTGGCGCCGAAGAAGCATCGCGGCGCGTGCGGCGTTTCAAATCCTTTGAATTCGGCGAAGAGCTTGTGGGCACAGCGCACTGGGACGGACAAGACGCCGCCGCCGATCGTTTGCTCACTGGAGAAGAGATCAACGAACTGATGCAGGTGGTTACCAAGACCGGGTCCACTTCCCAGGAACAGACTGGCAATGGCGCGGAATGGAAGGAGCGGTTCGACGCTCTTCCGGCAAATGCGAAGTCCGTATTCCGCGAAGCCTTTGCGGAAGTGAACCTCAAGCTTCGTCCAAGCACGCTAGACGAATCTGCGTGGCTTCGCTTGTCGACGGATGTCGCGATTCGCTGTGCCACGGAGCGCTTTGAAAGCGGCGTGATGAATGCCAGCGCCGTTCGTCCCTTGCTCGACAAGCTAGGCAAGGAAATAGAAGCAGGGACAAAAGCGTCTCTGGCAGAGCAAGGCATCGCGGCAGATTCCTTGACCGACGTTCTGTATCGACAATTCTGGGCTTCCGTTTCCGGAGACAAGAAACAGGATGTCTTGCTTTCGCCGGAATGCTGGCGCGTGCCGGCGAGAAATATTCAGCAACACGCAAAAGAGCAGCAACGCCGCGGGGATACGGCTTCGGCGGAGAAAATTCTCATGGAGTACGCACGCTGCGTTTGCCATATCGATCCGGAAGCGCGCAGGGAAGCGGCCAATGGCGTGATGCAGATAGAGGATATTTATACCAGTGTGGGAGGCGCGCCTTTGGATGAAGCGGTGCGCGCCATCGGCGAGCAGCTCTCTCGCGAACGCGACGCCGAACTGCAGAGTTTGCTCAGCGCCGTGTTTGTTAAATTCAGCCAGAAGGCCGCCGAGCAACGCGAATTTCCCGCTGTGCTGCGTTCTCTCGACACTCTGACGGCCCTCGAGAAATCGCGTCCGAGCTGGACAAGAAGCTTGGGGCCGCGCATCGGTATGAACAACCGCATTCCCGAATTTATCGAAGAAGGTCTGAGGGATGCAGCGCCGCGACCGGAGCTTGTCGAGGTGCTTCGCCGGGCCCCAGATGCCGTGGCCGGACAACTTACAAGCCGCCTGATGCGGGTCACGCGCGGCTCGGAACGGGAAAACGTGGTGGCCATGGCCCGCGCGATTGGCGAACCGATCAAAGCTCACCTCCGGCAAACGCTGGAGCTTGGGCCGATAGGAAAAGCCGTCCGTGTCGTGGGATTGCTGAGCCGTATCGACCCTGTTGCCGTCGAGGAATTGTTGCCACAGCGCATACGTTCAGGCGAACGAGCCCGCGCACGACGAAGCGTTGCGCCAGCTTTCCATTGCGGGAGCGCCCGAGCGCGGGCGAACGCTGATGCGCATGATGGAAAGCCTCGACGCCATGATTGTGCCTATGGCGCTGGATGAGATTGGAATGTGCGGCGACGTCACCGTCGCGCCGGAGATATTGCGCGTTGCGCAAGGCAAATCGCTGCCGGACAGTTCCGACTTCCTTCGTGTGAAGGCCGTCGAAGCGCTGGGGCGCCTTCGTGTTCCCCAGATGGAGGCGAGACCTGTTGCACTTTGTCGAGGCCAAGGGCGCCTGGCGCTGGACTTATCCCCACGAGATGCGCCTGGCCGCCGCTCAGGCGCTTGTGAAACTCGATCCCGAACGCGCGCCGACGCTGCTGGCCAGCTCAGGCTTGGATGCGCGGTTGTTGGGTCTGGCGCCGCTGGACGCGAAACGGGACCGCGATTTTGTGCGCTTCCGCCGGTATGAGCGCATCCGCATGACTCGCCCGACGCCCGCGGTGATCCAATCGCAGCGCGGGAAGTATCAACCGGCTGTTCAGGTTCTCAGTTTGGAGGGTGGACTGCTTAGCGGGGAGGTCCAGCTTTCTGTCGGCACCCCCGCCAGCCTGCGCATCTCATCCGGCATGCGCCCGATTCGCTTGGATGTGCTGGTGCGATTTGTGAAGTCCAATCAGGCCGGAGTCGAGATGGTCGGAATGGAATTGGAAGACCGCTCTCGCCTGCGGAATTTATTGCTTTCCATGTCTGGGGCATCTGAGCCGGATCAACCCCTTCCTGTCTCCGCCTGAAATCCCGCAAAACTAGCTCCCGTTCCTCGGGTTATACCTGCTCTGTGACTCTTGCCGCCGCAACCTCGGCGCGGAAAAACGCAGCCTAGGCCCCTCGGGGCGGCATTGCGTTGACACTCCGAGGGTCGGCTGTTAGATTCGATACTCTGCGTTTTCTCGGGGGCGGTCGACATCCGGTTCAAATTCTCGTGGGTTATATCCGTTGCCATGTGTACTCTGGCGGCAGGCTGCGCGGTCAGCCGGAAAACGGTGGTTGCACCGGTGGCTGCCCAGCCCGCGCTGAGCGCCACAAAGCCGGAGCTGATTGACCGCTATAACCGCGAGGCATCCGCGGTGGAGACGATTAACGCTGCGGTGCGAATGTCGCCAACGGCGGGCTCCGCGCTGAGCGGCGTGATCGAGAACTATCACCAAGTCAACGGTTATATCTTGGCGGCGCGGCCTGCATCCATCCGCATAATTGGCCAGGCGCCGGTGGTTGCAAAAGACATTTTCGATATGGCCAGCGATGGACAGACTTTCCATATGTACGTTCCCTCGAAGAACGAATTCATCGAGGGGCCTTGGGATTTGCATCGCACCGCCAAGCGGCCCATCGAGAATCTGCGCCCTCAGCACCTCTTCGATGCGCTCATCTGGCCGGCCATCGAACAGGATGCGCCGGTACTTTTGGAGGAGGTCGACGCCCTCTCGGAGCGGTTTTATGTGTTAACGGTCGCCAAGAACAGCCTACAAGGATGGGAGCTTCAGCGTAAAGTGTGGTTCGACCGCGTGAATCTGCAGATCGCACGAATGCAAATCTACGATACGCAAGGCATGGTCGTGTCCGACATACAAATGAAAGATTGGCGGCCCGCAGGAACGAGCGATTACCCTCGTGACCTTCTGATTTCCCGGCCGGTCGACGAATACCAGCTCGACGTGGTGATCACCCAATTGACCCTCAACCAGCCGATCAACGCCGATAAATTTCATCTGGCTCAGCCCGCCGGTACCGAACTGGTTCGCCTGGGCGAGGATGCGCAGCCGTGATCCGCCAGATGATTTTGCGAAACGTGATGTTCCGGCCGGTGCGGACCTTCATCAGCATCATTGCCGTCGCCGTCGAAGTCACCCTGATTTTGATGGTCGTGGGCCTCACTTCCGGCATGTTATCGGACACCGCGAAGCGCATCGAAGGAATTGGCGCGGACATTATGGTGCAGCCGCCTTCCGCCTCGATTTTCATGGCGCTCAGCGGTGCGCCTATGCCCATCGAGATCGGGCAGCGGCTGGCGCAACTCAAGAACGTGCGCGCAGTCGCGCCGGTGCTTCTGCAATTCAATTCCACCAATAGCCTCGACCTGATTTATGGCATTGATCCGGAAAGCTTCCGGGAAGTCTCGGGTGGCTTTGTCTTCCACGAAGGGCGTGACCTTCAGAATCCCGACGACATTCTGGTGGACGACTGGTATGCCAAGGGCCGCAAAGTCAAGGTCGGCGACACGCTGCACGTCCTGGGACACGATTTCCACGTTGCAGCCATCGTCGAACACGGAAAGGGCGCGCGGCTTTTCGTATTGATGTCGACGCTGCAGAATTTGGCCGGCGCGCGTGACAAGGCCTCCGTGTTCTTCATCAAGTGCGATCGTCCGGAGCAAACTGAGAAGGTGATGCTCGCGATCAATCAGCTCTTGCCGCACTACGAAGTGCGCCCGCTGCGCGATTATCTGTCGCTGATGACCTCATCGAATCTTCCGGGGCTTCAGACGGTGATTCGCTCCATGATTTCGCTGGCCGCGGCGATTGGTTTCCTGGTGATTCTGCTTTCGATGTACACCACGATTATTGAACGCACGCGAGAAATTGGCGTTCTGAAGTCACTGGGCGCTTCGCGCACGTACATCGTGCGCGTGATCCTGAGCGAGACCACGGTTTTATGCCTGGCGGGAATCGTGCTTGGAATCGCCATGAGCTATGGCGCCCGCGCGCTGTTCCTCAGCGTTTTTCCAACGCTGACAATTTTGATTTCGCCCATATGGCTGGTGCGGGCTGCTTCCCTGGCGATTCTCGGTGGCTGGCTGGGCGCGACGTATCCCGCGTGGATTGCCAGCCGCAAAGATCCGGTCGAAGCCCTGGCGTATGAATGAGCCTGCCCATTGCTGCATCGGACTTTCGCAATCGCGAACGGCTTGGTTTTAGCGCGGAGACAGAATCCTCCGCCGGAGCGCATTTGGAACCCATACTGAAGAGCACGGATCTCTGGAAGGTCTATCAGACCGGCAAGCTGGAAGTCGCTGCATTGCGCGGCGTGGATTTGGAGGTCTTTCCGGGAGATTTTGTGTCTATCATGGGGCCGTCGGGCTGCGGCAAGTCCACGTTGCTCCACGTGATTGGAGGCCTCGCGCGTGCGACCCGCGGCAAAGTCTTGCTTGACGGCAACGATTTGGCCGCCATGGGCGATGCAGGCCGCACGTTGCTTCGCAGGCACAAGGTGGGCTTCGTATTCCAGAGGTTCAATCTGCTGCCGACGCTTGATGCCAGAGGTAATATTGCTCTGGCGCAGCACATCCATGGAGACGGCTTCGATCCGCATCGCTTCGAGGTCGTGACGCGAATGCTCGGACTGAGCGACCGTTTGCATCACCGGCCATCGGAATTATCCGGCGGGGAGCAGCAGCGCGTGGCCCTGGCGCGCGCGATCATCAATGAGCCGAAGATTGTCCTGGCGGATGAGCCGACCGGAAATCTGGACACAAAAAACTCGGAAAATGTTCTTGGGCTGTTGCGCCAGCTCAACAAGGATTTGGGGCAGACGATCGTCATGATCACGCACAATCCGGAAGCCGCGACATACGGAAACCGCGTGCTGCATATGCGCGATGGCGTGGTCGTGGACGGAGCTTCCGTCAATTGATATGCGCAAATTGCTGCGGCGAGTATGGGCAACGATTTTTTGGTCGCATGAGCGCGGTAGCTGGCCCTATGACGTGATGGTTGTGGTCATCGTGATGTTCGTTTTGATCACGCCGCGCCGCTGGTTCCACGATCAACCCGAAAACAGTTTCACAAGCGCCGCTGGAATTGTGCTCATCGCTCAGGACCCGAGCACCCATACGGAGACCTACCGATTGGATCGGGGATTGTTCGGCAACGCTCAGCCCGCCGGCAACTCGAACGCTGAGCTCGAAGAGAAAACTCATCAGCTTCTCAGCGAGTCGGTGGAAGGCCTGAAAGGGCAGAGATTTCAGGTGCGTAGCATCCAGCCGGTCCGGGGGAACGACGGGTCTCTGTTGTATTATGAAGTAGAAGTGAAGCGCTAGACGTATACACCTCATTTCTGGCGGACCGCGTTCAGCCAGGCCTCCTCAGCCCCGTTTTTGTGCATCTCTGCATGTTATGATGCTGGCGGATTTTTCCTGCAAATGTTGAGAAAAGTGCACATGTACGGCAAGGGGATTGTTTCCGCCATGGTTGCAGCGGCTGTCGCGCTGGCTGTGAGTGCTTCGGCGATGCGGACCAGGCCGCAGGCCCACGGAACTCTTACCCTGGACGCTGTGCTCGACAGTTTGAACCGCGAAGCGGAGAATTTTCACAGCCTGACCGCGGACGTCGAGCGAACGAAGGTCACCGTGGTCGTCAATGTTAAGTCAACGGAAACGGGGACCCTTTGGGTTCGCGGCGACAAAATGCGCCTCGATTTGAAAGAGCCGGATCCGAGAACGATTCTGCGCGCAGGCGATACGATTTTTGTGTATACGCCGGGATTGAAGCAGGTCGAGGAATACAATCTAGGGAAGCACCGCGAATTGGTGAACGAGTTTCTTCTGCTGGGCTTCGGCACTTCAGGCCACGAGCTGCAAAAGGGATTTTTGATTACGTTGATCGGTGAGCCGGTTCTGGATCGCCAGAAGACCGCGTTACTGGAGCTGACTCCAAAAGCGGGAGCGGCGCGTAACCAGATCGCCAGAATCCGCCTGTGGCTCGACGAATCGTCGTGGCTGCCGGTCCAGCAGGAGTTTTTCGAGACCGGCACGGACGATTACTTCATCATTCGGTACGCAAATATTTCCAAGAACCCAGAGATACCCGACTCGCGATTCAAGCCCCACTGGCCGAAGGGCACGCAAAGAGTCCGCCCCGAAGCCTAGCTCGTCAACGCGTAGCCTGTTCTGCCGGCTCCGTGCTACGAAGCACGCTTCTCGCGACTGGCGAGGCTTCTTTCCCTGGAGATGAGCGTCTTTTTGCGTTCCAAACCCCAGCGATAGCCCGCGAGATTGCCGTCTTCCCTCACGACCCGATGGCACGGCACCACAATCGAGACGGGATTTGTGGCGCAAGCCCGCGCCACGGCTCGTATTGCCTTGGGCTTGCCGATCGCGCGTGCCACTTCCGTGTACGACTTCGTAGAGCCGTAAGGAATGCGCTGCAGCTCTTCCCAAACGCGGCGCTGAAACGCCGTAGCCTGGACGTCCAACGGCAGATCGATATGAGGCTCTTGCCCGCGCAAATGCCGGACGATTCCGCGGACCCATGGTCCGATCCCCGCGGCGTCCTGGTGAATCTCAGCCCGAGGGTATTCCTGCGCGAGCGCCTTCTTGAGCGGCTCATCCGAATCGCCAAGATAAACCGCACTCACACCGCGTTGGGTGGCAGCCACGAGAACACGCCCAAGCGGGCACGGAGCGATGGTATACGAAATGGCCATGCCTTGGCCTCCGCGCCGATAAGCCGCCGGGGTCATGCCCATTTGCCCGGGAGCGCGTTCGTAGAGCCGGCTGCTTGAGCCGAAACCTGCGTCATACATTGCTGTGGTCACTTTTTCCCCCTTGCGAAGCTTGGACTTCAACTGCTTCATCCTTTGCGCGTCGGTGAACTGCCGTGGCGTAATGCCAAGTATTCTTCGAAACAATCTCTCCATTTTGTGCGGCTTCACGCCAAACGAGCGGCTCAGTTCGATCAAAGTGAGCCGTGCCTCGGGGTCCGATGCCAGCGTTTCGTCGATTCTTTGGCAGATTCGCTGCACCAGCCGCGCAGCCTCTCCTTGCGGAGATGAAAGCTGCGGCCGGCACCGCCGGCAGGCGCGATAGCCGGCAAGTTCGGCGTCCCGAGGGCCCGGAAAGAAAACAACGCGATCAGCGCGCGGCTTCTTCGACGGACACGACGGCCGGCAATAGACGCCGGTGCTGCGCACGGCATAGACGAAGCTCCCATCAGCGGCGGAACGCCGTTGCTTCACGGCTTGCCAGTAGCGCGACGGCGCTGTTCGATTTAACCGGTTAGCGGTGCTCATTGTCTTGTTCATGTCTACGAACAAAATATTCTACGCCGGAAACAATATCTATCCGATTCTCGCAGTCAAATTTTGGCTCGTCCGGCACCCTTTTTGACGTTTCGTGGCTGATCGCAACCTTGTTGAGTTACAGGACACTTTTTGTCTTGACATGGTTGACGCCTTATAGGCTGCCAAGGCATATTTCCTTACCCGGCTTGGGGAAGGCCGGGACTTGGGGGGATCTACATGGGGGCGCTTCCGAAGCTACACCTCTCCGTCAGTTCTGCAAACGCGCCAGCTCGAGACGTTCACCAAATCCAGCCAGATCTGCACCACCGGACTTTCTTGCGCGTTCCGACTCACGCGATAAGTGTCGCGGAAGACCGCCGGCGCAGCCCGAGAGCCTACCTCAGCTTGCCCTTGCAGCTAACCAGCATCGAAGGCCGGTCAGAAGCGGCGCCCATCACCCTGGTGACAAAGAATATCAGCTCCAGCGGCATTTACTTCTTGGCGCCGCGCAGTATCGAGCCCGGAACAGCCATTGAGCTCCAAGTCGCATTGATTGAACGTCCTCTCGGCCGAGGCAGCGTGCGCCTGAAAACCGCGGCTCACGTGGTTCGTATGGAAGATTGCGACGTGCCCGGATGGTTTGGTTTCGCAGCGTCTTTTGATGACATCGATTTCGACCGCGATGATCTAGTCCCGTCATTTACCGGGTTTCATTAGAGTTTCCGCAGTCCTTTCTGTAATCTTCTTCGGTGAAGCTGCCACGGATCTCCACGCGCGCGGTGATTTTCGATTGGGATGGCACCCTGTTGAATTCCTTCCGTGCGGATACACGCGCATACCGAGCCATGTTCCACGCCCTCGAAATCAATTTCTCCGACCGCCAGCTCGCCCGCCATTATTCCCCGGATTGGTATCGCGTCTATCGGGCTGCCAGGATTCCTAGAAAACAATGGGACTTGGCTGACAGTCTCTGGGCAGCCGCCTATCGCAAAGAGAAACCCCGTTTGCTGCCTGGAGCGCGTGCCGTGCTCAAGAAACTCAGCCGCTCATTCGCATTGGGACTGGTCACTAGCGGCGACCGAAAGCGCGTCCTCAGGCAGCTCCGGCAGTTCGGATTTCAGGACCTTTTTCCCGCGTGCATTTGCTCCGAGGACGCTCCTCGTCGAAAACCTCACCCAGCGCCACTCCGCGCAGCGATGCGCTATATGCGTATGAGCGCCGTGGATTGCGTCTACGTGGGCGATACGCCGGAAGACATGGAGATGGCCCGCCGCGCAGGTGTCAGATCAGTTGGGGTGATCGGCCCTTTTCCCAGTTCCGCCAAGTTGAAAGCTGCCCATCCGGGCATACTGCTCGCATCCATAACAGATTTGCCGGAAGTGCTGCGTCCTGCCGCCGAAGCTCTATAGTTCAGCGCGCTTCGCCGGGCCCGGCTGGCTTTGTAGAGGGCGCCGGTGAAGCGGCCGGATTTGGCCTGAAGTTCGACGATCGAATGACCAAACGGATCGGAACTGTGCCCTGCGGTGCCTTAACGTCGCTATCGGATCGAATGTAGGTAGGTAACCACAAATGCCCCTGGATATTCTCGCGGTAGACGTCAAACATCCGGAAAGGAAAACTGCCTGCAAAATTCCCCGTATCGGTAACGAACTGGCCAAAGCTTTTCACGATCGCGAAATCCTGGTCGTCAATCCACACCACGCCATCGAATAATGGCTTGCTGATAAGCTGCTTCGGCTCAACCCGGAATATGAAGGTATCAATTTGATCGAGCTTTTCCTTGCCCTCATAAGACAACTTGTATTGAGGCAATTCTTCCGTCGTCAGGAAAAACAGCCGCAGGCCAGCCAGGAATTTGACGTCTTCGAGCGAGAACTCCGTGTAATGCAAATTGGAAGTGGGCGGCTTGAGCACGCTCTCATAGTGCTCGCCGTCGGATTTTGTATATTGCTCGCCAGCCAGTTCGAATAACCCGCCGTTCGTGACCAGCTCTTCGACCCTCACGCTCTGATCCAGCGTGTCCGCGTCGTAGGCTTTCTTGTCCAGGTCTTCGTTCTGCGTGAATCGTTCGATAATTTGCTCGGCCGGGATTGGCGGAGCGGCCGGCTCCGGCTTGACCGGGATGTGCTTGAGTTCAAACGTGGGCGGAGGTGTAATCGGACCGGTGGTCTGCGCTTGCACCAGGGCCCCGCCGGCCATAAGAGCCGCAACGAACATCCCAAAAGAAATGAATCGGATCATCTTCCCCCGCTTAGATGCGCAAAAAGGCTTTTGCGAACGCCCTAGGCTTGCAGGCACGCGCCGCCTGGGGGATAATCCCACAACTCTGGCACGTGAGGAAAGAGCAGGCCGACGTGATCTGTCCGCAATGCCGAACAGAAAATTCGGAACAATCATCCGCGTGCTCTAAGTGTGGCTCCTCGTTTGATTTAGACCTGGACTCCGACGGTACGCTGGACGCCACCCCAGCCGCCCTCAATTCGCCAGCCCCCAGGACTTCAGGTAAAGGCGCAGCGGCCTCCGCCCCCGGCTCCGGTTCTTCCCGCACCGGAGCCCGGTCCGCCGCGGTCGCGTACGGCGTTCTTCAGGCAGGCGACGAACTGGGCCATCGGTACCAGATCGAGTCGCTGCTGGGCCAAGGCGGCATGGGCCGCGTGTACAAGGCTTATGACAAGGAGCTCGACCGGCCCATCGCGCTTAAGGTGTTGCAGCCCGAACTGACCAGCGATCCCAATGCCATGCAGCGCTTCAAACAGGAGCTGCTGCTCGCCAGTCGTATTTCGCACAAGAACATCCTGCGCATTCACGATTTGGGCGAAGCGGATAACGTGAAGTTCATTTCCATGGCGTTTGTCGACGGTCCGGATCTGCATCACCTGTTGAATTCAGGAAAACTTCGCATCGAGCGCGCGCAAAATATCGCGCAGCAGCTTTGCGAAGCGCTGGACGCGGCGCATTCCGAAGGAATTGTGCACCGTGACTTGAAGCCGCAAAACATCCTCATGGGCGCAGGCGACCACGTCTACATTTCGGACTTTGGCCTCGCCAAGTCGCTCGAATCCAGCGCCAGCGGAATGACGCGGACCGGGCAGTACCTGGGCACGCCCCGCTACATGGCGCCGGAGCAGGTGGAAGCGGGCCAGGTGGACAAACGCACGGATCTCTATGCGTTAGGGCTGATTCTCTTTGAGATGGTGACCGGCGAAGACGCATATAAGGGCGACTCGACGCTGCAGATCATGTATCGCCGCGTCAAAGAAAAGCCCCCCAATCCGAAGCAGATCAATCCGGAGGTGCCTGATTATCTGGCCCGCATCGTCCTGCGTTGCTTGGAGCGCGACCCGGCATACCGCTATCAGGATGCGCGCGAAATTCTCGCCGATTTGCTGGCCGCGCGCGTCACGCCCGCTGCGAAGGGCCTGCGTGCGTTCTCGGATGCGGCCAATCGTTGGTGGATTGCTGCTGCGGTGGCGATCCTCTTGATAGGCCTTCTCGCGATTCCCTCGGTTCGTCACATTTTCATGTCAAGCCGGCAAGCCCCCACGACGGCGTCGAGTGCGGCTCCGCCGGGCGTGCCTCCGCTCTCGAGCGGCCGCTTTATCGCTGTGCTACCCCTGCAAGTCCTGGGCGATGCGCATCAAGTCGGGTACCTGGCCGAAGGCATTCAAGAAGCGCTTTACGCAAAGCTGTTTCAATTGAAAGACGTTCGCATGACGTCGGCCGACGCGTCAGCAAAAGCCAATCAGCATGAGTCTCTGCCTAAAATTGCCAATGCCCTGGGCGCGAACCTGCTCGTCCAAGGTGTGCTGCAAAGTTCTGGCGACAAAATCCGCATCATCATCAATCTGGACAATGGTGCGGACGGCAAGCGCCTATGGAGCAAGGAATTCAACGGCGTCACGGGCGACCTCTTTACCATCGAGGACCAAGTTTACAATCAGCTCGTTACCGCTTTGGACGTCACTCCAACCGGGGACGAAGTGGCTCGCGCCGCTGTGCGGCCCACCTATAACATTGCCGCCTATGACCTGTATCTGCGCGGGCGCAATGCTCTGCGCGGACATCAAAGAAAAGACATTCAGTCCGCGCTGGATTATTTTAGCCAGGCGGTGACCAAGGATCCCTCCTTCGCGCTTGCCTATAGCGGCGTTGCCGACGCCAGCCTGCGAATGTACAGCACAAAAAAGGACAGCCTGTGGACGGACAAAGCGCTGGCGGCGGCCGAGCAAGCTCAGCAGCTCAACGATAACTTGCCAGAAGTCCACTTCGTACTTGGCAGTGCCTACAGCGCCACAGGCAAGTACAACGAAGCGGTGACGGAGTTGAAGCGTGCCATGGCGCTCGCCCCCAATTCGGATGAGGCGTATCTCCGCTTGGGCGATGCATATTTGCAGAGCGGCAACGCTCCGGCGGCCATACAATCCTTTCAGAAGGCCATCCAGCTCAATCCCTATTTCTGGAATAACCAGGACGAAATCGGGAGCGCCTACTTTGACCAGGGCGACTACGCCAAAGCGCTCGATGCTTTTCGTCAGGTCACCACGCTCGCGCCGGACATCGACGCCGGATACGAAAACATCGGGACCGTATATCTCCGCGAGGGCAAGTATCAGGACTGTATCCCCTACTATCAGAAGGCCCTGCAGATTGAGCCGTATTGGACTACCTATTCGAATCTCGGCAACGCCTACTTTTTCCTCAAACAATACACGCAATCTACGGCTGCTTTTGAAAAAGCCGTGGAGCTGAATCCGAACGACTCCGAAGTTGTGGTCAATTTGGCGGACGCCTACCGCTGGTCAGGACAGCAGGACAAAGCTCGCGAAACATACCGCCAGGCCATATCTCTGGGATACAAGGAACTGCAAACCAATCCCCAAAGCGCGCTAACCATGGCGCAAATTGCGCTCTCCTACGCGAAAATCGGCAACGCGCAACAGGCGGATAGTTTTATTGGGCGTGCCCGCACCCTAGCCAAGAACAATGTGGATTACATCTACGACCAGGCTGAAATTGATGCAATTCTGAATCGCCCGGATAGCGCCTTAAAGGCCCTGCGTGAGGCATTGGAAAAACACTATCCAGCGGACTATGCTTCGGGTGACCAGGAGTTGGAAAACCTGCAGAGCAATCCAAAATTCGCGGCACTTATAAAGCAGTTTTCCAGCAACAAACCTTAGGCCTTCACAGCTACGCTTCTTACCACTTGCGGCCGAAGCCGATCAGCAGAAGACCGCCCGTGAGCAGCAGAACAATTGTGCCCGGCTCCGGAGTAGGGCTGGACACCACAACGTTCGGATTCGCGCCGATAAATCCCTCCGCCGTGAAAGAGAACATCTGATCCGGACTGATGGATCCGCCACTGAACACAAAGTCTTCTGTCAGCAGTTTTGTGTTGGGGTTAAACGCTAGGCTTTCAACACCGCAGTTCGAGAAAATATCACTCAAGCACGTGTTCACGCCCGTCGGAAGAGGAACCTGAAACTGCACGGTAATTTGGGTGATGTCGACGTTGAGCGCGTTTTCGAAGATCACGTTGGCGCCGCCGTCGGAGTCGAGTGTGACGTCAAACGTTCCGGTAAATGGCGTTGCGTCGAGAGGCGAGCGGTTGATGATGGCCGAAGGATCGCCGACCGGCGTAGCGCTCGCGAATCCAGCCGGAATGATCAAAGCAACCGCAATCAGTAGCAGGTGACGCAGCTTCATAGCCTCTCCTCGGACGCGGAACGGTGCGCGGTTACTGGTGCACGTGACAGTCCAATCCTGATAGCATATTGCATAGGTAAGGTGTGTGTCATCAAGAGGTTATAGCTGGGCCTTTTTGCACCTCGTGAGGAAATGCAAAGATTTTCGTCTTATGTGCAAGTCATTCAGCATAGAACATGTAGCGAATCGGAGCAGCTTTGGTAGAATTTCGATGCTAAAACTGGCTAGGACCGGGAAAGTGTCTGAAGCAAAGGTCGCGAAGCTGTTTTGTGTTGCAGGTATAGTGCAAGGCGTCGGCTACCGGTACTTCGCGCAGCGAGTTTCAGTACGAATAGGTCTAACCGGTTACGTTAGGAATCTTCGCGATGGCCGCGTCGAGGTTTATGCTATCGGTTCCGCTCCGCAGCTTGCTTCCCTCCGGCGCGAGCTCGAACGCGGGCCGCACGGCGCTTCGGTTACCGAAGTGTTTGACGAAGAGGCCGCCGTCGAGGAGAAATACGCGCACGATTTTTCGATTCAACACGATGCCTGGTGAAAGGAAATCCGCTGAATGGACGAGCTCAAGAAACTGATTCGTGAAGTGCCCGATTATCCGAAGCCGGGCATTCTCTTCTACGATTTGACCACGCTTTTGCAGGACAAAAAGGGTTTCCACTCGCTGATCGAAAAACTGTGCGAGAAGTTCATCGGCAAACACATCGACGTCGTCGCAGGTATCGAGGCGCGCGGATTCATTTTCGCCCCGGCCCTGGCCTACCGGCTCGGCGCCGGATTTGTTCCGATACGCAAACCCAACAAGCTGCCTTGGAAAACCGAGCACGTTACCTATCAGCTCGAATACGGAACAGACAAGCTCGAAATCCACCAGGATGCCGTCAAGCGCGGCGAGCATGTGTTGCTGTGCGACGATTTGCTAGCCACAGGAGGCACCGCTGCGGCGGCCGTAAAACTGATCCGCGGCTTGGGCGGCGAGGTGACTGGCGCGGCGTTTGCCGTCGAGCTGTGTTTTCTCAAAGGCCGCGAAAAACTCAACGGCACCGAAGTGTTCTCCCTGATTCAATACGACAAGTAGGCTGGTGTTCCCTATGGCGCGGTACTTCTGCGCTGCCGCACTGCTTCAAACAGAACAATGCCTGCGGCCACGGAAACATTCAGCGAGCCCACCGGCCCGCTGGTTGGGATCGAAACCACGAAGTCGCAGCGTTTGCGCACCAGTTCATGCAGGCCCGCGCCCTCGTTTCCCATGACAATCGCGATGCGGCCTTTGTAGTCTACTTCGGTGTAATTTTTCTCCGCATGTTCATCAAGGCCAATCACCCAAAAGTTCGCTTCCTTAAGCTGTTCCATCGCCCGCGCTAGATTCTTCACCCGCGCGACGGGCAGATGCGCCAGCGCTCCCGCGGAAACGCGCGCCACCGTGTCCGTTAGCCCGGCCGCGCGACGCTCCGGAATCACAATACCCGCCGCGCCAGCCGCCAAAGCCGTCCGTACGATAGCTCCGAGGTTGTGCGGATCTTCCACGCCGTCCAGGAGCACGAGCAGTTGGCTCGCGCCCGCGTCCGCCAGCAGATCTTCCAGTTCGACTGCGGCGCTGGAGGCCGCAAAAGCGATGATTCCCTGGTGGCGTTCCGTCCCGGCGGCGTGATCCAGTTGCACCCGTTCTTCAAAGCGCACGGGAACGCCCCGCGAACGCGCCAAATCCAGCACTTTCTGGATGCGGCTGCCGCCTTGCCCGCGCGCGACCAGTATCCGATCGAGCGGCCGCCCGGCAACGAGCGCTTCTTCCACCGCGTGGATTCCTGCGAGATGATTCATGATTAACTGAGCGCCGCGCAGAATTCGAGCATGCGCTGGTGCGTGCCTTTCACAGGCGCGCCGAAAGGAAGCTTCGCCGCTCGATCCAGCAGCAGAATCACGCGATCCAGTTCACCTTCTCCGGTACGTCCCGCGAGCGCCAGCCGCAGCGGATGAAAGATCGTGCGCCCGTGCGAACCGAACATCCCCTTGAGCGCGGCGATGATTTCACGGAAACGCTCGGAATCGATTTCGCCCCCCTCCAACACACGATTGGCAAGCTCGCGGATCACATCGCGCGCGCCTTCCCGCGCCATCGCCGCCTGATTGTCTCTGTTTTCCAGCAGTTTTGCCGCGTCATACGAGAAAACCAAGGCCAAAAGCTCCGCCAGCGCCTGGCGTCCTTCATTCGCAGCGCGAAGCGCGGCCTGCAGGCCAAGCCATTCCGCCGCATCACGCATCCACTCCCCCATCTCCGGCGTCGCCTGCGCGGCAAGCCATCCGCACTCTCGCAAAATCGCCTCGACGTCCGCCGCGGAGAAGGGATTTACAACCTCGACGCGCGGCTTCTGGGAAGGTTCAGCTCTCACACCCGAATTGTACAGCAGCAGAAGATGCTCCACTGGGAATGTATCGACAAGCCGGTTTCAGCTTTCGATTGTCGCGATGACGTGGGCCGCAACCGCCTCGCCGCGTCCAATTTCGCCCAAGCCTTCGTGAGTCTTCGCCTTCAAATTGATTTGCTCGGGCGAAATGCCCAGCGATTTCGCGAGCGCCACGCGCATGTTGGGGAAATGCGGTCCCAGTTTCGGCCTTTCTGCAACGACCACTGCGTCGATGTGAACGATCTTCCAATTCTTCCGTTCGAGATATTGGCGCACCTGGCGCACGAACACCAGGCTCGAAACGCCTCGCCATCTTTCGTCCGTATCCGGGAAATGCGTGCCGATATCTCCCATCGACGCCGCCCCAAGCAGCGCGTCGCAAATCGCGTGGCACAGGACGTCCCCGTCGGAATGGCCCACTGTGCCCTTCTCGAAAGGAACGTCGATGCCGCCGATCATCAATTTGCGCTTCTCGGCCAGGCGATGCAGGTCGTAGCCGATCCCCGACCGCGAAACCACCTGCTTTGTGCCGGCCGCGCCGCGTTGTTTACTGAACTTTGCCTCCGCGCTCTCCTTGCTCAATCCCGCCTTTTGCAATTGTTTGCTCAGTTTGGCGTCAACGGAAAGAACCGCCGCAAACAAGTGCGCGGATGTGACCCGCTCGCTGCCGCTCTTCTTCGCGATTTCCGGAGCCGCCTCCAGCGCGCGCTTCGCCTTGCCGTCGAGCGGAATCTCCACTACCTTCTCTGCGGTGCTCACGCGGTGCAAATCCTCGGGCGAAAGCCGCGCCACCGGCAGCGCAACCTTTTGCCAATTCATTCCCCGGAACAGCGCGGGATTTTCCTTGCGAATGCCCGCCAGCAGCTGCGCCATCCCAATGGTCTTTGATTTGTCGACGCTCGCCGCAAACCGCGCCATGAAAATGCACCGCCGCGCTTCCTCGTCGAATTTCTCAAACATGTTCATTTCCCGCGCCGTTCCTGTTCGAGGTAAAAACGCGCTAGCTCCATGTCCGCGGGCTTCGTGATTTTGATGTTGCGCTCGGAACCGAGAACAACGTACACGTCGTAGCCCAACCGCTCCACCAGCGCGGCTTCATCCGAAGCCGTGAAGCCGTCTTGTTCCGCCCGCGCAAAAGCTTCCTTGAGCAACTTGGCGTGAAAGCCCTGCGGCGTTTGCGCCAGGACGATTTTTTCGCGCGGAATGGTCGCCGAAATCAACGCGACGTCTTGCGGAAGGCTCGACCGCCGAACTTCTTTGATGGTATCAATCGCCGGCACGCCCAGGATCGCAGCGCCGCGCGCTCCGGCCTCGGCGATGACACGTCGAACCTGTTCGCACGTAACGAAAGGGCGCACCGCGTCATGAACCAGCACCAGTTCCGTCTCCGCGGAAATCCGCGCTAGAGCATTGCCCACCGATTGCTGCCGTGTTTCCCCGCCCTTGACCACGTGCACGGCGCTTCCCAGTTTTTCTTTCGACAGGCGCTGCTCCAGCGAATCAGCCTCTTCCCCGCGCGTCGCGATGAAAAATTCTGACACTGCCTGGCATTCCAGCAAGCGCCGCAGCGTCAGCAAAACGATGGGCACCCCGTCCAGCTCCAGGAATTGCTTAGGGACTTCCGAGCCCATACGAGTTCCGAGTCCTGCGGCGGGTAGAATGGCTGCGATTCGAGTCATCAGGGAGTGAAGAGTCTAGCGCATTCGAGACGGCAGATACATACATCCTCGCAGAAGTGCTGTTTCAATGCTTTGCCGGTCAGGAACGGCCTGTGTCCGGCGCGAAAGACCGCGGCGGGCGCTCGCCTCCACCACTGGGCGCGCTCGGCGCGGCGTCTGCAGGCTTCCCCTCGGGCATTGGTGGGCGGCTGGGAACGGAATCCAACGGCGCGACGGTTCCTTGCGCTGATCGGTGCGCGGATTGCTCTCCACGGTCATCGAAGCGCCCGAATATCATTTTCCCCGCGGTCGTCTGATGCACGGACGTCACCGAAATATCGATCGTCTTGTTGATCATCTTGCGCGCGCCATCCACCACTACCATCGTGCCATCGTCCAAATACGCGATGCCCTGATTGTATTCCTTGCCCTCGCGCAGAATGAAAACGCGCATAATTTCGCCCGGCAGGACCACGGGTTTCAGCGCATTCGCCAGTTGGTTCACGTTCAGGATTTCGATCCCCTGCAGCGTTGCCACCTTGTTCAAATTGAAGTCATTGGTGATGATCTTGGCGTCGTAGCGTTTTGCCAGTTCGATCAACTTCAGGTCTACTTCGGCGATGTTCTGGAAATCGTCCTCGGCGATCTGCACGTCCAGATGCGGCATTTTTTGCAAGCGCTGCAGGACCTCCAAGCCGCGGCGCCCTCGCTGGCGTCGCAGGGGGTCAGCCGAATCGGCCACCATTTGCAATTCGCGCAGCACGAACTGCGGAATCACCACGGTCCCGTCGATGAAGTGCGCTTCAGCGATGTCACCCACCCGCCCATCGATGATGACGCTGGTGTCGAGGACTTTGTAAACCTGCCGTGAGCTGCGCTCTGTTCCGAAAAGGCCACCCAGAGCCTGCAGGTTCAGCATGTCGCCCTTATTCGCGCCGACAATCAGGCCGATGTACGCCATGATCAGGAATACTGCCAGGCTGACGAAGGATCGCGTGCTCTCGGGCATGGTGGTGTGGGCCAGAACCAGCGTGGTCAAAAAAGCCCCCAGGATGCCTGAGATTGACCCGATGACCGCGCCGATCAGCCGCCGCAGGCTGGCGCGCCGCAAGCGAATTTCGAACAGAATGACCGACACGGCGAAAAATAGGCCCGTGATCGAGCCCAGCAAATGCGAGAGGCTAAACGGCCGGAAGTGGTAACCCGCGGCCACGCACACCACCGTGAAAATCAAGCGGATCGCCAACATGTCCCAGAAACCGCCAACGCCGCGGCTTTCCGCCTTCGAAAGCAGCACTGATTTTACTTGCGGATTTGCTGAGTTTGCGGAAGTGGAGGAATGCCCGGCTGGATGAGAAGTGCGGTTCATCGTGGCCCCTTTTATGAAAAGCCCTTATGAACTATGAATTCAATCTATACCGCCTTATAACGACCATTGCCGGTTGGATGATAGGACGCCGCACAAGCACCGGAATTAATTGATTTATGAAAATATGAAAGATCTGCTTGTAGTATACACCCATTCCCCCGTGTGGGGGAGCCTCAGCCCAAGTAAAATCGCGGGACGCGCCGCCCCAGCGCGCACAACAGGTCCGAAGTCACCGTGCCGATCTGTCTCGCGGCCTGGTCCACCTCGACGGATACATTTCCGTCGCTGCCGTAAATGGTCACCACGTCCCCGATCGACACATTCTGCACATCCGTAACGTCGACCATGGAAAGGTCCATGGAAATCGCGCCAACCAGCGGAACCAGCCGCCCTTTAACGATCACGCAGCCGCGATTGGTGCGCTGGCGAACCACGCCGTCCGCGTACCCTGCCGCGATCACCGCGATTCGCGAAGGCCGTTCGGCAACGAATCGCGCGCTGTAGCCTACGCTCTCTCCCGCGGCGATTTCCCGCAGGGAAATAATCCGCGAGCGCAAGCTCAAGCACGGTTTCAGCGGGAATTTCTTTCGCACTTCCGCCGCCACATCGGCCGGTTCGAATCCCTGATGGTAGCCATACAGAACTGCGCCGGGCCGCACCATGTCTGCCCAAGTTGCTGGCCGCGCACAGATCGCTCCGCTGTTTGCCGCGTGAACGATCCCCGGGGACACGCCGGCGGCCCGCAGTTGCGCGAGCGCTTCGGTAAAGACGCGTTCCTGCTGTTCGTTTTGCTGCGTGCGAAAGTCTTCCGATGACGCGAAATGGGTGAATGTGCCGGCCAGCTCAAGATGCGGACAATCTGCATATGCGCGAGTGAATTCTCCCAATTGACCGGGCGAAATGCCCAGGCGGTTCATGCCGCTGTCGATCTTCAGATGAAATGGAATTCTCTTTCGCGAGCTCTTGCCGCGCTGCTTCGAAGCAGCGCGCTCGAGTAACCCCAATTGGTCCAACCGCGCGATGGTCGGCGTTAGCTTGTACTGCAGGATGTGCTGCTCTTCTCCAGGCCAAAAGCCGGTCAGCAACACGATCGGCTCGCGAATCCCCGCCTCGCGCAGCTCGAGGCCTTCTTGCGAGCAGGTGACGCCAAAGGCGTCGGCTCCCATGCGCGACAGCGCCTTGCTGACAGGAACCGCGCCCAGGCCGTAGGCGTTGGCCTTGACGATTGCCAGAATCTTGCGCTTCCGGCCGATGCTGCGCCGGATCAAGCGGAGATTATGAGCGAGGGCCGCAAGCCAAATTTCGGCCCAAACGGGACGGCCATCGAACTGAATACGCGGCGCCATGGGGGCAAACTACAAGCCTACTTCGCGGCGCCACCCCGCCGCACGCCAATTTCGCGGCGAGCCACATCGTTAGTAAACATACAGAGTTGGATGCGGAATTCGCGCGCGCCAGCGAGAGAATCGCGGGAGTACCTTATTCAGGGAAAGCCCGGAAGGAGTCTGGAGCGGCCTGCTCGAAGCGCGTGTGCCGGTCGATAAATACGAAATCCAGGCTGCCGGTGGGGCCGTTGCGCTGCTTGGCGATAATCAATTCACACTTCGCGCGCTCCTCGGGTGGCAAGTCCGTTTTGTAAAACCCGGGGCGGTTGATGAACAGCACCACGTCGGCGTCCTGTTCAATGGCTCCCGATTCGCGCAGGTCGGCCAATTGAGGTTTGCGATCCTCGCGCTCCGGCGCGCGCGTCAATTGGCTCAGCACCAGCACCGGCACTTTCAATTCCTTGGCTAGCCCTTTCAGCGCGCGCGAAATGCTCGAGACTTCCTCGTTTCGATTGCCAAAGCGCCCACGCGCGGCAATGAGCTGCAGATAATCGATAATCAAAAGATCCAGCCCCTTATCGCGCTTGAGCCGCCGCGCCTTCGCGCCCATTTCCATCACCGTCGACGAAGCCGAGTCGTCGATCCACAGTGGCGCGTCGCCCAGGCGGGCGAGCGCCGGGCCAATCTTGGCCCAATCTTCGGCGCCCAGGTGGCCCGTGCGGAACCTGTGCGCATCCACGCGGCCCTGTGATGCCAGCAGCCTTAGCAACAGAGACTCTTTCGACATTTCCAGACTGAAAATCGCCACCGACCGCGGTTCATCGGCCAGAGCCACGTTCTCCGCGATATTCAGCGCCAGCGACGTTTTCCCCATCGAAGGGCGCGCCGCGAGAATAATCAATTCGCCCGGCTGAAGGCCTGCCGTGTCGTTGTCGAGATTCAAATACCCGGTGGAGACGCCTGTCAGGCGGCGCCCCTGCTCCATCATTTTTTCCAGGCGCGGGTAACTTTCCTTGATCAGTTCCTTGACGCCGATCAATCCTGCGCGGATGCGCTCCTCCGCCACCTGGAAGATGTCAGACTCCGCTCTGTCGAGAATGGCGTCCGCGTCTTCTTCTGCGTCCAGTGCGCGCTGCTGGATCAGGTCTGCGGTGTGAATCAACTGCCGCAAGATCGATTTTTCCTTGACGATGCGCGCGTAGTGTTCCACGTTGGTCGCGCGCGGCAGCCCATCCATCAACTGCGCGAGATACGCCGGGCCCCCGGCCGCCTCCAGTTCGCCATGGCGGTCAAGGCATTCGCTCAGCGTGACCAAGTCGATGGCTTGCTGTGCTTCAGCCATTTCCACGAACCGCTCGAAAATCCGGCGATGCTGGTCCAGAAAGAAATCCTGGCCCTTTATTTTTTCCACCGCGACGTTCAGGCTATGGTTATCGAGCAGAATGGCGCCCAGGACGCTGCGCTCGGCTTCCGCGTTGTAGGGTAAGGGACGTTCGAGGCTGGTTTGGCCTTGCATGTTTTCTCTTTGCCTGATTTTCGCTGAAAAACAGTTTCGCCTTCTGCGCGGTCCGCACGCCAGGAAAATCGAATTGCCGCAACCTGTCTGCCCGCGGCATTTCGTTAGCGTGAGCAACATCTTCTGCTTCCGCATTGGTGGAGTCAATGGCACCGGCCGCTGAATTCCACATGGTGCTGTGAAAATCGGAGATGGGGTTGCTCCTTCCGCGTCCGGCTGTAAACCCGTGCTTAATCGAGGGCCGCTTCCGCGGTACGATTCTTCGCAGGCTTTCTCGCTGTTCTCGGAGGAATCATTCATGCGCGTCGCTGAGCCCAAGACGTCTCGCGGTACCGTCGGCGGAAATGTCTCGCCCGAGCCGCCCAAGCCGGACGAGTTCCGGTTTATCCGTTTTCGCGTCGACGGCGAAGTGGCGCGCTTAACGCTCCACCGTCCCGAGCACAATATGCTCAACGAGCGCATGCTCGCGGAGCTTGCGTCTGGAATCGATTCGCTCGAAGGACGCGGCGACGTGAAGCTGATCGTGCTCGATTCCGCGGCGCAATCGTTCTGCGGAGGAATCGAGTTGGGAGAATATACGCCGCGGCGCGCGTTTCAAGTCCTCGACGCGTTCCAGCGCGCTTTCACGGCCATGCTCGATACCGCGAAGCCTCTGCTCGTGGTGGTGAATGGGCCGGCATTCGGAGGCGGCGCGGAGCTGGCCGCTCTGGGCGACCTGGTTGTCGCCACGCCGCGCGCCAAATTCGCGCAACCGGAAATCAAGCTCGGCGTCTTTCCGCCGCTGGGCGCGGCCATCCTGCCGTTCATCGTCGGGCCGAAACGCGCAATGGAATTGGTGCTGACGGGCGAAGTGATCAGCGCGGAGCGCGCACAAAGCCTGGGCCTGGTGAATCGCATTGTGAGTGAAGACAAACTCGAGGCCACCGTGAAGGAAATGAGCGGCCAGGTGACCGCGCATTCCGGGCCCGTGCTCACTATGGCCAAGAAAGCGATCCTCGGCTCCATGGGGCTTTCCCTGCGCGATGGCGTGCGCCAATCGATGGCCGTGTTTCTCAACGAGCTTTCCGCGCTCGAGGATTCCAGCGAGGGCCTGCGCGCCATCGCCGAAAAGCGCTCGCCCAAGTGGAAGAATCGCTGACGGCATTCATGCAGGGTCAACTCGTTTGACTCGCTGCGCCGTTGCGCATAAACTCGGATTCGGAAAATTCAGCCGGCTCGCGGGATGAACCCTTGGAACAGTCCCCTGGACTGTCCTCCGGGTAAAAGAAGGAAGGCCGTGAAAATCGGCCACGGTCCCGCCACTGTGATCGGCCGGCGCTGCTGACAGCAGAATCCTCACTGGCTCGAAGCATGAGCCGGGAAGGGCCGCGACAAAAGGCGGAGCAGCGTCACGCAACTCAGGAGTTCGCTTATGCCGCGCGATTCGGCGGCCAAGCGAAAATCCCGAGGGCCGAGAGTCAGGAACTTGCGCGAGCCGCGCATGGCTGCCACTCTTCGCGAGAAAGAGTGCGGCGGAACGCCCCATTGATTCTCGTGGGGCTTTTTTTTTGCAGTTAGGAAAATGCGAACGAAAATCGCCATCGCGTGCGGAACGGTCGCTTTGATTTGCAGCGGCAGCTTCTCGGCAGCTTCGCGAGCGCAAGCGAAAACGGAGGCCCCGTCGGAATTAAGGACGCGCAGTGTGATGGACGAAGTGGGCCGGCGCGTAGAAATACCCACGGAGGTCCGGCGCATCGTCACGCTCGCGCCGAACCTGACGGAAATTGTTTACGCCCTTGACGCGCAGGATCGGCTGGTGGGAGTTTCCGCGTACAGCGACAATCCGCCGGCGGCGAAGGCGAAACCGAACATCGGCATGCCCGTGAATCCGAGTCTCGAAGCAATTGTTGGCGCGCGGCCAGATATTGTGCTGGCGACGACTTCGATTAACTTCGCCAAAACGGTGGATGCGCTCGCGCGCTTGGGAATTGCCGTCTACACCACCAACCCGCATACCGTGGAGGCCACGTTGCGGTCGATTGCGGATATCGGCGCAGTGATTGGCGCGGCGCCGCAGGCTGACGCGGTGGTCGCGAAGTTGCAAGCGCGCTTGGATGCGCTTAAGGTCAAGCTCTCAAATTCCGCGCCCGTGCGAACGCTTTTTGTGGTGTGGGAAGATCCGTTGATTTCGATTGGCGACAACACGTTCATTGCCGATGCGCTGCGTTGGGCGGGAGCCGAATCCGCGATTCGCACCAAACAGAATTGGCCGCAGATCAGCATGGAAGAAGTAGTGAAACTCAATCCTGATTTCATCATTTACGCAGAAGGCCACATGGGCGGCGAAGGCGATCGCAATTCGGGCGCATCGCCGGATGTTCACGTGGCGATCGCGCGGCACCTCGATGAGCTTCGCAGCCAATCGGCCTGGCAGGAACTTGCGGCAGTGCGCGACGGACACGTCGCGGTCGTCAGTGAAGAAGTCGAGGTTCCTGCGCCGGGACTCATCGACACCATCGAGCAGCTCGCGCGCCAGTTGCATCCGGATCTTTTTGCGCGAGAAGGCGAATGTCCCACGCCCGTGACCACATGCCCGCCGGATCTTTCGCGCGGCAGAGAATTCCCCTGGAGGCCGCGCCGTGCGCCCGCTGACGCCTAAGCGAATCGCGTGGATTTGCGCGGGGCTCGCGGCAATTCTTTTCGTAATCGTGGTGTTTTCACTCGAAGTGGGAGCCTCTCCCATCGCCGTGACCGACGTCGTGAAAACACTTCTGCGCGGCGCCATCGGGCACTGGAGCAGCATTCCTCCTTCCGATAGGCTGATCGTCTTCGGGCTGCGTTTGCCGCGCATCGCTCTCGGAGTTCTCGTCGGTGCGGCTCTCTCTGTTTCCGGCGCGTCCTTTCAAGCGTTGCTGCGCAATCCTCTCGCCGATCCGTACGTGCTCGGTGTTTCCAGCGGCGCGGCGCTCGGCGCAATTTTTTCCCTGGCCTCGTTTCCGCGCGCCCCTTGGACCATGCAAGCGCTGGCTTTCGTGGGAGCGTTGCTCACCATCGCCGCGGTTTATTTTTTGGGACGTCGCGGCGGACAACTCGACAGCACCACGCTTTTGCTCGCGGGAATCATCGCCGCATCCTTCCTGTCGGCGATCATCATGTTCCTGATGACCACTCTCAGCGGCCGCGATTTGCGCGGAATGGCTTTTTGGCTCATGGGCGACCTGGCCACTCCGCCGACGGTGCGGCTGAGGTACTTGTTCATAGTGCTGCTGCTTGCCATCGGCGCCATTTATACGACAGCCTCGGACCTGAACCTCATTCTGACCGGCGAGCGCGAAGCGCACCATTTGGGCGTGAACATCGCGCGCGTGAAGCTGGTGGTCTACGTTGGCGCGTCGTTGCTCACGGGGCTTGCCGTGTCGGTCAGCGGCGCCATCGGCTACGTGGGCCTGCTGATTCCCCACGTAATGCGCATGTTTTTCGGCTCGGACTACCGCCTGCTGATTCCGGCCTCGGCATTGGGCGGCGCGATCGCACTGTGCTTGGCCGATACGCTCGCGCGCACCATTGTCGCGCCCACGGAACTGCCTGTCGGAGCCATGACCGCGGCGATTGGCGCTCCCGTTTTCATTTACTTGCTGCGCCGGAGGCTCACGTGAGCGCGCAGGAAATTGCCGCCAGAAACACAAGCCCAGACACGCTGGCCGGCTGGATCGAAAGTCCCGTGCGCCTGGTCGTCGAGCAGGCCAGCTACGCGTATTCCGCGTCCGCCGCAGCCGCTCCCAATTTCACTTTGGGTCCTGTCACTTTCTCGGCGCGGCAGCGCGAGATCGTCGGCATCCTGGGGCCGAACGCGAGCGGCAAATCCACGCTTCTTCGCGTGGTGGCTGGCGAAGTCAAGGCGCTCTCCGGCCGCGTCGAGCTGGATGGAAAGCCGCCGGGAGACTTGCCGCTGCGCGAGCGCGCGCAACGGATCGCCATGGTTCATCAAGAAAGCAATTTGCTGTTTCCTCTGCGTGTCTGGCAATACGTGCTGCAGGGACGCTATCCCTACGGGCGGCGCTTGCGCTTCGAAAATGAAGCCGATTGCCTGATGGCCGAGAACGCGCTCGCACAAGTCGGCGCGCAAGCCCTCACCGAGCGCCGTATGGACGAGCTTTCCGGCGGCGAACGCCAACGCGTCGTCCTCGCGCGCGCCCTTGCGCAGCAGCCGCAGCTTCTGCTGCTCGATGAGCCCACACGATATCTGGACATCGGCGGCAAAGTGGAATTGATGCGGCGGCTCCGCCGCCTCTCCGAAGAGAATCGTTACACCGCCTTGGTCGTCACGCACGAACTGAATCTGGCCGCGGAATTTTTCGACGCCATCGTGTTGTTGCAGGGTGGAAAATGCGTTGCCGCCGGCAAGCCCGAAGATGTTTACCGCCGCGATCTGCTCGAGGAAGTTTTTAAGACGCCGCTGGAAATCGAGAAAAGCGCCAGCGGCCGCCCCCGCGTGATTCTTCGCGGCGAAACGAATGAGCATGTCGCCGAAGACTCTGCAGAAGCGGCGAAAAGCGAATCTGGCGGAGCAGACAAGAGTTTTTCGTGACCCAGTGAAATAATCGTCGAGTAACTTGATTCACCGGCGGTTCCGGGATGCTGATGCCAGCAAATCGGCACTCGCCGGCCACATTCACCACGAAACTCCGTGCACGGGAAGGCGGTGAAAAGCCGCCGCCGCTGCGCGACTGTAAGGCGGAAACAATCGGGCGCGCGTCACTGCGCCGTGTGCTTCGTCGAAAGACGCGACACCGGAGCGGGAAGGCCGCGCCAGGAAGAATCCCGCCGAGCCAGGAGACCGACGGAGTTTCTATCTCGTGTAGCGAAGCCGCCGCGCGCAACCAACGCGCCGCCATTTCGCTCCCGAGACAGCCTTCACACTCCCGCGCGAGAGGGAGTCGGAGGATAAAAATGAAACTCTGCGTTCGGCAGTTGCTTCCTGTCAGTTTTCTGGCTGCATTGCTTTTCAGCTTTTCCTTGTTCACGCCCGCACAAGCACAATCGAATGCCGTTCTCTTTGGACGTGTCACCGACCGCAGCGGCGCCGCAATTGCCGGTGCGCAAATTGTGGCCGAACCCCTTTCCAGCAACGGAACAAAAGTTCGCGCGCTCAGTGCCGCCGACGGTTCGTTTTCGCTTGCGCTTCCCCCGGGCACATACCGCGTACACATAAGCAGCCCGCAAATGGCTGACGTCGACCAGGAACTTACGCTGCGCGAAGGCCAGCGGCGCGAATGGAGTGTGCGCTTGGAATTGGCGCCGCTCTCGTCGAAAGTCGTCGTTTCGGCGCAAGCCGAACCCGCGCCGGCGAACACCGTCGCGTCGCCGGTCACCGTGCTCACCGAGCAGGACATCGAGCAGCGCCAAGCGATCTGGCTCGCGCCGCTCCTTGCTTCCACCACCGGCGCAAGCATCGCGCGATTGGGCCCGCTCGGAGGCGTCACATCATTTTTCCTCGACGGCGGAAACTCGAACTTCACCAAAGTGCTCGTCGACGGCACGCCCATCAATCAGCCCGGCGGCGATATCGACCTTTCCAATCTCGACGTCACCAACATCGACAAAATTGAAATCGTGCACGGCGCCACCAGTGCGCTTTTCGGCTCCGATGCCGTGGACGGAGTGGTGCAAATTTTCACCCATCACGGAACCACGGAAGAACCGGCGCTGACGCTCGTCGGCGAAGGCGGAACATTCGATACCGGGCGCGGCGAAGCGGATTTGAGCGGCGTTCTCGGCAAATTCGATTATGCTCCGGCGATTTCGTATTTCGATAGCGATGGCCAGGGGCCGAATGACCGCCTCCGCGACACTACGCTTTCCGGAAATTTCGGCTGGAAATTCAGCGACGCAGACCAAAAAGAAGATCAGCTTCGCCTTTCGCTGCGCAGCGTCGACAGCGACGCTGGCCAGCCGGGCCAAACCCTGCTCGAGCCGCCGCTCCTCGGCCAGTCCTCTGACCTCCATGATTTCTCCGCGAATCTGAGCTGGGATTTTTCCACCGGCAGTCACTGGGAACATCGTTTGGCGGGCACCGAGTCGTATTTTAATGATTTCATTATCGACATTCCCGTCTTCACCGAAATCGATGAATTCAATCGCGCTGGTTTCGAGGGACAGTCAACCTATCTCGACGGCCCGCTTGCCGTTTCGCTCGGCTACAACTACGAAGTAGAAAATGGCTCGCCAGCCGGCCCGCACGAGCGGAGAAATAATCAGGGCGGCTACCTTGAAACCCACTATCAATTCGGCCGGCGTCTGACCGCCATCGCCGGTGTGCGCGCCGAAGACAACGCCAGCTTCGGCACCCGCGTCGTTCCGCGAACGGGCATCGCATATCTCGCGCGCTTCGGAAGCGGATTCTGGGGCGAAACACGCCTGCGCGCTTCTTACGGACTGGGAATCAAGGAGCCCGACTTCGAGCAGTCCTACGAAAACGATCCCTGTTTTCCCGGCAATCCGAATTTGGCGCCCGAGCGAAGCGATACCTTCAACGCCGGAATCGATCAGGAAGTTGCCAACGAACGCGTGAAATTTTCCGCCACGTTTTTTCGCAACGAGTACAGCGACATTGTGAGCTTCGCGTCGTGCCTCCCGGGAGAGCCTTGCGGATTTCCGATTCCACCCACCTGTACGCCCTCGGACGAGCAGGCCGAAGGAGGTTTCGGCACGTTCTTTAACACCGACGCGGCGCGCGCCTATGGTGCGGAGACCACCATTGAGGCCAAGCCTTTGCCTTGGCTCAGCGTCCTCGCAAACTACACCTACGACAACACGCTGGTCCTGAAATCACCAAACGCATTTGATCCCACGCTTGCGCCGGGCAATCGCTTGTTCCTGCGGCCGCTGAATTCCGCAAACTTGATCCTGAACGCCGCGTTTCGAGGGATGGATTGGAACCTCGCAGGCTATTTTGTCGGGCGCGAGACGGACAGCGATTTCCTGGGGCTCGGCTTCACCAGCAACCCGGGTTATTTCCGCCTCGACCTGGGCACGCAATTCGCCGTGAGGGGCGGATTTTCGGTCTTGGCGCACGCGGAAAATCTGCTCGACCGTCGCTATCAGGATGCCGTTGGTTACCCCGCGCTGGGCCTGAACTATTTGGCAGGCGTGAAATACACCTGGGGTGGCAAATAATTTTTTCCTGTTCGTCGGTTTCGTAGGGGCGGGGCTGGACCGCCCGCCTCTACCTGCGATTGTCATTCCGAGCGAGTCCCGGCGCATCATGTCGGAACGACGAGGAATCTGCAGTTTCTTTCGGTGTGTGGCCCAATGTCCCCCCGCGCAGCGGCAACCGCAAGTCCAGAGCCGCTTCTGGGCGCGTGTTTTGACCGGTGATTTTCGATAGCGAACAGGTCTTTATACGGCGAACTATATAAGTGCCTGAGAACACGAGAGATTCGTTCCCCGCAGATGGCACTTCAAATGCTACCTTCTCGATTCTGCAAGTCATACAGAACGTAAAGGAACCGAGACCATGAGCCTGAAATGCCTCGCAGTGCTTGCTCTGGCAACTGTCTGCTTTATCCCGCGGGTGCACGCTCAAAGGAATTTTTGGGACAGCAGGAATGCCTATCTGGGGCAGCCACGTCCCGGCGACACTCCACAGATCTTCGCCCCAGGTATACTCGCGGACCCCGGAACCATCGCGATGGACAGAATCGCTTTCTCTCTGGATGGAAAAGAGATCTATTACTACCAAGCGAAAGAGTGGGCCGACCTGAAAGATATGAAGACCAAAGTTTTCAGATACGATGGCCACAAATGGAACGGACCGACTGTTCTGAACGAGCGTTTCTATGCCCTAGCATTCTCCATCGATGGCAAAACGCTGTACTTCAGTGGCGAAAATGCTCATCAGGTATGGATGTCAAAGCGTACCGAAGGTGGATGGAGCGCTCCGGCAATTTTCATCGAGGAGTCCTATTACATTTACGACCTTATGCCAACGAACAGTGGCGCCTTTTATCTGGCAAGCGATCCTGACGCGGACGACAAGAAGAACGATATTACATTCTCTTTTTCGAAGCTGACCCCTTCCGGCAAAGGTGCCACCCCCAAAAGCCTTGGCCGCCCCCTGAATGAGCCGGGCTTCAATGGTGATTTCTATATCGCACCGGACGAGTCCTACATGATCGTCAGTGCGAAGGAGACCAAGACGTACGAATGTGAACTTTATATCTCTTTTCGCAAGCCTGATTCGACGTGGACAGTTCCAGTCAGCCTCGGAGACAAGATCAACGACGGCCTCGCTCATCGCTGGGGCCAGTACGTAACGCCGGACGGCAAATACCTCTTCTATACGCGCGGCACGAGTTCGAAGGATACTGCAATCTACTGGGTCCGCTTTGACAACCTCCTGAACAAATTAAGGCAAGGGCAGCGTTGACCAGACAATTTGGCTGCCACGACCGCATTGCTGCCGCTGCCTCCAGACCGGGCAGCCCGCGAGAGAATGTTATAATCCATGAATTCGATGACTCCAGCGAGTTCGCGAGCGGCGGCGTCAACGGCAGAGAGCACGCGGCAACTGCCCGCGGAAGTACGGGCTCGCTATGAGTGCGTCGCCGGGCTCGAAGTGCACGTACAACTCGCGACGGCGACGAAGGCGTTCTGCGCTTGCTCCACGCGCTTCGGCGATCCGCCGAACTCCAACGTCTGCCCTGTGTGCCTCGGGCTGCCCGGCGCGCTGCCGGTTCTCAACCGTCGCGCATTGGAGCTGGCGATAAAAGCGGCGCTGGCGCTGCATTGCGATGTCCAGGAGCGTTCGCGGTTCGCGCGCAAGAACTACTTTTATCCTGACCTGCCGAAGGGCTATCAGATTTCGCAGTACGAGCTGCCGCTTGCGACCGGCGGCTGGCTTGAAATTGAAGTCGGCGCCGAAAAGAAACGCATCGGCATCACCCGCCTGCACATGGAAGAAGATGCCGCCAAAAATTTGCATGAAGGCTTCCCCGATGCCTCGCAGTACAGCCACATTGATTTCAACCGCGGCGGAGTGCCGCTCATCGAAATCGTGAGCGAGCCGGATTTGCGCTCGCCCGACGAAGCCTACGCGTATCTCACCACTCTCAAGCAAGCGCTCGAATATATCGCCGTCAGCGATTGCAATATGGAAGCGGGTTCGTTGCGCTGCGACGCGAACGTGAGTGTGCGATTGCGCGGCGCAAAGGAACTCGGCACCAAGGTGGAAGTGAAGAACTTGAATTCGTTCCGCTATTTGCAGCATGCGCTGGAATACGAAATCGAGCGTCAGATTGGCGTCCTCGAATCCGGCGGAAGCGTCGCGCAGGAAACGCGCTTGTGGAACGTTGCGGCCGGCCGCACCGAATCCATGCGCTCCAAGGAATTCGCGCACGATTACCGCTATTTTCCTGAGCCGGATTTGTTGCCCGTGAAAATCACATCGGATCGCAAGAACGCGATTTTGGCGGAGATGCCGGAGCTTCCCGATGCCAAGCGCGCGCGTTTCTTGAACGAATACGGGCTCAGCGCGTATGACGCGGGAGTGCTCACGGCCGCGGCGGCGCTTGCGGATTATTTCGAAGCAGCGATTCGTGCGGGAGCGGGGCCAAAAACCGCCGCGAATTGGATTCAGACCGACTTGCTCCGTCGCCTGAATGATGCCGGGAAAGAAATTTCGCAATCGCCGGTCAGCGCCGAAGCCTTGGCGGATTTGTTGCGCCGCGTCGACCAAAATGAAATTACCGGGGCGATCGGCAAGCGCGTGTTGGCGAAAATGTTCGAGACGGGGAAATCAGCCGCCGAGGTGATAGCAGCCGAAGGCCTTTCTCCCATGAGCGACACGGAAAGCGTCGAGAAGATCTGCCGGGATGTAATCGCAAAGAATTCCGCGAACGTCGAAAAGTATCGCGCCGGGAATGAAGGCGTGTTCAAGTTTTTTGTGGGGCAAGTAATGAAGGAGACAAAGGGCCGCGCGAATCCGCAGGCGGTGAATGAAATCCTGGGCAGACTGCTGCGCCAGAAATAGAGGCGAATGAAGATGAGAGAACCGTTGAAAGAAGGCGTGCGAGCGCCGGAATTCAGTTTGCCGGCCGATGATGGGAAAGAAGTGGTGTTGAAGGACCTTCGCGGGAAGAATGTGATTCTGTATTTTTTCCCCAAGGCGATGACTTCCGGTTGAACGAACGAAGCGTCCGAGTTTCGCGACGCCAAGAAGAAATTCGACAAGCTGAACACGGTGATCCTGGGTTGCAGCGCGGACTCCGTTGAGCGGCAGGCAAAATTCAAAGAGAAATACAATTTGAATTTCGCGCTGCTCTCCGATCCGAACTTCGAAACCATTGAGGCTTACGGCGCGCACCGGATGAAAAGCTTTCTCGGGAAAACCTTCCTGGGTATCGTACGCATGTCGTATTGGATCGACCCGGAAGGCAAAATCTGCCGCGTGTGGAACAAAGCAAGCTCAAAGGGACACCCCGCACAAATCCTGGAAGAAATCGCGCGGCAGTGACCGCATCGCTGCGGCCAAACAGCGCCCACCACACCCTTGTTGTGCTTGCGGCGACGTCGGCGTTACAGAGCGACAGAGAAACTACCCTCGCGCTCCTCGATGATCATGTTATCGATCAGGCGTGTGGAACCGACGCGCGCGGCAATCAGAAGAAGGCACGAGCGTCGGAGGAAATCGAGCGTCTCGAACGAATCCGCATCGACGAGCGCAGCATAATCGAGCTTGGCGAGCGGCTCGGCGGCGATCGCCGAATGCACGCCGTCGAGAATTTCTGCTGAGGCGCGCGAACCCGCTGCGATTTTGCGGCGGGCTGCGTCGAGCGACCGGAAGAGCACAGTGGCTGCGCGGCGCTCCGCAGGATCCAGATAGGCGTTGCGTGACGACATGGCCAGCCCGTCCGATTCGCGAACAATCGAACAGACAACAATTTCAGTGTCGAGATTCAAATCGCAAGCCATTTGGCGGACGATCCGCGCCTGCTGCGCGTCCTTGCGCCCGAAATAGGCGAAGCGTGGCCGGATAATTTCGAGCAGCTTCAACACAACCGTGCAGACGCCTTGAAAGTGCCCGGGGCGAACACGCCCTTCGAACTTTTCGCTCAGGCCATCGACGCGCACGGAAGTACGGAATCCCGGCGGATAAATCTCCGCCGCCTCCGGAGCAAAAACATAATCGACGCCAAGAGATTCCAGAAGCGCGCAATCCTGTTCGAAATTGCGCGGATACTTTGCGAGATCTTCGCCGGGGCCGAATTGCGTGGGATTCACAAAAATCGAAACGATCACGGGCGAGCATTGCTGTTTTGCGGCGCGCACCAGCGAAAGATGGCCCTCATGCAGCGCGCCCATCGTGGGCACAAAGCCGATCAGGCGCTGCGCCGAATCGGCGGCGCGCGCGGCCTGCTTCATCCAATCGACGCTGCGAATGATCTCCATGGCGTGTTGTCGAGTTCAGTTATGGGCCAGGCCGGCTTGCTCGCGGTAAAAGGCTATGAGGTCGGTGGTCAAGGGAGTGGCGCCCAGCTGGCGAAGCATGGTGGTGATTTGGCCGCGGTGGTACGTCCCGTGATTGACGAGGTGCTGAAGCATTTGCCACATCGGATTTGAAAAGGCGTGGCCCTTGGTGTTGCGATATTCGACGACGCGATCGAGATCGGCGAGGGCAAGCGTGCGGACGAAATTGAGCAGATCGCTTTCGATGGCTTGCCAGCGCGCGCGGATGGAAGCGAGGTCAGGGAAATCCCCGGAAGGAAAACCCGGCGAGCGGCCGAGCCAGCGCTCCAGCCACAGCCATTCCGCGAACATGATGTGCGCAAGGGTGTCGCGCACGGACGGAAAACTCGAAACGAGATTGCGCGTGAATTGTTCGGGCGAAAGCGCCGACGATGCGTCGAGGGCGCGATGATTTGCCCAGGAATTGTACGCGTACAGCGAATGAACGTCGTCGAGAGTCATATCGTGTCAGCGCTTCGCATTTAGTGAACTTGCGTCTTCGGCGGCTCGGCGGTCCACTTTTGCGCGTGAAACGATTCCGCGTCGGATGGGAAGCGGCCGTTGTGGACGTCGTCGCAAAATTCGCGCGCGGCACGGGAAATTTCCTCGCCTAGATTGACGTACTGGCGGGCGAACTTCGGCGTTCCGTTGACGCTCAAGCCGACGAGATCATGGAAGACGAGCACCTGGCCGTCGCAATCGGGACCCGCGCCGATGCCGATGGTGGGGATGCGCAGCTCGCGCGTGATGCGCGCGGCGAGCTCCCGCGGAACGGATTCGAGGACCACGGAAAAAGCGCCCGCGGCTTCGACGGCGCGCGCGTCGCGCAAGAGGCGCTCGGCGGACTCGGCGGATTTTCCCTGCACGCGAAAACCGCCCAGCTCGAGAACCGATTGCGGCGTGAGGCCAATGTGAGCCATCACGGGAATTTCCGAGTCGACCAGGCGCGCGATCGCCTCCATGCGCTTTTCGCCGCCCTCCAGTTTCACGGCTTCGACGCCGCCTTCCTTGACCAGGCGAATCGCGTGACGAACGGTTTCTTCCAGGGAGACGTGGAAGGCGCCGAAAGGCATGTCCGCAACAAGGAGGGCGTGCTCAGTTCCGCGGCGAACAGCTTTGACGTGGTGGAGCATTTCGTCGAGGGTGACCGGCAAAGTGGTTTCCTCACCGAGAACAACCATGCCCAGAGAATCGCCGACGAGAAGAATGTCGACGCCAGCCTCGTCGAGCAGGCGCGCGGTGGGATAGTCGTATGCGGTGAGGCAGGTGATTTTCGGCTGAGAACTTGGTGAATCGACGGGAGTCTTGCGATGGAGAATGTCAGGTACGGTGACTTTGCCGTTGCCTGCGCTTTTACCTGCAGACGGAGCAGCGCTCATGTTGACCTCCGGTGCCGCCCCGAAAGACGGGTGCAGCCCATCAACGGAGCGATTATAGCAGATAAGGACGGGACCGGTGATGCGGAGTGGCCATCCGAGACGGCCAGGAACGGGCTATGAAAAGCTGTAGATCGGGCTAATCGGGCGGATGAAAAAAGCGTGTTTTCAGTCCCGATTAGAAAATGTTTTCTCCTTTGTTTTGCGTGAGTTACGAATCCGCGACTTGTGTTATGTGTCCGATTAAAAAAATCATAGATTTGGGTAGAAAAGTTACCGAGGAGGGGGAAGGAAGGGCCTAGGCGGCGGAAAAACTCCACCGGAAGCCTCGCGGGAAGCTGGGAGCGGCGAAGATGGATGCGCTAACCATAAAGTAGCCTTATAGCATGAGTTAACTGAATTTTCAATGGGAATTAAACAGCCGCGGGCACGGTACTGCTTATCGGTCCTTGTCTTCATCAACCTTCATAAAGAATGCGGCCGGAAAGCGATCGGCAAACGACCGGCGCTGCATCGTAGAATCGACTACCGGGCCGAGGCCGCCTATTGCGATTGCTGCTGCTAGAAAGTATGCGTGGCCCGCTGCGATTAGGGGTCCGGCAGCCAAAAGCTCGCCGACTGCTACCTTGCCGACAATCTTCACGAGATCGCGGTCTATCGTCCGCCACTCCTCTTCGGCCTCACGTATTCGTTGCCGAAGTTCTTCTGTCAGAAGCAACGCATTCTCGCTGGCAAAGTCACTTGTTGTCTTTGCTTCTTTCCACACTCTCCGTAGAAATGCTCTGAGCGACTCTAAGCGTCCTTCTTTGCGCAGCACTAACGCGTGGTCAAGCCGTAGGCTATTCAAACAGGATAATGGAGAGTCCTGCAGAGCCTTCGCAAAGGGTGCCCAAGTTTTATTCTCAGCGCTTTGAGATTCCCGGTCTAGTTCTATTTCCCTCCACTTGACATATATATCGGTGAACAAATAGGAGCCTGTAATGTTAGCTGTCATAGCCGCGCTGGGATAAGAGGCTCCCGACGTTATCGTAAACAGTTGTGAGTTGCCTCTCGGATCCATCGGTGCTAAGAAGTCCGGGTTGCGCTCTCTCTCCTCCTGGACAGATTTCAGAAACTCTTCGACTGTAAGACCGTTTTTGCCGAGTTCGAGTTCTTCGAATTTTTGTCTCAAGTACTCGTCTGGAGCCCCAAGTAGAAGTTGCTCGTGCATAAATCTGTGGGTGTGTCGCTTGCTCAACTCTTCGACCGACTCCTCGGAGGCCTTCTTTAGCTCTGCATTCTGTTCGAACTTCTGCGTCTGGTCTGTCATCAATTTCCAGTTCAGCTTCTGGTCGAAATCAGAAGGCGGTCTAATTACTTCGACGATGCCCGCTTCTATCCACGGAATTAAGTCGAACCATAGATTTACGTTCTTGAGTGTTTGAGCGCGATACTGTTCAGGGTTGAGAATTGGATTAAATTCGTCCCGGACACTCTTCGGGTAGATGAACGGGTCGACCAGCAATATCTTGTTCGCGTATATGGAGTGTCTAACGATGCCTCTCGCCAAGTACTCAGCGCTATAATCTCCGATGTACAGGCCAGATACGTCCTCGGGAGATCGACGGAGCGCTGTGAAAATGTCTGTGTACGGTGGCCAGACCTCCATCACGGCTTCGTATATTTTGCGGACCGCTGGTGCCGTGAAGCGCGCCTTGTACTCCTTCAGGCTCCGAATTGCCCCGGGGGCATCGAGCTGTAGCGCACTACGGATCTGTTTGGTGAAGAGAAGATTACGGCCCCTGATAGAAAGATAGGTCCGATAATCACGACCGTCCCCGATTATCGCCTCCCAATCTACTTTTCCTTCGCAGCAGTGTTTGAATTTTTCACCGCTCACGCAGGGGCAAGGGTCATTCCGGTTGACCTTGGCACGGGGGGACACGATTTCTCATTATATTTCAGGACGGTCGTGAAGGCTCTATTAATTGATTAAACGCTACGTGCCTACTCTGGTCGGGTGACTGGCGTTGGCAATTCGGGCTTTTGGGTTTCGACGCCGCGCCAGCCGACGGGACGGCCCTGAACGGCCTCCTTGAGGGGCGAATACTTCGCGCGGGTGAGGCGCGCGAAAGGAAGAAATATTCCGCGAGTCGTTTCGGCACGGCTGAAGCCGTGCCCTGACGAAAAACGAGCCATGAGCGGGCGACCCAGGGGTCGCCCCTGCGAAACATCAAGACCGAGGCGAGATCCTTCGACTCCGCAGACGGCGCTCCGCTCAGGATGACAAATTGGGGATGGAGGGCTGGCGGCGTAAAGCCTGCCTGCAGCAGGCAGGCCGCCGGTACAGAGGCAACGCGAGGTGCAAAGGCATAAGCAGGCCCGCCGCAAGACGCGCTCGCAAGATAATTCTTGAAACGAGTGTTTCAAGAATAGTAGGATGGCGCGGTGAGCCGAACGGTGAATGAAAAGCGGCCGGAGGAGTTGCGGGGCGCCATCGTGCGATACCTGATCCGGCATGGCCTCACCAACCTGTCGCTCAGACCGTTGGCGAAAGCGGTCGGGACCAGCCCTCGCGTGCTGCTCTATTACTTCGGCTCAAAAGAAAAAATGGTGATCGAGGTTCTGGCGGAGGTGCGGCGGCGGCAGCGCGCCAGCTATGGCGGGGTGCAGGCGGCGAGCTTTGCGGAGGAGTGCCGGATCATTTGGAAGCAAATGAGCGCGGCCGATTCCGAACCGCTGTTCCGTGTTTTCTTCGAGGCGTTCGGCATGGCGCTGCGTCACCCGCAGCTTTACAAGGCCTTCCTGCAAGCCACCGTCGAAGACTGGCTGCGGATGATCGCCGGTCCGCTGTGCCGTGAAGGGTACGCGCGCAGGGACGCGCGCGCCTTCGCTACGGTGGTCTTGGGCGGATTGCGTGGGTTCATGCTGGATTACTGCGCCACGGGCGACCGCAAGCGCGTGGATCGCGCCGTAGGTCTGTGGCTACGCGCGCTGGAATCGATGCTGCCTGATCGTAAGGAGGGCTAACGCTATGCGTTGTGCTGTACTGCTTCTCGGAATGTTGCTCACGGCGTCTCCCGCTTGGTCGCAACTCGCGCCCGGGTCAATGGACGTTCACTGGAATGAAGGCGCCCAGGACTGCAAATCGAGCCCGCAAGCGCCCCTTGAGGTGCACGCCTATAACCAGAAGACGTTCATCCTTCGGGAAAACCTTTGCGACACGTTCGAGGCGCCTTTCATGTACCTGCTGATTGGAGCGACGAGGGCGCTGCTGATCGACAGCGGCGACGTTGCCGATCCGAGTCAGATGCCACTGGCGAAGACGGTGATGCAGCTACTCCCCGGGGAGGGATCTGCAAAGCTTGCTTTGCTGGTGGTTCATACCCACCGGCACCTTGACCATCGCGCGGGCGATGGGCAGTTCGCGCAGTTGCCCAACGTTCAGGTGGTGGGATTTGATATTGACAGCGTCCGGCGCTACTACAACTTCAGCGATTGGCCGAACGGCCTGGCGCAGATCGACCTCGGTGAGCGAACTGTGGACGTGATCCCGACGCCCGGCCACAACGAGACGGAGGTTTCGTTTTACGACCGGGATACGGGACTATTTTTTTCGGGCGACTTTCTGATGCCGGGCCGCCTGCTGATCGACGACGCCAGCGCCGACCTGGCCAGCGCGAAAAGAGTCGCGGCGTTTGTCAGGGATCGCCCGGTGAGCTACGTTCTTGGCGGGCATATCGAACTGGACGCCGCCGGGGATTTGCTTCCATGGCAATCCCAATATCATCCGCACGAACGCGCGCTGCAAATGACGAAAGACGATCTGCTGGCGCTGCCCGCGGCGGTCAGCAGCTTCAACGGGTTCTACACCACGAGCGGCAAGTTCGTCATGATAAATTCGATCCACATACTGATTGGCTTGGCCGTTCTTGTGATGGTGGCGCTGATTGCGGTCGTGCTCGTGCTGGTTCTGTTTGTGCGGCGCCGCAAACGCGCGGGCAGGTTGCGAGCGGTGGGCCGAGGCTGAGCCGCTAAATCAGGTGGTTGATTTTATGCACAGTTAGGGGATTGGCTTGTGTTTAGTGTACCGATAGACTTGGGTAGAAAAGTTACCGAGGAGAGGTAGGTTCTCGATTTATTTCTTTTCACTGTCAGGGATCAAAGTCTGGGCTTCCAGACAGCACTCCGCCAGGGCACCCAGAGCGACTGCTGCTTCGGGAGGCGGTTCGTCTCCGAACGAATCGAGATACTCATCGATGGCAGGAATATGGGGGCTTACAGTTGCCACAAAAGATTTCAATTCGGCTGACGATGCCTCCTGAAGCATTTCACTCCGCTCTTCGTCGTCACTCAGCGTCCATTTTGGTATCAAACCGCGCAAACCCTCGAATTTCGCAGGCAGCCCGCCCAAATCTAGGCTGTCGCCCACCCGAGGGAACTGCTCAGCCAACTGGCACGCGATGTCAACTGCTGCCATTACTCTCTCTCTCGAATCTCGTTGAAGGTAGAGAACGATGCCGCCGCGATTGACATGCAGACTCTCGTGCTCAGCCAATTGGAGAAGACCGAGTGTTCGGGTCAAAGCCGCCGAGTGCAAGAACTGCTGTAAGTCTGTATTCGATGGTCGCGCGTATACCGGAAACGACGGGAAACCCGGAACATGAAAAGGGCTCCGGCTGAGCTGGAACACTTTGTCTCGGCGATTGATAGAACACACATCCACATCGAGATTCTCAGCGACTTCCACTGCAATGAAATCTCCGTTGGCGCGGAGCGTTACTTTGTGCTTGCCAACGGCGATATTGAGTTTGTGTCGGAAGAAGTCACCCGGTAGAGCTAAAATTTCCCACGGACGTTCGGGATCGATTGGACTAGTGCAGACATTTGCGTCGAATAGATTTGTAGCGGTGATACGTTTGCCAGCTCGTTTCCCGATGTCCCTCAGGATAGTTAAAGGGTCCGTCGTCATCGAGAGTTGCCCCCAAGAACCATTAGCCTCCGAAGTCTACACGGAATTGGGTGGCATAGGTCCTGATAAGTCGGATTATCGGAAACTACGCTACCAAATCAACCTGAGTCACTGCTGAAGCAGTCCGGTTGCGATCGGGTTCGGGGTGACAACGAAGGCGAGCGGGTTATTCCGGTTGGGTGACGGCTGTAGGCAATTCGGGCTTTTGGGTTTCGACGCCGCGCCAGCCGACGGGACGGCCCTGCACGGCTTCCTTGAGGGCGCGGAAAAGGACGACATACATCATCTGGCGGTAATAGAAGCGCTGGATCAAGAGCGGGATGAGCAGCGACCAGTCTTCGTTTTTCTCAAGGGCGAAAGCGATGACGCAGGTGAGCAAGTCGATGAGCATGAAGGCGGCGAAAAAGATGAGCGAGCGGATCACGTCTTCACTGGTCCAGAGCGGCGGCAGGTGAGTGATGCGGAACTGCGCGAGCCCCCAAAGCAAAATCGAAAAAAGGAAAAGGAAGTCGATGACCGGTGAGACGAGCGGAAGCAAAATCTGGAAGAGAAAAACGTTGGGAAGGGTGATCCAGCCGAGCGTGCCGTAGCGCTTGCGGCCGATGGCGTCGCGGTGCTTCCAAACGGCCTGAAGCGTGCCGAAGGTCCAGCGGAAACGCTGGCGAACAAGGGCCTCCATAGTGTCGGGAACTTCGGTGCGGCCGATGGCTTCTTCGTCGTAAAGAATTTTCCAGCCGTGGCGGCGAATGGTGAGGGTGAGGTCCGTGTCTTCGGCGACGGTTTCGCCGGCAAAGCCGCCGCAACTGCGCATGACCTCTGCGCGCCATGCGCCGACAGCGCCAGGAACGACCGGAATGCAATTGAGCACATCGAAGGCGCGCTTTTCGAGATTTTGGCTGGTGATGTATTCGAGGGCCTGCCAGCGCGTAAGCCAGCGATTGCGATTCATGACTTTTACGTTGCCGGCAACCGCGCCGATGCGCGGATCAGCGAAATGGCGAACGAGGCGCGGAATGGCTTCGGCGTCGACAACCGTGTCGGCATCGATGGTCACGATGACTTCACCGGAGGCTTCCGCGAGAGCGTGATTGAGGGCCGCGGATTTTCCGTAGTTGGCCTGGCGCAGCAGGCGCACGCGAGGATCATGGCCGAAGGATTCCAGGACGCGCTCGCTGGTGTGATCGGTTGAGCCGTCGTCGACGATGATGACCTCGAGTTTGGAATAGCGTGAAGCCAGCGCCGAGCCGACGGTGTCGGCGATGACCACTTCTTCGTTGTAGGCGGGTATGAGCACGCTGACCAACGGCTGATATTCGGGGTGGTCCTGCGGCGCGGGACGGAATTTCTCCGCGACAGCAAGGAGGCCGATGAAGAGAGCGCGTCCGCTCACCAGGGCGATGCCAGCTACGAAAATGAACGCAATGATGAGGCGCAGCCAGTGGAAAAGGTCAAAGATGAAGGAATCCGCGCCCGCAAAAAAGCGCTCTTCGTGGCTGAGGGGCGGCATGACTTCAGCGCGCTGTTGATTGAGAAGCTGCGAAACGGTGACGAAGTGATATCCCTTGGCTTCGAGCTGGTCGATGATCTGCGGGAGCGCGGCCACGGTGTGGCTGCGGTCGCCGCCGCCATCGTGCATGATGATGATGTTGCCGGGGATTTTTTCCACTTGATCGACCACGCGGCTGACGATGATCTGCACGGGCGGCGGAGGCACGCCGCCTTCCTCTCCCCAATCGTGAGGATCAATATGGCCAGCCACGAGCAGGTAGCCCATGGATTGAGGAATGGGAAGATTGGCGACTTCATCCGCCGTTTCCGGCTCTTCATCAATGCCGTAGGGCGGGCGGAAAAGAAGCGTCTTGACGCCCAAGTCGCTTTCCAGAAGGCGCTGCGTCAGGTCCAATTCGAACTCGATCTGCGTGCGTGAGGCCGCGTCGAAATCCGGGTGAGTGTAGGTGTGATTACCGATTTCGTCACCGGCGGCGTACTCGCTGCGCAATACACTCGGATAGCGGTCGACTTCGACGCCAATCACGAAAAATGTGGCGGGAACGTGCTTTTTGGCGAGAACGTCGAGAATTTTGGAAGTCCAGGGAGGATTCGGGCCGTCATCGAAAGTGAGCGCCAATTCCTTGGGATCGTTGCCGCCCATGCGCTCGATGCGCCAGGAGAGCGGGTATTTGGTGATGCTCTCATCGGTAAAGACGTCGTTTGCGGGATCATAGTGAAAGGTGCGCGAACCGCTCTCCGGTTTCGCGGTGATGCGCCAGAGGTCGCCGGCGCCCTCGAGGATCAAGTCGTAACCGGGAGGAATGGCGGTGAGTTCAGAACGGATCTGATCGGTGGGCCGGGTCGCGTCCCAGATGCTCCAAATCGAGGGATCTTCCGTGCCAAAGCGCCACAATGCAGTGCCCTGGACGCCCGCGCGCTCGGCGGCGCGAAGCTCGTTGTAGGCGGTGAGGGCGTCGAGCATCCACACATTGTGGACGTTGTTGTTTTCGTCTTCGTACTTGTAGAACGGGCTGGTGGACGCAGGATCGAACTGAATGGTGGCGTCGGATTCCAGCGCACGCACGCAGGCAGATTGGAATGAGAGCGCCTCGGCCACAGGATGAGGATTCTGTTTGGTGGGCGACGCCCAGTCATAGGCGTAATTGGCGATGCCCATGAGGATTTTCTGCGGCGGGACCACCTTGAAAATCAGGCGAAGATTCTTGAGGTACCAGTTTTGATCGACGATGGGACCGGCAGCAGACTGCGGCCAGTGAAAATCGTAGTTCATGAGAATGAGGGCGTCGGAATCCGCGCCGAGAGATTTGTAATCATAGGTCCAATCGGCGGCAGGAAGACCGACCATGAGTTTTAGATGAGCTAAGTGCAGAGCGATGCCCAGCTCGCGAATGAAAGCGCCGAAATCCTTCTGGCTGTCGTCGGGCACTTCCTCGAAGTCGACGGCGATGCCGGCGTCTTTATGAGATTGGGCGTAGGCCACGAGAGATGCGATGAGGCGTTGGCGCGAATCAGGACGCGCGAGCATTTGCGCCATGGGCTCAACTTGCCAGACGCTGCCGTCGTAATTGTTCAGAAGGGGCATCATGGGAAGCTCGACATTGATGCTCTTGAGCCAGGCGTCGAGCTTGGGATCCTTGTCTACAACGAGAGTACCGTCAGGGGTGAAGGCATGCAGTTCCTCGGGAATCAGCAGGTCGATATCGTGATAGTGGAGCTCGAGCGAAGCAAGACTGTTCGAATCCCAGTTGACGTAGAAGGCGGCGCGAAGCGGATCGTACTTTGCTGGAACGCTGCCGATGGCCGCGACCTTGCGGGTCCTGCTGGGGCGGTAATTGACGCGCTTTAGTTTGGGAAAATGGCGCGCTGGCGGCTCCGTCACCGGCCGGTACATCGGGCCGCGCTCGGGGAGCAGCAGATCCGGAAGGTTGGGACGACGCAAGATGTTGAAAAGGAAGGTGACAATCAGCAGGGTAAACAGCACACCCGAGACTTCCAGAACGCGACGGGTGCGGCGCCAGCGACGACGTTCCTCGTCATAGAATATGGGCTTGCGTTTTACCATGGTGACAATCCAAGCTAGCCGCCCGCGGGAATCGTGTCAATGAGCGACTCTACTAAGATGCGCTTGCAGGTGACGGGCGCTGTCCTTGTTGCCTTTGCACTCAGACTCTATTTTATATGGCGATTTCCATTTTACGATGCGGGCGATACGCCTATCTATCAAGAACTTGCGCGTAATTGGTTCACTCACGGCATTTATGGCTTGAAGATTCTTGGCCATCTCTCGCCGGTGGACATGCGAACTCCCGGATACGTGGCATTCCTGGCGGCGATCTATTCGGTGTTCGGCGAGAGCGCGCGAGCGGTGATGATCGCGCAGGCCGGAGTCGATGTGCTGGCGTGCCTCGTTGTGGCGGCGATGGCGGCCGTGCTGGCGCCGAAAGCGAGCCGGCCACGCGCGGCGCTGGTAGGGCTGTGGCTGGCGGCGATTTGCCCGTTTACGTCGAATTATACGGCCGTGGTGCTGACGGAAACGCTGGCGACGTTTTTGACAGCGCTGGCGTTGCTGGTACTGATCGAGGCGTTTCGAGAAGAACGATTGGGGACAGCGCTGGGTGCTGCGTCTGCGGGGATGCCGGCGGGAATGCGCTGGCTTCTGGGCGGAATCGTGGTGGGATTTGGGACGCTGGTGCGGCCGGAGACGCCACTGATTTTGGCCGGTGTTGGCGCGGTGCTGGTTTTTCTGTGGTGGCGTCCGGCGAATTGGCCGAAGCTCGCGCGCGCGGCGATTTTGATGGCCGTGGGGCTGATGTTGCCGCTGCTGCCGTGGGCGGCGCGCAACTGGCGAACGCTACACAAAGTGCAATTCCTCGCGCCGCGATACAGCGAGCTGCCGGGAGAATTCACGCCGCACGGGTTTTTCTCGTGGGAGAAAACATGGCTGTGGCGCTTCCGCGATGTTTTTCTGGTGTCGTGGAACTTGAACGGAGCGGAGATTCCGTTGCAGGATTTGCCGGCTTCGGCGTTCGATTCCGCGGCCGAACGCGAGCGAGTCGCGAATTTGCTCGAGCAATACAATGAGACAACGGACGTGTCTCCAGAACTCGACCATGAGTTTGCGGAAATTGCGCGGGAGCGAACAGAGCGGCATCCGCTACGTACGTACGTGCGCGTGCCTTTCCTGCGGGCACTGGCGATGTGGTTTACGCCGCGCGTCGAAATGCTGCCGCTATCGGGCAAACTGTGGCCCGTCGGCTATTGGTGGGAGGACAGTCCGTCGCAATACTGCTATTCGCTGGGGCTTTTCCTGGCAGGCTTGGCCTATGGAGCGATGGCGCTTGGCGGGGCGTGGCGATGCCGGGGAGATCCCGCGGCGATGATGCTGGTCGCGTTTATTGTGATTCGCACAGCGTTCCTGACAACGATGGAGACGCCGGAGCCGCGCTACGTCCTGGAGTGTTTCCCCGCAGTGTTTGCGCTGGGCGCGCAGCTGTGGGCGAAAAGAAGCGCGACAACTTCGAACTAAAAGGAATTAAAGATCGACGTCCCAGGTTTCAGCGACCAAATCCAAACTGAAACTGTGATGCGGCTCCTCATGGACAAGGCGGAAACCGGCGTCCTTATAAATGCGACGGGCCGCGTCGAGATGGCTCTGCGTCCAGAGGGTCATTTTCTTGTAGCCCGCTTGGCGGGCGAAACGGATGCATTCAGCGACGAGGCGCCGTCCGATGCCGAGGCCGCGCGCGCAGGGCTCGACGAGCAATAGCCGGAGTTTCGCGACGGATTTGGATTTCTTGACGAGGAACACGGAGCCGACAATTTCACCTTCGCGTTCGGCGATCCAGCAACGCTCGCGTTTTGGATCGAAGTTTTGGATGAACTCGCCGACAATACGCGCGACGAGCGCTTCAAACTGCTGGTCGTAGCCGTATTCCTGCGAGTAAAACACGCCATGGCGATGGACAACCCAGCCCATATCGCCTGGCTGATGGGAACGCAGGGAATACGGCGGACTGTTCGGCGCCTTCGCTTTGGGAGCAGCGAGAATATTTTCCACGGTATCCATCGCGGTGATGAGACGGGCTTGGCCGGACGCGGGCAATTCGCGAAGCATGTTGCCCACTTCTTGGCTGGCGCGCCGGTCGAGCAGCGCGAACGACTTGCGGCCTCGTGAGGTGAGCGCCAGCAGGCTCTGGCGGCCGTCGGAAGGGGAGCGTTTCTTTTCGACGAGGCCGCGCTTCACGAAGTCGCGCAAGATGCGGCTGAGATAGCCGCGATCCAGATCCAGGTCGCGGGCGATGGCGTTCGCTGAAGCATTCTGCCGCTGAGACAGTTGCTGCAGGACGCGCCCTTCAGCGAGAGAAAAAGGGCTATTCAAGTAGCCTTCGCGAAGGACGCCGATCTGGCGTGTGTAGAAACGATTGAAGCGGCGCACAGCCACAATTCCGGATTTCAGAGAGGGATCGTGCGGTATCCGTTTGGGCGCGGCGTTCACGGAAGGAGGGTAGTCAAAATAGTTGACTGTGTCAACTATCTAGGTTTTGCAGTGCGACGCGCATGTTTGCTGGCCGAATTTTCCCGCGTAACCTTTGCCGCGTTCCGCCGTTATGGTATTGAGAGACAGCTATGCGCTTGAAGCAAGGGCAAATCGCAAAGGTACAGGTGAGAGCTCAGCCTCTGATCGCCGTGCGGGACGTAAGAGCAAGCAGCAGTTGGTATCGGACATTGCTCGCTGCTACCTCATTGCCGGAACACGAACACCGCGAAACGTATGATCGCATCCTGTGCGACGGTCAATTAGTACTCCAACTCCATGCTTGGGATGAGGAAGATCATCCCAATTTGATCAACGCAGACGCAGCACCGGCTGGACATGGAGTCTTGCTCTGGTTCCAAGTGGGCGATTTTGACGCGGCGATTCAACGTGTTCGTTCACTGAATGCAAAGATTCTTGAAGAGCCGCACGTCAATCCCAACTCTGGACAAGAGGAAATGTGGATTCGCGACCCCGACGAATATGTGGTGGTTGTCGCAGGGCCGGACGGCGATACGAGCGCGTAACTTCAAAGGAAGACACTACGGGGGCGTGGCAGCTCTTAAGCAGTGAGGTCAAGGCGAGGCGTGGGTTTGCCATTTCAGGAAAAGGACGAGCGGCTTCTGGTGGAGGCGGCGCGGAGGGATCCGAGCCGGTTCGCGGAGCTATACGAAAACCACTTCGAACGGGTGTACGCGTACGTGATGCGGCGGGTGGGTAACCGGCAAGAGGCCGAAGACATTACGTCGGAAGTATTTCATCAGGCGCTCACGAAGATCGGCAGCTTCGAGTGGCGCGGCGTGCCGTTTTCGGCGTGGCTTTTCCGCATCGCTGCAAATGCCACCGCGGACCGGTGGCGCGAGAAAGCGCGCGAGCAAGGGAATCCGGGAAGAGAAGTGAGCGAGGAATTCGATTTCAATGAAGCAAATGAGTTCGCACAGCTTTTCCGGCTGGTGAAAGAGCTGCCGATGGAGCAGCGGCTGGTGATCGAAATGCGTTTCGCGGAAGAGAAAAGCATAAAGGAGATCGCCGAGGTAATCGGTAAAACGGAAGGCGCGGTTAAACAGTTGCAGTTTCGCGCGATACGGAATTTGCGAGAGAAGGTCGAGAAAGTGACCGGAATAAAGTTGGGTGTGGGAAATGCCTAAGACGAATCGGTACGAAAGATTCCACGAGATCCTCGACGTCTTTCTTGAACACGAAGGCGTCATGCTGACTGGGAAGGATAGAGAGTTCTCTGGGCTTCCGGCGATAGGATTTGCTTTGCGGGGCCTGCCGCGGGAGAGTTTCAAAGCAACTTTGAAAGCGGATCTGATACGGAGAGCGACGACACCAGACGCGGTAAAGGTGGCAGTCGACCCGCAACCAACGGTGATTCCGCGTCTCTGTTTCAAGGATACGAGACGAGCGATCGAATTTTATCAGAGGGTTTTTGGAGCCAAGGAAATCATGCGCCTTGTTGATCCGGATCAGAAAATCGGCATCGCGCAGATACAGATTGGCAACGCGCGAATCTTGCTTTCGGACGAGTACCCGGAGTTTGGCGCGGTGAGCCCGGAAACGCTGGGCGGCTCGACGGTCAGGATCAAGCTGATGGTCCCCGATGTGGACGCCACGGCGCAGCGGGCGTTGGCTGCCGGGGCAAAGATCGTGCGCCCGGTGCAGGATCAGTTCTACGGGGAGCGAGTGGGCCAAATCGCGGATCCTTTTGGCTACACGTGGATTATCGCCACGCACAAAGAAGATGTGTCGACGGAGGAAATGCAGCGGCGACTCAACCAGTGGAGCGAAAGATCGGAGGAAAAAATGGCGAGCGATGCAGCAGTGAGCAAGGCAGAAAGCAGCGAATCAAAGAAAGCGGTTCCGTACATACGCGAAGGATTCCACACGATCACGCCGTATATTTTGGTGGGCGGCGCGGCGAAATTTATCGAGTTCATGAAAGAAGCGTTTGGAGCGGAAGAGAAGGGCCGCGTGCCGCTGCCGAACGGCAAAATCATGCACGCCGAAGTGAAAGTTGGCAATTCGATGATCGAGCTGAGCGACGGAAACGAGCAATACGGACCGTCGCCAGTCGCGCTCCACTTCTATGTGGACGATGCGGATGCAACGTATGCGCGCGCCATCGCGGCGGGGGCGACAGCGCTTTCTGCGATGACCGATCAACCTTATGGAGACCGCGAGGGCGGCGTGAAGGATCCGTTTGGGAACATATGGTTCATCGCGACGCCGAAGACGTACACGCCGATGCCGGGGCAATTGGGCAGCGTGCAGACGTATCTATTCCTGCGCGACGCGGAGAAGATGATTCCGTTCCTGGAGAATGCCTTTGGCGCGAAGGCGGAAGGCGTGCACAAATCGCCCGCGGGCGAGGTGGCGCACGCAACGATTCGCATTGGAGACAACACGCTCGAACTCAGCGAAGCGCACGGGCCGTGGCAGCCGTCACAATGCCACCTGCATCTGTACGTGCCGGATACAGACGCCGTGTATGCCCAGGCGATGCGAGCGGGTGCGACGACCATCGAAGCGCCGACGGATAAGCCCTATGGAGACCGCACCGCGGGCGTGAAAGACGCATGGGGGAATAGTTGGTTCATCGCCACGCACATCAAGGATGTGGCGTTTTAGTGTTGACTAAATGCCGACGGCGCGGCGCGGGCGGTTTTCGCGGACCCATCGCGTGTCCTGAACGGGTTCGCCGTCGCATTCCACTTCGAGCACGGTGGCGAGCGGATCGGGCGGATGATCGGGCAGGCCGGTGAACTGGGCGCGAAATTCCTCCTGCTTGAATTCGACGGGCTGCTTGGTGGTGAACATGCGGGCGCTCGTCACTTTGGTGCGGAGGCCGCCAATGGCCACGGCGCTGCCCGGCCAGAAATAAACGTGGACGTAAAGGGTGTTGCCTTTGCGCGTGAAGCCGGCCATTTCCGAGGTGTCCACCTTACAGCGTTCGGATTCGTAGATGGTGGGGCCGTTGTCGTCCATCCAGCGCCCCACGGCTTCGAGAGTGGCGATGGATTCCGACGGCACGGAGCCGTCGCCGGTGGGACCGATATTCAGCAGGTAGTTGCCGCCGCCCTGGGCGCATTGCACTAAATTGCTGACGATGGTTTTCGGAGATTTCCAATCGTCGTCGGCGCGCTGATAACCCCAACTGTCGTTCATGGTCATGCAGGATTCCCAGGCGCGGCCTTCGGCGGAGGCTTCGATGGTTTGCTCCGGCGTGCTGAAGTCTCCGGGAAGAAGATTGCGATTGTCGACGATAATCTCCGGCTGAAGGCTGAAAACCATCTGATTCATTTTGCCGGATTGCCAGCCAGCGGCGTCGAGAGGCCAAGCCACGTCGTACCACAGGACGTCGATTTTGCCGTAGTTGGTCATGATTTCGCGGATCAGGCCGTGGGTGTAGGCTACGAAACGCTCGCGAGCAGCTGGGTCGGTGGCGCAGCGCGCGCCGTCCGGATGGTGCCAGTCCATGAGCGAATAATAAAAGCCCACGCGCAGGCCTTCGGCGCGGGCGGCTTCGACGTACTCTTTCGCGAGATCGCGGCCGGGGCCCTGTTGTGGCGCGCAGTAGTTGGTGAGCTTGGTTGCGAAATTGCAGAAGCCCTCGTGATGCTTCGAGGTCATCACCATGTACTTCTGGCCGGCGCGTTTCGCGAGGCGCGCCCATTCGCGCGCGAAGCCGGGACGCGGATGAAAACGATGCGCGAGCTGCTCGTACTCGGCGACGGGGATGCCTTCTTCCTCCATGGCCCATTCGTGATGGCCGTAGACGCTGTACAGGCCGAAGTGAATGAACATGCCGAACTTTGCGGCGTGCCACCAGGCCATGCGCGCGGCGCGAGTTTGCGCTTCGCGCTGCTGTTCTTCTGTTTGGACTTCGCTGGCGGCGGGCTGGCGCTGCTGCGCGGCCCACGCAAAGTTTGGCCGAATGGCGGACGCGCCTGCTGCTGCGGCAGCACCGGCGCCGAACAGCTTCAACGTGTCGCGGCGGGAAATGGTTCGCGGGATCACGGTTGCCTCCAGGAAGAGCCGAAGCGTCAACGCACGTTCTTTCAGATGAAGACGGACTTTATGACGTGGCAAGGTTGCGCGTCAATGTGATGCGCCGATGCTTGGGCAATGGCTAATTTAATGTGACGCACATCAAGGATGTGGCGTTCTAGCGCGCAGCGTCATGGACGTAGGTTAGATTTCAAGAGACCCAAGTATAAGATTCCTCTTGAACAATCCATTGGCCGTTCACCTTTTGCATCAATACGAATTCGCCGTTTCCGCAAAGGCCGCAAATGTGTTCCGTGTAGAAAACGGCCTGCTTGAAATCCGGGCTGAAACCTATGCGAGAGAACGTTATGTACCCATAGTTGCGTGGAAAGCGGATTGAGAAATCCTGCGTACCGTATTCCTGCACTTCTGCCGAACTTGCGAGTACGTAGCGTGCTGGCAAGACGAACTTACTGTTGAATTTCTCATCGTGGACATTCGCCAGTGCGAAACTGAAGAGCGTTGATGTTCGGACAGAGGGCAGGCGGCGGGCGCTCGAAACGCCAGCAAGCAGGAAATGATGGCCTGCAAACTTGCTCACCGCCAGGATAACGAAGAGGCTCTCGTGCCCTCCGAGGGAATGGGACTCGCCGGTTGAGCGAGATACTATGTAGGCCGAGTAGACTGCATATTGCTCGGATTGCCGGCGTTTGTGACGGCAACGTAACAGAAAGTAGCCGCACAAAACAATGAGCACACCGAGCGAGATCGCTAACTTCTTTCTCAAGCGTTCCTCGCGGACCCTTCTGGACAGCTCGTGGTCAACCTGTTAGACAGCAAAATGCAAGGGAAAGTTCCCCGGGCGCTAGCTTTCGTCGACGGGTTCGGGGTGGATGGTGATGCGGCTGATCTGGGGGAAGTGCTCCTTGACGCGATCTTCGACGGCGGCGGTGACGTCGTGGACCTGGGTGATGGGGAGATTGCCGTCCATGGCGCAGTGGCAGGAGACCAGGATTTTGTGCTCGACAGAGCGGACGTGGACATCGTGGCAATTCGTGAGCTCGTAAAATTCCGCGCCGAGGCCATTGATGAAGTCGCGGACGCGCGCGGCAAGCTCGGTCATCTCTTCGCCGCCGGCGATGTGGGTGCCGAGCGGCTCGATGTGGATGTTGATGGTGGCGTTGCCGGCGGCTTCGCGGAGCAAATCCTGTTCGAGCTCGGTGGCGAGGCGATGGGCGTCGCGAAGGCTGGAGCCCTCGTCGACTTCGAGATGAAGCTCGATGAAGAGGCGGCCATCGACTTGATGCGCGGATAGTTCATGGACGGAAAGGCCGCGGCGCTGGGCCGTGGCGCGAATGGCTTCCAGGAAATTTTCGCCGGAACGCGCGCGCGGCTCCATGTGGACGACCACGTCGGAAGGGACGATTTCCGAAATGCGTCGTTCGACGCGGTCGCTGGTGGCGTGCGCTTCCTCGAGGCTGGTGGTGCGCGGGACGCTGATGTTGACGTCGACGAAATAGCGCTGGCCGGCGCGGCGCAGACGCACGCGATCGACGGCGAGGACGCCTTCGATTTTTCCCGCGGCGACGGAAATTTTCTGCTGCAATCCCGCGGGCGCGACGTCGAGAAGCGCTTCGAGGGTGCGCCGGCCGAGCCGCCAGCCCACCCAGATGATGACTCCCGCAACGACGAGGGCGGCAATCGAGTCGGTATAGCGCAACCACGGAATCGAGAAGGACTGGCCAAGCCACACGGCGACGAGGCCGAGCAGGACGACGCTGGTGCTCCAGACGTCCGTGGAGAAATGCAGAGCGTCCGCTTCGAGGGCTTCGCTTGGGAAACGGCGGGCCACGCGCGAGATGGCGCGGGCGCGGGTCCAGTCAATTCCGACCATCACAGCCAGGAGCACAACCGCGAGCACGCCGGGGCGCAAAGGCGGAGCGCGGAAGAACAGCCGCTGCAGCGCTTCCCAGATGATGTAGAGCGCGGTCAACAGGAGAAGCGTGGTTTCCACGAAGGCGGAAAAGCTCTCGAATTTGGCGTGGCCGTAGGTGTGGTCGGCATCGGCGGGCCTGTCGGAAACGCGCACGGAGAGGAAGGTGATGACCGCGGCGATAAGGTCGAGGCTGGAGTGCAGCGCCTCGGAAAGGACGCCCAGGCTGCCGGTGCGGAGCGGTGAGAAAAATCTTCAGAGCGACAAGCACGATGGCGCTGGCGACGGAAGCCAGCGCTGCCATTTTTTTCTGCCGCACGGCCTCCGCAGATGCATTCATGGGAGAGAACCGGGCCGATTATACGATGGCAAGAAGCAAATCGCCGCTTCGCCCGGCGCGTTCGAACCTCGGTAGATCAAGAATTGAAAGTTCGCGCCTGCGAGGAGAAAGTTTTCGATGAGAACGGGAAAGAGGAAATCATCACGAAACGCGCGCCATGGTGGAGGCGGCACATTGTTTTGTAGTGGTGATTGCGATATTGGTGCCGCGCTGGTGATGGACGCTTTCGTGATCGAGCCGGATAACCTCCAGGTGAACCACTACATCATTCACGGCAACGTGCGGAGTCCGCTCAAGATTGCCGATCTGAGCGATCTGCACACGCGCGGGCTGGGACGGCCGGAGCGCAAAGTGCTGGCCGCTCTCGCCAAGGAAAACCCGGACGTAATTTTGATCACTGGCGATACCCTGGCGGACCCACTCGGAGATTACTTGGCTTGCCTGAAGGTGTACAAGCAACTGCACGCGCCGCTGGGCGTGTGGTTCGTGCATGGGAATTGGGAAAATTTGCGGCCCATCAGACATGAGCGGCAGTACTATCACGACGCAGGAATCAATTTGCTGGTCAACCAGAATCATGAATTGCGGCCGGATGTGTGGCTGATTGGGTTGGACGACCCTTTTACCGGCAGGATAAACCTGGCACGCGGCGTTTCAAGGTGTCCCGTCCAATGCATACACGATTGCGATGTTTCATTCGCCGTTTTTCTTCAAGGATTATCGCAGGAAAAGTGAACCTGGTTCTCGCGGGGCACACCCACGGTGGGCAGGTACGAATACCGTTCGTGAAGCCGTTCTGGCTGCCCGGCGGGAGCGGGCCGTTTCTCGAGGGATGGTACGAAGAAAAGGATTCACGGATGTACGTTAACCGCGGCGTGGGAATGTCCAACATCCCGGCGCGATTCTTGTGCCGGCCGGAAGTAGCCTTCATCACCCTGGAACCGTAAACGCGCATATTTTCCGCAGTTTAAGTCTTTACTCACGTTCCCAATTATGTAGAATCAGCGCGCTTTCCCGGAGGTCCCTATGCCACTGCGGCAGTGGCGTTCAGTTGGTTCGGTGATTATTTTGGTATTGGTGTGCGCGGGGGCGTGTCCGGCGCAGGCCATTCCGGCGCAGGACGCGACCGCGGTGTGGAATGCGGTGGAACAAGCGCCGTTTGATGCGGCGAAAATGGCGCACGTGGAGAATCTGACGCTGGTGCGCGATCGCATTCACATTACGCTGATCGACGGCACGCTCCAGTTTACGGCGCCTGCCGCGGGAGTGGTGTTCGGCGCGGCATTCACAAGGGCGCGGGCGGATCGAAGTGGCGCCGCCGAACGCCGGCGAGGCTCAGCAACTGCAGCTTTTTACCAAGCAGAGTATTTTGAACGCGGAGTTTAGCGAGGCAACCTTCAGCTTCACGGATGGAACGTTTGACGAAGTCGGCAAGCAGGTGAAATGGACGAATGCGACGGACAATTCGCTGGGGAATCTTTATCAAAGCCGCCAGCGCGCGCGCGAGGATCTGGACGCGGAAATTGTGCCGCGAGTTTTCGAAGGAGTGCTCTCGGGCGACCGCGCCAGGACCGCCTATTTTGCCGCGGACATGAAAATCAACAATGGCGGATGGGTGCTCGCGACATACGATGCGCTGGCGCCAGAAGAGATCGTGGTGGGGCGATACGTGTCCCGGGGCTCGCCGGCGCTGGAGTTCGATACGTGGATGAGTTTTCCGGCAGGAGATGTCAGTGGAATTCAGGTCGATCAAAATCCGCTGGCGAAGGATGTGTTTCTCGTGCATCGGTACGATATCGACGCTACGGTGACTGGAGGAGCGGATTTTAGCGCGACGACGAAAGTCGACTCTGCAGTACCAGCCAGCCGGCGAACGAGTCTTGCTCTTTTACTTCGATGCCAGCTTGCGCGTTTCTTCGGTGAAGGATGAGCACGGCGCGGCCTTGGCGTTTTTTCAGCCGCAGGAGTCGAAGGATCCCTACCGGAGCTACGGGGATTACGTTGCAGTGGTGTTGCCGCAAGCGACGACGCAGGGCCAGGAGGAGACGCTCACATTCGAATATGCCGGAAAACACATGATACTGAAAGTGGGCACGGGAAATTACTTTTGTCCGAGCTACGGATGGTATCCGGGCACGACGGACGATTTTGCCACGCGCGCTGATTTCGAAATGACCTTCCATACGCCGAAAAGACTGATGCTGGTTGCGACGGGGGACAAAACCGGCGAAAGCACGGACGGCAACTGGACGCATCACAAAGTGGAAAAGTCCGATGCCGCAATCCGTCGCGGGTTTCGCCTTTGGAGACTACAAAGTTTACGCGGACAAGGTGGGGAATATCGATGTGGAGGCCTACGGGAATCGGAACCCTGACGATTTTCTGAGCGCCGTGCAGAACATGGTCAATCCAACGCTTCCCGGGGCAGACCCCCCTGGGAATGCCGGCGATGGGCAGCCTGGATCCCGCAGGTATGCTCAAGACCACCGGCGTGGAGATTGGAAACGATCTGCGGGTGTTCCAGGATTATTTTGGGCCATTTCCGTTCGACAGGCTTGCGGTGACGAACATTCCGTTCACGTACGGGCAGGGTTGGCCGATGCTGCTGTATCTCTCCGTATTTTCTTTCATGGACGAAACGCAGCGGCACTGGTTTGGCGTGGTCGATCAGGTGCGCATCAGCGATTACTTCCGGGCACACGAGGTATCGCATCAATGGTGGGGGCACGAAGTGGGATGGAAGAGCTACCACGACCAGTGGCTTTCCGAGGGATTCGCGCAGTTCTCCGGGAATCTCTACGTGGAAATTCGCGACGGCCAGAAGGAGTTTCTGGACCGGCTGCATAAGGACAGAGAAGACCTCTCGAGCAGCAACAATTTCGGGCACCGATACGAAGACCTCGGTGCAGTGTGGATGGGCAGGCGGCTGGGTTCGTCGCTGGCGCCGGGAGGCTACGACACAGTCGTTTATGACAAAGGCGGATACGTGCTGGAGATGCTGCGCGCCATGCTGCAAAATCCTCGCAGCCAAACGCCAGATGAGCCATTCAAGCAAATGATGCAGGATTTCACAAAGAGCTTCAGCGGGAAGGCGGCGTCGACGGAGGACTTCAAGGCCGTGGTGGAGCGGCACATGACGCAGCCCATGAATCTGGACCAGAACAATCGGATGGACTGGTTCTTCAACCAGTACGTGTACGGAACGGGCGTTGCGCAATATCACATGGAATACACGGTGCAGGGCCAGGGGAACAACCAGTGGCTGTTGAGCGGCACGGTCACGCAGACGGGCGTGCCGGATGGCTGGAAGGACATTCTGCCGCTTTATTTGCGCGCGAACGGGAAGTCCGGCCGCGTCGGCTGGATGCGGATTACGGGAAAGACCACTCCCTTCAAAATCGTGCTGGGTTTTCAGCCGGACAAAGTATCCCTGAACGACAGCGCGGAGATTCTGGCGGAGGTCAAATAGCGCGCGATTGGATTTATTGCAGGGCTGGAATGGGAAGCAGGGGCAGGCGGCGCGGCTCTCCATGAAAGCCGCGAATTTCAACGTCGTCGAGGAGCAGCGAAGGGGCAACAATCGAGCTGGGCATGCCGCCTTCGACGGAACCGAAGGTGTCGAGGGCCGTGCCGGCGAAGCCGCCCGAACCATTCTGCATGAAATTGAAGACGGAGAAATCGTTGCCGATTCCCGCGACGGAGCGAAAAGCGCGGAGATCGAGGCCCTTGATTTGGGCGCCGCGAACCAACTCTTCATGGCCGTCGTCCACATAAATGCGATAGACGAGCAAGGGCAAACGATCGCCGCTGCTCAAACCTTCCGCCAATCCTGAAATGATATCGGTGAAATCCTCCTGGGATTGAGAGGCGAGCGCAGGATTATCCATGCGCTTGATTTCAATGCACCACTTCTGGCCATTGGAGCGGCAGAGGTCGATGAACTTCTTACGGAGATCGGCGGGGTTGATGGTATCCGTTGCCTGAAAAAACAGATTGGTGGAAAGAGGGACAGGGATAGGCGGGGCAAGCATGACCGAGCGCGCATGGCCATTGGAAAGCAGGAAGTCCGGCCCGGGGCGGCGCGACATCAAAAGATTTTTCAGGATGCCATTTTCGACTACGCTGATACGCTCCGCGCGCACTCCTTCATCGTCAATAGCGAAGCCGCCAAGAAGCGGCTGGCCTTGAAAATCTTTCGCGCTGGGGTCATCAACCAGAGAAACATTCAACGGGAAAACGCGCGAGTTCACCCGGCCGCTCCATTCGCTGTGGCCGCCCTCCTGCTGCATCATCTGATCGAACGCGGAGACACTGGAAAGCGGCGGGCGAGCGCCGGAAAGCGAAGGTTCGAGCGCCTGAGCAAGCAGGGAGCCGGCGGCGGGCGCGTCAAAGAGCACCGGACCCTCATAGTCGTCCACATTGGGCGCGGTGCGCAGCGCCTCGAGCTGTTGCGCGGCCTGGATCAGGCCCTTGCTGACGTCGTCGGGCTGAGGCAAACCGGCAGGAGCCGGTGTGTAATCGGAATAAAAGTTGTGAAGCGGCATGCCGTCAGTGGCCTGGGTATCGAGGCTGGCTTCGATGCCCGCGTCACTGTGGGAAATGCGAACTTTGGTGCCTTCGCTGGTGAGAAGGTAGTAAGTGGTGTAGACGAGATAGTAGTGGACGCGCGTGCCGTAGAGATCGGGAAAGCCGCGCAGGACTTTCGAAGCTGCGCGAGCTTCCTGCTCCCAGTTGCGGGAAGTCCAGTCGGGAGTGACGAGAGGCTCGACGTCAACGAGCGCCGGCTCATTTGCGAAATCGGGAATCTCCGGCGGGCGCGAGAGACTGTTCAGGAATGCCTGCTTATTGGAGAAGGCCACCAGCGCTTCTTTATAGGCGTAATCGGTGGCCTGCCAAAGATCCTGCCGCAAGGAATTGTAATCGCGATCGATGCCGACTTCGCCTGCGGAACTCGACGAGCCTTGAAAGCCGTTTTGGCTGATGAAGTCCGAGCTGTCGAGCTGATTGTTTCCGACACGAACGTCGACGCACATGACGCGGTTGCGCTCATGCGCACTGGAAAAGAGCGTGCCGAAAGATGAGGTGATGGCGCGAACGTCGACGTCGACAAGGCGATATTCGATGAAATACGGCTTTTGCTGATCGTCGAGCTGCAGGCGGGCGACGGAGCGGTTCATTTCGTCCTGCATGGCTTCGAGAGTATGGTCGTTATCGCTTTGCGCGGCGGCGGGAAGAGCCAACGTGCAGGCTGCCGCAAGTGCGGCGAGGGCGGCCCAGAAACGAGTTATGCGCCGAGGGGTCACTGTTTTACCTTCGCGAGCGGATCATGTGCGGGCGGCGGAAGAATCGGCGGCGTGTCCGTGGAAGTTTCTTTCTTCGAGACTTCCATTTCCGAGATGAGAATCTCCGGCGCGACGGCGGACACAGGGACCGAGCCGGATTCCGCGCCGCAATAGCCATCGAAAACTTCCGGGGTGTCGCCGGTGGCGATGATCTTCGTGATGGAGATCAGCGGGGTGCCGACGATGTTGACGCCGCGGACCATTTCGTCGGGCCGGCCGTCCGGATAGACCTTGTAAACGATGAGCGGCTGGACTTGAAACGCTTGCGGTTGAGTGCGGCCGGTGAAAGTGAAGCCGCCAGCGATATCGTCAATCAAGAGGCCGAAAGGCTTGCCCTGCTTGCGAATCTCATCGATGAACAACTGGCGGAGCGCCGCATTGGTCATGGTCTTGCTGCTTTCCACAATGGTATTGCCCATGCGCGCGACGGGTTGGTAGCCGAACTGACGGCGGCCGTGGCCGTTGGAGTGGGGAAAATTCACCAGTGGCGAGCGGCCCATCAGAAAGTTTTTCAGAATGCCGTGATCGACGAGCATGACGTTCTGTGACGAGATTCCTTCATCATCGAAAGGATAGTAGCCGAGCAAGATCTGGCCATTGACTTCCGTGGTGGTGGGATCGTCACGCACGGTGATGAAGTCCGGCAAGATTTGCTGATTGATCTTGCTGGTGAACGTTTGGCCTTCGCTGACGTCTTTTTGGCGGAAACCTTCCAGACGATGTCCGAGTACTTCATGGAAGAACACCGCGGCGGCGCGGCCAGTGAGCAGAGTGGGGCCGGCGAAAGGCTCGACCAGAGGGGCTTTTTGCAAGGCGGCGATCTGGTCGGTGAGAATGCGGACCTGATCGAGGACCGCCGCGTCCGTGGGCTGGTTTGGACGGATCGACCCAGTCGAAATTCGCATAGCGCTCTAAATCCATGCCGTCGGGCGCCTTGCCCTGAACGAACAATTCGAGCCGATAACGGATCTGGCCGAAGGCCAGGCGCGAACCATCGCTATTGACGAAATACTGGTTCGCGGAGCGCGCGGTAAAGGTCACGATGGAATTGAGGACCGCCGGCGAAGCACTGAACGCAGCCGTGTACTGGCGGATTTTGTCTTCCCAGGGCTTGCGGTCGAGCTGAAAGTCCACCGGAGAGCCAATGGATACGTGGGGCGCTTCGTGAGAAAAATCCGGCGCGCCTTGTTCGGCGGATTGGGCCTGGACTTCCTTGCTGGTTTGCACGCCGATATAGGCCTGCACGGCAGCGCGATACTGGCGATCCGTTTCGCGCCAGATTTCGAGGCGCAAAAGAGAAACGTCATCGTCGAGAGTGGCTTCCGTGCCGGGACTGGACCAGGCGGGCTCGCGGCCTTCGACCTTGTGAGTGTTGTCGAGCTGGTAGCTGCCGACGCGCGTCTGCACTTCGAGCCAGCGTTCACGGGACTCGTCGGAGGACAACAACGCGCCATTTGAGCCGGAAACCTCGGCTGAATCCAGATCGCTGATGGTGTAGCTGACGAAATAGGCTGGCGGCTCGGCGGTACCGTAGGCGCCGATCGAGCGCTGCAACTCATCCTGCATGGCTTGAAGCACGGGAGGAAGCGGCGCCGCAGGCAGCGGGGCGGTACGCGCTCCAGTGCCGGCAAAACATACGCTCGCCGCTGCGAGAGCAGCGACGGCAGGCCAGAATCGAATCGCTCTACGGAAAAGGATCATTCGTCAAGTAAAGTCCTACAGTTTAAGCCAGGTCTGACGAAATCCCAAATGCGTTGCCGGATCCCGTTTCCTGAAGCGCGCAATGAAGCACTGATGTTAGATGCGCGATACCGCCGCAACGAGTACGGCCGCTGCGATTATTTTTTGCGGAACTATTTTCACCGAACGATCGCCAGGGCGGTTAACGCGAAGGAGGCTGGCTTGGCGGCGGTGGCGCCGGTTTGGCGAACAAGGATGGATCAAGCGCCGGGTTGATGTGGATCTCCTGCACGGTGGAGTCGGTGAATTTTGCGCCGGCTGCGATACGTCACGGACTGGAACGGGAACTGGCGGCCTTCGACCGCGCGGAAGTCGCTCCAGCGCTGGTCGGCTTCTTCGGAACCTTGCATGCCGGTGGACGTGTACTTCGCTTCGACCAGGAGATGCGTGGCTGAGTCGAAGTAAAGCTTGACCGTGCCGAACGACGCCGAGCCAGTTCACGACCTCGGCGTTTTTGCCATCCGCGGTGTTCTCCTGGCCAACGTACTGTGCTTTGACGCCGCCGGCCAAGGCTTGCTGGTAAAGTCCCCAGCCACCAAACAGGTTGATGCCGCGCTGGAATTCACCAAATGCGTCGGCAGGAACTTCGCGGGTTCCCTGCGGGCTCTGAATCCAGGCGGATTTGCCGTCCGTGGTTTGAGTGAGCTGACCCATCGGGAGCGTGAGCACGGCATGGCTCTTATTCGGGTAAGCAATCTGCCATTTGATGGAGATCGCAAGCGTGCCTTGGGCGGAATAAATATTGCCCGCCTGGGAAAACTCGAGAGTCGAGACGGAGCGGAGCGAATCACCGCCCGCAGCCCGAGCCGCCGCCATAACGACTTCTTGGCCATGCTGGAGCGACTCCGGAGTGGCAGCGGGAGCTTCGGATTTGGCTTGGCGTAGATTTGGGCTGAGAAGATCGAGCTCGTTGAAGGGAATCTCCTGCCACTGCGCGCCGGGGAACTCCGCTTTGACGGCCGGAAGGAATTGGCTGGCATTGCCGACGAGAACGACGTCGAGATTTTGCGAATTGAAATATCGCGTGGCCATTTGCTTGACGCTGGACTCATCCACGCCAAGGATTTTCTGCTGATAGGTGTCGTTGTAATCGGGAGCCAGTCCATACTCGGCGACGGCAAGAACGCGGCCGGCGACCTGCGCGGCGGTTTCCGACTGAATGGGATACACGCCAGAAAGGTAGTCCTGGGCAAATTTCAATTCTTCGGGCTTCACGTCGCCGGAGGACATCTGCGAAATCAGATCGACAACCAGCTTGGTGGCTTCGGCGGTGGCTTCCGTCCGCGTGTATGTGTCGGCGACAAATTCGCCGGCGAAACGTTCGGCTTCGAAGGAGGAATTCGCTCCGTAGGTCAGGCCCTTCTTAATGCGGACTTCCGTATTGAGGCGGCTATTGTAGCCGCCGCCGAAAATCCTGTTGGTGACGACCAGCGGAATATAGTCGGGATCATCGCGGCGGATTCCCAAATTGCCGACGCGAATCTGGGTCTGAACGGCGTCCGGCTTATCGACCACGATGAAGTGCAAGCCTTGCGTCTGGGGTGGAGCGGCGGGTTCCGCGGCGGGCAATTCTTTTTTGTCCCACGAACCAAAGTATTTTTCGGCCAGGGCGAAGGCGTGCTCGGGAGTGACGTCGCCGGCGAAAGCGAGCAGCGCCTGGTTCGGTGCGTAATTGGAATCATGAAACTTGACCAGATCATCGCGCGTGATCTTCCCACCGTTTCAGGCGTTCCGTCGGAAGGCATCCGTAAGGCGACTCGCCAAATACGGTGCGGTCGAAAACCGCGGTGGCCAAATAGGCTGGGTCGCTGTATCCAACGCTGCAAACTAGAAAGCGCCTGCTGCTTCTGGCGCTCAAGCTCTTCCTGCGAGAAGGCGGGATGGAGAACGGCGTCCGAGAGCAGGTTGATCCCCAAGTCGAGGTCGCGCGAAACGACATTCACCGAAGCATCGGTATCGTCATCGGACGCCGAGGCGGCGATGTGGCCGCCAACAAAATCGATGGCCTGGGCGAATTGCTGCGCGGATCGCGTCTCGGTGCCCTGGGTGAGCATCCCGGCGGTCATCGAAGCGATGCCCGGCATGCCCGCAGGATCATTGGTCGCGCCTGCGGACATCAGCACCAGGCGGACGGCGACCGCCGGCTGGCGATGGTCGGCCACAACGAAGACGCGCAGCCCATTCGATAGGGTGCGAGTCTCCGCATGCGGGAAGCGGAATGGCCGCGGCGGTTGCGCGGCGGGCATTTGCGGGTCCAGCTTCACGCCGGCGGGAACGACGCCGGTGCCGTGGGCATTTTTTGTCGCGGACGTTTGCGCGGACTGCTGTGCACGCTTGCTCGATTGCATTTGCGACTTGCGCGATGGCAGGCGCGCTAAGAAACAAAGCCGCGAGCATTAGATTGCCGCCTTGCAATTCATGTGCGCGATGGTTTGACGAACTTGCGGCGTGGAGCGGGTCATTTTTGGCTCCCGTTGTCAGGTTTAGGCGGCGCTTGCGGCAAGTAAAAGAGCACCGTTTCATGCGGCGCGACAAAATACTCATCAGCGGCATGCTGGATAGCGGCGGCGGTCACGGCTTCGTACTGCGCAAGATCCGTGTTCACAAGTTCCGGATTCTTGCCGATTACGGCGGCTTCGCCGAGAGCATCGGCTTTCTCTTCGTCCGTCTCGCGTCCTAGAATCGCATCGGAAATCTCCTGATTTTTGGCTTTCTCGAGCACCTGAGCGGAGACCGGCTGGGTCTTCATGCCGTCGAGAACGGAATCGAGCGCTTTCTCGCCTTCTTCCGCCGTGCGCCCCTGGTTCATTATGGCAATCACCCAGAAAAGATTTGGATCTTCGGTGAAGTTTCCGAAGCCGATGGCTTCCAGCGCGATGCGGTCCTTGTAGACGAGCGATTGATACAACAAGCTGCTTTCGCCGCCGGCCAGAATATTCGAGGCCAAATCAAGAGGGTAGGACTCCGGAGCGAAACGTGCCGGCATCTTGTACGCCTCGATAGCGGCGGGGAGTGGAACTCCCGGATACGATTTCGTGACGGTGCGTTCCGCCGTTTGCGGCGGTTCTTTGACGGTGACGCGCGGAATCGGTTGCGGCGAGTGCGGAATCCCGCCGAAATACTTTTCAGCCCAGGCCGTTGCTTGCGCCGGATCGATGTCGCCGACGATCACGAGCGTGGCATTGTTCGGGACGATAATAGATATCGTGGAAAGCGCGGACGTCTTCGACCGTGGCCTTATCGAGGTCGACTATGCTGCCGATGGTGGTGTGATGGTATGGGTGAACAGTGAACGCGGCGGCGTAGAGATCCTCTTGCACGCGGCCGTAGGGCGAGTTATCGACACGGAGCCGGCGCTCTTCCTCGACGACTTGACGCTCTGAAGTGAAATTCTTCTCGTCCACATTCAGACTGCCCATGCGGTCGGCTTCGAGCCACAGCACACGGTCCAAATAATTGCTGGGAAAAGTCTCCCAAAACACGGTGACGTCGTCGTTGGTGTAGGCGTTATCGAAGCCGCCTATGGCTTCGATAATGCGCGAGTGCTCGTCGGGGCCGACGTGCGCCGAGCCTTTGAACATCAAGTGTTCGAAAAGATGGGCAAATCCGGTATGGCCGGGCTTTTCGTCCTTTGAGCCGACGTGATACCAGACTTGCAGGTTGACGACCGGGACGTGGTGATCTTCGGCCATGACGATACGCAATCCGTTGGGCAGAGTGCGCGATTGAATGACAAGGCGCGGCGGACGCGTGGCTGCTGACTCCTCAATCCCGCGCTGGTGTGAGGGAGGCACAGGCAACTTGGCCTGTTGCGCGAAAGCCGAGAACCCGAGCATGAGCACGGCGATTCCAGCGCCCAGGACTGCTTTCAGTGGCCGGATTGATCTCATTTGAATTTCCCTCCGCGAGCAGATCCGCGCATGCAGACTTTCCGATGGCAAACCATCGTAAGAGGCGGCGGATTTGATGTCAAATGGCCGCACCAGGATGCACGCAAGCTCCTAGTGCCGAGCAGGCAAACATCCAGAAATTAAAAGCGCGCCTCCTGTTGGGGGAGACGATAATTAGGAGTCCTCTCGAAGGCGGAGAAACGGAGCTTATCATGCGAGCAGCCATGGGCCTGCTGACAGTTGTGATTGCCCTCGCGGTCGGCTATTGGTTCTACATGTCGAGCCTGAAAGCGAGCGGCGCGACACGTACGCCGGCGCAGGTCATATCGACTGTCGGCGTGAAAGGCGATCTACTGTCGATGGCGCAGGCGGAACGCATCTATCAGGCAAGTCACGGCTCGTACGCTTCGCTCGATGAACTTTACGCCAGCGGTACACTGATAGCGCGAAAGCAGGACCGGGCGGGCTACAGCTATTCATCGGAAACTTCACTCGAAGGCTTCACGATCACGGCGCGCTGCCAGCCTCAGCCATCGGCCCCCTGCCCCAACTTCTCGATTGATCAGAACATGCAAATACAGCAGTTGCCATAATTGTTCGCGGAACATTCGCGAGACTCCAGGCGTATCTACTCTTGTCATCTGTAACCTGACGGGAAATGCAGCGCGGCGAGGCCGCGTGGCGAGAGGAGACGCAAATGCCTGACAATGTGATCGGTCTGGCAGCAGTGGTGTTAGCCCTGGGATTTCCCATTGCCCTAGTGTGGGCGTGGGCATGGCAACGAGGACGAAAATTGCGCACAGAAGAGCGGCTGGCCGCGATCGCGCGTGGCTTGAATGTTCCGTTCGAAGCGGACTTGGCGCATCCGGCCATGTCGCGTAGAGCCGGGATTCTGTTGGTGGCCGCCGCAGTGGGATACGTGTTGACGTTCGCCATGCTCGCGCGATGGGAGCCGGATGCGATGGAAGCCTCGGTGCTGGGCTTCATTCCTTTGGCGCTTGGCGTAGGCTTTTTCATCGACGCGTACCTGATCCGGCGCGACCTGCGCGCGTCGCACTAGACCAGGGCGAGTAGCCTGCTTCGAGCGATGACCGGCGCAATTCGGGAAATGCGATTGCGCCGGCGAAGTCACGGCGTGCGCTTCTGGTCGGCGACGACGATTCCAGCTTCAGCGTAATCGGTCGGCGGCACGTCGATAAAGCTTACGTGAATGTTTTCGCGCTTGGCGCGGCCTTCCTCCACTAAGGCTAGGGTGGTGCGTTCGGCAAGTTTGCGTTGCTGCTCAGGTCTCCTGCCTGCAACCGAGGTAATTTGCACGTGCGGCACGGGCTTCTCCGGAAGACAAGATTTGCTCACCAGAATTCTAGCCGCATGTCGCGAAAAAAGCCTGTTTGTTCCACGTGAAACGTTTCCAGCGACCAGATTTATAAAGACTACGCACGGGCGGGCAGTCGTGTGCCGCAGTAGCCGCAGTTCGTCCAAGCTGGGTCAAGAGTCTTTCCGCATTGAGGACAAACGGGACGCACGCTGGCGCCGCAATAAGGGCAGAAAGTGAACTTGGCGAGCACAGATTTGTGGCAGCTGGGACAATCCCCGGGAAGAGAGTCGCGCAAGATAAAGTACAAGATGACGCCGATGAAGTCCGGCACGAAGATCGCCAGGAGCGTCCACATCACGTAGCGCATGCCGCGCCGCTTTGCGTCGCCGTAGATGTAGCCGTACAGCGGGATCAGGGCCAAGAAAAACAGCGGCATCAAGAAAATAAAAGCGAGTTGGCACGCGAGCGGCCAGTGCGACATGTCATGATCTGTGGGGACGAGAAACCACGCCAGAGTGGCGAAGCCTGCATAGCACAGACACGCGACAATCCATGCCGCGCGCGGGATTACACGAAGTTCTTTGCGGAAGCTCATGCGAGTCTCCTTTCATGACTTCGGCGCATCGCGAGCAGAACGGCGGCTACGCCGCCTGCCAGCCAGCAAACCGCCGTAAAGACCGCGAAGTTTTCCCACCCTTGTTCGAAGCCAAATCCCAGCAGGCTCTGCCATCCATGCGCCAAAAGTTGAGCCAGGGGCCAGCTTGCTGCGACAAACGCCCAGGAAAAAACGATAACTAGAGCTACGATCCTGCGCTCCGTCCGGCGGTCTAATTCCTGCGTAAGGCGAGTCTGGGCCAGCGTAATGGTGCGTTCGACCAGTGCCGCCGGGGCCTGCGGAGTGGGAATACGGCGCAAGTTCGCTCCAACTTGCTGCCAGACGCTCAGGTTTGCGGCGCAATCCGGACACAGCCTGATGTGCGTAGCGAGCCGCGCTTCCTCGGCGGCGTCGAGAGTCCCCGCAGCGGCCAGCGGCAGAAGCTGGCGAATTGCGTCGTGTTCGTTCATCGTTCGTCCGTTGCTCATTGCCACTCCGTGGGCGGGAAACGCGCGTCCAGAGTTTCCCGCAGGTTTTCAAGGCCGCGGCGCAAGCGGCTCTTGATCGTAGACAAAGGAGCGCCCAGCACCTCGGCAATTTCTTCGAGCTTCATTTCTTCTTCAAATCGCAGCGCAAGCACTTCGCGATAGAGGATTGGCAGGTTCTCCATCGCCGAAGCGACAAAGCGCGAGTGTTCGCGCGCGATCATGACGTCAACGGGCGGCGCGCCGGAAGCGCGCAGGGCCGCCGGCGTGTTGCGGGATTCGCCGGCTTCGTATTCTTCCAAGCTTTCGGGCCGCAGGCGGCGCAAATGATCGATGGCTAGATTTCGGGCCACGGTGAAAAGCCACGCATCAAAGTTTCGCCGCGGATCAAACCGCCGGATCTGCGAGGCAACTCGCAACCATGTCTGCTGGAAGAGGTCCTCCGCCTCGGCTGGCTGGCGCACCAAGCGGAGCAAGTAGCGATACAGCCGATGCTGGTAGCGCTGCACCAAAATTGCGAGCGCGTCCAGGTCCCCGCGTCGAAGCCGGACAACGTCGGCGTCGAGACCCACAGCCACCTCCATCTCCATCGAGCTGGCAAACTCGCTTATCATACTGTTCTGTATACGAAGCAGAGCGCGAAAAAGACGCATAAGGCGAGACCCATCACCCAAAGCGACATTTCCGCCAGTCACAGCCCGCAACTCGAAATTTCGCCCAATCCGGTCTTTGTCGACGAGCCCGTGGCTGTGCGGCTGAGCGGCGCCAAGCCACGCGCGAAGGTGACGTTGCGGGCGGCTGTGCGCGACGACGCGGGCCGGGTGTGGCAATCCCGTGGCGTCTATATCGCGACGACAGATGGGCGGATCGATACCGCCGTGCACGAATCGACGGCAGGAAGCTATCGAGGAGCTGACGCAGCAGGGCTATTTTGGTCGATGAGTTTGCCGGCAAACGCGGGCGTCGAGCGCGCGACGTTTTGCAAGGATGGCGCCGAGCCAGATCGCGTGACGATAACCGCGGAGACCGGCGATGGCCCGATTGCCTCGGCAAGGCTGGAGCGGCGCTGGCTGGCTCCGGATACAGAGACGCGCGAATTATGCGCGGACGGGATGGTGGGCTGGCTCTACATTCCACCGGGGCGCGAGCGGCGGCACGTGATCATCGTGCTGGGTGGCTCGGGCGGCGGATACGATCTGGATAAGGCCGCGCTGCTGTCACGTCACGGCTTCGCGACGCTGGCGCTCGCCTATTTCGGAGTTCCTCCGTTGCCGGAATGGCTGCACCGTGTGCCGGTCGAATATTTTGCCCGCGCGATGGCATGGCTCGGCGCCCAGGAGGGAGTTGACGCTAGCCGCATTGGTTTGCTGGGCGTCTCGCGCGGTGCGGAATTGGCGCTGCTGCTCGGTTCACGGTTCCCGCAAGTTCGCGCCGTAGTCGCGTACGCGCCGAGCGCGGTTGCGTGGGGTTCGGGAGGCCGCGACAAAGCCACCGGCGAAGCGATACCGTGCTGGCTGTGGGATGGCGAAGCGATTCCGTCTGCGTCTCTTCCGTTGCGGGGGTTTATCGCGCGTTCGGCAATCCCGGTGGGCCTTCTGCGGCGGCCAGTGAAATTCCGCACCCTGTTTCGAAGCGCGCTGCGCAATCGCCAAGCAGTCAGGCAGGCGGCGATTCCTGTCGAGCAAACGCGCGGGCCGATTTTGCTGATTTCCGGCGGTGATGACCGCATATGGCCGGCCTCGCGGATGGCAGAAATGATTGTTGGGCGCTTGCAGTCATGCGGGTTCCCTCACAGCGTCGAGCATCTGAATTATCCGCGCGCCGGACACGCGCTGCGCTATCCGTCGCTGCCTACGACAGCGAGAATGTCACGTTCGCGCGGCATGAAATTTCCGATTTTGTTTGGCGGCACAGCCTCGGCGGATGCACAGGCGCAAGCAGACGCGTGGCGCCACTCGGTCACTTTCTTCAGCAAAAACATGTAAGGCAAGCGGGCAATGGATCAGTTTGAATCTTGACTCTTTGTGTCACGATCAAGAAAATTCAAACTGACCCGCTGCCAGCAAGCGGCCCGCACGGGGCATGCGTTGGACATGTGTTAGAATCGACCACCAGTGAAGGAAATTCTCAAGGAACTCTTGGAATTGCAGGGCGTGGACACGCGCTTGAATGCGGTTCGCGCGCGCTTGGCCACTTTCCCCAAGCGGCTGGCGGAACTGCATGCGCGCATCGAGGGAAGCCGCGCCGCGCTCGACAAGAGCAAAGAGTCCCATTCGACCACGCTCAAGGACCGCAAACGGTACGAGCTGGACGTAGAGCAATGGAAAGAAAAGGTCCGGAAATATAAGGATCAATCCTTCCAGGTAAAGACGAACGAGGCATACAAGGTCCTGCAGCACGAAGTGGAAATGGCGGAAACCGAAATCGCCAAAGCGGAAGACAGGCTGCTCGAGCAAATGGTTTCCGGGGAACAGTACGACGGGCAGGTAAAATCAGCCGAAAAGAGCTTTAAGCAGGTCGAGGAGCAAATCGGCGCGGCGCGTGCGGAAATCGAGACGGAAAAGGCCGTGGCCGAGAAAGACCTTGCGCAACTGGAGGGGGAGCGCGCCAAGGTGGTGAAGGCGATTCCCGAAGATTTGCTCGATCATTATCAGCGCATCGCCAAGAAGCACGGTGGCGTCGCCGTGGCGGAAGTTCGGGGAGAAGCCTGCGCCGCTTGTGGCGCGCGAATCCGGCCCCACGTGTTTCAGATTCTGCGCCGCGAGGATACCGCCGAGCTCTATCACTGCGAGCTTTGCACGCGCATTCTCTACTACATCGAGCCCGTAACGGTCCAGGCTGCCGCGCAAGCATCCACGGCGCAGAACGGCGAGGGCTGATCGATTGTTTGATTTCGTTTGATCTTTTGTGTGATCCCTTGCAGCCCGTTGAACCTCGTTCTGTCAGTCCATTCGCTCATCGATGACACGCCCGCAAAAGACATCGCCGCCTTCCAGCGCACGATTGTTTGATGAGGCGCATGCTGCGCCGCCGGCAGGCGTTCACGCTGCCAACATCGACGGAGCATCGCGAGGCAATCCGGGGCCGGCAGCGTACGCGGTAATCCTGCACGGACCTGACGGGGCAAGGGTTGCGGAAATCGCAAAATGCATCGGGCGCCGGACGAGCAACGTCGCGGAATACTACGCTTTGGTTGCGGCGCTCGATTATGCCGCAACTCATTCGATCCGTGCGTTGCGGGTGCGCAGCGATTCCGAGCTGCTCGTCCGGCAAATGCAGGGGCGTTACAAGGTCAAGAACGCGGATTTGAAACCGTTGCATGAACGCGCGCAGAAACTGGCGCGGGGGCTGAATTACTTTGCCATCGAGCACGTTCCGCGCGAGGAGAACAGCGATGCCGACGCGCTCGCAAATCTGGCGCTGGACGGTGGTGCTGTCAGCGGGAGCAAGCCGGACGTCGCGCTGCAACGGGCCGCAGCAGGAAGCTCCAAAAAACTCCCGGCCCCGCTGCGTATTCGCGCGCGTTATCGCGGCGGCGTTTTTGTCCCGGTGAGCGCGGTGGAGATTCCCGAGGACGCCAATGTGGAGCTGGAAGTCCGTATCTCGAAGAATCCTTAACCACTTAGCCCGCCTCCTTCTGTTGCTCATAAGATAACTACATAGTACCGAAGATGGATTGCGTTTCGTCGCTGCGGATTGCTACATTCGCTCGATTCCAAAGGGTGAATTGTGGCTTCTTTGCTCGAAAAACTGCCGACCATTCTTATCCTCGCCGTTCTGGTGGGGACTTTTATTTCCCTGCGGAAACATTCTCCCTCGGAGCGCACGCGTTTATGGATCGTGGCATGGGCGCTGATTTTCGCGCATTTTTTCGTGCAGATCTTCGAGACGCGCACGGGGTTTGTCGAACAGATCTTCGAGTCCATTGACTTGGCTGCGCTGGAGCTTTCTGGGGTTGTTTTCCTGGTATCGCTGGCGCGCTCGGCGGAAGACAAGCTGCGCAGGCATGTGCTTTTCGCCATTCTGGTGCCGTCAGCAATGCTCCACGCGATTGGGGCGACGTTCGACTGGCACAATCGCTGGGGCATGGCCTCCTTGCTGGCGGTTTTCTTTTTTGGCATGGCAGGTTTTGCGTTCTTCGCGCACAAGGAGCGCTCACGCTTCAATCTGAACCTGGGAGCTTTGCTCATCGCGGTTGGCGTGTGGGTCGTGATTGCTCAAGTGCATGGCAACACCGATCTGGGGGTGAACGCGATTCTCGCCTCGACATTTGGAATTTGCGGCTTTCTCTTCTGGAAGCGCTTTGGCGGGCACTCCCTCGGAGTCATTACCGTTTCCGGAGGCTTTTTGTGCTGGGGCGCTGTTTTTCCCGTGGGCGCGCTGGTCGGTTACCTCTATCCGAAATTGCAGGTAAATCCGGAGATTTGGAACGTTCCGAAGTACTTCGTGGCCTTCGGAATGATTCTCTCTGTTCTGGAAGAAAAATCGCGCATCGTCGAAGAAAGCGGAGCGCGCGAACACGAAGAAAATGCGTTGATGCTGCGCTTTTCACGAATCACCTCGCGTCTCCTTGCAGGCGCCGGCCCGTCCACTCTTTGCAAGGAGATTGCCGAGGCGCTCACGGAAACGGCAAGCTTTCGCAGCGCCGCGGTGATCCTGGCGCGCGAGGATGGCTCACTGTTTCTGGCTGGCGCAAGCGGATGCTCGGCGGAGGATACACAGGCATTCGAAAGAATTGCCGGACAGAACACTGGCCGCATCGGCGAACTCTGCGCGGCAGGAGAAAGATTGGGAAGCAACTCGTTCCGTTTGGCGTCGCAGGCGCTCGCGGGCAAGGAAGGCGCTCTTCTCCCCGAGGTAATCGTGCCGCTGATTTCTTCTCGCGCCACTTGCTCGGGTTGGATCGCGCTTTCGCCCGCTAACGACGCGCGGGAAGCGATTATGCCTGAAATTGCGCGCGTGGAAATACTTGCCGCGGATCTGGCGGTTACCATTGAAAACGCCCGGCTGCATCATCAACTCGTGCGCTCGGAAAAGCTCGCCGCGCTTGGCCAGTTGGTCGCAGGCGTAGCCCACGAATTGAATAATCCGCTGACGGGCATCATTGGCTACACCGAATTGCTTTCAGACGAAGTGACGCAGGAATCCGCGTCGAAGAAAGTGGCGAAGCTCGGCAACGAGGCCCGGCGCATGCACCGGATCGTCAGCGGCTTGCTGCGATTTGCCCGCCAGAGCAACTCCGAGGAACGAGCGGCAAACTTCGAATCCGCGCTGCACGACGCGCTACAGTTGAGGGAATTTCATCTTCGGAAGCTGGCGATCAGTGTTCATACGGAAATCGAGCCGGCGCTTCCTTCTTTGGCGATCAGCGAGGATGAGCTCAAACAAATTCTGCTGAATCTGCTGAACAATTCCATCGACGCTCTCGAGGAAAGCCGCGAGCGAATCATCCGCATTCATGCGCAGCGGCACAGTAACCGCATTGTTTTTGCATTCGAGGACAGCGGGCCGGGATTCTCAGACCTGAATCGCGCGTTCGATCCGTTCTACACGACGAAGCCCGTCGGCAAGGGAACCGGACTCGGATTGAGCATTTGCTACGGCATCGTGCGCGAGTGCGGCGGCGACATTCATCTCTCAAACCGCAAGCCATACGGCGCGAGCATCAAGATAGAAGTTCCTGCGGCTACCGCGAGCCGGATCGTTCCTGCTCCCCTGTAAACCCTTATTTATTTCAGGAAGTACGCGCGGTAGAGAGTGTCCCGTTGGGCTGGGATATAGCCTGCATCCGAGATAATGCGGCGAAGCTCGGCTTCGTTGGTGCGGTTGCGGACGCCTGCGGCATAGACCACGTTTTCCTCGATCAGAATACTGCCGACGTCGTCGGCGCCAAACTGCAAACCAACTTGGCATACTTTGATGCCTGGCGTAAGCCAGCTCGATTGGATGTGGTCGATGTTGTCGAGGTAAAGGCGGCTGATGGCCAGCGTTTTCAGGTACTCGACCGCGGTCGCTTCGGGAATCCTTTTGCCCAGCGGCGTGTTGTCGGGCGCGAACATCCACGGAATAAACGAGGTGAATCCGCCGGTGTCTTCCTGGATGCGGCGAAGACGTTCGAAATGGTTGACGCGATGGCGATACTCTTCGCCACATCCGAACATCATCGTCGCGGTGGTGCGCATGCCCAGGGAATGGGCCGTGCGATGCATGTTTTCCCATTCGTCCGCCGTGCATTTCAGCCGCGAGATGCGACGGCGAATCTCGTCATCCAGAATTTCAGCGCCGCCGCCGGGAATGGAGTCGAGCCCCGCGTCGGCAAGCCGCGCGATCGTGTCGCGAATGGACAATCCAGATACTTCCGCGATGCAGATGATCTCCGGAGCGGAAAAGCAGTGCAGATGCACTTGCGGGTACCGTTGCTTGATCGAAGAGAGCAGCTTTTCGAAATAATCGATGTGCAGATCGGGATGCAGGCCGCCTTGCATCAGGACGCCTGTGCCGCCCAGCGCGATCATCTCTTCGATTTTTTTGTAAATTTCCTCGAAGGATAAAACGTAGCCCTCTTTGGAGCCCAGCGGCCGGTAGAAAGCGCAGAACGAGCAGTACTCGGTGCAGAAATTCGTGTAATTGATGTTGCGGTCGATCTGGTAGGTGGCGACGCGCGGATCGTTCTTCTTTCGGCGTACTTCATTCGCGGCCATGCCAATGGCGACCAGGTCGTCGGAGTTGAAAAGATCGAGCGCTTCCTGCTGTGTCATCCGCATTTTCACTACCTTACTTTCGTTCCCTCAAATGAAAAAACCGGATCGCCTTGCCGCACGATACCTTCGCGCAACACCGAGCCGTAGACACCGAAGCAATTGCCGTGATTTCTGGCAACGAGCTTGCCCACTTCTGGCGAAACCTCGGCCGTCGCAGGATCCAATGTGATGATAGCGCACCGCATATTGTTCTGCACCACGGTGAATGTGAATTTTTCCCCGATGCGCAGGCTCGTGCCGGTCAGTTCGTCCTCGTAGTAAGGTTTCCTATTGTCCCAATCGATGTAGAAATTGGCGCGGAAGCGGGTGTGCTCGAGCGGCAATCCCGCCTCTTCGGCCAGCGCTTTGATCGTTTCAAGGCCCAGCAAAGAAACAGGGCAGGCATCCTGCATGGCCCGCTCCGAAAAACGCAACTCCAGTTCGCTCCCGAAGCGCTTTTCGAAGTACGGAGTAAAAGAAGAATCGGATGGAGCGAGCCTTTCGCCTTCGGGAGTGATGATTTCCGCGGCGAAGTCTGATTGCGCGGGATGCTCGTTCGCGGGATTCGGCGCTGCGAGGAAACGCGGGCGAAACAACAGCATCTCGTGGCGCTGCCGGGCTGTCATCCAGGGAAAGTTGGAATGGTTATTGCGATCGACGAAGGCATAGGCGCGGTCGCCGACAAGCCCGGAAAAAGTAACAAATACTTCGTTCAAATCCTCGCCGGCCATGCTCTTAAACGGATAACGGCGCAGGATGCGCAGGGTACCCAGCTTTTCTCCGTTTGCCGAATCCGCCACGGTTCACGCACCCCGCCGCGCCGTCGTTCCCGCCAGAGCGGAGACGAATTGTAGAGGGCGAGCGCGGGGAATCAGTCCCGCAGTTGCGCATTTTTCAAAGTACAGATTCAGTCCAGCGAGATTCTCTTCGTCGAGCGAAAAATCGATATTTTCGCGGAGATACGCTTCGAGCGCTTGCGCCGGAAGGTCGAGCTTCACAGAAGCAGCCTCGGCAATGTCATTGATGTGTTCCAGGCCGAACTGCTTGGAAGCCTGGAAATCCGCCACCAGTTCCGGGGTCATTTTTTCCTTGCGCCCCGCCCAAATGGCCAAAACACAAGGCTTGCCGGTCATCTCGCGCCATTGAAATGCGACGTCGTAAACGAAAAGCGCAGGATACCCTTGCACAGGCAACTCATCCGCGTCCCCTTGGCAGCACGCTCCTTCCTTTGGTTTCTTGGCAAACAGGTAATCGAGTTTCACCGCGATGCGCAACGCCGGGTCGCCAATGATCAGCGCGGCGTCGGCCTTCGCGAGCATTGCCGCAGGATCCGGCTCGGCATCGATAAATTCCGGCGCAATCCTCCAGTTTTCCGCCGCCAGCAAGCGCACCAGAGCCGCGGAACTTCGCGAGCTGGTATCGAGCGCTATGCTTCTGACGCGGTCGATCGGCTTCTTGGACACCACCAAGATGCTGCGGACTTCGCCCTTCGCCGCGATCGCCATCCCGGGCAAGGCCACCACGCCGTCCATTCGCTGGTATTCGATGGCGGGAATGATGGCCACGTCTACTTCGCCAGCGCGCAGAGCGTCAGCGCACTTCGACGGCATGGTGAACGAAAGATCGTACTTGCCGGCGAGCGGGCCTTCCGTGAAACCCCACACCAGCGGAGCGGTATTGAGATATTCGACGATGGAAATTCGGAGCTTGCTCATCATAGTCTGGAGACGGCTTAGAATTCTCAATATAGCATAGGCATACTGATTGAAACGAGGGCGGGCACGGCATAAGATGCCAGCAGCTTGCGGCAAACAGACGCAACTGTTTGCAACGATGCGATTCACCAACCCATCCCAGCCGAGAATCGAGGTGAACCTTCGTGAAGCTCAGGACTTTGTTTTTCGCACTTGGTCTCGTCGCAACGGCAGCAATTCTCTCGAACTCACCGCGCGCAGCCAGCCCTGGCCTTCAGGAGACTGTGAGCAGCACTCCGATAGCGCTGGTGGGCGCAAGGATTTACGTTTCGCCCTTTCAGGAAGCCATTAAAAACGGAGTGGTCATCATTCAAAATGGAAAAATCGTCGCTGTCGGCAGCAAAGGGCACGTCAGGATTGCCGAAGGCACAGGGACGTTCGATTGCAGCGGAATGTTTATCATGGCTGGATTCCAAAACAGTCATGTCCATTTCACCGAGGCAAAGTGGAATAATGCGGCGGAATTGCCCGCCGACCAGCTGACCAGCCAGTTGCAGGAAATGTTCGCGCGGTACGGCTTTACCAGCGTTGTCGATACTGGATCGATGCTGGAAAACACGCTGGCCCTGAGCAAGCGCGTGGACTCGGGCGAAGCGCTTGGCCCGCGAATTCGAACCGCCGGGTCTCCTTTATATCCGCCAAACGGTGTTCCCTACTACGTGAAGAACACTCTGCCGCCTGAAATTATCAAACAGTTGCCGCAGCCCACGACGCCCGCTGAGGCCGTGCAGCAGGTCGACGAACACGTCGCGCAAGGCGCCGACATAATCAAGTTATTCACCGGCTCGTGGGTGGCCAAGGGACAGGTGGTCACCATGCCGCTGGATGTTGCCAAGGCCGCCGTGGATGAAGCGCACAAAAAAGGAAAGCTGGTTTTTGCGCATCCGTCGAATGTCGCGGGCTTTCAGATCGCCCTCCAAGCCCATGTCGACGTGCTTGCGCATGCAGTCGAGGATACGCGCGGCTGGGATCCGTCGTACATCCAACAAATGGAAACCCATGGAATGTCCTTGATTCCAACGCTCAAGCTTTTCATGGGCGATTCGAATTTGAAGGATATTTTGCAGGAAGTACGCGACTATGCTCTGCCCTATGGGCAGGTTCTTTTTGGAACGGACGTCGGGTTTCTGCCCGATTACGACCCGACAGACGAATACTTCCTCATGCAGAATGCCGGCATGGACCTCATGCACATTCTCGACTCGCTGACCACAGCTCCCGCGAAGCGATTCGGTGAGGCTAACTTGCGCGGCCAAGTCAAAGTCGGGAATGTATGCGGACCTCGTCATTCTGGCACGCGACCCAGAACGCGATTTTCACGCGCTGACGCATGTCAACTACACATTTCACGACGGCCGAATCATCTATTCGGTGGCTGAGCACTGACTCGGTCTGAATCGCGTCCGGCGTGTTGTGGGAACTTACGCGGTATTCGGTTGCCAGCGCTCGCTGCGGAATTTTGCGCCGGCTGCATTTGTGGAAGCTCGCCGCGCTTCTCATAGAAAATCACCCCGATAATTACAGCCACGATGGCAAGACCCGCGCCAAATTCGCCGACCAGATATCTTGTAGCTGTCGTCGGGCGCGTGAGCGGGTCGAAAAACGCCTGAATGAAAATGTTGTGGCTGGCGTGCAAGAACATCCCGGTCCAAACGCTGCCGGATTTGAGCCGCATCCAGGCAAAGAGAAAGCTGATTCCAATCACCATGACGGTAAAGCACATCAGCGAATACCACGTCGCGCCTGCGCCATGATAGTTGGCCAGCAGAATCAGCGGATAATGCCAAAGCGACCATATCACGCCGCTGGTGATGGCCACGCCGCCAAAGGGCATGACCTTGGCCAATTGCGGGACGAGAAATCCGCGCCAGCCGAGTTCTTCGCCGAGAGCGTGCGTACACGAGCTAGCCATGCCTACCGTTGCGACAGTCAAGAAATAGATCACCACCGACGATGACGGCGCAATGCCCGGATGCCCCAATCGCTGAGAGAAGCGGCTCAGCACAGGCGCATGAAAATTCGAAAAGCCGGCAATCCACAACGGCAGATATACGACGGCCGCATACACAAGCGGAATCCAGTAGCTTGCGAACTGGTATTTCGTTTTGCCCCAGACCCATCCGTGCCCGCGTAAATTCCCCTGGAAAGAGAGGCGCGTCAGCAGGCCGGCAGTACCCGGCGACCACATCAGACCGACGACGAACAGCCCGCCGTGCGCGCCAAGCGACCCGTTGCGAATGATCAGCCGGTAAAAAATGGCGCTGAACACGAACGTCAAAATCAGGTAGACAATGATCGATAGCTTGGTGCGATTCGCTTCCGCGTTGGCCATGGAGTGAGCGCCTCCCGCGCATGGTATGCAAATTCGAATTCGGCAAGTCCGGCAGGCCCGTTGCTGGTGCGGAACTATATCCGAGTCGGCGTTCCGGTACCTAAAAATTCACAAACGTGAATCACGCGCAGCCCGATTCTGGTATAAACACGGACGGCAATTGTTTCCGGGAGGAATTCATGAAGCGTACGTTCGGTTTGTGCTTGGCACTCTTACTGGCAGGGCTGATTCCTGCCTCTCGCAATTCCGTCGCGAGCGCCGATGAGAAGCCGCTGCCTGCCATCGGCGAAAAAACCGCAGACATGCAGAGACTTCCGGGATTCTTCACTTATTACTGGGACGCACGCGAAGGAAAAATCTGGCTGCAGATCGACAAATGGAACACGGAATTTCTGTACGTGGAATCACTTCCCTACGGGGTGGGCTCGAATGATATCGGCCTCGATCGCGGCCAACCCGGCGAAACGCAGGTCGTGCATTTCGAGCGCAGTGGGCCGCGCGTCCTGCTGGTTGCCGAAAACGAGCGCTATCGCGCCGTCACGGACGACGCCATGCAGCGCGAAGCAGTGAAGCAAGCGTTTGCGCAATCCGTGCTGTGGGGATTCGACGCGGCTGCCGCGGACGGCGACACCGTTCTCGTGGACGCCACGAATTTTTTTCTCCGCGACGGGCATAACATCGCCGCGAAACTGCAAGCCACTCATCAGGGGACTTACCGTGTCGATCCGTCGCGCTGCGCCATTTATTTGCCGCGCACCAAGAATTTCCCGGAAAACTCCGATGTGGAAGTGACGTTGACCTTCACCGGCGAAAATCCAGGCCTGTGGGTCAGGGAAGTCACTCCCGATCCGGGTTCTATCACCGTCCACAGCCACTATTCTTTCGTCCAGGCGCCTCCTCCAGGATTTCACATGCGCGAATACGATCCGCGCTCCGGATTTTTCGGCATAGATTACATGGACTTTGCGACGCCGGTCGAGCAGTCCATCTACAAGCGCTACATCGTTCACTGGCGCTTGGAGAAAAGGGATCCATCCGCTGCTGTCAGCGAGCCCGTGAAGCCAATTGTCTATTACGTTGACCGCGCCGTGCCGGAGCCGCTGCGTTCCGCGCTAGTGGAAGGCGCCAGTTGGTGGAATCAGGCGTTCACGGCCGCGGGATACAAGGACGCGTTTCAGGTGAAGTTGCTGCCGGAAGACGTGGACCCCATGGACGTTCGCTACAACGTGATCGAATGGGTCCCGCGCGCCACGCGAGGGTGGTCGTACGGTTCGGCGATTGCTGATCCGCGAACCGGAGAGATTATCAACGGCCACGTGAATCTGGACGCGCTCCGCGTTCGCCAAGTCTTCTTGATTGCGCAGGGCTTGCTCGATCCCTTTGGAAATAATCCAGCCGCATTGCACAAAGCCAACGAAATGGCGTTTGCGCGAATCCGTCAGCTCGCTGCGCATGAAACCGGCCACACGCTCGGCTTAATGCACAACTTCGCCGGAAGCATCGTCAACCGCAGCTCGGTGATGGACTATCCGCCGCCAACGGTCACGATCGGCGCGGACGGAGCGCCTGATGTATCGGACGCGTACGCTACCGGCATCGGCGACTGGGACAAGGTATCCATCGACTTCGGTTACCGTCAGTTTCCCGACGGAACAAACGAGCGGCAGGCGCTCAATAAAATTCTGGACGATGCGTTTTCACACGGCCAAATCTACCTAACCGACCAAGACGCACGGCCGCTCGGATCGGCAAGCCCGGTTGCCCATTTGTGGGATGTTGGAAGCAACGACCTCGAAGGCTTGAAGCAGGTAATGGCCGTGCGCGCAGCGGCACTGCAGCGGTTCTCCGAAAATGTGATCCCGCAAAATGCGCCGATGGCCACGCTCGAAGATGTTCTGGTGCCGATTTATCTTTATCATCGGTACCAGGTGACCGCGGTCACGAAAATGATTGGAGGCCTCGATTATTCATTCAATCTGCGCGGCAGTGCGCAAAAAGACCCCGAGATAGTTCCCGCAGATGAGCAACGCGCCGCGATTCATGCCGTTTTGGATACGCTTCGGCCCAACATCCTGGCGCTTCCGGAATCTTTGCTGGGGCGCATTCCGCCGCGTCCCCCGGAGTATGAGTCCTCCGAGGAGAATTTCGCGCGGCGCACCTCTCCGGCGTTTGATTCGTTGGCTCCCGCGGAGTCGGCGGCGGAAATTATCTCCAACCTGCTCTTCGAGCCCAACCGCGACGAGCGCATGGTGGAATACCATGCACGCGACGCCAACTATCCGGATTTTGCGGAGCTTGTCGACGATGTGCTGGCAGCGACGTGGAAGGCAACGCCTGCCACGAGATACAACGGCGAAATTCAGCAAACCGTCAATGCCGTCGTGCTCGACCATTTGATGTCTCTCGCTGCGGATGGCGAAGCGGCTTCGCAGACGCGCGCGATTGCCTCTCTGAAGCTCGACGACCTGAAGAACTGGATGCAAACGCAATTGCAATCCTCCGACGAGAGTCGCCGGGCGGAATTCTTCTATGCGTTCCACGAGATCGAGAGCTTTCAGAAGAACCCGGCAGCCATCCATCTGACGCATCCTGCTCCGCCGCCGGCGAGCGACCCGATTGGCCAGGACGGTTGGCAATAGACGCTATAGACCGAGCGTTACCAAAATTGGCAGTCTCATCCTTGACAATACCGCCGCAGCCTGCGTACCCTCAGCCGCGGACAATCAAGCCAAATGGGTCCCGACCAATACTTGGGATGGTTGGCGCTCGCGCTCACGCCAGGCCTGGGCGCGCGTCTGACGGGCAAGCTGCTGCGCGAATTTGGCAGCCCTGAGGCCATCTTCAACGCCTCGCTGACGGCCCTGGAAGCGCAACAGATTCCCGCCGCGGTGGCGCAAGCTATCCATTCCCGCCAGCCGATGAGCGCGGCGGCCAAGGAACTCTCGCAAGCCGAGGCTGCCAAATGCCGGCTGATCACTTGGGACGAGCCGCTCTATCCACAAATGCTGCGGGAGATTTATGACCCTCCGACCCTCCTGTATGTCAAAGGAAACGCAGAGCTTCTGAATCGTCACGCGATTGCCATCGTTGGCACGCGACGCCCGACGCCTTACGGGAATCAAATGGCAGAGAGGCTCGCTCGCGATCTGGCCGCCCGAGGGCTGCTGATCGTTAGCGGACTGGCGCGCGGAATTGATGCCACAGCCCACAAAGGAGCGCTTAGCTCGCCCCAGGGCGCAACCATCGGCATTCTCGGTTGCGGCATAGACGTTATCTATCCGAAAGAGAACCGAAAGATTTTTGCTGAAATTGAGGAGCGAGGGGCCATCATATCGGAGTTCCCTATGGGAACGTTTCCTGCACCGCAGAATTTCCCGATACGCAACAGAATCATTGCGGGAATGGCGCGCGGGGTTGTGGTCGTGGAAGGTCAGCAGTATTCGGGCTCATTGATCACAGCCCGGCTGGGGATGGAATTCGGCCGCGAAGTGTTTGCTGTCCCGGGCAACGCCACGCAGCCGGCTAGCTTCGGACCGAACCAGTTGATTAAGCAGGGCGCAAAACTGGTGACCGGCTGGGAAGACGTTGTCGAAGAGTTGCCGACGCCGATTCGCGCCGAGCTTGTGCCGGTTGAGACAACAAATGGCGCGGAGCGGGCATCGCTTGTTGAAGAAAGCCTGGGGCCGGCCGAGAAAACGCTATATGCGTTGCTGGAAGTGGACACGTCCAAGCACGTGGATGAACTCGTCGAGCAGTCCAGGATGAATTCATCCGAAGTGCTTTCGACGCTCTTTGAATTGGAAATGAAGGGCCTGGTGCAACAATTGCCGGGCAAGCAGTTCTTGAAAGTGATGCTGTAAACCCGCAGGCAGCGGGAAAGGAAACTAGGGGAATCCATGGGTCGTTCTCTGGTGATCGTCGAATCGCCGGCCAAGGCGAAAACGATCAACAAATACTTAGGGCGCAATTACGCCGTGCGCGCATCGTACGGCCACGTGAAGGATCTGCCCAAAAAAGAGCTGGGCATCGACATCGCGAAGAACTTTGAACCGACCTACGCCGTCATACCCGGCAAATCCAAAATCCTGAACGAATTAAAGAAGCTGGGCCGGGAAGCGGACGCCATTTACGTGGCCACTGACCCGGACCGCGAGGGCGAAGCGATTGGCGCGCATCTGGTCGAATTCCTCACCGGAACGGAAATTGCCGTGGAGCCGGAAGAAACAAACGGCAACGGCAAAGCCGAAAAAAAAGGCAAGAAGCCGGAAACCAAGAAGACAAAATCCAGCAGAAACAAAGTCGACAAGCGAAAAGTATTTCGCGTGATGTTCCACGAGATCACGCCGAAGGCCATCAAAGCCGCATTCGAAAACGCCGGAGCGTTGAACACCAATCTCGTCGACGCGCAGCAGGCCCGGCGCGTCCTCGACCGTCTGGTGGGCTACAAAATTTCGCCGCTGTTGTGGGACAAAGTTCGCCGGGGTCTCTCGGCTGGCCGCGTGCAGACAGTCGCGCTGCGGCTTATCGTAGACCGCGAGAGCGATATTCGCGCCTTCAATCCCAAGGAATACTGGACCATCCATGCCCTGTTGGCAGGCGGCGATCCGCCGGCCTTTGAGGCAAAATTGTGGCGCTACAAGGGCGAAGAAATCGAAGTCCCGAACGAAGAAAAGGCCAAGGAAATCGTCGGCGCAGTCGAACGCGCCCCGTGGCAAGTCTCGAGCGTCACACAAAAGGAAAAGCGCCGCTGGGCGCCTCCGCCGTTCACCACGTCTAAGCTGCAACAGGCTTCTTACAATCGCCTGCGCTTCTCCGCCAAACGTACCATGACGCTCGCGCAGCGCCTCTATGAGGGCATCGATCTCGGCGACGAAGGCTCGGTCGCTCTGATCACTTACATGCGCACCGATTCCGTCCACGTGTCGAATGACGCGATCGCGCAGGTCCGTGATTTCGTCGGCTCGAGTTACGGCCCGAACTATTTGCCGGAGAAGCCCAACTTCTTCAAATCCAAAAAACAAGCCCAGGAGGCGCACGAAGCGGTCCGGCCCACCGATGTCTCGCGCTCCCCGGAAGAAGTGAAGCGCTACCTCGACGATGACATGTTCAAGCTGTACCAGCTCATCTGGCAGCGATTCGTTGCCTCGCAAATGGTTCCAGCGGTCTTCGACCAGACCACGATCGATATCGCCGCGGGAGACTACATCTTTCGTGCCAGCGGTTCGGTGATGAAATTCGACGGCTACCTCGCTGCCTACTCGGCCTCGCGCGAAGATGAAGACAAGGGGGAAGCGGCGGACGCTGCGCCCGGCGCGCCACCCGTAGCCGAAGATGACGCCGACGCCGAGGGCCGTACTCTTCCGCGCGTTAGCGAAGGCGAGAGGTTGGAGCTCCAAAAAATACGGCCGGATCAGCATTTCACCGAGCCTCCGCCGCGCTACACCGAGGCTACGCTCGTTAAGGAGCTTGAAGAGAAAGGCATCGGCCGTCCTTCTACCTATGCCGCCATCATTTCCACAATTGTCGAGCGCGAATACGTCACCAAGGATCAGGGACGCTTCACGCCCACCCTCCTCGGCGAAAAAGTCAGCGGTCTATTGGTCAAAAGCTTCGAGGATATTTTCGATGTAGGCTTCACCGCGCGCCTCGAAGACGAACTCGATGAAATCGAGGAAGGAAAACTCCCCTGGCGCAAGTCTGTTAAAGCCTTCTGGAAGCACTTTGAAGACGACCTTGAAAAAGCCGAAGGAGAGATGGAGTCCTACAAGGCCGGCATTCCCACGGACGAAGTTTGTCCCAAGTGCGGCAAGGGCAAACTCCTCGAGCGCATCAGCCGCCACGGCTTTTTTCTCGGCTGCGAACGCTATCCCGATTGCGATTACATCCGCGACATCGCCGAAGCCAGCGAAGAAGTCGAAGGCGCGAACACGGTTGAGTATTGCCACAATTGCGGGCGCGAAATGGTGATTAAGCGCGGCCGCTTCGGGGTATTTCTGGCCTGTTCTGGCTATCCCGATTGCAAAACGACGCGCCGGCTTGCCGCCGGCACACGCAAAGCGCGCCAGCCCGACGAGCCGCTTGATGAAAAGTGTCCGCAATGCGGCGAACAACTCTTGAAACGCCACGGCCGCTTCGGGGAATTCATCGGCTGCTCGAAGTATCCGAAATGCAAGTACACGCGCCCGATTACCCTGGGAATTAAATGTCCCAAGTGCGGTGAGGGCGAATTTGTGCGTCGTGGAACCGCCAAGGGCCGCGGTCGCGGCAGGATTTTCTACGGCTGCAGCCGCTATCCGGATTGCGATTTCACCACGCCGAATGAGCCGCTTCCCGAACCCTGCCCGAAATGCGGCGCGCCGTTCATCGTTTTGAAACGGAACAAGCAAGGCGTGTTCCACTCGTGCCTCAAGGAAGGGTGCGATTGGGAAATTCAGGCGCCAGAAGAGTCGCCCGTGCTGACCGTCGAACCGGTCGCCGAACCGGTCGGCGTCACCGCGAAAACTTAGAATCGCAGACCGCCATGCGAACGATCCAAGCCGCCATCGCAAAATTCCTTCATTATCTGCAATACGTTCGGAACGCTTCGCCAAAGACGATCGTGAACTACAAGGTAGACCTGGAGCAGTTCCTGGCCTATGTCACCCCGCCGGATGAGCCGCCGATGGCGCTCGGCGCCGTGGATCATCTGGTCATACGGGAATTCGTGAATCATTTATACGACCGCGGCCTCGAGAAGAGCTCCATCGCGCGAAAATTGGCAGCTTTGCGCTCATTTTTTCGCTTTTGCGTCCGTGAACACGCAGTCAAGCAAGACCCCGCCTGCCTGGTGTCGCGTCCCAAGCTGCCCAAGCGAGTGCCCAATGTTTCGACACCAGAGGAAATGAAAAATTTACTGGACCGCATGACTCCAGAAGCCATCGCGCAAGCGACTCACAAGAGAAAAGCTTCTAAGCGCCCGCTGGCACAGCGGAGCGCAACGTCGCGGGATCGCGCCCTTCGCGATCGCGCCATTCTGGAGATCCTGTATGCATCCGGTTTGCGCGTGAGCGAACTCACCGGGCTCGACATCTCCAGCATCGATTCCGCCGAGCAGATGGTTCATGTATATGGCAAACGGCGCAAGGAACGTCTCGTGCCATACGGCAGCAAAGCCCGCGAGGCACTGGAGCAGTACTGGCCTGCGAGGCAACGAATCATCGAACACGCCAAGGCCGATGCTCGGATCAAAGCCGTATTCCTGAACAGGAGCGGGGGCCGCCTGACGAAACGCATGGTTTTCGATATCGTCAGAAAGTATGCCCGGCTGCTTACGCATAATATGGATTTGCATCCCCATTCTTTGCGGCATGCCTTCGCCACGCACCTCCTCGCCGATGGCGCTGATCTCCGGACCATTCAGGAACTCCTGGGCCACGCTTCGCTCTCCACCACGCAGCGGTACACCCACGCCACGATCCAGCAGCTCATGACTGTCTACGACAAGTCCCATCCTCACGCCTGATGTTCGCGCAGTTCCACCGTTTGACCATCATGGAATGAGTCGGCTAGCATCGCATCGGCTCTTTGCATCCGCATTCTCGTTCTGATCAAGCAACACCTATGGCCAAACACGTCATTGTCGGCACCGCTGGGCACATCGACCACGGCAAGTCCGCGCTTGTGGAATCGCTTACTGGCACGCATCCGGACCGCCTGGAAGAAGAGAAACGCCGCGGAATCACCATTGACCTGGGCTACGCGTTCCTCGCCCTGGGGGATGTACAACTGGGCTTCGTGGATGTGCCGGGCCATGAAAAGTTCGTCCGCAACATGCTCGCCGGAGCGGGTGGTATCGATGTCGTCCTGCTCGTCGTGGCTGCAGACGAGTCCATCAAGCCGCAAACGCGTGAGCATTTTGAGATTTGCCGCCTGCTGGGAGTCGAACGCGGCCTGGTGGTCATCACCAAGACCGATTTGGTCGATGCCGATGCGCTGGGACTCGTCAAGCTCGAGCTGGAAGAATTCGTGCGAGCTTCTTTTCTCGAGGACGCGCCTATTGTGGCCGTGAGCGCTCGCACCGGAGCGGGCCTCGAAGACTTGAAGCGCGAGCTGCTACAAGTCGCGCAAGCGGCGCCGCAAAGAGGTGCTTCCCATTACGCCCGGTTGCCCATCGACCGCGCGTTTGTCATGCCGGGATTTGGAACTGTCGCGACCGGCACGCTGATTTCCGGCACGCTGATGCCGGAACAGGCGGTCGAATTGTTTCCCGTGGGAAAACGCTCGCGCGTGCGCGGGCTGCATTCGGGCGGGCGCTCGGTGGCACAAGCGATGGCGGGCCAGCGCACCGCCGTCAATCTGGCGGATATCGACGTGGGAGAGATCGAACGCGGCATGGTGCTCGCCACGGCAGGCGTGTTTCGTTCCGCCAACCGCTTGGATGCGCGCATATCGCTCTTGCCTTCCGCGAGGGCGTTAAAGGGGCGCTCGCGCGTCCATTTCCATTGCGGCGCGGCGGAAAGGGTCGCAGAGGTGGCCTTGCTGGATACGGATCAGCTAGCGCCGGGCGGCACGGCGCTAGCGCAGCTCCGCCTCGACGCGCCTACGCTTGTTCTGCCGGGCGACCGCTTCATCATCCGGCAATTCTCGCCCGTCGTGACCATTGGCGGAGGCGTGGTTCTGGACGCGCTTGCAGCGCGCCACAAGAAGCGCAGCGCCGCTGTCATGCAATTTTTGGCGACGTTGGAAAATGGAAGTCATGAGGAAATTCTCCGCGCCATCATTGCAGCGGATGCGCATGGGCTGGACACGGCCCAAATCATTTCGCGCACCGGATGGCTCGAACCTGAATTGCGCGAGGCCGCGCGAAAGCTCGCAGACGCCAAGAGAATTCAGATCATCTCCGAGCAGCCCTGGATCGCCATCTCGTCCGAGGCCATGGAGGCATTGCTGCTCGCGATGGAGAGTGAGGTGGATGATTTCCACGCGGCGAACCCTCTTGCGCAGGGCATTGCCAAGCAGGAGTTGCGCGGGCGCATCGCGCCGCGCCTCCGCCCGGAAGTATTTCGTGCGGCGCTCGAGGAACTCGTCCGCCAGGGGAAAATCGCCGTCGCAGGAGACACCGTCCAGCGCGCCAAGCGGGAGATCTCCCTATCCGAGCAGGAATCGCAAGCGAAGGAACAAATCGCGCGGGAGTTCGAGCGCGCCGGCCTCGCTGCGCCGGCAGTGAGTGAAGTGTTGAGCCGCGTCGCTATCGACTCAGCGCGCGCGCGCAAGCTGCTGCAAATGCTCATCCGGGAAAAAACACTCGTGAAGGTCACCGAGGAAATGGTGTTTCACACGACCGCGCTGGCAAAACTTTCGCCCCTTCTCGCCGGATACAAGCGCGTCCACGGCGAGCGCCTGCCGATTGCGGCTTTCAAGGAGCTCGCTGGCGTAACCCGCAAACACGCCATACCCGCTGCTGGAATACATGGACCGGATGCGGTTAACTCGGCGCTCCGGTGACGAGCGTGTTATACTGTGAGCACAGTCGGTTGTTGCCGGATGCCGTCCCGCGTGACGGCTCGCCGGTGGAAGGCCCGGCAAGGAGGCTTTATGGAACTGAGCCCAATGCATCTGCTGCTGATCCTGATTATCGTGGTCGTATTGTTTGGCGGCCGCAGAATTCCTGAACTGATGCGTGGCCTGGGCCAGGGCATCAAGGAGTTCAAGCAAGGAATGCGCGACGAACCGAGTTCCGCGCCTCCTCCGTCGACCACCACCACGCCTCCTCCGGCTGAACCCAAGAAATAACAGAACCGGAAATCAGAATCCTGTTCAGCGCGGCAGCCCTTTCTGGCTGCCGTTTTTTTTGGAACCAGACCTTAGCCTCGACTAATGCAATTTGAGTTCGCGCAGAATCGCGTGGAGGCGCGCCAAGGGCAGGCCCATCACGTTAAAATAGCAGCCCTCCACGCGCGGAATGAATTTTCCTCCATGACCCTGTATGGCATATGCGCCGGCTTTGTCAAATGGCTCGTCGGTTTCGAAGTATTCGTCGATTTCGCTCTCCGAGAGCACCCCAAATTCCACGCGCGTTTTTTCCACCACCACAATTGTCCGCTCGGAATGCCTCACCAGAACAGCCAACCCCGTGAACACTTCGTGCCATTTCCCGCTCAAGCGGCGAAGCATCCTTCGCGCCTCTTCGGCGGATCTGGGTTTTCCCAGAATATCGCCCTCGATGGCCACAACCGTGTCCGCTGCCACGATGGCGCTGTAATCCTTCTGGCGGTTCGTACGCAGCCTGCTCATCGCCGTTCGTGCTTTCAGTTCGGCAACCCGCCAAACGTAGGCCGGGGCAGCCTCCCGAAACAATCGCGATTCGTCGATCTCGAAGGGAAGAACATCGAAGATCGAATCCGGCGTTGCGCAGGATCTCCGCCCGCCGCGGCGACGCCGAAGCAAGAATCAGCTTCATTTCTGCACGTGTCTCATTGCTGCGAGCGTTTCCTCGCGCGACCAGCCGAAAAGACGGCGCACGGTTTCCGCTGTCGCGCTCGAATGCCATTGCAGATACTTCGCGGTAATTGCGGCGCGCGCCTGGACAGGTGAAATTGCACGTGCAGATTTAATCGAATTTGGGAGTGCACGGCAAGTCAGTTCGTAACGCCCCGAGGTCCAGGCGGCCGTTTCCTGCTCGGTCCCAAAGTGGACGACAATAAGGAGGCGCTGAAGGCTGAGCACGGCTTTCTTAAAACGTTTATTCCCGGCAGCAGCGTCCATGCGGCAAGCGTGACGCAGCTCGAGAGTCGGCAGCGGGCCGTGTTTCGCGAGCGCCTCCCAGATGGCGCGGGCGTCTTCGTGAATGCGGCCTGCGGCGTAGAAACGTCCATAGTCGCCTGGCGCAACGGCGACTTCGCCCATGGACAAGAAAGGTGGCAGGAATTTCAAAGAGATAAAAGTGCCGCGGCTCTTGAAATACTTGCCGTAAAACGCGCGGCGTTTGAGGGGCAATTCATCTTTCCAGCGCCAAAGCATTTCCGATTTTTCATCCCACTTATATTGAAAGTGCGTGTCGCGGTGTGTTACCGCGAAATAAAGCGAGGCGAGTGGCAAGCCGCCGACCGGGTAGAGTGCACAGAAACCCTGCGTGTCGATGAAGCGGGCGGCCTCGGCAAGCGTGGCGATCTTTCGCGGCCAGTGACCCATGGTGCTGGATTTTGCGGAGGCCATAATTCTTAGCCCGAGAAAGGTATCACAGCCGAATGATGCGAGCGATTTAGATGACCACCGATTCTTCGTATTCGCCGAACGCGCCGCGAAGGGTGTCGGAAATTTCGCCAACCGTGGCGTAGGATTCGACTGCCGCAAGAATAGCGGGCATCAGGTTTTCATTCGACCGCGCGCGCCGGTCGATTTCATCCAGCGCGGCCTTTGCTTTCATCCCGTCTCGCCGGACCCGCAGCGCCTTAAGCTGAGCGACTTGTGATCGCTCGACTTCCGGATCGATCCGCAGCGTCGGTATCTGCCGCGCCTCGTCTTCCGCGAAACGATTCACACCAACCACAGCCACTTCTCCGCGTTCTACCGCCTGCTGATACTCGTACGCGGCCCGCTGCACTTCTGCCTGGACAAAGCCTGCCTCGATTGCGCGCAGCATTCCTCCGAGCGCATCGATTTTTTCGATGTAGGACAAAGCGCCGCGCTCAATTTCGCTGGTGAGATACTCGATGGCATACGAACCGCCAACCGGGTCGACGGTATTCGCGACGCCTGTTTCCGCCGCGATGATTTGCTGCGTCCGCAGGGCCAGCAGCGCGGATTGCTCGGTCGGCAGCGCCAGCGCTTCGTCAAGGCTGTTCGTGTGCAGCGATTGGCAGCCGCCCAGCACCGCCGCCAGCGCCTGAAGCGCCACGCGCACCAGATTGTTCTCCGGCTGTTGCGCGGTGAGCGTGGAACCTCCGGTCTGCGCGTGGAAGCGCAGCAGCATCGACCGTTCATCCTTCGCGCCAAAACGTTCGCGCATGATGCGTGCCCACAGCCGCCGCGCGGCGCGAAATTTCGCCACTTCATCGAGCAATCCATTGTGCGAATTGAAGAAGAACGAAAGTTGCGGCGCGATCTCATCCACCTTCAGGCCCGCCGCAACCGCCGCGCCAACATAAGCGATCGCATTCGCCAGCGTGAACGCGACTTCCTGCACCGCCGTCGAGCCGGCCTCGCGAATGTGATAGCCCGAAATGGAAATCGCGTTCCAGTTGGGGATCTCCGCGAGACACCACGCGAAAATATCCGTAACAATGCGCATCGCCGGGCGGATCGGGTAGATATACGTTCCGCGCGCGATGTATTCCTTCAGAATGTCGTTCTGCACTGTTCCCGAGAGACGTCGCAGATTCACATTCTGTTTTTTCGCCACGGCAACATACAAAGCCAGCAGGATCGCCGCGGTGGAATTTATCGTCATCGACGTGGAAACGCGATCGAGCGGAATGCCCTCGAAAAGCGTTTCCATGTCTTCCAGGGAATCAATCGCCACGCCCACTTTGCCTACTTCGCCGAAAGCGAGTTCGTGGTCCGAATCCATTCCGATTTGCGTGGGAAGGTCGAACGCCACGGAGAGGCCGGTTTGTCCCTGCGAGAGCAAATAGCGATAGCGCTGGTTCGATTCCACGGCCGTGCCGAAACCGGCGTACTGCCGCATGGTCCACAAGCGGCCGCGGTACATCGTGGGATAAATGCCGCGCGTGAAAGGAAACGTCCCGGGAAAACCAATGTCGCGCTCGGCGTCTACATCGCGAAGGTTCTCAGGGCCAACAACCGGATCAATGGGCAGAGCGCCGGCCGCCGTTTGCCTCTCCCATTTTTCCCCGATTCTCGCAGTATCCTTGGTCATCGATTCATAACTCGGCTCATTTCATAGCCGCCCTCGCGCATCAACGGACGCGGCGCGCGCTGCGAAACGACGCGATGGAAAAAAACGCCATCATCGCCGCGTAGGCCGCCGCGAACATCGCAATCCATTTCCCGCCGGGCTGGTGGATTTGCTTCCAGCAGGCCGCGCCGGCATAGATTGCAAACAGCGCGAAGAGCGTGCCGGCAGCCTCGTGAAAAAGCTGCCGGGCCAGCTTCCAGAAAGCGCGCAACATCGTAGCGCCCGCGCGCCACGCCGCCGCCAGCCAGTTCGGCCCGCTTGCCAAACTCATGGATTCATTCTATTACATTCGGCGGGGGAGTTGACGGTCCTGCACCAGGACTTGTATCTTGCCCGGGAGCGACTTAAAATCAAGCGAGGGTTAGGAGGTAGACCTTGCGTCTCGACGACCATCTCAAGTCTTTGCTTCGCGAATTAGGGCACGCAATCAACGACTCCGTCGCCGACTCGGAAAAGATCGCGGAAGCAATCAGCAACGTTCGCTCGGCTGGTTACGACATCGTGCTCAAACTCGATGCGACCATCGGTCTGGCGCAGCGCGCCGCGCAGGACGAGAAAATGACGACGCATGACCGCCGGTTTTTGGAGGCGCTGCATATTCGCGTGGACGAAGAAGTGCTCGATGAACAGACGGCGGACGCTAAAGTGGAAATCACCCAGCAGGACATCAAGTTTCTCAAGTCCTTGAAGATTTCACTCGACGATGAAATCTAAGCGAGCCGCGCTCGTTGGGTTTTTGATATTCGCCGGGGCGCTCGCTCCGCTTTCCTGCGCATGCCCAGGTAACCACCAGCAGCACCATCACCCTGCAAGCGAAAACCGTAAAGGCTCCCAAGACCAAAATCGACACATTCAAAGGCGAAGTCGTCCGCATGAACACCGTGTCCATCGTCGTCCGCGATCCCAAGAATTCCTACATCGTGCGCACTTTCACCTTTTCTCCCGATCTCATCAAGAAACTGCAGGATTTGATCGGACGCGGTGGATACCAGCCCGGCGATTCAGTCACGATCCGTTACGCGCATGGCGGCTCGGTGGCTCAGGTGATAAAGGGCAAGGCCTCCAAGGCCTATTGAACCTAGATCGCAGCAGCTGCTTTTTCGGAAGGTTTTCCATGATTCGCCCCGCCGCAGTTGCCGGACGTTTTTATCCCTCGGATCCTCTCCGGTTGAAAAAACAAATCGACGCACTTACGCTTCCTGCGTCCCAAAAAACTTCCGCGCTCGGCTGCATCGTTCCGCACGCAGGGTACATGTATTCAGGGCACGTAGCCGGAGCGGTGTACGGCTCCCTGGATCTGCCCTCGCGATTTATTCTTTTGGGCCCTCGCCATTATCCGCAGGGCGAGCGTTTGGCCGTGCTTTCTGAGGGAACCTGGGAGACTCCGCTAGGCGAAGCCCGCATGGATAGCGCGCTGGCAGCGGAGTTAAGAAACTGCGTTCCCGCTGCTTCGCGAAGACGCCGTCGCTCATGCTCCCGAGCATTCGCTCGAAGTGCAGTTGCCGTTTCTGCTGCGGCTGGTCGGCAATTTTACATTTGCTCCCGTGCTCATCGGCGCCGATCGTTTTGAAGCGCTCGAAATGCTGGGTCATGCCGTGGCAAACGTCGTACGGACGCAAGGCGATCCAGTGATGATCATTGCCAGTTCGGACATGAATCACCGCGAGAGCGATGCCATCACCCGAGTGAAGGACCGCAAAGCAATCGATGCCATTCTGGCGCTCGACGCGCGCCGCCTCTACGACACAATCCGCCGCGAGAATATTTCGATGTGCGGATATGGCCCCGCGGTAGCCATGCTCACGGCAACATGCGACCTGGGCGCGACAAAGGCTAACCTAGTCCGCTACGCCACTTCAGCCGATGTCACGGCGACCACGATGACGTTGTAGGTTATGCCGGAATCACTGTGCAGTAGCTAGGGAAGGAACAAAGAGCCGCGGAACAAAGCCCTGGCGCAGCAAAACACTCGTGCTTCGTGAATGTCTGCCGCTCCCGAATTCGCCGTCTCGTTAGTGTGGTTTGCCTGCGCTACCTGCACTCCCATGTGCCGCCGAGCTGGATGACGCGGAAGGCGCTCGTGCCGTTGCAACGGAATAGCCAGCCGCGCTGCCTGTGGAGCCTTGCGAAGAATACCCGCTGTAGCTGGCCTGGGACATCGGGCTTGGCCGGTGAGAAGGCATCGGCGGCGCCGGCATCATATTCACCGCCCGCAAAGCCCCTCGCGGCGCGGAAGCCATCGCTGAATGCAGCTTCATCGCCGAAACGCTCGCGCCAGCCAAAACCAATGAACGCTGAAGATGAGCGATGTCCGGCGCCGTTAGCACGAGCATTCTCGGTGTGGCGCGCGAATTCCCAGCCATTGCGAAAACAGCCATCCCGGAAGCTTTGCCATTCTCCAGCGGCTCGGCGGAGCGAACAGGAATCTTTTGTCCGTCGCCCTCCGCATATGCGAAAAGGCCAATGCTGTCGCTGTGGCCAAGCCGGTTGGTCGTCAACATCAAGCGCGACGGAGGTTTTCTGGACGGTCGAATGGCCAGTCGTGTGAGCCGTGCATTTCCGTTGGTTCCGTACCCTGCTCCTCCGAATCCCGAACATCCGCCGGCGATCTGCTGAAACATCAGTGGCGACCCACCCGAGAAGGCCGCTGGCCACCATCCAACCTGGTTTCCCGTCGAATACCAATCGACCGGCGCAGGATCCCAGGCACCAAATTCCGATGGAAACCACGTCCAGCCATTCGATGGCAGATAATTCCAGTTTCCGAAGTGATAGGGCGTCCAACCCCACGGCTCTCCGCTCACCCACGTCCAGCCTAATTGAGGATAGAAATCCCATTGGCCGTTCATAAATGGCATCCAGCAATTGCCCATGCCGTAGGGCTGCCAGCCATATCCGTATCCCGCAAAATAGTTCCACCCGCCGTAAGCGGACATATCGGCCAAGCCATAGCTGAACGGCGCGTCGACATACGATATTGATTGCGTGGTTTCCGTCTGCGAAGTGCGCGCACGCCCAACGGTCCAGCGGTCCCATTCATCCGGCTTCGGATTTGCACTCAGCGACACATTGGCGAGCTTCGATTGATAGGCCAGCGTCTTCCCCTTCGGTACCACTTTCGTTCCGGCTGCGGAAGTGACCTCGACCTCGCCTCCCAGCACGCTGACGGAAGCCCCGTCATGGAAGCAATCCACGCGGAAAAATGCATTCTTGGGTACCGCAATCGCGTCCCCGGATGTCGAGAGCGCGAACGAATCACCGCTGCGCAGCGCCGTCAGAATGCTCATCGTGCCCTGAGCGAGAGTGAGCCTGGTAACGCGTCCGCCGTCGGCAAGCGCAAGCTCGGTAAACTGCACGAGGGTATCTCGAGAGATCCACACGGTAGTGCCGTCTTCGAACTCAATCTCCGCATAGCCGTCGTTCGTCCCGATGGTGACGCCCTGCGTCACGGGCATGTTCTGCGTGGCGGCTTCCCATGAGGGATGGCCAGGGCGCGACAGTTGGACGTCTCCGCTGACCAAGCTCACGCGCACGATGCGCGCATAGCCCAAATCCGAAGCCTGCGCCGGCCGCGGCGCACTCGTCAGTATCAAGGCTGCACAGGCCAGTAGGAAAAGACTGAAACGGAAAGAACGCTGCATCGCACACCTCCCGGAGCGCTTTACAGCAAGGATGGTCGCCCCGCGCCGAATTCTTACGGCGATTGCACGTTAGCTTTCTGTATCCTCGCTCTTCGCCCCGCCGCCGTCAAGCGGAATTGAGAAACGGAGCTGAAGAATATTCCCAATTTCCGAGCGTGGCATGTGGCAAGTTTTCGCTCAGACGCCGATCAGCGGCTTTGGCGGATTTGTTCGGCAATGGCGCGGGCGCGCTGGCGCGACATATCCATCAGCTCTGAACTCGCCGCAATTTGGTCGAGCGCGGGAAGCAACGCATCAGGCTCCGGAATCAGTTTGCCTCTCACGTCGCTCTGTACTCGCGCAATCACGTCATTGACCCCTAAGTGATCGTAACGCGTGGTGCGTTCCATGTCGCTTATGTCAAGCTCCTGCCGCTGCAGCCCTTCGAAAATGGCGAGCAGTTGCTGTGCGGGATTGTTCAGCGTGTAATTGAAAGTCACCTCGTGAACTTCGGAGCCCTTCTTGTAAACGAATGTCTTTTGCCCCAGATCGGCGATGCGCCGGTGCACATCGAGATCGACTCCCTGGAAATCGTGAAGGCTGTCGGCGAGCTCGAACATTTTGTGTACCAGGGGCAATCCGATTTGCAGCGGCTGCGGACTTGCGGTGTCGTCGAGCTGGCGAATATCGAAGGTTCCCGCACCCTCTTCGTTGACGTTGATCTGTACATACTCGGGATAACTGGACTTGAAGATTCTTCGGTATGTAAGCGACGGAGCATCCGCCGTGTTCGCGCTGGCTACTCGGGCTGCCCTGACTGAATGAGCAGGCGCCTGCGAATTCGCGAATGCTGGGCCGAGGAGACACAACGACACAACCGCCAGAATCGAGGATCTGAATCCAGGACGCCTCATCGTTCACTAAAGATGCGTGCCGCGGAAAAATGGCTGCGTGAGCCGCCCCGTGTGCGTGCTGTCGAGATGGTTGGATTCAAGAGTACGCTGCGAGCGAAGCGCTGCGACGCTCGCGCAGCATGCGCGTGGCAAAGCGCCACGGCCAGAGCGTCGGCCGCATCGGCCGGTTCAGGACGCTCGCAAAGGCCCAGCTGCAATTGAATCATCTGCTGCATTTGCTCCTTGGACGCGCCTCCGTGGCCGGTGATGCTGGCCTTCACTTCGCGCGGCGAGTAACTATGCGAGGGAATATCCGCCTGCGCCGCCGCGAGCAAAATCACGCCGCGAACCTCCGCCAGTCGCAGCGCCGTCCGCATGTTAAGAGCTGTAAACACGGATTCTACCGCAACGGCGTCGGGGGTAAATTCCTCCACCAATTGCGCAACCATCCTGTGGATTTCCCGCAGCCGCTCGGAGAGGCCGGCGCGAGACGGAAAACGCAGAGCGCCGAAACGAAGCATGCGCGCAGCCTGCCCGTCCAGCTCGACCACGCCGTAACCCGTGGCTCCGGCGAGCGCCGGATCGAGTCCGAGCACGCGCAAAGTCTTGCGAGCCGCCGTTGCCGCTTTGGCTGGCATGTTTGTTGGCATGGAGCTGCGGCGATATTTGCATCGCCAGCGAGGTTAGTCTACGCGCACAAGAAAATCCGAGGGTAGTATTTTTTCTGCCGAACAGCGGGAAGGATACTACGGAAGAAGGAATCAGCCGGCGACTGCCGCTTGTATTTCTTTCTCGTCGATGTCGAAATTCGCGTAGACGTGCTGCACGTCGTCATGCTCTTCCAGCGCTTCCATCATTTTCAGCATCTGCTGCGCTTGCGCGCCGATCAGCTTCACATAATTTTGCGGCACCCATCCGACTTCGGCGGATGCAGGATTGATTCCCGCAGTGGCAAGCGCTTCGCGAACTTTTTCGAATGCTTCCGGCGGAGTGACCACTTCCCAGAAAGAGCCGTCGTCCTTCAAATCTTCCGCGCCTGCGTCTAGAACGATGCCCATCATTTTTTCTTCGTCGGCCGCTTCTTTTGGAATGGTGATGTCGCCCTTGCGATGGAACATCCAGCCTACCGCGCCGTTTTCCGCCATGTTGCCGCCGTGCTTGGCCAGCATATGGCGGATCTCGCTCACGATCCGGTTGCGATTGCTGGTGACCACTTGCACCAGCATCCCGACGCCGCCCGGCCCGTAGCCCTCGAACGTCACCTCGTCGAGCGTTTCCCCTTCCATTTGCCCCGAGCCGCGCAGAATGGCGCGCTCGATATTGTCATTAGGCATGTTTTCATTTTTCGCGGCCAGAATTGCGGTACGCAGGCGAGGATTAGTATTCGGGTCGGCGCCGCCGGAGCGTGCGGCAATCATGATTTCCCGGATGATTTTCGTGAAAATTTTGCCGCGGCGCGCGTCCGTCGCGGCCTTTTTGTGCTTGATTGTCGCCCACTTTGAATGTCCGGACATCCAGGCTGCCTCGCAGAGGAAACTGGCAGGAGCAGGTAGCTCTTGCCACGATAGTCTAGCACACACCGACGCAAAGAAAAACGGTTTGGGCGTGGCTCGGCCGGCGCCGGCAAGAGTGCAAGCGCGTCCGCAAAAACCTGCCCAAAATTATCGATTAGAAAACCTGGAGGTCTTTGTTTTCAGCAAGATAGCTCGAATTCTAATTTCGCGGGCCATCGGCTGGAGATCCGGCCGACCGTCAGTCGGAGCGGAAGACGGGATGGCCGGGCGCCAGAGACGGAACGACGCGGTGGCGGATTGGACGCGCAGGCCGCCCCGACAGTGGATTTTGCAGGCGGGTTGATGTTACAAAACATGAAGTAGCCCCATCAGCGTCTCTGTGCTGGAAGGCCTGGAACGAAATGCTTGTGAACTGCGAAGTAGTCGGCTGCAAAGCGCGGGTCCCGCAACAGCTCGAGGAGCAGCGCCGCTGCATTTTGCATTTTACGCTGGAGCTCGAGCAGACCTGCATGCAAATGCGGCGAGAGACGGCGGTCGGCGGCACGCGCCGCGAGCGCTACGACGACATGAGAAAGTACATGGCCGATCACGGACAGAAACTGGCGCAGTTGGCCACCGGCGGCGTAGGACTGACGGATGAGACCAAGGCGCGAATCCTCAGCACATTCCTCACCTTGATGAACTGCCGCGAGAACATCGAACGAATCGCCGCGCGGCAGGAAAACGAACGCCGCATCGGCTGAAAGAACTCTGCCACATCAGAACTCCAGGCGCGCATGAAAAGCAATCATGCGCGGCGAGCTATCGCCGCCTAAGCCCACGCCAAGCAAGCCCGTCGGCGGCGCGGTGGTGTAAGTGAGCGCTCCGAACCCAACCTGTGTGGACGGCTTCCCGGGAACGCCCGCATAGACGTCGCTGGGCAAGGCAAGATTTGGATGGTTGAACACGTTGAAGAACTGCGCTTCCAGTCGCAATTTCAAACGTTCGCTCAAGGGAAACCACTTCGTCAGGTAGAAGTCGCTCCAGAGGAAATCGGGGCCGCGTAAAGCATTGCGGCTGAGGGTTCCGAACTGACAATCCTGCGCATTGTCGCCGCCATAGCAGGCCCCGGTGCTGGGGTCCACGGTCGAGACAAAGGCGTCAGGGTTGAGCCACTGGATCGTCCCCGGTTGCGTCACCCCTGGAATGGGATTGTGCTCATACAGCGGCACGCCCGGCACGACGCTCGCGAACTGCGGCCCACTGCCGTTCACAATGCCGTTGGGTGCGCTCAGAATAGAAAAAGGTAACCCGCTGTGCCAGAAGGCAGTGCCGGAAATTTGCCAGCCGTCTAGCGCATAGCCAAGCCGCTGGCTTCGCACTTTGCTCGGCAACGCATAGACGTATTCCGCAGTGAGGTTGTGCCGGATGTCGTAGTCGCACGGGCCATAATTTCGAGCCAACTCTCCCGGTAGCGGCGAGAGGATTGCTCCTGCAGAAAACTGCAGGAACCCGCCATTCGAGACTTCATCCATGCAGCGGCTGAACGTGTAGTTGATTTGTCCCTGTAAACCGTGACTGAGCTGCTTCATCGCGGTCAGTTGAAGGCCATTGTAGTGGCTGTTGGCGCGGGTCGAAAACTGCGTCACCGCGCCAAATCGGGGATCGGTCGGCTGGAGATACGGAAAGGGAGCAAAGCAGCCTTGGCAGGTCGTTTGATAGCCGTTCACTTGCGTCAAATAGGGCTGATTTGCAGCGCGCGTGCCAACGTATTGCGCGTGGATGCTTCCCGTGGTTCCCAATTGATGTTCCAGGCCAAGACTCCACTCCATAAAGTACGGAGCATCGAGTTCGCCGTCGGGCATCGCGGTCATCGCAACCGGCGGCAGACATGCGTTGGGATCGGCTTGGGGAGACGCACAGGACAGCCAACCCTGCGTAAAGCCCGCGCCAAACGCCTGATTGGCGGCGACAGTTGCATCCACGGCGCTGCCCGGCACGCCAGGCGCAAGGGCCGTCCCGCCCACCGTGCCTAAGAGTCCTCCTTGGAAAGTCCGAACGTAGGGTGGATTGTCGCCAACAACGTCCGCAATGCTGCCGGGCAAGATGTCGCTGAATAGCCCGAATCCCGTTCGCAGTACGGAACGGGGAGCAAACTGCCACGCTATGGCTGTTCGCGGTTGCAAGATGGCGAGCGGAGTGGAAGCAAAGACGTTCCCCAGATGGGTTTGAATTGCCTCATTCAGCGGCTGATTCACATCGTGTGAAATCGAAGCGAAAGAGCCATCGAGCCGGGCGATTTCGTCATGCGGGTTCAACGGATTTGAGTTGAAAGTGTCGCGGATGCCGATCGTCCAAGTCACCTTCGAAGTAAGCTTCCAGGTGTCCTGCGCGTACAGGTCCAGGTTCAAAAAATTGAACGGTTCGTTGGCGGAGAGTGCGAAAGTCGCCGTCGCCGTCGACGCGGCGCCATAGATGAATTGCGGCAAGGTGGTTTCCGTGATCGTCGGAACGGCGGCTTCGCCGAAATCGTAGTCGTTCAGGCGGAAAATTCTGGTGTTTGTTCCAAATCTGAACTCGTGCGCGCCGCGGCTCCACGCCAGGTTGTCGTTGATAAAGACGCGCGAGGCGCGCCTGCCTTGCACCCAGGTATTGTCGAGACCTCCAATCGTAGTGAAGGGCACGTTGGCCCCGCTGCCTTCGAGCACGATCGGGAATGCCGCCAGGGTCTGCTGAAAATCGCTCGGCGCGAATAGGCTCTCGTACCAGGAGAATCCCGGATTGAAATAATTCACCACGTTTTGCGAAAAGATATGCGTGTACCCCGCCGCGAAGGAGTACAGCGGTTGCGGAGAAATCGCGTCGAACAGAGGATTGATCGGATCCGTCCATGCGGCTTGCAGGCCGGTGTCCGCCTGAAAGCGGAACCAGGCGGTGTTGTCTGCATCGAGGTTGTAGTCGATGCGCGCCGTCTGCACCTGTTCATGATCGTCGCTCGAATGCGAAACGCTCTGACGGTTGGCGCAACCGTTTCCATTCGGCGGATTGCCGGCGGCTTGCCTGCCGTCCGCATTGAAGGGACAGCCAAGGACGGCGAACGGCGCCCCGCTCAGGTTTCCGTAGAGCGAAAACATCTCTTGGTAGAACGGCACCATCTGCGGCGCAGCGGGATAAGTCGCGCCGTTGACTGCATCCTGGCCACCTAAGGGGAGTTGCTGAAGGACATAGCTCTGAAACGCCAGCGGTTGGCACGGTCGTGGGTGTCACGATCGGCAGCGCGATGCGTACCCATTCGCTATCGAAAAAGAAAAACAATTTGTTGTGAACAATCGGGCCGCCCAAGCTGCCACCGAAATGATTTACCGTCGAGCCCGGCTTGTGATTCCCCGGCGTCGCATTTGTGAAATAGTCCGCCGCGTTCAGTAGCGAGTCGTTCCAGATCTCGTAGAGATTCCCGTGGAACTGGTTTGCGCCGGATTTGGTGACGTAGTTGACCTGGGACGCTCCATATCTTCCTTGATCCACAGCGTAGGAGAGCGTATTGACCGTAACTTCGGAGATCGAATTCAGGCCCAGCACCAGATTCGTCGAAAGTCCGCTATTCAGATTCGTAAGCGGATCGTTGGTTTCGAGTCCGTCCACGATGTAGCCGTTCGACAAGGCCGGCAGGCCATTGAATTCCACATTCCCGTATCCATTCGTGCCGCCGACGAAGTCATTTCCGCTGCCGGCCGTGTTGATCAGCGCGCCCGCAGCGAACTGCAACGGATAGGTCAGGTCCCCGCCTGGATTCGGAAGATTTTCCAATGCTGGTGCATTCAGGTTCGTGGATGTGTTCGCGTTTTCCGGATTGATGAGCGGAGCAGCGCCGCTCACTTCAACGGTTTGCTTTGATTGGGCAACGTTCAGCACGAAGTTGACCGACTGCTTCTGGCCTAAACCTGAGAATACATTGTCGCTTCGCTGCGGGTCGAAACCTACTGCTTCCGCTTTGACCGAGTAAGCGCCCGGCTTGAGTTGCGCGAAATTGAACCGGCCTTCGCCGTCGGTCTTGGCGGAGCGCTGCAGGCCGGTCTCGCGACTGGTGATGGTGATCATCGCCCCGGGAATCGCCGCCCCGGTTACGTCCGTCACTTGGCCGACGATGGCGCTGGTGGTCTCTCCCTGCGCGAGCGCGCGGGTAGGAAGAAGAAACGAAAGCAGGACCACAAGTACGGATAGGGCATAGATGGCGCGCAAGGCGTGTACGTCTCCTAGGTTCGCCGTTATATTAACTTAGGTTAATTCAAGAAGTAAACGCAGATATATATAGTATGTTCCTGCAGGGTAACTGAGGAAGAGGGCGGCTGGTTTTCCGCCGGTGCAATCCGATCCTATCGCACGTGGACGCCGTAGGAGTTTGCGTGGGCGAGGCGATCGAAATAACTGAAAACGCGCCCGGAGACGCTGGTGATGGCGGCGTCGCCGTCGGCGGGATTGAAAGTGGTCATTACGGAGATCACATAGGGACGGCCGTCGAGGAATACGATTCCTGAATCGCACTGCGCTCCGCTGAGCGAGCCGGGTTTTTCGGCCACGGGGATCGTTGGTGGCACGCCTGCCCGAAGCGGGCTGTCCTTCGGGTATTCCAGAATTCGGAGAACCATCTTGGTATGTTCGGCGTCGAGCAATTTCCCGCCGTTCAGCGATTCCACGAGTGTAGCCATCTGCCGCGGAGTGGAACGGTTCTCGCGATCCGCTTGTTCGGCAGCGATGTCGATCATTTTGCGGGCCAGCCGCGTTTTATTCAGGCCGAGGCCGTCGAGCATGGAATTGACGTTGTCCATGCCTACGCGGTCTATGATCAGGTTGGTCGCGGAGTTATCGGACAGCACAACCATGAGCACGGCCAGATCGCGCAACGACACCGCCGAGCCACCCTCCGAAAAAAACTGCAGCACGCCGCTGCCGCCAACCAGGGCGGCACGATGGATTTCGACGCGCTCGGCCAGATTCAGCTTTCCCGTCTGAGCCTGGTGCATCAATTCGATGAGGATTGGAATTTTTATCGAGCTGGCCTGCGGAAAAACCGTGTCGGCATTCACCGCGAATGTCTCTCCACTCGTCAAATCCTTCACGAAGATTCCCATGACGCCATCATAGGACGCGGCGACGCGGTTCAAATCAGAAGAGAGCTTTGCGCTGAGGTCCGCTCGGAGCGCATTCGGTGCGCTTTGCTGCTGCGCGAAGATGCCCGTCGGAATTGCCAACGTCAGCAGGAGAATCGTGCTTAGCCCGAGCAGGCGCATGGCGTGCCCTCCTTGGATTGTTTCTCCGATTTTCACGCGTAGATATCGCGCATATCGCATATATTGACCCATCTTGCGCGGCAGTCAAGCCGGGCGTTAGGTCAGGCGCCGATGTAGCGGGCGTAGAGCGAGCGCGCGACGGCGGGATCCTGCGTGCCTTTGATGACCGCGCGGCCGTCGGAGAAAATGGTCATCTCGTACGGTGGCACCTGGAATCGCAGCAGAAAATCGTTGCGCCGGACGCCCAGAGAAGAGCGTTCAAGGCGGCGGCTGAGTTCGGCAAGATCCAGACGACGGCTGCGCTCGTGAATCTGCACCGAATCGCGGCCACACATGGTCACGTGCGGCTGCGCTGCTCCCTCTAAGTAAGTGAACTTGCGCAGGGCGCAAGCGCGGCACGATGGATTCCGCGCAACGCGAATGGATTGAAAGCGATTCTTCCAGACGTCGCAGGAAACGAGGTGGTCATTGAGGGCCTCGAAATTTCCGGAAAGAAGCTTGATGGCTTCGGTCGCCTGAATCGAAGCGACCAGGTTCGCGGCGCCGTTCAAAATGCCGGCGGTATCGCACGTTTCCTCGAATCCGGAGTGATGCGAACCGTCGGCGGACTCGAGCAGGCAAGCCAGGCACGCGGTTTTGTTGGGCCGCACAGTGAACGTGAGGCCGTAGCTGGCCACCGCAGCGGCGTAGATCCACGGAATGCTAAGCGAGACGGCAGCGTCGTTGATGAGAAGGCGCGACTCGAAATTGTCGGTGCCATCAAGGATCAGGGAAAAGCCTGAGAGCAGCTCGATCCCATTTTCTGAGGTCACATCGCTAACCAGGCCTTCGATTTTTGCATCGGAATTTATAGCGCGCAGGCGCCGTTCGGCCGCCACCGCCTTGGGCAAAGATTCGCGCGCGTCCGATTCTTCGAAAAGCGACTGACGCTGAAGATTGGACATCTCCACGAAGTCGCGGTCGATGATTCTGAGGGAGCCAATGCCGGCGCGGATTAGCAAGCTGGCGGAAACCGTGCCCAAGGCGCCGCAACCGACGAGCACGGCGCTCGATTGCAGCAGGCGCTGCTGTCCCTCTTCGCCAATGGCGGCAAACAGGATTTGGCGCGAATATCTTTCGTAAAGGCCGGAATCCACGATTCTCTCCAGGTTCAATCATAGCGCCTTTTCAAAAACGAGATACAGGCCGGTATGCTAACCTTCCCTGGAGTCCAAGCGAGGATGAAATGGAGAGGCAGCACGGCGCGAGGTAGAAAAATCCGAGGCGCTGGTACGCTTGCGATTCTGCTTTTTCTTTCGATTTCGTCCGCGCGCGGACAAGACGCGTCCCTCGAAGGCAAACGCATTGCCGCGGTCCGCGTGGTGGATGACTCCGGACATCCGATTCTCGAAAAGGTTTCGCCGGCGGCTTTGAAGACCGGGGATGTTTTTCACATCACCGCCGAGCGTGACGCGCTGCGCGAGTTGAATCAGACGGGACTCTTCGCGGATGTGCGCACGAGCGTCACGTCCGAGGCTGACGGACTTCACGTCGACTTCATCGTGACCCGGAATTATTACAACGATGTTGTCCGAGTCTACGGGCTCAAGGAACCGCCCAACGAGGCCACCGCGCTCGCAGCGCTACGGTTGCCGCTTGGCCAGCCTTTCCAACTCGACGACTTAAACGCGGGCCTGGAGCGCCTTGGCCAGACAATGAAGGACGATGGATTCTATGCGGCGCAATCGCACTACGGGCTGGCGAAACATCCGGATACGCGGCAGATGGACGTTACCGTAAACGTGACGCCGGGTCGCCGGGCAAAACTGTCCTCAGTGAATATCCATAATCAAACTTCATTCTCGGATAAGGAAGTGCGCGGCCGGCTCAAGCTCAAACGCGGCACACAGGTTACGCAAGAAAGAATCGATCGGGGCACGGAACGGTTGCGCACGCACTTAGTGTCGGCGGGATATCTCGAGGCGCGCGTCGCCGCAAATCGCGGCGACTACGATCCCAATTCCGCGACTCTGCCTCTGACGATCGACGTGGTGGCCGGCCCGCGCGTCTCCGTAGAGGTAACCGGCACAAAAATATCGGCGAAAGAAGTCAGAAAACTGGTCCCCGTTTATGAAGAAGGCGACGTGGACCCCGATCTGCTGGAAGAAGGCAGAAGGAACATCCGGGATCTGCTGCAAAAAGAGGGCTACTTCGACTCGACCGTGAGCTATACGTCGCAGCTGGATCCCAATACCCATGTGGACGCGATTACTTACACCATCGACCGCGGAGCCAAGCACCGCCTGGTGGGCGTGGTAATCGAAGGGAACCGCTACTTCAGCACGGACGTATTGCGGAGTCGCCTGCAGGTTCAGCAGGAGAGTCTGCTATCGCGAGGCCGCTTCAGCCAGGGTACGGTCCGCGACGATGCCAACTCCATCGCCGCGCTTTACATTGCGAACGGTTTCCTGCAGTCACAAGTGCATCCCGACGTGCAGGACGATTATCAAGGCAAGAAGGGCAATCTTTTCATCGTGTATCAAATCACCGAAGGACAGCAAACTCGTGTGGCGGACCTGAAATTGGAGGGGAACAGCGCGCTGACAACGAAACAACTGCTGACAGTGATCGGCTCGACGAAAGGCCAGCCCTATTCACAGATCAACGTAACCTCCGACCGTGACAACATTCTGGCCTATTATTTTGACCAAGGATTTCCCAATGCCCAATTTGAGGCCGAGGTCACGCCTCCGCAAAACAATCAGGTGGACTTGGCGTACCACATCACCGAGGGACAGCGCGTCGATGTAAGCCAGGTATTGTTGGCAGGCTACCGCTATACGCGTCCCGGCATCATCCGCAGACAAGTGCTCGTGAAAGCCGGCGGGCCGCTGCGCGAAGGCGACCGCATCGCAACCCAACAAAAACTCTACAACCTGGCCGTTTTTGACCGCGTGGAGGTGGCGCCGCAAAATCCAGACGGCGACTACCCAGACAAGACGGTTGCGGTCGTGGTACAGGAAGGCAAGCGATACACCCTGAGCTACGGATTTGGTTTCGAGGCCCAGCGGCTGGCCTCCATTTCGAATGCGACGGCCACCACATTAAACGTCAGTCCCCTCGGAATCCTGGAGGTTTCCAAAGTCAACGTCGGCGGCCGCGCGCATACGGTTTCGCTGAAACTGCGAGGCAGCACCCTCGAATATCAAGGGCTGCTGAGCTACGAGGCGCCGAATTTTTTGACTTACTCGTGGCTGAACCTGATCATCAGCGGCCTCGCGGACAAAGCCAGCTACGTAAACACCTTCACAGCCACGCGCTATGAAGGCAGCGTGCAACTGGCACAGACCGTCTCGCCATCTACTTCCTTGATCTATCGGTATTTTTACCGCCATGTGACCGCGACGAACCTGAACGTTTCGGTGGAGGAAGTGCCTCTGTTCAGCCAACCCACCAGAGTTTCCGGGTTTGAGGAAACATGGGTGCGCGACCGGCGCGACAATCCCGCGGACGCAACTCACGGGACATTCAACACCGCCGATCTCAGCGTGGCCACGCGTTCGCTCGGCTCGACCGCGACTTTTGTGCGTTTTTCCCTGCAGGATTCTACGTACACTCCCTTTCACCGCTCGTCGTTGGTGTTTGCCCGCTCCACGACGTTTGGAATCGAGAATGCCTTCGACGGATCCATGGAAGATGATATCCCTCTGCCGGAGCGATTTTTCGCCGGCGGCGGCACCAGCTTGCGAGGATTTTCGCTGAACCAGGCCGGGCCGCGCGATCCCACCAGCGGTTTCCCCGTCGGCGGCCTGGCGATGCTTGTGTTCAATCAGGAGCTGCGTTTTCCGATGCATTTGCCGTTGGTCGGAAGCCATCTGGGCGGTGCTCTCTTTTACGATGCTGGCAACGTTTTTTCCGATATTCATCATGTCTCATTGCGCTATACTCCACTTCCGCCCCCTTCGGCGTGCCAGCCCGGGACGACGATCACGAACACACTGTCTGAGTGTCCTAACTTGAATTATTTTTCGCACACGGTAGGCTTCGGCTTCCGGTACGCGACGCCGATTGGGCCGGTGCGGCTGGACTTTGGATACCAGCTGAATCCGGCGCAGTTTCAATCGTTGAATCCCCCAAACTGCACCTCGGCCTGTATGATCGAAACGTCGCGCGTGCCTCATTTTCAGTTTTTCTTCAATATCGGATCGATATTCTGATGCGCATAACGGGCATAATCACCGCGTTGCTTTTTTGCGTCGCGCTGGCGGCCAGCGCGCAAAATCGGCCCAGTGGCGCAGGCGCGCCTTCATCGAATGCCACCCTGCAAAATACGGCGGTGCCGCAGCGAACCACTGACGTTGACGGAATCGCAGCGCGAATCGGCAACGATGTTTTGACCGACAGCGAAGTGCGCGAACTCCAGGATTATCAGAAGCTGGTGGAAGGGCAGGCGCAAGATCGCGCGAAAGTCATGGAGGAATTGGTCGACCAGTGGATCGTTGAGCTGGATGCCGTGGCCACCAGGTTTCCGCATCCGACTGCCGCGGAAGTGACCCAGGAGTTCCAGGCCTTGCTCAAGCAGTTTCCCTCGCGCGACCAGTTTCAGGCGCGCCTGACCCAGATTGGGCTGACGCAGGACGAGGTTCGTCAGGTTCTCGAGCGCCAACTTTATTACATCCGATTCCTGAATTACAAATTTCACGCCTCAACCCAGGTCACCACCGCGCAAATCGAAGCGTATTATCAGCAGGAGCTTGCGCCGCAGCTTCAGAAGCGAGGCCTCTCGGTGCCGCCGCTGAATCAGGTGGAAGCACAGATTCGGCAGCTATTGACGCAGGAAGAGATCAACGAGAAAGCGGCTCAGTGGCTTGAACAGGCAAAGGCGAGGCTCCGAATCGTTATCCAGCCCCCAGGAGGGGGCGGATGAGACGCTGGGCGGTCCGAATCCTCCTCGGACTCGTTCTCTTTGTGGCCGGAATCATCGTGATCCTCGCGGTGATCCTCAATACCGGAACAGCAGACCGTTGGGCTCGCGGTTACGTCATCAAGAAAATCGAGAGTAGCACCGGCGCGCGAACGGAGCTTCGCGCGGTTCATTTCCGCTTGCGCAGATTGACCGTCGAGCTTGACGACTTCACCATGCACGGCCGCGAAGGTCCCGGTCTGCCTCCCTTCTTTCACGCTGACCGCATTCACGTTGGCGTGCACATCATTTCGCTGCTGCGCCACAAGATTTCGCTGAGCGATGTCGAGGTGTCGCAGCCGTCGATATTTATCCGCATCGACGAAAATGGCCAAAGCAATCTGCCGGTGCCTCCACAGAAGCGCACATCGAGCCCGTGGCGCACGCAACTTTTCAATCTGCAAATCGCGCAACTGAAGATCACTGACGGAACCATGATGTTCAACGACGCGAAGATACCGCTCGACGCGGAAGGCCAGAATTTTGAATTCGTGATCGGCTACCAGGCCGCGGCGCTCGGAAAAGACGCCTACTTCGGGCAATTAGGATGGAAGCAAGTGCAGATGACGGCGCGGCGCTACTTGCCTTTCCGCTTTGACGTGGGCACGAAGTTCACGCTGACACGCGATTCTCTTTCCATCGACGATTTGCAGCTGCAGCTGCCTCATACCAAGTTCAATGCTCGCGCCGAAATAAAAGATTTTCAGCCGCTCCAGATGGATTTTCATTATCAAGGGCAACTGTGGCTGCCGGATCTGCGCGTCATCCTGCGAAAAAAAGATATACCCGGCGGGAGTGTGGACCTCACCGGCAACGCAACTTACGCGCAGCACAAGTTTCAAATGAATGGCGACTACCACGCGCGCGGCCTCGTCATGACCTATCCGTGGTTTCACGCGAAGGACATCGAGAGCTGGGGCGATATTGATGCTGCGGACGGCCACTTGCATCTGCCGGTTTTCCACGCCAAGGCGCTGGGAGGAACGTTGGTCGGCAAACTCGACATGGATTTCAAGGGCCTGGCCTTTCGCACCGACACAAAAGTCACCGGCGCGAGTCTGGCGGCGGTTCTCGACGCCGTAAACAATCCGTCTCTGCCAGTGCACTCCCTGCACTGGGGAGGCAGCCTGGAAACGGATACCGTGTGCACGTGGTTCAGAGATTTCAAACATTTCGCCGTCCAGGGCGTGACGCTGTGGTCGCCGCCTGCGCAACCCCAGCCGGGAGTGTTCGGCACCAGCGCACAAATCAAGTTTCATTACGTCATGGACCGAAATGCGGTAGTACTCCAGCCGAGCACGATCACGACTGCTAACAGCCACCTCGCCTTCGACGGCACTTTGGGCCGCCATCAGAGCGCGCTGGAGGCAACTTTTCATACCGGCCGGCTTGAGGACTGGGCGGACTTCATCTCTGTGTTACGCGGCAGTCCCAAGGATGCCGAGCCCATCACCGGAAGCGCTGACTGGAAGGGGAATCTCTCTGGACCCTTGACCGGGCCGACTTTCGCAGGGAGTTTTCGTGCTCAGGACGCCCATTTTGGCCGGCTGTATTGGGACGATATCACCGGCTCAATGTCTTATTCGCCGCGCAACTTCACGCTGACGAACGGCATCGTCAAGCGCGGCGCCTCGCAAGCGAACCTCGACGTAATGTTGACGTTACACAACTGGAGTTTCCGGAAGAACGCCGCGTGGAGTCTCCGCACCCACTTGGACCACGCATCCTTGTCGGATTTGCAAGGACTCTTCGGAACATCTTATCCAGCCACCGCGACGCTGACTGCGGATTTTCAGGGTGGCGGCACGCGCCAGGACCCTGTGCTGGAAGGGAATTTCGACCTCGAAGACATGAAGGCTTACGGCATCCACATCGACCGCGCGCGCGGGGCGCTCAGTCTCCGGCACGATCAGATTCAAATCACCAACGCGATACTGGACCGCGGCACGGGCCATCTTACGGGAAACCTTCTGTACCGGCTGGCGGAACGCACCGTCGAATTTCAAACCATCGGCACTGGCATTTCTCTAGCCCAGTTCGACTTTCTTCAAACGAAGCCGCTGCCCATCGCCGGCGATATCGATTTCGATTTGCGCGGTAGCGGACCGATCGCTTCTCCGCAAGCGCATGGAACAGTGCAGCTGGTCGATTTGAAATTCGGATCCGAAGTGCTTGATAGTTTTTCCGGAAAGCTCGATTCCGACGGACGAACGGCGCAGCTCGACCTGCAATCGACGCGCACCGTCGGAAAACTGCTGGCGCATCTCCAACTGGGCTTGTCGGACGACTATCCGCTGACCGGCAAGATCACCGTGAAACAAGTCGACTTGGATCCCTTCATCATCGCGGGATTGCATTTGAGCCAGTTGACCGGACACAGCAGCATTGACGGCCAGTTGAGCTTGTCGGGTGAGGCCAAAAAGCCGGACACGCTTGTCATGCAAGCCGATCTGTCACAAATCACCTTCGATTATGAGTATGTAAAACTCCAGAACGAAGGTCCGGTTCACCTGAGCTACGGGCACGATGAGGTTCGCGTTGAAGAGGCCACGCTGAGCGGTGCCGATACGAACTTCAAGATTTCCGGCAACGCGGGCTTCTCCGGCACCCGCGACCTGAATCTCAAGGTGGCAGGATCGATTAACCTGCGGCTGGCTGGCGCCCTGTTCCCCGGCCTGGACGCGCGCGGAGTGGCGCAGTTGAATACCACCATCGCCGGGACATTTTCCAATCCGCAGGTGATCGGACAGGCCAAAATCATCAACACCTCGGCGCACTATGCGGACTTTCCCGCAGGGCTCAGCAATTTGAACGGCGACGTCATATTTGACCGCAGCCGCATGCTTCTGAACAATTTCACGGCCGAAGCAGGCGGCGGAACACTTAAGATTTCCGGGAACATGGGATACGGCGAGAAGCCGTTAGCCTACGAGTTGAGCGCCACGGCCAGTCGCGTCCGGGTGCGATACCCGGAGGGGATGAGCTGGCTGCTTGATGGGAGCATCCGATTCAGCGGCACGAGCCAGGGTGCTGTTTTATCCGGCGATGCGACCGTGCAGCGCGTAGTGTTCGCGCCCAACGTCGATTTCTCGTCGATGCTGGTTTCATCGCACGCCACCCTTACCGGCCCAGCAATTTCGTCGGCATATCTTCGCAATTTGCAGTTTGACATCTCGGCGCGGAGCGTGCCCGGCATGCGCATAGAATGGGGTACGGCGCACTTCACGGCAGACGGCAATGTGCGGGTCCGGGGCACGTGGGAGCACCCGATTGTTCTGGGCAGTGTCCATCTGCTCTCGGGAGATATGGCCTTTCATGGCAACACCTATCACTTGAACCGTGGGGACATCAATTTTTCGAGCCCTTTCCGATTCGATCCTGTATTGAATATCGAAGTGGCGACGATCATCAACCCCTACGAAATCACGCTGGACTTCACCGGGCCAGCCAGTCACATGGAACTTTCCTATCGCTCGGACCCCCCGCTACCATCACCGGACATCGTCAATTTGCTGGCCCTCGGAACGCAGGGAGAGCAGTCCGCGTTGATGACCTCCTCGTCCTCGCCGTCGCAAAACTTTGGAGCCGCAGCGCTGCTATCGGAGGCGGTTTCCAGCCAGATTGGCGCGCCGATTGAAAAGCTCTTTGGCGTTACGAATTTCCGCATCGACCCGTTCCTCGCCAGCAGCTTGGCCGCGGGCAGCGTCACGCAGACTACCGAGGCGCGCGTCACCATTCAGAAACAGGTCACGCGGGATTTGAGCGTCACCTACAGCACCAACGCCGCTTCCAACCAGCAGCAGGTCATTGAAGTAGACTACGCCGTAAGCCGCAACATCACTCTTGTCGCTCTGCGCGACATCAACGGCATCTACGGCATCAACATCAAATTTACAAGCCACTTCCGCTAATCGAACCATCCCTGCGCCAATACAAAAAGAAAGATCTGTTCCGTGATGTCTTCGGCGCGAATGTCCGCGCCCCGTGCTACTCAGGCAAGACCAGCAGGCTATCCGCTGGCAGAGCCGCGAGCCACGGTTGTGGCCGATTCTTGAAGAGCGCCCACTGTTCCTTGGTTACTTCCGCTTGCAGATGATAATGGCCGCTCCCGTCCGGAGGGTTATGCAGGCGCAGGTACAGCGTGGCGTGGAACGGCGTCTCGCTGGTCCGCACCAGCCAGCACGGAAATGTATTTGCCGTACTTGGCTCGCCCTTTTCAAACGCAAAGCCGATGTAATGAGCGCGAATGCCCACGTAGGCCGCGCCGGTCGCGCGCGCTGCTCCGCAATGCAGAACGCAGTTCCAATCGAGCGCCTCGACCGAACCGCCGTCAACCGCGCGTGCGCGGGAAAAATTCTTCAGGCCGGTCAGCAGCGCAACTTCCAACGTCGGCGGAGCGCGAAACACCTCCTCTCTCGCGCCGTTCGCCACCACTCGGCCTTTTGACAGCACCACGAGTTTTGCCGCGATGCGGTAAGCCTCTTCAATATTGTGCGTGACATACAGCGCCGGCCGCCCGAACTGCGCGAGCGTGCTGATAAGCTGCTGCTCGATCTTGCTGCGAAGGTAGGTATCCAGCGCCGACAGTGGCTCATCGAGCAGCAGCGCCTGCGGTTCAATCGCCAGCGCGCGGGCCAGCGCGACGCGCTGCTGTTCGCCGCCGGAAAGCTCGCGCGGCAGCCGGCGTTCGAGCCCCTCCAGGTCCACACCTGCGATTTGCTTCTGGGCGCGGCTCTCACGCTCGCCACGCGATGCGTTTTTCAGTCCGAACGCCACATTCTCGGCCACCGTGAGATGCGGAAACAGGGCATAATTCTGAAACAGTAGGCCAATGCCGCGTTGGCGAGCCGGAACATTAATCCCCGCTTTTGAATCGAATAAGATCCTCCCACCGAGCCGTATTCTGCCTTCGTCGGGCTGCTCGAGCCCGGCAATGCAGCGCAGCGTCATGCTCTTGCCCGCGCCGGAAGGGCCCAGAATAGCCAACGGTTCCGCGTCGCAGGAAAAATCCGGCGCAAGCGTGAAGCTGGCAAGCCGCTTTTCGAACCGGACTTCCAGCGCCATCAGCCGCGCCCCATGCGCAAACGCGCGGAGCTCTGCAAATGCGTCCAGTAATACATGGAGGCAATCATCGCCAGCGAAATGGCGATGTCGATCAACGACCACAGAATGGCTTGATGCATTTCATTGGACTCAACCGCGAAATAAATCGCCAGCGGGATGGTCTCGGTTCTTCCCGGAATGCTGCCGGCCAGCATCAGCGTGGCGCCAAACTCGCCCAACGCGCGTGCGAACGCAAGAATCGTTCCGGCCAGAATTCCCGGCCATGCCAGAGGCAGCGCTATGCGCTGGAACACGCGCCATTCGGAGGCGCCCAGCGTTCGGGCGGCTTGCAGCAAGTTGGGGTCGACCTGCTCAAGAGCGGCGCGAACGCTCAAGTACATCAGCGGAAACGAAACGACTGCGGCAGCGATCACGGTTGCCGGCCACGAGAAGACAACCGTGGCTCCGAAGTGCAGCAGCAAACGCCCGAGCGGGCCGTTGCGGCCGAAAATCAGCAGCAGGACGAAGCCGACAACCGTCGGCGGCAGCACCAGCGGCAAAAGAAATATTCCGTCGAGCAAAGCAGGGCCCAGGCCGCGCCGATTCGCGCGCCATACGGCTGTGGCCGTGCCGAGCAGCAGCGTGATGACGGTCGCGGTGACGCTGGTTTCGACGGAGATCCAAACCGGAGAGAGGTCAGCCGCCATGGGCGCCATGGGCACGCTCAGTTTCCTTGCGGAGCGCTGCCTGCGGCCGTGAAGCCCGACTTTTCGAACACGCTGAGAGCGTCAGGCGATTCGAGAGCGTCCAGCAGCGTGCGCGCCGCCTCTGGTGATTTGGAATCCTTGAGAAGCGCGACCGGATAAAGAATCGGCAGGTGCGAATCGCTCGGCGCCGTGGCCACCACGCGCACCGCATTTGAAATGCGCGCATCGGTGACGTAGACCAGCCCGGCATCCGCGTTGCCCGTTTCCACGTACGTCAGCGCCTGGCGAACATCCTTTGCGTATACCAGCTTGCGCTGGATTCCCGGCAACAGGCCCAGGTGCTCGAGCGCTTGCTTCGCGTACATTCCCGCCGGAACGATTTGCGGGTCGCCGACAGCGATGGATTTCGCAGCGCTCTTCGCCAAATCCGGAAAGTCTTTGATTCCCTCGGAGTGCGCCGGCACGATCAACACAAGCTGATTGCCCAGAAGGTCGCGGCGCGTTCCCGGCACCAGCAGGTCCTCCTTCTCCAGCGCGTCCATCTCTTTCTCGCCCGCGGAAACAAAAATATCCACGGTCGCGCCCTGCTCGATCTGATGCTGCAAAGTTCCGGACGCGCCGTAATTGCAGGCCACATGTTGATTCGGGTGGGTTTGCTGATAACTCTTCGCAATTGCATCCAGAGAATCTTTCAGGCTGATCGCGGCAGAAATAGTCAGCGTGATCGGTTGGTTCGGGGCATGCCCTGCAGTCCCGCAGCCAACGAGCGCGCCCACGAGCATGAACGACGTGAGGCCGAGCCGCAGGAAGCGGCGGCCCACGGCGCTATTGAGCCAGGCTCTCATTCTCAAATTAACCTTCACCGTGCGCCAAAGGCAAGAAAAAGCAAAGCATCGCCTGCCCGATGAATCTTCCGGCGCTTTGGCTCATGCCACAGTGCAAGGGTCCTCCTTCGTGCGTGACGCGAAGCGTCCCATATCCTAGACGAACCGCCAGCCAGGCGCAATTTGGCGCGATTCTGATACGATGGCGAGGCAGTCCCGCAAGCATTCACGGAGAGAAGCTCATGGACGAACTCCTGAAGTGGCGCAGCGAGTTTCCGATTCTCGAAAACTCGACGTACATGATCAGCAATTCACTCGGTGCCATGCCGCGCGCCGTCTATGACCAGATGAAAAGCTATGCCGACGCCTGGGCCACGCGCGGCGTTCGCGCATGGGAAGAGGGCTGGTGGGAAATGGCTGTATCCGTTGGCGACAAAGTCGGAGCAATCATCGGCGCCGGCTCCGGCGAGATTTCCCTGCATCAGAATGTCACTCTGACCCAGGCAGTCATCTCCTCGTGTTTTGAGTTTTCTTCCCGGCGCAATAAGGTGGTGCTCACCGATCTGGAATTTCCCTCCACGATTTATTTCCACATGGAACAGCGCCGGCAAGGCGCGCGCGTGGAGATTCTGAAAAGCGAAGACGGCCTTCATGCGCCGCTCGAGAAAATCCTTGCCGCGATCGACGACACCACGCTTCTCGTGCCCATTTCGCTGGTTCTGTTCCGCAGCGCGACCATTGTCGATGCAAAAGCCATCATCGAGCGCGCGCACAAAGTCGGCGCGCACGTCATCCTCGACTGTTTTCAGGCTGCCGGAACCGTCCCATTCAACGTGCGCGAACTCGAAACCGATTTTGCCGTCGGCGGCGTGCTCAAATGGCTCTGCGGCGGCCCCGGCGTTGCGTATTTGTACGTGCGTCCGGATTTGCGCACCAAGCTTGCGCCGAAAATCGCCGGCTGGCTCGCGCACAAGCGCCCGTTCAACTTCGAAGCCGCTCCGCTCGATGCGCGCGAGGACTCCTATCGCTTTCTCAACGGTACGCCGCACATTCCCGCGCTTTACGCGTGTCAGCCGGGCCTGGAGATCATTCGCAACATCGGCGTCGACGGCATCCGTAAAAAATCGGTGCGGCAGACCACCCAGTTGATCGATGGCGCGCTCCAGCGCGGCTGGCGCGTCAACTCGCCTCGCGATTCCTCCGAGCGCGGCGGCACTGTGTCGATCGATTGTCCTCACGCGCAGGAAGTGAAGAACGAGCTGGTCGCGCGAAACATTCTGGTCGATTACCGGCCCGGCGCCGGCATTCGCCTTTCGCCGCACTTCTACAATCGCGACGACGAGATCGATTTTTCTCTCGCGCAGATCGAAGAAATCCTGGCCACGCGCGCCTGGGAGCGCCACCTCCAGCCCGCGTGAATCGGCTGGTGATATAATCCCGCAACCATTGCGGAGACAATGCATGCGATGGAGCTCCGCTCGATCATTCCTGACACGAGGTGCATGATGGCGATTCCCAGGAAGATTATCTTCACCGTGCTCGTATTCGGCTGCGCCCTGCTCTTTTGGGCCATGCGGCCGGGATCGTTCGCCGTGAGCGCCGCGGCCGCGGAAACTGCCGCCGAAAAAAAGGCCGAGCCCGCTTACAGCCAGCCCGCCGTCTCGCCCAACGGCCGCGAGATCGCCTTCGTGTCCGGAGGCGCCATCTGGACGGTTCCTGCGTCCGGCGGCGAAGCCCACTTGCTCATTTCCGACGGCGCCACCGATTCGCGCCCGCGCTACTCGCCCGACGGCATGCGCCTCGCCTTTGAATCCACAAGCTCCGGCAGCGCCAATATTTACGTTTTGACTTTTGCCACCGGCCAAGTCGCGCGCATCACCTACGACGATAACCTCACCTCTCTCGACGCGTGGTCGCACGACGGCAAATGGATTTATTTTTCCACCTCCAATCACGACATCGCCTACATGAACGACATTTACCGCGTCAGCGCCGAAGGCGGCACGCCGATGCCCGTTGCCGCTGACCGTTTTGCCAACGAATATTTTTCCGCGCCTTCGCCCGACGGCAAAACTGTAGCCATCACCGCGCGCGGCATCGTCTCCGAGCAGTGGTGGCGCAAGGGCCATAGCCATCTCGATGAATCGGAAATCTGGCTCGTCCACGACGAAGCTACGCCGAAGTACGACGCGGTCACCGACGGTTCCGCGAAAGATTTGTGGCCCATGTGGGCCGCCGACGGACACGACCTTTTCTACGTCTCCGATCGCTCTGGCGCGCAAAATATCTGGCAGCAGCCCATTAGCGGCACCGCGCGCCAAGTGACGCAGTTCAAGGACGGCCGGGTGCTCTGGCCGGACATTTCCGCCGACGGCCACACCATCGTTTTTGAGCGCAACTTCGGTGTCTGGCGGCTCGACGCGGCGAACGGCCACGCCGCGGAAGTTTCCATCACGCGCCACGGCGTTCCTCCCGGGCCAACCGTCGAGCATTTGCATCTGGCCAATCACATTTCAGGTTTGGCGCTCTCGCCCGACGGCAAAAAGGTCGCCTTCGTCGCCCACGGTGAAGTTTTCGCCGCCTCCGCGAAAGATGGCGGCGATGCCATGCGCGTCACCACCGCATCCGCGGAGCAATCCGAAATTCAGTGGGCCACCGACAGCCGCCGCATCGTCTATGTTTCCGACCGCGACGGCACTCCTCATATCTTCTTCTACGATTTCGTCGCCGGCGCGGAAACGCAGCTCACTCACGATTCTCACGCCGACGCCGCGCCACGTTTCTCGCCGGACGGGAAAACGCTCGCCTTCGAGCGTGATGGCCAAGAGCTGCATGTGATGGATATGGACTCGAAGCAGGACCGCCTCCTTGCCAAGGGGCATTTCGGCCGCCCGCCCTTCGACACCGACGGCCCGCTCGCTTGGTCGCCCGACAGCAAATGGATCGCCTACATGGACACGAATGAAGACGCCTTTCAAAATGTTTGGGCCGTCCCTGTTGCCGGCGGCGAGCCTCACGCGGTCAGCTTCTTTCCGGACGCGGACAGCGGCGCCGTCTCGTGGAGTCCCGATGGCACTTACGTGATTTTTGCCGCGCGCCAGCGCACCGTGACCGGGCAAGTCGCGCGCATCGATTTGATCCCGCGTGAACCGAAGTTCCACGAAGACGAATTCCGCGACCTCTTCAAGGAAGAGCCGAAGAAGCCGAGCGGCGACAAAGACGCAGCGGCATCCGCATCAGCTGACGAGGCGAAACCTTCCGCGCCCAAGCCCGTGAAAATCGACTGGGAAGGCATACGCGACCGTGTTTCGCTGATTCCCTCGGGCCTCGATTCCGACGCGGCCATCATCAGCCCGGACGGTAAATCGCTGCTCGCCACCGCCGAAGTCGCCGGCCAGCAAAATCTCTATCTCTATTCGCTCGATGAGCTCGCGAAAGAGCCCCCCGTCGCTCGCCAACTCACTTCGACGCCGGGTTCCAAGGAAAATCCGCAATTTTCTCCAGACGGCAAGGAAGTCTACTTCCTCGACGACGGACAGATTCAAATCGTGCCGGTCGATACGCGCCAGCCGCATCCGCTCGGCGTAAGCGCCGAGATGGACGTGAATTTCGCGCACGAGAAAATGGAAATGTTCGACGAATCCTGGACCTATCTCCGCGATTTCTTTTTCGATCCGAACCACAACGGCGTCGATTGGGACGCCGTCCGCGTCAAATACGAGCCACGCGTCGCCGCAGCCGCCACGCCGGACGAAGTCCGCCGCCTCATTTCCTTGATGCTCGGCGAATTGAACGGCTCGCACCTGGGAATTAGCGCTTCGCATGCGATCGGATCCCGTTGGCCGCCTGGGCCTCGATTTCGATCGCGCCGAATACGAAAGCTCCGGCCATTTGCGCATCGCCGCCATCCTTCCGCTGGGCCCGGCTGCGCTCGTTGGCGGAATCAGCCCTGGAAACTACCTCACGCAAATCGACGGCCAAGCCATCGCGACGCATACCAACATCGACGCGCTTCTCGAGCACAAAATCGGCAAGCGCGTGGTGCTCACCGTCGCCACGTCCGCCGATGGCACAGCCGCGAAGCCTGTCGTCGTGCAGCCCATCACCACCAACGAAGAAAAAGATCTCCTCTACCGTCAATGGGTCGATAGCAACCGCGCCTACGTCGAAAAAATCAGCGGCGGCCGCCTCGGCTACGTTCACATGCCCGACATGGGCCAGGAATCGCTCGAGCGCTTCTATCTCGATCTCGACACGCAAAATCGCTCGCGCCAGGGCGTCGTCGTCGACATTCGCAGCAACGAAGGCGGCTTCGTGAATGCCTATGCTCTCGACGTGCTTTCGCGCCAGCCTTATCTCCGCATGACGCCGCGCTATTTCCCAACCAGCCCGGCGCGCTCCATGCTCGGCCAGCGCTCGCTTGAGCTGCCCACGATTCTCGTCACTAATCAGCAGTCGCTTTCCGACGCCGAGGATTTCACGCAAGGCTATCGCGCTATGCACCTCGGCAAAGTCGTCGGCGAACCCACCGCCGGCTGGATCATCTACACTTCCGGCGTCCAGCTCATTGATGGCTCGTTCCTGCGCCTGCCCTTCATCCGCGTCACCACCGCCGATGGCCAGCCTATGGAGCTTCATCCGCGCCCCGTCGATTTTCTTGTGAAGCGGCCCATGGGTGAGAGCTATACCGGCCACGATATCCAGCTCGACGCCGCGGTCCGCGAATTGTTGAAGGAAATTCCGGCAGGCGCGAGCCGCTGAGGCCAAGAGCAAACGCGTGAACGGCGGAAACGGCCAAGACTGGGCGTCGCAGCGGCGCGCGATGGTCGACGAGCAAATTCGCAAGCGCGGCATTCGCTCGCCGCGGCTCCTCGAAGTCCTCGAGCGCGTGCCGCGCCATCTCTTCGTTCCGGAAGAGCTTGTGGCCTATGCCTATGAAGACCGCGCGCTCAGCATCGGCGATGGCCAGACCATTTCCCAACCGTATATGGTTGCGGCCATGACCGAATATCTAGAGCTCACCGGCAACGAACGCGTGCTCGAAATCGGCGCAGGCTCCGGCTACCAGGCCGCTGTTTTGTCCGAATTAGCCAGAGAAGTCGTCACCGTCGAAAATCGCCCGTTGCTCGCGGAGGCCGCGCGCGAACGGCTGGCCGCTCTCGGCTATCGCAACATCCATGTGAAAGTCGGCGACGGCACTCTCGGATCGCCGGAAGACGCGCCGTTTGACGCTGTTTTGGTCGCTGCCGCGGCTCCCGCTGTTCCTGCGCCGCTCGTGGAACAGCTTGCCGAAGGCGGCCGCTTGGTGATTCCCGTGGGCCAGAGTGACAAACAAATGCTGCTGCGAATTCGCAAGTCCGCGCGCGAAATCCTCGAAGAAAAACTCTTCGTCTGCCAGTTTGTTCCGCTTCGCGGCCGCCACGGATGGCCGGATCCTGAGAAATGACGCCGCCGCTTGAGCTTTCCGTCGTAGTTCCCGCCTATAACGAAGAAGCGCGCCTGCCGCGCACGCTTGAGCGCATTCGCGACTATCTTCGCCGGACGCATCCGTCGAGCGAAATCATTGTTGTCGACGATGGTTCGACTGACCGCACTGCGGAAGTTATTCGCGCACTGCAAGAAAAAATGCCCGAGCTGCGCCTGCTCGCCAACGGAGAAAATCGCGGCAAAGGCTACAGCGTTCGCAGTGGAATGCTCGCTGCCCGCGGAGAAATCACGTTATTCACCGACGCCGATCTTTCCGCGCCCATCGAAGAAGCCGCAAAGCTGCTTGACGCGCTCGCCTCCGCCGACGTCGCCATCGGCTCCCGCGCGCTGGACCGCCGCCTGATCCAGGTTCACCAGTCGCGGTCGCGTGAGCTTGCTGGAATTCTTTTCAATCGCATGGTGCGCCTCGCGACCAGCTTGCCCTTCGAAGACACCCAGTGCGGATTCAAGGCTTTTCGCACCGAGCGCGCACGGATCATTTTTGAGCAGCAGAGGATTGAAGACTTCGGATTCGATCCGGAGATTTTATTTCTCGCGCATCGCCATGGCCTTCGCATCGTGGAAATTCCCGTGCTCTGGGCGCACGATCCAGGTACCAAGCTCCATGTTGTCCGCGACAGCCTGCTGATGTTCGTCGGCCTGTGGCAAATCCGCTGGAACGCGATGCTCGGGCGTTATCCGAAGCGCGCGAAATAACGCCCGAAATTTGCCGCGTTCGCTTCCGCCGCGCGCGATTACTTCGCCGGCCGGGGTTGCGCCGTCGGCGGCAGCATTCCGTTCAACCGCAGATACGCCGCTTCGGCGCTGTAGTGGTCGTAAAGATCAGCCACCAGAGTAATCATGATCTGGGCGCGAGGCGCCGACCCGCGCGGCGTCGTCATCATTTCCCCCAGCTTTGAGTCGTCCGTCTTGTCCAGGATTCCCGTGCAATAGTCGAAGGAGGTCTTGAGCGCTGCGACCAGCTTGTCCTTGGGATCCGTCTCCGCCAAAGTCCCCTGGTCCGGCGCTTTTTCCCCGGCAATGGCCGAGCACAAGAACGTATTGGACTGCGCCAAGTGCATGATCAAATGCCCGAAAGTGATCTGCTGCGGCGTAGGCTTGTAGCCGTACTTGTCCGCCGGCATTTCGTCAGCGGCGGCCATAATGGCCTTGGCATGGTTTGCGACCATGCGCTTCACTGTGTCCGACACCGGATTTCCCGCTGCTGCGGCGTCCTGGGCCTGGGCCGCGAGCGGCACAAACGCCGCGATTACCATGAAAATCAGAAGCCGTTTCATAGAACATTCTCCTCTCTACTTGCGACCCGGAAGCATAGCTCCGCCGCAGGCAGGAGCCAAGAAGATTCGGCCGGGCGGAGCTGACACTTTGTCTTACAAAGTACTTGACAGCAATCGGCCCCGCTGCTATTCTTTGGCTCATGAGCATCCCTGAGCCTGTCCATCGCGCCAACCCCCCGGTGGCCATCGATGACCATGCACGCGAGAATCTCCGCTTCATTCGCGAGACCATGGAGCGCGCCGGCTCTTTCACCGCCGTCCCCGGATGGGGCGGCGTGGCCCTCGGCATCACCGCTCTGGGTGCCGCATTCGTCGCCTCGCAACAGTCTACGCGTACCGAATGGCTCACCGTCTGGCTGATCGAAGCGGCCGTCGCCGTGGCTATCGCGGGCTGGAGCACGCTGGTCAAGGCCCGCCGCGCTCATGACTCCCTTCTCTCCGGCCCCGCGCGCAAATTCGCGCTGAGCTTCGTCCCCCCGGTTTTCGTTGGCGGAATTCTCACCTACGTCCTCTTCCATGCGGGTCTGGTCGCTGCGGTTCCAGCCACTTGGCTGTTGCTGTACGGAACAGGCGTGGTGACCGGAGGCGCATTCTCCATTCGCGCGGTTCCGTTCATGGGGCTGTGCTTCATGGTGCTTGGTACTGTGGCCTTCTTCTGTCCGGCAGCGTGGTCCAACGTGCTGCTGGGAGTCGGCTTTGGTGGGTTCCACATCATTTTTGGCGCAATCATTGCGAGGAACTATGGTGGCTAAGTCCGCTGCGGTACGCGCATCACAGGAACGCTCCTCCCAGGAAGGAGAACGCGGCGATCTGCAGCCGGTTCGTGGCCACGCAGCGGAAGAATCCGCGCGGTCGCTCGATCGGCTGATCCACGAACGAACGCGTCTCGGCATCGTCAGCGCGCTCGCCGTCAACACCACCCTTAGCTTCAACTCTTTGAAGAAGCTTGTGGGTGCAACGGACGGCAACCTCAGCGTTCATGCGCGCAAGCTCGAAGATGCCGGCTACATTTCATGCACCAAGTCTTTCGCTGGGCGTTTGCCAAAGACCGAATACCGGCTTTCGGCAACCGGCCGGCGTGCACTCGAACGCTATCTGGATCATATGGAAGCTTTGATCCACGCTACGCGAGAAGGATAGGAGGGGCAAAATTTTTTTGCCTAGGACCTTTATGAGAGAAAGTACTTTGTACCTCGTTCCTCCGAAGCAGTCTCATGTCGCCATCCTCATGGACGGCAACGGCCGCTGGGCCGCGGCTCGCGGCCTGCCTCGTTCTGCCGGGCATCGCGCCGGCGTCGAAGCGGTTCGCCGCGTCGTGCACGCCGCTCCGGCCCTCGGCATTGGCACGCTCACGCTTTTTGCGTTTTCCTCGAGCAACTGGCAGCGTGACCCGCAGGAAGTCGGCGCCCTGTTCGGGCTGCTGGAAAAGTTCTTTTTCTCGGAAGCCTTTCGCGCGCAGGAGCACAACGTCCGCATCAGCGCCATCGGCCGCCGCGACCGCCTGCCCAGCACCCTGCTCTCCGCCATCGAAGAGGTGGAGACGGCCACGGCGCTAAACGATGGCCTCGACCTGCGCATCGCCGTGGACTATTCCGCGCGCGAAGCCATGTTGCGCACCGCCTGCTGGATGGTCTCCAGCACCGAAGTCACCCAGCGTGAATTCTCGCGGCGGCTCGCCGAGGTGACCCACTCACCGGAAGGCTCGCCCGACGTCGATTTGCTGATTCGCACCGGCGGCGAGCAGCGGCTGAGCGATTTTCTGCTCTGGGAATGCGCTTATGCGGAGCTGCACTTCACCGACCGCATGTGGCCCGACTTCAGCGCCGCCGATTTGGAATTGGCCATTCATGATTTCCGCGCCCGCGACCGCCGCTTTGGCAGCGTTCCAGCCAGCGTCGCAAACGCCTCTGCCAGTTGAACCCAAAGAGAGGCACCGGCTCGAAATAGTTCTTCGTAACGCGATGAAGAAGCGCCCGGTTTTGTATTTAATCTCACATCGGAGCGTGGCACATGAACACATCCGAACCGGCCCCGCATCTGCAACCCGCTGAGCTGCGCGGGATCCTCGACGACGCCATCCGTTATTGGGAACTCCGCCGCATCCCCTATAACCTTCTTCTAGCCGCCGTCGTGGCCGTCTGGGCTGTCGCCACGTGGCCGCATCTTCGTGAAGCGTTAGTGTGGCCCGCCATTCTGTCGTTTGTCGTTCTTGCGGCGCTCGCCAACGTCCTCTACTCTGCGGCCTATTGTGCCGACGTTTTCGTCCAATACTCGTCCTTCCGCGATTTGTGGCGCCGTCGCCGCTGGATTCTGTGGCTCGCAGGAACGCTCCTGGCGGTTGTACTGGCAAGCTGCTGGATCATCGGCCAGATCAACTAAGAGAAGCACGAAACAGCGAATTCTGGCGGCACGCCCCCGTTAACCCTGATGCGCCGCCCGTCCCCGCACCGCGGAAAGCGCCTTGCGGATCACGCGCTTTGCCGCTCCCGTCACCGCTAGCGAATCCAGTTGCTGCTCGCCGGCCCACACAACTTCGATGACATCCCCGCCGGGCCTGGCCGTCCCTTCCACGAACTCGCACAGATAATCCAAAATAACGAAGTGATATTGCGGCTGGTTTTCTTCGTCGCGCAGCACCTTCTCGTAAATCTCGATCAGCTCCAGAACGCGTATCGCGATGCCTGTTTCTTCCTTCAGCTCGCGCTCGATTCCCTCCGCGATCGTCTCCCCGACCTCCAAAATGCCGCCCGGAATCGACCAGCGTCCCTCGAGCGGCGGCTGCCCGCGGCGAATCAGCAAGACTTGCGAATCGTGGATCACCACGCCGCCAACGGCGACGATCGGGCGCTCGGGATATTCCCGGCTTTCTGTTGCATCGCTACGGCTGACGGCATTGCTTGACATATGCATTATATAATACGCTCACGAGTGGCGATTTGGCTGCCAAGGAGAGTTGGCCGTGGTGAGATGCTCGAAATGCGACGCGGAGATTGACCTGGACGAAGACGAAGTCGAAGAAGGAGAAATCATCACCTGCCTCGAATGCGACGCCGAGCTCGAGGTCGTGCAGATCCATCCCGTCCGCTTGAACGTCATTTCGGAAGATGACGACGACGAGGACGCCGTCGAGGCTTTGGATGGGGATGGCGACGAATCCGGCAAAGACGAAGAGGCAGTTGTCGACGACGACGACGAAGAAGAAGACGAAACCGAACTCGAAGAGTAACCGTTCCTGCGGTGTAGCCCGCTACATCTTTCCCGGTGGGGGAGTCATCTAAGTTTTTAGGGGCGCAATGCCCCGAGTGCCGCACGAATCGCACGAGGGAGAAGCCCAGTTGAGAGCGACTCGAATTACGTCTTCGGTAGCGCTTGTCTTTGTGGTGCTTGTTCTCTCCGGAGTTTCCGTTCGCGCGCAGAACGAGCGTGACCGTTCCCAGTTGCGCGCCGTTCACGGAAACGTGATGGACAAAGACCAAAATCCCATCGCCACCGGCATCGTCTACCTGCGAGACAAGAAAACCAACAACATCAAGACCCAGATTTCTGATTCACAAGGCCACTACCAGTTTACCGGTCTCGATCCCAACGTCGATTTCGAGATTTACGCCGAATTCAAGCATCGCAAGTCTTCGAAGCACACCATTTCGAATTTCGACAGCCGCAACGACATCGAAATCAACCTCACCATCCCCCTAAACAAATAGACGGAGCCGCCGTCCTTGCACACGATCGCCGGGAATTCGCATGGCGCGGAACTTTGCGGAAGAAGCCTGCAAAGTTTGCGAGAATCAGCGGCGCGTGGGGAGAAATCAGAAAGACAAACCGGAAAAGCAGATCATTGGTGCCGGCGGGGGGAATCGAACCCACGGCCTAGGGATTATGAGACCCTCGCTCTGCCACTGAGCTACGCCGGCACGGCTTGCCCGCCTTGGCGGGCCTTGCGGAACTCTTCGATGCTACGGGCACCCTTCCCCAAGTGTCAACCATCTTACGCGCGCGGCTTTACCGCTCGTTCAGGAACGCTGTTGTTGAGGAGGTCGGAGCCTGCCTGTGGCAGACAGGCTTTCAGCTCGACAAGAGCCCGCTTTTTTTCAGGGGTTTTAACCTCTGAGGCATGCACTTCGACCTTTTCCACTGTTGCGTCTCTCAGCCGTAACAAACCGCCAAGGTCACTTGTGCGCATCGTCGCTTCTGCAAAGCGGGAAGGTTGAGCGCGACTCTGCGGAGAGCCCGCCAGCGGCGGCGCTTTACTTATTCTTCTTGGCGGCTTCGGCGTACTTGCGCTGGAAACGCTCCACGCGCCCGGCGGTATCGATCAGCTTCTGCTTGCCGGTAAAAAACGGATGGCAGCTCGAGCAGATTTCCACGCGAATCAACTCGCCCTTGTGCGTCGACCGCGTCTGGAACGTATGCCCGCAGGCGCAATGCACGGTCACGGCGTGATAATCAGGATGGATTCCTTCTTTCATTTCCTTGGCTCCCTTTGTCAGGACCGGTCTGCACAGCCACACGCTCGGAGCGCACAGCCGCGTCGCTAGGTCCGCACGCAAACCCCTATAATACGCGATACGCGCCCTCCTGCCAATCGCCTCTCCATATTGTTCTCACGAAATCGCAGCGCCCTGGCCCTTCCGGAGCGAGGTTGTTCCGAGGAAGAGTTGCGCGTCATCTGCGCGAAGGATTATTCGTATCGCAGAGCGATCATGGGATCGACGCGCATGGCGCGTCGAGCGGGGATATAGCACGCAGCGAGCGCGACGATAGTCAACACAATCGCAACGCAAGCAAATGTCAGCGGATCGACCGAGCTGACGCCGTAGAGAATCTTGGACATCAGCTGCGTCAATCCTGCGGCAACAGCAAGACCAATCACCACTCCTGTGATGGCGAGGCGCGCGCCTTGGCCGAGAACCATTTTCAGGATGTCGCTTCGTTGCGCGCCCAGCGCGATACGCATGCCGATTTCATGCATGCGCTGGCCGGCGATATAAGAAACCACGCCGTAAATTCCGATGCTGGCAAGCACGAGCGCCAACGCGGCGAAGACAGCGAGCAGAATCATGGCGAAGCGCCGCGAGGCGAGTGAGCGCGCGACGATAGAGTCCATGGTTTCCGTATGAAACATAACCGCCTTACTGTTGAATCCACGGAGTGCGTCGCGAATGGAGGCAGCGAAGGCATCCGGAGAACCCTGCGTGCGAATCATGTAGCCGGTGAGGCTCACCCAAGCATTAGTCAAATCGTCGGGAAGCTGCAGAGCGGAAGCATAAAACTGCGCCCGCGTGAGCGAGCGGGCGTTTTCATCCAAGCCGAATTGCTTGACGTGACCGACTACGCCGACGATTTCAAGCTGCTTGTACACAAGGTCGAAATTAAGGCGCTTGCCGATGGGATCCTGATTGCCGAAGTACTTCCGCGCGAAGTCTTCGTCGATGACGCAGACGCCCGGGCGAATTGGCATCATCCTGCGCGGTGAGGAAGCGTCCGCGTAGGAGCGGGATTTTCATAACTTTCAGGTAATCGGGGCCTACGAGATACCACAGCGAGAGGGACTTGCTGTTAGCCGTCGCGGGCTTCGGTTGTCCGTCGATCCAAAAGTTCAGGTCATACCTGTCGCCCATGGGGATTGCCGCATTCATCAGCGACACTGACTGAACGCCGGGAACAGCGGCGATTTTGTCAGTGAGTTGGCGAAAGCTGGCGCGAATTTGCGTCGCGTCGGCGCTGGCAATGGAAGGCGGAAATCCAACGTTGAAGCTGAGCACGTTGTGCGGGTCGAACCCGGGATTGACGCTCCAGAGGCCAACGAGAGTGCGGATGGTGAGCCCCGCGCCAACAAGGAGTACGACAGTGAGGGCCATTTCGATGACGACGAAGACACTCTGGGTGCGATAACGCGCGCCGCTTGCGCCGCGGCCTCCTTCTTTGAGAGTTTCGTGCAAATCAGGTTGCGAAATTTTGAGGGCAGGGGCGAGTCCAAAGAGCACGCCGGCAGCGAGCGAGATAACGAGCGTAAAAAGAAGCACGCGCGGATCCAGCCGCACGTCGCTCGCGCGCGGCAAAGTGCTGGGAAGCACGGACAGCGCCGCGCTGCGTTCCCCATGAGGCCAAGAGCAAGCCCAGCGCGCCGCCAGCCATCGCCAGCAGCACGCTTTCAGTCAATAATTGGCGGATGACGCGGCCCTGGCTTGCGCCCAGCGCCGCGCGAATAGCAAATTCGCGGGCACGTCCGGTAGAGCGCGCGAGGAGCAAGTTGGCAACGTTGACGCAAGCAATCAGCAGAACGAAGCCGACAGCGGCGAGCAGCACGAGGAGGATGGGCCGAATATCTCGAACCATCACTTGTTTCAGCGGCGTGACACGAATGCCCTGGTCTTTGTCCGTGTCCGGATAGGCGGCAGCGAGACTGCGCGCCATTCCATCCATGTCCGCGCGCGCCTGGGCCAGCGTGACGCCCGGCTTCAGTCGCCCGATGGCATAGATTCCCGGATGGAACTTGCGATCCCGCATCCACGGATTCTTGTCGGCACCGATGGGGACGTAGACGTCGCTGAGCCGAAAAGAGATGTTCTCGCAGCAGAAATAGAAATTCTCCGGAAGCACGCCGACAACGGTGTAGTCGGTGCCGTCAAAGTTGATGGCTTTGCCGACGATGTCCGGCGAGCCGCCGAATTTCGTTTTCCAGAAGCCGCCGCTGAGGATGACGGCAGGCGGGCCGTTCAATTGATCTTCCGCACGCGATAAATTCCGGCCGAGAACTGGAGTGACGCCGAGGGTGGGGAAAAAGGCGGAAGAAATTTCCGTGACAGAGACGCGCTCAGGTTCGCCCTGGCCGAGGAGATTAAAGCTGACCAGTGATTCGTATGCCGCGAGCGAAGAGAAAGGATGATTGTCGCGCAACCAGTCGAGAAAGTCGGGATAGGAGATCCAGGTTTCTGGGAGAGTGGAGCTCGTATTGCTTGCGATGACGACTTGATCCGGATGCGGGTAGGGCAGCGGATTAAGGAGCACGCCGTTCACCACGGAAAAGAGCGCGGTGTTCGCGCCGATGCCGAGGGCAAGCGTGAGGACGGCGACCGCCGTGAACCCGGGAGATTTGCGCAGCATGCGCAGGCCGTAGCGTATATCCTGTGCTAGAGATTCAAGAAAAGTCACACCGCGCGCTTCACGGCATTCTTCTTTGGCTCGCTCGATTCCGCCAAACTCCATCCTTGCCCGCCGCATCGCCTCCTGGCGAGGCAGTCCCTTGCGGACCAAATCCTCCGCGTATGCCTCGATGTGAAACTTAAGCTCTAAGTCCATGTCACTCTCCATGCGAGAGCGTCCGAGAGTTGTTCGCAACCAGGAACGACAACGGCTCCAGAGAGTCATACTTCCTCCGTCGTGGTATGCAGGATTCCTGCAATGACGTCCGCCATGCGATTCCACTTATCGGTTTCTGCTTGTAGCCGGCGCTTGCCGGCCGCAGTCAGGCGGTAGTACTTCGCTTTGCGATTGTTTTCCGATTCGCCCCACTCGCTAGTGATCCAGCCCTGATGTTCCAGGCGATACAATGCTGGGTATAAAGAGCCTTGCTGAATTTCCAGGCGATCTTTCGAAATCTGCTGGATGCGCAACAAGGTGCCGTAGCCGTGCAAAGGACCGAGGGAAACGGCCTTGAGGATCAGCATGTCGAGAGTGCCTTGCAGCAGGTCGAGTGGTTTGTCCACGGAAGCGGCCTCTCCTAGAGTACCTAGGAATATAAACAGCGATTCCTAGACTGTCAAGGAGAAAGGCGCGCAGAAGAGTCACGATCCCACAGCCGCATCGCGGTCGGATGGTCGGCTACTCGGAACAATACCCCGGCGGCAGATTAGGCGCTTACACCACCGTTGCGTTATCCCTTGAAGTCCTCGCTCGCCTGTGGTATATACTATATTGTTATGATACACGAGCAAGTCACTCAGAGCCGCTGCTTGAGAGCATCCCGGTGGAGTTTCCCCTCCGCCTAGCCCTTCTTTTCCCCTCCTCGGTAACTTTTCTACCCAAATCTATGGTTTTTTTAATCGGTACACAAAACACAAGTCGCGTCTTCGCAACTTGCAGAAAACAAAGTAAAGTAGGATTTTCTAATCGCGACAAAAACGCGGTTTTTTCGCGTCCCCATCTACAGTTTCTCATATTCGAATCCGTACAACTTCCGGCTGCCCACTTGCCTCGGCGCTCGGGCCGTTTCGCCCTCACTTTTCGCCCATTCCAGCGGACCAGTCAGCGAGAACTTTCTCCCCGGTTGCGCTAACATGGAATACGAGCAGCATCCAATCTCCTGCTTGCCCGCCTGGGCGGGCCTGCTCGCCTCGGCGAGCTCATAAAATGCCGACACGACCGTTTATTCCGCCGCAAAATTTCCGCGCCACTCTTCGGCGCGTCACGGAGCTCACGCCTTCCACCAAGCACTTCGAATGGGAAGTCGTCGACGGCGGCGCTCTCGAATTTTATGCCGGCCAGTTTGTCTCCCTGGGAGTGCCGCGCGAGGGCGGCCAGGAAGCCCGCCCCTATTCCATCGCTTCCGCGCCTCGCGACGGAAAACGCTTCGATCTTTGTCTGAATCGCGTCGAAGGCGGATACGTTTCGAACTATCTCTGCGATCTTGCGGCCAGCGCCACCGTGGATGTACACGGGCCGCACGGCTCGTTTGTTGTTTCGCCGCCCGTCGAACGGGATCTCGTGTTCATCGCCACCGGCACAGGCATCGCGCCCATTCGCGGCATGCTCGCCGAAGTTTTCAAGTCGTCCGCGGAATTGACGCACGACGTCTGGCTCATCTTCGGCGTGCGTCATCGCGAAACCATTCTCTATCGCCAGGAATTTGAAAACTGGGCCGCGCAGCATCCCCGTTTTCATTTCCTCCCCACGCTCAGCCGGCCATCCGCCGACTGGCAGGGCCAGACTGGCTACGTGCAAGAGCACCTGCGGAAACTTTTCGCCGGCCGGAAAGACTTCAAGGCTTACATCTGCGGCTTAAAAGCGATGGTCGATGAAGTGCGATTTATTCTGAAGGAAGAATTTGGCTTGGATCGCAAGCAGATTCGCTTCGAAAAGTATGATTAAACTGCGTCCTTTAGGAAACGAACGCGCAGCCCACGCGCCTGCGGCCGCCTTCGGCCGGGAGCGCATAAACTTTGCGAAGGTTGACGCGCAGCGGCGGCAAAATCGGGACATGCAAGACTGCGAAAAACGATGATCCGAGCTCTTCCGCACTTTCGACAGAGAGGCACAGACCCCCGGTGCACAGGTCAATGACCGGCGCTGTTCTCTTTTCATTCCCTGCGAAAACCGCATACGCGCGCGTACCAACAAGCGAAATACGTTCCCACTTGCGACGCTGGCCTTGCGCCTTTGCTTCTCCGATCGGCACCACCTGCGGCGCCAGATGCGGAGGTTTTGTTGATGCAGCTGGAGGTACTTCAGTCGTTGCCTTGGGCGTCGCGGCCGCCGGACTGCGCGCCGGCGCGGCAGGACTGCTTTCCACGTGCGTGGCATCAATGGCGCGCTCTTCTGTTGCATGCGGGGGCGGTGCTGGTCGGGCACGCGATTCGTTCTTGAGCTCGTACAGCCGCTTGTCTGCCAGTCGCAGCAGCGCGTCCTTTGTATCGCCATCCTGAGGATGCACGGCGATTCCATAATCGATGGCGACCGGCACTTCCAGTTTTAGCGGTGCTGTCTCGCCTTCGAAGTGCGTGCGTAAGCGATCGCAAAGGATTGACGCCTGCTCTGGATCTGCTTGGGGAAGCAGCAGCGCGAATTCGTCCCCGCCAATGCGAAACGCAAAGTCGGACGCCCGCAAATTCTTGCGAAGCGTCGTCGCTGCAAGCTGCAGTATTTGATCGCCGTGGAGATGCCCGTAGCGGTCGTTCACTTCTTTTAGTCTGTGGAGATCCAGCAGCACCAGCGCCAGATGCTGGCCGTAACGCTGGGCGCGATTAAATTCCTTGTCGCAGTATTCGTCGAACAGCCTGCGGTTGTACAGTCCGGTAAGAGCGTCGGTGGCCGCGTTGAGTTGCAGCTTCTTGAACTCTTCGTACTCCATCAATATGGGCACACGCAAAAAGGTCGTCGACGCCAGCACATCCACCATAGCGGTCTTCAGCGAAACACGTTTGCCCAGCAGATCGGATAATACTTTGCGACGATCCAGAATCTGTTTCCAGTAATCGAGACTCTGCGAATGGGTGAGATCGATCCGCGCTATCGATTTGAAGAATTGCTGGAGGAACGCAGCGCGGACGTTCTCCTCCGTGTTGTCGAGTGTCTCGACAAGCAGATCAAAGAGTGAATCGTCCGCCGTGGCCGGCACTTGCGACTCCGATGGCTGGGGCATTAGAGTCTCAGTTTGTCTCTTCTCGGAAACGTTGCACGCGATGCACTACGGACTACTCCTGCGGGGACGTCTGGAGTTTAGCAACGCCAGGGCCAACGCTCAACAAATTTGTTGGCCCACGCGACGCGGTATCTTATTGAAACAAAGGGAACAAGCGCCCGATTTTACACAAGACGTGAATTGTTGACACCGGAGTTCAACACTGAGGGAAAAGGATTTCCTAATTCTAGTATCTTCCTGCAGTCCGCTGCACACGGCAGGTCAATCTAGAGGCTTCAGGAACTCGACGGCAGCCAATTCCATGTCCCCACTCGATTCCTGCCTACGGACGCGAGCGGAGATCGGAGGTGTTCCACACTCTCCGAACTCCGGTGATCGAGGCAACGGCGCCGGTACAGTAAGTAGTATGATTTCTTGAGGTTGAAGAGGCCTAGGGCTCACCAAGCGAGCACCGAAGCAACTGATATCCAAAGTCTTTGCCAGCTCCAGGAATTCGTTGCCTTGTACGTCTGCACCGCGAATAAAAAGCGGGACTTGCAAGCGAATTCGCGGGGACCGCCGGCGTTCAACGGTTCTTTCGTTAATATTGCTCGTTTGCGCTTCGTAAAGCTGCGTCGCCATTTTTCAAACCCCAGTTGTAGTACTAAAATTACTAGCAATTCAGATGGCTATCTCCACATTATTCTCTCTCTGTAACTGCTTTAGAATGTGTAGCAAAGAGGTGCAAGAAAGAGGGCTTTCCAGGTCTGCTGTTGTCAGGCTCAAAACAGCGCATTTCTTTTCATCTTAAGTGCAAAGCAAACGCCTTTACCATTGACAGTTAGCGCGGAGCTTTGCAACCATCGACTTCGTCTTTCATTGAAGTTCCAGCTTCGTCCACGAGCCATTCAGCATTTACAGGTTCCAGGCGGCCAAAGGGGCAAATGGCACCAAATAAAGCTTTATCTGTGGAGACCCACGCAACGGGCAACACGCTCTTTGGGTTGATGTCCAGTTTGCTTGACGCCCTGGATAAACCCTTGCTTGTGGCCGATCGCGCCGGACGGGTTCTGTTTGCGAACCTGCACGCACAGGATGCACTGCGCTGGGATGAAGCAGGTGATGTAAAGCCGAATCTCTTTCGAGATGTGCTGCATGTTGACGCCAAAGGGTTGTTCGGACAGCTCGAGGGTGGCGAGCAGGAAGTGAATCTGCCGATGGAATCGGCCGACGGCCCTGCGCGAGCGCGAATCCGCTGGCTGCCGGAGCCAGACTGGCTCGTGATTTTTGCCGAACCTGCGCCGGTGGAGGTTCCCGTTGACCAGGACCAGATGCGCCAAACCGTCCATGATCTTTTGCAGGAAAGAGAGATTACCTATCGCAACCTTCTGGCCGCGTATTTGCGGCTGCAAGAGGTTAATCGGCAAAAGACTGTTTTTCTTGGATCGGCCGCGCATGAACTGAAAACGCCGCTGGCGGTGATGAAGGGATATTATGATCTGATGCTTTCCGGTTCGCTGGGGCACCTGACCGAAAAGCAGCGCGATATTCTGCAGGAGTCGAAGCAGAGTTGCGACCGCTTGGTGCGTCTGGTCTCGACTTTCCTGAATTACACGGCGCTGGAGAGCGGCAAGCTGGTCTTGCAATTTCAGGATAATGATATTCGCGATTGCGTTAACGACGTGGTGGTTCGTTGGAAGGAGGCGTTCCAGCGCGCCAATGTTCATCTGGAGGCGCAGCTTGGCGAGGGCCTGCCGATCTTCAAGTTTGACTATCCAAAAATCCAGCAGTGCATCACGAATTTGGTAGACAACGCGCTGAAACATACGCCCAGCGGAGGGCGAGTGATCCTCGGAGTGCAAACGCATTTCTGGGAGCGACGCGTCTCTCCCGTCACTCCGCCGAAAGAGCGAAGGGGAACACGACGTCCGCATTCGAATAGCGTGATCGTTTCTGTGTCGGACACTGGTGTGGGTATCAGCGCCGAGTACCATCAAGAAATCTTTGAGGATTTCATGCGTGTAGACCCATCGTCTTCCGGCATGGGCCTTGGACTGGCCATCACCAAGCGGCTGATCCAAGCGCATCACGGGAAGATCTGGGTGGACAGCGAGCCGGGACGCGGGAGCTCATTCAAGTTTCTGCTGCCAACGAAAGTCGAGGCATATACCTATGCGTGACGGAAAAAAAGCCGGGGTGAAGGAAGTCGCGGAAAAAGAAACCATTCTCGTCATTGACGACGAGCCGAGCATCCGGAAATATCTGCAAACGTTGCTCGAAGTGGATGGATTCGAAGTTTCGACGGTGGTCAGCGGCAGCGACGCGCTGGAATTCATCGTCAATGGGGCGAGGCCCGACTTTGTCATTCTTGATGTGCTGATGCCGGAGATGGACGGACTGGAGACGCTGCGCCGACTGATGGCCGTGGACCGCGGGCTGAACGTCATTATGCTTTCGTGCTCGAACGAAGTGAGCACCGTGGTGGAGGCGATACGGTTGGGCGCACATGATTACCTGACGAAACCATTTGAGAAGCCTGAGCTGGACGCGGCGCTGTTGAAATGCCGGCAGAAAAAGGAGCTGAAAGCTGAAAACCAGGCGTTGCGCGAATACTGCGACCAGCTCACCGAAGATCTTTCCTTCCTCGCCGCTAGCCCGCAAATGCTGAAGATTCGCCAGCAAATCCTGCAAATTGCGCCGGTGGACGTGCCGGTTTTCATCAGCGGCGAGAGCGGAGTGGGCAAGGAGGTGGTGGCGCGAATGATCCATTTGCGCTCGAGCCGGCGCCAGCAAGCGTTTGTAAAAGTAAACTGCGCGGCGCTTCCTGGTGAGCTGTTGGAATCGGAACTCTTTGGTTATGAACCGGGGGCGTTCACCGGGGCGGTACGCGCGAAACCCGGAAAATTCGAATTAGCGAACAAAGGGACGATATTTCTGGATGAGATTGCGGAAATGAGCCCGCACCTTCAGGCCAAACTTCTACACGTTCTACAAGATAATCAATTTGCGCGCCTGGGGGCGCGCGGCGGCATTCAGGTTGATGTTCGCGTGCTTGCCGCGACGAACGTGCACGTGCCGGAGGCGATGCGTTCCGGGCGGTTCCGTGAGGATCTTTATTATCGCCTGAGCGTGCTTTCGCTGCACGTTCCGCCGTTGCGCGAGCGCACCGATGAAATTCCCATGTTGTTCCGGCACTTCTTGCTGAAATACGGAGAGAAATTTCAAAAAACGGTACCCGAACCAGCGCCGCACATGATTGAAGCCGCGCTGCGGTACGCATGGCCAGGCAATCTGCGAGAGCTGGAGAATTTTGTGAAGCGGTACGTGATCCTGGAGGACAGCGAAGGCAGCTTCCGGGAACTGCTCGAAATGACCGAGACGCAGCAGCGGATGGCCCCGAGCGAGCAGACCGCCGCACCTCGTGAACAGGGATTGAAAGCTTTGGTTCGCGGCCTCAAAGATGAAGCGGAAATGGAAGCCATTGCCGACGCGCTCGCGAAGACGAACTGGTGCCGCAAAGACGCGGCGAAAATGCTCGGCATCAGCTACAAAGCACTGCTTTACAAGATGAGGCAGTTCAACCTGGATGCGGGGCGAAGCACTCGAACGGCTGGTCCGGGCGTGCCGGTTGTGAGGGGCTCGTAGTCCTATGCCCTTGCAAGTGCTTGCACATTCAGTGCAGGTAGTTGGATACTGTACTTGCGGGAAGGCAGACGAACGACCGGTCAAAGATTTTCCTTGTTTCCTGTCGAGAATTTTGGCAAAAGCTATCGACGGAATTAATTTCAGTGCCTGTGTTTGCTGCTAGCAAAGGGGCTTGCCTAGGTAAACGGTGCCGAAGTTGTAGCCTTGCTGTAGGGACATCACGTCGAAAAAATTGTAGAGCCGAATAGCCCTGTGTTGCAGTCCCAGGTCAGTTTGGAAGCTCGATTGCTGGCTTCCGCATTGATGGGGTGTGATTAGCGTGTAGGGCTGTGGTTTGAGAGGAGCACCTTGGGGATGACTGAGCGTCGTTTGGCTCGCCGCTATGACCTTGCCCTTCCTGTCGTGGTGCATTTGGCTGTCAACAAAGAGACTCCACACAATGGCCAAACTCGTGACATCTCGACTCGCGGCGTTTATTTCACTTTGCAAGAAGAGTTGGTCCCCGGAGCAGAGTTGGACTTCACCCTCACGCTACCTGCTGAGATCACACAGGGGACCGAAGTATTCGTGAGAGCGCACGGCCGCGTGGTACGCATAGACAGAGGCAAGGAACGTGAGAGTGCGGCTGCCAACGTCGGCGTCGCGGCCGTGATTGAGCGCTATGACATTATCCGTGGTCAATCGGGCCGCCGCTGATAAGGTTGCGCTTAGCCGTCTCACTTTCGTTATTTGTTTGCCTCGAGGGCAGTCGCTGCCCTGAATCGTTACCCTGCAAAATACTGGTTGTCGCAGGCTTTGTGGGGAAAAACGGTTCCGCAATGTGAAATAAATTTCCTACTCCGCGTGATTATTGTATACTTGCGGGCCTGTCGCCGCGCATGATGTGCGGCTATGCGCCGTGCGATATTGAGTATATAAGTCTCGTATTTTCAAATACTTGAATTGCGCATAGCGCGCTCCAGAAAAGAGCTGACCGAAAGAAGTGCATTGGCTTTCAGTGTGCAAGGAAATGGTATTCACGGGGTGAAAGTGACGGCCCTGTCGGGACGGTGCAGCATTGGGAACCATGGCTCGGCCCTCCACAGCTCGTTCAAATGCTGAGGCTAATTTGAGCATTCCCCCCGATCAGGTGATTTTTGGCCTTTCCGAGGGGATGTCACTTGTGCGGCAGAAGTTGGAAAAAGTGGCGGCCGCGAACATACCTATTCTCATTCAAGGGGAGAGTGGGACCGGGAAGGAAATCATTGCCAAGCTCATTCATGCCCGGTCTCCATGGGAGTCCGGACCATTCGTGAAGGTGAACTGTCCGGCGATTCCCGGCACGCTGGTCGAGAGTGAGCTTTTCGGCTATGAGAAGGGCGCGTTCACCGGGGCGAATGGTACCAAGCCTGGCCGTGTGGAATCGGCGCAAAATGGGACCCTGTTCCTCGATGAAATCGCAGAACTTGAATTAGGGCTGCAAGCGAAGCTGCTGCAATTGCTCCAGGATGGCCAGTTCTGCCCGGTCGGAGGGCAGGAGGACAAGAAAGTTGACGTGCGCGTAATTTGCGCGACGAATCGCAATCTGGCGGAGGAAATCGAGCAGGGCACCTTCCGGCAGGATTTGTTCTACCGCATCAACGTCGTGAATATTCAGCTGCCGAGCTTGCGCGAACGGGCCGCGGACATTCCTGGGATCTGCGATTTCTTGCGCCTGATATACAGCGAGAAATTCAACCGGCCGACGCGGCCGCTCTCCGCGCGAAAACTGGAAATGATGCAGCGCTATCACTGGCCCGGAAACATTCGCGAGCTGGAAAACCTGATCAAGCGATACGTGATATTGGGAACAGAAGAGGCGATTTCGGTAGAGCTTTCCACCAGCGCAAGTTCATCATTCATTCCGGATATTCCCATCAACGGTTCGATTTCCCTGAAGAAAGTGACGCGGCAGGCTATGCGCGAGTTCGAGAGCAAGATCATTTTGAAGATTCTCCAAGCTCAGAACTGGAATCGCAAGCGCGCCGCGAGCGCGCTGAACATCAGCTACCGGGCATTGCTTTACAAGCTGAAGGAGGCCGGCGTGTCGGCACGAAAGACGACAGGAGAAGTCCAGCAGAAGGAGTAAGCAGATGAGAGTCTTTGTGTTTGGAGCGAAGTGGGCAGTGATCGTTCCGGCGCTGGCCGCGGCCGCTCTGCTATGCGCGGCGCAGGATAAGAAAACGACGTCGGCCGCAGATCCTGATCCGCGCGTGAAGGTGGTTCAGCCGACGAATCACCCGGACAATTCATGGGTGGACAACAAGAAGTACGTCATCGGCGAAAACGATCAGCTTGATATTGATGTGTGGAAAGAGAAGGAGATTTCGCGAGAAATACCTGTGCGGCCCGACGGCAAAATCTCGCTCCCGTTGATCGGAGAGATTCAGGCGGCCGGGTTGACGCCGCTTCAGCTGCAGGACGACATCACGAAGGACCTGAAGGCCTACATCGACAATCCGGAAGTCACCGTGATCGTCGATGACCCGCGAAGCCATCAGTTCAACATCGTAGGCCAAGTGGCGCGGCCAGGCGCTTATCCCTTGACGGAGTCGATGACCGTGCTCGACGCCATTGCGGAATCCGGCGGTTTTAGGGACTTTGCGAAACAGACGAAAATCTATGTGTTGCGCCCGGCGCCAGGTGGAATTCGGGTGAGGATCCTCTTCAACTACAAGAAAGTGATTCGAGGGGATGATCTTCAAGAGAACGTGGCGTTGAAGCCGGGCGATACGATCGTTGTCCCTTAGAGCAAACGAATGAGTTTAGGCGAATTCATACGGATAGTTATGGGGATCGTCGTTCTGTTGGCGCCGACGTTGGCGGTGGCCCAAGCAACTGGGTCTCAAGGTAGCACAGGACCGAATGTCCCGGTTTTGGTAAGCGGGCAGATGCCGCCCGTCATCCCGTCGGAAGCACAGGGGCCAAACAACGTGTTTGAAGGAAGCATCTCCGTCGGGGCCAATTATGACGACAACGTGTCTGCGAGCGGGGTGGCTCGGCAGGCGGACATTACCTATACCGTGACACCAGAAATTTCCTTCCAGGAGACGCGCCCGCGGATCGTTTGGGGTCTCAGCTATAATCCGGGGCTTGAGGTTAGCCAGGAGCTGCTCTACCGGAACCTGTTCTCACAGCGCTTCGGCGGACACATGGCATTGCGGACATCCCCGCACGGGATGCTGTCAGCGGAACAATACTATCTTGTGACCACGAACCCATTTGCAGGATTTGACCAGACTCAGCCTGGCCCCGCCATTGCTCCCAACGAGTCGATCTACATCCCGGACGTTCGGCAGACGCTCGTGTTGTCACACGCGCTGTACTCTTACCAAATCAGTTCGCAGACCACGATGGGCGTGGGTGGGAATTTCGAGTTGCAGAAATTCGATAGTGCGCCGCAGTCCGGGCCAACAACGGCGTTGATTCATTCTCAGATCGTGTCTGGTAACGCGTTCATTGCGCGTCAGCTGACGCCGCGCAATCAGCTCGGATTCCAATACGGCGCGCAGGTGCTGAAATTTCCGCAGGCGGATGCGCGCACGACCACAGACACGTTCTCGGTGTTCGATCAGATGACGATATCTAGCCGCGCGAACCTAACTTTGTATGGCGGCCCCGAGTATTCCCTGACGTCTAACCAAATTGTCCTGAACTTGGGGTTCGTGATTATCACAATCCCCGTGAAATCCAACCAGTGGAGCGCATCTGGCGGCGTCATATACAGCTGGACGGGCAGCCGCACGGCGGCGACGATCGATTTTTCGCGAGGCGTGAGTGATGGGGGAGGATTAGTCGGAGCCGTAGAACTTACCTCTGGGACGGCTCGGTTCAGTTGGCAGATGACGCGCAATTGGAGCTTGGTTTCCTCAATTGCCGGAGCCGACGATGAGCTTCTGGGCCAGAGCACTGGCAGCGACGAACTGCGGACGTATTCGGGACAAGTGGGATTTCGCCGGCAACTGTGGCGAGACGTGGGACTAAGATTTTTCTATGAAAGACTTAACGAGACAGGATCGATCAACGGCCTTTCCATCGGGAACCGAGACATTATTGGTGCGACGCTGACCTACTCATTCATGAAACCGCTCGGGGGTTAGACAATGTTCGACGAAATACAGGATCAAAAAACACGAAGCACCGAAGACTATTGGGCCATTGTACGCCGCCAGCGTTGGCTGATTCTCGGGTCGATTTTCGTTTGCTGGCTGGTGGTGTGGGGAATCGGTTGGGTGCTGCCCTCGAGTTACGAATCCGACGCCATTGTCGTGGTGCAGCAGCAGCAGGTTTCGGCGGCGCTGGTAGAACCAAACGTCACGGAGAGTGCGGAAAGCCAACTCGAGACCATTAAACAGCAAGTTCTCAACCCGACCCGTCTGCAAGGAATCATTGACGAAAATCACCTCTATCCGAGGCACCACGGATTGCTTGCGCTGTTTCAGTCCGCAGATCCAGTCGTGCAGATGCAAACGAAGGACATTCAGATCGGGCAGGTAACTTCGGGGCAAAAAAGCAGCAACCAAGTCACGCTTATAGCTTTCGAGGTGTCTTATACAGCCCCGACTCCTGAACTCGCGCAGTCAGTAAACCGGGAACTTACGAACATGTTCGTGCAAGAAAATATGGATACTCAACAACGGGCTGCTCGGACCGCGACGGACTTCCTTAAGAACGAACTGGGAGACGCAGAGGCGAACTTGGAAAGCCAGGAAGCAAAAGTAAAGGCCTACAAGGCTCAGCATGTGGGTGAGCTTCCAGATCAACTGCAGAGCAACCTGCAGGTGTTAAGCGGGTTGCAGCAGCAGTTGGAAAACAATGCGCGTGGGTTGAGCGGAGCCCGGCAGCAGAGGCTGTACTTGCAATCGATGGTTCAACAATTCGAATCCGTTCAGTCGGACCTGGGCAATACCAGCGATTCAGCAGTGGCGCCCGAGACTCTTGACAAACAACTAAAAGACCTTGAAATGCAATTGGCGCAAGAGCGAGCGCAATATACGGATAGTTATCCGGACGTGATTGCGCTCAAGGATCAAATTGAGAAGACAAAAGAGCTAAAGAAACAGACCGAGGATGAAATTGCCTCGCAAAAGAAGCCGGACAAGGGAACCGATGTCCTGCCCCCCGGTTCAGCTGTGGAGTTGCAGAACGGTTCGCCGACCCAGATCATGCAGATCCAAAGTCAGCTAAAAGCAAATCAACTCGAGATACAGGGCCTGGAAGCGGAGCAAGTGAAAATAGATAAGCTGATCTCTGCTTATCAGGCACGCCTGAACGACGCACCGGTGGTGGATCAGCAACTGAGCGAGGTCTCGCGCGGATATATTGAGGCGACCAGGAATGCCGACACATTGCGGCAGAAGTTGCAGGACTCGCAGCTGGCTTCAAATCTCCAGCAGAATCAGCAGGGCCAGTACTTTAGAGTTGTTAGCCCGGCCAGTCTCCCCGTGACGCCCTCCGCGCCGAACCACCTGCTCATAAGCTTGGGGGGACTGGTTGTCGGCATGATCGTAGGATTTGGCTTGGCCGCGCTGCTTGAGTTTACAGATGTCCGGATTCGCAAGGAGACCGATCTTGAAGGGGTTGTTTCCGCCCGGGTGCTGGTGGGGATTCCGAGGATGAGCACGCCGGTCGAGAATCGGCGGCGTGTGCTGCTTCGCTGGGTGGAGCGCGGCGCCGTGGTGGCAATGTTTATGGTCGTGGTAGCCGGAAACATCTACGCGTTTTACCGAGGCTAGAACTGATGTACAGGAAATTCTACGGGCTGGCGCGCAATCCGTTTGAAATCAGCCCGGATCCCTATTTCTTCTACCCGACGCCGCGGCATAACGAAGCGCTGGCCAACCTCAATTACGGTGTCCAGCGGCGGAAGGGTGTGGTGGTCGTGACGGGCGAGGTCGGCACCGGCAAGACTTTGCTGGTGCGTTGCCTGCTGGATTCCCTGAATCGGAATCAGATCGCTTTTGCTTACGTATTTAACCCGCGTCTCTCCGTACCGGACTTTTTGAGGTATATGCTCACAGATTTGCGGCTGCCCATGAATGGCCGGACAAAGAGCGAAATGCTCGCTTACCTCAATAGCTACCTGATTGCGCGCTTTCGGCGAGGAACCACAGCGGTTCTGGTGGTCGATGAAGCTCAGTTGCTCAGTTGGGAGCTGCTCGAAGAAATTCGACTGCTGACCAATCTGGAAACGTCGCAACAGAAGCTTCTGCAGATTGTACTGGTGGGGCAGCCGGAGCTGGATCGCCGGCTCGACTCGCCCCATTTGAGACAGTTGAAGCAGCGAGTGGGTTTACGGTGCAGTTTGGAACCCCTGGGAGTGGATGAGCTGAAAGGCTACATCCTGCGTAGGCTTGAGCTCGCCGGCGCCAACTCGCACGGCGGGTCAATCTTCACGGAGGAGGCGATCGCCGCGGTGCATCAGTATTCGCGCGGAATTCCTCGCTTGATCAACACTCTATGTGAAAACTCGCTGGTATCGGGCTACGCAAAACAAGCGAAACAAATTACCGGGGACATGGTTCAGGAAGTCGCCGCCGATTTTCGCCTGGATGTGCCGACCGTCGCGCCGGGCTCGGGAATAGAAGATCCGGAATCGCGAAAAAGGGCACTGAAGGCGCTTTTTCGAATGATTGAGGATCTCGATAGCGGTGCCGAGAAGCCGAATGATGAAACAAGCCTTGAGTCAGGAGTGAAAGCAGAATGAGCCGCCTCTACGAAGCCTTGCGCAAGTCAGAGCAGGAACATCGACCGACCGGAGGTGTTGCCACCGAGACTGTCCGGCCAGCAACGGAATTCGCGCCCGCTGGGATTGGTGGGTTCGAATTGGAAGGAACGCAGACGGTTCAGTTGCGAGTTGCGCCGGAAAGCCACCTGGTCGCGGTAACCGAGCACCAGGGTCTACCCGCGGAAAAATTTCGTGTGCTGGTAACGCGGTTACGCAATCTGCGTTCGCAGCAGGAGATCAAGTCGCTGCAGGTGACGAGCAGCATCGTCGATGAAGGAAAGACGTTGATTGCCGCTAACCTCGCCATCACGCTGGCGCGCCACTCCCAGACTCGTGTGCTATTGGTCGAGGGAGATCTTCATAATCCCAGCCTTCATGCGTTGCTGGGACTTAGCCACCTGAAGGGCATTTGCCATTGGTGGAAGGATTCGACATCGACGCTGAACGATTTCCTTTACCATATAGATGGTCTGCCTCTATGGTATCTGCCGGCAGGCGAACGGTGTGGTGAGCCGGGGGAAATCCTTCAGTCGGCGCGCCTGGCGGAAAGTCTCATGCAGTTAAGCGGTTTGTTCGATTGGATCGTCGTCGATTCCACCCCCCTCACCCCAATGGCGGATGCAAATATCTGGAATCGCTTAGTGGACGGAACGCTCCTTGTGGTTCGGGAAGGGGTGACTCCGGTGAAGGCGCTGAAGAAGGGTCTTGCAAGCCTAGATGGCCCGAAGCTCATTGGCGTGGTACTCAACGGTGCTACCGAATTTGACCGTGTGAACTATTACGACAAGCGCTACGGCACACCGCCGACCTCGAAAAACGGGGGTTCCGCCGAGAAAGTTGTGGAGGCGGACGCTTGATTCGAGTCCTCAATGCTTACTTTCCGACACGAACATTGCTTCTGGGCGTGTCGGAAGCCTTCTGGGTGACGTTTGCCTTCGTCGCCGCAACGATTACGCGTCTCGGGACCGATGAAGCCCGCTTGATGCTCAATTACGAGCAAGGATTTCTCAAGATCCTGGTCGTTGCCGTAGTTTTCATCGTATGCATGTATTACTTCGATTTGTACGACTCGTTCGTTTTTAGCAATCAGCGAGAAGTTCTCACGCGTTTGGTGGAGGTGTTCGGCACGGTTTGTATTTTGCTGGCCGTCGTTTATTATGCCTTCCCTTCGCTGCAGTTGGGCCGCGGCATCTTCCTGATCGGTTTTCTGTTTGTCGCTTTACTTCTGTTGGCATGGCGGCGCCTGTTCCTGGCGGTGAATGCGTTGCCACAGCTTGCTGAACGGACCTTGGTCCTTGGCGACGGGCCGTTGGCCAAGCCGTTGATCGACGAGATCGAGTCACGCGCGGAATTGGGCATGCGCATCGTTGGCCAGCTCCAGCATCTGGTCAACGGCGGCGGGCAATTCACCGACCTTTCGAAGGCTGAACAATATGAGGAACTGGCCCGGCAGGTGAAATCGTACCGGGCGGCGCGCATCATCGTGGCCATGGGGGAGCGCCGGGGAAAACTGCCGGTCGAAGCCCTTTTGCAACTGAAGAGTACCGGCGTCCGAATTCAAGACGGAGCGGAAGTGTACGAGGCCATGACCGGGAAAGTTCCGGTACAGTCCTTGCATTTAAGTTGGTTGCTGTTTTCGCCAGGCTTCCAAGTGTCCCGACCTTTGCTTATCTACAAGCGGGTATTTTCCTTCGCGGCGTCGGTCATCGGGCTCGTCGTGATTTCGCCGTTGCTGATTTTGGTTGCGTTGGCGATTCGTCTGGATTCCCGCGGGCCGGTAATTTTTAGGCAAAAGCGAATCGGCGAAGGCGGGAAGGTTTTTACGCTTTACAAGTTCCGCACGATGGTGGACGGCGCAGACCGTGATGATAATCATCGCCCGGCTACGAAAATGGATGACCGTTTTACTCGCGTGGGGCGCTGGCTCCGCATAACCCGAGTGGATGAGCTGCCGCAGCTCTTCAACATTCTGAAGGGAGATATGTACTTTGTCGGACCCCGCCCGTTCGTGCCAAACCAGGAGGAGGAATGCCTGGAGAAAATACCTTACTATCGGCAGCGTTGGGTCGTTAAGCCGGGTGCGACGGGCTGGGCTCAAGTGAATCGTGGTTACTGTGCCACGATTGAGGACAATGTCGACAAGCTCGCCTACGACCTGTTTTACATCAAGAATATTTCCATTGGACTCGACGTGCTGATTATGTTCAAGACGCTGAAGACGCTGCTCCTGAGCCGGGGTTCTCGATGATTCGACTCTGGCTGATCCTCTTTTGGCTAAGCGCGGGGTGGCTGGCATACGTTTACGTGGGATATCCGGTTTTTCTCTGGCTGGCTGGGTTGTGGCGCAAGTTTGAGCCGCAAACTGCGAGTGATTATTGCCCGAAAGTGTCCGTGCTGATTTCCGCTCGAAATGAGGAAAAGGACATCGAGTGGAAGATCCGGGAAACCTTTTCCTGGAATTACCCCGCGGATCGGCTTGAATTGATCGTGGCTTCGGATGCTTCCGAAGACCGCACGGACCAGATCGTTCAGGGCATCCATGATTCGCGATTGAGATATGTGCGCATGGAGAGCCGAGTTGGCAAGAACGAAGCGTTAAACCGCCTTTCCAAAATTGCCACAGGCGATTTGCTGCTGTTTTCCGACGCGAATTCTCATATCGGCAAGGATTGCTTGGGCAGCATGGTCCGTTACTTTTCTGATCCTCGTGTTGGCTGTGTTACCGGAACCGAGCATACTCAATCGGAAGACAAAGAGTTGGCGGTTGGCTCCGGCACGCGAGCCTATCTCAATTACGAGTTCATGGTTACGCGGTTGGAAAGCCGCGTGGGATCGATCATCGTGTGCGACGGTTCGCTGTTTGCCATACGCCGGTCACTGTTTCATGCTCTTCAGCCCGACCTGGCCAATGATTTGGAGTTGCCGTTTTGGATTGGCAGCCAAGGCTGCGCGTTGCTCTGCGACCCGGCGGCGTGGGCGCTCGAAAAAGCCATGCGTTCCTCGCGGGAAGAATTCGATCGCAAACGGCGGATTTGCGGCCAGGGCGTGCTGGGATTCTGGAGGCTGCGGCGTTGCCTTCACGGTTTTCGGGCGTGGCAATTTGTCTCTCGAAAAGTGCTGCGCTGGCTGTCGCTGGTTCCGATGGCGGGAATTCTTCTGGCGACTTCGATGCTTTGGCACCGTCCGTTTTTTGCTCTTCTGCTTGCTCTCCAGGCTGTCTTCTACATTTTGGCTTTGGCCGGCTGGACGCTCAACCTGCGGGACCGGCAGGGCGGTGCGATCTTCACGATGCCTTTCTACTTTCTGCTCGTCAATCTGGCGGCGGTCATCGGAGTTTTCCAGGCATGTACCGGCAGGCGCTTTGCGGTTTGGGAAGTTGCGGTATTGTCTCGCGGCCGGCAGAACGCTTGATCCAGACAGGCATGAGACGGTTACGCGCAGCGATGGCCAAACCGCGAGCTGTTTCTTAGGAAGCCTTGCCGAGCTGGAAGCGACTAGGAAAGTTCAACGCCATGAAATGCGTGTTTTCCGTCGATGTGGAAGATTGGTTTCACATTTTGGACCTGCCGGCCACTCCCGATGTGACCGAGTGGGACGGGCTGCCGTCACGCGTGGAACGGAATTTTCAACGCCTGCTCGAAACATTCGAGCAGAAAGGCGTGCGAGTGACGTGCTTCTTTCTGGGATGGATCGCGGAGAAGTTTCCTTCCCTGGTGAAAGATGCCGTGCGGCACGGGCACGAAATTGCGTCGCATGGCTACGCGCATCGCCTGACTTATCAAATGACTCCGGAAGCCTTTTATGAAGACGCCGTGCGCTCCAAGACAATTCTGGAGGACATTGCCGGCCGCGCAGTTTGGGGATATCGCTCGGCGGGATTTTCGGTCACGCGCGACACAGATTGGTTTTTCGACAAGCTGCTCGAGGCGGGCTACGTCTACGATTCGTCGGTGTTCCCCGCAGCGCGCGGACATGGAGGGATGGCGGACGGACAACGTTCACCTTTTTGGATCGAGCGTCCATCCGGCCAATTGTTTGAATTTCCGTTGTCCGTTGCCGAAGTGATGGGCAAACCGATGTGCTTTTTCGGCGGCGGATATCTTCGCCTATTTCCTTATCCGGTGATCTGCAGGATGGCTCGCGGCGTACTAAGCGAGGGCCGCCCGGTGATTTTTTACGTTCATCCTCGCGAAATCGATCCTGAGCATCCGCGGCTGCCTATGAGCTGGAAGCGCCGGTTCAAATCCTACGTCAACCTGGAATCGACGATGCCGAAGATCGAGCGTCTGTTGAATGAATTTCCGATGACCAGCTTCGAGCAACTCATCCGCGAAGAGCAAATCGGAACAGCAACGCGAGCAGAAGTGATCGACGGGCTGCAAAAGATGGTTCCGTTGCAAGTCAAGCACGCCTCAGTTCCGGCTGAATTAACGCCAGAACTTTCCAGGAAAACCTGATGGTTCAAATTTCACAATCCGCCAGTGCGCAGAGCGGCCTGTTGAGCGGCGCGCCATCCAAATTCACATTTACATTTTGGAAAGGACGCGTCGCGTTATATGGCGCGCTCAGGGCCCTTGGCATCGGACCAGGCGACGGCGTCATTATTCCCGGTTATACCTGCGCAATGGTTCCCGGAGCGGTTCTTTTTGCCGGAGCAAAATGCATCTACGCGGACATCGACCCGGAAACTTACAGCCCTTCCTTGGGCAGTTACTCCGATGCGTTCGAGGCAAATCCCCAGACTCGAATCAAGGCCCTGCTCTTGCAGCATACCTACGGAATTCCCGGTACCTCGCCGCGAATTGCCGCATGGGCGCGGGAACAAGGCATGGCGGTGATTGAAGATTGCGCGCATTCGCTCGGAACGCGCTATTGCGACGACCGCGGAGTTTGGCAAGAGGTAGGAAGCGCCGGTGATCTGGCGATTTTCAGCTCGCAGTGGTCCAAGCCCGTTTCGACGGGATTGGGCGGCTGGCTGGTGACCGGGAACAAGAACCTCGCGAAAAAAATCGCGCGCTTCCACGACGAAGAATGCAACGAGCCTTCGTTCCGCGAGATCTCACTCTTGGCCGGCCAACTGGTCCTGCGTTCCGTGTTTTCCTCGCCTCGTTTTTACTGGATGGCGGCCAATGCGTTCCGAAGCCTCTCCGGGCGGGGCGTCTTCGTGGGTACGAATGAAGCCGGGGAGTTCGAAGGGAAGATGCCGGAACGATATGCAAAAAGAATGTCCGGTCTGCAGCAGTGGCTGCTCAGGAAACGCTTGGCCACGACGGCCTTGCTTGTGCGGCGGCGAAATCTCAAATTAGTCTATGACGAAGCCCTTCGCTCCTGCGGGCTTCCCACACTTTCCGTTCCGCACTACGCCGATCCGGTGCTTCTGCGGTATCCCGTGCGCGTCCGGAATAAAGAAGAAGTTTTGGAGAAGGCGCGCCAAAAGCGCATCGAACTCGGGGATTGGTTCAATCATCCTCTGCATCCCCGCGAAGCCAAGGCGGAAGCCTTCGGATACCGCGACGGCCTTTGTCCCGAGGGCGAGCGGGCCGCAAACGAAGTGATCAACCTTCCTTTGACGGAACGAACGACGGAGAAAACTGCTCGCGAGACCGTGGAATTCTTGCGCCAAGTGGCACGAATATGAGCGGCATTTCACAAGCTGTTTTGCCGCAAGAGCGAGGAAGCGAGCACAAGCACGTATCCGTAATTGTGCTGATCGACGCGCTTGGCTGGAAGTACGTCGAAGGGCGGAATTTTCTTTCTGACGTGCTCACTTACCGCCAGCCGCTGCGGACGGTGCTGGGCTTCAGCTCGGGAGCCATCCCGGCGATGCTCACCGGCGTTCCTCCGTCAGAGAGCGGCCACTGGAACCTCTTCTACTACGACCCGCAAGGGTCTCCCTTTCGCTGGTTCCGGCATTTCCAGTTTCTGCCGGATCGAATTTTGGAGCACAGAATCACGCGAAAGCTCCTGAAGGAAACGGGAAGGCGATTGCTGGGCCTGGGGCCACTTTTTGAGTGCGCCGTCTCTCCTCGTGTCCTTCCGTATTTCAATTGGGTTGAACGGCGCAATATCTACGATCTTGGCGGCATCACCGGAACCCCGTCGATTTTCGACCAGCTCCACAAGGGCCGCGTTCCCTATCGCGCCTATACCTATCATCAGTTGACCGATGCCCAGATTCTTCGCGAGGCGGAACAGGATATCCGCAGCCGCGCCGCCTCGTTCTATTTTCTCTATCTCAGCGAAATGGACATGTTTCTGCATATGAATTGTGGCGAGCCGGGGAAGATCGAGGAGCGGCTGCGGCGGTACGACGAAAATCTCCGACGCGTTTTTGCGGCCGCGCGGCAGGTCGACAGCGATGCCCTCTTCACGATCACTTCGGATCACGGTATGACGCCGGTGAGCGAGAAATACGACCTGCTCGAGCACTTCGAGGGATTGAAGCTGCGCATGCCCGAAGACTATCTGGCCGTTTTCGATTCCACGATGGCGCGGTTCTGGTTTTTCAACGATGCGGCGCGCAAAGAAGTGACCGCCATTCTGCAGAACGTCCCATGCGGACGCGTGCTGTCCGACGCGGAGCTGAAGCAGTTCGGAGTTTTCTTTCCGGATCGGAGATTCGGCGAGCTTGTTTTCCTGCTTCATCCCGGATGGCTGCTTTCCCGCAGCGATTTCAACGGCGCGGGTTGGAAGCCCGTGGGAATGCACGGCTACCATCCCGACGACCCGTATTCGGACGGAGTGTTCTTGAGCAATCGAGAGCCTGAGAACCCCATAGGCTCGGTGCAGGATGTCCACGATTGGATGTGGAAGGCTGTGCAACGCGAAAAGGCATGAGCGCTAACGCCAAACCCATCCCGCTGATGATGTTTGCGAACGCCGTCGCGCGAGCCGGCGTTGAGGAGCACATCCTCGAACTGCTGCGCGGATTGGATCGGCGTCTGTTCCGGCTGCATCTGGCGTGTCCGGAGGTACTGCTGGAGCAATACGTTGACGATATTCCGAAAGACGTCCACGTGACGCCGGTCATGGTCGACCATCTTTCCGATATTCGCGGCGCGATGCGCCTGGCGCGGACTCTGCGGCAACAAAAGATACAAATTCTCCATTCGCACATGTTTCGCGCTAGCCTGTTCGGCTCTTCCATTGGAACGATCTGCCGCGTGCCGGTGATTATCGAGACGCCGCATGTTCGCGAGACATGGCGAAAGGGCTGGATCAAGTCGCATTTTGTCGTTGATCGAGCCGTTGGCCATCTGATCAATCGCTACATCGCCGTCTCCGAGGCAAACGCGCGGTATTTGATCGAGCAAAAGCGCATACCTGCGAGAAAAGTCTCGGTCATTCAGAATGGCTGTTCGATTGAGCGAGTGGATCCCGCGAAAGCCCATCCGCAGGGAATTCGCCAAAGCCTTGGCTTTTCTAAGGACGACCTGGTGCTCATTGCGATGGCCCGCCTGGAACCGCAGAAGGGGCACCGTATCCTTCTCCAGGCACTGGCGTTGCTGCGGATGCAGTTCCCCAATATCAGGCTGATTTGCCTTGGCACCGGCGCGCTGCATGACGAGCTGAATAAAACCACTGGAGATTTGGGTTTGGACGCGATTGTGCGTTTCGTCGGTTTCCAATCGAACGTTGCCGATTGGCTGGCTGCGGCGGACATCGGTGTGCTGCCTTCGTTTTACGAGGGCCTCCCCCTTGCGGCGGTGGAGACATTGGCGGCTGGGCTTCCGATTGTGGCAACGGCGGTGGATGGCACTCCAGAAGTTGTCATCGATGGCGAGACAGGACTGCTGGTTCCTTCGGGAGATCCCGCCGCGATGGCCGGCGCGATCTCTAGGCTTGCGCGCCAGCCAGAATTGCGGCGCAAATTCGCTGTGGCGGGACGCGGGAGAGTTCTGAAGCAATTTACGATTCAGCGTCAAGTCGAGCAAACATCAAATCTTTACCTCTCCGAATGGAGCCGGCGAGTCAGCTCGAATGCCGAGTTATCGCGCGAGGAGGCTATACGCGCCGCGCAAACCTAGTGCAGGACGGTGCGGATCTCGAGCGATCCAGTAGCCGACGGGACATTGCGCCGGAGGACCCGAATTGCGGCCTTGTACGCGAGAATCAAGATGAAGACATGATGCAGAGAAGCGAAGTGGTGCAGAAAATCTGCGACATAGTGGCCGGCGAATGCAGTGCGGCGTTCGGCGATCGCGTGGTTTCTCTGATCCTGACGGGCAGCGCGGCTCGTGGCGAAGCAACAATTGTGAACGCGGGTAAGGGATGGAAGCTTTCGAGCGACGCGGAGTTCCTTTTGGTTGTTCAACGGGACGGTGGCGGCGCAGACGCCGGATCCGCGGACTTGGTCAAGCAAGAGAGTGCAAAGAAGCTGCGCAGCCAGGGCATTGAGGTTTCGCTCGACCTTGCCGTGGTGCGTTCGTCGTATTTGCAGGCCTTGCCACCGCACATTTTTTCTTATGAGCTGCGCTCTTGCGGCAAAGTCATCTTGGGGCATCCGGGTGTTCTGGACCTGATTCCAAAATTTGTGGCGCAGGAAATTTCCCGGGAAGACGCTTGGCGATTGCTATGCAATCGAATGATCGAGCAGTTGGAGTTCGTGGACGACCTGGAGACTTCGACCGTTCAACTGACCCCTCGCTTGAACTATGCGACGGTGAAACTCTATCTCGACATGGCCACGTCGTACCTGGTGTTCGCCGGGGATTATGTGCCGACCTATAGCGAGCGCGCCGATCGCTTGTCGGCGTTGGCGAGCCAGCCAAATGAGCAGGCGCCGTTTCCGCTGACCAAGTTTGCCTCGCGCGTCGCGGAGTGCACTTCGTGGAAACTCGCTGGCGACGAAGAGAGCTGCGATCGTGGCGTGGAATTCTGGCATGAGGCGATCAGCTATATGCGCCGCTTGTGGCGCTGGGAAATGATTCAGTTGACGCACGCCAGCGGTGAATTGACAATCGCGAGCCTCACGAACCGGCTCGCAGAACGGCAGACGACGAAGCAGCGACTTCGCGGGTGGATGTCTGTAGTTAAGCGGAATGGTTGGGTGAAAAGCTGCACGCAATGGCCCCGTTGGGGGAAACTGGCCTCTCGTTCGACTCCGCGATACTTGGTGTATCAGGTCGCGGCGGAAATCGCGTTCCGGCTACCATGCTTAATAAAACATAATGGCGAGCCGCCGCGATTGGATGTGAATTGGCGTGAACTCCAGAGCCTCCTGCCGGTACGACTGCCGGGACTGGCACCGCAATCGAATTCACCAAGCAACGCCGTTTGGCGAAAGCTTGTCGATGACGTGCTGTGGAATTATTCAGAATTCTTGCGGAGCACTCGAGCGTGAATGGACGAACACCAGATTGGAAAACAAATTGACCATCGATCAGAGAGCTTCCGTGAGTCAAACAGAAAAGAGTGGCGTGATTCTTCGCGGGACACAAGAGCAGGGCATCGCCGCGGCAGTTCGTGAGTGCATGGAGTTTTGTGAGTGGCGGCGCTGGGTGCCGCGCAACGGCACCGTTGTCCTCAAACCTAATCTCTGCACCGCCGTACCGGAACAGATGGAGTCGTCCAACACGAAGCTAGCGGTCACCGCCGCTGTAGTCGAAGTGCTCCTGGAGCAAACGAATCGGATTTCCATCGTGGAAGCGGATCACATCCGCCAGACCACCGAGTATGTCTACGAAGCGACCGGCTTCACAGAACTCGAAAAGAAGTACGGTGTGTCCCTCGTAAATCTTTCGAAGATGCCGACGGTAAATTGCCGATGCGAGCCGATCGGCGAAATTCCGCTTCCGCGAATGCTTCTCGAGTGCGACACATTCATTTCCATACCGGTGCTCAAGACGCATGCGCTTACGTACTTTACAGGTGTCTTGAAAAACCAATGGGGCTGCGTGCCTGGTGCGCTCGATCGCATCCAGCACCACGGCGCCATTCACGAGATGCTTTCCTCGTTGCACCGGATCTTTCATCCGCAGTTTTCAGTCATCGACGCCACAGTTTGCATGGAGGGCCGAGGCCCGGTGGCTGGAAAGCCTCGGCGGCTCGATCTTATCCTGGCGAGCCAAGACGGCGTGGCGCTCGACGCCACTTGTATGCGCTTAATCGGCCTTAACCCGAATCTATCGAGGCACGTCGTGTTTGCCGCAAAACAAAACCTGGGCCGCATCGAAGCACAGGATATTGTTGTGGACGGCGACTGGCAAAAGCACGCGACGAAGTTCGAACCGCCGCCGAAAGACCGGTTGAACACGCTGATGTTCAAGTTCAGCAAGTACCCTTGGTTTACGAAGTACATCCTGGGGAACGACGTCGTCTATTATCCGGTTCGGTCCGTGGTCAAGTTTCTGCGCCGCGTCGGCGTGGTCAGCGGATGAAATGAAGCAGCGTTCTTGCAGCACGAAGAGACGACGGGAGTCTTGCATGCCATCGTCTCGGCGGGGACGTACCGGTTGGAAGCTTCCATCGGCCGCACGCTACTCGCGTTGAGTCAGGATCTTTGAAGAACGCAATTCGGTATCATTTCAGCCAGATTGCGTTGGCAGCCTTGATCAGCGTAATCGCGTCGCCGAAGTTGCTTGCCTCGCCTCCGCAGGTAAGTCCCTGAATAGGAGACGAGCATGGCACCTTCGCAGTGACGTCCTCATGTCCGTCGTAGGCATTATCATCGAGAGAGACAAGGCCCTGATTCAGGCCTTGGAAGTCCTGCCAGCTCCACCAATCGGCTCCGACGAACTGGGTGTCGCCATTGTAGCTATTAGTGCTGAGAAGATAATTAACGTGGTCGTACCACGCTTGACCACGAGCGGCTTGAGTTGGAAAGTTCCCTGGGCCGCTTCCGGCGTCACAGTAGTAGGAAGAATTCGCTGCCGAGCCGATATCACTGAAGGTCATAAACGGTATGTCGCCGAGATATTGAGTGAGATATTGATAGGCGGACTGGAACGCGGCGGGACTTGGGAGCGGAGCCCAGTAATGTAATCCGGTAAAAGCGCCGTCGAGATAGGGAGCCGCGCCTTCCAAGAATTTGCTGTATGCGGGCGAACCGTAAGATCCAATTATGTCCAAGCCGAAATAGGGAACGTTCGATACGGCCTTGATGTCGTCATGCATGGTCTTAAAGTATTGCGCCGCCATCTGGGACACCCAATTATCCAGGTCCGCACCCAGAGTCGAGTTCGCGTTGGGTAAGGGATCGCCAGCTCCCGCCGTGGCGCGACAGGAAAAATACGTCGTATAGTTCGGATTCGCCCCCTCCAGGCAGAACTCGTTTGTGCCTACCCAGGATGTGTGCGAGCCATCTTCGTCCATCAGACCTGTGCCCCCGGCCATCCAGCCGTCGTAGATATAACTTACCGTAATAGCAGTTCCTTTCGCTGGCGGTTTTACAAAGGAGACGGACACGGAACCGGTGGAGTAATCAATTGTGCTCGACGCTGCGACGATGTAGCTAGCAGTCGGGCTGCCAAGTGAGCCTGTATTCGCCGTTGTGCTGACACAGCCTATGCGGAACCACGGACAGTCACCCGCTTCAGCAGTCCCCCCAACGGAAATGAGTATGCTGAAAGGGGATACCGGATTGTGGGCCAAGGTATGGCTAAAGGTAGTTTTCGTTCCGTCACCAGCGCCGATCGTTTCGCCGCTGACCGGAGTTCCCGTGGAATCGAATGTCGTATAGTTTGACCCCCAGGTGCCGTTGAGCGCGGATATGCTCCCGTTATATTTCTGCCACAGGTAATCGCGCAGGCTGCAAGGGTTGGCGATGGAGCAGGGCGTCGTCGGATTCGTCGCCTGAGCCTTCGAGTAAGTCATGGTCTGTTGGTAGACGAACGACTGGGCTCCCAGTGGAGTGGACTGAGTGTAAGTCTGCACAGGCGAGGTGATCAGCGTCACCCAGGCAATGTTGGCATTGGTGTGTCCGCTGGCAAAATCTGGCCCCGCGCCGGCGCCCCAGAAATAATCCGAATCGTCGGTCAAGATGGCCAGCAGGTAGGGATAGTTGCTGGTGATATCCGTATCCTTTTGGATGGATTGCTGCATGTAGGTATTCAACTTTGGATCGAACATATCGTAAAGCGCCGCGCCCCGCCAACCCGTGTAATTGCTGTTTGTCGTACCGAGCTCATCCTTGATTGGTTCGCTGATATAGCCATTTACGTTTATCGATGCGTTCTCGGCAGGCTTCATTTCTGTGATATAGGGCACTGGAATCGGTTGCTTGTGACCCGGCCAGAGACAGTTGGAGCATATTTGCGAGGCGCTGACGTACGCCCCGGAATCCTGTCCAACTGTGTTGAATCCCCAGCCAGTCATCCGCTTCAGCGTTTGCCAGCCCCAGTTGTACGTTGTATCGCCGTACTTCGCGGCATAGGTCGGGTAGGTATTTACGCCTTTGCAATCCTTTGTCGGATTGCCATTGGTAAGGATGTTTCCGACACTCATGGCCACAAAGGCGTTGCCGAGCGGGTCGCAGAAGTACCAGTGGTTGCCGACTTTCTGCGTATAGAAGTAGCCCTTTGCTAAAGAGCAGTTGATGTCCATGCGGCCACCGTATTGGTCGAGGCCTACGCCGGGAGTTGGCGTGGTTCCCGGTGCCGAGATCACGATGCTAAATGCAGCCTGTGCGGTCTGCTGAGTTGAATCCGTAACCGCGACGGCAAAATTCGAAGTCCCCTGTTGGGTGGGAGTCCCGGCTAGGACGCCGGTTGAAGAACCTAACGATAATCCGCTGGGCAGCGATCCAGAAATGACGCTCCAGGTATAGGGAGAAGAGCCGCCGCTGACGATGAATGTGGTTCCGTAGGCGGTTCCGACTGATCCTCCCGGAATGCTGCTTGTCGTGATACTCAAGGTCGATCCCGATGAACCTGATTTCGAAACCGCGATGCTAAATGCAGCCTGTGCGGTCTGCTGAGCCGAATCCGTGACCTCGATGGTAAAATTGGAAGTCCCCTGCTGGGCAGGAGTCCCGCCTAGAACGCCGGTTGAAGAACCTAACGATAATCCGCTGGGCAGCGATCCAGAATTGATGCTCCAAGTATAGGGAGAAGAGCCGCCGCTGGCGGCGAATGCCACTGTGTACGCGGTTCCCATCGTGGCGCTTGGTATGTTGCTCGTCGTGATGCTTAAACTCGAACCCGGTTTCGAGACCCCAATTGTATACCCATGGGTTGCCGTCTTCAGCGGGGATGAGGAGTCCTGCACTTGGACTGTGAAAGAAAAGCTTCCGGTTTTTGAAGCGGAGCCTGCAATTTCGCCGGTTGCACTGGTAAGGGACAGCCCCGCGGGAAGAGTGCCGGAACTGAGGCTCCAGAGATATGGGGCACTGCCGCCTGAAGCGGTCAGGGTGGCCTGGTATGCAGCCTGTTGCTGCGCTGCGGACAAGCTGGCGGTGGTGATGTTTAGGGATGCGGATTGTGCCTGGAAATTACTGCCTGAACCAGTGAGAGCGCAGCCGGACAAGCTGAAGGTCAAGCAAAGTAGGGCACCAATGGCAGCTAGTACTCCACCCCAAGACCGACCCGCTCTGCCATCCTCTGGCGCTACGCGGTGTACCGACATGCAACTTCAAGAATGCTTGCGCTTTAGTCCCCATTTGAGTGTCTCCCCGTGTTTGTCGGCTCTTTCCTCGACCCTGGGGTAATTTTGAGGTCTTACGGGGATCAAAACACCTGCTCGGTAGTCCGAAAAGAGTCCAGGTGTTAGACCTGTACCGTTAGGTGGGCATCCGTCCAGTCGGCCTGCTCGGATCCGATTGAACAAGAGAGACATGCGTTTCTGGGGAGGATTCAGGGGCGGACGCTCTTGAGTATGCGTGGCAGGCGGTAAGAAGCGCGGAAGTGAATGAGAGTGATGCTATCCCAACAATTGCAGGGCCAATGTGGTTTCAGTACCCTCCGCGGTGAGAGTGCCTGGCTGGTCGAACGTCTCTTCTTTAGTGGGCAGAAGTCCTTGCTGTGAAGGGCAATGCCGAGGACAAGCCGCGTCCCGAACTTTACGATTTTGCTTAAATCATCGCTCGAGGATGCTTAGAGCAGATCAAGGCCGGATAGCAACGACTGTAACGAAGGGTCTGAGTGGGACGATCAGGTTAGCAATAACGCGCTGCAGGTGCCCGTCATAACTACCCCGGTATATGCGCTTCTGGACGTGGAATCCAATCCTGGAAAGGAATTCGCAGACCTCACGGGGTGTATATTCGCGCACATGCCCCATGTGGCCGAGGCTTGAGAGTTTTTCATATTCATCGAAGACGGACCCGCAGCATGAAAACGCCTTGCTGCGCACCAGGAAGTTGACGATCCCGTTCAACGACTTCACGTTAGGCGTAGACAGCAATAAAACCCCGCCGGACCGAGCAACTCGAAAAATTTCACGCATCGTGAAAATAGGATTGATCCTCAAATGCTCGAATAGCTCGTTAAAAATGACCAGGCCGAACGAGCGATCAGGAAAGGGCAATTTCTCGGTCTCGATGTTGCATTTTGCGACTGAGACGTTGAGCCGCGCAAAGGAGCTCTCAAATCGCTCCGGAGCAATGTCCACTCCTTGCACGTCGTAGCTGAGTCGCTTGAGCGCTCCAGTCAACAGAGGGGGTACCGAACCCACGTCGAGCAGTGTTTCTCCCGCATGGGCATAATGCTGGACGAGATCAACATCGAAGGCAAGCCGCCTCGCATGCGCTGAAAGGTAGTTATCACACCATGTATGCAGACTCGCAGATTCGGGCGAGATCTGTTGCCCGATCTCGGCGATCAGTTGCGAGCTTCCTTTGCTAACTGGCATTCCGTTTCGCATCACTCCGCTACGGAAGTATACTCGGACGGTCGATTGTCACTTTCGTCTGGCTTTCGTCCCGTCGTGTGGTGCGTTTGCCCAGGCACCGGGGGTCAGCGCCGCCCGAAGTAAAGAATTCGGCCGCCGCCCAGCGTGTGTCGATCCAGCCGGATCGGGCTCATGCCGAGTACGGCGGCGGCATTCGGCCTGATACCCACCCATTCTTTTCGGTAGACACCCTTCGGTCCCCCGCTCGAGAAGCGTTCCCGCAAATAGGCTCTAACACGAAGAACGGGCAGCAGCCAAGTCGTCAAATCAAGTGACACCAGGGTGAATGCAATCATCCCTCCCGGCTTGGCGACACGGTGCATTTCCTCCAGATAGGATTTCAGGGCGGCGTGCGACGGCAGGTGTTGGAACACGCAGTAACCTAAGGCAAGATCAACCGAGCTGTCCGGGACGGAAGGGAGCGTAAACCCGTCTACGCCACGGAAATCCGCGTTTGGCAAATTCGCCTGCCGTGCGATAGCGAGCATCTTATCTGAGATATCCAATGCAATCACACGCCGAACGTCTGGCGCGATGGCACGCGTTAGCCTGCCGACGCCGCATCCAATCTCAACCACCGTGTCATTCGGTCCCGGAGTATAACCGGTCACTTGCTTGATGTCCGCCCAGATTTTATGTCCGCTAGCCCAAAATTCGTCAAGATTGCGATTAGCATCGTAGGGGCCGTAGGATGACACGTACCAATACGGATTCTCGTCGGCTGCTCGGTTCCAGAATGATTTGGATCGACTCGCTAAACTCATCAGGACTCTCGTATTTGATTATATTACTCGTAAAAGTAAGTGGCCACTAAATATGGGCAGTACACTAATGAGAAGATTCCGCTATGTGCAGGCAGGCGCTGGGATTCGGGCTCTTTAGAGGTCGATTGGCGCGTTGCCGTTATGGATGGGCAAATTGCAGATGCCGAGGACGAGCGTGGTTCCAGTTAAGTGGATCGCATCCCGTCAACCAGAGCCACGCGCAATCCGCATGCCTTGGCGGACTCCTTCTCGCCAGGCCTTCCAAGGGCGCGGTTGACCTGTTCTTTAGTGAGGAAAGCCCAGCCACAATGGCGTAACCTGCGCTCAGCCAAGCGTAGCAGAGATTGTTCCAGATTCCTCCCTTCCAGTGACGCTCGTACATGTACTTGGCCACCTGCGCATCCAAGCTGAACCAGGGCGTGGAGTCCCGGCTTTCCGTGCTTCGATTGTGGATCAGGCGTGCCTTCGGGGCGATCAGTAGGCGGCTTTCCTTTGGTAGGCCGGCGCAAAAGTCGATGTCTTCTCCGGGAGACGCACCGGTCAGATTTGGGTCGAACCTGTGATCGCGAATTGCGGAGGCGCGGAAACTCATCAGCCCGGCTCCGAATTGCCGTACGCGAATAGGCTTAGCACCTTGTAACCGGCCAGCATCGCGATAGATTCTCTGTCTGTCATCGCGGAATGGGCCGGCTTGGAAGACTTTCTCCCAAATCCGTTGCCGAAATGGTGGAACCGAGTAGTTCGTGATAATCCCGGAGACGCCGGTTACGCCGGAGCTGTAAGCTTCGAGGATCCGTTCGATGAAGTCAGGTTCCAGGAGGACATCGTCGTCGAGGAACAGCCAAATGTCCCCTTGCGCTTGGTCGATACCTACGTTTCTTGCGACTGATGCTCCAGATAAGCACGGGTCGTGTGTGAGTCGCACAGGAATGGCCATCTGTTTCGTGAACGTCGGCGTGGGACTCTGATCGACGATGATCAACTCCAGCGGCTTCACGGTTTGAGTGAGCAGAGTCTCGATCGTCCGCGCAAGATCGCCTGCGCGGTTCTTCGTCGGAATGATGACGGATACCGCGAGTGACGCCCTCTGTTCGTTTCGGCCAGCTTCTTTCAATCTTCCCTTCTCCCATCGGAGCTCTATGACTTACGGCAAACAGCGCGCTATCGGAGGTCCGATCCATTTCGTGAAAAAAACCGGCAGACGTTGCCAAGTCCAGATCGCAGCGCGATACCGCGGATTGTCCGGATTCAATTCCATGGCTTGCTCGCCAGCCTCGCTCCAGTGGTTCCAATACAGCGGGATCACGCGCGTGTTCCACTGCTGCTTGAACTCGTAGGTTCCAGAGCCGACCGACGACCGCCCGAAATCAAAGACGCGGTAACCTTTTTGTCCCGCAGCGCACAGCATTTGCCAGAACAGAAACATGTTCGGCCGGAGGTTCATTGCCTTGGGCGACGCAGCGCTCCAGTTTGCTTCGATCATATCCCGATAGCCTGTCAGAAACCCCGCAGCCACGGTCTTTTCCTGATGACGGACAAGACAGACAAACGATTCGCCGGGAAAGTGGCTGAGTATCGCTTCGAAGAACGCCCGCCCATAAACGGGCGTCCCAAGTTCGCGCATTTTCAGGGAAAACACGTCGTAGAAGTCTTGCAAGAATTCCGCTCCGCCAAACTTGGCCTCGAGGCCGGATTTCAGCGCTCTTCTCACATTGGTGCGCATTTTGGTGGAGAGGTGCCGCATGTTTTCCTCGGGATCGGAATAGACATCGCACTCGAGTGTCACCTTGGCGGTCTTCGAAGGCCATGGCACGAAAGATGCCCTGCGGTGGCGAAGCTCGACATATCTTGCCTTCGCGTCGCGCGCGATCCGCAGCGCTTCGTCGAGTAGTGCTTCGCCAGCAGCAGGGGTGTCGGCAACGAGGCCAGCGCTGCTAAAAAACGGCAGCGAACACAAAAGACTGCCAAATAGTTTGCTGTTTAGCCAGACCAAGGGAAGGATGCCCGAACTCTTACCGTCCTCCTCAGCCGTGAGGTAGAAAGTCTGCCACCCAAACGCACGTTCGATTACCCGTTTCCACGCCCAGCGGTGGTAATTGATACATGAGCTGTGTGCCGCGACGAAGTCATCCCAGGCGGCTGAATCCTCGTCCCTGGCGGCGACTATGCGCATGCACGCCTCCGAAGCGCTCGTTTGGCCTCGTTACGCCTGAATTGCGTGGGAGGATCCAAAGCGATGTGTGCGCCTACTGGTCGAATAGAAAGCGTTGCCGGCGCGTAGTGAGTGTGCCAGCCCGTGCGCTGGCTACTTCCAGGCAGCAAGGTCCCTCCCGAGGAGTTCCTGCAAAGCTTCGACGCTCGGGCGAAAGTGTTCGCGGAGCCGTTTCTCGATCTCGGGTGAAGGCGGGCCGAATTCCTCCCCCCCTTCAAAGCAAATTCTCCACAAGGGAGATCTCTGCCACAAGTTGATTAGCTTGTGGAGCCTGTGCGCGAGCATCCACCCCCTCAGTTTTCCGCATGCCATGGCTAGCCGCCGGCTGCGCGCGCCTCTGGGTGATGCATTGATTTTCTTCGTGCCTGCTTCTGTTGCGTCCACGCTGAACCTTTCGATGCCTGCAAATTGGCAGATCGAATCTAAGAACTCTTGCGGTGAAGCCTCCAGATCGTCATAAAGCACAACGAGAACATTCGCCTTTCCGAACTGTGCGTACCATTCGCGAAGGTGCACCACGTAATTCGAAGCCTCGAAGAGCTCCGGGGCGTCGTGAATCATTTCCTCAAAACTCTTAAAACCTGAAAAGCCGCTATAATGCCGGTACACAGAGTAAAGTCGTTCCACGGGGTCCCGCAGGGTACAGATAATTTTGCAGCCAGGGGCATGCTCCTTGATGTGTTCTCGCGCAGGCGCAAAGTTGAAGTAGCTGGGGCAAATCTCCATGACCGGGAGATCGGGTGGGCAGTTGCGGAAGTGCCAGGCGTACCAGTCGATTCCCTTGTCATAATTCCACTTGAAAAACTGAGTTTCTTTCACTTCGGATGGCAAACCGATATGACCTCTCAGCACCGCATCAAGCCATGTCGTTCCCGTCCTCGGAGGTCCAACGGCGATGATGCTTGGGAGCCGCATCTGCCCTTTTTCGGTCTTCCGCTCATCGCTCATCACGTCTCTGGTTTTTTCCATTTGCCTGCCAGTTCGTCCGACGCCGGAGCCACAAAGCGCCGGGACTCACCTCGGATTGGCTCAGAATAATCTTACAGCACAACAACCAACCGCATTAACACGCCCAGGAACCACGATTTCGCACGTGGCAATTCCCCCAAGCGAGCGCGTTCCTTTTCCGCCCTGATACGACGGGTTCTCTCGAGTGTTTTTGCAGCTAGTTGACGCTCCTTGGAGAAACGGCTCTGCCGGTCTTCCATGCGGCCAAATCGCGCCCCAGCATATCTTCCAGAGCCTCCACCTCTGGCCGGAAAAATTCCCTCAGACGAGCGGCCGTCCCAGCCTGAAGAGGCTCGAACGACGGGCCACGACCGAAAAGTAAATTGCGAATGCCAGTCTTCTTGAATAAATTCACCATGGTGTAGCTTCCGCGTTTTTGGAGGCGATCCCTCACGATGCGCGCTACCCGAGCCAGGCGGGGATTCCTCGGTTGGCTGGGAATGGCGTTAACTAGCTTGTCTTTTGAAGGCGAATTGGAAACCTCGATTCTAGGGGTTCCGATGAAATTGCATGCTTGATCTAGAAAAGCCTGCGGGTTGGCCTTCAGGTCATCCTGGATGAGCACGAGCACATTCTCTTTGCTAAAGTGTCGACGCCAAGCGCTTAAGTAAGTGGCGTATTTGGACCATTCCACCAATCGCGTGCGCTCTTGAAGGCATTCCTCGAAGGTGCCGGAAAAGTATTCTCCCTCGCGCATCTTGCGATAGTGCGAATATGTTCTTTCCACGGGGTCCCGAAGCGTACAAATGATTTTGCAGGCGGGAATGTCCTTGGCTATCCGCTCTGGTGTCTGCGAGCCGACGAAGTAGTTTGGACTGAACTCGCCCATCGGGCGGTCCGGCCGGCAATCACGGAAGTGTGCCGCGTACCATTCCAGTCCCTTGTCGTATTGCCAGATAAAAAAATCAGTTTCCTTCACTCCCTGTGGGAGCCCGACGTGACCGGACAGAACCTCATGTAACCACGTTGTTGCCGTTCGTGGCGGTCCGACACCAATAAAATCGGGCAATCTCAAGGAATCAGTTGTTGGCATCGGACCTCACCGGCGTATTGCCAGAAAGGCTGTTCGGGTTGGACATAGCTCGTGGCTCCGGAACCTTTAGCACTTACGATCCCGTTCTTTCCGCGACAGCCTCATCGCGGGCATTGGGTATTCTCTCTTCTTTCGTTGCTCCGCAGCTCTCACTGGAAGAAAAGAAGGCAACAACATGGATAAGAACAGCCAAAGCCAGAATAGCTTCAAGTACTCGACGAAAGAAAGAAGGCTCCCAACGAGAAACCAAAGAAGCCTGCCTGGATGCCTGTCGCTGCTAGATACACGAGCGGCGGGCCTGAGTCCGAAGCTCTCCGGCGAACTCGGTTGAGACTGCGGTAAGTGAAAAAGAGCATGGCTAAGAAAATAAGGAAATTAGGCAAGCCGGTTTCCGCAGCTACTTCAAGATAGCTGTTATGGGCAATCGACGAAAAGCCGACGCCCGGATCGGCATACTGTATCATTCGCGGCTTGAACTCTCCGAGCCCAATACCCATCAAGGGTGTTGCTCCACCATCCGCAGCCCTGCCTTCCAGGCGATAATCCGGTCGATCTTTCGCCGGTTATATCGCTCGTCTTGGGGTGGACAAACGACGGAGGGGAGAGGACGGAAGCAACAAAAGAGGGGGGATAACCAGGACGAGTATAAAAATGGAGTTGCGAAGCCGACGAGGCGAATGCCACACTAGCCAGAGGAACGCTACTCCAAGGGCGAAGAAACCCCCTCGGGACGCACCAAGCATACTGGCTCCGATGGTTGCCAGAAGGCAGCCGAGGGCAAAAATCTCGCTCCCAAAGAACGCGCGAACGCCACACGAGGAGAAAAGCCACGGGAAGTACTAGGCAGGTATCTAGTGCAAAATAGTTGGCGTCTCCGGCGATCGAACCAGGCCGCCACATGGGGTCCCTCATCCATTCTCTCACGACGAATAAGGAAGCCCAGCCCATCGAACCCACAGCTGCCAGGAGCGTCCACCGCAGGCGTGAGAGGGTATCCACAGTGCTCAACACCACAAAGAATAAGAAGGCCATCGAAAGATAGCTGATGAATGGGCTTGTCCGGATGGAGAATGCAGGGCCCATGAGCCAATAAGAGCAGAAGGTAAGCAGCAGAAAAACCATGAACAGGCGAGCCTGTATCGTTGCCAGATAACGTGGCGCAGAGTGGCGGGTGACAAGGTACAATATGGCATAGAACACACAAGCGAGCCCCAAATACTTGATGAGCGTTGCAGCGCCAAGAAATTTTCCCCACGTGGGGTCCTGGTCGAGAGGCATTTGTGTAATAAGAAAGTAAAAGAGGATCATTGCCCTCCCTCGTGTGCGGTGAGGAGCGCCTCGGCATGTGTCCAGCGGCAAACCAGATGCGCGCAGACCCAACGATGAGCACCGATGTTCGCCACCACTTCGAAGTCACTCAGTCGGTACGCCTCCGCCCCCAGGCAGCGACGGAGCCATCGGTCCCACAGCGGAATCCGGGCCGGACTGGATTTTTGAGTTCCGTCTGCGCTCATGGTTTCACAGTTGCGGGCGCGCACGATGACGCGCCATCCTCGTAAGAAGCCCGGGCCGTCCTTTTTCGAGATCCAGCCAATGCCTCATTGTAGCTCGACTGATCGGTGTGCGATCTTGGCGGATGTGCCGCAGTCCTCCAAAGCCGTCCCACAGTCCCCGCATAAATGAACCATAGGAACCAACGCGAACCGCCAGGTAGAGCATCATGGCAAGCTTAAAGCTGAGAAAGCGCACGCCTGCCAAGAACGGATAGTCCTTGTAAGCCATCCAGATGTAGTTTCTTGTGAAATAGAAATACTGTCGATGGTCGGTACGAGCTCTTGCGGACACCTGATGCCAGATGCGAACCTCGGGCGTGTAGATAATCTTGAACCCGTGGTCCATGACTCGCAATTCCATATCTAGTCCTTCTGCGCCGTAGAAAAGCCGTTCATAGTATCCGCCGGCCTTTTCAAAGACCTCACGCCGAAAAGCGGACGCCCCCTCGCCGAAGTGATCCGTCTCGAACTCAGTTTGCGCGAACTCCTTCCAATAGCGAGGGTGGCACCAGTCGCGCAAGCGAAGTTCTCCCGTGTCGGGATCGCAAATCTGAAAAGCAACCACGTGCACGTCGGGCCGGTTATCGAAGACCTTCATCAGTTTGGTCAATTCGAAGGGGGACAAAAAGCCAGCATCGTCGTCGAGAATCACCACAACATCACCCGACGCTGCGCGGACTCCTTCGTTGCGTGCGACACACGCACCGCCGTTCTCGGAAAGCTCAATGACCTTGATTCCAGCTTGGCGTGCCAATATCCTCTGCCTAAGGCCGTCTTCGGAGTGGTTATCCACAACGATAATTTCTTTGTTCTCGTAATCCTGACTCAAGAGCGTCTCGAGGGCTCGCTCGAAGATCTCGCCTCGCTTGAAATACGGAACAATTACGCTGACACGCGTTGATCCCAAGTACTAGCTTCTCCTCTATTTAATCTGGCTGGCGCCAAGTTCTTTCCAGTCGCCTGACTACGGCAACCAGCCGCTTGGCCACGGACTTAGGCTTTAAGAAAGCCGAAGGAAAACTTTTTCCCTTCGAAAGAAAAGAGCTCCGGAAACATGAGCCGCACCCGGTGCCGTCCATCAATGCCTCTCTTAAAATAAAGCCATTGTTATCAACCATTTGTGATTCATTCGTCGATTACGAATCGTAGCAAAAGCGTGTAACCACAACATTCAAGTGAGCACATAAAATGCCATGCAAGTATACAATATGTGCCCGATCAGTTGGCCGCTACGCAGTTCGCGAGCGGCCCCGAGCCCCGCTATTCGTTGCTCCTGGCGATGCCGGTTTGCTGTCTCGAAGTACGGTTCGCCTGAAGCGTCTATCCCCGTCAGGCGGGACATTACTTCGAGGTCGCCTTGGAAAACGGAGCCAGCCGGGCAATGACCGGAAATCGCAACCGAAGCATCATTCGGTCCGATGCGTTCAGGCCTACTACGTACGCCAGAATCATGAGCAGAATGCCTTGCCAAGTAAGTGCCCCGAGAAGGTGCCACAAGCTTCCATTTGCTTGGAAACCACCGGTTAGACCGCAGGTCCCGACAAAAAGCCCACAAGCTATCAGAGGCCTGGCTAACGCCTTGCGAAAATACTCCCCGAGCGACATCCCCAGGACTCGCGTGATGTACCAGGGTTGCAACGTCAACTTAACCGCGAGCAAAGGAACTGCGGTGCCCCAGGCTACTCCGACAAGGCCGTACTTGTGCGCCCAGATGATGCTCAGGAAAAGATTTGCTAGACCCTCCCCGACTGTCCAAAGGCCATAAGCGCGGTGACGGCCCAAAGCGATCAGAGTGTGAAGCGTACCGAGCTGTGCTGTTGATGCGACAGCGCCGACCGTCAGCAGCACGAGGATGGAATAACTCGATACGTAACGTGCTCCGACCCACAGAAGGAGCACGCTGCGCCCGTGCAATACGAGGATAGAGCCGATTGCCAACGAAACCAGTGCAGGCAGTCGCGTCATGCTGAGGAAGAGTCGCCGGATCTCCTGGTGACGGCCTTGGCTCTCGAGTTGGCTAATGCGAGGTAGCAGGGGACTAACCATGCTCGTAATGACCGGGCGGAGGTAAGCCACTAGGCGCGAAGCCACCGCGAACGGAGTAATCAATGCTGTGTTCAGTACGCGCCCAATGACAATCGAATCTGTCGAGTCTCGCAAAAGTCCGCCGGCGTTGTTCAGCAATGTCCAAAAGCTGAAGGTCAGCAGCTCCCGCATCGTCCGCAGCTGGACGAGTTTCCTCGTAAGTTTTACCCCTGGATCAATCCTCCGAATCATCCACCAATTAAGCGGCACACAGACGAGTGTCGACACCAGTACGCAAACGGCAACCGCAAGCACCCCTTGGCCGCGCAACAACACAACCAGAATCAATATGGTCCGCACGCCCTGCCGGACGATTGAGAGGAGGTTGTACAAGTCAAAACGGTGCAAGCCACAGAGGTATGATCCGAGCAGCGCCACCGGAACGCCTGTTCCCAAGTTAAGGCCGAGAAGAATGACCAACTGGGCGAACAGATGCTGCTGCATAGGGTCGAGCTTGAAAAAGGAGGGTATGACTCGTGCCAATCCAAAGAAAACTACGATGATCAACGCCGCGCCAACAAGCGTAACGGCCAGGGCCGTGCTGAACACTCCATTCAGCGCCTCACGGTTTCGCGCGTCGCTTAGGCGGCCGGTGAAGCGCTGCAGTGTACTGCGAATTCCTGTTGTCAGAACGTCAAAGTATCCCACTGTGGAGAATGCGAGCGTGTATATGCCAAATTGAAAGTCGCCGAGGCGATGAATCATGAACGGAGTGATCAAGAAGGACATCAAGCCGATCGCCAAAAGGCCAACCCAATTGCTAAAAATACTTCGAAGCATCGTTTCGAGTCACCGTGAAACCAATGTTCGGCGTGCGCCTGCCTGCCCAACGTTCTGACACAGTCCAGGCAGCAGAACGGGTCGAAATCTCCAACAGCGGCGAAGATGTGCGCATCGCTGCTGCAGATCGAACAGTCATCCAACATTATGCTCAAATGACGGTTGGCTGGGAGAAATTCTAGCGGTCTGATATCATATGTCGAAACTAAACGGCGTGCGGGAAAAGGAAATTTCCAGTCCGTTACGAGTGCAAGACATGTCCAAGACAGATTTGCTGGAGCATTTGCGCGAGATAGCTAAACTTGTGCGATGACCGGTTATGAAGCCGCTAGACTGCTTCAGTGAGCACATTCCCATTAATCATGTCGTAGTGGCAGAATGGCGCGCGGGGCCGCGTTGGCGAGCGGCAGAGGTGCTGCAGGTGTGAGAAGGCTTTCGATTACTCTCATCGTGGGTTCGATTCTCGTGGCGCTGGGTGGCATGCGCGTTTCTCGGCAGGGTGCCAAAGCCGCCTCGCTGCAAGAACCTTCTCCGCGGCCGCCGGTAGATCAGTACGGCGGTTCGCCCCGATTGCGATGCGTAAACAAGACCGGCCATTTCATCCTTGCCAAGCTTGGGAATCGCTGGTGGTTCTGCGACCCCGCAGGGAACGCCTTCATAGCCATGAGCGTAGGCAACATCGAAACAAACGGCAATTCCGCGAAGGACTGCAACGGCGTCAACACATATCCGATTTACATCGCGAAGTACGGCGACGCGACATTTAATTGGGGATGGCAGACACTCAAGCGCATGACGACCTGGGGGTTTAACTCGATCGGACAGGACTCTGGGCCTTATGTCCAGCCCGGGGAGGCTTGTCCGAAATGTGACTGGCCGAATAGAAGACAGCCCATTCATTTACCCTATCTGATCGAACCTAAGCCTGCCGAGTACGCATCGATCAACCAGTTTGGGTTTCTGCCCGAACCGATCAAAGACGAGATCAGCGGCGTCAACAATAATTACAATGCTTGGCGCGGCGGAGCTCTTTACGATGTCTTCGATCCCAAGCTGAACGCGTGGTGGCAAAAAGCCCTCGCCAATACTTCCAACGCCGGAATCCAGAAGATACGCAGTAATGATCCATACCTACTGGCCGTATTTACCGACGACTCGGACTATTTCTGGGGTGCAGGCGCCGGACCGGATTTCGCTACAGGGCATACCAGTTCAAACGTTGCATGGATGACGCTGATCACCTCGCCCGTGCAGACTTACATTCAGTCCACGCCCATGGGAGACAGGACGTTTCTTTACCAGACCACGCAGAATTATACGAAGACTCAGGCGACGAATCCTACGACGCCCTGTTCCATCGCCAACCCTTGCAGCCTACGCGATTATCTGTGGCAGAAATATAACGGAGGCATATCCGCGCTTAACAGCGCCTGGGGATCAAACTATACAACATTCGATTCGACTGGAAAGAATGTTAGTGGAGAAGTGGTCGGCACGGGCGATGGAACAACGACAGTCTTTACGCACACATTGGCCCATGCGGACGTCTCACCTTACAGCCTCCTCTTTTTTACGGACGGTGTAGCGAGGGCCGGGGATTGCCCGTGGTTCCACAGGGGCTGTGGTACCAAGAGGTCGAATGAGGGTTCGCTCGGTAGTCCCGTTGCAAACTACATCGTCCAATCGTCGAGCACGATCGATTACTCGACCGGCGCCGTCACCATCTCCTTCGTGACACCGCCAGCAACAGGAACCGCGATCACGGCAAATTACATTTACGGTGGCTGGATGGCCGGGGGCAAAGGGCTGATGGACGAAGATGGTTCCCACACATCCTGGGTCGGGACAAACCCGTTCTGCCTGGAAGGAGCGGATCCAAAGTATCCGACGTATTTTTCCTGCGTCGGCCATGGTCGGGGTAGCAATGCCGTGCCCAACGCAAACCCGCGTTTTGGTGCCGACCTGGACAATTGGGTTCCTGAGATGTCAGCGAAGTACTTTAAGACCATGCACGACGACTTGAAGGCCGTGTCAAAGATTCCATATTTCGGCCTCGATGTATTGGGATCTTACGGAGCACCGGCGTACAGCAAGTTCTTAGAAGGAGCGGCACCGTACCTCGACGGCGCCTTTGTCTCGCTGAAGTACTGGCAACCAGTCCCAACTCCCGCTGCGTTCCAGTCCGCCTATCAATATGCCACTCAATATCTCGGCGACATACCTTTTATGACCTTTAGCGTCATCAGCGCCCAAGCAGACTCCTCTATGTCGTGCTACCCCGTTTCCGATTCAAACGACATGTCTGACCAAGCTACTCGCGGGCAGATGTGGTTCAACACGGTTCAATACCTGTTAACTACGAACGGGCAAAATCACGACACTCAATTCGTTGGGGCTGATTGGTGGAGCTGGCAGGACTTTCAGCAATTGAATCAAGGCTTGGTATCCATTCACGATAATGCCTATGACGGACACGAGGCTGTCTCGGGAAAAATTCCTTGTTCCCCTTCTTCAGCGCAAAACCTGTCATGCGGCGGCGAAGCCGGGAATTACGGTGACGTCATAGGCCCAGTGAACCGGGCCAACGCGCTCTGGTACAAATTCCTGCCGTGAAACACCTTATCCGTTACGACAGGCGTGGACCACTTCGCCGTGCCTTCGGTACTGTATGATTTCTCCCCAGTAAAATATCGGCAAATGACCGAAGCCGCGGAAGGATTTCGATTTGTCCGAAGAAGTCTTTGTCGCTGCCGGCGTGCAGGTTGATGCGATTGAGGCGATAGAGATCTGTGCCCGAAGAATTCGAGCGATCGCGGGCCAGAAATACGACTTCGTGTCCGGAACGACGCAAGTTGTCCGCGAGTTCGCTGGTCAGATCCGCAGGGGATCCGTAGGGCACGCTGAAAGCCCTGACTGGTGAGCCTGTGATCGCCTCTAACGTTGCTTTGTTCGCATCGATCTCTTGCTCGAAATCACCACCAGCAAGGGATCTGCAAAAAACATGAGAAAAGGTGTGGTTTCCGATCTCGAAACCAGACTCGGTGAGCGTTCGTAATTGTCCTGCGTTGACGTAGAGTTTCGCCCGTCGCGCAAGGTCCGCGGAAGAGATTCCAGCGGCCGAACTCAGCGTCGCACGGAGTTTTCGGATCCGGTCTTGTGACATCACGGGAAGCAGGTCGTCGAACACTTGCTCAAGGGATGCCAGTTCGATATCCCCGCGGGGAGCAAACTGACGAGCCACTGCGCGTACCATTTCAAATCCCGAAGTATTCGCCACATAACTCAAGAGGTTATCCAGCCCTAATTCTTCGTTTCCAACGAGAGACGAAGTAACGAAGAAAACGGCGGGGACCTTATACTGCCGCAGGATCGGTGCTGCGTTCAAAGCAACGGATGCGTAAGCATCGTCGAACGTAACTAGAACAGGTCGGTGCGGAAGTTTTCCTTGGCGACGAGCGTCCAAGTAATCTTGAAGTCCGATCGGCGTGTAATAACGCGAAATGAACTTTATCGTTGCCTCGAAATCTTTTATGCCAAGCGTGACGCCCAGGCCTCTCGTAAATTCGCAGACTTGGTCGGTAATGTCGTGGAAGAGCAAGCAGCGCAGCGAGTATCTCGGGCCCGTTAGCTTGGCTATTTCGAAGCGCAACGGCATTCGCCATACGACTCTGCCGGGCAAGGATTGGAGAGTTGAGCTTGGACTTTGGGTCTGGCTTGAGTACATGCTTTTCACCCGGGTAGGGTACAGCAGGCATCTGTTGAAAAGTTTCCCTACCTAACTTCTGGTCGACCCTAGGATAATTCCACAGCCCGAAACGGAGCAGCGAAAATGCGCGAGATAGTGCCATATGCGTTCAGACTACTCACATGTGTAGCCCGGGGGCCATGCGGGGTCGAGGGAATTGCCGGGACGGTTGACCGAAGGTCCAGACAGTCGACCAAGCCCCAGATCAAAGTTCGCGGGAAACCTTTAGGGCGAATCCTGTGCAAGATATTGCACAGCGATGGGGAGATTTTCCCCCGACCTCTATGCCTTATTTTTAAGTAATTGTAAAACAAGGAGTTAAATAGTGATTCTCCTGTCGCATTCGGAGAGTCAATTGCTTTCACCCCTTGTGCATTGATTTGCTTCGTATATTTTTGTTACCGCGATGATTATGACGTCCTAAGGACGAACCGAGCAACCGCAGGGCGACGTGGCGAGCCAATAAGAAGCCCCAAATTGATTTTTTTGGTTTTCCTGCGAGAAGAGAGTGGGCAACTGGAGTAAGTTGTCGAGCGGTCGAGAAGGTACTCCAATTCGCCACCTGTAACGGCACAAAAGCGATCGGGAATCGATAAACACACAAATCTCTCGGGAGGGAGTTTTTCAGTTTCACAACTGATATGAACACGACAGGACACTTGAATCCGCCCCACGGGGGCACGCTCGTAAATCTGATGGTGGATGCAAAGCGCGGAGAAGAATTGCGCGCCGCTTCTAAGAATTGGCTGTCGTGGGATCTGACTCCCCGCCAGCTTTGTGACCTTGAACTGCTCATGAATGGAGGTTTTTCGCCACTTCAGGGTTTCATGGGACGTGCTGACTACGAAGCTGTGTGCTCATCTATGCGTCTCGCCAACGGCCTGGTATGGCCGATGCCCATCGTTCTGGACTTGCCGGCGGAGTTGTCAAAACAACTGAAACCCGGCACACCGCTCGCGCTGCGAGATCCAGAAGGGGTCATGCTGGCAGCGCTTCACGTCGAGGAACTTTGGGAACCGGACCGAAAACGAGAAGCCGAGAACGTCTTTGGCACGACGGACCATTTTCATCCCGGCGCGACTCACGTCATGCAGAAGGCAAACCCGGTCTACGTCTCAGGAAAAGTCGAGGGCTTGCAGTCTCCGTCGCATTACGATTACCACGCGCTTCGACTGTCACCTGCGGAGACAAGGTCTGAGTTTGCAAGGCTTGGATGGCGCCATGTCGTTGCCTTCCAAACCCGGAATCCCATGCACCGGGCCCACGTTGAGCTCACGTTTCGCGCAGCCAAAGAGGCATCCGCAAATCTGTTCATCCAGCCTTCCGTGGGCATGACGAAACCGGGCGACGTGGACCACTACACGCGCGTTCGCTGTTATCAGGCTGTTCTGCCTCACTATCCCGCCAACACCGTCAAGCTGGCCCTCTTGCCCCTCGCTATGCGCATGGGAGGTCCGCGGGAAGCGGTCTGGCATGCAATCATCCGCAAAAATTTTGGATGCACGCATTTTATCGTTGGACGCGACCATGCAGGTCCGGGAAAGGATTCGAAAGGCAAGCCCTTCTACGACCCGTACGGCGCGCAGAAACTCTTGCAACAATTTCAAGACGAGATTGGTGTCGCCATGGTGCCGTTCAAGATGATGGTTTACCTGCAAGACAAAGACACGTATGTTCCGGAGGACGAAGTTCCCCAGGGCAGTCGAGTTTTGGACGTCTCTGGAACGGAACTTCGTGCTCGCTTGGCGGAAGGGCGCGAAATCCCTAGTTGGTTTACCTACCCGCAGGTCGTCACCGAGTTGCGGCGCACCTATCCTCCGCGCCATAAGCAGGGTTTCACTGTTTTTTTCACGGGACTTTCGGGATCCGGCAAGTCGACCATCGCCAATGTACTGCTGGTCAAGTTCCTGGAGATGGGCGGGCGCCCCGTCACGCTGCTCGACGGCGACATCGTTCGCAAAAATTTGTCGTCCGAACTCACTTTCTCGAAGGAACACCGAGACCTCAATATCCGCCGCATTGGATTTGTGGCTCGAGAAATCACCAAGAACGGCGGAATCGCGGTTTGTGCCCCCATCGCTCCATATGACAATATTCGGAAGGAAGTGCGGCAATCCATCGACGGCACGGGTGGATTCATTTTGGTTCACGCGTCCACCTCGCTGGAAGTCTGCGAACAACGCGATCGGAAAGGTTTGTACGCCAAGGCTCGCGCCGGAATCATTCCTGGTTTCACCGGCGTTTCCGATCCCTACGAGGCGCCAACAGACGCCGAAATTGTCCTAAATACCGCAGAGATGACGCCCGAGGAAGCGGCGCAAGAAATCATGCTGTATCTCGAGAAACAGGGCTATGTAGGTGAAGCGGCTGAGTCAAACTAACAGTCTCACGTAAGGGGAAGAGAACTAGCGGCGAACCAAAATGCACCAGATTCTATTTGCTCTCTTGATAGGGCTAACCGTCGGGATTATGGTCGGCCTGACCGGAGTCGGCGGCGGCGCGCTGCTGGTGCCGCTCTTGGTCCTTTTCCTGGATGTTCCTCCCATTATCGCCGTGGGAACAGGCGCAGTCTTTGTCGCCGCCACGAAAATCGGGGCCGCATGGTCGTATTACCAACGCGGTCACGTAGACACCCGGCTTGTTTTGCGGATGTCCATCGGAAGCATTCCCGGCGCGATTCTTGGAGTGGTCGTGTTGGCGATCCTCCGCGCCCATCTTGGCGATGGCGTGAACGAGCTTCTCAAAATTCTCATTGGTGTGCTCCTGATCCTCACGCCAAGCTTCGCTCTTTTTCAGAAATATCTGGAGAGGACCGGCAAGAAAACACTGCGAGACAGGCTTCCTCCCTGGATTACACCGCAGAACGGGGCTGTCGCGGTCGGACTCATCGGCGGCTTCCTGGTCGGGATGACCTCCATGGGCTCGGGAAGCATCATCATGGTCCTACTGGTACTTTTCTACAGCAGAACTCTGCAAACCTTGGTTGGCACGGACATCGCTCATGCGGTGATCCTCGCTCTGGTGGCAGGGATAGGTCATTTCGCTCTGGGCGATATCGACTTCCGGCTTCTGGCCGCGCTGCTCCTAGGATCGGTTCCCGCTGCTTGGTGCGCGGCTCACTACGCCCCTTCAGTCCGAACAGTCTGGCTACGCCGGGTTTTGTTTTCGGTTCTCGTGGTAGCAGGGATATCGATGCTGTAGATTGCAAATTCTGAAAGGACATGAATAGCCACGCATATATCCGTCAGCCCGTGTCAGTTAGGAGAGGACCAAGTTCTGTGGTGACAAAACACGAAAAAGACCTGGACCGAATCACTCGCGCGTTGCAGGCGGGCGGGAAGGTATATCGCTCCCGCTCGATGGAATCGATTCGGGTAGATAGAAAGAGCGGCGGCGATCCCGTCACGGATGCGGAACGGGAAGTGAACCAATTGTTGTTCGACATGCTGGTCCAGAGTGGAGAGGGATGGCTATCTGAAGAGAGCGCCGACAACGCCGATCGACTGACCCGGTCGCGGGTCTGGCTGGTCGATCCTCTGGACGGAACAAAAGAGTACGTCTCGGGTATTCCCGAGTGGTGCGTTTCTGTCGCCTTGATGGAAGAAGGCAGACTGGTTGCGGCGGGAGTGCTAAATCCCTGCACGGACGAAATGGTATACGGATCTGTGGAAAGCGGAGTCGTGTTTTCAGCCGGTTCAGCGAAGGCCCTGAATTGTGAAAGCCTCGGCGTCTCCGAGCCATTGGTGCTGGGCAGCAGGAGCGAAGTCAAACGGGGAGAGTGGGAACGATTTCGCGCCGCAAAGTTCCGGATGCAGCAGATGGGGTCGGTGGCTTACAAGCTGGCCCTTGTCGCCGCGGGTAAAGCCGACGCGACTTGGACCCTCGTACCAAAGCATGAATGGGACGTTGCTGCTGGCGTCGCGCTTGTCCTGTTTTCCGGAGGACTCGTGCTGCGTCTAGATGGTCAGCCTCCCACATTCAATCAGCGCAACCCTGTCTTCCCAGGTTTGATCGGGTTCTCTGCGGCGGGAATCGAGAAGCTACGTCCCTTTCTGGGCGAAGTCTTGGGGGATCCTGCCTTTGAGGACTGCCGCCCCTGGGCAACGGTTCTCGTCGAATCTATAGAAAATGCATAAATTGGATCTATTGACATCCTCTAGAAAGCCAGCAACATCAGCCTTCGTACGGCCAGCGCCTCATCAACATTGTCACCGCAGAGTAGAGGGCCTTCGACGGCGGCGTCCGTCAAGAATCCGCAGAAGCCTTTTTGTGGGGGTTCGCATGAATGGCTATCTCAGATCGGGAATGTAAAATTGATTTTGGATGGCGGCTGACGCGAGACCTTATACCAGTTGTTACTTATTGAGAGTTGATTTCCACAGTACTTCTCGGCTACGGCCGGAACTCCCGATGTCCTATTATAATAATCGAGAATCCTCCCCTACTCGGACGATTGCTCAGTATGTGAAGCATTTTCGTTCGAGGTCGTCCGATGGAATTGGAGATGCACATTCCGATGACAGCAGACACAGAGTGTTATCAGGTTTTCGGTAGAATCATCTCCCAAACTACTCCTTCGATTGAGATGATGCACCTCAAGGCTTACTGAACTTCCGCAGTTCTGGCATTTCCAACCGTCCCGCTTGAGCACGCGCCTTCGAAGTTCGTCATAGGCCTGCCGATCGAGTCGGAGGCGGGGTCGCCTTTGGCGAAGAGAAGTCACGAAGCCTTTTGCAGGCCTTCGAGAAAGCTCACTTTCATCTCCTTTGGTAGTAGCTCGAACATTCGATTGATCGAAAGCAGCAGAGCTTCCTCGTTGTTATCCTGACTCGCTCCCGCCAGAAAATCCGCGCAGATCATCTCCAAGCAATATCCTCGCGATTTGGTTGTGCCCAGCATCAGGCTGGCAATCTCCAAAGCTTGTTCGATCACCTGTAACTGGCTCTTGTACACTTTGAAATAGAGCAGTTCCCAGGGCTCCGTTTCTCTACCGGTCAAGTGCTTCTCGACTTCGCGCTTGAACTCTTCCTTCGACAACGCCTGGGCTTTGTGCACCCAGGTTGCACTTTCGAATCGCTGTCCCTCCCGCCGCGCCACCTTCGCTAACTCAGTCGCCTTCGTCCACCCGACTTCCTTGAGCTGATGCTTCGGCACCTTGGTCAAATGCTCGTGAATGGCCATCAGGTAGTAAGCCTTACGACGAGAGTCGGGGAACTTTTTCTCTAGGAATTCGTCGAAGGATGCCATCTGATCCAGTCGCCAGTACTGTCCTGACCGGACTTCACACAGGTAGCGTCCCAATTCCACGAATTTGGTGTCGCGTTCGCGCTGAGCGCTCTGGTCCCAAGCCAAGATCTCCTCGATCTTGATGAGCACAAACAAGGCTCTCTGTCGATTGAGCTTTGGAGGCATCACCTGCCGTCCGTTAATCCTCAAACCGGTCAAGCCAATCAAGTTCACTCGCTCCCGGTCGACGAACCAGCTTTGACTCGATCATGGCCTGATTTTCGAGGCAGAGTCCCAGATGAGGGCAGCTGACACAGCCGTTCTGCGGGAAGCGAATCCCGCTGTGTGGCAGGAACTGGCCTGCCTGGATCTGGGACGAAGTCATTTCGATCAGTTGGCCGAATTCCCGCCGCTGTTCTTCGCCAATTAAAGCTTTGAGATATTGAATTTCAGGTTTCTGCTTCCGAACGAAGACCACGAGCGCGACGTTGGAGATGCCGGTAATCCACGAATAGCAGATCAACTGCGGATCGAGCGTTAATAGCCCGGTAGATTCGTCTGGGTAGCGGCTGGTAGTCGTCTTCCAATCGATAATCGAGCGCGTGCCGTCCAAGTATCCTAGGGCATCGATGTAGGAAACGAAATCATTGCCATCGGGCAGCGAGCGGTTGATTTTGACCTGGAGATCCTTGTGGGGATCATGGATCCGGATTCGATCTTCCCGCGCAAACAACTCTAACAAGTGAACACCTTGATGGGCCATGCGGTCCCACGAATCGCCTTTCGAATAGTCCAGTTTTGCTTCACGGAAGACGCCCCACTCCTTGAAGAGCGTTGCGGTGCTGTCCTCCCGACGGAAGTAGACTGCTAAAGCCTTCTCGAAGCACCGGCCAAAGAGCAGGGAAGCCTTGGTGTCTTTTTCTTGCCAGCCGTCCAGATACCGATAGCGATAGCTTCGCGGGCAGCGGAGGTACTGGCTGATCTGCGTATAGCTGTAGGTCATTGCCGTTCTCCGTTTTTCCTTCCGCCTTCCGACCCAACCCCAGCAAACTCCTCCCAGTCTGCTTCTGGGGCGAAGCCCTCGAGGTTCGGATAGGTATTCCCATGCAACGTGACATGGGAGATTCGGATGATTCCGCGGAGACCCTTCAATGACTTTTCATCGACCTCATCTCGACCGAGCAGGTCCGCGTCGTAACCGAAATCGCGCAGAAACCAGTGCAGCTTCCAGAGAGCCTTCGCGCTGGAGTACAAACGACCACTCAGGATCTGCCCGGCAGACTCCTTCGGTTCCAGAACGGAAAACCTCAAGATGAAGAATGGTTTATGCGGATGCCAGCGGTAGAAAGCCTGCTCGACGCGAACGAGGAAGACCCCGTCAAGCTGACTGTCCCGTTGATCCGAGACTTGGTGGAGGCCAGGGATGTAGCGCTTCATGGGTGGGTCTCCTGCTCTTGGGAATAGCTATTGAGTTTCGAAAGAAGGCCAGCGTGGTCTTCGAGGGCCCATTTTCTGAGGTGATCGATGAAGGCTTCGACCATATCGCGGCTGGCGGCTCGCAGCTCTTCGGTTCCGCAGAACTCAGCGGCATAGCGTTTCACGAGATGGGAATCGAGTTGGTACTGGCGGATCAGGAGGCAGAGGCGATCGCGCAGCCGTGGTTGGGTGGTGCTCGAACCATTGCCATTCGAGCAGCGTGAACCATTCTGTTTGGCTCGAATAGGCTCGACTGGGGAAGAGAACGACGCGAGCTCCTCCACCGAGCAAAGGCCGATACCATAAGCTTTGCGAAGGGCGCGGTTGACGGCGCGCGTCTCGGCCACGCGCATTTCCGCGCCACGGACGAGCGGTGAAACATTGGAAGGATCCGCATCGCCGTAACCAGCAAACCCTTTCGAACTCGAACGCTTGTAAACGGTGGCCTTAAAAACCCAACGCTTCGTAATGGGATCCGAAAGTTGTGCTACCAGCGCTGTTCGAATCCCTGTGCACCGTCTCCGTTGAGCGAGGCGCAGTAGGCCGGCATGGGTTACGTACCAGCGCCCGTCGAGGAGTTGCAAATCCCCCGCGCCGACCGACACCGCATATCTGTCTGTAAGTTCTTTTAAGTTCTGGGCAGTTATCTTTGGAATGTATCCAAATAGAACTTTAGCGTACCTCAAATTAGCGTGAACTAGACTGTTTGAGCGTCTCATATATCATCCTATGTCAGCCTACGGATGATATAGGATGACATACCATTACCTGCGAGTCAAGCGCTACGCGTCGGAATTGCGGCTAGGGAAAGGTGATAGAATCCTGCGGCCATGAGGAAAGATACGAGACTAACCTTCCGAGTTCCATCGGACGTGAAGAAGAACATGGAAACAATCGCTGCTCAGGAAGGTCGCAGCGTGGCGCAAGTCTGTGAGGCATTCCTTCGAGCCGGCTCAGAAGTTTACAAGAAAGAAGGCCCGAAGTTTCTCCAGCGCTTTTTAGCACAACCACTACGGCAAAGATGAGCGTTTTGAAGATTGAGGCGCCTAGCTGGATCCACCCGGACGTCCACGAGCGCTTGGATTCTAAGTGTCGACCAGCGAGGCTGATTCCGGAGCAGTGCAGTGAGATTGCCCGGAAGGCTGTATCCTCGCGTTGGGCAAAGAAGAATCAGGAACGACCTCCCCAACCGTGAATTGGTTCGATCGGTCTCTCAGTCTGCCAAGCCTTACCGCAAGGTTCAGGGCTTTCTAGCGCAACAACGGCAAAAATAAACGCCTTTTATTGATTAGTGACAGCACGCACTGAAAATCGTGCTGTCCATGCTGATTCCATGACTTAATAGGTAAACAGAAAGTGAACATCTTGAAGAGGGGAAAGTGGCCACTGGTCCACGTACATCGCAAGGGAAAAATCAGTCCAAGTATAATGCCGTCACACACGGTATATTTTCGAAAGTTTTCCTGCTGAAGGATGAATCGGAAGCGGAGTTTGATTCCTTGCTGGATGGCCTTGGAGATTACTTTCAGCCCGAAGGAACGCTCGAAGAAACTCTCGTCGAGAAACTCGCGACACTCTTTTGGCGATATCGTCGCTTACTCATCGCGGAGAGCGCAGAGGTTCAAAAAGAGATTGAAGAATCGGCGCCTCCGAGTCTATCTGGAAACACTGGAAACAAAGGTTTGATTCAAAATATTGGAGACCCGGGTATCCTGGAACAATGCAGGGAATTGCTCTTCGAGTTAAGACAGTCAGTTGATAGAAGAGGCTTCGAAGATTCAGACTGCGAAATCCTTCGGAAAATTTACGGCACAGAGGCAACCACGCCTGATACTGTGACTCTTTTCGATAAGTATATCGCGTGTTTAAATGTATCAAAAACCGTGCACGGCGACGAAAGCTTTTCCGCACCAAAGGAGTGCCTGGCGATTGCGGTGCGTCACATCGATGCTGAGATCGTTCGTCTCGGAGACAGGACAAAACACACTGCAGCGCCGCGCGCAAACCTAGAAGTAGAAGTGCTCCGGCATAACGTTCCAGAATCTCCCGCGGCGGATCGCCTGAACAAGTACGAAGCTAGTCTTGAGCGCGCCATCGATCGGACTCTGAAGCAACTCGAAAGAGTCCAGAGGATAAGGCTCGGCCTTCCTGTTACGCCATCAGTCGACGTCAACATCTCCCCTTGAGGGAGGAGACTACCGGAGTCATCGGCAGAGCCGGGATGCCCTATGGCGCATAGAGGACGTTTGCCACGTTTACTGAATTCTCCAAAACGAACTCGACTAAACGCCTAGGATTCAAGAGGTTGCGAATATTGTAAAACAGGTCCTCTGCCTCCACGTCGAACGAAACAGACCTGGTTCAGCAGAGTCTGCGCACATTTCCGCTTATCGACCGCAACCCTGCATCCCGAAATGCCCCATCGATGCTCCGGCGTACCCAGATTCCGACTTGGCCATAAGGGAAGAAAAACTCCCGGAGAATGTGCAAGTACTTGCACATAGTTTGAGCTATAATGCCGCTGCAGACTGAGCTCAACTGCTGATAGATAAGTAATTCAAATCACAGCACTTGTGTATACCAGTTTCCTGCTGTTCGATGAGCCTTAGGCAATCGTCTTGCACGCATGTGCAGAGCTTTGGCGCTACGATTGGCTTTTGTATTTCCACCGACGGACCATATTCACGATATCAGGTCTGCCCTGGAGATAAGGAAACCTTAGGGTACTCGATTGGAAAACTCCCCAGCCCAGGCAATCTTAACTCGCGAGAGAGCGGAAGGGCGCACTCCCTGGATCATTTGGATCGGTGTGCTTTCGGCGCTCCTCCTCGTCCTCTATGGCCCTATTTTGAAGGCTCTGGTGCTGGACTGGTGGCGCGATCCGAATTACGGTCACGGGTTTCTGGTTCCTGTATTCTCCGGATTCGTACTGTGGAGGGAACGGGAGCGCCTGGCAAAGATTCCTGTCAAGCCGGCTAATTTTGGATTGCTTGTGATGCTGGGTGCGGTCGGCCTCATGCTCGTTGGCTCGCTCGGAGCTGAATTATTCTCCACCCGTTTCTCTTTTCTGGTTATGATCGCGGGTATCGTCCTATTCCTCGCAGGCTGGCAGATGTTGCGAGCCGTGCTTTTTCCGCTCGGGTTCCTTGTCTTAGCGATCCCGATTCCGGTGCTCATTCTCAATCAAATTACTTTCCCGCTGCAGCTTTTCGCATCGAAATTCGCGACGTTTTGGCTGCAGCTCATAAATGTTCCCGTTTTGCGGGAAGGAAACATCCTCGAACTGCCGAATTACAACCTCGAGGTTGTGGATGCCTGTAGCGGCATCCGCTCGCTGATGACGCTGATCACTTTGGCCATCGCTTACGGTTATTTGGTCGAAGACAGGCGCTGGCTCCGCTGGGTTATGGTCTTGCTCATGGTTCCGATCGCAATTGTCAGCAATTCTATCCGTATTCTGGGCACAGGCTTCTTGACCTATCATTTCGGGCCTCGCATGGCGGAGGGATTTTTCCACGAATTCTCCGGATGGGTGATTTTCGTGGCTGCGCTCTTGCTGATGTTTGCCTGTCACTGGGTATTGCGCAGAATCCCGGGCGGACAGAAGGGACGAAACGCCAATGCATAGCCGGAGCATGACAGTACGCCTGGTGATGGTCGTGGCAGTCCTGTTAGGGGGCACGGTGTTGCTTCACGCCATGAGCCACGGCGAGCCCGTTATGGCGCGCGAGCCACTTAAGGGCCTGTCTTATCAGGTGGGCGATTGGACGGGAACGGAAACTCCTCTCGAACCACGTATGATTGAGGCGGTCGGCGTTACGGATTACACGAGTCGTGATTATTCTAGCCAGACCGCACCCCCGGTTAACCTTTACATTGGGTACTACGCGAGCCAAAGAACCGGGGACACGATTCATTCTCCCAAGAATTGCTTGCCCGGATCCGGATGGGATCCGGTCCATCAAGGCTATGCAACCGTCCCGCTTGCGGACGGCCAGAAGATCAAAGTGAACGAGTACATCGTCGAAAACGGGCTGCAAAAGGATCTCGTATTTTACTGGTATCAAGGGCGCGGTCGCGTCGTTGCCAGTGAATACTGGGGGAAATTCTGGATGATTGACGATGCGATGACGCGGAATCGCACCGATGGCGCCTTGGTCAGGCTGATCACGGCCATTGCTGGAGATGACGTATCCGGGGCTCATGCCCGCTTGGAGAAATTCGCTCAGATTCTCTTTCCATCACTGAGTAGGTTCATTCCGAATTAGCGGTCTCACGACGGAGGATTTTCGATGAAACGCCAATGGGTTCAGTTCATTGCGGCAGCGAGCGCGACGGTCGCGCTGTCATTGCTCTTGGTTTCGTGTGCGGGCAATCCACAAAAGGCTAAGCTGAAGTATCTCCAAAAGGGCGAGGCCTACATGAAACAGTCGCAATATTCCAGCGCCGTGATCGAGTTTCGCAATGCTCTCAAAGTGGATCCTCGCTACACCGACGCCTACTTTCAGCTGGCCAAAGCGGATTTGGCGCTGGCCGATGCGGCGTCGGCTCTGCAAAAGAAGGATTTAGTTGAGCAGGACGCTCGGAATGCCTACAAGGCGCTGAGTCAGGCTATTTCTCTGGATCCGAATCGATTGGACGTTCGCTTAGCACGAGCAGAATTGCAATCGTCTGCGCATGATGACAAAGACGAAGCTCAGGCCACTGTTGATGTTAATTATGTACTCAAGGAAGACCCAGGGAACGCAGAAGCCCATCGTGTTCTCGGTTCCGTTCTCTTAGCACAGAAACAATATGACCAAGCGCTTCAGGAATTTTCCAAGGCGGCCGCGCTTGCTCCCAATTCCCCGTATTCATATCTCGGTATCGCTCTGACGAATATGGCCTTGAATCATCCGGGCGATGCTGAGTTGAACTTCAAGAAGGCCATTCAGGTTGACTCGCACTTTGTTCCGGCTTATGTGGAACTGGCGGGTTTGTACTTCCAACAGAAGAATGTGGATCAAGCCGAGCAGGTCCTTCAAACGGGCATTCAAGCCAATCCCTCCCTTTTGCCCCTGTATACGGGCCTAGCGAGGATATACATGCAGCAGAAGAACCCAGCCCAAGCCGAGCAGACTTTTCAAGAGGGCATCAAGGCCAATCCTTCTGCTATCGTGCTTTATCTGAATTTGGCCGCCGTGTTTGAAAGCCAGGGAAAACAGTCCGATGCGGAGAATGCCCTGAACTCCCTCTCCGGGCAATTACCTAAGTCGACGGATGCGGCTCTGGGAATCGGCGACTTCTATCTCCAGACAAAAATGAACGACCGCGCTCTGGCAGCATACCAGCGCGGACTGTCAATCGACTCGCAAAACATTGTCGTTCAAGAGCGGATCGAAGACCTGTATCTTACGACCGGACAAACCGACTTGGCTGCGAAACTCGACGACCAGTTGCTGAAGCAGTCTCCCAGCGATGTCCTGGCTCGTATCAATCACGGGCGCGTTCTAATGGCGCAGGGCAAGGTTTCTGACGCGATCGACGCTCTACAGAAGGTTGCGACGGCTGCAGTGGATTCTGCACAGGCCCACTACTATCTGGCGATGGCTTATGAGCAAAATAAGGACCTCACCCAAGCAAACAATCAACTCCAGCAGGCTCTCCGTGTTTCACCGACGCCCCTGCCGATCGCGCTGACCGCGCTCGTAAAGCTGAATTTTGCCCAGCGGAACTATTCTGTCGCGCAACTCTATGCACAGGAGCTCGTACAGCAAGATGAGGCCGACGCGAATGCCCACCTTATGCTGGGGGAAGCTCTCTTGAACCTCGAACAATTGAAGCAGGCGGGAGATGAATTTGCTGCGGCCCAGAAGCTGGCACCCAACGATCCCGCCGTTGATGTGAGTCTTGCCTCGTTCTACATTGCGCAGAAGAGACTCCCAGAGGCAGAAAACGAGTTCAAGAGCGCCATGCAGGTAGCCCCGCGCAGCGTACCCATTGTCGAAGAGTACATCAACTTCTTGCTCTCGCAAAAGCAACTGCCAAAAGCAGCTGCACTGGCCACGCAGTTCTTGGCGCAAAATCCTAATGAGCCCGCCGCTCACTTAATGATGGGCCGGCTCGACATGCTGCAAACGAACGATTCGGCGGCGCTTGCCGAAACCCAAAAGGCCATCCAGCTCAGCCCTAAGCTCGCGGACCCCTATTTCCAGATGGGGCAAATTTACCGCGACCAAAAAAACAACAGCGCCGCCATGCAGGCCTATGAGCAGGGTCTGGCACTCGCTCCGCCCTCCGCGCCACTCACTGCGGTCATCGGCAATATCTATATGCAGGAAGGTGATTTATCCAAAGCGAGCGGTGAATTTCAGAAGGCGCTCAACATCGACCCCAACTTCGCGGTTGCGGCAAACAACCTCGCCTTTATCTATGCGGAGCAAGGGCAGAATCTGGACGTCGCTCTAGGATTGGCCCAGAAAGCCAAAGCTCAGCAGCCCGACGTTCCCGGTTTCTCAGACACTTTAGCCTGGGTGATGTTCCGAAGGGGCGATTATGCGGGAGCGCTTCCCTTGTTGCAGTATTGCGTAAAAAAGGTGCCTGATTCAGCTCAGTTCCACTATCACCTGGGCATGGTCTTGGTCGCCGATGGACAGAAGACGGAAGGCAAGGCGGAACTCCAGGCGGCCTTGCACATGAACCTAGACAATCAGGACGCTGAACAGGCCCGGAAGGCCCTTTCGCAATGAGCCGGGACCCTACGGGAGGTCCTGGTCTTCTCCAGTGTTGTGGGCCTGCAACACTTGCCAAATTGCGACACCTCTTCCCTGGGTTGTGCCGTCGCTGGGCATGGTGCGACCCGCGTGTGCCCGAGAGCGACTCGTTCAGCTGGCAACTAGGGATATGCAATTGGTTGCAACTTAATCCAAAGGAAATGCACCGAGCTTGGCTGCCGCCATTCCGGTCTGAAGTCGGTCGCAGGGGCTCCTTCATTATGTTCATTATAATGAGCGGCTTACAAAGTCGATTTCCACAGGCTAGAAACATGTGGTTTGGCAGATTGCGTGCACGTAACTGGTGGGATTCTGGGGGTAGTACTTTCAAGGAGGAAGCTATATGGTAAGAGGAATTTCAAAAGTAGCACTGGCTGCGGTTTGCGTGCTGGCGCTAGGCGTTTGTGCGCAGCAAGCAAAGGCAGGCCAAGTGGACTTTCAGTGTCCGACTTCGGGCTGCACCGGGTCAATATCAGGCGGTGTCAGTTCCGGAGTTACGGCATCTGATATCTCAGGCACGTATCCTGGGACGACCATTTTCAGCGTCAATTTCAACGATGTTTTGGGGACCATCTCCCTCAGCGACACAGCGGGAGATGATTTCGCCGGAACCTTTACGCCGGCGATAGGAACTAAGAGCGGCAGTTTCACGTCTTACAATGTAAGCGTTACTTGGACGCTGGTGCCAGCTTCGGCCAACCTCGGAAGTCCCACCGGCCTTGGCCCCACCCACTTTTCATTTGTGACGAGTGGAGGCAAGGTGGTTAGCGAGGACATATTGATCGGAGCTACGCCGGAGCCAGCCAGCTTGCTGCTTCTTGGCACAGGCTTGCTCGGTATGGGCGCAGTAGTTCGCCGTCGCTTGATCGGGTAATGCTTTTCGGAGTTACGACCGCGTTTGTTGGCTAAATCGGCCCCCAAACGATCTTGCTTCCTCCGAAGCTTGAGCGTCCCCGCCGCACCTCGGTGCGGCGGGGATTGCCGTGTTTACACACGTTTCTCCTGCCTGTTCGGGTTCTGTTGCGCAACGCATGCACTGCCGCGATTCTCACGTCACGGCTGATGGCGGAAGCGAAACAGGATCTCCAGGATCTCAGGGTTTCCTGCTACGAGTGCGACCGTGACAGGGTTTCGCTATGCTGCCGATTGGAGCCGCGCGAAAGATTCATTTTGCCTTTTTGTTTCTGTATCATAAGGGTCTTACCATGCTCAGGAGTTGTGCGGATGGCTCATAGGACGCCGGACTATTTTTCAAGGCGGGACCTCAATATAGGAATCATTGGATGCGGATACGTCGGGCTACCTTTGGCCTTGAGTTTCGCTGGCAAAGGCCATTTGACTGTGGGATTTGACACCGACGCGAAGAAAGTCGAGAAATTGAACCGTGGCGAATCCTACATCAAGCATATTTCGGAAGGCGAAATCGCCGAGCATGTCCGCGCGAAGCATTTTTCCGCGACGGCGGACTTTGCGCGATTGCGAGATATGGACGCGGTCTTGATTTGCGTTCCCACTCCGCTGGATGAACGCCATGATCCCGATCTGTCCTACGTGCAGGACACTGCGCGTGCCATTGCGCCGCATTTGCAGCGCAGCCAACTGATCGTTCTCGAGAGCACCACTTATCCGGGAACTACCGAAGAACTGGTTTTGCCAATCCTCGAGCAAGGCGGGTTGCACTGCCCGATACAACGCGAGCATGACCCAAACGCCGCACCTACCGATTTCTATTTGGCGTTTTCGCCCGAGCGAGAAGACCCCGGCAATAAGCACTTCGGTCTTTCGCAAATTCCGAAAGTCGTCGGCGGAATCAATCCACCCAGCGGCCAGGCGGCCGCAAATCTCTACGCCCAAATCGTGGCTCGTGTGGTTCCGGTGAGTTCCACTCGTGTTGCCGAGATGGCCAAGCTGCTTGAAAACATCTTTCGCTGCGTAAACATTGCACTGGTCAACGAATTGAAGCTTCTGTGCCAGAGGATGGGCATGGATATCTGGGAAGTGATCGACAGCGCGGCAACCAAGCCGTTCGGATTCATGCCTTTCTATCCCGGGCCGGGTCTGGGTGGACATTGCATACCCGTGGATCCCTATTATCTTTCCTGGAAGGCGCGGGAATATGATTTCGCCACGCGGTTCATCGAGTTGGCGGGAGAAATCAATACTTCCATGCCCTATCACGTCGTGGACGCCGTCGCCGAAGCATTAAATGAGCAGCAGAAAAGTTTGAAGGGTGCTCGTATTCTGCTCCTTGGCGTAGCCTACAAGAAAGACATCGATGATTTGCGCGAATCTCCCTCGTTGAAGTTAATGCAATTGCTGTTTGAACGCGGTGTGAAATTGGATTACAACGATCCTTTTTTCCCGTCGTTGCACAAGATGAGACATTATGATTATTCCCAGATGCGCTCAGTCGACATCAATCCGCAGTCGCTTGCTTCTTACGATTGCGTTCTCATTGCTACCGATCATTCTTCGTACGACTACGAGCAGATCGTGGACGTGGCGAAACTGGTGGTCGATTCTCGCAACGCCACGCGCCACGTGAAGAAAAACCGCGAGAAGGTCGTCCACTGCTGAACCGCTTCGGAGTAGTCACAGCGCTTGATCAAGGAGGAATGGGATGCGCTACCTGGTAACGGGTGGTGCCGGCTTCATCGGCTCGAACATCGTGGATGAGCTATTGCGGCGTGGTCATGACGTCACTGTGCTCGACGATTTTTCTTCGGGCAAGGAAGAAAATCTCGCAACCGCCGTTAAGAAGATCCACCTCATTCGCGGGGATATCTGCGATCTCGAAGCGGCGCGCGAGGCCTGCGAAGGCGCCGACTACGTCTTGCACCTGGCTGCGCGCACGTCTGTTCCGCGCTCCGTGAAAGATCCCATCGAGACCAATCGAGTCAATATCGATGGCACACTCAACGTACTGGTCGCCGCACGCGACGCTAAGGTGCGCCGCGTCGTCTATGCCGCATCGTCGGCAGCCTATGGCGAAACGCCCACACTGCCGAAGGTCGAAACCATGCCCTCGGACCCCATTTCTCCTTATGGCGTCACGAAGCTTGTTGGCGAGATGTACGCACAGCTATTTGGGCGCGCGTACGGTTTGGAAAACGTGTCGATCCGCTATTTCAACGTCTTCGGCCCTCGACAGGATCCTACATCGCAATACTCCGGCGTACTGTCGCGCTTCATGCTGGCGGTTATTGAAGGCTCTGCGCCCGTTGTTTTCGGCGATGGCGAGCAGTCTCGCGATTTTACCTATGTCGACAATGTCGTGGATGTTTCCTTGCGCGCTTGCGAAGCCGCCGGGGCCTCGGGTAAGGTCTTTAACGGCGGCACCGGCATGCGAATCTCGCTCAACGACGTGCTCAAGCTCCTCGGAAAAATAAGCGGAGGGGCAATCCGCGTGAAGTACGACCAGCCGCGCGCCGGCGACATCTTACATTCGCAGGCAGACATCGCGCTTGCCGCGCAAGTCCTCGGTTATCATCCGCGCGTGGATTTCGAGGAAGGCCTTCGCCGCACGTGGAAGTGGTATTCCGACGCGTTTGTGAAGAAATGAATCGACGGCCCGCCGTTTCAGACGTCTTGGGTGATCCCACACAATACTATTCGGAATGGGCATTCTCAGACTTTGACTTGGCTTGGTGCCTATGAAAATCCTGGTGACGGGAGCCGCCGGTTATATCGGGAGCGTTTGCACCGAAGCACTGATTGAGCGGGGACATAGCGTAATTGCCCTGGACGATCTGTCCGAAGGCCACAGGGAAGCTGTCGACAGCCGGGCCGTATTCTGTCAAGTCGATCTCCATGACTCGGATTCTCTAAGCGCCGTACTTCAGCAGCATCAGGTCGACGCGGTAATGCACTTCGCCGCCCTGTGCCTCGTCGAGGAGTCGGTGCGTGAACCAGGCAAGTATTACCGCGCCAACGTCTCTGCCGGAATCAATCTGCTGGAATCCATGCTTCGCCACGGAGTGAAGAAGCTGATTTTCTCCTCGACCGCCGCCACCTACGGAGAGCCCGAGAAAACGCCAATTCCTGAGGAGCATCGAACGATACCTGTAAACCCGTACGGCGCCTCGAAACTTCTCTTTGAACGCGTCCTAGCGGAATTCCATGCAAGTTCCGGCCTCGAGTACATCACCATGCGGTACTTCAATGCGGCGGGTGCGTCGGAGAAGCATGGAGAAGATCACAGCCCTGAAACACACGTCATACCCATCCTTCTTGAAGTCGCCGCAGGCCAGCGCGAAGCTTTTCAGGTCTATGGCACCGATTATCCGACTCCCGACGGCACCTGCGTCCGCGATTACGTCCACGTGTTGGACATTGCTCAAGCTCATGCCCTCGCCGTCGAGCGTATTTCCGAGTTCGCCGGCAGGATCTATAACATCGGAAATAGCCATGGATTTTCCGTTCAGGAAGTAATGGAAACCGCCTCCCGCGTCAGCGGTCGCAAGATCAATTACCGCACCGCGTCGCGCCGCCCCGGTGATCCGGCCGTGCTCGTGGCCAGCTCGCAGCGAATTCGCGATGAGTTGGGCTGGGTGCCGGGCTTCTCAAGCTTGGAGGCAATCATCCGAACAGGGTTGAACTGGAAACAGCGATTCCCGCGAGGATACGCACCGCGCTAGATATCTTTACCCTCTATTCGCGTATTCGCGGAGTTGACCTTTCCCAAACACGCCGTCCAGCTATTTATTGCCCATTGAAGACAAATTCGTTAGCCTGACCTGTGATGTCACGTAACTCCCGTCCACATCGCCTGAAGGTGTGTCTCCTTTCGCAGCACCCGCTCGTCCGCTCCGAATTTGAGCGCGTGCTGCCGGAGAACTCCTTTCAGATATCTTTTCGACAGTTGACCTCTTCATCCCCTTCCGAAATCAAACAGATGGCCATTCCGAAGTCGCCGATATACGTCATCGATGGCCAGACCTCCACTCCAGTTATCCACGCCCTGATTGAAGGCATACTGGAGCGGTACGCGAAAGGCCGCGTCCTAGTCCTTGCCTCGAAACACAACGATAGCTCTACCTTCGAATATCTCCGGCTAGGCGTCAAAGGGCTGCTGGCGTACGGGCAGGCGACAAAGCAGTGGCAGGACGCCTTACCATTGGTCGCCGCCGGGGGCTATTGGGTCCCGCGGGCAGTGCTTTCCCGTTTCGTGGAATCCATCATCGGCGCACGCAAGTCGGCAGTTTCCCGGAACAAGACTCCTGGCACCCTGAGTCGCCGCGAGCGCGAAGTACTGGAATCACTTCTGCGAAATCTATCCAATAAGGAAATTGCCAGCCAGCTGAACATTTCAGAGCGGACCGTGAAATTCCACGTCTCGAATCTCTTGGCGAAGCATGGCGTGCGGCGCCGTGCTGACCTCATTGTCATGCGCTTCCAGGAAGGCCAACTTCCCAGCTGAGTTTTGCTTGCTGTTACCCTGTTGTTTTGATTAGAATTGACTCTCCTCCCAGCGAATCTGCCGATCAGTTGCAAGTGGCTCCGGAAACTGAAAGTTAAAGTTGTTGGCCAATATGGAATCTAGCGCCAAGCGCTGCCCGTCGTCTCCATTTGGGGAACGGAACTCGGCGTGCACGAATGGTCTATGCCGTAATGGCACAGCGAGTACTGGTACTTTAGGGGGTAACGAAGACGCCTGAATGTACGTTGCGGCGATCCGTAAATTCTTGTTAGAAAACCTTGTGATGTTTTGTGATTTGAATCGATGAGTTCAGTGCTCCAAGCGCCTCCGCCAGCCCGGCCCTCGCCTAAGCGGGCCCTGAAGCCCGGAGCCCGCCTTTGGGCCATCCGGGTACTGATCCTTGTCGCCGTCGTTTTTACAATAAGATACTTCTATTGGCGCGTGAATTCGACGATGAATCCGGCCGCCAAATGGTTCTTTTATCTGTTCCTCGTCGCCGAGATGCTGAATTTCATCGAGGCCGCGCTTTTTTATATCACCACGTGGAAGCCGACGAACCGTTCCCCGCGCCCCATCATTCTCAATCGCACGGTGGACGTTTTTATAACCACCTACAACGAGCCGGCCGGTCTTCTTCGTGAGACCGTTCTCTGCGCTGTGAGCCTGGAGTATCCACACAATACCTATGTCCTCGACGACGGCGATCGTCCCGAAGTCGCCGAACTGGCTCGCGAGTTGGATTGCGCGTACATTTCTCGAAAAGATCGCACCGCCGCCAAGGCCGGAAACCTGAATAATGCGTTGCGGCAAACGCAGGGTGAATTCATCGTCACCCTGGATGCCGACCATGTGCCCATGCCTGGTCTGATCGCTGAGCTCATTGGCTTCTTTGAAGATCCGAAAGTCGCGGTAGTGCAGACCACGCAGGATTTCTACAATCTCGATTCCTTTCAGCATCGCACTCACGTCGAAAAAGAAACAGGCTGGCAGCAACAGGAGCTTTTCTTCAGTGTGATTCAGCCTGGCAAGGACGGCTACAATGCCACGTTTTATTGCGGCAGTCCTGCCATGATGCGCCGCTGCGCGCTTGAGGAAGTCGGAGGTTTTGCGACGGAAAGTATCACCGAGGACATGCACACCGGCTTGCGCCTGCAGAAAAAGGGCTGGAAAGTTGAATATTACAATCATACCGTCGCCCGCGGCTTGGCGCCGCAGACTTATCGCGGTTTCGCAACCCAGTGGAATCGCTGGGGACAGGGTGCGATGCAAGTCCTTCGCAAAGAAAATCCGCTTTTCAGCCGCGGCTTGAGTTTCGGCCAGCGGTTGAACTATTTCGCTTCCTTCTACTTCTACTGGATGAGTTTTCAAAAGTTCATTTACATCGCCACACCCATTTTTTGCTTGCTGGCCGGCATTTTCCCCCTGATTGCAGTTCCGAAGACATTTGCCATCTATTTCCTGCCCTATTTTCTTTTGAACGTCTTCGCTACTGCTTCCCTGCAAGGCGGTTTGGGAGGATTCTGGCTCAGCGAGGAATTCAATCTCATCAAGATGCCCATCTTAATGGCCACCAGCGCTGGCTTCTTCCGAAAGGAAGTGCCCTTTACGGTTACGCCAAAGGCGCGCGACACCTCGGCGCGCTGGACCGAAGTATGGCTGCAAAGTCTGCTTTTGATCGGCGTGCTCGTCGCGCTTGGATTTGGCTGCTGGAAGCTCGCTCATACGGCGCCCGCGGGATATTATTTCTGGGCGCTCGTCGTGAACGTCATCTGCGTGATTTTCTATATCTTTCTCCTTGTGCCGGTCATATGGCGCGCTTTTCGCCACAAAGAATTGCGCGCGACATATCGCTTCCCGAGTCACCTCGACGTTCCGGTTCTCTTTGGCTACAACGCGGATGGAGGAGGCCGCGTTGTCGGGCGCGGTTTTGCCCGTAATCTCAACCGCAATGGATTCTCGGTCACCCAGAAAGATTCCGTTCCTCTGGGTGCCACTCTGGCGGTCGAGCTGAGTCTTCCCACCAGGACCATTCATGCTCATGCCCGCGTTGTCAGGACCTCTGAGTTCTTCAAAGGGGAGAACAAGCGTATTTCGAGCGGGCTTATTTTTGAACAGATCGACCCCGCGGACCAGGACGCCATCTCCAAACATTTGTTCTGGGAGGTCGCGCCCCGCCATGGAAATATCCTGCGAATGACCCGCCGTAGCCAAGCCCGAGGAGCGCAGACGTGAAGCGCTTCGCCGTCCTCGCGGGACTGCTCTTCAGCTTAAGCTTCCTTCCCGCTGGCCAGACTAACGCGATGCCGCAAAGCTCCACCCTGGATGATGCCAGGAGTCAGGCCGCGGCTGGAAATCTCGACCGCGCCGCTCGGCTTTTTCAAGAAGTCCTAAAACAGGACCCGGATAACGTTGCCGCTCTGCAAGGCTTGACCGACGCGCTCGTCGCGCAGGGCCACTGGCAGGTAGCCATCGAACCGCTTCAGCATCTCGACCAGCTCCAACCGAATGACGCCGATCGCCTATTTCAGCTCGGCCAGATGGAAAGTTGGCAGTCCGATCATCGCGATCAGGCTCTGGCCCTCCTAAAGCGCGCCACCGAGCTCGATCCTTCGAATCTCCAGTATCAGAAATACTATGCTCAGGTGCTCAGTTGGAACGCCGCAACTCGCCCTGAGGCCATGAAAATCTACCAGCAAGGCCTTCGTCAGTCGCCAAACGACATGGATTTGCTGATGGTCTATGCCGAAATGCTTTCCTGGAATCGCGCCACGCGCGCTGAGGCCATGGATTGTTACAAAAAGGCTCTCGCGCAAGATCCGCGCAACGTGCGCGCCCTTTCTGGCGAGGCGCAGTTGTTCTCGTGGAGCGGCCATTCCTCGCAGGCGATGGGTATTTACTCTCAAATTTTGTCGCAGGATACCACGAACGTTGCGGCGCTGCGTGGTGAAGCGCAAATTCTCGGCTGGCGCGGGGACTATCGCCACGCCCTCAATCTCGCGCAGCAGGCGCATGCGCTCGACGGCAGTGATCCCGCAACAACTCTTGAGCTTGCCCAAGCAGAATATGATCTGGGGCACTACGCGGAGGCCAGCAGCGATTTGGCTCAGGTCAAAGGCATCGACACGCCCGACTACGCGAATCTTAAGCGCGATGTCGACCACGCTCTCGGCACCTATCTCGAGCTAGGATACGCTTTGCGCCGGGACGGCGACAGATTGGACTACAATTCTGCGGACGCTCTCATCTCCACCCCTCTCGGAGCGCAGAACCGTCTGAGCGCGATGTATCAGCCGTTCCGCTATGCAACGGACCAGGGAAACTTCAATTCGAACTATTATGCGTTGATGCTCGATTCGCAGCTGTCAGACACCATCACGACGCACGCGCAAGTTGCCGACCGCACCTATCCCGGCGTTCCCTCGCAAATCGAAGGCGCGTTCGATGCGGCATTCACCGTGCGCCCATCGTTCAAGCTTCAGATGGAATTTGACCGCGAGTCCGACCAGGAAAGCCTCGTTTCCACTCTCGGCGCCGACGTAAATGGAATTTTCGTTGGCCAAGTCGAAACGAATCTCGCCAGCATCGGCGGCAGCTATTCCAATTCGCAACACCATTACGACGCCTCATTGACCTACACCGACGGCGTCTACACCGGCCAAAATCTTGCTTCCAACCGCCGCTGGGGCTTTGACGGCGACTTCGGAAGATCCCTTCGCGGCGACCATCCTTATATCCGCGCCGCCTACGGCTTCACCTACCTGAGCTTCGATCACGACGCTGAGTTTGAGCCGGGAAGCGGCGAGCCGCCCCGCGTTACCGGAGGGTATTACAGCCCCACGCAGTACTTGCTGAACTATGGCCAGCTACTCTTTTCCGGCAATTTCGGCCCGCACGCCAAGTGGGACCTGGGTGGATTCGCGGGCGTACAAAATGCGCAAACGGCATTCACTTCATTTTCGACCCCGCAGTTTGCATCCACGTTTTCCACGCATTTGACTTGGAGCATGACCACCAACAACGAGCTTCGCCTCGGTTACGATTATCTGAACACGTTCAACGCGTTCCATCGTCATCTTTTCCTGGTATCTTGGCGGCATTACTTCTAGCGTGCCCACGTCGAGCCTTTTCTCGCCGCACCAGCCGCGCGGCAGGAATTCGTTCCCCGCGCCGGCAACGTCCCGCTTGCCGTCCTACCTTGATCCCTCATTTGTTTGGAACTCTCTGCGCAAGTTTCAATGGCCGCTCTTTGCGATTGTCGCCGTCGCGTGGTATCTGCGCGCGCGCGATCCGCACTATTCCAGCGCGTACATGGACGAGTCGATCTACGTCCTCTATGGCCGGATGTTTCTGACACGGCATTTCGAGTCGCCCATCGATCATCCCTTGAATTTCAGTTTCGGCTGGTACCTGTGGCCGATCCTGGCGGCATGGGCGGACCGCCTTGCAGGTTTGCTCGGAGTCCGCGAGCTATCGGCGGCAATGGGGGCCTTCACAGTTTGGGCCGTCTACGGTTTCTCCAAGCGCCTCTTTCCCCCCGCGGTAGGCCTAGCTTCGGCTCTCGTATTTGCTTTCCTTGGCCCCGCGGTTCTGGTTTCGCGCATCGCCACTCGGGATATCGGCTCGCTTTTCTTTTTCGCCTTGGGCCTGTGGCTATTCATCCGCGCCTGGCAACAGGGAAAAGAAAGATGGCCCGCGTGGCTCGCCGCCGCCCTTTTCATCTTCGCCGCGTTCTTGTGCAAATACTTGATCGCCATCTATTTTCCATTTCTGGTGATCGTAAGTCTTCTAAAGGGCCGCCGCGCCATTCTCGGTTTTTTCCTGCCTCTCGCTGTTCTATGTGCCGGGTATGCGCTCTATTACCGCAAATCGCTCATCTCTCTTTGGCATTACGGCCGCACCTATGGCTCGCTGAAGGCTCCCGCCGCAGAAGCGTGGCAAATCTATTTCACTCACCGGTGGGATTTCTGGATTCTCGTGCTGCTCGCGCTGGCTGCCTGGTTTTCATACGCCGAAGTCGGCCGATGGAAACTCGCTCTGCTCTGGTGCGGCGCAGCTCTCATGCCGCTGTTCCAGCTTACCTCTCGCGCTGATTACGACTATTGGAAGCACATCAACTATTCCTTTTTGTTTTTGGTTCCTCTCGCGATGCAGGGCCTGGTGTTTCTCCTGCGCCGCACCGGTTCCTTGTCGTACAAGCTGGCCGGTCCGGTGGTCGTCACTTGCCTTGCGGTCAGCTTTGGCTGGGCAGGAAACGTGTGGCACATCGACCAATTCGTTTTCTGGCCGGACACGGAGCCTATCGCCGCATATTTCCAGGGCCGCTTGGCGACGTCGGCCCGCGTTCTCGTTGACGACACCGTCTTGCGCTACTACTTCTCTCCTCCGCTGCACCAGTGGCAAATAACCGATCCCTTCTATTTTCGTTACGGCTCGGCCACCGGCGCGCCCGCGTATTCCGCCGCGGTCAGCGACGGCCTGTTCGATTACATCGTCCTCGATGGAGGCATTGGCGACGACGCGAAACAAATGGCCAACGCAATCGCGCCGCAGCTTTCCGCGCACTACGTTCTCCGCCTAAGGATGCCGGACCCTACGCTAGGCCAGTCTATTGAAATTTACGAGCGGCAGAACCCGCCCGCGTCTCTTTCTCCTGTCCCAGTTGCTCACATTGAAATCATCGCGCCTGCATCGAACGCCGTCGTCCAAACCGACCGAACCGCAACCACCGTGCAAGCCCGCGTGAGAGACATCGCGCCAGGCGATTACGTCCTTGCTGATGTATTCACCAACCGCTGGTATCGGCAGACCAACAAGCTGCGTCAGGGCGCGCCGGATGGCGATTTGACTGCAACCATTTATCTCGCTGGCGAAGGCCGCGAGCAGTGTAACCAGATCGTGCGCGTGCGTCTGTTTGACCCGTCCGGCCGCTTCCTTGACGCAGCTCTGAGCTTCAATGTCGCCCGCGCCAACGCCGACGGCTCCGCCCCTGCCTGCCGTTAAACTCTGCCGCAACGCACTTCGGAGCGCTTTCGGTGCCGCTCAATGCACGCTCCCCGCGCTGGTCTAAACGCCATGCTATCCTTGTAGCAGCACGCGATTTGCATGCATTCCTTCGTGCCAGGAACCTGAGAAAGACGACGCCTTGAACACCGCATCCAGCCGCGCTGCCGAGCTAAAGGCTCTGCTCAACGAGCGCATCGTCATCCTCGATGGAGCGATGGGCACGATGATCCAGGCGCGCAACCTCGCGGAAGCCGATTATCGTGGCAAGGAATTCGCGCGCCATCCTCGCGATTTGCGGCAGAACAACGACGTTTTGAACATCACCCAGCCCGAAATCATCGAGTCCATCCACCGCCAATACCTCGAGGCCGGCGCCGACATCATCGAGACCAACACCTTCAACTCCAGCGCCCTTTCCATGGTGGAATATGGTTTGCAAAATCGCGTCTACGATCTGAACAAGGCCGCCGCGCAAATCGCGCGTCGCGCCGTCGATCGCTTCCTCACTGAAAATCCCGGCGCCGGTCCGCGCTTCATCGCCGGCTCGATCGGCCCCACCAGCCGCACCGCCTCCATGTCCCAGGATGTGAACAGCCCCGCCTCCCGCGCGGCCACCTTTGACCAATTCCGCGTCGCGTATTCCGAGCAGGTCCGCGGGCTGATCGACGGTGGAGTCGACGTCCTGCTCGTCGAAACCATTTTCGACACCCTCAATGCCAAAGCGGCGCTCTTCGCCATCGAAGAGTGTTTCGAAAAATCCGGCGCGCGCCTGCCGGTCATGGTTTCTGCCACCATCGTCGACCAGAGCGGCCGCACGCTCTCCGGCCAGACCATCGATGCTTTTTGGATCTCTGTTTCGCATATGAACCTGCTGAGCGTGGGCATCAACTGCGCTCTCGGCGCAAAACAAATGCGCCCGTACGTTGAAGAGCTTTCGCGCGTCGCGCCGATTTACATCAGTTGCTATCCGAATGCCGGTTTGCCCAACGCGTTTGGCGGCTTTGACGAAACGCCGGAAAAAATGGCCGCCGATCTGCGCGATTTTGCGTCCAATGGCTGGCTGAATATCGCCGGTGGCTGTTGCGGCTCCACTCCTGCGCACATTCGCGCTATCGCCGCAGCCGTGAAAGGCCTAAAGCCGCACGTGTTGTCCAAGCCTGAGCCTTACACGCGGTTCAGTGGCCTGGAGCCGCTGGTGATTCGCCCCGACACGAATTTCGTAAACATCGGCGAGCGCACCAACGTCACCGGCTCGCCAAAGTTTTCCAAGCTCATCCTCGACGGCAAATACGAAGCGGCCCTCGCCATCGCGCGCCAGCAAGTCGAAGGCGGCGCTCAGATCATCGACGTCAACATGGACGAAGCCATGCTCGATTCCGAGCAGGCCATGACCACGTTCCTGCATTTCGTCGCGTCGGAGCCCGATATCGCGCGCGTGCCGTTCATGATCGACAGCTCCAAATGGAGCGTCATCGAAGCCGGGCTGAAATGCATTCAGGGCAAGGGCATCGTCAATTCCATCAGTCTCAAGGAAGGTGAGGAAGCCTTCCGAGAACGCGCGCGCCTCATTCGCCGCTACGGTGCCGGCATGGTCGTCATGGCCTTCGACGAGAAAGGCCAGGCCGATACTGTCGAGCGCAAGCTCGAAATCTGCGCGCGCTCGTACCGAATCCTCACCGAGGAAGTCGGCGTTCCTCCCGAAGACATTATTTTCGATCCAAACATTTTGACCGTCGCCACCGGAATGGAAGAGCACAACAACTACGCAGTGAATTTCATCGAGGCCACGCGGCAGATCAAAGCGAACTTTCCGCGCGTCAAAGTCAGCGGCGGTGTCAGCAACATTTCGTTTTCATTTCGCGGCAACAATGTCGTTCGCGAAGCCATGCACTCCGCGTTTCTCTACCATGCGATTCGCGCCGGCATGGACATGGGCATCGTGAACGCTGGCCAGCTCGCCATCTACGAAGAAATTCCCAAGGATTTGCTCGAACTCGTCGAAGACGTGCTGTTGAATCGCCGTCCGGACTCGACCGAGCGCCTTCTGGCCTTCGCTGATTCGGTCAAGCAAAAAGGCAAGGCCCCGGTCGAAGAAAGCGCATGGCGTCAGGGCTCCGTCGAAGAGCGCCTGAAGCACGCGCTCCTCAAAGGCATCGTCGATTTCATCGAAGTCGACACCGAAGAAGCCCGCCGCAAGTACGGCAAGCCCATTTCCGTAATCGAAGGCCCGCTGATGGACGCCATGAATGTCATCGGCGATCTCTTCGGCTCGGGAAGAATGTTCCTTCCGCAAGTCGTGAAGAGCGCGCGCGTCATGAAAAAATCCGTCGCCTACCTGCAGCCCTTTATGGAGGAAGAGAAACACGCCAACGGCGGCGGTCGGAGCAAAGGCCGCATTCTTCTTGCGACCGTGAAAGGCGATGTTCACGACATTGGGAAAAATATCGTCGGCGTCGTCCTCGGCTGCAACAATTACGAAGTGATCGACCTCGGCGTAATGGTCGCCAGCGACAAAATTCTTGCTGCCGCTCGCGAAAAGAAAGCCGACATGGTCGGCTTGAGCGGTTTAATAACGCCCTCTCTTGAGGAAATGGCCCACGTCGCCAAGGAAATGCAGCGCGAAGGCTTCGATGTTCCGTTGCTCATTGGCGGCGCCACCACCAGCCGCATCCACACCGCCGTGAAAATTGCGCCCATGTATCGCCAGCCGGTGATCCATGTTCAGGATGCTTCCCGCGCTGTTGGCGTCGTCGGAAGGTTGCTCAGCGATGAGCTAAAAACCGATTTTGTCAGAGAGAATCGCACCGAACAGGAGAAGGCCCGCGAAAAGCATCGGGGCCCGCAAACGCAATCCTTGCTTTCATTCGTCGACGCCCGCGCTCGCAAGCCCGTTTTCGATTGGTCGACTTATGCGCCGCCACGCCCCTCTTTTCTGGGAGTTCGCGTCTGTGCCCCGGTGCCTCTTGCGGAAATTGTTCCCTATATTGATTGGACTCCGTTCTTTCACGCCTGGGAGCTGCGCGGCATTTATCCGCGCATCTTCGAGCAGGGAGGAGTCGGCCCGAAAGCCAAAGAGCTTTTCGACGACGCGCAGCAGCTCCTCGCGCGCATCGTCCGCGAAAATCTGCTCACCGCTCGAGCCGTGTTCGGCTTTTTCCCCGCGAATAGCGTCCTCGAAGACATCGAGATTTACTCTGACGAATCGCGCTCGCGCCTCCTCACCACGTTTCACACTCTGCGCCAGCAAATCACCAAGCCCGAAGGCGAGTCCGATTTCGCCTTGGCTGATTTTATTGCTCCAAAGGAGAGCGGCTCGCGTGATTATCTCGGCGCCTTCGCCGTCACCACGGGAATTTGCATTGAGCCGCTCGTCGACGGCTTCGAGAAGGCCAATGACGATTACAACGCTCTCATGTCCAAGGCGCTCGCCGACCGCCTCGCCGAAGCTCTGGCGGAGCTTACCCACAAACGCGCCCGCGACGCATGGAGTTTTGGCCGAGATGAGAGTCTGAGTCACGACGACCTCCTTCGCGAAAAGTATCGCGGCATCCGTCCGGCGCCCGGCTATCCCGCCTCGCCCGATCACACCGAAAAACGGCAGCTCTTTGATTTGCTGCAAGCCGAAAAGAACATTGGCATTCGCCTTACGGAAAATTTCGCCATGTACCCCGCCGCATCTATCTGCGGCCTTTACTTCTCGCATCCAAACTCGAGATATTTTGCCGTCGGCAAAATCGACCGCGATCAGGTAGAAAGCTATCATCGCCGCAAGGGCATGGACCTGCGCGAAGTCGAGCGCTGGCTCGCGCCAAATCTCAATTACGATCCCGATGTCTAGCCTTGCTCGCGCTAGGTTAGAATGACCCCCATCTTTCCATGACCACCTTCTTCATTCGAAATTTCGGCTGCCGCGCCACCCAAGCGGATGCGTCCGCGATTCGCCACAGCCTTCAGTCTCGCGGCTATTGCTCCGCGCAATCCGACGCCGCCGCCGACATCGTTGTCCTCAACACATGCACGGTTACCGCCGCCGCCGATGCCGAAGCCCGCGAATCCATTCGCCGCATACACCGGCAAAATCCCGGCGCTCGCATCGTCGCCACAGGATGCTACGCGCAGCGCGCGCCCGAAGAGCTGTCCGCGCTTCCCGGCGTGACTTGGGTTGTCGGCAATTCGCATCAACATGCCATCGCCTCGCTCGCTGATGGCGCCGCCAATTTTGTCCCGCTCTCCGCGGTCGCCGGTGGCGCTCTTCCTTCCCCCCGCATCCTGCGCGAAGAAATGGCCGGGCACCCGGCCCCTGTTCCCTTGCTACATCATTTTCCAGATGTTCTTGTCAATGACCTAGCCGATGTTCGCACGCGCCCCACCCTAAAAATCCAAGACGGATGCAATCATCGCTGCGCCTACTGCGTGATCCCTCTCGTGCGGGGTCGCAGCCGCAGCCTTGAACCGGCCGCCGTGCTCGCCGAAATCCACCGTCTGGTCGAAACCGGCGCGCAGGAAATCGTCCTGAGTGGTATTGACCTCGGCAGTTACGGCCGCGATCTGACGCCGCGCATCTTGCTGCACGCGCTCGTGCGCAGAATCATCGACGAAACAAAACTCCCGAGCCTGCGCCTCAGTTCCATCGAGCCGATTGACATCACCCAGGATTTCGTCGAGCTTGTCGCATCGCAGCCCCGCGTCGCGCCTCATTTTCATATGCCGCTGCAATCCGGCTCCGACCGCATCCTTCGCGCCATGCATCGCTGGTACCGCGCTCCGCACTACGCCCGCCGCATCGAAGTCATTCGTGAAAACTTGCCGCACGCCGCCATCGGCGCCGATGTCATCGTCGGATTCCCCGGAGAAACAAAAGAAGATCACGCCGCCACGATGAGTTTTGTTTCCGGATTGCCGTTGAGCTACCTGCACGTCTTTTCTTTCTCGTCGCGCCCCGGCATCGAAGCCGCAAACCTTCCGGATCAAGTTCCCGCGCCTACCATCCACGAGCGTGCGCGCGAGCTCCGCGCATTAGCAGAAAAGAAGGCTCAAGCGTTTCGCGCTTCGCAGCAGGGCAGGAAAATTCGCGTTCTCACGCTGGATCGCAAAGGCAAAGACTGGACCGGCGCGGTCAGTGGCAACTACTTGAACGTGCGCGTGGCTGGTTCATGGCCGCGCAATCGCTGGCTGGACGTAACAATTCCCGCCGACGCCGCATCCCTCGCGGCCATCGCGTCCTAGTTTTCCAATATAACTTGCGCGAACGCCAGATTCCCGCTGTGCGTAATCGAGAGATGAGCGCGCTGCGCGCCCAGCCGCGCCGCGTGTTCTCCCGCTTTGCCCGTGAAATGAATTCCCGGCTTGCCGCTCGGCTCGTTCCGCACTTCAATGTCGCGCCATCGCACGCCGCGCCGCCATCCCGTGCCCAGCGCTTTCATCGCCGCTTCTTTCGCCGCGAATCGCGCCGCGTAGCGCTCGAACTTTGATTTGTGCCGCTCGCAGTAGCGAATTTCCTCCGCCGTGAACACGCGCTCGAGAAACGCCTGCCCAAACCGCGCAATCGCCGCCTCCAGGCGGTCAATCTCCGCAATATCCGCGCCGAGCCCTACGATCATTCTTTTTCTCGCGTCGCGCCAGCTCCTTGCTCTGCGCGTGCATTATAATGGGAAACACTCTTGATTCGGACCTGCTATGCCAACGGCCAACGCTAAATCGAAAATCCTGAAAGGCGGCAAGGCCGTGAAATCAGTCGCGCCTCCCTGGTGCCTTCGCCGGGCCGCGGGCCTGCAAATTCTCGAGCTCCTTCCGCTCACTAAATATGACTGGCTCGTTCACGGCTTCAGCACACGTACCGGTGGCGCCAGCATTCTCGAATCTCAGCAGCCGGGGCACCCGCGCACTGAAAAGGTCCTCAATCTCGGCTGTACGGATTGGGATCGCCGCGAACGCGTCGAGGAAAATCGCCGCCGTTTCACGGGCGCGCTCGGCCATCCAAAAGCGCCGCTCATCACCCTGCAGCAAATCCATTCTGACATCACGCATATTGTCTCCAAACCTCCAACCGATTCTCCGAAGGGCGATGCTGTAGCCACGCCCGCGCCTGGCCTGCTCCTTTCCATCCAAACCGCCGACTGCATCCCCATCTTGCTCGTTGATCCTCGCCATCGCGCTGTGGCCGCCGTTCACGCCGGATGGCGCGGAACGCTCGCGCGCGTTGCCGCCAAAATGCTCGGTCGCATGCAAATGGAATTTGCCACGCGGCCCGCGGAAGTTCTCGCCGCGATTGGCCCCGGCATCGGTCAGTGCTGTTACGAAGTGGGTCCGGATGTGGTGAAGGAATTTGCCGCACAATTCCCCGGCGCGAAATCCTGGTTCGACGGCCCCTTCGACGTGCTTGCTTCTGGCGAAGATCCCAATCCGCTTCCCTGGCTCACCATGATGCCGCCGGGCCACGAACCTCCTCCGCTTCGCTGCCGGCTGGATCTGAAAGCGGCGAACGCGGCTCTCCTCATCGAAACAGGTGTTTCACCGAAGAATATTTTCACCACGGACCTCTGCACCTCGTGCCGCCCGGATCTGTTTTTCAGCTATCGCCGCGAGAAGCGCACTGGCCGCATGATGTCCGCGATTGGAATTGACTAGGCAGTTGTTGGTCCAGCTAAGTTCAAGCTTTTGCCGGCTGTTTCCACAAGCGCCAATTGGCCGCAAGCGGCCATAATGTCCTGTCCTCGCGAATAGCGCACGAAAGCCCGCTGCCCTTTGTCGACCAGACATTTGCGGAATACTTCGATTCTTTCCGGATCAGGTGGCCGGTACGGCAATTCTCCCGGATTCCACGGAATCAAGTTCACTTTGGCGCGCAGGTTCGCGATCAGCTTTGCCACTCGCCGCGCATCCTCCACGCTATCGTTAAATCCGCCCAGCAGAACGTATTCGAACGTCAGATGCTCCCACGAACGCAACGGATAATTCCGGCAAGCCTCCAGAAGCTTCACGATGGGATATTTTCGGTTGATCGGCATGATCGCGTCGCGCTGTTCGTCCGTCGAAGCGTTCAGCGAAATCGCCAGCTTCGGCCGCATCTTTTCCTTCCCCAGTTTTTCGATTCCCGGAACGATGCCGCTCGTCGAAAGCGTCGTGTGCTTGGGCGAAATCCCCAACCCTTTGGGATCCAGAATGATCGCCAGCGCCTTCATCACCGCGTCATAATTCAGCAGGGGCTCGCCCTGACCCATGAGCACTACGTTCGTTTGCGGCTTGAGCGCGTCGCAATTGTCTCCGAGCGCCACCAGAATCTGTCCAGCAATTTCGCCCGCCGTCAAATTCCGTACTAACCCCAGCGTCGCCGTCAAGCAGAACTGGCAATTCACCGCGCAGCCTTCTTGTGTCGACACGCAAATCGTTTGCCGCTTCTCCTCCGGCATGAACACGGTTTCAATCGTCGCCGCCTTCTCCTCGCGAATTCCTGTAATTGTCCCTGTGCATCGCAGAACGTATCGCACCGTGCCATCCGCCGATCGATGCCGTCGCACGATTTCCGGCAACCCAACGCGCGAAGTCTCCTCTAGCCGTCGGCGCATCTCCGCCGGCAGCGCCGTCATGTTTTCAATCCGCGTCTGGTGCCGCGCGTACAATTCTCGATAGATCTGCGCCCCGCGATAGCTCGGCTCGCCCAGCGACACGGCCAGCCCTCGCAATTCATCGAGAGATTTGCCGATCAAAAACGCGCAATCGTCCGCAGGCTGCAAATTCGGAGCCGCCGATTTCATTTCATTCATCATAGCACGCGAACGAAACATTTTTTTCAGTCCCAACCGGCCGCGCTGGCGCTATACTTTCGTTTTGCAGCATCTCTAGCGCTCGAAGGAGGCTCCTATGGCGCAAATGGCGATCGACGACTGGATAAGCGGCCTTTCTTTTGTTCATCGCGAGGACTTCACGCTCCCGAAGATCGAAAAATATCTTCAGCAGCATCAGATCCGCGTCGATACCTTGCAGCCTTACCTCTTTTACGCCAAGAGCCACTACACCCGGAACCTCATCTTCAAATGCGATCTCTTCGAGGTCATGGCCATCTGCTGGGAAATGGGCCAGGCCAGCCGCATTCATAACCATCGCGGGCAGAACTGCTGGATGGCCGTTCCGATTGGCAAATTGCGCGTGCAAAATTTTCGCGTCGAAAATCAAGACCACTCGCACGGTACCTGCCGCCTTTCTCCCAGCATTTCGTACGACATGGACTACGACCATCCCGGTACCGTGCAGCGCGAAGAGCCTGTGCACCAGGTTTTGAATCTGACCGAGTTCAATCAGCGCGCCACCAGCATCCACGTTTATTCGCATCCCTATTCCAGTTGCGAAATTTACTCCATCGATAAAGGAACATACTCCGACGTTCCCTTGTATTACTCCAGCGAATACGGCAAACTCACTCCTGACGAGAAGCTTTTCTGATAGTCACGATCCAATTTTCAAGCCCGGGTTGATTTCTCTCGTCATTTCACTGACATTCTTGAAACTACGCGCCCGAGCTGCACTCACCAAGGAAGACCCATGGTTTTTGAAAATCGCCGCGTCGAGCAAACCGCGCTGCCCAACGGCCTCGTCGTCGTCACCGAGCCGATGCAGCATGTCCGTTCCGTTTCGGCGGGCATCTGGATAAGGACCGGCTCACGTAGCGAGACACCCGAGCTCAGTGGCATCTCCCATTTCATCGAGCACATGGTCTTCAAGGGCACCACTCGCCGCAAAGCGGAAGACATTGCCCGCGAAGTCGATTCCGTCGGCGGCATGGTCGACGCTTTCACCGCAAAGGAAATGGTCTGCTTCAATACCCGCGTGCTCGACGAGCATCTCGAAGCTGTCTTTGACGTCTTGGCCGACATGGTCCTCGACCCGTTGTTCCCCGAAGACGAAATCAATCGCGAGCGCTCTGTCATTCTCGAAGAAATTCGCATGGTCGAGGACAATCCCGAGGATCTCGTCCACGAAATGTTTTCCAAAAACCTTTGGGGTCATCATCCCCTCGGCCGCCCCATTCTCGGAACGTCCGAAACCGTCGGACGCTTTGATCGCGACGCCGTCAAGTCCGCTTTCAGTCGCTGGTATGCGCCAAACAACATTGTCATCACCGCGGCCGGCAACATTTCGCACCAAAAACTTCTCGATCTCGTCGTTCCGCGATTTGGCAGTCTCACGCCCGCCGCGCCCGCTGCGAACGCCCATGCCGACGCGCCGCCAACGCCGCTCGCCGAACTCGGCTCACGCTCGAAGCACGAGCTTGAGCAGGTGCATATCTGCATCGGCGTCCCCGCCTGCTCCATGACCGATCCGCGCCGCTATGCCGTTTCTGTGCTGAACAATCTGCTTGGCAGCGGCATGTCTTCGCGCCTGTTTCAAAACATCCGCGAAAAGCAGGGCCTCGCTTACGCCATTTTCAGCGAAACGAGTCACTATCGCGATGCAGGCATGCTCTCCATTTACGCCGGCACTAGCCTGGAGACTACCGAGCGCCTGATCACTTCCGTGACCAAGGAGCTGCGCGACTTGAAGGAAAACGGAGTCACCGAGGAAGAGCTTCTGCGCTGCAAGGCCAATTTGAAGGGCGGGACCCTGCTTTCTCTCGAGTCCACCGGCTCTCGCATGTCCGATCTCGCGCGTCAGTATCTCTATTTCGACCGCTATACTTCGCCGGAGGACCGCATTGCCGCCATGGAGGCTGTCACTGCAAGAGACGTTCAGCAACTTGCTCAGGAGATGTTCCAACCCTCGCGCGCTGCCGCCGCAATCCTTGGCAACTTGAACGGTTTCCAGCTGCAGCCCGCCCAGCTCGCCTGCTGAAGCCGCTAATTTCACGCCTCGTTGTCATTTTCTCGCATTTTCCTGACCTATTCCGTTGACGAACTTTCCCCCGTTTGTCATCATGCAATCCAAGTCGCTGAACACCTGCGCGGCTGGCGAGGGCCCATCAGCTTTCGAGTCTCCATATTGGCCTCTGGCAGTTCGGGCAATGCCACGTTGCTTGAAACCGAGCGTACCTGCCTTTTGGTCGACGCCGGCCTGGGCCGCAAAGAAACCTTCCGTCGCCTCGCCGCCCTCGATAAAGCGCCTGAACGCGTCGATGGCATCCTCATTTCCCACGAACATACCGACCACGCCAGCGGCCTTCCGCAACTTCTAACTCACTGGCGCGCGACGGCCTACCTCACCGAGCCGACTTGCATTGAACTCACGCGTGTTTTGCCCGAGGCTTCCAGCAAGAAGCTCGATCGCGTCGAGCACATTTGCGCTGGTGAACGCTTCACCATTGGAGATATCGAGGTTTCTCCCTTTGCCGTTCCGCACGATGCTGCCGATCCCGTCGGCTACACCTTTCGCGCCAACGGCACAAAAGTTGCCATCGTTACCGATCTCGGTTATCTGACCGAGCTGGTGAAATTTCACCTTCGCGACGCAGACTGTCTCATTCTCGAGTCCAATCATGACCTGGAAATGCTCAAAGTCGGCCCCTATCCCTGGTACGTCAAGCAGCGAGTCATGAGCCGAACCGGCCATCTCTCGAATCACATCGTCAGTGAGTATTTGGCCGATGGAGACGCTTTCGACGGTCGCGCCCGGTTTTTGGTGCTTGCCCATGTGTCCGAAACCAATAACAATCCCGACTTGGTACACCTTTCTGCCGCGGAGGCTCTCGGGCGTCGTCCGTCCCACGCGCCCTTTCAAGGCGAGCTGATGGTTGTATCTCAACGAATTCCCATGGGGCCACTAACTCTGTAGTTTTGATGGACTTAGTATTATCAGGACTCGCTTTGGCATCGAAAAAATTACCCCCATCGTGAAAATTCTCCCGGTTGTGCATACTATATTTTTTTACACTAAGTAGGTAAAACCCTGATACTAGTACCCTTAAATTTCATTCACACAACGGCAGACGATTTGCAATTCGGGACAGCGGGGACCCGCAACAGCGCTCGTCTGACCTGGCTGGCTTCTTTGCTCGAGAATACCAGACCTGCTGATTCGGGAAAGAGCTGTTATTCAAGCCAGATTTCCTGGCGCCCCCTGTGTCTCACACTCAAACAAGGGGTGCTGCCATTCTTAGAAAACCCAAGAAGTTCCAGCAGCTTTTTGGAAATGCAGACGTCAAACAAGAAAAAGCACCGTCGCACGCTGCCGACGCGCTCGTATTCTGCGAGAAAAGCACCGGGACTCCGCGGTTTCAGGTGGAAATGAGTGGTGGCAGTGAGGCAGCCTTCGGCCGCGCGGCAAGCTTGCTGGCGTTGGGCTGTATGGTTCGTGGAGACTCACCTGCCGACTATGCTGTGTGGGTTCCCGCCGAGAGCGCGATGATCGAGCGCATCAAGAAGCACGCCGATGAACTTCTTCACTTGGGGCGAAGCCTTGCCTGCTCCGTTAATCTCAGCCCGCGCGAAGGCGAAGTCCTCAAAGAACTGATGCACCACAAGGTGAATAAGGAAATTGCCGATCGCCTGAGCATTTCTGTTCGCACTGTCAAGTTCCATGTTTCTTCTCTGCTCGCCAAGTTCGGCGTGGGCAGCCGCTGGGACTTGATTCAAAAGGCTCAGCCCATGCTGAGCAGCACGCAGCTTGGCGACGGCTTCACGACCCTGCAAGCGCCAAGCTCTCCCGCTCAAACTGGTACGCGGCAGCCAAATCCCGCGCAACCGCCGGCTAAAGATCGCAAGCAACAGCGCGCGAACTCTCGCGTCGTTCCATTTCGGGGACAGCTGCGCCCAGCCTGAACCTATAATCTCCTGCAATCGGTTGCGCCATCGCTTTCTGTTTTCGGTGGGGGCGCGACTTCGGTTATCATGGCTAAGGGAATTTCCCCTTTTCATTTTGAATTCATCGGTCCTGCGCCTGGCATGCTTGACGGCTGGGCCGAGGCGGGAGAGTGTCTTTGATACCACGGTACACGCGTCCGGAGATGCGCCGCATCTGGAGCGACGAAAACAGATTCCAGAAGTGGCTGGATGTCGAGCTGGCGGCAGCGGACGTTCTCGCCGAGGCCGGCGTCGTCCCGCGCGAAGCCGCGGCGCGTCTGCGCGAGCGTTCCCGCATCGACGTTTCTCACATCCTCGAAATCGAATCGCGCGTGCGCCACGACGTTATCGCCTTCACCGTCGCCGTGAGCGAAACCGTGGACGATTCCGCCGCGGCCCGCTGGCTGCACTACGGTCTCACCTCCAATGACGTTGTCGACACCGCGCAAGCGCTCCTCATTCGTGAAGCCTCCGAACACATAGCAAGCGGCCTGGACCGTTTCGCCGAAATTCTCGAGCGTCGCGCCTGGGAGTTCAAAGACACGCCGCAAATCGGCCGCACTCACGGCGTGCATGCGGAGCCCATCACCTTCGGCCTGAAGATCGCCAATTGGTTCGATCAGAATCGCCGCGACATTGCGCGCTTTCGCAGCGCCGCCGCGGAAATGGCCGTCGGCAAAATTGCCGGCGCCGTGGGCACGTGCGCGCATCTCGGTCCGGAAATCGAACAGAAAATCTGTCAGCGGCTGGGCTTGACGGTCGCTCCGGTTTCTTCGCAAGTCATCGAACGCGACCGTCATGCCCACTATCTCACCGTTCTCGCGATTGTTGCTGCGTCGCTCGAGCGCATTGCGCTCGAAATTCGCCATCTGCAGCGCACCGAAGTTCGCGAAGCCGAGGAGCCCTTTGGCGGCGGCCAGCGCGGCAGTTCCGCCATGCCGCACAAACGCAACCCTGTCGGCTGCGAGCAGATTTCCGGACTCGCGCGCGTGGTGCGCTCCAATTCTCTCGCCGCGCTCGAAAATGTCGCTCTGTGGCACGAGCGCGATATTTCTCACAGCTCCGTCGAGCGCGTGATTTTGCCCGACTCCACCACGCTGGTCGACTACATGCTCGACCGCATAGCGGCAATCATCGACAAAATGAAAGTTTTTCCGGAGAGGATGCGCAGGAATCTGGATTCAACGCAGGGTTTGGTTTTTTCCGGACAGCTTTTGCAGGATTTGGTCGAGCACGGTGCGGCGCGCGAAGACGCGTACAAGTGGGTGCAGGCTCACGCCATGGCCGCGTGGGAATCGGAGTCCAATTTCCGCGATCGCGTCAGCGCCGATCCGAACATCACCAAGATTCTCGACGCAAAAAAGTTGGAGAGCGCTTTTGATCTGTGCCGGCAACTGAAATCCGTGGATGCAATCTTCGCGCGCATCTTCGCCAAAAAATCTTCTGCAGCTTTACGCTGATCGCCGCCGCGATTTAGTAGCACGCAAAACAATCTCAGCCGCTGCAGAGGCCTTAAACGCGCTGGATGTAGCGGCCTTCGGAGGTGTCGACTTTGACTTTGTCGCCGTTGTTGACGAAGGGCGGGACGTTGATGACCAGGCCGGTTTCGAGAGTAGCGGGCTTCATGACGGCGCTGGCCGTGGCTTTTTGGAGAGTCGGCTCGGTGCCAGTGACGGTGAGGTCGACGGTGTCCGGCAGCAGCACGCCCAGCGCTTTGCCTTCATAGAACTCGATCTTCACCGGCAAGTTGGGAATCAAATAATCGGTGGTGTCGCCGAGCATGTCCTTGTCGAGAGCAAGCTGCTCATAGGTCTGCGAATTCATGAAATGGAAACTCCCCGCATCGTTATAGAGAAACTCAAATTCCATTTCATCCATGATGGCGCGCTCGACAGAATCCTCGGCGCGGAAGCGGTAGTCGACGATGGAGCCGGTGCGCAAGCTGCGCATCTTGGTCTGCATCGACCCGCGCTTGTTTCCCGGCGTGCGGTGCTCGACGCTGAAAACGGTGTACAGGTCTCCCTCATGCTGGATGATCATGCCAGGGCGCAGTTGTGTCGCTTTTACCATCGAAGGCTCCTGATTCTTTTTGGGATCTTCCTGCAGTCGAAGCGGCAGCTTGTCCCGCGAATCGTCGATTGGAGGCTTAATTATAGCGGTCGGCGGCGGGGATGGTCAATGCGTGCCCGCCGATCAGAAACCGGGGACGCCGGTGGCGGCGGGGCGAATCTCGGGGGTTTCGGTGGCGCGGCCAAAGCGCAGGCGCTCGATCAAGCCTTGTCCCAGCGACATCAGCCCGGTATAGAGATAGCCCCAGACGAATAGGAGCAGGAACGGGATAGTGATGTAATTTTCGTTCTGAATCGCGTAGACGATGGTGGCCGCGAAGTACAATCCCAGCAGCACTTCGGCGTAGGGAATCCAGCCGGCGCGCTTGCGATATTTGCGCTTGAGCCACGCGCCGTGCGCTTGGCCTTGCGCTTCGATGCGATACTTCGGCGTGCGCACGAACTCCGATTGTTTTCCCACGAGCGCTTCGATCACCGCCACGGCGTTGCGCACGGAAATCCCAATGCCCAGCGCCATCACGAACGGCAGATACGCAATCGACCGCCACCACGTCTTCGGATAGAGCACGCGCTCTGCCGCCAGATAGAAGCTCGAAATCGAGCATGTCGAAGCCAGGAATAACGGCAGATCGATCAGCAGCATCTGAAACCAGCCCTGGTAGAACCTCACGATCATCGCCGGCAGGAGAATCACCGAGAGAATCACCATGAGCGGATAGCTGATGTTCGCCGTCAGGTGGAAAAGCGCCTCCGCCTTCACGTATCCCGGCACGTCCGCCCGCAGCACGCGCGGCAATATCTTGATCGCCGTCTGCATCAGGCCCTTCGCCCAGCGCGCCTGTTGTGATTTGAACGCGTTCATTTCCACCGGCAATTCCGAAGGGCATTCCACCTCCGGCAAATAAATGAACTTCCAGCCGCGCAGCTGCGCGCGGTACGACAAATCCGTGTCCTCGGTCAGCGTGTCGTGTTGCCAGCCGCCCGCATCTTCGATCGCCGTGCGCCGCCAAACGCCGCCCGTGCCGTTGAAGTTGAAAAACGAGCCCCGCCGGAAACGCGCGCCATGCTCGATCACAAAGTGCCCATCCAGCAGAATCGCTTCCGCTTCGGTCAGCGCGGAATAATTCCGATTGATGTAGCTCCAGCGCGTCTGCGCCATGGCGAGCTTCGGGTCGACGAAATAGGGCACGGTGCGGCGGAGAAAATCCGCCGGCGGGAGAAAGTCCGCGTCGAAAATGGCGATGAGTTCGCCGGTGGCGGTTTTCAGCCCCTCTTGGAGCGCGCCGGCCTTGTATCCCTCTCGATTGTCGCGATGAATGTAGTGAATGGGTACACCCAGCGTCTGCTGCCGGTCAACGCACGCGCGCGCGACCGCCTGCGTTTCGTCGGTCGAGTCATCCAGGAGCTGAATTTCCAGTTTGTCCTGCGGATAATCGAACTGCGCCACGCACTCCAGCAGCCGCTCCACGACGTAGCGCTCGTTAAAGATCGGAAGCTGTATGGTAACCTTGGGCCATTCGGTGATGGCAGGCGGCGGACCTGGAAGGTTGTCCCTGTAGCGATAGAAGTTGTAAACCAGAACGTAGCGATAAATTCCGTAAGATGCGAGGATCACCAGCACCACGAAATACGGAATCATCATGGCCATATCGAAAGCGTTGGCTTGATAAATCCCGCTGAAGGTGTGGTCGCGCAGCTTGTGCAGATACGACGTCAGCGGATTCGTCGCGGCCGCGAACAGCATCGCCAGCATCAATTGACAATTCACCACGTGCTTGTCCTGATATGAAGATTCATTCGTCCCGCGCCAAGCAAACTCAAATGGCCGTCGCTCTCATTGGCCTGGTGGCCGGTCTGTTCATTCTCGAAGGCCTCTTCGCGGTGCTCTACCACTTCGGAAACTTGGAACTCCACGTCATCGGCACAATCATCGTCGGGCTGGGCGCGGGCATTGTGTACTTCGTTGTTCTCTACGGCTTGGAGCACGCGCCAGGCCACTCACACGCAAACCGCGTCACGCTGTGGATCATTCTCGCCGGGGCGCTGCTATTTCGCTTAACACTGCTGCCACTGACGCCGACTCTTTCCGACGATCCTTACCGCTATCACTGGGACGGCCAAATTCAGCTCGCCGGCCACAACCCGTATATCGCCAGCCCGGATACCTTGCCCCTTGGCTCCCGCATTACGCCCACAGGACACCCGCTCCCTGCGCATGACATGCCAAACATTTATCCGCCGCTCGCCGAGCTGCTCTTCCGTGCCGCCGCCCGCTACTTGCCGGGCGCCATAGCTTTCAAGTTGCCGTTTTTCCTTGCGGACCTGCTGGCGGTCCTGCTACTCACTGCTTGCCTGCGGCACTCCCCCCATCGGCACTTCCGGCTGGCTATTTACGCCTGGAATCCGCTTGTCGTAGTCGAGTTCGCGGGCACGGGCCACAGCGACGCGCTGGCCATTGCCGCGCTCTTGGCGGCCGTTCTGATTATACGGTCACGTGTCGGCCTGTCAACGCTCTTGCTTGCCGGCTCGGTGCTCCTTAAAGTCTTTCCTGTGATGCTTTTCCCGTTGTGGCTGCGGCGCGCAGGATGGCCGCGATCGCTGCGCTCCTGGGCCGCGGGATTCGCTTCCGTGGTGCTCGCCCTGGCCTGCTTTTGGCCTTTCCGCGCCGCGCTGCCGCACATTCCAGCCACGCTCGCGTATTTCACGGCGCACTGGCAGGACAACAACGCGAGCCTCTTCTCGCTCCTTCGCGCGTTCAGCGGACGTGCGGACTGGGCGGCGGGCATCGGCGAGGGAATTGTGGTGGGGCTGGCGTTGTGGGCGGCGGCGCGGCGGCTCGAGCCTGAACGCGCCGCCTATCTCATCTTCGGGACGATTTTGCTGCTCTCGCCCAACGCGTATCCGTGGTATTTCACGTGGATCATTCCGTTTCTGTGCTTTTTCCCGAATCCGGCGTGGCTGCTGCTGACGATTTTGCAATTCCTGTCGTATCACGTGCTGATTGGCTACGGAATCGCGGGGCAGTGGCACTGGAGCCCGCTGATGCTTTGGCTAGAATACGCACCGTTTTATGCGTGGCTGGGGTGGCAAACATTCACCGCTGGGAAGCCGAACCAGAGGTTAGCGAACACGTAGGTTCCTGAAAGGAATCGGCTGCGGCAGACCCTCCCCATAGGCTTATTCAGGCATCGGGAAATCTATCGGTCCGATTTTGAAGTCATCCCAATCGTCCCCAGCCACTCTTCCACCAACTGGGGCCACTCCGTAAGCGGAAGCTTCGTGCGCCGCAGGCCAAACGCATGTCCGCCGTGCGCGTACAGGTGCATCTCCACGGGAACGCCAGCATCCTTCAGCGCAATGTAATACGCTACTGATTGGTCCACGCCGTCGACGTTGTCATCCTCGGCCTGCACTAAAAACGTTGGCGGAGTTTGCCGCGTGACCGGAACATTGGGATTCAATTTATAACCGCTATCACCGACCCGCAGATGCCCCGGATAAACACCCACCGCAAAATCCGGGCGGCAGCTTTCTTTGTCGGCTGCATCGAGAGGCTTATACAAACGGCGCGCATAGTTCGTGCTGGTCTCCGCTATCAGATAGCCGCCCGCCGAAAACCCGAGCACTCCAATCTTGTGCGGATCGATGTGCCACTCCGCGGCGTGAAGACGCACAAGGCCCATCGTTCTCTGCGCGTCTTCCAGCGACAGCGTCGATATCGCGAGATTGTGAGGCCGGCAATCGCAGTGCCAGTCATAAGGCAGGCTCGGCACGCGATATTTCAGGAGCACGCAGGTGATCCCTTTGGACGTGAGCCAGTCGCAGACCTCGGTGCCTTCCAGATCGATGGCCAATTCTTCAAAGCCTCCGCCGGGAAACACGACAACCGCAACGCCCGTATTCTTTGCCGTTGGCGAATAGACCGTCATCGTTGGCCGCGTGACGTTGCTCACGCCCGTCGTCGGCTTGCCAGCAATCAAAGACTTTGTATCGGTTTGCACGGACTCCGGCCCCGGAACGGGCTGCGCATCGGGCGGCGTCCCGGGCCAGATGGCGATTTGCTTATGACCTGGAGATGGCTGCCAGACATTCGTCTGTGCGCTCGCGCCGCCAAACGCAAACACAACACAGAGGGCAAAGATCGAAGGCACTTGATTCATAAAACTCTAAACGTTCAGCGAGAGCGATGTTTGCGGGATGAAATCGCTGGTGCGGTTGGTGTTGGGAGCGGGCGGCATTTTGGAGCGGTCGACGGCGTTGTACATGGTGTCGCGTTCCACCGGAACGCGGCCAGCGGCGCGAATCAGGCGTTCTAGGTCGGCGCGGGTCATATGCTGCGGAGTGGTGGCGCCGGCGTCGTGGTAAATCTTCTCTTCGATCACTGTGCCATCGATATCGTCCGCGCCGAATCGTAGGGCGATCTGCGCGATGCGCGGCGTCAGCATGATCCAGTAGGCTTTGATGTGCTCGAAATTGTCGAGCAGCAGCCGCGAAATCGCGATGGTCTTCAAATCATCAAAGCCGGTGGGCTTGGGGCAGAAATCCAGTCCCGTATTGTCGGGATGAAAGGCGAGCGGAATGAAAGTCTGGAAGCCCTTTGTTTCGTCCTGCAGCTCGCGCAGCAGCAGCAAATGCTCGACGCGCTCTTCGGCGGTTTCGATGTGGCCGTAGAGCATGGTGGCGTTCGAGCGCAGGCCGATTTGATGCGCGGTGCGGGCAATGTCCAGCCACATGCGGCCGCTGGTTTTGTGGTCGCAAATAATTTTGCGCACGCGCGGATTGAATATTTCCGCGCCGCCGCCGGGGAGGGAATCTACGCCGGCATTTTTCATGGCAAGGAGCGTGTCGCGAATGGAGAGTTTGGAGATGCGCGAATAGAACCCGACTTCGACCATGGTGAAGGCTTTGAGATGGACTTGCGGAAAGCGCTGCTTCAGCCCGCGAATCATCTCCAGATAAAACGAAAACGGCAAATCCGGATGCAATCCACCCACGATGTGGAATTCGGTGGCGCCTTCCACGACGCCCTGCCCGGCGCGCTGCCAGATTTCTTCGAGCGAATAGGTGTACGCGCCGCTGGCATCTTTGTTGCGCCCAAACGCGCACAGCTTGCAATGCGCGCCGCACACATTCGTCGGATTGATATGCCGGTTGACGTTGAAGTAGCAGATGTTGCCGTGGCGCTTTTCACGGACGTAATTTCCCAGCCAGCCAATGGTCAGCAAATCGCTCGATGCGTAGAGTGCGAGGCCGTCCTCCGCCGAAAGCCGCTCTCCGGCGAGCACTTTTTGAGCGATCTGTTTCAGTCTGAGATCGCTAATGGCTGGCTGCATCATGGATTCTGTAGATTCTGTTCGGTTCTTTATTGTAATCCTTTACGACCAAGTTTTTCGCAGATTCAACGCAGACGAACTGCATCGCACCTGGCGTCTTTTTTGAGAGCGGGCACACGTCAAAATCGCCGTATATGTCGACCCCCAAAGTACTCGTATTGGATAACTCGACCGGCATCCAGTAAATCCCGTCAGGATATTCGTCAGTGCTGCCGGGCACGTATTCGACGCCGAGAAGCCGGTGAGTCCCAATCGGCCATATGCGAACGTTGTGCGATCCGTTGGCGAATACCATCCGACCATGCACCATGAAACAATCGCCGACAAGTTCAGGGCTACGCTTGCACTGAGGAATCTTCACGTCTTTGCTAGTTTGAGAGCCAGGTCTTGCAGGAGCGACCCCGAGCGTCAGCGTCAATGCCAATAAACCTCGCGACAGTACTCGCCACATCGTTTCCTTACCTGAAAAGCGCAGCCACGCCCCAGAAAATCAGGAACAAGAGACTAATATAGCCGTTGATGGTGAAAAACGCAGCATTGATTTTGCTCAGGTCGTTCGCTTTGACAAGCGAATGCTCGTACGCGAGCAACACGGCCACTACGGCGATTCCCGCCCACGCCAGCCACGCCAGACCGAAGCTCCACGCCAGCCACCCGAGCAGCAGCACCATCAACACATGCATGATTCGCGCGATTCTCAGCGCCCCCACGATGCCAAATCTCTTCGGGATCGAGTACAGTCCCGCCTGCTTGTCGAATTCCACATCCTGGCAAGCGTAGAGCACGTCGAAGCCGCCGACCCAGAGCGTGACCGCGGCGCAGAGGATGAGCATGCGCGGATCGAGCGAGCCGCGCACCGCAATCCACGCCGCCGCCGGAGAAATGCCCAGGCAAAATCCGAGCACCACGTGTGACCACGCCGTGAAGCGTTTCGTATACGAATACAAAAACAGAAACGCCAGCGCCACGGGCGAGAGCTCCAGCGCCAGCCGGTTGAGCTGCCACGCGGCGATCACAAGTACTGCGGCGGAGATGAGCGTGAAGGTCCACGCGAATCGCAGCGACAGCTCGCCCTTCGGCAACGCGCGGTTCTGCGTGCGCGGATTCGCAGCGTCGTAACGCACGTCCGCAATGCGATTCATGGTCATTGCCGCCGAACGCGCGCTCACCATGGCCACAATAATCCAGCAGATCTGCCACGCGATGGTTCGCCCCGCGGGCCAGCCCGCGCGCCCCACGCGTTCCGCCAGCAGCGCGCCAACCAGCGCAAACGGCAGCGCAAACACGGAGTGCTCGAACTTGATCATTTCGAGCACGGTCCCAATGCGGCTATGTGTCATTGTTTAGCAGCCATCGTTTGTCAGCCATCGGGCGCTTCACCTTTCGCGCTTTCCGCCTTGCCAGCGATACTGCTCCTCGTGCGGCAATCCAAGCTGCGCCAGGACGCGATACACAAATTGCTCGGCCATCTCGTTGATCGCCTTCGGCGCATAATAGAACGCCGGCATCGCCGGCATCACCACCGCGCCCGCGTCGTGTACCCTCAGCATGTTTTCCAGGTGAATGCGGTTGAGCGGCGTTTCGCGCAGACACAAAACCAGTTTCCGCTTCTCTTTCAAGCAAACGTCCGCCGCGCGCGCCAGCAAATCGTCGCTCGTCCCCGAGGCAATCGCTCCCAACGCGCCGGCCGAGCAGGGAATGACGACCATGCCGTCGACGGCGGCGCTGCCTGAGGCGATCGCCGCTCCAATGTCTTTGTTGGGCACGCACTCGAATTTCTTGGCTGGCGTCCCGGTGAAAAGCGACGCTAGCTTCTTCGGCTCTTGCGCAACGATTCCCAGTTCTGTGGCGATCAGGCGCAGCCCGGCGTCGCTCGCCACCACGTACACGCGTGCCACCCGCGCGTCGGTGTCGAGCGCACGCAGCATCGTCTGCGCGTAAACTGCGCCGCTCGCGCCGGTCACTCCCACGGTGATGATCTTGCCTTCGGTAGGAGCCATCGGATTCAGTCGAATCTTCGAGTCTAGGCAGCCGCTTTGCGCAAAGTCAAGCCGCCGAAATGCTAGAATGCTCGTTCAGATTTTGAGGGTCACGCGCATCCATGGACGCCAGCGACATCCGCGAACTCGTCGAAGCTTTGCAGAAAGGCCGCTTGACCTCGGAGCAGGCCATTGAACGGCTGAAGAATCTTCCGTTCGAGGATTTGGGCTTTGCGAAGATCGACCATCACCGCGGTTTGCGCCAAGGCTATCCGGAAGTCATCTTCGCGCGCGGCAAGGCGCCCAGGCAGGTCGCGGAAATTGTGCGTGGAATGCTTCGCACGAAGTCGTCTCACAACATTCTGATCACGCGCGCCGACGCCAAAGTCTACGCTCTGGTTCGCCGCCTCACGCGCGCGGCAAAATTCCACGAGCTTTCCGGCGCAATCACGATTCGCCGCGGCAAAAAAAACACAGGCAAGGGATTGATTCTTATTGTGACCGCCGGAACCATCGACATTTCCGTTGCCGAAGAAGCTCTCGTCACAGCGGAAATGCTCGGCAATCGCGCCGAAGCGCTCTATGACGTCGGCGTCGCCGGCCTCCATCGCCTGCTCGCGCATCGCGACAAGATCACTGCCGCGCGCGTGATCATTTGCGCCGCCGGAATGGAAGGCGCGCTGCCCAGTGTGGTCGCCGGCCTGGTCGGCGTTCCGGTGATCGCCGTTCCCACTAGCACGGGCTATGGCGCGAGCTTCTCCGGCCTGGCCGCGCTTCTCGCCATGCTCAACAGTTGCGCCTCCAACATCAGCGTCGTCAACATCGACAATGGCTTCGGCGCGGCCTGCGTCGCCAGCTGCATCAACCATCTCTGAGTTTTTCTGTGGGGATTAAGCGAGCGCAGCGGCGAGGGCCGCGCCCAGGGCGGGCTCTTCTTCTTCAAAAACAGTCCGTAAATCAATCACCAGCGTCTTTTTTTCGATGCGCGCCACCACCGGCTCAACAACTGGCGCCCCGGTTTTCGGCCTTCGCAGCCGCTCTTCCAGTTCTGCTGCGGAATGCCGCTGGCTGCGCACCGCGACGAGCGTCGTCGGAAGTTTTTGCTCCGGAGTCGAGCCGCCACCAATCACTGAAAATCCGCCGCAAACTTCGAGTCTCGCGCCGTCCGGCAATTTGCCGCGCCACTTTTCCGCGAACGCGCGCGCCCGCCCCTCAATTTCTTCCGCGCTCGTGCGAATCATCCGCAGCGCCGGAATCTCCTCCAGCGCGCCGCGCCGGTAGGCGTTGAGTGTGGCCTCGAGCGCGGCAATGGTCAGTTTATCCACGCGCAACGCGCGAAACAGCGGATTCCGCCGGATGCGCTCTATCAATTTTTTCTTTCCCGCGATGATTCCCGCCTGCGGGCCGCCGAGCAATTTGTCACCGCTGAACGTGGCCACGTCCACACCCGCCGCAAAACTTGCGCGCACTACCGGCTCGCCCGCTCCCGCGTCTCCCAGGTCCGTCAAGCATCCCGAGCCCAAATCCTCGAACACAGGAATGCTCTTCTTCCGACCCAGCACCGTCAATTCCTCCAGCTCCGGCCGCTTCGTGAATCCAACGATTTTGAAATTCGACGGATGCACGCGCAAAAGCAGCCGCGTCTCTTCGCCAATCGCGCGCTGGTAATCCGCGATCGTCGTCCGATTCGTTGTGCCGACTTCGCGCAGCCGCGCACCGCTCTCCGCCATGATCTCTGGAATGCGGAATCCGTCTCCGATTTCAATCAGTTCGCCGCGCGAGACAATTACTTCCGCGCCCTTCGCCAGCGTGTTCAGCACCAGGAAGACCGCCGCGGCATTGTTGTTCACCACGATGGCTGTCTCTGCTCCCGCCAGTTCCGCCAATGCGCGATTCGTATGCGCGTCGCGTTTGCCGCGCTCCCCCGCCGCGATGTCATATTCCAGATTAGAATATCGCGTCGCCGTAGCCGCGATCCGTTCCGCGGCTTGCGTGGCCAGTGGCGCGCGCCCCAAATTTGTGTGCAGCACCACGCCCGTCGCGTTGATCACGGCGCGCAGCGACGGCGCCAGCTTTTCCTCGATCCTCCGCGTAATCGCCGCATGAATGTCAGTCGCGCTCACCGCTGATGCTGCCGCTCCGTTGCGCGCCTTTTTCCGCACCTCAGCCAGCACTTCGCGAACGGTCCCCGCGGTCATCGCTCGCCCCGCGCTTTGCATCCGCTTTACCGTTTCCGGCGCATTCAGAATCTCGTGCAGAATTTCGTCCACCGAAGGAATCTGCCGCAGCAGCGCGGTTCGCTCGCTCTGCGTTTTCAAGCCCTTGTGCGTAGGAGGCGCCACAATGGCTGCTATTTCAGCACACGCCACCACTGCACGCAACTTTGCGCCGCCGCATACCCTTCAGACACCCGCTTTCCACGCCGCCGTTGACGCTCGCCGCACCGGCCCCCTACGATAATCAGGCGTCCCTTTCTACCTGTTGCGGAGACTATGGCGACAATCGAAGAAGATCTCTCACAGATCGAAAAAGACATTCGCACCCTGAAAATCGAATATGAGCAGTACTTCGGTGGTGGGCGCCAACGCCCGCCCACTGACACGCAGTGGCGCGTCGAATCGCTCATGAAGCGCTACGGCGACCGCGGCGCGGACATGAGCTATGCGCAGCGTTTCCGCTATACCAATCTCGCGCAGACCTTCGCCAAATATTGTGAAATCTGGCGCAAAAAGATCAAAGAGCGCGAGGAAGGGCTTACGCAGCGCCACTTCGGCGCGGCCGCCAAAGCCATCGAGGCTGAGCGCGCCAAGAAGGAAGCCGCTGCGCATGCAATATCCCGCGCTTCTGCCTTTGCGATGACCTTCTCGGATCCCGATCGCGAAGACGACAAAATCGAGCAGCTCTATCGAAAGCTCGTCGAAGCCCGCACCGCCACCGGCGAAAAAGGCGGCACGCCCAGCTTCGATGAATTCAGCAAATTCGTTCGCGACAAAACCCAGCAGCTCAAATCCAAGAAGTCCGCCTCGCAAGTTGAATACACCGTCAGCGTGGAAGACGGTCGCGTCAAGCTCAAGGCCCGCATCAGCTCCTGAACGCCTGGGCAACCCCCACAGCATTGCGCGAATCCCTGGATAACACCCATGCCGCTGCACAACACTGCGCTTTGCAAGAATGGCCGCAGCCCGCAGGCAGCCCGACGCGGCCTATCGTTCGCGTTCGCTCTGATTGGCATGCTCCTCTTTGCGGGCCGTATCGCCCAGGCTCAATCGCAAGGTCCGATAACCCCGCGGCCCCAAAAAGCTCCGCAAAGCCAACAAGCGCGCGCCCCAACCCAAAATATCCGTCGAAGTGAAATTGGTGTATCTCTACGTCACCGTGCGCGACAAGCACGGCAAAATCGTGCCGGCGCTGAACCAGGAAGATTTCGTGCTGGCTCAGGACAGCCATCCGCAGACCATCACCCATTTCATCCGTCAGAGCGATCTTCCGCTGACTCTTGGCCTGCTCGTCGATACCAGCCTGAGCCAGCGCAACGTTCTCGACGAAGAGCGTGACGCCGGCTATCGATTCCTCGACCAGATGTTGCGCGATGGCAAGGACGAGGCCTTCGTAATCCATTTCGACCACCAGGTCGAGCTCCTGCAGGATTTGACTTCTTCCCGTCCCAAGCTCAACGCCGCGCTTCAGCTCCTGCAGATGCCTCAGCCTCAATTCAGCAACGGACAGACAACGGCGGCGATGGCAGTGACGGAGGCAACAACACCACCGACCCCGACGAGAACGTCCCGACCAGCACTGGCAGCAGCAACGGCCGCGACCGCAGCAGTGGTGGGACGCTCCTCTACGATGCCATCTACCTTGCGTCCAACGACGAGATGAAGAAGCAGCCGGGCCGCAAAGCGATTTTTGTTTTGTCCGACGGAGTGGACCGCGGCAGCAAGGAAACTCTTACGGCGGCCATTGAGGCCGCGCAGCGCGCCGACTCATCCGTCTACTCCATCCTCTTCACCGATAACGAATCGAACGGCAGCGGCCATCACGGAGGCTGGGGAGGAGGCCGCCCCGGCGGCGGCTGGCCGGGCAGCGGCGGTGGAGGGCACCATTATCCGCAGCAAGGGCGCACAGACGGCAAGAAAGTGCTCCAGCAAATTTCAACCGAGACGGGCGGGCAGCTATTTCAAGTTTCGAAAAAACTGCCCCTCGACGCGATATTTGAACAGGTCGAAGAAGGCCTGAGGAGTCAGTACAGCCTGGGCTACACGCCTGACCACGCAAGTTTCGGACCCGGCTACCACAAAATCAATCTCACCACGAAAAACAAGGATCTGGTTGTGCAAGTGCGCGACGGCTACTACTCCGACCACTAGAGCGCCCCGTCTCCCAATAGGCTCACGTCTCGCCTGTGTATCGTAGCTAACTTTTCGCCAACTCAACTCACGTGTATACTTCGGCGCATGCGCACATGCAGGCTGATGGCCTTGTCGCTAGCGATAGCCTTGCTGGGATTCTCTGCATTTGGTGGCAAAAAAGATCCAGCGGACATGGTCAAAAAAGCGGTCGAGCGGAGTACCTTAGATCAGCCCGGCACGAGGCCGTTTCACCTGAAAGCGATACTCGCACCAACTCGAGCTTCGGACGAAGGTTCGAATCGCTCGGGCGAAGTGGAAGTATGGTGGGTCTCGCCGACCGAATGGAGACGCGAAGTACGCTCACCGGAGTTTCACGAGATCGCCATAGTGAATGACTCTCGGGAGTGGCAGAAGAATGAAGGAGACTACTTTCCGGGGTGGTTGCGCGAGCTTGCCACCGAGTTGATCAATCCTGTCCCGTACCTGCCCCAGGTGCTAAAGGAAGTGGATGAGGCGGACGTGCACAGCACGGCAGCGTCAACCTACTTTGGCTGGGCTGAAATGAGCTCAAACGGCACTGTGCAGAAGGGCATGGGTGCCGCACTCGCTCTCACCCAAAGCACTGGACTCCTCTTTTACGGAGGCGGTTTGGGATGGGGCGGCATGTTCAAAGACTACCAGAACTTTCATGGCCGCATGGTCGCGCGGACGGTCAGCGCGGGAACGCCCGAGGTCACTGCGAGAGTAACCACGCTCGAAGATTTGCGCGACGTTCCTTCCGGCTTTTTTGACGCGGCGGCAAGTGGAGGCGACGCGACGCCGCTGAGAACAGTACTCGTCCAGGAAACTGCCTTGCGGAAAAATCTCCTGACCACCGAATCGGTCGCCTGGCCTCCGGTTCAGAATGGCCCCCTCGAAGGTGCCATTACTACCCGTGTTGTCGTTGATCGCGCCGGAAAGGTGCGAGAAGTCGGAACGATAGTCTCTGACAACCCAGCTCTGGATGATGCGACCCGAAATGCTATTTCTGCGATGCGATTCAGTCCGTACCTGGAGAACGGCGTGCCTGTTCAGGTCGTGTCCCGAATCACGATGTCGTACAAAACGGTTCGACCGGCAGGCACGGAAAGCTTCGAAAGCGCCCAGACGTATTTCGAGCGCGGCTGGCACGTAGGTTTTCCGGCGGCCGGCAGCGGGCCTGCGTATTTGCTGCGCGCTACGTTCCAAGCGATGGTGAAGAGCGGCAAGATCGAAGACGGCGAATATGAAGACACTTGGAAGAGCGCGGACGAATGGCGCAGAGAAGCACGGATCGGCGACAGCGAGTATGTGCGAGCTCAGCATGACGACAAACGCTATGAGTTAGCGAGAGGGCCAGATGTCGCGCTCCTGCGCATAGTGCTGAGGGTGGTCGAGCCAATTCCCGCCAATGACACTTTTGTGGAGTCTGATTGGAAGATCAAGCGAGACTCCGTCGACGGTGTGAGCGCGATCCGTGTGCTTGCCGGATATGAGAGTCCCAGTGGCGCGCTGGATCCGGAACAAGCGCGTGCATACTGGTTTGACGCTAACGGCAGGCTGCTGAAGACGTATTTCACGGGCATCGAGACGCAACGGTCGGACTTCGCAGATTTCATTGGAGCCCAGGTTGCGCACGAAATCAAAGTGTTCCACAACGGCGCCCTGGCGATGGTGATCCACGTCACGGAGGTATCACCTGCAGGAACTGTACCGGAAAAGACATTCGAGCTGCACGGACACGAGTGGCAGCGTGCCTTCACGAGCGAGATGCGATAGCTGATACCAGGAAGCAAACTGCCGCGCGCAGCGTCGCGCCCATCGCGAATAGTTCTCCTCGCTCCGACTCTTCGCCGCCAAAGAACAAGAACTGGCCGTGCTTGAGCGAAGCCGCGCGTGAACACGGCCTTCATTGCGCTAGACAGCGGCAATCTGCCGGTTGTATGCTCCGGGCATGACACTTTCGGCGCGTAATAAGCTGGTTGGAAAGGTGGAAGAAATTCAGTTCGGCGGCGTGATGGCGCACGTGGTCGTCCGCGTGGGCAAAGACCTCATCGAGAGCGTAATTACGAAGCGCAGCGCGGATGAGATGAAGCTCAAGGTCGGCGACACGGTGAAGGCAGTGATTAAATCCACCGAAGTAATGCTGGAGAAAGACTAAGATTGACCGTGAGCTCGCCCCTTCTTTCTGCGTAAATTCCCATGACAAATCGGATAAATCGAGTCGCCGCGTTGGCCGTGGTCTTCCTGTCGCTGGTTTCGATACTCAGCATTTCGCGGCACGCTTCGGCGCAAAATGCCGGGGCTTCTCCCGCATTGAAAATCGGCGGCAACGTGGCAACTCCGCTCGGACTTTCCTTAGCCGATCTGAAAAACATGCCTCGGAAAACGTTGAAGGTGGTCAATCCACACAGCAAGAAAACGGAAGTTTACGACGGCGTTCCGTTGCAGGAATTGTTTCGCCGCGCCGGTCTTCCGCAGGGTGAGAAGTTGCGCGGACCTCTTATGACCACATATGTGCTCGCGGAAGCTTCCGATGATTACCGGGTTGTATTCTCGCTGGCGGAGCTGGATTCGGGCTTCTTGGATTCCGAGGTGATCGTTGCGGATACCCTTGATGGAGCGCCGCTCGGTTCAGGCGAGGGCCCGCTGAAGCTGGTTGCGCCTCACGACAAGCGCCCTGCCCGGTGGATTCGGATGTTGAAGTCCTTGACGCTGTTACAGCCTGGGAAGTGAGTCTTCCACTCGAACGGAAAGCGTGCCTGCTTTCCCAAACGCTGGCCCTCTCGCGGGTTTTTCTCCTTTCTTCCCTTTCCCATTCCTCCGCAACCGCATACACTGGTATGCCTTTTTTATTGCGGAGGTGGCTGTGGCGGTTGAACGCGCTCTCATCAGTGTCTATGACAAAACAGGGCTCGCCGATTTTGCAAGCCAGCTTGCAAGGCTGGGAATCGAAATCGTTTCCACCGGCGGCACGGCGCGCTTTTTGCGCGAGGCCGGCATCTCCGTTCGCGACGTCGCTGACCTCACTGGCTCTCCCGAAATGCTCGGCGGCCGCGTCAAGACCCTCCACCCCAAGGTACATGGCGGAATTCTTTTTCGCCGTGGAAACGCGGACGACCGCAAACAAACCGCCGCGCACGGCATCGCTCCCATCGACATGGTGGTGGTCAATCTTTATCCCTTTTCTGCGACTGCCGGCAAATCCGGCGTCACGGCCGAAGAACTGATCGAAAACATCGACATCGGCGGCCCCACGATGGTTCGCTCCGCCGCGAAAAATTTCGAAAGTGTCGCCGTGGTCACTGATCCCGCGGATTATTCCGCGCTGCTCGAAGAGCTACGCTCCGGCGCGCGAAATTCGACTTGCGACGCGCCTCGACCTGGCGCGAAAAGCATTTGCGCTCACCGCGCGTTATGACGGGCTGATCGCCACGCAGCTCGAACGCCTCTCCGCTGGTGATCATTTGCAACTCGCGCCCGCGCTCGAAGGCCCTGCCGTTTCGCCTGCATTTCGATTTCGAGCGCCAGCAAGCCATGCGCTATGGCGAAAATCCTCATCAGCAAGCTGCGCTCTACGTGCCTGCGGGCAAGCCCGCGCGCGGGATTCGCGGCCGCCCGCCAACTGCAAGGCAAAGAGCTTTCTTACAATAATCTGGTCGATATCGATGCCGCGTGGTCGCTCGCCTCCGAATTCTCCGCGCCCGCTGTCGCCATCATCAAGCACAACAATCCCTGCGGCGCCGCCGAGAATCCTTCGCTTGCGGAAGCCTACCGTCAGGCGCTGGCCTGCGATCCGGTGTCTGCGTTCGGCGGCGTGATCGCACTCAATCGCTCCGTGGACGCCGCGACTGCCGCTGAGCTCGAGAAGCTTTTCGTTGAATGCATCGCCGCGCCGGGCTACGAAAAAAGCGCCTTCGAGAAACTTTCCGCAAAAAAGAATTTGCGCTTACTGGAAATGCCCGCGGCCGCGCCCACCGCATGGCCTGCAGAAGAACTCGAACTCAAGCGCATCAGCGGCGCGATGCTGGTGCAGGAGCCGGACCATCGCTCCGTCGCCGAATCGGAGTGGAAAATCGTCAGCGAGCGCCAGCCGACGCCGGCCGAGCGGCATGCGATGCGCTTCGCGTGGATTGTTTGCAAACACGTCAAGTCCAACGCCATCGTGTTTGCGCGCGAAGGCCAGACGCTCGGCATCGGCGCGGGCCAGATGTCGCGCGTAGACTCGGTGAAACTCGCGGTGATGAAGGCGCAAATGCCTCTTGCCGGAAGCGTGGTCGCGTCCGACGCATTTTTCCCGTTTCCCGACGGCGTCGAAGAAGCGGCGAAAGGCGGAGCCGCCGCCGTCATTCAGCCCGGCGGTTCGGTTCGCGACAACGAAGTGATTGCCGCCGCCAATCGCCTCGGGTTGGCCATGGTTTTCACGGGAATCCGCCACTTTCGCCACTGACCCATGGTGGGGCTCCCCGCATCTAATAGATTGGGCGAAATCAGATTGAGCGAAACGCAATCGCCGGCCAGGAACGCTTTGACGCGCCTCGCCGCCTATACAATAATGGACTCTACTTGGGAGCGCGCATGAAGACGCATTTCACGGAAACTATTTTAGCCATCGCATTGTGCGCCGGGGGCGCCGCGGCGCAGAACGTCCCGCGGCCGTCCGCTTCCGCCAGCGCTTCCGCTGGCTCTTCGCTGTACTCGCAGAATGACGAGGCCAAGCGCGGCGAAGCCTATTCCGATTTCATGATGGGCACTTTGGCCGAACGCCAATTCGCAGCCTCCGGCAAACCCGAAGACGCCGAGCAGGCCATCGCCTACTATCAGAAGGCGCTAGTTCTCGACCCGGATCCGGCCATCACCGAGCGCCTCGCCGAAGTCTACGCCGAGTCGCAGCGCACCAGCGAAGCGATTCGCCTTGCGAATACCGCTTTGCAACAGGATCCCGATAATCTCGCCGCGCACCGGCTGCTCGGGCGCATTTACATTCACAATCTCGCCGACACTTCCGACAACGACGCCCAAAAGCAAACCATCGCCTCCGCCGTCGAACAATTGCAAGCTGTTCAGCGCCTGGATCCCAGCGACGTCGAATCACAGCTTTGGTTGGCCCGTCTCTACGGTTTTCAAAATCAGCCGCAGCGCGCCGAGGAGCAATTGCGCAGCGTGCTCAATCACTCTCCGGACAACGAAGGCGCTCTCGAACAGTTGAGCCAGCTTTATCTGGAGGAAGGGCGTCCGCAAGACGCCGTGGCGCTGCTTCGTGACGCCGCTGGTTCCTCCGACGATCCCGCGCTTTACAATCTTCTGGGCAACGCGTACTCCAAGACCAACGACAACGCCAAGGCACAGGCCGCGTATGCGCGCGCCGTCGCTCTGGATCCCGACGAGCCCAGCCATCGCCACGGCCTGGCGCAGGCGATGCTTTCCAATAATGACTATCCGGGCGCTCTGCAGCAGTTCCAGCGACTGGCTCAGATGGAGCCGGAAAGCGCCCAAAACTATTTGCGCATCTCGCAGATCTATCGCCACATGAACGAGCTCGATAAAGCCGAAGCCGCCCTGATGCAGGCCAAGAAATATGCCCCCGGCGACCTGGAAGTTCTGTACAACGAAGCGCTGCTCTATGAGGCCCAGGCGCGCTACAAGGACGCGATAGAGGTTCTTTCCGACGCCATCGCCGGAGTGAAAGCGCAGCAGCAGAATGGCCAGCCTGCTCCGAGCGCGCTCACAATTCTTTACGAGCAACTCGGAATGGCCCGTCGCGACGCGGGAGACTACGATTCCGCGGAGCGCGCTTTCCAGGATATGCAGCAGCTCGGTCCCGCCAGCCAAAAGCGCGCCGAGCTTTTGCTCATCGACACTTATCGCGCCAGCGGTGATATCAAGCGCGCCCTCGCTGAGGCCGCAAAGGCTCGCGCCACCGACGCCGATCCCACGCTCACCGTCACCTACGCCATGCTCCTCGGCGACAACAGCCAAATCGACGACGCCACCAAGGTTCTTCGCAGCCTCGCCGGTAACAATGGCCAGCTCGACCGCGATACCTATCTGGACCTGGCGCAAGTGGAAGATCGCGACAAACGCTACAGCGATGCGGAACGCGACGCCAACGCGGCTCTAGGCCTGTCTCAAAGTCCCGCGGATAAAGAGAGCGCCTGGTTCCTTCTCGGCGCGATTTACAACGACCAGAAACGCTACGACCAGGCCGAGGACATGTTCCGCAAATCACTGGCTGTTAATCCGAACGACGCCGGGGTCTTGAACGATTACGGCTACATGCTTGCCGACCGCGGGGTGCGCCTCGACGAGGCCATTTCCATGATTCACAACGCCGTGGACCAGGAACCCACTAACGGTTCCTATCTCGATAGTCTCGGTTGGGCGTATTTCAAGCAGGGCAATCTTCCCGCGGCTCAACAGTATTTGCAGCAAGCTATTTCTCACGATTCGGGCGACCCTACCATCCTCGGGCACCTCGGCGACGTTTACGCCAAGATGGGCCAGGCCGATCGCGCCGAGCAAATCTGGGAGAAGGCCCTGGTCTGCTGGCAAAAAGCCCTGCCTGCCGATTACGAGCCTGGCAAAGTCGCCGACCTGCAGAACAAATTGAAGAATCTGAAGCGTCGCGTCGCGCAGCGCACCCCCAGCGGCGACAGCCAATTCTAGCCGCTGCCGCATGAGCAAAACCGTTCGCCTCTCGGCATTTGCCAAAGTGAATTTGTGCCTGCACGTGGTGGGAAAACTGCCCGGCGGCTACCATGAGCTGCGCACGGTGTTTCAATCGATTTCGCTGCACGATTCGCTAGAGCTAGAGCTTTCCGCTGCGCGCGAAATCACGCTTGAGATTAACGATCCTGCTCTGCCTGCCGATTCCAGCAATCTCGTTTGGCGCGCCATTGACGCGCTCAAACGCGAGCTTCGTTTGCGCGATGGATTCCGCGCGCGTCTCATCAAGCGCATCCCCGTGGCGCGCGGGCTCGGCGGCGGCTCCAGCGACGCGGCCGCGGCGCTCTTGGGCGTTCTGCGGCTGGCGCAGCGCGAATTGCCTTTGCCGCGTTTGCTCGAGATCGCCTCCTCGCTCGGCGCCGACGTTCCCTTTTTTCTCTTTGGCGGCCGCGCTCTGGGCGTGAATCGCGGCGACGAGATTTATCCGCTTCCCGATGTTCCCGCACGAACCCTCCTGGTCGTTTCTCCTCGCAGCATCGGCGTCAGCACGCGCGACGCCTATTCCTGGCTCGATCGCCGATTGACAATGTCGTCCGCAACCCCTAAAATGTGGAGTTTCTGCGCTCTGTGCTGGAGTCGGCAGAGCGGCAGCCTTTCGAATGATTTTGAGGCCGCCGTCTTTCGCCGCCATCCTCGCTTGCGTCAAATCAAGCGGCGATTGCTTCAGGAAGGAGCCGCGGAAGCCGCGCTGGCGGGTAGCGGGTCGGCGGTGTTCGGATTTTTCCGAAACCCAGCGCAGGCGCGCCGAACCGCTCGGGCGTTTCCGGACGATCCGGTTTTTGTCGCGCGGACTCTCTCACGGGATTCTTACCGCCGGGCCATGCTCGCGCGGTAAATCACAAACGAGGACTAATTTGTCGGACGATAAGCTGAAAATCTTCAGCGGAAGTGCGAACCCCGCTCTCTGCGAGGCGATTTGCCAGTATCTTGGCGTGCCGCGCGGCCATGCCGAACGCGGCCAGTTCAGCGACGGTGAATCGCGTTTTCAGATTCTCGAAAATGTTCGCGGCGCCGACGTTTTTGTCGTTCAGGCGTGCAGCCAGCCGGTCGATTTCCACCTGATGGAATTGCTGCTCATGGTCGACGCTTTCAAGCGCGCTTCCGCTTGGCGCGTCACTGCGGTGATTCCTTATTACGCTTACGCCCGCCAGGATCGCAAAGATCGCCCGCGCGTTCCGATTTCCGCAAAGCTCGTCGCCGATTTGCTGGAGACCGCCGGGGCCAGCCGCGCGCTCACTCTGGACCTTCACGCACCGCAAATTCAGGGCTACTTCAACGTGCCCGTCGACCACTTGTTCGCCGCTCCTGTGCTGGTCGAGTATTTTCAAAATAACGGCATTCGCAACGCCACGGTGGTCTCGCCTGATGCCGGCGGCGTCGAACGCGCACGCTTCTTCGCGAAGAGAATGGACGCCCCGCTGGCGATCGTCGACAAGCGCCGCATCGACGTCAACGTCAGTGAAGTGATGCACCTCATCGGCGACGTCAAAGGCCGCCCGGCGCTGGTCATCGACGACATCATCGACACCGCGGGCACGCTGGTGAAAACCGCAGAGGCGTTGTTGAAAGAAGGCGCCACGGAAGTCTACGCCGGATGCACGCACGCGATTCTTTCCGGGCCCGCCGTCGAGCGCATTTGCAAATCGCCGATCAAGGAAGTTATCGTCACCGATTCCGTGCCGCTCACTGATGCGGCCAAACGCGTTCCCAAGATTAAGGTGCTCAGCGTCGCAAAACTTCTCGCGCGCGGCATCCGTTCGATTCACGAAGAGACTTCGATTAGCGAGCTGTTCATTTAGGGCAGCAAAAGGAAGGACGTATGGAAGCTTTTGTCGTGGAAGCCGCGCCACGTGAGGAACGCGGCAAGCATGCCGCGCGGCGCACGCGCCGCACCGGCCAAGTTCCTGCCGTGCTCTACGGCGGCAAGCACGAGCCCATCGCCATGGCCGTGAGCGCGCGCCAGATCGCGCGCATCCTTCGTTCGGAAACCGGCCACAACACTATTTTCACTGTGCAAATTTCCGGCCACAAAGACGAAAGGGCCATGCTCAAGGATTGGCAAGTCGATCCGGTCAGCGGCGCGCTCTTGCACGTAGACCTTCTGCGCATCGCCATGGACGTGCGCATGCGCGTCAAAGTGCCGGTGCACACCTTCGGCGAGCCCGAGGGCGTCAAGCTCCAGGGTGGAATTTTTGAAATGGTTACGCGCGAAGTGGAGCTCGAATGCCTCCCGGCGGACATTCCCGAGGAATTCAAAGTCGATGTCAGCGGGTTGACCATCGGCAAACAGTTGCGCGCCGCGGATCTGCCGCATTGATCCGAACAAGGTAAAACTGGTCACCGATCCGCAGCGCGTTTTGGCTCACGTCGTGATTCTCAAGAAGGAAGAGGAAGTCGTTGCGCCGGAAGCGGCCGCGGTGGCCACGGAGGCGGCGCCGGCCGAGCCCGAAGTCATCAAGAAGGGCAAGAAGGAAGTCGAGGAAGGTGAAGAAGGCGCCGAAGCCGAGAAGCCCGAAAAGGAAAAGAAGGGCAAGGAAAGGTAACGGACGCGCCTGGAACGCTCGCGTCGCGGGGATGCTTGGATGCGAATCATCGTGGGTCTTGGCAATCCCGGTCGCGAATATACGTGGACGCCACATAACCTGGGCTTTCATGTGATTGATTTGCTGGCGGAACGCTTTGGCATTCGCGTTACGCGGCCGGAAGCGCAGTCTTACGTCGGGCTCGGCAAAATCGCCGGCCACGACGTCGCGCTGGCAAAGCCGCAGACGTTCATGAATGTCAGCGGCCATGCGGTGAGCGATTTGATCGAGCGGTATGAAGCCGATCCGTCGCAGGCCATCGTCATCAGCGACGAAGTGGCCTTGCCGTGGGGCGCGATTCGCATTCGCGAACGCGGCAGTGCCGGAGGGCATAACGGCTTGAAGTCGGTCATAGGCGCGCTCGGGAGCAACGAGTTTTTGCGGGTTCGGCTAGGCGTCGGGCCGGAATTTCCGCCCAGCGATTTAGCGGCTTACGTCCTGGCCTCGATGGGCAAGGACGTTCGCGAAACGGCGGCGGAAATGGCTGCGACGGCGGCTGATGCCGTCGAGGCGATTCTCGCCGAAGGCGTCAGCCGCGCGATGTCGCGCTTCAATCGCCGCGATACGCCGCCCGAGAGCGATAGCGAAGACGAAGCAAGTTCCTGAGGTAGCGAAGGAAAAGAGGAAACATGGAAGAAAGACTTTACGATTTGATCTTCATCTGCCGGCCGGACACACCGGAACCGGAGATCGACAAATTGATTGCCACGCTCCAGCATGCCGTCGAAGAAAAACAGGCCAAGCTGGAAAAAGTGGAGAAGTGGGGCACGCGCCGCCTGGCCTATCGTGTGAAAAGATTGCGCGAAGGCTTTTTCGTTTACATGGCGCTGCGCTCCAGCCACGGCGAATTGCTCAAGGAACTCGAACGCCGCTTGCGCGTTTCTGACGCCGTGGTGAAGTATCTGGCCGTTCGCCTCGACGAAGAAATCAAGCGTCAGCAAAAATTCACCAAGCGCCGCGAGCGCCGCGCCGCGCGCCGTCCGCGCAAGACCGCGCCTGCTGCGCCTGCCGCTCCAGCGGCTCCCGCGTCCCCTGCCCCTGAGCAGGCCGCGGCAAACGGATAGGGAGAAAATCGATGCCTGAAGAAACGCCAGCACCGCCGCATTCACCGTCGCAGCGTCCGCCGTCGCAGCATTCGTCATCTTCATTCGGCGGAAGGCCCTCGGGAGGGCCAGCCGGACCCGGTGGCAGGCCCCCTGGCCCGCATCGCCGCGGCAAGCGCAACTATGTGCGCAAAAAGAAAGTCTGCCGCTTCTGCGTCGACAAGGTCGACCTGATCGACTACAAGAAGCCGGAAATACTGCAGTCCTTCGTGCAGGAGCGCGGAAAGATTCTGCCGCGGCGCATCACTGGCACGTGCGCGCGTCACCAGCGCTGGCTCACCGTCGCCATCAAGCGCGCGCAGAATATCGCTCTGCTGCCGTTTGCGACGGAGATGTAGCCTGCGGCGTGAGAACTCCAAAACATTTGTGAGGATGAAGCCATGGAAATCATCTTGCAGGAAGACATCGAAAAGCTCGGCACTCGCGGCCAGGTGGTAACCGTCAAAGAAGGCTACGCGCGTAATTACTTGCTGCCGCAGAAGCTGGCCATTCCCGCCAACGCTTCCAACATGAAGCGGCTGGAAAAAATGCGCGCGGCGTTCGCGAAAAAAGAAGCCACCGAGCGCGAGAGCGCGCAGCAGCAAGCCGCGCAGCTCGCCTCCGTCACGCTCAAGCTGTCGCGCAAGGCTGGCGAAAGCGACCAACTCTTTGGCTCGGTGACGACCGCGGACATTGCCGAAGCGCTCGCGGCCCAGGGCTACGAAATCGACAAGCGCAAGATCCAGCTTACTGATCCGATCAAGCTCGTCGGCGAACATCCCATCACCATCAAGCTCTATCGCGACGTCACCGCCACGGTCACGCTCACCGTGGACCGCGAATCCTAACTTTCATTTTCCGCAAACGCAGCCGGGCGGCCATTTCCTGTGGCCGCCCTTTTTTTTGCCCTTGCTTGTCGTGCTTTAGACCGTTTCGATTTCCAAAGCCACGCCCAACCCTCCGGAGACGCACAGCGTGGCTAGCCCGCGTTTGCTGGCGGTATTTTTTTCGCGGTGCATTTCGTGGATCAGCGTGGTGGTGATGCGCGCTCCGGTGCACGCGATCGGGTGCCCCAGCGCGATGGCGCCGCCGTTGGGATTCAGCCGCTCGCGCGGAAAATGCAGATCGCGGTCGCACGCGAGCACTTGCGCGGCAAAGGCCTCATTCAATTCAATCGCGGCATAATCTTCGAGCTTCGTTCCGGTGCGTGCGAGCAACTTGCGCACCGCGGGCACGGGCCCAATGCCCATCACCCGCGGATCGACTGCGGCAATCATCGCGTCCACGATTCGCGCCATGGGTTTCAAATTCAGCTCGCGCACTTTTTCTTCGCTGGCAAGCACCACAGCCGATGCCCCGTCCGTAATTCCGCTGGCGTTTCCCGCGGTGACCGTTCCCGTTTTGCTGAACACCGGAGGCAGCTTCGCCAGTTTTTCTAGCGTGACGTCTGGGCGCACGTGCTCGTCTTTTTCGACGCGCGTCACGTTGCCCTTTTTATCTTTCACTTCCACCGGCACGACTTCGCGGCTGAAGCGGCCCTCCTGCTGCGCGCGCGCCGCGCGGCGATGACTCTCCAAAGAAAATTCGTCCTGCTCCTCGCGCGAAATTTTATATTGCCCGGCCAGCACCTCCGCGGTCTCGCCCATAATCATCTTCGAAATGGGGCACAAAAATCCGTCGCGATACATTGCGTCGACGAGGCGGTTGATTGCCCATCTTCACGCCCCAGCGCGCGTCGACCAGGTACGGAACTTTGGACATCGATTCCGCGCCGCCGGCGACAATCATTTGCGCTTCGCCCAGCAGAATCTGCTGCCAGCCAAGCAGAATCGCGCGCAGCCCCGAAGCGCACGCCATGTTCACGCGTGTACGCGGGCACGTCGTCGCCCAGTCCCGAGCGCCACGCGATTTGCCGCGCCGGATTTGGCCCCACGCCGGCCGGCCGCGCATTGCCAAAAATCAATTCATCCACGTGCCAGCGAATTTCTTCTCGTTTCAGGCTGCTGCTTCCATTCTGAGCATTTTTGATGCTGTCTTCCATCGCGCCGCCGGCCCCCGGCTCGCGTTCCGCTGGCAACGGCGCGCCAAAGGCGCGTTCGAGCGCCGCGCGCACCGCGATCACGCCCAAATCCGGCCCGGTAAATTCCGCCAAGCCTCCGCCGAATTTGCCGATGGGCGTCCTCACGGCGCTAACGATATAAACCGCGCCCTTCTTCATCGTCCGCTTTTACCTTCTTCCCGTATTTCTAGCCGCCGCCAAATCCCTTTTTCATCATATCCTATCCTCATCGCACAGGCTCTCTTGGCCGTCCGCCTTTGTGAGGGGGGCAAGAGTGGCTCTTCACAACCCAGCGTCAGCATGGCGCTCGACATGCATACTTTGACGGCAGACGAATTGTCCATGTTCATCAACTCGCAGACTGGATGCTAGGTGTAACGGACATTGCACTCAGGAAGGAGCTATGGCGATGCTGGAGACAGTGCTGAAGCGTTTTGAGGAGCCCGACGAGGTACGAACGTTTGAAAAAGGAAAATTCGAAGTGGTGCACATCGGCGGCATGACCATCGACCGGGCCACGTATCAGCCCGGATGGAAGTGGTCCGTGCACGTCGGGCGGGGAATGGGCGCCTCGCGCTGCAACGTGGAGCACGTGGGAATGGTGCTCTCCGGATGCGCCACGGCGGCAATGGAGGACGGCACGATCCACGAGCTGCGCGCGGGGATGATGTTTTACATTCCGCCCGGGCCGCCGGGTCACGATAGTTGGGTGGTGGGAGATGCTCTGTACGTCTCGCTGCATTTCATGGGCGCGCAGCACTACGCGAAGAAGTAGGCTGTCAACGCAACCCGCAGCCCGCCGGTTACGGCGTTGCGCGCAGGGTTACAATCTCGGCCAGGCCGAGCACCACTGCGTAGGTGAAGAACAGATACGCTCCGTACCTGCCTCCCGAGGCCGCGTGGAGCTTCGGCATGAACGTGCCCAGATGGGACAGCACGACAGCTTCTCCAATCATTCCGGGAATGGCCAGAAGAAGCATAGCTGTAGCCCAATGCGCAGCTGGGACGTGGCGCCAGCGCAGAATCGCGACGCATATCGCGGCGGACACGATCGGAGAGGTAACGAAGCTCATCCAGTAGTGGAACGGTGTGGTCTCCAACGCGCGAGGACCGAAATGCCCGTAGTAGATGGTGCCCAGAATCCAAATGGCGAGGCCGAGGAAAAGCAGAAGCGCGCTGTCTTGTGCCTTCATAAAGTCTCCTGGGACCGATATGATGTACCAAGCGGTTCATGAGGAATGTACCACATGGAACACGCGGAGGCAAGTTGCGGCGATCGAGAAGGCCGGATTTGGACCAGTTGGTGGAGCGATGCCTGGCGGCGTTTGTTGCAGCCGGAACCCTTGATTTGAGCCTGGACCAACTGGCGCGCAAGGTCGGCAGCAGCAAGCGCATGCTGGTTCACTATTTCGGGAGTCGCGAAAACCTCGAAGAGAGAGCCATGACGAGGTTGGAGGAGAGACTGCGGGGACAGTTTGCGACGGACTCATTTCCTCGTGGAGTGACGCCGGAAGCGGTGGTGGCGGCCCTTTGGGAGCGTGCGGCGTCTTCTGAATCGAAGGGCGTTCTGTTGCTGGTGATGGATCTCTCCAGGCGGGCGTGGAACGGCTCCGAGCGAGCGAAAGCGTTTTATAAGGAACAGCGGAGACTTTGGGTTGAATTGCTTCTGAAGTTTCTGCCGGATCAGGAGGCAGTCGAAGACGTGCTACAGCTCTTTCAGGGAGCCGTGCTCGCCTACCTGGTTACGGGCAATCGCGAGGCAGGAAAGAGCGCGCTGATGCGGATGCTCGAAAGCCAGCGAAAGACAAACTGACGTCTAACCTCTCAGAAGAAAAGTCCGAATGCAAGGCCGTCTGAGATACAGCCACTGATCGGGGCACGATAGTTGGGTGGTGGGAGATGCGCCGTACGTCTCGCTGCATTTCATGGGTGCGGTTGGTGAAACGTTTTTGGTGAGGTATGCTGCTACACCGCCTGCGGCGGATAGCAAACCATGATTGATTTGGGATATTTTCGGGAGCATTTGTCTGAAATCGAGAAGATGCTGCGCAACCGCAATGCGCGGCTGGATCTGGACGCTTTCCGCCAAATTGATGCGGAGCGTCGGCAGCGAATCACCTCGGTGGAGCGGCTGAAGGCGGAGCGCAACAAGGGCAGCGAGGAAGTTGGGCGGCTGAAAAAGTCCGCGCAGGAGGCCAGCGAGCTGATGGCGCGGATGAAGCAGATCGCCGAGGAAATCAAGGCTGACGACGCGACGGCGGCGGAGCTGGAGGAAAAGCTGCGCGCGTTCATGCTGACGGTACCGAATATTCCGCACAGCTCGGTGCCCGTGGGGAGCGGCGCGGAGGGCAACGTGGAAGTGCGGCGCTGGGGCGCGCCGCCGCAATTCGATTTCGCGCCCAAGCCGCATTGGGAATTGGGGGAAGCCGCGGGGATTTTGGATTTGGAGCGCGCGGTGAAAATCGCGGGGACGCGGTTCGCGCTCTATCGTGGAGCAGGCGCGAGGCTGGAACGAGCGCTGGCGAATTTTTTCCTGGATGTTCACACGCGCGAGCAGGGGTACACGGAGATTCTGCCGCCGTTCATCGTGAATACCGCGTCGCTGATCGCGGATGGCAAGCTGCCGAAATTCGCGGGCGACATGTTTCACCTGGAAAACACGGACCTGTGGCTGACGACGACGGCGGAAACGGAATTGGCGAATTTGTATCGCGACGAAACGCTGGACGAGGGTGCGCTGCCGATCAGCGTGTGCGCGTGGACGGCGTGCTTCCGCTCGGAGGCGGGTGCGGCGGGAAAAGATACGCGGGGCATCAAGCGGCAGCACCAGTTTCAGAAAGTGGAGATGTTCAAGTTCACGCGACCGGAAACGAGTTACGACGAATTGGAAAAAATGGTTCGCGACGCGGAGGATTTGTTGCAGCGGCTGGGACTGCACTATCGCGTGATGCAGCTTTGCACCGGGGACATGGGATTCGCATCGTCGAAGTCGTATGACATCGAGGTGTGGGTGCCGTCGGCGAAAGAGTTCATGGAAATTTCTAGCTGCTCGAATTGCGAAGCGTTTCAGGCGCGGCGCGCGGGGATTCGGTATAAGCCGAAAGGCGGGAAAAGCGATTTTGTGCACACGCTGAACGGTTCCGGTTTGCCGACGGGGCGCACGTGGATCGCGATTGTGGAGAATTATCAGCAGGTGGACGGGTCGATCGTGATTCCTGATGTGCTGCGGGAGTTCATGGGCGCGGAGCGCATCGCGGCGCGCTGAGCAACGTTCTTCTTTTCTTGGCACCGTCCAGTCATTCCGAAAACACTTTTGACACGGCAAATATGAAACCGTATAGTTACGCATTATGCGTAACCGAACGGCTACATATTCGACTGCGGCGGCGTTCCAGGCGCTGGCGGATCCGACGCGGCGGGCGGTGCTGGACCTCTTGCGCGGCGGCAGCCTGCCAGCGGGGAGAATCGCACAGGCGTTTCCGGTCTCGCGACCGGCGATTTCAAGGCATCTGCGGCTGCTGCGGCGGGCGCGCCTGGTGGAGCAGCGGCGGGAAGGGCGGCAGCGCTTCTACCGGCTCAATGCGGGACCTCTCAAGGCAGTTGATTCCTGGCTGGAGTGGTACCGCGGGTTCTGGAGCGTTAACTTTGCGGGCCTGAAGAAATTTGTGGAGGCGGAATATGAGAAGGAAACAGCGGGCGCGAGGGGCAAACGGGAGGCAGCAATCAAGAGACACAGATAACAGATTGGAGGATGCAAGATGGCGACTTTACGTGTCAGTCCCGATGCAGATGAGATTATCAATGAGATACAAATTGCCGCGCCGCCGGAGCGGGTATTTCAGGCGCTGGTCGATCCCAAGCAAGTGCTCAAATGGTGGGGAAAGGCGGGCATTTATTGGTGCATTGAGTATGACAGCGATTTGCGCGTGGGCGGGAAATGGCGCAGCGCGGGAATAAGCGGCGACGGTGGAAAGTTCGAGGTCGTTGGTGAATACCTGAAAATCGATCCACCGAGGCTGTTGGTGCATTCATGGGTGGCGAGCTGGACGGGCGATGTGAAAACCACGGTGAGTTGGGAGCTCGAGCCAACGAGCCGGGGCACGCTGGTCAGAATCCGTCATAGCGGACTCGCGGCTCATCCGGAATTGGCGAAGAGCTATCAGGGCTGGCCGCAAATCCTGGGCTGGCTGCAGGCGCTGCTGGAACGCGGTGAAACGGTAGAGGATCGCAGGCCTGTCTTCGGTAACAAGTGATTTTCTCAGGACGCTCCTCATCCATGGGAATCGCGAATGCCCAGGCGCGCTTGCAGTTGCTTGCGGTAACGCCGGCTCAACCGCAGCTTGGTTCCGTTGTCGAGCAATACGTCGTGTTCGCCGTCCTCATTAAGCATCTGCGTCCGAACCCGGTTGAGGTTCACGATGGTCGAACGGTGAATGCGGCAAAAGACTGTCGGATCCAGATCCTGCTCGAGTTCGGACATGCTGCGGCGCAAGAGGTGTGTTCTCGATCCCACGTGCAGACAGGCGTAATAGTCCGCGGCCTCAATCCAATCGAGCTCGGAGATTCTCAGGAACGTCACCTGCCCGGCGCTCTTGATCGCCAAGCGTTCCCGTTTTCTCGGCAGGCCCATGCCTAGCCGGATTCTTTCCTTGGCGCGTTCGAGGGTGCGGCCGAATCGTGCGTTGTCGAATGGCTTCAGCAAATAATCGAGCGCGCCGGCCTCGAAAGCGCGCAGTGCATACTGATCGTACGCGGTCACAAATACGAGCGCCGGAGGCAGGTCCGTGCCGAGCAGTTCGAGCACGTCAAAGCCGTCGCATTCCGGCATCTGCACATCCAGAAAGACGAGCTCCGGCTTCTTGCCGCGGATCTGGGACAGGGCCTGCTTGCCGGATCCGCATTCGCCGACGATTTTAATCTCGGGATCCCGCCGTAAGAGCACGGTAAGGTTGCTGCGAGCCAGGGGCTCGTCATCCACAACGAGCGCACGTATGTTCGAAGGCCGGTCCACGGGGCGCACGAATCATCCCTCACGGAAGGGCACGGAGACAGATACTCCCACGCCGCCCGGCTCTTGATTCCGCATGCTCAGCCCGAAGCCATTTCCGTAGAGCGTTTGCAGGCGAGTTCGCAGGTTGGTGATTCCTATCCCGGAGTGATTTGTTTCCGTGTCCTGCGGCAGCTGAGGACCGTCGTTGTAGACGCTAAGAGTAAGCACGCCGTTCAAGCGCACCGCGGTAATCTGAAGCAAGCCTCCTTGCGCTCGTTTCGCGATGCCATGTTTTATTGCATTTTCAACGATGGGTTGCAGCACGAACGTCGGAACCCGCGCCAATAAGAGTTCCTTGGGAACATCGATATGCAATTGCAAGCGCTCCGCAAAGCGCATCTTCTGAATGTCCAAGTACTTTTGCAGAAACTGCAACTCCTCTCCCAGCGGTGCCTGTTGCCGGTCGGAATCTTTCAGCACGCGGAGCAGCAGGTCGCCCAGCGCCGCAATCATGCTTACCGCAGCATCATTTCTTCCCTCTCGCACCAGCCCGGCGATGGCGTTCAGCGTGTTGAACAGAAAGTGCGGCTCGATTTGCTGTCGCAGGGCGTTCAGTTGCGCCTTGGACAGTTGCTCGTTCAACTTCGCGGCTTCGGTTTGCTGCCGCGCCAAGCGCTCTCGGTAGTCGAGCATATACCCGACCAGGAGAATGCAACCGTAGAGGATCAGGAACGCGAGAAGCTGCATGTCGAACTTTTTGAACAAAAGAGGCACGAACGGTCCGGGAAACGATAGCGGCACCCATGGGTTTAGCAATTCGTCCAAGCAGGCGCTCCAAGCTGCCGCAACGAACGCGATGGATAAGTAGGCGGCGATGTGCCGGAGGAACGCAGAGAGGCGAACCAGCGGGTATTGGCGCCCGAGGTGCAGCACCAGCGGCGTCGCTAACGCCCACGGCACCCAGGCAAAGAGTAGGCTCATGGCTGCGCGCATCCAGGAAATGTGCACGCCTTGGGCACGCACCACGGCAACATTCTGAATCGCATTAAAGAGCCCTACGCCGAACCAAATCGACACAATCCAGAACCACCGTGACGATGGGCGATTTATGCGAACGGCGTTCATGTCGGAAATCCTACACCCAACGCCGTCCCCAACACCCCAAAATGCAGCCAATCGCCCGCGGCGTGCAGTAACCGGTCTGGCTTTGCAAGCAATGTCGCCAGATACTGCTGGCATGCTCAGTAGAGTGGAGTGACCGCGGGAATCAAAGGAGCAAACATGAAACCCATACGATGGATGATGATGGTTTTTGCAGGCGCGCTGTCAATCGCCGCGCTCTCGAACGGCGCTGTTGCGCAAGTCCCATTCCAGGAACTTCCGAAAAGTTTCACCGCTTCCGTGCCGCGCGACGTGCAGATCTCAATTGCGCTGAGCGCAGCCCCGGCAGCGGTGGCGAGCAAGGCCACAGTTTATGTTCTCGGGCCCAAGGGTTACGAAGTAGCTCGCGAAGGCACCAACGGCGTGAGCTGCATCGTTGGCCGTGATTTCGCAAACCCGGACGAAACGACGATTGAGCCAATGTGCTGCGACGCCGAGGGCAGCCGGACTCTTCTGCGCGAGCGGCTGTACATGGAAGAGCTGCGTACGGAGGGCAAATCCGAGGCAGAGATCAAGGCGGATATAGCCAACGGATACAAGGATGGCCGCTTCAAGCCGCCGAGCAAGCCGGGCGTCCTCTATATGCTGTCGACCGACAATCGCCTGGGGCCCACGCCCGGCGGCGGGACGGCGAACTTTCCTCCGCACCTGATGTTTTATGCGCCATACATGACCGGGAAGGACCTGGGATACGATTCGACCGCGCCCTTTCTGGTGGAGCCCGGCCAGCCGGACGCGATGATGGTCGTAGTCCCACAAATGGCGCCGAAGCCGCGGCAGGATAAACCGGCCGGTAATTGACCAATTAGCATGCGGAACGCTGCAGCAAGGCGTCAGACGCGGCACTAGCGCCTGAGGTTTGTGCGTCGCAGATTTTTACCGTGAGTGAAGCGCGCTTTGCCTGCTTGCCGCAGGCAGGTTCAGGATCACAATGGAAAAATGAGGGGCGCAGGAAACTCGCGCCCCTGGATTTGCCGCCATGGAGCGGAGATTTACATTCCGGACTTGGGAGCGATGGAATCGGCCTTGATGGAGCCGTCGGTGTTAACGGCGCCGGTCAGAGTGACTTCCTGGCCGAGGTCGGCATCGGTGACGGCGTCCTGGTTCTGGATGGCGTAAACTTTCTTGGTCTTGGAGCTGACGAAAACGTACGTCGCGCCCTTTTCTTTGACGCACTTGATGGCACAGTCCTTGTGGTCCGCGCTCATGCCCTTCGCGCCACAAGAGCTGTCACTGATCCAGCCGGTGTAGGTGTGAGATTTGGCGCTGGCGTTGGAGGCCAGGCCTATGGTGAACAGCAGCGCGGCGGCAAGGCCGAGCAGATTCGACAGCTTTTTCATTTGGTTCCTCCCTTTAGGATTGTTGCTGGGTTCCCGTCGTCGTTAAACATACGTCTCGACGATGGAATCTCTTCAAGTCCGGCACTACTTCATCGCCGAAAAATCGGTCGGGCGCATATACGTTACGTCTATTTTTTCCACCAGCTTCTCGGCCTGCTCGGCTTTCAAGACCTGTTGAAACGCGGGGTCGGTCCCGAACGCGTCCCAGTTCCTTTTCGCTTCTTCCCGGCTGGAATGAGCCACCATAAAGACAAATGTGTTGCCCAAGCCCGCGGGAGCAGCGTCCTCCGACACCCAGTAACCCACAACCTTCAGATCGTGTTTAGCGAGCAGCTTTGAAGTCGTATCGCGAAACCGTGACTCCAGCGCCGGCAATTTGCCCGGCAGAGCATGATAAATGCGAAGCTCGAAGACGCGATTGCTATCGGCGCTCACTTGATTCACATGCATCAAGCCGGCGGTGACCAGCGCTCCAGCTACAAAGGATAGCAGGGCGATGGTGCAAATGGTCATTCTTTTGACTCGGTTCGACAGCTTTTTCATGACTCCTCGATTTGGGACTGTTGCTGGGGTTCCGCCAGCATGCATGCAGCAAGGGTACTTCCCCTGTCTAGTGGGAGTACGCCGAACACCGAAGTTTGGATGATTTGCAGAGGATTTCGCTTCATAGTTTATTGGAAATTCACAGACCACTGGCGAGAACCACCGGGCCGGTGGGATGGGGCATTCCGCCCATAGGTTCGATGGTGACGCCGAAGGCTTTGCAGCTGATTCCCTCGGGCATTTTGGCCATGCATATGTGGCCTCCGGTAAAAGAGGCGGGCATGAAAGCCCCCGCGCTGATGGGATTTCCGACCATGGGGACGATCCACATTTGGTATTCCTTGTTGGGCGGCGGGGCGGGAAGGTCGCCGGTGTAGCAGATCATGCCCATGCGGGAATTGTAGCGAACGCGGGCCCAGGCGCCCTTTGACACTTGAGGCCTGGGTGCGAGCGAGACGGCCTGCGTATCCTGAGCGGAGAAGAAGGAAACGAGTGCTTGCTGCTGTTTGATCCGTTCCCCATAGCTCTGCTCAGCCTTTCGCAAATTCTCCAATTGTTTGTCGAGGTGACGGTCGTTGATCCAGAGAAGCATTGTGGCGACGGCCAGAACGGCAGCCGCGGGCGCCCAAACGGTGTTCCACCAGCGCGCAGCGGGGCGGGCGACCCGCGCGGGAACGGCGATTGGCGCGGATTTTTCAGCGCGAATCTTCTGGAGCAGGCGCTCGCGAGCCCCGGACGGAGGGTTCTCCGGCGGGGCGGCGAGGGCGAAGAGAGCGACACGGCCTTGTGCCTCGGCGAATTTGCGCGAGCATTCCGCGCACGAAGCGAGGTGCGCGCGAAGATCCTGGCATTCTTCGTCGGCAAGAACGCCGAGGGCGAGTAGCTCGAGATCTTCTTCGCGAATGGGATGCTGGGCGCTCAAGTCAACTCCCGTTTCAAAGTATCCACGGCGGTGCGAATCCAAGTCTTGACGGTGCCCAAAGGCGCGCCGGTGCGGCCGGCGATCTCGCTGTGGGACATGCCCTCGAAATAGGCAAGCTCGATGGCTTCGCGCTGTCCGTTGGGCAAACTGCTTAAAACGGTTTTGACGCGGCCGAGCAACTGATTTTGCGCGGCAGCAGATTCGAGCGTGCAAGGCAGCACGACGCTGTTCTCCGTCAATTCCTCATTTTTACGACTGTCACGGCGGCGCAAACGAGAAATGGAACGGTTGCGCGCGGCGACAAGAAGCCATCCGGGCAGCGAGCCGCGCTGCGGATCGAATTTTGCGGCAGTGCGCCAAATCTGAAAAAAAAGGTCCTGAAGAATTTCCTCGGCAGCGCCGGCGTCGCGAAGGATGCGGATGGATTCGGCATACACCAGTCCGCTGTATCGGTCGTACAGAGCCGCGAGGGCAGATTCGTCCTTGCGGACGACGCGCTCGAGAAGCGACCAATCCGAAGCACGATTTTCAGGGCCTTGCGCGCGATTCACAATTCCTCAGGCGCTCATAGGAGAATACGCCGGGAGCGGGGTCGGCGGATGTCGTTGAGATGGAGGCGGCGTAAAGCCGCCGCGACAAGAGCAATAGCCGGGAGCGCTGTGGCAGATGTAACGAGCCTTGGGGGGACATGTAACAGCTGTACCGGCCGAAGACAAGGTAGAAGGAATGTGAGAAGGACGCAAGGGTCAAAGTTTCTGCCCCCGGAATTGGTAGGGAGACAGCGGAAGATTTCCTGAGCAAGTCTTTTATTTGCAAAGCCTTGCGGCAATTTACCCGTAAGTTATTTGAAATGAGATGGTTGCGGCTAGGACACAGAATTGCACGATTTTGGGCGCTTTCAATTGACTGCCATAACGGGGTTGAATAAACTGCGGGCCTAGCAGGACTTACGGAGAAGTAAAGACGTTCCTGATCAAGTTCCTGTTTAAGGGGAAGTGCGCAAAAGGGCTCAGGCATGAAATATCTGGAGCGGTTTCTTCGATACATTTTTTGGGTGGTGGTCACGGCGAGCATCGCGTGGATCGTCAAGAAAGCATTTCAGCGGGCGGCTGAAGCGCAGCGACCCGGGGCCGTGCGCGGTCGGGTTGAGCCAAGCGTGACGGCGGCGAAAGCGAAGGCGCTGTTTCGCGATCCGGTGTGCGGGACCTACGTGGCGGAAGATATTTCCTATTTGTTGGAGCAGGGCAAAGAGACATTGCATTTCTGTTCGCGCGATTGCATGGAGCATTATCAACGCGACCTTCGCTCCGAGGATGATCGCGCAGCCAATCGATTAGCGGCGGGAGCATAGGCGAGGAGGAACGACTGAATGGCCATAAGCGCCAAAGCGGTTCCGCAGGTGATTCCGCGGATTGCGCCACGCGAAGACCTGAATATTTTCCGGATTTCGCAGATTCAGTTCGACATTGCGGCGGAGCATTTGAAGCTGGACCAAGGGCTGCGGCAGGTGTTGCGCACGCCGAAGCGCGTGATGGAAGTGTCCGTGCCGACGAAAATGGACAACGGGCAAGTGAAAGTGTTTCCCGGCTACCGAGTGCAGCACAACGTGGCGCGCGGGCCGGGGAAAGGCGGAATCCGCTATCACCCCGCCGTGACGCTGGACGAAGTGAAAGCGCTGGCGATGTGGATGACCTGGAAGACCGCGACGGTGAATATCCCGTTCGGCGGGGCCAAGGGCGGGATTATCTGCGACGCAAAGCGCATGAGCAAATCGGAACTGGAGCGCATGACGCGGCGGTACTGCTCGGAAATTCTGCCGATTATCGGGCCGCAGCGGGATATTCCCGCGCCGGACGTTTATACGGACGCGCAAACCATGGCGTGGTTCATGGATACGTATTCGGCGGCGGTGGGGCATTTGGAATTTGCGTCGGTGACGGGAAAGCCGGTGGCGTTGGGAGGATCGGAAGGGCGAAACGAGGCGACGGCGCGCGGATGTTTGTTCGTGGTGGAAGAAGCCTGCAAAGTGAGGAAGATGAATTTGCGCGGCGCGACGGTGGCCATTCAGGGATTTGGAAACGCGGGAGCCATCGCGGCGCGGCTGTTCACGGAGAAAAAAGCGAAAGTGGTGGCGATCAGCGATTCGCGCGGCGGCGTTCACAATTCGCGGGGAATCGATCCGTACAAAGCGGCGCGATACAAGGAACGTTCCGGAACGGTGGTGGGCATGCCGGGGACGTCGCGCATTTCGAATGACGATTTGCTGACGATGAAGTGCGACATTTTGATTCCCGCGGCGCTCGAAACAGTGATCACGCTGAACAACGCGGATCAGATCAAAGCCAAGATTATCGCGGAAGCGGCGAATGGGCCGACGACTCCGCATGCGGATGAGGCGCTGGCGAAGCGCGGCATCATGGTGTTGCCGGACGTGCTGGCGAATTCGGGCGGCGTGACGACGAGCTACTTCGAGTGGGTGCAGGATTTACAGAGCTTCTTCTGGAGCGAGGCGGAAGTGAACGCGAAGCTGGAAGTGGTGATGAAGCGCGCGTTCCAGCAAGTGTACGAAACGTCGCGGAAGAATCATGTGCACATGCGCACAGCCGCGTATATTTTGGCGGTGGGACGCGTGGCGGACGCGACCGTGGTGCGAGGATTGTTTCCGTAGAGCTAGCTGAGTTTCTGCATGAAGCCGCGATATCTTGCCGCGAAACTGTTCCTCGGTGTGGCCATTTTGTCTGCGATCGTTGGGGTGTTTCTGCACCGGCCCGGACTCCGGGCTGTGGATTACGTGAACCCGTTGTTCTTGCTGTTTCTGCCCAGACTCATACCGTTTGACGTGGCGATATTGTCGGCGTTTTTTGCGGCGATTTATTTCCGTTTGGAGAAGGAGCGCAAGCGCGAAATGAACATGCCGCTGACGCTAATTCATTTGGGTTCATTTCTGCTTGCGATGTTCGGACATGCAACTATGGTGTCTTTCTGGACGCACGCTTTAGTTGACAGGCCGCGGACGGTTGCTTCGGTTCCCTTGTGTGGCGGCCTGCTTTTCGTGGGTGGTACCGCGGTCTGCTGTGTGGCTTTTGCAGCGAATATCTTCAGGTCCACACCGACAACCCTGCCAAAAACATAAGGCTGGTTCGTCTCTAACCTATCGTTTCGACCTGTTTTGTCCTTACAACCAGCCGGGCGCGATATGAATCCATCCAGCCGTATACCGGCCCCACCTTCATTCCTGCAAGGGAGACGAGAATGAAAAACTTTCTCCTGGGAGTATTTTTACGCTAGCCGTTCTGGCCATCGGCGTCCTTGGATACATCAGATTCGGTTTCGCGGAAGTGCGAGGCGACCTGCCAGCAAGCCGTTTCGAGACCGCGCTAATGCATGCTGGAGTGCACGCGTCGATTCGACGCGAAGCGCCAGAAGTTGCGAATCCGGTTGCGCCGACGGACGAGAATTTGATCAAGGGTGGAAAGTTTTATGCGGATGGCTGCGAAGGATGCCACGGATACTCCCGGCAAGGCCTTTGGCATGCGCGGCATCCCTTTGATTCCGCGCACCGCCTGAATTTCCCGTAGTGGGGACGGAACTGAGCGAGGCGCAAGTCTATCTGGGTGGCGAAGCACGGAATTCGGCGTTCAGGAATGTTCGCGAACGGCGCTTTTGCGAAAGATCAGGATTTGTGGACGGTGGCCACGTACATTAAACACATGGGATCGCTGCCTCCAGCAGTGAAGGATGCCATCGCGAAGCCTAGTAGCGCACAGAAGTGAAATTGGGCTCGGCGGATCAAGAAAAACACAATCCGATGAGGGCCTCAGGAACGCAGGAGAGTTGTCGAGGAGCACGGTATGCCGGAACTCAAGACAGAATTTGTGACGTTGAAGGTGAGCGACGGAACAACGATGCGCGCGTTTGTGTCGCGGCCCGAAGGCCGCGACAAATTGCCGGGGCTGCTCGTGTTTCAAGAAGCGTTTGGCGTGAATGAGCATATTCGCGACGTGACGCAACGATTCGCGAAGGAAGGTTATATCGCTATCGCGCCGGAGCTATTCCACCGCACCGCGCCGCCAGGATACGAGGGCAATTACGCTGATTTTCAATCGGTGATGCCGCACGTGATGGCGCTGAACGATAAAAATCTGGCAGCGGATATTCGCGCGGCGCATGACGCATTGCTGCGGCAGAGCACGATCGATCCGCAACGGGTCGCGTGCGTCGGATTTTGCATGGGCGGACGCGTGTCTTTTCTGGTGAATTTGATTTTGCCGCTGCGCGCGGCCATTTCGTTCTATGGCGGCGGGATTGCGAAGAGCGAGCGCGGGCCCGGAATGCTCGAACGGACAGGGGAAACACACGCGCCGATTTTCTTTTTCTGGGGCGGGCTTGATAAGCATATCGGCCCGGAGCAGCGCCAGGCTGTGGCAGAGGCGCTGCGCAATGCGCGCAAGACTTTCGCGAGCATGGAATTCGCGGACGCCGACCACGCGTTTTTTTGCGATGCGCGGCCGAGTTATAACAAGGCGGCAGCGGAACAGGCGTGGGTGCTGTCGCTGGCGTTTCTGAAAAGCAACTTGGCGTGAGAGGCGCGCCTGTCCGTGCGCCTCTGGTGAAAATGCGTCAGGCGCGGTAGACGATTTTGCCGGCGACGATGGTGGCAACCGGGCCGCCACGGAATTTGCGGCCATCGAAGGGCGTGTTGCGCGAACGGCTGGGCGATTCGGCGGCGCGGTAGGTCCACTCGCGATCGGTTGAAAAAATCGTGATATCGGCGACGGAGCCTTCGGCGAGCGCACGGCTGTTGCCGTTCTTGCCCAGGACATGAGCAGGGCCTGCGGTGAACAACTCCACCATACGCATCAGCGAAATGCGTTTAGTGTGCACCAATTCGCTGAGCGCAAGAGCGATGGCCGTTTCAAAGCCGATGATTCCGAAGGGCGCGCGATCGAATTCCACATCTTTGCTGGCGGGGTGATGCGGCGCGTGATCGGTAGCGATGGCGTCGACGGTTCCGTCCGCCAGACCTTCGAAGAGCGCGTCGCGGTCGTCGCGCGAGGCGAGCGGAGGATTCATTTTGAAATGCGAGTCGTATTGCACATCTTCGTCGATGAGCGTGAAATGATGCGGCGTAACTTCACACGTGACGGCAAGGCCACGGTGCTTGGCATCGCGCACATGTTCGAGCGAGCCGCGCGTCGACATGTGCGCGATGTGCAGGCGCGCGCCGCTAAGCAGGGCGATTTCCACGTCGCGGCCGGCGCAAATCGATTCCGCAGCGGCGGGCATGCCTTTCAGTCCAAGGCGGACTGAACGCGAGCCTTCGCGCATCACGCCTCCCGCAGCGAGAGACGAATCCTCGCAGTGGTCAATCACCGGCAGACCGAGCGGTCCGCAATAATCCATCACTTGACGAAGGAGCCGGGCCGAAGCGATGGGCTTTCCGTCGTCGCTGACGGCCACGGCGCCAGCTTGCTGCATGGCGGCGATTTCCGCGAGCTGTTCGCCCTTGCTTTCCTTCGAGGCTGCGCCGATGGGCCAGACGTGAACCGCAGAGACTGCGGCGGCGCGTTCCATGATGGAGCGCGTGACGGAGGCGTTGTCGTTCACCGGCTGGGTGTTGGGCATGGGGCACACGGCGGTGAAGCCGCCGCGCGCGGCAGACTGGGTGCCGGATTCAATGGTTTCAGAGATTTCACCGCCGGGTTCGCGCAGGTGGCAATGCAAGTCGATGAATCCAGGAGTGACGATGCAGCCAGCGGCGTCGAGTGAGAGCGCGTCCGCAGCGGAAATCGAGGGGCCAAGCTTGGCGATCTTGCCTTTATCGATGAGGACATCGAGGCGCGCATCCGTTTTGGAAGATGGGTCGATGATGCGGCCGTTCTTAATGAGAAGCATGCGCGGAATCCTTTGCGTGGTCTTGCGGGTCGGTGGAACCGGCGACGAGCTCGAAGAGAAGCGCCATGCGAATGGCGAGGCCGTTGGTGACTTGCTCAAGGACGCACGATTGCGGGCTGTCGGCGACCGTGGGATCGATTTCCAGGCCGCGGATCATCGGTCCGGGATGCAGGACAACGGCGTCCGGGCGAGCGAGGCGCAGGCGCGCCGGCGTCAGTTGATAACGAAGAATGTACTCGTCTGTAGAAAGCGATGGCTCATGGAGGCGTTCCTGCTGAATGCGCAACGCCATGACGACCTCGGCGCCGTCGAGGGCTTCTTCAAGGCGTGGAACGCGGCGAATGTTGGGCGCGAGGCATTCGAGCTCGCGGGGAAGCCACATGGCCGGGCCGCACAGCGTGATGTGCGCACCGAACTTCGTTAGTAGATGGATATTCGAACGAGCCACGCGGCTGTGAAGAATGTCGCCGATGATGGTGATGCGGCAGCCGTCGAGCTGGCCGCGGCGGTCGCGGATGGTGAGTGCGTCGAGCAATCCCTGCGTGGGATGTTCATGAGTGCCATCGCCGGCGTTGATGACCGGTACGTCCACCCGGCGGGAGATGAATTCCGCGGCGCCAGAGGAACTGTGGCGAATGACAATGGCGTCGGGCTTCATCGCTTCGAGGGTACGAACCGTATCGATCAAGGACTCGCCCTTTTTCAGGCTGGAAGATTCGGCCTGGAGGCTCATGGTATCGGCGCCGAGCCGCGATGCCGCAGTGGCGAAGCTGATGCGCGTGCGAGTGGAGTTTTCGAAGAAGGCAAGCGCGATGGTTTTGCCGCGCAGGGTGGCGAGTTTTTTCAATGGATAGCGCTGAAATTCCTGGAAAGGCTTCGCCTGATCAAGAAGAAAGGTAATCTGCTCGCGGTTCAGCGGCTCGATGGCCAGCAAATGATGGAAACGATGCGACACAATCTCCCTCGGTTGCGAATTGCTAATTCAGATGCCGTTCGTTCAGTCCACACGATCCATAACCACGACGCGCTCTTCATGGTCGATCTCTTGGAGGCGCACTTCGATAATCTCGGCATCCGCCGTTTCGACGGCGCGGCCGATGAAACTGGCTTCAACGGGCAGCTCGCGATGCCCGCGGTCGACGAGGACGCAAAGCCGGATGCGGCGCGGACGGCCTAGGTCGAAAAGGCCGTTCATCGCGGCGCGGACAGTGCGGCCGGTATAAAGGACGTCATCGACGAGCAGAAGGTCACGGTCATCGACCGGGAACGGGATTTCGCTCGATTGAACGACGGGCTGCGGAGCGACGGTCGATAAGTCGTCGCGGTAAAGAGTGATGTCGAGCGTGCCCACCGGGACTTCGGCCTTCGAAGAGACGCGAATGGATTTCGCAAGGCGTTCGGCAAGCGGGATGCCGCGGCGGCGCACGCCAATGAGCGCCAAATCCTTGGCGCCGCCTGTTTTTTCGACGATTTCGTGCGCCAGGCGCTCAAGCGTACGGCGGATTTCGTCCGCAGACATGAGCTGGCGCTTCTCGATAATGCGCATGGGCGGACTATCGTAACATAACGAGCAGCGTAGGCAGACGCCGCGATTTTTCCATAGAGCGTGCTCTGGCGAGACAAACGATCGTGTTGTAATTTGCAACTCACGTGGTAGACTGCGTGGCGTGAGCTCGCCCGCAAGCGCCCGGCGGCCCACGGACGTAGACCTCAGCGTCCGTATAGGCACTCTGCTTCTTTCCAACCCTGTAATTGCTGCCAGCGGGACCTTCGGCTACGGCATCGAGTTTGCCCACCTGGTTGACCTGAATTGTCTCGGCGGAATCGTCGTTAAGGGCCTTTCTGCAGAACCAATGGAAGGGGCTCCCGCGCCGCGGCTCTGCGAAACTTCCGGCGGAATGCTGAACGCCGTCGGATTGCAAAACATCGGCGTGCGCGCGTTCGTCGCGGAAAAACTTCCCGAACTGCGAAAGTACCAGACGCCTATCGTCGCAAACGTCTTTGGGCATACGGTCGCGGAATATTGCGAAGTGGTGAAGGTCCTCGAAGACGCCGACGGAGTTGCGGCGTACGAATTGAATATTTCATGCCCGAACGTGGATTGTGGAGGAGTCGGAATTTGGCGCCGACCCGGCCCTCGCCGCGGAGGTAGTGGCAGCGGCGCGGAAGGCGTCGCGTAGGCCGCTGTGGGTGAAGCTGGCTCCGAATGCGGACGTGCGGGCCGTCGCGCGGGCGGTGGAGGCGGCAGGGGCGGATGCCTTGACCGTGGCGAACACCTATCCTGCAATGAGCCTGGACGCTCGGACAGGGCGATCTCGGCTGGGGAGGTTGACCGGAGGGTTGTCGGGCCCGGCGATTAAGCCCCTGACCTTAAGGCTAGTTTACGAGGTTTCACGTGCCGTCAGGATACCCATAATTGGCTCAGGGGGGATTCAGACGGGGGATGATGCGACCGAATACATAAAAGCTGGAGCGACCGCAATTCAGGTCGGGACGGCTCATTTTTCCGATCCGGGGGCGAGCCGGCGAGTGGTGGAAGAGCTACGGCACCACGGTAGCGAGCTAACTTGTCATAATATCAGTGAGTTACGTTCTGCCGTCGAGTAAAGTAGTGCCGCGAATCGAGGAAGATATGTATTGAGGCTACGGGCTAGGTGTAGTAGAATATTTGTTGATTATGAAAGACTTAACAAAAGCGCGGAGTAAAGCGAAGCCAAATGCGAGGGGTGACCCTCGCAACGGTCGCGGCATTAGTCTTGTTTGCCGCCGGGCGGTCGACTGCCCATGTGGAGGGCAGTGGGCCGGTGTCGTCCGGCGGGCAGGCGCTACTGCGAAGGGGATTGGCGACTCCCAACCCCAAGATAGGGCAGAAGCCGATTCGAAGCTTCGTGTGCCTGTCCAGTTGGTACGGGGGAGACTTCGACGGACAGCTGACCGCGAATGGCGAGATCTATGACATGTACGGCCAAACGGCGGCACACCCCACGTTGCCGTTGGGGTCGGTGGTCCGGGTCATGAACTTGAGGACCCGCCAGAGCGCCATCGTGCGAATCAATGACCGCGGGCCCCTATGTTGCCGGACGAGACCTTGACGTTTCTTATCAAGTTGCTAGAGAATTGGGCTTCGTACAGCGCGGGACTGCCCGAGTAAGGGTGGAACTGCTCAAGGTGCCTCCATCGAAAGCCACGCATCCCGCAAACTGATCGTAGCGCTAGACTTTCCAGATATAAACCAGTCCATTCAACTCATTCGCCGGCTTCGCGACAGGATCGGTTTGGTCAAAATAGGCAGCCAACTGTTCACGGCGGAAGGCCCCGAGGCAGTGCGGCGAATCGCTAAGCTGGTTCCTGGCATATTCCTCGACCTGAAGTTCTGTGACATTCCCAATACAGTGGCTGGAGCAGTAAAGGCTGCTGCTGGACTGCCTGGCGTTCGAATGATGACCGTTCATACGACGGGCGGGCTGGCGATGTTGCGGGCCGCCAGGGCGGCGCTGAAGGGCGCCAAGAGGCCACCAAACCTCTTAGGGGTGACGGTGCTGACGAGTTTGGACGAGACAGAACTGATAAGAATAGGACTTACAGGACCAGTTAGCGGAAGAGTTGCCGTGCTGGCGGCAATGGCCAAGACGGCGGGGATGGACGGAATCGTAGCGGCAGGTGAGCACGTTCGAGCATTGCGAAAGGCGCTCGGCAAGAAAATGATGATTGTGGTGCCGGGGATTCGTCCCGTGGATCCGGACAAGCAACTGAAACGCGCGCAGCAAGATGATCAAGCGCAAATTGCGACAGCGTGCAATGCCGTGCGCTGGGGCGCTGACTACTTGGTGGTTGGGCGCCCGATTACGGCTGCGCCAGACCCGGTGAAGGCGACGGACGCAATCCTGCAGGAAATAGCATTGGGCGACAGGTACCGCGCGTAGAGCGGTTCGGCCTTAAACTTCAGTTGGTCCATTGCTTCGTCGCGATCTCGTCTCATAATTGACGAAACATGCTATTGGCCCGTATAATCGGAGATTCGCTTTTGCTTCGGGAGGCCGTATGTACGCCGTGATTCGCAGTGGTGGAAAGCAGTATCGCGTCGCGCCAGGAGAGACGGTACGCGTCGAAAAACTTGAGGGCAAGGTCGGCGGGAAGGTGACCTTCGACGAGGTGCTCGCGGTACACAATGAAAAGAAGGAGTTGGTTACGGGCGCGAACTCTTCCAAGGCGAAAGTGACCGGCAAAATCGTTTCGCACGGACGGGCAGCGAAACACCTGGTGTTGAAATACAAGCGCGGCGGACAGTACAAGATTACGCGCGGACATCGGCAGGCTTATACGGCGGTGGAAGTCAGCGACATCAAGATGGAATAGAGGTTTTTCTTCTATGGCGCATAAAAAGGGTGGCGGTTCATCGGTTAACGGGCGGGATTCGCACGGGCAGCGGCTGGGAATCAAGCGCTTCGGAGGCCAGCTGGTGACTGGCGGAAGCATTTTGGTGCGCCAACGAGGCACGCACTACAAACCCGGCAAGAACGTAAGCCGCGCCAAGGACGACACGCTTTTCGCACGCATTACCGGCGTGGTGCTGTTTGAGAACAAGGGGCAGAAGGGCCGCTACATCAGCGTTCTGCCCGCCGAAGAGAAAGCGGGCAAACCCGCCGAAGCGCCTGCGAAGCAATAAGGAATTTTCCCGGTACTCTGTTTCTTCGTGCGTCCCTTTGTATTTCCAGCGAGCGGTATCGTATCCTCTCCCTAACAATCGAAGGTGCAGACGTGTTTGTTGACGAAGCGAAAATTTGGGTCAAAGGCGGCGACGGCGGGAATGGCTGCGTCGCGTTCCGTCGTGAGAAGTACGTGCCGCGAGGCGGCCCGTGCGGAGGCGACGGGGGCAACGGTGGCGACATAATTCTTCAGTCGACGGAGCAGGAAAATACTCTTTTGCGCTACCGATATAACCGCGAGTTTCGCGCGGATCGCGGGCGCCACGGCGAAGGCTCCAACTGTCACGGACGCTCCGGCGTGGACAGGGTGTTGGCCGTGCCGGTAGGAACATTGGTCTTTGAGGAAGGAGGCGGTGAGAAGCTTTTCGACTTCAGCGAGGCCGGGCAACAGTTTCGCGTGGCGCGCGGTGGACGTGGGGGCCGGGGAAATTCGCATTTCACAAAGCCGTGGCATCAGGCACCTAGGGAGCATGAGGATGGCGAGCCGGGACAGGAACGACGGCTGCGCTCTGGAATTGCGATTACTGGCGGATGTGGGGCTGGTGGGATTTCCGAATGCAGGAAAGTCGACTTTCATTTCGCGCATTTCCGCAGCTAAGCCAAAAATCGCGGATTATCCCTTCACGACGCTTGAGCCGCATCTCGGCGTGGTTTGCGCAGATCCGGGTGCGGCGCCTGGCGCCGGGCGTACGTTTGTTGTCGCCGACTTGCCGGGACTGATTGAGGGTGCGGACGAAGGCGCTGGTCTGGGAATTCGCTTCTTGCGCCACATCGATCGCACGCGTTTGATCGCCCAGTTGGTTGACACGAGCGATGGGAACGAGCGCGACCCGATCCACGATTTTGAGATCATTCAGGGCGAATTGCGCGCGTTCAGCGAAGAGCTCATGAAGAAGCCGCTGTTCGTTGTGGCGACGAAACTCGACGCGACGACCAATCGCGGGCGCGTCGAGCGGCTTCGCGATTTTGCGTCAGAGCATAAGCTTTCATTCTTTGCGATTTCTTCGGCGACCGGCGAGGGCGTGCAAACGCTGGTGAGGGCGATGGCCGACGCGCTCGGCGCAGCTTCCGCGGCAGGCCGCGGCGCGAATGGAAGGTTCTGACGCGGCGCGAGAATTTGCCCACATCGGATCAGGCGAGCACGGAAAGCGCGAGTATCCGTCCGGAGGAGCGTTGAGCAAAGCGTGCTGCCAAAGAACGGCACGCCATTGCAATTTTTGGCGGCACATTCGACCCAATTCATTGCGGCCATTTAATTGTGGCTGGCGCTGCGGCCCGGCGGTTCCATTTGGACGAGATCTATTTTGTGCCTTCTTCCCGGCCTCCGCATAAGAAGCGTCAAGAATTGGCCGCTTTTTCGCATCGCTATGCGATGGTGGCGCTGGCTTGCGCAGGCAAGGCGCGATTTGTGCCGTCGCTTGCAGAGGCGCCGGGTGATGGCGATACACCGCATGTTTTTTATTCCATCGACACGGTGCGACGTTTCCGCGAGCAGCATGCCCACGACGAGATTTACTTCATTCTGGGCGCGGACTCGTTTCTGGAAATTCCCATTTGGTGGAGTTACGAGGCTTTGCTGGATTCCTGCGATTTCATAATTGCCAGCCGTCCTGGCATTCGTTTGGAGGCGCTGAAGCGGGTGATTCCCGCGCAACTGCTCGGTCATCAGAAGGCGCGTAGCCCAAATGCCATTGCGCTGAGAAAATCGACAGTGCACTTGCTGACCAGCGTGGCATCGGATGTGTCCTCGACAGACATCCGCCGCCGCTGCAAGCGTGGAGCGTCAATCCATGCCCTTGTGCCCCCGGCTGTGGAAGACTACATTCTTAGGCAGGCCCTTTACCGGTGAACCTGGATTCCTTACCCAAGAACTTACGCTGGGCGGTTGAAGCAGCTCAGAGCAAAAAGGCGACGGCGGTGACTGTCTTGTCGCTGACGGGTTTAGGGGCGTTCGCTGAGTATTTTGTTATCTGTTCGGCGGAAAGCGTGCGGCAAATCGAGGCCATCGGGGACGAAGTCGAACAAAAACTCCGCGAGCAAGGGCTGCGCCTGCCGCATCGCGAAGGGCGCGCCGGAACAGAATGGTTGTTGCTGGATTATGGAAGCCTAGTGGTTCACGTCTTCAGCGAGAAAGCGCGCGCCTTTTACGACATCGAGCGGCTGTGGCGCGCCGCCAAGCGTTTCGACATCCCTGAACCAAGCCGATCGGCCGCGCCCGGTGGCGCATCATGAATTCGACCACGCGTCTGGAATGGGTGACGGAGGATCCGGCGTCTCAGCACGTCCTGGAAATTGCCGGCAAAGTCGCGGACACTTCGACCACTGTTTTGATTACCGGCGAAAGCGGCACAGGCAAAGACCAACTGGCGAGATGGATTCACGAAGCCGGGCCGCGTCGCGACGCGCCCTACCTGAAGATTGACTGCGCCAGCCTTCCCTCGGAGCTAGTCGAATCGGAGCTCTTTGGTCACGAGCGTGGCGCATTCACAGGGGCGGAGGCACGCAAGCCCGGCCGCTTGGAATTGGCCGAGGGCGGCACCATTGTGCTCGACGAAGTGGTCGCGCTGGCGCCTGCCGTGCAGTCGAAACTGTTGCGTGTTCTCGAAGAGCGGAAATTCGAGCGGCTGGGCGGCACCGAAACATTGGAGATGGACGCGCGTTTAATCGCGCTGACCAATGCGGACCTGGAACGCGCCGTGCGCGGGGGTTATTTTCGCGAGGATTTGTACTTCCGTCTGAACGTCCTGGTGATCAAGGTTCCGCCGCTGCGGGAACGGCCGCAAGATATTCGTCCTTTGGCCGAGCATTTCGTGAACCGGCTTGCGCCCGTTCATGGCCATGCCGGCGCAACCATCGATAGCGGTGCAATGCAAGCGCTGGAACTTTACGACTGGCCAGGAAATGTGCGCGAACTGAAGAACGTGATCGAGCATGCGCTCGTTTTTGCAACGGGTGGAACTTTGAAGCGCGACGACTTTCCCCACGCTCTTCAGGCGGGTTCCCACGCGCCGACGCACTCCCGGTTGCAGTCACTTGAGGAGATGGAGAAGGAAGCGGTGCGGGCGACGCTCGATGCAACCCACTACAAAATCGCGCAGGCGGCGCAAATTCTCGGCATTAGCCGCAAGACGCTACTCGAAAAAAGAAAGAAGTACGGTCTGGTCTGAAAGCCGAGCGGTTCGCATCCGTCGCGCATGATGAAAATACGGCTGGTTATGTTCGCGCGAACGCGGCGTCTGGAAGTTCGCGCCCTCGTGGATGAGTACCTGGCGCGCATCCGGCAGTACGCCGAGGTGGAAGCAACCGAGCTGCGCGAGACGAGCGATGCCGCGCTGCGGAAACTGAAGTTGCCGCCGGGTGCGACGGTCGTGCTGCTGGATGCGGAAGGGAAGCAGTTTACGTCCGTGCAGTTTGCCAGGTGGCTCGGCGGGCTGCGTGACCGTGGCGCTCGCGAACTGATTTTCTTGTGCGGCGCCGCTGATGGTTTTCCGGAAGAGCTGCGGCGGCGCGCCGGCCAGTCGATTTCCCTATCATCTTTGACGATGTCGCATGAGCTTGCCCGCGTCCTGCTCGCCGAACAGATATACCGCGCCTTTACGATTTTGACCGGCCATCCCTATGCAAAATAGGCGGCGCGTGGGCTGGAGTTCTGCGAGAATGTCCACGCGATGGGCGTAAAAAAGCACGCACGCCAGCAATGCGATCTTGCGGTCGAAGTAACGAACGAACGAAATATGCGGAGTGAGTGGGAATGAATCCGGCCTTGAATCCTGGCTTGGCGCGGGAGCTGGAAATTTACCAGCTTGGTGCGGCGGCGAAGAAACTGTCGATTCCCGCCGTGCTATCGCTGCTGGAGCAAAAGGCGAGAGAAGCGCTGGATCCGCGCGCGTATGACTACGTGGCCGGCGGCGCAGGCGGCGAAAGCACGATGCGGGCCAATTTGGAGGCGTTCTATCACTGGCGCATCGTACCGCGCATGCTGCGGGATGTGTCCGTTACCGACATGAGTGTCGAACTGCTGGGCGCGAAATTGCCGGCGCCGGTTCTGCTGGGGCCGGTGGGAGTGCAAGCCATTGTTCATCCGGAAGCGGAGGTGGCTACGGGGCGCGCCGCAGCGGCGCTGGGACTGCCGTTCGTTTTGAGCACAGTGTCGTCGCAACCGATCGAAAAGGTGGCGCAAGCGATGGGCGCGGGGACGCGCTGGTTTCAACTGTACTGGGGAAGGAATCCGGAATTGACCGCGAGCATGCTGCAGCGCGCGGAGAAGTCGGGTTACACCGCGCTGGTGGTCACGCTGGATACTTCGATGCTCGGATGGCGCGAGCGGGACCTGCAGCACGGGTATCTGCCGTTCTTATTGGCTGAAGGGCTCTCCAATTATCTTACGGACGCGGTTTTTCGCGGCGCGCTGCGCGAGCCTCCCGAAAAGGATCCCGCGGAAGCGGTGCGGTTGTGGGCCAGCATTTTCACGAATACCACGCTCACGTGGAACGATCTGGCATTTTTGCGGCAGCACACTAAGCTGCCCATTCTTCTCAAGGGGATATTGCACGGCGACGATGCGTCGCGCGCCGTGGATTGCGGCGTCGAAGGCGTGATTGTTTCGAATCACGGCGGGAGGCAAGTGGACGGGGCGATCGCGGCTCTCGACGCGCTGCCGGGCGTAGTGAAAGCCGTCAATGGAAAGATTCCGGTGCTCTTCGACAGCGGCATACGCCGCGGCGCGGACATCATAAAGGCGTTGGCGCTGGGCGCGCGCGCTGTGCTGGTGGCGCGGCTTTACATTTGGGGGTTGGCAGCAGCGGGCGAGGCCGGCGTGCGCGACGCGATGCTGAACTTGCTGGCGGATTTTGATTTGTCGATGGCGCTGAGCGGATTCACTTCGCCCCGGGAGCTTTCGGCCGCTGCGCTTCAGCGCCCCGGCCAGCCATAAAGCTTCAGGGCATTGCCGCGAAGCACCATGCGCGCGATTTCGTGTGCGCGTGCGCGCGTGATTTCGTTGTCGTCGATCATTCCCGTGAGAGCGATGGCGAGGGCTTCCCGGCCCGAATCGGCGGTTTGCCAGCCAATTTCCTCCCAATCAACCTGAGGCGTTCCGGGGGAAAGGTCAGTGCCAAACATGACTTTTTCCGGAAACCATTCGAGCCAATAGCGGATGCTCTTGCTTAGCTCGCGCGTGGGCAGCAACCAGGTCTGCTCGGAAAAATCGGTGTAAACATTCGGCTTCACTAGAAGCGCGGCGACGGATTTCGAGAATGGGCCGGCGCCACCATGGAGCAGGACAAATTTTGTGCCGCGCAGGGATGTGTCGTCCAAAACGGATTCAAGCAGCAAGGGGTCCGCGCCGGCCATCTTGAAATAGCCGCCGCAACCGAATCCGGTGTGGAAGTGAATGGGCATGCCCAGGCGGCCGGCTTCCGCGGCGATATGGTGAAAAATGTAATTCTGCAATGCGGTGTAGGCGGCTTTGTCGGGAACGCTGCCATTGATGGAGTGCGCATATGCCTGCGCGGCTGCCAACGCGTCGGCGGGCTCGAAATCCAGGGAGCGAAGATACGCGGCCTCAAATTTGACGGCCACGGCGCCATCTTGCTTCTGGTCTTCAAGAGTTGGCGTAACGACTTGCGACAAATACTCATTGAGAGTGGCGGGAAGCTTGGTCTTGCTGAGATTCCTGAGATAGCGCTGCAATAGTTGTTCTTCGCGGCTGAAGAAATACTTGCGATCGGGCGTCACGGCCGCAAGAGCGGAATTATCGAGCGGGAAAAGAAGGGCATCGTCGAAGGGCACCCAACGGAATCGCGGAGGGCGAAGGCCCGGGCCCATGGCTTCGCGATTGGCAAGCTCGATATCGATGCCGAGATGATCGAGAACCCAATTCGGGTAGTTGTCGCCCTGCTCTTTTTTGATTTGCACTTTGGCGGCAAGAAGCTCGCGCACATGCGCGGGACTCATGTCGGAATATTTGTAGCCGTAGAGAGCCTTCCATGCGGCGAGGAATTGGGGATTCTCAGGGCGGCTGGTCATCGGCGAATCGGTCGGCTCTAATGGAGCGCAGGGCAAAGCGTCGTATTCGTCGTCGGGCTGGCCGTTTGCCGGCAGTGCCGGTGGATGCGAATGGTTATCGATCGCGCGGATGGTCCGAATATAGGCGAGAAGCTCCGGGTCAGGCTTTTGCGCGCGAACGCGCGGAGCGAGGAATACCAGCAGCAGAAAGAATGGTGTTGAGAAGGGGAAAAGGCACGGAAGCCGCCGCGAAGAGCAGGCCATCGGATCAGTTACTCATTTTGTTTCACGGTTGCAGGTTGTTTGGGCGGCTCAATCTTTTGCGACGTGCCGACCCAGAAAAGTTTGAAGTTACTGAACCGATGCTGGTGGTGCAAGTAGTGGTTTTGATACTGAATATAGACGTCCACGCTTTCCGGCAGCCACAGAGTCACCTTGTGCTGTGAAGCTGACCGGCGCGTATTCGATAACGAAATGTTGCCGCTTCAAACCGACGGGCTCGACCGGGCGCATCAAGTCCGCTTCCAGGCGCACCACCTGGCCAGTCTTGGTGGAAATCCAAGCGCGGCCCTTAAGCGGCAGGGCGAATTCCTCCAAAGGCGTGTAGAAGGCGGCGAGCAGACTTGTGGGGCGGTCGCTGCGCTGCTCGAAACGCACGAGCCAGGCCGGTTGGTCTTTCCATTCACCCAGGCCCTCGCATTGCCAGGTGAAATCGTCCCGATAGACGGGATGAAACGCCAGTACTAATCCAGGCGCTCCGTTATCGGCAAGGCGCCCGGGCATTTCGGCAGCGACCTAGATTGTTATTGCGAATCTCCTTGACCTCAATGATGCGCGGACGCGGCGTTTCGATATACACCAGGTAACTGAAACTTCGCGTGATGGGCGTCTCCAAACGTTCGTCACGCTTTACCTCGACCGCCTCATACTCCTCCGTCGCGCTAAACTCTTGTAGGTCGGTCACAAGCCGCACGGCATTTTTTCCGGCTTCGTCCAGGACTTTGGCGAGAGGGCACGCCGCTCCGGAGATGACGAACGGTTTCTCGGCGTCGATGTCAGCGGGGGCCCAATTTTCCTTCGGAGGAAGCTCGACGGGCGGAGCGGGGGCAGCAAACCCCAGAGTCTCAGAGGGAGCGGAAGGCGCGGCGACAGAAGGTCCTTCCGCGGCGGCCGTTTTAACCAGTCCGGCCGGCTGCTGCAACCTCACAATAAAACTTTGAATCTTGGCGGCGTTGGGATCGTTCGGATAAGCACCGAGGTAGGTTTGCAGCGCGGTCACGGCATTCACCTGGTCGCCTAAGCCCGCGAGCGCTTGGCCAAGGACAAGTTGCACCGCCGTGGCCTTTTGCTTTCCGACGGCCAGGGCTTTTTCCGCATGGCTCCGCGCCTGCGCGAAATCTCGCTGGCGCAGATAGGAGTCCGCCAGCATCCAATCGGCCTTCCAGGAGGAAGGATCGAGCTGAAGATCTTGATTCAGCATTTGAATGGCGCCAGCGTAATCGGCCGACTGGAAACGCAAGGTACCCAGCGCAAGAAGCGCAGCGGGCTGCTTCGGGTCGATGGAGACAGATTTTTCGAGATAAGGCCGGGCCTGCGGCGATTGCTTGGCGATCAAATAGCTCATACCCATCACGTAGTTGACGTAGGGGTTTCCCGGCGCCATCGCCAGAGCTTTCTGGAAATGCTTTTGTCCCGAGGGGATTTTGGCGTCGCGCAGATCCTTCATCCCTTTCTCGACTTCCTTTTGGGCGCGGGGAGCGAGGACGAATTGCCCCGTGGGAGGACGGAAATTGAGCCGTTCGGCAAGGGGTCTGAGGAAGACGATGACATTGACACCTTGGCCTGCCTCGACTCCAACGAGTTCGACTGTCTCGGTCGCTGGCTGATAGCCATCGGCCTTTACATCGACTTCGTACGTATCGCCCACTTCGACGTTAGTGAATACCCAGCCATTGCCATATTGCTGTGAGGAAACCAGGCACGCGACCACGCCCGGAAGAGAGAGGGAGATAGTCGGTACGACGGAAATGGGTTCCCCTTGTTCATTGCGGATGTAAACAGTTATCGTGCCCCTTGGCGGCCCGCCCGTTGACGGCGGTATTTGAGTTGATGTGAGTTGGGAATTGGGCGTGGGCACAGCTCGCAAAGGAAAGGAGAAGCGACGCAGCAGCAAGGAGCTTAAACAATCCTGATGTGGTCATGACAGTTCGGGAAATTCGGACCATCGGAATCACTCTCAGATACTACAGCTCTGGCTAGACCTTACGTGCAAAGGCGCTGCTGTGTCAATTGGGAGACAGGGGTAGCGCCGCAAGAAAGCGAATCATCCACGGAGGCGTTCAGAAAATGAAGAATCTCAGCCCAAATTAATCGCTGTTGTTCTTGGTCACGCCTTTGGGTTGGCCGATTTTCTGCGTGGCGCCCGTCCAGAAAAGTTTGAAACCGCTGAAATGGTGGTAGTGGTGCAGGTAATGGCCGCGATATTGAAGGTAGACGTCCACGTTTTCGGGCAGCCATAAGGTTACTTTGTGCTTCGGGAAAGCGACTGCCGTGTAGTCGATGACGAAATGCTCGCGCTTCAGCTTGATCTCGGCGATCGGCGTCACCAAGTCTGTTTCCATGTGCATGACCTGTCCACCGCTTTCCGACACCCAGGCCCGGCCCTTCACGGGCAGCGGAGAAGCACCGGACGGCGATTGGAACCTCAGGAGGCGGTTGGGGCGGTCGGAACGCTGCTCGAACCGCACCACCCAGGCAGACTTATTCTGCCACTGACCCAACCCTTCACAACTCCAGGCGAAGTCCCCTTGCAGAAGGGGGTGAAAGACAAGCGCCAGACCGGGCGCGCCCATGGCGGCCAGTTCGCCGGGCATTTCGTCAGCCGTCACACCCTGATCACGATATTCGTTTACTTGAATGATTTGGGCGCTGGGATGCTCGATAAAAACCATATAGCTGAACGTGCGGGAAACGGGCTTCTGGAGACTCTCGTTCTGTTTGATTTCGACAGTCTGATACTCCTCCGTTGAGGAGAATTTCTCCAGGTCAGTCACCAGCCGAATTGCATTGTTCCCCGCGGCCTTAAGAACTTTCCGGCAAAGAGCACGAGGCGCCGGAGACAATGAACGGCTTTTCGGCATCGATATCCGGTGGAGCCCAATCCGGTTTCGGTGGAAGGTCCGCGGTTGGCTGCGGAGCAGGAGCAGGAACGGCGGCAGGCTGAGGCTGCGGAACCTTGGCCTCGCCAGTCGGGAGCTCTTTCACCGCAACTTTTTCAACCGTTGGTGAAACTTTCGGCCGGCTGGTCAGCCAAGCGCGAAGCTTTAGAGCATCTGAGTCATTGGGATGGTCAGCTAGAAAACTATTCAGCGTCGCCACAGCGCCCGTACGGTCGCCCATCGCCGCCACGGCTTCGGCCAGAACAAGTTTGACTGGATCGGCCTTCGCCTTGCCGGCGGCCAGGGCCTCTTCCGCGTGCTCACGAGCCTGAGGAAAATCGCGTTGTCTGAGGCAGGCATCGGCGAGGAGCCATTGCGACTTCCACGAAGAAGGTTCTAGCTTCACCGCTTTGTTCAAGAGGTCGATCGCGCCAGCATAGTTCGCTTGGTCGAAGCGGAGAGTCCCAAGTGCAAGCAGTGAAGTTGCCTCGTTTGGATCCAACGAGACAGATTGCTCCAGATAGGGCTGGGCTTTCGACTCCTGTTTGGCGAGAACATAGCTCATGCCCATCACGTAATTCACGTAGGGATTGCCGGGAGCCAGCGCCATCGCTTTCTGGAAATGCTTCTGCGCCGAAGGAATCTTGTTGGAGCTCAGGTCGCTTAGGCCTTGTTGAACTTCTTTCTGTACGCGAGGCGCGAGAACGAACTGCTGGGTTCGGGGGATGATAGGTCAACTGTTCGCCGATGGGTCTGAGGATGACAACGACATTGGCCGTGCCGTAATCTATGGGCGGAAGTTCCACAGTCTCATGGACTGGCTGATAGCCAGCGATATTGACGTCGAGGTCGTAGGTCACGCCTGTCGGTAGGCTAGAGAAGATCCAGGCCTTACCGCTGAGCCGCGGGAATTGAGGAATCGGCGTACCAAGCGCGGTAAGGGTCATTTGGGGTATCGCGGAAATAGGCTCCTCATTTCCGCTGCGAAGATACACGCTAATCCAACCGTTTTGTGGACTTGCTGACGGGTTGGACGGGTTCGAAGGTTGACGACCTAGAGTACTGGGGATTGGCGGCGCTCCACCTTGTGCCGAGGCGAGAGACGGGATACTAAGAATGCCCAACGCGACAGCGACGAGCCTGATGAACCTCGATGTCAAACCACCCTCGCGGAGAAAAGCGCCACTTCAGCTGGCGCTAACCGCACCGTTATTAGTCGAAACATATCTCAAGGCCAGACCGCCGTCAAGGAGAAGCCGCGGCCTCTTCTTGGTTTGAAGCCCGAGGATCCCTTCTGCTCGTCTCAGCCCAAATTAATTGCTGTTGTTCTTGGTCACGCCTTTGGGTTGGCCGATTTTCTGCGTGGCGCCAGTCCAGAAAAGCTTGAAATCGCTGAAGTGGTGGTAATGATGTAGGTAGCGGCCGCGGTATTGAAGGTAGACGTCCACGTTTTCAGGCACCCACAGAGTCACTTTGTGCTGCTGGAAAAATACCGGACTGTAATCGATAACAAAATGCTCCCGCTGCAGCTTAATCTCGGGAATCGCCTTCACTAAATCAGTCTCGAGGTGCATCACTTGGCCGCCGTTTTCCGAAATCCAGGCGCGTCCTTTTAACGGCAATGAAACTGATGTTAACCCCGTCTGGAAAGCGGCAAGACGATTGGGACGGTCACTTCGCTGTTCGAACCGCACAATCCATGCCGGCTTGTCGTTCCACTCCCCGAGTCCCTCGCAGCTCCAAGCAAAATCGTCCTGAAGGAGAGGATGAAACACAAGTGCGAGAGCCGCATCGGAGTCCGAAAATTGCCCGGGCATGTTTTCCGCGCTCACGCCCCGGTTGCGCATCTCTTGAACGTTGATAATATCGGGAGTCGGCTTGTCAATAAACACCAGATAGTCAAAGGTTTGGGTTTCAGGTTTTTCCAAACCCTGATCCCGTTTGATTTCTACCGATTCGTATTCCTCGTGCGCTGTAAACTGCTGCAGATCGGTCACAAGTTGCGCCGCAATTGTCCCGGCACCCTTTAGAACCTTAGGCAAAGAGCAGGCTGCACTGGAGACGATGAACGGCTTCTCGGCATCGATATCCGGCGGAGCCCAGTTCTCCTTGGGAGGCAAATCAACCAGGGTTGGGGCGATAAGAGTTTCGATAGGTACGGGCGGTGACGTCGACGGCCGTGGTTTTTTCAGATCGGGAATCCAAGCGCGGATGGCCGGATCGCTGCCGTCGTGTGGGTACTGTGTCAAGAATGCTTCCAGCGCGGTGACCGCCTTTTCGCTCTGGCCCAATCCCGCAAGCGCTTCACCGAGGACAAGTTGGTCGCGGCCGGCCTGGTCCTTCCCCAAAGCCAGCGCCTGCTCTGCCTGCTCGCGGGCGTGCTCAAAGTCCGCTAGCTTCAGGTATGAACCTGCGAGCATCGAATGCACCTTCCACTTCGAGCCGCCCAACCGTGCGGCGGGAGCGAGTACCTGAATCGCTCCGGCATAGTCTTCCTGCCTAAATCGGAGCGTGCCGAGCGCCACGAGGGCAGGGATTTGTCTGGCATCGGTCGAGACGGATTTTTCCAAATATGGCTTGGCTGCGGGCAGGTTGTCGTTCAAAAGAAAGCGCATTCCCATCAAATAGTTCACATACGGATTGTCCGGGGCCATCGCGAGCGCCTTGCTCAAATGTTTTTGAGCAGATTCTATCTTGCCTGAATCCAAGTCGGCCGATCCTTTTTGCGCCTCCTTTTCGGCTTGGGGCGCGAGCACAAACTGCCCCGACGGAGGATGAAAAGCCAACTCATCGTTTGGACTGCGCATGAAGACGATAATGCTTTCAGACGCGGTAACGGTATCGAGCACCCGGACAGCCCTGAGTTCGGTATGGTATCCAGGGGCTTGCACTTGAACCTCGTACACGGTTCCGATCTCAACGCCATTAAAGATCCAAACGTCTCCGGCGCTCTTCTGCACTTGGGGTATAGGAGCAGAGTCCGAGGGCCGTATAAGAGTTACTCTCGGGCCTGTGGAGAGAGGTTCGCCGTCCTCGGTTCGTACATAGACCTGGACGTTGCCGGCACGACTGATGTTTAGCGGAAGCGTCGAACCCGCCATGTCAGGAAGAGGAAGAGAACTGGGAGCGCTTTGCGCGTTTGCAAAGCAGGGGGTGCTTAACAAAAGCAGCGCACCCGCAAGGAACCTAACAAGCCCGAGTTTCATCGCACCCTCTCGCAAGCCGCTTCTAAGAGAGAACCGCGCGGAGGCGAACCGGCGACGTTTACAGTAGCCTTAGTGTTACTTGCTGTCAATCTTGGTGACCCATTGAACCTGGAACAGGCCACGCCGCTAGGCGCTTGCGCATCGATTCAAGTTGAGTCGCGCGCGGCGGTCTTCTATAATTGGTAGTTACCAGTGAGGCGCAAACACACTTGCTAAAAAATCTGAGCCAGAGCAAGACGGCAGTCAAGATCTTCTTGGGAGGCGTCCTGGTTGTCATCTGCGTCTCGATGGTGCTGATGATGACCCCAGTCGGGGGCATCGGTGGAACGACCACGGGAAGCCCTGACGCCGTGGTGACCGTTGGCGGACAAAATATCAGCGTGATCGACGTGCGGCAGCAGTTTGCTCAACAAACCCGTGGGCAAAACGTGCCGCAAGTTATGCAGGGCCTGTACATGCGCCAAGTTCTCGACCAGATGGTATTCGAACGGCTGCTCGACTTGGAAGCGGACCGCCTGGGCATACAGGTGACGCCCGATGAAATCACCCAACGCATCAAGCTGTTACTTCCCACGGCATTTCCAGGGGGCGTGTGGATTGGCGCGGAGCGCTACGCGCAGGAAGTAGAAATGCGGACGGGTATGTCCGTACCCCAGTTTGAAGACTACGTGCGCACGGCTGTGCTGGTGGATAAGTTCAAGTACCTGGTGACAGACGGCATCAGCGTTACGCCGCAAGAAATCGAGGCGCAGTTTCGCTACCAGAACGAAAAGGTTCAGCTGGAGTACGCGGAGATCAAACCGGCCGACCTGGAATCGTCCATTACTCCCACGGATACGGAGCTTTCAGCGTTCTTTGCGAAGAATGAGCCGAAGTATCAGGTACCGGAGAAGCGGTCGGCGAGATATGCCCTGTTAGACCTGAACCAACTCAAGCAGAGCATAAAGATCAGCGACGCGGACATTCAGGCTTATTACCAGCAGCACCTGGACGACTACAAGGTTGAAAACCGCGTGCACGTTGCGCATATTGTGTTCAACACGCTGGGCAAGACCGACGCGGAAGTGGCGCTGATCAAACAACAAGCGCAAAAAGTGGACGATCAGGCCAAGCACGGCGGCAACTTCGGGGACTTAGCGAAAAAGTACTCCGAGGATACAAATACTAAGACGAAGGGCGGCGATATCGGCTGGATTGTCGCGGGCCAAACGGCGCCGGCATTTGAAAAGGTGGCGTTCAGCCTTCCCAAGGATGGCATTTCCGACGTGGTCCAGACGCCGTATAGCTTTGATATCATTAAAGTTCTGGACAAAGAGACGGCTCACACCAAGGGCCTGGACGAAGTCAAGGACTCCATCCTCACCACTATGACGCAGGAAAAGCTCAACTCCGAGCAGAGTGACATTTCCGACAAGCTTGCCGCAGCAGTACGTCAGTCGAGCCGGCAAAGCATCGATGCCATTGCGAAGGAGTTCAATTTGCAGACAGGGGAGACGCCTCTGGTAAGCGTGATGGATGCGGTGGGCGGTCTGGGCGCAGAACCGGCGCTGCAGGAAGCGCTTTTTTCCTTGCATCAGGGTGAATTGAGCCCGCCGATCTCGATCGACCGGGGTTACGTGATTATCTCGGTCGATAAGGTCGTTGCCGGACATCAGGGAACTCTGGCCGAGGTTCGCGACCGCGTGGTGGCGGATTATCGCAAAGAAAAAGCGCAGGATCTTGCCGAGCAGAAGGCCGAGGAACTGCAAAAGAACGTGAAAGGCGGCATGGCGTTCGATAAAGCGGCAAAATCTCTTGGTCTGGACGCCAAGACAACGGATCCGATCACGCGAACGAGCCAAGTAGCCGACATCGGTCCAGCGAAGGAGCTTGGAGGCCGCATTCAACATGAACGTGGGACAGGCCGGCGGCACCGGCCCTGATTAGCGGCAATTGGTTGGTGTACCAGGTGAAATCGAAACAGGCGGTCAGTCCCGACGATTTTGCGAAGGCGAAAGACGGATTGCAGAAGCAAATCCTCGAGGAGAAGCAAAGCACGGCTTTTGAGGCGTTTCATGACGCGCTTCAGAAGCGATACGAACAAGACCATAAACTGGCCTTTAATCAAGCTAATCTGAAGCTGTTGATGAGCCAATCATCGTCATAAGTTATTGTAAATACATGGCTTTAACAAGACTCAATTCCTTCTATTTTTCCTGTTGCATGGCATGCCGCGGTCATCTAGCATATTCCTTCCGCAGCTTTGAGCTCCCGTCGCCAGCGGGGCGAAGCTTCAGGACCTTCCCGGTTGGACGCCCCCGCGCGGAGTGACTCGAAATCAGCATGTGATGGTAGCGGCTGACCTAAAGCCACAAAAAGTGACATGGGCTTCCCGAGATTAGCTTCTTCGGAATCGAGGAACTTATGAACCAGAAAACAACTGCGGAGCGGAACGAATACCGCTGCTGTATCGAGATCAATCAAAATGGGAAGTATTCGGTTCGCATTCAGGTGCGCTTCGGGGGAAAAGCCTGGTCGTTGCCAGTCTTTTTCCTGGTGTCTTCTTTCGATGCAGCCATAAAGAGGCTGGAGGAAGCTGTTCAACTGCTCCAGCGGGAAGAAGAGCGGCTGTGGTTCTGGGGAGTCGAGAGAAGCGACGATCCGAAGCTCGCGGCCGAATTGCTGGGCCACATGGGACTGCGCTATGACCAGCGGCGGGAGTTTCCGCGGCGCGTGGCAGAGTTCGCGGTGCCCGCAGGCCGTGCCGTGTCGGCTTTCCGGCTGGCACAGGCGCGACGGGCGCTGGCAGAGTCAATCAGCGCCGGGCGAACGGCGCTGGCCAGCGACTAGCCCCAGGTCGGGGTCCCGCACCCCTGCCATAGCCTATTTCTCGCGAATGATAACCTCGCCATGCGCGATCACATGGTCATTTATCGCCAAACGGTATTTGAATGACCCCTTGATGCCACCGCGGGGCGTGCCGCTCATCAAGCGAACGCCTGGCGGCGCCTGAAAGACATTTGAGGAAAAAGGACAGCGCTGGGGGTCGAATTCCACGCGCAGGTTTCCGCTCTCTGCTACCCACACCACCTGGTCAGTATCCTCAATCAGGACAACTTCCGGCAAGACTCCAACGAGTACGAGTTTTTCTGCCATATTTGCGGCGCCCCTGCGGTTAGCGCGAGTACGGAACCATAGCATACCCTCAGGGCACTTTGCATCGGTCGAAGGCGACCGGCAGGGTGCTAGGCGGAGCTTGCGGTGATCTGATCCAGCATCTCGAGCAACCGAGCCAGGGCGAATGGTTTTGGAAGAATGGGGACGCCTTCGAGTTCGACGGCGGCCTTGTCAGAGTCGGCGAGATTTCCGGTCATCAAGAGAAAGCGTCGCGCGAGGTTCGGATACCGTTCGCGCAGAGTGCGAAGCACCGAGAGACCATCCCGGCCGGGCATTTTCAGGTCGCATAGTACGGCGTCGAATGATCCTTCGCTTAGGACGGCGTCAAGACGCGTGGAATCCTGGAGGGTGACGACTTTCGCGCCGGTATTGCTTAATACCTGGGCGACTAGATTGAGTATCCCCGATTCGTCGTCGATAACCAGGAAACGCCGTGAAGCCGTCGAAGATGAAGCGATTCCTGAATGTGCAACAGAAGCTGCTTCAGGAAGATCGGCGCGACTGTTATCCGGCTTTGGGTGGGCGCCCAGTTCCTTTGATGGCAGGAGGGGCAAACGAATCCTAAAGGTAGTTCCTCGCCCCACTTCACTTTCCACGGCAACCTCGCCTCCGTGCTGCTCGACGATGCCGTGGCAGATGCTCAACCCAAGGCCGATTCCCTGCCGCGGTGGCCGAGTGGTAAAGAAGGGGTCGAAGATGTGTTCGCGCATCTCAGGAGCCATCCCGCAACCGCTGTCTTGAACGGAAATGAGCGCATGGCCATCCAAGGCTTCACAAGTCAGGCGAATCTCGCCCGTTTCTCGCTCGTCGCGAATGGCGTGCTCTGCGTTTAGAACCAATTGGAGCATGAGCTGCAACAACGCGTCGCGATCGCCCCTTATCCAGACAGGCTTTGTGGCGCGCCGGTATTCGATGCGGATATTGTTCGCGGCGAGCTGATAAGTTCGCAATTCCAGCAGGCGATCCGGAACAGTGCGCAAATCGAGACGATGGGCCTGCTGGGGAGCACGACGCGAGAGCTGGCTGAGGTTCGCAACCAAATGCTTCAGGCGCAGGGCTTCGTCGCATATGGTTCGCACTTGCATACGGACCGGAGTTTCAAGCCTCGCGTTGGCGAGCACGATTTCGCTGAAGCCGAGAATCGAAGTGAGCGGATTATTGATTTCATGAGCTACGCCGGAAATGAGCTGGCCGAGCGAGGCAAGTTTTGCCGCGCGCAGCAAATCTTTGTGGGCGGCCTCAAGCTGCGCGGCACGCTGGCGGACTTTCTCCTCGAGCGAGTCGCGCATTTCGCGAAGCTCTGACGCCATAGCCAGGAAAGCGGTGGTGAGGGAGCCCAGTTCAACAGTGGCGGGAACGCTGCCGTGCACATTCAGGTTGCCGCGCTTCACTTCGAGGACCATTCCGTGGAGGCGTTCGAGAGGCGTCCAAATGTGAAGCTGGTGTGCGCGGCGAAACCAGATCATTACGACTACCGGAAAAAGACCGAGCGCCAACAAGACAATTCGAAGCACCTGCGTATACAACGCAGCGCGGTTGGTAGCGCGGTGCAGGTTTTTGAATTGCGTTTCTGCCGTCGCGCGAAAAGCGTTTCGAACGGCGAGCTCGCGTTTGAGAATTTCGTTAACTTCTACTTCGCTCTCCTCTTGGTTCTTGGGCTCGGCGATTACGCGGTCGGGGAGAGCCAGGAAAGCATTTTCGAGCTGAGTCAGATTTTCCGCTTCTTGCTGGTCCGTTTCGGTTACAGCTGTGTCGAGATCCTGTTTCGTCAAAGCGCGAAGCTCGGCGGAAGAATCTCTGTATTCTGCGAGCAAGTGAGGATCGCTCGAACCGTGATACCTCCAGAAAGCGAGCACCGTTCCATCGAAAGCCGTGTGGATTCGGGAGTGAAGAGCGATTTGTTGATGGAGTCCTTCGACACCAGAGGAAAACTGCGAGCGGATCAGAACGCTCAAGATTAGCGCCCCAACCATCAAGAACAATGCGAGCAAGACCGTTGCACCCTCCATCAGAATGAAGCGACTTTGCATCGAGCGCGGTTTCGGAACCGGGAACCTTGCGATTTCGCGGGAGCTTGGTTCCGATGCGGGCGGAAACACTTCCATAGAGCAATAGACTGGCAACCGGAAGGCCAAAAGAGCGGTTATCGGATGCACCAGATCATTGACTTGCAGGGAAGGAGCTTCCGCGACCGCAGAAATAACAAGCACGGAAGGAACATCTGTTCCGGTTCGGAACAACGGGTGACACGCGCTCAGATTGAGAAGACCGGCCTAGCCAACGGCGCGAACCGCTTTGATTATGTGCCGCGCGGAAATGCCGAAGGCGTCAATCAGTTCCTCCGACTTTCCTGAATGCGGCAAGCCATTAACAGCAAGCTTTTGAAACCGCGCGGGCGACGCGCCAACTTCCGCGAGGGCGGAAACGACGGCTTCGCCCAACCCGCCTTCGGGATAGTGGTCTTCGACGGTAATCAAGAGATTGTTGCAGGCTTTCAGATGCGCGGCGAGTTGCGATCCTTCGATGGGCTTCACGCAATATAGATCAACGACGCGCACCGTGATGTTCTCGGATTTCAATTGTTCGTAGGCCTTGAGGGCCTCATGCACGGTGATGCCAGCGGCGACAATGAGCGCGGCATCGTTGGCGCTTTGACGAAGAATGTGAAAGCCAGGGACTGGAAATTTCTCGTTCGCGGAATAGAGAAGCGGAGTCTTGGGACGCGAAGTTCGAATGTAAGTAATGCCCGGGAGGCGCGCGGCTTGTTCGGTGAGACGCTCGGCGGAATAGGCCTCCGACGGATACAGGATGACCGAGCTGTGGACCGCGCGAAACGCAGCGATGTCCTCGAGAGCCATTTGCGACGGGCCATCTTCCCCGATGGAAATGCCGCAGTGCGATCCGCAGAGCTTAATCGAACTGCGGCTGATCGCTGCCATGCGCACCTGGTCGTAGGTGCGGGAAAGAAAACACGCGAAAGAAGAAAGAAACGGAACTTTGCCGCGCGCCGCCAGTCCCACACCGACGCTGATCATGTTTTGTTCCGCGATGTAGGCCTGGTAGAAACGATCGGGATAAGCATCGCCGAAGATTTCCGCAAACGTGGAGTTTTTTACGTCGCCATCGAGGGCGACGAGCTGTGGATTCACGGCGCCGATTCTTTTGAGCGCGTTGCCGTAGGCTTCACGCGTTGCGACGGAAGCATCTGCTTTGTAGCTTGGAGCAGCCGGCTCCGGAAAATCGGGAGGCACCGGCAAGTTCGTGCGGGCATAGGAACGGCCGGGGTCGGCGGGCAAGTCAATTGGGCCTCCCAATTCGGCGATGGCCTTCGCCAGTTGCTCCTTCGAAAGCGGCTTGCCGTGCCAGCCGTCTTTATCGGCGAGAAAGCTGACACCGTGGCCCTTGATCGTTTTTGCGACGATGGCTTGCGGGCGGCCCGTCGCTGTTTTGGCGCGATCGAGCGTTGCGAGGATTGCTTCCACGTCATGGCCATCGATCACTTGCACGCCCCATCCTTGGGCCTCGAACTTCTTGCGGTAGATCTCCATGTCGTGCTTGTACATGGTGCGTTCACTCTGGCCGAGCGCGTTGATGTCGGCAACGGCGATCAGATTGTCGATAGCGTAATGGCCTGCAAACTCAGCGCCCTCCCACACGCTGCCTTCCGCAAGTTCGCCGTCGCCGAGTAGGACGTACACGCGCGTGTCCAGCTTGTCCATTTTGGCGCCGATGGCCAGCCCCGCTCCTACGGACAATCCCTGTCCCAACGAACCGGTTGCCGCGTCAACGCCGGGAATGCGCGGCGTAGGATGGCCTTCGAGTTCGCTCGAGAATTCGCGCAAGGTCATCAATCGTGAAGCGGGAAAAACACCAACCTCGGCGAGCGCGGCATACAGCAGAGGAGCCGCGTGGCCCTTGGAAAGCACGAAGCGATCGCTTTCCGGCCCGTTTGGATTGCGCGGATCGAATTTCATGGCGTGAAAGAAAATAGCGGACACCAGTTCCGCCGCGGAAAGACACGACGTCGGATGGCCCGAGCCCGCCGCAGTGGTAGACATCATAGACAGAATTCCTAGTCGGCGCGCCCTTCCGCGAATGGTGTCGACGACGGATGATGACGGTCTGGCTTGCGGTGTGGCACTCATGACTGCCCCCTCTCAAATCTCAGAGATAATTTTACTCCGTTCGGCGTCGCGAATCGGGAAAATTGAGAGTGGCAAGCAAACGGGCAGTTCAACCGTGTTCGCGGCCGAACTTCACGCCGTGGGCTTCTGGTCCAACGGCGATCACTGCGGCTCCCAACACAAGAACAATTGCGGCGAAAATTCCCATGGCGTGCCCGTAGGTCATGCGTTTGCCCAGCACGGCTTCGATCGAAGCACTGAACGAGGCAATCAACACACCGATCTGGTAAGCGAAACCGGGGAAAAATCCCCGCAGCGTATCGGGAGAAAGCTCATTGATGTGCGCCGGGATGACTCCCCATGCGCCTTGCACCATGAATTGCATCAGAAACGCGCCAACCAGAATAACGGCGAAATTCGGCGCGGCAATCCATGCGGGAATCAGGACGAACGCAAGAACAATCGCGCCAATCATCGCCCGGCGTCGGCCACGCCGGTCCGAGTAAAGTCCGAAGAGAAGACCTCCAGCAATTGCACCGAGCATGGAAATAACGGTGATGAGCGCCGTCGTGCCTGGCCTGTATCCGCGCTGCAACTGGAGAAACGCCGGGTAAAAATCCTGCGTGCCGTGGGAGATGAAATTCATCAGCGCCATGAGCAAGACCAGGTAAAGGAACCGGCGCCAATTTCGATAAATGGAGCGCCAGTAAGCTCGCCAGTCCAGATGTGACGATGTTGAAGCCCAGGCCGGGCTTTCCTTTACCTTGAAACGGATGAAGAGAGTCAACAGGGCGGGCAAGCCGCCGATGAAAAACATGGCGCGCCAGCCGAAGTGTGGAAAGACGAGCCAGTAGGCCACCGCGGCCAGCAAATATCCGAAGGCGTAGCCCTCTTGCAGCAGGCCTGAAAGGATGCCGCGCCATTTTGCCGGAACGGATTCCAGCGCCAGCGAAGCACCGACTCCCCATTCGCCGCCCATGCCGATTCCGTACAGCAGCCGGAGCACGATGAAAACGGTATAACTCGGCGCAAACCCGGAAAGCACTTCGATGGCGGAGTAAAACAGAACGTCGAGCATCAACGGCAGGCGGCGTCCATAGCGGTCCGCGAGAAGTCCGAAGATAAGCGCCCCCAGCGGACGCGTGGCGAGACTTGCGGTAATGGCGAGCGTGATTTCCGGGATGCTTTTGTGAAAATCTTTCGCTACTGGAGCCAGCACAAAGGTCAGGACAAAAAAATCGAAGGCGTCCAGCGTCCAGCCAAGAAAACAGGCGGCTACCGCGTTGCGTTGATTCGAGCGTTCGGCGGAAAGGTCCGTGGAGGGCATCGCTGGCCCGCGAATGTTAGGTCAATGAAACCGGGAACGCAATGCAGGCTATTGCTTCCTCATACGGTCGAGTCCGGCGAAGAGAAAAACAGCGATACCGGAATTGATCAGCGATGCAAACAACAGATGGAGCGTAAAGAAAGGCGCGTGTTGCGCGAGAAGCAAGCGAATCATCAGTGCCAGCAGAACCTGGTGAATGTGAAAAAAGAGAAACATCAAAATGAAGCGACTGATGGGGTGTTCCGTGTCCAGCCGTGCGCCGATGGACGAAGCGATGTAGCCGATGAAGCCCTTCGCAATGCCATAAAGCCCAATGGGCGTGTGGCTGATGCCGTCTTGCAGGACGCCCACAACCGTGCCGAGCAGAAGACCGGTGACGGAATTGCGGCGGCTGAGTCCGAAATAGACCACCGCGAGGAGAGGCAGCTCGAGAATCTGAAATCGCGGGCTAAACCGGTTGAGAAAGGCCTGAAGGACGAGAGACAGAAAACAGATGCCGAGCACAGCTCCGGTGTAAAATTTGTGCACTTCGATATGCTGCGACTCTGAATCCATGCGAACGGTCATGATATGGCCGGCCTCACTGGGGGATTCCGGGTCGGGCGGTTGCCGAGACTCTTTTCGCCGGCGATTCAGGAGCTTTCTTGACGGCGGCGCTCGCAAGCGTCGTCACGCTCTGCTGGTTCTGAACTTCGGGGGATTTCTGCTGTGACGAGGAGTTTGCTTCGGCGCCTTGGTGCGGATTGAGGGGTTTTTCGGTCAGTAGCACGAGCACTTCTTCGAGCCGGTCAAGATGAGCGGCGGGAGTGATTTCAACCGTTTGGAACGGGAAGCCCGGCTTGGTCGAGGCCACCCAGCCGACCGGCAGATTTTTCGGGAAGATTCGATCCTCCCCGGAAGTAAGCACTTGCTCGCCGGCTTGGACTTTTTCCTCGGTGTTCACGTAATCCATCCACAGCAGCGGATCTCCGGTACCCTTCACCACACCGTGAGTGCGCGTGCCGGCAAGCAGCGCGCCGACCCCGCTTTCGCGATCGTTGATCAGCAGAACTTGCGAGGTATGCGAAAGGGCCTCGGAAATCTTTCCCACCACACCATCGGGAGTTATCACCGCCATGTTGCGTCGAATGCCGTCCTGATCTCCACGATTGATGAAGACTGTAAAACTGGTGGAATCGGCATTGGCGCCGATCACCTCCGCCGCGACCATGGGAATGTCGGCGTTCTCCTGACGGAAGCCGAGCAGCCGAGTGAGCCGCACTGCTTGAGCTGCTTGACCTTCCAGCTGCTGATTTTTGAGGCGAAGCTTGCTGACTTCAGCGGTGAGCTGGCGATTTTCGACGCTGACGCCACGCAAATCGATGTAGCCAAACCATACGCCATCAATCTTGGAAATAATGAAGTTGCCCGCGCGCTGGAGTGGCATGAGCAACTCCGCCGACCAGACGCGGATCAGGCGCACGTCGCGGTCGCGTCTGATTTGAAACGCAAGCAGCAAGACTTGCGCCAGGATCACAGCGACCAGCAAAACCAACGGCCGATGGCGGGAGGGTACATCCATAATCGTCTAGAGCCTGGAAGCCTGAAGCTGGAGGCTCGAAAACATGTAACTCAAGCGCCTCGATACACTCCTTGCGCACGCGGCGCAGTTTGAATCCACCGGCGATGGAGCGATGATTTGCAATATGCCTCAGTCAATCGAGACCAGGCGAAGGAGCCTGAAATCGCTGAGCATCTTCCCTGTGCCCAGGACCACTGATGCGAGCGGATCGTCGGCGATGGACACTGGCAGACCGGTCTCTTCGCGTATGCGCTTATCGAGATTCTTAATCAACGCGCCGCCGCCGGTGAGCACGATGCCGCGATCGCTAATATCCGCGGAAAGCTCGGGTGGCGTGCGTTCGAGCGCAACGCGAATGGCGTTCAATATGGTAGCAACACACTCGGAAAGCGCCTCGCGGATTTCGCTGTCGTCGATGGTCACCGTGCGTGGCACGCCTTCGATCAAATTTCTTCCCTTCACTTCAAGCGTCAAAGGTTTTTCGAGCGGGTACGCGGAGCCAATCTCGATCTTGATTTGTTCCGCGGTACGTTCGCCGACGAGCAAATTGTACTTACGCTTGAGGTAGTGCATCACGGCTTCGTCCATCTCGTTCCCCGCGACGCGCACAGAACGGGAGTAGACGATGCCGCTCATCGAGATGACGGCAATGTCCGTGGTGCCTCCGCCGATGTCGACCACCATGTTTCCGGAAGGCTCCTCGATGGGCAGGCCGGCGCCAATGGCTGCGGCCATGGCCTGTTCCACCAGGTACACCTCGCTGGCTCGCGCGCGATAGGCGGAGTCCTGCACGGCGCGCTTCTCCACCGGCGTGATTTCACTGGGCACGCCAATGACAATACGGGGATGCACAAGGACGCGGCGGTTATGGGCTTTTTGGATGAAGTAGGTCAGCATCTTCTCCGTCACCTTGAAGTCGGCGATAACGCCGTCCTTCATGGGCTTGATGGCCACCACGTTCCCGGGCGTGCGTCCCAGCATTTCCTTGGCTTCTTTGCCAACGGCCACCACTTCACCGTTGTTCTTGTTGATCGCCACGATGGAAGGCTCGTTCACCACGATGCCTTTGCCCTTGGCAAATACCAGCGTGTTTGCAGTTCCCAAGTCTATGGCGAGGTCGGACGAGAAAAGACTGAAGACCGACCTCATGGAATATCCGTTTTTCATGAACCCCCTCGCGGCCTACAATCCCCCACCCACGAACTACAATGCTAGAAAAATTGCCAACGAACGAAAAATCTTACGGAACAACTACCGGTACACGCTTCGTTGCCGTACCACCCCGGCGATCCTGTCCTGTGATGACGATCACATGTGCGCCCGTTGTCATCGGCTCCGTGAAATAACGAAAGCGGCCATCCGCACCAATGTCCGCCACGGCCTCGCCATCGATCAGCAGTGCCGAGCCCGGCTCGGTATGACCGCTAATTTCGACAACCTTGCCGTGAAATTCCGGGGGATCCACGTCGAGCTGCATGCTCTGCTCTTTATCCTGTTCCACCAACGTGAACTTGAAAGGATCAGCAGCTTCGCTCGAAGCGTCTTTCGCGTCGATCGCTTCTACCGTCCAAAAGTACTCTCCCGGGTTAAGCCCCGTCACTTCAACGGCGGTGTCCGTAGTTTTCCTGTCGGCGAGCACGTGCGTGAACATCATAGTGTCGCTGATCTTGAGCTCGTATTCACTCGCTGTATCGACCGGCTGCCATTCGAAGCGAATCGACGTGTGCTTCGGATCCGGAACGATTATCGGTTGCAGATTCACGGGCTGTACCAGGCCCGGGGGAGCCAGAACATTGGTCTTGGTTATCGGGCCGCCTTGCGTGAATGATGCACGCTGCCATTGCGATACTTGCACCTGCTGCCCCTCGCGTTGCACGTCCGCCGCGCCTGCAGCGACGGTGATTTCGTTCTGCTTGGTGGCTGGATCGGTCTTTACGTCGGCATGGCTGTTTTCATGAAGCGAGGCCACTGCGTCTTGGAAGGAAACTTCGGCCTTCGATCCGGGCACTTGCCAACTGCCGGTGGTAAGGTCCACGGCGCCGGCACTTATGTGCATACCGACGCTCGATGCGCTGTTCTGCGGGACAAAAATCTCTTCTACGGTGACCAGCGTCTGAGCCTGCACGGTGTATGTAGTGCCGTCAGCGAACGCCAGACGCGCGACGCCGTCACCGCCCGTTTGAATCAAATCGCCTTTGTCGAGAGTCATCTGATAATCGGCGGTGATCCATTGCACGGAATTAACTCTTTTTACCTGAACTTTTCCGTCGAGGTTGACGAACCGCGCTCCGCGAACATCCGCCGAAGCCGCGCTGGTATCCTTCGGCTGCAGCGCCGCGGAAACATGCCGGATAAGCCCGGCGAATGAATCCGGAAAAACGAGGTAGCCGGCCGCGATGAGAAGCACGAGAACCGCCATGATGTAAAGCAACACGCTGCGGTACGTGACCGTGTGCCAGTACACCTCCACCTTATTGACCTTGGCGTGAGTCGCGGACGTGGATTTTTCGGTTGTCATGCGAAATTTCAGCTAATTTGCGAATCTAGCATACGGGTTGGGGCCTTTCAACACGACCTGCCACAAGTTGCGAAATCGCAAACACTTGCCCGAAAGTACAGTTCAACCATCCGTACGCCCCGCCAGAATCCGCCCCTATCCGCGAGTTTGGCTAGCTCGAGATTTTGCTGCTCTGCAGAAAATCGATCCGATCTTCCTCCTCCTGGTGACACCGGCGGCGCTGTCCTATCGGACAGTGTAAATTTGCACGCAGGAAGCTAATCGACAAGGCACGGCAGCTTGCACGGCAAAGACGCAAGTGCTACGGTGAAGTTTACCTTTCTATCCGCCGAACTTAGAAGAGAGCACAGCTTTTCTTGGGCGGAAGCAAAAAAAGAGGTACGAGCGGGTTTCAGACCCTTCGCGCGGCGGGAGTTTGCGTGGCGAATTGGATTGGTAGCGACCAGAAACTGCCCCAGGGGCGCCTCATCCTCGTTTCTTACGTAGTCGTCCTTGAGACCATCCTGTTATTGATTGGATTCTGGAAGCTGCAGATCGTTCAGTCAGGTCATTTTGTCGATCTGGCTGAGAGGAATCGCATCCGGTCGATTCCCATCATCGCGCCTCGCGGGAAGATTCTGGACCGTTATGGACGCATAATCGTCGACAACTATCCGTCGTTCAGCATTCTTCTCTTGCGCGATGATCCGGTGCAGATCCAAAAGGACCTGCCGCAAATCACCAGTGAGCTAGGGATCACCGCGGAAGATTTGAAACAGCAGCTTGCCGAGGCGCTCGACGAGCCGAAGTTTCAGCCGATCATCGTTAAGCCGGAAGCCACCTACGCGGACCTGGCATTCGTCGAATCCCATCGCGCCGATTTGCCGGAACTCGAATTGATGATGGTGCAGCGTCGAAAGTATCCTCCCGACGATTTTCTGGCGCACGTCATCGGCTATGTGGGTGAAGTGTCCCCAGAACAACTGGCACAGTCCGGCGGGGATCGCTACAAACCGGGCGACATTGTCGGAAAAGCGGGACTAGAGCGGCAGTACAACGATATATTGACCGGCACAGACGGCATGCGTCGCGTGATCGTCAACAGTACCGGCAAACCAGTTCGTACGCTGGACGATACTGAGCCCATCCCCGGTCGGCCAATTCAGTTGACCATTGATGCCGATATGCAACGCGTCGCCGAGCAGGAGCTTTCCGGCACCATCGGTGCGCTGGTCGCGATGAACCCTCAGAATGGCGAAATCTTGGCGATGGCCAGCCGCCCGGCGTTTGATCCGAACGATTTTGCAATTCGCATTTCGCGCAAGGAGTGGGTAGATTTAAATGATAATCCCGACAAACCGCTGCTGAATCGCGCGATTCAAGCGCAACTTGCTCCCGGTTCCGTGTTCAAAATCTTAGAATCCGTGGCGATGCTCGAGTCGGGCGTTCCCTCTCCCGATTTTCACGTCTTCTGCCCAGGTTATGGCGTGTTCTACGGCCAGGTCCGCCATGATTGGTATGCCAAAGGGCACGGTGAAGTGGGCCTACACAATGCCATCGTGCACTCGTGCGACATTTTTTTCTACAATGTAGGCGAACGCCTCGGCATCGACAAAATCTCTTATTACGCCACCGCGCTCGGCCTTGGCGCTCGCACCGGAATCGATTTGCCCAGTGAAGAACCGGGCTTAGTGCCTTCGCAGGAATGGGAAGAGCGCGTTTATCATCACAAATGGTATCCGGGTTCGACGATTTCGCTCGCGATCGGCCAGGGGCCGATCAACGTGACCCCTATCCAATTGCTGCGCTCGGTGAGCGGAATCGCTATGGGCGGGGTTTTCGATCAGCCGCATTTGCTCAAGGATTTCAGCCCTATAAAGGTTACGAAATTCCCTATTTCTGAAAATACCGTCGAGCAGGTCGTTGATGGCATGTATGGCGTTGTGAACGAGGACGGCGGTACTGGCCACGAGCTTGGTTACCCGATTCTGGCGCAGGCGAAACTGCAGGACGTTCAGTTCTGTGGCAAGACTGGAACCGCCCAGACCATCAGCGCGAAAGGCCTTTTGCGGCTCACCGCCTCGGAACGTCATCAATACGGCTACAACACCTGGTTCGTTGGGTTTGCACCCAAACGCAATCCCGAAATTGCCCTCGCAGTTCTCGTGCAGGATACGCATCTAGAAGCTGGCGGTGTAGCGGCGCCTCTGGCGGCGCGGTTTATCAAGGCTTACTTCGAAAAGAAACTGGGCCAGCCCATACAAGAACTGCAGATGGCGCAGGCGGCTCCTCAGAAAACCGGTATCCAGCGTCAGCAGTCTGCGGCTGCTCCCGCGGTGCGGAATCAATGAAAGAGCGAGAGCACACCTTCGAGCTTGACTGGTGGCTGCTGTTCATCGTGATGGTGATCTGCTCGGTTGGCCTGCTGGAGATCTATTCCTCTACACACAACGGGCCGCTGCATGGCATGCAGTGGAAGCAGTTGGTGTGGATCGGCATCGGCTTCGCAGGAATGCTGGCCCTTTCGCGAATCGACTATAGTGCATTGCTGGACCAGACTCTTTTGCTTTACTTACTGTCCCTTGCGGCTTTGGCCGTCGCGCTGGTGGTTGGGAGTAAGCACTTTGGCGCTCGGAGGTGGATTGAGATTTGGGGCGTAGATTTACAGGTGTCAGAGTTGGTGAAGTTGATTATAATCATTGTTCTGGCCCGCTACTTTAGCGAAGTGCGGACAGAACGATTGGCGCTTGCAGATTTGCTCAAGATTGGGTTATTGGTAGGCGTCCCGGCAGGATTGATTTTGCTCCAGCCAGACTTGGGAACAGCGATGGTGCTCGTTCCCGTGGCCATCGCGGGAGCGTTTCTGGCCGGAATCGATTGGAAGCACGCCGTCGGCGTGCTAGCGTTGGGCGCCGTGGTAGCGGTGGTAGGATGGAACGGGCACTTTCTAAAATCCTATCAAAAGCAACGTTTGGCAACCTTCCTCAATCCGGAAGAAAGCCCCCGCGGAGCCGGCTACCAAATTCTGCAATCGGAGATTGCGGTAGGTTCTGGCGGATTCTGGGGGAAAGGTTTTAGAAAGGGCAGCCAGAACCAATTGGGTTTCGTGCCCGTGCGGTATTCGGACTTCATTCTGGCCGCGTTGGCGGAAGAGCAGGGCTTCTTCGGCGTGCTGATCACGCTGCTTCTGTACCTGGCTCTGCTGCTCCGTTTGGTAGATAACGCGCAGAAGGCAAAGGATCGGGCAGGAATGTATCTGGTAATGGGCGTGGCTGCAATTTTCGCGTTTCAGGTACTGGTGAACGCGGGAATGGTGATAGGGTACATGCCGGTGACAGGCATACCTCTGCCATTCATGAGCTACGGTGGTTCATCAACAATTTTTGGATTCTTGGCTCTGGGCCTGGTGATGAACGTGCGAACCAAGCGCTTCGTCAATTGAGCCCGGAGGAAGCAATTACCCGGTCGCGCTATGCGCGCCGGAAATCATATCTGGGGAATGAGGAGCGTATCGGATGAGGGACAGTATGACCCAAGGTCAGCAATCCCTCCGGGCCGCCCCGGCGTTGCCGGGACACTCGCGTGCAGTCATGCACCGCGCGGCTGAATGCCGATGCTCCCTGAGGAGTTTTCATGGCAAAGGAAATGGTGGTGTCGGCCAACCCGCACGAAACGCGAGTTGCGATACTGGAAGATGGGCAGCTTTGTGAAATTTACGTTGAGCGTGAAAAAGAATTTGCGCTAGTCGGCAGCATATACAAGGGGCGAGTCACGCGCGTGCTTCCCGGCATGCAGTCGTCCTTTGTCGATATCGGCCTCGATAGCGACGCGTTCCTGTACGTCAGCGACTTCCTGCAAGAAATCGAGGACCTGGACCACGAGGGTGAAGACCACGGCGCTAAAGTGCTGCCGAGGCCTCCGACTGTGCCGGGCGATGAGTCCGTCGCCCCGGCGCCGGTGGCCGCTTTGCCGGGCGAAACCATCGGTACGGGCGGTGGAGAGCTCAACAACGAACAGCCGCAGACGAACGAGTCCGGCGGCCGGGCAAATTATGAGCGGCCTTTCCCGCCGCGGGAAGCGCGGCCGCACGGAGATCGTGGGCCGCATGGGCGCGGGGGAGGAAGGGATCGCGGACGTGGTGGACGCGGGCGCCCCGCCCGCGGTGGACGAGATCGCGGACCCAGTGGCTTCGGCCGTCATGGCCGCGAGTTGCCGCAATCCAAGTATGCATCGCATCGGCCGTATGAGCCGCCCGAAGAGGGCGCATCCGGACCGTTTGAGCCCGTGCTCCTGCCTGGCGAATCGCTTTCCTCCGTGAAGCATCCGCCTTCAACGGAATCCGCCGGCGCAGAACCAAACGTCGAGCTAGGCGCTGAACAGTCGAGTCTCACAATCACGGAACATACCACCGAAGGAAGCGGAAGCTCGCTCGACGAGCGTGCCTCGGAAATAGCGAATAGCTTCACCGAGCCGGCATCTGGCACTGAAATCGAGAGCTCGCCGGAACCGCCGCGCGAAGAGAGTCGCAGTTCCGCCAATGACCAGCCGCCACCATCGTATCAGCCGCGCTTTTCGCGCGGCGCGCGCGGACATGACCGCGATCGGGGCCGCGGAGGCCGCGGTTACGGCCGGGATCGCGGGCCAGGGCGCCCCGGCAACTTCCGGCGCGAACAGGACGATCAACAGACGCCCGCGGGCTGGATCACCAGCCTCGAGCCCTTGCCGGGTGAATCGCTTTCCAAAGCCAAGGCTCAGGAACCGGCGGAGCCTGAATCGCACGCTGCCTTTTCTCCTGTGCATGACGATGTGGCGGAGCCAGTTCACCACCGCGATCGCGATGATATCGGCGAGAACGAACAGCTTCACGAAGAAACAAACGTCATCTCTGCGGGAGAAGAACAGGCTCCCGCGGAAGTCTCCGCGGAAGCGCACCGTCCCACAGAGCTCACCGAGGAAGAAGCAACCGCGTTGGCTGAACAGGTCGCCGAAGCACAGCAAGAAGAGGCCGAGCGTGATGCGGCCGAGCGCGTCGAGACGGCAAACGAATCCCTCGAATATTCCGCGAGGACGGGAAATTATTCCGCGACTGCCGAAACACAGGAAGAATCGGAAGAGACCTCAGAAGCTTCGGAACAGGACGACTCCGCTGATGAGGAAGAATCCGAGGAACACGATGCCCCCGAGAGCGGAAACTCGTTGATGGACGGCGAGGCGAATGACGCCGCTGAAGTCACCATCGAGGAAGCCGAAGCGGCTGCCCAAGAGATCGAAGAAGCCGAGGCAAACCCGCAGGACGCGTTGGCGGCCAGCGCTGCCGGAAACGAAGTTCCATCCTCGCCAACCGAAGCGCGTGTACGCTCCGATTTTCGCCCGCGTATGCAACGGCCCATGCGCCGCGGAGGGCGTGACCGCGGAAAGAGCGGCCGTCGGCCATTTCATGGACACGCACGCCATCGCGGGCAGCCGCGCAGAAATCAGCTCATCTCCGAGCTCCTGAAAGCCGGGCAGGAAATCATCGTTCAAATTGCCAAGGAACCCCTCGGCAAGAAGGGTGCTCGCATCACCAGCCACATCGCTCTGCCCGGGCGATTTCTGGTTTATATGCCCACGCTCGATCACACTGGCGTTTCGCGCAAGATCGCGTCCGCGGAAGATCGCTCGCGTCTTCGCCATCTGGTCACCGACGCCAAAGGCTCCGCCGGCGGCGGATTTATCGTCCGCACCGCGGCGGCCGCTGCTTCGCCGGAAGAGGTTCGCGCGGATGTCGAATTCCTGACCAAGACCTGGATTGAGATTAAGAGCCAGTCCGAGCAGCGCAAGGCGCCATCGCTCCTGCATCGCGACTTGAACCTGGTCGAGCGAATTCTGCGCGACTATTTGAGCTCCGACTACACGTCGATCTGGGTGGATTCCGAGGAGGAATACACCAAGGTCGTGGACTTCGTCAGCCGCTTCCAGCCGCAGCTCGCCAACCGCGTGAAATTGTTCACGAAGTCCGCGCCGATTTTTGAGGAATTCGGCATTCAGCAGGAGATCGATAAGGGCTTGCGGCCCAAGGTCTGGCTCAAGTCCGGCGGCTACATCGTCATCAACCACACCGAAGCGCTGGTCGCCATCGACGTGAACACCGGCAAGTTCGTCGGGCGCGGCTCCAACCGCCTGGAAGATACCATCGTGCGCACCAACATCGAAGCGGTGAAGGAGATCGTGCGCCAGATCCGCCTGCGCGACCTCGGCGGCATCATCATCATCGACTTCATCGACATGGAAGAGCGGCGCAACCGCGAAAAAGTGATGGCCGCGCTCGAAGATGCGCTCAAAGCCGACCGCGCGCCGTCGAAAGTTCTGCGCTTCAACGAATTCGGCTTGGTGGCCATCACCCGCAAGCGCACCAAGCAGGCTCTCGAGCGCACCCTTTGCCAGCCGTGCCCGTATTGCACCGGCTCGGGCATGGTGAAGTCCGTTCCCACGCTGTGCTACGAAATCCAGTCCGAGGCGCGCAAGATGGCTCCGGAAATCGAAGCCGCTAGCCTCACGCTGCGCGTGCATCCGGAAATTGCCAAGGCCCTCAAGACCCGCGAATCAGCGCTGATGGACGAACTCGAGCAGGTGACCCATAAGAGCCTCATCATTCAGGCTGACCCGACGCTGCATTGGGAGCAGTACGACATTTACTGACGATGCGACGAGCATTGTCATCCTGAGGAGCCGCAGGCGACGAAGGATCTGGTCTTTACGGCTGGATTCGCTTGTCCTGCGGCGCCTCGCAAGCCGCTCAATTCCCCACAACCCACTTTCCCTAGCCTGGCCGCTTCGTGGAGCCCCGCTTCGCCTTCGACGCCAATCGCGTGGCTCCTTTGAGCAGGTCCCGCAGCGCATCGGGATGCACTTTCGAAAGCCGCACCAGCACCCACGGATACTTCAAATAATGATCGGTGATGTAGTACGTCTCCGGATCGGCCGCCATCATCTCTTCGCGCTCTTCGAACGTCGTGCCCACCACGAGCGATTTACCATCTTCTTTCAATCGCGCGATGAGCTTCCCGTCGATCTTGAATGCCGCGGTCCCGTAGGATGTGCCTTCCTCCACGTTGTCCAGCGACAGCGCCATTTTCCGAACGTCTTTGAACGTGAGTGCCATGCTCGTTAGTCCGTGTCGAATCGCTGCTCTTTGAACGGATCGCCGCGCATGTGGTAGCCGTTCTGTTCCCAAAAGCCCGGTGCGTCGTGCGGCAGAAATTCGATTCCACGAACCCATTTCACGCTCTTCCACGCATACAGCTGCGGCACCACCAGCCGCACCGGATAGCCATGCTCCGGCGGAAGCGGTTCCCCATTGTGCCGCAACCCAAAAAGAACGTCCGGACGCATCAGATCGTCCAGCGGCACATTGGCCGTGAATTCTTCCTCGGCATGCACCATCACGTAGCGCGCCTCGGGTTTCACCGTCACCAGTTTCATCACTTCGGTGAAGGGCACGCCTTCCCAGCGCACGTCGAACCGGCTCCAGCGCGTGACACAGTGCATGTCCGCCGTCACCTCTTTCATGGGCAAGCGGTTGAATTCCTCCCACGTCAGCCGCACCGGTTTTTCCACCAGCCCTTCGATGCGAAAATCCCATCGCGCCGCGTCGAATCGCGGCACCGAACCATAATGCAATACCGGCCACTTCAGCGTCAGAGCCTGGTTCGGAGGCAGCCGCCCTTCGCGCGCCATTTTTTGCTCGAGTTCCTTCCGTTCGTTGCCTTCAAAAAACATAAGCGGTTTGCTCGTTGTTCCGTGGTTCAGCCACGCCGCGGGATATTTCTCTCATTGTACCGGGACATGAGCCGCAATTCCCTATGTTATGATGGTTTGTAATCGCGATTCGATCCAGAAGGAGCCAGTTTTGCCGGCACGAATGCTCAATGGAACGCTGATCCGCGACCAAATCTATGCGGAGCTCACGCAGGAAATCGCTGAGCTGCTATCGTGTGGAATTCGGCCAGGTCTGGCCGCGGTGCTGGTGGGCGACGATCCTGCCTCGCAGATTTACGTGCGTAGCAAGATCGCGGCCTGCCAGCAGCTTGGCCTGGGAAATGTCCACCTGACACCTCCCGCGAATACCACCACAGCAGAACTGCTCGCCATTGTGCGCGAACTCAACGCCCGCGACGACGTTGACGGAATCCTCGTGCAGCTTCCTCTTCCTCCGCAGATCGAAGCAAAAAAAATCCTGGAAGCTGTGGATCCCGCCAAGGATGTCGACGGTTTTCATCCCATGAATATCGGCAAGCTCATAGAGGGCCGGCCCAGCATGGTGGCGTGCACTCCGCTTGGCGTCATGGAAATTCTGCGGCGCAGCGGAATCCAAATCGAGGGCGCAAACGCCGTGGTCGTCGGACGCAGCAACATCGTCGGCAAGCCGATGGCGCTGTTGCTGCTGCACGCCAACGCCACCGTCACGGTATGCCACTCGAAAACGCGCGACCCGCGCAAGTTCACGCGCGAAGCCGATATTCTGATCGCCGCAGCCGGGCGCCCCGCGTTGATTGTGCCGGACGACGTCAAACCAGGCGCCACCGTCATCGACGTGGGAATAACGCGCATCACCGATCCATCGCAAGCCGAGCATATCTTCCGCCACGTGCCGGAGCGTCTCGAAAAATTCCGCAAGAACGGCTCGGCCATCGCCGGAGACGTCCATCCCGATGTCGCGCAAGTGGCCGGCGCGCTGACGCCGGTTCCGGGCGGTGTGGGCCCGCTCACCATTGCCATGCTGATGAGCAACACGGTAAAGGCCGCGCGGCTTCGCCGTGGCTTGCGCGCTCCCGAAACTGTCGCCTCTCCCCATTAGGGTCCGATGCTGACCGTTGGACTCACCGGCGGAATTGCCAGCGGCAAATCAATCGTGGCGCGCATGCTGCAGGAGCAGGGCTGCCACGTAATTGAAGCCGACCTGGTCGCGCATGAGTTCCTCAAGTCTGAGAATCCCGTTGCACACGAAGTCGTCGCGGAATTCGGCCCGGAAATTGTTGGCCCAACCGGCGCGATCGACCGCGCCAAGCTGGGCGAAATTGTTTTCGGAGATCCGCAGAAACTGGCGAGCCTCAACGCGTTGACTCATCCTCCGGTGTTGAAGGAAATCGCCAGGCAGCTGGCAGAAATGGCGCAGAAAGACAATTCATCCATCGCCGTGGTCGTGGCCGCTCTGCATGTCGAAACGGGCTACTACAAAACGTTCGACCGCCTGGCCGTCGTATGGTGCACGCGTGAACAGCAAATCGCGCGATTGCTCAGCCGGGGGTTCACGCGCGAGCAAGCCGAGCGCCGCATCGCTTCGCAATTGCCTCTTGACGAAAAGCGCCTGCTCGCCGACGACGTGATCGACTGCTCACGAACGATCGAAGACACGCGCCGGCAAACCGAGGAAGTACTTTCTCGCTGGAAGCAGATAAAGTAGTGCGAAACGTCTCATCGCAAACGCACAATCTTTGATATGAGCAAGCAAACGCCCGATTACGGCCTCGACGCGCCCGGAGTATTTCGCGGCTTGCTGATTGGCGGCCTCGCTGCGGCAATGATTGGATTCTTTCTTGTGCGCTGGGATTTAGCCGGACACGCTGGTTCCACAATTGGTCTGGCCTTCGCGCTCCGAAATACCGGCATAGGCTGTTTGATCGGCGCCACGATGATGTTCGCCAGCAGCCGCTACGGCAAATTTCACGTGCGCGATCGCTTGCTTCGCGGATTGAACTTGCACGGCGACGAAGCGCTGCTCGACGTTGGCTGCGGCCACGGCCTTTTGCTCATTGGCGCAGCGAAACGATTGCCGCGTGGGCGCGCCGTCGGATTGGATTTGTGGTCACAGGTGGACCAAGGGAACAATTCCCGCGCCGCGACACTGCGAAATGCTGAAATCGAGAACGTTGCGGATCGCGTCGAGGTTCGCGACGGCGACATGCGCAAGTTACCGTTCGCTGATGCCAGTTTCGACATCGCGGTCGCACACTTTGCGATTCACAATATCCCGAGTCACGATGGGCGGCGAGAAGCGATCCGAGAAATCTCGCGCGTTCTCAAACCGGGCGGCCAAGTTGCCTTGTCAGACATGAAGAGCGTCGGCCTCTACGCCGGCGAGTTGCGTAAATCGGGCATGAGCGACGTGAAAATCTCCTGGCCGAGTTTTTGGACTTGGCCCCCGTCGCGGATCGTGACCGCGCGAAAGCCTTCACGCGCACCGCAGCAGAAGAACAGTTAGCCCGATTTCCACTCCTCTCTGATGCGCTGTCGTTCCGATTCGCTCAGCGTAAACCACGACTCAGCAACATCCCTCACTCGTTCCAGCGAGCGCTGCATCTCTGCATGTTTTTGCTCCATCAGCTCGCGCGACGCATCCGGTGGAATGTAAATTGTGGGCGCGATAACGGCGATGGCCCGCGAGAAAAGATGCGGCACTTGAAAAAGGTCCCATGACTTCTCAAACGTCAGCGCGCGTTCCAGGCCGATATGAAACATAAAGATCGGCTGGCCCGTCTTGCGCGCTAGCATCACCGGGCCGGGCTTGGCGATATAGCGGGGCCCCCGCGGACCATCGATCGTGAACGCGACATCGTGCCCTTCTTTGAGGCGTTGTGCCATAACCACAAGGCCTTTTAAGCCTCCTCGCGAGGAGCTGCCCTGCGCGGTGCCAAAGCCAAGCCGCTCGATAACCCTCCGCGTCCATTGGCCATCAAAGTTAGTGGTGTTCATCACCACGACGCCGCGATTGCGCCACCACCACGTCGCGCAAAAAATCGACCGGTGCCAAAAAGTTCCGATCAGGCGTTCGCCGCGGTCGTAGGCGCGCTGGGCATGCTGCCAGCCAAGAATTTCGAAGCGCAGCGTAGGACCTATGGTGCGTATCGCCGTGTAAACCAGCCACGCGATCACCGGAATTTGCATCCGGCGCCAGCGCGAAAGCTCCGGGAGTCGCGTGTCGTAGTGAACGCTGACGGATTCTTCTGGGGAGTCGACCGGCTGTGCGGCAGGTTCGCTCATCGGCGTATAGTATAGCAACCGTGATGACAGAGCTGGGTGCAGTGCGGACGCACGCGAAGAGAAACCGCCTCAGAGGCTGCCTCCTTTGTGGCGCGTTGCTGCTCTGCTGTGGATTTCTTTCCGCACAAACTCAGGAGCAAACGCCTGCTGCTGCCGCCGCACTTGGCCAGGTTGTTGGCGGCGACATTTCCGTAATCGGGCCGTCGAATCCCGTCATGAATGGCTCAACTCCGACGATCGAATTCAGCGGCGGCAGCACGATCGTGGTGCACTCGGACAAAGCGCGCGTCGAGTTCGTTGGAGGAGGCGAGCTGGACGTGTGCGGTCCAGCGAAGTTCACCGTGCTGTCCTCCGGCCAGGCCCTCACCGTGGCGCTGAGTTTTGGCCGCGTGCACGCGCGGTTCGACGCTTCGCGGCCCATCGTGATTTATACGCCGCTGCTCATCGCCACGCCGATGTCCATCGGAGACCGGCCGCGCGACGCGACGATGGGGCTTACAAATACAGGCACGATGTGCGTCCTGGCAGCGCACGGCGCCGTTCGCCTGCAAAACCAGCTCAGCGGCGAGACGGTGATCGTGCCGCAGCCGAGCGAAGTGCTTCTTCAAGGCACATCATTGGGAACGTTGCCCGCCGCGGCAGGCCAGTGCCGTTGCGATTTCGACGACTCAAGCGCGAAACAGGTAACGCCGCTTGCTCCCGCGGCCACTCCGGCCTCCGCCACTGCGGTTGCGCCCGATAGCGAGAAGAGCGTACCAACACTCGCGCCACCGTCGCCGAAACAGATGGCTCCCGCTCGCGCCACCAGCCCAGGTTCCGCTCCACCAGAAGGACCGGTTTCTCATCCGCAAACTCCGAACCCGCCACCGGTCGCCAAGAATTTGCCGGCTCAAGCGGCTCAATCGCCTGCATTGCCTGCGGCGCAAACTGCGGCGCCGCAGCCGATATTGAAAATCACCCTGCCTCCCATCGGCTATGACGCAAAAAGCGCTACCGCGACAGCCGAGCCTCTCAGCGTCGCAACCTTGATGCTGGCGCAAGAGGCTGTCGTCGAGCCGGAATGGGTCTTTCATGGAACGGTCGTCGCGCCCGCAGAGGAACGGGGCGTTGCCTCCGCGCAAACGCCAACCAACGCGCCTCAGCCAAAGAAAGGCTTCTGGGCGAAGCTCCACGATTTCTTCACTGGCTCACACTGAGGAAACGCCGCACGGCGGAATCGCAGCGGCTGGAGTTGGGTGCTACATGCCTTCGTAGTTTGGGCCTCCGCCGCCTTCCGGAGGAACCCAGTTCACGATCTGATAGGGATCAGCGATGTCGCACGTCTTGCAATGAACGCAATTGGACGCGTTGATTTTCAATTTCGGCTGGCCGTCCTCGAGCGTCATCTCATACACCGCGGCAGGGCAATAATACTGGCATGGATTGCCATACTCGCGCACGCAACGGTCCGCGCAGATGCTCGGATCGCTGACAACCAGATGACACGGCTGGTCCTCTTCGTGCCGCGTGCCGGAGTGATAGACATCGGTCAACCGGTTAAACGTGAGCGCGCCGTCGCCTTTGAACCGCGTGGACTGATCCACGAGTTCGCGCGGCCGTTCCAGCCTTCGAAAATCTTCGTAGCCCGGCCGGCAATGCATCGGGTCCACCAAGCCGCGCCCACCGCTGACGAACTGCATCCCGGCGTTGAACAGCCCCGGCCACAATCCATCGTGAAAACCTTGGTGGAAATTGCGAACCTCCCACAACTCCGGCTTGATCCAGCTCGATTCCAGTTTTTGCGGAAATGCGCTGAGCGATTTTGCGGAAGAGTCGCCCGCCGCGAGCGCCTCGTAAATCGCCTCTGCGGCAAGCATTCCACTCTTGATTGCAGTATGAATTCCTTTGAGTCGCTGCGAATTCAGCAAGCTCGCGGAATCGCCGATGATCAATCCGCCGTCGACATAAGTGCGCGGCATGGAATACCAGCCGCCGTACGGCACCGTCTTCGCGCCATAGCGAACCAGTTTTCCGCCTTCGAGAATCCGCCGGACAAATGGATGCGTCTTGAACTTCTGAAACGCCTCGTGCGGATCGAATAGCGAATCCTTGTATTCGAGCCCCACCACCATCCCCAGCGAGACGCGATTGTCGCGCAGGCCATAGATCCAGCCGCCGCCGTATTTGTCGGAATCGAGCGGCCAACCGAGCGTATGCGCCACGTAGCCCGTGTCGATGCGCCCCGGCTGCACATCCCAAAGCTCCTTGATGCCGATTCCGTAGACCTGCGGATTCATGCCGTCCAGATGAAAATGATTGACGAGGTCCTTGGTCAGCGACCCGCGCGGACCTTCCGCGAGCACGGTGATCTTCGAGCGCAGCTCGTATCCCGGCGTGAAGTTGTCTTTCGGCTTTCCATTCTTATCGACGCCTTTGTCCTCGGTGATGACGCCCGCAATCCCGTCGCCTTCGTAAATCAGCGACGCGCCCGCGAATTGCGTGAACACGTTCACGCCCGCTTTTTCCACCAGCCCGCCCAGCCATTTTGTCAGCCGGTTGAGCGAAACTACATAATTGCCGTGATTCTGCAGCGGCGGCGGCGTGATGGGCAGCTTCCACGAGCCGGTTGACGTGAGAAAATACGCCGCGTCTCCGGTCACCGGCGTGTCCAGCGGCGCGGATTTCTCGAAATCCGGCACCAATTCCCGCAGCGCGCGCGGGTCCATGATCGCGCCGGAAAGCTGATGCGCGCCCAGCTCCCGCGCCTTCTCGAGAACATAAGTATTTTCAGCGGAGAGCGCCGGAGTGCGTCCGGCGGCGGCGTGCTGTTCGATCAGTCGGGAGAGATGCAGCGCGCACGCAAGGCCTGCTGGGCCTGCGCCGACAATCAGCACATCGGCTTCCAGTTTTTCGCGCTCCATGGGCATAAGCGTTCATTGTAGCAGAACGGTCCGCGCCAAATTTCCGCGCATAGTGTGCAGACAGTTCAGCAGATTGTTCGCAGGACAAACTAGGCAAGCTTGGACTTCTCGATCTCTTCGGTGAGCGCAGGCACAATTTCGAACAGGTCGCCGACCACGCCATAATCGGCGATCTCGAAGATAGGCGCGTTTTGATCCTTATTGATGGCCACAATGCAGCGCGAGCCTTTCATTCCTACCACGTGCTGAATCGCGCCGCTGATGCCCAGCGCAAGATAAAGCTTCGGCGAAACAGTTTGGCCGGAGCTGCCGATTTGCCGCTCCATGGGCAGCCAGCCTTCGTCGCAGATAGGGCGCGAAGCGGATAATTCCGCGCCCAGCGCCTTGGCAAGCTTTTCCGCCAGCGGAATATTTTCGGGAGCCTTGATGCCGCGGCCGATCGAAACCAGAATCGGCGCCTGCGTCAAATCCACCGCTTGCTTGGCCTCGCGGAAAAGCTCCAGCGGCTTCGTCCGGATCTGCTCCGGTTTCAGGTCCGCGCTGAACGGTTTCACCGGCGCCTTTCCGCCTTGTTTCTTCGCCGCCATGTCCGCGCGAAACGCGCCCGCCTGGAATGACGCAATCCACGGCGCATCGCCTTGAAAGACCACATCCGCAGCCGTGCGCCCCTGAAACATTTGCCGCACAAAAACGAGCTTGCCATTTTCATACCGGTAGCCGACGCAGTCCCCGATCATCCCCTTGTTCAGCGACGCCGCCAGTTTCGGCGCGAAATCCCGCACTTGATACGTGTGCGGGAAAATCACCAAATCCGGCTTCGTCTGCTCGACCACCTGCTTTAACGCGATGGAATATCCATCGGGCGTATATTTTTCGAGCAGTGGGTTTTCCGCCAGAATAACTTCGTCAACCTGATAGCCGGCGAGTTCATCCGCCAGCGCCGCGACGCCCTGGCCAATCACCAAACCGGTGACCGAGCCCTTCGCTTGCGCCGCAATTTGCTGTGCTGCGGTCAGGGCCTCGAAACTGACCTTATTCCATTTGCCTTCGCGCTGCTCGGTAATCAGGAGAATTTTCATGGTGTTTCGTCGAAACTAGAGCACCCTCGCTTCGTGCTGCAGTTTTTCTACGAGTTTCGCAGCGATTTCCTTCGGTGAGCCGGTGATGAACTCGGTCTTCTTCGTCTTCTGCGGCACGTAGATGCGCTCCACGCGTTGCGTTAGCGGAGATTGCACGCCAAGGGATTCGCGCGCCACGCTGGCGATTTCTTTCTTTTTCGCCGCCATGATGCCTTTCAGCGTTGCATAGCGCGGCTTGTTGATGCCGGACTGAATCGTCAGCACCGCCGGCAGCGGCAATTCCACCCATTGGAACCATCCTGCTTCCAGTTCGCGTTTCACGCGCAAATGATCGCCCTGCGCTTCAATGGACATAATGATCGTCGCATGCGGCAGCCCGAGCAATTCGGCCAGCAGCACGCCAGTCTGCCCAAAGCCGTGGTCTTCGCTCTGCAATCCGGTCAAAATCAAATCGAACTTTTCTTTTTCGATGGCCGCCGCCAGCGACCGCGCCGACGCCAGCGGGTCCAGCCCGTAAAACTTCTCATCGACCACGTGAATTCCGCGATCCGCGCCTTTGGCCAGCGCCTCTTTGATCGTCTGCTTCGCGCGCTCCGGCCCCATCGAAATGGCCACCACTTCTCCACCATGCTTTTCTTTCAAGCGCAGCGCCTCTTCCAACGCGAAACTGTCCGGCTCGCTTGTTTCAAAGCTGATGTCCGTTTCGCGAATCCACGAACCGCTCGCATCGATCACCAGCGGCGCATCCTTTGCCGGAACCTGTTTGACGCAGACCGCGATTTTCACCGGCCCTCCCAGAGCTTGAACACTAACGATGCGTTCGTCCCGCCAAACCCAAACGAATTCGAGAGCGCATATTGCATGGTCACCTTGCGCGCTTTGTTGGGAACGTAATCCAGGTCGCACGCCGGGTCGGGATTTTCATAGTTGATCGTCGGCGGCGCCACCTGCTCTCGCAGCGCCAAAACACTGATGCCCGCTTCCAGTCCGCCGGCTCCGCCGAGTACGTGTCCGGTCATGGACTTCGTCGAGCTGACCGGAATTTTCTTTGCCGCGTCGCCGAAAGTGCGCTTGATCGCCAGCGTCTCGAGCGCGTCGCCAATCGGCGTCGAAGTGCCGTGCGCGTTCACGTAGCCGATCTGCTCCGGAGCGATTCCCGCATCCTTCAGCGATGCCCGCATCACGCGATACGCCCCATCGCCATCCTCCGAGGGCTGCGTCATGTGATACGCGTCCGCCGACATCCCATAGCCGACAATCTCCGCCAGGATGTTCGCGCCCCGCCGCTGCGCGTGTTCCAGCGACTCCAGAATCAGCATCCCCGAGCCTTCTCCGATAACGAATCCGTCGCGCTGCGCGTCAAACGGCCGGCTCGCCCGTGTCGGCTCATCGTTGCGCGTCGAAAGCGCCTTCATCGCCGCAAAGCCGCCCACTCCCATGGGCGTGATGGCCGCCTCCGAGCCTCCTACGATCATCACCTCCGCGTCGCTTCGCTGAATAATTTTGAACGCATCGCCAATCGCATGCGCCGAAGCCGAGCACGCCGTCGCCGTCGCCGAATTGGGGCCCTTCGCACCCAGGCGAATCGAAACTTGCCCCGCAGCCAGATTGATAATCGCGGAAGGAATGAAGAAAGGAGAGATCTTGCCCGGCCCGCCATGAATCAGCTTGCTGTGCTCGCGCTCGATGACGTCGAATCCGCCGATGCCTGAAGCGATGTAAACACCGGTCGCATCCGCATTTTTTTCGTTGATTTCCAGGGCCGCCATCTTCATCGCGAAATCCGTCGCGGCAATGGCCAGATGGATGAAGCGGGCCATCTTCTTGACTTCTTTTTTTTCGATCCACTGGAAGGGATCGAAGCCTTTTACTTCGCCGGCAAAACGGCAGTCGAAGCCGGTCGCGTCAAACTGCGTGATCGGCGCGATGCCGCTCTTTCCGGCAACGAGGTTTTTCCAAACCTCCTCCGTGCCTATCCCGCAGGCGCAGACCAACCCAACTCCGGTAACGACAACTCGGCGATTCAATGGGGAACTTTCTCCTCGCGGAAGTCTGAGGCCGCGAATTACTTTTTCGCTTGGGCGTGCTTGTCGATGTAAGCGATGGCGTCCTTGACCGTGGCGATCTTTTCGGCGTCCTCATCGGGAATTTCGATGCCGAACGCCTCTTCGAAAGCCATCACGAGTTCGACGATATCGAGCGAGTCGGCGCCCAGATCATCCACAAAAGAAGCCGTCGGCGTCACTTCTCCCTCGTCCACACCGAGCTGTTCGACGATAATCTGCTTCACGCGTTCTTCAACGCTGGCCATTCTATTTCTTCCTCCGCTTTCGGCGATCGATCGCTCTTCGTCTTGACTCTCCGGCGGCTTCTCCGGTTACTGAACCCGTTCATTCTAAGCGGGGCCCGAAATCAGGTCAACCATCGATCCTCAACGCTCGTGCTCCGCCTCCCTTACAGCAGTTCCTTCTACCACTCTCGTTTACGCGGTGGTGAGCAGCATCGGCGCGCCATCCGTGATGACGATGGTGTGCTCGTAATGCGCAGAAAGACTTCCGTCCGCCGTCTTCACCGTCCAGCCGTCGCCTCCGTCTTTCGGCTCGCCCGAGCCCATCGCTATGATCGGCTCAACCGTCAACACCAGCCCTTCCGTCAGCCGCTGCCGCGCAAGTGGGTCGTCATAATTCGGTACGCTTGGTTCCTCGTGGATGGTCCGGCCAATGCCGTGCCCGCCGAGTTCACGGATCACCTGAAAACCGCTTCGACGAACCTCCCGTTCGACTGCCCGTCCGATTTCGTTGATGCGACGATTTGCCCGCGCAAACGCCATTGCCTTATGAAAGGCGCTCTCCGCGCACGCCATCAGTTGCCGCGCCTGCCCGGAAACTGGCTCGACCGGCACAGTGACTGCCGCGTCGGCCATGTAACCATTCTTTTCGAAGGTCACGTCCAGCTTCACCAAATCGCCCGCGCGCAGTCGGCGCGAATCCGACGGGATGCCATGCACGGCCTCATCATTCAAACTGATCAGAACGTCGCCGGGAAAGCCATAAACCATCCGCGGCGCCGAGCCCGCGCCGTTTTCTCGCATCACCTTCCCGCCAACATTCGCAAGCTGGGCCGTCGTGATGCCCGCGCGCACGCTGGCCGACATCGCTTCCAGCGCCAGCCGAACGATGCGGCCCACCTCTTTCAACGACAGCAGCTCTTTGTAGTTCTTGATCGACATTATCTTCTCAGCGTGCGGACTGTCGGCCGTTGCAATGCGAACGGCGGCTATCCCATCCGCATTCCGCCATTTACGTCCAGCACGTGGCCGGTAATGTACCCTGCTTCTTCGGTGGCCAGAAACACAATCGCGGCGGCCACGTCGTTGTCCGTCCCGAATCGCCCCAGCGGAATCCGCGCCTTCATTTCCTCCTTCACCTTCTCCGGGAGCGGATCGGTCATCGGCGTGGCGATGAATCCCGGCGCAACCGCATTTACGGTGATGTTCCGCGAAGCCATCTCCGTCGCAATCGCGCGCGTCAATCCGATCAGCCCCGCCTTCGCGGCCACGTAATTCGCCTGCCCCGCGTTTCCCGTCTCCGCCACCACCGAAGTCACATTGATAATTCGCCCCCACCGCTGCTTCATCATCGTACTGAGCGCTTGCTGCGTGCACAGATGCGCCGCCGTCAGGTTCGTCCGCAACACCGCTTCCCAGTCGTCGAGCTTCATGCGCAACGCCAACCCGTCGCGCGTAATCGCCGCGTTGTTCACCAGAATGTCGAGCCGCCCAAATCTCGCCAGCGCTTGCTGGAAACCGGCTTTGATTTGCTCCGGGTCCGCGACGTCCATCTTCACGGCCAGCGCTTCTCCGCCCGTGGACTCAATTTGCTTCGCAACCTCCGCGAGTTTCTCTTCGCTCCGCGCCGCCACTGCGACGCGCGCGCCCGCGCTCCCGAGCGCAATCGCCGTCGCCCGGCCAATCCCTTGCGATGCGCCGGTAACGATTGCCGCTTTTCCTGCCAGCGAAAACATTTGTCAGTAGCTTCCTTCCCGCTTCAATTCAAGATTCGGTGATTTCCGCGCGCGCCTTGGCCACTTTCTCCAGCGTCGATTGCAGGCTCGCCGCGTCTTCCACGTTGAAGCTGCGAACCGAACGGTCGATCTGCCGCAGCAACCCGCTCAGCACCCGCCCCGGCCCCACTTCCACAAAAATGCGCACGTCCTGCGCAATCATTTCGTGAATCGAATCTTCCCACAGCACCGGCATGCATATCTGCCGAATCAATGCGTCTTGCGCTTCCTCGCCGGTGGCAATCGCTTCCGCATCCACATTCGTGATCAGCGGAAAGCGCAACGGGCCAAACTTTGTCGCGCGCAGCTCCGGTTCCAGTCGAGTTTCCACCGGCCTCATCAACGCGCAATGGAATGGTGCGGAAACCGGCAGAATCACTGCGCGTTTAGCGCCGCTCTGTGACGCAATTTCCACCGCCCGTTTCACTGCCGCCGCATTTCCGGAGATCACTGTTTGCTCCGGCGAATTCAGATTCGCCGCTGTAACGACCTCGCCACCAGCTGCTTTCTTGCAGATTTCGACAACTTCCGCCGGCGCAAGCCCCAAAATGGCCGCCATCGCGCCCTCGCCGTGCGCCACGGCTTCCTGCATATAACGGCCGCGGTCCCGAACCAGCTTCACCGCCGCGGAAAAATCCAAACTTCCGGCCGCCACCAGCGCCGAATATTCGCCCAGGCTGTGCCCCGCCACGTAATCCGGCGTCACGCCGTTCTCTTCCAGCACGCGCTCCGCAGCCACCGACACCGTCAGAATCGCCGGCTGCGTATTTTCCGTCAGTTTCAGCTCGTCTTCGCTGCCCTCAAAACACAGTCGCGATAGCGAAAATCCCAGCGCCGCATCGGCAAGTTCGAATACCCGACGCGCCGCCGGGAACGTCTCCGCGAGGTTCCGGCCCATGCCCGGATACTGCGAGGCTTGGCCCGGAAATATGAACGCCACCTTGCTCATGTGATGATTCCGTTCCGCGATGCGCTCGGCGATGCCGAAGGCAGGTTCTAACTCTCTTCGTGCGGAAAGTCCAGCGCCTCGCCCTCCCCAAAATCAAGCGCGCGCGCTGGCCACTGCTGCGGAAAGCTCCTTTTCGATTTTCTCGTTTGCTTTCGCGCGGCAAAGCTCAGCCGCCACGCGAATGGCATTCTTGATGGCGTTGGAATTGGAACGCCCGTGCCCAATCACTGTGATGCCGCGAACCCCCAGCAGCGGCACGCCTCCATATTCCGAATAATCGATCTTCTTGCGGAATTCTCCAAACGCGTGCCGCGACAGCACATAGCCCATCTGCGCGCTCAAGCTGCTCTTTAGTACTTTCTTCAGCATTCCGCCCACGTGTTCCACCAGGCCTTCGCTGATTTTTAGCACGATATTGCCGATGAAGCCATCGCAGACAATCACGTCCACATCGCCCTTGAAAAAATCTTTCCCTTCCACGTTACCGATGAAATTCAGCGAAGTTTGCTTCAAACGATTCGATGCCTCGCGCGTCAGCTCATTTCCCTTGGTCTCCTCTTCGCCGATCGACAACACTCCCACGCGCGGGCGCTTCGTTCCAAAGATCGTCCGATAGTAAATCTCTCCCATAATCGCGAATTGCTCGATCTGCTCCGGTTTTGAGTCCACGTTCGCGCCCACGTCCAGCAGGATCGAAGCTCCGCCTTTCGCGTTCGGAAATGGTGCCGCCAGCGCCGGCCGATCCACCGAGGGCAATGTGCCCAGGACGAAGCGCGCCACCGCCATCACCGCGCCGGTATTTCCCGCGCTGACCAGCGCCTCCGCTTGCCCCTGCCTCACCAGTTTTGCCCCGACGTGCACCGAGCTGTCGCGCTTCTTGCGAAACGCCACCGACGGCGAATCCTCCATGGTGATCACTTCGGTCGCATTCACGATTTCGATCGGAAGTCCGCGCGCACTCTGACGATTCAATTCCGCGCGCACTTTCGACTCAATGCCGATGAGCAGAACGCGCACACCATACTGTCGCACCGCGAGCACCGCTCCTTCCACTTCCGCTCGAGGAGCGTGGTCGCCGCCCATGGCGTCCAGCGCAATCGTGATCATCGGATTCACCGCATTAACTCAAGCTGGCAGGGCCTTCCCCGCGGAGGTCAGGTGAAAGCTCAGGCTGAGGTGTCCACCACCGCTCGCCCCTTATAGTAACCGCAATGCGGGCACGCGCGATGCGGAAGCTTCGGCTCGTGGCAATTCGGACAGCTGGTGATCGACGGCGCCTTCAGATGATCATGCGCCCGCCTCGTGCTCGTGCGCTTCTTCGAGTGACGTCGCTTTGGATTCGGCATTCCTGCTCCTTCTGGCGGCGGTGCGCACTGCACCCTTTCCGCGTTTTCCGAAACTCCATTATTCTACTGTACTTTACTGTTTTTTCGGCCAGTCTTGCTTCAAGCGGGCCAGCGGAGCCATGCGTGGGTCCGACGCATGGCTTTCACAGCGGCATTCTTCCTGGTTCAAATTCACCCCGCAGTGCGGGCACAATCCCCGGCAATCACTGCGGCAAATCACCTTCATCGGCAGCGACAGGGTCACCTGCTCGGCCAGCACGTCCGCCAGGAACAGCCCGTCGCCCTCAAAGAACGCAATGTCCGTATCATCCAGATTCAGCCGGACTTCCTCGTCCTTTCGGATCGATGTCATCGGCCGGTAAATCAAATCGAAATCCTTGCTCACTTCTTCAACCACCGTCTCCAGACACCGCGCGCACGTCAGTTCCAGCCGCGTGTGAAACGTCCCAAAGATGCGGATCTGCCCATCGATCAGCTCCGCCGTCGCGCGCACGTCCAGCGGCTCGATCTGTTGGAAGTCCCCGGAATGAAAGTCCAGCGTACCCGGCGCGTAATCCTTCCGGATGCGGATCTTGCGAGTGGCGAGTTCGTGTACGTCGAGAAACATAAAAATCCCGTGAAAACTCGTGAAAAATCGAAGTGAAACCTCATTATATGTCCCGTCCGCTCGTTGTCAAGAAACCCTGAAACATTCGTCCCTCGTGATGCCAATCCGTTACTTGCCCCGAAGAACATGATTTGCATGCCCGTCCGCCCAGCCCCGCCCGCTTCTGTATTCGATTCTGTCATCCTGAGCGACGCGAAGGACCTCGCCTCGGCATCTGCAGTTGCCCTAGCCAGCATAAGCTTCAGCCCGCATGCCGGTCCGCCCAGCCCCGCCCGCCGCGGCGGGCGCGATGTAGTCGCGGCGGTCGGTCTCCGACGTGACGCAAGCCACCGTCGCCCCATCGTCCCCGTTTCCCGCAAAGCCCGCTCCCGTCACGTGGCCATTTAGGGCTTGCCCGGTGCGCCACCCTTTAACTAATATAATTATTCTAACCTTTTAACAACATGGCAACCCTCCAGCAGCAGATAGCCGAAGAATTTCTAGCCAAGATCGAAGCATCCAAGGAATTTGACAGCGACAAGGTCGCCCAACTAAAAGTCTTGCTCGCACAGGGTAAGAAGGCCAAGCCGGAGGACTTCGTCAAAGTCTTTTCACTTCCTGTCGGTGGCGACCTTAAATGATCAAACTTGAGGCAGTCCACATCGAAGAAGTTAGAGGTATTCGGAAACTAGACATCAGCCTCGAAGGAAAGACTTTTGCGATCTCCGGCCCTAACGGCTCCGGGAAGAGCGGCGTAATCGACGCCATTGAGTTCGGCCTTACTGGTCAGATAGGCCGCCTGACGGGAACCGGAACTAAGGGTCTATCTGTCTCTGAACACGGCCCTCATGTCGACAAGACAAAATTTCCCGACGCGTCATTCGTGGAAATAAAGGCATTTCTTTCTGAAATTGGAAAATCCGTTCGAATCACGCGAAAGATATCCTCCCCTAACAAGCCTAAGGTTGAACCCCCGGAGCCTGAGGTGATTGCGGCAGTAGCAGAAATCGCAAACCATCCAGAAATTGCACTTTCTCGTCGCGAAATCCTGCGCTTCATTCTCGTTGAACCCGCCAAACGTTCCGAAGAGATCCAAACACTTCTAAAGCTTGAGGAGATAGGGCAGACGCGCAGCTCCCTAAATACAGCCCAGAATAAACTTCAAACTAACAGGCAGATTGCCAATACACAAACGCAAGCCCATAGGGACGCATTGCAGCGGCACCTACAAATCCCGACACTCCAGTCGCAGGACATACTCGATGTAGTTAACAAGCGTCGAGATCTGCTCGGCCTCTCACCAATCACGGACCTGACACCAGACACAAAACTCGATAGCGGTCTCTCGAGTTCCGGCAAGATTTCTGACTTCAACAAACAGTCAGTCCTGCGCGACCTTCGCGCGTTTGCTCAAACTATGGAGGGATTTCCAGAGCTCGCGAAATCGCAGATTGACGCTATCATCAGAGACCTCTCCAAACTAGAATCCGACCCTGCGCTCCTGGCTGCCCTACGGCAGAGATCGCTTGTCGAAAAGGGACTTGAGCTCATCGACGGACCTTACTGTCCTCTCTGTGACCATCCATGGAAAGATGAGAAAGAGCTGACGGAGCACCTGAAGGGAAAACTCGCAAAATCGAATGAGGCATTCAAGCTGCAGCAGTCGCTCATCAACAACGGAGGCCTGATAGCGAAGGAGGGTGCGAGGGTCGCCACTCTGCTGGTTGGTATTCAGAAAATCGCCGAGAGTCTAGGTCAGACCATGCTTACGCACCTGTTAGTCGATTGGAAGGCTGACCTAGAGAGACTGAAGACGAACCTTGCCAGCGTCGATGGCATCACGGCTCTCAGAACGCGGCTCGCAACAGGTTGGCTGTCGGCGCCCGACACATTGCCCAAGCAGGTCGCCGAGCTCTCAACGAAGGTCGAAGCAAGACCCGACCAAACAGCCACTGTCGACGCGCAAACATTTCTCACGACAGCACAGCTCCGACTTGGCGATTACCGAGAGGCATTGCGAAAGAAGAAAACTGCGGAAATCGCAGCGAACATCGCTAAGGTCGCGTACAAGACCTACTGCGAGGTGCTGGAAGATCAGCTAACCAAGCTTTACGGCGAAGTCGAAAAAGATTTCAGCAACTTCTATCAAGTGCTAAACGAAAATGACGAATCCAAGTTCACGGCAAAGTTCACGCCAACTGAGGGCAGGCTCGAACTCGACGTTAATTTCTATGAGCGAGGGCTTTTTCCTCCGGGAGCATACCACAGCGAAGGGCACCAAGACGGAATGGGCGTCTGCCTTTATCTTGCCCTCATGAAACGTCTTTTTGGTTCCAGCTTTACCTTTGCACTCCTGGACGACGTCGTCATGTCGGTCGATTCCGGCCATCGCTACCAGTTCTGTAAGCTACTGAAGACCCATTTCCCGGATACACAATTTATTATTACAACGCATGACCCTGTGTGGGCCGAGCAGATGAGATCAGCTGGTTTGGTCTCCTCAAAGACATCCCTCGCCTTCCACAGCTGGACAATCGACACCGGCCCACTAGTTGAATCGAATCTCGAGATTTGGGACGAGATCGGGGCTTTCCTTCAAAAAGCAAAGGTCGACTTGGCCGCTGCGGCGTTGCGCCACCATCTCGAATACTCCTCTCGCCAACTTGCCGACCAACTAGGCGCGATGCCGCCGTTTCGCGCGGACGGCAATTACGAATTAGGGGATCTCTTGCCCAGCGTCCTGACGCGGATGAAGTCACTTTGCAGCAAAGCGGCGGATGCAGCCAACTCCTGGGGAAACACCGCTGGCAGAAACGTTGCACTAAACCGAGCAGATTGGCTCTCCAAATCCGCCGGCGCTTCGAATGTCGAGCAGTGGGCAATCAACAGAGCTGTTCATTACAACCAATGGCATAACTTCAGCAAACAGGACTTTGAACCAGTCGTGGTCGCGTTCAGAGGACTACTTGATTGCTTCCGATGTGACACATGCAAGTCGTGGCTCTACGTCGCTCCCCGCACCAAACCGGAATCGCTACGATGTGCCTGCAACACCATCAATCTCAATCTGAAGCCAAAACCCAAATAAATCGATTCCCCTTGACTCTTAGTTAACTCTATGGTACACATACCTATGCAATCTGGAAATTCCAGCTTGCCCGCTTGTCCTGATGGACGAAGGGCCCATGGCGGGTTTGCGCAGAACTTACACGGAGGCAGCCGCGGAGACGCGGCTTTTTCGCTTTTTATGCGCTTTCTAAATTCTAATCGCGGAAATATGAAAAATTAGAAATCGATGCAACTCACACAAAACAAACGATCGAGTCCATTTCTAATCGCGGAAATTTCTGCTTTTAGAAAGTTTATCTGGTCGCTTTCGAACGGTCGCCCGGCGTCACTCCCCGCGCCGCGCTGCGCTCACCGTCGCGGCTTTTCTAATCGGCACACAGAATTATTAGAAACGCCCGTAACTCACAGAAAACAAAGAGTCGCACCCCGTTCTAATCGGTACAGATTTCACTTTTCATCCCGCGTGCTTTTCGCCCGCGCCATCGCCCGAACCCGCTCCATCTTGTCACGCCACGATTTGCACTCGCCGCGCATCGGCATTCTACTCAGCGCTGCGAAGGGAAGCGAACTACTTCATTCTCGGTTGGAAGTTCCATGGTGCGCTTTTCAGGCGCGCCCTTTGCGTCCGAGGGCTTCCAGCCCCAGCCTTTGCCTTCCACCTCGAACGACGGAAACAAATAGGGCAGTCCTTCGGAACCGAGCGGCGAGCTGGCGTTTGAAATGTGAAAGTGCAGATGCGGTTCGGTGGAATTGCCCGTGTTTCCGACGAGGCCGAGGACTTGCCCGCGATGCACCTTGTCGCCAACTTTCACACGAATCGAGCCCGGTTGGAGGTGCGCGTAAAATGCGTAGCATCCATTGCCAATGTTAAGAATGACGTGATTGCCGCCGATGGTCTCCAGAGTGATGGGCACCGCGCGAGAAGCCGGGCCGGGAATGTTGAGAGGAATGCCGTCTTTTACTTCGGTGACGATGCCGTCGGCGACGGCGAGGGCGTCCGAGCCAAACGCGTAGTAATTCTTGTTATCGAGCCTGTCGCCGCGGTAGGTCTGGCCGTCATCACCCAATTTCACCCAGTCAATTGCGAAGCGCTGCGAGATTACGGCGCGACCGTTGATAGGAATCAAGGCGCGCCGGTGGCCGGAAGTGTTCGACGGACCATTCGCCGCGAGCCAATGATCACCGCGCAAAGGAGGAGTGATAACGATGGGGCCGGTGCGAACGGCAAGCGGATCGGTTTCGACGCTGAGTTCCTCAGGATAATCTCCTAACTTCACAGTGATGCGATGTTGGATCGCTGCAGGGACATCTTCTTTGCGATCGACGGTGACCCACATGAAGGCGACGGCTTCTGTTCCGGGCGCGAGTTTCGATTTTGGCAAACCGCTAATGCCTGGACGTTCGAGCATGCCTTCGAGAGCGGCGCCGGAAAAAGACGCGAGGAAGTTCGAGGCGCCAGGCGCGATGACCTCAATGCCGGTCAAAGTGCAATCCCACGGGCCCATGTTCACGATGTGCAGCTCGTAAACGAGATTCATCTTGCCGTCCGCTTTGAATGCCGTGGGGGCGATGGGCACGGTCACATCGAGGGGCAACGAGATCGGCTTCTCTTTGGGGCCGGAAGCAGCAGCGCTACTCGCGGAGGCCGGAGCGGCAGCTTCGCCGCGCGTAAAGTTGAGGGGCTGAGGCGGAACGTTGGTCTGGGTCCACGTGCCATTGATCTGCTTGTGATCGTCGCTTAAGGTGCCTTCGTAAATACCGCCGATCTGCGTGATTTCGAATCGAACTTTCTGGCCTTGCATGGTTACGGCGTTCATGGGCAGAACCGCGCCTTGGTCCACGCTGTTGACTTGGCCGGAATATTCGCCATTGCTCAATTTCGTAAATGTGATCACGAGATGCAATTGGCCGCCGAGCGCACCGGTCCACGAGCCGGAGATGTCGAGGGCCGGCGTGGACTGCTGGGCGGTTACACCGAGCGAAAGAAGGAAAGGCAGGCAAACGGCGGAGAGCGCCAAGATGTAGCGCATGAAAGTGCGCGAAAAACGGTAGGAGCGTGCCGAGCGGCTTACGATGGCAAATATGGGTCGAATCACGCGAGTCTCCATTCGCTTAGAGCAACTGAAATGTTTGTTGCATGACGGCCATGACGGGTACAATGCCGCGCAATGCATGAGTGCCTGTTGTTGTTGCGCGAAGGTGCATCATACACAAAAACGCCGGCTGCGCACGAGAAGGTGTTGAAGTGAGCCAGGGCGTTTAGCGATCGGGTATAGCCAGCCACATCCATGTCCGCTTACGCTGATTATCGTCCGAACTCCCTAGGGCTTCTACGCGACCTGCGATTGCGCGACGCGACGGCAATTGTTGCCGGCACGATTATCGGGTCAGGGATTTTTCTCGTTCCGGGCAACATTGCCAACGACTTGTCCTCGTTTTCGGCGGTGCTACTCGTGTGGCTGACTGGCGGCTTGCTGAGCCTGTTCGGCGCACTGGCGCTCGGCGAAATGGGCGCTGCATTCCCAGGAGCGGGTGGGCTGTATGTTTACTTGCGGCAGGCTTATGGCAGGACGATCGGATTCCTCTACGGATGGGCGCTATTGGCGTTGATTCATTCGGGCAGCATTGCAACGCTGGCGGTCGCGTTCCGTATTTACCTGGCGCAAATTTTGCCGCTCAATACAACACAGCAGAAATTCGCAGGAATTGTGTGTGTTCTCGTGCTTACGGGGGTGAATTGCCTGGGCGTGAGGTCCGGAAAAAACGTACACAATTTGCTGACGGTCGCGAAATATACGGGGATCGCAATCATGCTCGGGTTGCTTTTTTATGGCGGCCAAATCCATTTGTTGCGGGAGAGCGTTTGGCCGAAGTCCGGTTTCAGTTTCCGGCCCGCGTTTTTTGGAGTGGCGCTGATCGCGGTTTTGTGGGCATACGAGGGCTGGCACGTGTTGTCGTTTGTGTCGGGTGAATTCAAGAATCCCCAGCGCGACCTGCCCCGGGGGCTTTTTTACGGCACGCTGATCGTTACCGTGACTTACCTGCTGGCGAACGTCGCGTACTACTCGGTGCTGACAAACGCGCAGCTGCAGCACACCCAACGGGCAGCTGCGACCGCGGTCAGCGCAGCGACCGGCGGAGGAAGCGCGGTTTTCATTTCCGTGCTGATATTGGTGTCGATCGTTGGGGCGACCAACGGAATGATCTTGACCGGACCGCGCGTGTATTACGCGATGGCGGAAGAGGGATTGTTCTTCCCCATTTTCGGCAAAGTGAGCGCGCGATTCCGTGCGCCGGTATTCGCGATTCTTGTCCAAGGCATTTGGGCGGCGGGCTTGACGCTGCTGGGGACGTTCCAAGAATTGTTCACGTATGTGGTGTTCACAGGTTGGATTTTCTACGGGCTGGCCGTTGCGGGCGTGATCGTCTTGCGGATACGGCAGCCCGATCTGGAGCGGCCGTTTCGCGCGCCCGGTTATCCGTGGCTGCCAGCGCTGTTTACGCTCGCGGCTTTGGGAATTACGGTGAGCGCCACGGTGTCTTCGCCGATGCATGCGCTCTATGGCATCGGGCTCGTTTTGACTGGGCTTCCTTTGTACGCGCTCTTTGTGGCGCGCATCAAGTCGAAGCGGGCGAATGCTTCGGCGAGCACTGCCGCGGAGTAGGCAGTCGCTTCGGGCGAAATTATTTTTTCTTCGCTGAACCGGTTGTTTCAGTCGTTGGGTGCGGCACAGTGCGTCCGAAGATGAGCTTGACATCTCCTGTTGGCCCTCAATAGAGTGCCTTCTTTCGGAAGGTCCCAAACAAAATGTTTCTACGCAGGCCCTATGCAGAGCTCATGCGATTGAGAAGAGCTGCACCGCTCGCGTTGCTGGTTCTCTGGTGCGGGACGTTCGTTCGCTCCGCGCCACAGCAATTCCATCCTGGCGTTGACGTTGCCCCTCAGAGCGGTTATGCGCCGGTCGCCGAAGCGCTAACGAAGTTATTCAGAGCGAAATGCAGGACAAAAAGCTGCCGGCATTCTCAATTGCGCTGGTTGACGGCCAGCGAATCGTGTGGGCACAAGGCTTCGGATATGCCGATCCGGATAAGAAGATTCCAGCAACAGCGGAGACGGTCTATCGCATCGGTTCTGTTTCGAAACTGTTCACGGACATCGGCGTGATGCAGCTCGTCGAGCGCGGCGAGCTCGATTTGGACGCTCCGATCCAGAAATATTTGCCTGATTTTCATCCGCAGAATCCGTTTCACACGGACATCACGCTGCGCCAACTGATGTCGCACCGCGCGGGCTTGCTGCGCGAGCCGCCGGTGGGAAACTATTTCGATCCGTCGGAGCTATCGCTGGCGGCCATGGTGAGCAGCCTGAACGATACGACGCTGGTCTACCCACCCGAGACGCACACGAAATATTCGAACGCGGGCGTGGCTGTGGTTGGCTACGTTCTCGAGAAGCAGAGCGGGCAGCCGTTCGCCAGCTATTTGCAGCGCGCGGTGCTGGAGCCGATGGGGCTTGGCAATAGTGCGTTTCAGCCCGAACTGCGGCTGATGCGAAATCTGGCGAAGGCATACATGTGGTCGTACGACGGGCGGGTGTTCCAGGCGCCGACGTTCGAGCTGGGAATGGCGCCGGCGGGCTGCATGTATTCAACGGTGCTGGATCTCGGGAAGTTCTTGAGCGTTCTCTTCAACGGCGGCCGCGGAGCGAATGGGCAGGTACTGAAAAGCGAAACGCTCGAAAAAATGTGGACGCCGCAGTTTGCGAAGCCCGGGCAGAGCTCGCCGTATGGCCTGGGTTTTCGCCTGGCGGAATTGGATGGGCATCGCGAGGTCGAGCATGGTGGAGCGATTTATGGATTCGCGACTCAGCTTGCAGGGCTGCCGGATGAGAAACTCGGCGTCGTCGCCGTTACGACCATGGATAGCGCGAACGCGGTGGCAAACCACGTGGCTGAAATTGCTTTGCGATTGATGCTCGCTGCGAAACAAGGGAAACCGCTTCCCGAGATCGAAGAAACATCAGCGATTCTGCCCGAGCATGTGCGCCAGCTCGAAGGGCGCTACGGACAGGGCGATACCGCGGTGGACCTGGTAGCGGAAGAAGATGAACTTTATTTGCGTCCGGTAGCTGACGGCGGACAAGTGCGGCTGCGGCAGGCGGGCGACGACCTGATCGAAGACGGGCGCTTGGGTTATGGGCTGAGGGTTACGCCGGTAGCGGACGGCATACGCGTCGGCGACAGAATGCTACCGCGCGTGCAACAAGAGATGCCCGCAGCTGTTCCGCAGCGCTGGGACGGGCTGATTGGCGAATACGGCTGGGATTACGACACGCTCTATATATTCGAGCGCGACGGGAAGCTCACGGCGTTGATTGAATGGTTCGAATATGCGCCTCTGCAAGAATCTTCTGAGAATGTATTCGATTTTCCTCACAACGGACTTTACGACGGCGAACGAGCGGTATTCACGCGCGATGCAAGCGGGAGCGCGACGCAGGTAAAGGTGAGCGGAGTGGTCTTCAAGCGCAGGCCGCTTGGTCCGATCGAAGGCGGAGTTTTTCACGTGCATCCTTTGAAGCCATTGGACGAGCTGCGGAAAGAGGCTCTCGCGGCGCAGCCGCCACGCGAGTCGGGAGATTTTTTGAAGCCGGACTTGGTGGATATTTCTACGCTTGATCCTTCCATCCACTTCGATATTCGCTATGCGAGCACCGACGATTTTCTGGGAGAGCCGGTCTATTCGGAGGCGAAAGCTTATTTGCAGCGTCCGGCGGCCGAGGCCCTGCTTCGCGCGGATCGAAAACTCAAAGCCCTGGGATATGGTTTGCTGATCCACGACGCGTACCGGCCGTGGTACGTCACGAAAATCTTCTGGGACGCCACTCCGGAAGATAAGAGAATATTCGTCGCCGATCCAAAAGAGGGCTCGCGGCACAATCGCGGCTGCGCGGTGGATATGTCTCTTTACGACTTGAAGACGGGCAAGCCGGTGGAAATGACCGGCGTGTACGATGAGATGTCGGAACGTTCCTATCCGTTTTATCCGGGAGGGACGTCCATCGAGCATTGGCATCGCGACATTTTGCGGCACGCGATGGAATCGGAAGGTTTTACGGTCTACGAATTCGAATGGTGGCATTTCGACTACAAGGATTGGCGGCACTACCCGATATTGAACATCACATTTGAACGGCTGTACGGAGCGGCTGTGCAGAAGAAATCATCGCGCTTGGAAGGGCAGCAACCAACTACTATTGGTGCGAACGCAGATTCAGGAACGAGCGCTGCGCGTTCGCGCGAGAAAGAGATGGTTTATTGATGGCAGAAACAAATAACCGAGGCTCCATGCGACACATGGTTGGCATGTTGGCCGTTGCGGCTGCTCTTGCGTGTCCTTCGTTTGCGCGCGCGCAAGATGCGTCACTGGACAGCAAGATCAAGCAGATCACGAGCCGACCCGAATACAAACATTCGAGTTTCGGAGTCGAAGTGTATTCTCTCGACGAGAATAAAATTGTCTATGAGATGAACGCCCAGCAATTCTTTACGCCGGCCTCGACGACGAAGCTTTTGACGGAAGGCTCTGCGCTCGAATTGCTTGGTCCGGATTATCGCTTCCACACACGCGTTTATCGCACCGGCCCCATTTCCGCCGATGGCACGTTGAATGGGGATTTGATTTTGGTGGCGAGCGGCGATCCCAATCTTTCCGGCCGCATACAGCGGGACGGCGCGCTCGCGTTCGAGAACGAAGACCATGCGTACGCGGGAAGCCCGGACACCAAGGCCGTGCCGGGCGATCCGCTGCTAGTGATTCGCCAACTCGCAGCACAAATAGCCTCGCGCGGGATCAAACGGATCGATGGGCGCGTTTTGGTAGATGCGACGCTCTTTCCGGAAGGTGCCCAAGAACTTGGGACGGGAGTTGTCGTTTCACCGATGTCCGTGAATGACAACGTCATCGATCTAACAGTTTCAGCGGGCGATACAGAAGGCGCCTCCACGAAACTGAACATTTCGCCCGCAACTTCTTATGCAACATTTGTGAATCAGATGACGACTGGGGTGGCGGGCTCGAAGCCGGATGAGAATATTTCGTCTGATACGACAAATCCGGATGGATCGCACCGCGTGACGCTGGCGGGGAAGTTTCCGCTCGGCGGCCCTTCGATTCTTTACACGTACGCTGTCCCGCAGCCAAGCCGCTTCGCGCAGGTGACGTTCATCGAAGCGCTGCGAGGAGATGGCATCACGGTAGATTTGCCCGCTCCGAACGCACAGGTTGATTTCAAAGCTCTGTCCTCCGCGTACACACAGGAGAACGTTGTCGCCGAACATATTTCTCCGCCGATGTCCGAAGAGGTGAAGGTGACGCTGAAGGTGAGCCAGAATTTGCATGCCACAATGACGCCTTACATTTTGGGCGCTGTGCTGGGGCACGCGACGCAGGACATCGATCAAGCCGGTTTCAACCTCGAGCACGATTTTTTGGCCAAAGCAGGCCTCGACCTGAGCGGCGCTTCGCAGAATGATGGGGCGGGCGGCGCACAATCCGCGTTCTTCACGCCGGATTTCGTGGCGCATTACCTGGCGTTCATGGCGACGCAGAGAGATTTTCCGTTTTTTGAAAAAGCGCTGCCAATCCTGGGCCGGGATGGCACGCTGTGGAACATCGAAGTGAACTCGCCGGCGGCAGGGCACGTTATGGCTAAGACCGGCACTTACGGAGCGTACGACGCGTTGAACAAAGACTTGATGCTGACAGGGAAAGGGCTCGCGGGATATATGGTCACGCCTGATGGACGGCATCTAGCGTTCGCCATTTACGCGAATCGCGTCCCGCTTCCCTTGGACGATCCGGACGCGCCGCAGAAGGTTGTTGGCGAGGCACTGGGTCAAATCGCGTCGGCGATTTACTCCACGCGTTCGCAACAATAGCCAAACCCGGAATCAGGACTCACGCTTGCGAGAAACTACCGTCGGTAGTTGACGCCTTCTTCCGGCGGCTGTATCATCCGCGCGTTCCAACGCCATCATCCGTTGCAAAGGAAAAAACCATGTCAAAGCGAATTGCTCTGCTTGTCTCGATTCTGACGGCCTTGCTGCTTTGTGGCGCGAGGCTTTCGTTCGCGCAGGAGTCGTCGCAAGGTAACTCCAAGGTGTTCAGCCAACTGCAATTTCGCTATATCGGGCCGGTGGGTAATCGCACCATCGCTGTGGCTGGAGTGCCGGGGGATCCCAACATCTATTATGTGGGAGCCGCCTCGGGGGGAATCTTCAAGACGACGGATGGCGGAATTCATTGGGACCCTATCTTTGACAAAGAGGACGTTTCCTCTGTCGGCGCCATCGCTGTTGCGCCCAGCGATCCCAACATCGTGTGGGCAGGAACTGGCGAGCCATATATACGCAGCCACATTTCGATCGGCGACGGCATTTACGAATCGACGGACGCGGGCAAGACGTGGACGCACATGGGTTTGGAGAATACCGGGCGCATCGCGAACGTCATCATCGATCCGCGTGATCCGGACATTGTTCTCGCATGCTCGCTCGGAACGGCCTACGGACCGCAACAAGAACGCGGAGTGTTTCGTACTACCGACGGCGGAAAGACCTGGGAGAAAACGCTCTTCGTCGATGAAAATACCGGTTGCGCGGATTTGACGATGGATCCGAACAATTCGCATGTGCTGTTTGCCGGCATGTGGCAGATGGTGATTCACACCTGGGGTCGGACGAGCGGAGGACCTGGCAGCGGGCTGTTCAAATCAACCGACGGCGGCGCCACGTGGAAGCGGCTGGAGGGACACGGGCTGCCGCATTCGCCGATCGGACGTATTGCGGTGCGGGTCGCGCCGGGCGATCCGAATCGCGTTTACGCGGAGATCGAAACCGGCGACGGCGCGCCCATGGATGGAAAACCGACGCAGCGCGGGCAACTCTGGAAATCCGATGATGGCGGAGAGAATTGGGAAGTCGTGAGCTACGACCGCCAGATTCGCGGCCGCACGCATTACTACACCCGCGAAGAAATCTCGCCGGACAACGAAAACGAAGTTTACTTTTTCTCCGCTTCATTTTCCCGCACGCTGGATGGCGGCAAGACCCTTACCGAGATGCCAGCGAGTCCGGGCGGCGACAACCATGAGATGTGGATCGATCCGAAGAACGGAAATCGCATGGCTGTGGTGAACGATGGCGGCGTGAGCATCTCGATCAATCACGGCCAGACCTGGAACCACGTTCAACTTCCCATCGCGCAAATCTATCACGTCACCGTCGACGATCAGGTTCCCTACAACGTCTACGGCAACAAGCAGGATGGCGGGTCGTATCGCGGGCCCAGCAATAGCCTGCAATTCGGGTTCTTCGGCGGACGCGGGCCGGGGCCGATTTCGCGCAGCGTGTGGGAGGGTATTTCCGGCGGCGAGAGCGGCTTCGCGACGGTGGATCCGGTGAACAACAACATGGTGTGGAACAGCGGAACGGGTTCGGGCAGCGTCGGCGGGACGGTGATCGTTGACGACCTAAAGAATCACCAAGCGCACGTGGTCGAGGTGTGGCCGGAAACGACCATCGGCGCGCCCGCAGCCGACGTGAAGTACCGTTTCAACTGGGAATTTCCCATCACCATTTCGCCGTTCGACCACAATAGAGTTTACGTGGGCAGCCAGTACGTTCACGTGACCGCCGACGGCGGCAATAGCTGGCAGGTCATCAGTCCAGACTTGACGCGAAATGACAAAAGTAAAATGGGAATTTCGGGCGGCCTCACGCCGGACAACATTGGCGTGGAATATGCCGGCGTCGTTTTTTCCATTGCGGAATCTCCGAAGGAGCAGGGTGTCATCTGGGCGGGTACGAATGACGGCTTGGTTCAGATTACGCGCGACGGCGGTAAAAATTGGACAAATGTGACCGCCAATATTCCCAACCTGCCGGAGTGGGGAACGGTGAGCAATATCCAAGCCTCGCGTTACGATGCGGGCAAGGCTTACATCACCGTGGATTTTCATCAGATGAACGACCGCGATCCCTTCGTTTACAAGACAACGGACTACGGGAAGACGTGGACGCAGATCACCAACGGCGTTCCGCATAGCCCGCTGAGCTATGCGCATTGTGTTCGGGAAGATCCGGTGCGCAAGGGACTCCTGTACCTTGGCACGGAAAATGCGCTCTATGTTTCATTCGATGATGGCGATAACTGGCAGCCTTTGCAGGCGGGCTTGCCGCACGCGCCAGTGTACTGGATCACGGTACAGGAGCGATTTCACGATCTGGCGCTGGCTACGTATGGGCGCGGCTTCTGGATCCTCGATGATTTGACTCCGCTCCAGCAATTGACATCCGAGGTGCGGTCGTCGGATGCGCATCTCTTTGCGCCGCGCGATGCGTATCGATTCCGCAATGTTTCCGAGCCGGCGGCGGTGAGCTACGATCCCACCGCGGGCCACAACCCGCCCTTCGGAGCCGTGATCAACTATTATTTAAAGAGTCCAGCTGAGGGCGACGTAAAAATCGCCATTCAGGACGCGAGCGGAAAAACAGTCCGGACATTTGACGGCAAAAAGGATGCAGGAATCGACCGTGTCTGGTGGGATCTGAAGTTCGACCCGAGCAAGGCGATTCACCTACGTACCAGTCCTCTATATGCCCCGGAAGTGACCCTCGGGCCGGAAGGATGGCGTCTACCGCCAGGCTTAGAGCCCCTTTCTCTGCTCGCGCCGCCGGGAACGTATACCGTCAAGCTGATGGTCGGCGGGCACGAATATGCGCAAAAGCTGAACGTGCTGAAGGATCCGCATTCGGGCGGCACGGTGGCTGATATTCAGGCGCAGAATAAGTTAGAGATGACCATCCGGGATGAAATGGACACCATGGCGGACACCGTGAATCAGATCGAATCGGTGCGTGCTCAGCTTGCGGAGTTCGAGAATCAGCTCGGCGATGGGCAGAATTCCAAGTCGCTTCGGTCTGCCGCCGATGACCTCAGCAGCAAACTGGTCGAGCTCGAAGGACACATGCTGCAGCTCAAGGCCAGCGGCCGTGGACAGGATGATGTGAGATGGGAATCGATGCTTGTTGAGAAAATCGCTTATATTGGGCAGGGAGTGAGTGACTCGGATTTCGCGCCAACGACGCAGCAAATCGCGGTGAATGATGAATTGAAGAAGCAGATAGCCCAGTATCGCAGTGAAACCGAGCAGCTGATGGCCAAGGATGTGGCTGCTTTTAATTCCATGCTGCGGGGACGAAGCATTCCCAACATCATCGTGAAAACGCCCTGAGCGGGCGCGTTGTTCGTCTCGTTGATCTGTTGAACGGACAGGAAATTCTCGCGGAGCGCTGCCCAGCGTTCCGCGAGAACTGCGAATTCTGTTGCCGTTGTTGACGGCAACTCCGCGTGGGATTCCTCAACGCTTTTTCTATTCAGTGGAAGAACTGCAGAGTTGACAACTGTGCCTGATTCGTGAGAGATTTTTCTTGAAGACGAACAAAAAGCGAAACTAATCATGCTCTCGACTCCGCCGAATATCAGCCATGCCTAAGGATTTCGCGCAATTGCGCTCCCAAGTTGAACGCGCCCTTGCTGGCCGCGTCGCCGCTCCCTTTGAGTATCGCGATCGCAGTGTCACAGAAAATGCTTCTACCGGTATTTATGAAATCGATTTATTGACCGGAGGCTTTCCTCGCGGCGCGCTAACGGAAATCTTTGGTCCTGCTTGTTCTGGCCGCACAAGCCTGTTGGTTTCCGCGTTAGGCATGCGAACGGCTCATGCGGAGGCTTGCGCGTTGATCGACGCATGCGATGCCTTTGATCCGTGCCATGCAGAAGCCGCGGGCGTGAAGCTGAAGCAGTTGCTATGGGTGCGTTGCCGGAATATCGGCCAGGCTCTTCGCGCCACAGACCTGCTTCTGCAAGGTGGTGGGTTCAGTTTTGTATGCCTGGATCTGAGCGATGTTCCACGTGAAACAGTGCGCAAGCTTCCGCTGGATGCATGGTTTCGTTTCCGGCGTGCTGTGGAAAACACGCAGACAATTCTGGTGATCGTCGAGCAAGAGTCCAATGCAAAGACGTGCGCTTCGCTGGTTTTGAAGCTCGAAGGCGGGCTCGTTCACTGGTCCACAACACTGCAAAGAGAAATACTCCAAGCTTACTCGAAAGATTTTTGCCGGCCATCCTTTGCGCGATTGCTGGATGGTTTTGATGTGCATGCCTGCGTGTTGCGTTCGCGAATGAATCCGGTTGGCAGAATGGAGTTTCATGAAGGGCGCATTTCCAGCGTTACGAATGGCCCATCTGGCTCGCTCGAAATAATCTTCAGGGCAAATGCGATGGGGGTCCGTCTCACCGGCGCGTGCATCGAACCGAAGCTCGAATCATTCGAAAGCTAAGCAGGAGATCTTTGCAAATACAGCTATCGAAATTCATTGGCTATGGCATTCGCTTCTATTTACGTCCCCAATTTTATTTTGCAAGCCGTGTTATGCGCTGAGCCTGCTTTGCGTGGCCGCGCGGTCGCTCTTTTGGATGGAACTTCTCCTCTTTGTAGCGTCGTGGCCGTGAACGATTCCGCCCAGCAGGCAGAAATCGAAATAGGCATGACTGAATCGCAGGCCGCTCAGTTTTGTGGAGTGGAAAAGAGGCATCGCTCTCGATCGTGCGAGGAATCGCTGCATACAGCGCTACTGCAGATGGGCTGGTCCATTTCACCGCGGGTGGAAGACACGGCGCTCGATACGATTATTCTCGATCTGGCGGGCCTGCATTACTTTTTCGGATCGCAAGAAAATATTGCGAGCGAATTGGTGCGGCGCGCGTCGGAGCTTGGTCTGGCGGTGAATGTTGCCATAGCGGCAAACATCGACGTGGCTCTTCATGCCGCACGCGGCTTCCCGGGAATTACTTCCATTCCTCTGGGCGAAGAATCGAAACGTTTGGGCTGCTTGCCGGTGCGCGCGCTTTCTCCTTCCGTTGAGATTCTGGAAGCTCTGGAACGTTGGGGCGTGAGCACCTGCGCGGGATTGGCGGCGCTGCCGGTCCTGCAGCTTTCCGAGCGGCTGGGGCAGGAAGGAGTGCGTTTACATGAATTGGCGCGCGGTGCAAGCGTGCGCTCCCTGGTGCTGGCTGAATCAGAGGCGCGTTTTGAAGAACAAATAGAGCTGGAAAACGCCGTGGAGGAGCTTGAACCATTGGCGTTTCTGCTCGGGCGCCTACTCGATCAATTATGCGCCCGTTTGCAGGCGCATGCTCTGGCCGCCTCCGCTATTCAGTTGCGATTTACCTTGGGCGATGCTTTTGGAAAAGAGCCATCGGTCCGTAGAGAAGCGGCCGCCGCGGAAATTGCTTCCACAATTTATGAGAAAACGATGCGTTTGCCCGTGCCTATGCGGGATTCGAAATTGCTTTTGAATTTGCTTCGCTTGCAATTGCAAACAGATCCTCCTCAGGCATCGATACTGAAAATTGCGCTTGCGGCTGAACCAGCGCGGCGACGCGCGGCGCAAAACAGTTTATTCCGCCGCAATTCCATCGACCCGGAAAGATTGGAGCTGACCATTGCGCGGCTGTCGAATCTCGTTGGCGGCACGAATGTTGGCTCACCGGAAATAATGGATACGCATCGCCCCGGCGCGTTTCGGATGAACCGATTTGTTTCCGCGCCTAGGGAAGTGAAAATTCGCCGGGAGGCTGGCCATGCCATCGCGGCGGCGAACAGTAAAGTAAAAGTAGATGATGAGTCCAAGCCACGAAAGGCAGTCATTGCCCTGCGAAATTTCAGGCCGGAATGGCTGGCGAAAATTGAGCTGCGTGAAGAACGCCCCCTCCACATTTCTTTTCGCGGCATGCACGGCAAGATTGTGGCGGCTTCCGGACCTTGGCGCACCTCAGGAGATTGGTGGCAAGAAGAAGCGTGGCGTCATGATGAATGGGACATTTATATCCGTTTTGATCCCGGCGCGACGCTCATGGGCCGGGATTTGCATTGGGAGATGCAAGACGGGCTCTATCGCGTTTATTACGACGACGTCCGCCACAGTTGGTTTGTGCGCGCCAGATACGATTGATGTAACGATTGATGTACACCGAACTTCATGCCCGTTCTGCGTTCAGCTTTTTGGAAGGCGCTTCATTGCCGGAAGAGCTGGCAACGGCGTGCGCGGAATGGGGAATGAAGGCGATGGCTCTGCTCGATCGAGACGGAGTCTATGGCGCGCCACGTTTTTATCTCGCCGCACAGAAAGCTTCCATCGGCGCGCACATCGGCGCGGAAATTACTTCGGCGGAAGGCTGGCGCTACCCCTTACTTGTTGCCTCTCGTTTGGGCTACCAAAACCTTTGCCGCCTGATCACGAAGATGAAATTGCGCGCGCCGAAGAGCGAGGGCAGCATATTGTCTTCGGAGCTTGCAGAATATTCGGCTGGACTGATCTGCCTCACCGGAAGCGCGGAAGGGCCGCTCGCGCACGCCTTGCAGCGCGGTGGAATGGATGAAGGAGTTGCATGTGTGCAGCAGCTCTGTGAATTATTCGGCCGCCAGAATGTTTACGTGGAGTTGCAGCGGCACTTTTGCCGCGAAGAAGAAGCGCGCAATCAAGCAGCTCTTGCGATTGCGCGGAAATTTGGCTTGCCGCTGCTGGCTACGAATGGTGTGTGTTACTCGCTGCCGCAGCGCCGGGAGGTAATGGATGTTTTTACCTCCCTCCGCCATCACCGGACTTTGGCAACCGCGGGCCGGTTGCTGGCGCTCAATTCCGAACGCCATTTAAAATCGCCTGCTGAGATGGAGAGGCTGTTTTTAGATTTGCCGGAAGCGATCGCGAATACGCAAGAGCTTTCTGCGCGACTGCAATTCAGCTTGAAGGATTTGGGCTATCAATTTCCAAACTATCCCGTGCCGGATGGGCAATCGCAGATTCATTTTCTTCGCGAGCGCACTTACGAGGGCATGATTCACCGCTACGGCTCCGGCGATGAACGCGCTCAGCACCAAATTGATCACGAATTGAGCATTATTGAAAGGCTTCACCTTGCCGGTTATTTCCTGATCGTTTGGGATATTGTGCGTTTTTGCCACGAACACCGCATTCTCGTTCAGGGCCGCGGCTCGGCGGCGAACAGTGCAGTCTGCTTTGCGCTGGGAATAACAGCGGTGGACCCCGTGAAGATGGGATTGCTTTTCGAGCGGTTTCTTACCGAAGAGCGCGGAGAATGGCCGGACATCGACCTCGATCTGCCCAGCGGGGATCAGCGCGAACGCGCCATTCAATATGTGTATCAACGCCACGGAAAATTGGGCGCGGCCATGACTGCAAATGTCATCACGTATCGTGGGCGCTCGGCGGCGCGCGAAATCGGCAAAGTGATGTCATTCAATCCTGGAATTTTGAATCGCTTGACGAGTTTAGTCGGGCACTGGGAATACCACGACGCCAACGACACGCTCGACAAAAAATTCCATGGCGCGGGGCTGGACCTTAGGCATCCGCAAATCCGCAAATTTCTCGAACTTTGCATAGAGGTGCAGGATTTGCCGCGCCACCTGGGGCAGCATTCGGGCGGCCTGGTGATATGCCAGGGCCAGTTGGATTCGGTGGTGCCGCTGGAACCGGCAACGATGCCGGGGCACGTCGTGGTGCAGTGGGACAAGGACGATTGCGCCGACATGGGCATCGTGAAAGTGGATTTGCTCGGGCTGGGCATGATGGCTGTGCTGGAAGATTGTTTGCACATTGTCAAGCAGGATTACGGCAAAGAAATAGATTTGGGGCGTCTGCCGGCAAATGATTCCACTGTTTACGCAGCTCTGCAAAAAGCAGATACCGTTGGCATGTTTCAGATCGAAAGTCGCGCGCAGATGTCGTGCTTGCCACGTCTCCGCCCGCAAAAGTTTTACGACATCGTCGTGCAAGTCGCGATTATCCGGCCGGGCCCGATCGTCGGCGAAATGGTGAATCCCTATCTGAAGCGCCGCCAGGGCCGTGAAGCAATCGACTATCCGCATCCTTCCCTCAAACCGGTTCTCGAACGCACGTTAGGAATCCCTTTGTTTCAAGAGCAACTGCTGCGAATCGCCATGATTGCTGCGGGATTCACGGGAGGCGAAGCGGAAGAGCTTCGCCGCGCCTTCGGATTCAAGCGCTCCGAAAAACGCATGAAGGAAGTGGAGCGAAAACTTCGGCTGGGCATGGACAAAAACGGAATTGCTCAGCACGTGCAGGACAAAATCATTCAGGCTATCACTTCGTTTGCGTTATATGGATTTCCTGAATCGCATGCCGCGAGTTTCGCTCTGCTCGCTTACGCCAGCGCTTATTTCAAATGCCATTACCTGGCTGCTTTCACCGCCGCCATGCTGAATAATCAGCCCATGGGATTTTATCAGCCCGCAACGCTGGTGAAGGATGCGCAGCGGCACGGGTTGAAAATTAAGCCCATCGATGTGACCTGCTCGGATTGGCTGTGTACGCTTGAAAAAAATGGCGAGAGTTTCAGCGTGCGCCTTGGCCTGCGTTATGTCAAAGGATTGCGCGTCGATGTCGCCGCGACAATTGTTCAGGAACGCACCATTCGCCCGTTTGTTTCCATAAATGATCTCAAGCTTCGCATTCCCACGATACAAAAAGACGAATTGGCCACGCTGGCGGAGATTGGCAGCCTAAATCACATCGGAGGTAAGCGTAACGGCCATCGTCGCGAAGCTCTATGGCAGATCGAGCGTGCTGCGCGAAGCGCGGGACCTTTGCTCGCGGCGGCGGAAGAATTATCAGAGCAATCGCCGGAGGAACCGAAAGAATTCGAGATATCTGCTGCCTCGCCTTTGCAACCTATGACCGTGGAAGAGCGGCTGGTCGTCGATTTCAAAGGCACGGGCATGACCGTCGGCCCTCATCCTATGGGATATTACCGCGCAAACGTGAAAAAACAGGGCGTTCGATCAGCCATCGAATTAAGCCAATTGCCAAATGGTGCGCATGTGCGCGTTGCCGGCTCCGTAATCGCGCGACAACGGCCGGGAACCGCAAAAGGTTTTGTTTTTCTGAGCCTTGAGGATGAAACCGGAATCGCCAATGCCATCATTACGCCGCAGGTCTTTGCGAAAAATCATCTGACCATCGTTCATCATCAGTTTTTGCTGATCGAGGGGCAGTTGCAGAATCAAGACAATGTAGTTTCTGTGAAGGTCGAACGTGTTTCGCCTTTGGAGATCACCAAAGCGGAAACGAGTTCTCATGATTTTCATTGAAGCTTTGACCGGGAATCGATTCACGTCGTGCAGCGAGCCCCCGAAGGCTTTCCAAGTTCGTCAATTCAGGCCATAATCAGGCGGCTAAAAAATGGAATCGCTAAAAGATATTGTCCACGCCTATAACGACCGTGCGCCGCTGGCACAGGCTTACACAATTCCGTCGGCGTGGTACACGGATGCGCGCATCGCGGAACTGGAAAAACACGCAATCTTTCATCGCACCTGGCAGATGGTTGGCCGCGCGGATCAAGTCTCTCAACCCGGCGAGTTTTTCACAGCGGACCTCGACGGCGAACCCCTTGTCGTGGCGCGAGACGCCGATGGCGTGCTGCGCGCTTTCTATAACGTCTGCCGCCATCACGCCGCCGCAGTGGTCACCGAGCCTGCAGGCCACGCGGCGAATTTCCGTTGCCCCTATCACGGATGGACGTACGGCGTTGATGGGGCGCTCAAAGGCACGCCCGATTTTGACGGCGTTTGCGATTTCGACCGCAGCAAGAATGGCCTTGTCCCGGTGCGCGTGGAGATCTGGGAGAATTTCGTTTTTGTAAATCTCCATGCGCAGGCCGAATCGCTAAGTGATTTTCTTGCCGGGCTCGTCAAACGCGTGGAACCGCTGCGGCTGCACACGCTGCATTTCTTCGAGCGCCGCAGTTACGAACTGAACTGCAACTGGAAAGTCTACGTGGACAATTATCTCGACGGCGGCTACCACGTCCCGCATCTTCACAAAGGTTTGAACAGCGTGCTTGAATATGCGAACTACACTATCGAAAACGAGGATCGCTTTTCGCTGCAATCGAGCCCGGTGAAAACATCGAGCCCGGGCGCTGATAGCGATGCCGCGGCCACACGCCACGGAGATCGCGCCTATTATTTTTGGCAATACCCGAACTTCATGCTGAATTGGTACGAAGGGTACCTGGACACAAACCTCGTTTTGCCCCTTTCGATCGATCGCTGCCGCGTGATTTTCGATTTTTATTTTGCAGAGGTTGATGGAGCAGCAAGCGAGCACAATCGGAAGAGCATTGCGGTGAGTCATCGAGTGCAAGAAGAAGATGTGGATATCTGTGAGGCGGTGCAGCGCGGGTTGCATTCGCGCGCGTATCGAGCGGGCAGATTGTCCGTGCGCCGTGAAGCCGGCGAGCATCTTTTTCACCGGCTATTGTATGCGGATTTGACTGCGGCGTTGACGCGCTGCGGCGAAATGTCCACAGCGAATTTTGCGGAAGCAGGTCATGCCAGCTAGATCGGAAATGTTATGGAAAAACTGAACGCTAAAACAGGCGCCCAAGAGCAGCTTCGCACAATGCAGAAGAAAATGCTGTCGCTAAGCCATCGCATCCACGCGAATCCGGAACTGGGATTCGAAGAAGAAAAGGCCTGCGCATGGCTTTCCGAAGAATTGAGTGATGCGGGCTTCGACGTCAAGCGGGGAATCTGCGATTTGCCGACGGCTTTCGTCGCGCGGGCGGGAAGCGGGCCGTTGCACATTGCCATTTGCGCAGAGTACGACTCGCTGCCGGAAATCGGCCACGCCTGCGGCCACAATATGATTGCGGCCATGGCCGTCGGAGCAGGAATTGCAGCGGCGCACGTTGCGAACGACGTTGGGCTGACCATCAGCGTCGTTGGCACGCCGGCGGAAGAAGTGGGAAACGCGAGCGGCAAAGTTGTGCTGCTTGAGCGCGGCGCTTTCGCTGGGATGCACGCGGCCATGATGGTGCATCCTGCACCGGTCGAAATGCTGGAAGCGCATCTGATCGCTGCTTCGATGTTCGATGTGCATTACACCGGAAAAGAAGCGCACGCTTCGGCTTTTCCGGAGATGGGAATTAATGCCGCCGACGCCTTGACGGTCGCGCAAACTTCGATTGGCCTGCTGCGCCAGCACTTGCGGCAAACGGACCGCGTCCATGGAATCACTACGCACGGTGGAGACGCGCCAAACGTCGTCCCGGCTCATACTTCAGCACGGTATCTTGTACGTGGAGAAAATCTTGAGGAACTCGAGGAAGTGCGCGCCAAGGTTTATCGCTGTTTTGAAGCGGGCGCGCTCGCCACTGGCAGCAAACTCGAAATTCGCGGCGGCGATAAACCTTATGCCGATGTTCGCTACGATCATCAGATCAGCCTGATTTATAAGCGTAATGCCGAGGCGATTGGCCGCAAATTTCCGGACCTCGGCTCCGCGATGGCGCGCCTGGCCGCGTCGACAGACATGGGGAATGTTTCTTACACAATTCCGTCGATTCATCCGATGATTGGAATTAATTCTCTGCCCGCGGCAAATCATCAGCCGGAATTCACGGCGCACTGCATCACGGACGAAGCCGACAAGGCCGTTATGGATGGCGCGCTCGCCATGGCGTGGACGGCCATCGAAATGGCGGGTGACGCGGCAATGCGCAGCCGCTTGATTCAAAACGCGCGCGCATAGCGCCCTATTTTTCCTCGAGCAGACGTTTCCAATGCGACAAATGATTCAACGATGGCGCGTCCGTGTGGTCGATCACCAGCGGAGTGACCGACACTTCGCCTGCCAAAATCGCTGCATGATCCGTGTCCGCGGCGATATCTTCGGTGATCCTTTGTTCATTCAGCCAGTAATAGGTTCGGCCGCGAGGATCTTCTCCTTTTTGCAAGACATTGCGCGTGATCTTCGGCGATTGACGCGTGAAGCGCACGCCGCCGTTCCAAGGATTGGGAACATTCACGTTCAATAGAACGCCTTTCGGCAATCCTTCCCGAAGCACCAATGGCGCTAATCGCTGGATGAAGTGTGTGGCCGGAACGAAATCCATATCTCGTGCGCGCGAAGCAACGGAAATCGCAATGGAAGGAACGCGATTGATCGCGCCCTCCATGGCCGCGCCGATGGTGCCTGAGTAATAGACATTTTCGCCGAGGTTGGCGCCGCGATTGATTCCGGAAACCACCAGATCAGGGCGTTCGGTCAACAGAGTGTGGAAGGCGAGAATGACGGCGTCGGCAGGCGTTCCTTCAATGGACCACTCGCGCTCGGCAATCTGTTCGCAGAAAATCGGCTGGCGAAGCGTAACAGACTGCGCGGCTGCGCTGCGTTCGTGAGAGGGAGCAACGATCGTCACTGTTCCGATGCCCGCGAGTGATTTTACCAGGGCGCGCAGGCCGGGAGCGGCGATGCCGTCGTCATTGGTCACTAAAATATTTGGCATAGGGATGGATTCGAGCGGCCAGAGAACTTAGCGGGCCAGAGCGCCGCAGCGCGAAAAGAAGTGGTCGGGACGACTGGATTCGAACCAGCGACCTCACGCACCCCAAGCGTGCGCGCTACCAGGCTGCGCCACGTCCCGACCGCGAGCGGATTTAGCGTATCACCGGCCTTCGAGGAGGGTCAAGATGGCGAGCAACTCTTCGCGCAGGTCGAGCAAGCATTTGCGCTGCGTCCGCGACAGGTCGTGCTCGCGTTCACGAGCCGGCGGTTGGGGCGCGGAAGCCATTTCCGTGCCAGCCTCTGCGCTGCCGTTTCGTTCAGCAAGGTGGCGCCGCGCTCCGGCGATGGTGAAGCCTTCTTCATAAAGAAGGCGCTTGATTTCAAAGACTGTTTCGATGTCTTCCCGGCGATACATTCGATGACCGCTCGAGCTTTTCACCGGCTCCAGCGTGGGGAATTCCGTCTCCCAGTAACGCAAAACAAACGCCTTCGTTCCAGTCAATCGGCTGACCTCGCCGATGCGGAACAAATTCTTCTCGGGAATTGCAGCTACGTGTTGGGCCGCCGAAGCCATCTCGCTAGATGCTTTCTTCCGTTATCGTAAACCCATTCTGGGCGATGTCAATGCTATTGCCGATCCACCTTCAAATCGGCGGTGCTGAGGAATTGCGGCGGTCTGCGGACACGGGTGACTTGCTCGAATGCGTATGCAATCTTGATCAAAACCGGCTCGCTCCACGCACGGCCAAAAAATGAAATGCCAACGGGCATGCCGAAAACGAATCCCGCCGGGACGTTGATATTCGGGTAGCCTGCGACAGCCGCGGGGGAAGAACTGCCGCCGGTGTCGTGGTCGCCATTTAAGACGTCGGTCGTCCAGGCTGGACCGCCCGTAGGTGCAACCAGGGCATCGAGCTTGTATTTGTCCATCACCGCGTCGATTCCTTCTTGCCGCGCGAGCAGATGATTTTTCGCCAACGCATCCAAGTACGCCTTATCCGTAAGCGGGCCTCTTTTCTCCGACTCGATCATAATTTCCTGGCCGAAATACAAAAGCTCCGGGTCGTAATGGCGTTCGTTGAACTCGATGATGTCTTTGAGCGAATGCATGGGCGCATTGGGGAATTGCGCAAAGTAGGAGCGCATGTCGGCTTTGAATTCGTATTGCAGGACGGTGTTTTCCGAGCCGTCGAATTTTCCGAGGCTCTCGATGGCGACGGGATCCACCAGGATCGCGCCTTCGCTCTTCACGGCATCGAGGGCAGTTTTCATAATCGGATCGAGTTTCTCAGGCAAGAAAAAGAGTTTTCGTACGACTCCGATGCGCGCGCCGCGCAATCCGCCACGATCCAGAAACTTTGTGTAATCCGGATACGCTTTTCTTCCCGGAGTTTTAGTGGCTGCATCGTCCGGATCGACACCCGCAATCGCGCTCAGCAACGCGGCGGCGTCGGCAACGGTGCGGCAGATTGGCCCGGCAGTGTCCTGGCTGTGCGAGATAGGAATAATGCCCGCACGGCTGACCAGACCGACGGTCGACTTGATTCCTACCACGCCGTTTGCCGACGAGGGGCACACAATCGAGCCATCTGTTTCTGTGCCAATGGTGATGGCGGCGAGATTCGCCGAAGCCGCGGCCCCTGAACCGGAACTCGAACCGCAAGGATTGCGATCGGTTGCGTAAGGATTGTGAGTTTGGCCGCCGCGACCGCTCCAGCCGCTCGAAGAATGACTCGAACGGAAATTCGCCCATTCACTCAGATTGGTTTTGCCGAGAATCACCGCGCCTCCTTCTCGCAGGCGGCGCGCGACTGCGGAGTCCTTTGTCGGCGTGAAACCAGAAAGCGCGAGAGAGCCGGCCGTCGTCATCATGCGATCGGAAGTGCCGATATTGTCTTTGATGAGAACGGGAATGCCGTGCAGGGGGCCGCGCGAGCCTTTGCTCTTGCGTTCCTCATCGAGAGAATCCGCGATGGAAAGCGCGTCCGGATTCAGTTCGATCACGGCATTGATGGCTGGGCCAACCTTGTCGATCTCGGCGATGCGATCAAGATATTTCCGCACGATCGAGTGCGCGGTAAATTGTCCCGACTTCATGCCATCCTGCAGCGCCACGACCGTGGTTTCGTCGAGCTCGAACGGCGTGACGTCCGGCGTCGTGATCGTTGCTTCAGGGTGCGCCAAACGCGCGGGCGCAAGAGACGCGGCCCCGAGCACAGCGGCGGATCCCAGGAATTTCCGGCGGGTCAGTTGCGACGCGCGGTGATCATCGATGTTTGTTGGCGGCAAGGTGTAACTCCTCTTCGCGGGCGTTTGGGTCCTGTTGGAAGCCTCCCGATGCGAACGCGCTGATTGTAAGCAAATCTCTTCGCGAATTCACGCCGATTCTCGGACGGATCCGGTCGCGCGACGAGAACGCTGTTTCACACGTTGCTGAAAGCGAATCGGCGTGCCGGTGAAATCGAATTTCTTGCGCAGCTGATTCTCCAGGAAACGTTCGTAGCTGAAATGCAAACGACGCTTTTGATTCGTGAAAAGGACGAAGGTGGGCGGCGCCGCGGACGCTTGGGTAACATAATAAATTTTGATTTTTTGCCCGGCGGGCGAGGTACCGCGGTCCAAATCGACGCTCGACAACCAGCGATTCATTTCGCCTGTGGAAATCCGGCGCTGGCGCGAAGCAATCACTTTGTCGATGAGCGAAAAGAGTCCCCCGGTGCGCTCGCCGGTGAGCGCGGAGAGGAAAATAATGGGGGCGTAGTCGAGGAATTTCAGTTTTTCGCGGATGATTTTTTCATAGTCGGCCATCAGCTTCATCGGATTCACCCGCCCAGATGATTTCGGCTTGTCTTTCTCCGTGGCCTGCTCTTGCGCCGCTTTCAGCGCTAAGTCCCATTTGTTCACAACGACGATGAGCGCGCTGCCAGACTGCTGTGTGTAACTCGCGATAGTCGCGTCATGCGAAGTGACTCCGAGCAATCCGTCAATAATAAGGAGGGCCACGTCGGCGCGTTCGAGATGACGACGGGCCATAACGACGCTGAGTTTTTCCGCTACGAGCTTCGTTTTCGCTTTGCGGCGGATTCCCGCGGTGTCGAGAAAGCGATACAGTTTGCCTTCGCGCTCGATTACTGTATCCACTGCATCGCGCGTGGTTCCGGGCTCGGGTGAAACGATCGAGCGTTCTTCACCGGCCATGCGATTGAGCAGCGTGGATTTGCCGACATTTGGACGGCCGACAATGGCGATATTGATTTCGGGGCCTGGCTCCGCAGCGGCACCCGCAGAAAAATCCGTAGTGAGCGAATCGAGTAAGTCGTCGACGCCGAGTCCGTGCTCGGAAGAAATGGGGAAGACTTTGTCGCTGAGTTCATAGAAAGAGCCTGCAAGTGCCATTTGTTTTGGAGTATCAACTTTGTTGGCGACCACAATGAGCGGCTTGCCGGTGCGGCGGAGAAGTTGAGCGAGCTCAAAGTCGAGCGGAACAGGACCAGTTCTGGCATCCGTAACAAGAAGCACAAAAGCCGCATTAGCAATAGCGACGTGGGCTTGGCGGAGAATCTCGCCCGGGATGCCCGCTTTTTGTTCAGGGACGATGCCGCCCGTATCGACCACTTCGAAATGCCTGCCTTCCCATTCGGCGGTGCCGTAGATGCGATCGCGCGTGATGCCTGATTCGTCGGTGACAATCGAGCGGCGAGTGCCGGTCAAGCGATTAAATAGCGTGGACTTGCCAACATTTGGCCGGCCGACGATGACGAGAGAGGGCAGATTTTCGCTCATGGGATTGGAATTCTCGGTTGCGCGATCCTTTACGCTACCACGTCTGGGCCAATCTGTCCGCGACGGAATGATGGAATATCGGAAACGATGCGATGGCGGTGTCCGGAAACAGGAAATCGTTGGTTCCTGAAGGTTCCGCGTGGCCAACTGCGGTTTACATGGAGAAAGCAATAGTTGTCTTGCTGAGCCCGCCTTGCCCGTACTTATGCGCTGCAGATATGCAGCGTCGCGCAATCTCAAGGAAGCAGAGAAATGAGCGCGTCGCGGCCAAGCGCCCGCAAGCTGCGAGGGAAGAGGAAGGGATTTTTCTGTGAGAGAATGTTGTTGCGCTGTGGTGAGGAAGGCGCGTACATTTTGAATTAAGCGGCGCGCGCGACAGGCGGCACGGGAATTCGTGCCTTTCGCGGAGGGCAGGCGAATTGACGAATGCGAATCACAACCACAGTCACCCCCCCATTCTGCTGACCATTGCTGGTTTTGATCCTTCATGCGGCGCAGGCGTCGCCGCGGACCTGAAGACTTTTGCGGCGCACAACTGTTATGGCGTTGCTGTGATAACGGCGCTCACTGTGCAATCGACGCAGGGAGTGAAGTCCGTACATCCGACGCAGGCAGCCGTGTTGCGCGAGCAGCTCGAGGCGCTCGCCAGTGATGTAAGCATCTCCGCTGTGAAAATCGGAATGCTCGGCAATAAAGCAAACGCGGTGGTCGTCGCCGAATTTCTGGACAAGAATCATTTCGCGCACGTCGTTTTGGATCCGGTCATTATCCCATCGGCGGGGAATGCGGAACTGCTCGACGCAAGCGGAGTGAAGTTTCTGCGCGACGAGCTGATGAAACGAGCAACAGTGATCACGCCGAACATGGACGAAGCGGCTCTGCTATCCGGCGTGGAAGTGAAGGATCTGGCGGGAATGAAGGCCGCGGCGCAAAAATTGGCCGAGATGGGCGCGAAAGCCGTGATCGTCACCGGCGGGCACTTGGAAAAGCCCGCCGACGTGCTGTATGAAAATGGCGAGATGAATCCTTTTGGCGGAGACCACGCGAAGAGCGAAAATACGCACGGGTCGGGATGCACGCTTTCGTCGGCGGTCGCTGCGCAGTTGGCGCTGGGGCAGCAGCTTCGCGAGGCGCTGATTCTGGCGAAGGCTTATGTCTTCAAAGCGATCGAGAAGAGTTACGGAATTGGCAAAGGCGCGGGACCGCTCAATCAACTTTTCCGGTTTCATCAGGAACCGCCTGCGCGCGGCATCCACGAAGTTCCTCAACACGGAATGCATCCAGCGGCTGAACCGGCTGCTCAGTAGACCTGGATTTTCGAAGTTAGAGGTAAGAAACGCCCCCCACTTACAGAGAGTTCACACGCCCGCGATTTTCGACGACGGAACGTGTTAGAAATCAGACTGCGGAGAAAAAAATTTGGTTCGCCAGCGGAAAATCGCAAATCCGGGGCGGGTGTTGGGAGCGTAGGAGAGTTGTGGAGGGATTATGAAACGATTGCGGACGGAACGGCGGGAACGCGCGGGACTGATCGGTAACGCGATGATTGTGCTGGCGGTAATGGGTATGGCGGCGCGTGGAGGAGTGCGCGGAGAGTTGACGCCGGCGAGTGCGCGAAAGGCGGCTCCAGATTTCACGTTGACGGACGCGAAGGGCGAGACAGTGAAATTATCGGACTACAGGGGCAAAGTGGTGCTGCTGGATTTTTGGGCGACGTGGTGCCACGGATGCAAGACGGAAATTCCCTGGTACATGGAGTTCGAGGGCAAGTATAAGGACAAAGGGCTGGCGGTGATCGGCGTGTCCATGGACGCGGACGGATGGAAATCAGTGAAGCCGTTTGTGGCAGAGAAGAAAATGAATTATGCGGTAGTGATTGGCAACGATAGCCTCGCCAAGGAATACGACGTTACGAATATGCCGGTGACGCTGCTGATCGATCGCGACGGCAAGATTGCCGACGCGCATGCGGGGTTGGTGGACAAGGCAGCGTGGGAGCGAGAGATTCAGATGCTGCTTGGAAAAAGTGAGCTGACGACCCGATAGAGGGTTGTTTCAGTAGATTTCCGAGACTTCTTGCGAAACGCAGACGCCCAGCGAATTAATCGATGCCTGGAGGCGTTATTTTCTTGCGTCCTTTTTAGGAGTTGTATCTTCGGGATTGGCCTCGACGGTAACCTCGACAGGAGCACCTTCTTTGAGGCGCACTTCCTTGCCCTTTTCGTCGGTTAGTGTGTTTTCGATGCGGATTTCGCGATACAAGTGATCGGCGCCCTCCACAGCGATCTGCGCTTTTTCCGGCCCCTCTGGAACTAGAGGCTTGATGATTTTCTCGACGAGCCCGGGTTTGGTGGTACTCGGCTTTTCGCCCATAGGTTCTCCTGAATGAGAAACTTGAGAGGCATAAAGTCTAGCAGGAAACTATGCGCCACGCCAATCGCCACGCGAACAGCCCTGCCGCGCGAACCGAGCGGTTTGAGCGGGATTTGCGGGGTTGTAGTATGGTACCGGGTGATAGCGCATGAGCTCAACCTCCTCGACGCGGAAAATGGCGAAGCGAACAGCGAGTGAGCCGAAGACTGCGATCACGATGGCGGATGTTTTCGGGCCGGGAGGAATGCTGGAGAAGTGTCATCCGGGATACGAATTTCGCGCGGCGCAACTGAAAATGGCGGAGATGGTGGATGAAGCTTTCGCCAAGCATCAGCACGCGTTGATTGAAGCCGGCACGGGCACGGGCAAGACGCTTGCGTACTTGGTTCCGGCGATACGCAGCGGGCGGCGCGTGGTGATTTCCACGGCGACGAAATCATTGCAGGAGCAGCTTTTCGAGAAAGACATTCCGTTTCTGCGAAAGCATTTTGCGCCGGAGTTGAAAGTGGCGTTGATGAAGGGGCGCAATAATTTTGTGTGCCGCGAGAAAGTTCATTTGATGGAGGGGCAGCCGGTGCTGCGCGGGATGGAAGAAATCGATTGGTTCGCGCAAATCCGCGACTGGGAAAAACTGACGGAGACAGGCGACCGCGCGGAACTGAATTTTTTGCCGGATGACGCGGAGCTATGGAACCGCATCGACGCGCGAAAAGACACCTGCACGGGGCAGAAGTGTCCTCAGTTTCAAAAGTGTTTTTTGACGGCGATGCGGCAACGGGCGCAGGAAGCGGACGTCATCATCGTGAATCATCATTTGTTTTTCGCGAACCTGGCGCTCCGTCAGGACGACTTTGGATCGATTCTGCCGGAGTATGCGGCCGTGATTTTCGACGAAGCGCATGAGATCGAGGATGTAGCCAGCGATTATTTTGGGCGGGCGGTTTCGAGTTACCAGTTTGACGAGCTGGCGCGCGACGGCGAGCAAATTTTGCGGATGGTGAATGGCGGGACGGCGGCGACGCGGCGCCCTTTGACGCAGGTTCGCGAACGGGCGCACACGTTTTTCGAACGTTTCGCGGAGCGCGAAGGGCGATTTCCCTTCGAGCATGAGGAGCGACTGGCGTTCGTGGAACGGAATCGCGAGGCGTACGACGGATTGCTGACGGCGCTGAAGCGGTTGGAGACGGAGTTGGCGGCGCTGAGCTCGAAGCCGGAAGAGGTGATGAACCTGGCGCGGCGAGCGGCGGAATTGCGACGCGAGCTGGCATTTTTGCTGGAGAACAACGAGAAAGGCTATGTGTATTGGTTCGAACGGCGCGGGAAAGGAATCTTCCTGGTGGCGACGCCGATCGACGTGAGCGAAATCATGCGCGAGAGGCTCTTCGAGCAGTTCGACACAATCGTGCTGACGTCGGCGACGCTGGCGGTGGGCGGGCGGTTCGATTACGCGAAGCGCCGGCTGGGAATTTCCGCAGCGCAGGAAAAAGTACTGCCGCAGGAGTTCGATTACGCGAGCCAGGCGCTGCTGTACATCCCGAAGACCCTGCCCGACGTGCGCGATGCGAGGTTTACGGAGCGCGCGGCGACGGAAATTGCGCAGATTATCGGGCTGACGCGAGGGAGAGCGTTCTGCCTGTTCACTAGCTACGCGCAGATGAGGGAGATTCACGAGCGGCTGACGGGAACGGTGCCCTTTCCGCTGCTGCTGCAGGGGACGGCGCCGCGGTCGGTGCTGCTGGAAAGATTCCGGACGACGCCGGGAGCGGTGTTGCTGGCGACAGCGAGTTTCTGGCAAGGCGTGGACGTGCCGGGTTCGCAGCTTTCCTGTGTGATTATCGACCGGCTGCCGTTCGCGGTGCCGTCGGATCCGATTGTCGCGGCGCGAGTGCGCGCGTTGCAGGATGACGGGCAGAATGCGTTTGCGGAATATCAGGTGCCGAAGGCGGTCCTGGCGCTGAAACAGGGTTTTGGAAGGCTGATCCGGTCGCGCACGGATCGCGGGATTCTGTCGATCCTCGATAACCGTATCCAGCGCATGCGGTATGGTAGAATTTTTCTGGAATCGCTGCCCGAATACGCCCTGACGCAGGACCTCGCCGAAGTCGCGCGCTTTGCAGAGCAACTTTAGCCTCGCGGCGCGGCATTTGCGTGTGGCGGGCTGTGGGATTCGAAAGAAACGAGCGCGAAGATGTACGAAATCAGCGTGGACGAAAATTTTGCGGCGGGGCACTACCTGCGCGGATATAAGGGGAAGTGCGAGAACCAGCACGGACACAACTATCGCGTGCGGGTGACCATGGAAGGGCAGGAACTGGATTCCACGGGCCTGCTGTATGATTTCGTGCATTTGAAACAGGTAATTCAGTCGGTGATCCGTTCGCTCGACCATCGCAATCTGAACGATCTTGCGCCGTTCGACAAAGTGAATCCGTCGGCGGAAAACATCGCGAAGTACATTTACGACGAGACCGCCAAGCAGATGCGGAAGTCGGCGAACGGTGCGGCGATTTCGGGGATAACGGTTTGGGAGACGGAGGCCAGCGCGGCGACATTCAGACCGTGAGGGGCGGACGCTGAGCGGCGGGACTAAGACTTGAATCGGGCGTTCTACATTATCGGGATTCCGGCGTTCATCGTGTCGTTTCTGTGGATGTACTACGGCTATGGGTTGAAAGTAGCGGTACCAGTAATCCTTGCAGAACTAATTGTGGCGATTGGCGGCGTAATTTATCTGCGGCGTAAGGCGGCACACGCCGGGCGGGCGGCGAACAGGTAATTCCAGGCAACGAAAATGTTCATCACGGAGATATTCCAATCGATTCAAGGCGAAAGCACATACGCGGGATTGCCCTGCGTGTTTGTGCGGCTGACCGGTTGCAACCTGCGGTGCACGTGGTGCGATACGGCGTACGCGTTTCATGGTGGGAAGAAATATAGTGTTGCGGAGGTGATGGCGCGCGTGGCGGAGCTGTACGGGCGGAAGGCGTACGCGCAAGTAGGAAAAGATTTGAGGCTGGTGGAGATCACCGGTGGCGAGCCTTTGCTGCAGCCGGAGACGCCGGAGCTGGCTCAGCAGCTTCTCGATGAGGGCTACGCGGTACTGATTGAGACGAGCGGGGAGCGCGATGTGAGCGCGTTGCCGCGCGAGGTGGTGAAAATCGTGGACGTGAAGTGCCCGGATTCGGGGGAGAGCGGAAAATTCAATCTTGCAAACCTCGATGCGCTGGATCGGAGGGACGAAATCAAGTTTGTGATTGCGAGCCGGCGAGATTACGAATTTGCAAGGAAGTTTGCGGCGGAGCATGGATTAACGGGACGTGTGCATGAGGTGCTGTTTTCTCCGGTATTCGCCGATCCGGAAGGGAAATGGCCCGCGATGGATGCGCGCGCACTAGCGGAATGGATTCTGGCGGATGGTTTGCAAGTGCGGCTGGGATTGCAGATTCACAAGTTCATCTGGGACCCGGCGATGCACGGGGTGTGAGGGCGATTCGTGATTGGAATGCAAAGAAAGATGAGCGCGAAGGAAAAAGCGGTAGTGCTGCTGAGCGGGGGGATGGATTCCTGCGTGACGGCGGCGATTGCGAATGAAACGCATGCGCTGGCGTTGCTGCACGTGAGTTACGGGCAGCGGACGGAGAGACGCGAGCGGCGGGCGTTTGAGGAAATCGTCTCGTTCTATCGAGTGAGGGAAAGACTGGCGGTGAGGCTCGACGCGCTGAGGGAAATCGGTGGATCGGCGCTGACGGATGACCGAATTGCCGTGCCTGAGAATTTGAACGGAAATGAGAGAGAAATTCCCGTCACGTACGTGCCGTTTCGCAATGCGCATTTCCTGTCCGCTGCGGTGAGCTGGGCGGAGGTGATCGGCGCGAATGCGATTTTCATTGGAGCGGAGTCCGAGGATAGCTCGGGATATCCTGACTGCCGGCCGGAGTATTATCATGTGTTTTCTGATCTGGTGCGGGTGGGAACGCGTCCGGAGACGCGAATTGAGATTCAAACGCCGGTGATTCACATGCGGAAGAGCGAAATCATCCGCAGAGGGATGGAATTGAAGGCGCCGCTCGATCGCACATGGTCGTGCTATCAAGCGGAAGACGATGCGTGCGGAGTGTGCGACAGTTGCCGGTTGCGGCTGCGGGCGTTCGCGGAGGCAGGATACGCAGACCCTATCGCCTACCGGGTACAAGTTGCGCGATAATGAGGTAGGTCATCTAAAGTAGGAGGAGTTCTCATGAAAACATTACTTTCGAAATTGGGAATTCTGGCGCTGCTGATGGCGGCGATGTGTATGCTGGCGCCAGTCGCGTCGGCGCAAGTGACGCGGCTTTCCGGCACCGTTCTGGGTTTTGACGGGAATCCGCTTCCTGGCATGGTGGTTACGATAACCAACAAGGGCAACGGAACGAAGTACACGGTGACGACGGACAAGGATGGAAAGTTCGCGCAACCCGGACTGCCGATCGGAACGTACGACATCAATTTCAAGAAGGACAACATTGACTACTCGGAGACAACTCTGATCAATGGAAGCATGGCCGACGTTGGCGCGATAATGAACCTAAATTTCAAGGACATCGCGGCAAAAACGGGCTATGACGTGAATGCAGCGGCGAAACAGAAAGAGGCGGCTGCTAAGTTCGCTCAAATGAAGACCCATTTCGATAACGGCGTTCACGCCATGGATGATGCGAGCACGCTGAAACAGCAGTTGCGCGCGGCGCCCGCGGATCAAAAAGGAACGCTCGAGGCAAGCTTGAACACAGATTATCAAACGGCCATAACTGAATTCGAACAAGCGCAGCAGGGCGCGGCGGAAAAAGATCCGAACCTGCCGGTGATTCTCGGCGACCTGGGGGCGGCATATGACGGGGCAGGCAAGTACGATCAGGCCATAGATGCCTTTCAAAAGGCGGCGGCGATAAAGCCCGCGCCGGCGACGTACCAGCAGCTGGGAACAGACCTGGCCCACGCGGGAAAGATCGAAGATGCGGAGGCAGCTTGCGACAAGGCAGCAACAGCGGATCCGACGAACAAGACTGCCGGTGAGCTGTGTTATCGAAACATCGGTATCGTTCTGACGAACAGTGGGAAAATGAATGACGCGGTCGCTCCGCTGCAGAAGGCGACGCAACTCGATCCGAACGACGCAGACGCCTGGTACTTGCTTGGCAACGCGCTGGTTGCAGAAATCGACACAAAGAAAGAAGGCAACAAGGAAGTCTACGTGATTCCTCCGGGGACTGAGGAAGCCTACAAGAAATACTTGGAGCTGCAGCCCACCGGGCCGCACGCGGCGGAGGCCAAAGAATCGCTGGACACCGTGATGCAACTGAGCGGCGAGAAGGCGGCGACCCAAGTCAAGAACAAGAAACCCTGATGCTCTAAGATTTGCGGCGGCGCTCCGGTTAGCGGGCGCCGCTGTTCTCCCATTAAGCCATTCGCGGACCAGATGCATCGGCCAAGATTAAATGACTGTGACACCGCTCGACCGAGCGGCTGGACAGTGCTATGCTTCTGCGCAACACCGACACGTTCAACAGGGGGAAGAAGTGGCACAGGTAGCGTCAACATACTTGGGAGAGCAACGGCGGCGAAGCACGCGCCTCGAGCAAACATCATCGGTGATTATTCGCGGCGTGGATTTGCTTGGCCAGCCATTTGAAGAACGGACGGCGGCACAGAATCTGAGCTTCCACGGCTGCCGCTATGCGTCAAAGCATCATCTTCCGAAGAATACGTGGATCACTCTCGAAGTGCCTTCCGGCGAATCGCGGGGAGATGCGACGTGCGTGCGCGCGCGGGTGGTATGGATCCAGAGACCGCGAACGCAGCGAGATCTGTTTCAGGTTGGTGTGGAGATGGAGAAGGGCAAGAATGTCTGGGGCGTGATGTTTCCTCCGAGCGACTGGAGTGTCGGAGCGTCGGCCAGCGCGGCGGTGACCACGATGAGTATCTCAACAGAGGCCGGTCCGCGCGCGGAGCAGCACGCTGCGCCCAAGGTGACTGAACACGAGGCTTCGCTCGAAGTTTACTTGCAGATGGCGCTGGCGCACGCCAACCGCGATTTCGCCATTGCCGATGAGGAGCCGGAAACAATTCCGGCGGAAAGCAATACGCTGCTGGGGCAACTTCGCCAGGAATTCCTGACTGAGTCGCATAAGATGATTGCCGAAGCGCGCGCAGCCGCGGACGAAGTGGCGAAGCAGAGAGCCAGCGAATTGCGCGGCGACTTCGAGAGCGCGCAAGAAGCGAGCGCCGAGGCGTTCCATAAGAAGTGGCTGGAGGAGTTGGAGCACGGGAAGGTGGATGCCAAGGAAGAAATCGCGTCGGCGCTGGCGGAGAACGTGGCGGCGCAACTGGCCAGTTTTCAAGAGCAGGTGCGCGGCACGCTCACGAGCGAATGGGCGGAAAAATTGAGCCGTGCGCAGGTCGAGCGTTCGCAGTGGGAAGCGGAAATGCAAGGGATGCGCGAAGAGGTACGCGCAACCGTCGAGGCATCGGCCAGACAAAGCGATGCGCGATGGAATGAAAGGTTGACGGCAATTCGGAGGGAACTGGAATCTTCGGGAGCAGCCAGCGCGGCCGTCGATGCGACGGAGACGGAAGAGGCGCCGATCAAGACGGCGGAATCGGTGAAAAGCCAATTGCTCGCGGAAGTCGATATGGTGCGGGCGCAATGGAATGAATTGCTCGAATCGTCGCTGGACAGCGCGGCGCAGCGCTTGAACGAGCGGCTGACCAGCAGCTCACAGGAATTGCTGCACCGGACGGAGCAGGAACTGGCGAAGCGGGCGGCCGAGCTGCAGAAGGAATCGGGGCTGACCGCGGAAACAAGCCGCGCGGCGCTGGGTGAATTGAAAGTAGCGCTCGAATCGGAAGTGGCGCAGGCAAGAACGTCGCTCGGCGAAATTGAACAAACGGCCGGGCGGTTTTCGGAGTATTCGCGGCAACTGGAGGCAGCGAGTCAGGACAGTTTGAACGAGCTGCGGCAACGGCTGGAGTCGAGCGTGACGCAGCAATGCGCGGGGCTGGACAGGCACGCGGCGGAGCTCGAGGGGAAGTTCAGCAAACGAGCGGCGGAGCTGCTCGAGCAAATGAGCCGGGAAACCGTGGCGCGAAGCGCTGATGAAATTGGCGCAAAGGTGGCGTCAGGCCTAGAGCGCGCGACCAAGGCGGCGGAAGAGCTATCGGCGCGCGAGGAGCAAGCGGAAGGGATTCTGCGGATTCATCGGGAAAGATTGCGGCAAGTTTCCGAGCAGGTACAGCGGGAGGGCGTGACGCATTTGGCATCGGGCCTGGCGATTTTGCAAAAGGATTTGGATGGCATACGTACGCAGGCACTGGGGCAGTGGAAGGCAGACCTGGAGGCGAATGGAGCGCGGGCGGTCGAGGAAGCATCCGCGGCGCTGGCGAAGGAAACAGCCCGGCAGTTGGTAGAGGCAGATGCGCAGCTTCTCGTGCAGGCAGAGCAGGCCATTGAATCGGCGCAGGAACGAATGCACAAAGGGCTGCATGCGATCACGGGAAAATTCCGCAGCGAACTTGGCGAGATCGAGGCCAGTCAGCTCGGAAGCGCGCGCGAGACGCTGGCGCTGGCGGCGCGGGATCAGCTCGATTCGACGAAGAACGAATTTACGAAGGCGGCGGAAAAGGCCGCTTCCACGTTCGGCGAAGTGATTGAGGAAGCGGCGCAGAGTGCACTGCAGGACTTCTCAGCAGCCAGCGAAGCGAAGGCTGAGCAGGACCGGGAACGGCTGGTGGCCGCAGCGGAGAATGCGCTGCAAGGCATTCAGAGCCACGCACAAAGTTCATTCGAGCACTTTCAGGAGCAGCTCGGCATCAAGGCGGAGCAGGCGTTGAAGCAGGCGAGCGAAACGCTCGCACATCAGTTCGAGGCAGCGCTCGACAGGTTCCGAGCACAAGGCGAGGCCAGGTTGGAGGATTGGTCGGCGAAACAGGCATCGCTGAGCAAGCAGGCTCTCGAGAAGCATGACGTGCAATTGCAGGCGGCGGCGAACTCGTGCGTGGAATCAGCGCTTGAGCAGCTCGACGCACTTAGCGAGGAGCGCGTCCACTCGGCAGTCCGTGCGACGGAGAGCGCGGTGCGGCAGGCGTGCGCCGATATCTTCGACAGTGTGGCGCAAGCGATGAAGAAGCAGTTGCAAGGGACGCTGGAGATGCGTCACGCAGCGCCAAGTGGGGAAACGAATCCGCAAGAACATCGCGCCTCCGCTTAGGAGCAGGCTTCGAGCGCGGGGCGCGGCAGCCGCAACGTGAGTCCCTTTATACGTGTCCGATGATTTCGCCAAGCGATTCGCAGACGTAGTCGACTTGCTCGATGGTCAACTCCGGAAATATGGGCAACGCCAGCGCTTGCCGGCAAGCACGCTCGGCGTGAGGAAAATCGCCGGGTTTGTAGCCTAAGTGGGCGAGCGCCTTTTGCAAATGAAGAGGCAAGGGGTAATGCACTGCAGTGCCGATGCCGCAGTTTTTTAGTTCCGCCTGGACAGAATCGCGATTCTCGAGGTAAATCACAAAAAGATGGTAAGCGCATTCGTCGCGAGGGTCGTCTTGAGGAAGAGCGAGGGCGAGCCCGCCTAGTTTCTCGCGATAGCGCTCGGCGATGGCCTTGCGGCGAGCAGACCAATCGTCCAGATGGCGCAGCTTGATGCGCAGCACCGCGCCTTGAAAACCCTCCATGCGATAGTTGTAACCGATGAAGTCGTGGAAATAGCGGCGAATCTCGCCATGGCTGCGGGCGGAGCGGCAATACTCGGCGACGCGATCGTCGTTGGTGACGAGCGCGCCAGCTTCGCCGTACGCGCCGAGATTTTTCGACGGATAGAAGCTGAATGCCGCAGAGGCGCAGAGAGTGCCGACACGGCGTCCGCGGAACCGAGCGCCGTGAGCCTGCGCGGCGTCTTCAATCAGCGCGAGCTTGTGGGCTTCCGCGAGCTGCTGGAAGGCGTCCATATCGGCGGGCCGCCCGTAGAGATGAACGGGAAGAATAGCTTTGGTACGTGGAGTGACGGCAGCATCGGCGAGGTGGGGATCCAGATTCGCCGTGCGCGGATCGATGTCCGCGAAGACGGTCTTGGCGCCGGTGTACGCGATAGCCTCGGCGGTAGCGATGAAAGTATTCGGGCTGGTGATGACTTCGTCGCCGGGGCCGATGCCGGCGGCCAACAGCGCGAGATGCAGAGCGCTGGTGCCGGAATTAAGAGCGATGCAGTGTTTCGCCTCGCAATAAGAAGCGAACTCCTCCTCGAAGGATGCGACCTCATCGCCGAGGCTGAACGCCGTGTTGCGACAAGTGCGGTCCAGAGCCTCGAGAATTTCCGAACGAAGCGTGGCGTACTGCTCTTTTAGGTCGTAGTAGGGGACTGCGGTTATGGTTTTCACTCTTTCACTTTACTGTTTCGCGCGACGCCACGCAAATGCCACGAGGTGCGCCTTTCTAGGTGACCACAACGGGCTCGTGATAATCTTTTGAAGGAGTACGCCTATGGATTTCTCTCGCGCGCAGAAGAGAAATGGCAACTCGCTTTCGAGGCGATGACTCCAGAAGCCGCGATGAAAGCTAGACCCCAGCTAACGCTATCGGTCATCATTGCCGCTTACAATGAACGCCAGTTCATTGAAGAGATCCTGCGGCGCGTGCAAGCGGTGAGCTTAGTGTACGAAATCGTGGTTGTGGACGATGGCTCGACGGATGGCACGCGTGAATGGCTTGCCGAGATGCACCGGCGGAAGCAAGCCGGCGAGGCCGAAGCGGAAATCCTCGGCGGCGAGGCGCGACTCACGCTGGGGCAGATCCGGTTCCTATTTCAGGAGCGCAACCAGGGAAAAGGCGCAGCGCTGCGGAGGGGATTCTCCGAGGCGTGCGGCGATGTTTTGCTGGTGCAGGACGCCGATCTCGAATACGATCCGCGGGACTATGCCAAGCTGCTTGAGCCGATTCTGGACGGGCGCGCGGACGTGGTCTACGGGTCGAGATTTCTGGGCGGGCCGCAACGAGTCCACTTCTTCTGGCATTACGTGGGGAACAAGTTTTTGACTCTGCTGTCAGACATGCTCACCAACCTGAAAATCACCGACATGGAGACTTGCTACAAGGTGTTTCGGCGCGAGGTAATCGGCAGCATGCAGCTGCGCTCGAATCGGTTTGGCTTCGAGCCGGAAGTCACGGCGCGGATTGCCAAAGGGCGCTGGCGGATCTACGAAGTGCCCATCTCGTATGCCGGCCGCTCCTACGAAGAAGGGAAGAAAATCACGTGGCGAGACGGACTGACGACGTTTTTCGCCATCCTGCGATATCGTTTCTTCAATTGAGCGTCTGCGCCGAACGGAATTCCGGATGGAATATTCAAATGTGCGTGAGCGTGCCGGTGATTTTCGTGCGGCGCAGCGCCCAGGCAAATGCCAGGAAAGAAACCTCCCAGGAGCGCGGCGCGCATGCCTTGCAGCGAATAGGTGAGGGGAATCAATCGGGCAACGGCCTGCAGGTATCCGGGCAGAACCGAGACCGGATACATCATTCCGCCGGCCAAGCCAGAGATGCCGAGAAGAAGCCACTTCGCGGGGTTGCCGCGCTTGAACAGCAGCAAGTAGCTGGTGGAGAGCACGCCCATGCCGGAAAAAGCGAGAATCGAGGCAAGCAGAACGACGATAGCTCCCAACCAATTCGCTCCGCGCAGGGAAAAACCGAAAAGCAAAATCCCCCAAGCAAGGTAAACGAAGGTGCGCAGAACCGTGGTGATGAATGGATAGATCAACGAGCCGACCAACATTTCCGGGAGAGAAGTCTGAGTGACGAGCAAGGCTTCCAGGGCGCGATTCTGGCGAGCGTCTTCGAGTGTTTTGTCGAAGGAATCAAGCGCAACGCCGAGGTAGTCGAAAAGAGCGAAACCGATCAGCGCGAAAGCGAAATAATTTCCTCCTTGCGGAAGAGCGCGGGTAAGCTCGGGGCTTTGCACGAAACGGGAAAGATAATAAAAAGTGGCCACGCCGAAGAGAGCCTGGAAAATCTCCAGGACAAAAGCGCCGCGGTAGGCGCGCGCAATGGCGAGGTCGCGGCGAAAAAAAGCGTAGAGCTTTTGCAATGTGTGAAGAGAGTTCATGAGGTTGACGCGGAAGCGGCGGGGGGAGGCGCGAGAGCCCTGACGGCGTCTTCCAGGCGGCTGGTTTTCGTCGCGAGGCAAAGATTTTTCGCGGTATCGATGGCGCGAATCTCGCCGTGGTCAAGCAGAATGACGCGGTTGGAAAGCTCCTCGACCTCGACGAGAGAATGCGAGGCAAACAGAAGCGTTGTGCCGCAGCGGCCCAGAATTTCGAATTTGAGGAAACTTCGGAAGTCTGCAGCGGCGAGCGGGTCAAGGCTTCGCGTGGGCTCGTCGAGGAGAAGGACAGAAGGGGAATGAACGAGCGCGCGCGCCAGGCCGAGGCGCTGCAGCGTTCCGGTGGAGTATGTGCGAGCCTGGCGGTCGAGCGACTCGTGCAAACCGAGAAGGTCAGAGAGTTCGCGGATTCTTTGCGCGACTTGCGCGCTCGAAAGGTTGTTCAAAGTGGCGAACAAGCGAAGGTTGTCGCGGCCCGTGAGCCGACCGTAAAAGCCTTCTTCGGCGCCGGTATCGTATCCGATCTGGCGGCGCGCGCCGGCGGCGTCACGTACGACGTCGGCGCCAAAGATTTCGGCGCGGCCGCGCGTGGGGAGGAGCAGCGTGGCCAACACGCGCAGCAGAGTCGTCTTGCCGGCGCCGTTTTCGCCGACCAGGGCGAGGGCCTCTCCCGGCTCGGCGAAAAAGGAGATTGCCGCAAGAGCGCGCAACGTTGGGCGCGCGATGGGGTTCAACAAAGCACGCCATCCCGAATGCGCGGGAGGGAAATACTTTTCAAGTTCTTGAACGGCGATGGCGTAACGCGGCACGAATGCTGGTTATAACCGAATTGGACTTGCGGAATCCAGTTGGCATTGCCTGTTCGCGGGGGATGCCTGTACAATCATGGAGCAGAATGAGGATCGGTTCCGGTCCAGCCCCAGAAGGTGATTGCTTGTCCGCGCGTTGAGCTTGCAATGTCTGAGACAAACGCCAACCTTTGCAGCCAAACCATCGTCGTCGCAAGCAAGGATCAGGTGTCTTGCGATCTGGGTGACGAAGCAGCCATTCTTGGGATGAAGAACAGCGTGTATTACGGCCTGGATCCGGTCGGGGCGCGCATATGGCGCTTGCTGCAGCGGCCGAGAAGCGTCAGGGAAATTTGCGAGGCCATTGTGAGCGAGTATGACGTCACCGCGGAACGCTTCGAAAGCGATCTGATCGGCCTCCTGCAACAAATGCTCCAGGAAGGCTTGGTGGAGTTAAGCCGCAGCGCAACCAGCGGGCAATAATCCTATGTGCGCGAAACGTAGCAAGTGTTTGCCCAGCCGGTTCTGTTTTCATTTTGAATTGACTCGCCACGTAAACAGAATGCGCCAAAGATTTTCGCGGAGAGCCGCATGAGCCTGGCCTGGCGGCGTTTTCGGAAGCTTCCTCGGCTGGAGCGCAGCCTGTTCTTCCGAGGGGTTTTTCTGCTGCCAGCGACGGCATGCGCGCTTCGCTGCGTTGGTCTGCGGAACACCAAGCGGCTGATGGATTCGTGGCGCAAGCGCGATGCCATGCGAGCAACAGGCGATGCAGCGGAAAAATGGCGCGTCGCGAATGCGGCGCGGAGGATGATGGAAGCTGCGTCGCGACATGGAGTGGTGCGCGGAAGTTGTCTTTCGAAGTCGATAGTGCTTTGGCATCTGCTGCGCCGGCAAGGCTTGGAAGCGACAGTGCACGTCGGAGGACGAAAAGACGGCAGATTGTTTGAGGCGCACGCGTGGGTTGAACTGGACGGCAGAACTGTCAATGACTCCGAGGATGTGCGAGAGCGTTTTGCGACGTTTGAAAGCCAAGTGAGCGGCGCACTGACCAGGGAAAAATGAGCGGGATCGCCGGAATCGCGTACTCCGACGGCAAACCCGTGGATCGTGAACTGCTGCAGCGAATGGTACGCGGGCTATTCTTTCCGCGGCCCAGACGCGCAGCAGATCTGGGCCGATGGTGCCATTGGGCTGGGACACGCGGCACATCTGATTCGCGGCGACAGCACACGCGCGGTCCAACCGGAGACCCTCGGCACCGGCACATGGATCACCGCTGACGTGCGTTTGGATGCGCGGGAAGAGTCTGGTCGCGGAGCTTCGCGGACGTGGGCGAAATGCCCGCATTGCGTGCAGCGACTCGGAACTGCTGCTCCACGCCTACGACGCCTGGGGAGAACAGTGCCTCGGCCACCTGATGGGCGATTTTGCGTTTGGCCTGTGGGATGCGCGGCGGCAGCAACTGTTTTGCGCCTGCGATCATTTCGGTATCCGGCACCTGTACTTCTCCCAGAGTGATTCCTACTTTGTCTTCAGCAACACGCTGGACTGCGTGAGGTTGCATCCCGGCGTTTCCGACCGGCTAAATGACGCAGCGATCTGCGATTTTCTCTTATTTGGACTGAATTACGACGGAGGAACGACTTCATTCGCTGATGTCCAGCGGCTGCCGCGTGCGCATTGGTTGCGGTGGTTTGCGAACGGTCAGGAGGTTCGGGAATATTGGCGGCCGCCTACGGATGGGGAGATTCGGTACAAGCAACGGGAGGAATACGTTGAGCACTTCAAGGAGCTGCTGAAAAAGGCGGTAGCGGACAGAATTCGCGCCGACAGTGCGGGGATTTTGCTGAGCGGGGGGCTCGACTCTTCGTCAGTGGCAGCGGTTTGTAAGGAAACCGGAAAGAGCAAGGGGCATCCGCGTGAGCTCCATGCGTTCACGGTGACGAATGAGAATTTGGCCGATACGGACGGGCCGGCGGCAAGGACGGTCGCAGATGCGCTGCGGATTCCGATTCATTGTTCGAGTGTAAGCAATGCGCCGCTTTTTGAAGGCTGGGGCCCTGACGGTGTGCGCTGGCCGGAGCCGGTGGATAGCCCGCTGGCTTCGAGCATGCTGACGCAATTTCGGGAAATTGCCGGGTATGCTGCGGTGCTTCTCTCCGGGGAGGGCTGCGATAACTTGATGATTTGCGAGCCGGGACAGCATTTGCGGCGGCTTTGGCGGCAGAGGCGACGCACGCAGGCTGCGCTCGATGCCACGAAGCATGCGGTTGCCAGGCTCCGGGCGCCGGATGGTTTGCGAGGACCGTTGCGGCGCATTTACAGGTTGCTGTCGTCGAGCGTATCGAAACCTTCGTTTCCGGAATGGCTCAATCCTGACCTTGTGGAAGAGCTGCACTTGAAAGCGCGGTGGTCCAATCCCGTGCCGGGCATTCGGTGGAATGAGCATCCCCAGCACCCAAGGGGCTATGGGTCTCTGTTTTACCCGCAATGGAGGTACATGTTTGAGCGGCAGGACCCTGCTTACACGCGGGCAGCGGTTGAGGTGCGCTATCCATTTCTGGATTTACGGCTCGTCGCATATTTGCTGGCGATTCCGGCAATGCCGTGGTTCTTCCGCAAATTCCTGTTGCGCGAGGCCATGCGGGGGCGGCTTCCGGAGAAGATCCGCAAACGGCCCAAGACTCCACTACCGCGGGATCCTGTCGTTGAGGCGTTTAGGCGCGCGCAAAAGCCCGTGCTTCTAAAACCAAGCATAGCTACCGATCTCGGCCGGTACGTAAAAACTTCCTGCATTCTATCTCCCCGAGGCGAAGGGTGCACGGACGCGGCTGATTCGAATGTGCTTCCTTGGTGTTTGAATTTCTGGCTGGAGGCGCTGCGGAAGGAACAGGCTGTCCCGGTGGGAATGCACCTCGCCAAATGAGAGCTGCGGCGCGAAGAAAGCCAAGATTTTTGAGCTATATCCGTGTTTTACCTGACAGTTAGCGGCAATCTCTACAGGGAAGTATGCAGAGGGGCGCAAAGTTTTTGTTGAAGCCTGCCCAGCCAGGCGGTATAAAATCTCAGCGGTGCCAGAGCGCTATGAAGACACGACCGACGAATCGACCTGAGCCTGAGAATGAAAAGAAGGTATATCAAGCGCCCGTGCTGACAAGTTATGGAACGGTTTGGGAGCTGACGCGCGCCGTTTCGCCATCTGGCAATCCGGATGGCTCAACCATGGGCCTTCGAACCCAGACGCACGCATAGGCTGACCCCTGCGACGCCGGTATTTTCGATTCATTCGCGCAGGACGTAATCCACGACTGTAGATTCCCAAAGTGAAACCCGCTCAGTTTGCGTACTCCGCGTACGGCCTGCAGCTTATCTCCGATCGATCGATTCCCAATTTGGTACTGCTTGATCCAGCCGCTTTGAAGGCTCCCGATTTGCGAATTCAATTTGAGGAACGGGAAGGCGCGCGTGGCGAGGGCGACCCGGCGGGAGAAACACTGTGGTACACGACCGACATACAAGATGCCGACGGCAATCCCGCTTTGAAAATATGGAAGGGGAGAAGCGGCGGAGATTACTTTGTCCGATACAGTCACGGGTTGACCTTCCGCGTGGACTCCGCGTTGTCGTGCGTTTGCGTGCATCGGGTTCAGCCGATGAGCGAAAAGGATATAGCGCCGTTTCTACTGGGGCCATTGCTCGGAATTGTGTCTGCGGCTGAGGGGAACGACGTGCCTGCACGCAAGCGCCGTCGAGATTGACGGAAAGGCGGTCGCGTTTGTTGGAGTGCCAGGTGCGGGAAAATCCACCACAGCGGCAATATTCGCTCAGAATGGGCATTCTGTGTTGACGGATGATATTGTCGCGATCGAAAAGCGCGGATCTCGCTTCATGGTGCACCCCGGTTATCCCTTTTTGAACCTTCTGCCCCGTTCGATGGCGCTTCTGTTTGGCTCGGCAGAGGCGTCGCCTGTGGTTGAACCGGTGCTGGAAAAGAGCCAACTGATGCTGGACGGAAGAGGTTTGCAATTCCAGGGAGAAGCGTTGCCCCTGGCGGCTATCTATGTTCTTGCCGAACGATCCAGTGAGGCATCCACGACGACGGCCGGTTCAATTCCCCCGCAGGAGGCGTTTATCGCGCTTGCGTCGAACACCTATGCGAACAAGATGCTGGACACGGCAATGCGAGCCAGAGAATTCCGCGAGCTGGGGGAATTGGTGAGATCCGTGCCCATCCGCCGGCTTGTGGCGCCCGCGCGCTCGTCTGGCCTAGGAAGTTTCTACCGGACGATATGCGAAGACGCCACTGCGGTCATGCAATCGCGCGCGCGATGAGAGCTGAACCCAATTGCCAAGGGTCCCCGGGCGGCATTTTATCCTTGCGCGGTGGAAGATCTTCGTAGCAGATTACGCGAACGACGAGATTGTTTCGGGGGGGGGTTGCTTTGGAGGACGCCAGGAAACGGGGAGCCGTTCTCTGCATTGCTGGAATCATTTTCTGCGCCGTAATTTATCAAGCCACGATTCTTTGCTTAGCATGGAAGTGGGGAAACTCCAGCGAACTCAGCGAGCAAGTCCGAGGGGCAAATCTGGCGCCCGGGAATGCGGAAGCGTGGGATCGGATTGGAGAGGCGCTAGCGGCTAATTTCGACGCCCAGCCGGCCGGAGCGATCTCCTTTTTCGAACGCGCGGTGAAGGTGAACCCGCGGTCGGCGCGCGACTGGATGGATCTTGCGCAAGCGTATGAAGCCGATGGCAATGTGCCGCTGGCAAGCGCGGCGTACGAACGGGCCCAGCGGAATTATCCGATTTCCGCGGAGGTTTCGTGGAAGTACGGAAACTTCCTCTTGCGGCAAGGCCAAACGTCTGAGGGCCTCGCGGAAGTGCATCACGCACTGGTCACAGATCCAAGCTTGGTTCCTCTCGCGATCTCACGAATCTGGAGTCTTGACCCTGATGCGCGCGTAATCCTCCACGATGTGCTGCCGGAGGGTCAGCAAGCTCGGTTTCAGGCGCTTGATTTCTTTGCGGCGAGGCACGAGGAGGCCGCGGCTCTCGAGACTTGGGAAGAGATCTCAGCGTTGGCGAAGGCGAAACCGATCGACATTCATGATGCGTTTGCTTTTATGCAGGACCTGATCTCTTCAGACCAGGCCGCGGAGGCGGAACGCATCTGGCGTGAAGCGCTCGCAGCCTCGCGCTGGCCCGATTCCGAGGCCACGGGCGGTTCGCAGATCTGGAATGGCGGCTTTGAAGAGCCGATCGTCAATGGCGGTCTGGACTGGCGCTTCGAGCAGGTGCCAGGCGCTTACGTGAGTACGGATTCTAACGTTCATCACTCCGGCGGGAAATCATTGCGTGTCGATTTCACTGGGGGCATGAACCTTGACTTCTGGAATGTTCACGAGATTGTGCCGGTGGAGCCGAGTACGCATTACGTCTTCCAGTGTTTCATGCGCGCACAGTCGATTTCGACCGACAGTGGGATGCGATTCGAGATCCTGGATTTGAACGACAACGAAGTCAACTTAATGACGCCGGATTTGACTGGCACGAATCCGTGGACTCTGGTGCGGGCGGATGTTGTGACCGGCCGGAACACTCATTTCCTCGATATCCGGTTGCGCCGGTTGCCCAGCCGCTTATTCGACAATAAACTGAGCGGGACTGTTTGGGTGGACGACGTAAGTCTTTCGCAGAAACCAGCAACGGGCGCGCATCCGTGAGAGCGATTCGGATTGGCGTTTGCGTGCTCGCAGCGTTCGCGGTGCTCGCGTTCGGCGCGGTAGAAATATGGTCCGAGTCTATACTCGAGGCCGGCGCGGCAGCACTTTTCTTGTGGTGGGCGCTCCTCGTATTTTTTCGGTGCGAAATCGAAATTCATTGGAACGCGATCTTTTGGCCGGTTCTTGCATTCATAGGAATCGCGGGTATGCAGCTGGCGTTGGGAGGCACGGCCTATCCTTTTCTGACGCGCGTTGCGTTATTGAAGGTTGTGGCCTGCGCCCTGCTGTTCTTTTTGTCGGTGCAATCGTTCCGCACGCGCCAGGACTTGAGATTTGTCGCGTGGTTTCTGATGAGTTTCGGCTTCGCCATAGCTGTGCTGGGAATCGCGCAGGACTACACTTCGCACGGCTTGCTTTACTGGTTTCGACCGTTGACCGAAGGCGGCAGCCCGTTTGGGCCTTACGTGGACCGCGATCATTTTGCGGGATTCATGGAGCTGATTGTGCCGGTCGGAATGTCTCTCATCGTGTTCCGGGGTGTGCGGCGCGAGCAGGTGGTGTTTGCCGGCATTCTGACGTTGGTTCCCATTGTCGCTTTGTTTCTGACTGCTTCTCGCGGGGGAATCGTAGCTTTTGTGGTTGAGGTGGGTCTGTTGGCGGCGCTGATGCGGGTGCGTAGAGTCAGATTTCAAGCTGCGACCGTGGCGGTGATCTTGCTTGCAGCGCTGGCTGTTTTGGGATGGCTCGGCGCCGGAAAGGTGTTAGACCGGATAAGAAGCGCGTCGGTGGGGGAGCTTTCCGGAGACCGGCGCGTCACCATGCTGAAAGGGGCATGGCATATGTTCCTGGACCACCCCTTAGCGGGCACCGGCCTGGGCACATTGGTAGCGGTATATCCGAAGTACGAGACTTTCTACGATGGGAAAATTGTTGACCACGTACATGACGATTATGCCGAAATGCTGGCAGAAACAGGGATTGCGGGAGGGTTGTGCGGTCTGATATTCCTCATAATGCTTTTTCGCGAATCGAGAAGGCGATTGGCGGAGGAACAGAGCGCTTTTTCGCAAGCAGTCCATACGGCAGGAATGGTCGCCTGTGTGGGCTTGCTGGTTCACAGTCTAGTCGACTTCAATTTGCATATCCCGGCCAACGGGTTGCTTTTTCTGCTGCAGGCGGCAGTCGTCCTTTCGCCTGTATTTCGCCATAGAAAGCAGGCCTTAACCACCTGCTAGGGCTACAAGACTTCCGGCATTGACATTGGGAGAGGCCCTACGTCATAGTTTTCGCGGGGTTATAGCATCCATGGCTTCTACAGTCCGGAAGGCTCTGGACTGCGCTCAGGCGGCGTCTGTCTTGATGTTCTTGGTTTTGCTTGGGTGCGCGTGCGCGTTCAGTCAGGACAAGGCCCAGACCCCACAACAAACGAACAATAGAATCGCCGAACTCGCGGCGGCGACTGCACTCGCCCCAACGGGAGACATTCCCATTGGCGCGGGCGATGTTTTGCATGTTGACGTGTTCGAAGTTCCGGACCTGTCGCACGATGTACGCGTTGGCGAAACGGGATTGATTTCTCTGCCGCTGATCCCGGACCGTATTCCCGTCGCTGGCTGCACACCTTTTCAACTTGAGGAGAAGCTTGACAAGCTCTTGCAGGTGAATGGCTTAGTGATGCATCCGCAGGTGTCCGTGATCGTCAAAGAGCAGGACAGCGGGCCTATCTCGATCGCCGGAGCCGTGCGGCACCCGGTCGTCCTACATGAGTACCGCCCGACAACCTTGATTGAGGCGTTGGCCGAAGCCGACGGCGTCGCGGACGACGCGGGAGACAACATTCTGATTGCACGTCAAAAGGTACAGAGCGCGACCTGTGGTGAGCCGGACCCGCCGGCGGACCCTCCAGCGGATCCGGAAGTCATAAAAGTGAAGGTGTCTGAGCTGCTGGAAAAGGGTAATCCGGTGTTCAATGTTCCCGTTTATGCCGGCGACGTGATCACGGTGCCCCGTGCGGGGATCATTTATGTTGCGGGCGCGGTGGTGCAACCTGGCGGCTACGTGCTGAACGATCCGGGCGCGACATTCAATCTCATGAAAATGATTGCGCTGGCGCGCGGATTGACGGGAACGGCCAAAGCAAATGATACGGTGATATTGCGCAAAGACTCGACAACCGGCGAAACGAAGCAGATTCCCATCAAACTGAAAAGGATTATGGACCGAAAAGATCCTGACATGCGACTTTACGCGGGCGATATTTTGTATGTACCCGACAGTGCCACGAAACGATTTCTGGGTAGGGCGGGAGCCGCTGCCATCGGAATTGGCACTGGAGTGGCGATTTACCGCATTCAGTAAGCGAACCATAGACAGAAAGGCTTGTCTGATCTGATGGACGAAGCGCCGAAACTGATTCCGGTCGAGCGAAGAAGAGATTCGCTGGCCGTAGTGTCTCCGTCGCCCGCCTGGGGGCAGGCGTCTCACGAAACGAACCTTCTTGATCACCTGATCGTGCTTCGGAAACACCAATGGATGATCCTCACGTTTCTTTTGTTGGTGGTGACGATCGTGACCATTGCATCATTCAAAATGAAGCCCGTGTACGTGGCGTCGGCACGAGTGGAAGTAGATCCCGAGGCCAGCAATACATTGCCGTTTCAGGACAGTAGTTCGTTCGAAGAATACGTCGACTTGGACAACTACATCGAGACGCAGTCAAAAATCATCCAGAGCCAAACGCTGGCGATGGACACGATCCGCACGCTGGATCTTCCGCGCTATCCCGAATTCGGAGGCGATCCGAAGGGATTGGTAAACGCGGGTCCCAATCAGAAGGAGCCGCCGATTCTCGGTGACTTTCTGGGCCGCCTGACGGTGAGCCGGGTTCCCAGCAGCAGACTGATCGAAGTGCAATTCGCCGCGCAGGATCCGCAGCTTGCCGCCCAAGTGGTGAATGCGCACCTGGAAAACTATAAGGAACACAACTTCAAGAGCCGATACGACGCCACGATGCAGGCTTCCGACTTCCTCTCCTCAGAGCTGGAAGAACTGCGGATCAAAATGGAAAAATCGGACGCCGCAGAGGTCGCCTACGAACGGCAGAACCAGATCTGGATGGTGGATGCGACTCAAAACACGACGACGCAGAAGCTGTCGGAGCTTAGTAATGCCCTAACCGCAGTTCAGACGCAGCTAGCCGAAAAAGAAGCGACGTACGATTTGGCGCATTCGGACAACGGGGGATCGCTCACCGCGGTTGAGGGTAACCCAGCCGTGCAGGATCTCGCTAAGACCAAATCGCAGCTCGACGCGCAGTACGCAGAAGCGCTAACGCAATTCGGGCCAAACTGGCCGAAAGTGCAAGTGCTCAGGGCGCAAGACGACGCTGTTGCGGGGCAACTGAAGGCCGCGAAGGCGGAAGCGGTCCGGTTGATCGACGCCGAGTATCACCAGATCGAGGCACGTGAGACTCTGCTGGAGCGGGACCTTAACCGGCAAGAAGCGCTGGCAGACACGATGGCACAGAGGCTCGTCGAATACAACATGCTGAAGCACGATGCCGAATCGAATAAGGAACTCTATGATGGCTTGCTGCAAAAACTGAAGGAAGCGGGCATTTCCGCGGGTCTTCGCTCGAGCAATATTCGAATCGTTGATCCAGCCCTGGTACCATCCGCGCCGGCGCGCCCGCAAAAGGCGCGAAACATCTTACTCGCATTTTTGATAGGCCTGGTCGGCGGCGTCGGTTTGGCGTTCCTGCGTGAGTATCTGGACAACACCGTGAAGTCGCCGGACGACGTGCAGAATCTGACCGGCCTGCCGTGTCTCGCGGTGGTTCCGTCGTTCGCGGGCCGGAACGGCAGCCGGTCGCTAGCGCGCATTTCGAAACAGGCGGGAATCAATGCGAATGGCGAATCGCGCGTGGAACTTGTTTCATTACAACAACCGAAGTCGCTCGTATCAGAAGCATTTCGCGCATTAAGGACATCCTTGCTGCTGTCGCAAGCGGAGCACCCGCCACAAGTGATTTTGGTGACCAGCGCGTTGCCACGAGAAGGGAAAACGACCTCCGCGGCGAACCTGGCGATTACGCTGGCGCAACTGGGCGACCGGACGCTGTTGATGGATTCCGATCTTCGTAAGCCGGGAATTCGACGCGCCCTGAATCTTCCCAACGGGCACGGGCACGATATCGGACTCAGTTCCTATCTTGCAGGAGTCGCGCCACTCCACGACATCATTGTGCCGCATCCGACAGTGCCCAATTTGGATGCAATTCCCACAGGGCCGATCCCCCCCAATCCCGCGGATCTGCTTTCTTCGCACCGCATGGCGGAGGCCATTGACGACCTCCGTCAGCACTACAAGTTCGTGGTGATCGATTCGCCTCCCATCATGGCGGCGACAGATGCGGTAATCCTTTCCGCCTTAACGGACGGAGTGCTTCTCGTTGTCTGGAGCAATGAAACGCCGAAAGAAGCGTTCTCGCGCACGCGAGATTTGCTCGCTGCAGTGAAGGGGCGGTTGCTCGGCGTTGTACTCAACGCGGTGGACTCTGGAGCGCCGGACTACTACTACTCCTACCGTTACTATCCTTATTCATACGGCTATGGCGAAGACGAGGAAGGCGAGGAAGTCAAGAAAGTTCGCCATGGGTCGGAGAAGATTTCTTAATTCAGGTTCGAGAGGAGATATTCATGCGTGCACTAATCACTGGCGGAGCAGGATTCATCGGTTCGCATCTTGCAGAGGCGCTACTGGCGCGAGGCGACGATGTATTTATCCTGGATGACCTTTCGACGGGCAGCGTCGAGAATATACGGCATCTGAAGAGTTCTGCGAAATTCCACTACGTGTTTGACGCGCTGCAGAATCGTCATCTGCTGGCGGAGATGGTGGACGAATCAGATGTGGTGTTTCACCTCGCGGCCGCCGTGGGTGTGCGCCTGATCGTCGAAAGCCCGGTTCGCACCATCGAAACCAATGTGAATGGCACGCAGCTGGTACTAGACGCCGCGAGCAAAAAGCGCAAGCTTGTATTCACGGCGTCGACATCGGAAGTGTATGGAAAAAGCACCAACGTCCCATTCTGCGAAGATTCCGACCTTGTTCTTGGTCCTACAACGAAGGGCCGCTGGAGTTATGCGGCGTCCAAGGCTCTGGACGAGTTCCTGGGGTTGTCGTACTGGAAAGAAAAAAAGCTGCCTGTGATTGTGGCGAGATTCTTTAACACCGTTGGCCCGCGACAGACGGGGCGTTACGGTATGGTATTGCCGAATTTTGTTTCACAAGCGCTTTCGGGTGCGCCGATCACAATTTATGGTACGGGGAAACAATCGCGGTGCTTTTGTCATGTGCACGACGCGGTGGAAGGTATTATTCGGCTGGTGGACAGCGGCCAGGCCGTGGGAGAAGTGGTGAATATCGGTAGCGATGAGGAGGTCACGATCGAAGGGCTTGCGCAGATGGTTAAGCAACGCGCTGAAAGCAGTTCGGCGATTGTTTATGTTCCCTATGACCAGGCCTACGAGCCAGGTTTTGAAGACATGCTGCGGCGTGTGCCTTCGCTCAAGAAATTGGTGGCAATGACGAAGTTTTCTCCGCAAACTCCACTCCGGGCCATTGTGGACAGCGTGATTGCGCATTTCCGCGGGAAGCGTGAAGCGTTTGGTGCTGATCCCGAAGCGCAAGTTGCGTTGCTCGCGAGAACGGCAAGCGAGGCTGGGGGGACGGTCGCCCCATAAAATCAATCGACCCTGACGGAACAAAGATGGCGCACCGGAACGCCACATCGGCGGTGGCCACCGAATCATTCGTATACTCCGGGACTGAACTGGACGCCATGGCAGAGGCGCGCAACTACTGCCACTGGATCATGCGGTACTTCGCTCCTTACTTAGGCGAGCGAGTTGTCGAAATTGGCGCGGGGACCGGGACCTTTTCCGAGCTCCTGCTCAGTAGCGAACGCACTGTGGGCCTGGCCCTCTTTGAGGCGGCGCGCAATTTGTTTCCGCTGCTGCGTCAGCGGTTTGCCGATCGCAATGTACGCTTGCATGGCGGAGCCTTTGATCCATTGGCACTCGACGCTCCCGCGGATTCGATCGTGCTGGTGAATGTTCTCGAGCACATTTTGGATGATGCCGCACTTCTGTCGCAAGTTCACCAGTCCTTGCGTCCTGGCGGGAGCCTGCTCCTATTCGTCCCCGCGTTGACGTGGAACTATGGTTCGTTGGACAAGGCCTTCGAACATCACAGGCGCTACAGCAAAGGAGGCTTGGTGAAAAAGCTGCGGGCTGCCGGATTCCGCGTCGAGCAAGCGCGTTACGTCAACATTATTGGCATTGCGTCCTGGTTTTTTGCAGGCAAGGTGCTGCGACAAACTACTCTAAGGCCTGCCCAGGTGCGCTGGTATGACCGCTGGGTTGTTCCGTGGAGTTTCAAGCTCGAACAGATTTGTGAGCCGCCGCTGGGCCAGAGCCTCTTGGTAGTGGCTGTAAAGTGATCGCTGTGAATTCGAGATACGCGCTGGGCCGCTACGATAAGATTCTTATTCTGCTCTTCGTAATATCTCTGCCGGTTGTGAATCCGTGGGTACGGGGAGATGGCGTTTGTTACTATGCGTATGCGCGTGCGCTGGTCGTAAATCACAATTTGCGATTTGAGCAGGATTGGCTGAATGCGAACCCGAGTTTTCGCAATGGCAGGGTGGACGCCGAAAGCCGCATTCGTGCAGACCAATACACCGCCACGGGGCACCTGGACAATCACTCTGCAATCGGGTCGGCGCTGCTGTGGATGCCTTTTCTCGCGGTAACTCATGTGATGGTACTCGGTGCGAATCATCTGGGCGCTCGCATTCCAGCAAACGGCTTTTCATGGCCGTATCTTGACACGATGGCAGTTGTTACTGCGCTCGCTGGTTTCACCGGATTGTTCATATCATTCCGGCTTGCTCGAAAATACTTTCCGGAATACTGGGCCTTTCTGGCGACGCTGGGAATATGGCTTGCGAGCTCGCTGGCGGTCTATATGTATTTCAATCCATCTTGGTCTCACGCCCAGTCGGCATTTGTGGTGGCGCTCTTTCTTTGGTATTGGGATCGTAGCCGGGGCACACGCACACCGCGACAATGGTTTCTTCTCGGGCTGATCGGCGGACTAATGATGGACATATATTACCCGAACGCACTGTTCCTCTTGGTGCTCGCCGTGGAATTCGCACTTGGGCTGGTCAAATGGGCGCGGTCGGCATCACGGATGACGCGTGTGGCTCTCTTGCTGGAGAGTTATGGAATGTTTGCAACTGCACTGATCCTGGCGTTTTCGCCTACGCTGTTCACGCGGTGGATCATTTATGGCAGCTCTCTTACAACGGGATATACGGAAGCGAGCTTGTGGCACCTCAGGAATCCACTGTTGGGCCGAGTGTTGTTCTCGGCAGATCACGGACTATTCAGTTGGACACCTATCCTTCTGCTGGCATCGGTCGGGCTGCTTTTTTTGTGGCGCACAAACAAGACGCTTGCGGCGGGGCTCACCGTCTCAGCCGTAGCATTTTACTTTCTGATTGCAACGTACGCGGACTGGGATGGTATTTCCTCGTATGGGAATCGGTTCTTCGTGTCGCTAACTCCAATTTTTGTTTTAGGGCTTGCAGCATTGCTGGCGGCCTATGAGAAAGCGTGGCGCAGCAGAAGGGCGGCGGTTTCTAGCGCGGTCGCCATCTTGGTCCTGCTTGTCGCGTGGAATTTCGGCCTCGTTTTTCAATGGGGGATGCATTTGATTCCTGAGCGCGGACCCATTTCATGGAGCGAAATGGCGTCGAATCAATTTCGCGTTGTACCGCTTGATGTTTCCGAATCGGTCGCTCGTTATTTCACGGGCCGACACCAATTGATGCAAAACATCGAGAAGAAAGACTTGCGCCAACTGAGTGAAGGCAAGCCGGCCGGGGACAACCCGAAAGACAAGAAATGAACAGTCTCGACCCACCTACGAATGGAAATCGGCACGTCCGAGACGCGATTGTCATGTCGGGTTGGGGTTGGGAATCCTTTAATGTTCCGGAAAGAGTCGCGCTGGCCCTCGCGCACCTCGGAGCGCAGGTTCTCTACTGTGAGAATCCCTCTTCCTTTTTACGAAGTAAAGCGCAAGCGCTGACGAGGATTCATGGCGGAATATCCCGGCTCGCTCCCCAATTTATCGGGCACCGTCTGAACCGCATTCCCTTCGGTTTTCCGGAACTGCAATCGAAGATGATAGCGAATCAAGTGGTTCAGAACGCCTTAGAATTGAGGCTCAGGGAACCGTTGTTTTTCTACCCGCATGGTGAATTTTTCGTGCCGCTGTGCCGCGAGTTCAAGCGAAGAGGATTCCCGCTGGTTCACGGCTGCTTCGACTATCCTGAGCCAGGCCAGAATCGTCACATCGAGTTATCCGACCTGACGCTCACACTTTCTAAGACAATTTTCCATCAACTCAAGGCGAAATACGGCGAAAAAATCGTATTGATCCCGGAAGTGAGGTGGCTCTCAGATATGGAGGCGCAAACTGCAACCGCCGACGTGCGGGACGAATTTTCCGCGATACCGCGCCCACGGCTTGGCTACATCGGCCAAGTCTCTAACCGGCTGAACCTGGAAGTCGTCGAACGCCTGCTGATTTCACGGCCGGACTGGCACTTTGTACATTTCGGCGAGCCCAAGTGCTTATCGCTTCCGAATGTGCACGTGATCGCGTGGCGCGACCCAACAAAACTGAGGCATGTGATGGCGAACCTAGACGTCGGCTTTATGCCGTACGATTGCCATAGCAACAAGAATTTTCACTGCATGCCACTGAAAGTATTTGACTACTTTCTTGCCGGGCTTCCCGTTGTATCGACGCCGATTGTAAATTTGTGGGAATACTCCGACACGATTTATTTTGGAGATGATGCTAACCAACTTCGTCACGCGATTCAATTGGCGCTGGAGGAACCGCCAGACAGCCCGCTGAAGCCGAAGAGAATGGCGATAGCACGCGAAAATTCGATCGAGACGCTTGCCAATGTTCTTGCCGGAGTGCTGGCGTCTTGCAGGAAGACTTCGAATGTGGCGGCAAGGTGAGACTGCCCCGATGATGACCCCGGCGCCCGCAACGAGCGAAAAGAAGGTCCGTGTTTTGCTGCTGTGTTCTCATCCGACGCAGTATAGCTCGCCAATGTGGCGGCGGATAGCGCAACATCCCCAGGTGGAAGCGCTCGTTGCTTATTGTGGCCTCGAAGGGGCCGAGTCTCACGTCGATCCCGGGTTTGGCGTCGAGGTCGCATGGGATGTGCCTCTGCTCGATGGCTATTCGTGGGTGAAGCTGAAGAATGTTTCACCACGCCCGGCTGTCGGACCGTTCTTCGGGCTTGTCAATCCAGGCGTTTGGAAACTCATTCGAAGAAACCAGTTCGATGCGATCGCCGTGTTCACCGGATACATGTGCGCGACATTCTGGATGGCGCTCACGGCTGCGAAGATTTCCGGCATACCGCTTCTCTACGGCACGGATGCTACGACTTTGCATCCCCGCGACAGCCAAAGTTGGAAAGCATGGGTTAAGAAACACTCTTGGCCGTGGCTATTTCGAATGGCTGATGTGGTGATAGCACCGTCCAGCGGCACAGTGGCGTTGATGCGCTCATTGAATATTCCTGAGGAGCGAATCGAGCTAATGCCGTACGTCGTTGACAACCATTGGTGGCTAGAAAAAGCAACGCTTGTGGACCGTGCGGCTGTGCGAAAAAGCTGGGGAATCCTCGAAAACGCAAATGTCATCCTTTTTTGCGCCAAGCTGCAACCGTGGAAGCGTCCGCAGGATTTGCTCCGGGCTTTTGCCCACGCAGACATCCCCGACTCCTATCTCGTATATGCAGGTGACGGCGCACTGCGCGGGCAGTTAGAACGCGAGGCAACGGAGCTGCACGTTCAAGAACGCGTTCGGTTTCTTGGATTCAAAAATCAATCCGCCTTACCGCAGGTTTATTGTTCCTCTGACCTAATGGTTCTGCCTTCGGGATATGAGCCTTTTGGTCTCGTCGTAAATGAAGCGATGCTCTGCGGATGTGCAGTGATCGTGAGTGACCATGTTGGAGCCCGCTTCGACTTGGTGCAAGAAAATGAAACTGGTTTCGTGTATCCGGCAGGTGACGTCGAGGCGCTCAGCGGTGCACTGTGTCGGGCCCTGGAGTGCCGCGACCGGCTGAGGCGCATGGGCGAAGCAGCGCGCGAAAGGATGTCTCAGTGGTCTCCTGAATCCTACGTGGAGAGTTTCGTGGACGCAGTCCGTCAGGCGAAGCGGTGCACCGGGGCCGGTTCGCGAGGTCATTTTCTGAGTAAGGCATAGGAGTTCCACGTGCGCAGCATCATATGGCCGATATTCATTTCCCGAACACATCGGTGGTGCTCTTCGGATTATCACACATGAGCCATAATTGCAGCTCTGCCGCCTTCTTCCGGCGTCAGAAGCTGCGGAGAAGAGCTGCATGTTACCTGGGACCAGGAAAGCGCGCCTAACACAGCGCGCGTCCGTGCATCTGGACGTGGCCCGCGGACTCGCGGCCCTTGCTGTGCTGTTTGGGCACGTGCGAGGGCTGTTCTTCGTCGGTTACCATGAGCTTCCCCACCATTCGGTTGCACTTGCTGCATTTTACGCAATGACAACGCTTGGGCATCAGGCGGTAATCGTATTTTTCATACTCAGTGGATTTTTCATTGTTTCGAGTATCGTGGGCTCTTTCGAGCGTGGGCATTGGTCCTGGATTGCGTATCTCGTAAATCGAATTGTGCGCCTGAGCCTTGTGCTGATTCCCGCACTGATTCTCTGCTGCATTCTTGACCACATTGGAATGGCGCTGCCATCCACCGCTGCGCTCTATCACCGTTCTATTGAAAATCTGATTGCGCCCAGCGTGGCCAGCCTGGAAACATTACGGAACTTTATAGGCAGTTTTTTCTATGTCCAGAGCATCTTGGTGCAGCCGTTTGGCTCGGATGGACCGTTGTGGAGCTTGAGCTACGAATTCTGGTACTACATTTTGTTTCCTGCCGCGCTGTGCGCGCTGGCAGGCAAATCCCGCGCAATGGTGCGAGTCATTTATTTTGCGCTGACAATTCTGACTATTTGTTTTGTCGGGCGCACCATTGCACTGTATTTCTTGATCTGGCTGCTTGGAGGCGCGATTGCACTTTCATCGGTTTGGGGCTGGGCGCCAATACGCCTTGCACGTGCGAACGCTGCGGCAATCGTGCCGCTGGTTTGCGTGCTCGGGTTCAGCGTCGTGTGGCCGCTCAGTTCCGCGTTTCTGACAGATGGCATCGTTGCCATCGGATTCGGGATGTGGATGTACTCTCTCGTAGAAATGCCCGAAAAACAGGTAAGCGCGTTTTATGCGAAGATGGCGCGGCTCGTTGCAGGTTTTTCCTATACGCTGTACTTGACGCATTTCCCCGTGGTGTTCCTTATGCGAGCGCGAATTATTCACGGAGCCATGTGGCAACCAGATTTCATTCACATCCTGTATGCGCTTGGGATCGCAATGGTTCCGATCGCGATCGCATACGGAGTAGCGCAAGTCACAGAAGCAAGGACCGCATTGGTCAGACGCAAGGTGATGGGACTGTTCCCTCGGACGGTGCAGGCAAGCTGAAGATCGGGCCTCTGTCCGACGATGGGCCCTCACAAGACAAAGGGCGCTGGAGATTTCAATGAGCCTGGTGCGAGTCTCGGAGCGCGACAAACAACGCCTTATCACGTTAGCTATATGGCTGATCGGGATGTGGGTCGCTTGGACGGTAGGCCATTGGGTGGCCGACGAGCAGACGCATCTGCTGATATTCATGGCTATCGGATTTGCCCTCTTGGTTATCGCGCTCGCTATTCTTCATAATTGGCGCGCTGGTTTCTATTTCTTCCTGGTTTGGCTCTTGTTCGAGGACCTTATCCGGAAATACCTCGGCAATAACATGGCCATTTTTTTCGCGAAAGATTTCCTGGCGGGACTCAGTTACATTTCGCTGCTGATCGCAATTCGCCGCAAGCGAGCGAAGGCGTTTCGCCCGCCTTTTCTCTTGTTCTTGAGCTTGTTTTTTTGGCTTGCTGTTCTGCAAGTGTTTAATCCGTACTCGCCGAGCCCGTTTTACGGAGTTCTCGGGCCTGAAGGTTGACTTCTTTTATATCCCGCTCATGTTTCTTGCGTATGCACTGATTCGCGATGAGCGCGACTTGCACCGGTTCCTGCTGGTGTTCATGCTTCTCGCGATTGCGATCTCCGGGCTAGGGATTATCCAGGGAATCGTGGGACCTACGTTTCTGAATCCGGCGACGCTTCAACATGACATTCGGGAGCTCGGTTCACTGGAAAAGATGACGCCACTGACCAACCAGGTGTTCTTTCTGCCGTGTTCAGTCTTCGTAAGTAACGGGCGATTTGCTCTTTACCTTATCCTTGCCATCATCGTTGGCCTGGGCAGCGCAGGCTATTTTGTCCTTTCGTCTCTACCGGGCGAATGGTCATGTATGTCGGAATTGGAACTCTCGCAATTGCCACGGTGCTGAGCGGCTCACGGAGTGCCTTTCTTTTTTCCTTGATCAGCGGGGTGGCGCTTTTCGCAGCATTGCTCTGGGGCGCGCCCTGGCGCTGGGGTCGCGGGCGCCGGTTGGTCAAGGCAATAAGGCGAAGCCTCATTGTTGCGAGCCTCGGACTTGCAGGGTTCATGCTGCTGTTCCCTTCGATAGCGGCTTCCCGGCTGGGTTTCTATTCCGAAACCCTGTTGCCGAGCAGCTCAGCATATCAATTGGGTCAGCGATCTTGGACGTATCCGATGGGGGAGCTGGCGAAGGCGTTCTCCGGGCCACACTGGGTGGTTGGAAATGGAACGGGAACAGATACCCTTGGCGCTCAGTATGTGAGCGAGTTTTTGAAAGAGCCGATGCCCGATGTCGCGGTTGAAGAGGGCTTTGGCCAAATGATCGCGGAGATGGGAATCCTCGCACCCGTATTATGGATTCTGTGGGCGGCTGCTACCGTCGGCGCATGTTGGAAGATCGCTTCGTTCGCTGAAGGAGACGCGTTTTTTTCCCATAGCAGTGGCCATATTCTTGGTATGCATTTCTGCTTTTGTTTGCCATGTCCTATCTGGGTTTGGATGCGTATCAGAATTACGTGAATAACGCGTTTCTATGGTTATTCATTGGCATTTTGTTCCGTTTGCCGGAACTGGCAACGCAGGCTCCGCTCTCGCGGCGCAAAGCACGCGTCCGTCGGTCTGAACATGATGGAAAGAAAGCCGCGAATCGCGGTAGTCTCCCCGTTTCTTGACAAACAGCATGGTACGGAGCGATGCGTGGCGGAGCAGCTGGAAAGGCTCGCGGGCGATTACGAATTTCATGTGTACAGCACGCGGATCGCGGACATGGATTTGCGGAGAATCATTTGGCACCGTATTCCGGCGATTCCGGGGCCTCATTTGGTCAAATACATCTTGGTTCTTCTGTGCAAACCACGTCTGGCGATGGTTTGGCCGCGCTCTCGGGCAAGATTGATTTCGATCTGACTTACTCGCCGGGAATCAACTGTTTCGATGCCGAACTAATTGCTGTGCACATTGTGTTTGCCGAGTTTTTTGAACGCGTCCACGGGAGTGCGATTGCCGGCGCAAATCAGTCTGGCTCCTTGTTCCGGGGTACTTCACCGAAGGCTGTCTTACCGGCTGTTCATTTGGCTAGAGCAGAGAATTTACACGCGAAAGGATCTTCCTGTTATCGCTGTTTCACGGAAAGTCGAAAATGACCTGGAGCGATTCTATGGCCGCAGAAATTACTCTTTTGTTGTCTACAATGGAGTTGAATCGACGAACTTCAACCCGCAGGTCCGAGAATGCCTCCGTGGGCGGGCGCGGGGTGAGTTCGGCTATTCGGCGTCCGATTTTGTTCTGCTCCTCGTAGGCAACGACTGGAGAACGAAGGGCCTACCGTGTTTGCTGGAAGCGGCCGCCCTGCTTAGGGAGCGACAGGTGAAGATTGCAGTGGTCGGGAGGGATGATATTTCGTCTTTTCGAGCAATGTTGGAGAGCAAGGATTTGAATTCAAGCGTTCAGTTTCTACCTTTGAGGCCTGATCCTGAATTTTATTATGCGGCGGCTGATGCGTATGCCGGTCCCTCTTTGGAAGATGCGTTCGGGATTCCGCCGCTCGAAGCCATGTCATGCGCCCTTCCTGTGATTGTAAGCAGGCACTCCGGAGTCAGTGAACTGATCACCCATGGAGAGGATGGCTACATTCTCGAGGATCCCGAGCAGCCGGAGGAGCTGGCGGCTTTGGTCGCGAGGCTTCACGAAGATCAAGAACTGAGACAGCGTATGGGTCGAAGAGCTGCCGAGACCGCGCGTCAGTATACCTGGGAGCATAACGCCGCTCAGCTAAAAGTGTCTTTCAGCAACTCTTGGACCGGAAACGAAGTCAATCTATTCCTGTCTCCCTTCCCATATGACCTCTTATGCACCCCGAAAATATTGGAGCAACTTAGCGCAGAACTACGGCCAGGAAGATCGAAGCGGCTTTGCACCGATACTCCATCCTGGTACTCCTCCAGTGGTTTAATCGGCAAATCGACAATCTTCAGGAGCGCGCTTGGCTACGTGCGCTGTCGTTCTGCAGTTTGCGCGAGGGAGCTGCGGTACTGGACGTAGGATGCGGTACAGGCCGCTGGGTTCGCCGCTATTCCCAGATGGGATACTCTCCGACAGGCTTGGACGGCTCGCTCTCAATGCTAAGGAGAGCTATCGAATTAAAGACCCTTACACCGCTGCTTGCTGCGGAATTGCAGGCGCTACCGTTTCGTGACCAAACCTTCGACTGTGTTTCCGTCATCACGGTAATTCAGCACATTCCAGAGCCTGAACAACAGCGAGCAATTGAAGAGGTGGTCCGAGTCGCACGGCAAGGTGGATACCTGATTCTCTTGGAGGTTATTCGTGGACGGGCAGCGCATGTTGCTTCCCATAGGCCCGTCGAATGGATCGAGCGTGTGCGGGCCTGCGGACCAGAACTGATTTCATGGTTTGGTCAAGAGTTTCTCCTGTTCGATCGAATGATTACGGGAGCTGTTTCCTTGGGAAAGACGATCTTTGTTGATGCTCGGACGGACACTCTACCTGTGTCTCTTGACGTTCCGAAAACCAAGTCAGAGTTTGGCAGATCGGTTAAACGATTGTACTGGGGAGCGAGGCGGATTTCAGTGGGCCTTTCTGCATGGGCAGAACCCTTGGCAGATCGAATTTGCCCGCCTGATTGGGCCACGCATGCGGCGTTTGTCTTTCGAAAGCCCTCGGAACGGTCATGATCATCGGGCTTTTTCCGGGGCTGGTGAGCGTCGGCGGAGTTCAGCTCGCGGGGCGGCAAACGGCGGCGGCGCTGAGCGCGATTGCAGGCCGATCGCGGCTGGCCGATGCATTTTCCTGAGCCTCAATGACGCACGAGGGGAGCACGAGGTGTCCATCGGAGGGATGTGTTTCCGCTTCACGGGATTTGCGCGGGGGAAACCGCGATTCCTTCTCAAGGCGTTGTTGCTCGCGTCGCGTGAAAAACCGAAGATGATTTTTGCGGCCCATCCCGAATCTCGCGCCCATTGCGGGGATGATGAAAGCTATCAGCAAAGATGCGCGAGCTATTGTGGGCGCGCACGGCATAGAGATTTGGCAGCCGTTGCCGATGATTCGGCGAAGAATGCTACGGCGCGCCGATATTGTCACAGCTCCGAGTTCAGATACCGCGCGGCGGCTGGCGCGAATTCAAGGCGTGCCGGAGGGAAAGATACGCGAGCTTCCGTGGCCGCTCGATCCGGAGTTCGCGGGCATTCACCGAATGCGCTGACAAACTTTCGCGGCCGGAGGGATTTCCGCGCGGGCGGGTCGTACTGTCGGTCGGTCGTTGGTCGGCGAGCGAGCGTTACAAGGGCGCTGATCTGCTGATTCAAGCGGTTGCCGAGCTTTCGCGTGACTTTCCGGAGCTTCATCTTGTCTTGGCGGGCTCGGGCGACGACCTCTCGCGGCTGAAACAGCAGGCGCGAAACTCAAAGGCGGAGGAACGTGTTCACTTTCTCACGGACCTTTCGCGCAAGGAGCTCGCGGCTTGTTACGCTGCCGCCGAAATTTTCGCGTTGCCCAGCACAGGCGAGGGTTTTGGGCTGGTTTTCCTCGAGGCGATGGCCTTCGGCAAGCCCGTGATTGGGGCGAATGTTGGCGGCATCCCAGACGTGGTGGAAAATGGCCGCGAAGGGTTGTTGATTGAGCCGACGACCAAAGCAATTTCCGCTGCTCTGCGGCGGTTGCTCTCGGACTCGCGGTTGCGAGAAGAGCTAGGAGCGCGCGGCAAGCAGCGAGTGAACCGCGAGTTCACGTTTGAGAGTTTCCAGCGGAAGTTACTGGCTATCCTGAGCGAGATTGTCTGAAAAGTGCAGCAGCAGAGCCAAGCGGGCTGAACCATGAAAATATTGAAGACAGCCCAAGCCTACTATCCATTCCAGGAAAAGGGAGGGCCTGCGGTCAAAGTACGAGCCATTGCTCTCGGGCTCGCGCAACGGCGGCACGCGGTCACGGTTTTGACGGCTGACTGGGGATTTCAGCCATCGATGGCTCCCACTATGACCGCAGAAAAATGCCGCTGGGGCTGGTGCGCGCAGGAGCAAGGCGTGAAGGCGATTTTCCTGCGTAGTGCCGGACACTATCGCGCTCTATCGCTGAATCCGGGTATGGTAAGCTTTTGCCGGGGACCTCTTAGGGACTACGACATTGTGCATGTGTACGGGCTGTACGATTTCCTCGGGCCAGCCGTGACGTTTTTTTGCCGGAAGAATCATATCCCTTATGTGGTGGAGCCCATGGGGATGTTCCGGCCCATCGTCCGTAATATCGGATTGAAGAAAGTTTATCACCGAGCCCTTGGAAAGCGTCTTCTTGCCGGGGCTCACCGGCTGATCGCTACGTCGGATCAGGAAAAGCGGGAGCTTATAGATGGAGGAATCGACTCCGCGCGAATCATCGTCCGGCGCAACGGCGTGGGAGCGCCGCAGTCCATTCCGGAGCGCGGCGTGTTTCGCAAGGAATGGCAGATTCCTTCGCAGGCGAAATTGGTGCTTTATCTCGGCCGTTTAGAACCAAAGAAAAGTCCCGAGCTGCTCTTGGAAGCCTTTGCGCAATGGCGCGAAACATCGCAATTCGGTGCAAACTCTGTGCTCGTCATTGCTGGTCCTGAACAGGATCGCGTATATTCCGCGCGGCTCCGGTCGTTAGCTTTGTCTCTGGGGATTGCGGACGCGTTCGCTTCACGGCCCGCTTTATGACGAGCGAAAATGGAATGCATACCGCGATGCGGATGTCTTCGTTCTTCCTTCGCAAAACGAGAACTTCGGCAACTCCGCCGCGGAGGCGATGGCCTGCGGGACGCCGGTGATCGTAACGGACCAGTGCGGCATTGCTCCGATCATCAAGGACAGGGCTGGTCTTGTCGTTTCGCACGATTCCGCTTCGCTTGCGGCTGCGCTGAAGATTGTGCTCGAAGACGAAAATGCCGCGGCGCGATTTCGCAATGCCTGTCCGGCAGTCGTGAAGGAGCTGTCGTGGGACGAGCCAGTTTCTGAAATGGTGGAAATATATCGCGAGGCCTTAGCGGAAAGCTTCGGACGAGGAAGCCCTAAACAAACGGTTTAGCTATGTGCGGAATCTGCGGGATCATCGGCAGCGAAAATCGAACGGAAATCATCGAGCGCCTCGGGCGCATGATGCGGGCGATGACGCATCGTGGCCCTGACGGTGAAGGCATCTTTGCCACGGCACGCGCAGCAATCGGCATGCGGCGATTGAGCATTATCGATCTTCCCGGAGGCCAGCAGCCAATTTGGAATGAGTTCGGCACTCTCGCGGTGGTTTATAACGGTGAAGTCTATAACTTCCGCGAATTGCGCCGCTCCCTCGAGAGCGCCGGCCACGTCTTCCGCACGCAATCGGATACGGAAACCATAATCCACGCGTACGAGGAGTGGGGCCGGGACTGCGTGCAACATCTGCGCGGAATGTTCGCTTTTGCTATCACGGAAATGCCGGATGGCAAGACGAATCCTGCCCGGCGGGTTTTTCTGGCGCGCGATCGGATGGGCATCAAGCCGCTGTATTACGGCGTGGCGGATGGCAACTTCTTCTTCGCGTCTGAGGTCCGTGCGTTATTGGCCAGCGGATGCATACCGCGCCGCCTTTGTGCCTCCGCGGTTTCAAGCTATCTGTTGTTCGGCGCAGTGGGAGAGCCAGTAACATTGATCGAGGGAGTGCGCTCCCTGCCGCCGGGCCATTGCGGCTATGTCTCGTGCGATGCCGCTTCCGCATCGTTCCGGCCGGAGCCCTATTGGAATGCTGCCGAGGCGACAAAGCTTTCCATCACGGGTTCTTACGAATCTCCGGCAACGCAAGTGCGCGCATCTCTGGAAGACTCCGTCAGGCACCACTTAATAGCGGACGTTCCGCTGGGCATTTTCTTGAGCAGCGGCATCGACTCAACGGCCATCGCCGCAATCGCCAGCAAACAGCACGCGCGCGTCAAAACGTTCACTGTGGCGTTTTCCGAGGAAGAGTTCAGCGAAGGAGCAACAGCCCGCGCCACGGCGAACTTCCTGGGAACGGATCATTCTGAATTTCTGCTGACGGCAGATGAGATGCGCCTCCGGCTCGGCGAAGCGATCGCGGCGTTCGATCAGCCAAGCGCGGACGGCGTGAACACGTATTTCGTTTCATGGGCGGCGAGGCAAGCGGGCCTGAAAGTGGCGCTGTCAGGCCTGGGCAGCGACGAACTTTTCGGAGGCTACAGTACATTCTCAGCGACTCCGCGAATCGCGGCGCTCATGGCCTGGGCGCGTTACGCGCCGCAGACCGTGCGCAAGGCGGTTTCGAATCTGGTGCTCTCCGGCACTGCGCGCAGCGAGCGGCCGGACGCGATCCGGAAAGCAAGCGCTGCGTTCCTGCGCCCTGCGGATTTTCCTCATCCGTATTTTTTCGCGCGGACGCTTTTCCCGCCGCAAGACGCCACGCGATTGTTGCACAACTCTTCCGCTGTCTGGGCGGGTTCGGAGTGGTGGCAGTGGATTTCCGATGCGGCTGCAGACACTGCGAACATGGACGCGTTCACTTCCGTTTCCTGGCTGGAAACCCGCTCGTATCTAGTTGACATGCTCCTTCGAGACACGGATACGATGAGCATGTGCCATTCGCTCGAGGTTCGTGTGCCGTTTCTTGATGATCCGCTGGTGAGAACGGCGCTCAGTTGTCCGGAAACGGCAAAGAATAAGAAGGGCGCGCGAAAGGTTCTCCTAATCGAGGCGCTCGGGGATTTGCTTCCCCAGAATGCAGTAAATCAGCCCAAGCGCACATTTACCTTACCCTGGGAAGTCTGGCTGCGTGGACCGCTGCGTGCGCAGGTGGAGTTCGGGTTGTACAATTGTGACGCTGCGGTCGCGTCGGTCATCGATATAGCAGAAGTTAAGAGGGTTTGGGAAGACTTCCTCGCCGGCCGAACGAGTTGGTCGCGCCCGTGGGGTATTTTTGTTTTGAACGAATGGGCGAGACGGAACCTGACCATCACGCCGGATACATCAGCCGCCATGAACGACCAGGCTGCAGCTCCAGCGATTCTCTGAGACAGAGCCCGCCGGAGCAAGAGGAAACGCAAACAACAGATGATCATCCTCGGAATCAATGCGTACCATGCCAACGCGTCGGCGGCAATCGTCGTGGATGGCCGGCTGATCGCCGCCGTCGAGGAAGAACGCCTCAATCGCATCAAATATGCGGCCGGGCTGCCGAGCAGGGCGGTTCAGTATTGCTTGCAGGCTGCGGGAGTCAAGCTTTCCGACGTGGACCACATCGCCCTGCCTCGCGATCCATGGGCGCGGTTGGGAACGAAACTGCGTTTTGCGTTGCGCATGCCCCGTTTTGCCATGGAGCGCGCCAAGGTTGCCGCTCGCTTTGGCGGAATTAAGGAAGAACTAGCTTCGGCATTGGACATCGATCCGGAGGGCATCCGGGCGCAATTCCATCGCATCGAGCACCATCGCGCGCATTTGGCCAGCACCTTTTTTGTCTCGCCGTTTGAGCGTGCGGCGGTGCTATCCGCTGATGGACTGGGTGACTTCGCCAGCACCATGTGGGGTGTTGGCGAAGGCTCGAATCTTCGCATTGCCGGGTCCGTTGCGTTTCCCCACTCGCTGGGAATGTTTTATACCGGGATGACGCAGTACCTCGGCTTCCGGAAATTCGGCGACGAATACAAAGTCATGGGGCTGGCCGCGTACGGTTCGCCCGTATATCGCGACGAATTTCGCGACATCGTGCAGGCTGGGAAGCCCCCCGGCGTGCGGCTCAACCTCCGTTACTTCACGCATCACAAATCAGGCCCGGAAATGACGTGGAAACAGTCGGACGAAACGCCGGTGGTCGGAGGCCTTTTCTCGACGCAGCTTGAGAAGCGGTTCGGGCCTGCGCGCACGCCCGAGCAGCCGATCGAGAGTCGACACAAAGATTTTGCGGCGAGCATGCAGGCGCGCTTGGAAGAAGTACTGCTGGCCAATGTGAATGCCCTCCACGAGCAAACAAAAGCCAAGACGTTGTGCCTTGCAGGCGGAGTAGCTTTCAACTGCATTGCTAACGGTAAAATTCTGAAACAGACACCGTTCGAACGTGTCTACGTTCAGCCCGCGGCCGGAGACGGCGGTCTTTCTCTGGGCGCCGCGTTCGCCGTTTATCACCAGACTCTGGGAAAGCCTCGGTCTTTCCAGATGGACCATGCATTTTGGGGCCCGGGATTCGAGGCGTCTGAAATACGCAATGCTGTCGCGAGCCAGCGTTCGGGGGACGTTCAGGTTGCCGAACTGGACGAAGAGGCGCTTTTGCGAGCCACGGCGACGCACATTGCGCAGGGGAAAGTGGTGGGCTGGTTTCAGGGCCGCGCCGAATGGGGCCCACGCGCGCTCGGAAACCGCAGCATTCTTGCGGATCCGCGGCGCGCTCAGATGAAGGACACTCTGAACCGGCGCATCAAACACCGCGAGATCTTCCGCCCGTTTGCGCCTTCACTTCCGGAGGAATCGGTGGGAGAATATTTCGAGCAAACGCATCCGTCGCCTTTCATGACGTTCGCGTATCCCGTGCGCGAGTCGAAGCGCGCGGTGATTCCCGCCCCGACGCACGTGGATGGCACGGCGCGCTTGCAGACCGTGAATCGCGACTCGCATCCGCTGTACTGGCGGCTGCTTCGGACGTTCGGCGACGTGACCGGCGTGCCGGTTCTTCTGAATACTTCGTTTAACGACAACGAGCCGATTGTTTGCCGCCCACAAGAAGCTTTGGCTTGTTTTGAACGCACCAAGATGGACGTGTTGGTTTTGGGAAACTTTATTATGGAGAAGAAGTCGGCCGAGAAATCGGGCGACCAGACTTCCGCCGAAGTGCTGGGCACCAGGCTGTAATTTTGCGAGCGACGCGCAACCACTCTGGCGTCGCTTTCGTGAAGCTGCCCGGCATGCGCCCTGAGTAACTTGGGAAACTCGCTGTGCACATTCTACTATTGAACCAATATTTTCCGCCGGACACGTCGGCGACGGCAAGGATGGCCGCATCGGTGGCCAACGCGCTTTCGCAGCGGCACAACGTAACGGTTCTCGCCGGCCGGCCTTCCTACGACCCGGATGAGCATTACCCGTTTTCGCTTCTTCGTCGCGAGCAACGGAACGGCATTACCGTGGAGCGCGTCGGTTCCACTGCGTATCCTCGCCACCAGATGCGGCGCCGCGTCGCGAACTATCTGTCTTATGTGTCGCTGGCAGTACCTCGCGCTCTGGCCATGAAAACAGATTTGATCCTGGCGATGACAGATCCTCCATTTGCGGGGATTGTGGGAGCGATGATCGCGCGAATGAAGAGCGTACCGTTTGTCTACAACATCCGCGATCTTTATCCGGACATGGCGATAGGCGGAGACATCGTGCGGCCGAAGGGCTGGGTGGGCATTTGGGAGAAGCTGCACCGGGCTGCTCTTCGGCAAGCCGCGCGTGTAATTGTGCTTGGCGAAGATATGCGCGAGCGCGTTATTTCAAAGGGCGTTGATGCGGCTCGCGTCATCGTGATTCGGGACGGCACTTCTGTTCCGGCGCCGGTCGCGCCTTCCGATCATCCTGCGATTCGCGAAATTCGAGGTTCGGCGGATTTTGTTGTGCTGCATGCGGGAAACCTGGGCTTTTACGGCGCGTGGCCCACGCTCCTCAAGGCCGCGAAGATTCTCCCGGAGAATGGCATTCGTTTGGTTTTCATCGGCGACGGAGCGAATCGCAACCAACTGGAGGAATCAAGTCAGGGATGCCCCATCGTGCGCTTCCTGCCGTTTCGTCCAGCCGAAGAAATTCCGTGCGTGATGGCTGCTGGCGATCTTCACGTGGTCACGATACGGCGCGGGCTTGGCGGTGTGGTGGTCCCGAGCAAGCTCTATTCAATCCTCGCCGCGGGCCGTCCTGTCCTCGCGGTCGCTCCGGAAGATACCGACGTGGCGCGCATCGTGCGCCGCGAAGATTGCGGGCTGGTGGTTGATCCGGACAAACCGGCGGATGTCGCTGAGGCGATTCAGACATTGAAAGACGATCCGGCAAGGCTCGCAGCGATGGGGCAGCGGGCCCGCAAAGCGTCGGAGAAATACGCCAGGGCGAACGAGCTCGAGAAATTCGTTGGCGTGGTGGAAGAAGCAGCACGCTCTCGCGTGACACAGGGGCACTCATAATGTGGAATGGTAAGAAGGTATTGGTTACCGGAGGTGCATCGTTTATCGGCTCGAATTTGGTGGATGCTCTGCTGCAACGCGGTGCTGCGATTCGCGTGGTGGACGATCTTTCCAGCGGCAGGTTGGAGAACATCGAAGGACACGTCAAGAATGGACGAGTTCGTTTCATCGAGGCGGACTTGCGCGAGCCCGGCGTTGCCCGCGCCGTGATGAAGGATATTCAGGTAGTTTTCCACTTAGCCGCGGACCACGGCGGGCGAGGGTACGTCGACTTGCATCAGGCTGGACCGGCGTCGAACCTGTTCCTCGATGGAGTTGTTTTTTGGGAGGCGGTCAAAGCAGGCGTGGAAAAGGTTTGCTATGCCTCCTCGGGCTGCGCCTATCCCAATTACATGCAAACGGACACCACCAAGGAGATTTACCTGAAGGAAGCTGACGTCAAGCCCCCGTACGACGCCGACAACATGTACGGCTGGGCGAAGCTGATGGCGGAGATGACGTTGCAGGCCTATCACCGCGAGTACAAGCTCGGCGCTGCTTCCTGCCGTTATTTCACGGTCTATGGACCACGCGGCGTGGAGAATCATGCGGTGATCGCGATGATCGCGCGAGCCTTCGTGGGGCAAAATCCCTTTGAAATCTGGGGTGATGGCCAGCAGATTCGCAATTGGACCTACGTGGACGACATTGTGAGTGGCACAATTCTCGCGGCCGAGAAAATCAGCGATGGAACTGCGGTGAATTTGGGCACGATGGAGCGCGTTCGCGTCATCGACGCCGCCCAGCTGACCCTCGAATACGCCGGCAAGAAGGCCGACTTCAAATTTTTGCGAAACATGCCTACGGGCCCTGTAAATCGCGTCGCGGATAACTCTCTTGCGAAGAAGCTTCTCGGCTGGGAGCCAGAAGTCATGTTTCGCGACGGTTTGCGGCGCACCATGGACTGGTATTTTGCGGACCGTAAGCCAGCTCAAGTCAAAGAGTGCCTGGAAAAGATGCTAACGGCGCGCTGATTTAATCGGAGTGCTACTGTGGTATTGAGCAGTGCGATCGCTTTCGGAATTGCCTTGATGGCTTCCTTTGCCCTGACGTGGCCGGTGAGGCAATTCGCCCTATATGCTGGCTTCGTCGATAGGCCCGGCGCCCGCAAAGTGCACCTGAGGCCAATGCCGCTTCTGGGCGGAGTGGCCATTTACGCGGGCTTCGTCATCGCCGTTGCCATCACAGTGCCGGCCGGTATGAGGATGGAGGTTGTGGGTATCCTTGTTGGCGCTACGCTGCTGGCCATCACCGGCACTCTGGACGATAGCGGCAAACTTCATCACCAGGTGAAACTCTTTCTGAGCATGCCTCTGGCCGCGTGCATTCTTGTGGCCGTCGGAGTCCGCGCACATGTTTTTTCTCAGCTTTTTGCCGGAAGAGCGGGCGCCTTGCTCGATATTTTCCTCACCGTTTTCTGGGTCGTGGGAATCACCGCCGCGTTCAGTATTCTGGACCACATGGACGGCCTATGCGCGGGCGTTGCGGCCATGGCCGCGGCGTTTTTTACTCTGTCCGCGGCGCTGAATGGCCAGCGTCTGGTCTGCACTCTGGCTGCGGCGGCGCTGGGCGCTTCCTTGGGTTTTTTGCGCTGGAACTTCGCCCCGGCAAAGATTTTTATGGGCGACGGCGGCGCGATGTTTCTTGGGTTCCTTATGGCGACGCTGGGGCTCAAGCTGCGCCCCACCGCCTCGCATCCGCTCGCGGATTGGCTCGCTCCAGTGCTAATCCTCGCCGTTCCAATCTTCGACACTACTTTGATCAGCATTTCTCGCTTGCGTCGCGGATTGTTGCCGTTTACTTCGCCGGGGAAGGACCACACCGCGCATCGGCTCTCAAACCGGGGACTGGGGCATAAGCGCGCCGTCTTGGGCATGTATGGTCTGGGATTGATTTTGGGGACACTGGGCTTGGTGGTGTCCTATCTGCCTTACGTCGAAATAGGCGTCCTCTGCTGTCTATTGCTTATCAGCGGCGCAGTTGCCGTCGTTGTGCTTGAGCGGTCGCCCTATGAAGACCAGCGACAATTTCCGGATTCAGCCTCAGCGAAGGAACAGCTTACCAGCATGCATTAACTGGCTTCTATTTGCGGAACAGAATAGCTACGTTATACTGCCTCTCTCTGGGATAAAGCGTCCTGATTGACTGTCCTGGCAATCGTCGGCTCACGGCAAGTCGCGATCACGAGATAGGCAACAAACTCCGGTAGAACAAGGATGCCTTTGTCAGCTCCCGATACCTCACCGAATAATCTTCACGACTCTCCCGCGACTTGCGGAACTGTCGCCGTGGTTGGCGGCTCGGCAGCAGGGTTCTTCGCTGCGTACTTGCTTGCGCGCAAAGGAGTGCCCGTGCGCGTGTTCGAGCAGTCGGAGCAGCTCGACGCAGCCGAGCGCACTCTGATCGTCACGCGCCGCATGAACGACCTCTTGGGAGCCGCCGGAAAGTCCAGCATTGTCAACGAAGTCCGGAGATTCGAGCTCTTCACCGACGGCCGCGCGGCCACCATCGATCTGGCTCAGCCGGATTTGATCATTGAGCGCGCGAAGCTTATTCGTTCACTCGCGGAACACGCCCAGGAGGCCGGCGCGGAAATCCATCTGGGCCGGAGTTTTCGCAGCCTCACGCCGCAGCCGCAGAAAATCTCCCTCGAATTGCAGCACACCGGGGAAAATACGTCCGAAGAATTTGCAGCGGAAACCGTAGTTGCCAGTGACGGCGCGTTGAGCGCCGTCGCGCAAGCAGCGGGATGGCCACGGCCGGTCACAGTTCCGTTAGTGCAGGCAATTGTGCCCTTACCGAAAGACATGTCGCCGGATACGGTTCGTGTCTGGTTCGTGCCTAAGGACACCCCCTATTTTTATTGGCTCATACCCGAATCCTCGGAACGAGGTGCGCTTGGCATCATCGGTGAGTCGGGCTCGGAGGTGCGCAAGGATCTCGATGCGTTTCTGGTGAAGCGTAAACTTGAGCCATTGGCTTTCCAAGGTGCGCGAATCCCTGTTTACAAGCGCTGGGTTCCGGTCGAGAAGAAATTCGGCGGTGCACGAGTTTTTGTTGTTGGCGACGCGGCAGCGCAGGTGAAAGTGAGCACCGTCGGAGGCATTGTCACGGGCCTGCGCGGAGCAGCGGGCGTGGCGGAAGCGATTCTGAATCCGGGCTCGGAGCGCGAACTGCGCCGGTTGCGCCGCGAATTGGACATGCATCTTCTTATCCGGCGGGCTCTGCACGATTTCCAGCAGGATGACTACAGCAGTCTTGTGGATTCGCTCAATCCACCGGCCAAGCGCTCGCTCAGCCAGTTTTCACGCGACGAAGCCCTCAAGGTGCTCTGGCGCGTTTGCCTGAGCCAGCCGCGACTAATTCTCATGGGTCTTCGTGGGCTTCTCACCGGGCGCCGCTTCAATCGGGATGATTCCTAGAAGCGCCTTGCATGTACTTCCTCGGGTTATCGGCGCTGACTCACGACACCGCAGCCGCTCTTCTCGGCGAAGGCGGTTTTCTCGCCGCGATGGAGGAATCGAAACTCACGCGTTCGCGCAACGCGACGGGCATTCCGCGAGCGGCCATCCGTTTTTGCTTGCAGCGCGCCGGGATCGCATGGCCTGACGCCAGCGCCATCGCCGTGGCTAGCCGCCCGTGGCGTTTGTGGGCGCGGCGGACAGCATTCCGCGCGCGCTTTCTCGCAACGGCTCCCATCTCTAGCGCTTATTACGAAAGCAAGGCCGTCGGCGAACTCGCGGCCGAGTTGAATAACCAGCGGATTCTCCGTTTGCTGTCCGAAGATGCGCGGATTCCGCTGTTGCCTTTCGATCATCATCTTTGCCACGCAGCCAGCGCGTTTTACGCCTCTTCCTTTGATCGCGCCCTTATCCTCACCTTCGATGAGCAAGGAGGCGGCCAATCCGGCATCGTCGCCCTCGGCGACGGGGCCAAGATTCGCGTCGTGCACGCGACTTCGTTTCCAAACTCCCTGGCGTGGATCTACTCCCAGGTGACCGAGCTGCTCGGATACCGCCCGCACGAGCACGAACACAAGACGCAATGGCTGAGTCTCACTGCGGAGCCCAGATACCTAGAAATGTTTCTGAGCATGATTCGTCGCCCCGGCGGCCTGTATCCGAAACTTGATTCAGCGTATTTCACAAGGGGTTTCGCGGGCCGCCTGGCATTCTCGCAGACGTTTTATGATCGGGTGGGGATTTCGTCGCACTCGCCGGCACAACTGAGCGAAGAAGTTCGCGCGACGCTGGCGAGCAGCCTGCAGAGGGCGTGCGAGATCGTGGTCACGGACCTCGCGCAAACTCTTCGCAAGACACACAAAACCGACAATTTGTGCCTGGCTGGCGGGCTTTTCTTAAATCCGCTTCTGGTTGCGGAACTCGAAAAGAATGCGGGCTTCGCCAGAGTCTTTGTCCAGCCCGCTTCCGGAAATGAAGGGACGGCGCTCGGCGCCGCCTGGCTCGCGCAGCAAAAAATGAACCCCCCTCGCCATACGCAGGAATTCCCGCACGTGTACCTGGGTCCGAGTTATCCGAATGAGGAAATCAAGAAGGTGCTCGACAATTGCAAGGCGATGTACCGATGGACAGCTTCCGATGAGCAGGGAATTCACGAAGCGGTGAAGCTTCTCAGTGCTGGAAAAATTGTCGGTTGGTTCCAGGGCGCGGCGGAGTTCGGCCCGCGCGCTTTAGGCAATCGCAGCCTGCTCGCGTCTCCTTGGGCTCTCTACGTGAAGGAAAATCTGAATGACTATGTGAAGCATCGCGAGCCTTTCCGGCCGTTCGCGCTCTCCGTGCCGGAGGAAGACGCTTGGAAGTACTTCGAAGCACCGGCGCCCGCAGCGCAGTTCATGACCACGATGGGCCGCCTGCGTCCGGAGCATAGCGAATTACTTTCCCCGCACGCGTTGCCGCAAGGCAGAGTCCGCCTGCACGTGGTTACGCGAGAGGCGAACCCGTACTACTGGTCGCTCTTGAAAGCATTCGGCGCGCAAGCTCTGGCGCCGATTCTGCTGAATGCTTCCTTCAATTTGTTCGGCGAGCCGCTGGTGGTCTCTCCGCGCGACGCTGTTCGCAGCTATTTTTGCTCCGGAGTGGATGCGTTGGTCATCGGCAATTTTCTGCTGGTAAAATCCTGACCCTCCTGATTGCGTCCGTATCGATCGAGCCATTTCAGTTCTTCGCGCACCTTGATTTTCCCGTGCCACGGATCATTTCCCAGCCCGTGTCCTTCTCCCGGAAAGATAAGCAGCGCGGACGGAATCCCCATGGTATGTAGCGCGCGTTCGAGCAAATAATCTTCGCCGACGTAAACACGGATGTCGCGCGAACCAGCAACCATGTGCGTCGGCGTGCGCACTTTGCCGATCTGCCAGATGGCTGCTTCGGCATTGTAGTTTTCTTCCGCCTTCCAGGGCAGACCGCCGAGGAAATACGCGTCGTCGAACGTGGTGTCGTCGTTTCCCCAATTCGCCACGTGCTCCACAGCCCCGGCTCCGGTCACCGCAGCCTTGAACCGCGTCGTTTGCGTGATGAGCCAGTTGGTCATATACCCGCCGTAACTGTATCCGCCGATGGTCAAATGGTTCGGGTCAGCGGTGCCGTTCTTCACCAGGGCGTCGACGCCCTCCAGAATGTCTTTGCCGGGCCGCGAAACGATATGCGGAATGATGCCCAGGGCGAAGGCGTCGCCATAGCCTACGGAGCCACGGTAGTTCGGTTCAAACACGAGCCAGCCATCCGTTGCCGCCAAATCGGCCCACTGATACCAGTCCGCCTCAAAATGATTTCCGTCCGCGTCCTCAGGCCCGCCGTGAATGAAAGTGAACATCGGCAGATTTGTTTGACCGAATTTTCCTGGCGGATAAATCAACATGCCTTCCACGGTTGTTCCATCATCTGCAGTCCACTGAAAAGGCTTTCCCTGAGGCAATTCAGCGTGGGCGAGCGCTTGATTAAATGAGGTGATTCGCACGGCTTCGTTGATCTTCGTTGGGTCCGAAGCCAAGTAAACTTCGGCAGGACTTTGCAACGAAGAGTAAACGAACGCAACGGCCGGCGCCTGCGTGGCGGCGGAGAACGATTCGTACGTGCCCGATTGTCCCGCTTGCTTCGCGAACTCCGTGGAGGGTTCGCGTTGTACGTACGGCTGCACTTCCGTTCCCAACCGTCCGGTGGCAAGCAAGCTTCCATCGGACATCACCGCGTAGCCGTCCATGGAACCGGAAAACGTGCTCGCCCATCTTTCGCATCCTTGCCCGCTCGCGGGAGCTCCGCAACTCTCTTGTCCGTTTCCGTCCGCGCGCACCCAATAGACGCGCGCCTGCGCGTCCTCATAGGGGCCGTCGACCGCGCCATTCAAAAAAGAAAAGAACAGATGCCGGCTGTCGCGCGCCCATTGAATCCGATCGAAAAAGGCCTGCGGATGCTGAAGCAGCGGGACCGGTTTTGCTTCAGCATTGCCCGCGCCACCCAGGGAAATCATGTAGATGCCGTCGCCGTCGAGCGACTCCTCCCGTAGTGACCGAGAAGTAGTCGTAAACGCCAGCGATCGGCCATCCGGAGAACTCGCCAGTTGTTGGACGTGATACGGAGTAGAGCTGATTTTCCGCGCTGCCGGTCGCTCCGTTCCATCCTGAGGCGCCTCGCGGTTCCATTGCGCAACGGCAGCAAAATCGATGGCGAAGATGTTTCCGCAGCGCTCCGCTTCCCGATATTGAACCGCATCCTTCCATTGCTCTTCGTATTTTTTCTTCTGTTCCTCGGTCCACGGCTCGCGCGTCGCGAAGAAAATCTGCTTTGAGTCCGCAGACCACGCAAAGGCGTGAACGTCTTCGCTGGCCGCCGTAACTGGAAACGACTCTCCTCCCAGCATCGAGATTGTGTAGACTTGCGTTTTGCTTTCCGCGGCATGGTCGGATGCCTCATGACTCCGGCCGGAAAGAAACGCAATCCACCGCCCATCCGGAGACCATTGCGGATCGCTATCTTCTCCCGAAGTCGTCAACGGAATCAGCGATGCGTCGCTCGTACGATAGAGCCACAGATCCTCTCGAAAACGATTCGCCTTCCAATCCGCGCGCTCGGTCTGCAGGACCACCTGCTGCCCATTGGGAGAAACCGCGACGCTGGAAAACGAAACCGAATCGAAAAACGCATCCAGAGTCAGCGGCGGCTTTTTTTGCGCGGAACAAGTTGCGGCCGCGCCGAAAATGGCACACGAAATGAAAATGAGTCGCAGACGGCTTTGGAACATGGTCCCTCCGAGGGAGGCAAGATATACAACTTCAGCGAAGCGGGTCAAGAGTGGCCTGCGGATTGTTCGTCACGCTGTTTCTCGCAGCTTGCTTCTAGGAAACGCGCCGCACTTGCGGAGGCTCCATAATCGTCCAGTGCTCGGAAGTGGTTCGGCCGTTAAGGTCGCGAATACGGAGCTGCCAATCCACGCCCTGTCGCTCGTCCTGGTGCGAAAACGACGCGATCCACCCATCGGCGCGTCGGCCTCCTGCCTCGGATGGCCCGTCGGCCGCCTCGCTTTCAACTCCGCCGGTCCCCCTGTCTACCTCCGGAACGCGAAACTGTGCAAGCTGCTCTGCGTCAAGCGGTATGCAGAAAACTATTCTTTCGTCCATGGATTCGCTGGGGGACGCTTCCGGCCGCGCTCTATTTGTGCCGCTGTGTGTCGCCAGCACAATCGCTCCGTTCTCGTAGCGTAATTCCACCGACGGTGGTTCCGTCCCGCGCGAATTCGCGGCGGGCTCCAGACAAAGTTGCCAGAGAACTGCCCGCGCGCTCGAATCCGTGGCGTAAATATCCACGGTGCGTGTTTGCCAGCCCGCGGACTTGCTCTGCGGCAAGAGTTCCCGCAACATGATGGCCGCATGGCTCCGCCAGACCTCGATTTTCACGGACCCAATGAACGTTCCGTGTTCATGGACGTGGCGCACTTGCAGCTCGGTCGCGCCCAGCGTGTCGCGCCAGAATCGCTCGCCCAGGCGGAAACTGAGAATGTGGACTTGCTTCAGCGGCGAAGGCATTAATTCGCCTATCTTTCGCCGCATCAGCGGATCGTCCATTGCTTCCAGCGCTTCCAGCCGATCGAACAATTCGCGAATCGCGCGCGAGTGGCTCCTTAGCATCCGCTGCCACGAAAGCGCCAGGACATAGAACGCCACGGAAACCAGTGCACATATCGCTATGGCCGCCCACAGAATGTCCATCAGAAGCCCCACATCAGAATGAGCGCGGCCGATCCAAGCCGCAAATTACGGGGGATTCTACTATCAATATTGTCCGCGTGCCACCACACGCGGTACAAAGATTCCCGTATTGCCGGAAGGCGCGTTTGTACGACAATAGAGGACCTTGGTTCTTTGCGGTTAGGTAAACTGTAGGCGGAGGAGTGGCTCGTGCGAATTTCCGTGATAGGCGCCGGATACGTTGGTCTGGTCACCGGGGCATGCCTAGCAGAATTGGGTCATGCAGTTCTTTGCACTGATAATGACGCAACAAAAATCGACATCCTCGAGGGTGGCAAACTACCGATCTTCGAGCCCGGACTCGACGCTGTCGTCGCCAAGAATCGGGAAAATGGGCGTCTTTCGTTTTCCGCTGAGCCGGGGCAGGCCGTTGCCCAAGGCGACGTGATTTTCATCTGCGTCGGAACCCCACCGCTACCAAACGGCGATGCTGACCTCAGTTCCATTGATCGCGTAGCGCAGATGATCGCGGCGGAATCCAAGTCTGACAAACTGGTGGTCGAAAAGAGCACCGTTCCCGCGCAGACAGGGCAGCAGTTGAAGCGCGTCTTGGAGATTTACGGCCGGGGAAGGACGATCCGCTTTCGCGTCGCGTCGAATCCTGAATTCTTGCGCGAAGGCACGGCCGTCAACGACTTTCTGCATCCGGACCGCATCGTCGTCGGCGTCGACGACGAAACCGCCGAAAGACAGCTTCGCGAGATTTACCGGCCAGTGCTCGAGCAAGCGTTCGATTGCCCAGTGCACAACGGGTCGTGCCCGCGCGGCAACCGGCCCACCTGGCTGGTAACGACGATCAACAGCGCGGAGCTCATCAAGCATGCTTCGAATTCTTTTTTGGCGATCAAGATTTCTTACGCGAACATGGTTTCCGACCTCGCCGAGAAGCTCGGAGCCAATATCGAAGAGGTGATGCACGGCGTGGGACTGGACCCGCGCATCGGCGCTCACTTCTTCAAGCCCGGACTTGGATTCGGCGGCTTCTGTCTGCCAAAGGATTTACAGGCATTCGTCCGGCTGGCGGAACGCCACGGCGTGGATTTTTCCATGCTGCGCGAAGCTGAGCGCGTCAATCATCAGCGCGTCGAAAGCTTCGTCGAGAAGCTCCGCCATTCACTTTGGGTTCTCAAGGGGAAGAAAATTGGCGTGCTGGGCCTTGCGTTCAAGGCAAATACCGACGACATCCGTTTTGCCCCTTCCATCGATTTGATCAAGCGGCTGCAGGAGGAAGGAGTTCATGTAAGCGCTTACGATCCGCAGGCCATGGATAAAATTCACACTCGCTTTCCTGAGCTGAATTGCACTGCCGATGCGTATGGAGCGGCCCAAGGTGCGGATGCCTTGTTGATCGTTACGGAATGGCAAGAATTCCGCGATCTCGATTGGAAGCGCATCCATCAGGGCATGGCGCGCCCGCTCGTCCTGGATGGCCGGAACTTGCTGTCACTGGAAGAGATGAGCGCGTTGGGGTTCGAATACCAATCAGTCGGAAGGCCGAAGGCTGCCCAGGCAATGCCAACGGCGTCAGCTTGAACCGGCTCGCGTTTCTGCAAACCTCTTCTGAAAATACTCCAGCGTGAGCCGCAGTCCCTCCTCAAGGCTCACCTTTGGCTCCCAATTCAGCAATTTTCTCGCTTTAGTAATGTCAGGCTGCCGTCTTTTCGGATCATCTTGTGGCAACGGCCGGAATGTGAGCGCTGCGTCACCTCCAGTGAGCGCGCGGATTCGCTCGGCGAATTCTAGAATGGTTATCTCGTGCGGGTTCCCGATATTCACCGGAAGATTTTCCTGCGAATCGAGAAGCCTGAGCATGCCTTCGATCAGATCGGACACGTAGCAGAAGCTCCTCGTCTGTTTCCCGTCTCCGTACACCGTGATCGCCTGGCCAGAAAGCGCCTGGTAGAGAAAGTTCGGCAGGGCCCGCCCGTCGTTCAGCCGCATGCGTGGCCCGTAGGTATTGAAGATGCGCACAATGCGCGTATCCACGTCGTGCTTTCGATGGTACGCCATCGTTGCGGCTTCGGAAAATCGCTTCGCTTCGTCATAGACGCTGCGTGGCCCTACGGAATTCACGTGTCCCCAGTACGTTTCTGGCTGCGGGCTCACTTCGGGGTCGCCGTAGCATTCGGAAGTGGACGCCATCAAGAAGCGCGCGTGTTTCGCCCGCGCCAGTTCGAGCGCATGGAGTGTTCCGAGCGACCCGACCTTCAGAGTCTCAATCGGAAACTTTAGGTAGTCGTCCGGGCTGGCCGGCGAAGCGAAATGCAACACCGCGTCCAACGGCGCGCGAATGTCGATGGATTCGGAAACGTCCTGACGCACAAATGCGAAGCGCGAATCCTTCGCCAAGTGCTGAATATTCTCTTCGGCTCCGGTAATCAAATTGTCGATGCATACGATCTCCCATCCGCGCGCGATCATCGCGTCGCAGAGATGAGACCCCAGAAATCCCGCACCGCCGGTAATCACCGCTCGCACAGTGTCATCCTCTCATGGAATCTGTTACTCGATAATCTCCGCGAGGCTGGGCTCGTCGGGGCGTACGCGATGGTTGACGTATACCGTCTTGTCCCCCATTTGTGCAAACACAAACGTTGTCGCTAGCGGCATCCTCACACGCACTGCGTCCATCTCGCTCGCAGGCACCACCAGGAAAACGCGCTCGCTTCCGTTCCACACTGGCCAGAACGTGTGGTCATCTAGAAAAATATGCGGAGCGTCCGGATAATACGAGCCGAATTCCAGTCCGTTGTAACGGCCGTTGAAGATCAGGATTTGCTTCTTGGTGTAAAAGCCCACGCTGCTCGCGGCGTCGTACTCTCCGTACAATGTGATCTTATCTCCAGGCCGGTAATTCTCGAGGATGGTCTTGGCAAGCGGTTCGGAGGAAAGGCGCGGAGTGAAAACACCGAGCGCCCAATTGGCGCAGAAGAAAAACGCTCCCAGCGCGCAGGCCATGATGATGTTCGCTGCCAGCGCGCGTTTTTGACGCCGAAGAACCCACGCGCCCAGAAATCCGACGAGCACGACGATCAGCGCCGCCAGAGCCTGATGCCGTAAGTCCGCGAAAGACTGCGGCGTCAGGTCCATGAAATCGGACATCGCCACGCGATAAAAGCTCGTTGGATGGCTCTGCAGCAACGAAGAAATGTCGCTGGTCGAAGCAATGCCGCGTGAAACCCAAAGCATGGCGCCTAGGATCACCGCGATCAGCGCTCCGACTGACGCCAGTGCGCCTTGCACTCGCGATAGCCAGCGCGCAGCGCGTGCTTCCGCGCGCTCCAGCCCCACGCCGAGCAGAATCGCGACCGCAGGCCACGCGCTGAAGCTGTAATATTCCATCCGGCTCTTGGTCCACGAAAAAAACAGAAAGATAAACAAAACCCACACCGTCAGCAGCACCAAAGCTTGTCCTCGCTCATCCAATTGCTTCCGCCAATCGCGAAAGCGCGGTAGTTCGCGAATTGCCGCAGGCAGGAAGACAATCCACGGAAAGAACCACACGATGTGCTCCGCAAACCAGAGCCACAACGGCACCACCTCGTAGTCCGTGGGATAGCGCCAGCCCAGCGCGCGGAAGATTTGTTCGTTGATGAAATAGAACCAGAAAAATCCGCCGAAGAATCCCCGCCCGCTGAAGAGCGCGGCGATATGCCACGGCAGCGCCACCAGGAGAAACACAATCGCGCTCGAGATAAGCGGCAACCGGCGCCATTTCTTCAAGCCGCCCGTCGCCAGCAAAAAACAGAAGATAATTCCGACCGGGAAAACAAATCCAATCAGCGACCGCGTCAACACCGCCAGCGCCATCAGCGCCGCTGCGCCCCAGTATCCTTTGCGCGGCGAGATCGTTCCTTGCCAGGCCCGCAGAAACAAATAGAACGTAGCGGTGAAGAAGAGCGCGTAAATCGCCTCGGGAATCATGATGCGCGTGAACAGAAACACGCCGGGCGAAGCGCACATGATCAGGCCCGCGTAGAATCCAGCGCGCTCGCCGAACCATCTTCGGGCGAAGAAATAAACCATCAGCACCATGCCCACTACGGCCAGCGCCAGCGGAAAGCGCGTCGCAAAAGCGGAGACTCCAAACACTGCATAGCTTGCTGCCACCAACCAAAACTGCAGCGGCGGTTTTTCCAGGTACCGTATGCCGTCGATGTGCAGGATCACCCAGTTATGGCTCCGAAGCATTTCCCGTGCGGCTTCCGCGTGGCCGGCGTCGGAGCTGTCCAGCAGTGGCGGCCAGCCGCACGTGCCCACGTAAATGCTGGCGGAAAGCGCGAGCAGAATTAGGATGGAAATTCGGCGGCTCATCCCCGGAAAACGATTATATCGATTTGCTGAGGCTGTAGAAGCGTGGCGGATGCACGTACCTCGTTCGCCTTGCAGCGCCGCATGCCGTTACTTCGACACACGAAACGCCGTGGTATGATCGTTGACGATTCGCCAGCCTTCCGGAAACTTCTTGAAGATCAGCGTGAACACTCCCTGCGGGTGATCCTTTTCCCGGTCGAGCCGGAATTTGCCGATTACGTAGGCGGAATCCGCGCATAGCACATGAATCTCCAGCCCCGAAAATGTCAGGTGTCCCATCGCCGCGCGATTCGGATAGTTGGTTTGATAGCGCTTCAGCACATCGTCCCAGCCCTGGAAGATGCCGGAATCATTCAGAAATTCGGTGTCGCCGGACTTCCAGTAGCCGGCCATAAAGGCAGGAATATCGCCTCGATTCCAGTCGGCGACCTGCGTTTCCAGCACGCTTGCGATCGCCCGCGTATCCGCCTCCGAAGTCGCGTGCGTAGGGCTGTGCTGGGCGAGCAAACCGCCGACAGCCCCCAGCGCCGCGATGACGGCCAAAACCCTGAATCGTGAGATCATCACCCACGCACCCTTCTATTTTAAGCTTTGCGATATCTGTGACTTAAATGGTACGGCGATTTCGTGCCGACTAGGCGCGCGCCCCTGGAGTTCTATCGCCCCTGGTACCATCGCTCCATTGGAGCCGGACGCCGCCTTTGGCACAATCACGCGTGAGAAAAGACTCAATGGTCGCAGCGCTCATTCTCGTGATATCCGGTGCCATGCTGGCCCAGTTTGTCGTTTTCTTCTGGCGCGCCAACATGCTGGCCGTCGCCGCCGAGCCGCTTTCGGAAAGCTTCTCCCCTGCACTGAAGCTCGACGATTTCGCTGCCATCGCGGCAATGAGCAAGATCTGCCCGAGCGTTACCGTCTCGCCGGCGAAACTGTGGCAAGTGCGCGCCTACTACCAAGCCGTGCGCGTTGTTTCTTGGCTCTGCTCGGCGATGCCGCAGGCAAACTCTTGGGCGCGCCAGGAAATGGCCGCCTGCACACGCTACGTTGCCGTTTCCATGGATCGCTGCCTGCAGTCCAACCAAGCTTACCTAGCCGCCCTCCGCTCCTGCTAACACCCGTTACCGTCACACCGGAACTGCCAAGAACGTCCTAGGCGCTGACCGCCTTTAATACGCCCAGCGCATCAGAATGCCGCCCGTGGTATATCCCGCGCCCACCGAGATGAGCAAGACCAAGTCGCCCTTCTTGAGCCGCTTTTCCTGCACCGCATCGCGCAGGCCCAAGGGAATCGTCGCTGCCGTGGTGTTGCCGTAGCGATCGATGTTCATCATCACCTTGGAATCATCGATCCCCAATCGCTCCTGCATGGCTCGAATGATTCGCAGGTTCGCTTGGTGCGGCACCACCAGCGCCAGATCGTGATAGGAAAAGCCGTTTCGTTCCAGCAGCGTGCACGAGACTTCGCACATCCGCCGCACCGCATATTTGAAGACCTGTTGCCCCTCCTGATGCACGTAATGCATGCGCTTTTCGACCGTTTCATGCGAAGGCGGATGCAGCGACCCGCCCGCCGGCATATAGAGATGGCACCCACCGGAGCCGTCGATATCGTTCAGGAAATCGATAATGCCTTCCGCCTCGCTTTCCGCGGGCTCTATGAGCACCGCCCCCGCTCCATCGCCGAACAGAACACATGTCGCGCGGTCCTTGAAATCGAGGATCGAAGTCATCACGTCTGAACCGATCACCAGCACTTTCTGATGCGTTCTCGCGCCCACGAATTGCGATCCGACGGTCAGCGCGTAGACGAATCCGGAGCACGCTGCGGAAAGGTCGAAACCCCACGCGTTCTTCGCGCCGATGCGGTCCTGCACCAGGCACGCCGTTGCCGGGAACATCATGTCCGGCGTCACCGACGCAACAATAATCATGTCAATTTCGTCCGCTCTTACATTCTTATTTTTCAGCAGTTCATTTGCGGCTGCCGTGGCCATATGCGAAGCGGCCATGCCGGGTTCGACGTAATGCCGTTCGCGAATGCCGGTTCGCGTGCGGATCCATTCATCGGAAGTCTCGACGATTTTCTCGAGATCGGAATTCGTAGCGATTCGCGGCGGAAGATATCCCGTCACACCTGTAATTTTTGCCGCTATGTGTCTGCCCATTTTGCCTTGCGCCCCCAAGAAGTAGACCGCGATTGTACGATGAAAACACCGTAATTACGGACAAGGAAAAACAGGAAGTCACTACTTCGAGGGAAGAATCTCGTAGCGAAAACTGATCTCCGCGGTCTTGCGCAGCGTCGCCGCCGCGCCGCAGTACTTATCAAGGCTCAGTTGAATGGCATCACGCGCGGCCTTCTCTTCGATCTTTCCCTTCATTCGATACAGTATCTCCAACTTTACCCAGACCGTGGGGGGCTCCTTCGCACGCTCGCCCTGAATCACAATCTCCAGTGAATCTAGCTTCTGCCGCTTCTTGGCCAGGATCAGAACGATATCCGTTGCCGTGCATGATCCCAGCGCGGCCAGCATCAATTCCATGGGTCCCGGGGCTGAATTGTGCTCACGGTTGGAATCAACTGCTACCGCGTGCCCGGAGGGCAATGTTGCCAGGAATTGCTCCCCGCTGACCCATTTCACCGTGGCTGTCTGCATGAGAAATTCAAACCTCCGCGAGGAATGATATACGGAAAAGAGCAGGCACGCGCCGGACTTCAGAGCGCGCTGTCAGCCGTTTCATCGGAACCGGAGACAACTTCGAGAATAGGATGAGGCTGCCTGCGAATCCTCTCCAGAAACAAGCTAACGAGACGGGGATCGAATTGGGCGCCCGCGCAGCGCTCGATTTCGGCCAGCGCCGCTTCCGCGCCGCGTGCTTTCTTGTAGACCCGGGGCGACGTGATGGTGTCATACGCGTCGGCGACGGCAATGATGCGCGCACCGAGCGGAATGCGCTCCCGTTCCAACTGATCCGGGTAACCTGAACCATCAAAGAATTCGTGATGGTGCTTGATCATCTCCCGCACGTTCTTCAACGTCAGCAATGGCTCCAGAAGCTGCCATCCCAGAGTCGTGTGCGATTTCATCGCGTCCCATTCGTCAGCGTCCAGCGGTCCCGCTTTGTTCAGGATTTCCTCGGGAATGCCAACTTTTCCCACGTCATGCAGCAGCGCGCCAAGCTTGACTTCCTCCACGTCGATGGGTTTCAGACCGGCAGCCTGCGCAATGAGCGCCGCATATGTGGATACCTTCTTGGAATGGCCCTGTGTGTACTGATCTTTGGCATCCACGGCATACGCCAGGGAAGTCATCGCATCCATGACCACCGCCGGCAAGCGCTCAAAGGATGGGGCCTGGCCTCGGTCGTTGAGTGACTGCGAAAATTGCCGGATTTTCTGGCAGATTTCCTCGAAAGCCGCCGGTCCGGTGGTGAATTGCCGGTGCAGCATCACGCCGAGATATGCCTCCAGCACGTCGCGTTTCCAAGCCGTTGCATCTCCAGGCTCGCGCCGCTCCGCCGTGAACACCGCGTTTCCCCCCTGGTGCTTCGACAAATACATTGACGCGTCCGCCACTTGGATCAGTTCTTGCGGCGTTGATCCATGAATCGGAAAACAAGCGATACCAAAGCTCGCCGTAATGTTTTTGTCGCGGAGCAACGGGTCCGAGGCCACCCAGCTTCGCAGCTTTCCGGCAATTTGCCGTGCCTGTTCGACATTTGTTTCCGGCATAAGAATCACGAATTCATCTCCGCCGTATCGCGCGACGATGTCGGAGCGCCGGCAATTCTGCTCCAGAATCAGTCCGACCCTTTGCAATACGACGTCGCCTTCCAAGTGTCCGTAAAAATCGTTCACGAACTTGAAGCGGTCGAGATCCATCAGCACCAGCGAAAACGGTCGGCTTGAGCGTGTCGACCGTTTCCATTCGCTGGATAAAGCCTCCATCAGGTAGCGGTGCGTCTTCACGCCCGTCAATCCATCGGTGATCGCCTGCTCCTGGGCTTTCTGGAAGTTTTTGGCGTTGTGCAGCGCTCCGGCAAAAAGGTCAGCCAGGGTTCGCAAAAGCTGTACCTCTTCATCGGTGAATTCCGAAGGCTCGGACGACTCCACGTAAAGCACGCCCAGCAGATTTTCCGCGCAGGTCACCGGTAACGCGATGGCCGAAGCGGAGCCGGGGAGCACCGGCCGCAAGCTTGTGGGGTTCACTTGGCGCACAATGGCGATCTCGCCCGTGCGGGCCACATGTCCGATCAATCCGTCTCCAATGGCAATCCGGCGGCCGATAGCGTCGCGGCGCTTCCCGGCCTCTGCCTGCACCACCACTTCCTTTGCGGGATAGTCCAGGATGCCGATGCCGATATGGTCGTACTGCAAGCCTTGCTCGATTTCCTCCGCGACTTTGATCAGGATTTCCTCGGGATTGAGCGTTGCGATCGCGTGCTCCGATATCCTGTTGAGCAGGGTCAGATGGCGCGCCTTTTTTTGCTCCTCCGCGAAGAGCCGGGCATTTTCCAGCGCGATTCCCGCCTGGCTGGCAAGCACGCGCATCAGCTCCAGGTGGCCCTCGTCGAAGGCTCCTTCATGTTGGCTATAAATTGCCATCGCGCCGATGGCGCGGTCGTAGAGGATCAACGGCACGCCGCAGAAGGATCCTGCTCCGCGCGTTGATTCGACGCCAAGTTTTTGTATTTCCGCGTCGAAATTTTCTCGAATCAGCAGTGGCTGCCGCTCGCGAAGCATGTACTCGGTTACCCGCTTGCCCGCTGGGCGCGAGCGCTTCGGCTGCCTTACCGTGTCGGTGACTTCCAGTTCGTACCGGATCTGTTCCCGCGAGCTGTCGTAGAGCGCAATATAAAAACTCCCCACGTCGAACAGCCGCCGCATTTCGGAGTATATCGTTTCGAAGAGCGTGTCACTGTCGAGCGTCGAGCTCAGCGCCTGTCCGATCTCGTTTAGGATGTGCAATTCTTCGCTGCGCCGCGAAGTCTGCTGGATCAGGTAGCTGTTCTCAACCGCCATTCCAATCTGATAGCCCAGCGCGAGTAGCAGCCGTAATTCCGGCGGAGTGAATTGGCGGTTGTCTGGTGTCCCAAGCAACAGCACGCCCAGCACTCGCTCTTTCGCCTGCAAGCTGATTCCCACTACCGTCCGCAGATTCTGCTCCAGCAGAAGCTCCCGGATGCGCTTGAATGACGGTTCCTGTTCCAGCGCTTCCCACAGCGTGGCCTTGCTGAGGTCGCGCAATACGACCAATCCGCCCAGCCGCGCGACCAGTTTCACGATACTGTCTTCCAGCTTCTCTTCCAGCACTTTCGTGCTGAATTCATCGCGCAAACCCGTCGTCACTACCGATATCGGTCCTTGCGCGTCGTTGTAGCGCAGGCAAAGCGCCCCGCAGGGAATTCGCACCACATTCAGCACGCGGTCCAGCGCCTGCGCGAGCATCTTTTGTATTTCGCCGCCCATGAAGCTCGAAGTCGCCAGATTCAGGTTCGACAGGGCCAGCATGTTTCTTTCGACGCGGTGGCGCTCTTCCTCATACACGGCCATAACCATCAGCACGCCGCAAAACAGTTCCGGCACCAGCAGCGCCAAATGGAAATCCACTGCCCGCAGCCAGGTAATCTTGTTTTGCAGCACGATGCCGATGTCCAGCCCACCCCAGGTCACGAAGGAGATTCCCAGCAGAAAGTCCGAAGGAGACTCTCGCTTCCGTCCCTCCTGCCAAAACACCCGCGCCACCACAAACAGCAGCACTGCCGTGCCCAGGTAGAGCGACACGGAAACCCAGCCTTCCACGTACGCCACAGCCCAAAGGGCCGCGGCTGCGCCGATGCCGCACGCCGCCGTTACGCGTATTTTGGCCCGCGCATAGATCCGCGCCGCGACCAGAAATAGCAATGCCGCCAATGCCACCAGCCAGTCGCCTGCTCCTGAAATCGCTGCGGCGTGTGCGGATCGCGGTCCCAGCAGACGGCTTAGCGACGTCATCGCCACCAGCAGCCAGCCGCCCGCCCAAACCAGCAGGTAGCTCTGGCGCTTCAGGACGTAGATATAGGAGAAGAACGCCGAGAGCAGCAGCGTGCCGGCCAGCAAGACGACTCCGACGATGCTCGTCTGGGTCAGCAATTCAGAGCTCCAAGTGAATCTAGGAAGGACGCTTGCGAGGATAGCAGAATTTGCGAACAGGCAACGGTTCCCGTGCAGTGCCGTTGACGTTCTTCACAATGCTCTCCCAAGCGCCTTCCCCACGCTTGTGCTTCGTGGCGCCCACGTTCGGCACCGCAAACCTTGTGGAATCGCGAGTATACGGACGCCTGCGGCCTCGTGCAACGGTACCACCGTACCCTCCGTGGGACAGGTGCTTCGCCTCTGCAGCGCGGGCAACCGCGCGCAGTGACTCAGTTTCCGGCAAACGGTTAATCAGGTACTACAGCAGGGATTTGTGATTTGCCGCGCTTGATTCGGCAATCCAGGATTTTACTCTTCGCAGGCGCTCGTCGGTGAAGGCCACCGGGGCCAGGCATTTGAAGAACTTTCCGCTCATGTTGTGGAAGCAGTAGACAATCACTTTGGCGTGCAAGGTATAGGGCGGGGATGGCAGGGATTTCCCAGTGCAGTTGACGTATCCCGTCGGGACGGTTGGTTCGGGTGGGTCGCCCAAGAGGGTGTCCCAGACGGTGTAGTCGATGGACTGGAGGATGGCTGCCTTGCAGACGGTGTAAGGATTGACGGCACCTATCCCCGTGATTTCGCCAACGAACAGGATGCGGCCGTGATCGTGTCGGGCCTCATATCCGGGGATCATCAGCCGCTTATGAATATTGGAGAGGACGGAGTTGCCCTGCGCGATTACCCGCGGAACCGCAAGAACGATGACCAGCGTGAAGAGCATGGAGGTGAAGTTGTGCTTCATCGGCGGACAAACTCACTTGAACATAGTCATAGTCCGACGTTCATCCGATTCGCTTCAGGCCGGGACGTGTGACTCACGCATGGGCGGCTCTATGCGCAAAGGCGCTCCGGTTGCACTCTACACTGTAACCGATTTTCTCCATCCGCCTTTTTGTTTGCAAATCGAGCCCATCGATAAAATCCCTGAACCGCGGAACTCTCTCTTGAACAGCTAAATAACCATAAGGCTTGGCCTTCGGAGGGGGCACACTCGAGGCGCTCAAATCGATCGGAACCGACAGAACTTTAACCATCCTGAGGAGCTCTTTGCGGGGATCGCCTGCGAAATCTTCAAGACGCAGCGCGAGTGTGGCGGACTGAATATAAAGATCGGTCTCCTCCACAAATTCCGGCAAAGACAAAAAGGGCGGACCCGGTGCAGCGGAAAAAAAATGCGGGTCACCTTCGGCAAAGGCTTTGAATCCTTGAAAATCCTGCTCCAAACCCACGCATAGCTCATCCATGCTCTTATAAACTTCCCAGACGCTGCCAATTATGCGCTTCTCACGAATATAGGTCCGCCACCAAAGCCAATTCGTCAGCAACGAATCCAACGGATGACGATAGACAAAAATCAAATCGGCAAGTCTCGACCTGACCGCTTCCAAAATACGACGAGTAACGGCGGGCAGCCTCTGACCGCGAGAAGCATACTTCATCGTGGCATGGCCGGTGTAAATCATGGATGTCGGACGTGGATGGAAGCGGATACTTTGTCGGATGTATTTAGCTCTCTCTCCGAAGTTTTGCCGCATCAGTGCGTGGATATACCACCGCCCGCTGCCGTACAGTCCAACTACATATGCTGTTCTGTCGTTTCCCATGCGAGGTACTACCCAATGCCCGCTGCGAAAGGGCTCGGAGACGGCATCGCAGATTCCGTGAATGACGCGCTTAGCGGGATTCTCTATCCATGTCTTCTCACCGTTGCACTCGACTGTATAGTCTGCCAGATAGTTACTGATGGTCGCTCGAACTTTCTTGTACTGCCGGCGGGGCATTTTTCGCGTGAAACCTAGAATCTCTTGGAAGGCAGTCTTGTGGCCACGATATTCAAGCAGGCTTGGGTTGTAGTTTCCGTCGGACATGAGATCGTCAAGCCTTGGGATCAGGCGGCAGATTTTACTCAGTTGCGCTTCTTACTACGGTCGCGTACGATCAGCGCGCTTGGGAAGCCGAGCAGTATGCGTTCTCGTGGCACGAGAACTCGCCTCGATTCTTACACCATTTTAACAGCGTCTTTTACTCTCGGCCAGACCACCACCGGCATTGCGAGTTTTTCCAAATCTTCGCGAGCATGGCCTGAGGAACAGCACGCGCGGTCACCCCATGGAGCAAAGGGCGGACTAACAAAATCGGTTACTCCGTAGATTCTTTACGTAGCGCTCAAACGTGCCGTGCAGCCCACGCGCGGGTTACATAAGTGGTCTCGATCTCCTTCAGACCGGCGATGCGCTTCTCCGTCCAATCCAGGAATTCGCGAAAAAGCTTCGCCCCCAATTGCACTTGCAAATCGTTCACCGAACGCCACGCGCCAATGTATTGGTCGGGCGATTGGCGCTGAGAATGCCTTCCTTCGAGGTATAACACCTCAGCGAATTGCGGCTTGGCACTTAACAAGTCGGTCAGCCGCTCAGTGATGCCAGAGCGGCCGGACGATACGCGTCGAATGTCAGGTTTGAGGCGCGTGATCTGCGCCTCGATTTCGACAAGCAACGGATTGGCCTCAATCAAGCGTGGATTCCACAACGCAACAAACAGACCGCCTGGCCTTAGGATGCGGTGAACCTCCTCGCACGCCTCATCAAAATCGGCCCAGTGTAATGACGAAGCCATGCTGACCAGATCGACTGAGCCGTCCGGCAATCCGGTCGCTGCGGCCGACCCTTTGTGCCACAGAATCTCCGTTCCGCGCGAGTTCTGGATCCCTTGCTCGCGCATGTCATCATTCGGTTCGACGGCGACCATGGAATGCAAACCGCGCGCTGCGAGCATGCGTGTCCAAATGCCAGTTCCCGCACCGACATCGGCGGCATCGATACTGGATGTATCGCGGCTCACATAATTTAGGATCGCGGTCGCGACCTGCGGCGCATAGCCGGCTCGAAATTTCGCGTAATCCTCCGCCAACCCCGTAAAATCTCCGTGCTTCATCATGACCGGCAGCTCGTGTTCTCCTATCGCAGTTCCCCTGAATTCAAAATCCGGGATCGTCGCTTCCGTCAGCGGATCCATCGCCGTTATCCTCTTGAGGTTTCGACAGGTCCCTGCTCCTCGAGCTGAAGCTCTCCATTCCTTACCATCTCCTGGTACAGCGCCACGTCCCCCGGGTTATCGATTTCTCCCCACTGGCCATTCGTCGCAAATGTACCAATAGCGAGCTTCTTTTCGGCCAGCAGTCGGCGCAACAATCCGGTCACATCAAGGTGATCCCGAGTGGGTGCGTCGAGTCTGCTGAGCAGCATTTCGATGACACTCCATGCGGATGGCGTGAACTTCAATAGGCCCATATATTGTCCCATGATGCCTTCCACGCACTTCGTCTTGCCGCCGATCTCAAGCAACTGCCCCGCCTCATCAATGCGGAACGTTTCAGCGTCAGCCAAAGGATCTGTGAAACGTCGGGTCCAAAGGCGGCGCCAAGCCCGATCATAACTAATGACCAACGATCCCGGAGCGCCAGCCAAGCCGCGTACCAGCTCGCTGCGGTAGAAGATGTCGCCGTAGCTGACGATGACCGGACCGGATCGCAGCCAAGACCCGGCCGCAACGAGCGACATCACCATATTGGTTTCCGCCCAACGCTCGTTGGCAAAAAAGGACAGTCCGGGAAAATCGATCAATTCGGCGCGGTAGCCCCGGACCACCCCAATCTCGTCCGCCCCACCACGCCGGAGCGCGGCGATCTGTCGCGCAAGCAACGGTTTCCCCTCAAGCTCGACCAAGCATTTCGGTCGGCCCTCGCCAAGCTGTCCCATCCGGCTGCCGCGACCAGCAGCGAGTATGATTGCGCGCATCATTCGACCGAGAAGATTTGCCGGAACAAGTCCACATCGGCAGCCGAGAAGGGGAACAGTCGCTCGGGGTGCCACATAATCCCTGTTATGGGTTGACTCGAATGACGAATCGCTTTCACGACCCCATCCTCTGCGACGGCCCAGGCGTCCAGCGGCGGCTTCGAATCGAATGCGCCAAAGCGATGATAACTGTTTACCTCGGTTGGTCTGCCGTCAATCCGAATCACCTGACGCTTGGTGACATGCCCGTCGACGCGGCATAACCCAACAGCGAAACGCCTCTGGATCACTTGCATACCACGACAAATGCCCAGGACTGGCAAGCCGCGCTTTTCCGCCAAGTCGACCAATGCATTCTCAACCGCGTCGCGTTCCGGCGCATCGCCGCCCAGTTCTGCTAGGTCGTTACCACCGGTCAACACTAACCCGGAAATGCCGGCCTTCGCGCAGAGTGTAAGAGCCGCCTCGGTAACGTTCGGGAGTACCACGGGAAGCAAGTCGCACGCCGCCAGAAACTTTGTCCACGCTTGATCCAGGCAGTCACGCCGCTCGCCATAGGCCGGAACCACGGATACCCGTTGGGTGACGGCAACCGCTTTCATGCGATGACAGACACCCGCTGGTTCGCGCAGTCTAGGCACAGCTTGCGCGCCGCCTGCCAACGCGGGAACAACGCTTCGCCGGCGCCGATTACAGCGGGTATGCCAAGCTCGCTGGCGCGGATCGCCATGTGCGAATTAGCTCCGCCGTACTGCGTGACGAATCCGCTGATCCCGCGAGTGAAGATCCAGTCGAAGCCCGGATCCGCGCTCGGCACAAAAAGAATCCGTCCAGCGAAGTTTTCCGGAGGATCGCTGGCTGAAGCGACCCGTGCAGTAACGCTCTTTCGTGTTATGAAATTAGGTTGGCTCGGTGGAAGGTGAAATGAAAATACTTCGTCGGGCGAGGCAATGATCGGTGGAAGTACCAGGTTGCGCGTGAGCGCATGCCGCTCCTTACCATGTGCGACACTTTCCCGCAAAGCTTCCCGCACGGAGCCACTCTCGCTGTACAGCTTGCGGATCGCATCGTAGTTCAGATAGGCACAATCCTCTGCCGAAAGACCGTGCTCCTCGCCCAACTGCCGGATGAGCGACAGAGCGTCGCTCAGGCTGTGAGTAAACACGAATTTCCCGTATTCGCGACCCTCGATGCCAGCTTTAATAAACTCGATGATCCCCGACGCGTCGACGTCGAGCCCATGTTCCTTCAGGACCTCCTCGATGCCACGCAACTGCTCGATCGACAATACGAAGCGCGGTGCCGCCGGTGCCGTCGGCCGGGCATTCGACCAATCGAAATACAGATCGGGTGCCTCGTCGTAACGCGGTGAGAGAATGTCGTAGGTCCCGGGTCGCAGGTGGCCATAGCTCGCCAGGAAGTCTGCCTTTGAAAGTTGTGCGAAGTCTCGCCCGATGCGCGATCCAACGGTATCGACACCTGCCATGAATGCCGCACTTTCTTCCGCGGTGAGTATGCCTACTTCCACGAAGGACTGCAGCAACTGAACTGCAATGAATCCCGCCCTCGCGAGGCCAGCGAACGGCAACGTGCCATATCTCTTGCAGTCTTCCAGCAGCCAGTAGATGCGGCTGATCTTGTCGATCCGCGCGTTGCAGATCGTCGGAAACCGCAGTGCGAGCAGGTCGATTTTTTCACGGTCGCGGCGCCACAGCGCGGTCTCGCCATGCATGATGCGATTGGTGAGGCGCCGTAAGGCGCTCGAAAGTTCGGCTAGGTCCGCCGGAGAAAATCCGTGCTCGCCCAGTCTCCCCAGCCGCTGCGGCAAATCGAGAGTGTAGCAAGAGAAGATGATGGCAAATTCGATTTTGTCATGCAGATGCGGCTCGGAGAGGAGCCGATCGATATAGTAATTCACCAGACGGCTCGCCAGATCGGGAGATAAATCTCGCGGTACGAAGGAGTTGAAGCTGACACGCACGTCAATGTAGGGCAGTCCGTGAAAGCTAACCATGAGCGGAAAACTGCGAAGATTTTGATACCCATAATTGTCCCGCTGATACGCCCAGATCGCGTCGGTTATGAGTTCGCAATAGATGGACAACGATAACGGGTAGGGCCGCACCCCTATGATTTCGGCAGGATTCCAGTCTGGCATGACGCCGAATATCGCTCGGCTACCGTGCAGGAACGGATGGGGGCGGCTGAGCAGCTCCACCTTCTGCGCAATGTCGTCTACCGCAACGTCCACCTTTGCGTCCGCTGGCCCAACGTGGCGCTCGACCGAGAGCGGACGAACTTGGAGAAGGTAGACCTGCTCGTCGGCGCCGATGGCGAACTCGACGTCGATTGCATCGCATCCTAAAACGATTTCGAGTTCGCGTACGAGAGCAATAATCGGTGCCAGCGACGTTGGACAGCCCTCCGGTCGCGATTTGAGGCAAAAAAAAGTCTTAAGATTTTCGCCGACTCCGGCTGTAACTCGGTCAGTCAGCCCTGTGCGGTCATCGTAGTTGATGACGAAGTAGGGCCCACCGCTAGGTCTGCGTGAGAAGGCCACTCCCGCCATTGCCACCTGCTCAAGCATGGGCTGCACGAAGATCTGGTCATCCGCGCTTCCCTCATCGGCAAATGACTCAATCACCCGTTCGATTGCATCCGCGATTGCCGCACTCCCCGACAACACCTAGTACAGAATCGTACTTTCCTGCCTGACTGTTCTTGGCGCCATCTTCACGTCGCGCACTGCTGCGCACGATCACCCGGCCTGAACCCCAGGGGGCAGCGGCAACGGCAGCCAGCACGCCAGCACTGTCCGATCTCCAATCGGCGACCGAGAATCGAACCTGTGGCAGAACACGGGCGTGGCGCAGCAGTGGCGCCAGCGCCGCCAATGATTCTGCTTTCGTTTTGAATGTGACAAAGTGCGGCCCAGCTACCGTGTTCTTGCCATTTCGCCCCGCGCATATTGCCATGATGCGATCCACTGCCGTGGCAACGTCAAGCTGCCCGTAATTGTCCAGAACGAGGTCCGGCGCCTCCGGGGTCTCCACGGGCACGTCAAGCCCAACAACATCGTGCAGATCACCGCGCTCAGCCCTTGCATAGATACCCTTCGCGTCCCGACGCCGCAGCTCCTCCATCGGGACCTGAAGATAGATTTCGCGGTAACCGGGTATATTCGTCCGGTTCCAACGCTGCACATCGTGGAACAGCGAAATGGTTGCGCAGACGACATCGGCGCCCTGCTGCGCCAACATCCGGCACAGTCTCGCGTTGCGCATCGCCGACATTCGCCGATTGCTTGCACTATGCCCGAGGTCTTCGGCGATGACAGCCCGCAGAACGTCGCCATCGAGGAAAGTGACTGGCGCGGCCGCCGGCTCGCAACCTGCTGCACAGTTCTCGTCCCAAGGTCGTCTTGCCGGTTCCAGACAACCCAGTTATCCAGAAGACGCGCCCCGGTAAACCTTGAACTTCCCTCAGGCTCAGTTCTTTTGTGTTTGCTTGCATCGAAGCCTAATTCGGGGCTGGAACAAGGCAGTAACCATGCATTCACACGGCAAACAATGGGGAATATAGCGCAAATCTTTCTGAGGGTAAACGAATTCCTTCCACAGCTAGAGCGCAAGGGAATTGCCTCGAATTCGGAAACGGACTCACGGCCAACCCGCGTGCTCGGCTCGATTTTCTCGCGGCCTTCCGCTAAGATGAACGTTTCTTTGGCTGGCACAATTCACTCTGTCTTTATGGCTCTCGATTCCAAACCTCGCGTTCGCTTTGCTCCCTCACCGACGGGTTACTTGCACGTCGGCGGTGCGCGCACCGCTCTGTTCAATTGGCTTTTTGCGCGCCACGAGGGTGGCACCTTCATTCTTCGAGTCGAGGACACCGACGTCGAGCGCAACCGCCCGGAGCTCGTGGAAGGCATTTTTCAGGGCCTGCGCTGGCTCGGCGTCGAGTGGGATGAAGGGCCTTATTTTCAATCGCAGCGGCTGGAAGGTTATCGCGCCGCCGCTGAACAGCTACTGAAAAGCGGATCTGCCTTTCCGTGTTTTTGCCCGGCTGTGCAATACGCCGGTGCGGATGCCGTCGCGGAAGGCGGACGAAGGAGCCGAAAAGACTGCGCGCAGCGCTCCGTGCCCTTGCCGAGATCTGACCTCGGCGCAGCGCGAACAGAAGATTCGCGAAGGCGCGCCTCACGCGATTCGCTTCGCTTCTCCGCGAGAAGGCGTGACCCGTTTCGAAGACGCGGTCTTCGGCCCGCTCGAAGTGCAAAACGAGGAAATTGAGGATTTCGTTCTTCTGCGTTCCTCCGGCCTGCCGACTTATCAGCTCGGCGCCGTGGTCGACGACGTCGACATGCGCATCACTCACGTCATTCGCGGCGCCGATCATCTGTCGAACACGTCGAAACAAGTGCTGCTCTATCATGCGCTCGCCGCCACGCCTCCGATCTTCGCCCATGTACCGCTGATTCTCGGACCGGATCGCAAGCGCCTCTCCAAGCGCCACGGAGCCACCAGCGTTAGCCTCTACGCCGAAGAAGGGTTTCTGCCCGAGGCATTTCGCAATTTCCTCGCTCTTCTGGGATGGTCCGCGGGCGGCGACGAAGAATTCGTGCCCACCCCGGAGCTCATCTCGCGCTTCGCGCTCTCCGGAGTCAGCCGCACCAATGGCGTTTTCGACCGCGCCAAACTCGAGTGGTTCAACTCGCAATACCTGCAGAAACTTCCGATTGACGACCTGCTTCCCTACGTGAAGTCCGAACTGCAGCGCTCCGGGCTTTGGCGGGATTCTTGGGACGGTCCCGAGCGCGAATGGTTTGCCCGCACCGTCGACCTTCTTCGCCCGCGCACGCGCCTCTTGCCCGATTTCTCTCATTGGGCGCGCGCATTTTTCTCCGACGATTTTGATTACGAGCGCGGAAGCCCGCGCGAAATTCTGGAAGGATCCCAAGGTGCCGGACCTGCTCGCCAAGCTTGCCGACGCCCTCGACGCGCTTGCCGACTGGAGCCACGACCCGTGCGACCACGCGCTTCGCGCGCTGGCCGAAGCCCAAGGCGTCAAAGCCGGCTTGCTCATCAACGCCACTCGCGTTGCCATCGTCGGCCGCGCGGTCGCTCCGCCGCTCTTCGAAACCATGGTCGTCCTCGGCAAGTCCCGCGTCGTTTCGCGCCTCCGCCGCGCCGTGCCCATCGTTTCCGCATAGTTGCGCCGGAGCAGGGAATCCCGCTACGCCGTTCATTCCGATTTCGTTGAGTGGAAACTATCTCTGTGCAGGCTGGCCGAAAATCTGCGGAGACATTTGCTGCGGTTTGGTTCCTGCGGGCGCAACTTCAATCGTCGCCATCACCGGAATTCTCACTGGAGGCAGGCATACCGAGTCGTTGCACGCCTGATATTGCAGCGTGAACGGCAGCTTCACTTTGCCCAGCGGCGCATTCGCCGCTGTGGAAAATTTCGCGCGCATCGTGAAATGGCCGGTATACACCAGCAGGGGTTTGTCCGAAAACGAAAGCTTTTTCGCGATGCCGTCCGGATAGCTGGTTCCAAGTTCCTTGAGCCCGGCGGGAAGTTTTTCCGTTAGCGTCGTTGGAATCAAGTAGTCCTCCGACACTTTGTGCGCGTTCATGTGGAAGCCCGGCATGATGCCCACAACCACGGCCACTTCGAACATGCTTCCCCGCGGCACCGGCGCAATGGAAACGTAGATCTTCGGACTTGCCACCGCGGACGCCGCCGGCAAATCCTGCGGCGCGCGTGGCTGCGCGAGTCTGCGCGCAGATGACGCATGCACAACATGCCACCAACACACGCAGCACAGCTCCGCTCGTCAGATTCCGCACTCGTCTCATCCTACGCTCACCGGCGTGCCCAGTTGTTCGCTCAAAATCCGGCTCATCACCTTGATCCAAAGTCTCGCCCGTCTTGTCCAGCACGAAAGCGCTAGCTTGGTCCGACCATCCCAGTTTGAAGCTGGTCGTGAGCGCCGAAATCCAGATCTGCCGCACGGGTGAGTTGGGGCTGATCACGAAGCGCGTCTCGTCCTCATCCTCGAAGAAAATTTCCAGCTTTCCGCTACCGCCTTCAACTTCGAAATCGTGCTCGTCGCCGAGTGTGGCAAGTCTCTTGCGAAGGCTTTCGAAAGCCTCCGTGTACTTTTTCTCGAATTCCCGCTCGTCCATCATGTCGCTTGAGATTTCTCCATGCCTGCAAAAATCTACGGCTGACCGTCCACTGGGAATTCCGTCTTGTGCACGAAAGGATCGACCACGCTTTTCCCTTCCGTGTCCATCGCCACGCCCAAGATCGTGAATCCCCGGCTCGCATACTTGTTCTGGAACTCAATCAACCATGGGATTTCCTCGCGGCACGGTTCGCACCATGTGGCCCAGAAGTTCACGAGTACCACTTTGCCTTTTAGACTGGCCAGCGGCAGGTTCCCGCTCTGCAGCTCGGAAAACGTCACGTCCGGTTCGGCGGCCTTTCCGGCATTCGGAGACGTATTCGCCAATTGCGTTTCGATGTCGCTTTGCAATTCGTTTTTCTCGACCTCGCCGATGTAACGCTTCACCACTTTCCCATCGCGCGAAATCAGCACGCTCGTCGGCAATCCGATCAGGCCTCCGAATTTTTCTGCCAGGTCCTCATTCCCAATCATAATTGGATAATTCATCGTTGCTTGTTTGCTATTCCCGATTTTTCCTGCGGTATTGGGCAAAGAGCTTTCCTTGCATCCGGCCAAGGCGACTCCCAGCGCGACCGCTGCGCTTATAACAACCCATCGAGAAATCATTCACATTCACCAGCAAGCTTCCTCTTACAACGAAAAACGGTTCAGAAATGTCAGTTTACCCGAAAGCCAGGTCAGCCGGTTCATGAAAATCAGCGCGCCCACCGCCAGCAGCAGCACGCCGCTGAAAACTTCCACCAGATGAATATGCCTGCGGAAACGCTTGTAAAATTTCAGGAACTGCCCAATCCCGATGGCGGTCAGCAAGAACGGAATCGCCAGCCCCGCCGAATACGCTGTCAACAGGAAAATACCTTTCGCTACGGTGCCCTCGCTCGCCGCCAGCGTCAACACGGATGCCAGAATCGGTCCAATGCACGGCGTCCAGCCAAACGCGAACGCGAAACCCATCAGAAAGCCGCTCACCATTCCCGGTTTCCCGCCCATGTTTCGAAAATGCACGTCGCGATTCAGCCATCTTGTTAGCGCCGGCCCCAGTAGGAAAATCAGCGAAAGAGCAAACAGATGCACGGGCCGGAAATTCGCCGATCCGTCAGGTGCCATGAACGCCATGACGATGCCTCCCGCCACCAACAGCCCGCCAATCACGAATCCGACGCGCAGCGAAATTTTCACCAGCCAGCCGATCAAATGCAGGCCAAAAAGCAGAATCAAAGCTCCGGCCAGCGGCGCCAGCATACTCCGGTGGCTTTGCAGGAATGTTCCCACAGCGCTCGCCGATGCGCCAAAGCTGATGAATACAATCGAAAACCCAACCACGAACGCCAGCGCCGACCTGAACAACTCTCCCCGTGCGCCTTGTCCTTGTTGCAGTTGATCCACACCGACGCCCGAAAGCATCGATACATATCCGGGCACAAGCGGCAAAACGCACGGTGACAGAAAAGAAACCAGTCCCGCAATCAGCGCGGTGAATACAGTCAGCTTCATGTCAGTAGACCTACGCTTTCCATCCGCCCATTGGATGTCTGCCCTGCCCCACGCGGTTCATTCCGGGTGTCGCAAATGCCATTCTGTCGCTTCTTCGTACGCGAGCGCAATTCTCAGCAGTTTCGCCTCGCCCCACTCGGGCCCGTGCAACGCCATGCCGATGGGCAATCCGCTTCGCGTAAATCCGCACGGAATCGAAATCGCCGGGAATCCCGTAAAGTTTGCCGGCCGGTTCATTCGCACCAGCGCGCCCCGCACGGATTCCGCTTCGCGTCCGATTGTTGCCATGTCCTGGCCCAGCCGCGGTGCCGCAATCGGCGTGGTCGGTGCTACGATCGCATCCACGCGTTCGAACGCTGCGCGAAAATCTGCGCGAACCCGCTCGCGGGCTTGCTGCGCTTGCAAGTAATCCACGGCGCGGACGGCGCTGCCCATCTGCAAGCGCTTGCGCACGTCCTCGCCATAATCGGCCGCGCGCGCCGGGAAATATCCCTGGCTCTCGTGATACTCCAATGCCTCGGCCAGCGCAATCTGTGTGCTCGGCTCGGTTGAATCCTCGATATGCGGCAGCGGCACCTCTTCGATTCGCGCGCCCATCTTCTCAAACTCTCGGGCCGCCTTTTCCACTGCGCGCTTCACCTCTTCGTCGACGCGTTCAAAAAAATACTCCCGCGGCCATCCCAGCCGCAACTTCGCGCGCCGTTTTTTCGACGCACCGCCCGCCCGCAGCGTCCGAGAGAAATTTCTGTCCGGCATTTCGTTTGCCGCAATCGCATCCAGCAGGATCGCAATGTCCGTAACGGTTCGTGCGATAGGTCCCGCGTGATCGAGCGTCGCCGCGAGTGGCACAATTCCATCGCAGCTCACTCGTCCAAACGTCGGCTTCAACCCCACTATGCCGCAGAGCGCCGAAGGAATTCGAATCGAGCCTCCCGTATCTGTCCCCACGGACCCAAATCCCATTCCCGTCGCCACAGCCGCTGCCGAGCCGCCGCTCGATCCTCCAGGAATGCACTCCGTATTCCATGGGTTTCTCGTGGCGCCATAATGTGGATTCTCCGTGGTGATTCCGTACGCGAACTCGTGCAGGTTCGTTTTTCCCAGCAGCACGGCGCCGGCATTCCACAATCTCTTTGCTACCTCCGCGTCGGCAGCCGGAATGAAGTCCTTCAGTATTTTCGAGCCCGCGGTCGTGCGCACCCCTCTCGTCCAGATGTTGTCCTTGAGCGTAATGGGAACTCCGTGCAAGGGTCCGCGATACTTTCCGCGCCGCATCTCGCGTTCCGCGGCCTTGGCGTCGTGCAACGCTCGCTCCGCGGTTATGGTGATGAACGCGTTCAACCGCGGATTCAGTTTTTCCATTCGCGAAAGCGCGCTCTGCGTCAGCTCGACGGGCGACAATTTTCCTCGACGCAACTGCGCGGCGGCTTCGGCAATCGTCCAATACGCGGATTCGCTGCTCATCCCGCCTCAGATTCAGAAAATGCTTTGCTGTCTCCGCACGTTTCCAAACGAGCCGATATTGGCGACCCGAAACACAAATCCCCACTCATTTTCGTCTCGCACCGTTCCCAGCGATAGCCGCTGGTATTCGAATCCGATGCCGCAGCACGACCCGTTGTAGGAAATCTGCGCCACCTGGTTCTCGAACACATGCTGGCTGATGTCGTAACTGAATCCGAATTCCGTGTTCCATCCTCGGCGCGCTAGGTCGCCGTAGCCGAAAAGCGCGCGCACCTGATTCGAATATGGCTCGACAAACGGCGGAACTGCCGGCGAAATGGGCGGAATATTGATTGTGGAGAAATGGGCTAGGGTTACGAACGACTGTTTGTACGGTTTGATTTTCAGCAGCGTGCCGATCGCGGTCATCTGCCCGCGCTTGGGATCAAAATCCACGCGGACCTCCGTGTCGAAATGCCCTCCCGGTTCGACGCGCAGGTCGCTGATGATCGGCGAAAATCGGTGCAAGCTGTCCTCGAACGCGAACGGCGTCAACGAATCGAGCGCTTGAAAAACGTTGCGCTGCCCCGGAACCAGCGCTCCGCCGAAAGTCGGATCGATATAATATTTTTGCTGCAAGCTCCAACTTACCAATTCGCCGGCGTCATTGTCGTCCGTTCGTCGAAACAATCGCTGCGTGATTCCGTATTGAACGTCGTTCGTGTCCGTCAGCGTGTCGTCCTCGTCGAACAGCGGATACTTTGCAAAATCGGTTACGCCATCCACGTACTCGTAGTCGAGTTCCGGTTCGATCGTATGCCTCCATTGTGTGCTGCCCTCGCTCCAGGTGCGTTCCAGTGCCGGCGGCCTCACGTCCAGAGAGAACTCCGCGGTCGTACGCACGAACGGCTCATCCACAAACTCGCTGTCCTGCAATTGTCCGCCGTAGCGTGTCGAGCGCAGCGTGAAGGTCGGCGTCACGCTGAGCCACGGCCCCCAGTGCAGCGCCGCCGTCACCGTGGGGGCGAATTCCAGGCGCGACACGAAGGATGGCGTGCTGAATTCCGGGGCGACGTCCGTTTCGCGGTGTACCGCGTCCGCAAACGCGTCGAAGCTGAAGTAAATCGGCAAATTCTCCCATGGTGCGCGGTCCACCGAACTGGCGCGAATCTCCGGCGCGGTACGGATGTCAATCGACGTGTCCGGCGACGCGGTCAGGAAATTCTTGTAGCTCAAGGCTGCGAGCGCCAGGCTGAACCCGTCGGTATGTTTCGTCAGGAACGTCGTGGTGCGCACCTCGGAATTCACCGCTTGCGCGAACGTCTCGGCAAATGCCAGCCGGAACGTCAGCGAAGACAACTGATCCACGTCCGCCACGGCGCGCCAGCCGTCCGGCAGCAGCGCGTCAAAGAAAAGGCGGTCTTCGTGTCCTCCCTGTTTCGTTAGCGTCCCGTCTGGCCCTGGAAGCCCGCGGTCGATTACGCCGTAGTAGCTCGCGGTCAGCGTCGCGTTCTGCCACGGTTTCATGCGCAGCTCGCCATTTTCGCTCGAGCCGCGCAGGCTCAAGTATTGCGCCCCGACCGTCGCGTCCATCCACTCCGTCGGCGCCCAATAAAACGAATCTCCCAGAACGTAACCCTTGGTTGACGACCGCATCACATCGGGAATCAGAAATCCCGACTGCCGCAGCTTTTCTCCCGCGGGGACGGAAGCATAGGGAAGATAAATCACCGGAATGTGGAACAGATGAAACGTCGCGTTATCCAGCGCCACCGATTTTTGCATGTGGATCACCGCGCGCGGCGCATAGAATTTCCACTTCGGCCGGTCCGGCCTGCAAACCGTCAGCCATGCATGCTTCGCGACGAACGTCTCCTCTTCCACGCGATCCACTTCCGCGGCGGCAAACGTCAGGGGATTGGGGCTGACCAGCACGTTCGGATTGGCTAGGTGCTCCGCCTTCACCGTGCCCCGCACATTGCGAAAAGTTCCGCGCTCTGTCTCGAAGTTATAGTTTGCCTGGTCCGCATCCAGATGCTGGTTTTCGTGATCGAACTGCACGTGCCCGCGCGCCACGCGCCGCTTTGGTCTGCGGATTGTATTCCACGTGGTCGGCTCGCAGGCGCACGTCTTCGTACACGATGTCCACGTGCCCGTCGGCGAAGAAGACTTTCCCGGATTCTTTTTGCGTGTCCGCTTCGAGCGTCAATTCGCCCTTCTGCGTCAGCAGGTGCGTGACCGTTTGATTCTGTTGCGGCGTCCCCGCACGGGCCGCCAAGGGCATTGCCCCCATCAGCGCCAGCAGTCACAGCGCCTCGGCCCTTTCTAGAGTTCCGCCGCGGAGAGTTTGCGTCCATCCAATCGGGCATCGTGTCGAAGAGAGTCCCAAAGCCTAACATGCTCGCAAAGCTCCGCAAAGAACCGTAGCGCACCCGCCTGAATTGCTTCGCCGCTGGTTATCTGTTACGCGACTTTCCCTTTGATTTCGCCGCCTCGCCTTTTCCGGAATCTGCTAGGATGCTTTCGTCCGCGAATTACGGGTCCGCAGCGCAAAACGAACCGGGTGATTCAGGTCTGCTCGCAATGTGGCGCAGTTAACAATGAACGCGTTGAAGTGTGCCCATTTTGCGAAGCTCCCTTCGCCGCAGCCCAGCCGCCTTCCCTGTTTCCGTCAGCTCCCCGGAGGAGCCCGAGTGGCGCCGTGAAGTGGCCCGTCGCCTGGAAGGCTACCGCTCCCGCCGCCACGAGAAAGTTCCTCCGGAATCGCAAACCGTTTTGTCTTTCAGTGGCGAACATGCTCCCGGTGTCATCACTACCGCCGTTGCTCCGCGCACTATTGCGCGCATCCGGCCCACTCAACGTGTCGAAATTCATGTCTCGCAGCCGCAGCTCGATTTTTCCGTCGGTCGATACCTATCGCGTTCATCCCGCCGCATCTTCTTTTCCTGTGGCCGAATTAGCCACGCGCCGCTTTGCTGGTTTGCTCGACGTCTCCGCTATTCTTGGCGTGTTTTTCGGTTTCCTGGCATGTTCCGCTCTCTCGGTGGCCAGCTTGGATTTCTAAAGGTCAACCTCGCCATTTATGCCATTATCTTTTTCCTGATCTACATCCTGTATTTCGGACTGTTTACGCTCTTCTCCGGCGCAACCCTTGGGATGCAGGTTCGCGGCCTTTCGGTGGTCGCGATGGACGGGGCCTTCCCAGACACGCGCCAGTTGCTCTGGCGCAGCTTTGGCTATTTTCTCTCGGGCGGCACGCTTCTTCTCGGTTTTCTTTGGGCCCTGTGGGACGAAGACCACCTGACCTGGCAGGATCGCATCTCGCACACATACATCACTTCGGCCCCCGCCGAGGAACACCCTGCCGACTCGTAGCTCGTCTCGAAGTATCTGCCAATGCTGTTAACATGATCTTGCCAGTCGGCATGCGTCCGCAGAGCCGCGGAGATGATGGCAGGATATCGCGATGAAGCACGGCTTCATGAACCAAAAACTCGGCAAGCGCAACACCCGCCGCAATGCGTTGCTCAAGGCCAAAGCCTATTCGCGGCCATCTTTGTCCAAGTCTCAGGCATCGAAACCGTTGGACGCAAAAGGCCGTCGCCGCAGTCCGTAAAACACGCCCGAGAGATGCTATAATCGCATCCTAGAGTAAGGCGTATCGTTGCAGGTCGGCTCGACGCCAGGCAGGAAGAAAAAACATGAGTCCATTGTGGAAGAAAATGGTAATCGTCCTCTCGGTTTTGGTTTTTGCCTATGTCGCCGTCGGCTACGTGAAAGGCAAGACCAGCGACAAGAGCTACGCTTCGCTCACCGTCTACAGCGAAGTTCTCCAGTACATTCAGGACGATTACGTCGACGATCCCGACGTTCACACGGTCACTTCCGGTGCCCTGCACGGCCTTCTGGATTCGCTCGATCCTCAATCCGCCTACTTGAGCCCTCTCGAATACGCCGATTACGAAAAGAAAATCGACGACAAGACGCGAGGGCAGGTCGGAGCATCTCTTTCCAAGCGCTTCGGCTATGTCGTGGTTGTTTCCGTCCTTCCGGATAGCCCCGCGCAAAAGGCTGGCCTCCTGGACGGTGACTTGCTTGAGTCCATCGCTGGCTTCTCTTCCACGCAGATGTCCATCGGTCAGGCGGAAGTCTTGCTCACCGGAGATTCCGGCCAGACCGTCAAGTGCGAGGTGATTCGCCGCGGCAAGCAGGAGCCCTTCGAAGTCACCATGTCCTACGCCAAGCTCCAGCCTCCGCATCTGCTGCAAGAGCAAATGCAGGACGGCATCGCCTACTTGCGCGTCGCTGCTTTCGACTCCGATACTACCCGGCAGATTCGCGACAAGCTCCAGCAGTTTCAGCATCAGGGCGCGAAAAAGCTGATTCTCGATTTGCGCGGTTCGGCCTCCGGCGCCGAAGGTGACGGCATCGACACCGCGAAGTTGTTTCTTTCCTCCGGCACAATAGGCACGCTGAAGGGCCAGACCATGGCCACACAGACATTCTCTGCCGATCCATCGAAAGTGGTTTGGAAAGAGCCTATGACCGTTTTGATTTCGAACGGCACCGCCGGTCCCGCGGAAATCCTTGCCGCGGCTATTGCGGATAATCATCGTGGCGATACCGTTGGCGAAACCACGTTCGGCACCGCCTCGCAGCAGAAATTGATTCCGCTCGATGATGGCGCTGCCATAATTCTCACCGTCGCGAACTATTTCACTCCCGGCGGCAAGTCCATTCCCAAGGAAGGCGTTGCGCCCACCGTGGAAGTGAATCCACAGGCCGTCAGCGACGTCGCCCAACTGAATCAGGATCAGCTTGCTCCCCCGGCGCCGGGTCAATTGCCTTCTGCGGACGATCCGGTCGTGAAGAAGGCCGTTGAGATTTTGCAAAATCCTTCTTCCGGGCAGAAAGCTGCCTGAATCGCGCGTGGCTGCTGCGGGCCCGCGCAGGAAAACGTTTCTGCACCTTCGCTTCCGGCGCGCCACTAGTCTGCTCGTTCTGTCTCTCGCCGCAACCTTTCTCGTCGGCTGCTGGCGAAGGCCTGCCGGCACCGCAGAAATACGCGCCATAACACGTGAACTTGTCGCCGCCGCGCAGTCCGCCGCTGGGCCCAACGCGCAAATTTCGATTCGTCCGGAGGTGGGCCGCATCGGTAATGGTCAGCCGCACCTTGTCGCCGACGACATCTTCATCGACCTTCCCGATGCGACTCGTCGCTCCGCCATCGAGCAAGCCCTCGACCGCGCCGCCGCGCGCTACCACCTCACCCGCGTTTCGCAACCCGGGCCGCCCAATAGCATCCGTTTCGATTACTTGCTCAGCGGCAAGCGCACCCACTCCATCCACATCGTCACGCCCGCCGCGCCAGAACGCGCATCTGGCTTGCCGCGTCTCGCCATCGTCATCGACGACATCGGCAGCGACCAAGCCGCCGCCGAGGCGCTGCTCAAAATGCCTTATCCTCTGACGTTATCCGTGCTCCCCGCCCAGTCGCACTCTACCGAGATCGCCGACCAGACTTACCGGCGCGGCGACCAGGTCATGCTTCATCTTCCGATGGAGTTTCAGGGCAACGCCGCCAAGGCTGAGCCGGTTGAATTGCGCGTGGGAATGTCGGCTGGCGAAGTCCATCGCTTGCTCGACGAAATGCTCGCCCAAGTCCCTCACGCCGTCGGCGTCAACAATCACGAAGGCTCGCTCGCCACCGCGCAGCCTCAACTCATGGCCGAAGTGATGGAAGACTTGCACCGGCGAAATCTTTTCTTCATCGACAGCCGCACCACTGTGGCCACCGTCGCCTACAGTGCCGCAAAGCAGGCCGGCGTTCCCGCGGCGTCGCGCAAGGTTTTTCTGGATGACGTGGAATCGCGCGAATCCATTCTCCGTCAGCTCGATGTTGCGGCCCGCGACGCCGCCTCCGAAGGCTCCGCCATCGCCATCGGTCATCCGCATCCCGTAACCATCGCCGCTCTTGCCGAAGGCCTGCCTCGCCTCAAATCCCGCGTCCGCCTCGTCTTCGCTTCCACCCTCGTCCACTAGAGGCTATCCCACAGGATCACAGTTCAGATTACCGGCCGTGAGTCGCCCTTTTTCGCCATGTAGATGTAATAGAATGCCCGTTCCCGGGAAAGTTGCGTTACCCACCGGGAACAACGGTTTCCCGTGCTGGAAAGGCGCATCGATGAAACTCAGTTGGCTTGTTGTAGCGCTTCTCGCGCTCGCCACGGCTGCGAACGGCCAAGGAGCCCCGGCCGCTTTTCGGCCGCCCGCAGTTCCCCTCGTAGCGGTAGATCCTTACTTCAGCATCTGGTCATTTGCCGACCATTTGACGTATGACGCCACGCGGCATTGGACCGGCGCGCGCATGACCATGCAGAGCCTCGTCCGCGTGGATGGCCAGGCCTATCGCCTCATGGGTGATGAACCGAAAGATGTGACTCCGGCCCGCCAGCTCGGGCTTCAAGTGTTCCCCACGCGAACCATTTACGATTTTCAGGCCGCAAACATCCTCGTCCGTCTCACTTTCCTTACTCCCGGCCTTCCGCGGCAACTCGATATCCTCAGCCGTCCGGTGAGCTACCTTACTTGGGAGACTCATTCGCTGGATGGAAAACAGCACCAGGTCGAAATCTACTTCGATAACACTGCCGAACTCGTGGTGAACACGCCGGACGAGCTGGTCGCCTGGGAGAGCGAAAGCATTCCCGGCCTTCGCGCGCTGCGGATGGGGACTTCCGCTCAGCCGATTCTCGGCCGCACTGGGGACTTCACCCGCATCGACTGGGGTTATCTGTATGTCGCCGCTCCTCTCGACGAATCGCCGCAGGATACGGTCCTGCCCGAGGAAACTGCTATTGAAGAATTCATTTCCCGCGGACAGTTGAACTCTCCGGTGGACACGCGCACGCCGCGCGCCGCAAACGATCAGTGGCCGGTCATGGCGTTTGCGTTCTCGATGGGCGCTGTGGGAGCCGAACCTGTTTCGCGGCACCTCCTCCTGGCGTACGACGAGATCTATCCCGTCGAATATTTCGGAAAACGCCTTCATCCCTTCTGGCAACGGGGCGGTGTGACCATCAACGCCCTGCTCCAAAGCGCCGAACATGACCTTTCTTCGCTCCGCGCACGCAGTCAGGAGTTCGATCAAGAGCTCATGGCCGATCTGACGCGCGTGGGTGGCCAGCAGTACGCAGACGTTTCCGCCCTCGCTTACCGCCAGGTCTTCGCGGCGAACACTCTGGCCCTCGGTTCTGACGGTCAGCCTCTGATGTTCTTGAAAGAGATTTCGAGCTGCGGCTGCGCGCAGACCGCGGACGTCATTTATCCCGAGTCTCCGCTTCTCTTGCTGGTGAATCCCACGCTTCTCGAGGATTCGTTGATTCCGCTGCTCGATTACGCCCAGTCCGGCCAGTGGCCCTATCCCTACGCACCCCACGATCTCGGCGCCTATCCCTTGGACAACGTCCGCGATCCTGCACAGATGGAAAGCATGCCGGTCGAGGAATCGGGCAACATGCTCTTGATGGTCGCCGGAATTGCGAGGGCCGAAGGCAACGCGGAGTTTGCATCGCGCTACTGGTCGCTGCTCACCAAGTGGGCGGATTACTTGAAGGCTAAGGGCCTTGACCCCGGCGACCAGCTTTGTACCGATGACTTTACCGGCCTGCTCAGCCACAACGCGAATCTCTCTCTGAAAGCGATCGAGGCGCTGGGAGGTTACGCGATGCTGGCCCGGATGCTAGGCAAGACATCCGTGAGCGAGGCTTTCCGCCAGACCGCCGAACAGGACGCCGCCAAGTGGATGCGGATGGCAGGCGGCCACAGTCCCACCCGCTTGGCCTTTCACCGCCCGGGCACCTGGAGCCAGAAGTACAACTTGGTATGGGATCGCGTCCTTGGAATCCACCTGTTTCCCGCAAGCCTCGCCCGCCAAGAGCTGGATTATTACCACAGCCGTTCCACCGTTTTTGGTTTCCCTCTGGACAGCCGGGCAGCCTTTACCAAGCTCGACTGGGAGTCCTGGTCTGCGGCGCTGGCGACATCGAAAACCCAATTCTCCGATTTGTTCTCCGGGGTCTACAATTTCGCGGAACGCAGCCCGATCCGCGTCCCGTTGAGCGATTGGTATTGGACCGTGGACGGCACGCCTGCCGGCTTTCAGGCCCGGCCTGTCGTGGGCGGCGTCTACATGCAAATGCTGACGAATCCGTCCGTCTTGAAAAAGTGGGCGGCGAGTGCAACCGCGAGAGAGTCAATCGGCACCGACGGATCCATCGGCAGTTGAAAAGCTCCGACGCACGAAGCCGTAATATCTCACCCATCCTGCGTGAGCAACTATCGTGTATCGATGCGATTATTCCGATTGCGATCACATCAGATTCTCTAGTCATAGTTCATTTAGTTTCTCAATTCCAACAGCAGCTCTCCAGGCGCTGACTAGGCTCAGGAATGGGGGAACGATAGCGGTGACAATCAAGCTAAGCGGGGACTGTTGACCAGCGGCTGCGAGGGAATTCCGGTGATGCACGTCGCCCGGCCGCCGCGAAACGGCCCGACCAGCCGCCACTGGAGCGCCTGATATGGCAGCGTCTCATTGTTCGCGGCCTTCCCGCCGGACGTCTGCGGCTTCTCGTCTTGCGCTGCGCCTTGCGCGCTTACCAATGCCACTCCACCTGCGACAAAACTCACCAGCAGCGCGCATACTATGACAGATAGTTTTTCGCGACGCATGAACCTTCCTCCTCGGATCACTCGCCTCAAATTGTTATGGCAGCGCGGGAAACAATGTCACGGCGAAGGCTTGCAGGTCAACCCTGGCTGGTGTCGTTTGCGGATATAGACGCCAGAAAGAAAAAGAATCAATTGAGGATCAGTCGGCCGCCGGTTTCGTGTCGCGTCAGGGTCTAGACACGCCGCGCGCTTCGTTGGCTGCGTTTTTTCCGGCGATCCGGCCCTGCACGGTGCATCGCGCTAAGCCGTGCAGGCTGAACCCGCCGGCGCTTTCACCCGCGCAGTAGAGTCCCGGAATAACATTGCCGGAAAAGTCCACGACTTGGCATCTCGCGTTGATACGGAGTCCCGCCCGCGTATCGTGGACAACAGGCGTGGCCCAAGCGGCGTAGAACGGCGGCGTGTCGATTTTGTATTTTGGGGCAGGCTTCTCGAAGTCCGCATCCTTCCCGTCGTCCACAAAGGAGTTGTAGCGGGTGACTGTGCTTTCTAGGATGCCGCCGGGCATGGCCTTGCGTTGATGCTTGTTCACGATGGCGGTCGCCAGCGCGGTGAGGTTGTTTGCCGAAAAAAAGTACCCTTGGGCGATATCCACGTACGGAGGCTCGACCGTCCACTGCTCGCGCTTCGCGGAGTTGGCGTCAAAGATCGCCCAAATGGGCCCGCCGCCGTTGACCGCATCTCCCGTGCCGGCGAGCGCGGCGTCGAGAAAACTGGCCGGGCGATATTTGATGTTCTCAGCGTTCAGGTAACTCCCCTGCGTGTACGGCCGAAGCGAATTGTAATTGTTAGCCGTGTACTGCTCTTGTGTTTCGTCATAGAAGCGCAGACCCAACTGATTCACGAGGATCACATTCTGATAATCTCGCACAAAAAGACCTCGCGCACGGGCGAGGTGGAATACAGGACTCCCGGGCTGCCACTCCAGGTTTCTGTAACCATACTGACAGCCGATCCGGCCCGCTTTGGTGAGGCGCAGGCCAAATTCACCCACGTCATTGTAAGCACCCCAGAGCGAAGCCCCGACCGCAATGGCAGCCAGCTCGCCGCTGGCGTCCTGGACAGAATAGGGTTCACCAGCGACACCGTTGTATTCCTCCGTCAGGCGCGTGTCAAAAATCCTGCGGAAGTTTACGTTGCTGCTGGAGCCGCCCGTAGTGATGACGGCGCCGTTGCGAGCGCGGATGTGCACTGTCTTGCCTTCATGCGTGGCCTTGATTCCCACGACCCTTCCCGTTGAAGGCTCCTCTCGAATGAGGCTCGACATCTTGTGTTTCAGCAGAATCTGCACGCCGGCTTTCCGTGCTGCTGCTTCGAGCGGTCGAATCAGCCCCACGCCGGACGAGTCCGTGGCCGCAACCGCAGGATCCACAGGTTTGCCGGTTTGCATTTGCGGCCATGCCATGGGCGCGGCATGGTTCTCGCGCGGAGCAGAGTTTCCATCCGAGGTCCCGCCGGACCTGTCGGGCGCTTTTTCCACGAAGATGACACCGTGAGCAACGAGCCATTCGTACGTCGGCGCGCTATTGTCGGCAAAAGCGCGGATGATTTCCTTGTCGTTGTAGCGATAGTCGGGGAAGCCGTTCGGTTCGACCACGGACCAATCGGTCAGGTCGCGAAACAGTATGTCTGGTGAATCCTCGACGTTGTACTTCTTCTGCCGGCTCGTGCCGCCGCCGAGAGCGACGTTGCCCTCGCTGAGGATGGCGTGGCCGCCGACATCAAAGTTGGCATCGATCAGAATGACCGAGGCGCCGTGCTCGGCCGCCTCAATCGCAGCGGGGAGTCCCGAGGCGCCCGCGCCGACCACCACGACGTCCGTCTGTTGGTCCCAATGTGGTGGCCGTTCTTGCATCTCGGCTCGCGTAACGCCAAGACCGGCTAGGGCTGCCGCGCTCACGCCAGCTGTCGTCGTCTTGACAAAATCTCGCCGCGACAATTTTCTTTTGTCTTCGAGATCACGCTTCATGCGAGCATCCACAAACTTGCGATTTGGTTTCTGGCCTTTGCGTACAGACCCTTAACAAAGATCCCGATTTCGATTTCACGGGCGCCCGGTAATATACACCTCTCCCTCCATTCAGGAGAGCGCAGAGGTATTCCGTCGATTCGATCTAGCGACCTGCTGAAGGGGCCACCTGATTTAGCCTTTGGCTAGACGCAAGTGGCCCAAGTCTCGAGCATTCGCTTGTGCTTTGTGTACTACTAGCGATAGTTTAGCGGCGAATTCTATCGAATCGGGAGGCAAAGATGACCCGAAATGGCTGGTCGCTGAGAAATCTAACGAGCGGAATGATCCTCGTAATACTGATAGCGATGATTGGCTTGATGTGGCCGGTGCCCGACGCAGCCCAAGTCCGCGGCGGCGGGCAAGATGAAACGGCGGGTGGCGCTAGCGGACTTGGTGCGCTGCATTTCCGCGCGCTGGGACCGGAAGGAAATCGCGTCGCCTCCATTCTCGGCGAACCGGGAAATCCCGGCGTGGTTTACATCGGCGCCGCGGACGGCGGCATCTGGAAAACGTCCGACGCTGGCACGAACTGGACGCCGGTGTTTGACCGCGAAGACGTGTCCGCGGTGGGAGCGCTGGCAATGGCGCCATCCGCTCACGATGTGATCTGGGCAGGCACGGGAGAGCCGTGGCTGATCCGTCCTTATTACTCGCTGGGCGATGGAGTCTACAAATCGACCGACGCGGGACGGAGCTGGCAGCACATGGGCCTCGAGCAGACCGGACACATCGCGCGAATCATCGTGGACCCGCACGACGCGAATGTCGTTTTTGTTTGCGCGATCGGCCAGGCGTTTCGCCCGCAGCATGAGCGCGGAATTTTTCGCACCAGCGATGGAGGGAAGACCTGGCAGCAGGTTCTCTACGTCAACGACAACACCGGTTGTTCTGAAATGGCCATGGATCCGAGCGACTCCAACACCATTTACGCCGGTATGTGGCAGGTGGAAATTCACCGCTGGAGTTTGGATAGCGGCGGAACGGGGAGCGGCGTCTACGTGAGCCGCGACGGCGGAAACAATTGGAGCAAAATTAGCGGTCATGGGCTGCCCGCCGCGGACCATCCGATTGGGAAAGTAGCCGTGGCGGTCGCCGCGAGCAATCCGAATCGTGTTTACGCTTTGCTGCAAGACACCACGCCGGGCCTCTATCGATCCGATGATCGCGGCCGTACCTGGACGCTCGTCAATCAGTCCCACGTAACGACCGAACGCTCTTCGTACTACACGCGCTTTGCGGTTTCGCCCGACGATGAGAACCTGCTCTACTTTCTTTCGGTCTCGTTCAGCATGTCGCGCGACGGCGGCAACACTGTGTTTCAACCCGGCGGCTTTGGCGGAGGCGGTGGCGGGGCAGAGGCCACGAACGGTCCTCCGCCGGCAACAGGTCTCGAATCCGCAGGCGGCGACAATCACGACATCTGGGTCGATCCCACGAATGCAAACCGCGTGCTCGTGGCGAATGACGCTGGAGTGAGCATCAGCAACAATCGCGGCGCAACGTACCAACTGTTCCTGTTGCCGATTTCGCAGACGTATCACGTGGCCGCGGACAACGAGATTCCCTACAACGTCATGGGCAATATCCAGGACAAGTCATCGTTTCGCGGCCCGAGCCGCACCCTTTCTGCGGGCTTCGGCGGTCCCGGTCGAATCTCTCTGGGCTACTGGACCGGCGCGGGCGGATGCGAGGACGGTTTCGCGGTGCCCGACCCTGTGGATGCGCACGTCGTATGGTCCGGCTGCGACAATGGCCGCATTGACCGCATCGACATGCGCAACGGTATGGCGCGAGATGTATCCGCCTGGCCCATCACCAGCTACGGCTGGGCGCCCGCGAATATGAAGTACCGCTGGGATTGGGTGACGCCCATCGCCATCTCGCCCCATGATCACAACCGCGTATACGTCGGCGCCCAAGTCCTGTTCATGACCACCGACGGCGGCCAGTCGTGGAAGGCGATCAGTCCTGACCTCACGGCCAACAACAAAGACCACCAGCAGAACTCCGGCGGGATCACTTCGGACAATCTCGTGACGTTTGACGGCGCCACGATCTATTCCATCGCGGAATCACCCGTGAAAGCGGGTGTCATCTGGACCGGAAGCGATGACGGCCAGGTGAACGTCACGCAGGATGGCGGCGGGCGCTGGACCAACGTAACCAAGAACATTCCCGATCTTCCCGCCTGGGGAACCGTGTGGAACGTCGAGCCTTCCCACTTCGCTGCCGCCACGGCATATATCACTGTGAATTTGCAGCACGTGGGAATCTACGACGCCCGCGCATACGAGACAACCGACTACGGTGCAACCTGGAAATTGATCAGCGCCAGCGTGCCTCAAGGAATGAACAGCAGCGCGCACATCATTGTCGAAGATCCCGTGCGCAAAGGCATGTTGTTCCTGGGCACGGACAACGCACTCTATGTCACGTGGGACGACGGCGATCACTGGACTCGTCTGCGAAACAATTTGCCGCCCGCGCCAGTGTACTGGTTGCAAGTGCAGCCCCGGTTCAACGATCTGGTCATCTCTACCCATGGGCGCGGCGTATGGATTCTGGACGACATCACTCCGCTTCGCGAATGGGACGCTGCTCAGTCGAGAGACTTCCAGCTCTTCAAACCGCGGCCGGCGTACCGCTTCCGGCGCACCGACGACGCGCGCGAGTCCGATGTAGGCGGTCACGTGACCGGAGAAAATCCTCCCTATGGCGCGGACATCAACTTCTGGCTGAAGGCTCCCGCGCACGAAGTGGAGCTCGCCTTTACCGACGCGAACAACGAAACGATCCGCACCCTAAAGGTGGAAGGACAAGCCGGACTGAATCGCGTTTGGTGGGACCTCCGGTATGAACCGGGCTCGCCTGTAAAGATGCAGACCACGCCGTTCGACGCGCCGTGGGCGGAGCCGCACCACAATTACGCCGCGTACGGCACGCGCATACCGCCGGCAGGCCCGATCGTGCCGCCCGGAAATTATACCGTCCACGTGAAAGCAGGCGCGAACGAAGGGACCGCGCAGCTTATCGTGCTGCCCGATCCGCACTCGCCGGGCACCGAACAATCGATCCACGCGCAAGTGCAGTTTGCCCGCCAAGTGCTGGCCGAGGAAAACCAAGCCGCAGACATGATCAATCATCTGGAATGGACGCGAAGGCAGATCGAGGACCTCGAAACCGTGCTCAGCGCCGATGCCCAGAAACATGCAACGGCGATCCAGGCGGCCAAGGATTTCGAGATCAGGGTCGTTGCGCTCGAAGGCAAGCTGATTGACATTCACAACACCGGTCGCAGCGAAGACGCCTTTCGCAGTCCTGTGCAGCTCTACGAGCGCATCAGTTGGATGGTCGGGCCGATGGTCGGCACGCCCGGGAGTGGAAGTGGCGGCGGCGACCTCGCGCCCACGGCGCAACAAATTGTCGTGAACGATGAGTTCAAGCAGCAGCTGACGGGAATTCAGGCGGAGTTCAAACAGCTCGTCGAGAAGGAGACACATGCGTTCAACGCGATGCTGAAGCAGAATCAGGTGACCGCCGCGATTGAGCCGTAAAAAAGAGCAGCGGCCGAGTCAGCTTTTTAAGAGAATTTACACCACTTGATCGCCTCGGCTTCTCGCGGACAATAATCGATGGAAGTTAAGCGGCTAGCCTATCTCTCGCGTCGGCAAGACCTCGAAGCTGGGCAGAATTTTTGGGTAGCGCAGCGGACAATTCGGGGCATAATCCAACCGAGCGCACAAATCACTTTCTGAGGTCGGCTGCCCAGAGGCCCGGGGCGCGCTTGTTCGGTCCCAAGTCCACAAATTCAGGGAGGCTTGCGCATGCGCATCCATGTCCGTTCCGTGATCATGGTCGCCTTATTCTCGAGTGCCATAGCGTTTGCTGTTTCGGCATTCAGTCAGGGGATTCAGGGTTACCGCCCCGACCCGAGACTCGTCGCCGAGAGAAACGCGACTGAAAAGGAACTCGAATCGATCGCCATCATCGACCGCAAGGTAATGATATCGATGCGCGACGGCGAGCAGATGGCCGCCGACATTTATCGGCCCAAGGACCAGTCCAAAAAATACCCCGCGATCTTTGTCCGCACGCCATACAACTTCAATTATTGGGATATCGCGAACGGAGCTCCGGCCGACATGAGCCGGCAACTCGAGGCAGTCAAGCGAGGCTACGCCTACGTCGAGATTCAAGAGCGCGGCCACTTCTTCTCCCAGGGAAACTACGACATCCTCGGTCCGCCACGCACCGACGGCTCCGACGAGATCCACTGGATGTCCTCGCAGCCGTGGTCGAATGGTAACATTGGCACAACGGGTTGCTCGTCGACGGCGGAGTGGCAATTGGGCGTCGTTGCCGAAAACGATCCGGCACTGGCGACCTTTAACGTACAGGGCTTTGGCGCTGGTGTGGGGCGCGTGGGACCGTATTACGAGCAGGGAAACTGGTACCGAGGCGGCGCGGTGCAGATGCTGTTCATCGATTGGCTTTACGACGAACAGAACCAAGTGAGGCCAATGTTTCCTCCGGACGCGACGCAGGAGGATCTGATCCGCGCGTCGAAGGCCTTCGATCTCGCGCCGCACTTGCCGCCGGTCGACTGGTCAACAGCCCTCTGGCATCTGCCTGAGATGGACATCATCAAGGCCGTGGACGGGCCACACGGAATTTTCGCCGATTCCATGCCCGTGGCCACTGGCGGGGCAATGATCGAACGGGCGCCGAACGATCCGGCCTGGTACAAAGGGGGACTGTGGAACGATAGCATGCCGATCAACAAGCCCGGCCTCTGGTTCATGAGCTGGTACGACGTCTCGGTATCGCCGAACCTAGCGGCTTACAACTTCGTGCAGCACACCGCCCCGCCGGCCATCGCCGACGAGCAATACGCGATCATCGCGCCCGTGCTGCACTGCGCTTACACCCGCGCCACGGAAGACACCATGATCGGCGACCTCAGCGTGGGCGATGCCCGGCTCGACTATGACAATCTACTGTATGGTTGGTTCGACCACTTCCTGAAAGGGGAGAATAATGACGTATTACAGCAACTCCCTAAAGTCCTCTACTACGTTGTGGGGGAAAACCGCTGGGAGTCGTCGCCGACATGGCCGCCGACGGGAGCGCAACCGGAGACCTTCTATCTACGCAGCGACGGAAGCGCGAATACCCTCTACGGTGATGGCGCCCTGGCTGGCAGCCCGCAGCCGGCCGATCACGCCGACCAGTTCGTTTATGATCCGGGGAACCCGGTAACCACTTATGGAGGTGGGGGCTGCTGCGAGGGCGATGCAGTGCACTTCGGCTCGTTCGACCAGCGCCCTGTGGAAGCGCGGAACGACGTCTTGGTTTATACCACCGCCCCATTCACGAACGGTACGGAGATGAGCGGACCGATTACGGTCATGCTTTACGTATCCTCGAGTGCCAAGGACACCGACTTCACCTTTCGGGTGGACGATGTCTATCCTGACGGCAGGGCCTTTAACCTCATTGAAAATATTCAGCGGATGCGTTACCGCGATGGCTACGACAAGCCGCTGGTGTGGATGCATCCCGGACAAGTTTATAAAGTGAGCTTCCAACCGATTAACTTTAGTAATTACTTTTTCCCTGGCCACCGGCTCCGCCTGGAAATTTCCAGCAGCAACTTTCCGCGGTTCGACCGGAACCTCAACACGGGCGGCAACAATTACGATGAGACCTCGTACGTTGTAGCGCACAACGCGATCCATCACTCGGCCGAGTATCCTTCACAAATCACCATTGCCGTCGTGCCGAATCCACATCCGTGGACGTTCACGAAAGAAAGCATCGTGCAGAGGTGAACCTGCACGACCCATTGCTCGGGAGCTTGAAGGAAAAGGTCCGATTCGGTGAGGACATACCCGGTGTTCTGATTGCACCGGCTGGGAGGCGGGCTTAGTTGAGAACCTCCTTCACGATTCCCATCACGTATTCCGCGATCGCCCCCGCTGACGTCAGCGCCGGCGACTCCATGCCGATTAAGTGCACCACGTTGCCGAATTGCGGATCGCGTTCGATCACGTAGTCTGTAGCGTGATGGCTTCCAGGCGGCGCGAGCTTCGCGCGAATCCCCGTGTATGCGGGAACCAAGTCTTCCGCGCGAATCTCCGGCAGCATCGGTTGCGCCATGCGCACAAAATCTTCCACCAGCGGCCGGTTGCTTTCGTAGTCGTTCTTGTCCGCGATGTAATGCGCCGTCGGCCCCACCAGCACTCCGTCCCACAGCGTCTTGGTCAAATGCACGCCCAGGCTCAATCCTTCCGGATGCGGCAGCGGATACACCAGCCCGCGCACCAAATCGCTGCGGCTGCGCACGATTTCGCAATACTCTCCGCGCACCGGATAAATTTTGTGTTTCGCCATCGGCGAATTCATCAGCGCGGCCACTTCATCGGCGAAGAGTCCCGCGCTGTTCACCACGCAGCGCGCCTCGATTTCTCCCGCGTCGCTCTCGACGCGCATCAGTCCGTTTTGCGGCTCCAGCCGACGCACTTTCGCATGCATCACGATGTCTGCGCCGTGCTCCATCGCGATTCGCGCATATGCTTTCACCAGTTCTTCGCTCGCCACAATCCCTGTCGACGGCACTTCAATCGCGGCCGTCCCCGCGATGTGCGGCTCTCGTGCGCGAATCGCCGCTCCGTCGATAATCCGCAGCCCCTCAACGCCATTCGTGCGCCCGCGCTCCATCAATTCCTCGAGCGTCGCTTCTTGCTCCTTCGACGCTGCCACCACCAATTTGCCGGTGTTGCGATGCGGCACGCCGTGCGCCGCGCAAAACTCATGCGTCATCCGGTTGCCGCGCACGCACAGCCGCGCTTTCAGCGATCCCGGCGTGTAGTACAGCCCGGAGTGAATTACGCCGCTGTTTCTCGAGCTCGCGCCCATCCCGAGCTTGGGCATCTGCTCCAGCAGAAACACGTCGCTCCACTTCGCCGACGCCGCTGCCGCAATCGCGCAGCCCACCACCCCGCCTCCGATAATTACGATATTGGCCCGGCCCATGTCTGCGCCTTACGATCCCCTCTCTCGTCGTTTCGCTTTCCGCAAATCGAATCTACGTCCCGCCCGCTGGATGCCCTACGCTGCCTGTGACCCCCGCGCCCTAAGCATCATCATTAGCCTTGCCCGGAGGATTGCTCGCGCGTTCCCAGAGCAGTTACTATATCTCCGGCAGGCGATCCCTTTGACCACTGCGTCGATTCCCGTCAGCCCTGCGCCCCGCAAACTGAAGCTGCGTCCCAAATCGGGCTGGCAGCCCATCGACTTCGCCGAGCTCTGGCATTATCGCGAACTCCTCTGGATTCTCGCCAAGCGCGACATCCAGGTTCGCTACAAGCAGACTGTCCTCGGAATCCTTTGGGCCGTCATCCAGCCCTTCGCGCAGATGATCGTCTTCACGCTGCTCTTCGCGAAAAACGGATTCTCCACCGACGGCGTCATTCCTCCGGTATTTTATTTCAGCGGTTCGATCTGTTGGATGCTGTTTGCAAACTCCCTCACCACCGCCGGCACTAGCCTCACCAGCAATCAAAATCTCATCACCAAAGTCTATTTCCCGCGCCTTGTTATGCCCATCGCCGCGTGTGTTACCGGACTCGTCGACTTCGCCATCTCGTTCCTGCTTCTCATCGTGCTGATGGCTTGGTATCACGTTGTGCCCACGCTCGCCATTCTGCTGTTGCCGGTCTTTGTTGCGCTGGCGATGCTCGCCTCGCTGGCCATTGCCCTGTGGCTTTCCGCTCTCAACGTGCAGTATCGCGACGTCCGTTACGCCATCAACTTCGTCGTGCAATTTTGGTTTTTCGCCACGCCGGTCATATACCCCGTCAGCATACTCAAGAAACACTGGGAGAGAGTCATCGTAGGCCTCAATCCCATGTCCGGCGTCGTGGAAGGCTTTCGCTGGTGCTTGTTCGGGCATCCTGCGCCGGGCCTCATGACCCTTGTCTCGGTCGTCACGATTTTCGTTTTGCTCACCGGCGGCCTGTTTTACTTCCGCCGCATGGAGAAAACATTCGCCGATTTCGTGTGACGCCTCCATGCAGCTATGGTCCTATAATCGTTCTATGATCGTTCTACGATCAATGTTTCGCGGGGTTGCACGGCAGCATCTCAATTCTGACTGACGGTGACCATGACTTGGGCAGGCTCTGGGCGATGAGTGACGTTGCCATTCGCGTGCACGGCGTTAGCAAGCGCTACCAGATCGGCGAGCAGCGCTCCGGCTACAAAACCCTGCGCGAATCCCTTGTCGGCGCCTTCCGCGCTCCTTTCCGGCGCAACAGCAACGGCCACGCCTCCCCGCCCGAGGGCCGCACCTTGTGGGCCCTCAAAGACGTTACTTTCGACGTGCAGCACGGCGAAATCGTCGGCGTAATCGGACGCAACGGCGCCGGCAAATCCACCCTCCTCAAAATCCTTTCGCGTATCACCGATCCCACCGAGGGCGAAGTCGACATCGAAGGCCGCGTCGGCAGCCTCCTCGAAGTCGGCACCGGCTTCCATCCCGAGCTCACCGGCCGCGAAAACATCTTCCTCAACGGAGCCATCCTCGGCATGAAGCGCGCCGAAATCGCCTCCCGCTTCGACGAAATCGTCGCCTTCGCCGGCACCGAAAAATTCCTCGACACGCCCGTGAAATATTATTCCTCCGGCATGTACATGCGCCTGGCCTTCGCCATCGCCGCGCATCTCGAACCCCAAGTCCTCGTCATCGACGAAGTCCTCGCCGTCGGCGACGCCGAATTCCAGAAGAAATGCCTCGGCAAAATGGGCGACGTCGCCCGCGCCGGCCGCACCGTCCTCTTCGTCTCCCACAACATGGCCGCTGTCAACACTCTTTGCCGCCGCGCCATATGGTTGAATGAGGGCAGAGCGCTGCTTGACGGTCCTGCCCCGCAAGTTGTTCAGTCCTACCTTTCGCGGTCCGCCCGCGCGCCGTCGCAAAGCTTTTGGCCCGATCCAAAAGACGCTCCGGGAAACGAAGCCGTCCGCATCCGTAAGGTAAGCATCCGCGCAGACTCCACCGATAACGGCGACGCCAGCCGCATAACCGTCCGTACACCTCTCGTCATGGAATTCGAGTACTGGAATTTGCGCCCCGGCGCGCATCTGAATCTCAGCATCTGCGTTTACAATGCGGAGAATGTTTTGGCCTTCAGTTCCTTTCCCGCGGGCGACTCCGAATGGATGGGCCGGCCCTTTCCGGTCGGCTTGTTTCGCAGTTCCTGCCGCCTTCCGGCTGACTTACTCAATGATGGCAGCTACCGCATTCACCTCATGGTAGTCGAAGACCAAGCAACCGCAATTCTCGACATGGAAGATGCATTGACTTTTGAGGTTCACGACGTCCGCCCGGAAGGTATCCAGTGGTACGGCAAAATCGTTGGCGCCGTCCGGCCCGCTCTCGATTGGCAAACAGAGCTCGTCCCGGAATCGCACGCTGCTTCAACACCATCGCTGGCGGCGGAAGAGGAGGAACTGGAAGTTGGTCTGAGAGACTTCAGAGGTAGCGCTCACCCTCAGAGCGTGCGCGATGCACTCGCGCCGGGTTTCCATAGGCGACCACAAGATCCGGCACGTCGCGAACGACGACCGCGCCTGTGCCGATAACGGTATGCTTGCCAATCGAGATTCGATCCGAGATACTGGCGCCAACTCCAACAGCCGTGCATTCGCCAGGATACTGCACTTTTCCTCCCATCGAGACGCCCGGAGCGACGCTTGCGAAGCCGTGCAACATACATTCATGATCAACCAATCCGCCCGTATTGACGATGCAGAACTCACCTACCCGCGATGCCGGTCCAACATGAGATTGAGCGAGAATCGCGGCGCCTCTGCCAATCTCGGCGGATGCCGCTACTACGGCAGAGGGGTGTTTGACCACCGGGAACTTCACGTCCGGAACGGCACCTACCAAGTCGAAATAGATTTTCCGCCGCCACCAATTGTCTCCAACTGCGATAACCAAATGACTGACCGCTTCCCTCGCGCAGATACTTGCCGCCTCTGCCAGATTGCCGAGGATTGGATAGCCCCTCTTCTTCGTCCCAGGTGGCGACGTATCGTCCAGATAGCCGGCTACGCCATATTCTCCGGCAAGCTCGATCACATCAGCAGAACGGAAGCATGCCCTGATGAGCCAACGAGCAACAGCTTGGCAGTCTTGGTGCTGGTTAACATGTCAGAGGATTAGTCGCATGAATCCTACTATAATATACCGGTAACAAAGGACGGACGTATGACCACGCTACCTAAAACTTCCTCTAGCCTTGGGACTCACGATCTGGCCATCTTCGGCGCCTCTCCCGCCTTCGCCGAAAAGCTCCACGTCGGCCGGCCCAACATCGGTAACCGCGCCGTTTCCTCGCGCGCATCAACGACATGCTCGACCGCAACTGGCTCACCAACGACGGCCCCTACGTCCAGGAATTCGAGAAGCGCATCGCCGAATTCGTCGCCGTTCGCCACTGCGTCGCCATGTGCAACGCCACTGTAGCCCTTGAAATCGCCATTCGCGCTCTGGGCCTCACCGGAGAAGTCATCGTTCCCTCTTTCACTTTCATCGCCACCGCGCACGCCCTTCAATGGCAGGAAATCACCCCGGTATTCTGCGATATCGATCCGCGAACCCACAATCTCGACCCTGCGCAAGTCGAAACAATGATCACGCCCCGCACCACCGCCATCATCGGAGTCCACACCTGGGGCCGCGCCTGCGACATCGATGCCTTGCAAGCCATCGCGCGCCGCCGCAATCTGCAGCTCCTGTTCGAGCCGCTCACGCCTTCGCCTGCTCCTATCGCGGCAAACTCATCGGCGGCTTTGGCCGCTGCGAAGTCTTCAGTTTTCACGCCACCAAGTTCTTCAACACCTTCGAAGGCGGCGCTGTCCTCACCAACGACGACGCCCTCGCCGGAAAAATGCGCCTCATGCGCAACTTCGGCTTCCACGGCAACGACAACGTCATTTACATCGGCACCAACGGCAAAATGACCGAAGCCTGCGCCGCCATGGGCCTCACTTCTCTCGAAAGCCTCGGCGAATTCATGGAGACGAATCGCCGCAACCATCGCGCCTACCGCCGCGAAATCGCCGCCATCCCCGGCGTCTCCCTGATGGCCTACGACGAAAACGAGCGCTCCAATTTCCAATACATTGTCCTCGAAGTCGACGAAGCCGCTGCCGGCCTCTCTCGCGACGAACTGCTCGCCGTGCTCTCTGCCGAAAACGTCCTGGCCCGCCGCTATTTCTTCCCTGGCTGCCATCGCATGGAGCCCTATCGCTCCTACTTTCCCCATGCCGCTCTCGTCCTTCCGGAAACCGAGAAGCTCTGCCGCCGCGTCCTGGTTTTGCCCAACGGCGCCAGCGTCAACGGCGAAATCATCGCCAAGCTTTGCCGCATCCTCGCCACCGCCATTGCCCACGCCCCCGCCGTCCGCGCACACCTGGCGGACCGCGAAATGTCTGAACAGCTGTGCCCGCAACATGACTCCCAAATATTTGAGTCCTCTCCGTCTCTTAGCCGGAGCGGGGCGTCGCGCCCAGCGTTTGAGCGAACGGCGCGCAAAAGCGAAGAGACATGCCAGCGCCAAAGAATGGCTTCGTCACGCCTCCTTGCCTATAAAACTAAACGTCGGCTGCGGACAGGAGCCGTTTCAGGGATGGCTCAACCTGGACTTGGAGCCCGCCGCGCGCGCCGACCTGCTTTGGGATGTCCGGGATGGACTCCCGTGCGCGGACGGCTCTTGCTCATTCATTTACAGCGAGCATTTCTTGGAACATCTTCCCGTCAAGGATGGTCTAGCGTTTCTCAAAGAGTGCTACCGCTCACTTCAGAATGGCGGTGTCGTGCGCATAGGCATGCCGTCGTTGCAGGAAACCGTGCGCCAGTACTACGAGAATGACTGGGCCAATCAGCCGTGGCTCCAGAAGTACGGCTACACCTGGATTAAGACCAAGGCTGAATACATCAACATCAATTTCAGGGAATGGGAGCACCAATGGCTTTACGACACCGAAGAGCTCGAAAGACGTTTACGCGAGGCTGGCTTCGTCCATATCCAAAGCGCCAAATGGGGCGACAGCAAGCACGCCGAACTCAGAAATCGCGAAACAAGAGCGGAAACATTATTGGTTTGCGAAGCCACCAAGTAACCAGCCTCAATTTCACGCCCGCTTCGTTTTGGAAAAAACCTTATACCACGAACCCATCAACGCGTACGCAGCGTATGACGCCAGCGTCTTTCGGCTTCCCGGAAGCTCCCAGCCGCCATTCCAGAGGCAGTAAGCGAGATACTTTCCCGTCTCCGCGCGCTTGCCCTCCTCTCGTGAGATCCTCGCCATTCCGGAATAAAATCCCGCAGTCGTCCTCCGTATGATCCTCGTGTATCGGAACCCGAGATGCCGGTCCAGCTCCCTCATCATTTGGATCATTGCGCTTAGCTGCTTGCGCTCGGAAAGTGAAGTCCAAATTCCACCCGCATGCATTCGATATGTCGCCACTACGTCGTCCATCAGCCAGATTTTTCCTGACCGCGCCACCAGAACGTGTAGTGGCCAGTCGCCCAGTTTCATTTTGTGAAACCACGCCGGAAGCGCACCAATGGCATCCCCTCGGTACAACACCGAACAGGTCGCGATGAAATTCTCAGCGAGCAAATCTTCCAGCCCGTACGCACCCGCCGGTCTGCTCGGCCATATCCGGTCCGCCTCTGCCCCGTCCTCATCCACCATTTCAGCTCTCGAACAGCACATAGCGAAATCCGGATGCGCATCCAGAAAATCGACTTGACGCTGCAGCTTATCCGTACATTTCCAATAATCGTCCCCTTCGAGGATGGCCAAATACTTCCCCCTGCACGCCGCAAGTGTCCCTTTGAAATTCTCCATCGCGCCAAGGTTCCGTTCCCTCAAGAGCGGCACAATCTTGTCCGGATATCGGCGACGGAAATCCATCAGGATTTCGCGTGTCCTGTCCGTGGAACAGTCTTCGCCGATAACGATTTCGTAATCGAAGTTTACTTGCTGCGCCAAGACGCTCTCCAGCGCCTGCGCGATGAATCGCTCGTGGTTGTACGTGATCATCGCGACGCTCAGCTTCATTCTGCTATCCTACCTCTCGTGAGTAGTCGGCCAATGTGCCGCTCCGAACCAAGGACTCAACAGTTTCCGGTTTGGCCAACAAGCTTAGCAAGCTATGCGCAAAATTGCATTCATAGCCGCAAACGAAAACGTCCCCTGGGGCGGAAGTGAATATCTCTGGCGCGGGGCTGCGGAAAAGTTGGCGCTGCGCGGAGTGGAAGTGTACGCGAGCGTCAAGGATTGGGGCGCGCCCGTCAAGCAGGTCGAGCAACTCCGTTCCACGGGTTGCCGGATTGTGCAGCGCCCAAATCTCTCTCTGCTGGCCAGAGCGAAGAGCAACTTTTTCCCCGCACGCGACCATATCCGTCACGTGAAAAAACTGGGAACCGGCGCGGACTTAATTGTCATCTCGCAAGGCAAAAATACGTATGGCCTTCCGTGGATGGAGGCGCTCGACTTGCGGTTTTCGGTACGCAGTCATCGCACAAGCGGCCGCCGAGATATGGTGGCCAGAAGATGATGACGCTGAAAGACTAGCCGCAGCCTACGAAGGCGCATGCGCCGCATATTTCGTTTCCGAGGCAAACCTCGAGTTGAGCCGTCGTCAGTTTGTCACGCCGCTTCGCAACGGCCGTGTAGTCCGTAATCCTTTTAATGTGCGCTACGACGCTCGCCCTGCCTGGCCTTCCAGCAATTCTGACGAATTGTCTCTGGCCTGCGTAGGCCGGCTGGACGTCGTGCAGAAATGTCAGGATTTGCTAGTTGAGGTCTTGAGTCGCCCACACTGGCGCGATCGTAGCATCCGTGTTTCGTTGGTGGGAAAGGGCGTAAACGAGCGCGCTCTGCGCCGCTGGGTCGAAAGCGCAAAGCTGACCAGCGTTCAGTTTGCTGGGTTTGTCGACGATGTCGAGAAGATTTGGGCCGCGCACCACGCCCTGGTTCTTCCGTCGCGACATGAAGGTATGCCTCTCGCGTTAGTTGAGGCCATGCTCTGTGGCCGTCCATCCATCGTCACGGACGTTGCCGGACATCGCGAACTCGTTCGCGACGGCGTCAACGGTTTCCTCGCAAAAGCTCCCACCGTCGAGCTACTCGACGAGGCCATGAACCGCGCCTGGGAGAATCGCCATCGGCTCAAGGAAATGGGCGAGCAAGCCGCGATTGATGTTCGCAAGTTTGTCTCGCCTGATCCCGTCGAGGATTTCGTGCGCGACCTCTGCGCTCTCGTCGATGGTGCCAGCGCGCCTCGCAGCTCCTGAATCGCTGTGAGCGGTCGCCGTGCCCGATACCATCCTTTTGATTGACTTTCCGGTTATCGTGGAGTATAAAGAAGTTGCCTGCCTGGAGGCAGGAAGGAGCCGTCGCCGCCGAAGCTTGGCGGCTTTCGCTTTTTATGCGTTTTCTAATTTTCGATCCGCTGCGCGAGAGCGTGGTTACAAAATGGCCCGGTCTTCCGTAATTCGCACAAACAGCGAGGCTTATTCTGAAAATGGAGGCCAAAATTCTAATCGGTACACAAAACACCAGTCCGCTTTCGTCAACTTGTTGAAAATCCATCACTTAACTTTTTCTAATCGGGACTGAAAATGGCTTTTTCTTCTGACGTCCTGCCGCCGCCAACCTCCTCAGTAACCTCCTCCCATCCCCTCAAACAGCGGCGTGAACGGCGCTTCGTGCGCCTCCGTTCCATCGTGCACCGCATAGCTGATCCCGTGCCCATTCTCGCTATCCGACCACAGCGTCGCCGCGCCGTGCACTCCATCCTTATTCATCGCGTAGAACTGCAGATCGAACATCTTCAGCCGTGCTTTATCGAAATCGTAGTTGTGCACCACGCGATGCAGCGCTTCCAGGCACGCATCGGTCGGCGACATTCCCCTGCGCATCATTTCCACCACCGTGTGCCCGCCTGCGATTTTGATATCTTCCTCGCCGCGCCCCGTCGACCCCGCGCCGCCCACGTCCTGATCCAAAAATAATCCCGCGCCGATGATCGGCGAATCCCCGCAGCGTCCCGAAATTTTCCACGCCATTCCCGAAGTCGTCGTCACGCCGGACATCTCGCCTTTTTCATTCACCGCCAAACAATTAATCGTTCCCGTCGGCGGATGCGCCACCACTTGCTTGATCCACGAGGCCCACGCCTCGCGCTCCGGCGTGTCCAGCAATTCCGCCAACTGTTTATTGAAATCCGGCGCGTCCAGCCCCGGCCGCCAATCCTTCGAGCTTTGCGCCTTCCATGCCAGCCACGCGATCCGCGATTTGTCCGTCAGCAAATTCATCGCCTCGAATCCCTCATCGATCGCAAACTGCGTCGCGCCCTGCCCCACAAGAAACGTATGATTCGTCCGCTCCATCACCACGCGCGCCACCTTCGCCGCATTCTTCACTTTTTCCAGCGCGCCCACCGCGCCGCACCGCCGCGTCGGCCCGTGCATCACGCACGCGTCCAGTTGCACCACTCCGTCTTCATTCGGCAATCCGCCATAGCCCACGGAATTGTCGTTGGGATCGTCTTCCACCGGCGTCACCACCGCCAGCACCGCATCCATCGTGTCGCCGGTCGACTTCAGCACCTGCATTCCCGCGTCCAGATGGTGCAATCCGTTGTGCGCGGAAATGATGCACGGCCGCTTGCCAACTCTCGGCGCCGATTCCTGCAATCTTGCCGCCACGCCATCGCCAACTGTCTTTCCGCTGTTCGGCGCAACCGCGCCAAACACTTTGCTCGCGCTCGCCGCAATTCCGCCTGTGAGCGCGCTCAGGAAAAATTTCCGCCGTGTCCAATTTTCCATTTTCGCCTCGCTAAGCCCGCAAAATAACGTCCCTCTCGCGCAGCACATTCCCGCTAGTTTTAGTTTTCCGGCGGCACCGTCTCAATCGTTTCACCCTTCACCAGTGTGCGATCGAAAAAGTCGCCCGTCGCCTCAAACACACGAATCCACGTGCGCCACAGCAGCGAATCGTGCACTTCGTCCGGTAAAACGATCTGCTCGTACGGAATGTGATGCTCGCGAAGCAGATGGACCAGATTCACCGTCTGCGCAAACTGGACGTTGCGATCGTCGTCGGCCTGTATCAACAACACCGGCGATTTCCATTTGTCGATCGAGCCCACCGGCGAAGATTCGTAAGCAATCTTCCGCATTTCGTCCGGGGCGCCCGCAGCTGCGCGCCCGCCGAAGAACGCCGTCCAATCGTGCACTCCCGCGTAGTCCACTCCCGCCTTGAAAATATCCGAATTGCGCGCCAGGCCCATCGCCGTCAAATACCCTCCATACGACCCTCCCCATAAGCCGATTTTCTGCGGATCGACGTACGGCAGCGATTGCAGATATTTCGCTCCGGCGACAACGTCCTGATACTCGGAAGCGCCCAGCGGTCCGGCGTGCGCCGGCTCTTGAAAAGCGCGGCCGTACTGAATGCTCAGCCGGTAATTCACCGAAAGGACCACGTATCCGCGGCTTGCCAAATATTCGTTCGCGGCATACATGAAGTTGTAAGCGTCCATGGGATGAAAGCCGAGCATCATCTGCCGGGGTGGTCCTCCGTGCGTGAAAATCAGCGCCGGCTTATGTTCGCTCCCTCCGCGCGGCACGAATAGTTGTCCGTGAATTTCCAGCCCGTCCAGGCTTTTGAATATCACCTGCTTCGGCACGACGAGTTGCCCCGACGGATAGTCGCTCGGCAGCTCGCTCGCAGCGATCATTTCGCGTCCATCTCCCGTGATGCGATAGGGCATTGCCGGCTGCGTCGCAGTCGAGCCCAGGCACAGCACGTCACGCCCGTCGCCGGTCACCACCGGCGTCCATTCAATCGTCTCACCTTGTGTCAAAGCCACTGGCCCGGGATGTTCGACGCTCACCCGCGAAATATGCCGCCGGTCAATGTCGTTTTCGTTTGAAGAGTAGATGAGCTCCTTCCGGTCGGGAGTGAGCGTGACGTCCTGAAAGGAATAATTTCCAGGCGTCAGCAGAACCGGCGCAGCGCCATCAGCGGAAATTGAGTAAAGGTGCGACCATCCGTCTGCCTCCGACGCGAACGTGATTCGATCCCCCGCGGCGAACTGAAACGCCACCTCCTCGCCCTCGCCGGGAAACGAACCGTTGGCGTCGTTGCTGCTTTGCCAAACCACTCTGGTCTTCCCGCTGGCCGCATTCCACACAAAAATCGCCCACGGCTGCGTGCTGCCGGAAAAGAATCCTCCTCCCGACCCCGTCAAGCCAACAAAAGCCAGCTTCGCGCCGTCCGGCGACCACCGCGGCAGCATGTCGTGAAACACGCTCGGATCGGCGTAGCGCAGCGTGTCGTTTCCAAACTCGTAGATCGCAATCAGCGAATGCGTCCCGCGGTTGCTGACAAATGCGATCTTCTTGCCGTCCGGCGACCATTGCGGTTGCGAATTATCGCCCCGGACGTACGCGAGTTTGCGCGCCGGTTCCTTGCCCGAAACCGGAGCGATCCATAGTTCGTGCCCCCCGGTCCATACGGCGTATTGTCCGTCTGGAGAAATCTCGATGTCTTCGCAGCCTTCCGGCCCGCAATTCATTGTGCCCAGCAGGCGCGGCTCGCCATTCGCCGCGTCGGCGGCCCACACTTGTTGTTCCGGCTGATGCACACTGTTGGTCGGATCGGCCACTTCGCCTTGATCGTTTACCTCGCTCCCGCGCGCATAAACAATCGTGTTGCCGTCGGACGTCAGCCGCAAGCTTGCAATGGGCATCCCGTCGTCTCCAGTGTAATGTGTCACTCGGCGCGCCGCGAAGTCCGGCCCGTCGGCCACCCAAACGTTTCGCGCTCCGCGCACATTGAACACCCAGGCGATTCGCTCTCCATGCGCCGCTGCCGTCAGCCCGTACGGATACGGATAGCTCAGCGCCTGCTCCATCGTGAATCCCTGCCCTCGCGTCGGCAGCGCCATCAGCTCCACGGCAATCCCGCCCGTCAACGCGCACAAACAGAATCTCCGCCACGCCCGCTTTTCCATCCCTCACCTCGCAATAGAATGGCTGCCTGCCCGCGCAGCATATTCCTGCCGCGCTTTTCCTTCAAGCAAAGCCTGTCTCGTCAGGCCACATGTCTGCGGCGATGAAGATGCACATCTCGATGACAGCAGGCACAAAGTGTTATCAGGTTTTCGAGAGAATCGTCTCCCAGTCGACTTCTTGGATTGATGTGATGCACCTCAAGGTTCGCTGACTTCCCACAGTTCTGGCACCTCCAGCCGTCCCGCTCGAGGACGCGCCTTCGAAGTTCGTCGTAAGCCTCCCGATCGAGCCGGAGGCGGGGTCGCCTTTGGCGCAGAGAAGTCACGAAGCCTTTTGCAGCCCTTCGAGAAAGCTCACTTTCATCGCTTTTGGTAGCAGCTCGAACATTCGATTGATCGAAAGCAGCAGAGCTTCCTCGTTGTTGTCCTGACTCGCTCCCGCCAGAAAATCCGCGCAAATCATCTCCAAGCAATATCCTCGCGATTTGTTTGTGCCCAGCATCAGTCCGGCCGTCTCGAGCGCTTGCTCGATGACATGCAGCTGGCTCTTGTACAAATGGTTCCTCCTCCTATCAAACTTGAGCTAAGCTCTTGACAGTCGCGTCTGATTGGAACTCAGTCGTTTGGAACGAGGCAAATTGCAAAACGAACTGGCTCAAATGACAGATATAGCATGACTTAAGGTTTTGCTTGGGGTCTCGCTTACCGGAACTTGCTCCACCCCAATCCGCCTGAAGAACCCCGAAGGCGCCTTGATACCACGATCTTTTTGAAGCTCAGCCAGCTTGGTGTCATCGCCGCGTTTTCCGTCGCCGCAACTCCACCACTCGAGCGCGCTCCCGCAACCGAGGGTACCTGAATCGCGTCGCGTTGAATTGACCCTATTGAACCTGTGCAAGCGCTTGTCTCGTCCTTCTACTTGGGCTTGTTCGACCTCACCAAGACACTCGAATGAATTCTTCTTATGCGCATCTGCTTGGAGCAATTGTTGCTGTGCGAACACGCATTAGATGCCGTAGGAAACTTAGGAAACTCTGCCCTATTAGTCCACTCGGCCTTTTCCCGGATCCGCCCCTGAATTCCGCTTGACAATCCGATTCGGCACGTCTAGACATATCCGCAATTCTTTGAGGATCCTGCTGGACAAGGCGTAATCGACGAAAACAGCTTCACGGCAGGCCGGCCGGATGAAGTGGGAGATCCAAACACACCGGGAATGGTGGGAGCCAATCCAACATGCACCGCTCCCTCGCAAGTACACACGATTGCGAATTGGTTCAACCCGTGCGCCTTTGCATTGGTCCCGGCCGCAGACGTGCGCCCCGGGAATGCGCCAAACGGAGCGGTCCGCCAACCGGGCCTGCAGCGCTGGGACATTTCGCTCTTCAAGAATACGAAAATGGGCGAACGGCTGAACTTACAATTCCGCGCGGAAGCCTTCAATGTGTTCAACCACACGAACCCAGATGAAGTCGGCACAGCTTTTGAATTCTTTGGTTACGGCCAAGTGCTCACGACGCGTGACCCGCGCATCATACAGCTTGGCCTGAAGTTGTACTATTAGAGACTGACGGCGGTCAGGCGCGAACGTTGCCAGTCGAAGTCGGGCAAAAGAAAAGGGAGGCGGAATATCGGCTACCCGACCTGCCCCCTACCCGAAGGGACCTGGGTTGTAGCCGCGAAAATCGCTTGCGCCGCGCGCGTCACAACCAACAGACGGATCGGCGCATTTGGAGACGACAAGCTGCGCAGAATCCTAGTCAATGCGGGGCGGTGCGTTTTACCGGAAATGACGACGAAGAACTCTGGGGCCTGATAGACCGACGCGTGCGAAGCTATTTGAATAGCGACGCTCCATACTTTAAGCACTGGTTGCAAGTCGTCCGCAAGGACATCGGGTTCGTAAATCCGCCGGCTACGTTTTAATGGGATGGCCTGGAACGGCAATCATCACCCAAAAGGAGCACGATGACTCCCTGAGTGCCTGTCTTTCCGCCCGTCTGCTTTCGTGCTACTTTGCCTCGCGGATGTTTTTCGGCCCCAAACATGGACGCAGCAACGCTCGCCGTCGCCTGGCACCGCTCCGTGCATCGATGGGAGGCGGTGCAGCTCTTCTACCAGTTTTTCTTGGAATCGTCGTCGCGCTTTCCGCCGCCGGCCCTCCGCCGTCCCAGCGCGCTCCCGCATCGCCGCCCACGTTTTACAAAAACGTCCTTCCCATCCTCCAGCAGCACTGCCAAGCCTGCCATCGCACCGGTGAGATTGCTCCCATGCCGCTCGTCACTTACGCGCAAACGCGCCGCTTCGCCAAGCAAATCAAAGACAAAGTCACCCATCGCATCATGCCTCCGTGGTTCGCCGATCCCTGCTGCGGCCATCTCGCAAACGATCCATCCCTCACCGCGCAGCAGATCTCGACCCTTGCCGCCTGGGTCGACGCCGGCGCTCCTGCCGGCAATCCGCGCGCCGCGCCTCTGCCGCGCCGCTGGGCCGCCGGCTGGCTCATTCCTCAGCCCGACGACGTCGTCAAAATGCTCGCGCCCGTTCCGATTCCCGCCACCGGCGACGTTGAATACACCTACGAAATCGTCCCCACGCATTTCACAAGAGACGAATGGGTGCAGCTCTCGGAAATTCGCCCCTCGAGCCGCGCCAATGTCCACCATGCCGTCGTCTACATTCGCCCGCCAAGCTCGAAATGGCTGCGGCACGCGCCTGAAGGTGTTCCGTTCACCGCCTCAACGCTGAAAGATGCGCAGGACCAGCGCGACGCCCAATGGACCGACAGCGACGTTCTCCTCGTTTACGCGCCCGGCAGTTCACCCGATAACTGGCCGCAAGGGATGGCGAAATTCATTCCCGCTGGCTCCGATCTCGTTTTTCAAATGCACTACATTACCAAGGGCCATCCATCCGCTGACCAAACCAGCATCGGCCTCGTTTTCTCCAAGCAGCCGCCCAAACAGCGCGTCTTGACTCTGCAGCTCACCAACGATCGCTTCATCATTCCGCCCGGCGTCCCGGATTTTCGCGTCGAAGTCCACGGCACGCTGCCCAACGATTGCACGCTCTTGAGTTTTTTTCCGCACATGCACCTGCGCGGCACGAAATTCGAATACAACATCATTCATCTTGACGGAACGTCCGCAGGCCCGTCCGCTGGCCCCACCCATGGCACGACCGAAACGCTCCTCCGCGTGAACTACAATTTTTACTGGCAGCTAAGCTATCGCCTCGCCCAGCCGCGTTTTCTCAAGGCTGGCACCGAACTTCAGGCCGTCGCCTGGTTCGACAATTCCAAAAACAATCCCCACAATCCCGACCCCACCGTCGCCGTCCGCTGGGGCGATCAAACCTACGACGAAATGATGGTCGGCTTCTTCGATGTCGCCGTCCCCGCCTCCATCGACAAACAGCGCTTCTTCATCCGTTCGTCCCAAGCGACCCCGCACTTATAGCTCTGCCGACCACTCGCTCCCGTCTTCTGGCGGCAATACCGATTGGCCTGGGTGGCAACGTTGGCGCGCCGCAATCCTTCGAATTCCGGTACGCGCTCGTCACTTTCGGTGTGCCCACCGAAAGGCCTGTTTTGACCTGATCCGTCCGCAGATCAATGGAGTGCCGAGCCGACATCGGGGCAAGCAGGAAATTTGCGCGCTAGCTCATCGCCTACGGCCTTACCACGCACTTCCCAGTCCTGCTCGGGAATGTCAGGAACGATACGCTTCTCGCCATGCAGAATCGGCGGTGGATTGTCGCATCCTGAGCCGCATGCCACTTGGCAAGGGATTCTACTGAAGATCGTGACTACTTTTGGCTCCTCAAGCGTTATGTCCTTCCACTGCTTAGGCGGTATCCGGAGCATCTGCTCGTGCTGAGTCTTGTTCTTCTTCCAATCATCCTCTGTGAGAAAATAATACGCATCAATTCTCAGCGTTCCACGCAGCGCTACTTCGCGGCGCGTTTTTGCTTCGAAATTTACCACTGGCATCTTCGGCCGAAGACAGTACTCACCATGAACAACGCCACCGGGCGCAATTGCGGTTGCTTCCCAACTGATGATGTCCGTCGCTCCGTAAAAATTTAGCCATTGCGTTTTGCTTTCTTCGCTAGTGCCGTCCGGAACTTCGTTTACTGAACCTGAGATATAAAGGCCCATATCGGGAAGGAAGAGCGAAACAGAAGAATTGTTTATTCGGTCCAGGCTGATGCTCAGACAGTTTTTCTCCCAGCGCGCTGGTTCCGTTAATCGAATCTCGAGAGGTGAGGAAGGCTGTCGCTGCGTCTGACGTGCTTGCACGTGCGCAGAAACGTGCAAGCACGCGAATAGCCACGTCGACAAAAGGAGCACGACCGGAGCTCTTTTGGAAAGTCGCCGGCTGCGTGAACCGCCCTGATCCATCGCCTTCACTATAAATAAGCCGCTGTCCTTGCCCACCGACGAACGTGCGATCATAACATGAGCGTCGCGGATCGACGCCGCTTTGCCATCTATCCGTAGTGGGTGTGTTGGAGTTGTCTTGATCGTGACACAAAGAGTCAAGATTCAAACTGACCCATGCCTGCTGTTTCGTGGGCACCTCTGTGGCCACGAAACTTTCTCCCCATTTCTTGCGTATTGACATACGAGTTTGCGCGCTTCACAATCCGCGCAACTCGCGATCGCGAATATGGTACGCCTCGAAAATCTCACGAAGGAGTACGACCTGCCACCGGTAAAGGGCAGACCCGCGCAAGTCGTCGCCGCTGACCGCGTGAATCTCCAGATCGCCGACGGCGAAATTTTCGGCTTCGTCGGACCCAACGGCGCCGGCAAAACGACCACTTTGAAAATGATCTGCGGCCTTCTGGTTCCCACCTCCGGCTCCGTCGAAGTGCAAGGCATCGACGTCGAGCAGCGCCCCGAAGACGCTCAGCAGTTCATCGGCTATCTTGCCGATTTTTTCTCTCTCTACGACGACCTCAAAGTTTGGGAATATCTCGATTATTTCGCTCGCGCTTATAAGATGCCCTCGTCGCAAGTTCCCGCGCGCGTCACCGAAGTCATCGCCTGGGTCGGCCTCGAGCCCAAGCGCGACGCTTTCATCCAGGGCCTTTCGCGCGGCATGAAGCAGCGCCTCGGCATCGCTCGCGCCGTTCTGCATAATCCGCCGGTGCTGGTCCTCGACGAGCCCGCTTCTGGCCTCGATCCCAAAGCGCGCGTCGAGCTGAAAGACCTTCTGAAAAATCTGAATCGCGAGGGCAAGACCGTTCTTATCAGCTCTCACGTTCTTTCCGATCTCGAGGAAATCTGTACCTCCGTCGCCATCATGGAAAAAGGCCATCTGCTCCGCGCGGGAAAGCTTTCCTCCGTCATGGAGCAATCCGCGGACGAAACGCCGGCGCAGCGCCGCATCCACATTCGCGTCGCCGCGGCGGGCGACGAACTCTTAGGCTGGCTCTCGGCGCGCGACGGCGTTTCCGAAGCGCATCCGTCCGCAAAAGTGATTCGCGGTTCCTCCGGCGTCGAATTCCTCTTCGCCGGCAGCGACACCGATTTGGCCGCTTTGGTGCGCGATTTGGTGATGTCAGGCGCGCCCGTTTGCGCCGTCGAAGGCTCGTCCGAATCCTTCGAGCAGATTTACGCCCGGCTTTCCGGCGGGGAAGTGATGTGAACTTCCGATCATGAATTTATTTTCCAATCCCGAAATTCTTCGCAACGCGCGCATTCAATTGCGCCCGCGCAAGCTGCTCATCGCCGCCGGCATTTGCATCGCGCTTTCGGTGGCCATCGGCTATGCCATCGCCGGCAGCCGCTTCGGGTTTTACAACACGACATTTCTTCACTCCATCCTGATTATCCAGTCCGTCGTGCTGGTCATCGGCGGCGGCATCGCCTGCCTCCACGCCATTCAGCGCGAAAAGGACCAGAATACTTTCGACTTTCAGCGCCTCACTCGCCTTTCGCCCCTCGAACTCACCCTCGGAAAACTTTTTGGCCCGCCGCTCATGGTTGTCTTTGTCTTTCTTTGCTTCATCCCCGCCGCCATCGTCGCCGCGGTGGAGGCCCGCGCTTCATGGACGATTCTGCTCGCGGCCTATGCGCTGCTGATTCTCGGCTCGATTGTCTACGACGCTCTCGCCCTGGTCATCTCCCTCTTCCTTCGCCGCGGAACCGTCACCTGGGCGATCTTGTTCTTCCTTGTGTTCACCGTTTACACCAGTTCGGAGCCTTTGTACGCTCTCTATCTGGCCTTCGGCTCGGTGAGTCCTTTTGCCGCTGTTACACTCTCACAGCAAACCTCTTGGTCGCTAGCGTCTGACACGATTATGGTCGGCGGCCGCACATACGCGATGCCCAGCGTTTTCCACGATTTGTTCTTCGGTATCTCCGTCCATCATGCGCTCGTGCTTTTTATTTTCTATGTGACCATTCTTGCCTGGCTCATTCCGGCTATCGCCCGCAACATCAAACGCGACCCCGCGGACTACGAACTCTATACTCCGGCTCAAGCCCTTGGCTTTCTCTGCTATTTGAATTTCATTCTTTTCGCCTTCTTCCGCTGGACTGCGCCCCGACTGCCACAATCCAACGGCCTCAGTATCGCCACGCGGGCGCTCGCTCCGCTCGACGCGCAGTCTGCCTTGCTGGGCATAAACATCCTTCTGTTTTTCATTTTCGGCTTCATCCTGCTCCGCAATCGCAATCAGGTCCGCCGCTATCTTCACGGTGAAAATCCGGGATCCATCGGCCGCCTCGAAACCTGGCCCGCTCCTTATCTTTTTCTCGGTGCGCTGATCGTCGGCGCGGCCATGGTTCTGATGATCCAATGGAAGCGCGACCCATCGCTCGAATGGAGCCTCATCGTTGCCATCTTCCGTGTCGTCTTTTTCGCTGCTTGGCTCATTTGCGATTTCCTTTTCCTGCAGTGGATGACTCTGCGCCGCGCCGCCCATCCGCTGGCGATGGGCGTACTCTATTTGACCGTCTACTACGTGTGCGCCGGCATATTGGTCGAGTCCCTGCATCTCGAACGTGATCCCTTCACCGCGATTTTCCTGCCCACGCCGCTCTTTGTCCTGGACACCGCGTCATGGGCCGCGCACCAGGCCGTCTGGATCGGCGCGCTTCTCGCTCAAATTGCCGCCGGCGTCGTCTTTGTTTCTCTCCAACGTCACAGTCTCGCCGGATTGCAGCCACACGCGTCTGCCATCCCCGCTAACGCGCGTCCCAGCGAAATCTCTTCGTGATCCGCGCCTCCTCCACATGATGCGCGCCACGGATTTCGAATTCCGCCAGCGCTTTTTCTGTATTGGGATAATTTATGGAATCGGTTTCCTCTGTTACAAATTCGACCACGAAAATACCGGCATCACCATCGCGAAATTGTTGTGGGGCCGCGGCCTGAATCTCGACGCGCCCGCTGGCCTGCGCGCTCTGCATTTGGTTTTCGCTTTTGCCGCCCTGCTGTGTGTGCTGGCCGCGCTGCTTCGCACCTGGGGCGCCGCCTATCTGCGCAGCGAGGTCGTTCACGACCACGCGCTTCACTCTGAAAACCTGGTCGCCGACGGCCCCTATCGCCGCGTGCGCAATCCACTCTACGTCGGCGGCGTCCTCGTGGGCGCGGGCATCGGATTCCTGGCCAGCCGCACCGGATGGTTCGTAATCACCTTCGGGCTGTTCATTTTCTACCATCGTCTGATTGCCCGCGAAGAAGCCGCGCTCACCGCCTCGCAAGGCGACTCCTTCCGCGCCTACTGCGCCGCCGTGCCGCGCTTTTTTCCCGCCTTGCGTGCGCGCGTTAAATCGAGCGGCGCGCCGCCCCGTTGGGGCCAAGCCTTTGCCGGCGAAATATTCATGTGGGGCTTCGCCGCCTCTGTCGTGGCCTTTGCGATCAGCCTCAATATCAAGATTTTCTACATCGTTATGGGGACCAGCTTTTCGGGCTATCTCCTCTATTGGGTCATTGCCAAGCGCATCACCAAGCAAAAACCGCCCGCGCCGGCCTGACTCATTTCGCATTTGTCGGGGCGGGCTTCATGGGACGGGAGCCCCTTTCGCGCAACACTGTTGTAGCTCATGTCCCGTTTGCGCCGCTTTTGCGCAAACTGACATGAGGCATTTCCTGGCGAATTTTCTAGGCGTGCGTTTCCGAACCCAGGCGTTTACCTGCTCGGCCTGCTGCATGTTACAGTATCCGTCCGTAACCACCTGAATCTCAGCCAAGGAGAGCGTGACATGAACCGTCCCGCAAAATTCGCTGCAGTTCTATTCGCAGCCGCGGTGGCCGCCTCCGCCGCCCATGCGGCAGCGGATCAAAACGCCCCGCCCAAGCCTTCCGCTGCAGTTGACCAGGCCATTCGCAATATGTTCGGCGTGCGGATGATTTCGCAGTCCGTGATCTCGCCGGACGGCCGCCGCGTGGCCTGGGTCGAATCGCTCAGCGGAAAGAACGGCGCGCCATCGCTGAATTCGGCGATTTACGTGGCGGATTGGAACGCCGGCGGCGCGCCCGAGCGCATCACCGCCGCCTCTGCAGGAGCCGCAGCCGCGGAGAGCGAAGTCGCATGGTCGCCCGACAGCAAGAGCATCGCGTTTTTTTCCGACGTCGCCCACTCCGGCCAATCCCAGCTTTACGTCTGCACGCCCAACCCGGGTTGCTCACCCTCCTCGGCTATCGGGCAACTCGGTGCCGAGCTGACACAGTTCACCCACGTCAAAGGAGACGTTTCCGCTCCGCTCTGGTCGCCCGACGGAAAAACCATCGCCTTCCTTTTCATCGAAAACGCCCCCCGCGCCGCGGGCCCGCTCGCCGCGGAAACGCGCGATGAAGGCGTCGTCGGCACGAAAAACTACGAACAGCGTCTCGCCCTCGTCGACGCCGCCACCGGCCGCCTCCGCCAAATCTCGCCCGCCGATATGTACGTCTACGAATACGATTGGTCGCCCGACTCCGCCAAAATCCTCGCCACCGCCGCGCACGGCAATGGCGACGACAACTGGTACAACGCGGAAATTTACATTTTCGACGCGGTCAACGCCGCCGCGCCGCAGTCCATTTACAAAACTGACATGCAAATCGGCACGCCCAAATGGTCGCCCGACGGCAAATCCGTCGCCTTCATCGCCGGACTGATGAGCGACGAGGGCTCGGTAGGCGGCGACATCTACGCGCTGCCCATCACCGGCGGCGACGCGCGCGACATCACGCCGGATATCAAGGCCTCACCGAGTTCCCTCCAGTGGTCCGCCGACTCGCAGTCCATCATCTTCGGCGAAATTGTCGATGGCCAAAGCGCCGTTGCGTCCGTGAATGTGGATTCCGGCGCAGTTTCGTCTTTGTGGACTGGCGCGGAGCGCCTCGGTTCAAACGGGTTCGGCGTGGGCATTTCGCTTTCGCGTGATGGAAAGACCGCCGCGACTGTGCGCCAATCGTATAGCCAGCCGCCGGAAGTCTGGGCCGGACCCATCGGCGACTGGAAACAAGTCACCCATGTAAATCGCGATCTGCGCACGGCGTGGGGCAAAGCGGAGACCCTGCACTGGCAAACGGACATTGGCCAAGTCCAGGGCTGGCTGCTCTACCCGCTGAACTACGACCCCTCAAAGAAATATGGCTTGGTCGTGGCGGTCCACGGCGGGCCCGCGTCCGCGACTCTGCCAACCTGGCCGAGCCGCTGGGCATTTTACGCGGCGTTGCCTGCAGCCGGATATTTCGTCCTTATGCCCAATCCGCGCGGAAGTTATGGCGCGGGCGAAGCCTTTACCAAGGCCAACGTCAAAGACTTCGGCGGCGGCGATTTCAAAGACATCATGGCCGGTGTCGATGCGGCCATCGGCTCTCTGCCCATTGACCCCCAGCGCCTCGGCATTACCGGTTGGAGCTACGGCGGATACATGTCCATGTGGGCCGTCACGCAAACCAATCGCTTCAAAGCCGCCGTCATCGGTGCCGGACTTGCCGACTGGCTCAGTTACTACGGCGAAAATCAGATCGACAAATGGATGACCTTCTATTTCGGCGACACCGTTTACAACGATCCTGCCGTTTACGCCAAAAGCGCGCCCATCACCTTCATCAAGAACGTCCAAACGCCCTCGCTGATCCTAGTCGGCGATAGCGACGGTGAATGCCCGCCGCCGCAGTCCTACGAATTCTGGCACGCGCTCGTCACCCTCGGTGTGCCCACGCAATTTGTCATCTATCCGCACGAAGGCCACGGGTTCGCGAACCCCGCGCACAGCCGCGACGTCGTCGACCGCGCCGTCGCCTGGTTCAACGCCCACCTCCAATGATCGCATCTGCAGCTCATGTCCCGTTTGCGCGACTTTTTGCGGAAACTGACATGAGGCATTCGTGGCAGTGCCTTTTAACCTGTGTGCCTTTGGCGTTGTTGTTTTCGCATTCGTAGGGGTGGGCTTTAGCCCCGCCCGCCGCTTTGCGGCCTGTCGCGTGACCTTTGTAGCTCACGTCCCGCCCGCGCTTTGTGCGGGCTGACGTGAGGTTTCCTCCTCGCGGAGTTTACCGTGACGCCGTGGGGCGCTGCCCTGAGGAATAAAGTGTGCGCCCGTCGCGTGACCTTTGTAGCTCACGTCCCGCTCGCGCTTTGTGCGGGCTGACGTGAGGTTTCCTCCTCTACCGTGACGCCGTGGGGTGCTGCCCTGAGGAATCAAGTGCGCGCCCGTCGCGACTAGCCGAATTCTGCTCTCCCGCACGCCTGAAAATCTCGCTAAACCCCCGCAAATCCAGCAAAAACTCCGCCTCCGAACACGGTGACACTTTTTCGCCTGTCCGCAAGGGTAAAGCGCGCGCGTCGCCGCCGCATAGAACCAAAACTGTACCGACGCCCAGTAGCCACCGTTGCCCGCCGGCGCTAGGCTTGTCACCAATGAGTCAGCAGCTGAAACGGCAACCGAACTTTGCAGCACTCGCTGGGTAGCGCGGGCGAAAGGGAGCAGGAATGGCGCAAATGTCCTATGCGATGGCAGCAGGCGCAATAGCAGGGCCTTCGGCGGTCGATGCGGGAATGGTCGAGTTCAAAGAGTGTCTGAAACACATGCGCGACGGGCATCCGGAAGACGCCCTCGGACATGCGCGGCGGGCCCTCGGCGCGGCGCCAAAAAATCCGTTCTATCTCTCCTATACAGGCCTTTTGGCGGCCATGGCGGATAAGCGTTACGGCGACGCGGAAACGCTCTGCCGCGAAGCCCTCAACCTGAAATGCAACCACGCCCAGCTCTACCTCAACTTGGCGGAAGTCTACAGCCAGGCGGGTAGAACTTCGGACGCGATCGAGGTTCTGGAAAAAGGCATGGTGTCCGCGGGACGCGATTTTCGCATCCGGCGGGCGCTGGAACGGATCGGAGTGCGGCGGCAACCGGTGCTTAATTTTCTGCATCGGTGCAATCCGATCAACGTAGTGCTCGGGCGCCTGCGCCATCGCTTCACCGGCGCGGCACGCTCTTCCTAGCGCCCCGCTTGTTGCGGAGCGCTAGGAACCCCGAGCGTCTTACGCGAAGGGCAGCCGGACCGCCCCGAAGCGCCGATGAGATAAGCAGTCGCGCAAGCCGCAACGATTTTTACCGGCTCCCCAAACGCGGATTTTAGGTGTTTCGGGTGCCAACGGGTTCCCCAAGCAGCCAACCCACAGGGAAGCCCGGGGCGAGCTCCCCCCTCGTCCCGGGCAGTTCTTTTTGCTTGCTCAATCGTCCAGGCTCTCACTGAAGCGGTCACCCGTCTAAGCGACCGACCCGATCCTGTCCCCGATGACGTTTGGGCGGAAGCCGCTCGCCACTTCGACGCGAAGGAACCGTCTTGCGCACGGAGTTCTTCATAGTGTACAGTTAAAATGCTCGCAGCGAATATAAAGCGAATATTCGATCCAACGCGCTTAGCCAAGCTCAGCCGTGCGTCTGCGAAAGACCCGAACCCAAGGGACGATTCATCTGGAGGAATGTGATATAGAGAATATCTGAGAGTCCGGCAAGTGCCCCTGCAAAAACCATTGCGCATTTTTCATATAACAGCCATGTGTAATCTGGCAAGTATCGCGAAACGCAAGAAACTCTACGCTAATTCAGTACTACAGAGGAAAAAGATCGATTATGGAAATATCGCCTATCAAGGGGCTCAAGGCAAACGCGCAGGAAAATTGGTTGCCAGGCCACCGGCCGGTGTTATTCACGACTACGTTCCTTTTTATTTTGCACCGCGATCGCCGATGCTTTTTACGATAAACAAAGGGAACGTCGAGGGTTGCCCGCACAGGCAACAAGACATTCTCCATTTAATGACAACGGTTGAGGCTGTAGTAGAAAACAACTTACCCTACGTCTTTTACGACTATAATGCGACTCTGAGCATTGCAACCTGCTACAACAACGTCAAAGACTTAAACAAAATCAATTGGGACTTAATTCATGAATCGCCACGGCTGGACGGTTACTGCAAGTACTGGCACAACGTCATGGATAATCCGCGATATGTTCTCCGACAGGAAACTAGGCAAGCGGAATTTTTGGTGCACCAGAGTATTCCACTGAAACTCATGGCTGTCGTGGGCGCTTACGATCAACAAAAGGCGACCGAAGCACGCCAGATCCTTGACGATGCCGGTGTAGAGTTGCCAGCGGAAGCTAAACCGGAATGGTACTTTCGAGGAATTTAAATGACTGTCACAATTAAGCGTGGCGACCTACTGAAGGACAGTTCCGAAGCGATCGTGAACACTGTCAATTGTGTCGGCATAATGGGCAAGGGCATTGCGTTACAGTTTAAGCAGAAGTGGCCTCAGAATTTTAAGGCCTACGCCGCCGCGTGTGAGCGTAACGAAGTCAGGCCGGGCAAGATGTTCATTCATGACCTCGGCGAGTGGGCAGAGCCGCGATTCATAGTGAATTTTCCCACCAAAATGCATTGGCGCGCTGATTCCAAGGTCGAATATATCGAGAAGGGTCTCCGCGATCTGGTTTTGCAGGTCGAGCGATTAGGAATCAAGAGCATCGCCTTACCACCGCTTGGGTGCGGGAACGGCGGTTTAGACTGGCCGACAGTAAGGAGATTGGTGCTTAAGGCCTTCGAGGCGCACCCTCAGGTCAAAGTAGATCTCTTTGAGCCCAAGGGTGCACCGCCACCACAAGAAATGGTGAATCGAACCGACAAGCCGCGGATGACTCGTGTCCGGGCAGCAATCGTTAAGGCGATTTCCATTTACCGCGAAATGGAATATGCGCTAAGCAAGATCGAAGTCCAAAAGTTGGCCTATTTTCTAGAAGAAGCCGGTCAGACAATGAACCTCGAGTTTACCAAGCACAACTACGGGCCATATTCGGACAAATTGAGACATGTGCTCAAAGCCATGGATGGCCATTACATCCGGGGGGTCGGGGATTTTTCCGGAGACTCGGAGATAGTGATCATGTCGGCTGCAGTATCCGAGGCTGACGAATTCATTCGTAAGAGTGCTGACGATGAATTGCGTTATCACGTCGAGAGGGTTCGGTATCTGATCGAAGGTTTTGAAACTCCGTATGGAATGGAGTTGCTATCGACGGTTCATTGGGTCCGGACTCGCGAATCCGGGGTTCGCACGGTTGATGACGCTATCGCGGCCGTTCACGACTGGAACCAAAGGAAACGTGCAATTCTCTCCGGAGAGCATATCCAGCTAGCATGGAGCAGACTGGACAGTGAAGGCTGGTTTCACCCAGTCCCCACAGCCACGAAGGGTCGATTGTCATTTTCGTAGTGTCGGTGCACGCTATGCCTAGCATCGCCCCTTGCTTCTATTCCTTCATTTTTTTTATTTACGAATACTTAACTCTATGTTATACATTACTCGGTATTGTGGCTTACTGTACGGCCTAGGGCAACGAATTAGCCACCATCCCCTCCGCCTCAGAAATTCGCTACAAAACTCGGATCCCAAGCTGCCAAGCAATCCGCCACTCAACCTTCGCCCGGTACCGCGCGCACACCCACCGTTCGATTCCGCAACCGCCCGTCTCGTAATCACCCGCTGAACGCCTGGAAATCGACGTCATTCTTCGTGACGTCAGGAACTTTTCACTAGCCAGTATCGTATTAGAAACAGAGACTTCTTCTCGGCCCGTCATCGATAAAGCGGAAAAGGGGGCATTCCCGTGACCATGCTCTGGCAGGACGTTCGCTACGCCTTCAGGATGCTCGCGAAGTCCCCCCTGCTAACCGTCATCGTGGTTCTCACGCTTGCTCTGGGCATCGGCGCGAACACAGCGATCTTCGGCATCGTGAACGGATTTCTGCTGCGTCCGCTGCCCGTGAAAGCGCCCGAGCAAATCATGGTCCTGGCCGCGAAAATACAAGGCGACACGATCGGAATTTCCACGCTTTCCTATCCCCAGCTTGTTGATTTTCGCAAACAGGCCGACACCTTCTCCGACCTGTTTGCTTCCCAGATCAATATCGGAGGGCTCAGTTTCGCGGGCAAAACCCAACAGTTCTTTTTTGATTATGTAACCGGAAATTACTTCTCAGCCCTGGGCGTCCAGCCGGCGGTGGGTCGCCTCTTTCTTCCCTCCCAGGGAGAAGAAGGCGGCAAGGACCCTTACGTTGTGCTGGGCTATTTCTACTGGCAAAAAAGATTCGGCGGTGACCCCGGCATCGTCGGCAAGCAAGTGCTGCTCGATGGCCAGGAGGCCACCATCATCGGCGTGGCGCAGAAGGGATTTCAGGGCACACAGTTCGCCGTGGAAGAGGACGGTTATGTCCCGCTGAACATGATGCCCGCCGCGGACAAGTTTTGGGCCGACCGGACGTCCCGCAGCTTGACTGTCATGGGCAGGCTGAAGCCGGGGGTGAGCCTCAGTCAGGCGCAAAGTTCAGTGAACGTCGTTGCGCAACGCCTCGCAAATCAATACTCCGCCACCGATAAGGGCGTGGCCGCTCGCGTGATTCCGGAGAGATTCGCGCGGCCCCAACCCTACACGGTCAATATCGTTCCGTTCATCGCCGGTTTGTTTCTGGTGCTGGCCGGCCTGGTGCTGCTGCTGGCCTGCATGAACGTCGCCAATATTCTGCTGGTGCGCGCGACGGCGCGGCAACGCGAGATGGCCATTCGCGCGGCGCTGGCGCGGGCCGCGGACGGCTCATCCGTCAACTGCTGACCGAGAGCATGGTATTGGCGCTGTTCGGCGGGGCTGGCGGACTTCTCTTGGGCAACTGGGCCACCCGCGTGATTCCTTCGCTTCTCCCGGATTCTAAATTTCCCGTCCATCTAGATTTCAGTTTTGACTGGCGCGTCTTTCTCTACGCGCTCGCTGCCGCGCTGCTGACCGGCGCGCTCATGGGTCTCTGGCCGGCCCTCCGCGCCGCTCGCGCCGACGTGAACGCCGTGCTGCATGGAGAGGGCCGAAGCGCCGGCGCCGGAGTCGGGCGTCACCGCTTGCGCAGCGTACTGGTGGTGGCCCAGGTCGGCGGCTCGCTCGTGCTGTTGATCGTTGCCGGATTATTCGTGCGGACGCTGATGCACGCGCAACGAGCCTATCTCGGATTCGACGCCGAGCACGTGCTCAATATTACTTTGGATCCGAATGAAGCGGGATATGACGAGACCCGCACAAAGACTTTCTATCACGATCTGGAAGCGAACGTTCGCGCATTGCCCGGAGTGCAAAACGCCAGCCTGGCATTCAGCGTCCCGATGGGAATCGTGAGCACGGGCGGCCAAGTTTACATCGAAGGCCGCCTCCTGCCTCCGAACCAGCGGCCGCCCGTGGTGTTCTACAACATGGTCGACGCATCGTATTTCGATACCCTGCGCGTTCCGCTCCTCCGTGGCCGCGCCTTCCATGACAACGATGACGAAAAAGCTCCGCTCGTGGCGATCGTAAATCAGACCATGGCCGGGCAGTTCTGGCCCAACGAGGACCCCATCGGAAAGCGCTTCAGCCTGAAGGGCGCCACAGGTCCCTTCGTCCAAGTCGTCGGCGTCGCGGCGAATGGGAAATACATTTTCCTCGGATGGAGTAATCAACCGTACTTTTACGTGCCGCTGGCGCAGAACTATATCTCCTACCGGACTCTGCAGCTTCGCACCTCCGTGCCGCCGGAAAGCCTGATCCCGCAAGTCCAGGGCGAAGTCAGCGCGCTTGCTCCCACCATCCCGGTTTCCGACGCTCGCACCATGAGGGAATCTCTCTCCGGAGTGAACGGCTATTTCATTTTTCGAGTCGGCGCCATCCTTGCCGCGGCCCTCGGAATCCTCGGGCTGACGCTGGCCGTCGTCGGCGTCTATGGCGTGGTTTCCTACGCCGCGAGCCAGCGCACCCATGAAATCGGAATCCGCATGGCGCTGGGCGCGGACCGCCGGAATATCCTGGTGCTGGTGTTGCGCCAGGGATTGACGCTCGTCGTGGCAGGCGTGCTGTCCGGCCTGTCGCTGTCGTGGGCGCTGACGCGCTCGATGGCTACGCTCTTGGTAGGAGTGAGCCCGACGGACGCGCTCACTTTTGTATCCGCGACGCTGCTGCTCGGAGGGATTGGCCTGTGGGCCTGTTACGCCCCTGCGCGCCGCGCCATGCGTCTGGACCCCATGGTCGCCCTCCGCCACGAGTAAACACGCGCAGCTCTACGTGGTTGGCGGGACCTACAAAGCTTGCACTGTCTGGACCGGCAGGTTGGCGGCTTCCCAGCCTGCCATGCCGCCGGCAATTTCACTGACGCGGTCAAATCCGTTGCGTTCCAACAAGCTCGCGGCGATGGATGACCGGTACCCGCCCGCGCAATACACCAGCAAGGGACGGTCCTTCGGCAGCTTGTCCAGATTTTCCGTCAGGTGGTTGAGCGGCATGCCCAAACTTCCGGCGATGCACTTCTGCTCGCGCTCGCGCGGCGCGCGAACATCGATCGCTAGCGGCGCCTGAGGCCCTGACAAAAGCGCGGCGGCGAACGGCGCGCTCAGCCGCTCCGTCCTGACCGTCAGTTCCGGACGCGCGCTCAGGCTGAGCAATCCATCCTTCAAATATCCGGCCACGTGATCGAAGCCGATGCGCCCCAGCCGCGTCGCCGCTTCGTTCTCCCGGCCGGGATCGGCGATGATGACGATCGGATGCTCTCGATCCAGCACCGTTCCCGCCCACGTGGCGTACTGCCCGCCCAGGCCGATGTTGATGCTGCCTGCCAGATGCGCCGCCGCGAATTCCGATGCCTCGCGTGTGTCCAGGATTTGCGCGCCAGCGCGTTGCAGCGCCAGCACGTCGTCCAGCGTCAGCGGATTCAGCCGCGCCAATGTTTCCTTGAGCGTCGGCCGCTCTTCGCTGTTCAACACCGCGTCATAGGTAAAGTAGGCGGGTGCGTCCGGTTGATCGGCGGTCACCACGGAAATGAACGCTTCCTTGCTCATCGGCTGCAGCGCGTAATTCGTGCGCCGCTGCTCGCCGAGCGTGGACACCGTTTCTTTGCTGAGCGCCTTCCCGCAGAGCGAGCCCGCGCCGTGCGCCGGATACACCAGGCTTTCGTCGGGCAGCCCCAGCAGCTTCGCGTGCAGCGAATCGAAGAGCATCCCGCCCAGATCGTTCGCCGACCAGCCCAGCGCCGCGCGCAGGTCCGGCCGTCCCACGTCGCCGATGAACAGCGTGTCCCCGGTCAGCACGGCGTGCGGCTGCGCGTCGCTTTTGTTCAGATCGTAAACCAGAATGGAGATCGACTCCGGCGTGTGCCCCGGCGTCTCCATAATTTTTAGCCGCACGCGCCCGAATTCCACGACGTCGCCGTCGCGCAGCGCGGTGAACGCGTACCCTGCCTTCGCCGCCGCGCCCAGATAGATTTTTGCGCCCACCTGGTCGCGCAGCTCCAAATGCCCGGCCACGAAATCGGCATGGAAATGCGTCAGGAACACGTGCCGGATTTGGAGCCCGTGTTCCGCGGCAAACGCAATGTACTGGTCCGTGTCCCGCTGCGGGTCAACCACCGCGGCTGTGCCGGTCTGCTCGTCTCCCATCACGTAGGAAGCGTGCGCCAGGCATGGCAGATAGAACTGCTTGAAGATCACGGCCACCTCTTCGATTGCCGGCAACTATTTCGGCTGGGGGACGATACGCAGATAAGGCCGCGGCGCTTTCCAGCCGCCGGGATACTTCTGCTTGGCCTCTTCCTCCGGCACGGACGGGAGGATGATCACATCGTCGCCGCGCTTCCAGTTCACCGGCGTCGCCACTTTGTGCTTGGCGGTGAGCTGCATCGAATCGAGCACGCGCAGCACTTCGTCGAAGTTTCGGCCGGTGCTCATCGGATAGCTGAGCATCAGCTTGATCTTTTTGTCGGGACCCACCACGAAGACCGTCCGCACGGTGGCATTCGTGGCCGCGGTGCGCCCTTCGGAACTGTTTCCGGAGTCCGCCGGAAGCATGTCGTACAGTTTCGCGATTTTCAGCTCCGTGTCGCCGATCATCGGATAGTTCACTTTGTGGCCCTGCGTCTCTTCAATGTCCACGGCCCACTTGGCGTGACTGCTCACCGGGTCCACGCTCAGCCCGATGATCTTGCAATTCCGCTTTGCGAATTCCGGCTGCAGCCCGGCCATGTAACCCAGTTCCGTGGTGCACACGGGCGTAAAGTCCTTGGGGTGCGAAAACAAAATCGCCCAGCCGTCGCCGATCCATTCGTGGAAGTTGATTGTGCCCTGCGAAGTTTCCGCGGTGAAATTTGGCGCTTCGTCGTTTATGCGCAACATCGATGGCCCTCCTGTGGCTACGCCATTATACAGTCTAGTCATCAGAAACGCCCCGCCTCCCATTAACTCCATCTGTTTTGCGGGCTTGTCCCCGCCTCACCGTTGCGGCATTTTTCCCTCGCTGAAAAACATGCTAATCGTGACGATTAGAATCACCATCGACCCTTTCGTTTGAGTGATTTACGCTAGGTTCTAATTTTTCATAGTGACGATTAGAAACGGCCGCTGCGTCCTCCACGTTGAGGCTGTTTCCGGAATGAGTTTCGTGCATAAGAAAAGACGCCGACTGTGGGATGCGCGGGACGCCGTTTAGGGCGGAGGCGGGTTGCGGGGCCGGGGCTGCAATGGTGGTTACCACGACGCGCTTTTCCGGTTCGATCCACTGGCCGGAGTCGGTGAGGCAAGCATGAGCACGAATAGCGCGGATAAACGTGGCGGCGGTGAATTCGACTTCCTCACTGCGCTCGATGACATTTTCCAGGGCAACGCGGAGGTTGTGACGGCGCTGGAGGTCAAGGCCAGTGGCGCGTGCGTGGCGGTAAACGACGTGCTTGTCGCCGAGGTCGAACTGGAAGGCGGTGGTGGCCGGACTATCCCAGCGCAGAAAAGCAGCTTCGATGGTTTCGCGGTCGGGGTGGCGGCAGATTTGGCATTTGCGGGCATGGCGCTCGATGCTGGATTCGGGGGCGATGCGGGGTTTGGCGGCGGCCCCGCCTCGGCGAGCAGGTTCGCCACGGCGAACAGGTTTGGAGGCGCGCAGAGAGGTTTTGGCGTGAGTTGCGGGTGTGGCGGGCATTTTTTCGTTCTCCTTTGAGCGTTGCGTTGAGTGGGGTTTTGGATTGGATTTTCGATAGGTTTCTGGATTGGGATTTTGCGTTGGGGTTGGGATTGGCGGTTGGTCGTGGTTGCCCGGGTTATTGATGGCGGTGGCGGCAGCCGGATTGGGTCGCGGCGTCAGGAGTGAGGCGATCGAGTTGGGCGGCGATGAAGGCCGCGCGGGCGTGCGGGGGCATGTTGGCGAAGCTGGGTGCCATGGTTTCTCCTTATTTGGATTGTTTGATTAGACTTGCGTCAGAGGCTGGCTTCGGACCGCTCTGACGGCGGCGGAAGCCGATAATCTTGGCGATACGTTACCATAAGGGAAAATAAACTGCAAGGGAAATCTCCACTATCATCAATTTTTTATTTCTACTCTGCGTAGCTATACAATCATTCTCGTGCTCAAGAAGCTTGCGGCAGCAGGCGGTGCGGTCGGGGGCGCCGTCCTTTGGGGCGTTCTGGTACCGCTTCTGCAGCAGCAGTATCCTAGACTGTTTGCAAATCCGTGGACCTTGCGAATCGCCACCGTCGCTGTGGTGGCATGCTTTTTTCCTGCCGTGTTGTTTGGCTTGAGTGCGTTTTACCGGCTAGTAGATAACATGGCTGGGGAGCGTCGTGTTATGTCGGTTGCATTGGTGGCAGTCGTGGGTGCTGCTTTAGGAGCGGGGTTAACGCTCGTTGGGTATTATTTTCATCGTGGCAGTGCTGGGCAGCCAACGGTTGAGCCACAGCAGGCCGTTACGCCGACCGGCCCCATCGAGAACTTGGCTGCGCTGGGGTGGGATGTCAAAGGAGACAGCAAGTCTGGCGTAATTTTCGAGGTTACGGCCAAGCCGCTGCCGGATATGGAGGAATCGGCTGTCTACTTCAGGGCGCTTCGGAAACCCTTCCGATTGCATCTCCAGCAGGTTTCGAGCATCGCCGGTCTTAGATTTCTGTCTGGGGTCGATAATTGCGTCGGCGTTGAGATTAGCGCGAGCGACACAGAGGACCTATCTGAATTACGTGGCCTAACAGGCCTGCGCACGCTCAGTGTTAGTCAAACTCCTTTCACAACCCGCAGCGGGCTGAACATTGATGCGGTTGCATCATTGGTTGATCTGGAGATCCTGAGTTTGAATATGTCTCGGGTGAGTGGCCTTGAACCGTTACGCGGATTGACGAAGCTGACGTCACTTAACGTGGGTGGGTCGTTGGTTCGGGACTTGTCGCCCGTTAAGGAATTGAAAGCGCTGAAATCCGTGGATGTTCGGGATTCCGGCATAACCGGCGTGTCTGTACTCAGTGGAGACGACGCGCTGGAAGACTTGAGTGTTGATGCAAAACAGCTCTCAAGCCTCGTAAGCTTAAGCCAGCTTCCGAGGTTCAGCAAGCTATACATAATTACGGGAGCGCCTGTTGACCTGGCGGCAGTTGGGACTCTTTCTCGTCTGAGATCTCTGTTTATTTGGGGACCGGCTGCGCTTGATCTATCTCCCCTGCGTAAACTTAGCGAATTGACGACCTTGGACATAAACGGTTTCGGGTCGAGTGCCGGCCGCCCTCAATTAGCAGGGGTGGACGCTATCGGAAGCCTCACCAGGTTAAAAAGCTTGGGGCTTGAGGTATTACCGATCGATTCTTTGGGTTTCTTGGCCGGGTGCAATAACTTGGTCGAATTGAGTCTGGCTCGCATTCCGATAGGTTCGATATCCGAGTTGGCAAATCTTACCTCCCTGAAACAAATCTCCTTCGTTGACATACCTGTTGTTGACATATCGCCACTTCTGTCCTTGCCTAACCTCGCAAAGTTAAACCTCCTTCGGACTCCCGCGAGAGCGGACGTCATCACTGAGCTGGAGCGAAGGGGAGTCAAGGTGACTATTAACTAGCCCTTCCAATAATTTAGCGGAATTGGGTCCCGCTTTCGGACACCGCTTTTTTCAGTCGGGGCCGAGGGGGAGGAAGTACTGCGTGCCTTTGACGGGCTGTTTGAGGCGGCGGAGAAGCTCCTGCAAATCCTGGTTGCGCTCGACGAAATCGATGTCCGAGGTGTCCACGACCAGAAGATTCGAAGCGGAGTAGTGAAAGAAGAAATGCTCGTAGGCCTGGGCGACCGTTTCCAGATACTCGGGCGAGATGTTGGATTCCTCGCGCGCGCCCTTTTTGGAAATGCGCCGCTTGAGCACTTCCGGCTTGGCCTGGAGGTAGATGACCAGATCCGGAACCGCCAGCGAAGAGGCCAGCATTTCGTAGTAGCGCTCGTAGAGCTTCAGCTCTTCGTTGTCCAGATTGACGTAGGCGAAGATTTTGTCTTTCTCGAAAAGGAAATCGCTGACCACAGGCGACGGCGCGGCGTCGCGGTCGACTTCGAGCAGGCGCTTGTGGCGCTCCATGAGGAAATACATCTGCGCGCGAAACGCCGACCCGGCTTTTTCTTCGTAGAAATCGCCGAGGAAGGGATTGTCCTCGCAATCGAAGATGCGTCGCGCGTGAAAACGTTCGGCGAGGATTCTGGCCAGCGTCGATTTGCCGACGCGGATGGGACCTTCCACGGCGAAATATTTTGGCGGCTTGAATTTCGGTTCCGGCATCGCGCGGCATTATAGCAAAGTGATGAGTGACGAGTGAGAAGTGAAAAGCGACAGGCAAGTACATCGCGCGGGTGAAACGCGCGAAAGGAAGAGGAGCCGGTCCGGTGAGGAGATCGGCTCCGCTGAAACATGAAATGCCGGCTCCGCAGAACCGACCGGAGCGCAAGAGCCGCGCCTGAAGGCCGGTGCTACAAAGGCAAAACGGGATTTGCCGCTCACCAACTGCGCGAGAGCGCGGCGACGATGTGCGCGAGCGCATCGAGGTCGCGCAGGTCGATGATTTCGCCGGGCGAATGCGAATAGCGCAGCGGCCAGCCCAAAGCGACATCAATCGAGCCGTAGCGCAGGAACGCGGAGCCGTCGTTGCCGCCGCCGGTGACTCCATACTGCACGGGAATGCGATTGGCGCGCGCGATGGAGACGACTCTTTCGACGAGCTTGCGCGGGACGACGTTGGAGTTGTCGACGGCGCGAACGACGAAGCCGTCGCCAAGTTTGGCGTCGCCGAAGCGCGGCGATTCGAGCGGCGAATCGGAGCTGACGAAAGTATCGATGGCGAAGACGTAGTCGGGCGCTTTTCCTTCCGCTGCCAAGCGCGCGGCGAGTTTGCCGGCGCCGACCAGACCGAGTTCTTCGCCGGTGGACCAAACGAACGTGACGTCGCGGCCCTTGAAATTAGGCCCGAGCGCCCACACGGCGGAAATCAGCGAGGCGTCGCCCATGCGGTCGTCGAAACTGCGGCCGTTGGCGCGAGTTCCGGCGAGGCGGCGATATGCTTTGGGAATGGTGACGAAATCCTTTACGGCGACACCCATTTGCGCGACTTCTTGTGGCGAGCGCGCGCCGATGTCCACGCGATACATCAAAGCGCGGCCGCGCGGCCACTGGAAATTAGATTCGTCCCAGCCATCGGGCAATTCCATGACGCCGGGAACGGTTTGGCCGTTGGCTGTGTGGACAAGCGCGGCGTGACCTAAATAGAAATCGAGATTGCCGCCGCCTTTGGTTTCGACGGCGAGGCGGCCGTTGGGGAGAATTTCCGCGACTTCGTAGCCGATTTCGTCCAGATGGGCCACGAACATGATGCTGGGGACGTGCGCCGAGGGGGATGCGGCGCCGACGTGGAGAATCAGGTTGCCGGCGTCGTCGGTTTCAGGCTTGGCCCATTTGGGGAGCAAACTCTTCACGATTTCGCGGACGGGGCCTTCGTGGTCGCTGACGCCGTAGGTGTCGATGAGGCGCGAGACAATCTCTTCGTTTGTCGGCGGTGTGTGGACCGGGGCGATGTCGCTGACGAAGTTATAGCCAGTGCGCGGAGGCTTGGTGACGGAACCTTGCGCGTAGGCTTCGAGCAAATCGGTGAGATTGGACAAATCGCGCGTGCTGATCATTTCGGCGGGAGTGGAAGGCCAGGCGGTAGCGATGGCGAGATGAACGGTTTTCGCCGGCGTCTGCGGATTCGCAAGATAGCTCTGCGGCATGAGCGGCGCGGAATAATCCTTGACGAAGGGAATTTTGTTTTGATCGGCGAGATGCTTCAGTTCGGATGCGAAATCGGAGAGTTCATTTTTTGCATCCTGGTCGCCGACAAGGACGCCGCTGCCGAGTTCGCGGCGCGGGCCGCGATGCAAAGTTGGCTCGGCGGGATTGGGCGGGCTGGCGGTGAGGCGTCCGACGAAAATCAATTCGTCGGCGTGAACATTGTCACGAACTTCGTCAGGAAGTTCGTCGAGAACGCGCTCAAGGCCGCGCGCGCCGGCCCATTGCTGAGCGACAAAGGCGACGACGAGCGTGCCGTTTATTTTGGATGGATCGATGCGGCGCAGAAGTTCGACGAGGGCCACGTCGCCGAAGCGATCGCCAATGGCAGGAGATGTTTCAAAGTTCGAGCCCATGTTGTAGAGGGTGCGGTCGATCACAACGGGGCTGAGCATATCCGCGCCGATGCGCTTCACTTCCGCAGCGGATGCTGCGCCGGTGTCGACCCACATGTTTTCAATGTCCGATGGATCGGGCGGATGCAAACGGCCGGGCTGCAAATGGACGGAGAGGCCTGCGACGACGGCCGGAATCCATTTGCCGGAGGGCGTTTCGATTTGGACGGGCTGCGCGGCATAGAGTTCATTGAAAAGCGGCAGGACGCCGAATTGCGGAAGGCGCTGCAACTCGATGTAGCCATCGCTGGTGATGTTGCTGACGACGTAGCCGGGCTCGTCCATGGGCGCCACGATCAGATGCGTGGGGGCGCCGCTGCCAAGGGTGACGATGACGTCGCCGAGATTGTCAGTTTTTGGCGAGAAAGCTTTCAGGCGGTCACGAATTTTCGCGGCGAGGTTGGTTTCGTAGCCGGGAACCGCGGGAGTTTCGACGAACTCGCGCATGTCCTGCGCGGCGGAGCCGGGGATTTTGGCGGAGTTGGATTGCGCGAACGCGGATGGCGCGATGCACGCGAAGATTGCGGCAAGAAATAAAAAGCTGAGTCGCTTAATCATGGCTGATGGCTTCCTCTGGGGCGCATTGGCATTGCGATTTGAGTTATTGCGCGCGCAGTTGCTCATTTTAAGCCAGAGCGGATGCGCGAAGCCGCGAATGTAGCGCAGTCGTGGAGTGGCTGCAAGTCGTGAGGACTCAAAAGACGAAAGAGAACCTGCTTTTCCCCTTTTCCAACGTGTTGTACATGACTCTAAGGTCGGGCCAAATGCTTAGGCGAATACGCTCGTTTCGTGACCATTCAAAAAACTCTTCCGCGGAAAACCAGTAGCGTGCGATTGCCTCCGGGGTCATAGAGGTTTGGCCCCGATGGACGATTGTGCCTCTGCGCTCGTACATTTCCTTAAGCGCTGCTATTCGATCTGGATTATGACTGCTGAAGGGCGCAGCCCCCAGGAGTTGAGGGAGATGTTCAAGCTTCCAGGAGAATCGTGGACGATTGACTTTGTAGAGATCTCTGACTGCATTCTGGTTTAGTCTTGCGATCAAGTCCTCTATAAGGCTATTGAGTTCAATCTCGCAGGCAATGCCCATTCCCGCGATTGCCTGCAGAAAATTTCCTTCTGCAAGGTGCAGCGATGAATCCAGCAGAAACTGCTCCGAAATGGATGGCCACCAATCGTTTGCCAAGGCAGTTTCAATCGCCTCCCATGTTTCGATGCCCAAAGGGACGCACCTAACTCCTGCACGGACGGCACCGAAACCTGTCACGGGTTTTTGTTTGCCGTCCACTTCGGTTAGCAGTAAACCAGCGGGCGAATTTGTCTGATGATTTGGAACGGTTCCAACCCAATACTGCCGAGTTGCGACTCGTATCCATAACAGGCATTGCCGCACAGACTCGTACAATGCCCTCCAGTTTGGCTCAGGGTCTTCGTTCTTCAGCGACACGCCGACCCTGATTAGTCCGACTCCGACGGGTATGGATTGCTGATCGAGCGATTTTGCGAAGGGAACAATCGCATTGTCGCTCATCGGTGGAAATATCTCGACGGGTACGTTGTCTATCAAGGCTTGCAACGGTCGAAGTGCGGAGGAATCTAGGATCCAGACCTCACTGACATTCGAGAATTGATAGGTCAGACGTTTCATGCTGCAATTAAACCACAAATGGCCAAGACGGCCAGTTCAGGCGGGAACTACTTCACTGTGGCTTTCCATATCTTCCAAGCAGAGCTCGATGGCTTCGCGAATGTTGGCGAGGGCTTCTTCCACTGTTTTTCCTTGTGAGTAGCAGCCCTGGATTGAGGGGCACACGGCAACGTAGCCGCCATATTCGACGTCAGGTTCCAGGAAAACTTTGAAGTCTCGGACTTTCATAAACTCCTATCGTAGCCTATCGCTAGGCAATTGGCCAAATTTCTATACGAGATTGTCCGCAGAAACGAAAACAGCTCCGCGGAGAAGGCCACAACTGCACAGGATGGGCGATGGCTTAGAATTGGGCCGGGAGGCGGGGATGAGAAAAATGGCGAGGGCGTCGACAAAGACAGCGGTGATTGAAGCGACGGAGGAAGCGATTGATAATTCGCTGCTGCGGGCGACGACGGTCACAGGGCGCGATGGGCACGTCATCGAAGCGTTGCCGATCGAGCAACTGAAAGAAATCCTGGCGCGCTACAACCGCTGATTTGCAGCTTGGCGCGATGAGTTTGTGTGAAAACCGCGAAAACCCTCACGTTAGTTCGCGCAAAAGAGGCGCGAACGGGACGTGAGCTACAGGTGAGCGCGGCTTGGGGAGTCACGACGGGCGCACACTTCATTCCTCAGGGCAGCGCCCCTACGAACGGCGTCACAAGTACACAAATGGGGCGGAGATGGCGAGTACGGAGAGGCAGCAACTTCTCGCGTTGATTGACGAAGGATTTCAGAAGGCGGCGTGGCACGGGCCGAATCTGCGGAGCGCGCTTCGCGGCGTGAGGGCGGAAGAAGCGGCGTGGCGACCGGCGAAGGGGCGACACAATATCTGGGAGCTTACTGTGCATGCGGCGTTTTGGAAATATGAGGTGACGCGACGGCTCACGGGGAGCAAGAAGCATGAATTTCCGGAGAAGGGAAGGAACTGGTTCGCGCGCGGCGAAAAGAAAATGAGCAAGGCTGAGGCGCAAAAAATGTGGATGCGCGATTTGGCTTTGCTTACGAAAACGCACAAAGAATTGTGCCGGGCGACGGCAGCGATAAGAGAATCAGAACTTGAGCGGCCATGCCGAGGCAGCCGGCAAATAGCGAAACGAAATATTGTGGGGATCGCGATGCATGACGTTTATCACGCAGGGCAAATTCAAGTGCTCAGAAACCTGCACGAAAAACGGAAAAGTTAGCCGGTCACTCCTGTGTGCAAGTGAGGCGGTCGCCGACGACCCAGTCCGCTTGCGGTTTGCGTACTTCCCAGGAAATGATGAATTCCTTGGGAGATTTGCGTGCGATCACGAAACGTTGATTCGTCGCGGGAGGATTCGCGAGCGCGTCGCCGATCCAAATCAGCGTGTCTCCGTCCCAGCCGGAGGAGTTGAGAAGGCGCACGCCACCGAAATTGTCGTGAATGAAATTGGTGAAATGATTCGCGGCCTTGTCAAACCCCCAAAGCTCAAGAGCGTGAAACACGTTTGGCGCATTGTCGTCCCAGCGAAAAGCGAGCCAAGAACCGTCGAGATCGGGAGAGACAGAGATGCGCGAGGTGATCGGCTTTTTTGTGGCGACGAACTCGCCTGCGCAGGCCCATTGGCCGATGAAAAAGGAGAGAGGTTGAAGCTCAGGTTTTAAGGCGGGCGATGAATTTTGAACTTGGGCTTTCATCGCCGGAGCAGCCAGAGCGGCCAGAAATAAGGCAGCCATGAATGGCAAGAGCACGGCGAGTCTTGCACGAACAAACCAGCGCCCGAAGCGTTGCGATTTTTCCACGGCGGTCTCCTTGTTGAGGCGATTCACGTGCGCCGAAATCCCATGGTTATTACGTGTGCCAATGCGGAAAGTTTCCAGCTCATTCCTGGCGGCAAAGCTCGGTGGTCAAGGTTTCGCGATGGCTCATGGCGAGGCGGTCGATGCGGCCGAGGCTGATGCGGTAGCCGATGGCGGCGAGGATGGCGAAGGCGAGGAAAATCGGAATGGCGAGGATGGGGCGATGGAGGAGTCGCGTGAGCGTGAAGACGATGGCGCCGAGACCGATCAGGACGATTTGGCAGGCGAATGCAACGGCCATGGTGACGCCGGACACCCTTTTTTGGCGGAAGACGCCGAATTCGAGGCGGCGAGGATAGCAGACAGACAGAATATTGCCGACGGCGAAATTCACTAGCGAAGCGTAGAGCAGCGCCGAGAAGGTTGCGGCGACAATGGCCAGCGGGGGCGGCGCAAAAATCCAACTGACTGCGGCCCACACGAAGAGCGCTTCAAGCACAGAAACCAACCCGAGAAACAGATTCTTTCCCAGCATGATGTCGCGAAAACGCACTGGCGCGATGAGCAGGAATTGAATTCCGGTGCCCTCGAAGGCGAAGGAGTTGAAGACCAAGTTCATTTGAATCATGAAAGTGTAGGCAACAGCGATGGGGAAAATCATGTCAGGAATGTGGCGGAAAGCGTTCTGCTGGCGAAAAGTGATGCCCAAGAAGACCACCAAGATTACCGGAATGACCAAGTTCAGGAGCATGGGGCCGCTGCGAAAGGCGTAGCGGCGCTCTTTGTCGAAAACGGCGGCGACAGGGCGCGAAAGGCCCGGGATTTCCCAGGACAATGCGGTGGTTTTTGTGGCACGGAGCGAAGGCGATCTGCGGACAGGAGCGGTCGCTGCGGTTGCGGCGGAAGTTTCACTGAGATTTTCGCCGCGAAACTGCGCGGCCAGACGGACGCGAAACAGCCAAAAGAATGCCGCCGCGTAAAACAGCAAAAATAAAAGCAAATAAGCGGCGTGCAGCAAATTGTTGGCAAGGCCGAATTGCAAGGAGCGGCCGGCAAGGCCCGGCGGCAGAGCGTTGGCCACAGGCAGGAGAGCGAAGAGCCAGCCCGTTTGCAGCTGCGCATGGTGACGCTGGAAGTGCTGGACGGTGGGCCCGATAAGCTGGAAGGAAATGACGATCAAAATGAAAACGAATCCCATGATTTCACGGGTGCGGCGGCGCGCCAGCCATTTTTCGATCCAGGCGAACAGCATGCGGGCGAAAAACAGATTCATGGCGGCGAAGACGAGGAGAACAATCAATCCCCAGCCGAGCATGGCGGGACGGGCGATGCCGAGGCCAATCCACATGCAGAAAAGCCAGAAGACCGAAGCGACCGCGCCGGGATCAAAGAGCCCGTAAATGAGGTTCAAGGCAAAAAAGCTAACGAAACGAATCGGGAATCGGAGCAAATTGGAAAAATCGAATTGCGCGCCAACGGAAGCGGCAAAGATCGGATAAAGCTGCCAGAAAAGAAAAACAATCCACATGAGGCCGGCGAGCCAGGACCACCGGGCTTGGTTAACGAGCCAATAGGTGGCGATTCCCATGAAAATGCCGCCACCGAAAACGAGGCCGCTCATCATCAGCCAGAGAATGGCTGTTGAGACGGCTTCGAGGCGTCCCTTGATATTACGCAGCGAGTTTTTGAAGAGCATCCAGCGCAAACGGCCAATGAGGCGGATCTGTTGAGGCACGCCAGGAATGGCGTTCATCCCAGCCACGTGAGCTCCCGGTCGGTCTGGCGCGTGCCGCCGACGATGTCGAGGAAAATCTGTTCGAGGGTGAGCTTGCCGTCGGCGGATGCCGTGGCGCCTTGGCGCGCTTCGATGCCCGCGCGCAGTTCTTCGAGCGAGCCTTGGGCGACGAGTTTTCCCTTGGAAATGATGGCGACGTGGCTGCAGAGGCGCTCGACGATTTCGAGGACGTGCGAAGTGAGGAAAATTGTGGCGCCGCGCGCGATCATGCGCTGCAGCATGGCTTTCAAGGTGCCGGCGGCGATGGCGTCGACGCCTTCAAAGGGCTCGTCGAGAAAGAGGATTTTCGGGCCGTGAATGACGGCGGCGGCCATGGCGAGTTTCTTCTGCATGCCATGGGAAAAGTCGGTGATGAGGGTTTTGGGGCGGTCGGCGAGTTGCATGAATTCGAGCAGCTCCTCGGTGCGCTGCGTGGCAGTGGCGCGATCGAGTCCGTACATGCGGCCGACGAAGTTCAAATACTCGGAGGCGGTGAGGCGGCCGAAGAGTGCGAGGCCTTCGGGAACCACGCCGATGCTGGCTTTGACTTCGACGGAGTGAGTGGCGAGGTCGAGATTGAGAACGCGAATATTGCCGGAGGACGGGGCGAGCAAACCGGTGAGCATCTTAATCATGGTGGATTTGCCGGCGCCGTTTGGGCCCAGGAAGCCAAAGAACTGACCGCCTTCGACGGAGAGGTTTACTTGATCCACGGCAACAAGCTCGCCGAAGCGGCGCGTGAGGCCTTCGCTGGCAATGGCAGTTTCATTGGGCATGCGGGTGAATGTAGCACAAGGATGAGCGGGCGTGAAATTAGGATGCGCGAAGATGGCCTAAGCCTGGCGGGAGCCTACGGGTGGAGAGGAGGCCAGTTGCGGATACAGAGCAAGCACGGCGGGAAGAATGACGCGAAAGGTGCAGCCGCCTTCGGCGCGATTGAAACCGAAAATCTGTCCACCGTGCTCCTGAACAATTCCATAACAGATGCTCAGGCCGAGGCCGGTGCCCTTGCCCACGGGCTTGGTGGTGTAGAAGGGATCAAAGACGCGATCGGGTTCGCGCAGGCCAGGGCCGGAATCAGAAAAATCCAGAATGATGCTTCCGCGTTCAGTGCGCATGCGTACGACCAGAGAGCCGCCGCCGACGGTCTCCATGGCGTCGACGGAGTTGTTAATCAAGTTGAAGAAGACCTGGAGGAGCTGGTTGGGGTCGCCGCGCACGGCGGGAAGCACACCGGGATTTTCCACTTCGATGCGGATTTTTTTGTCGCGCAAATCGAGCTGGCGCAGTTCGATGGCGCTGGTGACGACGGAGCGGAGATCGAGGAGCTGTTTCTCGACAGGGACCTGGCGGGCGAAGCTGAGCAAGTTGGTGACAAGGACTTTGGTGCGGCGGGCCTGGTCACGGATTTTTTCTCCCAGGCCGCGCGAGCGTTCCGTGGCGCTGGGGTCGGCCTGAATCAAATCAGCGTAGCCGAGGATTGCGGTCAGCGGATTATTGATTTCGTGCGCGGCGCCGGCGGCAAGCTGGCCGAGCGAAGCGAGTTTTTCCGCCTGGACAAATTGCATTTGCAGGCGTTTGAGATTTTCGACGGAATCCTGCAGGCCCCTGAGCAGGCCGAGGCGTTCGCGATCGACCAACTGCTGGCGCAAGAAAACGAGAGCCGTGCCGACGATTATGGTGAGCAGGGTGAGCCATAGCCGGAACTGCCGCACGGGCGCCGGAGCGTCGCTGACGAAGCCGCTCCACGCAGCCATGAATGGCATGGAGAGGACGCACAAGATGGCGAGGCGGGCAAACCATTGGGAGTCGCGCATTTTGACGCTTTGCGTCAAATCGGGAGAGGGGGAAATGCGGCGGGCGATAATGCCGGCGGTGCCAAACCAAACAAACGCGGCCATGATAGGAAGATTGGTGAGGCTCCCGGGAGAGTAGTTTCCCTTGGACACAGAGGTCACAGCAAGCCAGAGGCTGGCAATGTACATGACGGAGGCGCCAAAAAGGTTGGCGTAGATGACGCGCCAGCCCTTGTTTGCGCGGAGAGCAAAAAAGCCGGTGCCGGCGAGGAAGACCAAATTGGCAAGCGCATAGACCTGCATGTCGCGAACGTGTTCGAGGCCGATGCTGGCGGGGTCTTGGGACCAGGCGACGACCATGAACAAATAGACGAACAGCCACCATACGGCGAGCAGCAGCATGTCGAGATGGCCGTAACGCAGGGCTTCTCGCATTTTGCGAACATGTGGCGCCATGGCCAGGGCGGCCATGAGCGGGACGGCATGCAGGAAAAAGATGACGTCGAGGAAGGCGGGGGAATAGCTCACGCGGTGGAGGACCAGCGCATCATACGTCCAGATCAACTGGCCAGCCAGCCACAGGGTGCAACCAAAGGCCAGCAGCATCCAAAAGTTATTCTGGCGGCGGTAGGGCGAAGACGCATTCCAGAGCAGGCAGGCGTTGGCAAAAAGAGGCACTACGCAAAGGGCGATGTTGGCAGCAGCCGCGCGCGTGGAGCTGGGCGGCATGACGAGCGAAAGAAGGGCAAATCCACCGACGAAGACGATCCAGGCGACAATAATCACCCACGTTGATTTTGACAGTCTCATTTGTTGCCTGAAGGTGCCTGTCCATTAGACTAGCACGAGGACAGTTACTACAGGTGAGGTAGAAGCGAATCGATAAATAGCTTCAGGAAGCTTGCCCAGTACTCTTGGTGTTGACGGCTCCTAACCGGGAATCGCGAGGGCGCGGCGACCGGGGAATTTGGCTTCGCGGCCCAGTTCTTCCTCGATGCGAAGGAGCTGGTTGTATTTGGCGATGCGGTCGGTGCGCGAGGCAGAGCCGGTCTTGATTTGGCCGGTGCCCATGGCGACGGTGAAATCGGCGATGAAAGTGTCTTCGGTTTCGCCGGAGCGATGAGAAACGATGCAGGCGTAGCCGGCCTTGCGAGCCATTTCGATGGTCTCGATGGTTTCGGTGACGCTGCCAATTTGATTGAGCTTAATGAGAATGGCGTTGGCGATTTTTTTCTGAATGCCACGCGAGAAGATTTTAGGATTGGTGACGAAAATATCGTCGCCGACTAATTGCAATTTGCTTCCGAGAGTTTTCGTCAGCAGTTGCCAGCCTTCCCAGTCCTGTTCGGCCATGGCGTCTTCGAGAGAAACGATGGGGTATTGGCGCGTCCACGAGGCCCAGAATTCGACCATTTGCCCGGATGTGCGCTGGGACTTGTCGGATTTCTTGAAGACGTATTTTTTCGTGGCAGGATCGTAGAACTCGCTGGCGGCGGGATCGAGAGCGATGGCGATTTGTTCGCCAGGCTTGTAGCCAGCGGCGGTGATGGCTTCGAGAATGCGCTCGATGGCTTCTTCGTTTGATTTCAGGTTGGGTGCGAAGCCGCCTTCGTCGCCGACGGCGGTAGAGTAGCCGTTTTTCTTCAGGACAGACTTCAAGTTGTGGAAGACTTCGACGCCCCAGCGCAGGGCTTCGCGAAAATTCGGGGCGCCGACGGGCATGACCATGAATTCCTGCGCGTCCACGGAATTGTCGGCGTGCGCGCCGCCGTTGAGAATGTTCATCATGGGAACGGGAAGCGTGTTCGCGGATTTGCCAGTGGAAAAACGCGCGAGATATTTATAGAGCGGCAGGCCGCAATCGTTGGCGGCGGCGCGGGCCGTGGCCATGGAGACCGCAAGAATGGCGTTGGCGCCGAATTTGGATTTGTTCTCGGTGCCGTCGGCGTCGAGCATTTTGCGGTCGAGAGCTTGCTGGTCTTCCGGAGGCATACCGAGGATGGCTTTGGCGATAGGGCCGTTGATATTGCCGGCGGCTTTGCGCACGCCTTTGCCGACGTAGCGCGATTTGTCACCGTCGCGGAGTTCGAGGGCCTCGTGTTCTCCGGTGGATGCGCCGGAGGGAACGGCGGCGCGGCCGCGCAGGCCGTTCGAGAGGATGACGTCGGCTTCCACGGTGGGATTGCCGCGCGAATCGAGGATTTCGCGGCCGGTGACGTGCGCGATTTTGGCCGGGGCCCTTTTCGCTTTGACATCGAAAACCTGGTGGCCGGAAAGGCCGGCAGCGACGGTTTCCACAACGGATTTTTTGCTGCGAGGCATTCGCATTCTCCTAGGTGAAAAAGCGCTTTCGCTAGAACTTCGCGCGCAGGAATTCAACGACAATATAGCCGATCATCGCAGCCATCAATGCGATCCCGAGATTGGAAGCAGTGAAAATATCCGAGATGGCCCAAACCAGGCCTCTCTTCTGCCCCATGCCTGAACGTTCAAATTCTCCCATCAAGAGATTTGAGTAGAACAGGAAGACAATGAAGCCGACCTCGATCAACCCTCTCCAGCCAGTCTTTTTCATCGCACGCAAGATTATAGCGCCCTCGCTGCACTATTTGCGTTCCGGGAATCGCAATCCAGAGACAGCTCAGAATCTCATGCTGTGCGCGCGAGGATGAGAGTCGGGCTGAGATCGACGGGAATGGCGGCATCGGCGGCGGCTGCGGCGAAGCGGGACTCGAGATCGCGCCAGTAAGATTCTGGATCGGAGAGGGTGAGGGCGTAGGCGCTGCCATAGGAAGTGGAGCGCCAGAAGCCGACGAAATCGGCGGGGGACATGGGAATCACGTAGGAAAATTTTGTTTCGTCGACAATCTCGAAGCCGCCGGCGGTGCGGACTTGATCCTGCCAAACGTACTTTTTCCCGAGGCGAGAATCACGATGAGGCTTCCATGGGCCGCGCATTTCGGCGCGCGTGATGGCGTCGATGGAGGGAATGGTTTTCGGCAGCGGGCGGTCAAAGGCGGCAAAGATCGCGGCCGGGCGCAGCCAGGAATGAACATTGGCGAAAACGCGCGGAGCGTCCATCCAATGCAAGGCGTTGGCGACAGTGACAAGGTCGACGGTTGCGGGCGATTGGGAGAAGTCTTCGGCGGTGATGTTGCGGACGATGGCGGCAGGAAGATCCTCTTTGAGTTTGGCGGCCATGCCCGGGTCGGGCTCAACGGCGACGACTTCGCGGAAATGCGGGAGAAGCGCGCGAGTGGCTTTGCCGGTGCCGGCGCCGATATCGATGGCGCGTTCGCGGCGATCGGAGGGAATGGCGGCGAGAATGTGTTCGAAAAGCTCCGGCGGATAATCGGGACGGTAGCGCTGGAATTCTTCGGCGGCATGACCGAAACGCGGATGGAAAGTCGAGGACATGATGAAGTCTACTCGGGCTCTTCGAGCATGGATTCCTCGCGGACGACGACGACAACGCCGTTGTCGCTGATGTGATAGCGCTTGCGGTCTTCCTCGAGGTTGTAGCCAATCTCGGTGTGCTCGGGCAGCTTGACGTGGCGATCGATGATGGCGCGACGTATGCGCGAGTGACGGCCGATATTCACGTGATTGTAGATGATGGAATCGTCGACGTGGCAAAAGCTGTTGACGCGGACGTCGTAACCCACGACGGAGTGGCTGATGCGGCTTCCGGAGATGATGGAGCCGGCGGCTACGATGGAATCGACGGCCGTGCCGGTGCGCTCGAGATCGGCGAAGACGAATTTCGCGGGCGGATACTGCTGCTCCCAGGTCTTGAGCGGCCAGCTCTTGTCGTAGAGGTTGAAGACGGGAGAAACGGAGACCAAATCCATGTTGGCGTCGTAGTAGGCGTCGATGGTGCCGACGTCGCGCCAGTACAGATTCTCTTTTTTGTTTTCATCGTAGAAGCTATAGGCGAAGACGCGGAATTTGCCGATGATTTTGGGAAGGACGTCGTGGCCGAAGTCATGCGACGAGTTGGGATCTTCCGAGTCGGAGATGAGCGCTGGCAAGAGAAACTGGGTGTTGAAAATGTAGATGCCCATGGAGGCGTCGACTTTGCCGGGATGGCGCGGAGACAGCTTCGGATCCGCGGGCTTTTCGTAAAAGGCGAGGATGCGGCCTTCCGTGTCGGTTTCGATGATGCCGAATTTGCCGGCGGCGTCCTCCGGGGTCATTTCGACGGTAGCGACGGTGACGTCCGCGCCGCTTTCCACGTGCTGCTCGAGCATTTTCTGGTAATTCATTTTGTAGATGTGGTCGCCAGACAGGACGATGACGTAGCTCGATTGCTCGCTGCCGATGGAATAAATGTTCTGGTAAACGGCGTCGGCGGTGCCGAGATACCAATGGGCGGAAACGCGCATTTGCGGCGGGAGAATTTCGATGAAGTCGCCGACGCCCATCAGAGAGGACCAGCCCTGGCGGACATGGCGATTGAGGCTGAGGGCCTTGTACTGCGTGAGAACGAACACGCGGCGCAGGTCGCTATTGAGGCAGTTCGAGAGCGTGACGTCGATGATGCGGTAAATGGCGCCAAAGGGCACGGCGGGCTTGGCGCGATCGCGTGTGAGAGGCCAGAGGCGCTCGCCCTGGCCGCCAGCCAGGAGCACGCCAATCGCATTTTTCATCAAGGACATAATCAGCCGTCGCTGGGCGCAACCCATCCATTCTAGCAATATCCGGGCACGAGCGGGATATTCTGCCGAAGGCCCAAATCGGAGGGTTGCGCCATTTGGAAAAGACTTCGACCTCGCATATATGTGTACTAGAATAGAAAATAGAAGGGGAACGAAAGCGGCGCTGGTGGCCTGCCTCTACAAATATAGTGCTTGACTTACAAGGTAGGGTTCGCTAGAAACGCCGGATAGATGTGTCCTGTGGCGGGAATCTGGTGGTGCCCACTCAGCAACATATCGAATCACTGCGTCCCGAACGGGGGGTGAATTTGCGTGGCTGAAGTTGTAATCCAAGAGGGCGAGTCTTTGGAGAATGCTCTCCGGCGATTCAAAAGGAAAGTCCAGGGCGAAGACATCATCAAGGAAATCAAGAGGCACAGCTACTACATGAAACCTGGAGAGAAGCGCCGGGCCAAAGAAGCGCTATCACGCAAGCGTCTCCGTAAGAAGCAGCGCAGAGAGCAGGACTAAATAGGCGGAAATCCTTGGGTACTTCGTTCCAGCTTCGTTCCGATCTTCCGTCGGGAAAAGCAGGGAGTTCCCATCATTCTCGGCATCATCCGATTCAAGGTGGCGTTTATTTCAGCGCCGCCAGGCTACGGCCCGGAGCGATCCATGGAATTCCACGATAAGGTACTGAAGTGCGCCGAATGCGGCTCGGAGTTTGTGTTCACCTCCGGCGAGCAGATGTTCTTCGCCGACAAGGGTTTTAAGAACGAGCCAAAACGGTGCAAGCCATGCAAGACGGCGCGCGCGCAAGGGGGAGCGAGTGCGAGCGCGGGCGCCGCGACGAACATGCAGCGCGTCGAAACGAAAACGGTTTGCTCCCAGTGCGGAAAAGAAACGACGGTGCCGTTCAGGCCCACCCAAGGGCGCCCTGTCTATTGCCGGGAATGCTTCCAGCAACGGCGAACGATAGGGGGAGGAGCGGCGGCGTCGGAGGCCGCAGGATAGAGGGCCACGCGGACGCGGTATGGCGCGTCCGAGGCTGCTGGTTCGAGTTTAGGATTTTTCCGCCTCCGTTGCGGCGCCATGATGCCGCGCGGAGGCGATTTTCGTTTCAAGGCAGTGTCTTATTTGAGGCAGAGCTTTGAGCGTTTCGCCGCGCCTTCCTTGCTGCTCTGAATGTCAGCCAGATTAGGAATCCGCTCCACGCAAGGCATAATGCAGTGATGTATACCGGCTCAATCTTGTAACCTCCGGAAAGAAGAAACAACAAAAGTCCGAAGATCCAGACACATCCGAGTGCGTAAAGCGGACGAGCGGTAGAACGTTTGTTCATCCTGATACCTTTTGGCGCTTACGAAACTTATCGTCCCCAAAGGGTGAATGGCAACTACGCTGCCGCGGCGGCGGATTTTGGGGCGGCGGGGACGATCTGATGAAACGCCGCGAGGAACGCGCGCATTTCTTCCGGTTTGCCCACGGAAACGCGAAGCCATGTGCCCATCGACGGGAATTTGCGTCCGACGATGATTTTTTGCTGGTGGAAGGCTTCGATGACCGGCGCAACGTCGTTGCCGGTGTCGACCATGAAGAAGTTGGCTTGCGAAGGAATGACGCGATAGCCGGATTTCGTGAGTTCAGAGGTGACCCAGTTGCGGGTGTCGTTGATGCGCTTCTTGTTGGTCGGGACGATGTCCGGGTCGGCGAGGCTGGCAACGGCGGCGGAAAGGACGGCGGCGTTTCCGTTGTCGAAAAGCAGCTCGCGCTGCATGGCTTCGATGGTTTCTTTTTGGGCGATGGCGTAGCCGAGACGCATGCCCGCCATGCCGTAAACTTTGGAGAAGGTGCGCGTGACGATGAGATTGGCGTGCTGAGGGATCATGTCGACAACGCTCGCGTAGTGCGGGTCCTCGACGAAATGGAAGTAGGCTTCGTCGGCGAGGATGTACGTGGAAGGCGGGACTTTTGCTAGGAAATCGGCGAATTCGTCGCGCGTGTTGATGGTGGCGGTGGGATTATTCGGATTGCAGACGTAGACGAGCCCTACGCCGTTCGCGCAGGCGCGCGCCATGGCGGGGAGATCGTGGCGAAAATCGGAAGTGAGCGGAACTTTCACGGCGCTGGCGCGGGAAACTTGCGCGTAATAGGTGACCGCTTCGAAGGTGGGTTCGGCGACGACGAGCTGCTTGTCGGCTCCAACGAAACAGGCGTCGCAGACGCGGAGAATTTCCGTGGAGCCGCAGCCGAGGGCAACATTTTCCAGGTCGACGTGATGCAGATCGGCGATGGATTTGACGGCGCGGGCGTAAAGATCATCTGGATAACGGCAGGCGACCGCTTCGGAGCCGGTGATGGCGGCGATGGCGTGAGGCGAAGGGCCGTAGGGATTCTCGTTGGAATTGATGAGGATGGCGTCGCCGCGGGAGAAGCCTTTGAGGCGCCCGCCGGTAACACCTTGAATGAATTTGGGCGAGACGTAGGCGGCGGCAAGCATCGCGCCGAGGGATTGTCCAAATTGACGACGAGTGGTTTTCGGTTCCGAGAGTTTCGCGGACATGAGGCCTCCAGAAAAAAGTGAAAAATCGAAACTGCGGAATCACAGGCTCAGAGCCTGCCTGCGGCAGGCAGGCCTGTGCCACTTACTTGGTATTCGCGGGAATTATGCGACTTGAAGGGGCGATGCGCAAGCACGGCGGCGGCCGAACGGCGCGTTCGAGCATGCGTTGACCCGCAGTGCGCCGCATCCTAGAATATTGAAGTGAAACATCCCCGAAAAAAGAAGGCGAGCAAACGCGCGGCAGCGTCCAAGTCGACAAGCGGCGGCGGTTCGCCGGTAAACGATAAGGCGCTGCGCGAGCAGCTTGCGAAATTGCTCGACGGCGGCGAAGCACACGCCGGCTGGCGGGATGTTCTGGCAGACATGCCGGAGAACCTGCGAGGAGTGAAGCTGGAAGGAGCGCCGCATACGGCCTGGCAATTGTTGGAGCACATGCGCATCGCGCAGTGGGACATTTTGGAGTTTTCGAGGGACGCGAAGCATGTGTCGCCGCAATTTCCCGAGGGCTACTGGCCGCCGACACCGGCCCCGCCGAGCGCGGAGGCGTGGGAGAAGAGCGCGAAGGCATTCGGACGCGATTTGGCAGAAATGAAAAAGCTGGTGAGCGATTCGAAGACGAATCTCTTCGAGCGCATTGCGCACGGCGACGGGCAGACAATTCTGCGCGAGGCGCTCTTGGCCGCCGATCACAACGCTTATCATCTGGGGCAGCTGGTGCTGGTGCGGAAAATGCTGGGAGTGTGGCGGGAATCGTAGGAGCGGCGCGAAAAATTTCGAGCGAATTAGCGTATCGGGTTCATACAAGGATCAGAATTGAAAAACAAATCAGCAGTCATTGAAGAGAGCACCACGACCGAGAAGCAAAACGGAAAGCGCGAAGCCGTTTTCGACGCGTTTCGCCGCTGGGGATATTACGAAGCGGACCTGGATCCGCTTGCAGACCTGAAGCCGCAGCCTGTGCCGGAACTGGAGCAACTCTCGGGCGAAGCGGCCGATGAAGCGCGCCGGATTTATTGCGGGACGATCGGCGCGGACTTCATGCACATCCCTGATGGCGAGCGCCGGCGGTGGATTCAGGAACGGATGGAATCTCCGGCGCCGGAGCCGGACCGCGCGCGCATCCTGGAGCGGCTGGTGCGGGCGGAGTTGTTCGAGCAAGTGGTGCAGAACCGCTATCTGGGGAACAAGCGATTTTCGCTGGAAGGATTGACGTCGCTGATCCCGCTGCTGGACGAGACGCTGGAAACCGCGGCGGAGCACGGCGTGGAGGAAATTGTGCTGGGAATGAGCCATCGCGGACGCTTGAACGTGATGATTCACATCGTGGGGCGGCCGGCGTCGGACATTTTCGCGCGATTCGAAGATGCCGACGCGCGCAGCGAGTTGGGCGGCGGCGACGTGAAATATCACATTGGCGCCACCGGTGAGTACACGACGCTGGGCGGGCGGCCGATTGGGATTCATCTGGTGTCGAATCCGAGCCATTTGGAGGCGGTGGACCCGGTGGCACTGGGACGCGCGCGCGCGAAGCAGACGCGTCGCGGAGAAAAAGGAATCGCGCAGGTGCTGCCGGTGGTGATGCATGGCGACGCGGCGTTCGCGGGGCAGGGAATCTGGGCGGAGACGCTGAACTTCCTGATGATCGATGGATTTTCATCCGGCGGCAGCGTGCACATCATCGTGAACAATTTGATCGGATTCACAGCGGTGCCGGCGGAGTGCCAGTCGTCGCGATTTGCGTCGGACATGGCGAAGCGGCTGCCCGTGCCGGTCTTCCACGTGAACGCGGAGGACCCCGACGCGGTGGTGCGCGTTGCCAAGATGGCGGTGGAATATCGCTACGCATTCGCAAGCCCGGTGGTGATCGACTTGGTGGGATACCGGCGATTCGGCCACAGCGAAGTGGACGATCCGACGATCACGCAGCCGCTGCGGTATCGCAAGATTCAGGCGCATCCGCCGCTTTGGAAATTGTATGCGGAGAGAACGGGCGCCGATCCAACGAGCACGGTGGAGGAAGTGCGCGCGGAGTTCGAGGGGGCGCAGAAAAACGCGGTGAGCCTGGGAAAAACTCCGCGGATGCGGCGACTGCCTGGCTATTGGGACAATTACCGGGGCGGGAGATACAAGCCAGAATTCGAGACGGATACGGGTGTAACGCAGGAAACGCTGCGCGCGCTGACGGAGAAGCTGACGAGCTATCCGAGTGACTTCGCGATTCATCCGAAAGTGAAAAAACTGCTGGAGCAGCGCGCGGCAATGGGCGCGGGGAAAAGCCCCGTGGACTACGGAATGGCGGAGGCGCTGGCGTTTGGCTCGCTGCTGACGGAAGGAACGCCGGTGCGGCTGAGCGGGCAGGACAGCAAGCGCGGAACGTTCAACCAGCGTCACGCGGCGCTGATCGATACGCAGACGGAAAAGGAGTTCGTGCCGCTGGCGAATGTTTCGCCGGAGCAGGCGCGGTTTGAGGTTTACAACTCGTCGCTTTCGGAAGCGTCGGTGATGGGATTCGAATACGGCTTCAGCCGGGACTTTCCGGAGGCGTTGGTGCTGTGGGAGGCGCAGTTCGGCGATTTTGCGAACGGCGCGCAGGTGATCATCGATCAGTTCATCGTGGCGGGAGAGGACAAATGGAATTTGCTCTCCGGGCTGGTGCTGCTGCTGCCGCACGGGTACGAAGGGCAAGGGCCGGAACATTCCAGCGCGCGCGTCGAGCGCTATTTGCAGTTGGCGGCGCACGACAATATTCAGGTGGCCCAGCCTTCCAACGCGGCGCAGTATTTTCATTTGCTCCGCAGGCAGGCGCTGCGGCGGTGGCGCAAGCCGCTGGTTGTGTTCACGCCGAAAAGCATGCTGCGGAATCCGGCGGCCGCTTCAGCGATTGCGGATTTCTCGTTGCCGCGATTTCAAACCGTTTTGCCCGATTACGAAGGGGAGCAAGCGGAACGCGTGGTGCTGTGCACGGGGAAAATCGGGCATGAGCTGGCGGCGGAGCGGAAACGGCGGCAAGACAATTCCACGGCGATCGTGTTTCTCGAACAGATTTATCCGTTTCCCGAGAAAGATTTGGAAGCGGTGCTGGGCAGGTATCCGTCGGCGCACGATTTCGTGTGGGTGCAAGAAGAGCCGGCAAACATGGGCGCGCTGAATTTCGTGATGCCGAGACTCGGACGGGTATTGCGCGGGCGCGCGGTGCGCTCGGTGAAACGTTCAGCCGGCGCGAGCCCGGCGACTGGCTCGGCGAAGGCGCACGAAATGGAACAGAAAACATTGCTGGCGCTCGCTTTCGGCACGGGAAAAGCCTAGCCGCGCGCCCTCAAGTCCAGTTTCAAGCCGCAGATTACAAAACGCGGTCTCTCGCCGATCCTTCCTAATTCTACTTCGTTGAAATGATCACGCTGTGCATCGTCGGCAAGACGTGCAATTCGTTCTTGGCGAAGCCCACGGTGCGAAACATCCGGTCGTATTCTGAAAATGGATGGGTGTCTCCGGCCGGAGTGGTGGCGAGCATGATGATCGCAAACAATGCAGGTCCCCGGGGCGAAATGCGGTCGTCGTTGGGAATGAATTCGAGAGTGACGGCGCGCCCGCCGGGTTTGAGCGCCGCGTGCACCTTGCGCATGAAGGCCTCGATGGCCGGCGGATCGCAGTGATGGAGAAAGTTCGTCAGTAAAACGAGATCGTATTGGGAGCCGAACTCGACCTGGAAGGCATCGCCGGGGAGAGTGTGGAATCGCGAAGAGACGCCGGCCTTCTGCGCGTTTTCCTTGGCAACTTCCAGGACCGCGGGCCAGTCCACTGCGTAGATTTCCGCGTTGGGATTGTGGCGGGCCAGGGTGACACCAAACATTCCGTGGCCCGCGGCGACATCGAGCACTTTGCATTTCACGCCGGAATCCGCATCGATTAATTTGGCGATCATTTCCGCGATCAGTGATTGCAGAGGAGCCATCGAGCGCGCAAATTCGACCCACATGGGATGTTCCGGGGCGAGCGAACCTTCGGTCCCCATCACGGTGCCGCCTTTGCGCACAGCGCCCGTGAGATTGCGGAATTCGTCCTGTATGAAGGGCGAGGCAATGAAATTTGCGCACGCGCCAACGTAGGTGGGAGACCGGCGGTCGAGGAAGGCAGCGGCGTCGGGCGCCAGGCCATAGCGATCGCCGCTCTTCGTCAAGAATCCTTGCGCGACGAGATAATCGCAAAGAATGCGCGCGCCGCGCTGGGAGGCATGGCAGCGCGAAGCAATTGCGCCGGCGGTGTCCGCACCCGCGCCAATGGCGCTGAAAACATCGAGCTCAATTGCGGCCTTGAGAGCCGCCGTCAACTGGTATCCGTTCAGCGACTGAAATATTCGTTCCGGGGTTGGCCGCGGAGTCTGGCTGGCAGTGGTCATGGCAGTCCTTTCAGCTTGCGAGAAATTATACGCCAGGCGAATCATTCAACGGGAAACGATTGGCGTTCACTGCTGGGCTGGCGCAATTTACCAGGATGAGCTGGAGTGATCGAAGCCGCCGAAATACCAGCGCACGCCAACGGTGTTGTAGATTCCGAGCGGCTCTTTGTTGGGACCAGAGTCGAACGGGCCGAGGCTTACGTTGAATGGCGGGAACGAAGTGACGCCGTGATTGGTGACGCGCAGTTCGAAGTGTTTCGGCAAAGCGATGGCCAGGCCCATGGTGCGCTCCCAGGCAAGGGGCTGCATAGAATATGTGTAGTCCACCTGAGGAATGGTTTTGCCGAAGAAGAAGCGCGAATCAAGGAAAAAGTAGGCGTGACGCAGGGGCGTACGAGCAAAGGGCTGAAATTCGACATAGCCCTCGGCAATGTAGCGTGCAAACGCTGAACAGGTTGGCTGGGGCTGATTGCAGCGGCCGAGGTCGGGTTCGTTGTGCGGCGGGGCGAGCTCGAAGTCGCCATAGCCGCGAAGGAAGCCTTTTCCGAAAAGCAGAGGCCCCGGATCGCTGTTCTTTGACGAAGAGATGCCCTGCGAATCTTGCAAGGACACGTCGCTGGCTTGCGCGGGAGCCAGTGCGGAGGTTTGCGCCAGCGCGGGGCCGGCAAAGAACGCCAGAAGAGAAAGAAGAATCACGCCGCGAAATGCGCGAACGAAATGGCGAAGTTCTGCAAATGCGTTTTGCATAGAGGTCCCCTTTTTTTCGGTGAACTGAAAATTAGACGGCCGCGCGCCGAGATCAGTGAAGACCGACAGTTCCACGAACCGATTCGATGAGCTTGGCGGAATCGTAGCCAACGCCGTCCTTGAATACGAGCTCCGTTTTTTCGATGTCGCTGATGTTTGCGGAGGGATCGCCATCGATGATGACAATATCGGCCTGCTTGCCAGAGGCGAGGGTGCCGATGCGATCGTCTTCGCCGAGGAAGCGCGCGCCATTTTCCGTGTAGATGTGAATGGCCTCGGCAGGAGTGAAGCCCGCCTGCACCAGAAGTTCCATCTCACGCTGATCTCCGAAGCCGGCCAGAACGCCGCCGTAGCCGGTAGGATCTTCCCCCGCGAGGAGAAGGCCGCCGGCTTTGACGAAGTCATATTCAAACTGCATCTCTTTTTTGAGCAAGACCGGCCACGGGGAACTCGCGTTGCCGCCGATCAGAGCGCGTGTGCTCAGATAGGCGATGGCGGCTTCGGGAAGCACGGCGTCGATAACGCGGCGCTCGAGCGGCGGCTCGTTGGGAGCCGAAGTTTCGAAAATGACGATGGTGGAAGTGACGGCGACGTGATGCGCGACGAGGTCGCGAATCGTTTCCTGCACGGGCGCACTTTCGATGTCCAGCTGCGCGAGGGTTTGCGCGGTGACCTGCTGCGGAGGGCAAGCGTCAGGAGTTTTTCCGGGATCGAATTCAGTGTCGACCATGAGGCCGTGTTCCAGGTCGTCGATGCCGAGCGCGGCGGCTTCCTTGAAGCCGATCGAGCACAAATGGCCGGTGATTTTGAGATTGCGCTTGTGGGCCGCCTCGACGGCGGCAGCGAGCTCGGCGCGCGTGATGTTCATGTAGGCTTTGAAGGAGGTGACGCCCTCATCGGCCCAATAGTTGACGGTCTCGCGCGCGTCATCTGGCCCGGTGAGCGCGTGCATCACGGGAGTGAACGAGCCAGCACCTTCAAGATACGGGCCAGTAACGTGAATTTTTGGGCCGGCGAGCATTCCGGCGTCGATCAACTTTTTCAATTCGAGGTCCGTGTATGGCTGGATGCTGCCGGTGGTGCGCATGGAGGTGACGCCGCAAGCGAGGTAGAGGCGCGGGAAGCTGAAACCCATTTCATTGTAGAGCGCGACAGCGGTGCGGCCTCCGGCGGGATAGAACATGTGCTCGTGCATGCCGACAAGGCCGGGAATGACGGTTTTGCCAGTGAGGTCGAGAACTTGCGCGCCGGCGGGCGCGGCAGTGCTGACGGAGTCGCCGACGGATTGGATCTTGTCTCCGGAAATGATGATGGTTTGATCGGCGCGCGCGGGCGAGCCAGTGCCGTCGATGACGCGCACGTGGGTGAGGGCGATGACCGGCGCGCTGACTTTGACGAATTCGTGAACGCCCGGAGCGAGAGACGAGGCGGATTGCGCGCGAAGCTGCGGAGCGGTGCAGAGAAATAATGCGGCGAGAAGCGCGATAAAATCTCTTTTGTTCATCGAGGGTCCTTTCATCGTGTCATTACGGGGAAGCGGTCTGCGAGTTCTGTGCAAAGCACCAGTCAACGAAAGTGGAAGTGAAGCGCTGGGTCACGGCCGCTGGAACATCGGAGGTGGCCAGCTTTTCAAAAGTGAATTGAATTTGTCCGTCGGGCTGAACGGTTCCGAGCAAAAAACCGTAGACATTCGTTTCTGCGGCGTCAGCGTCTTTGTAATTCGGCGGCAGAGGGTAACGGACCGCGCCCGCTGTGCCGATGATCCATCCCGGCAACACTCCGCCATGCGAGCGCCAGTATTCCGTATTGAAAATATTCGCCATGTAGAAATGCGAATGGCTGGCGAGGATGTAGACGCGCTTGTGCGCGTCGTTCCACATCTTGAGCAAATCGAGGTAGGCGCGGCGGCCGCTTTCGGTTCCTTGCGCGGATTCGTTCATGCTGTGGCCCGCCGAAATGCTTTCTGGGAGGGCTTCGTGCATGCCGACGACAAGGGTGCGGATTTCAGAATTGTCCTGGTCGCGGCGCAGCACTCCTTCGAACCACTTCATTTGAGCGTTGTCGAATTGATCGGCGGTGGCGTTGTCCAGATTGATGAAATCAATGCCGCGGTCGATCCAGTGGTAGTAAGTCTCCAGCATGTGATTGGAAGGATCATCGCGAAGGCGCTGCTCGTGAAGAACAGGCGCATCCAGCCAGTCGGCGAACTGCTGGACGTAAAGGTCGCGCGATTTAGGCAGAATCGTTTCGTGATTGCCAATGCCCAGGAAAAAGGGCAGCGAGCCGAAGGAGCTGATTTGGTTGGCGATGAAGTCAGGCCAGGCGATTTGTTCGTAGTCACTGATGGTCATGGGTTTGGCGAGGTGCTCGGGTTCGTGCTGCATGTCCTCGTCGAAATCGTAGATTTTGCGCAGATCGCCGAGATGCCAGTAAAATGCGGCGTGGTGCGCAATGGCGCCGGCGGCGATGGCAGGCATCACGACGTCGCCGCAGTTGCGGGAATCGCCCGAGGCGACGAAGTTCCAGGATGCGGAGGATTGCTTCTGTGCGCGGGCGGCTGAGACGTGAGAGAAGAAAAGCAGGCCAGTCGCGAAAATGACGACAAGAGGCGTAACAATAAAGAAAAAACTGCGGCGAGACATGATACCTCCATGAAAGTGCCCGGGTTGAGAATCGAGCGCCGCACCTGCTCGGAGCAGGATTGCGGCGGCGTCATTTTGCTCCAAGGCGCGAATCGAGGCAACCGGAATGCGCATCGTGGAGCGCGGGTACGCGAATTGACCTGCGCCAGCGCGCGGAATAGTTTACTGTGCACCGTGAACGAGGTGAGGAATGCAAATCGAGGCGTTTGAGCTGGAGAGGTGGCAATCCGTTTGGGAGAACCGCGTAGAGCTGAACATCGCGGAGAGCGGCGTGGATCCGCTGAGCGTGCGAGAACTCGTGGAAAACGCTTCGGATTTGGAGCGCGTTCTCGATGTGCGGCTTGGCTACGCGCAGACCAACGGCAGCGAAGAATTGCGGGCGCGCATCGCCGCGCTCTATCCGAAGGCGGGCGTGGGAAATGTGCTGCTGACGTGCGGCGGCGCAGAGGCGAATTATCTGGTGACATGGGCGCTGGCTGAGCGCGGCGACGAAGTGGTGTTCATGCAGCCGAATTACATGCAAGTGGCGGGCTTAGCGAAAGGATTCGGCGCGAGCGTGAAACCATGGTGGCTGCGCGAAGAATTGAATTGGGCGCCGGATACGGACGAACTGGCCAAGCTGGTGACGTCGCGCACGAAGATAATCTCAGTGTGCAATCCCAGCAATCCGACGGGAGCGGTGTTGAGCGAGGACGCAATGAATGCGATTTGCGCGGCGGCGAGCAAAGTTGGCGCATGGATTCTGGCGGACGAGGTGTATCGCGGCGCGGAGTTCGACGGAAAAACCACGCCGAGTTTCTGGGGCCGATACGAACGCGCGCTGTGCACCGCAGGACTTTCGAAGGCCTATGGCCTGCCGGGATTGCGGACGGGATGGGTGGTGGCGCCGGAGGAAATGGCGGAAAAATTGTGGGGCTACCACGATTACACGAGCATCGGCCCAACGATGCTCACGGACCGGATCGCCTCGCTGGCGCTCGAGCCGCCGCGGCACGCGCGGTTGCTCGAACGGACGCGGCGGGTTCTGCGCGAGAACTATCCACTGATCAGCGAATGGCTGCGCAAGCACGAAGATGTGTTTTCTCATGTGCCTCCGCGCGCAGGAGCGATTGCGTGGCTTGGATTGCGCAAGAAGTGGAATGCGTCACAAGTGGCCGAGGAGTTGCGCGCAAAGAAAGGTGTGTTGCTGGTGCCGGGCGAGCAGTTTGCGATGCCAGGATATGTGCGCATTGGCTTCGGAGAGGGTCGGGAGAAGATTTGCAAGGCGTTAGGGCGATTCGACGAGTGGATCGCGGAGCAATGACGGTGGCGCGCGCGCGCGGCGCGGCAGGTCAACGATGAAGATTTTGGCGGCGAAGCTGGCGAAGCATTTCGCGAAGGTCGGGGCCGCCCTTGACAATTACAACGAGTGTGATGAAGGCAAAGGTCGCGCCAGCGATGACGAGGCAGAGCGTCCAGAAAATTTCCCAATACTTCATCGTATTTCTCCGCAACGCTTCATGAAGGCACGTCCCTCACGAAAGTGCCAGCCATCCGGATTGCCTCGGATGGAGGCGTGGGGCGTCCAATCAGCGAGCCGAGCAAGAAACCGCAAGCGGCGAGGCCGAAAGCCATGAAGCCGGTGATGTTTTCATTCCAGTGAAGAAAAAAGAACGGAATGATCGCGCCGGCGGCGCCGAGAATCATCGCCAGGTAGCCTGCGAGAGTATTGGCACGCGCCCAATAAAGCCCGCCGATCACGGAAACAAACGCGCCAGCGAGAAAAATCGTGCCGGTGATGTTCAAGTAGAGGTACACGGCGCCGGGAGGCGTGTAATACAAGCCCCAGAACATGAGAAACAGGCTGACGAAAAGATTGGCGATGCGATTCACGAAGAGCTGGCCGCGCGAGCCGAGCGGCGATTTGCCGAGCATGCCGCGCAGCGGGAGAACGACGTCCTGCGAAATGACAGCGCTCCAGCCGAGCAGGTACGAGCTGTTCACGGACATGGTTGCGGCGAGCATGCCAGCCACGACGATTCCGCGCACGCCGGGCCCTAAAATCTGCGCCAGCATGGCAGGCATGGCGTCGATGGGCGCCATGGCATGGCCATGGATCACCGGCAGCGGGATGCCCTTGTCGAGCAGGCCGGTGCCGAAGAGCGTCAGCGCAGCGATGCCCCACAGCATGGGCAGCATTCCGCGCCCCAGAAAAATAAAGCCGGTCCAAGTCATCACGCGTTTGGAAGTGCGAGCGTCGCGTGTAGAAAAAATGCGCATGGCGGTCGTTTGCCAGCAAGTGACGATGGAAAGCCACAAAAGAATTTGCCATACGAGGAAAGTCCAGCCGAATTTCGGGCTGGTGATGGGGTTGAAGCCAGCCGCGCCCATGGTGACCGTGACTTTGTGGACGATGTTGCTCCATCCCGCAAAATGCACGGCGTAGATGGTGACCAATATCGTGGCGATGGAAAGCAGCGAGTACTGCAAGAAATCCGTGATGACCACGGAAACCATCCCGCCGATCACGGTATAGAGAAGCTCGAGAAGCAAAATGGCGGTCATCACGGCGACCAGATAGCGCTGGGGAATGCCGCTGACGATGGTCAAGAATTCGCCTTCGATTTTCAAGAATACGCCCATGTTCAGGATTCCGCCGAGAGCGACCAGGATGCCAGTGACCAGACGGAGTCCGCGGCTGTAACGAACCTCGAAAAATTCCGGCACGGTCATCAACTTGAGCTGGCGAAACCGGCTGATGATGAAGCCGGTGCGCCCGACGACGATCATCACCACTCCGGAAATCAGCGCGGCGGCGAACGATGCGAAGCCGAAGCGATAGCCGAGCTCGCCGTTGTACATGTAAGTGATGGTGCCAATCTCGGTGGCGGCCAGAGTGGCGATGCCGACATAGAGGCCGAGCTCGCGACCTGCAACGAGGTATTGCGAGACGTCGCCGAGGTAGCGCTTGCCGAGCAGGCCGATGGTGACCGAGGCAATCAGATACCCGACGACGATCACCCAATCAACAGGCGTAAAGATCATCGCGGAATCGCTTCCAGAGTGAGAACTTCGAAAGGCTGCAGCGTGAAAGCGTGAGGTTGGCCGGCGCGAAGATTGATTTCGAGCGGAGCAGCGCGGCGCCAAGGACTGCGCGCGGCGTAGGTTTGCGGAGCGTCGGACGGCAGCTCGAACGCGGACTGCGGATCGAGTTCGAATGTGTGCGGCACCTTGTCCGGATTGCGGAGCGTGACAATTCCGCCGCGCGGCGACCACGACGCCCAGCCGTAAACTTCCAAATGAGCTGGGTCGCCGCCGATCCAGTGCGTGTCGACCAGCGTGTCCGCGTTGCGGCGTGACCATCGCGCGGCTTCAGACAATGCGTTCCAATCCGAGGCGGAAAGCAGCGAATGCGTCACGTACATTTCCTGAAGCTGCGTTCCGGTGCCGAAATACGAATGGATTTCATCCGGAAAATCGTGGCCCGGATCGTCGCCGAGTTTTTCGGCGTAACGCGCGTAGATCAGGCCGTGCAGCATGAGCGAATTCAGCGGATAAAGCGGGCCGCGACGAACGACGTACTGGTAAGTTGCGGAATCGCGGTAGGTGATCCACTGCTGGCGATTCGAGCCGACTCCGGCGAAGGAATGATCGTCGCCGTCGCGCCAAATCGAATCCGCGTAGCGCAGCCAGAAGGGCGAGGGATAGGTTCCGGTGGTGAGGTTGACGTAGAGATCGGGTTCGGCCACGCGCAAATCGCCGATCAGGCTGATCATCGCGGCAAAGTCGCTGTCGAATTCGCTGCCGGGGAACACGGTGGAGGCGTTGCCGGTGCCGTCGAATTTGAACTGGTTGATTCCATAGGTGCGGACCATCTTCAGGCAGACTTCGCGAAAACGGTGGAAATAGCGCGGGCCGGAAAGAACGAAACCGCCGGTATTCTCTTCGTAGCCTCGCTGCTTGCCGAATTCCAGGCGCTCCTTTCGCGGACCCTCGTAGCCTCCCCAGGGCGAAAGCCAGATGCCCGGCGCGGCGTCATATTTGGCGGTGGCGCTTTTCACGGGTGCAAAGCCATTCGGGAATCCGGAATTGAAATCCCAGAGCGATTTGTGATTGTCCCAGCCGTCGTCGAAAAGAAAAGAATCGAGATGGACACCGCGCTTCGCGTGAAGTTCTTCGCCAAAGGCGCGAATCACGTCGAGCGCGCCGGCCTGGTCGTAGGGAGTGAAATAGCCGAGATCGTACCAGGAGTTGTAGTGCAGAAATGTGCGGTAGGGATGGGCGCGCTCGCGTTCGACGTAGCGCAAAAAATCGCGCCGCAGCTGCCCCGGGGCCGTCGCGCCAATCATGGAAGAATAGGCCGCGGAGCTGCCATGCTCGAGCGGCAATTGGCGCTGTAACGTGCAGCGCAAACGGCCAGCTTCGACGGTGCTTTGCGAGAGCGGATGCTCGAATCCAAAAAACCACGTGCCGGACCTCACCGGCGAGCCGTTGACAGTTCCGGCGACTTCCGCGTCAGCGACGCGGAGGTCCAGCATGGTGACTTGGCTGATGGGGAGACTTTCTTTCACCGACGAGAATTCGATTTCCTGGCGAATGTAATGCGAGCGGTCGCGGAGAATCGCACGCCACTCGGCGCGTAAGCCATGCTGCGCGTCTTCGAAAGAGGCGCTGACAGCGCGGCCAGGGACGCGTTCGGAGAAACGAGCTGCGCGAGGCTGCGCGGGGAGATTTTCGATCTTCGGCGCTTCGAGCAAGCGCATCGCCGAAGAAATAATCTGAGAGCTGTCGGCGAGCGTCAGCGAAAAAGCGGCCGCCGCCCCGGCGATCGTTTGACCATTTCGGCGGTCCTGGATTTGCAGAAACTGCAAGCCCGCAGGCGAGACTTGCCACTCTGCAGCCACGGCGGCGTTTGCGAGGGAAATTTTGCCGCCTTCTATTTGCGCGCGAGGCGAATCTTGCGCATCGTGCGAGCCTTGCAGCAACGCTTCGAACGGAACGCGACCGAGGAGCGGAACCGCGGGCAAGGTTCCCAGGAGCAGCGCGCCGCGGTGGACAAATTGGCGGCGCGTCATGGGAGCTGCGGGAATTCGCATCCGTGAGAGTGCTTCTTCTTTTTTGCGACGCACGGGCCTCCTCGAAAAACGAAAAACTAAGCGAACTGAATCAACCCTGGGCCGGGGCAGCTCACGAAAAACCGGCTGGCCTCGGCGCGCGCAGGGAAGCGCTGATGATACTGCGCCGCCCAAGTCTGACGAAATTCTTCCGCACGACTGGCTTCGATCAGCGCCCAGACGCTGCCGCCGAAACCGGCGCCGAATGCCGATGCGGCTGCGGCGCCGAGTTGGCGCGCGGAGCGAGCGAGGGCCAGCGTCTCCGGGACTTGGTTTGCGAGGCACGTTTCCGCAAGAGATTGCGAGCGGTCAACGAGCTCACCCAGGCGCTTGAAATCACGGTGCGCGAGCGTATCGGCGGCACCGGGAACGATTTCGTTGCTTTCTTCGCAGAACTGCTGGAGCCGGTTGAGAAGCACGTCGGCTGGATATTCGGCATCGCTTGAATCGCGCAAGATTTGGCGGAGATGTTCCACGGCTCCGGGCTGAGCGCTCAAGACAGCGGCGAGCGAAGGATCGTCGTGGTTACTTGGGCGGCCGCTTGCGTTTCGCCACAACTGTAAGATCCTGTGCGCGGCGCCGGAGGCGCGGTTGTAGGCTTCGCGTGCGTCACCGGTTTTGTCGGCCTTCACGCCACTGACGCCGATAACGAGCGCGTGATCTTCCGGCAAGCGAATTTCTTTCTCGAAACGAATGGGGCAAAAAGAATACTGCCGCAAGAATCCGGCGCGGGAACAGAGGATGGCGACGTGATCTTCGCTGCCACCATGCGTACCCACGCCGCGAGCGCCGGAAAAAGCGGCGAAGCTGCCGCCACTTTCGATGGCGGCGATGTAGCCAGCAAGGTCTTCGCGAGTTGGAAAAGCGCGGCGATAGGCGTCCGTTTGCCAGAGCGAGTTGGCCTGCGCCAGGGCAAAAAAGATCGCGACAATGAGGGCGCTGGAACTGCTCATGCCGGAGGCGCGCGGAAGGTCGCTTGCGAAAGCAATGTCCGCGCCGGTTTGCATTCCGGGGAAATCGTGGGCTAGCCGGCGAGCGACAGTCATCGGAAAATTCGACCAATGGCCGGCGAGCGGTTCAAGTTCCGCGCTGAGAGCGAAATTCACAGCGGAGGCGCGGCCGACATCGACGATGTGGATTTGTGCGTCAGCGCGCGGCGCCGCCACCAAGCAAATTCCGCGCTCGATGGCGCACGTAAGGCTTCGGCCGCCGGCGTAGTCGGTGTGCTTGCCCAGGAATTCGAGCCGGCCGGGAACGAAGAAGGCGGAATACGCATGGGCCGATCCTTCTTTCAACAGGCACAGTTCACGGGCGAGCTTTTCAAGGAGCGCCGCCTTAGTTGTGGATTCCGCCGCGCTCATGCCGGAGGCGCGAAGCTGAGCGTCAAAGCGGGTCATAGCTCGACACGGACCTGAGCGAGGCGCTTCGCGACCTCCGTGATGTCGCCGCGATAGGAAAGATCAAGAACGCCGGCGTGAAATGGAATGGCTTTGAAGCGAAGGCCGAGGGAGCTCAGGCCAAATTGCACGGCCTCAGGCAGCTCGAATTCGCCGCGCGCCGAGCGGGAAACTTCGCGGCAGGCGCGAAAAATTTCCGGTGCGAACCGCCAGCAATTCATGCTGATGAAAAGCTCATCGTCGAGCCCGGGATCCGACATTTCATCCGGCTTCTCGACAATGCGCTCCAGGTAGCCTGACGCGCTGATTTTCAGCAGAGCGTAAACACGAATTCGTTCCTGCGGAATATTGCCTTCGCGCACCAGAGCTTCACGCTCGAATGCGGGAAGTCCCGGTTCGCCGAGAGTGCGCATAGCAGAGAAAACTTCGACGGGATAATAGTTGTCCGAGTTCAATGCGAGAAACGGCTCGCCTGCGGTGAAAGATTGGGCCACGAGCAAAGCATTCGCCGTGCCGATGGGTTGCTCCTGAATCGCGAAACTGATTTTGATGCGACGCGCGGAAAGGGCTGCGTAATATTCGCGAATCGCGGTGTGCTCCGGCCCGACAACAAGGCACGCTTCAGTGAAGCCGGCGTCGGCAAGCGCGCTGAGAACGAAATCGAGAAAAGGGCGGCCGATGGGAATCATGGCTTTCATCCCGACGTCGGCGGCGCGGGACTGGCCGGCGTCGAGATGCACCGACGAGTCGGAAGAGCGCATTCTCTTGCCCAAGCCGCGCGCAAGAATGACCGCCTTGGTGATTTCCTTCGGCGCAATAGTCATAAGAACGGATTCAGGAACGCGCGGGATTTTGCCAATTCCGTCTCCGCCTCCTTGCGGAAGTCCATCGTTGCTGCAAAATGCGAGCGCCATTATGCTACAGCCGGTGCGCGGCGCCGACGTTTGTTCTTCTTGGAAGACGCGCACTCATGCGGCAGGGAAGCGATGAATCACACGATGGAAGAGAATCGAAATGACAGTCCCATGACGCGGCGCAAGCGCATTCGGCTGGTTTTCTGCGGCGCGATTCTGGCGTTTCTTTTTCTGAGCGGCGCTGCCATAGAGTTTGGTTTGCCGCGACAGGCCCATTCGATTCGCGTCGAAGGCAGCCAGTTCATGCTCGACGGCAAACCTTTGCAAATCATCTCCGGCGAGATGCACTACACGCGGATCCCGCGCGCCTACTGGCGAGATCGGCTGCGGAAAGCGCGCGCGATGGGGCTCAACACCATCACGACGTACGTGTTTTGGAACCTGCACGAGCCGAGAGCGGGCGCATATGATTTCAGCGGACAGCTCGACGTGGCCGAATTTATCCGCGAGGCGCAGCAGGAGGGGCTTCACGTCATCCTGCGACCGGGGCCGTACGTCTGTTCCGAGTGGGACCTGGGCGGCTTGCCCGCGTGGCTCTTGGCGGACCCGAAGATGGAGTTGCGCAACAACCAGGAAAATTTCCTGCGGCCCGCAGCGGATTGGCTGAAGCGGCTGGGACAGGAGCTAGCGCCGCTGCAAATCACGCGAGGCGGCCCCATCATCGCGGTGCAAGTGGAAAACGAATACGGCTCGTTCGGCGCTGACGCTGCGTACATGTCGAGGATCCGCGATTCGATCGCCGAGGCGGGATTCGATGGCGCGATTTTGTACACCGCGGATGGGCCGTCCGAGCTGCCGCGCGGAACGCTGCCCGGATTGCCTGCGGTTGTCAATTTTGGGCCGGGCGAGGCCGAGCCGGCGTTCGCCGCGCTGCGCGCGTTTCGTCCCGGCGGCCCGCTGATGAGCGGCGAATATTGGGATGGATGGTTCGACCACTGGGGCGAGGCGCACAACGTCACCGATGCAAAGAAGCAGGCGCAGGAGTTGGACTGGATGCTGTCGCGCGGCTATTCGGTGAGCCTATATATGTTCGAGGGAGGAACCTCGTTTGGCTTCATGGCGGGCGCGAACTACGACAAGGCCTACCAACCGGACACCACAAGCTATGATTACGACGCGCCCTTGGATGAGGCCGGGAGGCCCACGCCAAAGTATTTTGCGTTTCGCGACGTGATTGGACGGCATTTGCACGGGGCGAATCTGCCGACGGTGCCGCGCGCGATTCCCGTGATCGAAATTCCTGCGTTCAAGCTGACGGAGGCAGCTTCGCTGTGGAAAAGCCTTGGTCAGCCGATCCGAAGTGAGCGGCCTAAGACCATGGAAGCCGTAGGGCAGGCATACGGGTACATTCTGTATCGCGCTCGCGTGGATGGCCCGGCGAAGGGCAGACTTGGCGATCAACGAAGTGCACGACTACGCGGCGGTTTACGTAAATGGAGAACGAGTGGGAACGCTCGATCGGCGGTTGCATCAAAACAGCATTCCCATCGAAATCCCGCCGGGAACGAGCACTCTGGATATTTTGGTGGAAAATCTCGGCCGAATAAACTTTGGGCCAAGATTGCGCGATGACCGGAAAGGGATAACGCAAGACGTGAGGCTCGATGGACGCGAACTGAAAGGCTGGGAAACCTATTCGCCTCCGATGAACGATCCGGCGTCTGTGCCATTTTCAAAAATCACTACTCGAGCGCCGGCGCTTTATCGAGGCGCATTCAATCTAGAGCAGCCGGGAGACACGTTTCTTGACGTGAGCAAGTTGCGCATGGGCGTAGCCTGGGTCAACGGCCACAATCTCGGGCGATTCTGGAACATCGGGCCGCAGCAAACGTTGTATGTTCCTGGCGTGTGGCTCAAGAAAGGGAGGAATGAACTGATTATCTTTGATCTCCAAGACGACCTGGGTGCGCCACTCGCGGGGCGGCGGGAGCCAATCCTGAATCAACTCGGCGCGGCCCGAAAAGAATGAGGATCAGCGAGTCAGTAGACCCTAACAATTTGCCTCCGGCTGTTGCGTCTCCGATTCGTTCTCAGCGAACTGCAGCAGTCTCGCGTGCTGTACAGATTTCGGTAAGGTGCTGAAATATTCTCTATCGGCTGCATTTTTCTGTGGCATTGTCCTGTGACTCTCGTTTACTCTCACCATGTGGAATATGAACCACCATTAATGATGGGTATGAACTTCTATTAACTATGGATGTGAATCAACATTAACGGTGGATGCGAGGAATGTCCGTGGTGCCTTGCCAGACTGTCACTTTGAGGTTGCTTCTGGCGCTGACCGTTGTGGGCGTGCCTCTTCGGCGGACGTGCGCTCAGAGTCAACCGCCCCAGACAACGCAATCCATGTCCTCCGACAGCTCGACGAGTTCTCAAGATACCAGCGAGACCGTTTTCCCCCATTCCGAATCCAGCCGCTTCTGGGTTTCCGGCCAAGCCAACATCATCTTGCAGTGGCATCCGTCGTTTCCGGCGGACTACAGCGGCCCCAACAGCCTCTCCGCCGCAGCGCAAAGCGCCACATCGCACGTCCTCACGCTTTACACGGGCTACGAAGTCACGGACACAACCGAAGTTTTCCTCGATCTGGAGGACTCGACCGGTTCGGGCATCGGCAACGCGCTAGGTCTCGCCGGTTACACAAATCTTGACGTTGTGCGCACCGCCGCAGGCGTGCCTTTGTCGCATGCTCCTTATCTCGCCAGACTCCTCTTGCGGCAAATCATCCCGCTTTCTTCCGAGCGTGTGTCCGCCGAACGATCTTACCTGGGGCTTGCGACTTCGCTTCCCAAGCGCCGCATGGAATTCTGGGTCGGCAAATTCACTGTCCCAGATTTCTTAGACACCAATGGCCCGGGCAGCGATCCCCATTTGCAGTTTTTGAACTGGACCGTGGACGACAACGGCGCGTACGACTACGCGGCCAATACTCGCGGCTACACCGACGGCGCGATGCTGGAATACGATGACGGCCGCTGGACCGCGAGATTTCTCGAAGCCCTGATGCCCAAAGTCGCGAATGGCATTCATCTCGACTCTGATATTGCACGCGCACGCTCGGAAAACTTCGAGGTGGATCATAACGGCGGATTTCTGCGCCACAAGGACGGCGCAATCCGCGTTTTGACCTATCTCAATCACGCGAACATGGGCAACTATCGTGAAGCGATTGATGAATTCCTTGCCGGAGAAACCGCGCGGCCCGACATTATCGCCACGCGCCGGCAGGGGCGCCACAAGTACGGCGCTGGCCTCAACTTCGAGCAGAACCTGACGGATCGGATTCGCGCGTTTGGCCGCTGGGGATGGAATGACGGCCATAACGAGTCCTTCGTCTATACGGAAGTGGATCGCGCCCTCGATCTCGGCGGGGATTACCGCGGCGACGCCTGGCACCGGAAAAACGATCGCGTCGGCGCGGCCTTCGCTCTCAACGCCATTTCTGGCGATCACCGCAACTATCTCGCTCTAGGCGGGCTTGGCTTCCTATTGGGCGACGGCGCGCTCAACTACGGCCAGGAGAAAATTTTCGAGAGCTATTACACGGCGCACGTTTGGCGCGGCGTTTTCACGTCCTTCGACCTGCAGCACATCAATAATCCCGGCTACAACCAGGACCGCGGGCCGGTCCTGGTTCCTGCCGTGCGCCTCCACGTTGATTTCTAGCTAGAGAGTCACGGGGCCGCCGCGGATCAGAACAGTTTGTTGCCCTCCGAGATGGCGGCGTCAAGCTTCCGCTCGCCGGCTTGGGCTTCCTCATTGAGATCCTGGAAGACGGCGTACTGCGCCGGAGTGGGCCTGGCATACCCGAGATCGATGTCCGCCGCCAGATACGCCAAGTGGCTGCGGAGTTTTGTCTCATGCAGCAAACTGCCCTCGCTGGAATGAATGTTCAATTGCACCAGATTCCCAATCACGCCGTCGAGATCACTGATCGCCTGGCTTGCCTGTGCCCCGGTCAATTGATTCTGCCGCACCGCCGACTCGAGTTTCTCGCGCACGCCGATCGCTTCGTTGAGTTTTTTATCGAGCGAGTCGAGAGCGTCGTGGATTTTAAGCCGGAGCGCAAGGCACGCCGCGAGATCTTCGGGGCTGGCGTTGAGGCGCGGATCGAGCGCAACCTTGAAGGTCTGCTGCGTCTTCTGACCACCGTAATCGAGCGTCACCGTATAGGTCCCGGGCGTCACCACTGGGCCTTCGGGCGTGTCGTCCAGACCGCCGGCAGCGATCGGAGGTTGAAAGCCTTTCACTTCGGTGGCATCGGGGTAGCGCAGATCCCATTGGAAGCGGTTCATGCCTGGCTCAATCGCTGTGAGTTTTTCTTCTTGCTCCTTTTTCTGCTGCTCCGAGGTTTCCTGGCTCTCCTCCTCCTCGCTCTTTTTCGGTTGTTGCTTCTGCAAGTGCAGGTTGAAGCTGCGAATCACCTGTCCCTGCGCATCGATGAACTCAAGCGTCGCAGGGGTCTTGCCGTCGTACCCGTCAGGGATGTTGAAAAACACGGTTGCGCCGAAGGCTGGGTTCTGACCCACATCGGCCGGGCCGAAGTCTTCACTGGGCTTGCCGTAGGCATGGCTGATCCAGGCCTGCTCGGGAGCGAACAGGAATGCGCCGTCGGACGGGACCGCCGGGTTCTTGGTCAATTGCTCAAGCAACGAGAGATTGTCGAGCACCCAGAAAGAGCGGCCGTGCGTTGCGATCACCACGTCACCTTGGCGCGTGTTGATGGCGATATCGCGGACTTGCGTGACCGGCAAATTGAGTGTGAGCGGCTGCCAGTGCGCACCCGCGTCAAGACTCATGTACAGGGTGCTCTTGGTGCCGAGGAACAGCAGATTCGGATCGTTCGGGTCTTGCCGGATCGCAAAGACGTACGAATCATCCGGCAAGCCGTTTGTCAACGCTGTCCAATGCTGGCCGAAATCGGTCGTCTCGAAAACATAAGGCCGAAAGTCGTCCCACATGTAACGTCGCGAAGTCAGATAGGCGGTGCTGCGGTCCGCGTAAGAAGGCTGGATCGAGCTGATCCAGGATTGCTCGGGCAGGCCCGGCGGATTGACGGCCTGCCATGTCTGGCCACCGTCGGTGGTGACGTGGACCAGGCCGTCATCCGACCCAGCCCAGATCACGTTGCCGTCCAGTGGCGAAACGGCCACCGCCGAAAGTCCCGGATAAATTTCCGCTCCTGAGTGGTCGAGGTCCACCGGTCCGCCGCTCGGCGCCTCCGTGTTTGGAGCGTTGCGCGTGAGGTCCGGGCTGATGCGCTGCCACGTCTTGCCGTAATCGTCGCTCTTCATCACGTACTGCGCGCCGATCAGCAGTTCCTTCGGGTTCGCCGGCGAAAAAAGAATCGGATGGGTCCAGCCGAAACGGTATTTAAGCTCGGCAGATGATGCGCCTTCCTGGTAATTGGGCCACGGGCTCGCGCTTTCGTACTGCCCGGTGGCCAGGTTGTACTTCAAGAAGATGCTGTAGTAGCCGCTCCCGTAGGTGATGTTCGGATCTCCCGGCTGCGGCACCGAGTAGGTGCTTTCGCCATACGCCACGCGTTGCCAGTTGGCGGTCGGAATCGATCCGCCGCTCTCCGCGCTTGGTCCCTCGAAGGATCCCTCATCTTGTTGCGCTCCGTAAATGTGAAACGGGAACTGATCGTCGAGGTTAACGTGATAGAACTGGCCCGTCGGTTGATTGTGTTCTTCGCTCCAGGTCTTGCCTCCGTCGGTTGAGACGGTTGCTCCGCCGTCATTGCCCTCCAAGATGATTTTCGTGTCGTCGGGCTTGATCCACACGATGTGGTTGTCGCCGTGCGGCGTCCTCAGTTTCGTGAAGGTCTTTCCACCGTCGCGCGAAACCCACAGCGCATCGACTTCGGGCACGTACGCGGTGTTGGGATCTTTCGGATCCACGTAAATGCTCATGTAATAGAAGGCGCGCTGCCGAAGTTTCCACTCCCCGTTCACGCGCTTCCAAGTCATGCCGCCATCATTCGAGCGAAACACACCGCCTTGCTGCGCCTGGAACATCGCATAGACGACGTCAGGATTGCTGGCCGTGACGCCCACTCCGATTCGTCCGATCACGCCCTCCGGCAAGCCGGCATTGCGCGTGATGCTTGTCCAGTGCGCGCCACCGTCGGTGCTCTTGTAGAGCCCGCTGCCTGGCCCGCCACTCGAAAGCGACCACGGCGTGCGGTACGCCTGCCACATGGCGGCATAAAGTACATTGGGATTATTCGGCTCCATCACCAGATCGATTGCGCCGGTCTTGTCGTCGACAAACAGAATCTTGTTCCACGTTTTGCCGCCGTCGGTCGATTTGAACACTCCGCGCTCCGGATCTGGCACGAACACGTGGCCCATTGACGAAGCGTAAACTACGTCCGCATTTTTGGGGTCCACGACGATCGCGCTGATCGTGTGCGTGTCGCGCAATCCGGCATAGTGCCAGGTCTCGCCGCCGTCGGTCGACTTGAACATTCCGTCGCCCGGAATCATGTCGTTGCGGATGTCGCTCTCGCCCGTCCCGGCATAGATGATTTTCGGATTGGACGGCGCAACGGCAATCGCGCCAATGCTCGCGCTGGGGCCGGGCAACTTGCCGTCGGAAATGTTCTTCCACTCCAGCCCCTCGTCGGTGCTTTTCCAAATACCGCCCCCGACGGTGCCCGCGTAATAAAGATTGGAATTTCCGGGAACACCAGCGATGGCCACAACGCGTCCGCCGATGCACGGACCAACGCTACGCCATTGAAGCTTGCTCATCAGGGTTTCCGGCGAGACCGGGCCGGCACTCGCGCCTGCGGCAACCATGAACAGGGCGCTTGCGATTATGAATGCAACGAAGGCGCTGGACAGGAGTCTCCTGCTCGCACCGGCTTCAGGCATAAAGTGCTCTGGCGATTCCATTTTGGGTCTACCTCCGCGCAGAAATTTATGCGCCTCGTCCTGCCGGGTCAAGCTCAAATCAGAGAAGCAGGGCCGATGGGCCGCGTGGTTTTGGGTGGACAAACCGGCCGTGTCAAGGAAACGGTTTGTTCCGAATAGGCGACAACTTGAGAGTTATCGTGTGGTAGAACTTTCTGCGGTCGATGATGGAAGAAAGAGCGGAAATAATCCGGCCGCTGACGGAGGTCATATCCGGCGTGTACGGAACGCGCGTTGCAGTGCCGTTGCGATCCTATTGAAGTGACCATAGAGGGAGGCCGAAGCGCTCATGCGAAAAGCTTTCAAGTGGCTGGCAATTATTCTGTTGATTGGTTTTGCGGCGGCGCAATTCCGCCGGCCAGCGCGCACGAATCCGCCATTTGCCTCCACGCAGACGATGGAGACGATCGTCAACGTGCCGCCGGATGTTCATGCGATACTGACGCGGGCGTGCGCGGATTGCCACTCCAATCAAACGGAATGGCCCTGGTACTCGTATCTGGCGCCCACATCGTGGTACGTCGTCGGGCACGTGGATCATGGCCGCAGATTCATAAATCTTTCCACGTGGGTGCGTCCGGGGAAGGAACCGCAGGATTCCATCGACCGATTGAAAGCAATGTGCAGAGAGGTGCAGAAGGGAAACATGCCGCTCACGTCATACAAATTGATGCACTGGCACTCGTGGCTTTCGGCGGATGATGTGAAGCGGATCTGCGATTGGTCGGACGCGGAGCAGAAGCAATTGGGCGCAGTCGTGGATGGAAAATGACCGCATCGGCTTGCGCCAGCATTACGCAACATACTGCATGAAGACGCCGACGGCTGCGTTGACACTTCGCTAGGGGTAAGATTACGATCGCTTTCGCGACGAGCGAGCCTTTCTGATGAAACCCACAAAACTCTACACGCCCAGAGAAGCCGCCCAAATTCTGGCGATCAGTTACCCGACGCTGAAGCAGTGGATCTACCACGGTAAGATTCGCACCCTAAAGACGGCCGGGGGACACCACCGTGTCCCGGAAAGGGAAGTGGACAAATTTCTGTATCGCGCGGGCCAGAAAGGTGAAGTGCAAGAACGCAGAACCAACTTTCGACGCATTAGCGGCCGCAACCAGCTCGTGGGCCGGGTAATGGACGTCAAAATCAGCGGCTTGATGGCTCAGATAACCCTGTCGATCGGCGGACAACACATCACCTCCATCATCACCGCAGATGCGGTTCGCGAAATGCGGCTGAAGAAAGGGCAGACCGTTGCCGCGCTCATTAAGTCGACGGAAGTCATGATCATCCTGCCCTGACGTTGTCGCCGCCCGCCCGTACCCGTCAAATTCGACCTCTGCAAAATCCACGAAAGTCATCGCCAATAGCCTGAAGTATAGTGAATCGCTTTGACTTATCATTTCTATTCGTATAGATTTGTGAACCACGGCGCCTACCGTAACTCTGTACTTTGTTGGGTGGACAAGAGGAGACATATGAGAATTGGTTTGACTGCACTTCTACTGGGCCTGGCAGCTTTCATTTGTGCGCCCCGCGCACGAGCACAGGCGGCGACGAACAGCACCTCGCAGCTGAGCACCCCCGACCCCTGCGCGAGCGGCCACGAGTTCGCCACCACCGATTGCGCGCTGACCTGGCACGGCATCACGCTGTACGGTGCGTATGACGTCGGCGTCGGCTGGGTCAGCCACGGCTTACCGGAAAACGGCTATAACTATGAAGGCGAATCTCTGGTGAACCGAAACGGCTATCAACATCGATTCCTCATCGCACCGAACAACCTGCAGCAGACGGGTCTGGGCATCCGGGGCAAGGAACAGTTTCTGCCTGGCTGGTCCGTTGTCTTCAACGCTTCAACTGGCATCAATCCGCAGTCCGGCCTGCTCGCCAACGCGTCAGAGACCAACATCATTAACAACGGCCTTCCCAGGGCCAGCTATTCGGAAGCCATCGACGGCACACGCGCGGGCCAACCCTTCAATGACGAATACTATGCCGGCGTATCGTCCGCGCGTTTCGGCACGCTGACCTTCGGCCGCCAGCGCGCTCTGGGCACCGATGCGATGATCCTTTACGATCCAGCCGGGGGCAGCTATGCCTTTTCGTACATCGGATATAACGGCACGATGGCCGGCGGCGGCGACACGGAGGACGCCCGTTGGGACGACGCCCTGAAGTATCGCATTGCCTATGGCCCGGTCCATTTCGGCGCGATGTATAAATTCGCCGATGGTTCAGCCGGCTGCTACTCGGCCACGGCCTCGGCCACCGTGCCCTGGACCGCCGCTACCTGTACGGCTGAACAGGCGCATAACAACGCCTATGGATTCGACCTCGGCGGAGAGTACCACAAGTTCTCCGCCGACCTTGTCGCCCAACATTACAACCAGGCGATCAGCGTATTGAACCCCTTGCAGGGGCCGCAGAGTCAGAGCTCGGGGGCGGCACTTCAGTCGACCGAGGACAGCATCAACACAAACTTCATCACCGGGCCCAATCTGATCGACACAACCAATACGGTATATGGCATCGTGACCGACAACTACGCAGTTATGGCAGCCGCCAAGTATGCGTGGGACCCGTTCAAGTTTTTCGCCGGCTACGAATACATCTGGCAGAATAACCCGTCGAACCCGTTGGGCGTTGGCGCCTCGGACCAGGGCGGTTATTTCATGAGCGGGGTCGAAGACACCAATCTTGATTCTGAAAAGTTGCTGCAGATCTGGTGGACGGGCGTGAAGTACACCTACCGCAGCAAGACCGACTTCACTTTCTCCTGGTATCAGCAGCGGCAGAACTACTTCCGTTTTCCGCAGACCTGCTCGCCCACAGCCGGTTTCCGCAGTTCCTGTGCAGGCACCCTCAACGAGGGGTCGCTCTATGCGGATCATCACTTCACCAAGCGTTTCGACGGTTTTGCGGGAATTGCGTACTCCTGGGTGACCGGCGGTCTGGCCATCGCCATTCCTCATGGCCCCGGCGTGCCCTATAACTACAACAGCAACTTTGCTCCGACAGTCGGTACTCGTTTCATCTTCTGATCGTTTTCGCGGCGGGATCGAGATTTGCGAGCGCGTCAAAGAACCCGGTTACTATGGACCGCATGGCGGCAATCAGTCCCTCGCCCAACGCGCATACCGTTCTCCCGGCGCAATGCGCTGGGCGAAATGACCATCTAAACGCAGCTATACGACTGGAGTTCGCCAATGCGATTGAACTACCTCCGAACGTCTCTTGCAGCGATTCTCGCGGCTTCACTTGCGGTACTCTCCGGCTACGCCGCTCCTCGTGCCACACCGCAGCCCAAGGTGGAGCTCACGGTTTCAGCAGCGATCAGCCTGAAGGACGCGCTGGATGAAATCGCGCAACTGTATTATGCCGAGACGCCCGGCACCGTGATTCACTTCAATCTGGGAGGTTCCGGGACGCTGCAACACCAGATCGAACAGGGCGCTCCGGTTGACGTTTTCATTTCCGCGTCGGAAGACCAAATGAACGCTCTCGAGTCGGAGGGGCTACTGTCGCCCGGCACACGGAAGGATCTGGTCAAGAACGCCGTGGTGTTAATCGTTCCAAAGAGCAAGACCGGGATTTCGAGTTTTCAGGATCTCGCGCGACCGGAAGTGAAAGAGATTGCTATCGGCGACCCGCAAACAGTCCCTGCCGGGAAATATGGTCAAGAAGTGCTCACTCACTTCCACCTCTACGAGCAAGTGAAACCCAAGTTTGTGCTCACGAAGGACGTGCGCCAGGTGCTCACGTATGTCATCACAGGCAACGTGGATGCCGGCATCGTCTATGCCACGGACGCGAAGACCTCAGCAGCGGTGAGCGTCGCCGCAACTGCTCCGGAGGATTCGCATTCGCCGGCGATTTACCCTGTCGCTGCTCTGAAGGCTTCAAAACAATCCGCCGAGGCGAAACGCTTCCTGGATTTTCTCATGGGTGCGAAAGCACAGGGAGTTTTCGAGAAGTACGGATTCAAGCCGGCCGGAGAATAAAAGCCCTACCTCGGTATTCGGACTACCGCATGGAAGCCGCCGCGAGGATCTTCTTGTACATGCTGTTGAGTTGCGATTCCGAACGGAGGTCCAACGCGGAAGTATCGAAGCTCAAGACCTGCAATCCTCCCGTGGAGTTGTGATGGCGGGCATATGCGTTGCGCAGCGCGTCCAGGTATTCCGCGTCAATCGACGCCTCGTAGGGCCGATTGCGCCGCCGAATTCGATCCAGAAGGATGTCATTGCTGGCGTCGACGTAAACCGTGAGGTCGGGACGGGAAACACTGGCGTCAAGTCCGACGCTAAGCCTCTCGTATAACTCCACCTCGCGATCATGCAGAAGCGCCCGCGCAAAAATGGGATCTTTGGCTTGCGTGTAGTCCGAAATCACCGGTCTACATCGAGACGGCGGAATCGTTCTCAATTGCTCGTACCGGGAAATCAAGAATGCCAATTGCGTGCTGAACGCCCACCGCTTTTTGTCTGCGTAGAAATCGGGGAGAAACGCGTTGCCATCTACATCTTCCAGAATAAGCGTTGCGCTCAGATGCAAGGCCAACAACTGCGCGAGGGTCGTTTTCCCGGCTCCGATCGGCCCCTCGAATCCTATGTATGGTTGGTTGATGACCGGCAAGTTGTTTCGGCTCCCATCATGTTACGGGCGGGTGGGCCATCCTCCGCGGTGCGCCCGTTCGCTTCCGCGTTGACGTGGCCTGATGATACAAATGGTGGGCCCGCAAGGATTTGAACCTTGAACCAACGGATTATGAGTCCGCTGCTCTAACCGTTGAGCTACGGGCCCCGCGTGTCACAACATACTACAAGACAAAAACTTAATGAACAAAAGTCGCCTCATGCGGATGCTCGTTTTGTTTAGCGGCAGCTCCTATGTCAGTTGCATGGGCTGTTTTGAGGCACGGGAAAAGCCGCGTGCAGAAGGCCAAGCTTAAGGAACTCAAGGAACAACTTACGGAACAATAACCGCTGCCCCATCGATCGAGTCACTTTTCACCGCCGCAAGAGCTTCGTTGGCCTGCGCCAGCGGAAAAACGGTGCACTTGGGGCGTAGACCGATCTGCGCGGCAATCTCGAGAAAATCGCGGGCGTCCTGCCGAGTCATGTTGGCGACACTGCGGATTTGGCGTTCTCCCCAAAGAAGTTTGTCGTAATCGAAAGCGGGCATTTGGTCCAGATGGATGGCGTTGATGGCAACGACTCCGCCTTTTCGCAGGCTGCTGAGCGCGGCAATCACTACGTTCCCGCTGGGAGCAAACGTCACGGCGCGATCCAGTTCTACCGGCGGTTTTTCATCTTCCGTTCCGACCCACTTAGCTCCGAGAGAAGCTGCCAGCCCGCGATGCGAGTCGCCGCGAGTGGACACATAGACTTCGCACTTCCACGCATTCAGAACAGCGATGGCCAGATGGGCCGACGCGCCAAATCCAAAAAGCCCCACGCGCTCCCCGGGCTGCACGCCAGCGACGCGAAGACTCCGAAAGCCAATAATGCCGGCGCAAAGAAGGGGTGCCGCATGCGCGTCGTCGAGGCTGGCAGGCAGAGGAAAGACAAAGTCGGCTCGTGCGGCAGCGTACTCCGCGTAGCCGCCATCAACCGTATAGCCGGTAAAGATGGGCTTATCGCAAAGGTTTTCAAGTCCGCGGCGGCAATAGGAGCAACTCCCATCCGTCCCACCGAGCCAGGACACGCCGACACGCAAACCGGTTGGCAATTCCGCGGTCGCGCCTCTGGCAATTTCTCCAACGATCTGGTGGCCGGGAATAATTTGTTTTTTCTGCGGCGTCAGTTCACCTTCCACGATGTGCAGGTCCGTGCGGCACACTCCGCAAGCGCGAACGCGCAACAACACGTGCCCAGCCTCCAGATGGGGCCGCGGCACTTCAGAAATGGCGAGGGGCCTTTCGGATACGTTCTTAGGAGATGTAAGGACAGCCGCTTTCACACGATTCTCATGAGCCCGCCGCTCTAACCGCTGCGCAACGGGCCTGCGTGTCACAACATACTACAAGACAAGACCGCATGGCCAAAGGTCGGTGCTTGTCGTGAGACGTTGTCGTGGGCCGGGCGAAAGAAAAATCGCATTCGGCGCGTCACCGAGAGCGTCCCTCTGAAGTCTATCTAGTGGGCGAGGGTGGCCTTGTGCGGGGTTCGCCAGGACAGGAGGATGGCAATGCCAAAATACGGAAAGGCTGCTGCGAAGAGCGTCAAGAGCGCCATGCATCGCGAAAAGCGCGGCACATTGAAATCAGGGAAAGGCGGGAAGGGCGGCACCGTAAAGAGCCGCAAGCAAGCGATCGCTATCGGGCTCTCCGAAGCGCGGAAGAAAGGCGCCAAAGTTCCGAGAAAGAAGTCTTAGGGCTGCCCGGAACATTCACAGCAGGGGCATGACCGCGGCCCTGCCCCGTCCTGTGCGTCGCCATAAACGTGCTGTTTGGCGGCGCAGTTTGCTCGCGTACGCTTTTTCGGTTAGTATGCCTGCTTTCGCGCCAGGCGACTCGGCTTCCCTGCCCTTCACACCTCCCTGGCTCTGAGGGGAGTGTGTATGTCCCAGCGTACAAATCATGACAATCATGCTCTCTCTGCATTACCTACTCTGGTGAAAAAATTGCCGGTTCTGGTGCGGAAAATTATTGGCGATCTTTCGAATACAGACCGCGTCTTAGTCGGGCTGGACATTACCGATATTGACGTCAATGGTGTAAAGGCAGCTGCGGCTCATGGTTAAGCAGAAGAAGAAAATTCGACGGAAACAAAAAGCAGGCAAGTCGAAAAAGTCGCCGGCGAGGAAGGCTTGTGTTCCCGACGGTGACCGAGTATTCCTTCTGCAAGGCGCCGAACATCCGTATCGCGTCCTTGTTGAAACGATCAACGAAGGTGCCGCGGCGCTCGACGGACAAGGCACGGTTCTCTATGCCAACAGCCGTTTCGCTGAATTTGTAAGCCTGCCTCTGGAGAAGTTCATTGGCACCCAACTGCAAGACTATGTCTCGGACAGCGAGCTGCCCAAACTTCAGGCTCTCCTCGAAAAAGGGGCACGAGGCAGCGCAAGGGGACAAGTCGAGCTGGAGCTTAGCGGCGCTCGAAAGAAGCTAATCCGGCTGTCCTTGAGCCCGGTAAAGGACGCCGATTTCCAAACAATCTGTGCCGTGGCCATCGATTTGACCGAACTCTCGGACGCCAACGACGCTCTCAAGACGAACGAAGAGGCTTTGCGGCAGCTTTCCTCGCGCCTACTGGAGCTCCAGGATGAGGAGCGCCGCCGCATTGCGCGCGATTTGCACGATGTTACCGGTCAGAAACTAGCATTGCAGTGCATCGCGCTATCGCGAATGACGCGCTTGCTTTCGCCGAACGCCAATGAAGAAACCAGGGAGTCGATTGCACAGTGTTTGGATCTGACCAATCAGATCAGCGAGGAAATCCGCACACTGTCTTACCTGTTGCACCCGCCGTTGCTTGACGAACTCGGATTGCCCTCTGCGGTGAACTGGTACGCGCAGGGTTTTCAGAAGCGCACCGGAATCCGCGTGGATGTGGATATCGCCGCTGATTTACCCCGCCTGCGCCCCGACGTTGAAGTAGCGCTCTTTCGCGTTGTGCAGGAAAGCCTGACCAACGTGCATCGATATTCGGAAAGTCCCACCGCCTACGTCCGCGTTCGCAGGGATCGGGATGAGTTTAAGCTGGAAGTGGGAGACTCTGGGAAGGGCATGCAGCTTGAAAAGACTAAGTCGCCGAGTGCCGAAGTCGCTCCTCTTGGTGTGGGAATTCAGGGCATGCGGCAGCGCATTCGGCAATTTTCTGGACGATTGGAGATTCTCTCGAAGTTAGGGAAGGGCACGGTGGTCCTTGCCTTTCTGCCAATCCGCGAGCTTTCCTTGCAGATACAGGCTGACGAAAGAAAGGCGAGCCAGGAGAACGAAGCACCCGGAAAATCCGGCGGCCAAGAGGCCGGTTCGCGGCGCCGGATATTGATTGCTGATGACCATGAGCTTCTCCGGCGCGGCGTGCGATCCATGTTGGAGAACGAGGCAGACTTGCAGGTCTGCGGCGAAGCGATCGATGGCATTGATGCCGTGGAGAAGACCCTGGCGCTCAATCCCGACTTGGTGATCCTGGATATCAATATGCCGTCATTGAACGGGCTCGCGGTGGTGCGCCAAATTCTGCGTGCCCGGCCGGAAACCAAAATTCTGATTCTTACGGTTCATGAGTCGGAACAGACGGTCCAGGAGAGTTTTCTCGCTGGGGCCCACGGGTTCCTATCAAAAGGGAAAGCTGGGCGGGATCTGATCGATGCGGTCAAGGCCGTGGTGGCGGGGGAGCAGTTCTACCCAAACATAAAGCGGAAAGTGCCTGCAACCGTAACGAACTGAGGGTTCTAAGCGACTCTACATTACACACTGTAGGTATAATACCCGACAGATTACAGGTGCTTGTCCCTATTCCCTCGGGTCTCTTACTCTGCAAGAATCCTCCTGCCTGGCTAGTCAGAGAGTTTCTCGACACTGCCTATACCTTCCCTGCGTCTGAAGAGACAGGAGGAGACCGGATGGCACAGGAGACGCGAGAGCCACGGGCGCTTTGGGTTGCCGGTAAGCGCGGACGGCAAAGTAGTTAGGACTCCTGGGAATGCGGGAGCAGTTGAATGTCCTTGGGGAACACTGCAAATCGAATCTGCACCACAACAGGGGACAAAAGTTAAGATTCTGGTCTCCGTGGAGGCTTAAGCCATGCCCATACAAGTTCTACTCGCTGACGACCACCAAATCGTACGCCAGTCCTTGAAAGTTCTGCTCGAAAAGGAGGGATTGAAAATTGTCGGCGAGGCTTCCAATGGACAGGAAGCCGTAAAGATCGCGGAATCGTTGCATCCGGATGTCGCCGTGCTGGATGTCAGCATGGCGGTCCTGAATGGCATCGATGCCGCGAAAGAAATCCAAAAGGTCTCGCCGCAGACCAAGACCATTTTCCTGACGGTGCACGATGAAGATCCGTATCTGCTCGACGCCCTTCGCGTGGGCGCGAAAGGGTACGTGGTCAAAACGCATGCCGCCGAGAATCTCGTTCAGGCGATCCGCGAGGCCTCCCGCGGCGGAGTGTACCTGAGCCCCGAAGTGTCGCGAGCCGTGGTGCAGGCGTATCAGAACAAGACCGAACTTTCGTCAGAGCCGCTCAGTCCCCGTGAACGCCAAGTCTTGCAGCTCATTGCCGAGGGCAAAACGACCAAGGAAGTAGCGGGAGTACTGAACATTAGCGTCAAGACAGCGGAAACGCACCGCACGCGAATCATGGAGAAGCTCGACATTCACGAAACCGCCGGTCTGGTGCGCTACGCCATCCGACGCGGGATCATTCAGGCATAGCTGTAGAACAACGAGACTGTGCCCTACATGCTCTAAGGGTTTTTCCTGCCCGGAATTCAGTACTGCACCTATGGCGGAACTCTACCCGTCTCAATAAGATAATACGCGGCCGGTCCCAGCGACTTTTTGCCGGAACCAGGGTTGAAAGAGTCTGAGATTTCTCTCCGCGGGGGAGTGTTTTTTCGCTGTCAGATGAGTTCGGAACTTGGGAGTCCTGATGAATGCTTCGGCGCGTGTAATTGATTTTGGTCGGTCTGTTTCCGGCTCGGAAGTGCGGGACATTGGCCCAACAATCGGAACGAGGTCCGTAACTGGCGGATATACACCGCGGCCGGACGAATTATCACCTTCGCTTAGCCCGGTGATGGCCGAGCTTCAGCGCCAAATTGAAAGAGTCGCGGGCGTCGATGTTCCGGTCCTCTTGCTTGGCGAATCTGGCGTGGGAAAGGAATTCGCAGCGCATACGCTCCATGCGCGATCGGCACGGGCCGGGCGTACTTTCCTGAAAATCAACTGTGCCGCGCTGCCCTCGGAGTTATTGGAAAGCGAGCTTTTTGGGTACGAACCCGGCGCATTCACCGGTGCGGTCAAATCCAAGCCCGGCCTGTTCGAGCTCTGTGATCACGGCACCATTCTTCTTGACGAAATTGGAGAAATGCCTCCCAGTTTGCAAGCGAAGCTTCTTCATGTGCTGCAAGACAAGCAGTTTCCCAGACTCGGTGGCCGCAGATTGCTTACCGTTGACGTCCGCGTGATCGCTGCGACCAATGTGGATATCGCCAGCGCCCTCGAGCAAAAGACATTTCGCACCGACCTTTACTACCGGCTGAATACCATTACTCTGCGCGTCCCGCCTCTGCGCGAACGACGCCAAGATATCCCGCGATTTATCGATTATTTCATCAACGTGCTTTCCACAGAGTTGGGCTGCCGGCCCAGTCCGTTGTCAAAGCGTGCCTTCGAGGCATGTTTGCAGCACTCATGGCCCGGCAACATCAGGGAACTGAAGAGTTTCATCTGCCGTCATCTGGTTCTTCGAGATGACGAGGCATTGATCGCCGAACTCCTTGCCGCCGGCGCGGACGCGGAGATGCCGGGGAAGAGTGGCGGAAGAATCGAAAAGAGCGGCCTGAAGCCGCGCATTGCCTCCATTCGCGCTGAGGCAGAAAGGCAACTGATCGAGAATTGCCTTAGAAAGAGCTGCTGGAACCGGACGGAAACGGCTCGCGCTCTCCACATCAGCACCAAGACTCTATGGAACAAGATGCGGCAATACGGAATTAGTGATCCTTCTCGGCGAGGTGAACGCTATGGCGAGCTTAAACGGGAGCCTTCGAAGCTGGATGCAGGAACATCGTGCACAATTAATGGCCACAAGGAACCGCTGGGGTCAGGCGGTCTCGACCGGCTGGACACAATGGGGCCAACCGAGATGGGAAAGCGCCGGGCGTGGCCTGCGAGTTCTGGCGCGCGCTAGCGGCGGATTTCTCACCGCGTCGTGGGACGGCAGGTTCAAGCCCTCTTACGGCCGCGCGGAACACAGCCCGAGCTACAGTCCTGTGGCCAACGAGCCTCTCCGGCGCGATCCGCGGCCGGTAGGTGCATCCTTGAGGGCCGTTACGGAAGCCCGCTCCCCTCAACGCGCTCAAGTTCAGCCGATTGCCTTCATGCGGCCCCGTAGATTTTCTTCCCAGGTCAGCCATATCGTGCAAGGCATGCCCGTATTCGATGCGGAAGCCCGCGAACAGGCCAGGAAAAATGCGCAGTCCGCGCTCGCCTCACTGAGGCAGAACAAAGCCTATGCGGATGCGAAGAGCGCCGCGGATCAGAAACTGGACGTTCAGTTGGAGGAAGTGCTGGCCAAGAAATGTGAAGAATTCTCAACCCGTTTGGAGCGCCGGCTGGATTCCTTTTATGAGCAGACCGCCTTGCGCCTCGACGCTCTCTCTGAGGAAGTTGTCCGCCACTTCTGCGAAGCCTTGAATCATCAAATGACCGAATCGCTCAGTTCTGTCATGGCTGATTGGACGGAACAGAACCGCGCCCTGGTGAACGCCGAATGCCACGCCGCACTAGACCGATTTGCCGGCCGCCTGGAAAACATCTCATCTTCCCGCCTGGAAAATCATCGCAAGGAAATACAGAACCTCTCCTCCGTCCTGAAAATCCGCTTGCGCGGTGTCGCGCACGCCTTGGAAGAGCTAGGACCCGCCTGTCATCGGACCTAGGCCAGCCGCGAGTAAGCGGAATTTCCCTTTTGTTGATTTCCTGTGCCTGAATAAAGGCGCGGAGCGTCCCTGCTACAGAAGTAATAGGGGATGGGAATTTCGCAAAGGAGAAATTCGTGGGGAACTTGTGAGGGAGTGAGTTCCAAGGATCTCTGCGGTGGTAGCAGGGAGTCCTCCCAGACCCTTCTCCTTCGTCAGTATGTGCGAAACTCCCATCGATTTGCGGTGATGATTATCTGGGCGCGCGCTGGGGGCAATACCGTACTTACTGCACGTCGACTTAGTAAAACCCTTTAGACCGGGGCTCGCAAGGGAAAAGAACCGGCTCGCCCGGGGTCTGGTAGCAAGAGTGGTCCGCGCGGGCGATATCGCCCGCCGCTATGGTGGCGATGAGTTCGTGCTTCCGGTTCCTCTTTTGTAGACAATCTATTTCACGCCGTGAGCCGGGTCCCACGCGCCCTCGAGTTTGCGGACGTAGAGAATTTGGCCGATATGGTATGCGTTGTGCTCCGCTACATGCTCGATGAGGGAGGCATTTGCTGCCAGTTTTTGGTCGTCAGCCGCCTCAACTGCTTTCTCCCAATCGCTCATCACCTGATTGAGCTTGTTCACCAGGTCGTTCCACTGCGTCGCATTGAAGTCGCTGAATGTCTCGTCGTTGTTTCCATTGTAAACGCCAGGCTTTTCTCCCTTGAAGTTTGCCAGCGAACGAGTATCCCAGAACCAGAGATGGTAGGCGAGCTGACCAACAGAATGGCCACCATGGCCAGGGCTCCAGTTGGCCTGTTCGGCCGTGAGTCCCTCTACCGCGACGCTCGCCGGGGCAAACCAATCTTCCTGGTTGTGGGTCGTTCGCAGTTGCTCCAACAAAATACCGCGAAGGGTTGTGGGTGGCTTCTTAGTTTGCGCGTGGGCACAAAGCGGAATGCTAACAAGCAATAGCAAAGCGGCACCCTTCATAGTGGCACCTCCGAAAAAATGTGCTCCGCGGAGTTTATCACTGTCGCTCGGTGTCAGCCTATCCGGCGCATGCCATTGCTGCCACTCTCCCGCGCGTCGCCAAAGAAGCGCTCTATCGCGCCAAAGCCGAAACCGGCAATCGCGTCGCGATGGGCCAGACTGCCGACGAACAGGGCAACTTCCGTTTGGCGCCTGCCATTTTCTCGAAGAACGTTCGAATCAAAACTGATAAATGACCGCACCGTTTGTATCCGCCGTTGGTCCGTAGACTGACGGCACGCGAGCCCCAAGCACTCGCAGGTATACGATCAACTGTCCGCGGTGATGCGTCGAATGGTTGATCCGCCGCGTGAGAATCCACGCGTGCGAACGTTGCGCATCGAAAAACGCCGCCGTTTCTTGCCACCAGCTCTCCGGCTTTTGCCGCAGAATCTCGAGCCGTTGCGCGGCGTCAGCGCGGTATTTTTCGATGTATCCGCGTTTCGTTTTTTCCTTCGGATGGAAGTCTCCGGTATCGATACCCAGCATTTTCACCATCCAACCGCCCTCCGATTGGATCTGATGATCGATCTGCTCCAGCACCGTGCGCGACTTCGGCGCCGGACGAAAATCCATGGTGTCATCCGGGAACGCCGACCATATCCCCAAGGTTTTCAAAACCTCGGTTTCATACGTGTCCAGCAGAAATGCATACGGGTTTGTTGACAGAGAGATTGCGTTCACTTGCTTCACCTCTCCAGAACACGCCGACCGGTTTCAGACTTCGATCGCCGTCGATGCTCTTTCTTCAACGAGACGCAGCGACCGCACGCGCTGTGCTTTTTTCCGGCCGCCACCGCGCCAGAATCGGGAAAACCAGCGCAGCCACCATCACAATGGTGATGATGTTGATCGCGGGCGCATAGCGGCCGATGTTTTGATGGATGTGTGCGATCATGATCGGCGAAGGAATTGCCGCCAGCCCCCACGCCAGCAAAATGATCCCGTAGATACCTCCCATCGCTTTCGCGCCGAAGAAATCCGCGGTGAACGACGGCATGGTTCCGAATCCGCCGCCGTAACAAAGCCCAATAATTGCAAAGCAAACCGTGAAGAGCGTCCAATCGTGAATCCGCGGCAGCATAAAGAAAATAACCGCCTGGATCAGGAATAGGAGAAAGTATACGCGCGCGCGCCCCAAGTAATCGGAGACCAATGCCCAGAAAACTCGCCCAATTCCATTGCAGATCGAGATCACCCCGACCATCCCCGCCGCTTTCAGCACCGTCATGCCGACCATTTCCTGCGCCATGGGCGAAGCCTGGCTGATGATCATGATGCCCGCCGACACATTGAGGAAGAGCAGCACAAACAAGAGATAGAACTGCCAGGTGCCCAGCGCCTCTCCCACCGTGAAATCAACGGCACTGGCTTTCTTGGCAACCGTCGTGCGCGGCTCCCACCCCGCGGGCCGCCAGCCCTGCGGTGGGTTCTCGTAAAACTGCGCGGCGAGTACGACAACCACAAGGTAAACGATGCCGAGCGTCCAGAACGTCGTCGCGACGCTGTAGCGGATCACTTCCCACGCCGCGAAGGGTCCCATCACCGCTGCCCCAAATCCGTAGCCGCAAACGGCCACGCCCGTCATCAACCCGCGCCGGTCGGGGAACCATTTGACCAGCGTCGCCACGGGGCAAATGTAGCCCATGCCCATCCCAATCCCGCCAAGAACACCGTAGCCGAGGTAGAGCAAGTTCAGCGAATGATGCGCTGCGGCCACAGCCGAAACCATGTATCCGAGGCCGTAAATAATCCCGGCCGTGGTCGCCACTTTGCGCGGTCCTACTTTGTCCTGCCAAAGCCCCCCAACAATTGTCCCCAGGCCCAGGAAAACGATTGCCAGCGTGAAGGTCAGTTGCACCGCCGTTTCCGGCCAGTGCTCCGCGCCCATCAGCAGCTTCTTGAAAACGCTCCAGCCGTACACTGCTCCCAGGCAGATCTGCATGCACACGGCCGCTACGGCGATTCCCCAACGATTTGGAAGGCGTTCAGACGTCATCGGTCTCTCCTTAATTTTGCGGCCCCTATCTTGCAGAATAGTGCCGCGAACTCGCGGTTGACGCGAATATGACCCGAGTACGACCCGACTTGATCAACGCCTCGACTTGTCCTCGCCTCTCACTACAACCGTTCACTTCGTTTACGACTTCGCCGGCCGCGAAACACTCTCCGCTGCCAAGCCCAGACGCTCGCTCCCCGAGTACACAACGAAGCGCCTGTCCCGCAGAAAACCAATCAGCGTCATTCCCATCTCGCGTGCAAACTGCACCGCCAAACTCGAGCACGCCGAAACGGACGCGACCACGGGAACGCCCGCCATTGCGGCCTTCTGAACAATTTCGAATCCGCCGCGCCCGCTGACCATCAGAATGCATTCCGAGAGCGGCAGCCGTCCTTCGCGCAGCGCCCATCCAACGATTTTATCCACGGCATTGTGCCGGCCAATGTCTTCGCGCTCCACGATCAATTCGCCGCTCGCGCTGAAAGCGCCCGCCGCATGCAACCCGCCCGTCCGCCCAAAGATCTGCTGCTTTGCGCGCAGATCTTCCGGCAATCGGCAAATCACTTCAGGACTTACGCGAAGATTTGAATTGGCCGGACGCACGCCGCGCGCGCGAACCGCGTCGATGGAAGCCTTGCCGCAAATTCCGCAGCTCGACGACGCAAAAAAATTGCGCTGGGTTTTCTCCAGATCAAGCGCCACGTCCGCTGAGAGTCTCACCTGCACGATATTCCCGCGCTCGGTCGCTTTGCATTCAGCGGCGTGCTCGATAGAGAGGATTTGTTCTCGCCGCTCGATCAAGCCCTCGGTGAAAAGGAATCCCGCGGCGAGGTCCAGGTCATCGCCCGGCGTCCGCATCGTCACACTCAGCGCATGCTCGCCGACGCGTATCTCCAGCGGCTCCTCGCCCGCCAGGTAATCCTGCTGCGCGCGGACCCGCCCATCGTCCCACTCGTGGACCAGCGTGACATCGACATCGCGTGGATGCGAACGCATGGGCGCCCTGTTCTCGGCCGTTCTCTTAGACGGAAGCCGCGACTGCCGCCGCTTCTCGTCCCGCCGGAATGATTTCGACGATCGCGTTGTAATCCGGAACGCCGCTTGGATCGAGGCATCCCGCCGCGACCAGCACATTCACTTCCGGCCAATGGCCCTGCACGCTGCCGGGCTTCACGCGCTCGATGCGCACGCGCCCGTGAAATTCGCCGCGCTCATTGCGCAGCACGATGGCCTCGCCGTTTCTCAGCCCGAGCTGCGCCGCGTCTTCCTTCGCCATGAAAATATCGTCCCGCGCCGCTCCCGTCAGCGGATCTTTCTTCCCATGAATGATGCTATTGAATTGTTTCCCGCGTCGCGTCGACAGCACAAAGCGTCCCGCCGGAACTTTTTCTTCCGGCAACTCAACCGCGCTGAAGTGCCCTTTGCCGTCCGGCGTCAGAAAACGGTCCTCCAGCAAACGCGCGCCGCCATACTGAAAGTTGTCGCCCTTCTTGCGCAAATTGGCGATGCCTTTATACGTAGGGCAGACGCGGTCGATTTCCTCGCGAATATCTTGCGTGTCCTGCCACGGGAAAATCGTCCCGGCGCGCTCTGGCTCGGCTCGCCGCGCCACCAGCACCGGAATTTCCCACTCGTCCTTCGTTTCCGGCAAGCGCGGGCCGCGAATCTCCGGACTGTAAATGATCCGCCGCTCCGTGCTCGTTTCCGTTCCTCCGCCGCGCTGCTCGTAACGCGTGCGGCTCGGAAGCAGCAGCACCGTATCGGCGGGCTCGACCAGCATGTTCGAGCTGACCGTAATATCCTGATGAATCCGCAGCTTGATATTCCTCACGGCTTTTTTCACGCGCTCCGGCTCCGGCAGCGTGTCCACAAAATTTCCGCCGCTTTGCCATAGCGCGTCGATTTCGCCGCGTTCCGCGGCCAGAATCATGTGCGCCGCGGTCAAGCCTTTCCATGTCGGCGGCGCAAATCCCCAGAATTCCGGCTGCGCCAGCCGCTGCGCGTTCTCTTCATTCACGGGCACGCCCATTACGTACGCGCTCGGTTGCCCGCCCATCTCCGCGCCGCCCTGCACGCCGCTGTGGCCGCGAATCGGCATCAAGCCCGTATGCGGGCGCCCCACGTTGCCCTTGGCCAGTTGCAGATTCACGATCGCCCGCACATTGTCGCTGCCGTAGCGATGCTGCGTGATTCCCATGCTCCACACGATGATCGCGTGCCGCGCTTTGCCAAACGCCTCGGCGAACCGGAACATATCCGCGCGAGTCAGCCCGGAGCTTTGCTCCAGCGTTTCCCATGCGAAGCTTTTTGCTTTCGCCTCCACGTCGCTCCATCCAACGGTGCGCTGGGCGATAAACGTCCGGTCCAGCCAATTGTTTTCGATCAAATGTTTCAGCACGCCGTAAAAGAACGGCACATCGCCGCCCACGTGCACCTGGAAAAAATCGTCTGCGAAGCGCGTGCCGAATAGCGCGCTCTTGGGCACCGATGGAACCCAGTAGCGCTGCAGCCCCGGCTCGAAATACGGATTCACCACAAAAACCTTCGTGCCTTTTTCCTTCGCATAATACAGATACTTCGTGCTTACCGGCTGATTGTTCGCGATATTCGTGCCAACCAGAATCAGCAGGTCCGTGCCGATCCAATCCGAATAGGAACACGTCGTCGCCGCGCATCCCACCGTCGCGGTCAGCCCGGCGGTGCTCGGCGCGTGGCAAATCCGCGCGCTGGTGTCCACGTGATTGGTGCCAAAGAAGCGTGCCACTTTTTGGTGGGCGTAATAGGCCTCGTTCGTCAGGCCCCGCGAAGTCATGAACCAGCCCAGCCGTTTCGGATCCGTTTTGCGCAAGCCTTCCGCCGCAATGTCCAACGCTTCGTCCCAGGTGATGCGCCGGAAACCCTTATCTCCGCGCCGCCGGATCATCGGCACGGGAAGCCGGCCCAGCCGCGACAAATGACGCGTCGGCGTCTTCCGCAGCGCCTCCGCATCTTCCAGCAGCCGCCAGTCCATCGCCGGCATGGTGTTCAGCCGCAGCAGTTTCAGCCGCAGCGCGCACAGGTGCACTCCTTCCATCGTCCAGTCGTGCATGCCGGACGTGCCCAGCGAGCAGCCGTCGCAGCAGCCGTCGTTCAAAATCCGCCACGCGTAGCTCAACTGGTCGCGGTTCTCCCAGATCGTGTCCAGAATGTCTTTGTATGCGTTGGGATGCTGCTCGTTCAGGCCGTAGGGAACCAGGCTGACCCACTTCTTGCGGCTGCCGCCGTTTCCCATCGCTGATTCGGACATAACGAAGCGGACCTCCGCGCGGCGGGAATGCGCGCCAACCGGCGCTGATTCTCTTTCTTAACCTGTTTCGTCCGCTCGGTCAAGCCAGCGCGTTTTGCGTGGAGGTTTTTTGCATTGCAACTCCGTCAGAACCGAGGCAGAATCCGATAAAAGCTTTCGTTCCAGAAAACGGGACCCATGGAATCTTCTCAGGCGACTTTTCGTTTTGGGCCCTACGAACTGCGGCCTCGCACGCGCGAACTTTTGAAACACGGAGTGAAGCTTCGCCTCCGTCCCCAGCCTTTTCGAATCTTGCAGACTTTGCTGGAACGTAACGGAGACGTCGTAACCCGCGAAGAATTGCACAAGCAGCTTTGGCCCTCCGATACCTTTGTTGACTTCGAACGTGGCCTCAACTCCGCCGTTAAACAACTGCGGGGAGTATTGGGTGATTCCGCTACCGAGCCTCGATACATTCAAACTCTGCCTAAAATCGGTTACCGCATCATCGTTCCCGTGGACGTCAATGATGCCGCTCCTTCCGATTCCGCTGACGCTAGCCCGCAAGCCGTCATCGTGGCGAAAGGCCCCAGCAGTGAAGCGCTCAACCCAAAACCCGCCCGGACGGCATCATGGCCCCTCCTTGTGGGCGCTTGCATTGTCTTGATCGTAGCGGCGGCGGTTTACATTCATTGGTCGCGTTCCCGCATCCGCCCGCAAGCATCGACCGAGCGCGTGATGCTCGCGGTCCTTCCTTTCGACAATCTCACCGGCGACGCCAGTCAGGACTATTTCAGCGACGGCCTCACCGAAGAAATGATCGCCCAACTCGGACACCTCAATCCCGAGCGCCTCGGCGTCATCGCCCGCACATCGGTCATGCAGTACCAAAACAGCCGAGAGCCCCTCCAGCAAATTGGCCATGATCTGGGAGTTCAATACGTCCTCGAAGGCAGTTTCCGCCGCGATTCCCAGGACGTCCGCATCACTGCTCACTTGATTCAAGTAAGTGATCAGAAAACTGTCTGGGCTCGCCAATATGACCGCCGGCCGAACGACCTCCTGGCTGTGCAAGAAGAAATTGCCCAGGAAACCGCCGATGAAATTCAGACCACCCTTGGCGGCGTTCGCAAGAGAATAGGAGCCAATTCCAGCCCGATTGAAACTCCTACTTCGTACGAAGCTTATGATCTCTATGTGAAAGGCCGCTTCTTTTGGAACAAAAGAACGCTCGAAGGTTTTCAGCAGGCCGTCGGCTACTTTCAGCAGGCCATCGCCAAAGACCCGAACTATGCCCGCGCCTACTCCGGCTTGGCCGATTCTTACACGCTCCTGAGTAGCTACAATTTCGGTTCTCCCAACGAACTCATCCCTAAGGCGCGCGCGGCCGCGCTGCGGGCTCTGCAGATTGACGACAACCTAGCGGAAGCGCACGCATCTCTGGCTCTGATCGCCGAGAATTACGACTGGGACTGGCAAACCGCCGGGAGGGAGTTCCGCCGCGCCATCGACCTGGACCCCAACTATCCCACTGCTCATCAGTGGTATGCCGAATATTTTGCTTGGCAAGGGCAGTTCGATGAAGCATTTGCCGAGAGTGAACGCGCACGCCAGCTCGATCCTCTGTCGCTCATCATTGCCACCGACCACGGTGCTCTTCTCTACTATTCACACCAATACGACCGCGCCATCGACCAATTTCGCACCACGCTCGAGATGGAGCCGAACTTCCCTCACGCTCACATCCTCATGTACGCTTACGTGCAAGAGGGCCGATACAGCGACGCGCTCGCGGATATTGAGCAATGGCGTCGTCACGGTGACTTTGCCGATGCTTGGGCGTTCGAGTCTTACATTTACGCTCGCTCAGGCAAGCTTGCCCAAGCTCAGCGCGCCTTTGCCGAATTTGAGCGCCTGAGTCGCGATAACCCGTCTGATTCTATTTCGATACACATCATTGTCTATGCCGGCATGGGAGACAGAGACAAGCTCTTCGCTTATCTGCAAGAGGCTCTCCAGCAGCATCTCAATGCTCTCACGGCTCTCAAAGTCGACCCGCTTTACGATCCATATCGCAGCGACCCCCGCTTCCAGGCCTTCCTTCGCAAAGTCGGCCTTGCCCCATAGCAACTCCGTATCTGCGGTACTAACTTCGCGCCGCTCCCTAAGTGGCAGCGATCTGCAGCCTCCTAGGTGCTGGCTCCCTGCGCAGTAATCGCGGCTCCGCGTGCATTTTCCTTGACTTTTAGTTAACTCTATGGTACATAGTAGTTTCGTTCGGACGTTTCAGCAGGACGGGAAAAAACGGAAGAAGAGAAGGGCGGGCCGCGGCAACGCGGCCTTTTCGCTTTTTATGCGCTTTCTAAATTCTAATCGCGGAACCTATGAAAAATTAGAAATCGATGCAACTCGCACAAAACAAACACTCGAAGTCATTTCTAATCGCGGAAATTTCTGCTTTTAGAAAAATTAGCCGTCCGCTTTCGGACACCGGCCGGCACGCTGCCACCCGGCTATAATCAGGCGCAGGTATCCACATGAGCCAGGAAGCCTATCTCATCTTGGCCGACGCGGCGCTGGTTGTTCACGCGCTCTATATTCTCTGGGTGATTTTCGGCGCCATTCTTACGCGCGGCCGTCCACGGCTGGCGGCAGTTCACATCGCCACGATCATCTGGGGCATCATCGCCGAAACAACTCCCGCGCCTTGCCCGCTCACGCTTGCCGAAAACTGGTGCGAGGCCCGCGCCGGTGTCGCTCCCTACCACGGCCCGTTTTTGCTCCACTGCTTGGACGCCACCGTTTATCCCCGCGTGCCGTCTGCGCTACTCGTCACCGTGGCCGTCGCCGTGTGCCTCTTCAACTTGGGCACTTACGTTCAGCGATTCCGCAAACGCCGCTCGCTGGCGTGAAACTCGCTCGGGACTTGCCGGAGGCTGGCGTCCGGCGCGCCTCTTTGCGCATAATGGCAGCGTTATTTCACCGAGTATTGTCTCGGTGCGGCGGGAGGCCACGATGGCGGAGAAAATTTCAGATTTCGAGAAATTTCGGGCGGAGATGAACGAGGAAATCCTCGGCTGCGGTCATTTGGGAATGAAGCGTTTTTTCGCGCTCGATCACCAGGCGTATGAATCGGGCGCGCTGTCCGGAAAAACGAAAGAATTGCTCGGCTTGGTCGCCTCCGCGGTGCTGCGTTGCGATGACTGCATTACGTATCATTTGCAGCGCTGCGCGGAAGAGGGATGGAAACGCGATGAAGTGATCGATGCGCTCAATGTCGCGCTGATTGTGGGCGGTTCGATAACGATTCCGCACGTGCGCCGCGCGTTTGCGCGCATGCGTGAGATTGCCGGGCTGAAGCCGTGAAATTTTTGGCGCGGCGTTCAGTCGAGCGGAAGCGCTGTTTCCGTTTCGTCAACGAAAACGACGCCGACGCCCACGCGGTCTTTTTCCTGTCCCACGTCGCAGTGAACCACCGACCCTCGCAGTACCAGATGATTGGGATGCTCGGGCGTGCCGCACTCCACGCGAATATCCATTTGCGATTGCAGTTGCGGCAAATGCGAAAGCCACAAGTAGCCGCCGCGAAGATTCATTTCTTTGAGCACCGCGTATTCCTGGAATCGCTTCCCCTCGCGCGATTGTCCGCTGACCGTCGCCGAGAAGTGCACCGGCCGGCGCTGCCCCAGACGCGAAGGCCGCAGGTGGAAGTCTGCACGGTTGCCATGAAGCGACACGCCCATTCCGTCCGTTGCCGCCCAAGTGTTCGCAAACTCCTGACGCGCCGCGTAAAGATAGCCATCCACGGTGCGGTCATTGGAATCCGGATCGTGGTGAAAAAGCACCAGGTTCTTCACGCCGCATTCGCGCGCGAGCTTCACGCTTTCGAGCCAGCTCGAGTGTCCCCACCCCTTTCGCGAAGAAGCCAGCTGCTCGGGAGAGCACTGCGCGTCGTTGATGAACACGTCGGCGCCGGAGGCGAGCTGCCGCAAATTTTCGTCGAGCTCAGACACGCCGGGCTCGTTATCCGTCGCATAGACGATGGTGCCGGCGGAAGTTTCAAAACGGTAGCCAAGGCAGCCCTGCGGATGGTTGAGCCATCGCGCAGTCACTTTCGTGCCGTTGATGTCAAACTGGTCTCCGCCCGCAATTTCGGAGAACTGCCGCCCCGACGGCATCAGTGTCAGATCCACGGGAAAATATGGCCGCGCGAGCTGCGCTTCAAGAACCTGACGCAGGCTGTCGCGGCCAAGGTACTTCGATTGAAAGCTGTAAAAGTGGAAATCGTTCTGCGGCATATAGAACGGCCGGAAAAAGGGAACGCCCTGGATGTGATCCCAATGGTAGTGCGTGACAAAGATGTGCGCCTGAATCGGGCGGTCGCCTTCCGCGTTTGCCCATTGATTGCCGAGGGTACGCAGGCCGGTCCCGCAATCGATGACAAAACGTGTTCCGTCGGGTGTAACCAAATCAAGGCAAGGCGTGTTGCCGCCGTAGCGCCACATTCCACGGTCCAGCGTGGGAATGGAGCCGCGTACGCCCCAGAAGTGCAGTCTCGCGCAGTTTGAATGCATTGAAGGGGTTCTAAATGGAGCCCATGCTCCGAAAATCCCGCCCCCGGTGCGGCGAAAACAGGTCAATGTCATCGTAGGGTTTGGCACTGGCCGAAGTCAAATGTGTTGTTGAGCGGCGGTGTCGAGGTGGTGAGCTTGGCGAGTACGATGTGGAATACGGCAGCGCGCATTTCGGAAAGTTGCGCCTACCGCGTTTGTTACAGGTAGAATTTGCCCATGCATTTCCACGGGCACAGCCACCACGAGGGCCATTCGCATGGCCACGGCGCCGGGTCCTCCGGCACGTTGGGCGGTGTGTTGGGCGGCGCGATGTTCGCGACGCTGGTGCTGGTGGTTGCGGAGTTTGCCGCGGGCACGCTCGGCCATTCCATCGCGCTGGTCAGCGACGGCGTACATAACCTGACCGACGTTCCCACGATTCTGATCTCGTGGATTGCCGCGCGGTGGTCGGTGCGGCCGCCGACGCCGGAAAAAACCTACGGATATCAACGGGCAGGAGTGCTCGCCGCGTTCGTCAACGCCATGCTGCTGGTGTTGGTTGCCCTATACATTCTTTTTGAATCGTATGAGCGCCTGTTGCGGCCTGTGAGTGTGCGGACCGCACTAATGATTTGGGTTGCGGTGTTCGCGCTCGTCGTAAACGGCGGCATTACTCTGGGACTTGTGCGCGAGCGCAAGGACCTGAACCTGCGCAGCATACTGATTCATAATTTCGGAGACGCGCTTTCGAATGTCGCCATCATTGTGGGGGCGCTGGCGATGCGATGGACCGGCGTGACCTGGGCAGACCCGGTGATCGGAATCGCCATCGGACTGATGGTCTTGTGGAGCGCCGTGGGAATCTTGCGCGAAAGCAGCCACATTTTACTGGAGGGATTGCCGCGGAATTTGCGGCTCGAAAACGTGGCGCACACGATTCTGGGAGTGGAAGGCGTGGAGGAAGTTCACGACATTCACATTTGGACGATTGGCGCGGAATTGCAAGCGCTCTCGTGCCATGTGTGTATTCCGGACATGCATATGGAGCAAAGCGAAAAAGTCCTGGCGACGATCCGTGAGCGGCTGGCGGAACAGTTTCACATCACGCATACGACCATTCAGTTTGAACGGGCGGGCTTGCCCGCTGAAGTGAAGTACTACATGCCCGATCCGATTCCTCCCGCCGCTCATTAGTTCGGGTCAGAGAATTACGAATTATGGCGAGAGTTGCACCCCTTCTTTACCGCCGCCCCTGCTGTAGAGTGCGGACCGGTAGGGCGGTTTTCCGGGACTGTCAATGCGCCGAGGGTGTTTCTTGTGTGAAACTACTTTGCACAAGACAGGGCAGAATAGTGCAAGGCGTTGCGCAGAGCCGTTCCCGTGTTAATTGAAGGGGTTCGGCGGCGCTGGATGTCCTATGGAATCTTGGCGATAAGGTGGCTTTCGATGCTCTCACTTTTGGCCCCTCGATTGCTCTCGCGTACCAAAGACTGGTTTTTGCCTGTAAGAGTACTTGGGTCCAGCGTGTGTTCTTGGTTCAAGTTTGGGTTAAATACCGCTCTTAGAGGGGAGAAAATGGGCAAATTTGCAAAGTTTGCATTAACAGTGGCTGCGCTTGGATTGGCGATCGGAGTAACGACGACCGTTGCCAGCGCCGCTTACTCGGGTGTCGCGTACTGCAATGTGAGCACGTCGGTTTCGCAGAACACTCCGACGACGAGCACGCTGGCCGCGGGCGAAGCCACTGGAACGGAGTGCGCCACTTTTTCGGCGTCCGCCATCAACTTCAGCGGCGACGCGAATTATCCCGCGAATTACAACCTGGGTGGTTTCCTGACAGCCAACGGAGCGGCCTCTGGAATCACCTACCTGAACAGTTTCAACGGCAGCTCCAATCTGGACAATTCACTGTGGGTGTTCACAGGGACGGCCGGGTTCGTAAGCGGAGAAACGTTCACCGTTACGCATGACGACGGGACCGAAATGTACGTGAACGGCATCAACGTGTTGTCCGACCCCGGACCGACGTCACCAGTCAACACGACCTTCACCTATACGGGGGCCACTGGCAACTTCGGTTTCGAGTTCATCTACACCGAGTGCTGCGGCGGGACCGCTGACTACATCACGACGCTCGCGCCGCCGACCTCTGGCACACCGGAACCAAGCACGTTCGTGCTGCTGGGTTCGGGGCTGCTTGGCCTGTTGGGTATGGCGAAGCGGCGTTTGGTTGGGTAGTCGCAGCGTTCAGTACGAAACGCGATTTGAAATTATGGGTGAGCCGAAGCGGTTGGCTCACCCATAATTGTTTTCGGGGCGCTGTTTTTCTATGCCGGCCCATGGTTGGGGATTTTTTTCGGAGCGACGTTGCTTTGCGGCGTGGACGGGATGTGCTATAACCTGTGGGCCGATGAAGACGGGAGAAAGACAGGAAGTATCCGCGAGTATCGCAAGCGAATCTTGTCCGGCTCCTTCCGAAGGTGTAATCTCGCGGACGGCGAATGCTTCGGCGTACTGTCCGGTTTGCTTTCGGCTGCTGGAGCAGAACCACTGCAAACTGGTTTGTAAGTGCGGCTACTATATGTCTTGTTCGGATTATTACTGAAAGAAGGAGCGCTTCACACCGAGGCGCAATCCGCGGAAATTGAAATTGAGTTTGCCAGGAGGCGAATAACGTGGCACTGAGAATGACGGAACGGGAAATAAGCGGGGTCACCGCCGTGGATCTGGACGGAAGGATCGTCTTGGGCGAGGAGAGCAATTCCTTCCGGGAGCGGGTGAAAAGCCTGCTGGCCAACAACCATAAGAACATCGTGCTGAACATGTCCAATGTAACGTACATCGACAGCGCCGGCCTGGGGACGCTGGTGGCGACGTTCCACAGTGCACGTTCGCAGGGCGGCACCCTGAAGCTGTGCAATCTTGGGTCGAAATTCAAAGAGGTGCTGCAGGTCACCAAACTCATGACCGTGTTCGATGTGTATGACAATGAAACACTGGCCGTGCAGAGCTTTAGCAAGTAACCTATTTATTTAGTTGGACTTGGCTTTGGCGTTCGAGCCGCCAAGGCCAAGTCTCGGATCGTCTAGCGGGAGACTCCTTGCCACGCAACCTTGTCCTCTTGTATAATTCTGGTCAGAGGCTCGTCCCCCACCTAAGGTGCAGTGTGAGTGTTATCTGGGATCTGCTGCGAGAGGCTAAAGCTGCGAATGAAGACGGCCGCCGCGTGGAAGAGGCGCGTGACCGAGACAGTTTTGAGCGGCGACAAAGTTCTCGAACCAGCGTCTATGTGCCTGTGTTTGTCTACGGTTACACCTCTCCCGATGAGCCCTTCCACCAAGACACAAATACACTTGAAGTGAATGCTAGCGGCGGACTGTTGAGCTTGGACGCGAACGTGCAGTGCGGACAAAAGCTCCTGGTGATGAACCGAGTCACGAAAGAAGAGCAAGAGTGTTACGTGGTGACACTGGCGAAACGGACTAAGCACGCGGATCTTCGCGTCGGCGTGGCTTTCGCGAGGTTCGCACCCGGATTCTGGGGCACCCTCAGATAGACCTCCAATTTTTCCAACCGACGGCTTTCAGTTTTTGAGCAAAGGTAATCGGAGGCGCGCTTCGCACCCGCGTCCCGTGGGCACGTTTTCGAGGGTTAGACTACCGCCGTGGGCCTCGGCGATTTGGCGGCTGAGCACTAAGCCGATTCCTGATCCGCCCGGCTTGGTGGTGAAGAAGGGAACAAAGAGATTCGCGGCGCTGGGGATTCCGGGGCCCTCGTCGCGCACCCAGACTTCCAGAAAGCTATCCACGACGTGCCAGCCCACATGTACGCCGCCGCCGGTTTCACTGGCTGCGTCGACGGCGTTCTTTACGAGATTGATCAGCACTTGATCCAATTGGTCCGGGTCGGCCTGTATGGTGAACTCAGGTCCGGGGGCGATGGGAATGCGCATCCGCGGGTCCAAGCTCGCGGCGCGATGCACCCAGGCCGTAACCTGCATGGGCTGAAACTGCGGAGCAGGAAGGCGCGCGAGCCGGGCGTAGGCATTCATGAAACGGGCCAGGCCGTCGGTGCGATTGGCAATGACCGCGAGGCCGCGGCTCATGTCATCTTCCCAATCGGAGGGCCTTTGAGCGCGCGCCATCAGTCCAGCGAGGCTCTCCGCAACGGACTTGATGGGAGCGAGAGAATTATTTAGCTCGTGGCCAATCACGCGAATCAGCCTCTGCCAAGCCAGGCGTTCCTCTTCACGAAGGGCCTGGCTCAAATCGGAAATAAGAACGAGCTGGTGCGGCTTGCCGCCTTCACGAAAATTGCCACGGTGAATTTCCCAGCGGCCCATCTTTCCCGGAAAAGCGATTTGCGCGACGTGGGGAGTTTCCACCTTCAGGCAAAATTCCACTCCGAGTTCTACGGCCGTGCGACCGAGGGCGCGCTCGGCGGGACGATTGAGGATGCGCTCGCCGGCGCGGTTGATGAGGCGCAAACAATCGGAAGAATCAAACGCAAAGACAGCGATATCGATTTCCTCCATGACCTTGCGCAGAAGCGCGGTGGCCTCGAGCGCGCCGAGACGCTGCCGGCGCAGAGTTTCGCCGAGGGCGTTGACTTCGCGCATCACTTCGCCTAATGCGTCGGCATGTTCAGCGCCGCGAGCGCGAATGGAGAAGTCGCCTTCATGAAGAGCGGCGAGCATGTTGGAAAGCGTGCGAAGGGGAAATGTGATGCGGTTCTGGGCGCTGAAGGCGAAACCGAGCCACGTGACGACGATTATGATCGTAAGGGTCCAGGCGGTCTTGGGATCGTGCTGTCCCGTCCAGAGGAAAATCAGCGCCGTAGCGGAACCGAGCAGCCCCGCGAGAAGGGCGCGGATCAGGATGCGGCGTTCGTAAGCGAGAGGCTTCACAGCCCGTACTTTTGCAGCCGCCTATAAAGAGCGCTGCGGCTGAGTCCGAGAGCCTTGCTGGCATGGCTGACGTTGCCGCCATAGCGGCTCATGGCTTTCTGGATCAGCGCGCGCTCCACATCTTCCAAGCTCATGTCTTCGATTCGCAGGGTCCCTTCGCGAACCGGCCGCAAGCCGAGGTCGCTGGCGCGTACTTCGGCGCCTTCGGCCAGCAACACAGCGCGCTCAATCGAGTGGTCCAATTCCCGAACGTTACCTGGCCAGGGATGATCGAGCAAGACTTTCGTGGCCGTGGCCTCGAATCCGTTTAGATTCTTGCGGTAACGCTGGGATGACTGGCGCAAGAAGTGAAGCGCGAGAAGAGGAATATCTTCTTTGCGCTCGCGCAACGGCGGGAGATGAATTTCGATGGTGTTGAGGCGAAAGAGCAAATCTTCGCGGAAGCGGCCCGCTTCGACTTCATTTTGTACATTGGCATTCGTGGCGGAGAGAATGCGCACGTCGACGCGGCGCGTGGTGGAAGAGCCAACGCGTTCGAGTTCACCGATCTCGAGAGTGCGGAGCAGCTTCGCTTGCAGATTCAGCGGCACGTTGGCAATTTCGTCGAGAAAAAGTGTGCCGCCATCAGCGAGCTCAAAGCGGCCGACGCGATCGGTTTTAGCGTCAGTGAATGCGCCTTTCACGTGGCCGAAGAGTTCGCTTTCGAAGACGCCTTCGGGCAGTCCGCCGGCGTTGACGGTGACGAGCGGTTTTCCGGCGCGGGGCGAGAGGGCTTGCAGCGTTCGGGCAATGACTTCTTTTCCGGTGCCATGCTCGCCGGTGATCAGGACGTTGGCGTCCGAAGGGCCCACGCGAGCAATCAAATCCATAACGGGACGCATGGCGGCGGATTCGGCGATCAACATCGGGCGGCCATCGGCGCGCAGCAGGCGGTTCTCCGCTTCGAGCCGCACGCTGTGACGGATTGCGTGGGCCAGTTCAATTTGCGTCCGCAGAATGGCGAGGAGGCGCGCGTTTTCCCAGGGCTTCTGAATGAAGTCCTTGGCACCGCGACGCATCGCTTCGACGGCGAGATTGAGGCTGCCCCACGCAGTCATGACGATGACCGGCAAGCTGCCATCGCGAGTGCGAATCTCGGTGAGAAGGTCGAGACCTTCCTGGCCCGAAGTGGTGTCGCGGGCGTAATTCAGGTCCATGAGGATGGCGTCGAATTCCCGGGTATCGAGAGCGGCGAGCAAGGCGGCCGGCGACGCGACGGCGTCGATGTCAAAGCCTTCGCCTTTCAAGAGCAGGCGCAAGGCTTCGCGAACGTCGGGCTGATCATCAGCTACGAGAATGCGCCAGCGGTGTGAATCCGGTCCGGTCATAGGGAATTAACCTCATTTATGAGTGCAAACTTTTATCTTCCATCACTCGTATCGCAAAGCGACAAGTGGGTCGACTCGCGCCGCTCGCCGCGCGGGAATGTAACACGCAAGGAATGCAACAAATCCCAGCAGCGCAACCACGACGGCGAGGACAACCGGGTCGGCGGGTTTCACGCCGTAAAGCTGCGATGCCAGCAGCCGCGTGGTTTCCAGCGCTCCGGCCAGTCCCAACGCGAGACCAATTGCGGCAAGCGTCATGCCTTGGCCGACGACCATGCGCAGCACATCGCCAGGGCGCGCTCCCAAGGCCATGCGAATGCCGATCTCATGCGTTCGCTGGGCGATGGAGTAGGACATAACGCCATACGTTCCGACGGCAGCGAGAATGAGCGCGAGAGCCGCGAAGATGCTCATCACGAGCATCAAGAAGCGCTGAAATGCGAGGGAGACCGAGCGGATCTGGTCCATGGATTCGATGTGGCCGACGGGCAAATTGGGATCAGCGTCATGAACGGCGGTTTCGACCGCGTGGCTGAGGCTGAGAGGCGGCTGCGCGGTGCGCACAAGGATGGCGATCGGGAACCAGGTTTGGAATCCCTGAATTTCGCCGGGGTCCTGCGCGAGCGGAATGAAAACAGTGGATGGGACTGGTTCATTGAGAGCGGACTTGACGTCTCCCACGACGCCGACGATTTCGCGGGGCGTATCGTCTACCATGAGGCGCTGGCCGATGGGATTGCGATGGGGAAATTTTTCCTGCACGAAAGCCTCGTTGATGACGACCACGTTCGCTGCAGTCGGTGAATCCGCTTCGGAAAAGAACCTGCCCTGCAGGAGTGGAATTCCCAGCGTGCGGAAGTAATCGGGAGTGATGGAGCGAAAATCGGCAGAGATGTCTCCTGAACCGCGTTCTGAAGGAAGCGACACATCCACGTTCCCGCCATCGTCAAAGGGCAAGCCGGCTCCCACAACGGCCGCGCTCTGCACGCCGGGAATGGCCTGAACTTTAGTCAGGATTCCTCGATAAAACTCATCGATCGCGGCCGAGCGCGCGCTTTCTTGCGACGTGGTCGCGGCCGCTGGTAAAGGAGGAAACTTTTGATCTGTGGTCCAAGTTTGAAGGGCGAGGATAGGATGCGGGTCAAAACCGGGGTTGGTTCGGAGCAAATTCGCAAAGGTCTCGATGAGCAGACCCGCACCAGCAAGCAGGACGAGGGAAAGCGCGATTTCGGCAACGGCGAGCGCGCTGCGCAGACGGCGGCGGGCAGCTCCGGAAGTTGCGCGGCCGACGCTCTCTTTCAGCGAATTGTTGAGATCCACTTTGGAGGATTGGAATGCCGGGGCGAGGCCGAAGAGGATTCCAGTAAGAAGCGAAACGAGCATGGTGAAGGCGAGCGCCCAACGGTCCAGGGAAATGTCGTGCGCGCGAGGCAAATCGGGCGGGGCGAATGACACGAGCAGGTTCAATCCCCAATCCGCGAAAAGCAGTCCCACGGCGCCGCCGATAATTGCTAGCAGCAGACTTTCGGTGAGCAATTGGCGGAAGAGGCGCGTGCGGCTTGCGCCGAGCGCGGTGCGAATGGCGATTTCCTTACCGCGCGCCGCGGCGCGGGACATCAGCAAATTGGCGACGTTGGCGCAGGCGATCAAGAGCACGAAGCCGATGGCGCCGAAGAGAACGAGGATCGGCGTCTGATAGCCGAAGGAAATCATGGAACGAAGAGGCTGGACGCTGAAGGCGATGCTCTGACGCTGTGCATACGAGCGGGTGCGGAACTGCTTGAAGAAGGAGTCTTTGATACTGCTGAAGTAGCCGTTGACTTGGCGGAATGACATGCCGTTCTTGAGGCGGCCAAGCACGATGTAGTTGATCCCGCTGCCGAGTGACTGATTGACCTGGCCGATGGTTGTCCACAGATCGACAGAGGGACCTGCGGGCCGACCCCACATGCTCTGAAAACCAGCAGGCATGACGCCGACAACGGTGTATGGCTTGCCATCCAGCGAGATCGCTCTGCCGAGGATTCCTGCGTTGCCGCCGAGCTGCGACTTCCACAGACCGTAGCTCAAGATGACCACGTTCGGGCCGTTGAGACTGTCCTCGTCCTGTGAGAACTCCCGGCCTAAAGCGGGCTGCACACCCATGACGCGAAAGTAGTCTTTGGAGACTCGCAGAGCGCGCACTCGCAAGGGCTGGCTGCCGGTGGAGAGATTGAAACCGACGTCGGTGCTTGCCGCGAGATAGTCGAACGGCTGGTTGTGAGCCTTCCAAAAGTCAAACTCGCGCGCGTCGAAGCCGGAATAGTCGAGCTGTCCTTGATAGCTAATGGAAATCTGGGTGATGCGGTCAGGGTGGGGATAAGGAAGCGGCCGCAAGAGAACGCCGTAAACGACGCTAAAGATCGCGGTATTGGCGCCGATGCCCAAGGCCAGAGTAAGGATCACGATGGCAGCAAAGCCCGGCTGTTTCGCGATGGTGCGAAGGCCATAGCGAACGTCTTGCCACAGGTTTTTCATGGCAGGCTCCCCCCTACGGATTTCCGGGCACGTCTCTTGCCGCGTCGCCCCTACAGTTGCGCAGACAAAGGCCGTATTTTGATAGAGTAACACAGGCAGGATGCCGGTGCTCTTGGCGAAGGTGTCCGATTTCGGACAGTGGCGTATCTAGAATGGGACAATGGGTTCACGTCCGGCAAGAGCAGCTCGGCTATTCGTAACGAAGTGACTGAAGCGGATCCGTGCGCGTGGCGCGACGAGCGGGAATGTAGCAGGCGGAAAGGGCTACGATTCCGAGGATCACCACCGCAACCGCAGAGGAGGGAATATCGACGGACTTGACACCAAACAGAAACCCCGCGAGCACGGTGGTCAGGGCATACGCGCCAGCAAGGCCGAGGACCATCCCTGCGAGCGTCAGCCGAACGCCTTGGCCGACAATCAATCGCATGACATCGCGTGGTTGGGCGCCGAGCGCCATGCGAATGCCAATCTCGTGGGTGCGCTGCTCCACACCGTAGGAAATGACGCCGTAGATGCCAATGGCCGCGAGCACGAGCGCCAGCAACGCAAAAAACCCAAGAAGCTTGGCATTGATCGCTTCAGAAGACATGGACTCAGAGATAAGGTCTTCCATCGACTTCATCTCCGTGACGGGTTGATTCTTGTCCAAGGAGAAAATAACTTGCCGCGCCGAAGGGGCCAGCGAGTCGGGCGGGGCGGCGGTGCGCAGAACGATGCGCATGATTCTCGAGGGGGCCTGCATGTCCGGAAGATAAAGTTGTCCCGGGTTGGTGTTGCCAAAATAGCGATCTTCCAAGTCTCCAACGATACCAACAATCGTGATCCACTGATTGCCGACGGTAGGGCGATAGGGAGCGGACTTCGATTCCGTAAGATGAACGCGAACGCGCTGACCGATGGGATTCCCGTTCGGCCAATACTGTTTTGCGAGCGATTGATTCATGATGGCGACGGCGGGAGCATTCGCGGTGTCTCCATCCGTGAAGTATCGCCCGGCAACGAGCGGGATTTGCATCGTTTGGAAATACTGCGCATCGATGACGCGGTAATGAGCAACGAATTCTTCCTTGGGAGGAGGCGACGGCCGGCCGTCGATATCGAAATTCGCGTAATCCGTCCACGCGGTGAGCGGTAAGTAATCAATGGCGCTAGCGGAGTGGACGCCGGGAATATGGCGCATTCTTTCAAGGGCCTGCTGGAAGAAGCTGCCGGCCTGAACAGCGGCCGGGTACTTGGACTCCTGCAGCGAGACTTGAAACGAGAGCACGTTTTTCGGATTGAATCCCATGTCTTTCTTTAGGATGGCCTGGAGGCCGCGGATCAATGTGCCAGCGCCAATGAGCAGCACGAGAGACAAGGCGACTTCCAGGACGACAAGGAAGTTGCGAGTCACGCGGCTCTGGCGCCCAGCGGTGGAACTGCGTCCGCTTTCTTTCAGTGATTCGGTCAAATCAGGCTTCGAGAATTGAAAAGCGGGCGCCAGGCCAAAAATAACTCCGGCCAGCACAGCCACGACGAGGGCGAACATCAGCACGGGCAGATTCATGCCGATCCATTCTTCATGCGGGATTCCCTCGAGGGTTCCCGCAGGAGGAAGAATGAGCGGCAGACAAATGGAACGCGCCGTAGGCGAACAACAGACCGAGGGCGCCGCCGAGTAATCCGAGAAGAATGCTTTCGGTCAGGAGCTGCCGAATCAGACGGAAGCGCCGCGCACCCAACGCCGAGCGAATGGCAACTTCGCGCTGGCGGCCAGCGGAGCGGGAGAGCATCAAATTTGCGACGTTAGCGCAGGCAATAAGCAAAACCAAACCGACCACGGCGAGAAGCACCAGAAGAGAATTCGCCGAATGTGCGCGATTTATTTCGATCACTCAAAAGAGCAACATTCACGCCAGTGCCCTGATTGGTGGCGGGGTACTCCACGGAGAGGCGGTGGGCGATGGTGCTTAAGTCCGCATTGGCTTGCGCCAAACTGATACCGTCCTTTAACCTCGCAAACACGATCAGCGACGGATTATCGCGCCGGATTTCGTCGGGTGCGAAGGACAGGGGCATCCAGAGATCCATCGGTTGGCCGAATCCCAGCAGATCGAAGCCGGCGGGCAGGACGCCGACAACGGTGAGACGGCTTGTCGTCAACGGTGATGCTGCGACCGACAATATTGCGATCCGAGCCGAAATGCCGCGCCCAGATTCCGTGACTCAGAATTACCACGCTGATCGTGGCCAGGACTGCTCCTCGTCGGCGCCAAAGGTGCGGCCTAACACCGGCTTGACGCCGAGCATGGTGAAAAATCCCGGTGAAACATGAACGCCCCAGAGCTGCTCGGGGTCACCCGCGCCGGTCAGGTTGGGAAACCAGATTTGGATTGCGGCCATGCCCTGGAAGGTTTACCCTGCGAGCGCCAATCGAGGAAATCTGCGGGTGGAGCGGTGCCATGGATAATCTTGCGATTAGTGTCTGTCTCCCAAGCGATGACCAACTGCTGGGGATTTGGGTATTGCAGAGGCCGCAGAATTACGGCGTTGACGATGCCGAAGATTGCCGTGTTGGCGCCAATGCCCAGGCCGAGCGTGAGCACAGCAACCAAGGTGAAGGCCGGGCTCTTGCGGAGCAAGCGGCCGCCATACAGCAAATCCTGCCAGAGTTTTTTCATCGACGTATGGTGCGACCGCTGTGATTACGCCTGACATGCCTGTAAGAGGAACGCGGCGCAGGCACTGTTATACATCATTGCAGTTACCGTTTCACTATTCATATCGCAGGGCGACGATGGGGTCGATGCGCATGGCCCGCCGCGCGGGAAAGTAACAAGCTGCTAACGCTGAGAGGGAAAGTACCACCGTGACGGCGATGAAAGTCACGGGATCGGCGGTGCTGACTCCGAACAGGAGACTGGAAAATAACCGAGCCACTACGAACGCGGCGAGTAGGCCAGCGACTACGCCTGCGCCGGCGAGAGCCATGCCCTGGCCCACGACAAGCTTCAGCACATCCCGGGGATGAGCTCCGAGCGCCATGCGGATGCCGACTTCGCGCGTTCGCTGCGCGACCGAGTAAGCCATCACGCCGTAAATGCCGATTGCGGCGAGGACCAGAGCGATGAAGCCAAAAACGCTCAACAGAGCTGCGGCCATGCGCGGCGCCCAAAGTCCCTGGTCCAGAATCTCGCCGATGGTGGAGATGTTGGTGAGGGCAAGATTCTTGTCGAGATTCTGTACCTGCTCCACCACGGAGGCCATCACTGTGCGTGGATCGCTGGCGGTACGAACCTGAAGCGTGGCCTGCGGAGCGTAATATTGCGCCAGCGGGAGGTAGACTTCAGGCTGAGGCGGTTCTCCAATCGCGAATTGTGTCGTGTCGCTGACTACGCCTACGATTTGAATCAGTTTCTGATCGCCGAAGAAAGTAAAGCGCTTTCCGATGGCGTCCTGATTTGGCCAGAAATGCTTCGCCATGGCTGCATTCACGATGGCCACGGGCACGGTCTTCGACTGGTCGAAGTCGCTGAAATCGCGGCCCGAAAGCTGGGGAATGCGCAACGTATCAAAAAATCTCGGAGAAACGGCATCGACAGTGATTAGCATGCCGTGGCCATTGGGGCCTTGCGGCTCGCCCTCGGGAAAAACTGTGCGGCCGAAACCGCCGCCGATTGGCGGGTTTGAAGCGACGGCGACCCGCGCGACACCAGGGACGGATTCAGCGCGTTCGACGGCGTCACGAAAGAACTGCTCGCCGTGATTTTGATCGAACTGTTCGGCGCCCAGATCGAAATCGAGGACAAAGAGATTTTTCGACTCGAATCCGGGGCTCATTTTTTGCGCTTGTTGCATACTCCGGACGAACAGGCCCGCGCCAACCAGAGCGACGAGCGCGAGCGCCAATTCGCCTACAACCAAAAGGCTGCGGAAACGATTTCGCATAAATCCGAAGCTAGCGCCGCGGCCGCCCGATTTCAGCGTCTCGGCGAGATTGACGCGAGAGACTTTCAAGGCCGGGAAAATTCCGAAAAGCAAGCCGGTAAGCACAGTGATAGCCAGGGTAAAGGAGAGAACGTGAGCATCGAATCCCAAGATCGACGGAATTCTGCTCCAAGAATGGCGGGCGAAACGACCAGAGAAGGCTCCTGCTCCAATAGGCAATGATCATGCCCGCGATTCCGCCCAGCAGCGATAGGGTCACGCTCTCCGTGAGCATTTGCTGAAGCAAGCGGGAAGGCTTTGCGCCAAGCGCGGCGCGGAGGCTCATTTCGCGGTCACGCTTGGCTGCTTGCGCGAGAAGCAAATTCGCCAGATTGACGCACGCGATCAGGAGCACAAGGCCGACCACTCCCATAATCAGCCCGCCCGCCAGGGCGACTTGTTTATGGGCGTCCGGGCCCCCTGTGGCCGCGTCGGAGAGGAGAGTTAAGGCAACGCTGCGGCCGCCGTTGTCGGTGGGATATTCTTTTTCGAGCGCAGATGCGAGCGGCTTCAGCGACGCTTCGGCTTGCATCATTGCGATCCCCGGCTTGAGCCGGCCGAAAACGGTAGCGAAAAGCGCGCGGCGATCATCAAAGTCGGTAGCAAACTCACCGCTGGTGGCTTGCTTGTACATGCTGACGGGAACCCAAATTTCGTCAGGCGGCGCCAGATTGATCGTGCCCTTGAAATTGCGAGGCGCCACGCCGATGACGGTATAGGAAAAAGCGTTGAGGGTTAGATTCTTGCCGATGATCCCCGGATCAGCGCCAAACTGTTTTGCCCAGAGGGTGTAACTGATGACCGCGACATTGTTTGCTCCTGGTTTCTGATCTTCGTCGGGATAAAACGTGCGGCCGATGATCGGCTTGACGCCGAGGACATCGAAATAATTTGCGCTCACGATCATCCCCGAGATCTGCTTCGGAGTGCCTTGGCCGCTCAAGGTGAAATTGTCGAATGCAAAGACGGAAAGTCCAGAAAAGGCGGTGCTCTGGTCGCGATAATCGTGAAAGTTCGGGTATGACATGCCAAGTTTGGTGGCATTCGGAGCGCCTATCGCAGTTTTTGAGTCGACGGTATCCAATTCGACGAGATGCGAGGAATCCTGAACGGGCAGCGGATTCAACAGAACGGCGTTCACTACCGTGAAGATCGTCGTGTTCGCGCCGATGCCCAAGGCCAATGACAAAATGGCGACGGCAGCAAACCCGGGGTTCCTTGCGAGCATGCGAAGACCATATTTCACGTCTTGCCACAATGTGTGCATGAAAATGCCTCCTTCGCGGGTGCGGGCTAGCCGACGGCGAGGACGATCAGCGTGGCATCGTCTTGAAATTTATCGCCGCTGAACTGGGCGACGCGAGCGAGAACCGAAGTTTGGATGTTCGCGGCGCCCAGAGCGCGGCTTTCCCGCAGAATTTCGAGCAAACGCTGCTCGCCGAATTCCTGACTGTCCGCATCGGAAGCTTCGGTGATGCCGTCGGTGAAAAGAATCAGGCGATCGCCTTCGGCGAGATCGACTGCGTCTTGTTCGTAGCGATCCGTTGCCGAGATTCCCATCGCTTGGCCGCCGCAGGAGAGGCGGATGGTCGCGCCGTCGCGGCCGAGCACGATGGGGGCGTTGTGTCCCGCATTCGTGTATACGATGTGGCGCGTTTGCGCGTCGAAAATGGCATAGAAAAAGGTGATGAAGCGATCCGACGCGGTATTTTTGCGTATGAAACGATTTACGCGCTCGGTCAACGCAGCGGGCTCAAGACTTTGGGCGGCGAGGCTGCGCACCGTGGCTTGCAGATTGGACATCAGAAGCGCTGCCGCAATGCCTTTGCCGGCAACGTCGGCAATGCAAATTGCAAAATGATTCGCGTCAAGTTGCAAGACATCAAAGTAATCGCCCCCAATGCCATGAATAGGAAGCCATGCGCCGGAAAACTCGCAGCCGGGGATTTGCGGGATTTCCTTGGGCAGGAAGCCAAGTTGCGTGCGCTGCGCTTCTTCCCATTGACCATCGCCGCCTTGCGCGAGGTCGCGCGCCTCACTTTCGATTTGGCGTTTTCGGGTCTTACGAGCGCGCTGGCCATTTTCAATTTCCGTTCGCACCGTTCGCAGAAGGCGGCCGTTGTCCCAGGGCTTGAGCACAAAATCGCGAACGCCCTCGCGCATGATTTCGACGGCAAGTTCGACCGTGCCCCAAGCGGTCATGGCCACAATCGGAAGAAGTTCGTCGCGCTCGTGAATCTGCGAAAGCAGATCGAGGCCTTCGCGACCCGAAGTGGTATCACGCGCGTAATTGAGATCCATTAGGACAAGGTCGAAAGAACCGCGAGATAAGGCGGCCAGCAGTGCCGCGGGAGAATTCACCAACTCCAGTTCGTAGCCTTCCCCTTTTAGGAGCAGGCGAAGGGCTTCAAGAACGTCGGCTTGATCATCGGCGACGAGAACGCGCAAACCGGCTGGCGCCGGCCCGGCGGTTGAATTTGCAACTAAGTTCGACTCAGGCTGCACGGTGCATTCCCAAACCAAGCGCTTGTCCTCTTCAGTGAATCAACGCAGCTATAAAGCCACTCGCCGGAGGACTTAAAGTGCTTGATAAGAATAACTTAACACGCTGCGGCTGGGGACTTAAAGGTGTTCACGCCCGTTTGCGGGATATGCGTGTCGCATTTTCGGACAGTCAAGCTTTCGTCGCCTGCGCGCCGCCATCGACGATCCAGCCGTCGGCCAGTTGTATGACGCGATTTCCGTACGCGGCCCACGCCTCATTGTGAGTGACTTGAATAATCGTGGTGCCGTCGTCGTTGAGCCTCTTCAGCAAATCCATGATCATCTTGCCTTGGCTGGAATGCAGGCTGCCTGTGGGTTCGTCGGCGAGGATGAGTTTTGGATTGCCGATCACAGCGCGCGCGACAGCAACTAGCTGCTGCTGGCCGCCGGAAAGCTGATTGGGATAGAGCCCTTTCTTGCCGACGATTTGAAAGCGGTCGAGAATGTCCGCGACCATGCCGTCGCGCTCGGATTTTTTTATGTCGCGATAGGAGAGCGGCAAATCGAGATTCTCAGCGACGGTGAGATTGTCGAGCAAATGATATTGCTGGAAAACGAAGCCGATATATTTCTTGTGCAGCTCGACGCGCTTGCGGTTGTCGAGTTTGTGCACTTCGTGATCGGCGAAATAGAATTGACCTTTCCACGCGCCGTCGAGCATCCCGACGATGCCCATCAGCGTGGATTTGCCGGCGCCGGAAGGGCCCATGATGGTGATGAATTCTCCCTGACGGATATCCAGATTGATGCGGCGCAAAACCCAGGTCTTGCCGGCGCCTGATTCATAGAACTTCTCGACATCCACCATTCGAATCACGTTGGTCTCCAGGGAAAGCGAAACAACTATTGTACCCAAATTCGAAAAGCCACGAAGAACTGTCGATTAGAAATCCGCTTGCCTCACTCTATCGTGCCGCGATCGTACCTCATTCGTACCTGAGCGCGATTATTGGGTCGACGCGCATCGCGCGGCGCGCGGGAATGTAGCAGGCGAGAGCAGCGACGATTCCCAAAACAATCACGGCGGCGATGAAAGTCGAAGGATCGGTGGCCGTGACGCCGAAAAGCTGGCTGGCCATCAGACGCGTGAGGCCGACTGCGGCGCCCAGTCCGAGGATCGTGCCGATGGCGACGAGCTTCATGCCTTGTCCAATCAGCATGTGCAAGATAGTCGCCGGCTGCGCGCCAAGAGCAAGGCGAATGCCGATTTCGTGGGTGCGCTGCGTTACGGCATAGGACATCACACCGTAAATTCCCGCCGCAGCGAGGATCAAAGCGAGGGCGCCAAAGAGCCCCAGTAAGAGAGCGTTGAAACGGTCACTAGACGCTGATTCGGACTCGATCTGTTGCATGCTTTGAAATCCGGAGAGCGCTTCGCCGGCATCAATCGCGGCGACCGCACCACGGATGCCAGAAGCGAGCTGTGTCGGATCCTTTTCACTGCGCGCTATGATGTTCAACGTCTCTTGCGGCACTTGCGTGAACGCAAAATACATTGTCGGGCGCGGCGGAATCTGCAACGCGAAATGCCTCATGCCGCCGACGACGCCAATAATCTCGAAACTGGCAAACCCCTTTGGCCCCCACAACCACAGATGTTTTCCCAGCGGATTCTGTCCGGCGTAATACTTCTGCGCCATCGGCTCATCAATGATCGCTTTGCGCGAAGTATTCTGCTGATCTTGCTCGGAAAACAGCCGGCCTTGCAACAGAGGCATGTGCATGGCCTGAAAATAATCGCCCGCGACCACGCGAAAATCGGCATCGTCCGCGTCGTGAGGAGACGCCGGAGGAGTGGCAGCGGCGCTGAAAAAATCATCGTTATATTGGCCGCTCAGGGGGAGTTCGCTGATGCCGCCTGCGGACTCAACTCCCGGCAATGCTTTGATCCGAGCGAAAAGATCGCGGTAAAAAACGAGCATTCGAGCATCCTGCGAATAATTCTTGTCGGAAAGAGCGAGCCTTGTCGTGAGGACTCCGCGAGGATCGAATCCTGGATTCGCATGCAGCGTTCTCCAGAGACTGTTGAGAATCAATCCCGCGCCGATCAGCAAAGCCACCGACAGCGTGACTTCGGAAACTACCAGCGCGGCACGGAGCCGCTGGCGCGCTCCGCTGGCGGAAGAGTGGCTGCCTTCCTTGAGAGAATTCTGCACATCGGTTTTGGCCGCCTGAAAAGAAGGGGCCAAGCCGCAAAGAAGGCCGGTGAGGATCGACAAAGCGGCGGTGAAGGCCAGGACGCTTCCGCTGAGTTGCACTTCGTCGAGGCGCGGCAAGCTGGCAGGGCCAAGAGTGCGAAGCGCTGCCACGCCCCAGCTCGCGACGAACACGCCCAAAGCGCCGCCGATGCAGCTTAAGGATAGGCTCTCGGTGAGCAACTGCCCGACAATTCGCATTCGTCCCGCACCGAGAGCGGTACGGATCGCGATTTCTCTTTGTCGCGCATTATTGTGTGCGAGAACGAGGTTCGCAACATTGGTGCAGGCAATCAGCAAGACCAGTGCCACGGCTCCGAGCAGCAACAAGAGCGGCGCCTCAACGGGCCCGACGATGGCTTCCTGCATCGGCACAATCCGCAAACTCCAATTCTTGTCCGCATCGGGATACCGCTGCGCAAGATGATGCGAAATGGCATCGAGATCTGCCTGTGCTTGCGCCATGCTTACGCCCGGCTTCAGCAATCCCACTGGGCGCAGGAAACCAGCAGCGCGATTGCTCATACCGGGGGCGAGCATTGGTTCCGGAAACCAGATTTCAGCTTCTTGCGGGTAATTGAAGTTCGGCGGCATCACACCGACAACGGTTACGCTGTTGCCATCGGAGATAATCGTGCGCCCGACGACTCCTGGGTCGCCTCCGAATTTCTGTTTCCAGAGCCGGTAGCTCAAAACGAGCGTCTGCGGAGACGCAGTTTGTTCGTCCGCGGCTAAAAACGGTCGGCCAAGATAGGGCTTCGCGCCCAGCGCCTCAAAAAAATCTGCCGTAACCATGGTTCCCTCAACCTGCTCCGCGTGACCGCCGATGCTCAGGTCTTGCGGCGACGCATTCAGCACAAAGAATGCGCCGAAATGCTCGAACGAATGGTTCTGCGAGCGATAGTCGTAAACATTGAGAGGTGAAACGGCCGCGTGCGGCGCCACAGGTAATTGTCCCCATCCCCAGACGATCCGGCTGGCGTGAGCAAACGGAAGAGGATGAAGCAGCACTCCATCCACGACGCCGAAGATGGCGGTGTTGGCGCCGATGCCGAGAGCGAGCGTCAACACGGCGATCGCCGTGAATGCGGGATTCTTGGCAAACATTCGAATGGCGTAGCGCAGGTTATTCCACAGGGTGTTCATTTCGACTCCTATTCATGGCGCAGCGCTTGTAACGGATCGACATGGGCAGCTCGGCGCGCGGGAATGCAGCAGGCAAGCAACGCGACCGCAGCCAGAACAATCGTGACGCCAAGCAACGTCAGCGGATCCGTGATGCGAATGCCGTAGAGCTGGCTGGAGAGGAACCGCATGAGGAAAAAGCCGGCGGTAATGCCAGCGGCCCAGCCAAGCACGGTGAGAAGCATGACCTGACGGATGACCATCTTCAAAACATCGCTGGTTTGCGCGCCGAGCGCCATGCGAATGCCGATTTCGTGGGTGCGCTGGGCAACGGAGTAAGAAATCACTCCGTAAAGGCCAAGAGCGGTGAGCGCGAGGGCAAGTCCCGCAAAAATCGAAAGGAGCAGGGTGCTGAAGCGCGGCTGCGCGACGGAGACGCCTAGGTACTGATCCATCGTTTTCACGCTGTAGAACGGCAGGCTGGAATCCATGGAGCGGACCGCATCGCGAGCAGCACCCAATACGGATTCAGGAGCGGCTTGCGTGCGGAGAACCATGCTCAAGTTGCCGATCAACGCCTGCTGGTAAGGGAAGAAGTATTCAGGACGCGCGTCGCGGCTCAGAGAGCGCGTCTTGACATCACCTACCACACCGACGATTTTTCGCATCGGTTCCGGCGAGTCGGAGTCCGAAAGTTCAGGCTCCATATGTTTTCCAACAGGATCTTCGTTCGGGAAATATTTTTTTGCGAAGGCCTGGTTGACGATGACCACATTAGGCGAAGTGGGTGTCTCGGTTGGAGCGAATTCGCGTCCTGCGAGCAGCGGGATGCCCATCGTACGGAAGTAGCCGGGGCTAACGATTTGTGCGTCTTCGACCGGAGAGTTGCCCTTCGCGACGGGCCGCCCTTCAATCGTGAAACTAATGTCGAAGTTGTTGCCGCTCAACGGCAAAGGCAAGGCAGCCGCGGCAGAGGCAACGCCCGGCATCGTGTTCAAACGGTCGAGCAGCTGGCGATAAAAAATCTTCTGCTGATTTGTTTTGTAGCGCGCATCAGGAAGGTCGAAAGTGAAAGTCAAAACGTTGTGAGAATTAAGGCCGGGATCCACATTCTGCAAGCGCGCGAAGCTTTGAATCATCAAGCCCGCGCCCATGAGCAAAGCCAGCGCCAGGGCCATCTCCGCAACGACCAGCGCGCCGCGCAGCCGGTTGTGCTGCAGGCCGCTGGAAAGTCCGCGGCCGCCCTCCTTGAGCGAATCGACGAGATTCGTTTTGGAGCTTTGCAGAGCCGGTGCAAGACCGAAGAGAATTCCCGTGAGGACGGCGGCCAGGAGCGTGAAGACAAAGACACGGCTGTCCATTTGAATTTGGGACATTCGCGGTACGTTCTGGGGAATTAAGCGCACCAAACCGCTGGTTCCCCACAAAGCGAGCAGCAATCCCAGGCCGCCGCCGAAAAGCGCGAGCAAGACGCTCTCCGTGAGCAATTGTCGAATGACGCGCCCGCGTCCCGCGCCAAGCGCGGAGCGAATGGCCATTTCCTTTTGGCGGGTCATGGAGCGCGCCAGCAGCAGGTTGGCGACGTTGGCGCAGGCAATCAGCAACACGCATCCGACTGCGCCGAAAAGCACCAACAAAGCAGGCGCAACATCGCCGACCAGGCGCTGCAATTCGGGATCGACGCGCGCACCCGCAGTATGCAGATTGGATCCCGGATATTGCTGGGCGAGATTCGCGTTGATGCGAGATAAATCAGCTTGCGCTTGCGCGATGGGCACACCCGGTTTCAAGCGGCCGAGAACGGCAAGAAAGTCCGCGCCGCGCTCGCTGAGCATGTCCGTGTCATCCGCGCACGTGGTCCAAAGCTGGACCGGCGGCGTGGCGATGGGGAAGTTGAATCCGCGAGGAGCGACGCCAACCACCGTATAGCCCTGGTTATTCAGTGTGATGCTGCGGCCAACGATCTTTGGATCGGCGCTGAAGGCCGTTCGCCACAAACCGTCGCTCAGGACCACGGCGTGAGCGCCCTTCTTCTCCTCTTCCGGCAGGAAGCCGCGCCCAAGTGCAGGAATGACCTCGAGTGTGGAGAAAAAATCAGAGCTGACCACTTCTCCGCTGAGGTGCGCGGGTTGGTCGACACCGGTGAGCGTGTAATTACTGTCGTGAAACGCGGTGATGTGACTGAAGACCTGGTTCTGACTGCGCCAGTCGAAAAAGTCGGGATATGAGATCGATTCGTGCGGGACCTTGCTGATCGTGTCGAAATATTCGACCGAAACGAGACGACCGGATTGCGGAAAGGGAAGCGGACGCAGCAGGACAGAGTTCACGACACTGAAAATCGCGGTGTTGGCGCCGATGCCGAGCGCCAGCGTCAACACCGCGACGACGGTGAATCCCGGAGATTTTGTGAGCATCCGGAACGCGTAGCGAAGATCATGCAACAGTGTGGTCATAAATTGTCTCCGCAGCGCCGGACCTCATTCTTTGGCCGCAACCAAAGATTACTAGGGCTTTTGCGGCGGCTCGAATTTCGAGTCGTCGACCGGCGCGTTATCCTTCACATCTTTGACTGCGTACGATGACGTTTGCCCGTTGGTGTACCAAGTTATCTTGTACGGAATGTCGACTCCGTCGGTCGGCCGGAAATCGGAATAATCGACTTCCACTGGCAGGGCGCCAAAAATCGTGCGGTCGCGAATCGAGCGGCGTATCAGCAAGCCAGACTGCTGATCGAAAAACAGGAATTCAATCCTGCCGTCGGGCGCGGTGGCCTGCAGGACGTAGGTCATGGTGTCGCCGATTTTTGCTTGGCCGCGCAGGCGCTTTGCTTTGTAGTACTGCAGCGCGGCAATCGGATTCATTTGAGCTTCGCGGCTCAGAACGATATCGTCGAAACCTTCCGCTTGAAAGGAACCTTGCGGCGTCGTAATCCAGGCATGCGTTCCATCGAAAAGCGCTCCTGCGGTACCCTGTGGCGTGGTGACCGTCGAATACATTTTCCCGCCCTTCTGATAGGCCACAATCGAAGATGTTTGACCCTGGTAGCTTTCTTCGATCTGAATAACGCGCGTGTTGATTTTGTTCAGTGCGTCCTCTCCACCCTTGGCTTGAGCAAATTTGGCCAGCACAGCGTCCACGGTTGGCGAACCTTGGGCTAACGGAGAGAACTGCGGTTCGAGCGCTTCCGCAGGAAGCGCGGGAGCACCCATCGGTTCGTGATGCCCCTGGTGACAGGCGAAGCAACTTACTTCGGGGCGGCCGCCGAAATTGTTGTCATTAATGGCGAAGAGCATGGTCATCATGCGGCGCGCGGTTTGCTTGGATTGCTTGTCGTCCGCGGGAAAGTTCTGGTCCACGTGACAATAGTTGCACTCAACGCCGAGAGCCGTGGTGATGTAGCGCATGCCGGGAAGGAGTTGCGACGCAGGAATATCCTTCAGCACCTGAATGTTCTTGTATTGCTGCGCCGCGGTCTTTTCGGCCGGCGCCGGCTGTGACTGCTGCGCCTGCGCGCCGAGACCAATCGCCAGCGCCAAAGTCACCGCCGCTGCCAGTAGAGTCGGATGGATCAAGATTCGCGCTTTCGCGCCGAATTCTTTCATGCCAAACCTTCGCAACAGCTCCTCCATCATGCCCTCCCGGAATCAGAATCGTGAACTTGGCCTGCCTATGCGCTAGAAGAGACGCGCTGCGGCCTGTTCAGGTGTCTGATTTTACGCGAGTTCCGATTTTCCGCACGCGGATTCTCAGCGCTGGCGAACGTCATTCGTAGCGAAGGGCCTCCGTTGGGTCGAGACGCATGGCACGCCGCGCGGGGATGTACGATGCCAGAAGCGCGACCAGGGAGAGCAGCACAGCCACTGCCAGAAATGTAAGCGGGTCAGTGGCGTCAATGCCGAAGAGCAGGCTCGACATCAGCCGCGTTACCGCGAAAGAAACCATCAAGCCGATAGCGACGCCGAGGGCGGCCATTCGCGCGCCTTCGCCTACGATCAGGCGCAACACGTCTCCACGCTGGGCGCCCAGCGCCATGCGAATGCCAATCTCTTGGGTGCGGCGCGTGACCGACTGAGCCACCAGTCCGTAAATGCCCACCGCCGCAAGCGCCAGCGCAGCTCCGGCAAATACCCCCGCGAGAAGCAAGAGGAAACGCTTCTCGGCGAGCCAGCCACCAAGGGCCTCCTCAAACGTGGTGAATTCCACCGGGATATTCGGATCGAGCTGATGAAAAATTGCCCTGGCCGGAGAAACGATCGCGCTGGCAGGCAAGGCGGTGCGCAGAAGAAGAGCCGGCGAACCGTTGCCAAGCCCGCGCTGGCGATAATCGACATAAACCATCGGGGTCATCGGTTGATCCAGCCCTTGGGCGCGGACGTCGCCGACAACTCCGACAATCGTGAGCGGCTTCAGGATGCCGTCCATGTTGCTGAAGTCGATGGTCTGGCCGACGGGATTTTGATTTGGCCATTTCTCGTGCGCCAGGCTTTGGCTAATCAGCGCGACGTTCGGGGCGTCAGGGCCATCCTGCTCGTCGAACAAGCGTCCTCGAATGAGCGGAATTCCTATCGCGCGGAAAAATCCCGCGCTCGCGACGGCGCGATCAGCTTCGCCGGTCTGCTTCGTATTTTGGGCCATGCGTCCCCACTCATCGAAGTTCGTCGGCGCCGAATGGCCATTGAGAATTAAGAATATTCCGTCGTTGAACCCCTCCGGGTCCGCGATGGGAAGGGCCCCCGCCACTCCTGCCGATTCGACTCCGGGAATCGCTCGCACTCGTTGCAGCGCGTTGTCTAGGAATTGAGTCTGCCGCGCGATTTCCGCCTGTCTCTGCTGAGGTGTCAGTTCGTCTTGTGGTTGAGGAAGCGCAAACTTCAATGCCAGCAAATTCTCCCCGCTGAAGCCCGGGCTCACCGAGACCAAGCGCAAAAAGCTCCGGCCGAGAAGCCCGGCACCCACGAGCAACATCAGCGTCGCGGCAATTTCGCCAATCACAAGCGCGCTGCGCGCCTTCTGACCTCCGCTGCTGTAACCGCGCGCGCCCGCGCTCAGCGAATCGCCCAAATCGACTTCACCGGCGCGCCACGCGGCAAAAAGTCCAAGGCTGACCGCAACAATCAAGGTTGCGGCCACGGTAAATAAAAGAACCATTCCGTTGACAGCAATGCCTTGCTGCCGCGGCAGACTTGCAGGCAGTATTGCGGGAAGCATACTCGTCGTCCACACGGCAATCAAAATTCCCAGCGTCCCTCCCGCGAGGGCGAGGGCCAACGATTCGGCGAGCAATTGCTGCACAAGGCGACCGCGGCCAGCTCCAAGCGCCGCGCGCACCGCCAGTTCTTTGCGCCGCGCCGACGTGCGCGCCAAAAGCAATCCCGCCACATTCGCGCATGCGACCAGAAATAACAGGATGACCGCGCCAAAAAGGGTGATCAAAGCCGAGCGGACATTTCCGACGATGACGTCGGCAAGTGGGATCACTGTAGCATCCGTCAGGAAGTAGTCAGAGATTTCTTTTTTTCCGTACTCAGCGTGAATTCGGCGAGCAATCGTGTCGAGGTCTGCGCGCGCCTGTTCAATGCTCACACCGTTACGAAGACGCGCGATGCCTTCTCCGTTGTGAGATGAGCGGCTGGTGGACCAGCCGTAAGGCTCGCGCGGAACCCAGATAGCTACGTCTGCAGGAAAATCGAACCCCTGCGGCATCACGCCAACCACGGAGTACACTGCGCCGTCCATGGACAAGTGCACCTGAGAAAGGTCTGGCCTGCCGCCAAGATACCTTTGCCAATAGCCATAACTCACGATCATGGCAGGCGTGCCGTGAAGTTGCTGCTCGTCAGGTGCGAAGTCCCGGCCCCGGAATGGCTCTACGCCCATCACTTTGAAAAAATCCTGGGAGACGAGGCCGATGTTCATACGTACCGGTTCGCTGCCGCCGGATACAGAGTCCTCTCCCGAACCGAACGTGGCCAGGCCGCTCAACGTGTGATTTTGCGCCCGAAAATCGAGGAAGTTCGGATCGGCCAAATGCGTTCGATGACCATTTGCCTCCTGCTCCCAAACGGTCACGATTCGTTGGGGATTTGGGTAAGGAAGCGGGCGAAGCAAGACAGCGTCGACGACGGAAAAGATTGCTGTCGATGCGCCGATGCCGAGCGCCAGAGTCAGAATAGCGACGACGGCGAATCCCGGATTCTTGGAGAGTGTGCGTATCCCGAAACGTAAGTCCTGCCAGAAGTTGTTCATTGGTCGCGCCTCCGACTCGTGCGGGCACACCCCGACTTACGAAAAAACAGCCGGGGAAAATAAACTAAAGCATTCTTAGACTGCTTGCGTGCGCGCGTGCACCAGTTCTTCAACGATGCGGCCGTCAAACAGGTGAATCGAGCGATCCGCGACGCCCGCAAAACGCGGATCGTGCGTCACCATGCAAATTGTGGCGCCTTCGCCATGGAGTTGCCGCAAAAGATCCATGACCGCTTCGCTGTTCTTGGAGTCCAAGTTTCCAGTGGGCTCGTCCGCCAGCAGGATGGATGGCTGGCCGACGAGTGCGCGCGCCACGGCGACGCGCTGTTGCTGACCGCCGGAGAGCTGCGAAGGATAGTGCTTCATGCGGTGCGCCATTCCCACGCGCTCAAGCACTTGCTGGACGCGCTGCTTGCGCTCGGCCGAGGCCATGCTTCGATATGTCAGCGGCAGCTCGACGTTTTCGAACACCGTCAGATCACCGATTAGGTTAAATGCCTGGAAGATGAAGCCAATCTCCCGATTGCGAATGCGCGTGCGGTCCGACAGCGAAAGATTCGCCACCGGCTGATTATTCAACGTATACGCGCCGTCGGTAGGCGAGTCCAGCAAGCCGAGAATCGAAAGCAGCGTCGATTTGCCGCAGCCCGAGGGCCCGGCGATGGCAAGGAATTCGCCGACCTTGATTTCCAGGTGGACGCCGGCCAGCGCGTGAGTCTCGATTTCGTCGGTGTAGAAAACCTTGGTAACGCCGTCCAGGTGAATCAATATTTGCGTGCCGTTCATGCTCGCTCCTTCGCCACCAGTATCATACGCTTACTTAATTCGAATACGGTCAAAATTGTCATAGGCCGACATGTCCGACAGAATGACTACATCGCCTACGTTCAAGCCCTTGTCAATCTCAACGTCACTTACCGAAACCTTCCCGATGCCTACCTGCACTTGGACTGCTTCCTTCCCATCATCGACTTCTTTAAAGAGGCCGATTGTTTGGTTCTGTTCGCCGTGAACGGGGCGCCCAACTTGGAGTACGTTCTTCAGGTTTTCGATGAGTACGGTGCCCTCGACGCTCAGGTTTGGCACAGCGCCTTCGGGCAACGGTCCATCCAGATGGACGTCAATGGTACGCGTGCCATTCACAACGGCAGGGTCAATGCGAATTACATGTCCTGGAATGATGCCGTTATGGGTATCAACCTGCGCGGTCTGATTGATCTGAATGTCCCGCGCTTGCGTCTCGGCGATTTGCAGCGCCGCTTTCAGCTTTGAAGGCTGCGCGACTATACAAAGTTCCTGTCCGGGGGTCATGTCCTGACCGACTAGGGCCGGTTCTTCCTGGAGCACACCATCGAGACCGGCGCGGACGGTCAGTTGTTCGACCTCATGTTGGTACAAGGCCAGCTGCGCCTGATCCTGCGACACGGTAGCTTGGGCGACGGCCAACTGGTCTTGCACGGAGGCTGCGTAACTATCTACCTGCTGCTGCGCTAACTGGTCCTCATCCTTCAACTCGACGGCCTGCACTTGGGATTTATCAGCGATGACTTTTGCGACTACATTTTGTTGGTAACCGGTTTGATCCGCTTCCGCTTGCATCTCCGCCTGACGGTATTGCGACCGTGTGTTGGCAGCCGCTGAGCGCAGCGCCATAAGCGAGTTCCCGACAGTGGCTCTTAGGCTGGAGAGCGCGGCTTGGGCCGATTGCAACTGGAATTTGGCGCTGATAAGCTGCTGCTCAAGGGTAGGGTTGGTCATGATCATGATGACGGAGTTGGGTTTCACGATTGCACCGGGAAGAATGAGACGCTGGGAGACGCGAGCTTCAAAAGGGACGGAAATAATGGTAGTGGTTTCCGGGACGAGTGTCCCTAGGCCGCGCATCTCAAGCCGCATGTCTCCGCGCTTAACCGTACCCGCCCAGATCACCGAGCCATCAACGCTGGGAGGAGCAGGTTTCAACCGTGATAGGCCGTAAGTCACCAGAGGAAGCAGGATAAGGATAGCCACGATATACATGATCCTGCGGATCCGCTTCTTCCTCTTTACATCAGGGCGAACAATGTCCAAGTTACTTCTCCTCGATCAAGAATGACAACCGCAATTCGCATGCCGACAGCACGCACGGTGTAAGCCTCACCTATTGTGCAGCTTAGATGCATTGTACACCTGATTAGTCACCAATGCACGCCCGATAGTGGGACTTCATTGTCCCGCTATCGGACACCCGGAAATCCGTTTATTAGGAGCTTCAGACGGCACTGTGGGTGTGAGCCTTGCTTGTTGCGGGAAGGGCCAAGGAGGGGCATGCGCAACCCTGGAGTGCTGCCAGGTTATTATCCGCGGTGGCCATTCCGGACGCCCAATGATGTCTACATCTTGAATGCATAGTTGCGCATCTAAGCCGAACATCATTTAACCAAAGAATTGAGGACGGAGGGGTTACCTAATCTTGTACTGGCAGTTGGCTTGGGTCTTGCACTCGGCGTTCGTAACCCGCAGCCTGGAGCTCTCCGCTCGTTTGGATTGCATGAGGAGGAAGCAGCGTGTTCCCAGACACTAAGACCATCGCTCGAGCGAAGTCTATTTTTCATGCCGCTCGAAGTTTCGTCATCGCGCACAAGTTCATCTCTGTATTGCTGCCTGGACTGGCTTTGCTCGCTGTTTTCATTGTGCCCTTGATTGGCAAAGGGCCGACTCGCGAACGGCCCGAAAGAGAGAAAGATTCCGCGCAGCAAATCAAGAAGCGCGAGCAATGGTTCTTCCACCAACGCGCTTTTCCGCTCGGTCATATTCCCGCCGACGCACGAATCCGAGCCGTGGAACACCTCGAGCAAATGCGCGCAAACAGAGGGACTTTCATGGAGGGTTTCCTCGCGCCGGCACAGCATGCAAACTCCGGGGGCGCATCCAGTGAGGTCCCTGAGCAAATCGCAATCAATATGAGCAGTTGGACGCCAATCGGCCCTCAACCCACGTCGAGTGTTTTTTTTGCACTAACTTCCGGACGCGTGAATGCGCTGGCGGTCGATCCGTGCGATTCGAGCGGCAATACGATTTATGCCGGCGGAGCACAGGGCGGGGTTTGGAAAACGACCAACGGCGGCACGAACTGGGTTGAGATGACAGACAACCAACTGTCGATTTCGAGCGGCTCCATCGCGCTCGATCCAGTGCTTGCTGACTGCACCGGCGGGCACACGGGCGCGATTTACTACGGAACGGGCGAGGAGAATTTTGCCTTCGACAGTTTTTACGGCGCGGGCGTGCTGATTTCGCACGATGGCGGCAATACCTGGACGAAGGACAATACCTTTGTAACGGTGACGACCGGAACTCCCTCGACCATTACTCCCACAAACCCGGGGGCGGCTGGACCGTTCATTGGCTCGATTGCTGCTGATCCGGCAACGAGCGGAGCAAGTCAGGTGCTCCTTGCAGGGATCGAGGGTGTAAGCAGTCCGATCAACTCGGGAATCTGGCGCTCGACGGACGGCGGCGCGGATTGGACGCGCGTGATTCCGACCAGTAACGCCACCAACTTTCCGGGAGCGAATGATTTTGGAACAGGTGTGGCATTCGATCCGACGGACGCAACCGGCAACACCGTGTACGCAGGGCTGGGCATCCCGTTTTGCGCAAGCAGTCCTTGCGACCAAGCGGGCGACGAAGAGTTAGACAATGGCGTCTACAAATCAAGCGACAGTGGCGTCACCTGGACTCGATTGACAGGCTTGGACACCGCCGCTCAGGCAGTCGGGCTCAGCGCCGCGAGTTATGGACGCATTACCATAGCCGCAGGTCCCGCCGCCAGTTCGGGCAAGCCCGGAGAGCTGATCGTTTCGATCGCGGACATCACCACGGAATCGAGCGGTTTGCTCGCTGTTTTCGAGAGCACCAACGGAGGCACTACGTTCACCGAGCTCTCCACACCGGCCTTCTGCAACGAGCAGTGTTTTTATGACATGGCCGCGATCATCAGCCCAACGAATCCGCAGCTGATCTTTCTTGGCGGAGGACCGGCCGCAGAAGGGAGTGGTATTTCGCAGCCCTGCGGGAATTTTCCGGTCGACGACGGAATTTCTGCCGCCATTCGCTCCACCGACGGCGGGAACACATGGAATGACATTTCCTGCGACAATTCGAGTGGAACATTCATCCATGTGGACACTCACGCTTTTGCCTTCAGCCCGAATGGCAATTTTTATATCGGAAATGATGGCGGCATCTGGGCTTCATCGAACGTCGTCAGCGGCTCGCCGGGAGCGCAGACCTGGACGGATCTGAACACGACGCTGAACCTGACGCAATTTTATCCCGGCAATTCGATTCATCCCTCCAACCCGGAGGTAGGGTTTGCCGGTGCGCAGGACAACGGCACACAAATGTTCACTGGAGACTTGAATTGGACCGACACCGAAGCTTGCGGAGACGGTGGATGGACGGCGATTGACCCGAGCACGCCGAGCACTGTTTACGCGGCCTGTGAAGATGTCGGCCAAGAGGGCATAGTGAACAAGAACCAGCTGGACGGCGTCGCTGGCACGGACGGCGAAAACTGGGTCATCCTCGATACGCCGGCCATGGATGCAGACAATGCGAACTTTGTTCCACCATTGGTTCTCGATCCGAGTAATTCTCAGAATCTGTATTTCGGAACCTATCGCGTCTGGCAATCGACGAATGGCGGCATTTCGTGGAATATAGCCTCGCCGGATTTGACCGGCTCAACCACAAATTCCCAATGCGGAGGCGGGGTATGCGTGGTCACGAGCCTGTCGGTGGCGCCGAATAGCTCCAACACAGTGTATGTGGGTACGGACATAGGCGCCATCTGGGTCTCCACGAATGCGACCGCGGCATCGCCAACGTTTACGGAAATTGACCAGGCCAACACGCCGAAGCGTGTGGTTACGCAAGTCGTGGCGAGCCCGGCGACTTCGACTGTTGCTTTTGCAGCTTTCTCAGGTTTTTCGGGATTTTCGGATGCGCTCGGTCACCTCTTCGAGACAACGAATGGCGGCGCAAGTTGGACGGACATCAGCTGCCACAACACAGGCAATTGCGGCAGCCCCGAAGTCACTGACCTTCCTAATACACCCGTGAATGACGTTGTCGTTGATCCGAACGACGTGACAAATAACACATTGTACGTCGCGACCGATGTGGGGATCTTCATTACGACGAACGGAGGTACCGGTTGGTCGGAGCTCGCGACCGGGCTGCCGCACGTCGAGTGCACGTCTCTGAAGCTGAATAACACGGCTCGTGTATTGCGAGTGGGAACGCACGGACGCGGCGATTGGGACCTGCAGTTGCCAGGCCTACCGGCTTCTGCACTCACCGGAATTTCGCCAACGAGCACGTCAGCCGGAACGTCCGGCATTACGTTGACGCTGACCGGTCAAGGATTCCCGGCGAATCCGACGGTAAATTTCGGCAGCACGCCGCTCGCTTCATCCGGAAGCGGAACACAACTGACTGTGGCCGTTCCGGCATCGGCATTGGCAAGTTCAGGCGAGGTGCCAGTGAGCGTAACCGGGGCGCAGAATTCACTGAACTTCGGCGTCGAAGGGCCAGTGCCTATGCTGTCCGGCGCATCACCGGGCTCGATTACCGCTGGGAGCAACGTTACGCTTACGGTGAATGGGTCGAACTTCACGCCGAATTCCGAAGTGGTATGGACGCCTGCATCGGGCGTCAACGAAAATGTCAGCACGGCGCTCGCGCAGTTGCCTGGCGGAACGAGCACGTCGTTTTCCGTAACGGTTCCCGCGAGCTTGCTCACCTCAACCTTGGGCGGCAGCGTGGCGCCACTTGGCGCGCCCAAATCGCGGCCGATGGGGCGGGAGCCGCTGCTCCTTGTGGCGCTCTTCGTGGCGATTCTGGGAGCCGCGGCATGTTTCGGTATGCCGCGCAGGCGCCGCGGTGCCATTGGCGCAACGATTGGCATGGTTCTTCTGTTGGTGTTCATGGCAGGGTGCGGCAACAACAGCTCTACACCCATAAGTCTAGGGAGCAGTGTCACGGTAGTTGTGAACGTCAATAACCCTGGACCGGGCGGTGGACTTTCCAATTCGGAGTCCGTCACGGTGAATGGGAACTGACGACGATTCGAATTTGGTTCGCTCAGCTAGGAGCTAGGACATCTGCCGCAGAACATATTGCAGAATTCCGCCGTGCTGATAGTACGCGGCCTCGACGGGTGTATCGATGCGCAGGCAGGCGGAGAAGCTTTTTTCTTTGCCCGAGGCATCACGTGCACGCACGTGAACCGTCTTTCGCGGCTTGAACTGCTCCGCGAGACCGTCAATCTGAAATGATTCTTGTCCCGTAAGATTCAATGACTTCGCCGTGTCCCCATTCTGAAATTCCAAAGGCAGGACACCCATGCCGATTAAGTTGCTGCGATGAATGCGCTCAAAGCTCTCGGCGAGAACGGCACGGACACCGAGAAGCAGAGTGCCCTTCGCAGCCCAATCGCGCGAAGAACCCGCGCCGTATTCCTGACCGGCGATGACCAGCAAGGGGACGCCTTCGGAGCGGTATTTCTCTGCCGCATCGAAGATGGTCATCTTCGTGCCACTTGGCTGATGCAGCGTCCAACCGCCTTCTGTCCCGGGCGCAAGCATATTGCGCAAGCGAATATTTGCGAATGTTCCGCGTATCATCACTTCGTGATTTCCACGGCGCGCGCCGTATGAATTGAAATCCTTGGGCTGCACGCCATTCGCGATCAAATACTTGCCAGCGGGACTATCGGCGGGAATCGAGCCCGCGGGTGAAATATGGTCTGTCGTGACGCTATCGCCGAGCAGCGCCAGGACGCGCAACCCATTCAAGTCATGGATCGGTCCGGGCTTCGGCGGCATGCCCTCGAAGAATGGCGGCGACTTGATGTAGGTGGATTTTGCATCCCACGCGTAAAGATCGCCCTTGGGAACCGCCAGCGCGCGCCAGCGGTTATCGCCGGTAAAGATATTGGAGTATTCCTTGTGGAACATGTCGGTGGTCACGGAGGAGCGCATGAGCACTTCCACTTCCTGCGGAGTAGGCCAAATGTCGCGCAAATAAACAGGTTTGCCGGCTTGGTCGTCTCCGAGTGGATCTTTCTCCATGTCAAAATCCATCCGCCCGGCAAGCGCGTATGCGACGACGAGCGGCGGAGAAGCGAGATAATTTGCGCGGCAGAGTGGATTGATGCGTCCTTCAAAATTGCGATTCCCGCTGAGAACTGAAACAGCCACGAGATCGTTTTCCTTGATGGCTTTGCTAATCGGTTCGGAAAGTGGCCCGCTATTGCCGATGCACGTGGTGCACCCGTAGCCAACAAGATGGAAACGCAATTCCTCCAAGAAGGGCGTCAGTCCTGCTTTTTTCAGATAATCGCTGACGACCATCGAACCTGGCGCAAGACTGGTTTTTACCCACGGCTTGGACTTCAGGCCGCGCTCCACGGCTTTCTTCGCGAGGACGCCCGCGCCAAGCATGAGCGATGGGTTCGATGTATTTGTGCAGCTGGTGATTGCCGCAATAACGACGGAGCCGTCGGAGAGCTCGAACCGGTCACCGTTGTTTCGGACATTTGTATGTTTTGGCGGCGCAGTGAGCGACTTCTGGAAAACGGCCTTGGCCTGCGTGAGCGGTACCTTATCCTGCGGACGCTTCGGCCCGGCGATCGTGGGGACCACATTGGCCAAGTCAAGTTCAAGCTGGTCGGAAAATTCCGGGTCGGGCGTCGCGTCCGTGCGGAAGAGCCCCTGCTCTTTCGTGTAGGCCTCCACAAGCTTCACGTGAGCTTCCTCGCGGCCTGTGAACCGAAGATACGCGAGCGTTTCGGAATCGACCGGAAAGAAGCCCATCGTCGCGCCGTATTCCGGCGCCATGTTGCTGATCGTGGCGCGGTCCGGGAGCGTCAGGCTCGAAAGCCCAGCGCCGTAGAATTCCACAAACTTTCCGACCACGCCCTTCTTCCGAAGCATCTCGGTGACGGTAAGAACGAGATCGGTAGCCGTGGCTCCTTCGTGCAGGCGTCCATGAAGCTTGAAACCGACGACCTGTGGAATGAGCATCGAGAGCGGCTGGCCGAGCATGGCTGCTTCTGCTTCAATTCCGCCAACGCCCCAGCCAAAAACTCCCAAACCGTTCACCATCGTTGTGTGTGAGTCGGTGCCAACCAGCGAATCAGGATAGGCCAGCTGCTTGCCGGCTTCTTCGCGGCGGAAGACCACGCGCGACAAGTATTCCAGATTGACCTGATGGCAAATTCCCGTATCCGGCGGCACGACCCGGAAATTTCTGAAACTGTCCTGTCCCCAGCGCAAGAGTGCGTAGCGCTCGATGTTGCGCATGAATTCCAATTCGGAATTGAACGCAAATGATTGCGGTGTTCCGAATTGGTCGACTTGCACAGAGTGATCGATCACAAGCTCCGCGGGAAACAGCGGATTGATCTTGGCGGGATCGCCGCCGAGTTTGCGCATGGCTTCGCGCATCGCCGCCAGGTCAACGATGGCGGGCACGCCCGTGAAATCCTGAAGCAAAACACGCGCTGGCAAAAAAGAGATTTCCTTTGACGGCTCCTCTGTTGGCCGCCAATTGGCGAGCGCGCGAACGTCGTCCGCCTGAACGAATGGGCCGCCTTCTTGGCGCAGCAGATTCTCGAGCAGGATTTTCAGCGAGAAAGGAAACGAAGCGATTTTCCCTTCGCCGGAGGCCTCGAGTGACGACAGGCGGAAGATCTCGAAAGACTCTCCAGCAGCCTTGAGAGTGGAACGCGCGTTGAACGAGTTTGAGGCAGCGCTCATGAACTTACAGGCTCCTTCTCCTCACCTTATATAATAACGCAATCACGTGCCTGCACTTTCCAATTTTCCCTCTTGGACTGTTCGTGAGTTTGCCGCGGCAACTTCGCGCATGCCATAATTTCAGAGTCAACGGAAGCGATGAAAGCCGTCCTCATCTCCACATACGAACTCGGACGCCAACCTTTTGGATTGGCTTCGCCGGCCGCATGGCTCCGCGAGGCTGGCACCGAAGTCACTTGTATCGACACGTCGCGCGAACGGTTGAACGAGCAGGCCATTCGCGACGCGAACTTCGTTGCATTCTACGTGCCAATGCACACGGCAACGCGCCTCGCCGTGGAACTGCTTGGCGAGATTCGGCGAATCAATCCGCATGCGCATATTTGTTTCTACGGATTGTATGCTTCCGTGAATGAAGCTTGGCTGCGACGTCTTGGCGTACAAACAATTCTCGGCGGAGAATTTGAACAGGGATTAGTGCACCTGGCAGGCAGGATGGCGAGCGCAAAATCATCTGCAGCCACAGCACAAGAAGAGCCAGTGGTTTCGCTGGCACGCCAAGAATTCAAGGTGCCCAGTCGGGATGGACTCGTACCTCTGGACAAGTACGCTCGCGTGGCGCTGCCGAGCGGTGAAAAGCTTACCGTTGGTTACACGGAGGCCAGCAGGGGCTGCAAACATCTGTGCCGGCACTGCCCGATCGTGCCTGTTTACAAAGGTGTGTTTCGCATCGTCAACCATAGCATCGTGCTGGCGGACATTCGCCAACAGGTGGCAGCGGGTGCGCAGCACATCACGTTTGGCGATCCGGACTTTTTTAATGGCATTGGCCACGCGATTCCGCTCGTCGAAGCGGTGCACAAAGAGTTTCCGAAAATCACCTACGACGTCACACTCAAGATTGAGCACTTATTGAAGCATTCTGAGCATCTGCGAACGCTGCGTGAAACAGGATGCCTTTTCGTCACCAGCGCCGTCGAATCCGTGGACGATGCGATTCTCAAAAAACTGGAGAAACGCCATACACGCGCCGATTTTCTCGAGGTTGTCCGCAGATTCCGTACGGAAGGATTGGTCCTGCAGCCGACATTTGTGTCTTTCACGCCATGGACGACTCTGGAAGGCTATGTGGATCTTCTCGAAGTGCTGCGCGGGAACGAACTCGTCGAAAATGTGGCTCCGATTCAACTGGCGATTCGCCTCTTGATTCCCGCAGGCTCGCGCTTGCTCGAACTCGATGATATCCGCGAATGTGTAGGTCCCTTTGACGACGCGGCGATGGTTTACCCATGGAAGCACGCTGACAGCCGTGTTGACGGCCTTTGTGAGGGAGTTCAACGGATCATTCACACCAGCGAGAAAATGAGCCGAACACGGACGCGAACCTTTGCGTTCATTGAAGAAGCGGCCCGGCAGGCTGCTGGTGTGCGTGAAGCGGAAAGGCAGCAGCCCGTTCTTGTTGCGCGCGCGGCCGTCCCTTACCTGACGGAACCCTGGTACTGTTGAGCCGAGCCAACGGGAGACCAGTTGGCCTCCATCGTTGATGCGAGAAAATCTTTGCGGCAGGCGGACGCGTTCGTTTGACGTGTGCGGGCTCAAAGTAAATGGAAACTTTGCATAAGAAGCTCCTGATTCTCGCGAGCAAGCTCGGCTACCAGACTCGCGGTTTCGCTGCCGGAGCGGCCGCGCTGGGCGTGGAAGTGCAGTTCGGTACCGACCGCTGCCATAAGCTCGAAGATCCCTGGGGCGACGGCGCGCTGCCCTTGAACTTCGAGCATCCGTGGGAGGCAGGGGAGGAAATTGCCCGGCGAGCGAAATCAGACCCACCAAGCGCAATCCTAGCTCTCGGGGACCGTCCCACCGAAACGGCGGCGTACGCAGCGCACGTCCTCGGGCTCGCTGGAAACGATCCACAAGCCGTTGAGCGCAGCCGGAACAAATTGGCTCAGCGAGAAGCCCTGCGCGACGCGGATCTGCCCGTGCCGCAATTTTTTTCTTTTGCGGTTACCGAGACTATTCAGGCTGTTCTGCCGAGAGTGAAATTTCCCTGTGTGATCAAACCGTTGTCGCTCGCGGCGAGCCAGGGCGTGATTCGCGCAAACGATGAAGAGCAGTTTCGAAGCGCCGTCTCAAGGATCGCTGCTCTGCTCGCATCGCCGGAAATTCAAGTCACTCACGAGGCAGGTCTCGACCGTTTGCTCGTGGAGAATTACATTCACGGAAAGGAAGTCGCCATCGAGGGTCTGCTGGATCGTGGTCGGCTCCGAGTGCTGGCGATCTTCGACAAGCCCGATCCGCTTGAGGGCCCGTACTTCGAAGAGACAATTTACGTGACCCCGTCGCGGCTTTCCGAGGATCAGCAGATCGCGCTCCGCGATTGCGCAGTGCGCTCCGTGGCGGCGCTCGGCCTGACTCACGGGCCGATTCACGCCGAGTTCCGCGTGAACGATCGCGGTCCGTGGGTGCTTGAAATTGCGCCGCGACCGATCGGGGGGCTGTGTTCGCGCGCGTTGCGTTTCGGTCCGCAACGAATCTCGCTCGAAGAACTGCTGATTCGGCACCTGCTCGATCTAGGCAGCGCCGACGTTGACCGCGAGCCAGACGCGTCTGGCGTTATGATGATTCCCGTGCCGCGCAGCGGAATCTTCGAGGGAGTCGAAGGCAAAGAGGATGCGGCACGGGTGCCCAACATAACGGAGATCGAGATTTCGGCGCGATTAAAGGATTACGTCGCGGCGTGGCCCGAAGGCGCGAGCTACCTGGGATTCATCTTTGCGCGTGCTGTCGAGCCCGCAGAAGTAGAGTCCGCGCTCCGGCAAGCCCACGCGCGGCTGCATTTCCGTTTTTCAGCGCGATTGCCGGTGGAACATCCAGCGACGAGAAAAATCTCTTTGTAAGTTCGGAATACCGTCTACGCGCGCCGAATCAAGCTTTGGCCTTTTGCGCCACGTATCCCGGCGGCAATTGCGCGCCCTCGCCAAAAAAGAATTTTTCCATCTGCTCGGCGATGATTGTTTGTGACTGGGGATCCAGGGGATTGAGGCGGTACTCGTTCATCACCATCTTTGAGTACTCGATCCACATCTTCCAGGCTTCCTTGGAAACGTTATCGTAGATTTTCTGACCGAGTTCGCCTTTCCACGGGACGCGATCGAGGCCGGGCATTTCACGGCCAAACTTCACGCATTTCACCATGCGCCCACCTGCTGGTGGGGTTTCTGCATTCTTTGCGTTGTCATCCGCCATTCGGCCCTCCGGAGATTCCCGACTCCACAATTCGAAGATACTGCAAGTCGGCGTGAATTCCTAGAGAACGAAACCGTGGGTCAATCTGTGACAACTTGCGCAGCAGCAGCGGGAGCGCCAATCGCCACGTGCTCATGAGCGGGGCGGTTGCCGGGGCGAAGGCCGCCTACCACCTACGGGATGAGAATCATGGCTGCGGCTGGTCTATCGGAAACTCGGTGGTTCGCGGCCGCCGGTTACCCATACTGCAATGCGATGCGCCACGGAACTCGTCGCGCCCGCCAAGCCAAGTAAACTGGAGGCAATCTCAACAGAGGAGTACGGGCGAAGTGCGATGACTCGCGTGGTGCAAGGACCGGACTGGCAACGATGAGCGCTCGAGGCCGAAACTGCTCCTGCTTCCACGCCAAGCACGTGGATTTACGGGCCGTGGACGGATTTGATCTTCGGCTGCGGCGCGTGGTCGGCTCCGCTGCTTCTCATCGCGGCGCTGCTCGGCACTTCGCATTTTCATGCCTGGACGGTTGCGTTTTATCTTCTGGCCATCGTCTTCAATTATCCGCACTTCATGGCGACGATCTATCGCGCGTACCGCACCAAGGAAGAATTCGTCAAGTATCGCGTCTTCACGCTGCACCTGACAGCGCTGCTGGTCCTGACCGGCCTGCTCGCGCATGCGTGGTTCCCCCTCGTTCCCTGGGTGTTCACGCTCTATATCTGTTGGAGTCCATGGCACTATTCCCGGCAAAATTTCGGCCTTTTGATGATGTTCTTGCGGCGCAACGACGCCACGGTGAACACCGCTGAACGCCGTTTGCTTCACTACGCCTTCGTCGCGTCTTACATCATGCTGTTGATCAGCTTTCAGACCGGCGCTTCGGGCGATCCGCTAGTCCTGTCGCTCGGCCTTCCCGCCAAACTCGCTCATCCAGCTGAAATCGTGACGGCTGGCACATTTCTCTTGCTGAGCGCCGTGGCGTTTTTGCGTGTTGCGAAATCCGGATTGCGCTCTCTGGCCGCGCCGCTCACGCTGCTTCTCTCGCAACTCCTTTGGTTTCTGGTGCCAATTCTTCTTTCGCTGGCGATGCGCATTCAGATTCCGCAGAGCCGCTACAGCAGTGGCATCCTCGCGGTGCTGCATTCAACGCAATATTTGTGGATCACCAGCTACTACGCACAACGTGAGGCGCGCGCGGCTGGCCGCGGCTGGAGCCGCGCCGCGTATTTCGGGACGCTGCTCGCGGGAGGCATCGCTCTCTTCATTCCCGGCCCGTGGATTGTCAGCTACATTTTTCACTACGATTTCACGGTCAGCTTCTTGATTTTCACCGCGCTCGTCAACATCCATCACTTCATTCTGGACGGCGCCATCTGGAAATTGCGCGACTCGCGCATCGCAACGCTGCTCACGGCCCGTGGAGGGCGTGCCGCAGAAGCAACAGGCCGGCAAAGTACCTCTGCTGCGGCCACCGGCGGCGGCATAGGCGGCGCGTGGCAATGGCTCACCGGCAGCGCGTCTTCCGCGCGCGCGTTTCGCATCACCGCAGCCGCGCTGCTCATCACCTGGGGCGCCATGGATCAGGTCCATTATTTTCTCGGATGGGACGACGGCAACCTTGCCCATCTTGTCCGGGCCGCCTCGCTCAATCCCTACGACAGCTCCGTGCAAATGAAAATTGCGCGCGTGGAGTCGCTGGAAGGGAACCTTCCGCAGGCGGAACAGGCATTGACGCGCGCCATCTCCGTGAATCCTGCAAATCCCGGCCCGCAGGAGGCCCGTGCGCGAGTGCTGATCGAGGAGCGCCGCTACTCCGAGGCGCTTGACGAATACCGGCAACTGCTGGCGATTTCGCCGCGCGATCCCGATGCGCTCGTCAACTACGGCCTGCTGATGATCCAGAAGGGTGATGCCAGCGAAGCGATTGACGCCTGGCAAAAAGCGGTGGCGATTGATCCCGAGCAAACGAACGCGCAGATTTATCTAGCGCAAGCGCTTGACCAAGAAGGAAATGCTTCCGCCGCGAGCGAGCACTACGAAAGATTCCTCGAATTGATCGCGGCGAATCAAAATCGCGAACAAATGCCGCCCGCGGAAATTGTATCCGCGATGCTCGCTCTTGCCGACGACAACGCGCGGTTGAATCGCACTCCGCAAGCCATTCAGGCCTATCAATCCACCGCGATGCTGGCGGAGAAAGCCGGAGACATTAAGCTCGAAAGCCTCGCATGGGCGCATCTCGCCGAGCTGCAGGAAGCGAGCAGCGATGCCACGGCTGTTGCTTCATATCAGCGAAGCCTTCTCCTCGATCAGAAATCCGGCGACACGCTGGCGGAGGCAGCGGATTGGTTCAACTACGGGCAATTCCTCCGGCGCAGCAAAGCATCCGCCGAATTGGCTTTTGCCTGTGTTCTTCGCGCGGAAGATTTGCTCCGGCCAACCGGCGGCGAGCAATACGAAACAGTATCCAAAGTGCGGCAGCAACTGCAGCAACAGATGGGTAGCAGGTCTGCAACGGTTCGAAAGAAGCTCGCCGCGTATCTGCTCCAGGCCTCATCTTTCGGCTCTACCAAAGAATTAAGTCTTCGCCGAAGACCTTGACGGGGAAGTCCGCTTTATTGTCAGTTTTTTGTATGCTAGGCGCTCCCTTTTCGCGACCTGTCAGCCATGGCGAATTTTTCTCCCTAAATCATTTAGTTTGCAGTGAGAAACTCGCTCTTGGCGAGTTTCTTTTTCAGTGAACGCTGAGGGGGAATTGCTCTTTACAGAGATGGCAGGCCCAATAGTGCCGGTCTTGGCTCCGGTTGGAACGTTCATGTTTCGTCTCACAGAAAATCAACGCACCTAAAACAGTATCAGCGTTAAGTGTATATGTCTTAGAATCAAGGTGACGAACGCGCCCGTAGCTCAGTTGGAGAGAGCGTCTGCCTTCTAAGCAGAGGGTCGGGAGTTCGAGTCTCCCCGGGCGCGCCACTTACTCTTGGAAATTCAATTAGTTGGCGAAACGACCTCTGCTGTACTGCTACCTTCTTCGGCTTTTTTGGGAACACTTGGGAACACTTGCTCGTCGAGTAGGTTCACGGCTTCTCGCTGAGCGATCACACTGGCGTGCGTGTAGACTTCGAGAGTTGTCGCCATGTGAGAATGCCCGAGCTGTGCCTGAGCCACTTTCAGAGGTGTTCCTTGCACGTGCAACAGCGTGCCGTGTGTATGGCGAAGAGCGTGCCAATTGATTCGTGGCAGGCCTGCGCGTTTGCACGCGGATTGCAGCCCCCTCTTCCGCAGATTGTTCGAGACCAAAGGACCACCGTGCCGAGTGGCAAAAACCAGTGCCTCAGGAGAACGATCTGCCGAGCGAGAGTAGTGAGCCTTTAACGCATCCACGACCGCGGGCGATAGCGGAATTTCTCGCCTGCTTGCCCGAGTTTTGGGCGTACCGAAGCGTCCCATGAAACAAGTTTCAGCAACCACCAGTGTTTCTCCGATGAAGTTTATGCGTCCCCAGCGCAGCGCGAGAATCTCACCAATCCGCAGTCCGGTCATGGTTGCAACCACTACGATGCTGCGAGTCGGCTCAGTACAGGCTGCAATGAGTCGTTTCACTTCGTCCGCATTGAGAAACTGATGAGGACGCTTCAATGAGCGCTCAGGCATCTTGACGCCACGAACGACATTGTCCGCCAGGTAATTCCAACTGACGGCGGTCCCTAGAACCTTGCTCATTAAGTTGCGCAGATGGTTGGTGGTCTCCCATGCAAATCCTTGCTTGAGTTTCTCCAGAAGGTACTGCTGGATTTCCGCTCTGGATATGTCGCATAGGCGATAGTCACCAAACCGTGGGGTCAAGTGCTTCCGCAAGAGGAATGAGTATATTTTTTGCGTAGCAAACTTGAGTGTCGGCAATAATCCCGGCTCGAAGCAGTCTGTAGCAAACTTCGAGAATAACATCGTGGCTTCCGGGCGGTACTGCCCTTGGTTGATGGGGTTGAGGCGAGCGTCCAGTAGTCTGCGAGCTTCACGGCGGCCTGCGATCTCGCTTACACGTCCGAGCACAACCGAACGCATTACCCGGCTGGCTGATCCATCAGCGAGGATCACGTCTTCCCTCCACCGCGCAACCCACATTTTCCTACGCTTACCGCGAATAAAAAGACAACCATTCTGATACTGGCGACGAGCCATTTTTCTCCTCTCTATTCTGAGGTTGGCTCGTCTGCCTTTTCCTATGTCAGCTTTGAGTGTACCTCTGGAGTCAAGCGGCATAGTGCCCTCCGCGCTGACATTTCACCCAAGCCAGGATTTCGTCCTCGCGGAAGCGCCAATACTTTCCAAGTCGGTAGCCCGGCAATCGTTCTAAAGATCGTTTTCGAGTGCGTCCGTAGACCCAGGAGACGGGGACGCGTAGAAGCTTTGCTACGTCTTGGACAGTGAGGAATTGCCCTTCTTGGGTTTCTTGCTCTGTGACTTCATTAGTGGTCTCCGAGAGACGTAGGCTGGGCGCCTCACTTGCGGAGACCGCTAACGGAGGTTCCAGAACTTCCGGCAACTTTCGAGACAATTCTATTGATCTTGCGGACGGACTTACTGCGAGGCGCAAGCCATGCACTCTTGGCGAGTCTGGGTTCTGGCGCTGGCCGAATTGGGTACCGCGGTGTTTCATGGGTTTTCGACTCAACCTCTGCTGTGTGAATTGCCTTCCAAAAGATTCCCCTTGCCTTTGCCACGAATCTGCACTACCATGTATCCTACAGTCTAGCATGATGGTAGGAGATAATGTCAATGATGATGTCCATCCTTGATAGGAAGCGGAAGAACGAAGTCATTTCCGTTCGGTTGAACGACGAGCGCCTCCATCTCTTGGAGCGATATCGCAAGTTGCTCACCGAGCAGTTGGGCCGGCCCATCTCCCTCGCGGAAGCGGCATTCATCATTCTGGAGGAGCGGGTGGAGGGGGTAGACCGCGAGGCGTCTCGCCTTGAAATGCTCAACACTCCCACCGCCTCGCTGTGGCGCATTCGGAAGAAGTGGGAATCACAACATACACTTTCTTCGGCTGAGTGGGATGTCCTGGCCGAATACCTCCAGATTGGCGTGGATAGTGAGCGTCAAGAACCACCATTGCTTCGGCCTGCTGTTCCATCGAGGGACTCGTATCTAGCTGTGCTCGATGCCTTCGCAGCGGTTTATCAGAATCGGAAAACTCACGCCTCTCAACATGTCTGGGATTATTTCGGCAATCTTGGCGGCTACGCCACGAATGTTCAGCTTTCGGACAAGGATGCCGGTCAGAGGCACGAAGCGCTTTCGAAGCAGATCGCATCGAGACGGGAGCTGCTACAGCCCACAGAAAAGTGGGAGTATCCCGGCACCATCGGCAGGTGTTTTTTCGACGCTATTCGAGATGAAGGGGTTGAGAGCAAGAGGCTCGATCAGATCCTTGCCCCCTACTGGTCCAATCTGTGGGGACTCGCAGCTCGCGGCCACTGGCTAAAACATGACGGGCAGCCGGTCCGCCTACCCGGTTCGAATGACGACGACTTTCGTCGCCGGATCACTCTGCCGGGCGGATTAAATTACGGCGAGTTGAAGGTGTCGTTTTCGTCTTCGGGGAGCACGGAGTTCGCGACGAGCATCGACTTCGGACCCTCGCGGCGGTTCGGTTTCGTCATCACGCGATACCCAAACCTCGTTGAGTTCCGCGCCATGCTGGACGGCTTGCCGCCGAAGCAACAGCCGTGGAACGGGAGGCATTTCTACGTGTCTGTGACGAAGGAGAAGGGTGCGACGAAGCGCACGCTCTGGCTGAAGCAGAACGAGGTCAATGTGGAGTTCACTGAGGCTGAGTGGGATGCCGTGCGTAACATCTTCCGGCAAGCGCTGGAGAACCCCGGCCTTCAGCAATGGTTGCAGGAGTTGCAATTGGAGTATGGCGAGCACGGGGCATGGCAGGAATCGTAGGTTTGCGCCGTATTTTCGAAGAGCGGTGCCTTCGGCACCGGGAGTTGGACGGACACGCCACCCCAAAATGGGTGCTGCAGAGCGCCGTGCGGCGCTCTTGGTTAACGTGCTCAGGCGGCGTGACTTAGCAAATTGCGAGCGCTGGTGGTTGAATTTCGGCGCTCTTCGTTAACTTGTTGATTTTGCTCGCTCATGCTTGAGCGGCTTCTTTTTGATGAACTTCCTTCCCGGAGGTCCTCGTTATGTCTGCCGATCAACTGCGCAATCGAACCGTTGGTTCGAAGATGACCGAGAACGAATACAAACAGCTTGTTGCCGTGGCCGAGCGCGACGGGTTGACGTTGGGAGAATGGTGCCGCGAGGTGCTCTTGGCGCACGCGAATGCCAATGGAGCGAAGAAGCCCAGCGCTACGGAACAGACCCTGCTTGCGGAGTTCGTGGCGCTGCGGATGATCCTGCTCAATGCCCTCAGCAAACTTGGACAGAAAGTGGAACTGGGCGAGCGCGACTTGCAGGAGTTAGTCGAACTTGCCGACCAGGAGAGATTCCAGAGGGCGCAGGAGCGCCTCGCAGCAGCGGTTGCCGGAGGCCAGTCATGAGCCAGGAATGGGGTCGAAACAAGCACGCGGGCATGTGGCCCAATCGACATGCCGCGTGGAGGTGGACAGCGGTGTTTCTGGCGCTCGTCAGCATGGTGGCGATCTGCGCCTACCGCTATGCCGAAGCATGGACACCTTTGCAGCGGTTCTATCTGAAGACGTACATCCGTAGCGGACTCAGAAGTGTGACCAGTTTTGCGAAGATCGACCGCTATCAAATGCTGACCGTTATCACCGAGAAAGGTAGCCACTGGGCCTCCGAGGGCGAAGTGATGGAAGTGAAAACAGCGAGCGACAAGACGACGCTCGCACTCACTGACGACGCAGTGAAGATTGGCGACCTTCGCCTTGTATTGCAGCAGGCGCAGGTCAACAGCGGGAAACTGCATGAGTTTCTAGGTCATTGGGTTTACCAAGACCAGACTCTTATCGGACTTCCTAAGGCCAGCGTTGTGGGGCAGCTTGGGTGTGCTCTTTGTTTGTCTCGCGGTAGCGATCCCGAAGGACGCCGCGCGTGCCCGCGAGCGAAGAGAAGGGCGAAGGCTCAAGGGACCGGAATTGGTAACGCCGCGAGTGTTCAATCGCAGGAATCGTTCCGATGGCATTGGCTTCGAGCTGACGGAAAGAACGCTCATGCAAAGGCTGTTCGGCAATGTGCCGAACGTCAAGCTCCCTCTCACAATCGAACCCAACCATATCCTCATCATGGGCGATACGGGCACCGGCAAGAGCACGCTCATTCGAAGAATCTTGCTCCAGATCGAAGAACGCGGCGAGACGGCGATTGTCTATGATCCGGCACTCGACTACACGCCGGAGTTCTATCGGCCCGAGCGTAGCGATGTAATTCTCAATCCCCTCGACCAGCGGATGCCGTACTGGAGTCCCGGAGATGAGCTGCGACACCCCGCAGAGGCGCTCACCTTAGCTTCATCGCTGTTCCCCGACCGCCGCAACGAGAACCCATTCTTCGTTGAGGGACCCAGGAAAATCTTCGCCCACCTTCTGACGTATAGGCCAACACCGGAACAGATGGCCTGGTGGATGTGTCACGAGGAAGAGATCGACCAGCGGGTGAAGGGCACCCAATACGCAGCGATGATCGACAAGCAAGCCCCGGCGCAGCGGAGCGGCGTACTGGCGTCGCTCAACATGGTTGCCGACTCTCTCAAGCTGTTGCCGTCAGAAAACGAAGCGAACGGACGTTGGAGCGCGGCGGACTGGTCGAAGCAGCGGAAGGGCTGGCTGTTTCTTACGAGCACTTCCGAAACGCGCGAGCGCCTCTTGCCCCTTACGAGTTTGTGGCTCGACACGCTGGTGCTGCGATTGATGAACCAGGGACAGACAAGCTCACGCAAGGTGTGGTTTGTTTTGGATGAGCTGGCGACCTTGCAGCGGCTGCCGCAACTGCACACGGCGGTCACAGAAAACCGTAAATCCAACAACCCAGTCGTGCTTGGCTTCCAGGGACGGAGCCAACTGGAGACACGCTACGGCCATGAGGCTGAGGCCATGCTTTCACAACCCGCCACGAAGATTTTCCTACGCACGAGCGAGGCCCATGCAGCGAAGTGGATTTCGGACACTATCGGAAGGATCGAGATCGAGCGCTTGCGGGAGAGCCGGTCGAGCGGGCAGATGGGCGGGCAGCGGAATACGACGAGCTACAACAATGAACGCGATGTTGTGCCGCTGGTGATGGATTCCGAGATCAGCGGGCTTGAGAACCTACACGGGTATCTCAAGAGCGGAAACCTTGTGGTGCGGATGAGCTTCTCATTCACCGAATTGCCGACGAAGCATCCGAAGTACATCGAGCGACCAGCGGAGATCCGCCTGGAAGAACACCCCAAAACAGTTGCGGCCGCGGCGGGAGCTGGAGGCGGGCCGGAACAAAAACTCACGCAGCATGAAATCAAGCAAGACCGCGAACAGGAATTGAAACGGTCCAGTACATGGCAAGGGCATTTCTTCCGTTAGGCCAACACCACGATGCTGACTATTTCCAACCCACTGAGTGCAAGCCAGGCACAGGCGTATCACGCGGAAGAGTTCTCCAATGCCCGCGAGAACTACTACACGCAAGGCGACCAAATACGCGGCATGTGGCACGGCAGACTTGCCGAGCAGTGGGGGCTACGCAACGAGGTCGGCGAGGAACACTTCCGGCGACTTACGGAAGGGCAACACCCGATCACTGGGGAGCAACTCGTCCGCCACAAGGCCGCACGAGAATACGTGAATGAACGCGGGCAGAACATACGCACGATGGAGCATCGCGCAGGCTGGGATGCGACCTTTTCGGCACCGAAGAGTGTCTCGCTGACGGCGCTTGTCGGCGGAGACGAACGACTGAGGGAGGCACATCAACAGAGCGTCGCCATCGCACTTGACGAACTGGAGCGATACGTCCAGGCACGAATCGGGGGAAACCTTCCTGCAGAGACAACCGGCAAGTGGGTAGCAGCGAAGTTCGAACATGATAGCGCGAGGCCCGTGGACGGCTACGCCGCTCCACAACTCCACACACATGTGGTTTTCTTCAATCTGACTGAAACGGATGACGGAGGGACTTACTCGCTCCAACCACGGGAACTTTACAAGACGCAGCAGTATGCGACGGCTGTATATCGTTCGGAGTTAGCCGCGCGGCTCAAAGCGCTGGGCTACGAAATCGAACGCGGGAAGAGCGGCCAGCCGGAAATCACAGGTTATTCCGAAGCATATCTTGCCGCGTCGAGTCCTCGCCGCCAGCAGATTGAAGAACATCTTGCAAAGGAGAATCAGCGCGGAGCCGATGCAGCCCAAATCGCCGCGCACAAGACGCGCCAGCCCAAGCTCGAACTCTCACAGGAAGAGATGCAACAGCGGCACCAACAAATGGCGGAAGCGTTCGGAAATCAGCCAACGCATGTAATCGAAGCAGCCGTGGAGAGAGGACAGCAGATTCAGCAAGATTCGTCGCCCACGACCGCACAATCCGCCGTCACATTCTCCAAGGAGAGGAACCTGGAGCGAGAAGCAGTTGTAGATGAACGCGAACTGCTACGGGATGCGTTGAGGCGTTCGATGGGACAAGCAACGCTCACAGACGTTAGGTCCGAGTTCGAGAGACGCATTAACGCCGGTGAGTTCATTGGGGCAGAGAAACAAACGAGCTCACCGAGCCGGGCATTCACCACCCAAGAGATGCTGGACTACGAGCGCGACACGATCCAGATCATGCGCGATGGCCAGAACAAACATCAAGCGCTTGTGAGCACCGATACGCGCAGAGCCGTCGATAAAGACCATCCCCATCTGCGCGACAGCCAGCGCGTGGCGGTCGCGCAAATCCTGTCGTCCCGCGATCAGGTTATGGCGCTTGAAGGCGTCGCCGGCGCGGGGAAGACGACTTCGCTGTCGGCAGTTCGGCAAGCTGCCGAACGGGATGGTTATGTGGTCGAAGGGTTTGCGCCGACATCACGAGCAGCACAGAAACTCGCAGAGGCCGGAATTGAATCGAGCACGTTGCAGAGGCATCTTGCGCAGGGTGAGGACCAGAAGGGCGGACAAAAGCGTCTGTACGTCCTGGACGAATCGAGTCTGGCGAGCACGAAGCAGATGAACGAGTTTTTGCACCGCCTCAAAGATAATGACCGTGTCTTGCTGGTGGGCGATACACGCCAGCATCAGGCCGTGGAAGCCGGAACCCCGTATCAGCAGTTACAGGAAACAGGAATTCAGACGGCGCGGCTTGATGAAATTGTGCGGCAGAAAGACCCGGCACTCAAAGAAGTAGTGGAGCACCTCTCGCGTGGTAATGTGCGAGAAGCAATCGAGAAACTCGATACGCAGGGCCGCGTGCATGAAATCCCGGATCGGGATGAGCGGCTCAAGGAAATCGCCAGGGAATACGCGAAGCAGCCAGAGGAGACGCTGGTCGTCTCACCCGACAATCAATCGCGCATGGAGATCAACCAGATCATCCACCGGGAAATGCAGACGCGAGGGCAGGTGGACCACGTGGAGCAGCGGCTGAGAGTTCTTGTAGCCCGCCAAGAGATTACCGGCGCAGACCGGCAGTGGGCTGAGGAATATGCGCCCGGCGATGTCGTGCGCTACGCAAAGGGAAGCAAAACACACCGGATCGACTCTGGAGAATACGCCCGCGTCGAGCGAGTGAACGCGAAGGGAAATGTGCTGACTGTCGAAAGGCAGAGCGGTGAGCAGGTGAGCTACGATCCGCGCCGCCTGCAAGGAGTGACGCTGTACCGCGAGGCAGAACGGGCGTTCAGTGAAGGCGACCGCATACAGTTCACAGCGCCGAATCGTGACCAGCATGTCGCCAACCGTGAGCTGGGCACTATCGAGAAAATTGACGAGAGCGGCAACCTCCAAGTCCGTCTCGACTCAGGCCGCACAGTCGCATTCAACATCAAAGAGAATCCGCATCTCGACTACGGCTATGCAGTGACAAGCCACAGCAGCCAGGGGCAGACTGCTAACCGCGTGCTCATTCATGTGGACACCGAACAGGCAGGCGAAAAACTCGTGAATCGCCGGTTAGCGTATGTGGCGGTGTCGCGGGGCCGTTATGATGCGCATCTCTACACAAACGACAAGGACCAGCTTGCCGAGCAACTGTCGCGCGACGTGTCGCACCGATCTGCGATGGAACCAAGCCGTGAATCCGTATCTTCAGCACACAAGATCGAGCCGTCGTCCCCACGAAGCCAAGTGCGTGAGCACTCGCAGGCAGAAGGCCAGAGCATCAGCAGATAGACCCCGATTCCCTCCGCTCTCGCCGCCGTCAAGGGTCATGACCGCTACGCGGCTCCTTACCGTCGCCCTTGACCGCGGTTTCGCTTCGGGATTGCCCCAACTATGAGAGGCATGGGCCTCTCTGCGCTCAGGCAGCCGCAGGACGTTGACGAGCATTCGGGCCGCATTCGCCTCGAGCAAGGACACGTCTACTGTCGGCCCTTGAGTGCCAAACGGATTGTTCTTATGTCGAGAAACATCCGTTGAGGACCACTCTCGGCGGCACCTTCTAGGACGACGAAACCATAGCGCGCATACCAATCGACCCGGTCTCGGTATGCGTCCGTAATGATACAGCGGCATCCCACATCATCAGCAACTCGAAGTGCGATCTTGAAGGCTTCGGAAACGAGAGCATGTCCAAGCCCTTTTCCTGAGAATCGCCGGTCTACCGCAAGTCGCGCGAGCAAAATTAGCGGCAAGTCGTATGGCGGAAGCCCGCGCACATATTTCTTTGGGAAGGCGTCCCGTGGCACACTTGCCGTCGCGAGAGTGAAATATCCAATCACGCTGAGCGGAGCCCCTTCATCGATCGCCACATAAGTCACACCGATGGAGCTCTTCTGCTGATTCGTCCAGGCATGGCGCTTGAGATAATTGTTGAGCTGCTCATCGCCACAGTCGAAAGGCTCGACTTCGTCCTGCTCTTCGAGACGACGGATGAGAACAGCCACTCAGCCTCTCATTGCCCGGATGAGGGTTTCCGTAGGATTGGCGGGTTCTCTCGACGCGAGATCTGCAAGACTCTCCAGCTCCCGCGCTGCCCAAGGAATCTCCACACGTGGGAGCACGAGTTCTGGTGCAACGCGTTCGAGGCGCGGAAACACCAATTCCTTCCGCTCACCCGTTTCAGTTTCACTAAAGATGCGATGACCGCGTTTTCTTTCCCATACTGCCCAGCGGAACAACGCCAGGGCGTCAGAAAGAAAATCCGTGTTGCTAGTAAGCTGCAACTCTTGTTTTAAACCGCGAACCATGCGGTCTTCGGCAGGAGCCAAATCAGCCTGAAACTTTGACTTGCGCGTAGCCCGCTCGGCTTGGGGCTGTTTCCTAATTTGCTTTGTTTTTAACGCCATCGTCGAACGATCCTTTTATGGCCCAGAATAACTCCTATACTACTACATATCGAGTGGGATTTCGAGTCCTTTCTGGATGAACCTGGAATCCTAAGATTCAACGCGTGACACGCGACAATTCTCGGATGTGTCGCCTTTTGCGATACCTATGTTTCAATCCACACACCCACGTGGGCGTAACCAGCCGGAAGGATTTTTCGCCGCGCTTGGTGATGTTTCAATCCACGCCCCGGCAAAGAGGCGACGCCAGCGACAAAGGCAACAGCTTCCATAACGCAGTTTCAATCCACACCCCACATGCGGGGCGATACGAACGACTAAGTGCAGTCTACCTTGACAACTCAGCCTTAATCCACGCGCCCCCAGTGGGCGCGACGTTCTCGGTTCACGGCATGAAACACTTTCACCCATTTCAATCCACACCCATATGCGGGGCGACACGAACGACTAAGTGCAGTCTACCTTGACCACTCGGCCTTACTCCAGCCAATGTCAGGCCGGTTGCATTGAATAGGTTTCAATCCACGCGCCCGCGCGGGGCGCGACGCAGGAAGTCGATGGCTCAGTACGCAAATGACAAAGATTGGATACGCGTTTCAATCCACGCGCCCGCGCGGGGCGCGACTCACGACGACGGCCACAACCAGCGCCGTGAATTATGTTTCAATCCACGCGCCCGCGCGGGGCGCGACGCAGGAAGTCGATGGCTCAGTACGCAAATGACAAAGATTGGATACGCGTTTCAATCCACGCGCCCGCGCGGGGCGCGACTCACGACGACGGCCACAACCAGCGCCGTGAATTATGTTTCAATCCACGCGCCCGCGCGGGGCGCGACGGCGAAGCACGGCTGCACGATCGCAGTCGACCAGTCGACTGTTTCAATCCACGCGCCCGCGCGGGGCGCGACGCGCATTCGAGCGTCACGCGCAATCGGCTCGATGCAGTGTTTCAATCCACGCGCCCGCGCGGGGCGCGACGGCAACGCGCTAAGGCATGGACACGATCACGATGTTTCAATCCACGCGCCCGCGCGGGGCGCGACCGACGCTGCGAATGCGACGATCGCCGGTACCAGGTGTTTCAATCCACGCGCCCGCGCGGGGCGCGACGCGCAGCACGGCGATAGTCGATCACGGCCGACGTGTTTCAATCCACGCGCCCGCGCGGGGCGCGACCGACGCTGGAGCGTCGCATGCTCGGCCGTAGCTGGTTTCAATCCACGCGCCCGCGCGGGGCGCGACGCGCGTGCAGCTCGTACGGCCAGCTCTACGAACGGTTTCAATCCACGCGCCCGCGCGGGGCGCGACGCCGTCGATCGCTGGCAGCTGACCGCACTCGATGCGTTTCAATCCACGCGCCCGCGCGGGGCGCGACAGATCGCGCGCTGACGCGGTCGCATGCGATACAAGTTTCAATCCACGCGCCCGCGCGGGGCGCGACGCGGACGTCGCTGATGCGCAACGACTGTCTGAAGTGTTTCAATCCACGCGCCCGCGCGGGGCGCGACAGAAATCATTAGGCTTGCTCCGCCGATGATGATCGTTTCAATCCACGCGCCCGCGCGGGGCGCGACGCACTCTGGCACGCTAGTGCGCCTTGCGATCAGTTTCAATCCACGCGCCCGCGCGGGGCGCGACTCGCACCATAGCATGCGCTCGCGACTCTGCGCGTTGGTTCTGTTTCAATCCACGCGCCCGCGCGGGGCGCGACGCTTTCATCGTAACTCATTATAAGCAAAAGGCCAAAAGTGCCTGCGCCGCGAACGGCCCCTGATGTTTCCGAGGTTTCCTTTTGCGACTCAAATAGACTGGTTCGTAAGACTGTGCACCGCAGATACTTGCATGACGCCGCGAACCCACTAGGGAAAGCGTGGGAGCTTGTGGTTCGCGGAGGTCTCATGTTCACACAACTAGGGGGCCTTGCGGGTCATAGCCGGGATGCGCACCGACATGTTCGACACGGTTCTTCCAATTCTTTCCCAAAAAGTAAAACCGCAGGCTATCTTTCTTCGGCTCGATCTCGTCGATGAGAGATTGACGAAGCGCAGTCCACTGCGCCGGATCAACCAGGCATTCAAACACTGATTTTTGCACGCGCTGGCCGGAGTTCTGGCAGCGACGGGCAACCCGGCGGAGCCGCTGCCGGCCTTCTGCTGTTTCAGTGTTCACATCATACGTAACTAGGACCAGCATTCGACTCTACTTCCAAAGAAACGGTGGATACGCATCTAGATCGCCTCGCAGAAAACGAGCAAAAAGAAGTGCCTGAACGTGAAGGAGCAAACCAAACTCCACTTTTTCGTTTAGGAACGGATGCCGGATCTCTTCTTGTTTTCTCATCTGGTAGGCCAAAAGGACTTCCTTACGTGTGCTGTCATCCATTAGGACCGCTCCCGTCTCCGTCGTGCGAAAGCCGTCCGCCTTCACCTGTTGTCGGTTAATGAGGGAAAGCACCACACGATCAGCAAGAACAGGCCGGAGTTCTTCCATCAGGTCAAGGGCCAGACTCGGTCTGCCAGACCGATCCCGGTGAAGAAAACCCACGGCGGGGTCTAGGCCGACAGTTTCCAAGGCTGCTGCAGCATCGTGTACCAGCAACGTGTATACGAACGAAAGCATGGCGTTAAGATTGTCGAGCGGTGGACGGCGACTGCGCTCACGAAAGAAAAAGCCGTCTTTCTGTGCGGTAATGAGATGTTTGAAAACCCCGAAATATACTCTCGCCCCATCACCTTCCATGCCTCGAACTCGATCAAGTGGCTGCGGCTTCCGAAGATCATTGATCAAATGTCCGAGTCGGACCGCTGCGGCTTCGATTGCTGGCGCATTAGTAGAATCAGGATAATCCCTTGCCGCGCGCATGAGAACTGCCCGGCAATTCGCTGCTTTCCCCATGACCATCATTCGGGCAACATTGGCAGAAGTACCTAGATCATCCGCGCGGCGATATTGTTCTCGGCGCAGCAAGACGTTGCCCGAGACCGGCCCCTGAACTCTTGCGTAAAATTTGCCCCGCTCACTCAGAAAAGAGATGGCAACATTTCGCTCCCCGCACAATTCCATCAGGGGAGGACTACAAGACACCTGTCCGAAGCACACAATTCCACCCAGCGTGTGAATCGGCACACGGAGTTTAGTCTCTTTCTCAACGCGAACCAGGACGGTTTCGCCGTCGCGGGAAAGATACGATCCTTGGGTCGTGACATACAGGGTGTTGAGGAGACTTCTCATCCTTGGCGCTCGTCAAGGGCCGAGGCAATGTAGTCTTCGACAGTGCGATGTTCCGACAGACGCTCGGGCATGCACACAGAGATTAGCGAGCAACTATCGCACTTCTTCTTTTCATAAATCGGAGGCGGCGTGACACCCAAACGCATCAGTTCGTGGACGCGGATAGCAAGACGTTCCGTCTCTTCCCGCAAGGAAGGAGTCAAAGCCACTTCGAAACGACGAACGGGCTTTCCATAAAACAGCGCGGCACTGGGCACCTGCACACCGAGCATTTCCTCCAGGCAACGGGCCTGGGCACAGAGCTGAATCTCGTCGAAAGGACCGGATTTCGGGCGACCACGCTTGTATTCAACAGGAAAGGGAGCCCATGACCCAGAAACGCCGGGAAGCCGAACGCCGTCAGCCACGGGCCCTTTTCCACCCGCATCACCTAGACGCCCGCAACGATGAAACTCGACCACGTCGGCTATCCCGGAAAGCCCGAGTCGAAGCGAGCGCAAACGAAGTCCTCGCGAAATACGTATGTCGCCACGGGATTCAGTGCCAGGCTCATGCGCACGGTCGTGCATGACCCGGCCTTCGGCAGTGAGCAGATTCTCCGCCCAGACGCCTTCCAGATGAATTAGCGCCCATTGCCGCTCACAGAAAGCCAAGTGTTGCAGCGCGGAAATCGGCAGGAGTTCGTCCTCGGTGTACACAAGCACTCCTCACAACAATTCGTGGGCCGTAATTCCCTGAGGGAGGTTGTTCCGATCAAAATCCACTTTGTAGTCGGAATATGCGCGTGCAGGACGAGTCTCGTCCTTCCGACTAACCTTCACACGTTCAAACAGCAAGTGCGCTGGCGCATTTCCGAGCGCGCGCTCGTGCTCGAAGACGACTAGCTTGCGTGAAGACATTTCTCCACGTGCAGATGAGTGGTCTTGCTCAAACATGCCCTTCAAGGCGTCCCACAGAAGCGTCAGGTCTGCGTCGGAGAATCCGGTCTGCGCAGCAAGGAAGGGCGACACAAAACCGTGGGCAGCATACAGACCATAAGGAACAATTTCCTTGCGCCCCATAGTGCGATTTCCACCCTGCTGGGCCTCTGACTCCTTCTCAGTTGTAACTGCCATCCTTGTGATTGCCTGCTCGATGGAGACGATTGGCTCCACGGACCGGGCAAAGGCGAGTTGCACTGGCCCTCGCACTTGCCCACAGTTGACGCCTGTGGTCATAACGGCCCCGAACATCCGGATGTCGAAGAACGTTTGGCACATCCACTCACGTGCGCGATCTATGTTTTTTTCGTCTTCGCGCTCTTTTGCGTTGGCAAGGCCCAGTGCTGAAAAGGCACGCTCATGCTGTCTATTCAGAATGGCCTTCTCTTTGACGTAGATGTCGTACCCCTGCTCTGCTCCACCGGTCGCCTGGTCGGTCTTCGTCAGACAAACGAAATTGCGGATTTTGCGCTTTAGGCAAACATCCGTCACTAGCCCGTGACTGGTCTCGGGATCTATGCGAGGTGAATTCCCCGCATCCGGGTCTCCGTTGGGATTACCGTTCACGACCTCAAAGAGCAGCACGAAATCATAGCGGCGCTTGATCGGTTCCATACAAGTAGCCCTCCCTATTCGAATGTCTTAAGTCTGTCCAGACTATTCCTTCGCTGCCTTCCACGCAAAGGCAGGTGGAACGTCTGGATGGCTGCTTTCCCATTCGGCCCGTTCCTCCCGCGTCATCCACAACCACTTCCGCATCTGGTGGTAGCCGAGTATGAACAAGCCTTGCTGTTCGATGTTTAAGAAAGCTGGAAACCCATTATGCTTCGCATCGAAGCGGTCAGCGATTTCGTCAATGAGGCGTTCGAGTCGGAACACCAGCCCCCCTTTTGCTTCCATCCCATAGGCCTTCGAGACATGGTGCCGCGCATTTTTAAGCAGCCGAACAAAAACGGTCTTCGGGCTCGCCGACGCCCCGCTGAAATACCTGTCGACAAGTGATGCATTCACATTTTCGAGCGCCTCTTGTTGCAGTCGCTCAAGAACCGCCATCAAGATGCCGAGCGCATATCCTTCACTGCTATTGTTGGGATTCATTTCGGGCGTCACCTCCTGATACAAATTCGTCGCTGGCAATAATCTTCTGCGTCGGTTTAAAACAGCTTTGATTAGCGCCGCTCGGGCGTCACGCCTAGTCGAATCAATCCATTCGTCACGTCCGATTTCCGCGCGGGCTCTCTCTACTGCTCGCGGGAGGAGTGAGAACGGATATAAAGTCCCATGAAGAGCCGCCTCCACGAGTTCGGCAACAAGTGGCGGCGGTACTTTTTCGGGGTCCCCTTCCACGGCAAGTGACTTGAGCAGCATGCTCAGAGAAAACTGTGGCGGTAACTCCTTGCCTTTCGCAGGCCGTGTGTTTCGCACGATTTGCAAATCCCCAAAATGTTGAGTGAGGTTCCGCGCTACGTTGTTTACCGTGGACTCGAACCAGTCCCGCACGATAGCCCGGCCCTGTGTTCCGCTGAGCGTCAGTGCATAAAACTCTGCCTTATCCTCAATCTGAGGCATCGTGCCACGCCAGATGGAGCGGTACAGCTCCTTAACCGTGTCAGGGTTCGCTTCAAGCAATCCACTAAAGACGGAGCAGAAATCGCTGGGCTTAGGAGACCAAAAGCACACTATCGTGTCCGCGCTTAGTCGAACGTTTCGTGGCGGCAAGGACTGGCCGGACTGGCGTGGGTCAAGGTAGCCGTCGTCCAAAAGCCGATTCAGAGCCGTCGCGCAGTATTCCGCAGCATCACGCGAAATCGGAGCATTCTGATTTCCACTTAATCCGTATGACTCGAATGCATTCTTATTGAAACTGACCAGCCCTATGCGGCTTGGACTTGCTCCAGGGATACCTCCGATGAGAGGGAAAAGTGAAAACTTCCCGAATCTCTTACCGGAGACCAAACACATGAAATCAGTGGAATCATCGGATCTTTCGCGTGCCCGTTGTTCGAGCCAATACTCGCGCACCCTTGGGCGCTCGTGTACGAGCGTGCCTGCATCTGGGGCGTACTCGAACGCAAACAGGTCCTCAGAACGACACTCATCATCCAATGGAACTACAATTTTGCTTTCGGCGATGTCTTTGAGGAAGACAGAGACGGCTCGCACCCCATCGTCGCCAGTTTCACTCAGACATGCTTCAACCAAATCACGAAACCAACCACTCTTTTCCCGGCCTTCCTCGCGCGTGATGTTCTTTCCTTTGGTGGGCAGACCAAAAACATACTTAGCATTGTCCACCATGAAAGAAGCCGGAGCTTTCGTTCCTGCCCTTCCGGTAGGCTGCCGTGGCACCCAGAATCTTTTCGGTTCCTCACGAATTTTTTTCCGGTCCTTGGAAGGCAATGCCTGACGTGTGGAACGAATGCCAAGCAACTCTCCATCTTTTGAGACGCGTATGAGCCATGCCACCCGCCGCGGCTCGAAATCCAGCTCCAAGTGCTCCATTTCTGCCAGTTTGTAAAGAGCTTGAAGAATCACAGCGAAGCTCCTGTTTCGAAGGGAGTCCTCAGCGGGGAGACTCGTAGACCGTCAGGCACTGCAAGTACTCCTCTATCCAAGGACGCGGGAAAGAACAGCGGCTTGTTGCCTTCAGGACCGAATTGAATATCCCAAAGCATCCAGCCCAGGTCGCGCGAGTCATCAATGGGAGCTGGGGCATCCTCGGCAGGCAAGAGTTCCGCCACAAACTCACGACACCCGAAGTATGGCTGATGGAAATGCTGTCCTTTCGCCACGCGGCGCTCAAACATGTCAACAAACTTCGTTAAATTGTCGTCCGGTCCCGCCTTCTCGGTCAGAGTAAAATGGGCTTCGATCACGTAATCTACGTCCGACAATGCAACGGTGTTTCGCTGGGCGCGATCTTCGTCAGCGAAAAAGAGAGGCGACGTTCCCCCGTTCTTTATCACATTGGCTGCGGGAGCGACGGCCTTTGAATTAACCTCATTGCGTCTGAATGCGGTGAATTTGATTTCCTTTAAGACACGGATGCGCTCGACATGCCAAGAGATTGCAGGTTTCCATAGGATGGCTTCAAGAATTCCTCGTGCGGCTGATGGCGTTATGACCGGATAGGAGACTCGCTCTACTTTAAGCTCAGGCCGTGTAAAGCAAGCCAGCGGCCCTCGGGCACGGGCATTGAGAGTCGGGCTCCGATGATTTGCCATGAATACTTCCCCCGACCGCTTGACGCATCAGGGAGAATTCTCCCAAGTCATCAACAAATCAGAGCTTCAGGATCAGGTGTCAGTTTTTCATCGATCAGCAATCCGTACACCGGATCGTACTGCCTGTGAAATGACCCTGCTACGGCAAACAAATTCTCGCTGACTTCTTCCACCGCTCCTGCTTGCTTCATCTGTGCGAAAGCATCCCGATAGATGTTGACGATGAACCTCTGAATCCCTCGTAGAGTCTCGCGCGTCGGCCCATTGCGACGAATACTAACCAAGCGATCTAATGACTCGCCATACGGAACAACTATCGGAACTGAGTACCCATCCTCGATTAACTTGAAATCCCGCCCCACTGTAGCGAAATTAAATCCCTGTCGCTGTGCTTGTATTTTCTGCACATCCAAATCCTCAGCAGCGTATAGCATTCTAAAGTACTTGTCGAACGTTTCGGTTGCCATAAGATTTAACTGTCCAGAATATTCTCGCAGCAGCGACTCGGTGACTTGTAGGGCTCGTCGAGGCGTCCCCGGCGGCGGAGATGTGGGGGCACGAAACACAAAAACAGTTCCGCTTTCAAGCCGACCTTCTCGATTGCAGCGCCCGCCCGCTTGCACGATGCTATCCACGCCTCCCAAACATCGATAGACCACACCGAAATCCACATCCACACCTGCCTCAATCAGCTGCGTTGAAATCAAACGACATTGTGTTCCTTCGGCAAGCCTTGCTTTGATTTGCGCGAGAACATCTGACCTATGCAACGGGCACATTAGAGCAGAAAGATGGAACACCGAATCGTGAGGAACGATCTTCATTAGCTCCTGTGCGAGCAACCGGGCGTCATGCCTTCGGTGAACAATAGCCAAGAACTGGCTGTGCTCCGACATTTCAGACGCAAGGCTCGGCCAGTTCCTCGGCGCAGAGTCTATATCAGGCCACGAATATTCAACCCGCTGGAGCTGAGCATTCAACGCATCTGAGTCTCCAACAATCGGTCGCACATTGCGCAACCCTTGAGGAAAGCTCTCTCGCCTAGCCAGCGCCGGTGGAGTGGCTGTGGACAGCACAATGCTGCACCCGTAATGCAATGACAACTCACTGAGAATGTCTGTAATACTTAGCAGGAATCCCGGAGGAAGTGTCTGAACCTCATCAAGGATGATGACGCTGTCGGCGATATTGTGCAGCTTTCGGCACCGCGATGGATTGTTCGAAAGGAGGGACTCAAAAAACTGTACTGTAGTTGTCACGATGACCGGCGCGTCCCAGTTTTCCGCCGCCAAGTCGAGTCGTGCGGCGAACTCTTCACCCTTCTCCCGTTTCTGTTGCTCTGGGTCTAGGTTGGAATGATGCTCAACAACGTTGTGATCGCCCAATGCTTCCCCGTACTCTTTTGCATTTTGTTCGATAATGCTTGTGTACGGAATCACCACAATAATTCTCCGGAGGCCCCATCGTTCAGCGTGACGTAGAGCAAAGGACATGGAAGAGAGCGTCTTTCCAGAACCGGTGGGAGCAGTCAAGCTAAACAAGCCCGGCTCACACTTCGCTGCCTCACGGCATTGCCGGAGAACGGATATCCGTGCTGCACTGACCGCTACAGACCCTTTGTTCTGCTTGACGTCCGACTTTCTCTCAACGAAAGTGTCGAGGGCTTCTCTCAGTTCCTTAATCGCAGAGAATTTGCCCCGCAGAAATGGCCGAGATGGTTCTACAAACGCCTCAGTGTTCAGTCGGTCAGCATCAACAAGAGCGGAGAAAACAAAACGGACCCAAAGCTCCGTTGTACGCTTCATTTCATCCGCGCTCTGATTGACTTTCGGATCTGGTCTCAATCGAGGAGGCAACACCGGGACGGGATGATTCTGGATTTCGGAGGGTATAGTCGGGAGCAGTTCTTGCAGCACCTTCTTATTTTGCTGCAACCGTTTCTCTAGAGGGCTTGGAAAGCCCGCATCACTTTCGATGGGATTCGCCAATCCCGCGTGATGTCCTGCAATAGCAAAAGCTAAAATGAGCCCGTTAGCTTTGTCGCGCAGGTGAGCCAAAGCAGCACCTGCCCCCGAATGCTCGACAGAGACATTACTCCCTCGCAGCCTCTCCTGAAACTCTCTTTGATACTTGCCGATGTCATGCCAAAGTCCCGCGCAGTAGGCCCAGTCTGCCGCATCGTAAGCCGATGCAAATTCAGCTGCCAGTTTGGCAACTCCTCGAAGATGAATCTCCAAGGACTGCCACTTCTCAGAAGGCTGACCTGCGATCGTATGCGCGTAGAAGTACTCCTCGACGCCCAACTTCACCTCCTGCTCGACATCACTTCTGAAAGTACGAATCAAGCGCTAATTCGTCCCGCTAACGCCGACCGTACTGCATGTACGCGACCCGCCCGCTCCTCGCGAGATTTAGATTTAATGGATAATATACGATAGGCCAGAGGTAAACCGATACCATGCTAGTCTCGCTTTGCGCCAAGTGCGTGAATTGAAATGTCTGATTAAATTCGCGAAAGTGGACGGGTCAGCGTCGCCCCCGGATGCGGGGCGTGGATTGAAACTCTTCGATCTCAATGCCTATGGCTCGACGACCTAGTCGGGGGCAAAACGCTGCACCAGGGGATTGAAAACTTCGATCTGGTCAACGCAGTGTTCAACTTGACCGTTCTTGGAAGGGAGTCTCATCTTCGCAGATTGAAACGTGAGTGCCTCCCGGATACGATTGGGCGTATGTGTTCCCAGCCGAAGGTCTCCGCTGGGTGGATTGAAATCTGGCGGCGCTAATCGCAAACGAGTCCGGTGGCCTTCACTCGGGGCCATCCAGTGGAGGGACTCGTCCTCACAGCAGAGGAAGCTTTGCGGGTCGATTGAAACGTCGAGACAGGGACGTACGATGTCGAGATTCACATCCCGGCGGAAAGACTCTCCGCCGGGCGTGTTGAAACAAACGCGACGGCCGGCGAATTGCGTATCACTTCTCCATCGCGGGTACTTATCCGCGTGGATTGAGACATGCTCAAACCGGAAGATTGGAAAGCCCGCCAGATGTTTCATCGACGGGGGCAGTCGGTCA
>CAVXBO010000007.1:0-263630 GCA_963760165.1 uncultured Acidobacteriota bacterium
AGGGGGTGGGATTCGAACCCACGAGGCCCTTTTGAGGCCTAACGGTTTTCAAGACCGCCGGTTTCAACCACTCACCCACCCCTCCAAAATTAAGTCCTTACTGCATTGAAGGTTACAACGCGATTTTGTGACAGTCTGCTGTTGGGCTGCTGCATTGTGGTGCATACTGTCACACTTTTGTCACACTCATTATGTAGTAGTTTCTCGACCGCTGCTCGTTTCGCATCGAGATTCGTATGTGTGTAGCGCATGGTCACTGTGATAGTCGAATGTCCTAACAATTGCTGGACAGTCACAATGTCTACGCCTTGCGCTACGAGTCGAGAAGCAAACGTGTGACGCAGAGTGTGCCACGTCACGCCGGTGATTCCCGATTTTTCGCAAGCTAATTTGAATCCTGCTTTTAGATCAACAAACGGCTTGCCGGTTTCGGGATTGTAGAAAACAAATTCATTCCGTTTGCCTAACGCCCAATACTCCAAAACCTTTCGCGCATCCGCGTTAACTGGAATGCCGCGAATCTTTTGCGTCTTGGGCGCAAAGAAAGTTTAGAACATTTTTCTCCAAATCCACGTTTGACCAGCAAAGCGAAAAGATTTCTCCAACCCTCATACCTGTATTCAGAGCAAAACGAATTAAATCCTGAAGGTACGGTGCTGCATTTTGGAGAAGTTTTTGTTCCTCTTCGAGGTTCAAAACCCGAAGCCCGGTGTTGAATTCCCGAAAGAATTTCACCTTGCGAAAGGGATTCAAACCCAGATAAAGGTCCCATTCGATTGCCAGATTGAACATTCGCTTGAGCAAAGCCATCTCCCGATTCACCGTCGAACCGGAAACAGAGGCCCTTCTGTGCATCTTGTAGCCCTCGATATCCGCCGAAGTGATCTCGGAAAGCTGTCTTTCGCTCCCAAAGAATCGTTCTAAGTGCTTAAGCATCTGTTCATCCCGCAACCAGGAACGTTTGTTGACCTTCGCGTGCTCCATATAGCGTTCGCCGAATTCGCCGAAAGCGATTTTCACGGGCCGTCTGAAAACGCCCCGCAAAATCTCGGACTTTCGGATGTTCAAAAGCGATTCAGCATCGCGCCGATTGGTGCTATGCGAGGATTCTTGCGTTCGCTCGCGGTTTTGGTCGAAATAATCAACCCACCAAACACGGCCTCTTTTGTAGATACCCATCTGCGGCTCTCTTTTCTACCCTTTGCCAGCCGCACGAGTATTGTAACAAGGATTAGCGCGGCTACTTGAGTGTGAAAGTTCTTTTCGAGGAACCTGCTTATTTGCTTCTATGAATGCCGCAAGGTCACGCGGATCAAAGCGCAAGGCCCTTCCGATCTTTACGAAAGGAATCCGCCGTTGCCATACCCAGCCATAAAGCGTTGAAACGGACACGGCGAGATATTGAGCGGCCTCTCGAACGGTCAGAAGCCCCTCACGAGCTATGATTCCTTTTGTGGAGTCCGGCTGTGATTCGTGAGTCAGCAATGATTTTCCTCAGTCGGAACTGCTTGGTTCCTGCACCCGCCCTGGCTGTCGTCCGCCATTCTTTTGGTTGTGCAAGTGCTGAATCAGGAGAATCGCCAAAACTACGACCGCCGCTATTCCGACTGCCCCAACGAAAGTGATCTTCATTGCTTTCTCTCCCAAGAAACGATTGCGCTGCAATTGTTCTGCGGGCATCGGAATCCCTTGAGGCTCCCGTCAAACGCGCTGGTCTTTATTAGTTTCGGTTCCACCCAGAATTTGGCTCCGCACTGAGGACAGGTCAGCCGGTAGCGACCTTCCATTTCGGCCAACCGCGTCAGAAGGCCGTCGCGCTCTCCGCGTTCGAGAAGTTGTTTTAGTTCCTGAATTCCGCCTGGCCCTCGGAAAAAGACCTGGACTCCGCACGGATCGCAGATCAGGTACGGTTTGCCTTTCTTTGTAATCCGAACCTCCCGAGGACCCATACAGGCCGGACACGGAAAACGCTTAGTTCCGTTTAAGTCGATCATATAACCTGCCCTCCCTTTCAACCCGCCTGAATCTTTGCTCCATTGTAACATACTTGTCTACTTATATTTACAATGAGGAACGGTTGCGATAGAATTAGTCCGAGTATTCGTCCGTAGAATTTAGCGGATTTTAGTTGATTTATCCGTATAAGTCGGGTACCGTGGCCGGGAAAGTTCCGCATATATGGCAAAGCGCAAAGAGCGGCAAAATGAGGCCAAAAAAGTTCCTGAAATAGAGTCTGAAGAACCGAGAAGAGGGCGGCCAGTCCTCGTGGAGCACAGTGAAGTTATTGGGCGGGCCAAGAACTTTAGAATGGTTCTCGGAAACGTTTGGACTTCGCTGCGCGATCCGCTATTGGCGGCGAGCAGCGAGGAGGAAGTCACAAAGGCATTTGAGAGCTATGCCCAGCCGTACGCACACTATTTCGTTCCCCGGCTAGCTCTCGACGCGCTGCACGTGATTCGCGAGAAGAAGTTCCCCACGAGACCTAAGGCACAGATCAATTTCCTGGCAGATTCCCTGGCAGGCAGACCCAACGTGGGATTTCGTACGAGCCGTGATGTTTGCTCTGCCGAACGCGCAAAAGAACGTGCCAAATCCCCGCACGAGGTTATTCGACACGAATTCTACATAGAATGTACTTGCGGCTATAAAGGCCCAGCCAAAGATAATGCTTGCCGAAAATGTAAAGCGCCAATCATGTTCTCATTAGAAGAATTAAATACCTTTCAGATCTTTTAATCATGGTAATGCGAAGTTTTCATTTGCGCGACGTAACGTAACGTACGTAACGTTAGGTGCTTTCGCCAGGCATAGCCGGGTCTTTGGGCAATACGGATGACATGCGGTCGTGGAACTCATTGTCCACGAAAAAGAGCCATGTTCTACGGTGCTATTTCAGGACCACCGTGACTTGCAGAGTTCGCGTTACACCACCGGATGATCCAGTAACCGTGAAGTTGTAGGTGTCTGCAGGGGTGCCAGGATTTTCCACGGGCACGCTGCCGGTATTATTCGTACCGCCCCCACAACTCGCAACGACGAGAGCGGTCGCCAATAACAGCAGGACGACAACTCCGCGTCGCATGCTGACAATAGTTGGCCGTGTCTCGCAATTGAACACAAGGGACAACGCCACAATTCCCAAGAGCAATATGAAAAACGAAACGGACCAAGGTTCCCCAGGAGATGGGAACGGAGGCAAAAGCTCGGCGCTGGATGGCGCTTTGCTTGTGACGGTTACTTGGAAAGGTGTCGGCGAGGGTGGATTCACGTTTACCGAAGCGGGTTGAACACTGCAATTTCCCAGAGGTATTTTGCCCGTACAGGTGAGACCGGTACCGATATCGAGGTTGTTAGCGACCGCTTGGAGAGAGAAAACAGCGGGAGTCCCAGCATTGACAGTGATCGTGGTTGAGGCCCCCGCAGCGGGCTGTAACGAAAAATCTCCCACGCTTGCCGAAAGGGAGACGGTCTGCGGCGAACCAGCCGCGTTGTCGGTGACGCTCAGGATGCCGTTTGAGGTGCCAACGGAGGTCGCAGTAAACGTAACTGTGATCGTGCACGAGTTGTTAGGGGCGAGGCTTGCGCCACAATTATTAGACTGACTGAAGGTCCCGTTGGCCCCGGACTGTGTATTGATTCCGGTGATGTTCAGGGGTGCAGTTCCTGGATTGTACACTTGAAGGCTCTGCGTTTCAGTAGCACTAACAAGTGCCGCCGGAAAGTTGAATGACGTAGGAATCGTGATCTCGGGTGTAGGCGGAGGCGGCGAAGGGACTGTGATCGTCTCAGGAGCCGTCAGCGTCGTAACTCTATCCGTAGCGACGACATTGAAAGAATATTGACCTGTGGCAATACTCGAATTAGCCAGCACACTGAAATCTGAAGCGCTGGATGCTCCACTTTGAACACTGACCGCGCTCAGGCCGTTAAGAAACTGGCAACTCAGACCTGCGGGTAGATTCGAGCATGAAATCTGGAACGTTCCGGCAGCATCTCCAATCGTCTGTATACTCGCCTCCCAAAGCTCTGAAATGCCCCCTGGCTGAACTGTGTCCACCGGGGGCGGCACGACGATCAGTGAGAACGGATTGGTACCGGCTGGCGCGGGAAAATCGTAGACGGTTTGTGTTTCACCGCTAGATTGAGCGGTGATCGAAAACCAACGATTCTGAGCGATGTTACTGGACAAGGTGAATGGAACCTGCGCGGAAAGATTGCCTGCCGAGACCGTGGCCGAAGTTGGAAGTTGCACGTTTGGGTCGCTAGCGGAGAGCAATATGGTGGTGTCGCTCGAAGAGGCCGTGTTGAGTGAGATGTCGAGTGCGCCTTGGCCGTTTATTACTGGTATTTCGTCGGGCACGATTTGAAAGAGCGGTGCGGAATTACTCGGGAGGATGTGATACGACGCGGAATAATTCGGCGCTTGGATAAATGCCGCATGGCCATCGCCAAAGAGATTTTCTGCGGCAGTGTCCGGTGCGTCTACAATGCCGAGCGGGAAGGTATCATAAGTCGGAGTGAATGAGCCATCGCCGTTTCCCACCAAGAATTGAGCATAGCCGGTACCGAGACCATTTCCTTGGCGTTGAAAGATAGCGATGTCTGCGTTGCCGTCGCCAGTAAAGTCGCCGACATAGGGTCGCATAATCTGATCGTTCGGGGCCTGGGAAGCAGTATTGCCGAAAAAGGTATCGAAGTCCCCGGCGAAAGGCGAATAGGTATGCGCTAGCGAAAAGGTTCCATCTGGTTGACCCAGATAAATGCTTACCAGTGCAGGAGCGGTTCCGGGAGTGTATTCATTCTCATTGGGGCTTCCACTGGCAATGTCAATTACGTCAAGCCTGGCGTCGCCAGTCAGATCGCGCATCGTCATGGCATAAAGGCTTTGGATCACATCGAGCGGGGCTTGAAACGTCCCGTCACCGTTGCCCAAGAATTCAAGTAGGTCCTTGCCGGTTGGCGGCGGACCGTAGACGTTGTTGCCATCCCAAACAAAAATGTCTTGCTTGCCATCCCCGTTGGCGTCTCCGACAAAAATCGCCTCTGGGGAGGTATTCACGCCTTGTGGTAAGGCAAAATCCATTTGCCGCGCGGGCTGGAATGTGCCATCTCCATTGCCTAGATAGACAGTCAATTCAAACGGCGCGCTCGTCGGCCCAGTGGGACTGGCAACAGCGAAATCAAGATTCCCGTCGTTGTTAAAGTCTCCGACAGCCAAAATAGGGAATGCGTCACATGGACTGCTCAACGTCAGGGGAATCTGTACCGGTGTTGCAAAGGTGCCGTTACCTGTGTTTTGCGCATAGATAAGCTGAGGCTGCCCGCAATTTTCCGAGTCGTCGAAGGCTATGCCGAGGAAGTCTTCTTGCGCGGAGCTACGGAAGTTGGCGAACGCGAAGTCATTGACAATATAGTCCGAGCGAAAAGCGGGTGTGCGGACAGGCGGGCCAAACAGCCCACTTCCCTGATTGAGCATTACTGTAATTTGGAAAAGATTCGTTGATGCATCTTCCGCTTCGATCAACGTGAGGTCAGGCAAACCGTCACCATTGACGTCAGTAGCGAGGAATCCCGATTCCGGGGGATTGAAAAATCCATCGATGCTGCCTTCATATTCCCCGTCGTAACCGCCTTCCGGCTCGCCGAAACCGCCCGAACCGTTGTTGAGATAAACCATTGCACTATTCGCGTTCTGATCTGCAGTGATAATATCTGGGTAGCCCGTTCCACTAAGATCGGCCACAGCAAGAGCGAAAATCCCCGGATCGCCCCGATAGACCTGGAGCGGTCCAAAATGTCCCGTGCCGTCGTTTAGCCTCACTCCGACAGTATCCCCAGTCACATCTCCGACGAAGGCAATAGTGTCTTGTGGAAGCGGCACTCCGCCGATGATGAGGTCCGGGTATCCATCGCCATTGACATCAGCGAGAGCTAACCCGTACGGATTGTCCCCCATGCCGTAAACGAGAGCGTTCGGTGTGTCGAAGTCACCCTTACAATCGCCGAGATAAATCGAACCTTCCGCGTAACTGTCCACGACGATGGCGTCAGGGCAACCGTCGCCGTTCACATCCGCCAGCACCGCATTCTGTACGATTCGAGGAAGGAGTCCTTCCTGCGATCCGTCCACGACTTGACCGGCCGTGAACGTACCATCGCCATTGCCGAGGAAAATCTGAGTACTGCCTCCATTGTCGTCATCACCGGTGACGAGCACGTCTGGAAAGCCATCCTTGTTCACGTCGGCGACCGAAAGCTCGCTGCCGGAAGGAAATTGCAGTGAGGGGCTGTTCGGAGCATAGATTGGGGCTCCAAAATTGCCGTTCCCCTCGTTAAGCATCACTGCGAATCGACCTGTCGCTGCAGTCTGAGAGTTTCCCGCCACGCCAACAATTAAGTCTGGGTGACCATCTTTATTCACGTCCGCCACGGCTATAGCAAGGGTCTGGACGGGGAAAGCCGGAAGTTCGATTTCAGGCTGGAACGTTCCATCGCCATTTCCGAAGAGAATCCCTACCGTCTGGCTATCAGATTCCGCCACAACCAGATCAAGTTTGCCATCACCGGTCAAATCGGCAGCTGCGAGCGATACAGGTGATTGTCCGACTAACGGAATGATTACCGGCGGCTGAGCCGTCCCGTCGCCGTTGCCTAGATAAAGGTCGAGCGTGTTGTCGCCCGCGTTCGCCACGACCCAATCGAGCTTGCCGTCACCATTGAAGTCGCCGGTAACGATAGCGGAAGGGAGAACTCCTGCCGGTAGAGGCGAACGCAGCAAGATTCCCGGGAAGGCAGAGGGGGAAGGATTAGGTGAAAGCTGGTGAGGTCCGCGCAACAACCGGCGGGACGGAATCTGAGACCGGGAATCTGCCTTTTTCGGAGGAGTCCATTCGGGCCGTTCCTCAAGATCGAGGAAATAATGCACTGTTTTGGGACCCTGCTTTGCTGCTTCCTTCCATCCGAGGAAGCGCCCAGTGCGGACTGCAGGCGATGTTGTTGCGTTTGGGAGGGACTGTCCGCGTCGGACGGATAAGAGTGGCTGTGGCCGGATGCTCTGTTGCGTGCGATAAGACTGCTGTCCAGCGGCTGCCCTACTCAGAACAAAAACCAGCGATAGAGCAACAACGGTCCAAGTCGCAATGTTTCGGCAGCTAGTAGGTCGCAAGTTCCCAAGTGGCATCTGGACTATGCCTGCGCGCAAAACGCGTCGAGTACTTCAGAAGGGACGTAGCGAGACTCTATAAAAGAATTAAGTTATAGTCAACACCGAGCCGCCAAAGGAACAACACCTCGCGTCTGTTCTGACTCGATTTTGCCTTGCGCTCCATGCCGCGATCGAGGAAACAAAGGTGAAGTCTCCCGTTTCTCAAATAATTCGGCATTAACATCAACGGTTCTTCTCGTACTAAGTACTTATTTCTATTGACAAGTACAAAGAATAGGCATACCTATGATTGTGTCAACTCAGAATTTTCATTTTCTTTCCTCTCTGGGAGTTGCGGTTCCCCGGTGCTGACCTCCACGCGAGCAGGTGTTTGCAGTTCGCCATAGAAGGCGCCCAGGTCCTTTCGCACCAACATGGCGCGTTCCCCGCGGGGAAGCGGAGCGATCTGCGGCAGACCATTTTCCGCGAGCACTTGGGGAAGCGAAGGAAGGGCTCGCGTCCGCCCGTGCCCATATTGCGCCGATCGCGGCGTACCTTTGGGGATCCCACCGCGACGCCGCTGGCCGGTCGCACGCACCCGCAGCCGTGAATACTTGGCTGCGAGATTCTTCGGGGGTGCGTAACGAAACGGTTCCCCCGAACTCAGTACGTGCCAAAGCAAGACCGCCAGCTTCCGGGCGCAGGCCACCACGGCCACATTGCGGTTTTTTCTTTTCACGATCTTGCGCATGGTTTGTCCCAGCGGTCCGCGATATTGGCCCAAGTGTTGGGCGGCCTGCACCAACAGCCAACGCGCATGCGCATTTCCTTGCTTGGTGATGGGCCCGTGATAGCAGTGTCCGGCTGACTGCCGTGTGGAGGGATTGAGCCCAAGGTAAGCACTCAGCTTCTTGGCATTCGGGAAGCGGGAAACATCTCCGATCGCGGCCAGGCAGGTTTGCGCCACGGTGTAATCGATTCCCGGAATGCTCATCACCAGCAGCACTTTTTCGTCCTGCCAGGCTTCGCGCACCAGCCGTTCCTCGAGCTCCGTGATTTCCCGCTCGGTCTGTTCGAGCAGGCGCAAGTCGCTGTCGCGGGCCAAGCCTTCTTCTTCCGAGAGGGGCACTTGCATCAGCCAGGCCCGGCCTTTCCGGCTGAACAGGTCGAAGTTGGGAAGAGGGATCAGGCAGTGGTGCAGGATCGAGTGCAGACGATTCTTCAAGCGCGTGCGGTCGCTCACCAGCGCCGCCCGGCGATGGGTCAACCGCCGCAAACGCTGGGTCTCCTGGTCGGGCTGCCATACCGCGGGCAAGTAATCGGCCCGCAACAGCTCAGCCAGCACCCGCGAATCAACCTTGTCCGTTTTGATCTTGGCTTCGGCAATCGCCCGCACGCGCAAAGGATTTCCGATGACCACCTCGGCCACAAACGGGCGCAACACCTCGGCCACCGCCCAGGTATTGGTGGTCGCTTCCATGGCCAGCCGATCTTCTCGACCGAGTTGCCCCTCGGCGAAGGCCGTCAGGGCTTCTCGTGTAACCGCAACCGTGTAGGTCGAAAACAGGGTCCCATCCTGAAGCAGCACGGTGAAAACGGCCGTGCGTTTATGGACATCACAACCGACGAAGCGTAGCATTCGAATGAACCTCCTGGTCCGGCAGGCCGGAACGGGAAAGATGTGGTGCGGGGCTCCGGATCGGACCGACTTCTCTTCGGATCCCGTTCCGTTTTACGGGGCGCATCGACAACTACCTATGCGAGCTCGAAGCTCAACCGGGTGGGTCGCAGGGCGACCAGATACGACAGCGGGCTCTAAGCCCATAAGTGTAATCGGCCGGCCCACAAGCGACCCGCCCCGCACCGCATCGCTGGTGAGCAAATCGCCTGCTCCCGTTCCCGATGCGGAAACTCTATCATTCAGATCTTCTCCCCGTGAACCACACTCCCCGTCAATCCTCCAGCAACCATTCCTCCGTCACAATCATGCCCGGTATGACGAGCTGAATCGCGTCACGGGAATGACCTACTCGAATAGCGATCCATCTGTCAGCTATACATACGACCAGTCGGCGTGCCTGGGACAATCGGCCTGCTACAACATCGGCCGTCGCACAACGATTACCGACGCGGGAGGAAACGAAGAATTCGCCTACGACACAATGGGCCGTGAGATCGCCGAACAGCGGACGACGAATAGCATCACGAAAAGTACGTCGTACACCTACGACTTGGCTGGAAACATGCTCACTTTGACTTACCCGAGCGGGCGCACAATAACCTATACCTACGACTCCGCCGGACGCCCCAGTGATGCCGTGGATGTCGCCAATAGCATCAATTACGCTGTCGGCTCGTGCGCCAATGGCGCAAGCTCGCCCACCACGGGCGGGTGCTACGCGCCGAACGGCTCGGTAGCCCAGATGCAAAACGGCACGAATCTCGTGTCCACGTATGTCTACAACACTCGATTCCAGCCATGCTGGATGTACGCCACAACAGGCAACGCCTTGGCCACGACCACCACCTGTACGGGGAGTGACCCAGGTCCCGGAAACATCCTCGACCTGCAATACAATTTCAATCTTGGCTCGGGCGACAATGGCAACGTTATCGGCATCACCAACAAACGGGACACGACGCGGACGCAGAGTTTCACCTACGACGCTCTGAACCGCATCGTGACAGGCGAGACGAGCTCCACGGTCGGGCTCAAACTGCTGGGGAGAAACATACACGATAGACCAGTGGGGAAATCTGACGGCGATTGGAGCCGTATCGGGATACACGGGCTGCACGCAGGAAAACCTCAGTGTCTCGGCCAGCACGAACAACCAGCTTTCCTCGACCGGGTATTCCTACGACGCTGCTGGCAATATGTTGACTGACAACGCGAACACATACGCCTACAATGCTGAGAGCGAGATCAAGTCGGCGGCGGGTGTGACCTACACCTACGATGGCGACGGCAACCGGCTGGAAAAATCAAGCGGGAAAATCTACTGGTACGGCGCGGGAACGGAAATCCTGGACGAGTCGAACTCGAGTGGGACGTTCACCAACGAGTACGTGTTCTTTGGCGGCAAGCGCGTGGCCATGCGCAACGTGTCCAGCGGGACGATTTATTATTACGAGGAGGACATGCTGGGGACATCGCGGACCATGGTGCAGGCGGGGCAGACTTCGGTGTGCTACGACGCGGACTTTTATCCGTTTGGCGGGGAGCGCGACATCACCAGCTCCTGCGCGCAGAACTACAAATTCGAGGGCAAAGAGCGGGACACGGAAACGGGCAACGACGATTTTGGTGCGCGCTACTACACCTCGCGCCTGGGCCGCTGGCTCTCGGCGGACTGGAGTTCTGTGCCCGCTCCGGTGCCGTACGCGAACCTGACCAATCCGCAGACGCTGAACCTTTACGCCATGGTCAGCGACAACCCCGAGACGTTCGCTGACCTCGACGGGCACTGCGGGCACCAAACAATGGCCGGTGCGCCCACAGCCATGCAGCCGTGCGACAACCCCGGCGAGAACACTCATGCTGACCAGGGCGAGGGGTCCGGGAACTCGGGCATTGCGCCGGTAGACTGTAGCAGCGCAAGCTGCGAAGAGGTCTCGTCACAAACGACTCAGGTTGAGGCGCAAAATACGGCCAATGACAATACGAAAGAGGGGAACACTACAGTTGGTGCTCTCGAAAAGACTATGACCAATGAGGTTGGCAGCCTGAGTACTCCTAAGAAAGGCAATCCAGACGTGCTGGGAGACGCCAAAGATGCGCTGGCGAATACCCTCATCAACAACGCAAATCTAGATAATCCCGCAAAAGTGGCACCGGCCACGGGAACCGCCTCAACCCAGGACGCACAAATTATGAGGGACGCCGCTACGAACAGAGCGAATGGTGGGGCCGATCCGGTCGAGGGTCGAACGCAGTTTGGAACCACGCACAATCCTAGTATCCAGTCGCGGAGTGCGATGAACCATCTTAAGGGTGCGGCGGGCCGTGAGACGGTATACGAAAAGTTCGGTCCCTTCAGAGACAGCGTCAGTCGGCGACCGACCTGGATCGTTATCTACAATGATCCAGGGCACTAGCTCGCAAGGTCGGAGGACGCTATGAAGAAAATCACGCTAGCGATATCGCTGCTGTTTTGCTTGGGCGCAACCGTTTACTCGCAGGAGCAAACGCCACAACTTTTGCTTCATGCCGCTCAGTGCCTTGAGGCGAAGAAGTTCCTGCCATCCTCGGAAGCAACAAAGCTGACCTTCGGGTACTCTCTCGATGAGAAATCCTATCCGGGTGACAGGGTTATTTACCTGGTTCAGTATGAGGCTCCCGCTCACTCGAATGGGTTGGTTTTTGCGATCTTCCTAACAGAGCACGACGGCCATCAGGCGTTCAATATCCAGAACAACGCCAGCTTTGTTCTGTCCAAGGATGAGCCGAGCGGCGTCTCTTTTGTAAATCCTCCACTTGGCGGAACGTGGACGCAGGAGCACCTTGCAGCGGCTATCAAGGAGATCGAGAAGCAGCCTAGGTTTGCGCTTTCCGTAAAAGACTTATCCGCTGCCGATCTTTCCCTTGTTTGCGAGGCGTACACGGACCCCCAACCGAAGAAGAGTGAAAAGTAGTGAACCGGCTGTGCTCTACTCGCTGATCTGACCGCCGAGCAGAGTACCTGCCGTTGGCGTTTCTGGGCGGCCAGGGCGAGCGATCCGGTAGCGGGTGAGGTCAAGAAGCAGGTACACCGGTTGCCGGGGTGTTCTTGAGAGTTTTTTCTTTAGCCGTGGGTTTCCTGGCCGCGCCGCTTTGAGGGCGCGGCCTTGCCGTCTGAGGGTGCCGATCCCTGCCCTGATCCGGGGTGTTCCTGCCGCCGATCCGCGCCCTGATCCTGATCTGATTAGGTGCGCTTTCCGATCCCGATTCCGGCCCGGTCGTGGGTGCGGTTTGCTGCTCCCGGAGGTGCGGTTGTGAGGATGAGGTTTTAAGCCGTGCTTCGCACGGGGTGGAAGGGTGACACTCCACCCCTTGTAGGGAACTGTAGGGATACCTGGCATCTTTCTGAAGCAACTATCGTCGCATCCAATAGATAGCGTGTTTCGGGGTTCCGTAAGGAAACCTGTGTATACCTGCGTAAACGCGGGTGTCGGGAGGGGTGGGAGCGATGGCGCTGCTCGATGAGAAGAACCTTGCAGGGGAGGCGGCGAAGCGGGCGCGGTTCCGGGTGCATCACGTGGGGACGAAGCTGAACGAGGCGGAGCTGCACGAACTGGAGGCGCTGGCGGCGAAGCGGAACGAGACGCAGGCGGAGCTGATCCGCGGTCTGGTGCTGCGCGAGATCGAACAGGACAAGACGGGCCTTCGGCCCAGTGCGGAGATGGTGGAGATCACGGCGTGCCGTCTGCTGCTGGTGAACCTGCTGGGTCCGCTGGCGAAAGGCCAGGTGATGACGTCAGAGGTGTTCGACGGAATCGTCGACTTGGTCAAGAAGCAGAAGGCGCGAGTGGCGCGGGACCGGCTCAAAGACCACGAAGCACGGCGCTGAAAGAAACCGCAGCCGGAAAAACTCGCGGCAACGGCAACCGGAACGAGCGGTGATCTCCCATTTTTTCGCTGGCGAGTGTACGGAGCGCGGGAGGCCAGTCAAGGCTCTGCGCTTCGCTCCGATGTACGCGGCGCAAAGAAGCGCGGCCTTGACTAACCTCCCTCTCCGCTCCTGTGTTGCTTCCAGCTAGGAAAAAATGAGAAGAAAGAATGGCAGCGGGAACGATGCGCTCGCGCTCTCTGCGCCCAAAACCACCGAGCGCAAAGTCTATGGGTGACTGCTGTGAGACTGGCCGTTACCGTTGGAAGTCGCCAGGGAATTAATCAAGCGAATGACCGCGCGCTGGTCCCGTTCGGGCAATGACGCCATGCGCTGAAATCTTTTCCAAAGACGCCGACTCCGCGGCTTCCCCTGATCGAGCTTGGCCGGTTTCACGCCGAGCAGTTCATCCGTCGTCACCCGGAGTGCGCGAGCCAGAGGGATGAGGGCGGAGGCGATGGGAAACTCCGCTTCCGTTTCGTAATAAGAAATCGCCCGCTGGGTCGTCTCCGCCGCTTTGGCGAGTTCGATCTGGGTGAGGCCGCGCGCTTGCCGGAGCGCAACCATGCGCTTGCCGAATGCGGTCTGTGGTGGTTTCTTGGCTGGCATTCAGCGGCGATTGTAAAGTCCACTTTCGGAACCTCCCGAATTACGTTGTCAGTATAAACGTAATGCGTATATACTCGCGAACAGTTTTAGAAACTCAACAAATCACACAAATCTCTTGACAGGGGTTTTGCAAGAAACCCCGGAAAACGACGGAAGGAGAGACCGGATGGCGCGCATCCGCGGATGAAGCGAGATCGAGCGGCTGAAGCGGGAAATCTCAGTGCAGCGGCTGGCGGAGGCGCGCGGGATCAAACTGCAACGCCACGGCGCGGACCTGATCGGGCTGTGCCCCTTCCACGACGATCACGAGCCGTCGCTGGTGATCACGCCGAGCAAGAATCTGTGGCACTGTCTGGGAGCGTGCCGCCGTGGCGGAACGTCATCGACTGGGTCATGTTGGCCGAAGGCGTCAGCTTCCGCCATGCGCGTCGAACTGCTGCGCGAGCGATCATCTTCCCTTAGCGACCAATCCGAACGCCAAAGCGCCGCGCCAATATCCACCGTGCCCAAACTGCCCGCGCCGGTCGAGCGCACAGCCGACGACCGCGTGTTGCTGTTGCAGGTGGTGAGCTACTACCAAGAAACGTTGAAGCAGAGTCCCGATGCGCTGAAGTATCTGGAGAATCGCGGCCTGAAATCGGCGGAGATGATCGACACGTTTCGGCTGGGCTTCGCCAACCGCACGCTAGGCTACCGGCTGCCGGAGAAAAACCGTGTGGCGGGAGCGGAGCTGCGCGGACGCCTGCAAAAGCTCGGCATCTACCGCGAGAGCGGACACGAGCACTTCAACGGTTCGGTGGTGATTCCGATCTTCGATCTCAAGCGGCCAAGTGGCGCAGATGTACGGACGCAAGATCACGCCGAATCTGCGCGCCGGAACGCCCGATCACCTGTATCTGCCGGGACCGCATCGCGGCGTGTGGAACGAAACGGCGCTCGCCGTGTCGAAAGACGTGATCCTGTGCGAAGCGCTGATCGACGCGCTGACCTTCTGGTGCGCGGGCTATCGCAACGTGACCGCGATCTACGGCGTGAACGGCTTTACCGAGGAACACCGCGCGGCATTCAGAAAGCACGGCACGAAGAGAATTTATATCGCCTACGACCGCGACGAAGCTGGCGACGGTGCAGCGCAGGAGCACGCCGAAGCAGCTCATGGAGATGGGCATCGAGTGTTTCCGGGTGCAGTTTCCGAAGGGCATGGACGCCAACGAATACGCGCTCAAGGTGCAACCCGCGTCGAAGAGTTTAGGGATCATGCTGAATCGCGCCGCGTGGCTGGGCAAAGGCGAGCGGCCCACTGTGGCCGTGATCGAACCAGTCAAAATCGATCCAGTAAAGATCGAGCCGGTGAAGATCGAACCGCCGCCACCAGAGCCAGCGCCGCAGGTCGAAGCGCAGACTCACCAACCAACTGCCGAGCCGCCCGCCGCACCAATCATCGAAGAAAAACCCGAAGAAAAAACCGAACCCGCAGCTAAAGAAGAAAATGCAATCCCGCTGCCAGCTTCTCTCCCTGCTCTGCCGATCATCGAGGAACCAGAAAAGGTTTTTCCTTTAGCCGCCGATCCGCAGACTCAGCGCAGGGAAGAATCCGAGCCGATGGCGACGCCGCCGAGAGAGCGCGGTGCGGAGTGGCCGGTGCTCGATGCGCCGGTTGAGATCAACGGCGATGAGATCGTCATCCACCAGGGCGACCGCCGCTATCGTGTGCGCGGACTCGGGAAAAACATGAGCTACGAGCTGCTGCGGATCAACCTGCTCGTATCGGGCAAGAACTCGCGCGGCGAGAGCGCCTTCCACGTGGACACGTTCGATCTGTACTCGGCGCGGCAGCGCACGGTGTTTCTCAAGCAGGCCAGCGAAGAGCTGGGCGTGAAGGAAGACGTGATCCGCCGCGATCTCGGCCACGTGCTCTTGCAGTTGGAAGCGATGCAGGATCAGCAGATCAAGCAGACGCTGGAGCCGAAGGAAAAAGAAATCCCGATCGGCGAAGAAGAGCGCATGGCGGCGATGGAACTGCTGCGCGATCCGCGCCTGCTGGACCGTATCCTCGCCGACTTTGAACGTTGCGGCATGGTGGGCGAGGAGACGAACAAGCTGGTGAGCTATCTGGCGGTGACTTCGCGGCTGCTCGATGCGCCGCTGGCGATCCTGGTGCAGGCCAGTTCCGCAGCGGGCAAAGTCGGCCTTGATGGAAGCCGTGCTCGCACTGGTGCCCGAAGAACAGCAGGTGCAGTACTCGGCGATGACCGGGCAGTCGCTCTTCTACATGGGCGAAAGCGATCTGAAACACAAGGTGCTGGCCATCGTCGAAGAGGAAGGCGCGCTGCGCGCCGCTTACGCGCTGAAACTGCTGCAATCGGAAGGCGTGCTCACCATCGCCTCAACCGGAAAAGACGCGGACCACGGGACGGCTCATCACGCACCAGTACCGCGTCGAAGGCCCGGTGATGATCTTCCTCACCACAACGGCCATCGATCTGGACGAAGAGCTGCTGAATCGCTGTCTGGTGCTGACCGTCGATGAAGACCGCGCGCAGACACAAGCGATCCACCAGAAGCAGCGCGAGGCGCAAACGCTCGAAGGACTACTCGCCAAACACGACCGCAACGAACTGCTAGCCACGCATCGCAACGCGCAGCGCCTCTTGAAGCCCATGCTGGTGGTGAATCCTTACGCGCGCGAGCTGACGTTCCTCGACTCGCAAACCAGAACGCGGCGCGATCACATGAAGTACCTGACGCTGATTCGCTCGATTGCGCTTCTCTATCAGCACCAGCGGCCACGTAAGACCACGGTGCATCGCGGCCAGACGCTCGAATACATCGAGGTTACGAAAAATGACATCGACATCGCCAATCGTCTCGCGCACGAAGTGCTGGGCCGCTCGCTCGACGAGTTGCCGCCGCAGACGCGGCGACTGTTGCTGCTGGTGGACGAAATGGTGCGCCAGACGTGCGAGCAAAAACTGATCGAGCGCCAGGACTTCCGCTTCAGCCGCAAGGACGTGCGCGCGTTCACCAGGTGGAGCGATTCGCAACTGAAACGGCATCTGCACCGACTGGAGGAGCTGGAGTATCTCGTGGTGCATCAGGGCGGACGCGGCCAGAGCATGGTTTACGAACTGGTGTTCGAGCGTCAGGAGGACAGCGCGCGGCCCGCACTGCCGGGTCTGATCGAGATCGCAAAGCTCTCTGGATGCGAGTACGACGAAAAGAAGTCTGGGCTAGAAGGCCAGAAGTCCGGGTCAAGTCCGGCCCAAGCTCGGGGGGTGTCCGGGGGTGGCGCGGGTCGGAGATCGCCAGCAACGACGCGGGCGGGGAGCGATTTTTACGCAGATCGTGAGAAAAACACTTCCTGGGAGCAGGAGCAAAATCCGGTCGTAATCGTGCCGCCCATCGTCGCCGCTAAGACGAATGGCGCAGCTCTCTCCGGGGTGAAGTGATGGCGCGCGCAAAACGACAATCGACACTGGATACGCGACTCGCGCCAACGCCGCTCGCCACACGCTTGGCCGAGTACGTGACCGCCTTACGTGTACGCGACTTCTCCGAGAACACCATCCGCAACCGCTACTCGCACATCCGGTTCTTTTTAGAGTGGTGCGCGGAACGCGCACTGCTGGAGCCAACGGAGATCACGCGACCCGTGCTGGAACGTTATCAGCGGCACCTGTTCCACTACCGCAAGCGCGACGGCGAGCCAATGACCTTTCGCAGCCAGCACGTGCGCCTGGTGGCACTGCGCTGCTGGTTCCGCTGGCTCACGCGGCAAAACCTGATCCTGCACAACCCGGCGTCAGAACTGGAACTGCCGCGCATGGGTCGCCGCCTGCCCAAACACGTGCTCACCATCTCAGAAGCAGAGCAGGTGTTGCAGCAACCCGATATCCACGGTCCTCTCGGACTGCGAGACCGCGCGATCTTGGAAGTGATGTACTCGTGCGGCATCCGGCGCTCGGAAGTGATCCACCTGAAACTCTACGATCTGGACTCGGAACGCGGCACGCTGGTGATCCGCCAGGGCAAGGGCAAGAAAGATCGCTTCGTGCCCATCGGCGAGCGCGCGATCGCGTGGATGCAGAAATACATCCGCGAGGCGCGCCCGCAGCTCGTGGTGGAGCCGGACCACGGCACGCTGTTTCTGTCGAGTACAGGAGAAGAAATCAGCCCCGACCATCTCACGCTCACGGTGCATGACTATGTGCTCAACGCGAAGATCGGCAAGACCGGAGCGTGTCATCTCTTCCGTCACACGATGGCGACGTTGATGCTGGAAGGCGGAGCCGACATCCGTTTCATCCAGCAGATGCTCGGACACGCGGAACTCTCGACCACGGAAATCTATACGCACGTCTCCATCCGCATGTTGAAGCAGGTGCACACGGCCACGCATCCGGCAGCGGCGCTCGATCACGAACACGCGCAGCCAACGACAGCGGCAGATGCCGAGGCCCAGGAGGAGCTGTTCGCCGCGCTCGACGCCGAGGCCGAAGAAGAAAACCAAGAACCCGCCGAACAAAAAGACACCGAACAAAAAGACTAGCTGCAACCTATCTCCCGCTGACTTAGAATCAATGCCGGGTGCTCAGAGGGTGCCTGTGGTCTGGTTCTTTGACAATCGGGATGCCGCTGGTGAAACGCGCGGCTAAGCGAAAACTCGCGTCAGGGGTTTCGACTTCTTGGGAGCGCATTGCATCAGGGCTGAGAGCGGGTTAAGCCGAGAACTGCGTTAGGGATAGCGGGAGTGTTGCTCTGGAATCGTGGTGGATGCAGTAGTTGGCGCAAAATCAGAACCAAGACCAAACGCAACAGAATCAGCAAACGCAGAACAACCAGCAATCAACCACACAGCAGCCAGCGACAACGGCCCAAAGCGGAATCAATCCGAATTACAAGCTCCCAACCGGTGACCTACTCTTGAAGAAGGCCTCGGACTTCTCAGCTGGCGCGGGGGATGTGCTCAGCTTCGGAACGACTTATCTGGCCCGCAAATACATCTTCGACTCAGACAAAGTTGTGGACAAGGGCAGCGGTGCGTACATCACTGGCGCTGTCACAGGCGCGGCCATCAGCACCGCGATAGGCGCAACCGGCGGTGCAGTTGCAAATGGCAAGAATGGTGCCTTGTTTGGGCGTGGTGGCGGCTTTTTCAACAGGGGCCCCGTTCGCTTTGGTTGGAGCTGGGAAGGCTCCGCGAAAGCTGGGAGAGATGTGATCCGCCTTGGCATAGGTGCTGCACGCGGCACAAGCTGGTGGAGCCACATTCCCTTTTTCTACCCATGATTCCAGGGCCGAGACGAACAAGGATAGGACTCCAGCGATGAAGAAATATAAATTGAGCAACCAGGAAGTAGCCCAAATCCTGGAGGATTTTCTTGAGGGCAGGGGCAACCGGTGGGCTTGGGACGACTTTACACTAGGGATGTCATTCGAGGACAAGTATCTGGAGGATATCCGAACGCGGTGCGTCGGTCTGAGCAAGGAGTTTCCCCCCAGCAATCCGAACGAGTACTGCAATGAGCAGGGACGGGATGTCCTTCGGGGCTATATCAAGCAACTGAGGGCTTCCACCTGATCTTGGTTGCTCAGGTTCGGTGCTGCCCGGTTGCCAGGAAGTGGGCGATTAGCCCCTGGCGGTGCCGGTTAAACGCCGAGCGCCCTAGAGCGCCGGAGTAACGGTGCCTACGGCACCGGGAGGGGTTATGTCGCGGTAGGGACGGCCATTGCTGACCGCCCCCCGCACGGATCCGTACGAGCGGATTTCCCGCATACGGCTCTTGCCTTAGGTGGTGACGCGCAAGCGATGCAAGGGATAGAGGATGGCAGATATGGGCCGGAGGCAGCCAGCGGCGGACAAGCCGTTTCATTCGCTCCCAAGGGACGCGTCCCTTCTGACTCCATCGTGCAAGGGACTGGTGCCAGAAGTTTCCCACAGCGAAGCGAAAGTAGGCGAGAGCGTACCGATTGCCCGGCACTCCATAGTACCGGATGTGGCCGCCCACCACAGCTTTCAACCACTTGCCGACTTCAGGAATCGGCTCATGCATGCGTCGCCGCAGTTCGGTTTTGACCGCTTGCAGCTTGGCTTGCAATCGTTTTCGGATGGTCTGCCGCAACACAGTGAACCTGTTCCTTGCTCGTTCTCCCGCAGATATGCGTGAAACCGAGAAAAGCAAAGGTTTCCGGCTTCCCGAGACCTCGCCGCTTGCGGTTTTCAGCCGCGAAGGGGCCGAACTCCACGAGCCGGGTCTTATCCGGGTGCAGCTCCAGTTGGAACTTCGCCATTCGTTCGGCGAGTTCTTTCCAGAACTGCTCGGCTTCCCATCGAAACTGGAATCCCAGCACGATGTCATCGGCAAAGCGCACGCGATGACCTCGCCGCGCGCTCGCTTCTTCCGCCATGCCTGGACCCACAGGTCGAAAACGTAGTGAAGGTACAGGTTCGCCAGCAGCGGCGATGCACTTCCGCCTTGCGGCGTTCCTTCCTCCACACGCAACCGCTTCCCTTCTTCCAGCACGCCTGCGTTCAGCCATTTCTGGATGAGCCGCACGACGCGCCGGTCCGCAATCCGGTGCTCGATGAATTTCACAAGCCATTCGTGGGCAATCGCGTCGAAGAACCCGCGAATGTCCACGATCGAGCACCCAGTTCACTTTTCTCGTCAGCAGTCCCGGTATAAAGCGCATCCAGCGCCTGATGCTGGCTTGCGTCCCGGCCGGAATCCGTACGAAAAGCCGAGAAAATCCGTTTCATAGATGGCGTTCAGCACCTCGACCGCCGCGCGCTGGACGATTTTGTCTTCCAGCGCCGTGACTCCGAGCGGTCTTTGCCGCCCGTCGGCCTTGGGGATGTACACCCTACGCACCGGCTTCGCTCGATACGCTCCTCGCTTCAGCCTTTCGGAGAGATCCCGGAGATTGCTTTTCCAGTTCCTCGCCATAGTGCCGCCACGTCTCCCCGTCCACGCCCGGCGCGGCTTCCTTCTTCAAGGAGAAGTAGGCCATCCGCAACGTTTCCAGGTTGTAGATGTGGTGCAGGAGCGCGGTGAACCGCAACTTCTTATCCTTCTTTGCTGCTTGACGTACCCTCTCCAGCGCACTGGGCGCGTCGCTCCGGCGCGGTGTCCGGGACGCGTTTTGCTGGCTCGGGTTTCCCTTGGCCAGACCCCTTCCCTCCGTCTCCTCCGCCGCCGGTACGTCTGGCTTTGTTCGGAGACTTCTCCGGTACTATGGGGCTGTCCGACTTCCCGTGTTCGTTCGTCATCGGCTTCTGTCCTTGGACTTCCCGATGCGTCCCGTGCCGATGTGGCTTGGCGCGGGCGGACCCGGGACCTCCCAACTTCCGTGCGAGATGTGTCCCGGCGTGCCAGGGCCGCTGACCGCGCAGGACTCCGGGACGGCTCGCGCTGGCGCTGTCCCGGATGTGGCCTTCCGCATCGTGTCAATGCGTCGGCGTCCTGTAGTTTGGGGTATTTCGCGGCTCATTCCCCTTGGCCCGCACGTTCCCCCTGTCAACGCTTCGTATCTGGCCTTGCGGCCAGACCCGCATGACTCGGAGCCGGTGTGGTTCGTTACTCCTTCACCGTACGACTCTTGCATTCGCTACATCTCGCCAGATTCGGTGCTTGCGCACCGGTTGGCGCTACGACACGTCACCCCTAAATGGGTGCTGCACAGCAACTTTGGTTGCTGTAGGGGAACCAGAAGGAAATCAGCGATTTACAAAATCTCCGGCGCTGTAGAGCGCCGGAAGTTCCTATATGCGAACTTGTTGATTTTGAAGGCTTCCTGCTACGCTGCCGCTTCGATCCCAGGGCAGGAGGTTCGCATGGTGAAGCCGGTATTCCGCAGGAAATCCATCGGCACGAAGGTGAGCGAGGAAGAATACTCGAAGCTTGAAGCGCTGGCCGGAGGCCGCGCGCTCGGCGAGCCAACAGCAATAGGTCTGGCATCGCATGAAGCCGCCTTTTCATAAGGGGAAAGAAAAATAAGTAATGGGCCAGAACAAGATAGCAACTCTTCCTACACCATTCCCTTTTATCATTCTTGCGGTCTTAGCCTTGGGGCTGATCGCGTATCGAAGCATGCCTCGAATTGAGGCTAAGCTCTGGCACTGGAGGCATGGATACGTTTGCCAAATAGGCACGTATGATGTTTTCGTGCCAGATCATGGTTGCTGCGGCACTACATTCCTGACAACCTGCTTCTGTACGATACCAAGGGCGGATCGGGCGTCCAGATTTTTCTGTCACCGCCGTTGCACGAACTGGGATATTGGGAAAATTGGCACCGACAAAAGCTTGAAAGTGATCATGTCAAGGAGGTGGTGGATCACACTCTGAATGTGGGAAGCCAAAAGGTTGTGTGCGTTGGGGGCACTGAGTTTCAAGACGAGCTAAAATTCTCAGCACCGAATGTTATATCTTTAGAGTGTCAGTCAACTGGCACTCTGACCATTATGTTTGTCGGGAAGGATTCGGAGCTACCCGCGTTTTATAGCCTCGCCTCTCAGATCAAAGAGCATCATTGAAATGGGGCGGGTGGCACACTCTAATACGTTCGGAGGATTTTGCCAAGTGGGTGCCGCACCCTTTGATCTTTTATGGGTGCGGTCTTTCGACGTGTCTGTCGCTTGCTCGCATTACACCGAGTCAACGCTCAGCAATCCATCGTCGTGTCCCGCATAAAAACTGTAACTGCTCCAGGGTCAGTCCTTCGGATTTCCGCCAAGCCACGCTTGAGCGGATGCGAAGCTACCGGTTTGATTACTCCCTAGCGTTCAGACGAAACTTGGGAGCGAATTGGGAACAAAACCTGGCGAATAAGCCCAGCTATTTCGGTTACGGCAAATTGTAAGGGCAAGACAAGCCACAGCTTTTACCAGATTGACACAGCTAATTCGGGACCAGGAGGTCGGTGGTTCAAACCCACTCGCCCCGACTCTGAGCGTGTTACAGTCAAGTGCGCGAGAGGCTGAAATTGGCAGGCTGTCACAAAATTGTCACACTAAACCGCATAAAACAGGCAAAAATCAACAAACTCCAGAAAATTGAAAATGGCGCTATCTGACGGCTGGCAAAGGGATTTAGTTGAATTTTCCGCCAGTTAGCAAAACGGCATGTCAAATGAGCACGAAGGTATTCTTGGATCGGCTGGAGAAGCTGGGAGCGACAGAATCGGCGTTCGGTTCGCCGTAAGCAATCTCGTAGAGGGTTTAAGCTAGCTTCCGACCGGGCGACAAGAATTACTGCGTTAGGGTCACCTACGCGAGAATATCAAAATCGGTTTTTCGCGTTGCACAAATTTTGAAGTTTTTTCGACGGCCTCAATCGCAGAAAATCTCCGATCCACATGTGGTTCATGGCGTAGCCCACCTGAATGCAACACACAAGGCTCCCCGGCAGGGACACCGCACGTAGGACAGACTACGGAGGACAACTGCTTTGGCGTCAGGTCCTTCTTTTTCATTTCGGAAGCGTAATCTTAAGTAACGTTCGGCCCGTGATTCTGTTCAATTTGGCACAGTCTTGTACTTTTAGGGCGAGTCAGCACCCCCAGGATTCAGCCAGGCGCGTCACCGTGAGTTGACTTACTTCCCCGTAATCATCAAATTGCTCCACGCGAAAGTTGACTTACTCGCGCAGCACGACGCTTAAGAGAGGGGTATTGATCTGTAGTTCCTCAAAATTTCATCGAGCGATTTGCCGGTGGGTGGTCCTGAAAGAACGAACGGCTTGTAGCCCGTTATGCCTGTTCAATATCACCTGTAACTGCGGGGCCGACCGTAGAATGCGTCCTAACGCATTTCCCATCATTCGGAAACCATCGCCCGCGATTTGGATTATTTCGCGCACGGAACTTCTGCTCAGGCCGGCTGCTAATCCTGCCCCAACGTAGCCCTCCTTACCCACCACGCCCACTTCCACAGTTCGACCGTCTTTGGTCACTACGACTTGAGAAACCATTCCTCGGTTCGGGAAATAGACGAACTCGATTTTTTGTGTCGGCTCATGAAGACTGAGATGATGCGGCAGGTCGATATACCTCAAGTCGGAACGCATCAACTCGTATTCATTATCGGGCATTGCCAACAGTACTTTGTTCCTTATCGGTTTTCCGTCGGCGTTGGTCCGTTCGTCTGCCTGTACGACTCGAAAGTTTTTCCCACTCATGCCAATCCTGACCGGCACCAAAGTGCCTGGCGTTCACTACATAGGCGCAATCTCCCTAAGTGCGGCAGACGATTTTCGCCGCTGCGGACGAAATTCTGCTTAGTGAGATTGTCCGGGTCTCCGGGACGACTCATTATTGACGAAGGGTGATTCGTCGGGCCTGGAGCCCCTTCAGTCTCCCCTTTCTGTGTCTAACCATTCGCCTCGGCTGTTCTTAGTGTTTGTCCCCACTTGGGTGGCCGCGCCCATCACGCACTTCATTTCCTTTAAAGTGGGAAACCTTATCGAGACGCTTTGACGGCTCAGGTTTATCACCCCGCTGCGGCTTTGGACCCTTATAGCCGTGGTTCGGGATGGAAACGGTTATTTACGTGGCCCTGGAAGTCGCTGGGACCATGAAACCACGGGCCAGCGCCAATGAAGACGCCACCCGTAAACCATTCCGGGCCGTAGTAGCCGTAGGGAGCACAGTCATAAGGAGCAACATCATAGTAACCGTAGGGGCAGTCAGGGGCTACTCCGATGCTAACGCTGACTTGAGCCTCTGCTTTGGGAGTGTTTGCCGCAAAGCAAAGTCCAGCAACTGCCACTAACGCCAAAAACGCAAATCTACGCATGAATTCACCTCGCTATGATCAGTCGATATTTCTTCGAACAGTTAAACCCTAGTGCGATTCTCAACGTGTGAGTGCCCCATATTGGACACTTTCAAAATTGATACCGAGCAGGAATAGGAAGCCCACAACTCCGACGAGGTACTGGCCAGGTTCACCAAATCCGGGCGTTGACCTTGACGCGCTCGGAACCCAACTTCTGGACAGCTACTAAGCAACCGCTATCGCGGGCCGCTCTGACCTGAACTGCCGCTGTCTTTGCTGGCCTGTCCCGAAGTGCTGTCGTGCTGGTCGCCCTGCGATTTCTGATCTTGGAAGGTCGATCCCTGATGCTGTTTCCTTTCGTGCTCCTTAAGCTCGCTGTCCGTAGTAAAGGTAGCGTTACACTGCTTGCAAGTGATCTGTCCCGTCTGTGGTTGCGCCATTATGTTCTCCTTTTTAGGCTTGTTCCGATCCACCAGAGTTACGGTTTTAGAACTCTCATGAACCCAGTTTGGATAGCTTCGCCGCAATTGCCATACCCAACAGTAAGTAGAAGAAGGTCTATGGCACTCTAAAGGATTCGATTGAGCCTGTGTCGCACGGCGCAGCTGCGGGGCGCTGAAACCCAGCGGGAGGGTGTGGAATTATCTCGTGTGAAAGTTGGCCTACTCGTGCAGCACGACGTTCAAGAGGGAAGTATTGATCTGAAGACCGCCGTTGTACTCGATGAACCCGAGCTTCTTGAATTTGTTCATGAAGACATTCACGCGCGAGCGCGTTGTGCCGATCATCTTCGCCAGCGTCTCTTGCGATAGTTTGGGGAGTACTCCGTGGGGCTTGTCGTCTTCCTTGCCGTAACGGGCAAGCAATAGAAGAGTCCGGGCCAGCCGCTTCTCGCTGGAGTTGAATAGTTGGTCGACCAAGTCCTGCTCGATTCGAATGTTCCGGGCCAGCATGAAAGTGATGAATCGGTCGGAGAGGGCATGCTGCTCGTGAAGTGCTTTGAGCATTTCACTCTTCTCAATGACGAGCACAGTGGTGGGGGTAACCGCGGTAGCCGTCCCCATGCGAACGGGCTGACCTGCCAGACAGCCCTCACCAAAGAAATCCCCCGGTCCCAGAATGGCCACAACCGCCTCTTTGCCGACTTCATTCACGACGGAGAGCTTCACGCCGCCTTCTTGTAAGTACATTATGCTCTTAGCAGCGTCACCTTGAGAGTAAACGACCTCCGCTCTTCTAAACTCTGCAATTTTTTTCGCCAAACCAGCCGAATCGAGGAAAGCTTGGGCATCGAAAACGGGCACCTTTACGTGTTTTCGTTTTTTGGCCATCGCACGCAGCCCCGTCGGGTCTCGGTGGAGTATACGCGCGAAGGAGGATTCCTGTCCAGGGTATCGAACACTACGCTTTTTCAGATTCTCAAATCGGTTTTTCTCTCGGAGCGAATTTTAAATTCTTTCCACTGTGCAATTTTGAACAGTCTTGAGATTACCCGCTGCGATAGGGTGTCTCGCCCTAACGATTCGCTATCTGGAGATGGGGGGCAGTAAGGCCCTTGGAGGACCTTATGGAGCGCACTTACGATGTGTTCGAGAAGCTGTCCGACGGTTCCCTTTTGTGGAAGAAGGCAGTCACAGGACTAAATGAGGCGCTGGCAAGACTACAGGAGTTGGGCAGTTCCTCATCGAATGAGCATCTCGTAATGCATTTACCAAGCAAGGAGATTGTCGCTCGCGTGAACGCGACCGTCGAATAGAATTCGTGATCAATATGTTGTAGAGTGAGAATACGAAGCACTTCCCCGAGCCTTCGAACATACAGGCACTCTCATCGAGGAAAGAAAGTTGGCAACACAATGCCTCGATGGGTAGTCTACTGTCCGCGCTGCAATAAAGCGGTATCTCACAGCGAAGTGACCGTTGAACGCGTAACAGCAGATGCGTTCGCGTGGCTAGACCGCAAACCGAATTTCCCCAATGGTGGGCTTTCTCTTGAATGCCCAAACTGCAAGAAAACCGCGCTCTATCAGCGCCGCCGACTCGTCTACTCGGCAAACTGAGTCACACCGCTAGCGCAATCGCCCGCGAGGAATTCTAATGCCCCGGCATGTGGAGTCAATTTTTCTCAAACTGATTTACGCAGCACAGATTTTGAGAAATCGGAATCTTGGCGCGGAGAGAATTTTAGTCTAGTCCGTGGGGAGTACACCATAGTTCTGGAGCCACTCGATCTTACGTAGGAGTTCATTCACCTCGTCTGGATATTCGTTGGGTGCGATTTGCGTTACCAGCGCCTCCTTACAGTTCTCGCACTTAGAGCCGGACTGGAAGATTATAGAAGCGTACTGGGTCATTGCTTCGATCTCGCCAAGCGTCGGCGTCCGCTCTCCTGCCAGTCTTAACCGCTTCCTGTCGAAAGTGAATCAGATCGAGCAGACGTTTTCCTGCGTGACTCGCGTACGAACGACCGCACGTTTCGTTTTTGCAAATGTTCATTGAGGAGCCCGAGCGTCGGAATCCTATCACAGCACGCCTTCGCGGGAGCCGAGAGAGGTTGGTTCATTTCTTACGCTTTGCCATCCCATGCGCCACGGTGAACAACACAGTGCGATCACGTTGGTTCATCTTGCTGAGTAAACGCCAAAATTTAATGAAGAATTTCTCTTCCTTCGATGTACTGCCGAACGATTTCTCTTTGCCCGCCATTCGTATAGCATGAGGCACAGGGCTCGGCTTTTCATCCGCGCCGATGAACAGTTGATATGTCGGGACCTCAAACGCCCGCGCTAACTTCTCAATCGTTTCCACAGAAGGAACAGTGTGCCCATTTTCAACGCGGGAAATGTAACATCGAAGGAGGCCCGTTCGATGCTCGATGTCGCCTTGACTGAGATTCTTCGCTTCGCGGACTTCTCGGAGCCGTTTCCCAACTTCCATGGCGGTAGAAGCTAATTCATACAGAGAAGAAGGTCAATCACAAAATGGAACAATTGTTTCAGTGTCGATTCTTCAAGGGTGTTCAGGTCCTGAGGCGTTCCTGTTTCTCGGTCAGTAAGCGATTGATTTCTTTCATCAATGCCAGCAGCTTCTTGGCGTCTAGCTCAGCCGCTGCTTGCTCGCAGAGTTCCCACCACAACTCCCTGTTTTCGCCTTTCATTGCGGGCTCAAAGGTAGCGGACCAAACCGGTGAAACATTCGACAAATTCGCGTTGCTCAGTAATCAAAGCAGGCTCGTAAGATAGGCAACGACCTCGTAGAGGATCTTTGGCGGATTAGTGTCCACGGCATTCGAGCCGCTGCCCGGCCGGTTTTTTGAAGTTTGGCGGCGTCTATAAACAATAGCGCTCTCGCGGCGGCTGCCGTAGCTATGGTAGCGTTACGGCACAAATGAGATTATCCCGAAACAACCTGGCCGCCCTTGCGGTCGCGCTCTTGGCGTGCGCCGGATGCCAGAGCAAGCTAGAAGCTAAAACGGACTCCGTATCGAGCACACCTGCCCCCAACAAAAGCGAGCCGCCGAAGAACCGGGCGCTGGCTCCTCTTTTCACGATTACGAGGAAAGAAAGTTCGATTAAGTTCTACGTGAAGGCGTCTGTGCCCTTAAAGGGCAGTTTCGACAAATGGGACGCCACTCTTAGATTTACGTCTCCCGATCTCGCGACCGGTATTTTGTACCTCAAGATTCAGGCAGCCAGCGTGAATACAGGAAGCGTCATGAAGGACGACAAGCTGAAGGGCAAAGACTTCTTCGACGTCAAGCAGGATCCGTTGATCACGTTTCGGTCAAAGAAGACTGTCCAGACCGGCCCCAACACCTTTGATGTGCAGGGCACCTTTACGATTCGCGGCGTGTCCAAACCAGAGACGCTGGCGCTAACGGTTTCCGACGCTGGGATAGGCTCAGGCGCGATTAAGGGGACAATGGCCTTCGACCGTAAGGACTACGGGATGAATGGCGGTATTCCCTTCATCAAGATCGCCGACCGCGTCGAGGTGACTGTCGACCTCAGAGTGAAGCGAGTCAGCGGTCCTCCTGTGGACCTCAAGCAATAGCCAGCCCGGCGGAAGGGCGGTCGCGCCACGCGCCTAACCCCTGATGAGTTGTTTTACCGGGCGACCGGCTGAGCCAAGTCACGTCGAGCTGAACTTCTTGGCGGTATTCGGACTTACTTCCCTTGATCGTTCTTGCTCCTTCCGCCGACGCCGCCATTGTAACCGTCTTCGAAGCTGGATGGAATTCTTGCGCAGCACAGCGGCTCCTCGCAACCCCTCGTTCTTGGATCTGCCGAGGACGGTCCCCAAGGCCATAAAGCCCGGCCATGACGCGCGGCATTTGTTTGCATAAAACTTGGGCGCACTACGGGATGCAATGAAGCCGAAGAGCCCTTATAAGTGATTCGAGCTCTCGTGGATTCCGGATTTCTTCCCGTATAACGCCTTGTCTGCCGCAAGCAAAAGAGTCTCGACCGTCGCACCGTCTGCGGGATAGATGGCAACTCCTGCACTCACAGATAATTTGGGCTCCTTGCCGTCAGTTGCGAGGTTGTCGCATAGACGTTGGGCAATCGATTTGGCCGGTTCTATCCCTGTTTCAAGCAAGACGACCGCGAACTCGTCTCCTCCAAAACGCGCTGCAGTATCGATGTTCCGACACCCGGCGGTTAAGACCTCGGCTAGTCGGCATAGTGCCTCGCTGCCGGTCAAGTGCCCGTAACGATCATTGATCTGTTTCAACTTGTCCAAGTCAAATAGCAACAGAGCGAACTCTCGCCCGCTGCGTTTAAATCTTTTTATTTCGCTGTCTAGTACTCCCAGAAGATGTCGATAGTTCGCCAGACCAGTCAGTGGGTCTCTGGTTGCCTGCTGCCGGAGTTGATCCTCGATCTCGCTTTGTTTGGTCACGTCCTCAACAATAATTTCGTAGCCGTCCCCCTTGCCTTCCGCCGTGCTGACTTCGCGTCCACTCAGGCGGACCGTCAAGCTACTGCCATTTTTCCGGCTCCATACATTTTCCAGGGGATCCACTAGGCCGTTCTCGCCCTCTTCTCCCAGCAATCGGGCCCGTTTGGAAGGATCGCGAAGAATCTCGGCTGCGAGGTTCGATCCTAGGAGTTCCTCTTTCGATTCACAACCGAGCATTTTCACCAGGGCCCAGTTGACGTCCAGAAACTGGCCTTCCATCCCGCAGCGGCAAATTCCAAATGCGGCATTCCCCATTAGAGCCTGGTAGTGTGCTTCGGAACGTTGTAGCTTTTTTTCGACTCGATTGCGCTCCGAGCGCAAAGTGTTTTCCTTGAAGGCCCGTTGAATTGCAACAGGAAGCCGGTCAAGATTATCCATTTCTACGCAATCGGCAGCCCCTTTCGCAATGAGGTCCGCCGCGGTTCCTGGTTCCATCTTGTGAGCCACAAAAATCAGGGGAATATTTCTGCCGGCCAGGCGTAGAAGATCCGCCGTTGGCGTCATCTGCCATTGGGGAATCGGGTACTCGGCGAGAACGATGTCATAGTATCGTGATTTTAGACGTTCGGTACACTGCTCGGAGGTAAGGACGACATCTGCGTCGATCTGGAATTGCAGATCCGCAAAGTCCTCCAGACAGCGCTCCACGCATGCTATACGGCTATGCAGCAGAAGAACGCGAACCACCGGGCTTGTTACAGCCAGTATATGCGAGCGGGCGGAATCCTCCTTCGTTTGTGCGTTGCAGCTCTGCCGCGCGACGTCGCAGTCCGGTTTTTCATCAATTTGGCTGCCCATCGCGGCATCAATGGCTCTTAGGAGGGTGTCGGCGTGTTCGTCTTTTGTGATGTATCCATTTACTCCGATACTCTTCGCCATTGCTGTTAGCGTCTTGCTTTTCTCAAAGGTCAAAATCAGAATCGGAATACCAGCGGCCACTTTTCTTATTTCCCTTGCCGCGCTGAAACCGTCGAGGAGCGGCATGGAAATATCCAAGATTACCAGATCTGGTTTCGAGCTTATCGTCTTTTCGACCGCCTCTCTTCCGTTGCTAGCCTCTAACACTTGAATATCACGATGAGACGATTCGAGAAGCGAGCGAATGCCTCTTCTCACCGTTTCGTGGTCGTCTGCGATCAGCACTCGGGTAGCCATGCGTGGATCACCTTCTAGAGACTGTCACGGGCGGGTGGAGGCTGGTATCAGTAAGACACCGTATTGGTCCCAGTTGATAAATGTCCCCTTTCGCCTGAATCTCTATCGGGCCTCCTATCTACATTAAACACTGTAGACTGCAGTGGAAAGTCTTGTGCTGTGAATTGCGCATTTAGATTTGACTCATATAAAATGTCGTGTTTGTGATGGGCTTGGCGGACCAACCATGCGTGAAAGATAGTATGGTTCTGCATCAATGAATGCGAGCGAAACGCGACATACGACGCTCAGCCCTTTCCGCGCCCGATAGTTCTTGCTCTTGGGAGATGAGGTATGAAAAGACCCGATCAAGCTCTAGTACCTGCAAATGCAGATCGCGGGCCAAGCCCGAAAAGCAATGGACAACGCGATGTTCGTGCCGACGTCTCGTTCGCTGATCTCAGCGTAATCCTATCGAGCCTCCAGACTATGCGAGATGGCGACTTCTCCGTGCGCCTTCCCGGGAACTGGACTGGCCTGGCTGGAAAAATCGCCGACACATTTAATGAAATTGTCACGGCCAACCAACAAATGGCCAAAGAGCTAAAGCGTGTCGGAAAAGTTGTGGGCAAAGAAGGGAGAACCCGCGAGCGCATGCGATTTGATCTGCCGAAAGCCGCGTGGGGTGAGATGGAGATGTCGGTCAATACGCTCGTAGATGACCTGCTCCGCCCCACGACGGAAGTCACGCGCGCTATTGCCGCCGTTGCGAAGGGCAATCTAACGCAAACCGTGCAGTTGGATGTGGATGGGCGGCCCTTGGAAGGCGAGTTCCTGCGTTCGGCGACGATCGTAAACACGATGATCCAGCAACTCGGCGTGTTTACTTCAGAGGTTACGCGCGTGGCGCGTGAAGTCGGCACCGACGGAAAGCTGGGCGGGCAGGCACAGGTGCCTGGCGTCGCGGGTACATGGAAGGACCTCACCGACTCCGTTAACTCAATGGCCAGCAATTTGACCGGTCAAGTGCGAAACATCGCCGAAGTGGCCACGGCCGTCGCCAGCGGCGACCTGTCGCGCAAGATTACGGTCGACGTTCGAGGCGAAATTCTTCAGCTAAAAGAAGCCATCAATACGATGGTGGATCAGTTGCGTTCGTTCGCGTCCGAAGTAACGCGCGTGGCGCGCGAAGTGGGCACGGACGGCAAGCTCGGCGGACAGGCGGTAGTGCCAGGCGTGGCCGGAACGTGGAAGGACCTTACGGACTCCGTCAACGCCATGGCCGGAAACTTGACCGCCCAGGTGCGCAACATCGCCGAGGTAACCACGGCGGTGGCCCGCGGCGACTTGTCGCGCAAGATCACCGTGGACGTGAAAGGCGAAATTCTTGAACTGAAAGATACGATCAACACGATGGTGGACCAGCTCAACGCGTTCGCCGGCGAAGTGACGCGCGTGGCGCGCGAAGTGGGCACGGAAGGCAAGTTGGGCGGTCAAGCGCAGGTTCCGGGCGTGGGCGGCACTTGGAAAGACCTTACCGATAACGTGAATTTCATGGCCAGCAACTTGACCGGCCAGGTGCGCAACATCGCCGAAGTGGCCACGGCCATCGCCAGAGGAGACCTTTCGCGCAAGATCACCGTGGACGTGCGCGGAGAAATTCTGCAGCTCAAAGAAACGCTGAACACGATGGTGGACCAGCTCAATCGCTTCGCCGGTGAAGTAACGCGCGTGGCGCGCGAGGTGGGCAGCGAAGGAAGGCTCGGCGGCCAAGCCAACGTGCCCGGAGTAGCAGGAACGTGGAAGGACTTGACGGACTCGGTCAACTCGATGGCCGGCAACCTGACAGCCCAAGTGCGCAACATCGCCGAGGTGACCACGGCGGTGGCGCTCGGAGACTTGTCGCGCAAGATCACCGTGGACGTGAAGGGCGAAATCCTGGAATTGAAAAACACGATCAACACGATGGTGGACCAGCTCAACGCGTTTGCCGGCGAAGTGACGCGCGTGGCGCGCGAAGTGGGAACGGAAGGCAAGCTGGGCGGTCAGGCGCAGGTCCCTGGGGCGGGTACTTGGAAGGACCTTACCGATAACGTGAATTTCATGGCCAGCAACTTGACCGGTCAGGTGCGCAACATCGCCGAAGTGGCGACCGCCGTGGCGCGCGGCGATTTGTCCCGCAAGATTACGGTGGACGTGAAGGGTGAAATCCTTGAACTCAAAGACACCCTCAACACCATGGTGGATCAGTTGCGGGCATTCGCGTCCGAAGTGACGCGCGTGGCGCGCGAAGTCGGCACGGACGGCAAAGCTGGGCGGACAGGCACAGGTACCCGGCGTCGCCGGTACGTGGAAGGACCTCACCGACTCCGTTAACTCAATGGCCAGCAACTTGACCGGTCAGGTTCGCAACATCGCTGAAGTGGCTACCGCCATCGCGAGCGGCGACCTTTCAAAGAAAATCACGGTGAACGTCAGCGGCGAAATTTTGCTGCTGAAAGAAACCATCAACACGATGGTGGACCAGCTCAACGCGTTCGCCGGCGAAGTGACGCGCGTGGCGCGCGAAGTGGGTAGCGAAGGGCGTCTCGGCGGCCAAGCCAACGTGCCCGGCGTGGCAGGAACGTGGAAGGACCTTACGGACTCGGTCAACTCGATGGCAGGCAACTTGACTGGCCAGGTGCGCAACATCGCCGAGGTAACCACGGCGGTGGCCCGCGGCGACTTGTCGCGCAAGATCACGGTGGACGTGAAGGGCGAAATTCTGGAATTGAAGAACACCATCAACACGATGGTGGACCAGCTCAACGCGTTCGCCGGCGAAGTAACGCGCGTGGCGCGCGAAGTGGGAACGGAAGGCAAGTTGGGCGGCCAAGCCGAGGTGCCCGGAGTGGGCGGCACTTGGAAAGATCTTACCGATAACGTGAATTTCATGGCCAGCAACTTGACCGGCCAGGTGCGCAACATCGCCGAAGTGGCTACCGCCATCGCCAGCGGCGACCTCTCTCGCAAGATCACCGTGGACGTGCGCGGAGAAATTCTGCAGCTCAAAGAAACGCTAAATACGATGGTCGAACAGTTGCGTTCGTTCGCCGCTGAGGTAACGCGCGTGGCGCGCGAGGTCGGCAGCGAAGGGCGTCTCGGCGGCCAAGCCAACGTAACCGGCGTGGCAGGAACATGGAAGGACCTTACAGACTCGGTCAACGCCATGGCCGGAAACCTGACTGGCCAGGTGCGCAACATCGCCGAGGTAACCACGGCGGTGGCCCGCGGCGACTTGTCGCGCAAAATCACGGTGGACGTGAAGGGCGAAATTCTGGAATTGAAGAACACCATCAACACGATGGTGGACCAGCTCAACGCCTTCGCCGCCGAGGTCACGCGCGTGGCGCGCGAAGTGGGCACCGACGGCAAGCTGGGCGGCCAGGCGCAGGTGCCTGGCGTTGCCGGTACGTGGAAAGACCTTACGGACAACGTGAACGTGATGGCTGCAAACCTCACCGAGCAGGTGCGCGGAATTGTGAAGGTGGTGACCGCTGTCGCAAACGGCGAGCTCACGAAAAAACTAACGGTTCAGGCGAAAGGTGAAGTCGCTGCGCTGGCCGATACGATCAACAACATGACCGACACGCTGGCCACTTTCGCGGATCAGGTAACCACGGTCGCTCGAGAAGTGGGCGTGGAAGGCCGGCTCGGCGGTCAAGCGAACGTGCCTGGCGCGGCCGGCACATGGAAGGATCTTACCGGCAACGTGAACCTGCTCGCCGACAACCTCACCAACCAAGTCCGCGCCATCGCGGAAGTGACTACCGCAGTTACGAAGGGCGACTTGACTCGTTCGATGCAAGTCGAGGCGAGCGGCGAAGTGGCTGAGCTGAAAGATTACATCAACACCATGATCGACAATCTTCGGCTCACCACGGACCGCAACAATGAGCAGGACTGGCTGAAGACAAACCTCGCGCGCTTCACTGGAATGTTGCAGGGACAGCGCGATCTGACCACGGTCGGACGAATGCTATTGTCCGAGTTGGCTCCGCTCGTCAACGCCCAGCAAGGCGTGATCTACCAGATGGAGGAAGAGGAATCCGGAAACATGGTTTTGCTATCGGCCTTCGCCGATAACGCGGGAAGACGGACACCCCGATCATCTGCGCGTGGGAGACGGCCTCGTCGGACAGTGTGCCGCGGAAAAGCGGCGCATGCTCATTACCGATGTCCCATCACATGCCATTCCAATCCGATCGGGCTTATTCGAGGCCGTTCCGCGAAACGTGATTGTGTTGCCCGTTCTTTTCGAGGATCGGGTTAAAGCGGTGATTGAGTTGGCGTCGCTGAGCGTCTTTACTGCCTCGCATCTTGCGTTTCTCGAGCAACTGACCTCCAGCATCGGCATCGTGCTCAACAGCATTGAGGCCACGATGCAAACCGAAGGCCTGCTGAAGCAATCTCAGCAATTGGCCGCCGAACTTCAGACGCAGCAGGCGGAATTGCAGCAGACCAACGAACAGCTTGCGCAAAAAGCTCAGCAGCTTGCCGAGCAGAACGTCGAAGTGGAGCGCAAGAACCAGGAAATTGAACAGGCACGCCGAGCCGTGGAAGAGAAAGCCAAAGAACTGGCCCTCACCTCCAAATATAAGTCAGAGTTCCTGGCCAACATGTCGCATGAACTGCGCACACCGCTCAACAGCATTCTCGTTCTGGGCCAACAGCTCAACGACAATCCCGATGGTAATTTGACACCCAAACAAGTTGAGTTCGCTCGCACGATTCATGGCGCGGGAACGGACTTGCTGAATCTGATTACCGATATTCTGGACCTCTCGAAGATCGAATCCGGAACGGTTTCGGTGCAGGCGGAAGAAGTGTTCTTCGCAAGCCTGCTGGACATGATCGCGCGGCCCTTCCGCCACGAAGCCGAGAGCTCGTCACCTCAATTTCGAAATACAGACCGATCCGAATCTCACGCGCAGCCTGGTCACCGACTCGAAGCGCCTGCAACAAGTGCTCAAGAATCTTCTTTCGAACGCGTTTAAATTTACCGAACATGGCAGCGTGCGTCTGAGCGTATTCGCTGCCGAGAGCGGCTGGAGCGAGGATCACCCGGTCCTCGGGAAGATTAGCTTCCGTGGTTGCATTCGAGGTTTCCGATACGGGTATCGGCATACCGGCTGAGAAACAGCGGCTTATTTTTGAGGCGTTCCAGCAAGCCGACGCTGGCACCAGCCGTAAGTATGGCGGCACCGGCCTTGGACTCGCGATTAGTCGTGAACTTGCCGGTTTGCTCGGCGGTGAGATTCAACTGCGCAGCGCTCCGGACAAAGGAAGCACGTTCACGCTCTACTTGCCCCAAACATACGTGGGCCATCGGCAGCTGTCGCTACTGCTGACACCAGAGACTTCCAGCAGCTTCTGCAGGCCCGCGGCCCTCCGTCGCGGTCGCAGCGGAGCGTTCGAACGAGCAGATTCCGGACGACCGGGAAAATTTGAAAGCAGACGATGCGGTTCTCTTGATCGTAGAAGATGACCCGCACTACGCCCGGTTGCTGCGAGATTTATCCCGCGATAAGGGTTTCAAGGTTTTGGTCGCCACGCGTGGTGCAGAAGCCCTGGAACTCGCTCGCGAGTTCCATCCAACCGCCATATCGCTCGACGTTTTCTTGCCGGATATGCTTGGGTGGACCGTTCTCAATCATTTCAAGCAAGATCCGGCGATGCGTCATATTCCGGTGCAGATGTTGACACTGGATGAAGATCGGCAGCATGGCTTGGCAAGTGGGGCATTCGCGTATGTGAACAAACCAACCACGCCGGACGAGCTGGAAGCTGCATTCGCCCGCATCAAAGAATACACGGCGCCTCGTCGCAAGCGACTGCTGGTGGTGGAAGACGATCCCGGCGAACAACTCAGCATTCAGGAACTCCTCGGATATGACGATATTGATGTTCAAGTGGCCGCCACCGGTTCTGAAGCGCTCGAAGCTGTTACCAAACAGCCATTCGATTGCGTGGTGCTCGACCTGCGCTTGCCGGATATGTCGGGCTTCGACGTACTTGGAGCGTTTCCGCGAGACTCCGTCGCTTAGCAATTTGCCGGTGGTTGTATTTACCGGCAAAGACTTGTCGCCGGAAGAAGACGCCCGCCTGCACATGCTGGCTCGCAGCGTAGTGGTCAAAGGAGTCGAATCGCCGGAAAGGCTGCTCGACGAAACGGCGTTGTTCCTGCATCGCGTCGTCACCGAGCTGCCGCCAGAGAAGCAGAAGATGCTCGAGCGCTTGCATCACTCGGATGAAGCATTGGTGGGCAAGAAAGTGCTGGTAGTGGACGACGATGTACGGAACATTTTCGCGCTCAGCAGCGTGTTGGAACGTCGCGGAATGACCGTCCTCACCGCCGGGAACAGGCCGCGAGGCGATCGCAACGCTGGAGTCAACTCCAGACGTGGCGATTGTATTGATGGACATCATGATGCCGGAGATGGATGGATACGAGACGATGCAGGTGATTCGGCAAAATCCCGTCTTTCCGCCGCCTGCCAATCGTTGCGCTAACCGCTAAAGCCATGAAAGGAGATCGCGAAAAGTGTCTCGAAGCCGGAGCTTCGGAATATTTGGCAAAACCAGTAAATACTGAACAGCTACTTTCGGCGCTTCGGATGTGGTTCCATCGATAGGAATCTATTTTTCGGTCAAGGGCGATGACGGTAGCAATTTAGCGCGCTGATCTTGTCTAAGGTGACCAAGGATTATGAGCGAGAAACAGAAAGTCAACATTCTAATGGTGGACGATCAGCCTGCCAAGCTGCTCAGCTACGAAGTCATCCTCAAGGAACTGGACGAAAATCTGATCAAAGCCCATTCCGGCAGAGAAGCCTTAGATCAACTGCTGAAAAACTGATATCGCGGTCGTTCTGATGGACGTCAGCATGCCGGAACTCGACGGTTTCGAGCTGGCGGACATGATTCGGCAGCATCCCCGTTTTCAGAAGACCGCCATCATCTTCATTTCCGCAGTGCATCTCACCGATTTAGACCAGCTTAAAGCATACCAGCGCGGCGCCGTCGATTACATTTCCGTTCCGATCGTTCCGGAGTTGTTGCGAGCGAAGGTGAGCGTCTTCGCGGACCTGCATCGCAAGACGCGGCAGATGGAGATGCTGAATCGCGAGTTGCGCAGCCTTTCGGCCCGTCTGATCACCACCCAAGATGAAGAGCGCCGGCGAATCGCGCGAGATTTGCACGACAGCGTGGGCCAATTGGTTGCCACGCTGTCGATGAATAACGCATTGGCGTTATGGCAGGCGGAAAAACTGAGTCCTGCAGCCGGCGACGCGCTGCGCCAGAATGCTGCGCTGATCCAACAGCTCTCGAAGGAAATTCGCACGATTTCGCATTTGCTTCATCCGCCTCTGCTGGATGAAATCGGCCTGTTGCCCGCGATAAAATTATTTGCAGAAGGGTTTGCTGAGCGTAGCAACGTAAAAGTCACCGTGGAACTTTCGCCCGAAATCGGCCGTCTCCCACCCAACGTGGAGATTTCGATCTTTCGAATCGTGCAAGAATGCTTGACCAACGTTTATCGCCATTCAGGAAGCGAAACAGCGTCGAATCAAGATATGGCCCTCCGAGGAACGGATGCTCACCCTTCAGAGTGTGCGATCAAGGTAAAGGAATACCGCCGGATCGTCGCGATTCCATGTCTCTTGGAACAGGCCAGGGAGTAGGGCTCAGCGGGATGCGGCAACGCTTAAGGGAGCTTGGTGGCACGCTCGAAATTCAATCGAGTGAAAATGGCACGACCGTCACAGCGGCGTTTCCTGCCGCAACCCTGGGCGATCACGCGCCGCTCCGAGGATCAAGAAGCTGCCTGACGAGCGTCACGGGGAAGCGAAATACTTAGCGGCTGCTCAGAAACCCTTGGGTTCTGTTGCGTCCGTCCTGGTGTACACAGGGCTGCGCCCAGTGAAAGATTCGAACTCCAGATTTCCTGCGCCAAGGCAGGCGCGCTGGCATCCTCTGCAGTCGTGAAGCGCTTTCGCGTCGGCTGATGGCTCCGGATTACCATTCAAATGAGGCGTCGGCTTGCCACCCGTGCCGCGAAATTTGGTCCCGAAGCCGACTGCATCTAGGGGCCAGGGGAAAACACGACATCAGAAAGTCAGAACCGGGAGAAACGAGGGAGCTTCAAGGGAGCAATAAGAATTCCTTTGCGTTCCCTCATGCTATTTTTCAATGACTTAGCGCTCCATATGTTTCTCGTAAGCCCCTGAAATTCCGTTCGCTCTTGTTTTCGATCCCCACCGCCCCTACCAAAAGTCCCGTTGAGTCCGTTGCCCTTGCCACCCGAGGCACACGGTTTTGGGCTTAGAAGGGCCGTGTTTTGGCCCCAACTTGGCCCCAGTTTTTGGACGTGTCAATTCACACAGGCGGGTCGATTCAGGATTCTCACCGGGAGTCGCCCTCCGATGAATTCAATGCAATGCAAGGCGGGCATACACGATTATCGCGGATCGAGTCGCGTGCCGGAAATCATATTGAGGCCACCAATGAACTTGGAGGAAAGGCTGTATTTTTTGATTAGATGGTCTTCGAAGGCGAGCGCGGAATTCCTGTCTAGCCCGACACCGCAAAGCGCAGAAATTAGTCCAGTCAGCCTAGGTTCCTGGCCACCTTCGCCAGCCAACTGCTTCACGCGAGCCCCGGTTAGTTCTCGCAGTTTCTGGGGCAGGCTTCTTTCAGAGTGATCCCGCATAGCGGATTTGATGTGTTCCGAAAAGCGCTTGTTCCAACCCCGCTTGGTTATACCGTAGTAGATATACTCATTCCCGTCGTCAGCCCGAAGCGAATGGAGATAAACTGAATACGTTCCCTTCAATGGCGGGCCGCCACGCAAAAGCGCCCGCAGCGGGATTTCAACCCGCATCGGTATGTCGAGCGAAGGCGAATGCAGGCTGATGAACACGACTGGAACTTTTATGGGGTCTTTCTTGCATTCAAGAAGGGCGACCGTATAAAGCATCCTCTGGTCACCAGTGCGATGTTGGGCTATCTCGAAAATCAACCGGTCGCGTTCCGGAAACTCAAGCGGGGGTTGACGATTTCCACCTGCCTCATTCCACGCAACAAGCTTGTCCAGTATGCCCGTTTGTTCGTTGAACTTAGTAAGCAAGGCGTCGAGAACTTCGGCGCATCTTTTGACATTGAGAACCAGTCCAGAGGTTAGGTACTCCGTGTCCGGCAGATTGACGAATTTCAAGGCGGTAGCGGGAACGATTGTCAACGCTGCGTTATCCTCACTGCACACAGGCTTGCTGGTTGCCGTCCAGATCGACGTAGCTTCCTTTCGGAAAGCCCTCGCAGTACAAATCGTTTCCGTTGTGCCGCGCCCTCCTGGCAGCGGACCTACGCCCCAGCGCCGCCACTTATCCTACTGTACCGTTGTGCGGAACCCCCGGTAGTGTTTTTGTATCCACTTGGTCGGTGAATTGTCCCGACAGCGCAGGTCCAGGAGTTCATTCAACTGTTCGTCGGTGAGTGTGAGAATCACCTTTCGATTCGGGGCGGAGTCATTCCACACCGAGAATATCTTTCGCTGTACGGTTTCTGGGGGAGCTCGACGAGTTACGATCACGCCGAGCCTTCCAATCGCTGTCACCCAAATAGGTAGCGGTTTGGTTGATTTCAGTCAATCCGAGATCATTCGTGTTCTTCGCTTCAAACATGACCAAAATACCGTCATGGGCCGTGCGCACATATTCCCAGAACGATTCATCAGATTCGTTCGTGAATATGATGTCCCTGCGCTCCGTGCCGTCGAATGTTCGAACCTCCGGCTGACCGTCAGTCAGATCTGGGTTAAACAAATAGTTCAGAATCTCAAGGACAAGGCGATGATAGTCTTCGGAATTGTTCCCGGCCAGGTTTAATGGCACGAGCTTACTTTGAGCGTTCAGCCTCTCCACAAGCGTCCTCGCTCGATGTAGTCGATTGCTGGCCTTGCGTCCGCCGACCGCTGTTCGCGAGACCGCACGTAACGCTCTACTAGGCCAATATCACCACGCGTCACGGTGACAACGTAAATTTTGGCTGAGATTTAGTGTCTGTCTCGTTCCATGGCATCCGGTACTTGTATTTTTGGCGGAAGATTGTACTTCGTCGTTTCGTTGATCAGGTACGTCTTGAATTCGGTGCGAATGAAGTCGTCGTAATTAATCCAAGGCAGAACTCGGACCAACCGACGTGGGACAAGCAAGATCGGTGAGCCGTCCGCAGGACTAACCGGCAAGTCTTCGTACGAGTCCTCCCACTGCCGTGACGAAGGATCGTATATATGATTGACCGGAACACCGCTCTTGACCGGTAGCTGCCAAATACGCACACTGGCGTTGCGTGTATTCGATTAGAAAGCGCTTCAATACATTGGCTGCAATGTCGCTGATGCGGTCAGGGCCGATTCCTGCGGAAACAAGCTGCATCTCTTCGACATGGCGAATTCCGCGCTCCTTTAAACTCGGAGACCCGACAAGGGTCTCGATGACAGTCCGGCCAGGTAGGTGCCAACTCCCGATCCACGTTTGCTCCCCCGCGTGTAGCCAAACCGATAGCAGACACCTCAGGGAAATCGAACAAACGACTTGCTTCCGAAACCTTCCCTCGACGAATAGCGTCTATTCCCGCATTGAATGCACTGATTAAAATATCGTGGAGGCTTCGGTGCTCGGGATCACGGCTCTTGTAGAGAAGGAATGGGTCAATACCCACAGGACATCCACACCGATCCGCGGAATCACAAAATCCACATCGTACTGAGAAATGTTGCTGATCAGGAGAGCGTTCGGGTCGGCAGCGCTCATTCTTCCCCTTCCGACTCTGCTCCCAGATCTTCAAAGCGTCGTCGATGCTTAGCCGCCATGTTCGTCTTCGTTTTCGGCGCCATAGTTCTCTTCCTCAATCGAGAGGAACTCCTCCAAAGTGTGAGCGTCGAACTCTTCAAAGTCGAAGCATTCCTCGCTAATCTTGTCTCCGAACTGAAACACGAATCATCGACATCGCCCTCAACAAACGTTTCGACATCCTCCTTTATCGCGTATTCGGCGTTTTCCTCGTCGCTCAAAAAACACTCTAGTGCTCCAACAACAGTTCTGGCTCGACACAACGTCCCAATGAGCCGTTTCTCTTCCGCCCGTAAGTCAGTCTTGCACCTACCCAAACTCTGCCGCACAGTGCGCACCGTGACGAGTACGTCTGGATAGACCGGGTTGTTGCCTGCGGGGACAAATTCCTTAGTTCGATCCAAGTAGACATCGCTCTTAACAATATCTTTTGCGTCACGGATAATGTCATTTGCCTGGTCTACAAAAAGCGGTGTTGTTTCAACCAACGTCTTACCTTTTGACAGTTTGTTGGTTTCGTCGTAGAAGCCTTCCGAGTGATTCGCCAGGGTTTCGCAACGCTTCGCTGTCTTCCGCGTCGCCCTCAGTTCTCCTTCAAGTTTTTCGACAGCTGCTTGCGAGTGTTCTAGTTGAAGGTCCGGCGAGTCCGAAGTTCGCTTGCTACACGTTCCTCTTCGGCTTCTTCCGCGGCCTTCTTGGCTGCGCGCGCCGCGGCTGCATCAGCTTTTGATTGTCCCGATTTCGCTTCCGTCATAACTCTCTCCGAAGAAAGCCATTGGTCCAGATCTCGAGTTGATGGCGAACACAAGCGAATCTATAATCGCACTATATACGCCGTTATCCTATTGACTATAGTCTGATTTTCAGACATAATCAAGCGGAAGTAAATTCATCGAAAGGACGACAATGCCAATCGATCTGACGGAATTGGGATCGAGACTTCGAAGGATTCGGGAGAGCCGAAGTTATACCCAGGAAGAGATCGCCGAACTGTTGGGCATTCCTAGGTCGAGCGTCGTTCAAATCGAGTCAGGAAACCGTTCAGTAGACAGCCTCGAATTGATGAAGTTGTCCGAAGAACTTGGCTTTGAACCGAAAGACTTGTTTGCCGAGGAATTCTCTGAGCAAAAAGACTCTGTAACGGCCTTGTTCCGCGCGGAGCCGAAGGTGGCGACGGACAAGAAGCTGAGTCAGGCCATTTCCAGGTGGTCTGGGCTTTGCCGCCAGTTTACCCATCTCGAGAAACTTGTCGGTGCCGACCGCGGCCTTGTACCTCCTGTCCGCTACGATCTGCCTCAACCTCGAAACAAATGGGAGGCAATTCACCAGGGAACCGCTGTTGCCGACCAAGAGAGAAACAGGCTCAAGCTCGGAACTGGCCCAGTCCCGGAACTACCTGAAATCGTTGAGAGCCAAGGTGTGAGAGTCGGGCTGCTTCCGCTTGATGATTCAATTTCAGGGTTGTTCTTAACGGACGAGAACGTGGGATTGACCATTCTCGTCAATTCGCGTCACTCAGAGCAAAGGCAATTGTTTTCCTATGCTCATGAATATTGTCACCTTCTTTTTGACAGGCAAAAAAAAGGCATCGTTAGTCGCCTAGAGAATCGCGAAGACCAGACTGAAGTAAGAGCGAATTCCTTTGCGGCAGCATTTTTGATGCCCGAGAGCGGAGTGCGCGAGTTTCTATCCGGCGTGGGAAAGTCGCAGGATGTCCCAACGCTTCAAGAAGTGTATGACGAGGAAGGCGATGCAGTCCGTGCGCAGCGTCGCGGCTCCTCTCAACCCCTTGGACTCCAGTTCTATGACATTGCGCATTTGGCTTTCTACTTTGGTGTGAGCTATGAAGCGGCTCTTTGGCGACTCAAGAGCTTTCAAATCATTTCAGAGGAAGAAAGAGAATCACTTGCCCAAAAGCAGACGGCAGCGGGTGCATTTCGCAAGGTTCTGGGTGACCGATTCTCACGCCACAGGGACCGCTTCACGAAACACGAATCTACCTTTCAACACAAGCTGTTGAGCATGGCGCTGGAAGCATTTCGTCTCGGTGAGATCAGCAAAGCCAAGCTCAAAGAAATTGCTTCCGGTGCAGATGTTTCCAATGGGGAGCTAAATGCGCTCCTGGGAGGCATCGAGGTTGAATCGCCATCGGTTGGGGAGGAGGTTCGTATCCCCAATTAGTTATCATGGCCGATCAACCGAAGCCCTTGGACGTTTGTACAGACGCCTGTGTGCTAATTAATTTAGCGCATGTCTCGCGGTTTGACTTGCTCGGGCAGATCCAAGACATGATTTTTCACGCTCCACAGGAAGTCTTGAATGAGGTAAGCGAGCCTGGCCAGATGAGAAAAGTAGAAGAAGCTGTCGAAAATGGCGTATTACATAGACTCAAGATTGTCGCTGTCGAAGAACTGCAATCCGTGGCTGAATACGTCGAGCAATTCGGCAAAGGCGAGAGCGCTTGCCTTGCAGTCGCAATCCATCGGCATTGGGTAATCGCCACGGACGAGACGAAAGACAGGAGGCTCAGCCGAGAAATTGCCTCAAAGGGAATCAAAATTATTAACACGCCAGGCATCTTGCTGAAAGCCATCCGTCAGGGAAGTTTATCTGTTCAGGCTGCGGATCTGATAAAGGCGAAGCTCGAGGAGAACAGATTCAAGATGAGTTTCAAGTCGTTCCAGGAGCTTGTCTGAAAGACTGAAAGGGAAGGTTCGGACATGAAACAGTGGACCGAGCGCGACACTACCTCACGTTCCGGGATCGTGAAATTGGACCGGGTCGTGACGGACATGGGGTATATCTGGAGGCCGACACCGAATAGTGATGTCGGAATAGACGGCGAAATCGAACTCGTAGAGGATCGCGCCGCCACTGCAAAAATCATAAAAGCCCAGGTCAAATCTGGCCCTAGCTACTTTCGCAAAGAGGATCAAAGCTCTTTCGAGTTGCATACTTCGATTGACGACGTGAAGTACTGGCTTGCGGCCAACAATCCTGTCCTCATTGCGGTTTATCACCCAGAACGAGATTCGCTATATGCCATTCACGTTCAGGGCGTACGCTCAAAACCACGCCGAAATTGTCCAGACCGGAGTATTCAAATTCGATAAAGCCGAAACGATTTTCCTCGGCGAGCATGGCCACAAGTTGAAGGCGATGGTCTTTGGTGATAACTGCACCGCCACGTCTAGCGATTTCTGCGAAGAGGCGCGAAAAGCTCCGCTCGAACTTACTTCCCGTAATCGAAAACATCGAATTCCTTTATTCGTTGCCAACGCTTTGCAGAGACAAGCAGGAAGTTCGGTCTCGCTCTAGCTGCTCTTCCTAAACCGCCATTCATTGTCAAAGAAAATCGTATTTGGACGTGTTCCTATCTTCCCGGCCAGGACTGTGCGCTGAGGGCCGCCTGTAGCGATTCCGAGGAAGTGAGAATCACGCCAGCAATTGAATGGCTGGAGGACCCTGCCAAGGAACTTTGGCTCGTGGAGCTGTTCAATTCGTGTCTTCAGAAATACTGCGCACGCTTGGGCTTGGTTTATGATTTCAAACACAAGCGGTTCTATTGCCCCCCGAAGGATCGTAAGGAATGGTGGTTCTCTTACCAGTCTGTCCAACAGGCCGCGCGCCGTCGCCCGGCGTACCCATCAATAAGTCGCGTTTCGGGACGAATTCGTTTTTGGGTTCACCAAAGTGCGCGGTTCAGATTCGAAAGGCTTGGGCCGACGTGGTTTTTGAAGATCATTCCAGGATATGTGTTTACTGAGGACGGTCACAAATTCTTGACTGCCAGTGAAGTTGGCCGTGTGACTACTGGCAAGAAGGCTCGCGAACGAAATCTCGTTGTTCTTCGCACCCTCATGTTTTGGCGTGACTTTCTTTCTGGCGGGGATGGAGTGATCACAATTTTCCCTGGGTCGCAAAAGTTGGTTCTTTCCAAGGACTACCTTGATTGCCTTACAGAGTTTGGTATAGAGGGTGATGGCCTCGATCTCAGTGCTGCGCCGTTGCAGAGGAAGACGATTTGGAGATCGATCAACTTCTGCAGAATGGACAAACCGAATGATACAAGCGAATAGCAATCCTCGGAGCATGATGTCTTACAGGAACACATCGGCGCTGAAGCCACACGTCGAGATCGCAACTCCTGCCTGAGCCAGATTTGCTCTTTGGTTATGGAGGACTTAATCCGAACCCAAAGTTTGGCCTTACAGAGTACGGCCCTTATGACCTTTCCGGCCACGATGGCGGCGTGCGAGAACTCCGTGTTGGATTGATCGGTACCGGTCAAACTATCGAAGATTGCAAAGCCTGGCTGCAGCGATGCGAACTGGCAATCGAAAGTGCAGAGGGCAAAGCACGGCAATATCCCAGATTCCCCGGATTCAGCGACAAGTCGCCGTTTCACTGCCGTCTGAAATTGCACACGAACCCCGAACAACAACTGACGGCACATGAAGTAAGCCAAATAACGAGCGAGCAAAATGACGAGATACGATTCGAAAAGGCACTGGAATTGATCGATGGGAAGATTGCCCTTCTGCTTGAGGTGGCCAATCCACAGGTGATAGTGTGCGCAATTCCAGACGAGATTGCCGAGCAGTTGTTGGTCTCTGGGGGGAGAACGCTTGCGGCAGAGGCGGAAAGGGCTGAGTAGATCGGAGCGCGTTTTGCTGAGGATCATTGAAAGAGACCGTGAACTAGGGCAGGGGCATCTATTTCCAGAGGCTTTTGAGCTAGAGGAAGACGCCAAGCCCATCTTCAGAGACTTTCGCCGTGCTCTCAAGGCCCGGGTAATGAAATGGCGATGCCCGATTCAAATTGGGCTGCCTGGAACATGGCGCGATTCTAAAAGGGTGCAGGACCCTGCAACGCGAGCATGGAATTTCTTGGTCGCATTGTATTATAAGGCGGGCGGGACGCCGTGGGGCCTGGCGGAATTGGACGATGGCACCTGTTTCGTCGGCGTCAGTTTCTATCAGGTTGCAACTGAGAAGCTAAACTACGTCTATTCAAGCGTGGCGCAGGTCTTCGACAAGCAGGGGCGTGGCATTGTTGTTCGCGGTAAGAAATTTGAATGGGACCCATCTGACTGGGGACGTTCACCTCATCTCCCGAAACTCGCGGCTGAGAATCTCCTTCGGGATGCACTGGACAAATACCGCGAATTTTCCCTGACCAATCCAAAGCGTATTGTTTTACACAAATCTTCTCGCTATTGGCCGGATGAGATCGAAGGATTCAAGCAAGCGGCCAACGGCCTCAGTCAGTACGATTTTGTCGCGCTATATCAGAGAGGAACGCGCTTTTTCCGTGAGGGAGCCTACCCGCCTCTCAGGGGAACGCTCTGTCAAATTGGGAAGTGGGCTTCGTATTTGTACACTTCGGGATACACACCGAATTTGGGAACGTACCCAGGTCCCTATGTCCCTGAGCCTATCGAGATCGTCGAACACTTCGGTGATAGCTCGGTAGAGAAGATTTCCCGTGAAATCTTCGCGCTCACAAAATTGAATTGGAACTCCGCAACATTCTCTTGCGGCTTCCCCATGACACTGTTTTTCGCCCGCGAGGTTGGGAAGATTCTAAGCGAATTCCCTGATGGGGAAGATCAAGTCATCCAACCGTCTTACAGATTCTATATTTAGCATTAGAATCGTTGGTTCGTCGCCGCTCTGTCGGCAAACACCGACGTATTCGAATCTCTAACTCCATTGTCCCGTAGTTGCCATTCCGCGTACAGGCGGTTCGATTCGTCGCCGGCTCGTGTCAACGCCAGGAGCAATATGACATCGCGACCCGACACTGTAGTCTCGCTGGGACAGTCGCTCGGTTCCCCAGCTTTATATTGCCTAAGTAAGTGTAGAATCAGTTGCTTTCCGAGAACGCAAACTAGATGTCAATAGATCCCATTTTGACGCCAGAGAACAAGTTTCCGTTGGGCCAGAGAATAGCCCTGCCCGGTCATTTCCTGGAGCCGGTTACACTGGAGGCGATTCGATTCATCGGCTCAGGATACGAGTGTCGCGTCCGTTTGAGCGATGGAACGCCGGATGAAGCGATCCTCTCATTGGAAGAGGCCGCTGCGCTTGCTGGCCAGGTGGTCACTACACAGGCGGTAATTCACCCTGCCGATGCCGAAAAATTACGCCTCCTTGTGGAATCCGCGCGCATCCGCCTGGCCTACGCACATGACCGCCAGTTTGCCGTCAGCCTGTCCGGTATCCGCACGCTGCCGCACCAGATCGAAGCGGTCTACATGAAAATGCTGCCGCAGCCGCGACTCCGCTTTCTGCTGGCGGACGATCCCGGCGCTGGCAAGACGATCATGGCGGGTCTGCTGCTCAAGGAGATGAAACTCCGCGAGGCAATTGACCGCATCCTGATACTCTGCCCCGCTCCGCTAACGATCCAATGGCAAGACGAATTGCTACGGTGGTTCGGCGAACCGTTCGAGATCATTTTCTCCGCCGTTGACCAGCAGCAACTCGTCAACCCGTGGCAGCGTGCGACGCAGGTAATCGCCTCGCTCGACTATGCCAAGCAGGACGATGTCCGCGAGCGCGTTTGGCAGCAACGCTGGGATCTGGTCATCATAGACGAAGCCCACAAGTGCAGCGCTTACACGAAGAGCTCTTCCGGCCGGGGTGACGAGGTTGAGAAGACAAGCGCTACCAATTGGCCGAGCGCTTGGCCGCCGACGCCGACCACTTGCTGCTGCTGACAGCCACGCCGCACCACGGCGATGACGACCGCTTTACCCATTTCGTCCGCCTGATCGACCCCGACCTATTTCCAGAGCCGACTCGCGTGGGTGAACGCGGCAGGCGAAATCCGCCGCGACATTCTGAGACTCGGCGCGGATTGCCCGTGGGCACTGCGTCGGCTGAAGGAAGACCTCCGCGACATCGACGGGCGGCGACTTTTCCCCGACCGTCACGCGCACACGGTCGCGTTCCGGTTGAATCATGACGAGTACGACCTGTACAAGGCGGTCACCGCCTACATCAACGAATTCTTGCCGCAGGCCAGCGGACGCAAGAAGCAGAGCGTGGCGCTGGCTCGGACCGTTCTTCCAGCGACGACTCGCCAGTTCGACACAGGCCATTGCCGAGTCGATCCGCCGCCGGTTGGAGAAGCAGCAAGAACTCCTGAAGGAGTTGGAGTCCTATCGCCGGCACAGCGTGCCCGGCGGCTTGCACAAATACAGGGCCGAATCACAGACGTCGAGCAGGATGAAGACGACCTTGACGATGCCGAGCGCGACCAGCTGACCGACGAGTTCACGGCGGCGGTGGAACTCGACCAACTACAGGCGGAAGTTGCGGCGCTGCAGGATTTGCTGGCGCAGGCCCGCCGCGTGCGCGACAACGCGACCGACTCCAAACTCGCCGCGCTTCGCGATTGCCTGGCGAAGGCCGAGTTCAAGGAACTGAGCGACGGCCGAGGCAAGCTGCTCATTTTCACTGAGCACCGCGACACCCTGAATCATCTCTCGAACACCTGAACCGCTGGGGATACACGACCTGCCAAATTCACGGTGGAATGAATCCTCACGAACGAAAGCGGATGCCCAGGAGCAATTCCGCACTCGCGCCAGATCTGCGTCGCAACTGAGGCTGCTGGCGAAGGCATCAACCTCCAGTTCTGCCGGCTGATGATCAACTACGACCTCCCCTGGAACCCAACGCGCCTGGAACAGCGGCTCGGCCGTATTCACCGCATCGGCCAGGACCGGGACGTACACGCCTTCAACTTCGTTGCCAGCGAATCCGAAGAGGGCCAGCCGATCATCGAAGGGCGTATTCTCGAGCGCCTGCTCAGAAAATGGAGCAGATGCGGGACGCTCTGGCCGACCGCGTTTTCGACGTTATCGGCGAAGTGCTGTCGATCAACGATGTCAATCTGCCCGAGATGCTCCGTGAGGCCGCCTACGATCCCCGCCGCCTGGACGACTACCTCGACCAGATCGCCCGCATCGACCCGAAGCTCGCTGCTTCAATACGAGGAAGCCACAGGCATCGCGCTGGCGCGGGCAAACGTGGATTTCTCGGGTTTCCAGCAGGCGAACGCCGAAGCCGAGGAACGCCGGCTGATGCCGCGCTACGTCGAGGAGCATTTCATCAAGGCTGCTCGCGAATGGGTCTGAAAGTTGAAGCTCGGGCGGACGGCCTATGGCGGATCGAGCACGTGCTGGCCGATCTCCGCTCCGACCGGCTCCGCGTTCGGCGACTTGGAAAGCCCGAGACCTCCTACCGCAAAGTGACATTCCGCAAGGAACATCTGGAGATGGACCAGCACCTCGATGCCGTGCTCATCGGTCCCGGTCATCCGCTCTACGCCGCTGTTGATGAGCGCCTGAATGAAATGCTCGCCACAATCACAGCGGGTATTGGTGTATTCGTAGATGCGACCAGTGACGCACCGTACAAATTGCACTTCTTCGAAATGGCAGTTCGCGGCCAGAACACAAAGGGCGACGTGCAAACTCTTCTTGGCGAACTGGTTGCGATAAGAGAAGAACTTTCGAGCGCCGAAACGCGTTTCTCGGTAATTCCAGCCGACATTTTGCTCGATCTGCCAGCTCACCCTGCTGCTCCAGAAAACCTTGTACCCGAGGAGACCTCACCGGCTGCTGATTTTCTAAAGAGCACTTATCAGACTGAACGCCGCACGCAGTGCCAGCAGGAGCGTCAGCACTTTGTTCAGGTTTGCCGCGACTACTTACAGCGGTCGTTTGACGCGCGAGTCAGGGCCGCGCAGGACCGCGTCATGAACTTGAAGGCGCGCGAGATGCGCGAACCGGATGTGGCCATCGCGCGTCAACGCGCGGAAAACGATTTGGCTGATCTTACCCGCACACGAATCGAACGACTTGCTGGGCTGGAGCGGCTTACTTTACCTATGATTGTGTCAACTCAGAATTTTCATTTTCTTTCCTCTCTGGGAGTTGCAGTTCCCCGGTGCTGACCTCCACGCGAGCAGGTGTTTGCAGTTCGCCATAGAAGGCGCCCAGGTCCTTTCGCACCAGCATGGCGCGTTCCCCGCGGGGAAGCGGAGCGATCTGCGGCAGACCATTTTCCGCGAGCACTTGGGGAAGCGAAGGAAGGGCTCGCGTCCGCCCGTGCCCATATTGCGCCGATCGCGGCGTACCTTTGGGGACCCCACCGCGACGCCGCTGGCCGGTCGCACGCACCCGCAGCCGTGAATACTTGGCTGCGAGATTCTTCGGGGGTGCGTAACGAAACGGTTCCCCCGAACTCAGTACGTGCCAAAGCAAGACCGCCAGCTTCCGGGCGCAGGCCACCACGGCCACGTTGCGGTTTTTTCTTTTCACGATCTTGCGCATGGTTTGCCCCAGCGGTCCGCGATATTGGCCCAAGTGTTGGGCGGCCTGCACCAACAGCCAACGCGCATGCGCATTCCCTTGCTTGGTGATGGGCCCGTGATAGCAGTGTCCGGCTGACTGCCGTGTGGAGGGATTGAGCCCCAGGTAAGCACTCAGCTTCTTGGCATTCGGGAAGCGGGAAACATCTCCGATCGCGGCCAGGCAGGTTTGCGCCACGGTGTAATCGATTCCCGGAATGCTCATCACCAGCAGCACTTTTTCGTCCTGCCAGGCTTCGCGCACCAGCCGTTCCTCGAGCTCCGTGATTTCCCGCTCGGTCTGTTCGAGCAGGCGCAAGTCGCTGTCGCGGGCCAGGCCTTCTTCTTCCGACAGGGGCACTTGCATCAGCCAAGCCCGGCCTTTCCGGCTGAACAGGTCGAAGTTGGGAAGAGGGATCAAGCAGTGATGCAGGATCGAGTGCAGACGATTCTTCAAGCGCGTGCGGTCGCTCACCAGCGCCGCCCGGCGATGGGTCAACCGCCGCAAACGCTGGGTCTCCTGGTCGGGCTGCCATACCGCGGGCAAGTAATCGGCCCGCAACAGCTCGGCCAGCACCCGCGAATCAACCTTGTCCGTTTTGATCTTGGCTTCGGCAATCGCCCGCACCCGCAAAGGATTTCCGATGACCACCTCGGCCACAAACGGCCGCAACAAACCGGCCACCGCCCAGGTATTGGTGGTCGCTTCCATGGCCAGCCGATCCTCTCGACCGAGTTGCCGCTCGGCGAAGGCCGTCAGGGCTTCTCGTGTAACCGCAACCGTGTAGGTCGAAAACAGCGTCCCATCTTGAAGCAGTACGGTGAAAACGGCCGTTCGTTTATGGACATCACATCCGACGAAGCGTAGCATTTGCATGAACCTCCTGGCCCTGATCGGGCGGGAAAGATGTGGTGCGGGGCTCCGGATCGGACCGACTTGTTTCCGATCCCGCTCCGTTTTGCGGGGCGCATCGACAACTACCTATGCGAGCTCGAAGCTCAACCGGGTGGGTCGCAGGGCGGCCAGATACGACAGCGGGCTCTCAGCCCATAAGTGTAATCGGCCGGCCCACAAGCGACCCGCCCCGCACCGCATCGCTGGTGAGCAAATCGCCTGCTCCCGTTCCCGATGCGGAAACTCTATCATTCAGATCTTCTCCCCGTGAACCACACTCCCCGTCAATCCTCCAGCAACCATTCCTCCGTCACAATCATGCCCGGTATGATAAGCTTCACCGCGTCACTAGCATTACGTATCCTTACGGACCAAATTCCGGCAACACACCCGGCAAGTATTTCGTCTATGATTCCGCAACCGTGGATAGCGTGGCAATGGTCTATGCCAAGGCGCGCTTGGCAGAGGCTTACACGTGTACCTCATCGTGCTCATCGAAGATCACCGATGAGGGCTTCGGCTATTCGGTTCGAGGCGAAGTCGCGGCGGTCTATGAATCTACGCCAAATTCCGGTGGATATTATGTCGCGACGGCGAGCTACTGGGCTAACGGTCTTCTTAACGGGCTAGGTGCGGCAACGGGATACGCTACGAACTATACCCCAGATGGCGAGGGGCGCGTGTACTCGGCGGGTGGCGGAGAAGAACTTACGAGCACGGCCTACAATTCGGCAAGCAAGCCCACTGCGGTGACGTTCGCCTCCGGCGATAGCGATTCGTTCACGTATGATCCCAATACGTTTCGGACGACTCAGTATCAGTTCAACGTGAACAGCAGCCTAGTCACGGGCAAACTAACCTGGAACGCGAACGGGTCACTCGCAAGTTTGGACATCACCGATGCGTTCAATTCCGCCAATACTCAGAATTGTGCGTACACGCACGACGATCTGGGGCGCATTGCCAGTGCGAATTGTGGCTCGGTGTGGTCGCAGACTTTCAGCTATGACGCCTTCGGCAATCTCACCAAGGCGGGCACCAACTCCTTCAATCCTGGCTATAATTCGCAGACGAACCAAATGAGTTCCGGAGCTACTTACGATGCGAATGGGGACGTGGTGACGGACAGCCTGCACAGCTACGCCTGGGACGTCGAGGGGCGGCCTACCACGATTGACGGCATCACCGTGACCTACGATGCGCAGGAGCGCATGGCGGAGCAGAATCGCTCGGGAAGTTACACGCAGATTCAATACGCTCCTACCGGGTTCAAGATGCAACTGATGAACGGCCAGTCGTACGCCAAGGCTTGGGTGCCCATGCCAGGCGGGACGGCGGAGGTGTGGCAGACCAGCGGGACTTCACCCTACTACCAGCATGCCGACTGGCTGGGGAGTTCGCGATTTGCTTCGACGACGACGCGGACAATGCTGAGCGACCAGGCCTACGCGCCGTTTGGCGAGCCGTACGCACAATCGGGCAGCGCGGACCTGTCGTTCACGGGCATGAACCAGGACACCACAGTGAATCTGTACGACTTTCCCGCCCGCGAGTATGGCATCCAGGGCCGTTGGCCTTCGCCTGACCCGACGGGACTGTCTGCCGCTCACTTGAAAAACCCGCAAACGCTCAATCGATACGCCTATGTGGCTGGCCGACCGCTGAAGACCACTGATCCCCTTGGCACAGACGATATTTCCGGCGACGATGCCTTTGACGTGGGAACCACGGACTGTGATGACGATGTGAATTGCTGGGTTAATGGTCCCGGCGGGGACGGGGACGCGGATTTTGATTTTGCGGATTACGATTCGGATGATGACGATAATTTTGATACTCCAGTGTGCAACGACGCTAACGGTAACATCATTTCTTGTCCTACCGACCCCGACTGCAACCCAACCGACCTTTCCTGCGTGGGTGCCTTGCCGATTGACCCGAACGTTCAGGCCCAAGATGCCGCTGCCCTAGAGCAGTTGGACCCGTTCTTTGAGCATTGGGAAGGTTCAATTGGCGTTTTGGAAAATACGGCCGTCTTGACGCTAGGGGGTATCATGTCGTTGGGGATTGGCGGGGGCATGATTGGCGGCGGAGCCTTGGTCGTTACGGGCACGTGCGCGGATGTGCCTCTTGACCTAATAACTTGCGGTCCAGGGATTTTCGCTGGCGGTACTTTGGTTACAGGCGGAGGTTTTTTGGTTTATCACAGCCCAGTGTTCTTTAGCGCAGCATGGAATTATTTTTGGGAGCATTTCTAAATCTTAAAATTACACTGTGCGCTGCTTCAGGGCGACATTTACGACAAATGCTCGACCCGCAGCCTTTCTTACTGGGAAGAGGGCGCTTGCTGATTTTAGACTTGGTATGCGGGAGGCGTTAAGCCGACGATGAGAGTGCAAGTTGCGGGACACGAAAAGGATTGGAACTTCGGGGCGTGGTTTTTCTGGGGGCTCGTCATCTACTTGGCCCTTGAGGCGTGCGCCTTTTTTGTAGTATGGATAATTCTTAAGAAAACAGCGGGTGAGCTTTGGGCCCCCTATATAGCCTTTATCGTGCCAGGTGCGACGATGGTGTCCTTAGTGTGGTGGTTACACGGCTGGAGGCAACGTGGCGCGCCCCTGAAGCCCCTCGCACGCGGATGGGGGTTTAGTGTAGCTCTCTTTGGGCTGGCGTGTATGGGAGCGCTCGCTTACTCAGCCGTCAGGCTCCGCCTCGTACAGCCAAGTGACGCAACGGTCCGCTTCATGGTCACAACATTGGTGGTTGTTGTTGTCGGTTACTTCACCGCGTACCGCACAGCGCTCAGCCGGATGACCGCCGGTCGTCGGCAGGGTTCTTAATAAACGTCGCGGGGTGGCCCGCGTCCGGGTACCTGCCGCTTCCTTTGTTCATACCGTTGCCCGGCGGGTCGTGGTTCAATCTCAATAACCTCATACCCGGTACCGGGCTCACGCCGTATGCGCTACTGATGCAGCCAGTATGTGAGGAGCTAATGAAGCAAAATCTGTATTCACTTGCGTTAGGCGGATTCGCTTTTTTGGGCACCTTTCGTGCTGCTTGCTGCCAGCGGGAAATTTGGTGTGAGCATATTCGCGGAAAAGATCGGTTCCTTAGCAGGTATTCTTATCTTCGGCTTGACAAGCTGGTTTGCTTTTCGGAGCGCGCCGAAGTGGGGCTGGGCACTTGCTGGAGTGTATGTCTTTGGACCGACTGCCATGTTTACCGCAGCCATTCTTGCGCATAACTTTTCGAAGTCTTCGCCGGACCATTGGTCTTGGTTTATCGCGATTTGCTTGTTACCGCCTATGACGCTGTGGTTGGCTTTCGTTGATGGCATGATTTTTTCGGTGCTGTTCGTCACATTGGCCTTACCGCTCCTTTCGCTCTTAGGAAAGCGGGGGCACGTTAGCTATGAAAAGCCGGGTCAGCACTCGGTTCCTGGCGGCTAACCCAGACGGGGGTCCAGTACGATGCGAATGGGGACGTGGTGACGGACAGCCTGCACAGCTACGCCTGGGACGTCGAGGGGCGGCCTACCACGATTGACGGCATCACCGTGACCTACGATGCGCAGGAGCGCATGGCGGAGCAGAATCGCTCGGGAAGTTACACGCAGATTCAATACTCTCCCACTGGGTTCAAGATGCAACTGATGAACGGCCAATCGTATGTGAAGGCTTGGGTGCCGATGCCGGGCGGAACAGCGGAAGTGTGGCAGGCGAGCGGGGCTTCGCCTTACTACCAGCACGCGGACTGGCTAGGGAGTTCGCGATTCGCTTCGACATACTCTCGCACGATGTACAACGATCTGGCATATGCGCCGTTCGGGGAGCAATATGCAGCGACCGGAACAACCAGCGTGACGAACACGGCGTTTGCCGTGATGCATCAGGACACGACGACAAGTGTGTACGATGCAATGTATCGCGAATACGGCGTCCAGGGCCGCTGGCCCTCGCCAGATCCTGCGGGCACGGCAGCGGTTCATCCGACCAATCCTCAGTCGTGGAACCGCTATGCATACGTTGCGAATGATCCTATCGGTAGCGTCGATCCGAACGGAACAGACTTCGAGAAAGAACCAGACCCCACCTGTGATATCAATCCTTTTGATGCCTCCTGCTGTGCGACCCGATAGCCGGCTGCGATTGGGGCGGCGGCAGGGGCGGCGGAGGCGGCGGTGGCGGTGGCTGTGAACCCAATACACCTGGTTGCGGCGGTGGCGGACCTCCTCCGCTGCCACCTCCCCCACCGCCCAGCCCTATTGGCCAATTATGGAATGACTGGACTGACCCTTCCGCATGTTCCCAGGATTGTGTAGACCTTAGTCATTGCAGTACATGTTGCCTCTCGGCTAACGTAGCGCATGGGTCAGCCTGCGCCTTATTGGCACTAATCCCGGTTGTCGGAGAGGTTCTGGCCTGTTATTTGTGAGCATGAGACTTTAGAATGGGCTGCAAAATGTGATAACGCGTGTTTGAGCAGGTTTCCCTAGACGCTTGTTAAGGCCTTCGAGGAAAACTCGATGAAACTGCGTGGAGCTTTCAATCCGCTGGTCCACATTGTCATTGGAGCAATCCTAATTGCTCTGTCTGTGTGGATAGCTTTCGCACTTGTTGGCGCCAAGATGGAGCTACACTCAGCACAACTCGATCTTCATCTGTTGCCAGTGGGACTACTTCTGGGACTGGTTGTAGGCGTACCAGTGGGTATATGGCGACTGCGGGCAATTCATAAGGCTCTTCCGGAAGTTGATGGGCAGTTCTTCCTCACCCAGGCCAATGTCCTGCGTCGCTTCCGAGAAGGCCAGAACGCCGTAACGCTTCAGCAGATTGGTCTTGGGTGTGCCTTCGCACTCTGGCTTATTCTCACTCTCCATACAGATGGTCGAATTGTGCTGTTCGGGACCTTTGTGTTCTATTTGCTGGGACAGCATTTGACGGGGCAAGTCGTTCCATCCGCTAGGTTGTTTTTTGAACAGAGGAAAATTAGCGGGAGTAGCTGAGTGAACGGAACAAGCCTCGGAACCGGATCACACGCTCAAATTCAAACGGGAATGTCCCAAATTTGATTTATCGGCTTGCCATCCGCGCCGCAAGATTTGGGCCCGAAGCCGACTTCGTGTCAAGGGCATAGGAGAAAAGCCCACTACAACCGGAATTTCGGTCGACGCGAAAAAACGAGGGGCCATTAAGGGGCCAATAAGGATTCCTTGGTGTTCCCTATCGTTCCTTTTCAATGCTTTAGCGTTCCCTAGCATTTCTTCTAAGTCCTTGAAATTCCGATCGATATTGTTTTCGATCCCCACCGCCCCTACCAAAAACCGCTGAATCGGCTGCCTTACTCACCTAGACCCACCCGCAACAGGTTCATGCTTCACATTGGAGCCGAGAGGAATTTCGAGCCTGGCATCGAGCTCTGCTGGGGTCTTTTGGCCACAGTTGAGATGGTGCAAGGAGGGATCAATTCGCAGCTCCGGAACTGCTGAGTTTTTCGTTCAATCCGTACTCAGGTTCCGAACCTCATGTTCCACAGCGTCGAGTCGTGCGAGAGCCGCTTCCACGGCGGGAGCACCGCCGGCCTGTGTCGCTTTGGCACGCCCGAGCGCGCGCTCGGCGACGGCTATCGTCTCACGCAAGAGTCCTTTGATTTTCGCTTCCAGCTTTCTCCGCGTCTCACGAACGCGTTCGTCCACGTCGCTTTGTACCCTGCGCGCTGTTGACTTCGAGAAGGTGGTTGAGAAAATCCCGGGCATCGCTGATTATGCCGTTTCGCAAGCCCAGACTGCCGCGCAGGAGGTCTGCGAGAAGCAGAAACGGTGATGCGGGCGCAGCGATTCGCTCCATTACATGGAAATAGAAGTGCGACTGCGCTTCCAATCCCTGTTCAGGGTCAAGTTCGTCTGGAAGAGGAGGCGGGCCAGAGATACTTGTATCGGCCACGCGCAGCAGAAAATTGTTCCCCATCTCGACAAAACGGCGGACCGTTGCACGAAATGCATCGTCCGCAAATTTTGCTTCACTTTCGAGCCACGGTGCGAGTTGCGTCCGAGCGATCTCCTGCGCCAGATGATTGACGGCGCGACGATAGGCAGGACCGTTGCGCCAAGGACGCACCGAAGCCAAGGCCTTACTTAGTTTCTCCTGCGCATCCTTTGGCGCCTGCTTCAGGAACGCTTTCCGCCGTTGCGCAAAGATTTCCGAGAGGTGCTGCTGTTCCGCTGTCAATAAAGCGCCCAGATCGCGCATGGCCCGTTCCGCGTCCTCCAGCGTCTTTCGCAGATCTGCAATGCGATATTCAGACTCCTCCACAGGCCGTTGAAGTGCGTTCCGCTCTTCATGGATCACCGCTAGCACCTGCTCCGCCGTCCGGCGGAGCCCTCGCTTGGCCGCTTCGCGCACCAATGACCGGCCAGAATGCTCCACCAGGGAAATCAGGGACTTGAACCAGGCCGCCCCAATCCCTCTCTGTGCCGCGCTTTTCGAAGCGTTCCAGCGCGCTGACTTGAAAAATCGTGGGCACGGCGCGCCCCAGCCGCTTTTCCAGGACACGCCGGGCAAATGCGACTGCCTCGGCACGCTCCGTTTCGTTGGTTCGATCCGCTTTGTTAAGAGCGAAGAGCAAGTCATGGACTTCCCGGCCTACAGATTCAACAAGTTCGAGTTCCTCGCCTGAAAGCGGAGGATCAGCGCCAATGAGAACAATCGCTGCGTCGATGTGAGGAATAAAGTCTCGAGTCGCCTGAGTGTTTCCCACGTGGATCGATCCCAGCCCCGGAGTGTCCACGAGGCACATTCCTGTCTGCAGAAGCGGGTTAGGAACAAAAATTTCCAGCCCCACGACTCCCTTCGCATTCTCCGGATTCTGCTCCTCCGAAACATATTGCGTGACTGCACTGACGGAGATATCAGCCCAATCCGCATTCGCAAAGCGAACCCGCGCGTCGAGGCATTCTCCGTAGCGGATGATGGTTGGCACGGCCGTCACCGGAACGACGCCCACCGGAAGCACCGCTTGGTCCACGAGTGCATTCAGGAGAGTGGACTTGCCGCGCTTGAACTGACCCACGCAAGCTACATAAAACCGGCCTTCGGAAACACGCTCCACGATGGATCGAGCTGTGACGGCAAGTTCCTCTGCGCCGAACTCAGCAGCGAGTTGCGCCAGCCGGTGGAGGGCCGGCTCTCCGCCGGTGTCCGGCAATACATCTTGGCGAATATCCGGCGTTCCATTCATTGGAGAAAACTCAAGGCATGCACAAACGCGCCCGGGCTCACTTTCATTAAGTAGTCCACATGGACCAGTTTGGTTTTGATTTGGTCGCCATAGTGATACCGAGGATCGGCCGCCAATTCGCACATTTTCACGATGGCGCCTGGCAAACGGTCGCTCAAGTGCAGAATCTCTTCGCGGAATCCTTCCAGCTCAAGCTCCGCCAGGCCAAATCTGCGGATGCAAATGTCGACCAAATCCCGCGCTGCTCCTTCCGTTAACGGGCCCAATCGAATTCGATATTCATCCGTCCAGTACAGACTCCAGGCATAGCCGATTTCACCCTGGGTATATCCATTCCCTACGAGGTACACAGGAGTCTTGCACCGATTGGTGAACTCCTTCATCAGTCGTGCCATCCTGTGCGCGACCGGCGGCAAATGGTCAAGGAAGAAGCGATACTCCCCCTTCTCAGCAGCTGTGAAAAGGATACCTCGCAGACGCAGCGTCGATTGTTCGCCAAGCCAGCTATTGAGCGAGTGGTCTCGTCGCGCCATCGGCGTGAATTTTTTTACGCACGAACGGATCTCCTATGCGATAGAGGGCGCGAAGAAAGTGGATAACGAGCTGCCGTCCTGTGGCAGCGCCGCTCCAACAGACGCATGACTTTCTCTGCGGCTCAGCGAGCCCCTCAATCGCTGCCTTGACAAGAAAACTCTTGCCCGCATCCGCCGGCCCCCAGATCAGCCGGCTCTCGCGTTTGCGGATGGCGTCCTTCAATCGTCGCAACTCCGCGTCGCGACCGACTAAACTATTCAATGAAGCAGCCACGGGCATATCTGTTTCTCAGAGAAATCGCCGACATGTTCCGGATCATCTGCTCCCCGCAATTCGGAGGGAACGAGTCCCCCCGATGTGCGTACTTGATCACTTTAACTTCTGACACGACAATCAATCCCTCGACGACCAATTCGTCCAATATCGGAAGGGGCTTCTGAATTTTCTCTTCGGAATCAGTGACGCTGAACATCACCGGGGCGTCGTGAGAAAAGGATAGGCCGCGGCGGGCGCGGCGAATCCCGCTGTCAAAGAAGCAGATTCCGCGCCCGCCCCAAGCGATTCCAAGTCCTGCATAATCCCGGCCACCTCGTTAGCGCCCGGGACTGCTCGCCGCTAGCGCTCGCTCGACGTGAGCGCGGTAACCGTCTGCGTATGCGTCAAAGGCGTGCTTTAGCTGGTTCAAGATCGACATCACCCAGCTTCGAAGCAATCCCGCGTAAGTCGCGAGACTTTGGTCGAGCAGCGGGCCAATTTTTTCAGTCAACTGTTGCGCCATGCGCTTTGCCGCAAAATGTGCGCCGAAGACAGAGCCGATTGCGGATCGCGGCGGTTCGATATGACCTTCAGGAAGCTCAAGAATCGGTTCTCCGCGAACGAACCCGTCAAATTCACTTTCCAGGGGCATGTTCGAAAGATCCAGTGCTTTTGCGACGGTGATAAGTTCAGCCACGCAAAAACGGGAAATCGCATGGATACGCTCATGAAAAACATGCGTATGTTCATGAACAGCTTTAGCGATCATCACGCGAACTGTCGAGTCAGCGGATGTTTCGTCGAGTCGCCCGGAAGAAGAAAGGAGCTGAGTCGAAACTTCATCGAAGATCTGAGCAGCCGCGAGCGGCAACTGGTCGAGTTCACGATCCGAAACCGAACGTAATTCTTCGATCTTACCGGTAGCCTGTCGAAGCCTAGCCTCCACATCACGGAGGCGCCCCTCATCAGGCGCTGATCGGCCTTGGCACCGTCGCAAACTCACTTGCAGCGCTGCTACTACCGATTCCCTCAATACCCCAATCTTGCGTTTCAACGATGCTGCCCTCAGTTCTTGCGCTTGCTCGTAGAGTGGCAGGATTTCTTCCTTAAACCATTGGTCCAACATCGTGCGCTGGCTCGCCATGGCGCTTACCGAATGGACGGGCAGATCAAGACGGCATTCCGCAGCCACGTGCTCTTTCACGTAGACAAGGATTCGTTCCCGATCTGAGGGGGCAAGTAGGTCAGCCTTGCTGAGAAGGAGATGGACCGGAATCGCGGCCTCCTGCAAGGTCTCAATCGTTCGCAGATCGTCCGGAGCGAGGGTGCTACCACCATCGATAAGCACCACCCCCAAATCGCAGCGTGGCAGGTAAGCAAGCGTCTCTGCGGCACCACTTGTTGCAAGCGACCCAAGTCCGGGTGTGTCCACGAAGGTCACGCCATCGCGCAGCCTTTCTGCGGGAAGTTCCAAAACAATTCGCGTCACATGCTTTTTGTTTCCAGGGTTCTGCTGCTCGGCAGCGAACTCAGCTAGCCGCGCGACTTCAAAGCTCTGAGGCGACCGTTCCGCAAACCAAACAGAGAGCGAAGGGGCCGCAGCATATTTGATCCGCGTCGGAACCGCAGTAATAGGCGTGACCCCGACCGGGAGAAGGTCCGCGCCGAGAATCCCGTTCAGAAGGGACGATTTGCCGGAGCTGACGCGCCCGAAAACAGCAATTTCGAAGCTCTTGTCTTCAACGCGATCCAAAATCGTGGCAATCGCAGAGCGAAATTCGACCAGGCCGCGCTCCGCAACAATACCCTCGATCCTTTTCAGCAACTCGAATTCATTCGACGTCTGTTCCAGACGCTGCAACCGCGACCGGAGATCTTGCCCTTCGCCTTGTAGCACATACCGATTGAGGCGCGACACCAGTCCTTGCAGTTCCCCCACAATTCCGTTAAGGTCCAGCGCTGCGGATTCCGGGACTTCCCCATACCCCCGCATGCTCCTCGGTTTCAGGTCGTCGACAGCGATATCAATCGAGCCCAAGGTGACGGAAATTGCGCGCACATCCGGGATGGTAGGCTTTTCCCTCTGGATGCCTTGACCATCAAGCACGCGAATGAGTTGCGCTCGTATCCGCGCGAGGTAATCCTCAATCGTGCGTCTGTTTGCTGGCGAGATCTCTGAAATGTACCTTGGAAATGCGGACTTTGAAGCCGAGCTGTTCAGGATAGATTCAACTTCAGAGAGGAGCTTATCGATGTACTGGCAGCTTACACGAAGATGCCGTTGCTGACTTTCGTTCAGCGCCCGCGCAGACCCACCCATATCGGAGTTCATTTGACCCTCAACGATCAAACGCGCAAACCGAGCTGATCCTCAGCTCTCGCGTTTGTACAGATCGTTCAGCAGGGTTATCTCGAAAGGGGATGTCAACAGCTCCCGCGTTCAAGGAACCCTCGTAGGAGTCATCTGCCCAACAGGGCGGTTTAGGGTGAACTCCAACACCCACACTGCGATTATCGGTGTCGCCTAGGTTCAAGTCAATACGAGGGCGAAAATCGGGCAGCGGTTGTGCCAGCGTTCGTAAGGCACCAATCCTTCCCCAATTGCGCAAGTCATTGCACACTCATGTTTCAATTTCTCCCCTAAGGTGCAGTACAACTCCACGGCATATATAAAGCCCATAAAATCAATTTCTTAGAGAGAACCTTTCTTGCTCGCAACTCGCGCTAAAGGCAATTGGCTTGCATGAATGGCCTGGAAGACGGCAGCCGAAGCGCGGAGCTGGCGGGTTGGGGAGAAGAAGAGGCGACTGTAGATGAACCAGCAGGTCTCACTCTTCTTGTCCCGATCCTACCAGGTTGCGCTGCACGGTTCTCCAATCGTCGCTGGGAGCCTATAGATCATTCCTCACGGCGGCGGCAAAGGGCGTTTTTCGAACAATCAGAGTGTAGACGCCTTCATGACGTTAGCAACCGACAACTCCTAAACTAGGGGCGTGAAAAATGGATTTTCGTGAACCGATTATATCTTGGCGGCGAGCATTTCTCTTTCTCGTGATACTGGCAATCCTGCTCGGCGTTCAGTTTTCACCGATGGCATGGGCGCAGTCGGGCGGATCAATCTGGGGTTCGGTGAACGACACGAGCGGCGCGGCGATTCCCGGAGCAACCGTCACCATCAAGAACATGGAGACCGGTGTCACGCGCACCGTGGCGGCTGATGAGACAGGGAAATTCAATGCGCTGGCCCTGCCAGCGGGCCATTACGAAGTCACCGCCACCAAGACTGGTTTCCGCGCAAACGCAACGACAGGCGTCACGCTAGTCGTCGGCCAACGGGAAGAAATCACTCTGACCCTGCAGGTCGGCGACGTTCATCAGACCGTTGAGGTACATGGGCAGCCCGAAGCTGTTGCGGTCACGACCGAGGACGTTTCGGGACTGGTTGGTGAACGCCAAGTGAAAGAGCTGCCGCTCAACGGGAGAAGCTATGACCAATTGCTCACTCTGAATCCGGGAGTCGTAAATTACACTTCGCAACGCGCAGGCGGCACTGGAACCTCGAACTCCGTTGTCGGAAATATGTTTTCGGCTTCCGGTCGCCGGCCGCAAGAAAATCTGTTCCTGTTGAACGGAGTGGAATTCACAAGTGCCTCAGAGGTTGACAACACACCTGGCGGAGTGAGCGGACAGCTCCTCGGCGTAGACTCAGTGCGCGAATTTGTCGTGGTGCAGAACAATTATGGCGCGGAGTACGGAAAGCGTCCCGGCGCGCAAGTAAATATCGTCACAGCTTCAGGCGGCAACGACCTTCACGGAGCGGCTTACGAGTTCCTGCGAAACAGTGCTATGGATGCCCGGAACTTTTTTGACTTTGGCAGTATTCCGGAGTTTCAACGCAACAATTTTGGCGCCGCGCTGGGAGGGCCGCTTCGAAAAGACAAGAGCTTTCTGTTTGGAAACTATGAGGGCTTTCGTCAGAATCTGGGGCTAAGCAATCTCTCGCTTGTTCCTGACGACACTTCGCGCGCGAGCGCGGTGGCCAGCGTCCAACCGCTCCTGGCATTGTGGCCGGTCGCGAACGGCCCCGAGCTTTTCACGTCTGCGGGTGCCGCAAGCGGTATCGCCGAAGCCTTCACCAACCCAGTGCAGAACATTGGCGAAGACTATGGCACAACCCGATTCGACCAGGTCTTCTCCGACAAGGATTCTTCTTCTGCCACCTATACCATTGACGACAGCCGGGCGAATTCTCCAACCACCAATCCGTTCACCCTAGCAGATATTTTCTTGCGCGAACAAGTGGTAACTCTTGGCGAAACGCACATTTTTTCTCCCACGCTCCTCAACCAGGCAACCGTTGGCTTTTCACGCGGAGCGTTCTATTTTAATACGAATACGACGGTGAACTTGCCAAGCTGGGTTCAGCCCGGGGATCCTGTGGGAGCCGTCGTGGTCGGCGGTGGCACCACGCTCAATGGTGCATCACAGATCACGAATGGCGGCACGAACGCGGGCAGTAACCTGACCGCGGTCCGTAATCTGTTTACCGTCACCGACAAGGTCACGGTGACGCATGGAATCCACCTTCTGAATTTCGGCGTGTGGTTGGAGCGGGTGCAGGCCAACGACACCTTGGAACAGGATCAATTCGGCCAGATTTCGTTCTCCACGTTGCAGTCGTTTTTGCAGGGCAGCGTAAGCACGTACACTTTTGCTCCGGCTTACACGCCGCTCGGTTGGCGTTCACTTGAAGGGGCCTTGTACGCAGAAGATACGATTCGGCCAAAACCTTCCTTCGAGTTGGAACTCGGCTTCCGCGACGAATTCACCAATGGCTGGGACGAAGCAAGCGGGCGAGCTTCAAATTATGCTTTTGGTGCGAACGGTGTGATACAGACTCAGCCGTTCGTCGGCGATTCCGCCCTTACGGTGAACCGCGCAAAGTTTCTGCCGGCGCCGCGCATTGGCTTCTCTTGGTCGCCGTTTGGGTTGAAGAAGACCGTAGTTCGCGGTGGCTTTGGTCTCTATTACGCCCTACTCGACGACCTGAGCTACCGCCTCGATCAAAACGCTCCGTTCAATACAGTTCTCGCGGTGAAGGGCATTCCATTTTCGAGTATCGCGCCGGACTTAACCTACACCGGACAAAGGGTCATTCCGAGCGGCGTACAACCTGACCTTTGGACGCCCGCTGTGGAGTCTTGGACTCTCAAAGTTGAACAAGAAGTCTCCGCAAACACTTCCTTGAGCGTCGGCTACATCGGTTCGCATGGCTACCACGGGCTGCTCTCGTTGGATGCGAACTTGCCCACTCCGACGATCTGTCCCGCGTCGCCGTGCCCTGCAGGCTATCCTACTGGGACGCTCTACTATCCGTCGAACGCACCGCTGGCCAACAACGCCCTGTGGAACACGACGACCTGGGTTTCCGAAGGGCTTAGCTCATACAACGGGCTTCAAGTGGATGTGAACCACCGTTTGAGTAAGGGTTTGCAGTTCCGCGGAGTCTACACATTTTCGAAGGCGCTGGATGACGGAGACAATATGAACACCAGCGTTGCAACCAACTCTCCCACCTTCGTCTCCAATCCGTTGGACCCAATGGCCGATTACGGACGCGCTTCGTTTGATATTCGACATTCCGCGGTCCTCAACGGAACCTACGCGCTTCCCCTCGGGCGCGGCAAGACGGAATGGGCGAATCGGCTATTCGGCGATTGGCAAATCAGCGGTATAGAAACCATGCAGTCGGGCCTGCCGTTTACGCCTCAATTGTCATATAACCCATCGAATGACGGCGACACGCGCAATCCTGTGCGGCCTTCGCTGAACCCCAACTTTACGGGGCCGATCATTTTGGGCGGCCCCAGCGAATACTTTAATCCAGGCGCATTTATTCAGCCCCTCCCCGGTACGTATGGCAATGCCGGCCGCAACATTTTGCAAGGGCCAAATCTCTTTGAAACGGATCTATCCTTAGCAAAGAAGTTCAATCTGACCGAACGCCTGAACCTGCAGTTCCGTGCAGAATGCTTCAACCTCTTGAATCACACGAACCTCAACACACCGAATCCTGTGGTTTATGCAGCGGCGACCGGAGGGCCATCGCCAACGGCGGGCGTCATTACGTCCACGGCGACAACTTCCCGGCAACTCCAGCTCGGACTGAAGCTACTGTGGTAAGCGCTCTATCAAGTCGCGATTTCGGACTTGGAAACCATTAACAGCGGAGCGACATCTCAGTGCAGGATGATTTGTGCTAAAGGTGTCGTACTCGCAGTCGTTCTGCTTGTCCTTTCCGGTGTCATTTTTCGAGCTGTAGAGGCTCGCGCAGCGCAACCATCTCGATCTTCGGGAGCCGCGTCCGGTTCCAGCGCGCAGACGAATGCGGACTTCTATGCGGCTGCCGACGAAGTCCTGCAGGCGATGAGCAAGATATTGGCTCTGCCTGTGAAGTCCCCACTTCAGAAGAGCATTCGCACAAAAGCTCAAATCCGCGAATACTTGGTCGACGAACAAAACAAAGAAGAATCACCCGAGAAACGGTATGCCGACCGGCGAACTCTCGAGGCGTTCGGACTGATTCCGAAGGACTTTCCTTTGGATTCGTTTCTCTTGGACCTGCTCACCGATCAGGTCGCCGGTCTTTATGATCCGCAAAAGAAGGAATTCTTCATTGCCGATTGGATCTCGCCGGGTGATCAAAAGCCAGTCATGGCGCATGAACTGACCCACGCGCTCGATGACCAGTACTTCCATCTGGACAAATGGCAAAAGGCCGTGCGCTCCAACGACGACGCGTCGCTTGCGCGTGATGCAGTGATTGAGGGATCTGCGATCGCCGCCATGATGGACTACACTCTGGCCGACCTGCACACGACGGTTCGCGAGTTACCGGACATCGCCCCTTTCATCGAATCGAGTGTCGCCGATCAGATGGATAAGGACCCGAATCTGGCAAAAGCCCCCCCATTTATTCGAGATGAACTGCTTTTTCCATACCTCGAAGGCGCCGAATTCACGCAGAAAGTGTTGAAAGCGAACGGTAGTTGGGCCGACTTTCAGAAAGTATTCAAGAATCCTCCCGCGTCGACGCAACAGATCCTCCATCCGGATCTGTACTTCCAGAACGTGAAGCCTCAACCGGTTGATTTACCTCATCTGAAGTCCGCCATCCCGCGAGGCTATGTTCAGCTTGACGAAAACGTCGTTGGCGAATTCGCCCTAGGGGAAGTTCTGAAACAGTTCTTGGGGCCTGGCGACGCAGAAAAGTTTGCGCCCATGTGGCGCGGAGATCGCTATGCTCTGTATGAAAACAAAGGCACGAAGCAAACCATCCTCGTAGTCTTACTGGCGTTGGATAGCGAGAACGATGCCGCCTCGTTCTTCACCGCGTATCGCAAAGCCCTCGAAAAGAAGGACGCGGTCAAAACGCCGCTCGCAGAGGACCCCGAATTCGTAGCTTTCAACAACGTGTTTCTGGCATGCGTTCACGAAAGATGCCTCAGCGTGGAAGGCGCCGAAAGGGCCGTCTTTGATCGCGTCGATCACCAACTGCGCTGGCCGGTTCAGCCAGCAGCGAGCGGAGCTATTCCTGCGGAGGCGTCCGCCTCCAGCAATCAGCGTTAGGGGCGCCGTAACGGGCCTCTTTGCGGGCAGCTAATCTTTGTAGCTCATAATGGTAAAGCCGCTATAGAATATTGGCATGGCAAAAGCATTCCTACTTTTTGATTTTGGCTCAGACGAAGAAACCGCGCAGAAGGCGCGTCACCGCATCGACGCATGGAAGCAAGCCTTCCGCCTCGGAAATAAAGTTCAATTTAAGCTGGAGCGCCAGTCATCTGCGGAATCGGGAAATTCATCGGCGGCAAAAGGCCACGAATCCAAAGGCAAACATGGCGCAGCGAAGCAGGAGAATACACCGGATGCAGAGACACCCGAGCGTATTCGCGTCTTGATTCGCCTGGATTTCTCGGCTCACGAAAAGCATTTGTTTCAAACCTGGCTAGAGCGGATTCCCAGCGAAGAGCCCTTCAAATCCCTAAAGCCCCAAGCAATTCAGCGTGACGCGGATAATTTCGAGCAGACCTCCGACCTTTTTGACTCCTTGAATTGAAAAGAGATCGCGCTGTCGAGGGCAGATCATTGCCCATTTGGCGCCCTACCCTCCATTCGTTATAATGGCGAAGTCAGCTTAGATCCGTCGGCGAAAGGCATCGGATGGCTCTTCAGACGCGCACGAAGTCAGCCAAGTTCGACTCCACAAAGTACCAGGGGCTCAGCCGTGAAACACTGATCCGTCTGTATCGGACGATGTTTCTTTCGCGTCGGCTCGACGACCGCGAAATCCAACTCAAGCGTCAGAATAAGATTTATTTCCAAATCAGCAGCGCAGGGCACGAAGCGGCCACCGCGGCGGCCGGGCTTGTACTTAAGTCCGCCTACGACTGGTTTTACCTGTATTACCGTGACCGCGCGCTTTGCCTGATGCTCGGCGTTACCCCATACGAGATGCTTCTCGAAGGTGTGGGCGCAAAAGACGATCCGGCTTCTGGCGGCCGTCAAATGCCGTCGCATTGGGGACACCAGGATTTCAACATTGTCTCGAAATCCTCCCCGACGGGCACGCAGTGGCTGCAGGCCGTCGGCGCAGCCGAAGCATCGCTCTATTTCGATCGCTTCCCGAAAGCCCTTGCTCAGGCCAGATCCGCGCCTCTTGGCCACGCTGTGCGGCACCAGCACGACGAAGTTGTTTGCGTTTCGGGGGGCGAAGGGTCCACCAGCGAAGGCGAGTTCTGGGAAGCGCTCAACACGGCGTGCAACCGCAAGCTTCCCGTGATCTTTTTGGTTGAGGATAACGGTTACGCAATTTCTGTTCCCTGCGAAGTGCAGACGCCGGGCGGCAACGTGTCCCGCTTGGTCGCGAATCATCCTGGACTGCACACCGAAGACTACGATGGAACTGATCCTCTGGAGAGCTACGCGGCGGCTCAGCGTGCGGTCGAATACTGCCGTAACCGTCGCGGGCCGGCCCTGCTGCTCGCGCATGTGACGCGCCCGTATTCTCATTCGCTTTCCGACGATGAGAAGCTTTACAAATCAGCGGCTGAGCGCCAAGCGGAAGCGCATCGAGACCCAATTCCCAAGTTCGGGCTGTTTCTCGTTCGTGAAGGGATTCTGGACGAACAGGAATTGGAAGCGCTCGAAGCCTCGGTCGAAAAGGAAATCATAGAGGCGACCGACAAAGCCCTCGTTGCAGAGCTGCCGGCGCCAAGTTCGGTGTACGAGTTCGTTTATTCGCCAGAGGTTGATGCTGCGAGTGATGCGTTTGCTTCACAGCCCAAGGAATCCGGTCAGCCGCTCACGATGGTCGAAATGGTTTCTACGACTCTTATGGACGAGATGGGTCGCGACGAACGTATCGTTGTTTTTGGAGAGGATATCGCCGATTGCAGCCGCGAAGAAAATCTTGCGCAGCTGAAAGGAAAAGGCGGAGTTTTTAAGGCCACTTCGGGACTGCAGCGCAAGTACGGAGGCGAAAGAGTCTTCAATTCACCTCTGGCGGAAGCCAACATCGTTGGCCGGGCCATTGGCATGTCTACGCGCGGCATGAAGCCTGTCGCGGAGATTCAGTTCTTCGATTACATCTGGCCGGCCATGATGCAAATTCGCAACGAACTCGTGACCATGCGCTGGCGCTCAGCGGGGAAATTCAAGTGTCCGGCAGTCATTCGCGTCGCGATCGGAGGCTATCTGACAGGCGGCGCGATTTATCACAGCCAATGCGGCGAAAGCATCTTCACGCATCAACCGGGCTTGCGGGTCGTGATGCCATCTACTGCGCTCGACCTCTGTGGCCTTCTGCGCACCTCGATTCGATGCGATGACCCGGTCATGTTCCTCGAACACAAACACCTGTATCGCCAGCCGTACAATCGCAGCGCTTATCCCGGTGCCGATTTCACCATACCGTTCGGCAAGGCGCGCCTTGTCCGGGAAGGCGCAGACGTCTCCATTGTCACTTTCGGCGCGGTGGTCCATCGTGCGGAAGTAGCCGCCGCCGAGCTTGCGCGGCAGGGAATCGAAACCGAGATTCTCGACTTGAGGACTCTCAGCCCCTATGACTGGGACGCGATTGCCACCTCCGTGCGTAAGACCAGCCGCGTCATCGTTGCCTATGAGGATTCGCTTTCTTGGGGCTATGGCGCGGAAATTGCCGCGCGCATCGCGGACGAGCTATTTGAGGATCTGGATGCTCCGGTGCGCCGCGTCGCTGCTACCGACACTTTCTGTGCCTATCAGCCGAAGCTCGAGGATGAAATCTTGCCGCAAACAGAGGATATTGTTCGCGCCGTTCGGGACATCGTCGCGTTCTGAATTGGTTGGCGCGCGGAAACAATTTAGGCCCGTTAACCGTATCTACAGATAGAAGGCTTCCGCGAAGCGGAGGAATGGGAGGTTTCTATGATCTGTCCGAACTGCCAGCGAGAAATCACGGATTATTCCCGGTACTGCTATTTCTGCGGCAGGCACCAGGCAACAGCGTTTGCCGGCGCGCCCACGCGGCGCTTGCATCGTTCCGTGTTGGATTGCAAGTTCGCGGGAGTGTGCGGCGGCCTCGCGGAATACTTCGAGACGGATTCAACGATCGTGCGTTTGGTATGGGTGCTGGTCACCCTTATGACGGGGATTGTTCCCGGAGTGGTTGTATACCTCGTCGCTTGGCTGATCATGCCGGAGATACCGGTGGTCGTGCAGCCTGCGGCTCCTGTGCAGAACGCGCCGGAAGCGCCGCGCACTTGATTCCAGCCTGAAGCAGGCTTTCTGTCTATGCTTTGTTCTTGAAGATGGCGCGGTCGAGAGAGATCGCGCCCGCTCCCACCGCTACCAGTGCGAATGCACCTACAGCCAGCGCCAGCGGGAATTGATAGTTGCTCACGTCCATCACGCCTCCCTGCGGAATGTGCACGCGAGCGATGGCCACGACCATTTCACCTGCCAATAAGAGCCCGGCGATCCGCGTAAAAAGCCCCAGAATCAGCAGCCACCCGCCAAACAACTCCACTATGCCTGCGACATAACCAAAGTACGAAGGGAAGCCCATCCTTGGGAATGCCTGCATGGTTTCATGCATATGCGTAAAAAGCTTGGGGTAGCCGTGATAGATGAATATAAGTCCCAGCCCCAATCGCAGTAACAATAGCGCCACCGGCTTGAGCTTTTCCAGAACCTGCATAATTCCTGCCCCTGCGCATCGAAGATTCACTCTTTCCTGATTGCAATTCAGGAACTTCCATTCTAACAGAAACGTATCCAGCGCAAACACGCCATGCCATCCTCGCATCGTAATGGATGTAAAATTAATCTGATATTGTAGAGGTGCTTAACCTGTACTCGGCCCTAATGACAAACGGGCTCCACACCGCCGCCGGCGTGTTGACGGCGGATGCGGCGAGCCTGCGTGCGGCCGCGTTCTTTCTCGGGAGCAGAATCTAATGCGGCGCGCGTTTGTGGTCTCGGTAATTGTTGGCCTGGTTCTGGCCTTGGCGATCCGTGAATACCGTCTGCACAGAAAGAGTGCCGTTCGAAGAAGCGTATATCAGCGGTCAGGGCGCTACTGTGTGGAACAGCACCGCGCAGATTCGTTTGCCCATTGCGAATCTCGCTTATGGACAGCCCGTCCAAATCTATCAGCGCGATGCCGACAATGTGCTGGTTAGCACTCCCGCCGGAGTTCGCGGCTGGGTATCGTCGGTGTCCTTGATGAACCCAGACATCTGGCGCCGCGTCGCTCTTCTCGCGGAAACTACAAAATCCATGCCGGTCCAAGCGGTTGGGCGCACGCGCGCGCGCGCGAATCTTCACACGCGTCCAGGAAGGCATTCGCCGGTTATCCTGGAAGCTCCCGGCGACTCACCTGTTATCGTCCTGCAACATGCAGAGGTGGCAAGCCAGAAGCTGCCGTTGGATGCCGAAGCTGGCCTTCCAAAGAGCCCCGAAGATTGGTGGCTCGTTCGCGCCAGCGTAAAGGATGCTGGCAACGTCTCAGGGTGGGTTCTCGGCCGGCTCGTGTCGCTCGATTTACCGGAGCCGCTGCCCGAATATCAAAGCTCGGAAGCGATGACGATCGTGGCCTGGTTCGAAATTAATCGCGTCAAGGGCCCCTCATCGAATGGCTACCGGCCCGAATACCTGGTAGCAGGAACGCGTGACCCTCAAAGCGCATGCGATTTCACCTTGGCTCGCGTCTATACGTGGAGTGTAGAACGGCATCAATACGAGACTGCTTTTCTCGATAGCCACCTGTGCGGGAAGTTGCCTGTCGACGTCACACCGGCAAAAATTCCTGGGGGAGATGCATACTTTCGGTTTCAGAATCGAGGTTCCGATGGCTTCGAGAATCGCGCGTACGACATGAAACTCACAAGTGTCCGTCGAATTGATGTTGGTTCTGGTGCCGCTCAACGTAAGACTCAACGTAAGAATGAGCGGCCGTCCCCGAGGAGGAGTCATAGTTAACCGGGTGAGGCTTGGCTTCCTGCGGTTCTGCTTGCGTTCAACGACGCATATCATTGTCGCCATAGCAATCCTTCCAACGCTTTGCTTCGTTTCGTCCTGTGGCCGTTCTCCTCTAGCCGCACAAAACATTGTTCCTCCGCCGCTGCAGTTTCTTGGACAGTGGGGCCGGACAGGAACGGAGCCCGGGGAATTTCAAAATCCGCAAGCCCTCACATGTGATGCCGTTGGAAACGTCTACATTGCCGATGACGGCAATCCGACGCAGATCGAAAAGTTCGATTTGCTGGGGCATCCGCTCCTGGTTTTTGCCGCTTCGGGAAGTCAGAACGACTGGGATATTGCGGTCGACGCTGGCGCCGCGATCTTTGTCGTGGATCGGCGTCGTGCGCAGGTGCAGATATTTTCGCCCGAGGGAGAGTCCTTTCGTACGCTCTTTTTCCGTTATCGGCGCGATTTTCACGACCCTGCGAGCCTGGCCATTGATCCCGACGGCAATTTCTATCTCGCTGATTTCACGGCGGGCCGCGTTGTACGCGTGAGCCCTCGCGGTCGCACTCTAGAGGGATGGGACAAGCCCGCGGGACTTGGGGCCGGGCGCTGGATGCCTTATCCGATTCGTCAGGCTCAAGATGGGAATCTTTATGTTGCCGACGCCGCGGCCCAGCGCATCGAGAGGCTCACAAGCGTCGGAAGATATGTGGCCTCTTGGGAGTTTCCGTTCAGCGGCATGCAGATGGCAACCAACGCGGTAAAGCCAAACGGCCTCGCCGTTTCTGGCAATTTTGTGGTCGCCTCCGACGGGCAGAAGCGCTTGCTCGAGATATGGACCCTCGACGGAGTGCCAAAGCTTACCATCGATTTTTCGCAGCATCCAGAATGGGGGGAACACGCCTCGCCGACGGATGTTGCATTCGCGCCGAAGGGTGACCTGTTGGTTCTCGACCGTCCCGATTCACGCGTGCTGCGCTTTAAGGTTAATATCGGACCGTGAGTCCCGTGAACTTCCGTCAAACTGTAATGGAGGCTTGTTCGTGGCTTTATTGCTGACTGAGGCAGATGTCCGCGCGCTGTTGACCATGCCAGTCGCGCTCGAAGCGGTTGAAGCGGCGTTTCGCCGCCTTGCCGACGGCACCGCGAACGTTCACTCGCGTCAGCGGCTGCATTTGGAGGGATTTTCGTACTTGCATTATATGGCCGCCGCTGACGGCGCTGGCGGATACGAAGGCCTGAAAATCTACACGAGCTCGCGCGATGGCCTACGCTTCATGATTCCGCTCTTCGGTGCGAAAACGGGCGAGCTTCTGGCAATCCTCGAAGGCGATTATCTTGGACAGATGCGCACGGGTGCCGCGACTGGGTTGGCAACCAAGCTGCTCGCGCGCGGGGATGCGTCCGTCATTGGAATTATCGGCACTGGCTTGCAAGCGAAGACCCAGCTTGAGGCCATCGTCGCGGTTCGAAAAATCGAGCGCATTCGCGTTTTTGGGCGCGATTCCGAGCGCCGTGAAAAATTCGCCGGCGAAATGACGGCTAAGTTGCACCTGCCCGTGGAAGCGGCGGCCACTGCAGAAGAAGTCGTCCGCGCTGCGGACATTTTAGTCACCGTGACAACCGCCGTAACTCCGGTTGTTGAGAGCCGCTGGGTGCGTCCTGGGGTGCACATCAACGCTGTGGGTGCGAATTTTCCGCAGAAGCGCGAACTGGATTCAGAAACCGTCATACGCGCTGGCGCCATTTTTGTGGATTCATGCGAGCAAGCGAAGAGGGAGGCGGGTGACCTCATCCAGTCTTTCCAGGGGACGCCAGGCGGCTGGGAGAACGTGAAGGAACTCGCGCAGCTCGTTGCAGGACGCGTTGTTGGCCGCACTTCGCGCGACCAGATAACACTGTTCAAATCGAGCGGAATTGCCATAGAAGACATCGTCACCGCTGGCCGGGTCTACGAGTTAGCGCTGGAAAACAAATTGGGAAAACGAGTAGCTTTCTGGGAAGCTGATGGGGCGAGGGAGCGAACCGCCTCCTAGCTTTTTGGGCGACACAAGCGCTTCAGCAGGGCGTCGTGCAGCCGGTTGCGCACGTCTTCCGAGAGCGGAAGCGGCTCCGAGTTGCAGAAAATCTGAATCGTCTTTTTCGTCGTGTCCACCAGCAGATGGCAATCCTCGCAGTGCTCCAAATGAACTTCCAGCGATTGCCTCAGGCCGTTGTCTAGCGCTTCATCCAAGTAATTCGAAAGTTCTCGTACCACGCCTCTACAGTTCATTGCGCTACGCCTCGCAAAAAATAACGGTTTAATTTTTCTCTTAATTTCAACCTCGCTCGCAGCAGCCGCGACTTCACCGCGGGAACGGAGATTCCCAGCGAGTCCGCGGTTTCTTCCGTGGAAAGCTCGTCGATATCTCGTAATTGGAACACGGTTCGGAACGGGGGATCCAGTTCGCCGATCACTTGCGAAAGAATCCGCGCCAGCTCTTCCTGAGAATAGCGCTCCTCCGGCGATGGCCCCCAGTCCTCGACGTCGCGCGGGATAAAGTTCTCTTCGGTTTCAATTTCTTCGTCGAGCGACACGTCTTTCGTCCGGCGCTTGCGCAATTTCATCAGCGCTTGGTTCACCGCAATGCGCACCAGCCATGTGTAAAACCGCGAGTTCCCCTGGAACTCTCCGAGATGCTCATATGCTTTTAAGAAAGCTTCCTGTGAGACATCCTGCGCATCTTCTGTATTCTGCGTGATGTGTTGGGCCAGCCGGAAAATCTTGCGTTCATACCGGCTGACTAGCGCCTCAAACGCGGAAATGTCGCCGGCCTTTGCCGCCGCGACAAGCGAAGCTTCATTATCAGGGGCCACGGTCATCGGATTTGCCGGGTTTTCCGGAGAAGGTTGAGGTCTTGGCTTGGCATTCATAATGGGAAACATGAGCGTAGCACAACCTGCGCGGCGCTCGTCTCCAGTATTTGACGCAGTTCGGTCAACCCACGATGCAACTCTTCGCCCCGAAAATGCTGAGCTATTTTCGCTCTCGAACGAAGCTGCTTGACACCGTGGCGGCGGGGCACTATGCTTCTTTCGAACGAACGTTCGACCGATTTCGCGCCAATGCCACACACCGTCGAGCCTGACCAAACCTCGCGAAAGCTGGACAGCATTCTCCTCCACGCGGCGCAAGTCTTTGCGGAGAAGGGATACGAAGGGGCTTCGATTCGCGATATTAGCCGCTCCAGTCGCATCTCGCTTTCCGGGCTGTATTACTACGTCAAGAGCAAGCAGGAAATTCTCTATCTCATCCAGATTCATACATTTAGGACAGTCTTAACGCGGCTCCAGGATTCTCTGCGCGGCGTTCGCGACCCATCGGAGCGCCTGCGTATACTTGTCCACAATCACCTCGCATACTTTTTGCAGCACCCCACGGAGATGAAGGTTCTCGCGCACGAGGACGACGCGCTCGAAGGTGCCTATCGCCAGGAGGTTGCTGAAATCAAACGGAAGTATTATGGTATCGCCGTCGAGATCTTCGAAGCCCTGCTCCCTGAGGATGGCCGGCACCGTCTGACTCCTCGCGTTGCCGTCTTGTCATTGTTTGGAATGATGAATTGGATTCACACGTGGTATCGGCCACAGCATGATCCCCAGGCCGAAGCCCTTTCAAGCGCCATGTCGGAGATGTTTTTGCACGGGGTGATGAGTGGTTATCAGCCGCTGGCGCGCCGATCATTACGCAATGGGCGAGGCAACGCGAGTGTCGCGGCCCGTCTCGCCGTTTAGCCGTAGACGATATTCACGATAGGAGGCATTTTCAATGGCAACGACTCAGGCAGTGGACCAGAAGCAGCTCGTACGTTACCGCGTCGAGCAGGGAATCGCGATAATCGAACTGGACGATGCGCCGGCAAACACCTACACCTACGAAATGATGCGCCAGCTCGACGAGGCCATTCTGCAGGCGCGCATGGACGAAAATGCCCACGTGCTGCTGTTGCGGGGCGCGGGCGAGAAGTTTTTCTCCGCCGGCGCGAGCATTCCCATGCTCGCCAAAGTGGACCCACAGTTCAAATATTATTTCTGTCTGCACGCGAACGAAACTCTGTCACGCCTTGAGCAGACCCCCAAGCTCGTGATTGCCGCGTTGAACGGCCACACCGTCGGCGGCGGTCTAGAAATCGCCTTGGCATGCGACATTCGCATCGCGAAGAAAGAAGGCGGCAAGATCGGCTTGCCTGAAGTGAACCTCGGAGTTTTGCCCGGCACCGGCGGAACGCAGCGTTTGCTGCGCGTTATCGGTCGCGCACGCGCTATGGAATTGATGGCCACGGGCCGTACGTTCAGTTTCGAGGAGGCGCTCGAAATCGGCCTGATTCACTATATCTACGAACGCGATTCCTTCTGGGATGAAGTGATGTCTTACGCTCGTCAGTTCTGCCCACCCAACAAAGCCTCTCGCGCTGTTGGCCGCATCAAGCGTGCTGTGGTCACCGGCGCGGAAGTGGGATTCGGTGAGGCTCTTGGCATCGAGCGGGAATTACAGCAGTTGCTCTTCACCAGCGAAGATGCCAAGGAAGGTTTGAAAGCCTACGTCGATAAGCGCCAACCGGAATTCAAAGGCAAATAACGCACTATGGCTACTGCGGTAAAAATCGAGCCAAAGCCCGGAAGACTGCGAACTCAGCATGCACGCGCTCGAAAGTTATACGCAAGTGAAAAGCGTTTGGGTGAATCTCAAGGACTAACTTTCGCAACGGAGATTCCTGGAAGCGATGCGCACGCTGCCTGATCATCTTCGCAAGGGAATGAAGCTCGTGGTTGTCGGCTGCAATCCGGGAGAACGTTCGGCGCGCGTGGGACACTATTACGCCGGTCGTGGCAACGAATTCTGGCCGCTTTTGTACGAGTCGGGTGTTATTCCTGAGCCGCTTACATATAACGACGACCGGCGCATCGTCGAATTTGGCATCGGGCTCACCGATTTGGTGAAGCGCCCATCAAAAGGAATCGATGACCTCGGGCGCGAAGAATTTGCGGAAGGGCGCTTCTTGCTGGCGCAGAAACTGGAAGAGTACCGGCCCCGCATCATCGCGTTCAACGGCAAGATGGTCTACGAAAAGTTTTCCGGGCGCCCGTGCATGCTCGGATTGCAGAAGGAAAAACTATACGGCGCCGATGTTTTCGTCCTGCCTTCGACGAGCGGGCTAAACGCGAAAGGCAGCGGTGTGAAGATGCGATATTTTAAGCAGCTTGCCGCCGTGCTCAAGCGAACCGGAAATTGAAAAGCGGTGGAACGATCACCATTGAATCGCAATATTCGGGACAAGAGAAGGAGACTAGGATATGCCGGCTGCGCGAATTACAACATTTGACGACTGGGTCGATCTGTTTGGCTCCTGGCGAAAAGATATCGGGGTGAATTATCCTGAAATCGAAGAGTACAAGTTCGAGGCGAAATTCGGGCCAATTCGCTCCAATGAAATCGAGTTTGGCGCTTTCAAGGGCCGCTCGAAATGGCAGAAGGTTCTGGATATTCCCGACCAGCGCATCCGCGACGGCCTGATGAATTTGATCATTTTTCAGGGCGACACGGAGTTTGCTTCCGTCGAGCAGCAGCGGCATCTTTTTCAAGCATCTCCGAGTGAACACGATCGCAAGTCGCTCTGCCGGGTTGTCACCGAAGAAATGCGCCACGGCTGGCAGATGTGCACTCTGCTGATTTCCCACTTCGGCTATGGCGGCCGCGTCGAAGCGCAAAAAATGCTCGAGCGCCGGGCCTTTGAGCAAAAGCGGCTGCTCGGAGCATTCAATCAGGAAGTTCGCAATTGGCTGGATTTCTTCACGTATACCGACTTCGTGGATCGCGATGGCAAATTCCAGCTCACTATGCTGAGTTATTCCGGGTTCGCGCCTCTTGCTCAGTCCATGATTCCGATGCTGCGCGAGGAATCATTCCACCTCGGCACCGGCCACGATGGCATCAAGCGTATCGTAAAGGCCGGCGTCGTACCGCTCAATGTGGTTCAAAAATATATCAACAAGTGGATTCCCGTCAGCTATGACCTGTTTGGCGTGGATCAATCCAGTTCTGCTCACTGGTTCTACGTTTGGGGACTGAAGGGGCGTTACGACGAGGCGCAGAATCAGCAAGCGGCCGATTTGGGCCACATGAACGAGCATAACCGCAACTTGTATTATTCGGAGTGCCTCAAGCTGATCGACCAGATCAACAAACACGTGCCCGCCGGTCAAACGCAACTCTACGTTCCCGATTTGAAATTCAATCGCCATATCGGTGAATTCGCGAATCAGCCGTATAGCGTCACGGGCGAACTTGTTTCACCGGCGAAATATGCGGAGTATCTGAAGGAAGTTCTGCCGCAGGAAGAAGACGTCAAGCTGGTGATCGAGATTCAAAACACGGAGCCCAAGTGGGTTGCCCCCAAGGGGTCAATGGAATAGTGCGGCTTGCCCGTGAACACACGCTCTCAATGGATCGCTCCGGTCACATGAGCCAGAGATTAAATGTGCGCATCAGCATCGACCGTCGCGTCGCTTCGATTTTGCTCGATCGGCCGCCGCTCAATGTGATGAATATCGCCATGATGGATGAGCTTCACGGCGCAATCGCGAGTGTTGCTGGCCGCTGTGATATTTTGATCCTTCGCGGCGCAGGCGACAGGGCCTTTTCTGCCGGAGCGGAGATTGGCGATCACGCGCCCGATCGCGTCGCCACGATGTTGCAGGCGTTTCACCGCGTTTTCTTTGATCTCTGGCGCGGCAAACTGGTGACCATCGCGGCGGTTCACGGCCATTGCCTCGGTGGCGGATGTGAGCTCGCGACGTTCTGCGATTTCGTCCTTGCTGCGGAGTCCGCGACGTTCGGCCAACCCGAAATCAAGCTGGGCTGTTTCCCGCCCGTGGCCGTGGTGACCTTCCCGCGCCTGGCCGGCATGCGCGCCGCTTTGGATCTGATTCTAAGCGGACGAACGCTCTCCTCCGTCGAAGCCCAGCGCATCGGCCTGGTCACCCGTATCGTGCCGGATGACGAACTGGATCACGCGGTCGCGTCGCTGGTCAACGATTTACGCGTGTTGAGCCCGAGCGTTCTGGCGATGACTCGCCACGCGCTCTGGAATTCCGATGGCTTTGATTTTGAGCGGTCGCTGCAATCCGTCGAGGAGTTCTATCTGCGCAAATTGATGAAGACCCACGACGCCAACGAAGGGATTCGCGCGTTCCTGGAAAAGCGCGAGCCCGTGTGGCAAGCGCAATAAGGGGCCCGGGTGTTCGCAATCAACACTCTCAATCTGCCTTGGGTGGCTCGTGAATAAACAAATCGCTCGTCTGCGCGTCAATGGTGAAGACCGCGAAATCGCGCTCTCGCCCAATCGGCTTTTGCTCGACGCGCTGCGGGAAGACCTGGGTCTCACCGGTTCGAAACGTGGCTGCGATGACTCGAGCTGTGGCTGCTGCGCTGTGCTCGTCGACGGTGTGCCGATGCTTTCCTGTGTCGCGCTCGCCGCAAGCTACGAAGGTTGCGACATCACCACCGTCGAGGGCTTGGGCGGACCGGGAGATCTCGATCCCGTTCAGGAAGGCTATGCGGAAATGGGCGGCGCGCAATGCGGTTACTGCACGCCCGGCTTCATGATCGCGACCAAAGCTCTCCTCGACCGCAAACCAAATCCGACCATGGACGAAATCCGCGAAGCGCTTTCCGGCAATCTCTGCCGTTGCACCGGCTACATGCAAATCTACGAATCGGTCAAGTACGCGCTGGAAAAGAGGCATGCCATTTCCGCCTCCGCGTCTTCTGGTACGCATGCGCCGGTGGTGCGCTGACGTGGCTGAGCCGACGCAAACAAACGGCTTCAGCATCATCGGCAAGCCTCTGGCCATGGCGGACGCTGTCTCGAAGGTCACGGGCATAGGGAAATATGCCGACGACCTTTCCGTTCCCGGAATGCTGATTGCCAAAATCCTGCATTCGCCCTATCCCCACGCGCGCATTCGTTCGATTGACACTTCGCGCGCCGAGGCTCTCGCAGGCGTGAAGGCTGTTGCCACAGGCCAAGACGCGCGCAATCCCTACGGCATTTTGCCCATCGGCCATGACGAACGTGTCTTCGCGCTCGACAAGGCTCGCTACATCGGCGACAACGTTGCCGCCGTCGCTGCGACCACCGTCGAGGTCGCCGAGGAAGCCCTCGACTTATTGCGCGTCGATTACGAGCGTTTGCCCGCTTGGTTTGATCCGGAAGAGTCCATGAAGGCCGAGTCCAATTGGATTCACGAGGAGCGCCCGCACAACATCGAAAAAGAATATCACCACGTCTTCGGTGATCCCGAGGAGGGCTTTGCACAGGCCGATTTCGTGGCTGAGGAGCGCTACTACGCCGGCGAAGTCAACCAGGCCGCCATGGAGCCGCACGCGACTCTCGCGATCTGGGAGCCGCATGATCGCCTGACCGTTCATTCTTCCACGCAGGTTCCCTTTTATCTGCATCGCACGATCGCGGAAGTCTGCGAAATGCCCATGAGCCAGATTCGCGTAATCAAGCCGCTTATTGGCGGCGGCTTTGGCGGCAAGAGCGAAATCATTCCGCTGGAAATCGCTGCTTGTGTTCTTGCGAAAAAATCGCGCAAGCCCGTGAAGATTACCTATACACGCGAAGAAGTTTTTCTCGCTCATCGCGGCCGCCCCATCACGATTGTGTATTTGAAGGTCGGCATCGCGCGTTCCGGCAAAATAACGGCCGTTCAAGCCCGCGTCATTCAGGATGGTGGCGGGTACTGCGGCTACGGTCCGGTCACCGTGCTGTACTCTGGCGCGTTGCTCGGCGCGATATACGACATCGCCAATGTCCGCTATGATGGTTTTCGCGTGCTCACGAACAAGCCTGCCTGTGGCGCCATGCGCGGCCACGGAACGGTCAACGTTCGCTTCGCGTTCGAGTCCATCTTGGATCAGCTTGCCCATCAAGCGGGACTCGACCCTCTCGAAGTCCGCCGCCGCAATTTGCTAAAGGCGCCGTGCATCACCGCCAATTCGCTCCGCGTCACCAGCTACGGTCTCCCGGAATGCATCGAAAAGGTCTTCGAGCGTTCCAACTGGAAGGACAAAAAAGACAAATTGCCTTACGGCAAGGGTGTAGGCGTCGCCTGCAGCCATTACGTCAGCGGCGCGGCCAATCCCATCGTTCGCTCCAACATGCCGCACACGACGGTGTATATCAAAATCGACCGCGATGCTGCCGTCACCGTGTACACAGGAGCGTCGGAAATCGGCCAGGGCTCCGATACCATGCAAATTCAGATCGCCGCCGAAGTCTTGGGGGTTCGCACCGCTCGCATCAAGCTCATTGCCGCAGACACGGAGCTGACGCCCATCGACTTGGGCAGCTACTCCAGCCGCGTCACGTTTATGGCGGGGAATGCTTGCCTCAATGCCGCCAAAGATATGCGCGATCAACTTTTCGCCGCTGTTGCCAAGAAGCTTGATTGCTCGCCCGGTGATCTCATTGCGAAAAATGATCGTATCGCCCACACCGGCGACGCGGCCAAGAGCGTTTCGTTTGATGAAGCTGTTTCTATCGCTCTCCAATTCCACGGAGCTCTCGTGGGCCGCGGCACCTACGCGCCGCCCGAAGCGGCGCGCGGAGGAAACTTCCGCGGTGCCGGCGTGGGCCCCTCGCCAGCCTACAGTTACAGCGCTCAGGTTGCCGAAGTGACCGTCGACCCTGAAACCGGTCACGTTCATGTCGACAAAATCGTTGCTGCGCACGACTGCGGCAGGGCGCTTAATCCACTCACCGTCGAGGGGCAGATCGAAGGTTCAGTCTACATGGGATTTGGCCAGGCCCTTCAGGAAGACATGATTTGGAAAGACGGCCGCCTGATGAATCCATCGCTTCTCGAATATCGGATTCCTGCAACCAAGGAAAATCCCGATATCGAATCCATCATCGTTGAAAGCATTGACCCGGAAGGCCCGTTTGGCGCGAAGGAGGCTGGCGAGGGCTCGCTTGCTGCTACCATTCCCGCAATTGCGAACGCCATTTACGATGCCGTGGGCGTTCGAATCAATTCCATCCCCATTACGCCCGACAAAATTCTCGAAGCGTTGCGTACCAAGGAAAAGGCTGCCCGCAACACAACACCTGCGGCCGAGAAGCCTTCCGTTCCAGGAATGGTGCGATGAGCCTTCCTGCATTTCGTGTCCTGCAGCCGCGCACCGTTGATGAAGCCTGCCGCATGCTGGACGAGCACGGCCCTGACGCCATGATCATCGCCGGGGGCACGGACGTCATTCCCAACTTGCAAATGAAGCTCTTCGCTCCGCGCGTCCTCGTCGACATCAAGCCTCTTCACGAATTGTCCAAGGTCGAATTTTCGCCGCGCGAAGGCCTCCGCATCGGAGCAACCGTGTCTTTGGCGCACATTCTCGAGACGCTCTGGCTTGCAGAGAAATTCCCGGTGCTATCCAGCGCCATCGCGACCATTGCCGGCCCCTTGCAGCGGAACATGGGCACCGTCGGCGGTAACTTGTGTCTGGAGACGCGCTGCCGCTGGTACAACCAGTCCTATTTTTGGCGCCAATCCCTCGGTGGCTGTTTGAAAAAGGACGGAGACATTTGCCACGTGGCTCCCGGAGGCAACTTTTGTTGGGCCGCCTGGTCCGGCGATTCCGCTCCCGCTTTCCTCGCGCTCGACGCGGAAGTCGAAATCGCCAGCATTTCCGGCACGCGCCGGATTCTGCTTCGTGACTTCTACAAGAATGACGGAAAGGACCGCATCGCGCTTGCGCGGAACGAACTGCTCACCGCTGTTCATGTGCCTGCGCGCATGGACGGACGCCGCGGCGTGTATCACAAGCTTCGCGTTCGCGATTCCATCGATTATCCGTTGGCAGGAGTCGCCGTGGCCATGGAAGTCGATGGATCGGGCATTTGTCGCGACGCCCGCGTAGCGCTCTCTGCGGTGAATCCCGCGCCGATGCTCGTGCGTGACTCAAGCGAAGCCCTCGTCGGTCAGAAATGGTCTCTGGAATTGGCCGAGCGAGTGGCCCATGCAGCGATTCAGACCGGCAAGCCGCTAACGACGTCAGGTTCCACGCCTGTCTATCGCCGCGATATGGTTCGTGTGTTTACGCGCCGCGCGCTGGAAGAAGTCTGGAGGACGGCACAGCACGGTTCCTAGAATTTTGCGCCGTCATTGTGGTCGAACGATTGGGGAGGGAATAGCTTGGCATCCGACGCAAGCGCGGTCATCGACATTCACATTCATATCCAGCCGCTTCATATGTTCAAGGCGCACGCGCTGGCCTTAATTCAAAAGGGCCGCAAAGATTATCCCGACGTTCAGCGCTATTCCGCCGACGCAAAGTTGTTTCTGGAATTTCTGGATGAAGCAGGAATCGAGCGCGCTGGCCTGATCAACTACGTCAGCCCTGACGTCATCGGCTTCCCGCCGGAAGTGAACGACTGGATCGCGGACTACTGCTCGGCAGATCCGTCGCGCCTGCTCGCCTTCGGCTCCGTTCATCCAAAATACGTTCCCGACGCGGGCGTCGAAGTGGATCGCCTCGCCAGCCTCGGCATCCGCGGGCTTAAGGTTCACCCGTCGCATCAACTTTTCGCGCCGAATGCCTATCGCGATGGCTTCGGGCCTCTTGCGGCCATGTATGACCGCGCGCAAGCCAATGGCATTCCCGTCATGATTCACACCGGGACATCGATTTTCCCTGGTGCGCGCAATGTCTACGCGCAGCCCATGCTCGCTGATGACGTCGCCATCGATTTCCCGGACTTGGTCATTATCCTTGCTCATGGCGGCCGTCCGCTCTGGATGAACGAGGCATTTTTTCTTGTTCGGCGTCATCCCAACATGTACATGGACATTTCCGGAATCCCTCCGCAGCGCCTCATGGAATATTTCCCGCGCATCGAGGAAATTGCCGATAAAGTTCTGTGGGGCACGGACTGGCCCGGCCCGGGAGTGCCGGGAATTCGCGGCAATATGGAGAAGTTTCGCGCGCTGCCGATTTCCGCGGCGGCGCAGCGGAAAATATTGTACGACAACGCGGCGCGCCTGTTCCCGGCACACGCGTAATATCCGCCTGAGTGACGCTTTTGAAGTGACGCGGGTAATCCGAATCAAATGAACGGAGAAACAATGGAAATCAAGACCGTCGCTGTCGTCGGCGCGGGCACTATGGGCCGCGGAATCGCCTACTGTTCGGCCCTCGCCGGCTACGGGACAATTCTGGAAGACGTTTCCGAGTCCGTGCTCGAACAGGGGCTCGAATACATCCGTGGCGCCCTCGACGAAGGTATCTCGCGCGGCAAAGTCACCGAAGAGCAAAAAAAGAAATCGCTCGCTTCAATCATCACTTCTCGTTCCGTTCAAGACGCATGCCGGGAAGCGGACCTGATCATTGAAGCCGTACCCGAAGAAATGGAAACCAAACTTGAGATTTTCACGGTGCTCGACAAATTCGCGAAGCCTGGCGCCATCTTCGCCAGCAACACATCTTCTCTTTCCATCACCGAAATGGCCGCCATTACATTTCATCCGCAGAATTGCATTGGCATGCACTTTTTCAACCCGGTTCAAAAGATGAAGCTCCTCGAGATCGTCCGCGGTCTCGAAACCTCCGAACCAACGCTCTCCGCGTGTGTGGAAGCCGGTCGTCGCATGGGCAAAGAGGTCGTTGTCGTGCGCGAATCTCCGGGGTTTGTCACCAGCCGCATCAACGCCATGATTGGCAACGAGGCGTTTTTTATGCTTCAGGAGGGTGTGGCAACCGCTGTCGATATCGACAAGGCGTTGAAGCTCGGCCTGAATCACCCGATGGGCCCGTTCGAACTCGTTGACCTTGTCGGACTCGACGTGCGCCTGAGCATTTTGCAGCATCTGCACCGTACCCTCGGCGAAAAATACCGCCCTTGTCCGCTGCTGGAGCAATATGTCAAAGCGGGTCGTTTGGGAAAAAAGTCAGGACGCGGAGTATACGATTACAAGGACGCGGCAGGCACCGCGAAATCTTAGTCCCTTTGCGCAGGTTTTGCCTTGACCAAGGGTAGCCAGAAGCCCGTGCCGGACATATCCTCAAAAATCGTTTTGCTTCAAGGTGACCTCACTGAGATGGACGTGGACGCCATCGTCAACGCGGCCAACAACGACCTGCAGCTTGGCGGAGGCGTCGCCCGGGTAATTCGCCGCAAGGGCGGTGCTGAGATTCAGCGCGAATGCGACGCCATTGGCTCGATTCCCATCGGCGGCGCCGCAATTACGTCAGGCGGTCACCTCAAAGCGCGTCACGTCATTCACGCCGCCAGTATGCAACTCGGCGGTGCCACCGCAGCGCACGCATTGCGTGCTTCCACGGCTCATTCGCTCCGCATTGCCGCACAAAACAGCCTCAAAACCATCGCATTTCCTGCCGTGGGCACGGGAATTGCTGGTTTTCCCGTGCGCGACTGCGCTGAAATCATGCTCGCTGAAGCAGTCAAGCATCTCCACGGTCCGACTTCCTTGGAGCGAATCTATTTTGTCTTGTTCGATGCGTCTTCGCTCGCAACCTTCCAGCAGGCGTGGGAAAAAATGAAGCAGAAGGGAATCGCTGCGCCTTGAACGCGATTTAGCTTTTATGGATTGGCCGGCTTTGTCGCTGGGGCTACCGCTGTCGTTTGTGGCTGGCCGAAAGGAACTTTCATATATTTCTCGGCCTCTTGCTGTGCGCCGCCGGTGTTGTCCTTCAATTCCTCAGCCTTTTGATATTCGTTGATGGCGCGCTCGCGTGAGCCCGTTACATCGAAAATCTTTCCCAAGTAAATGTGGCTCCAGACTTCTACCCAGCGGTAGCTTGGATCCAGATCGCCGTCGAGAGAGTTCCGGAACCCATCGGCCGCAGTGGAATAGTTCTTTTGATAGAAGAATGCTTCCCCAATGCGGAAATCCGCTAGCGAATTGTTTGTCTGCAGATCAAGCGCCTGCTGGTACTCCTGGATTGCATCCGCGAACTTCCCTTGCTCCGCCAAGCCCTCGCCGCGCGATATCAGCGCGCGCACGCGCAGTTTGGAGCTTGCTTTCAGGATATCGTTGTCCGGATCAATCGAAATCCCGTCTGGCTTGGGCTCGCCGAACGTGTCAATCGTGAACGGGCTGCTCGTGCCCATTACTGACACGGTCTTCGTCACCGCATTGCCTTCCGTATCCACGCGAATCTCGACCGGCATATTGAACGTTTCGATCGGTTGCGTCACTTTGCCAACAACCTTGAATCCCTTCGGCGTGCGATACACGATGTAATCCAGTTTGAATTCGGGTACGCCTGTCGAATTAAGCCACTGGGAGAAAAATGCGACTACGTTTAGACTCGGCTGTCCTGCTTTTGGCGGTGGCAGCTTCGCCTGCGCCGCCGCCTCAAACTCGTCGATGCTCGCGGTTTTGTCCGCATGCGCCGCGTAGAAATCGTGCAGCAGGGACTCGAATGGCGCATCGCCCATCGAAGTGCGCAGCATGTGAAACACCATCGCGCCCTTGTCCACCACCGCCGACTCGTATTGTTGCGAATATGGTTGCAGGCTCTGGGATTGCGAAATCGGTACGGTGTCTTCAAACATCACCGATCCGACCGAGTAATTCGTCAGTTCGCGCCGGAAGCCCGGCTCGCCTTGCGTTTTCTCGATGTACATCGCGCTGACGTATTGCGCCAAGCCATCGGTGACCCACGTGTCTGCCGATGAAGCAGGCAGCACCTGATTTCCCCACCACTGGCTCGCGGCCAAGCTTGCCAACTCCGTTTGATTTATCGTCGTGCCCCATTCGTGCGCACTCAACAGCAGAACGCCCGGTGCCGAGTACCCATCAAGTGTTCCATCCGGCAATTGTGCAAGGGTGATATTCAGCGAAGGCAGCGGTCCAAATTCGTTCGAGTAATGCATCAGCACGTCGGCAAGTGCGTCGGCGTAGCGGTTGGCGCTCGCTTTGGCCGAGGGCGGCGCGAACACGGAGATCGCCAATCCCTGCGCGCTTACCGGCACAAGTTGCAAATTGCCCGCAACGAATGTCCCCACTGGCGCGGCATCCTTGCAAGTAAACGTGTACACAGCCTGCCCGCTTTCGCCTGCCTTCGTCGCGGGCAGCTCGCTTGGCGTGGAGGACTGGCCCGTCCCAGCAACCGCAAAATTGTCTGGCACGGTGATCCGGAACGTCGCCGTGTAGCGATTTGAAGGGTAATCCGTCAGCGGAAACCAGCGCGCCGGCAGCAGCAGGTACGCCGACGTCTTGTCAATCCACGCGAAGCGCACGTCTTTCGTCGGACTGTCGTCGTCGTTCGCAAACGCTCCCGCGTAGTCGACGATAATCGTCACGTGCATGCCTGGCTGTGCGTTCGACGGAAGGGTGACTTCCAAATCGAGCGGATTGAAAGAATCTCGCCGGAAGTCCAGTGTTCCTGCCGTCGCTGGCGAGCTTCACCGAAACGACCTGCAAGTCCGGATGCAGCTCCAGAAGTATCGTCCGCGAGGCTGTTTTCGCCACCAACTCGACGCTTGCTTCTGCCATCATGCCCTGTTCGTCGGGGTGCAGCGTCGCTTGCACGTCATAGTGCACAGCGTCGAAATCGAATTTCGGGAGCTGTTGAGCCTTTGCCCACGATACAGCAAATGCCGCCAGCGCAAGAAGGCTCAGGGCCGGAATGCCTGCGGTTTTCATGGTCATGGAATGTCCGCTCATTAGAGTATCAAAGAGCCTCGCTCAGTTGCCCGCCTGGGTTTGACGAAAGCATTGCCGCGATGATTTCTGCGGCGCGGTCGATTGTTCCGCCCGGTCCTAGCTTGGATCGCACGCTGGCCAGGTCGCTCTTCTGGCGCTCGCGCGCTTCCTGCGAGTCCAGCAGGCTCCGCAGCTCCGTTTCCAGGGCCGAAGCCGTGAATTTCTCTTGAATCAGCTCGGGCGCCACTTGCCGCCCCGAAATCAGATTCACCATGGCAAATAGCGATGTCGTCACCAGCCTCCGCGCAATCATCGCCGTCAATCGGGAGAGCCGGTAAACCACCACCATGGGCGTCCCCAGCAGCGCTGCTTCCACGGTCGCCGTCCCGCTGGAGACAATCGCGCAATCCGCAGCCGACATTGCGTCATACGTCGCATCTTCCACTAGCGTCCAGTGCACACCGTTCCGCGCGTACTTCTCGAAAATTTCGCGGTTCACGCCCGGCGCGGCAGCTATTACGAACTGCGCCGCGTGATCCTTCTGCACGCGCCAGCACGCTTCTGCAATGATCGGCATGCTCCGCTCAATCTCGCTCGGCCGGCTTCCCGGCAGGATCGCCACGATTTGCCGTTTCGCGTCCAGCCCAAATCGCACCGCAAACTCCCCCCGTGTCATCTTCGCGTGCACGGAGTCGACCAACGGATGTCCGACGAAATCCACCGCTACGCCCGCTCTGCGGTAAATCTCTTCTTCGAACGGAAAAATGACCAGCACGCGCTCGAAGCGCCGCTGTATCCAGCGCATTCTTCGTGGCCGCCACGCCCATATCTGCGGGCTGATGAAGTAAACGTTGCGCACGCCTTGCTTCTTCAGCCTGCGCGCCAATCCGAAGTTGAATCCCGGAGAATCCACCGTAATCGCGAGAGCCGGCTTTCTACGCGCTGCTTCTCGTTCCAACGTTCGCCACGCCCGCCACACCGCGGGCAAGCGGTGGAACACTTCCGTAATCCCGACCACCGCGATCTCCGAAGCATCCGCCAGCAGTTCCACGCCTGCTTCGCGCATTCTCGGGCCGCCCATGCCAAACAAATGGGCTCCAGTCCGTTTCTGCAGTGCAGCAGCGAGTCGCGCCGCGTACATGTCCCCCGGAAGCCTCGCCGGCCGAAATCAGGATTTGCGGCGGCGTCATTCGCGGGCTATTCTCCGCCAATGCCAATCCGCCGCGCCATCATTGCCAGCGCGAAATGCCATAGGCGCTCAATCATTCGCGGGCAACGATGTTCCGGCGGGTTCAATGACGGGAGCGGAAATTCGAAGCTCCTGGTCTTTGTATTGCAACTGGTACAGCCGATAGTAAATGCCGCGGCGCGCCAGCAATTCTTGATGCGTGCCTTCCTCGCGCAGCCTGCTCTTGTGGAACACCAGGATGCGGTCTGCGTGCTGAATTGTGCTCAGCCGGTGCGCGATGACCACGGCTGTTCGGCCGGAAAGCAGACGGTCCAGCGCTTCACGAATGAGCGTTTCCGTCTGCGTATCGACGCTGGATGTCGCCTCGTCCAATATCAGGAAGCGCGGATTGTGCGCCAGCGCGCGCGCGAAACTGATTAGCTGGCGCTGTCCCACCGAAAGCGTGGTGCCGCGCTCCGTCACTTCCGTTCCGACGCCGTGCGCCAGGGAACTCACAAAGCTGCCCAATCCAACTTCGCGCAGCGCTTTCTCCACGTTCTCGCGTCCAATTGACTCGGTCCCCAGCCGCACGTTGGATTCGATCGTCCCGCTGAAAAGAAACGGGTCCTGCAATACGATCCCGAACAGTCGCCGCAGATCCTGCAAGTCCAGATCGCGAATATTCACTCCATCCAGCAGGATTTCGCCACGTTGAATGTCATAAAAACGCAGCAAGAGCTGGATGACTGTCGTTTTTCCCGCGCCCGTGTGCCCGACAATCGCAACATTTTGCCCCGGCGCCACGCGGAACGATACGTCGCGCAGCACCCAATCGTCCTCTTTGGGATTCTCGCCGCCTCGGTACGCGAACCACACATTGCGGAATTCAATTTCGCCCCGCGGGATCTCCAGCGGTATGGTCTTCGCCGCCGATTGCACCGTGAGCGGCTCATCCAGCAGTTTGAAAATGCGCTCGGAAGCGGCCATCGCCGATTGCAGAATGTTGAATTTTTCGCTCAAATCCTGAATCGGCATGAAGAACCGCTGCGAATACATATAAAACTCGGTCACCACCCCGATACCCAACCCCCTAGCAAGCACGCGAAATCCGCCAAACCAGAAGATCAGCGCGTATGCGCAGGAGGACAGCAACTCAATGGCCGGGTAGAAAAGCGCAAACGCCAGAATCTGGTCCTTGAAAGCCACGTTGTAGGCGTGGTTCAGCTCCGTGAATTGTTCGCGCGACTTCCGCTCGCGATTGAAAAGCTGAATCACCGACATTCCGCTGATGTGCTCCTGCAAAAACGCATTAATTCGCGCGATCGCCGTGCGAATCCGGCGGTTCGCGTCTCGAACGCTGTTGCGGAAGAGCCACGTCACGCACAACATCAGCGGCAGCACGGCAAGCGCCGCCAAAGCCAGTCTCCAATTCAGTTTCAACATGTACGCGACCGCGGCGATCAGGAAGCAGAAATCGTTGACCATCGCCACCACGCCCGCGGCGAACAAATCATTCAGCGCGTCCACGTCCGTCGTCACCCGCGTGACCAGTCTCCCCACCGGCGTCCGGTCGAAAAAGCCCATCGGTAGCCGCTGCAAATGTCCGAAGATCTGCTTGCGCAGGTCATACATCGTGTGCTGGCCGACAGACTGCATGATGCGCACTTGCCCGTACTGGAATGCGAAGCTCAGAATCAGAGTGGTCATGAAGATCAGCGATATCCACAGGATGCCGTGGAATGCCGTGGCCACCGGTATCTTGTGGCCCAACGCCGGCGTTATGTAGCGGTCAATCACCGTTGCGAAGAGCCGCGGTCCGACGAGCTGCAAGGGCGTAACGATGATCGTCAGCCCGATGGCTAGGAACACCCGCCACTTGTACGGCTTCAGGTATCGCAGCAGCCGCCGCGTCAATTGCGCGTCGTAAATGCGTCCCAGTTTTTCTTCTTCGTGATGCGTGCTCATTCTCGGGCCAGCTCTTCTTCCAGCAATTGCTTTTGATAAAGCTCCGCGTAATACCCGCCAAGACCGATCAGTTCTTCGTGGGTGCCTTTTTCGATGATTTGTCCCTCGCGCAACACCACGATCTGGTCCGCGCCCCGCACCGTCGAACACCGGTGCGAAATCAATATCGTTGTCCGTCTCTTCAGCACGTCCTCTAGCCCCTGCAGGATTTTCTCTTCTGTGTCCGTGTCTACGCTCGAGAACGCATCATCCAAGATCAGAATCCGCGGATCGCGTATGAGAGCCCGAGCCAGCGTTGTACGTTGTTTTTGCCCGCCCGAAAGCGTGATGCCGCGCTCCCCGACGAGTGTCTCGTAGCGCCCCGGGAAATCCGATATATCCCCGGAGATGTTCGCGATTCGCGACGCTTCTTCCACCGCTTCCAGGCCCGTTTCCTCCACTCCGAACGCAATGTTCTCGCGAATCGTTTCGCTGAATAGAAACGCATCTTGCGGCACAAATCCAATCGCGCGTCGCAGCGTCGCCAGCGGCCATTCGCGAATCGATTCGCCGTCGATGAAAAGCGTGCCCCGAGGTGCCTCCCAAAGCCGCCCCAGCAGCCCCGCCAGAGTTGTTTTTCCGCTGCCCGTCGGACCCACAATGGCCGTCGTTGACCCCGCCGGAATGTGCAAATTGATGTCGCGCAGCACCGGCTCGCTCGCTTCATTGGCATTGGCGTTCTCTGACGCCTTGGAACCCTCGCCGCTCCGCTTCGTCGGATACGTGAACGTCAAATGCCGGAATTCAATGTCGCCCCGTATCGCCGCCGGATGCTCGCTTCGCGCTTCTGCATCGCTGATGCCCGGCGTCCCGTCCAGAATGTAATTAAGCCGCCCCATCGAAGCCGCGCCGCGCTGAAAAATATTCGTCACGAATCCCAGTGCGATCATGGGAAATACTAGTAGGCCCACAAAGGAGTAAAACGCGGTAAACGCTCCCAGTGAAATTCGCTCCTGAACAACCATCCGGCTGCCTTGCCACAGCACGAACAGAATCGAGAATCCGATGATCAATTGCAGCGCCGGGAAAAACATGCTCCACGCCCGAATCATGCGGATGTTCTGTCCCACGTACTGGCGGTTGGCTTCGTCGAACGAGCGCATCTCCGCCGCTTCTTGCCCATAGGCCCTCACCACCCGGATCCCGGTCAAATTCTCCTGCGCCTTCGCCGAAAGCGTCGCCAGCATCGCCTGGATCTTCGCCTGCAATTCATGGATGACCGTGCCGAAGTAACGCACTGTAATGAAAACGAACGGCACCGGCGCTAACACCTCCAGTGTCAGCAGCGGCGATATTTTCACCATCACCGCGATGGCCACGGCCATTCCCACGATCGTGTTTGCGCTATACATGATTCCCGGACCGAGTACCATACGCACCGCGCCCAAGTCGTTCGTGCAGCGCGACATCAGGTCGCCTGTGCGATTCCGCACGTAATACTCCGGCTCCATCTGCACCAGCCGCGCCAGCAAATCGTTCCGCAAATCGTATTCGATGTCCCGCGATATGCCGATCAGGATCCAGCGTGAAGCGAAGGAAAAAATGCCTTTCACCACCACCACGCCGACCAGCAGCAAACACAGGATCGCCAGCGTGTGCCCGCTGCCCGGCTTGTAGAAGTGCAGAATCGGCCCAAGCACTGTGTGCCACAGCGTGACTCCTCCCGCCTGGGAACTCACGGTCAGGTTCGGCATCGGTTCCGGGGCGCGCGTCAGGCAATCGGTGATTATGCCGACGATCAGCGGCGGCAGGGCGCCAAGCAGGCCCATCAGCACCAACGTAAGCAAGCCGAAAGCGGTCGCACCTTTGTACCGGCTCAAATACGGGATCAGCCGCCGCAGCTCAGACCACGCCTTCGGTTTCGCTTGCGCCGGCTTTACTGTGCTCACGGTTTGTGCGGCTGCGCTCATGATCTCGCGTTATCTCTCGTCAACCGGCTCGAGGCTCGGCAACTCCCTCAGGAAATTCTGAAAACTTCGGTCCATCGTCTCATAACGCTTCACTTCCGGATTCCAGCGAATCCCGTACGTCTGAATGTATCCTCCGGCTGGCTTATGCAGCGGCGTGAAATAGAGCTGCAGCCCGTTTTTTGGATCCTCTTCCTTCTGTACGCGCCAGCCATCCACGGCCGAAATCGGCTGCCCTCCCAGAAAGCCCTTGGGATTCTTCAGGTGCTCATCGACCAGGAGCACCTCATCCCACGCGCCCCCGTCCCTCTCAATGATCGCCGCGCGCATCACCAACAATCCCGGCGCCATCGTCTCCGGCGTGATTTTCACTTTGTTGACGATGAAGGCCTCTTCCTTCCCGTTTTTCGCCAGATCGCCATATGCGATCACGTCTGTCTCCAACCCAAACAGTTTCTGTGCGACTTGCTGCACTTCCGGCGGATACGCAGGCGCTGCCGGTTTCGCCGCCTGTTGAGTACTTGGATGCCCGCTATCGCTGCACGATGCGGCCGCGAAGACCGCGCACAGTAAGCCCGCCAGCAAAAGTTTTCGCATGTTCTCCCTAAAGCGTTGCCGATGCCAGCGTGATTTCGACCACGCGCCCAGTCGCCTGGTCGCAGGAAACCTCCATCGACTGCGGTACATCCTCTCCCACCCAGTCGAAAGAATAAAACAGCAATTCTAGCTTGCGCGAGCCTCGTACGGAAGGGCTCCGCGATTCCGGTTCTCCATAAAGTTCCGTCACCCGGGCGCATGAATCGGCCAATTGCAATCCTCGGCCTGTTTTGACGCTGGCGCGCAAACGCGCCTCATTGCGGCTCAGGCAATCAGCTGAAGCAATGCCGAGTGAGGATACAGTGATCGTGCCTATCCTTCGGTCCTTGTCAGCTTCGATCGTTATCATCCTTCCGTCGCAGTTATCCAGCCAGTAGTATCCCTGTGAATTCACCATGGCTAGGCCAAGTCCAGGGAACTTCTGTTTCAGCGATACCTTGGATATTCCTGGCCGAAGCCCCGCCAGCGTCAATTCATTATGCCGTTGGGTGCTCGACGCCTGCTGCGCGCTCACACCTGCCAATCCCAGTGCAAGCGTTGCCGTCGCGATCGTCGCCGCGCTACCGAGTCGCCAGAATTTCTTCCATACGCGCCTCAAAGTTTTCTTCTCCCTCCGACCACAGCTGATAGCGCTCCACCGGAATCGCCGTTTCAATCCGCGCCATCCAGTCATAAAGTTTGCGTATGTTCTCCTGCGTCTTTTCCTGATACATCTGCAGATTCCCCGGCTGCGACATCACCGCGACGAAATTTGCTTCTTCCGGATTCCTTGCCTCTTTCGCCTCTCCCCGCCGGAATCCCAGCAGCCTGGCGTGCCCCGTGAAAAAGTGCTCAAACCCTGCGTCTACCAGGAAGTGTCCTTGCTCCTTCCAAATGCCCTCGCCGAAATCGCTACCATAGCAAATAATGCCTAACGGTTGCGGTTTCTGCACCCACCGCCCATTCGACTCCTCCCACGTCCACAAATCCCAGAACGCTTGCGTCTCGTACGCGCAATCCTCATGCGCGTGCTCGCGCGCTAAATCTGCCAACACCTCGGCCCCGTACTCGCCCGAACGCAAATCCTGCTCGAAAATCGGCGTTTCCGACGCATCCACCGCGCGAATCACCAGCTCGGTGAACCCCGCTCGCTCGCCCGAAAAAGGAACTGTCTCCAGAAACGCCCTCCATTGTTCGATCAGCATTTCCTCGGAGAAATTTCGGCTCCAAATGCTCGCGTACGCGCGATTGGCCATGCCCAGCATTATACCGGGATGGCCTCGCGAGCGCTCAACGCCTGAAATGTGCCCCCGGGAATATGAAATGGACGTCTTCGGGAGGAACTGCTGTCTACTTCTTTTCGGGAGGCTTCTTATCCGTGCCCACCTCTGAGGAAAGTCCCAGCATGCGCGCGCGCAGTGTCTCGCCCAGATTGGCAAATACCTCGGCGCACGTGTCGCGCAGCCGCTCTTCGGCCGCCTGCGAGAGCGTGTCCAGGACGCCTTTCGAGTTCTGGCCCAGCATCGTCGCCGATGCCAGCAGCCACGAATTCGACGCGTTTTCCAGCCGTTCTTTATATTGTTCGATGGATTGCTCGACGGTCCCTTTCATCCGTTCGATCCACGCGTCTTGTTCGGTGTCGCGCTTTGTGTGGAACTCGTCCACCAGCGGCTTCAGTTGTTCCTCGAGATTCCGGCGGACTTCCGCGGCGCCCTCGGCCAGCTGTTGCTCCACCTGAGTATTGAATTCCGCGAGTGCCTCTTCGGATTTCCGGTTCACTGCCACCCCGGCTTGCTCCGATGACGTCCTGGCGATTTGCTCAAACTGCGCCAGGCTCTCTTGCGCGATCCGGCCGAGCTCGTCGATCGCGGTCGCCGCCGTCGTTTGCGCCGTTTCTGTCAATTGCTCCCGTGTCCGCTCCTTCACCTCTTTGGCGCTTTCCTCGATCAGCCCCTGCGCGTGTTCCACGTAGCTGCGGCTGCAATGATCCAGCTCCGAAGCGAACATCCTCGACAGGTCCGCCGCTCGCTCGCGCATCGTGCCCGTCGATTGTTCCAGCATTTTCTCGAGCGCGCTCTGCATGTTTGTTTGCGCCTTCTTCTGATACCACTCCGAAGCCTTGTACAGCGCCTCAAAGGTCGAGTGCGACGCGTCCGTCGTCTTTGCATCCAGCTCTTCTTCTACCTTCGTCAGCGCCGCGCGGCATTTTTCCTCGAAGTCCACCGGCAAATCCGCCGTTTGCTGCCGCATGCGTTCGAGCGAGGTCTCGAGCGCCTGCTCTGACACGTCATGCATCTGTGTGCGGAATTCCTGCAGCACGTCCTGGGCCTGCTGTCCCGCGGCAGCCAATTGCTCGCCCGTTTCCTGCGCTCGCTGGTAATGCGGAGCCAGCTGCTGCTCCACTTGTTCCGCCACTCGCCGCATCGCATCGTCCGCGATTTCCTGGATCGGCCTTTCGAGCTCGCTTGTTTTTTTCTTTACCAGCTCATCGGCTCGCCGGTCCAGTTCACTCGCCTGCGTAGCAAGCAAGTCGTTCAGTTTCCGCTGCGCGTCGTCGTAGGTCGCTCGCGACATCGCCTCGATCTGCGACGAAGTCTCCTCCGCTCGTCGTGCCGCCTCGTGCGCCTTGTCTACGGCCGACTCAGCGCGTACCTGTCTTTCTTCCAGCCCCATGCACAGCGCTTCCAGGTTCTTCTGCGCCTCCGCTGCCGCTTCATTCATCAGGGTTTGCAGTGACGCGCCGCGCGCCGAAATCTCCTGTTCCGCACGCGCCGTCGCCGCCTGCGAAATCTGATTCAATTGCGCGCTCATCTGCTCTGACGCGCCCTCGAGCGCCGCATCGAACTCCGTCCGCCACTTTTGCGTCGCCGAATCCGACGCGGTATTCAGCCGCTGGAGCGATTTTTCCTGCAGTTCGCCCGCCGCGTCCTCGATTTCCTTGCGCCAGTTCGCCAGCCGTTCGTGCGCGGCCTCATCCAGCTGCCGCAGCGTTTCCTCATTCGGAGCAGTCGCCATCGCCGGCGGCTGCGCTGCTGGCAAATTCGCCGTGGCGCGCTCCACCGCGTGCTGCACCGATTGCTTTACCGCTTGCTCAACCGTCTGGTGAACGCTCTCCTGAATCGTCTGTTCCGCCAGCTTCGCCGCCGAATTTTCGACCACGCGCTCCACCGCCGCGCGCACTCTCGAATCCAGTTCCTCCGCCTTGGGTGTGGCTGCCTCGCGCGCCTGCTCGAACGCTGCCAGCGCATTCTGCACCACCTGTTGCGTGGCCCGCTCCACCAGTTGTTGCAGGGAATTTTCCACTGCGCTCTGCACCGCGGCCTGCACGGACTTCTCCGCGGCTTTCGTCACCGAACCTTCGACCGCTTCGTTTACCGCGATCTGAAGTTGTGTTTCTACCTTCTCCCGTGCTGTGCGCACTTCTTGCGCCACGGCTTCTGCTGCACCGCTCTGCATCGTCCGGCGTAGATGCTGCTTGGCCTCGGCCAGCAACCGCGCCATCTGCCGCGCCGCGGACATCGTTTCGTGCGCGGTTTCACGTCCGTGTGACGCAGGCGTTGGGAGCACGTGAACTTTGCTCTCGCTTGCCGGCGCGTTCGCCGGGACGTTCCCCAGTACGGTAGACGGCACGCTCGATGCTGTCCTGTTTGTCTCCGCCGCCGCTGCCGGAGCCGGAGCCGGAGCCGGAGCGATCTCCTCTTTTTTCTTCGCCGGCGCCTCTGCCGTTGGTTGCACCGGAATTTCAATTGCTTGTTCCGCTGGCTCGTTCGGCAGGGGGAACCAATCCGCAGGAGGGAAGGCAATGCCCCACGCGTTTCCGGGTACCGTAAACTCAACACCGATCTGGAAAAGTTCGCGAACCGTCCGCGGGCGTTGCACCCACGCTATGCGCCCCTCCACCAATCGGGGTGGCGCATCGGACTCTGCGCGCGCAATCTCAATGGTTACCAGCGCGGTCTTGGGAACGTAGTGCTTCGATTGGTATTTGCAGCCGTGGCAGTTGACGGAAACTGTGGAAGTGCGTTCCTTGAACGCCTGCCCGAGGGCGTCTACACCGCTGACCGTGATCGGCACGGACTGCGCAATTCGCGTGCTTCGCCGTTTTTGAACGGCCGGATCGTTCGATGGCAACGATTCAGACACACCCTGCTCCCTCAAGAGGCGATAACCAACGTTAACACTAACTTGGCGCGGCAGTTAGCCAAAACGCGCCGCCTTGTGCGAAAAGGGTTACGCCGCCGCTCGCCTGCCCGCTGCCGCCGCGCTAAAAAAGACGAGTTGTCAGGCTCGCCGCTTCGCTGCCCCAGCCTCGCCCTTGCCGAGAATCTTCTCGATCTGCTTCATATGGTTGATGTCGTGGCATGCATAATGCGTGGTGATCGTGCGGATGCTTTCCTCGCCCCGCTCTGCATGAACTCCGTAGAATTCCCATTGCGCGCTATCAATCTTTTTGAGCAAACCCAAATTCGCCTCGCGAAGCGCGCGAAACAATTCCAGCGATTTCTTCGCATCCCGCTTTGCGTACTTGCCTGTTTCCGCCCATTTATCCTGATCGAAAGCCTCGATGGGCATGCTCGGCCGTTCGAGGATTCTGCGAATTCGGTATGCGCCCACCAGTTCATCATCGGCAAGATGCGCGATGATTTCCGCCACGCTCCATTTCCCCGGCGCCGGCCGTCGCGTTAATTTCTTCTTGGGGACTCCGTGAATGAGCTTCGCAATTTTTTTCGGTGCCGCTGTTTGCGCCGCGATTGGGTCGGCGTCTCCCAGGTACCCGTGCAGCCGCTTCAGATAATTTTCAGGACTTTCCTGCATCTATCTTTATCCTTTCCCGGCCGCTTGATTCTTCTTCGCGCTGGCCAAATCAAAAAACACCGCACCTGCCGGAACTAGTAGTGTACTTCCACTTGCCCGCGATGAGCCGCGATCATGCCCCTGACGCCTCAAGTCCACATGAGATGCGGGCATCAATCTTCCGGTTGACTCCGGCGCTCCCGCCGTGATAACACGCGACTTTCGGGGTGACATGTGATGCGAATTCTTCTCCGTCTTGCCGTGGGTTTGTGCGCGCTTTCGTTTCCTTTTTGCGCTTTCGCCCAACAAACTCCCCCAGACAAGTCAATCGTCAAGCCCATTGTCATTGCGGCTAGCACGATCATCGACGGACAGGGCCATGTTCTTCACGATACCCGTATCGTCATTCAGGACTCCAAAATCGTCCGCATTGATCCCAACGCCGGCCCCGTCACCTACGACCTGCGCGGGTTCACCGTTCTCCCCGGCTTGATCGATTGCCACGTCCACATAACCTATCACTTTGGCCCCAACGGACGCGCCGAAGACAAATCCGAAACGCCCGAGCAAGCCGCGCTCGCCTCGGAATCGAACGCCTGGCTCACTTTGGTCGACGGCTTCACCACGGTGCAAAGCGTAGGCGCGCCCGAGGACAAACCGCTGCGCGACATGATCAATCGCGGCGAAATTCCCGGTCCGCGCATTCTCACCGCGTTTCGGCCTCTTTTCGGTCGCGGCGACGCTACCGGGACTCCGGACAAGATTCGCGCCTACATCGATAAGGTCGCGGACGATGGCGCTGACCTGATCAAGATTTTCGCCTCACAGAGCATTCGCGATGGCGGCGGCCCCACGCTCTCGCAGGACCAGCTCAATGCCGCATGCGACGAGGCCAAAAAGCGCAACCTGCGCACTCTGGTGCACGCTTATCGCGGTTCCGTGCGTATGGCTACCCTCGCGGGTTGCACGGAAGTCGAACACGGCACCTTTGCCACCGACGACGACCTGCGCTTGATGGCCGACCACGGCACGTATTTTGATCCGCAGGTCGGCCTCGTCATCCAGAATTACCTCGACAATGAGCAGCGCTATCTCGGCATCGGCAATTACACTGAATCTGGTTTCGAGCAAATGAAGCAAGCCCTTCCGCTCGACGCGGACCTGTACCACCGCGCGCTCAAAACGCCCGGCCTGAAAATTGTCTTTGGCACCGATGCCGTTGCCGGCGCTCACGGCCGCAATGCGGAAGAGCTGATTGATCGCGTGCGCGACGGCGGTCAGGACCCCATGGCTGCGCTTATGTCCGCGAATTCGCTCGCTGCGGAATCCTTGCGGCTCCAAAACGAGATTGGCTCCATCGCGTCGGGCTTTGATGCGGATATCATTGCGCTCGACGGCAATCCGCTGAACGACATCACCGCCGTTCGCCGTGTCCTGTTCGTGATGAAGGGCGGCGTCGTGTATAAGAACGTGGCGCGCGATCACATACCGCAGTATGGCGGCGTAACGCCTTAGAATTTTTTGCAAGAGCATGTTTCATTTTTTCATGGAGGCCTTATGCGTCGTGTTGTTTTTCTGCTGGGACTTATCCTGTGCTTGCCGCTTCTGACCATCGGACAACAGGAGGAACAAGCAAAGCTCGCCGGCTTTTTTGGCAATTCCTCTGCCGACGAACAGAGTTGGGAACAGAAATTTCGCGCCATTCCTTCGCCCGACAACATGATCGCGGACATGAAACTCCTCGCCGCTCGTCCGCATCACGTCGGCTCGCCGTACGACAAGCAGAACAGCGAATGGATCCTCGCGCAGTACAAGAAATGGGGTTGGGACGCGCACATTGAAACATTCCGGGTTCTTTTCCCCACGCCGAAGTTTCGCCTGCTCGAAATGGTCGCGCCAACACATTTCGTCGCAAAAATACAAGAGCCTCCCGTGCCCGGCGACCCCACCTCAAGTCAGCAAGCGGAACAACTCCCCTCGTACAACGCATATTCTCCCGACGGCGACGTCACCGCTCCTTTGGTCTACGCAAACTATGGCGTGCCGGAAGATTACGAAGAACTCGCGCGCATGGGCATTTCCGTCAAAGGCGCTATCGTCATCACCCGCTATGGCCATTCCTGGCGCGGCATTAAGCCGAAGCTCGCGGCCGAGCACGGCGCCATCGGCTGCCTTATTTATTCCGACCCGCGCGACGATGGCTACTACGAAGGCGACGTTTTCCCCAAGGGGCCGTGGCGCCCTTCGCAGGGCGTTCAACGCGGCAGCGTTGTGAAGATGGAAATCTATCCCGGAGATCCTCTCACTCCCGGAGTTGGCGCGGACGTCAACGCCAAGCGCCTGCCCATCAAGGAAGCGAAGACCATCGAGGATATTCCCGTCATGCCGATTTCCTACGGCGACGCCCTTCCGCTCCTGAAAGCGCTGAGCGGCCCGGTCGCTCCGTCCGACTGGCGCGGCGCCCTCCCGATCACCTATCACGTTGGCCCCGGCCCCGCCAAAGTTCACCTGAAACTCGCATTCAATTGGGATTTGAAGCCAGTAAACGATGTGATCGCAAAGCTCGCCGGCTCCACTTATCCCGATGAATGGGTCATTCGCGGCAATCATTACGATGGATGGGTGAATGGCGCCGAGGATCCCATCGCCGGTCAAGTCGCGCTGCTCGAGGAAGCCCGCTCTTTCGGCGAGCTTTACCAGCAGGGCTGGCGCCCCAAGCGCACCCTCGTTTATTGCTCCTGGGACGGCGAAGAACCCGGCCTCTTGGGCTCAACCGAATGGGTGGAAGAACATGGGGACGAGCTGGCAACTCACGCCGTGGCTTACATAAACTCCGACACCAACGGCCGCGGCTATCTGGAAGCGGAAGGTTCGCACGAGCTGGAAGCGCTGGTCAACAATGTCGCAAATGACATCCAAGATCCGGAGAAGGGAATTTCCGTCGGGAAGCGGATGCGGTTGGCTCGGCTGGCGCGCGAGGAGAATCCCGAAGAACGCCAGAAGCTCGAGTCGGAAAAAAATGTCATCATCGGCGACTTAGGCTCCGGTTCTGATTATTCTGCCTTCATCGATCACGACGGCATCGCGTCGATTAATTACGGCTTTGGCGGCGAAGTCGGCGGCGGCATCTACCATTCCATCTACGATGATTTTTATTGGTATTCCCATTTCGACGATCCCACGGAACAGTACGGCCGCACACTGTCGCAAACGGCGGGCACCACGGTGATGCGCCTGGCCGATTCCGACGTGCCGCCGCTGGACTTCACTGGCCTCGCGGATGCCGTCGGCCGCTTTGTCTCCGAACTGGAAAAACTCGACAAAACCGAAATCAGCCAAATCCAGTGGCAAAACAAGGAAATAACGGACGGCATTTTCACCGCGACCGCTGATCCGACGAAGAAATTCGTTCCGCCGGCAATGGAAGAAGTTCCGCAGCCGCTCGATTTTTCTCCGCTGGATACCGCGGTGGCGAGTTTGAAGCAGAGCGCCGCGCATTATCAGTCCGCTTTTGGCAAAGCCCAGCAGGGCGCCTCCGCATCCGGCGCTTCGTTCCAAACCGTGGATCAGGACCTGATCAAGACCGAGCGTGATCTGATGAGCGATGCGGGTTTGCCCGGGCGGCCCTGGTACAAGCACCAACTGTACGCTCCGGGCATTTACACCGGTTATGGCGTGAAGACCATTCCCGGAGTTCGCGAAGCCATCGAGCAGAAAAACTGGGAGCAGGCCGCGCAGGAAATCGGAATCGTGGCCGGCGTGCTGCAGAAGGAAGCGGATTCCATCAACGCTGCGGCATCGGCACTCGAAAGCGCTGGACAATAAACGCGTCGATGGCGAAATCTTGCACGGCCGCTGCTACAAATCGCGGCGGCCTTCCATCGCTTTCACCATCGTCACTTCATCGGCGTATTCCAAATCCGATCCGACCGGTATGCCCATGGCGATTCGCGTGACGCGCACGCCCAGAGGTTTGATCAGTTTCGAAAGATAAACCGCGGTCGCTTCGCCTTCCGCCGTGGGATTCGTCGCGATAATGATTTCTTCCACCGTTCCGCCCTTGAGCCGCTCGATCAAGCTTTTGATTTTGATTTGCTCCGGCCCGCGCCCTTGCAACGGCGAAAGCGCCCCGCCCAAGACGTGATACATCCCCCTGTACTCGCGCGTCTTTTCCACCGCGGAAATATTCGGAGCCTCTTCCACCACGCAAATCGTTTTTTTGTCCCGCGTCGGCGCCGTGCAGAAATAGCACGGGTCCGTGTCGGTGATGTTGTTGCACACCGAGCACTCCCGGATTTTTTCTTTCGCTTCGCGGATCGCGTCGGAAAGCGCCAGCGCCTGGCCTCGGTCGACGCGCAGGAGATGAAACGCCAGCCGCTGCGCGGTCTTCTGCCCGATGCCGGGCAAATGTTTCAGCTCGTCGATTAACCGCGTGATGGACGGCGCAAAATCAGGCATCAGTCATCCTGAGCAAACAAAATCCGAATGGCAATGGAATTCTGCGGAATGAAATAATTTGCAAAAGCTTTGTGCGTGCCAGTCCCAGCGCTTTAGAAAAGTCCCGGGATGCGCAGTCCCGCCACTCCCGGAATGCTTCCGGTCATGTCCTTGATCTGCTTCGCCAATTCTTCATCCACGCGACGTGAAGCCTCATTTACCGCTGCCAGCACCAAATCCTGCAGCATTTCCTGGTCTTTGTTCGCAAAAATCTCCGGCTCGATTTTGATTTCCGTGAGCTGCTTCTGGCCGTTCATTTTGACGGTGACCATTCCGCCGCCGGCGCTCGCTTCCACGCGTATCTCGCCGCGCTTGTGTTCGAGGTTCTCCTGCATCTGCCACAACTGCGACATCATTTGTTGCAGCGCTTTAACTTCCATTTCAGTCCTCGCTTCGCCGTTTCACTTCGGAGATCTGTCCGCCGAAGCGTTCCAGCATTGCTCGAACGATGGGATCCTCTTCCATTCGCGCGCGCAATTCCGACGCGCGCGGTGGTACGGTCCGGCCAGAATCCAGTTTAACACAAACCCGCAGCGGCTGGCCCATCACGGAACTGAGCACGGTGCGCAACTTCTCCATAGGGTCCCTGGCCTGCAACATTTCCGCAAGCGCGCGGCTCTCCGGCGGGAAATACAAATTCATTTCCGCGCCTTCCAGCTCCCAGCGCGTGGCGTGCTCCACCATCGACCACAAAAATTTCTGGTTTCGTAACTGAGATTGAATGGTTTCCATCTGTGCGGCCGCGAGCCCGCTGAAGCGGCTCTCCACAGCCTTGGCGACGATGCGGGGCGGGGAAGCAGGCACCGGCGCCGGCCGCTCATCCGGTTCATTGACGTTTGATGAGTGCACATCTTGCGTTACAGCACTGGCGCTCACGTTCGCCGCCGCTGCCGCTGCGAGCATTTTGCCTTCGCTTGCGCTCGCAACACCCGGCACAGTGGAAGCCTGTGGCAAATGCGACACCGCTTTGCGTCCGCCCACCGGAGGCAGTCTCTCTTCGCGCAGGTCGGCGAGCACTTCTTCCAGTGGCGCGAGCCGCGCCGCGTTCACCAACCGCAGCAAACCCAGTTCCAGATGCAAGCGCGCGTCTGGCTTGCGGCGCAAGTCTTCGTCCGTGGCCATCAGAATCTGGAAGAATCGCGTCAGGTCTTCTTCGCTGAAAAGCGCCGCCTGTTTCGCGAGCCGCGGCCGCTCATCCATCGGCTCGGTGATCAGCGCGGATTCCGCGGCCGCTACTTTGGCAACCAGCAGATTGCGCACGTGCCGGATGGCCTCGCGGCAGAAATGCTGCAAGTTCTGCCCGTCGGCGTGCAACCGCTGCACCAGTGTGAGCGCTTTCTCCGCCGATTGCTCAGAGATGGCCGAGATCAATTCATCCAGCACTTCTTCGCCGACCACCCCCAGCAATTCGCGCACCTGCTTATCGGTGATTTTGTCGCCGGAATACGCGATGGCCTGTTCCAGCAGCGAAAGCCCGTCGCGCAAACTTCCTTCCGCTGCGCGCGCCAGCACCGCCAGCGCTCCCGGCTCGATTTTCAATTTTTCTTCTTGGGTGATGTGCGCGAGCGCGTCGGCGATTTCCTGAAACGCCAGCGAGCGGAACTGAAAAAGCTGCGCGCGCGATTTGATGGTGTCGGCCAAATCTTCGGGCTGCGTGGTGGCCAAAATGAAAACGACTTTGTCCGGCGGCTCTTCCAAAGTTTTCAGCAGCGCGTTCGACGCTTCGTCCGTCAACTGATGTGCTTCGTCGAGGATCACCACTTTGTAGCGGGCCGCGGCCGGCGCGTACCGCACCATTTCGCGGAGTTCGCGGATTTGATCGATGCCGCGATTCGAGGCCGCGTCGATTTCGAGCACGTCCAGTGTGGTGCCGGCGGTAATTCCGCGGCAGGCTTCGCACTCATTGCACGGTTCGGCGGTGGGGCCATTCACGCAATTCAGGCACTTTGCCAGGATTCGCGCCGTGGTCGTCTTGCCCACGCCGCGCGTGCCGCAAAAAATGTACGCGTGCGCCAGCCTGTTTTGGCGGATGGCGTTCTCGAGCGTCTGCGTCACGTGCCGCTGTCCCACAACTTCGCCGAACGTTTGCGGCCGCCACTTCCGTGCAATCACTTGATAAGCCATGAGGATTCCTGGAGTCCGTTTCGCATGCTGGTATGGAACTTCGGGTACTCCGCGGCGCACGAAACTGACCCGCTACCGTTGCTCCCTTCCGGGCCTGGCGGGGTTTGCGGGGAATCGTCGCACAGAGCCCGAAGTTCCGCCGATTTTCGAGCGAGAGTTGCTGCGCATTCTTCGCGCCGCGTTTCTCACTCGCTCCGCGAGTCTAACACACCACATTATGCCGCGAAAGTTTTGCGCGTGCGCCGCGATTCACGAGCACGCAGCGCCAACCTAGCCGCTGACACCAAGACACAGAAAAGAACCAAGCCCGAGCAGGTCATTTCGACTTGTCCCCACAGCAGATAACTTCCGAGTGTTGGCGGGTAAGTGATACGAGTACGTAAGAGAATGAAAACTCTGCAGGCGAGAAGCGTTGCCGAGGACCAAAACGCGCACTTGCCGTACGAAATCCCCCTGTATCCGAGAGCTGCCACAATCGAAGCGGTCGGGCCTGCTACGTACAAGGCTGTCCATCCTCCGGCGACGCGCGGAATAAAGGCGACGAGAATGAAGGGCAGTGTGAATCCCAAGGTGACGAGCACGGCACGCGCTCGCTTGGTCGAGGTCCACATTCCGATTCCACTCAAGAGCAGAACCGCAGCCGGGGCAATCAGCAGAACTCCATAAGATACGAAATAGCCCCATGGATACCTGAATCCCTTTGGTGCCCAACGGAAAAAATACGCCATATGACGATAGATATCATTCACGTCGATGCAGCCCAGGATCATGCAAGCTATGGCCGTGAAAATGTAGAGTCCCGCCAGTACACGCGTGAGGATTGAGCGCGTTTGCGACATAACCAGAATGTCCGCAAGTGTATGTTTGACCGTCCAGTAGGCCTACACAAAAGTCAAAAATAATGCTTGACCATCTATACTGTGCGCAGTACAGTATGCGTCGTATAGGATATGCCACACAGCGCACAACCCGAAACGCCCGGCCTCTTCGAGAATCTTCGCCTCGAACTGCGTCGCGGCTGCCTCATTCTCGCCGTCCTTGTCGCCCTCCGCACCGAGCAGTACGGCTACACCCTGCGCAAAATCCTGGCCGAGCATGGAATGGCTATCGATGAAGGCACGTTGTATCCCTTGCTCCGGCGCCTAGAGAGCCAGGGCCTGCTCACCAGCCAGTGGCGCGAAGAAGACAAACGCAACAAACGCTTTTATCGCCTCTCTGCGGAAGGGAAGCTGATCCTCAAGCAGCTTCTCGAAGAGTGGCGCGGCATCGATGCATCTCTCAAGGGAATTCTTTCTTAAGGAGGACACCATGGACCTTCTCGACCGCTACTTGCATGCCGTTCGCTTCTGGCTGCCGCGCGCGCAGCAGGACGACATCACTGCGGAACTTGCCGAAGATCTTCACTCGCAGATCGAAGACCAGGAGGCCAAGCTTGGCCGCAAGTTGAACGAGGCCGAAATGGAGTTCATCCTCAAGCATCGCGGCCGCCCGCTGCTCGTGGCCAACCACTATCTGCCGCAGCAGTATTTGATCGGACCCTTGATGTTTCCTGTTTACAAATTTGTGTTGACCATCGTGGCCCTGTGTTACCTGGGCGCCGGGGTGGCTCGCGTGATCGGCCTGATGAGCTTCGACCCAAGATATCGCGCCGCGCATTCCGTGGCGCGCGCTTTCCTGGACGCGTGGGGATCGTTTTGGCTCGCGATTTTTGTCGCGGTTGGCGTGGTCACGATTATCTTCGCTGTCCTGGAGAGGGTGCAATCCAAAAGCAGATTTCTGGAGAATTGGAATCCGCGCAAGTTGCCTCCCGCGCGCGACCCCAACCGCATCCCGCGCCTTAATTCCACCATCGATCTGGCTGCGAATCTCGCCTTCGCTGTGTGGTGGGTAGCCGATATGTGGTCGACCACCATTATCGACCGCGGTGGCGTCCGCATCGAGCTCGCGCCCGTATGGAAGTTCTTCTGATGGGCATTTCTATTGATCGCGATAGCCAACATCGTCCTGGCTGCCGTCAACCTTGCGCGCCCTTATTGGACTTGGATCCGCGCTAGCGTGCAGCTAGCTCTCACTGTTGCCGGTTCTGTAATGTTCTGCTGGCTGTTCAAGGTCAACATACTCGTCGAAATCGTCGTTCCGAATCTTGCGGCCGCACGCGCTGCGCAGATCGTGAGTGCGATCAACCTAAATATGTCGCGCTCGTTTCCATTTGCCGTCATCGCTTCCGTAATCATCGTGGCGCTTTCCGGCGTGGGCCGGCTCATCCGCCTAAGAACAAATCGCACCCGGCTGATGCATGGCCTGGCGGCCTGACCAGGCCGCTGCGCAACGATCCTGGCCGGCCAGTTTGTCGGCGTCGCTTCCACCGGGAATTTGACGTTCGGTTGCGTTTTGGAACGCGCCCGCGGAATTCCTCGATACGCTGCTGATGCGATCTTGTATCTTCCTCCCGGGTGAAGGTGTTCAGTCACGTCGTGCGCGGCTTCGGCATAGGCTTGATCGGAAGCGCGGTCTATGTTGCAACCAAGCGCGGCAAGGATGTTCAGTTGCCGGCGCGGACCGTGCTGCTGGTTCGTCTCGATAACAATGTTTGGGTGCCTGTTACGACTGCAAGCACCGTTAGCGGCGCGATGAAGTAAGGAAAAAAGGGATCGGCTTCTTAGCGCGCGCAGCTCCGTCACATTGACCGCGTGTCGCGCTGGCGCTATGCCGCGTCCTGCTTACGCGGCTATTGCTACGTCTGGATCTTCGTCTCTGATTTTGGAAAGGCTACGAACCAGACGCTCTCCGGCTGCAATTTGGCCGCCCCGATAATCCAGTGATCGCCCTCCGGAGTGGCGCGAGCACTCTGATAAAGAAAGGGCCGCTGCTCGGTTTTCTTGTTGAGCTGTTTCGCAAGCACCTTAATCGCGATGATTCCTCCACGCTCAAGACAGAGTTTGAGCGGGAAGCTGCAGCCACTCTCGCTGATGTCAACTGTCTTCGTCGGTTCGCAGAAGAATTTTCCATCCACATCGAATCCGGTCACTTCGATGGGAATGGTCAGAGGAATCCGCGCCTCACGGCGGCGATCCTGATTCGCTTCAATTCCGAGTTCTTCCCAGTTGACTGTGTCTTGCACGGTGCACTCCTGAGCAGCATTCGTGCACGCCAGCGGCCACCACGATTGCGCTAAGTGTCAGCAAAGAAAGGGAGTACGGAGATGTGCCAGACCCGCACGGCGCAATACGAAACCGCTGTGCTGTTGCGGAACCGCCGGGAAGCTCCCGTGTCCGTCTACGCGGCGGTCTTTCCAGCGGGATCGTTGGGCTCGCGCTTCAGGAAACGATACAAACTGGTGCGGCCAATTCCGAGCATCTGCGATGCACGCACGCGGTTTCCCCCGCACATATCCAGAACGCGTTTGATATGAATTCGCCGCACTTCGTCGAGCGGCAGCAGCCGCCAGTTTTCTTCTGTAGCGCCAATGCGCCTTGTGGGTTTGCGCAGATTACCGGGCAGGTCGGCGACGTCAATGAATTCATTCGTCGCGGTGATGGCGGCGCTGGAAATCACGTTTTCGAGCTCGCGGACGTTGCCCGGCCAGGCGTGCTGGAGCAGGACAATCTGCGCGCGCCGCGTGAGTCCCTGGAAAGTTTTGCCGTATGCTTCGCCGTACTTCTTCAGAAAGTAGCGCACCAGGATGGGAATGTCTTCGGCGCGCTCGGCCAGACCGGGCACTTGAATCTCCAGCGAACTGAGCCGGTAGAAGAGGTCCTCGCGAAATCGCCCGGCCAGCACTTCACTGCGGAGATCGCGATTGGTGGCCGCAACAATGCGCACGTCGACTTTCTTCACTTCCGGCGAACCCACGCGCTGAATCTCCCGGTTCTGAATCACCCGCAGCAATTTGGCTTGCATCTGCGGCGAGGTCTCGCCGATTTCGTCCAGAAAAACGCTGCCGCCATCGGCGTATTCGAATAGCCCCGGCCGCGTATCCGTCGCGCCGGTAAAGGCGCCGCGCATATGTCCGAAGAGTTGGCTTTCGAGAAGGGTATCGACCAGCGCCGAGCAGTTGCACACCGCGAACTTTTGCTGGCTGACAGGACTCATCCGGTGTACCGCGCGCGCGACCAATTCTTTGCCGGATCCCGTCGGTCCGGTGATCAGCACGTTGGTGTAATGCCGCGAGATCTTCCTGGCCATGTCGAGCATTTCGAGCATCGCCGGGCTGCGGCCCACAATCCCTTCGAATTCGAAGTTGGAAAGCAGTTGGTCGTCGAGCGCGCGAATCTGCGACCGGCGCGTGGACACTTCGGCTAGCTCATCCAAAGCCTTGACTAGCCGTTCCTCATCAATCGGCTTGCACAGGAAATCGTGGGCGCCGCGCCGGATGGCCTCGATGGCGGAATCCACGGAATAGAAGCCTGTGACCAGGATCACGGCGATACTGGGATCGAGCTGCAGCGATTGATCGAGAAACGTGAACCCGTCCATTCCGGGCATTTTCATGTCCACCAGCACCACGCGGCACGCCCCGGCGCGCACCTGCCCGAGAGCGTCTTCCGCCTTCGTCGTGCCCAGCGTGGGAAAACCGAGGCGTGCCAGCATCGTCGACGTGATTTCCACGAGGTCTGGTTCGTCGTCAAGGACGCATACGGGCAGATTGCGGCGAACCAGTTCTGCCATGGATTTGTCTGTGGCTACGGACATCCCACATCGGTTAGGCAAGGGGTGTGCCATAAACAACCGCGAACGCGACCGCGGAAGCGCAGCGTGCCCTCGCGGATACCGGCAAGGATTCGAACCGTAAATGCTTAGTAAGAAAGGAATTGCTGAAGGAGTTGGCTTGCGGCGAAACGGTTTTCAGGAGCCCGCCGGCGGGAAGCCTCAAATCCCAAATCGGAATGGTTGCCATTTCAGAATTCCAAGGTTCAAAACGGACGCGCCCTAGCGCCACAGCACGCCTCAATTCGGCGCGGTCTCCCGAAACGTAAATTCCAGCAGCGTCGTCGCCACCGTTTCTTTTGGGGGAAGCCGGGTCAGACGCACTTCGCGCGCGCGGTTTTTGGCGTTTCCCTTGACTCCCGACACTTGATAAGTCACCGGGACCGTGCGGTCCAGGGACGCCTCGGAAAGGCGCACAAAAACGAGCGAACCCACGCGAAGCCGCGCTCGAAGATCCACTTTTTTGTTGCCGCCGTCGCGATGACGGTGAAGAACAGCTTTCTCCACAAAGAAATTTTCGTCTGTGTCCCAGCCGGAAATTTCGGCGATCTTGCTTGCTTGTTCTGCGTCCAACGAAGCCATCTGCTTAGTCTCCCAGGACAGGGAAGAGCATGAGCAAGGCCAAACGAGCGGGCGTTCCGGGCTCTGATCCACAAGGGTTTACCTATGGCACCCTGACGCCAGGCAGCCCATTTCCATTGCAAATCAGGACATATGTATTGGATTGGTCCAACGTTGCTTCGGCTCGGCCGCGCCGGGCGTGTCTCACGATTCTTCAGCCGTAGTGCAGCCCAGGATAGAGGAGGTTCAATGCCAGCGAAAATATGTACGGAAACAGCTTGTCATAGATGAACCAGGCAAGGACCAGGCCGGCGAACCCAAGCCCCGCGAATGTGCTGCCCGCGAATCGCGCCGCGGCTCGACGGCTCATGAGAATCGTGACGCCGTTATGCCCATCGAGCGGCGGGAATGGCAACAGGTTGAAAGTCCCCAGCAGCAGATTGAGCACAAACAGAATGCTCAGCGTTGTCGCCGCCAATTGCGCTCCGCTTCCTGTGGCCTGCGTCACCTGAGTGAACGTGGCGCTCTGCGGCGCTCGGAAAGCTCCCATGGCCATTCCTACGTGAATGCCGATGGCGGCCAGGAACATCAGCAGAAAATTCGCTCCAGGCCCCGCAAGCGCCATCCACGCCGCGCGTCGCGGGTATCGCTGTGCCCACTCACGATCGTACGGCGCACTGGCCCAGCCCATCATCCAATGCGCGAAGACGTAGGAAAGAATGGGAACGACCACCATTCCCACCGGTTCGCGCCGGATGTGCGGCCACGGATTCAGCGTGACCTGCCCGCCGTGAAACGCCGTCGGGTCGCCGCTCAGCTTCCCCACCAGTGCGTGCGCCCCTTCGTGGCACACCGTCGAGAACAAGAACACGACGTACCAGATCACGCCCAGCACGAGGAAATGTGCGTCCATGTTGCGCGATAGAGTATGCCGCCGCCGAGGCGAAGACAAGCACCCAAACTTCCGTTAGCCGTCGCCTCGATGTTGGCGGAATTTCATGGGCTGTCCCGACAGTCGATCGCGGACTTTATTGCCCGGATTAAGGTCCTCCCGTCGGTTGCGCTCGCTCGCAAATGTGCAAGGGCTATGCGCCAGCCTGTGCGTCAATAGCTACGATTTAATGTACAGAGATATGAAAATGCATACTGTCGCGTGCACCCCGTTCAGGATGCGCAGTGCTCCAGCAGCCGTAAATGTCGTCTTTTCTGCCTACTCACCGCAGCAAGCATCGTTTCCGATGACGGCGCTGTGCGTGCATAGCACTTCAGGCAGTGAAGCTCCAAGGCCCTAAATGCTATAGCGATTTGCGTGGTTACTGTTAAGGGGTATAGCGTGGCGGTTTCCTTGACACCCATACATCGGATGCACTATAAAATGCGCCAGCGTTGCGGGGTTGTCTAACTTGGCAAATATATCTCCGTCTTTCGGTCGAATGTTGTATCGGGGTGTGGGCAAGGTAGGGCTCGCTTGGGTGGTATCGACAGAGCGAAAAATTGAGCTAGGAGGGTGCGACTCGTGAAACAACGGTTGATTCTGATTCTTGGTCTGTTGGTGTTTGTCGCAGGATTCGTTTTTTCCAGGGGCGTTCAAGCGCAAACCGTAGCCTCGGCCACGGTCGTCGGCACGGTCACTGACCAGAGCAACGCCGCCGTGCCTGGCGCGGGGGTCAAATTGACCAACGCAGCCACAAACGTTTCCCTGAGCGCTACCGCTAACGATTCAGGTCAGTACACATTTCCAACCGTCACGCCTGGCACGTACACGCTGGAAGTCTCGAAGCAGGTTTCAAGAACGGAACCGTGCAGAATCTTGTCGTGGACATCGCCAAAAGCTACTTGGTGAACGTGGTTTTGCAGGTCGGCCAGGTGACGCAGTCAGTCACCGTGGAAGCTGGCGCGAATGTCCAGCTGGAGACGACCACTGCGCAAGTCGGAAACGTCATGACCAGCCAAGAAATGAATGCGCTGCCCACACTGCAGCACGATGCCCAGGAGTTGATCAATCTGCAGCCCTCGGTCTCACCAGGGAATGGCACATTTCCGACGCCGATGGCCCGAGTTTCCGGCGCGATCGACGACCAGAACACCATCACCCTCGACGGCATCGACATCAGCGATAACCTCGTCGGCAACGGCTCTTGGATTCCTACCAGCCTCGATAGCGTTCAGGAATTTGACATCGGCGTCACCAATCCGAACTCCACTTTCGGACGCAGCTCCGGAGGACAAATCGCCATTCTCGGCAAGCACGGGACGAACCAGTATCACGGGACAGCCTATTGGTACACACAGAATAGCGCCCTCAATGCCAACTCTTGGGACCTCAACGCCGCCGGCGTTGCGCAGCCTCACCTCGACGATAATCGCGGTGGCGTTGCTTTCGGTGGTCCCGATTATCAAGAACAAGACCTTCATTTTCGCGAATTATGAGCTTCGCCGCTTTCCGCAGTCCGATGAATTCACCAAGGAAGTCCCCACGGCAAGTTTGAAGGCTGGCGTCCTGACGTTTCAAGACGCTGCCGGTAACGCCGATACTTATAACTTGGCCACGTCTGCCGCCTGCGGCACTACCGGCACTGCGGCTTGCGACCCGCGGGGCTTGGGCATCAGCCCCACCGTGCAGGCATTCTGGAACTTGTTGCCTCCGGGCAATTTCACTGGCATCGGAGACGGTTTGAATGAAACCGGATTCCGCGGGACCGCGTCAGCGCCATTGCAGACGGACAACGGCATATTGCGCTTGGACCACAATTTCAACGACAAGTGGCGATTTTCCGGCGCCTACGATTATTTCCGCAGCATTCAAACCGGCGACGGCGGTCAATTCGACGTTCTCAATCCCGCCAGCCCGATAGCCCTGGGTGGTGCCTTTACTCGCGGCGTGCTCGCTTCGGGGCAGTTAACCACTCTGATTTCACCCTCGCTCACCAATACTTTCCGCTTTGGCTGGGTGCGCAACTGGCAGAATTTCCAGGTGGTGAATCCGGAACAGTCGGCGGCGGAACTTGCGGCCCTTTCCAACGGTGCGGTGACCGGTACCGCCAGCGGCGTTACCAGTGACCCCTTTATAGCAATTAACCCCGCCGAGGGTTTGATTACCCCGGTAATCGAGAACGCTTCGGCGAATTCTCGCTTCCAGGACTACTTTGAAAAGAGCCTCCAATTCAACGACGATATTGATTGGATCAAAGGCAAGCATACTTTCGAATTTGGCACGGATGATCGCCGCCTGCCTTTGCTTACCGATCGCGCCGACAAGGTGGTCAACGGCATCACTTCCCTCGTCACCATTATGGACAGTGTCGGACGGTACCGGCGGCTTTCTGAGTGTTCCGACGGCCGACGAACCGCAGCCTTGTGGCGGAGCGGTCACCACAAACTGCATGCCCGCGGCGCACGTTGCCCCAGTGGAACCAACTCTATGCCGGATGCTTGGGGCTTGATCGACAACACCTCCATCCTGTCGGTTCGCGATGGAAGCTTGAACCCCCTTCCTTTCGGAACTCCGCTCAGCAACAACACCGTGCAGAACCAGTTCTACTTCTACGGCCAGGATGTGTGGCGATTGACCAATGCACTCACGCTCAGCTACGGCCTTTCTTACGGCTGGCAGTCCGCGCCTACCGACACCCTGGGCCGCCAGACTATTTTGATCAACGACGTGACCGGCCAACCCCTCATTGCGCAAGACTTCATAAATCAAAAAATGAGCGCCGCCGAGCAAGGCACCATCTTCAATCCGCTCCAAGGCTATGAACCGGTGAATACCGCTGGCAAACCGGTGTTCAACACCGATTGGGGCAATGTCGCGCCGCGCGCTTCAGTGGCCTGGAATCCGAGCTTTGGTGACGGCGTTCTCGGCCGGTTCTTGGGCGACCGGAAGTCGGTAATCAGGGCCGGCTACTCCATGGTCTACGACCGCGAATCTACCATCGAAAGTGTCGTGATTCCGATGCTGGGAGTCGGTTTCGGTCAAACCATCAACAGTATCGAACCAAACTGCCCTGCAGCGAGCTGCACAGGTTCAAATCCTGCAGTCTCGGATTTCCGCGTCGGTGTGGATGGGAATATTCCCGTGCCGACGGTTCCGGTGATTTCCAACCCAGTGGTGCCAACCATACCGTTCGGGGAACTCCTCTCGTTCCAGGACGATCCGAACATGAAGGTGGGCCGCACCAATAGCTTTGATTTGGACCTTCAACGCGAGATTCCGCACAACATGCTGTTCGAGGTCGGTTACATCGGGCACCGTGCGTCGCGGCTCCCCACTTCCATGGACATCGGCGATGCCCCGTATATGTTCAAGGACACCACATCGGGCCAGACCTTCGCGCAGGCATTTGACGCAGTTACTGCCGCTGAGCAAGGCGGCACTGCGCCTGCCAATCTCACCGCGCAGCCGTTTTTTGAAAACCAGTTGCCTGGGTTTGCGGCGGCACAGACGACATCACCGGCGCTCCAGCCTGTCCCGGATTGAGTAACACCGCGTGTCTGGCTGAGGAGCATGCCAACAGCGTTTACGTCTGGCTTGACCAGCACCTTGTTTCAAACCATGGACCTTTACAGACTAGGGCAAGGGTTGCCTACGTATGACAACCTTCAGACCCTTGTCTCTGAGTTGCGCACGTATGTGGGGCACTCCACTTACAATGGCTTGTTCATTAGCCTGCAGAAGAAGACGTCTTCTGGTCTGCAGTTTGGCGTTAACTACACCTATTCCAAGTCTCTCGACCAGGGCTTGGTTAACCAAGACAATGCTGGCTACTATCTGAACAGTTACAACATCGATGCCAGCTACGGCCCCTCGATTTACGACCGCAGAAATTTGCTCAACGCGGAGTACGTCTACCAGCTTCCGGCGGGCAACGGACACCGGTTCCATTTCAATAACCCATTGGACCGCGCCATCAGCGGATGGTATTGGTCGGGAGTTTTCGAGGCCTACTCAGCGCTCCCGAATATCGCTCAGGAGAGCGCTGAAGTCTGGGGTGTATCGAGCATCCTCGGCGGCAGCGTTGCTGCCATTCCGACGGTTCCGTCATCCCAGCTCAACAACCACGTCCATTCCGGGGTCGGCGGAGGAACTGGTCTTAACGTTTACGCGAATCCGACGGCAGTGGAAGCCGACTTCCGCAACGTCAACCTGAGCACCGACGGCCGCGATGGAGACGCCAATCCGTTCCGCGGATTGGGCCTCTGGAACTATGACATGTCCATTGGCAAATCGACTGTGGTCCGCGAAAACCTCAAGTTCGATTTCTCGGCCCAATTTCTCAACGCTTTCAACCACCCTAACTTCGGGACGCCGTTTCTTGAACCTGCAGAATCCGTCGAACTTTGGCGAAATCACAGGCACCCAGGTTCCGGCGAACCGCACCAACAGCGCTCGCTGGATCGAGTTGGGGCTCCGGATTTCGTACTAAACAAAAATCCATCACTCCATCGAAACCCTGGATTCCCGTAAGGGAACCCAGGGTTTTTTGTTATGCGAATGTTTCTGTGCGATCAAGAGCGTTTTGCCGGCAGGAATAGCTTTGCTCGATCTGGCTGTGACAGCAGCTTGAAGTTGGCTCCGGGGCCTGGACTCGAACCAGGATAACCAGCTCCAAAGGCTGGCGTGCTACCAATTGCACTACCCCGGAAGCGGAGCCCAAGAATTATAATGAATTGTCGCCCTGTGCGCTATTCTTCCCATCGAAAGTCGCGCGACGCGATTGCTGCCCGGCGATCGATCTGCTACGCTCTTGCATATCCATTGAGGAGAGGTGTCCGAGCGGCTTAAGGAGCACGCTTGGAAAGCGTGTGTAGGAGAAATCCTACCGTGGGTTCAAATCCCACCCTCTCCGCCACTCTTACGTTTTTCGTCGGAACTGCCCGTCTCGTCTGACACTGATTGCTCCCCGTCGTGCCCAACAGGCGGTGCAGTCGATTGTGCCGCTTTACCAGGGTGGCTCCCACTAAGCGGTCTTGGCCTTGGCTCTGCCGTTTTCAGACCGGCTCACGATAAAACCGACCAGCCCGCTGATGATTGCGATGGCGATCAGTCCGTAAAGAATGGGCCAGCCGTACTTTGAAAAAATCGAAATGATGCGCCTGCCGTACAGATTGCCGAGGTAGGCAAGAATGCCGTAGCGAATGGCGCGGCCAAGGCTCATTGCCCCAACAAACCGTTTCCATGAGTAGTCTGTGGCGCCCGCTGCCACAATAAAGGGCACCATGGGAATCGGCGGCGGCAAGATCGCCGGCACAGCAATGGCCCAGAAGCGCCACTTCTTGAAAAAGTCAGTGGCTGTTCTTTTCCAGCCCCTCTGCAGCGTTTTCTTTAGCCGCTCCTTTCCCTGATTTCGAGCCAGCCGGAACGTGATGTAACCTCCCAGAACGGAACCGAATGTTGCCATGGCCGCGTAGTAGGGCCACGGTTGCCGGTGATGTGCGGCCAGAACGATCGTGAGCGCGTCCATGCTGCCTGGAATAGGAATCACCGAGCTGTCCACCAGCCCCAGGACAATCAGCCCCGGCCCGCCCAGGTGATACAGCCAAACCCATACCCTTCGCTCCGTTGTTGGCGCTGCTAACGCGATGAGTGTCCGTACGAGCATACCGTCAGTCGATCTTTCTCACCTCTATTTCTGTTCCCAGCGGAGGCTGCGTGAATTAAGACGCATAACCGGCAGATCCGGTGACTTCGAACTCTTTTCTTGTAATGACTCCAGGCGTTCCGGTCCTGGCATCCGCTGCGATTATGCCCATTTTTTCACTTCCGCGAGTAGTTTCTTTCCCATTGTGCGCATCTCCCGTCTCGCCGGGTGAATGTCTGGACGCGAAGCGATTAGCAATGCGGGGGTTGCTGCACACGCGAGCCGCTGCGATTTGGCTGTTTGCGTGCTCGCATCAAGGCGCGTGGTGGCGCGTCTAAAAACGGATCAGGAATGAGGACTCAGTTTCAACTCGGCATCGGCGAATGGAATGGATGGTAACAAATAGGCATGCCACTCTTTTTCTTCAAGACGATCCAGCAGACCCGGCGCTACCTCCGGATTTTCGGCGGCTTCGCGCTCCTGGCTCTCGGCGTAGTGTTGCTGGTCGGCCCTGGACCAGGCTGGCTGGTCATTTTGCTGGGTCTTGGCCTGCTGGCCGTTGATTTCGTCTGGGCCCGCCGTCTGCTCGACCGCATCAAGCAGGAAAGTGTCCGCCTCCGGAACTTCGTCCTCAACCGTGGCCACGTCCGCGGTGCCTGACCGGCTTCCATTTTTGGAAGCATCTACGAATTTTCATCGATTCCACTAGTTTGCCTCGTTTGACTGTTTTTTCCCCTGTTCAGCAGCACCTTTGCTGTGTTTTCATGGCCTTCTGGCTTTGCGGGTTGAGGGCTGCGGCGGATGAACACAAAAAACGCATTCTCGGCAAGATGGTCGGGCAAGTGGGCCCTGGTAACCGGTGCCAGCGCCGGAATCGGCCTTGCCTTGGCCGAAGAACTCGCTTCAGCGGGCGCAAACCTGGTCATCACCGCACGCCGCAAGGACCGCCTTGAATCCCTGGCCAGCCGCCTGCGCGCCAACTGCGGCATCAAAGTGGAAGTCTTGGCTGCGGACCTCGCAAGCCCCGGGGCTCCGGATCAAATCCGCACATTCACTCAGTCCAAGTCGCTCGAGATCGAGCTTCTCATCAACAACGCCGGATTCGGCTCCTACGGACGATTCCACGAAGCGGATCTCGCATGGCAGATGGAAATGATTCAGGTCAACTGCGCCGCTGTGGTGCATCTCACCCATCTTTACTTAGCGGATATGGTCGCCCGCCGCCGCGGCGACATCCTCATAGTGGCGTCTGTCGCTGGATTCCAGGCCGTCCCCTACGTTTCCACCTACGCCGCCACCAAGGCCTTTGATTTGCGCTTTGCCGAGGGCATTGCCGAGGAAGTGCGCCGCTACGGCGTGCACGTCTGCGCGCTTTGCCCCGGCTCGACCAGCACCGAGTTTCGCGACGTCGCCGGCCAGCCGGAGCGCACGTTTCGCGGCGCGGAAACAGCGGAGAAGGTCGCGCGAACCGGCCTGCGCGCCCTCGCCGCGGGGAAGAGCAGCGTAATCTCAGGTTTCAAGAACACCATGAGCGTCGAGGGCCAAAGGCTCGCGCCTCGCAGCTTGGTCAGCCGTGTGGCCGCCCGTATGTTTGAGCCGCGCAAGTGACAAACGTGAATTTCTAACGGAGAATAGGTGTCGCGCCATGCCTCCTGACAACTGACCATGAAAGATGAATTGAAGTCTCCGCCCAACGCCATTCATTCCCTCACGCGCCGCGAATTCCTCGCCACCTCGGCCGGCTCCGCATTTTCCTTGGCCGCTCTTCGTCAAGGCGCCGCCGCGCAGCAGCAACCACAAAAGCCATCAACGCCGCCGCAGCATCCGGCCGCCCCTCCTGCGCCGCCCAAATCTCCTTTTCCTTCCAATTTTCTCTGGGGCGCGGCCACTTCCGCTTATCAAATTGAAGGTGCCGCTCGCGAAGACGGCAAAGACCTTTCTGTCTGGGACCAATTCGTCCACCAGTCGGGTGCCATTCGCGACGGCCAGACCGGCGACGTCGCCTGCGATTTTTATCACCGCTACGCGGAAGATATTGCGCGCATGAAGTCCATGAGTCTGCAAGCTTTTCGCTTCAGCGTCAGTTGGTCGCGCGTAATTCCGGAGGGCACTGGAGCGGTAAACCAAAAGGGCCTGGACTTCTACAGCCGCCTTGTCGACGCCCTTCTCGCCGCAGGAATCGCTCCCATGGTGACGCTATTTCACTGGGACACGCCTCTCGCCTTGATGCAGCGCGGCGCGTGGGTCGCTCGCGACATGACCGGCTGGTTCGCCGATTATGCAGCCCTGCTCGCGCGCACTCTATCCGACCGCGTGAAATACTGGCTCACCATCAACGAGCCGCGCTCGTTCATCGGCGGCGGCTACGTCACCGGCGTGCAAGCGCCGGGCGAAAAGCTTCCTCGCGCCGAATACATGCGCGCGGCGCACATCGTGCTGATCGCGCATGGCCGCGCCGTGCAAGCGATACGCGCCAATTCCAAGAAACCCGTGCAGATCAGCTATCCGTGCGACGTCTCGCCGTCGCTGCCCGAGACCGCTTCCGCCGCGGACGTTGCCGCCGCGAAGGCCGCCACCTTCGGCAGCCCCGTCGATCATTTCTCCGCCGAGTTCTGGTGGCGCGAAAACGCTTGGTGGCTCGATCCTGTTTACACCGGCAACTATCCCCAGGACGCGCTCACCGCGCTGGGCAAAGACGCACCTGTACTTCTCGCCGGAGACCTGGAGACCATTCACCAGCCCCTCGATTTTCTCGCCGCGAATATGTATGGCGGACGCATCGTCCGCGCCACTCCGGACGGCAAGGGCCAGCTCGTCGCTTTTCCCGCGGGCTTTCCGCTCACCGCCATGGGCTGGGAAGTCACGCCCGACGCAATCTACTGGGGCCCCAAATGGCTCTACGAACGCTACAAGCTTCCCATCTTCATCACCGAAAACGGCTGCTCCTGCCGCGACTGGGTTTCGCTCGACGGCCAAGTTCACGATCCCGAGCGCATCGATTTCACCACGCGTTATTTGCAAGCGCTGGCCCGCGCCGCCGGCGACGGCGTCCCGCTGCGCGGCTATTTGCACTGGTCTTTGCTCGATAATTTCGAATGGCAGGAAGGTTACACCCAGCGCTTCGGCATGATCTTCGTCGATTTTCCCACCCAGAAGCGCATCTTGAAGGACTCCGCCCACTGGTACGCCGCCGTAATCAAGTCCAATGGAGCAAGTTTGTCCTGACCGAAGCGCGTTGTCATCCCGAACCCGTTCGCCTCGCGGCTGCATGAGCAACCGCATAAGAGGAAGTCTGCGAACGGCGATGAGGGATCTGCTGTTGAGTTGTTCGCATTGCATAAAAGTGGTCTAGAATCCTTCCTTGGAAGTCTGATGACGCTAACCTAGACATCTACCGGCATTTGAATGGGGGCATGACACATGGTGGAGAAAACGCAAAAAAACGAAGCGGAATGGAAGCGCCAGCTCACCCCCGAGCAGTATCACGTCGCCCGCGAAGCGGGGACCGAGCCGCCCTTCACTGGCAAGTATTGGGACACCCATGACGCCGGAACGTATCACTGCGTTTGTTGCGGCGAGCCGCTCTTCGATTCTTCCACGAAATTCGATTCCGGAACGGGCTGGCCCAGCTTCTATCAGGCTGCCGACACCAGCAAAATCGAGGAGCACAAAGATTCGAGCTACGGGATGGCGCGCACCGAAGCACGCTGCTCCAAGTGCGGTGCCCACCTCGGCCATGTGTTTGACGACGGTCCCGCGCCCACCGGCCTGCGTTATTGCATGAATTCCGCCGCCCTGAATCTAAAACCCCGCGAGAAGAAGTAACGCGCCGGGACCCTGAAAACTACCGGTTCCGCCGCTGCGGCATGGTCAGTTCCAGCAGTTTAACGCGCGGAGCAAACATCATCATTTCGCGGCTGGCTTTGGCGGGTGCCCCATGCTCGCCTTCCGAGCGTGGGGTCTTTGCTCTTTGCTTCTTCTTGTCATCCTGAGGGCCAAGTTTTCCGGCCCGAAGGATCTCGCCTCGACGCCTATTATCCTTCGTTGCCTTTCGCCGAGTCGCGTCTCAGCCCACCTACTCCTTGTGCCGCCCTGCCTCTCTCAGTTGTCATTCCGAGCGAGGATGCGGCGAGCATCCGACGAGGAATCTGCCGTTGCTTTTCTTCCGCCGTCTAGCGCAGAGCCTCGCATTTTGAGGTTCTGCAGCTTTTCGCTTTATCGCTCGTCGGGGCGCTGCTTGCTGCGTCCGTCGCGCTGTCACCCCACACCTCCATTTGTCATTCCGAGTGAGGATGCGACCAGCATCCGACGAGGAATCTGCAGGTGTTTTTGACCCTCGTGGCACAGGCTCTCAGCCTGTGTGCTGTTTGATACGTGTTTTTCGTTGGGGGCGCTGCTCGTTTATCCTGACGAAGGAAGGGCTGCGCCCGCTTGCCCTGACGCAGGAAGGGTCGCGACTCTGTAGCGCCGGCCTCCAGGCCGGCACTTCTCCCCGTCGCGCCGCGCCGTCGCACAGGCTTGCCGGCCTTTTGCCCGCCGCCTGCACGCTGCGGCGTGTGGCGGGCAGGCATGTGGTCAGGGCACGGGGCTTCGGCCGTGCCAAAAAGGGGTTCAACTCATCCTTCCTTTCGCGTCGCTTTGCACGCGAAGTTTTCACGCTTCTCGCTTTTCGAATTTCACTAGCCACTTGTCACTCATCACTGTTGTTGTCCCGGTCCTGCCAGCGGCTTCATATCGTTCACCAACGCTCTCACGCTCGCATCGATGATTCTTCTCCCAACTCACTTTGCGCACCGCGGCCTCCACCGGCTCCACCAACGTCCACAGGACGAAATGTGTCTTGACGTCCAGAATGCTCAAATAAAATTCCGCTCCTTGTCCCAGACCGCCCGTATAGACCGACCGGCTGAAGTGTATCTCCAGCACCAGATCCGCATCCGCCGGCGAACCCGCCAATTCATACCGTCCCCACGTTTTCATCGCCACATAGAGCTGATCGTAAGGCCGATTGGGTTCCCCGAACTTTTCCAGAATGAGAGAGGGCATCCCGTCCGGTGCGGTGTTCGAAATAAACACGCTCTTCGCGTTGACGATCTGCGCAGGCACCGGCCCCGGCAGCACCGGCCCCTGCCCCTTGGTAATTGACGCGCTCTGCGCCCGCGCCATCACCCATGGGCCCGCCAGCAGCATCAGCAAACTCATCTTCCCAATCGTCGTGAACCAAGCCCCTTTTCGCATCACCCCTCCCTTTGCACCCGCGCAGCGCCTCTTCAGCTTATAAGACGTTTCCCCGTCGCCTAAGTTTCCTGCCTTGCGCGCCTCACCCGCGCGAAGTATTCGCTTGGTTCCTTGCCTCCGTTCGTGCGGGTGCCCCATGCTCGCTTTCCGAGCGTGGGGCTTTTCGTGCCCGTTATGCCGAGACGACTCAAACGCATCTATGGATTCGGACACCTGCGCTTCCTCACCTTCAGTTGCGCAATCGTGGTCTGGTGGAAAATCCGAAGGACTGGCCCTGGAGCAGCTGCGCGTTCTATCAACGGCGCGGGCAGATTCTAATCGAGGTCGACCCTGTGGAGTGAAAATCAACTCGCGGATCGAAAGCGATCGTCACATGAAAGTCCCCACGCTCATAAACCGAGCATGGGCCACCCAGAAAACCAAAGTGTAAAGCCTGGCCCACCCGCCATTATTCACGTCTCCTCTCGCACCTCCGGGCTTTCCTGAGGGAGGCTGCTTAAGCGAATACGTCGTGTCGCGTTACTCCCTAAAAACCGATGCTTCCAGTTGAAAATCAATACCACTCATCGCAATCGACTCTGCAAAGGACTGCTGAACAACGGGTTAGGTCTCAACCTCATGGAACATGATACGAAGGTAGGATTGGCACAATTCTCTTTCCGCTATAAAGCGAATTGCGGTGGGGACACTATCGGCCGAGGTCTTTGAATTCAGTCCGAGCGATGCCCGCAATAAGGTTACTTACATCAACTTCGGTTGCCTCGGTTCCAAAAATAAAAGCGCAATTCCTTGAGTAACCAAAATCGCTTGAGAGCCAAGGAAATTTCCGTCCGGCTGACTATCTCGTAAGCCAAATAGGACTCATCAGAATAAACAGGGGCCTTCCACGCGAAGCCTCCTATCCCTGCGCCGCTGGTCTAACCACAAGCCTTTAGTTGACTGAAATTCTAGCCACAAGCTTGAATCCTTGAGATATAGGCGACCTAACAGCTGCATGTAAACTTCCAAGCCTCGTTCAAGGGGTTCACCGAAGCATCCCAGATGCAGCACACGGTGTTCACCTATGCTTGCGTACCAATATGCGTTTAGCGCTGAGGGTTCGTGTCTGATCTTCATCGTTTCACGAATTCGTCAATTGTGCGGAGACGGAATCGGAATGTGGATTTTTGCCTTGGCCCCTGACACTCCGGCGGGTGGCCCACCCTTTGGTTGCCCGCGAACCATCGTCCGTTCCCAGATGTTACCAGCCTATTAGCTAACCGTGAAGAGCATCGGCGGTGGTTTAGAATTTGTGGGTGGCCCTGGCTCTCGCGTTCTTGCGCACGCGGCCCTCTGCGCAACGTCGCAGCACATAATACCATCGCATTTCTACCTTAGAGGTGAGTCGTTGCGGGTGCCCCATCCTTTGCGTTTTATGCGACGCACAGCGTCGCCAGCAAAGGGTGCGGTAGTTCCTGCGGGCTCTCAGAGAGTCGGAGCCTTAGCTCCGACATAGCATCTTGTGCTTCATTCTTTCCTGTCGCGCGCATCATCCGCGCGAAGTAGTCGTCTTTAGCTAGTCACTCGCCACTCGTCACTTGGGGCTGTTTTCGCTCCTGTCGAAGTACGAGGGGAATGGCCTGGTCTGGTCCTATACCCTGTTTTTGCCGCTTTTTTCAGAATTGGCCTGGTCGCCTCGTGACGTCGCCCGTATAGTCCGGCGGCAACCATGGTCCACAAATCCGCATTTGTCCTAGGGAATTCGCATGTTTCGCAAAACTCGCCTTGCACAAAACCAAAAAAACCGCATTTTTCAATGGCCTGCTCTACCAGGCCAATTTCGCTCGATTTTGCCTCCGGAAAGAGACAATTTGGCCTGTTCTAGTACCCCCATCCCTCAGGCCGTTTTGTGGGAAGCCGCTTGCTGGGCGTGCGCCTGCGGCTGGTAGGTGCCGGCGACGGCGCGTATGGCGATGGCGATGCGGTTCCAACCGTTGATCGACACGAGGGCCATGGTCAGCGCGACGATTTCCGCTTCGGAAAATTGCTTCTTCACTTTTTCGAACACTTCATCAGGGACGTGCGTTTCGGAAACCAGCGTCAGCGATTCAGTCCAGGCCAGCGCGGCGCGTTCGCGCTCGGAATAAAATGGCGACTCTTCCCACGCATCCAGACCGTAGAGCCGCTGCTCGGTTTCGCCCGCGGCGCGCGCGTCTTTGGTGTGCATGTCGATGCAATAAGCGCAACCGTTGATTTGCGATGCGCGCATCCTGATCAGTTCAATCAAAGGCTCCTCGAGGCCGCACTGGCGAACATAAGCTTCGAGAGCGGACATCGCCTGATAGGCTTTCGGATCTACTTTCATCATTTCGATTCTGGGTTGCATCAGATTTTCCTCCTCAGTGATACGGATGCACTTGACGGCGCTCGGGAATCAAGTGTTTTCAAAAGTTCGTCAGATTGTTTCGGCGCGCAACTTGCTCTTCAAAAAGCGCGCGATGCTCGAAACGCTATTCTTCTTCTTCGAGGGCTTTGGCGCTGGCGAGTTTTTGGATCACGCTCATATCTTCGAGCGTGGTGACGTCGCCGGAAACGCCGCCTTTTTCGGCGACTTCGCGCAACAGGCGGCGCATGATTTTTCCGCTGCGCGTTTTCGGAAGCAGATCGGCGAAGCGCACTTCAGCGGGCCGCGCGATGGAGCCGATGGTTTCGGCGACGTGCTCGGTGAGCGCGAGCCGCAACTCCGGAGAGGGGCCGTGGCCGGAGCGCAGGATGACGAAGCACACAATGGCTTCGCCTTTGATTTCGTCGGGGCGCGCCACAACGGCGGCTTCCGCGACGGAGGGATGGCTGACGAGTGCGCTTTCGATTTCCATCGAGCTCAAGCGATGGCCGGCGACTTTGATGACGTCGTCGACGCGGCCAAGCACCCAAGTGTAGCCGTCGGCATCGCACTGCGCGGCGTCTCCCGTGAAATAAACGCCGGGAATGCGGCTCCAGTAATCGCGCTTGAAGCGCTCGTCGTCGCCGAAAATCGTGCGCAGCATGGAAGGCCACGGTTTTTCGATGATGAGGTAGCCGGTTTCGCCGGGCTTGACGGTTTCGCCCTTGAGCGTGACCACGCGCGAAATCACGCCGGGCAGCGGCAGAGTTGCGGAACCGGGCTTGGTGGGCGTGGCGCCGGGCAGCGGCGAAATCATCATCGCGCCGGTTTCGGTTTGCCACCATGTGTCGACGATGGGGCAGCGCTTGCCACCGATCACGTCGAAATACCATTTCCACGCGGCAGGATTTATCGGCTCACCGACGGTGCCGAGCAAGCGCAGGCTGGACAGATCGTGTTTCGCGAGCCATTCGCTGCCCCAGGCCATGAAGGCGCGAACGGCGGTGGCGGAGCTGTAAAAAATCGAAACTTTGTAGCGCTCGATAATTTCCCAGAAGCGATCTTTCTTCGGAAAATCGGGAGCGCCTTCGTACATCACGCAGGTAGCGCAGTTCGCGAGCGGGCCGTAGACGAGATAGGTGTGGCCGGTGACCCAGCCGATGTCGGCGGTGCACCAGTAGACGTCATCGTCGCGCAAATCGAAAACCAATTGCGTGGTGTACATCGCGCCGAGCAAATAGCCGGCGGAGGTGTGCAGCACGCCTTTTGGTTTTCCGGTGGTGCCGCTGGTGTAAAGAATGTAGAGCGGATGCTCGGAGTCGAATGCAGGCGCGGGACAATTTGGAGAAGCCTTCTGTTCGAGCTCGTGCCACCACAGATCGCGGCCCTGCTTCCACGAAACTTTTTCCGCGGTGCGTTTGACGACGACGACTTTTTCGATGGATGGGCAGGCGTCGGCGGCTTTGTCGGCAGTGTCTTTGAGCGGAACGATGTGGCCGCGGCGATAGCCGCCGTCGGCGGTGATGAGCAGTTTGGATTTGGCGTCGGAGATGCGGTCGGTAAGAGCCGTGGCGCTGAAGCCGCCGAAAATGACGGAGTGAATTGCGCCGATGCGCGCGCAGGCGAGGAGAGCGATGGGCAGCTCGGGAATCATGGGCATGTAAACAGCGACGTTGTCGCCGGCTCTTACGCCGAGGCTGAGCAGGGCATTCGCGAATTTGCAGACGCGTTCGTGAAGCTGTGCGTAGGTGAATTTCAGTTGCTTGCCGTCTTCGGCCTCCCAGTAAAGGGCGACTTTGCTGGCGTTCTTGGCGAGATGGCGGTCGAGGCAGTTGTGCGAGACGTTGAGCTTGCCGCCGGAGAACCATTTCGCGTGCGGCACATCCCATTCCAGGATTTTTTTCGGCGGCTCGAACCAGTCGAGCATTTTGGCTTGCTCGCCCCAGAAGCCCTCGGGATCGTTTTTGGCGTGGTCGTAGAGTTTGCGGTATTCGTCGAGGGAGCGCACACGAGCGCGGCGCTGAAATTCGGCTGGCGGAGGGATCGGTTTTTCGTTGAGTATTTGTGGGTCGAATTCCTGCATGTGGCCTCCGCGGCGCGCGCGCGAAAATTGCGGTTCCGTTGCGCCTCTAAGGTACGAAAAACGGTGATGAGTGACAAGTGGCCCTTCGTTCCTCAGGGTAAACGAGTGACGAGAAGGAAGCAGGGAGGCAAGAAGGCTCGCAGAACGATAGTGTCGATGCACCATGTTACACGTGTTTCGTCTAGAAAAATCGCCTTGCTTATTGTGGTAGAATCTGCGCGCCTGCAGTCAGATCTTCTGCCGCGTTTCGCGGCAAGTGACAACAATGTTAGGCGCTTTGCTGGCACGCCAATGTGCGGCTTCTGGCGCTCTGGCTATATGTCTCCGCATAAGAGTGGCTGCAGGCATAATTCCGGTGTTCTCCGACAATGTCGCGGATTCAATCCTTGCAGTCAGCCTCTTCCTTGCGTGATGTTGCTGCGCTTCTTCACTTTAGAACCAAAAATCTGGCGTACATTCTATACGCAAGGCCCATAGAGGCTAAGTATTCTTCCTTCGAGATTGCAAAGCGCGGAGGAGGACGCCGCAGGATTGATTCTCCTTATCCTGCCCTCAAACTTCTACAGCGGTGTAGTGCTCCCCGCTAAAACTGGACACCTCAGTTAGGTAGAATCGGGGCCTCCAAACAGGAGGCAACATGGGCAGGAAACCACGCGTAGATCGATCCCCGGAAGAAAAGTGGCAGATCGTGCAGGAAGGCATCAAGAGCGGGAACGTCTCGGAGACGTGTCGGCGTCACGGGATCGCTCCGAATCTGTTCTATCGCTGGAAGGATGAAGCGGAGCAGGGAGCGAAGGCAGCGCTTGGGGGGAGAAGCGCTGCCGCGGCGGAAACCGAGAAGGACCATCGCATCCGGCAGTTGGAACGAACGCTGGGGCGAAAATCGCTGGAGATCGAAATCCTAAAAAACGTCGTGGGGGAGTGAGCTGTGGTGCGGCTCACTCCCAGGCACGAGAGATGGTGACGCAAGGCTACACGGCCACGCTGGTGGCGGCGACGTTGGCCATCAGCCGGTCGAGTCTGTACTACCGGAAGCGGCCGCGAGGCAGTCGGGCCGACCGACGCTATGACGAGCAGATCGTCGTGGCCTGCGGGGAAAAACCCGCGTACGGATATCGCCGCGTCGCTTGGTGGCTGCGGAGAAAAGAAAACCTTCCGGTGAATCACAAGCGGGTGTTACGGGTGATGCGCGAACGTGGGTTGCTGGTACGCTCGCGGCGTTTGCGTGCGCGACGGAAGAAAGAGTGGGGCCGTGTGGAAGCCGCCTGGCCGAATCAGATCTGGCAGTCCGACATGACCAAGATCTGGGCGGGGCCGGCGGTGGGTTGGGCGTACCTGGTGTGCGTGATCGACTGCTGCACGCGGGAGATCGTGGGTTGGAATCTTTCGCAGCGCTGCCGGACCGAAGACGCGCTCGCTGCGGTGGAGCAGGCCGTACTCGGACGGCTGCCCGAGGGCAGCCGCGAGGCGAATCTGACGCTCACGACGGACAACGGCACGCAGTTCACTTCTTCGCGCTTCTTGGAGACGCTCGGGCGGCTCGGCATCACCCACCGGCGGACGGCGTATCATCACCCGGAGGGCAACAGCTACATCGAACGGTTCCATCGCAGTCTGAAGGAAGAGGAAGTCTGGACGGCGGAATATCGCAGCTTGGAAGAAGCGCGTGCCTCGATCGCTCGTTGGATCGAGGAGTACAATCACGACCGGCCTCATCGCGGAGTCCGCAATCGCACCCCGCACGAGGCCTTCTTGGCTTTTGCAGGTGTACTAAAAAACGAGGCCCTGACTGTCTAAATTAGCGGGGAGCACTACAGCGGCGTCTTTCGGACCTTCTACAAGACTGCGTGGAGGAAATCAACCAAGCCAGGAACAGAAGGGATCGCCTGGCACACGGTTTCAAACGTCACCGCTGCATAATCGATAATGCGACAAGGCATCGCAAGCGCCGATACGTGTTTAACATTGACCTGCAGGATTTTTTTGGAACCGTAAACTTTGGACGGGTCCGTGGGTTTTTCGTAAGGGACCGGAATTTCGCACTGCATCCAGATACTGCGACCGTGCTTGCCCAGATTGCCTGTTATCGGAATTCGTTACCACAGGGAAGTCCGTGTTCTCCAGTTATATCGAATTTGATTGGGCATTTGCTGGACATTCGCCTCGGCAGGCTTGCGTTTGATAACGGTTGCACATACTCGCGGTACGCCGATGACATAACGTTTTCGACGAACAAACCGGACTTTCCGTCCGGCATCGCGAGGCCAGTGGAAGGCGACGGGCATAAGTGGGAAGTGGGCGATAGCCTTCGGCGTATTGTGACGGGTGCTGGATTTGCGGTCAATCCCGACAAAACTCGCATGCAGTATCGCACCTCACGCCAGGACGTCACCGGACTAGTTGTAAACGACAAAGTGAACGTTCGAAGCGATTATAGGCGGACCGTTCGCGCTATGGCGCATCGTTTGTTCAGGACTGGCAAGTTTGAGTTCGTCCATGCGGTTCCCGACGCTAATGGAGTGCTCGTGCCAACTAGAGGCGAGGGTACTCTGGCCCAGCTTCACGGAATGTTTGGCCACATTAACTCGGTGGATCATCACAATGCGAAGCTTGAGTCGGGGAAGATTGCCAAACAACAAGCGAATGCCCAGGGCGTCGGGTCAAAGGAGAATCTGTATCGCCGCTTTCTGATATTCAAGGAGTTTTATGTGGCGGAGGCACCAGTAATTGTGTGCGAGGGGAAGACGGACAACGTGTATGTGCGGCAAGCGATTCGGAAACTAGCGAGTAGGTACCCAGGACTTGCAACTGTTTTGGCAAGCGGAAAGGTGAGACTAAATATCCGTATCCCTAGGTATTCGGAGACAACCACAGGACGCGTCTTGGGTCTAAGAGGCGGAACGGCTAATTTGAATAATTTCGTTCACGCGTACAAACGCGAGTTGGCCAAGTTCGCAGCTCCGGGCGGTTATCACCCAGTCATATTGCTCGTGGACAACGATGACGGAGCTGAAAAAATATTCAGTGTCGTAAGGAACCTTACGGGCAAAAGGCCGACTGGGCACGAGTCATTCACCCGAGTCATCGGAAACCTGTATTTGGTCGTGGTGCCGCCGAGGCAGGGGCAACAGCACACTGCCATAGAGCACGCTTTCAGCGAGCAGGCTAGGCAAATCGTAATTGGCGGCAAGACTCTGAGCCTTAGCAACGATTTCGACACGGAGGCGAATTTCGGAAAGGTCGCTTTCGCCAAGTATGTGGAGCAAAACGCCGCTAGGATAGATTTTAGCGGATTCGCGGCAATTCTCGACCGCTTGGCTGCCGTCATAAATGCGCATGGGAGTGCCGTAGGAGCGGCCAGACCGAGCGGGACTGACAAGTGACTACATCGCGCAGGTGAAGCGCGCGAAAGGAAGTTGAATATTTGAGGCGGATTTAGGGCACGGCTGAAGCCGGGCCCTCCTGAAAGGCAGAGGCAGGTCCCTCACCGCCGTTCGCCAACTTCATCGCGTTGGCTGCTACCGCAGCCGGGGCGACCGGTTCCCTTCGTACCTCAGGGCAGGCGGGATGACAACATAAGACAAAAGGCGAAAGGCACACAGGCAGAAGCCTGCCTGCCCCCGCGGGCAAGCGGCAAGCAGGCGGAATCACAAGGCGAGGCGCGAGGGCTCACGGCTTGGCCGTCGGCTATGCGAGGGAGCAGGAGTGGGGGTGGTTGGTGGATTGGGGTGGGTATGTTTCCGAGTGTCATCCATCTTGCCATTGCTGCGCGCTAAGACTTCAGGATTTGCGCGATGCCCGGCAGCAGAGTACCGGTCGACACGAAGTGATTCTTCAGCATCCGCTGATACCGCACTACTCTTGCGTAATGGATCGGGCGAAATCTACGAGTAGACCTCGTAGTGCCGGACTCGCGCCTCCATTTCGATTAGGTAGCCGGAGTCGAAGTCGTAGTACTTGGCCATATTGAAATCGTCCCCAGCGAAACGCTTGATGGCGCCGGTGTCGTCCCAGAACGTCAGCATTTCGAAATGGGTTACGTCGGCTTCGGTGCGGCACAGACACCACGCGCCACGATTTCCGCGGGTGGCCAGATACTCGGGCAACGCAATCCTGCGCATGAGGGCGAGGTATTCATCAGCTTTCGAAATGGGAACCATCCCGTGCCATATTCGCGCGATCATGAAGCCCTCCCGTCGAGCGAGCGAACGCCGAGAAGATTTTCCAGTAACGATACAAGCTTGCTGGCGCATGATCGGTCAGGATCAAGTCCAGGATCGTAAATAGTGACTTCAAGGCCGAGCGCTCGTGGATGGCGGACGAGCGGAGTGAGAAGTTGCACAATTTCTTTAATTGTCGGGCCGCCGGGTGTGGGTGAATCCACAGCCGGCATGACCGTCGGGTTGATGACGTCGGCATCCAGATGAATCCAAAACCCACGCGTCCCCACGCTTGATCCAGGTGCAGGTGATGTCAACGACAGGAGCGCTGCCGCCGCAACGTCGTCAACGCCGCGATCAATGAGCGCAGCGCCGGGAATGTCGAGAATCGGAGACGCAGCAAGCGCCGCGTGACCGTACCATGGTTCCGCAGCGTCGCGGCGGCCGATCAGAACGACGTCCTTGGCACGCACGAGAGGCTCGTCCCCGGCGAGCCGGGCCAAAGATGTCTCGCCGCGACCGACGGCAAGTGCGAGGCACATGCTGGCCGCTGAACCGCTGTGAGACTCTTCGGGAGTTCCAAAATCAGCGTGGGCGTCGAGATAAGCAAGACCCACCGGCCCTTGCGCAGACCGTCGGGCACCCAAGAGGCATCCGAGGACGATGCTGCAATCACCACCTAGCACCAGCGCGAGGCGGCGGTCGCTGGTTGCCGCCTCTACGCGCTCGCCGAGCGTCCGGCAATACGCAGCGACTTCGGCTTCGTTCCGCACTCGGCCCGGTGGACGGATGTAGTCCCGATACGCGGGCGGGATAACATCGCCCAGATCGCAGGCACCCAAACGTTCGACTAGGCCAAGCTCACGGAGAACTCCCGGGGTACGATCAAGCTGCCTGGGTTCGCCGTTGTCGTAAGGACGGATGCCGATGCTGGACGGTGCGCCCACGATTGCGATGCTACGGTTCATGGATAGATTCCTACCATCACCATCAAAGTACGTTTAGGTGGTGATACACCTGACTGTAACAGCAACCATGCAACCTGTCAAACGGCATTTGATGGTGATAAACTCGTGCGGTGGGTCCAAGCACGCAGCACCCGTTCAAACTTGTCGGCGGGCATCCAGCCCTCGACTTCATCAACACCGTGCACGACTGGACCGCACCCGAGCCGCACGACTACCTCGGTGAGTTCAGCGATGCAATTGGCTTTGGCGAAAGGGCTGGTCTCCTGACCCGCGCGGACGTCTTGCGCCTCCGACAGCGGACGCCACACATTGAACTAAGGCGACTAAGAGGGCTTCGCGCATTGCTGAAGCGAATCTTCCAGATGCGGCTCTCGGGCGAAGCCCCACGCAGCACGGACCTCGAGAAACTCAGCGCTGACCTTGCCGAAGCCGCTCGAGCAACTCGGCTTGTGGTTGCGACTGGAACTCACCGATCCCCACAGGTTCGGATGGGACGTGAGATCAATGTGGAAAAGGCTGGCGATACGCTCCTGCGTCTCAGAATCGTTGAGGCGGCAGTTGCGTTGCTGGTGTCCGATGCGATCCTGCGGGTCAAGTCATGCCCGACCTGCGGTTGGTTCTTCCTCGATGCCAGCAAGAACGGGTCGCGCCGCTGGTGCAGCATGGACGCATGTGGCTCGGTCGCGAAGGCGCGACGCTACTATCGGCGCTTAAAAGAGCGCGCTGATCGCTGACGTGGACCGCGGCTCTCCCCTCGAGTACTGGCAACAACCATCCCTGCGCCGAGCTCCCTCAAGAGTGGATCGTTGTTGCGGTCGGCAAAGGCACATAGACTGAAGCCTGTGCCACGGTGCGGGCGACTCGGGGGGCGCGACGGGCAGCAAGCGCCGCCCCCACGAGCAACCCCAGGCGGGTTGGCGGGTTAAGGTAGAGGGACGGTCTGCCGGGCAGCTGGGGGCTACAAAGGCGTCGAGGCGAGGTCCTTCGGCACCGCAGAAACAGCGGCGTTTAGGACGACAAACAAGGCAAAAATGCAAGGTTTCTGGTGAGGCCGGGGCGGTTGTACAAAGGTCCAGGCTGCGGAATTCTTTGGAACTTTTTGACCCCGGCGGCGGAATGCATATCGAGAAACGCGGCAGATACGTCGAATGGAAAGTGATGCCGGAGAGGGCCGAACCTCGAGACGACCATTTGCTGCGACGGATGGCGGCGGGCGATGAGGAGGCGTTTCGCCTGTTTTACGCGCGCCACCATGGGCGAATCTACCGGTTCGCGCTGCACATGACCGGCCGGCGCGAAGCGGCCGAAGAGGTGGTGCAGGAAGCGTTTATGACGTTGATTCAAAAAGCCGGGAAATTCGAGGCGGCGCGAGGCGAGCCGCAAGCGTTCCTGTATGGGATCGCGCGAATTCATGTGCGGCGGCTGCTGGAGCGCGAGAGGCATTACGAGCCACTGACGGAGGAAGCCAATCTGCAACAAGACGAGGCGATTGGCGGGCGGAACGGGCACTCGTCGCGGGAAGCAGTGCTGGGCGAGTTGACTCGCGGAGAGACTGTGGAACAGGTGCGGCACGCGGTGACCATGCTGCCTGCGCATTATCGCGAGGCGGTGACGTTGTGTGACCTGCAAGGGCGCGATTACGCGAGCGCGGCGAAGATCCTGGATTGCCCGATTGGCACGGTGCGGTCGCGACTGGCACGCGGTCGCGATATGTTGGCGGCACGGCTGCGGGCTACCCCTGCCGGAGTACGGAAGTCGGCAGGGGAAAGCTATTAGTACGAGGCAGGATTAAGGGCGAAGGGAAATGAACTGCGCGGATTTCGAAAACATCGTTCATGAGCTAGGGCGCGACGATGCTCGCGACGTCCTGGGCGACGCGGTGACGGTGATGGCCCGTTTCCATGCGGAAACTTGCGAGGCGTGTGGCGCGCGGCTGGCGGAGGCGCGATTGTTGGCGCAGGCGCTTAAAGAGGCCGCAGACGATGCAACGCAATTGGAAGCGCCGGCGCGGTTGGAAGAGTCGCTGACAGTGGCGTTTCGAGAGTATCACCGGGGCCTAGAACGATCCCGGTATCGCGCACGGCGGTTGCGCGTGCGCTGGGCGGAATGGATGGGTCTTGCCGCAGCGGCCGCGGTTCTTGTGACCATCGGTGCGTGGAATTTTTCGCGAGGGCGCGTGGACGGCAGAAACGGAGCGAAGACGAATCCAAGTTCGGCGGTAACAAGTTCCGCGCCTTCCCAGGGAAGCGGCGCTGCGGAGCAAGCAGCGCTTGTTGAAACAGGGACGGCCGAAGATTCGACTTCGGATTTTGTTCCGGTGCCATATGGTGAAGGGCTTTCGGCGGATGATTCGGGGCTAGTGGTTCGCGTGTCCATGACGCGCAGCGCGCTGGGGAGCCTGGGCTATCCGGTAGACGAAATGAACGGCGGGGATATGATTCAGGCGGATCTGGTGGTCGGCGAAGACGGCTGGCCGCGCGCGGTGCGCCTGGTGCAGTAGAAGGATTTTCATTTTAGCGGCTTAAGCGCCGCAAAGAAGAGCAGAGAGAGGAGTTCGACAATGATGGGCAGAATCGCCAAGTACGCCGTGGTGGCGTTTGTTGCGGTCGGTATGGGCCTGACGGTACAGGCGGGACGAGCGCTGGGCCAGGGAATGCCGGGACGTCACGGCGGAGGAGGCATGGGGCCCGGGAACTTTGCGTTCGAACGGCTCGTCGGCGGATTTGGCGGGAAGGTGGTGACGAACGCACCGTTCTCCGCGCAAGTGACGCGCGAGACGATTCAAGTGCTTTCCAATGGCACGAAGGTAGACCAGAAAGAGACCGGCAATGTGGCGCGCGATAGCGTGGGCAGAACGAGGCAGGAAATGACTCTGCCGGCCATCGGGCCGCTGGCGGCGTCGGGACAAGTGCCGCACCTCGCGTTCATTCGAGACCCTGCGGCCGGCAAGAACTATATCTTGGATGAAGACAAGAAGACGGCGCTGACGATGAACCATCCCGCAGGGGGAAATGAGCAAGGGCGAGAGGCCATGAGGGGGAAGATGGGCTCCGAGCAGAATGCCAACGTGCAGACCGAGTCGCTGGGCACAAAAACGATGGATGGGCTGACGGTTGAGGGCACGCGCTACACGCGAACGATCCCGGCTGGGCAGATTGGCAATAACGCGCCCATCGTGATTACGCGGGAAGAGTGGTATTCGCAAGACTTGCAAATGGTGGTTTCGAGCACGCGCACGGATCCACGCTTCGGAACGACGACGTATCAATTGACGAGTATCAATCGCGGCGAGCCGGCGCAATCGCTGTTTATGGTGCCATCGGATTATACGGCTGCGCCGCGAACGTTTCGTGGCGGGCAACGGATGCAGCCGCCGAACAGCAACTAGAGAATCGGCTTCTTGAAGTACACGAACTTGCAGTGCGGCTGCGCATCCGGCCGCCGACGCAAGCCCCGGCGACTCGTACTCGGTGCAACGGGGAAGAAGGGGCACGCTCCCGCGTGCCCCTTTCTTGTTTTGAGAGGGTAATAGGTCAGTTTGAATTTTGACTCCTTGTGTCACGATCAAGAAAATTCAAAGTGCCCCACTACGTTTAAGAGCGCTCGCTTAGTACAAAACGCGGAATTTGATGGTGTGGGGAATTTCCCGCAAATCGCCGAGGATTTTTTCGCGGTACGCGGTGCCAATGTCAGTGATGGCGTAACCAATCGTTTCCGTGGTCTTCAAATATTGCCCGAGGATGTTGGCGTGGTGCGCCGCGAAAACATGGTTGATTTGGGCCAGCATCCCGGGAATGTTTTCGTGGATGTGGATGAGGCGGTGGGCGTTCTTGATTTTTGGCAATTGGACATTGGGAAAATTCACGCTGTAAAGAGTGCTGCCGTCGCGCGCATAGTCCACAATTCTCTCTGAAACAAACGAGCCAATATCCTGTTGCGCTTCTTCGGTGCTGCCGGCAACGTGCGGCGTCAAGATTGCTTGTTCGATACCCTGCAGAGGAGATGAGAACTTTTCGTGATTACCCTTGGGTTCGCGGGGGAAAACGTCAATGGCGGCGGCGCGGACTTTACCGCTCTTGAGGCTCGAGGCGAGGGCTTCGTCGTCCACGACGAAGCCGCGACTGGCGTTCAAGAAAATAGCCCCGGGCCTCATTTGGCGGAATTGCTTTTTGCCGATGAGGCCGTGATTTTCGGAGCGGCCGTCGACGTGCAGGGTGACGATGTCGGCGAGGGATAAAAGCTGCGAGAGCGAGCGGCACTTCTTCGCGTTTCCGAGGACGAGCTTGACTTCGAGGTCGTAGAAATACACTTCCATGCCGAGCGATTCGGCGAGAACGGAAAGCTGCGAGCCGATTTTTCCGTAGCCGATGATGCCGAGCTTTTTTCCGCGAATTTCGTTGCTGCCGGTCGCGGACTTGTCCCATACACCGCGATGGAGTTTCTGGCTTTTCGCGAAGACGCCGCGCGCCAGCAGGAGGATTTCGCCAAGGATGATTTCAACGACGCTGCGCGTGCTGCTATACGGGGCATTGAAGGCGGCGACGCCCTTGCGGGCGCAGGCTTGCAGGTCGATTTGATCGGTGCCAATGCAGAAGGCGCCCACGGCGATGAGTTCGGCCGCGCTCGAGAGCACGCGCGGGGTCACGTGGGTTTTCGAGCGAATGCCCAGCACAGAAACGCGCGGAAGTTTCTGGCAGAGAGCGTCTTCGTCAAGGCTCTGGGGCAAGGATTCCACATCGTAGCCGGCGGCGCGGAAGCGGGCTGCGGCGTCCGGATGGACATTTTCGAGAAGCAGGGCTTTTGGTTTATGATTCATCATGTGTGTGCGCGAGAAGAGATATTACATGTAAAAGGGCATGAGTTGCGCCAGAAGTCGGCGCGAAGATTGGGCGATGAATTTGCGCAGAACGGTCAGGTAGAAATGGCGCGGTCGAGAAGCTCGATGACGTGGAAAACTTCCTGACGCGTGTTGTAAAGCTTGGCGCCGGCGCGCAATTGCAAGATGCATCCGGGGTTCGCGGTGACAATTGCGGAAGCGCGGCTGGATTGCGCATGGCGCATTTTTTCTTGCAGAAGCTGCATGGACGTGTCTGTTTCCGTGACGTTGTAAACTCCCGCCGAACCGCAGCAGTGATCCGCCATGGGCATCTCCACCAACTCGAGGCCGGGAATGGCGCGGAGCAAGGTGCGCGGAGCCTCGCGGATTTTCTGGCCGTGCAGGAGGTGGCAAGAATCCTGGAAGGTTACGCGCATGCGAGTTTTGCGAAGCGGCGTGGAGAGGCCGAGGCTGGCGAGAAATTCCGTGACGTCGCGGACCTTCGGTGAAAATTCGGCAGCATTCTTGGCGTCGAGGACATTGCGGGAGGCACCTTCTTGCGCGGGGTCGCTTCCCGAGAAAAGATGGGTGTATTCCTTCAGGGTTGAACCGCAGCCAGCAGCGTTGCTGATGATGGCGTCGAAAGGCTCGGCCAAAAATGCTTCCATGTTTTTTCGCGCGAGATCGCGGGCGACATCGCGGACTCCGGCATGGGCGGCAAGCGCGCCGCAGCAAAGCTGTCCGGCGGGCACGACAACTTCGCAGCCGTTGGCTTGCAAAACGCGAATGGTGGCGTCATTGAGTTCGGTGAAGGTGACCTGGGCGACGCATCCGGCAAAAAACGCGACGCGAGCGCGGCGCTGGCCACGCGGCGGGAACGTCTTGCCCAGGCGCGAAAAGAAAAACTCCGAATCGATGCGCGGAAGCAGGGCGGCGCGCTGTTGCATGCCGAAAAGACGCAAGATGCCGGTGGTTCGGACGAGGGTTTCGAGGCCGGAGCGCTGGTAGAGACGAATGAAACGAGCCAGCCGCGCAATGCGGCGCGGGTCAGGTAGCAAGCGGCGATAGACGAAGTCGCGAGTCCAGCGAGAAATGCGCGGGCGCTCGAAATTGCGGGCGATTTGTGCGCGGGCGAGTTCGACGAGCTTGCCGTACTCGACTCCCGAAGGACAGGCGGTCTCGCAGGCGCGGCAGTCGAGGCAGCGGTCGATGTGGGTGACGAAACTTTCGCCGAGCTCGAGGCGGCCTTGATCGACCAGGGCCATCTGGCGAATGCGGCCGCGCGGCGAGTCCGCTTCGTTATGCCAGAGGCGATAGGTGGGGCAGGCGTTGAGGCAGAGGCCGCAATGAATGCAGCGTGAATAGTCGGCGTAATCGGGCTTGTCGCCGGCGGTGAAGCCGCTGAGAGTCTCGGCGAATTCGCGCTGAGCTTCTTCGTGAGTTTGCGGAGGCAAGGCGGTGGACATTTAGTCAGTACCGTTCCAACTTATTATCGCGGAACTTCGCGCCCGGTGGGCCGAAAAGTTGGAACGGCACTAGAGGCCTCCGACAAAACGGCCTGGCGCGAAAATATTGTGCGGGTCGAATGCTCGCTTGACGCGCTGCATCAGCAGAAAATCCTCGCGGGGTGTGCCCCAGATGTTGAGTTCACGTTTCAATTCCGGCGGGCATGCGAGGACGGTGGCGCGAAAATCGTGTCTGTCACCTGCCTGCAATATTTCCTGGCGGACGACGGCCTTTTCCTTTAGCGCTTCGGCTGAATCCGGAAGAATTGCCCAGTAGATCACGCCAGCGCCACGAATCAAGGCGGCGGCGCGTACGTTATAACGATCCGATTCCGATGCCAGGAAGTACAGAACACCACGGACATCCGAAGGAAGCGCGGTGATTTTCAAAACTATCGCCGCTGGCGAAGATTGAACGGCTAGCGGAATGGCTTCGCGAAGGCGCGCCCAGAGGCGCTCCCGGTCGGAACCGGAGAGGAACGCGACTTGTTTTGCGGCGCATTGGTCGGCCATTTGGCGCAAGTCATTGGAGCAGCGATCGAGAACGTTGTTCGAGCCGGAGATTCCCGCGGTCAAGAGCCATTCCGAGCCTGAAGGACGCGCGGCGTCGAGTGCGGCGGACTTGAGTTCGGCCGGAAAGAGCAGCGTTGCCATTTTGGGGCTCAGGATTTCCAGAGTCGAAGGGGAAATGGGCGAAGCTATTATTTTTTGGCGCAGCGAAAGGGCTTCATCGGATGATGCGAGCGAGGCGACAAATAGGCGCTCGGACGACGGCAGAGGGAAAGTTTTGAAATTGACGCGGGTGATGACGCCGAGCGAGCCGATGGCGCCGAGCATGAGTTTGTGCAGGTCGTAGCCGCTGACGTTCTTGACGACGCGTCCACCGCTTTTGGTGAGCGCGCCTTCACCGACGACGAATTCCATGCCAAGGACAAAATCGCGCGCAGTGCCGTAGGCTTGACGCAAGGGCGAATCGACGCCGCTGGCAAGAGTGCCTCCGACGGTGGCACGATCGTAGAAGGGAACAGCGAGCGGGAGAAATTGATTGTGCTCGGCGAGAGCGTCGGCGAGGCGCGAGAGCCGGATGCCAGGCTCAACGCTGAGGGTCAAGTCGCCGGGATCGTAGGAAATGACGCGGTCGAGACGCATCATGTCGATGGCGAGATCGTAGCGCGCAGGAGGCATGCCGATACCGAGCTTAGTGCGCGCGCCTACAGGAATGACGGCGAGATTCTCCGCTACGGCGAACTCTACAAGTTCGGCGACTTCTTGCGCGGTTGCGGGGCGGGCGGCAATTTGCGGCTCGACGCCATCGACAGCGTAGGCAGAGATTTCCTGCGGCTCGGTGATAATGTTCCGCGCGCCGACAATGTCGGCGATGCGGGAATGCTGAACTGCGGCGGGCGAGTTCACGAGGGAATTGGCTCCGGCGAACTTGTGGGGTCACCGGAGAGCGGCATGGGGCGAATGCGGACTTCGCCGCAACCTTTGCCGGTGGGGAAAATCTTGCCGGGATTCAGGCGGCCCACGGGATTGAAGGCGTCGCGAACGCCGCGCATCAGCGCCAGATCGGCGTCGGTGAAAAGCAGCGGCATCAAGCGATCTTTCTCCATGCCCACGCCGTGTTCGCCGGTGATTGTGCCGCCCATTTCGATGCAGAAGCGAATGATGGCGTCGGCGGCGGAAACGGCGCGCTGGAATTGCTTGGGGTCGCGCGCGTCAAACAAAATGATGGGATGCAGGTTGCCGTCGCCGGCGTGGAAAATATTGCCGATCTCGAAGCCGTTTTCCTTGCCAATGCGATCAATTTCGCGGAGGGTTTGCGGCAGCTTGGTGCGCGGAATGACGCCGTCTTGCACGTAGTAGGTTGGCGACAAGCGGCCGACCGCACCGAAGGCATTCTTGCGGCCTTTCCAGAGAAGATCGCGCTCCTTGGCGTCGCGGGCCACACGAACTTCGCGCGCGCCGTGAAGTTTGCAGACTTCGGTGATTTGCGCGGCGTGTTCTTCGGCGGCTTCGCGCATGCCGTCGACTTCGATGAGCAGCACCGCGGCGCTATCGAGAGGAAATCCCGCGTGGACCCAGGCTTCCACGGCGCGAAGCGTCCAGCCGTCGAGCATTTCGCAGGCCGCGGGCGTGATGCCGCGCGAGGTGATTTCGACGACGGTTTCCGTGGCATCGTCGATGCGATCGTAAACGGCGAGCAGAGTCTTGATCGCTTCGGGCAAACGCGTGAGCCGCACGGTGATTTCGGTGACGAGGGCGAGCGTGCCTTCGGAGCCAACAAAGAGTCCGCAGAGATCGTAGCCGGGCGCGTCGAGCGATTTTCCGCCGATGCGAGCGACCTGCCCATCGGGCAAAACGAGCTGCAGGCCAAGGACATGGTTGGTAGTGACGCCGTAGGCGAGGGTGTGCGGGCCGCCGGCGTTCTCGGCAACGTTTCCGCCAAGGGTGCAGGCTTTCTGGCTGGAAGGGTCGGGTGCAAAGTGCAGTCCGGCATGTGCGACAGCGGCAGACAAATCAGAATTGACGACGCCGGGCTGGACAACGGCGCGCTGATTTTCGAGGTCGATTTCGAGGATGCGATTCATGCGCGCGAAAGAAACGATGATGCCGCCGTTGCGCGCGAGCGCGCCGCCGGAAAGGCCGGTGCCCGCGCCGCGTCCCACAAGAGGAACGTCATGACGATTTGCGATTTCGACGATGCGAACGACGTCCGAGGCGTCGCGCGGGAAAACGATGCAGTTTGGGCGAGCGACTTCGACAGAGCCGTCGTATTCGTAAAGGAGCAGGTCTTCGGGACGGCTCAAGACGTGCTCGCGGGTGAGAAGATGCTCGAGATCGGCGATGAGGTGCTGGTTCATGGTCGCTTAGACGTGAGGTGGCCAATATAGTCGCACGGGCGGTGTGGGTCAAACGCGACGGGGGGTAAAGGATAGGGCTAGGCAAAGGTACCCCACCCGCACGCACCGAATAATCTTAGTTGTATCTCTCCAGCCAATTGGAATATAACCTGGCGTCAAGCAGCTTTTCCGTTAATCCCGCAGTCGAATGGGCGAGGTGTGCAAAGCGCCCAGGAGACCCGGAAAGGAGACCACGATGGCAAAACGCTGGATGTTGGCTTTGCTGCTTGTATTTCCTTGCACCGTAACAGCAGGGAAAGAACCGAAACCTTTGCCCATGCCTCCGGTGGTGTCCCATGGGCAACCCATAAGCAACTATGCCTGCGTTTTCGACGAAGCTTCACAAGTATCAACCATCGATTATTGGACTGTTGTGGCGTTTGCCGAATATGGCAAAGAGCGTAAGCGCTACTGGTCAAAATCCCTCGGAACATTTCGCGGCACTAGCGCGGTCTCCAGCCACAACTCTGAATCGGCCGGAAGCGGCAGAGCTATCGGCATGGTTGTCGCAGACGTCCGCTCCGAGGACGGAGAAAAACAATGCGCCGAATGGAAGGCTGGCGTACACGAGCTGATTGAAAAATCCCAAGGCAAGTAATGAATGCGACCGCAATGGACACGATGATTCTTCTTGATTTATTTCGCGGGCTGCGTTCGCGGTAGAATTGCATTCGGAAACGGCAGAGCCGGGACAGAACGTTCTCGGAATAGCGCACAACACCTCTGAAGTAACGCCAACCAGACAAATTTACACATACACAGGAATCTGGACTCTCAGCTCGCACACTGCACCGTGCCGCAGTTGGTGGGGTGCTTTTGGGGGTCCGCATCTTCTACTCTGTCAAACACGGCGTGAAAGATTGTGCGGAATCAAGGTCCGGCGCGGGGCAAGAGATGAAAAACCGCGGCAGTGGCGAAGCCGAGCCAGATCAGACCGTCGGCGACGATCAAAAGGCCAAGAGCGCGCCAGATGACGAGGCGAGCCCGGTAAAATGGCGGAGGGACGTCACGCTTGCCTGCGGGGACGCCGCGCGGATGCTTGCCGGTCCAGCGCTCCCAAAAGCGGCCCAAGCTGTGCGCGATTTCCGCGGAGGAAAGAAGAATCACCAATCCCACGCTCAAGATGCCGACGCCGACCAGATATTGAACCAGAGGGTCGTGCATTGCGGGCGAATATAGACTGGAATGCTCGGCGGCGCAATGAAAGTTCGATGTGCGACATTTGTGAATGGACGGGTAATGGGCCAGTTTGAATTTTGACTCTTTGTGTCACGATCAAGAAAATTCAAACTGACCCAGCACCGATGGGCGCGGCGCGTTGACACACAGTGAGACGGTGTGCTACTCACGGTCGCGGGAATTTTGCCGAGGATAGACGATGAAGCCAAGAGTGCTGGCGACGCACGGAATGTTCTCTCCCGCGCGGAAGCTGCTGGAAGAAAAGTGTGACGTGGAATATTGGACGAAGGAAGAGCGGCCGCCGCGGGAGGAGCTGTTGCAGCGAGTGGCGGACAAGGATGCGCTGATTTGCCTGCTGACGGAAAAAGTGAACGAGGAATTGCTGGAGCGCGGGCCGAAATTGCGAATCGCGGCGACCGTTTCGGTAGGCTACGACAACATCGACGTGGCGGCGTGCACGAGGCGGAAAGTCGCTGCCACGAACACTCCGGGGGTGCTAGACGATACGACAGCCGATTTTGCGTTCGCGCTGCTGATGGCGCTGGCGCGGCGAATCGTGGAAGGCGATCTGTGGATGCGTTCGCGGGTGTGGCCGGGATGGAATCTGGATCAGCTGTGCGGCGGCGATGTTTTCGGGAAGACGCTGGGCATCGTCGGCTTTGGACGCATCGGCCGCGCGGTGGCGAAGCGTGCGAAGGGCTTCGACATGCGAATCTTGTACAGCGATGCGATGCGCGCGGATGCGGAAATCGAGCGTGAGCTGCGAGCGCAACATGTGGAACTCGACCGGCTGCTGGCGGAATCGGACTTTGTGAGCGTGCACGTACCGCTGCTGCCGACGACGCGGCATTTGATCAACGCGGAAACGCTGGGAAAGATGAAAGCGGGAGCGTACCTGATCAATACGGCGCGCGGGCCGGTGGTAGACGAGGCGGCGCTGGCGGCGGCGCTGGAAGGAAAAAAGATTGCGGGAGCGGCGCTGGATGTGTTCGAGAACGAGCCGAACGTTCTGCCGGCGCTGGTGGGTCGCAAGGACGTGGTTTTGACGCCGCACATCGCCAGCGCGTCTGTGGAAACGCGGACGAAAATGGCGGTGATGGCAGTGGAGAACGTACTCGCGCTGTTTGAGGGGCGGCGGCCGCCGAACGTGCTGAATCCGGAAGCGCTCGCTGCCAAGTAAAATTGCAAGGAGGAAACCGTGGGGCATCCCATCGTGCATTTTGAAATTGGCTGCAAGGACAGCGGGAAAACGCAGGATTTTTACGCGAAGCTCTTTGGCTGGAAAATTACGCAGGCGGGGCCTGCGGCGATGATCGATACCGGGGAGGGAGCTACGGGACACATCACGGCGTTGGAGCACGAGCCGCATCATTACACGATTTTTTACGTGCAGGTCGAGAACGTCCAGAAATATCTGGATCACGCGCAACTGCTTGGCGGAAAAACGCTGGTGCCACCGGTGGATATTCCCACCGGAACGTTCGCATGGATGCAGGATCCGGCAGGGAACACGGTCGGGCTGTGGAAGGCGAAGGAATAGATTGCGCGCGACGGTTTCCCGCGAAGCGACTCGTTCTTATCAAACAACCCATTCTTGCAAAACAACTCATGCGCGGATTTGAATGGTAGACAGAAAAACCACGGCGCGGCGAATTTTTCGAGACACGCTGGCGGGCATTGACATTCCCTCGACTCTTGCGCAAAAACTGCGGCTGCACGACGGCATGATTTGCGCAGCGGACGCGCGCGTCAATCTGCGCGAGTACCGCGAAATAGTGGCCATTTCGATCGGTAAGGCGGCGGTGGCGCTTGCGGAGGGGCTTAACGCGGCTCTGGCGCCGGAATTCAAGCTGCGCGGCATCATGGCGGGGCCATCGCAGCCGGCTCGAGAATTGAATGGCTGGGAAGCGATTGTCGCGGGGCATCCGGTGCCGAACGCGGAGAGTTTTCGCGCGGGGCGGGCCATTTTAGAGTTGTTGAAGAAATGCGGAAAGGAAACGCTGGTATTCTTTCTGCTGTCGGGCGGTGGGTCGTCGCTGGTTGAATTGCCGCTGGATGAAAATGTGTCGGTTGAGGATTTCGCGAAATTGCATCAAGCGCTGGTGACGTGCGGCGCGCCGATTGAGGAAATCAACGCGATTCGCAAACATTTATCCGCGACGAAGGGCGGACGGCTGGCTGCCGCCGCGCCCGAAGCAATGAAAATCACCCTGGGCGTGACGGACGTTCCGGAAGGGCAGGAAACCGCGCTGGCGTCAGGGCCGACGCTGCCGGATCCGACGACGGTCGCCGACGCGGAGCGAATTGCGCAGAGATATGGTTTGCTGGAAAAGCTGCCGGTGAAGCTGCGGGAGAAATTCGAGCGGCACGAATTGAAAGAGACGCCAAAGGAGGGAGACAGGGCGTTTGCCCGTACGAAGTTCGAGCTGCTGCTGGGACGGCGGGACTTGTTTCATCACGCGCACGTGGCTACCGAGGCAGCAGGATTTTTCACGGTGTGTGACAACGAGACGGATGGCTGGCCGGTGGAAAAAGCGGCGCAGCATCTGTTGAGCCAAGCGGAGGCGCTGGCACTGGCACGGTCGAACAACGGGCAACCCGTGGCGCTGATTTCCGATGGCGAAGTGAGCAGCCCGGTGACGGGGAAGGGCGTTGGCGGAAGGAACTCCGCGTTTGTGCTGGCGTGCGTGGAGCGAATCGCGGGCCGCGAAGTTACGGTGCTGAGCGCGGGGACGGACGGAATCGATGGCAACAGTCCTGCGGCAGGAGCCGTCGCCGACGGCGGGACGCTGAAGCGGGCGCGTGAGGCGAAAATGGAGCCGGCAGAATTTTACCGACGAAGCGATGCGTTTACGTTTTTCGACCGATTGGGCGATGCGATCATGACAGGGCCGACAGGAAATAATCTGCGTGATTTGCGAATTTTGCTGGCACGTTAAATTTTGACCGTCGCTGCATGCGAGCGGCGCTTATTTCTACAGCAAACCTTTGGTGTAGCCGCCGTCCACGGCGATGGAGCAGCCGTTGATGTAACTCGCGCGCTCGGAGGCGAGGAAGGCGACCATGGCGGCCAGCTCCTCCGGTTTGCCAATGCGGCCGACCGGGACTTGCGCGCTCAGGCGCTCGAAGATTTTATCGCGGCTGAGGCCGGCATTCTTAGCCTGGATTTCGGCGAGCTCGTCGAGGCGTTCGGTGAGCGTGTAACCAGGGCAGACGCAATTGACGGTGATGCCGTCGGGGCCAAATTCATTGGCGAGGGTGCGCATCAAACCAGTGACGCCGGCGCGAATGGAGTTCGAAAGCAGAAGATTGTCGATGGGCTGCTTGACGGAGACGGAAGTAATGGCAATCAAGCGTCCCCAGTGGCGCTTGCGCATGAGCGGAAGAACTTCGCGGGCAAAATAGACGGCGCTCATGAGGGTGAGATCTAGGGCGTTGCGCCAGTCGTCCAGCGAAATATCCAGGAATTTTTTCGAGGGCGGGCCGCCGGCGTTGGTGACGCAAATGTCCACGCGGCCGTAGCGCTTCTCGACGGCAGCGACAAAATCGTGGACGGCTTCGGGCCGCGTGACGTCAAGCTCTTGGCAGAACACTTCGCGGCCAGTTGCTTTGCGGATGGTTTCCGCAGCTTTCTCGAGGTTGGCGGCGGAACGGGCGCAGATGGCGACTTCCGCGCCATCGCGAGCAAGCTCTTCAGCGACCGCGCGGCCCAAGCCTTTACTGGCAGCGGCAACAATGGCGACACGTCCCTTCAAACCTAGATCCATGGCTTTCGTCTCCCGTTGTTTTTCGCAGCGCGAAATTCGAGCTTAGCCGCGCAGGTAGGCATCGGTTTTTTTGATCCAGTCTTCGCGCGGTGGCGCGAAAATATCCATATCAACGGTATCTTCCAGGGCCTCAGCGGAGTGCGGCACGTTTGAAGGTATCAGCAAAAACTCGCCATCGCGCAGGACTCTCTCGCCATCGTCGAAGATCAGTTTGAGAGCGCCGGAGAGAATCCAGGTGATCTGCTCGTTGACGTGGGAATGGCGAGGCACAATGGCGCCACGGGAAAGAAGAATGCGCGCGAGCATGGCGCTTTCGCCGAAGATCATCTGGCGCGAGATCTTGTCATTCAACTTTTCCGATTCGATTTTGTTCCATGAAGTTTTTTCAGGCATATTGGCTCCGTTGGCGAAAATGAGAATGAGAATCCTCCAACGAAATGAGCGCGGCGTCAATGGCTGTTTGCTCGGAGGAAGTTGTGCGCGATTGCGGCAGGCTGGCGGTTTGATTAGAATTTGCGAGGTGCGCGGGCGCTTTCGCGACCGCGGCACGGCGGGGCAATCGTGAACGTTTTCCGATGGGCAGCGGCGATTGTTTTCTTTTTGCAGATGCCTAATCCGCTTTTCTGGCTGGTGGTGCATCCGCAAATTGGTTACTGGAGGGGACGGCTACGTGCGGCATACATCACCGCGCTGGTGGCGTCCTGGGGATCAGTGACGATTTGTCTGATCGTGTTCCGCCGCGCCATTCTTGCGCAAATGCACCCCGGAGATTTGCAGGTTGGCTTTGGGCTGCTGCTGATCGCGGCGGATATTTGGCTCTTCGCACGCGCGAGGCAGGATTTGGGAACCTCGCGGCTGATTGGCAAGACGGAGCTTTCCGGCGGCGGTGAGGTGGTGGATACGGGGATTTATTCGTACGTGCGCAATCCGCGATACTTGGGAATGATAGCGTCGGTACTTGGAGCATGCCTGCTGGCGGCGACGCCACTGATGTGGGGAATTTGCGGTGTGTGGCTGGCGCTGGTGCTGATCGTTATTGGATTCGAAGAACGCGAGCTGAGAGCGCGCCTGGGCGCTCCGTACATCGAGTACTGCCGGCGCGTGCCGCGATTCATTCCCTATCGAACGCAGGTGCGCGCGAAGTGAGCAGCATCGGCGCGGAAAAATGCGCGTGAAACACCTGGAACCCGCTTCCGTCATCCTGGCGACTTACAATGACGCGAATATCCTCGAATGGAGCCTAGCGGCGTTTGCGCAGCAGAGCTTTCCGCACTTCGAGTTGATACTCGCCGATGACGGCTCAAGCGAGGATTACGGGCCCATCTTGCGTAAGTGGGCGCCGAGATTCACGCGCGAAATTGTGCACGTGCGGCATGAGCGCCGCGATTTCCGCAAGACGCGCATCCAGAATCGCGCGGCGTCCGTGGCGGGAACGGAGCGCCTGGTTTTTGTGGACATCGATTGCCTGCCCCAGCGGAATTTCGTCCGCAATCATCTGATGTTTCTGGAACCAGGCTTGGCGCTGACGGGCCGGCGCGTGCATATACGAAAAGAAGTCCTGCGGCCGGCCGAGGTTATTTACCAGCGCGGGCTGGATTTGCGTGGCGGAACTTTACTTCTGGAATGGCTGAGAGGCCGCGCGCGGGTGATCGAGCATGGATTTGAGTTGCCGGTTTTCTATGAGTCAAAAAACAATGGAATTCTCGGCTGCAACTTTTCCGTCATGAAGAAGGATTTCGCCGCGGTGAACGGGTTCAATGAAGAATTCCTGGGGCGCGGCGGGGAAGACACTGACATTGATCTGCGGCTCCGGCGTAATGGGATAGCGGTGCGCTGCCTGCGCAATAAATTGATTGAGTATCACCTGATGCACGAAGTGCGCGTGGGCACATATGAAAGCGATAGCGCGCGGATTCAGGAGGCGCAGGCGCTGGGCGAGATACGCGCGCGGAAAGGATTGGCGGAGGTTCACGAAAGCGAATTTACGGTTACTCGTTATGCGGCGGGGAAATAGGGAAGATGCTCCACGTCGCAGTGATGTTCCGAGGCGTGGAAAAAAAGAGCGTCCCGGCTGGGGCCGGGACGCTCGTGCTGCGGGATTGAGATGCTGGGCCTACGGCGTTGGAAGCATTGTTTGCGTAAAGCCAATGGTGTTGACGTCGCGGAACATAGGAGTACGCGGCGGCAGAAGGCTCGGCGTGAGGAAGTCAGAGTCGAAGCTATAGCCGCGGGATCGGAGGCACGTAGACGGTGTTGGTCAAGCCGTCCTTGTAAACGCCGATGGCCTGACGACTGTAGTAGAAACTGACGACGGAACCCTTGTAGTAGAGGGTCTGGCCACTCCAGCTCTTCGAGATAACGCAAGAAATTGTGAACGCCGCCGTCGGTACCGAAGTCGTCGTAGCACGCTCCGGTTCCGCAGGTGCCGGTTGAGGGAAGGAGATGCCCTTGCCTGCCACGACGGCAAACCTATACGTGGTTGTCGTGGCAGTTTCGCAGCGAGGCGGTGCTGTACGGCGAAGAGAATGAGTTCACGTCGTTCCAATTGTCGGAGAGCAACGTGACCGCGTCCGCCACGATGGATGCGCCGACGTTCGTGGCGCTAAAAACACCATTGGCGTTCGGAGCGACGTTGAAATCGCCCTGCACGTAGACAGGGTTTTCGGAAGCGATTGTCAGGCCGCAGGGCACGAGCGTCGGGGCAAGTACCCAGGTTGATGTTCGTGGCGTTGACGAGCTTCAGCGCGCGGCGGAAGAAAATAGGAGCATTCTCGCGCGCTTCCTGCGGCTGCACGATGTAGGCACCCGGCCAAGGCATTTCGGGCCGCGCAATTGGGGTTACCGGATGATGGCCGGCACGGTCGCGGTCAGCAGGGTGCTGAACAGTGTTGGGAAGTACGCGTTGACGCGGAGCATGGAGTATTGTTTCCCGCTTTTTCCACAGGGGGCTTTGCTCGCCGTAGTCTTCCGGGGCACCTCCCACTAGCTTGGTTGCCCGGGATTCTCGACCATGTCGAAGGTTTCGCCAGTGTCCAGAACGCCATCCGGGCATCCCCACGCGCTCGACGGATTGATGGAATCCTCGAAGCCGTATTCGCCAGTCTCGTTGCCAGATGGGGAAGCCGGCGGCCATCCTGCGACTGCCGCTGGCGTGTAGTTGCCGCGGCGATCGGAGAAGTAGACGACGAAGTCGTTGGTGCTATTCACAGGGTCTTTGGCCAGATTTTCCGGTTGCAATGGTCGTCAAATAGATTGGCTAGATTGGTGATGTCAAGTTCGGTGTAATCCATGACGCCGCCAGGCAGTAGGCATCGTGGAGTAGTAACACGGTGCAGCTGTAGTCGCCGAGCGTTACCGTGCCTGAGGGGTCAGGTCGCGGAGATTGCCCTCGCGCGTATCGAAGAGCGCGTTTGGCCAGTAGTCGGTGGCAGTGGTACTGGGAACGCCCGCACACTGAAGCCGCATTCCTTGTGGCATGAGCCCGTCGAGGGATTGTCGCGTACGCGCTCCAAGCGAATCAGGGCGTTCGGGCTGGCGTCCGTGCAGGTCGAGCCCGAGCCCTGATAAGGGAGCTGAACCGCAGGCAGACCCGGCAGATAAGTGTCATCGTAGGTTGTATAAGCGCCGCTCGGATTGATGTTCTTGCCGGCGATGCCAAAAGCCAGAACCTGCGCGGTGACGTCCTGGTAGGTGCCGCAGGCAGCCGGCGGCACGGCGTAGGCGGTTTGGATTTCGATCTTGATGTAGCCGGAAACCAGCGGTGGTCATTCACGGAGGTGATGGCCGTTCCTGTCGGCGTGCCATATCCTGCGTGCTTCCGCGGGCGGGTAGGTGCCCGAGTCGAGTAAGAAGCGGCGATGGGAACGCCGCCGAAGCTGGCGGTGGTTAGCGTAGCTAAATTCGTCGGGGCAGTGGCTGAGACGCAGGGGAGGCTGGTGATGTCCGTCGGGTTGTCCGACAGGAGGATGCGGAGACTGGCCTGAGAATAGTATCGTTGCGACAGAACGCTCGCGGTATCTGCTGGCAAGCCGCGGCGAATCAGGTCAACGGGGTTAGCACCTGGATTCAGAGTGATGGAGAGATTGAGAGGCTTAACGCCCGTTTAGGAGTTTCGCACATAGCTGTTATAGGTTCCCAGAGAGAGATTCTGGAAGGTAGGCTCGTTTTTAGCGGAACCCAGGCCGCCCACAAGGCTGCCCTTCGGTACGGAAGGCTATGCAGCCCGCCGTATTGACCGGCTGGCCAGGTTCCTTGGGGGCATCCACCGGCCGTCGTCGGAATGATAAACACTTCCTGTGTATCCGGTGGCGGTGGGCCAGCCATTGGAGAGAGTTTCACGAATGATGTCCTGGGCAGACGAGATCTTGCCATTAAACACCAAGTCAGAACCACCAGCGAGGAACAGGTTGCCGTTGGTCATGACGCTACCGCCGAAGTCGAAATCGGGGCCAGGGAAGAAGCTCAAGTCGGTCTGGGAAAACATGCCGAACTGGAAAACGGGAATGGCGACGGTCTGCACGTTGCGCGTGAGCCGGACTTCGGAGTTGGTGACGGGATTGCGAGAGGTGACCGTCAGGGTGTAGGGTGTGAGAAGGCCGGTCATACCCTGATAGGTTCCCGACTGGATGACGTGGTTGTTGGCCAACGGATTGCCGGAGGCATCTGTGGGGAAGGTGATCTGGTAGCCCACGCTGCCATTTGGATTAAGGTACTGGATGCCTTGGATGACGGGCTCGCTCGCCGCTACGGCAAGGGCGTTAACTTGGGCTCCGGAAGGGGACGAGTTGCTGGCGAAAAGAGTCGCGAGATCCCCGGTGAGTTTCTCCAGACCGGCTTCCGCGCCGTAGAAGGTGTATTGCTCAGCGCCATTGACGCCACCGAGGCGCTGATCGATCAAGACCATCCAAGAGAAGCCGGCAACGAGCGCAACGATAAGAAAAAGAACGATGAGTGTAGTTGCGAGTGCCATACCGGACTGGGTTTTCGTTTTCATGGTGTTATCCTCAATAGCAAAACTCACTGGAATGAGTTGGTGAATGCCAAGCCACGAAGGCTGATTTGGGAGATGAGATTGTTGCGAAAAGTTTGTTTGGTCCAAGAAAAGGGTTTGTCGGAGCGCGCCCCTAGGAATATGTTCGTGCTCATCATCTGATTTGCAGTCATGCCTGCCGGTGGAATGGGCTGGTTGGAGCAGGCTGCGCCACAGGCCACTCCGTTCACGAAGTTGTAGGTGATCCAAAGTGCCTCGATGGACTCAGAAACCGGCTCGGGGGTGAAGAAATTAACTTGACGCATGAGACGAGGGCCGGAGGGATTGGTATTGTCGAGATAGTAGGTGACCATCCAAATGCGCGTCGCCGTCGTATACGGGTAGGTTACCGGATTGGGCGCGGAGGCCGATTGGAGCTGAAACATTGTGCCGGCAGGGTCGGTTCGACCGTTGAGGCCGTAGGGATCACCCTTGACGAAAGCCATAACTTGCCCGGCCACCCCAGTGACGTACTCCAAGGTGTTGCCTTGCGCGTTGCTGAACATAATCAGGTCGCCGATGCCGATGGCACCGTTACCCGCATTGAAGACAACGCAGGTCGGGTCGAAAGTTGCCGATGTGCCGGTGGCATTGATGATGCCGGCGCAGGGTACGTCCGGCGCCGGGGCGCCGGGATCATTGATGAAGTTGGAGCTGAGCGGCAGATTCAAAGGGGGAAACGTCTGATTGTCTGCGTAAATGAGGGTCACCATATCGGAATTGACGGTGCCGGAGATGAGCGGGCCCAATCCGTGGCCCGGAGTGACCGCGGAAACTGCCGAGGAGCCAACCGGGAATGTGTAGGCGTCGCCCGCGGGGGAAGGCTGGTTGATGGGTATGCCACTTCCGTTCGGAATGGAAATTCCGCCGGTGGGGATGCCGGAGCCGGCAAGAACAAAGTCACGCTGAATCTGGTCCATGCCGGCGCGAAGGTTCTCGGTCATGTTGCTCATCAAAGAGATCGCTTCGCTGGCGTGCTGTCCCTGATTGAGGGCGTCGAGAGAAACGCCGACGATAGCGATGGTGATGGTGACCGCGACTAGCAGCTCGATTAAGCTGAAACCTGAGTTTCGTCTCATGTGATGTGCCTCGGCCGACTATGAATACTCGCAAATGTAACTTGTGAGCACGTATGTGCGCCTGAATCTGCCCGCGGTGTAGTTGATGGTGACGGTGATCTGGCGAACATCGGTCTCGCCAGGGACGGCGGTGATGGCAATGGTGCGCGTGTAGGTGTCCAGGGTCTGCTTGATAGCGCCAGGCCCATCCAGGGTACCGTTGGGGGCGGGAAGGTAGATCGCGTCGAGATTGGTAGCGTTGTCATCGGCGGTGTCGATGATTCCGTCCGGCCCGGGGTCGCACAACACTTCAGCAGCAACCAGGAAGATTCCTCCGTTAGAAACATTTTGAATCTGGGCCCAGGTGTAGAGCTGGGAGTCGCGCGCATAGAAAACACTCTCGACGGCTTCTTCGGCTTTTTGCTGCGCAATATAGTCCGCCTGGGACATACTCATGTAGGCGATTCCGTTGGTCATCATGGCCGCTAGTCCCATAACGCCAATGGCGAGCACGACCAGGGCAATGGTGGCTTCGATCAGCGTGAATCCAGCTGAACATCTGAATGTCTGGCGGTGGCGTGTAACTTGATTGTCTCATTGTTGTATCCATCCCTTCCCGGTGGCGTGATACATACGGACCTGTCCCGTCGCACCGAGTATCGTGATCGCCCGTGCGGTCGTCGACATGTTCGCCACACCAATAAAGATAGTGCCGTTGAGCTGGTTGCCGTTCCCGTCGATGAAAGTGCCGTCACTTTGAAATTGCATGATCGGGGGATTAGGGCAGCCAGGCAAGCTACCGAAGCAGATATCCAGCGCGTTTCCAAAAGCATCTGGCGTGTCACCGTTGGCAGCAAAGAGCATGTATTTCACTGTCGGCGGCAGAAATACGTTGCTCAGAACGGTCGTGCCCGCAGGAATCTCTTGGCGCGTCAAAGTTATTTGGTTATTACCAAGGAACTGAACCACGATGTCGCGCCGTTGCGCGATGGACATCTGGCGCGCTAAGCGCATCTGGCCCTCCACCAGGTAGGCTGCGGAATTGGCGTGCATTTGTTGAATCGTCGGCTGCATTTCCGCAAGCGTGGCGGCAACCATAACGCCCATGATCAACATGGATACGAGGAGCTCGAGGATGTTGAATCCGCTGGACCGATTTCTCTTTCTCATTTTCAACGCAGCTCCTTAGCCGGCCACAAAACGTAACGTGAAGACAGCAATCAGAACTGTAAGAGCATGACCGCGGCCATCCCGGGTCATCTCGTATCCTATTGATACGCAGGCGGTTAGTGTGGCACAGGTAACTTTGTGGGTGTCTGACACAAAGCAAGTCGGGGTTAAATCGTGACCAAACCGCTCGGCCAGACCATAATTGGCGGGCGGTGTTCATGCCTAGTTTCACGGAGGCGCAGTGCTATTAATCCGGTCAAGGCCTCCGCGACCTCATGGTTGTGTGTGCGCGTGAAATTTGTGCTTAGCTCGGATGTCGAGTCTTTGTACCGCGGAGCTATACGATGTCGATAATTGATTTCTTGTTCGGGCGGCCGCTGCGTTCCTCAGAAGAAAGAGGCGAGAAACTAGGAGCGGTGGGGGGCATTCCGGTCTTCGGACTGGACGCGTTGAGCTCGGCAGCATACGGACCCGAAGCAGCGCTGGCGCTGTTGATTTCGTTGGGGGCGTTGGGGGTCGTATACATTGTTCCGATCACGGTCAGCATCATCATTCTTCTATTGATCGTGTTCTTTTCCTATCGCCAGACGATCGAAGCCTATCCGGGCGGCGGCGGATCGTACACAGTCGCCGGGACAAACCTCGGGCCCGCCGCCGGACTGCTGGCCGCTGCGGCTCTGATGATTGATTATGTGCTGACCGCAGCGGTCGGAATTTCTGCCGGAGTAGGCGCGCTCATTTCCGCCGTTCCTTCTCTTCAGCCACATACGGTCGCGTTGTGCCTCGCCATTCTTGTCTTGATCACCATGATCAATTTGCGCGGGGTGCGTGAAACGGGAACGATATTCATGATTCCGACGTACCTTTTTGCCGGAACCCTTCTGATCACGCTGGCCATAGGAATTTTCAAGGCCATCGCTGCAGGCGGCCATCCAACGGCGGTGGCGGCTCCGGCTTCTTTGGGCGGAGCCACGGCCGCGGTCAGCGTATGGCTTATCTTGAAAGCATTTTCGAGCGGGTGCACGGCGATGACCGGCGTTGAAGCGGTCAGTAACGGAGTGCGTGCCTTTCGCGAACCCGTGGTGCAAACAGCGCAACGCACGCTGACCATCATCATTGGGCTGCTGGTGATTTTGCTGGCCGGAATTGCCGTTCTCTGCCGCGCGTACCATGTCGGTGCGACGAATCCGGGTTCCGGTTACCAGAGCGTGCTTTCGCAACTTACGGCCGCGGTCGTAGGCAGAAACATTTTCTACTACATCACGATCGCATCGATTTTGTTGGTGCTGGCGCTCTCGGCGAATACTGCCTTCGCGGACTTTCCGCGGCTCTGCAGGCTGCTGGCGCAGGACGGCTACCTTCCGTACCCCATGGCCATTCAAGGGAGGCGGCTTGTCTATACAGAGGGCATCACCGTTCTCGCGCTTCTTTGCGGCATTTTGCTGATTGCGTTCGGAGGCATAACGGACCGATTGATCCCATTATTCGCGGTCGGCGCGTTTCTTGCATTCACACTGTCTCAAGCTGGCATGGTGATGCATTGGAGACGCGCCGGCAAAAAGAAGTCCCGTGCGGCGATGTTCATCAACGGTTTTGGCGCCGCGATGACCGCCGGCACAGTGCTGGTGGTGACGGTCACGAAGTTTGTCGAAGGCGCATGGATCGTGACGCTGCTGATTCCGTCGATGATCGCTTTGATGTATTCGATCCGGCGCCACTATGCCAAGGTTCAACAGGAAATTGCCGATCCAAATCCGGTCGACTTGACGCAGCTAGGCGCGCCCATCGTGGTGTTGCCGGCGAGCTCGTGGAATAAAATCAGCCGTGAAGGGCTGCAGTTCGCGATCAACTTGTCGTCCGAGCTGCACGTGCTGCACGTGGATTGCGGCGAAGACGAAGGAGATGTGTGCAAGGAATGGATCGAATGCGTGGAAAAGCCGATGAGAAAGGCCGGTCTGCCCGTGCCGCACATGACCGTGCTGAAATCGCCGTTTCGCTTTGTGATCAATCCGATTGTGGACTACGTGTTCGACCTGGAGAAAAAGAATCCCAAACGCCAGATCGCGGTGATCATTCCAGAGCTGGTGCAAAAACACTGGTATCAATATTTCCTGCACAACCAGCGCGCCACTTGGCTGAAAGCGGCGCTGCTTTTGAAGGGAGACCAGAGGATTGTGGTGATCAACGCGCCATGGTACCTGAAGTCTTGATGAACCGTGGTGGAGCATTGGCGGGAGATTGGGCTGCAACGCTAGCGCTTTTCGCGGAAATGTGAAGCAGCGCCCGTGCTAGAAACTCTTGAGGAGAGTAATGACCCGATTCCTTGTTCGCATCTCGTTTTTGATTCTGCTGAGCGCGTCCGTCGTGACGATTGGCGCCACAGGACAGGGTTTAGCAGACACGCAGCCCATGACTCCACAGGAATTGGCGACGCTGGTGATACAAAAGTTCGCTTCGGGCTCGGCAGAAGAATTCAGCAGTGTCGATCCGGATGCAGGCGGGCAACGCGTCGTGCAACGCGCGCTCAAACAAAAGGCGCTGCGCCGGGGTGATCTTAGCCGAGTGATTTGGCAGAATCCCGATCGCGCCGTGCTTCTGCTTACGGGTACGGTGGTCGCGAGCAATTCCGGCGAAGAGACTACCGGCTCGCGGGATTTTTCCGGGTTGTATGAGGCGACGAAGTCGAATGGAACCTGGAAACTCGTGCGCCGTCTGCCGATCGATCAGGAGAATGCCATTTTGTCTCAGGCGGTCCAATGCGCGATCGTCCCTGGCCAGAAAATCAGCGTGCAGGATCAGGTTGGAATTTCCGTTGGCAGCGCCTATGGCTTCGCGGTGCGCTTAAATGACCGCGCAAACCTGAACGGAGTAAAGTTAGACGGCAAGCCGGCAAAGTATGAATTTGGTGGAGGTGTGCTATGGGTCGAAACGCCTCCTCGGCCACGCGCCGAACTTTCGCTGACCTACAGCCTGGCAGCTGAATCGCATAATGAAAACGAGAAAGCAGCGCCGGCGGGGGCCACGGCAGCAGGCGCTCCGGCTTACGGCGAGTTCCTGAACGTCGACATGTGGATGCCTCTGTTCGACTTCGATAGCGCGAACGATACTGCGCCAATCTCGATTACCGCACGGATTCCCGCAACGTACTACTTAACGACGAGCATTCCGCAAACAGAGAGTGTGAGCGGCGGCGTCCGCATCGTGCGCGGGCGCACGGATGAGCCTGAGTTCACGCTGACGCTGATTTTCGATCGCGGCTGGCATCCAACACTCACAAAAGTGGGCGACATCGAGTTTGGGACCTTCCTCACGCCGGATTTTCGCTGGAAGCCGGCGCAACTCGAAGCCATCCTTCGCAGGGAATACCAGATGCTCGATCCGCGGTTCGGGCCGCCGCAGTCGCACTATCTGGCGGTGGTTGAGGAGCGGGGAATCGGCGAATCCGGCTTTCGTTATCGCGCAAACGATTTGGTGGTTTCCGGGGCGGGCGGCGGCACAGTTTTATTCTCTCCGCTCGAGTCGGCTGCGTCAGAGCCCAACGCGCCGTTTCCGCATGAAGTCTCGCATGGCTGGACCATGCAGGCGACCGGCCCGGCTGCCAACACGCTGCGCGAAGGCTGGGCGACCTACTGCGAATGGATGTTCGTGGGCGAAGAATATGGCGACGACGTTGAGCGGGACATTTGGGAAACGGCGCACAATTATTATCTGTTGGGCGGCCATGACGGCGTGCGCAGCATATTGGGGAATCCCGGGAACGGGTCGATCCATTACGTGAAGGGCGCGTGGATTCTCCATATGCTCGAGGAAGTGATGGGGCAAGAACGCTTCGATCGAGGCATGCGCGAATACATCGAGATTCCGCGCGAGCAGCCCGCCGGTTATGAACAATTCATTGCGGCGATGTCCCACGCGGAGGGCCATGACATGAGTTCGTTCGTCATGCCCTGGCTCAGCGGGAAATACATTCCGGACATCAGCGCGCGCGTGGATGGCTCGAAGGTGATTTTTGCGCAGACGCAGCCGGACGTTGTGTTCGACTTACCGCTCGATGTAGCGGTGACAACAGCGGCGGGAAAAACGGTCGAGCGCACCGTGCACCTGACGCAACGGTCGTATGTGCTGGATGTAAGCGACATCGGCCCGGTGAAAAATGCAGTCATCGATCCGCATCACGAATTTCTTCTGCAGCGACACTTTGGCGAAACGGTGCACTTCGAGCTGCGTGCGCCAGACGCAAAAGCGGTTGCGCTGACGGGCAACTTCGCGCTGAAGCCGGTTCCGGCGACGAAGACTGGCGAGGTTTGGGCTCTCGATCTCCTCATGAGCGAAGGGCGTTACAGTTGGGCTTGGCAAGTGGACGGCAAGACGCTCGACGCAGCATACAACGGTCAGCCAGCAAACGGAGTGCGGGTCGTGCGGCCCGTGGAGCGGTTACAAACGTCGTATCCTAAATGACGTTGATTGCCGGCATAGGGAAAATGGCGGAGAGGGTGGGATTTGAACCCACGAGCCCGGTTTTGCCAGGCTACCCGCTTTCGAGGCGGGCTCTTTCAACCGCTCAGACACCTCTCCGCGTCAGTTGCGTAGGAAAAAGATTAACAGAGCGGCGAAAAAGGAACAACGCCGAGCGCCTAGCCGCTTACGAATCTTGCAAGCGGCCGGAGCGGTACAGTTTTTAGCGCTGATCTTTTAGCGCTGTTCCGTGCCCGTGGCCGCCTGGGTTTCTGAAGATGTGTTCCCCTGCGGCAAATCCTTTGCCATTCGGACAAGCACATCCTGTGGCTCGGTCACCGGAGGATTGTTCAAGTACTTGCCGAAGAAAACCAAGTAGCGCTGCCAGCGGTCTTGAATGTGGCGCGGTTCGATGAACCCGTGATTCTCGCGGGGATAGGTGACGAATTCAACGGGGACGTGGCGCTCAGTGAGCGCGCGATAGAATTCCTGGGCTTGCGGAATCGGGACGCGCGTGTCCGCTATGCCGTGGAGAATCATCGTCGGAGTCTTAACGTTCTCAACGTATTTCATAGGCGAATGATCCCAGTACTCCTGGAAATTATCCCACGGCGATTTCATGTCGAAGAAGTTCGTGAGGTAGCGATGAATGTCCGTCTGGGAATACATGGAGTAAAGATCGGGCAAGCCGGCGCCCGGTGAGATGGCCTTGAAGCGATCGGTTTGCGTGTCGATCCAGAAGGTCATGAAGCCGCCGTAGGACCAGCCGAACGCGCCCAGGCGATTTGGATCCGCCCAGCCCTTGTCGACGATGGCTTGAACGCCGCTCATGTCGTCCTTGTAATCTCCGCCGCCCCAGTCATTCTGATTGGCCATGGCGAATTTTTCGCCGCGTCCCGAAGAGCCGCGGAAGTTCGGTTCGAGGACAAGGTAGCCATTGGCGGCCATGATCTGTTCTTGCGGATTGAACGAGAGCGGCGACGCCCCCGTTGGGCCGCCGTGCGGATTCAGCAGGAAGGGATACTTGCGCGAGGAATCGAAATCGACCGGCTTGGTGAGGACGCCATCAATTTGCATTCCGTCTTTGCTGCTCTTCCAACGCACCACTTCGGTGTCGCCCAAAGCATAGTCGGCGAGCCAGGCATTCTGGTTGGTGATGGGCGCGATGGAATCGAAGCCGAGGTCGGAGTGGAAAACTTCGGCGGGATGGCTTGGATCGGTCCATGTGCCGACGGCGGTTTGTCCGTTCGCGCTGATTTCATCCAGGCTGATCACCGCGGGTTTGTCGGTCAGTTGCCGGACTGTTCCGGCGGCAACATCCGCGGCGAAGATATCGCCAGACTCGCGGGTTTCCGTGCTGAAATAAATTGTCTTACCATCAGGCGCCCAGACAGGTGTGCTGGCGTTCAATTCAAACGAGCCGGTCAGTTTCCGTGGCTCGCCGCCGTCGGCGCTGACCACGGACAGATTTGTCTGGTTGATCATTCCGCGGTCGCTGAGATAGGCGATCCACTTGCCGTCCGGCGACCATCGCGCGGTGTGAGTATCCTCAGTCGTATCGACAAGCTTTCGCTGCTGGCCGCTGGCGACATCGAGTACCCAGGCAGTTTGCAAACTGATGTCGTCCAGCAGTGGCGTGGGATTTGTGGTGAAGGTGACGTGCGAGCCATCCGGAGACCAGCGCGGATCGCTGACGGTGAAGTCACCCTTGGTAACTCGCATTTCGTCACCGGAGGCAATGTTCCAGGTCCAGAGCTGCGCCAACTTGAAATCGTGATCGACGACCACCGCGTCGTCTTGGAGCTTCTCGCGTTTTTCCGCATCCTCTTTCGGAGCAGCGGTAGCGACCAAGAGAAGCGTCTTGCCGTCCGGAGAAAACTCAAAACCGCGCACCCCGGATTTGTGCTTGCTGACTTGCCAAGGCTCGCCGCCGTCCGCGTACATGAACCAGACTTGCGGGCCGCTCTTCTCGTCTTCTCCGGCCATAGTGAAGGCTAAGATTTTTCCGTCGGGGGACCACGCGATGTCGGAGACGCTCTTATCGCCGCGAGTGTACTGCCGCGCTGCGCTCGCGGGCCCGGCAGCCGGAACGATCCATAGATGCGTTACGGATTTGCCTGGCTCGTCTTTTTCCATTTTCAACGAAGAAACGAGATAAGCGACCGTCGAGCCGTCGGGAGAGAGGCGCGGAGAGCCGACACGCGCGATTCGCAATGCTTCCCGCGTGCCGAAGAGCTTCTTGCCATCTTTGCTCTGCGCCGCAGGCGACTTTTGGCTTGTGGCCGCGGCCGCCTGGTCCGTGGACTCTTGCGCCGGCGCCCCCAGAGGCGCGAGCGCCGTGGCCAAGCTGATTATCAAGAGCGCAAACGCACAGTGCATCGCCTTCCCGTGAATCTTCATGAAAATCCCTCCCCTTCGTCGATTGCCGCCAGCTTCTGGAACGATTGTTTCGCCGCGTAGACCGCGAAGTATAGTCGGTTTGCTGGCTGTGTTCAACTGACGAACCCCGGTCATGCTGCTGTTACCTGTTGCTATCGGCGAGCTTCAAAGAAATGACGCAGAAGAGCGGCAGCCTCCTCGGCAAGCACGCCGGGAGTGACGGCGATGCGATGATTCACTCGCGGATGATCGAATACAGCGAAGCAGGAGCGCACCGCGCCGCCTTTCGGATCCTCCGCGCCATACACCAGGCGGTCGACGCGCGCTTGCAGCATAGCCCCCGCGCACATGGCGCAAGGCTCGATGGTTACGTAGAGCGTAACTTCCGCCAGTCGGTGATTTCCCGCGGCGGCGGCTGCCGCCCGCAGCGCAACCATTTCTGCATGAGCGGTGGGGTCGCAATCGGCGATGGTGCGGTTCGCGGCGCGCGAAATCACCCGTTCACCTTGGGCAATCACACAGCCCACGGGCACTTCTCCCGACTGCGCCGCCACACGCGCTTCTTCGAGGGCGAATCGCATGTGCGCTTGGTCGAGTGCAGCTTGTGCGTTCGTGTCCCCGGCACCATTCATCGCGCATCAGAATAGCATGGGCGTCCGCCGCGCATCGCCGCACGTGCGGGCAATCGCTGTCTTGCTCCGGTCTTCGCGCTGGGGTATAAATTCGGACATTCCTTTTTTGGGGCTATCGAATTCATGGAGCTGCGAAAAGACCCAATCACGAGAAGCTGGGTGGTGGTTGGACATTCCGAGCTGGGTGAGCTTCCTCAGCAGCCTTGTCCGTTATGTCCTGGAAACGAGGCGGACACGCGCACTATTTTGCAGTTTCCCGCGCAAGGGCCATGGCAGGTGCGCGTTTTCCCGCATTTTCGTCCGTTGTACCGGATCGAAGGCGATCCAGGGCGGTCCGCCGAGGGAATCTATGATCGGATGAGCAGCGTAGGGGCGCACGAAATTGTTGTCGATACGCCAAGCCACGATAGCGGGATTGCCGGGGAGAGCCCCGAACATGTCGCGCTGGTTCTGGAGGCGTATGCGCGGCGCATTACCGACCTGAAAGGCGACCCGCGGTTCAAGTACGTGACGGTGTTCAAGAATCACGGTTCAAATTCCGGCCAGGAATGGCCCCACTCGCATTCTCAGATAACGGCCACGACGTTTGTTCCACGTCGAGTGTTATACGAGTTGCGCGCCGCGCGCGAATGGTTTCGCGAGCGCGAGCGCTGCGTTTTTTGCGATATTCTGCGACAGGAAGAAAAACAGGAGAAGCGCGTGGTGGATTCGCAAGGGAACTATGTGGCGTTCTGCCCGTACGCTTCGCGCGTGCCGTTTGAGGTATGGATCATGCCGCGCCATCACAATCATGAATTCGAGGCGCCGGGCGCGGAGGATTTCCGTTCCCTGGGCGCGCTTCTGGCGCGCTTGCTGCGACGGCTACCGGCCATCTCGCAGGGATACCACATGGTTGTGCATACTTCGCCGAATGCGCTGCAGACGAAAGGCGAGCTAAGCGAGTACTGGCGCACTATCGCAGACGATTATCACTGGCACATCGAAATCATGCCGCTCGTCCCCACAAACGAAAAGTCATACGTCATCAAGGAGGTGTACTTCAATAGTCTATTGCCGGAGCAAGCTGCGGAGCGATTGCGCCAGGTCAACCCCAGCTCATGAAGGGCGCGCCGGGCTCGGACTTTCTACAAAGCGGCCAGCGCGGTGGGATTATCGCCAAGCTGATTGCGCTGCTTATTCTGGTCATCCTAATCGCTCTTCTGTACCTGGTGCGCGCGCCTCTGCTTCGATTGGCGGGCAATTTTTGGATAAGGCCTGATCCTCCCGCAAGTTCGGATGTGATTGTGATTCTAAGTGACGACGACTTTACCGCCGACCGCGCTACGCGCGCTGCGGATCTGTACCATGATGGATGGGCGCCTCGGGTTGTAGGCAGTGGGCGGTGGCTGCGTCCCTATACAAGCATCGCGGATTTGATGCAGCGGGACCTGGAGGCGCGAGGAGTTCCGCGCAAAGCGATCATGCCGTTTGCGCACGACGCTCCCGACACGCTGGAGGAATTGAAGGGCATTCGCGGATTCGTGGAGCAGCACGGCTGGAAACGGGTGATGATCGTCACTTCCAACTATCACACGCGCCGCACGCACTATCTTTCCGAGCATGTGTTCCCGTCAAATGTTCATGTGCTGGTTGAGGCCGCGCCGGATCACGATTACGATCCCGATTCATGGTGGAGGACACGCGCTGGCGTGAAGACTTTCTTTCATGAATTTGTGGGGATGTTTGTCGCCTTTTGGGAAGTGCATCATCAGGACCTGAGTTCGCAGGCAGAACTAGTTGCGGGCCCTGGGTTGGACGTTCCTTTCGCGTAATCTCGCTTGGATTTATGCTTGGTTTACATCTGCCGGACTCTGTACTATAGTTCTCGAACCGCTAGTGTCGCCTGTGCGTTGGTTCGAGCCGTAACGACCATCTCACCGAGTTGGAGGTTTCCATGTGGCGGAAACAGCCTGAAGCGAAGCCATCTTCTCCCGTTATTCCGGGTACCCGTGATTCAGCGTACGCTCCTCCCAGTCAGAAGCCTGCATCGTCTTCCGGAAGTTCGCCGTCTTCCCCTCTGCAGCCGTCCTACTCTCAGACTTCGCCTTCCGGCGCTGCCGTTTTGACTCGCGGAATCTGCATCAAGGGCGAATTGACAGGCAAAGCTGACCTACTCATCGACGGTGAGGTGGAAGGAAGCATTCGGCTGGGCGAGTCGCGGCTGACGGTCGGCCAATCCGGGCATATCCAGGCGGATATCGAAGCTTCTGAGATTGTCGTACAAGGCCGGGTGGAAGGCGATCTTCGCGGGCGCGAGCGTGTTTCGCTTGGCAGCTCGTGCCAGGTGGTAGGAGACTTGGAGGCGCCGCGCATCGCCATCGAGGATGGTGCGCGGTTTAATGGACGGGTGGAAATGGGGCCGGTAGCGGATGCGCAAGAGCGCCAGAATAAGAGAAGCCCTCAGAGTTAGTTTCACGTGAGGCATCTTCGCTCGAGCCGGAGGCGAGTTTACCGGTCGCGTTGGAGACGCAGCGGAGCCCGCATTAGTCGATGAATTTCATGGGGAAATCGCGACTGGGAAGTACGACGGCGACAGTGCCATCGCGAAAACTTCAATCTGCGCCTGCTGTTGCGGCGGCCGCCAGCCACAGCTCGCCGAATTTCCGCGTTTCAAATGGGTTGAAGGATTTCCTGTGGCTGCTGAGCGATATCGAAAACGGACGCCTTCTCGATCTTGGTTCGGTCTCCCAGGCCACTCTGAATTTTTTTATCGAGCGCGGATTCCGCGTGACCACCGACGAGCTGGTGCGTTCGTGGAAGGAGTTTCGCGTCGCGGAAGATGAAAGGCAGCGCGTTGAGGAGCAGAGCGATTTTTATGAGCCGCTTTCGTCCAGTCAAATTGCGGAGCGCTTCCTCGACCACTCTCTGCAATATCCGGAAGAGGGATTTAATGCCGTGCTGCTATGGGATATTTTCGACCACCTCGACTCTGCGCTGCTTCCTAAGATCGCGGATCGCCTATACGATATCATGAAGCCCGGCGGAGCTGTTCTGGCGATTTTTCACAGCAAGCCGGAGAGGTCATACCGCTACCGCATCGTCGATAATCAGACCATCGAAACCATCCCTATCGGTCCGGTGGTCGCGCACGATCGCGCGTTCCAGAATCGCGAAATCCTGAATCTTTTTGGCCGCTTCCGTTCTGCCAAGACCTTCGTGGGGCGCGACCAGCTTCGCGAAGGGCTTTTTATCCGCTAGCAGCGATCCAACATCATGGAGTGGCACTCCCGAGATTTTTTCCACAGGCTTCGCCCATCGGATATCCTGGTAGGCGAAAATCCTATTGCGCCCGACTCCACAGCGGAGTATGAGGGGGGAGAAGACTTGGAGTACGGAGGAGACGTGGTATGAATCCGCCGGGCCAAGAATCCTGACAACATTCACACCGCTCTTGCGGTGCGAGCCCCTCCGGCGCCTTAGCGACGCCGGCCGGGCCTCAGGAAAATAGCAAAACGGGGAACCGCAAGGTTCCCCGTTTGCATTTTGTGTAAGTAGTTCTACGGGCGTGGCATTACGTCTGAGTGATTGCCTATGCGGATTGCCTCTTGCTCCTGAGCATTTTTAACCCCTCGATCGCTGCGGGCAGGAGCGATAACGCGATCACGACCGCGATGACCCAGTGGATCCGGCTTTGTATGTTGGGGATTTTTCTGCCGAGCGTGTACCCCGCCAGAACCATGCTGCAAACCCACAGGAATCCGCCGAAGATGTCAAAAATCAGGTATCGCGAATAGCGCATTCGTGAGGCGCCCGCCACCGGAGGGCAAAACGTCCGTATGATCGGCACGAAACGAGCGATGATGATCGCCTTGGGTCCGTGCTTTTCGTAAAACTCATGCGCCCGCTGCAAGTGCCTTTTCTTGAAGAATCGCGAATCTTCCCGGCGGTAGAGATTCTGGCCGGCTTTGCGGCCGATAAAATAGCCCAACTGATCGCCGGCGATGGCGCACAGGCATGCGGGAAATAGCAGCCATGCCAACCCAACCCGGCCTGCTCCGGCAAACACGCCCGCCGTCACCAACAAGGAATCGCCCGGGAGAAAGAAGCCGAAAAAGAGCCCCGTTTCCACGAATACGATCGAGCAGACCAGGAAGGAGCCGCCCGATTGCACGAGGTCTTGGACGTTGTAGAGTTTGTGGATTAACCCTTGCCAGGGAATCGCTGTGAAATTTATGGCCATGAATACGCGCAAGTGCGTGATTTCCGCGCCGGCTAGCCTTGAAATTGCGGCCCACCCCAGCCGAAGCTACTCGACTAACATAACAGAAAAGCAGGACTTGCGCGGTCGCGCCCGCAGTCCTGTTTCTGCTTAGTACTTTGCTCCTATCCGAATTAGTCCCCGGTACCATTTGCTCAAGCGACCCTGACCGTCAGACTAGCGGCTGCCATAGAAACAATTCCAGGTAGGGGAGGAAGGCTATGGAAGGCAGTTACAGGGTATGGATGGGCCAGCCGGTCATTCTTCGGGTAGTCGCAGGCAATCTTCGCGTGCCGGTGCGTGGCCGTTTGCTCAGCGAAACAGGTAGTGTGCTTCGCCTTCGTATCGCGGAAAACTGGGATGTCGACATTTTCAAGTCCATGGTCGTGGCTATCGAGCAGGATACTCCGCTGGTGATGGTGCAGTAGCCGAGCAAGATGCGATGAACGATTCTGCAAAAGCGCGAGGAATGCGACCGGTCGTCGATGCAGCCGTGAAAGCCGTTCCGTGCGGCATCGCTGAAAATGCCTGGCCGTGGATTGCTGGATTCTGCGGAATACTGACGGGTTTGCTTTACCGAGAAGCTTTGCGATTCATGATGTGGGCGCGTTCAATGAACTGGTGATTGTGGCGCGTGCCTAAACAACGATCTTCCGGCCAGCCTCAGTGCCCCCCCAATCTCGGGCTTGTTCACCCCAGCAAGCCCGGGATTCTTTTTTGTAGGTCGACGATCATTCGGCCAAAAACAGGCTTTGAGCGTAAGGCCATTCGGCATCCACCCATTGCGCTTCGCAGCGAAAACCGGCCGTAGATCCCATCTTAGCGGCCTCTTCGCAGCGATATTTGTGAGAACTCTCGGTCCAGATGGTCTCACCGCTTTCGAGGGTCACATCCAGCGACGCGCTAGAAATGTGAGCCGTCTGCCTGCGCGTCGACCGCAGGTGCATTTCGATGCGTCTCTGTGCTGGGTCTGGGTCGTAGCGCGCCTCGTGCTCGAAGGATGCCAGATCGAAATCCGCGTCGAGCTCGCGATTGATGCGCGCCAGCAAGTTGAGATTGAACGCTGCGGTTACGCCGGCCGGATCATCGTAAGCGAGGAGGAGTTCACTCTCGGATTTCTCAAGGTCGGTCGCCAGCAGCAACGCGTCGCCGGAATGCAAAATGTGGCGCACTTCGCACAGGAATTTCGCGGCGGCGGGCCGGTCGAAGTTGCCAATGGTACTCCCCAGAAAAAGCACGAGAAGCCGTTCGCCCGGTTTGCGGCGCGAAGCTACGTCGAGCAGCCCGTCCAGATAGGCGCGCTCGAAGCCGACGATACTCACCGAATCGATTCGGCCCAGCTCCTGCCAGCAACGGGAAAGCGCCGTGCGCGAAATGTCGATGGGATAATAAGTGACCGGCTGCCGCCGCGATAGGGCTTCGAGAATCCAGCGAGTCTTCGCCCCGCTTCCTGAGCCCAATTCAGCGACGGCGACCGGTGAAGGCAAGCGGTCGATGATTTCTTCGGAGTGGCGTTTCAGCAGGCGCGCCCCTGCTCGAGAGAGTCCGTACTCGGGCAAAAGCGTGATCACTTCAAACAGCGCCGAACCGACCTCATCGTACAAATACTTTGACGGCAACTCCTTCTGTCCGTTTTTCGTCAGCCCAGCGCGAATGTCCGCTGCAAAATTCGCGCGCGCACTCCCGGACACGCCATGCGTGTACACCCTTGCGAGACTGGCCATGGATTATTCCTCCACCGTGCGGAATTTTGCGTAAACGTAGGGGTAATGGGGCTGAAACCAGTTTCGAAACGAGCGCCGCAGCATGCATGCGGCGGTGCGCGGCGAGCCGCCTTTCATCACGAAGTGTTTTCCGTCGAAGAAATTCGCGGAGTAGCCCGGATAAAATGGAAAAGCGGCAAATCCAGGGAACGGCGCAAAAGGAGTCGAGGTCCACTCCCATCCGTTGCCGAAAAGATCGTGCACGCCGAAAGCGCTTTGTCCCGCCGGATGCGCATTCACAGGCGCGGGATCCCATCGCGCGAAATCAAAATTGCCCCGTTCCGTGCTTGGCTCGACGTCACCCCAGGGATAGGAACATTCGCTTTCCGTCGGTGTGCCAAATGCGGCGCGGTGCCACTGCGCTTCGGTGGGCAGCGATCGGCTTTTCCAGCGGGCGTACGCGGACGCTTCGGCGTAGCTAGCATAAACAGGCCAATCGAACGGAAGGGGCACGCTCTGGAACATTCCGCGATATCTCCAGCCCTGGCCATCCTGTTCCCAAAAGTGCGGATGAGAAATTCCGGTGGAATTCTTCCACACCCAGTCTTCCGCAGGCCAAAGCTGGTTATTTTCATAGCCACCGGAGTTCACGAACTCCAAGAATTCGCCATTGGTCACCGGGTATGCGCTGATACGAAACTTCGGAACACTCACCTCATTTTCTTCAAATTCATTGTCCCAGCCGAAACGCTGACTGTCCCGTCGCATGCCGAGGGTCGCTGTGCCGGCGGGAACACTTGCCACGCCAGCGGCAAGTGGAGTGGCGCCTCTTACTGCCGTTTCGTAATTTGCGGGAGCATTCTTCTGATCGTGATGCAAATGGTGCATCAAGTAGGCCAGGGTTTCCGCGTGCATCAAGCGGTGTTCAATTGCCACATGGAGCAGAGTTCCGCTGCGGACGGCGTCTGGGAGCTTGTTCGAGGGACTCTCGCAGCGCGGTGTCGATTCGTTCGCGCAAACGTTCGTTGTAGGTGCGAATTTCTTCGGTCACCGGCCAATCGGCCGGCACGTCATGGGGCAGCTGGCCATCCACGGGATCAATGCCAAATGCGAAGAGCTTTTCGTATTCGGGATGGAAGCTCGGATAGTTCAGCAAATCGCGCGCGATCAGGTTCCAGTCAAACACCTCGAGATGGCCCAAATAAAAAACCAGCCTGTGGCGCTCCGGTATGGGACGTTCGTAGAGCGCTTCCGGCCGAAGCAACGCGAAGAGAGCGTCGGTTCGTTTCCGCGCATCCTCCAGCCGGTCCAAAAGCGGCTGGAGAGACTCCGGAGCCATTTTCGCTGTAGCCATGGGAGCTCCTTGGGGTGGGACAGAACCTTTTTACCCCTTCACGGATGGTTCAACAACCTAATCTTAGATTCAGCAAGGAATCGCGCGGATTCTACAATGTTCGCTCTAAGGGGAGTCATGATCGGGCGTTTTCATTGAAATCAGTGCGTCGTGAAGCCTACGGAAAGCCTTGCCTCGGTGGCTCAGTTGATTTTTTTCTGCTTCGGTTAGTTCGCCAAATGTATTCTTGCGTGGCGCAAAATAAAACAATGGATCGTAGCCAAATCCATTCGCGCCACGAGGCTCGTTCGCGATCGCGCCCTCGACGGAATCGGATACCACTACCAGCATCTTTCCTCGTTTTGCGGCGGCGATGACGCACACGAAACTTGCCTTCCTCGCGTCCCCGGATTTGTCGCGCATCTCAGCGAGGAACTTCGCGTTGCGCTCGGCGTCGCTTGCATTCTCGCCCGCATACCGCGCGGAACGCACTCCCGGCGCGCCTCCAAGTGCTGCGACAACAAGCCCTGAATCGTCGGCAAAAACAATTTCGTCCGCGAATCGGCTGTAGTGCAGCGCTTTTCCCGCCGCGTTTTCCGCAAAGGTAGGGGCACGCTCGGGGAAGGCAGGAAATTCGCAAAAACCCGGCAGGAGGTCGATAGCAACCTCGCCAGCGCACTCGGTAGCGAGGGCACGGTATTCGCGAAGCTTACCGGCGTTGGACGAGGCCAGCAACAGCCTAACGCGCATGGGCGCGAAAATTCAGATGCAGCAATTCCTGCTGCACTTCGCTTAAGTGCCGGATTCCGGTGCCAGCCAGCCGGAGAAGCTGTTGCAACTCATCGGAAGAGAAGGGCCTCCCCTCAGCCGTGGCTTGCACCTCCACCAACTGGCCTGTGCCGGTCATCACCACGTTCATGTCAACCTGAGCTCGCGAATCTTCTTCGTAGGCGAGGTCGAGCAGCAACTCGTCTTTCACGATCCCAACGCTCACGGCCGCTACCGAATCCACCAGCGGAATTTTCGGCAAAATTCCGGCCGCTTTCATGCGCTCAAATGCTAGGGCGAGCGCCACAAACGCGCCGGAGATTGATGCGGTCCTCGTTCCGCCGTCGGCCTCGATGACGTCGCAGTCGACCCATACCGTGCGTTCACCAAGTGCTTCGAGGTCCGTTACCGCGCGCAATGCACGCCCAATCAAACGCTGAATCTCCTGAGTGCGCCCCGACTGCCTCCCGCGCGCAGCCTCCCGGGGAGTTCGGCGGTCCGTCGCGCGCGGCAGCATGCCATACTCGCTGGTCACCCAGCCCTTGTCTTGCCCCTTCAGGAAATGCGGCACGCCGTCTTCGATCGTCGCCGTCACTACGACGCGCGTCCGCCCGGCCTCAATGAGCACGCTGCCTTCCGCCGTGGACACAAAATCCGGCGTCAGCTTGACCGGCCGCAATTCATTGGCTGCTCGTTTATCTGCTCGCAAACTTCCTCACCGTGTAAGACTTTTCTGAATGGTGCTGCATAAGTGTGCCGGGCGCATTTGAGTCTGTCAATCGTTGGCCGCCAGTTTTTCGGTGAGCGGGCGGGCCCCTGGCGCTTTGGCGCGCTACTTGGGCGACGCAATCGGCAGCGGCGATGCAGAGGGAGAATGCACGTCCACAAAATCGGACATGTCAATGTGGCCGGCGAGCGTTTCCGCTTCGTGACCGTGCACGAGAATCTTCAGCCGCACAATAGACGGCACATTCGCGCCGAGCGTTTGCGCAATGGAGCTTACCGCCATCCACTCGCTTAATATTCCCGAAGGCATCTCCGATGAGAGTTCGTCTGGAAAATCGGCAATCGCTGTTCCGTCAGGCAAAATATACAAATCGAGGAGCGTCGCGCCCTCAGGCAGGGTGCGCTGTGCCGGAGTGGGCGGATTGGCGATAAGCGCGTCAATCAACTGCTTGGCGCGTTCCACGGGGTCCGCGGAGAGCGGCAATTGTACAGTCACTGGCGCAAGCTGATCCGGCGCCGTCGCCGAAATCCAGAAAATCTGGGCGCTTGCCTTCACGTCAGTGGGCGTGGAAACCGGGGGTGCAATCACTTCGCGGCGCTCCTGCTCTTCGACGGCGCGCGCCGGCTCGGTCCGCGCAACCCGGCGATGCAACGCGCGCAGGGAAAACAGCCCAACCAGGGCCGCGAGCAGAACGAAAATCAGAATAACCTGTACTTGCCGCGTCATTACTTGCCCCCCAGCGGATAGATCGTTTTGTAAGCGGCTACTGCGCGCGCGATGCTGTAAGCCAAATCGGCGCTCATGGATTCCAATTGTTGCTGGTTAGCAGCGACGCTCGAAATTTCGACGGCCACGGCTGGCGCGGCCACCGAGCGCAACACGGCAACCGGTACGCTGCTGGAAATTTCCGGGGAGCCTTTGAATTTTTGCGCGAGCTCGACCTGGATTAAGTCTCCTAACTTCACGCTCTGCGCCAAAAATGGCTTCTGTGCTTCGCGCCAGAACAGAAATCCCGGTGGCGGCGTCGCGGCGGCCAGGGACACGGCTGCGTTCGTGCCCTGCGCACTGGCTGGCGCAGATTGTGGTGTTGCCGGAAATCGATACGTATAGGTTCGTGCGCTGCCCACAAGGCCGGTTGAGCCCACATGCAAACTGATAAAAATGGCGCTGCCTTGCGCGTTTGCGGCCGTGGCGCGATCGTCGAGCGAAGGATCCGTATCGCCCAGGCGCGTCATCACAACTTCAAATCCCTGCGCACGCAGCGAGTTCGCGACCGTCTGCGCGAATTCGAGGACGATGTCTTTTTCCGCCACGCCGCTGGGTCCGCGGGCACCCGTGTCTTCGCCGCCATGGCCAGGGTCGATCACAACGGTGCGCAGCGCCGGAGCCGGTTGCGACGGCGCCGCGGATTGTGCCGCCGGTTGCGCGGGAGATTGTTGAGCCGGAGCCTGCTGAGCTTGGGCCGCGGCCCTCGAAAGATGAGCGAAGGCGCAAGCGACTGCGAGCGAGAGGAGTCCAGCGAAGATCAGTGCGCGGCGCACGCACGAGAGAATAGCAGAAATACTCAGCAAGCATTTCGCCAAGCGCACTCGTCTTTGGGCCGCTGTGTACTCTTTGTTGACGCCTCCGCCGTCGCCGTTGACGCCGCCTCCCGTGCGCGTTAAAAAAGGAGTGTATGAAGACTCTCGCGATTCTTTGCCTGGCTGCGCTTTCAGCTGTTCCGGTGTTCGCCGGTCCGCGCGACTATCAATCCGGAAAGATCTTGGCTTTTGACACCGGGCAAGGCGCGAAGAACTCGAAGCACCCTCCGAAAGCTGACGTCGTCTATCAGGTGCAGATCGGTTTGACGATCTACAAAGTCACGAATTACTCCAAGAAACAGGACTTTTCCGCCGGGGAAGAGGTTCAGTGTCGCGTCGACAAGACCCATCTGATCATCGAAAAGCTAAAGGGTGGCGAAGTGAAATACGACATCCTCGGCGAATCATCCCCACAGGAACACGCGCCAAGTACAAATCCCTAATTCGTGCGCTAATCTGCGCGGCTCAGGCGCGGATTTTAATCCCGGCATCCTCTGAAACTCCCAGCGCCGCGGCGGCCCAGTCCAGATTTTCGCGTCCCTTCGCCATTGCCGCGAGCCAGCGATCGCGCAGCAAGCTTGCTGTCGGCATTGGCATCGGCGTTTCGGCGGCGGTCCGCAAGACTAAATCAATGTCCTTCAGCCCGAGCGCAAGGCGAAATCCTGCCGGTTCATAGGACTGTTCCGCGATGCGTTTGCCGTAGCTCTGATAGACCGGAGTCGGGAAAAGTGTTTGGATCAGCATGTCAAAAGCATCTTTGCGGGCGATGCCGTTCTTCTCCGCGAGGGTGAAGGCCTCCGCGAGCGCTTCAATCGCTGCCGCGAGCAGGAAATTACCGCACAACTTGATCACATTTGCCGCGCCAACGTCTTCGCCAAAATCAAACGTGGCGCGGCTGATTTTCGCCAGTATTGGTGCAATGCGTGTCTTTGCCGCAGCGGGGCCGGCAACGCACACCGTGAGCTGGGCCGAAGCCGCGGCCTCAGGGCGCCCAAAGACGGGCGCGGCAACGTATGCGACGTCGTACTTCGCATGCTGATCCGCCAATCGGCGCGCCGTTGCCGGAGCAATTGTACTCATCGAAATGTGAATTCCGTTTGCGCCGAGACGCTCAACGAAGGAATCCTTGCGGCAGCAAATTTCCTCCAGCGCGCTGTCATCGGAAAGCATCGTGGCCACAATCCCACCGCGATCGCCAACCTCAGCCGGCGAAGCAACCGCTTTCGCTCCTTGCGAGACTAGGCCGGCGGCCTTAGATTCCGTGCGATTGAAGACCTTCAGAGGAAAACCAGCGCGCAAGATGTTTTGAGCAATGGACAGGCCCATGTTCCCAAGACCTACGAATCCAAGTGGTTCATTCATATCGGAATACCTCACAGAGGCACGCTGCGAATTTTGCCGGCTAACAGGCTATCAGAAGTCCAGCGAGTCGCATAAGGGGAGGAAAGGGTCTCGCAAGCGGTGAAACAGCTCACGTGGGGCCAAGGCGCGTTCGGCGCGGAGTGGGTGAGCCAAAAACACGAACTGCAAAGGCCGCCCTCCTCTGAGGTGGGCGGCCTTTGCAGTCGAGAAAGCAGGAACTGACTACGCGTTGCGACGAGACAGCATGAACCCAACACCAAGAAGGCCGGTGCCCAACAGCAAAAGCGATGCCGGTTCTGGTGTCGCTCCGCCCGCAGTAGCGCTTCCTAACGTTATGTCGTCGAAGCCGATTTCGTCGGCAACGCCGGTGAAAATAACCGACTCGGCTGTACCGCTAAACGAAACGCCCGCCGTTGCCCAATTGCAGAAGTTGGGAGCAGGGTTGCATGAGCCGAGCGCCGCAAGGCTGAGAGACGCCAACTCGGTGCCCGTGCCGTCCAAACCGCTCCAGACGGTGACGGACCCAGGATTGGTCGTGCTCGTGTAGAAGAACGAGAAGCCCGTGGTAAATCCAGCAGCAACATCCATTACGTCCCCGGGCCCGCTTAGGAAGAACGCGATTGTAACCCCTGACGGCTGGTTCGAGAAATTACCGGTGCCGCCCGCCAGGTCTGAGATCAGCGCCAGAGAATCCGAGCCGAACGTAATTCCATAGTTCGGGCCAGGACCGCTGCCGTCTCCTCCCAGGCCACCATTGTAGTAATTCAGAATTGGTTCTGTATCTTGCAAGCCCTCGAAAGTTAAGACGATAGTATTCGCTTTCGCAGACGCTGCCACCAGGAAAAACACAAGGCTAGCAAGAACCCCGTACGTGATCTTTTTGATGTGAGTCTTCATAGTTTAAAGGCACCCCCTTTGACAGCGACTAAGCATGTGAAGAACCATTTTGGGAAAATGACGTAAGTCATTCTTTCATAAGAGATTACTCAACCCAGTCTTCGCCAGGATGCGGATGACTTGGCAGTGTTTTTGCGATGATTATGCAAAACAATGCCGCTTTCTGCCAGCGAATCATGTCACCGGTGAAATCGCGAGGAACAAATCAATGTGCACCTTGAGGTAGCACTTTGGGCCGCCACCTGAAGGCTGGAGGTCTGGACGGAATAGACGCGCGAGGGCCGCGACGCGTTCGGCGCGGAGTGGGTGAGCCAAAAACACGAACTGCAAAGGCCGCCCTCCTCTGAGGTGGGGCTGCCTTTGCAGTCGAGAAAGCAGGAACCTGACTACGCGTTGCGACGAGACAGCATGAACCCAACACCAAGAAGGCCGGTGCCCAATAGCAAAAGCGATGCCGGTTCTGGTGTCGTGCCAACTGTCACGCCACTGGCGGTAAGAGAAGCTGGCCCTTCCAACCCGAACCACGCGGTACCGCCGTTGGCAATGCCGCCGGCGAAGCTCACGGTTCCCGAAAAAGCAGTAGTCGGGGTGAACGAGACTCCAGTGCCGGCATAGCCGCTGGGGTCGCCGCCGGTACAGGAGCCGAACGACAACGTAAAGCCGCTGCAAGGGCCGTCCCCGTCAAAGCCGAAAATGTCCTGCGACGTGCTTGTCAGGGTGATGCTGAAAATCGTACTGCCGCTATTGTTGATAATACCAACCATGTTGTCATCGCCGCCAGTGTCATAAAACCCTGCGGCGTTCGGGTTGGTCGTTACGATTGACCCGCCGGAGCCGAACGTGATCAGTACGTTGCAACCGCCGTTCGCTCCGCCAGAGTCAGCGGTGTAGGTGGGATCGGTACCTTCGCCCCCGCCGGAACCGCTGATGATCGGGCACGCACCCGAAGGGGTCGCGAACGCCGACCTAACGGAGAACGCCAAAACCACTGCCGCAAGAATCAAGAACTTCTTCATAGCTTGTGATCCTCCTTAGTTCAGTGAATATCTCGGTGCCCAGAATAGGTTAACAGTTCTCGGTAGCACGCATTTCACACCCTCGCCTACGTTGTAGTCCATGCCGACCGAGAAACTCTGGTCAGGAACTAGCACGTACTTAGCCAATCGTACTGTCTTCATAAAGCGCTTGTTTGCAACACATTCGTGCATGGATGCAATAGGCGCTGTGCAATGATTTGGGCACACGATTGTCCACTCTGTGCAAAACGATGCGGTTTTCCGTCGACCGAAGTTGTCGGCTATCGCCCGATCCGACAACCGTTTCCCGTCATGTCAATGCCCAATTCGAGGTAGTCAGGGAGCCTCGTGAGATTCGTTTTGCAGGGAACTGGGGCTTGCGAACGAGACCGGAGCACACTCTGCGGCGTGTGGGTCAGCCAAAAACACGAACTGCAAAGGCCGCCCTCCTCTGAGGTGGGCGGCCTTTGCAGTCGAGAAAGCAGCAACCTGACTACGCGTTGCGACGAGACAGCATGAACCCAACACCAAGAAGGCCGGTGCCCAGCAGCAAAAGCGATGCCGGTTCTGGCGTCGTTCCAACTACAGTGTTAACGGAAGCAGGGCCTTCCAGTCCGAACCAAATGGTGCCGCCATTGGCAACGCCGCCAGCAAAATTGACGGTGCCGCTGGTGGCAGAACCATTGATTCCCGAGTAAGTGACGCCCGGGCCGCCGTATCCATTCGGATCCGTGGCGCCGGCGCAGGCATTGCCGCCGCCAGCGAAGGTGTAGCCAGGGCTAGCCCCCGATACCGAGGGGCCGCAAGGGCCGTCTCCGTCAAACCCGAAAATGTCGACGAAGGGGTTTGTCAGGACGATGCTGAAAATGGTATGGCCGCTATTGTTGACGATGCCAACCAAATTGTCATCGCCGCCTGAATCATAGAAGCCGTTCGCGTTCGGGTTGGTCGTCGTGATGGACCCGTTGGAGTTGAACGTGATCAGAACAGTGCATCCGTTCGCAGTGCCACCCAGCGTGTCGGTGATGTAGCCGGGATCAACAGTAAAACCGCCGGAGTCGCCGCCGGTCAGAATGGGGCAGGGCGTCAACGTTGGGGCGGCAAACGCCGACCTAACGGAGAGCGCCAAAACCACTGCCGCGAGGATCAAGAACTTCTTCATATTTTGCGAACCTCCTTACTCTCAGTGAGGATCTCGGTGCCCAGGGTAGGTTAACAGCTCTCGGTGGCACGGATTTCACACGCTCGCATACCTCGGAGTCCGTGTCGACCCAGAGACTAATCGCGTGCGAGCACGTACTGAACCAATCGTACTGTCTTCATAAAGCGCTTGTTTGCAACACATTCGTGCACGGACGCAATACCGCATGTGCAATGATTTGGGCATAGCGTGGTCCACACTGTGCAAAATTATGCGATTTTCTGTCGACCCAAGCCGTCCAAATTTAGTTTACATAATCTTGAATCTTGCCGCTTCAAATCCTGCCTGGTCCTAGGGGTGAGCGACGGGCTGTGCGGACGTACCTTTCTTGGGGCCTGGCAGGGAATCACCGTCCGAAGACGCCAATTCGGCCCGGTAGCGCGGCAGGCTGCCGGGGTAATGCTCCTGGAGGTACTCGATGAGTTTTTCGCGGACAAGACACCGCAAGTCCCAGGCGTCACTCGAATTGCGCGCGTCCATCAAGGCGCGTAGCTGGGCCGTCGTCTCGAAAAGGTCCGAGATTTGAACCACGCAAACCTTTCCCATCCAGAGAGGCGTGGACTCAAGGATGCGTCGGAGCTCCTTGCGAACTTCCTCGACGGGTACCGTATAGTCCACATAAATGTAGCAGTGACCGAGGAGTTCGGCGCTCGTACGGGTCCAATTCTCAAAAGGATGGTCGAGGAAGTATGAGAGTGGAAGGACTAGCCTGCGGAGATCCCAAATCCGCACCACAACGTACATCGTGCCGATTTCTTCGATCCAGCCCCATTGGCCTTCGACGACCACAGCGTCTTCCAGCCGAAACGGTTGCGCGAAAGCGATCTGCACTCCGGCGATGAGGTTCGAGAGAGTGCCTTTCATCGCCAGGCCCACAACGAGCCCCGCGAGTCCCGCCGAGGCGAGAAGACTCATGCCGATGTGTTTGATTGCGGGGAAGGTCATCAGCATGATCGACAGCGCCACGACGCTGACGAGAACAACGACGACGCGGTGCAGCATGTGAAATTGCGTTTGAATGCGGCGCGCGAGAAGGTTATCGGCAACATCAACGCGGTAGCGCCCGGCCAGAATGTCGGAGGTGATCTCACTGGTCAGAATGACGAGCCAGGCGATTGCGGCGATGAGGCCAAGGCCGGTGATGTGCTCGATGGCCGACATCGGCTTTGCCGGAAGGGGAAGCCCAGGCAGAACCACCAAAACGGCGAGCAGCGGAAAAATCCAGCGGGCGGGTTCCTGGCCGCGTTTGACGAGGGATTGATCGAGCAAAGCGCCTTTTCGGCGGGCCAATCGCCGAAGCAGCCAGAAAACAACGAAATGGGTGATAAGGGCGAGGATGATGGCAGCCGCAAGAATGACGGCGGACCAAAGAAGGCTAGGCCAGTTCTGTGCCAAGAATCGGATCATGGTTGCCTCTCTCTTAGGATTATTGCGGAGGGGGGTAAGTCACTGTTCCCAAGCACATAACGAGTGGCGAGCGGTGCGGCTCTGGATTCCGAAGACCTCAGGGCGCTGGAGTCGTAGTTGGCTTCCAGCCGACGCTCCGGCCTTCCGTGTCGGCCATGCGAATCACGTCTTCGCGCTGAAGCAACTGGCCGTCCACTGTGACACGAGGTTCCCCGTGCGGCGTAGCTCGCGACAACTTGACTTGTGCCGATTCTTAAGGAATGCAATTGCCGTATCGAATTGCTCTGCAGTCAGCGTCTGCATAGGCACAAAATAAAGCGCGCGAATGATACGGTCAATCGGGCAAAGAGCCTACCACCCGAAGGCTTCGCAGCGTTACCATGGGTAAACGAACGGCCCAGTCCACTGGAGACCACCGTGCCAACGCAACAGAAACGCGTCGACTTGAAGGGAAGCACACGAAAGGAGCTACCGGGCGGTCGCAGGGTTGGGCCCGCCGATCCGAACCAGCGGATTCAAGTGACTGTGTTCTTGCGCCGGGGAGGAACGAGGCCGTTTCCGGCGATGGATGAACTAGGGTCCCGTCCTCTGCGGCATCGCAATTATCTCTCGCGGGAGGAATTCGCCGCGGCCTTCGGCGCACGGCCAGAGGACCTGGCTGCGATTCGCAGATTCGCAGAGCAATACGGACTTGACGTGTTGAGCGAGAGTCGACCACGCCGAACCGTTCTTTTGATCGGAACCGTGCAGGCGTTCAGCGACGCCTTTGAGGCGACTCTTGGGCGTTGGGAACATCCCACCGGGACATATCGCTGCCGGACTGGCGCACTGACGATCCCCGCCGAGCTGGAGGGGATTGTCCAGGGCGTTTTTGGATTGGACAATCGTCCGCAGGCGAAAACTCATTTTCGCATACAAAAAAAGGTGAGCGCACAGGCCGCCGCAGTTTCCTATTCTCCCGTGCAAATGGCCGATGCGTACGATTTTCCTTCAGCTTCCGACGGAAGCGGGCAGTGCATCGGAATCGTGGAATTGGGAGGCGGATACAATACCCAGGATTTGCAAACATTCTTTAGCGGACTCGGAATTGCCATGCCGAACGTAACGGCAGTCTCTGTTGACGGCGCGACGAATTCGCCCACGGGCGATGCCAATGGTCCTGACGGGGAAGTCGAACTGGACATCGAAGTCGCGGGAGCGGTCGCGCCGGGCGCGCAGCTTGCCATGTACTTCACGCCCAACACGGATGCAGGATTTCTGGATGCGCTGACCACCGCTATTCACGACACGAACTTGAAACCCGCGGTCGTGTCAATCAGCTGGGGTGGGCCGGAAAGCTCGTGGACACAGCAGGCGCTGGATTCGTTCAATTCCGCATGCCAGGACGCGGCGACGCTAGGGGTGACCGTGCTCGCGGCATCCGGAGACGACGGTTCGTCGGACGGCGTATCCAATGGCACTCCAACGGTGGATTTTCCGTCGTCGAGCCCGTACGTGATGGGTTGCGGAGGAACCAAGCTCCAAATTTCCGGGAGCACAATCGCGAGTGAGCAAGCATGGAACGATTTGTCGCAAAACGAAGGCGCCACGGGCGGCGGCGTTAGCGAGTTTTTCGCAATCCCCACGTTTCAGGCAAGTGCCGGCGTGCCCAAGGCGCCAAACGGATTTGCGGGGCGAGGAGTGCCGGACGTTGCGGGGGACGCGGACCCGGAAACAGGCTACAACGTTGTGGTGGATGGGCAGCAAATTGTTATCGGTGGCACAAGTGCGGTGGCGCCGTTATGGGCCGGACTGGTGGCGTTGATAAACCAGTCTCTCGGCAAGAACGCAGGCTATCTGAATCCGTTGCTGTACACGACGAGCGTTGAGAGTACGCTGCACGACATCACGGCTGGTAATAATGGCGCCTATTCCGCCGGGCCAGGGTGGGATGCGTGCACAGGATTGGGAAGTCCGGACGGGAGTAAGTTGCTGGCCGCGCTAAAGGGTAGCCAAGGCTGAAGAGGCTCCGGCTCACGGCATGCCCACGCAGGATGCGGACTTGCTGTTCGGGAGCTCGCAAGAAAGCTGTTTGCTCAGTCGCCGTGCACTGCGGAAAGCCATTTCATGAGGATGGGGCGTTGCTGAGGCGCAATCTCGGTGAAGGAAATGCCCATGCCAACGTTGGGTTTGGAATGGGCGACCTTGCCGAGGGCCGTGAATTTTTCCTCCATGTGAGTGATGGTAATGCGGACGTCCGCGCCAGGTGGAAATGGATTCATGGTATCGACGTAACAGCCGTGGAGACTGAGATCGCCGGTGCGGGCATCGATGCGCGTGTCGAGCTTGGATTCGAGGAGTTCGACCGAGGCGAAAAACGTATGACGAGGTTCCCGTCTGTGTTCAATGTCCATGTGAAGACACCAGCCTTTTCGCGAAAGCTGCGGCAATTTATGCCGTGCGACCAGGATAGTCAAGGGCGAAGCGCACAGCGAGGCAGCCGCTTTCGTAACTTGCGGGGCGCTAAAGCGGAGCAACGGCTGAGGAAGTTCCGATTACCGCATGTCGCAGCCCCTCTCCTGAGCCATGCCAACCTACGGCAACACCCAGCCCTTATCGACCGCGAGGGATACAACCTCCTCGGCAGTAAGAGTCTTTCGACCGACGCGGGTGCACGGCCCTGAGGGATCGCCGCTGGCGAAACTATCTACTGGCGTTATGCGGCAGCCATGGCATCCGAGGTAGGCGACCGCGCCGTTGTATTCATCGGGAGGGACATTGCGCATACCCCAAGCGTAACCAGGGGCACTCCAACAAGCAATCGGGCAAAGCATGTAGCGCACGCGAGGAGATCGTTTTTTTGTTTCTCGCCCAGGATCTCTCACCTGGTAGCGTATCGGCGACGGGAGTGGGCAAATCGTGTTTCGCATCGCGCGACTTATGCGTGAGTTCCGTGTTTGTACAAGGCTAGCCCGCGACTGCGGAAGCTGAAGAGCGCCGCCAATGCGTGTTGCGGGAAAGGTCAATCCAGCGCGCCCGGCATGCAACCATCTTCGGAAGAAATCCGTCCGATAAAGTGTGGGGCCTGGGGTGCATTTGCAACACATTGCGCAGGGAATCGTACAGGGAGAACACCGATGAGGAAGAGACGAATGCTTGGCGTTTCGCTACTGTCGTTGCTGCTGGTCGCGGGCGCGGTAACCGCGAAGCAGCCTTCAGGACCGCCGCTGAAGCTCGTGCTATCGCCCGCGTCGACCGTGCCCTCAGCCGATATCGTCAAGAACCTGGGAGAGAAGTGCCCCAACGTGACGATTACGCTGAATTCCAAAGACTCCGACTACATGCTCGACGCAAGAGGCTGGCCGGAGCATTACCGGTTCACCTTGTTCCACAAAGGCGGCACCGCAGTGTTCGCCACGACCACAGTCCTTCTCAGCAACGCCGTCAAAGACGTGTGCAGATACGTGAACACGGCGAAATAGGCCCTTCCTAGAAGCTCGGCTGAGAGTACGGGCTGCTATTTGTTTCTAACTTCTTGCAGCGAGTTATCCGTCGAGTGGCGCTTTGCGGCATCAGCGCGCATGGCCAGGTACTTCTCGAGGACGCCGTCTAGTTCGTGCGGACGAATGGGTTTGGCCAAATAACCATCCATTCCCGCAGCGAGGCATTTCTCTTCGTCGCCTTTCATCGCGTGCGCGGTCAGTGCCACGACGGGCTGATGCTTACCGGTCATTTTCTCCGCTGCGCGAATACTGGCCGTCGCCTCCAGGCCATCCATGTCCGGCATCTGGACGTCCATCAAGACCAGATCGAAAGCCTCTTTGCCGACAGCTTCCAGGGCTTCGCGGCCATTTGCAGCAACGGCGACGCGGTGACCTCTCTTCTCCAGCAAACGCGTCGCCAGCCGTTGATTCACCAAATTGTCTTCTGCGAGCAGTACATACAAGACTTCGGAGGGATCACGCGCATCCTGCAGGGAGAAACGTGTCACCAGAGGTATGGCGCCGTTTTGTTCGCGAGCGCCAAGGACGCGGGCGATCGCCTCGCGCAACTCGGACTGGCGAATCGGTTTCAACAAGTAGGCAGCGATGCCCAATTGTTTGCAACGTTCTGCGTCGCCCCGGTGTCCTGCTGACGTGAGCATCATGATGGTTGCGGTGGCTAATTCCGGCCTTTGCAGGATTCGTTCGACCAGAGTAAAGCCGTCCATGCCGGGCATGTGCATATCCGTGAGAATCAATGCAAACGGTTCGCCGGTCTTACGGCCTGCCGACAATTCAGCAAGGGCTTCTTCTCCGCCGGCAACGGGTGTCGTTTTCATGTCCCAGCGCTTGAGCATGCCTTCGAGAATTCGCCGGTTGGTGCGGTTATCGTCCACGACTAAGACTTTGACACCTCTGAGAATCTCCGGCGGAGCGATGGTTCCGACTTCCGCTTTTTTCTCGGAGCTCTTTAAGGGCAGCGTGAAATGAAATCGTGAACCTCGGTCGATCTCGCTTTCGACCCAGATCTTGCCCCCCATCATGGTTACTAATCGCAAGGAGATCGTCAGGCCAAGTCCGGTCCCGCCGTACTTGCGAGTTGTGGATGTGTCCGCCTGTGAGAATGGATCGAAGATAAGTTTCTGCTTTTCGGGCGGAATGCCAATCCCCGTATCGGAAACGGTGAAATGAACGAGGCGATGATGGTTATCTTCGGCCTCCAAGCTAACCCGCAACGCCACCTCGCCTTCTTGAGTGAACTTGAGGGCATTGCCGACGAGATTAACGAGGATCTGGCGCAGGCGGCTCGAGTCACCCTGTACCGCTTCGGGGACTTCGGGAGCGACCTCGCAGAGGAGTTCCAGTCCTTTTTCGTCAGCGCGGAGCGCGAGGGTTTTCAAAGTTTCCTCGACACAGTGGCGCATGTTGAAATCAATTGTTTCCAGATCGAGCTTGCCCGCTTCGATCTTGGAGAAATCGAGAACATCGTTAATGACGCTGAGCAGCGAATCCGACGACATCTTGACCGTCTGGAGATACTCTTGCTGCTCGGGAGTAAGCTGCGTGTCGAGCGCCAAATCGGTCATACCCATAATGCCGTTGAGCGGAGTGCGAATTTCGTGGCTCATGTTGGCAAGGAATTCGCTCTTGGCGCGGCTGGCCTTTTCGGCGGTGTCTCGCGCCCGTTCCAACTCCTGCGTGCGCTCCTGGACACGAAGCTCCAGTTGGTCTTTCGCTGTGTGGAGGGCATTGTCGCGTTCTTGGATGCGGCTTAACATTTGATTGAAGGAGCGGATCACTTTCCCTACTTCATCATTTCCAGATGAGATTGCACGGAGAGCGTAGTTTTCTTGCTCCGAAATTTTGCCGGCCACACTGGCCAGTTGCAGCAAGGGCTCAGTGATTACGCGGAGAAAGCGCGCGGAAATCAAGTAGGTGACGAGAACAGAAACGAAGAGCACCAGGATGGCGATCTCCATGTACTCCCGTATCTCGGCGCGAAATCCACTCAAGTCGGAAATGATGCCGATGGAACCGGTTCGTTCGCCATTCAAGGAAACGCTCCGAAAGAGCGTCAGGGCCTCTGGCCCGAATTGCGTTCCATCCGGATGCCACGGCGGCATCTTGAAATTGTTCCCAAGATCGGCGCGGCGATATTGGGCAAAAATGTTGTTGTGATTATCGTAGAGACAGGCGCCCAGAATATTGGGTTCTGCTCGAAGGGCGCTCAAGATATCTCGCGCGGCCTTCTGATCATCGAACGCCAGTGACGCCGCCGCATTCGCGCCCAGCGTGTCGGCGAGCGTCGAAAGCTCACTGGCGATGCTGGCCCGAAAGCTCGCGCGTTCGTAGATTCCAAATCCGAGCGACGCCAAAACCAGCGCAAAGAAACTTGCGCCGAGAATCAAGAGCGCCAGTTTTCTCTGTATCGATGCATCCTTGGAAAACATTCTGCCTCCTTATTTCTGATTCCCGATCACTTTGCGCGCCAGCAGCAGCAAACGGGAACTGATTCTGAGCTTCGCGTGTTCCGCCGATTGCAGGTTGATATCGAAGCGAATCTTGTCGTTTTCTATGAAGAAACCGATCATCCCGCCTTCCTTGACGAAATCATCCGCCTCACCAACGGTGAGAACAGGAGAATCCTTCAATCCGACAAGCAACGCCGAAATGCGAGCGGAGTCGCGGTTGCCGACGAAAAGGAGCTGGCATCCTTGGATATCCTGCGGTTGTTTGAAGTGCCGTACGCGGAGAGGCCGCGCTCCAATTGACTTTCCCTCGACCGCAGCGTCCAGGTCGCCGTGAAATGGATCTTCACCCACAGTGCACAGTGTCACGGGGTCGCTGTCGCTTCCGAAAGCATCCGGTGGCCAATCCACGAGCTGCGTGAAATGAAAGAGGAAGGCCGCTTTGAGGCGGTATTCGTCTCCTTTCGATTGCGCCACGGCCGGATTCGCGACCCCAAAGAGCAGGGCTCCAAACGTCACCGAGAAGATCAAGAAGGAGGAAACTGAGCGCGGCGGTATCCTAGGGACGCCGAGAACAAGAGTTCTGGCGGCGAGAGCAAGATTCTTATGGTCGGTATGGTTCAACGTGGACCCTCGCAGAAAATCGCCATGCGCCGAGTCAGAAAAGCCATGTCAACTTCGCGTAAGCGCTGCGCTTGATCTGGCTGGACTGCAAGGCTCCGTCTACATCGTCGAACTCGAAGTGATGATCTCTTGCTAGGTCTTGACCGAACACGCCGAGCGAAAAGTTTTCCCAAGGCTTCCAGGTGAGCCCTGTGTCCACCCTGGTGTAAGCAGGGATTGTGAAATTACTGGATGGACCCTGGTCAATGAGTCCGCTGACAAAAAAGGCAGAGGTGTCCCATGCGAGGTTGTCCGACAGGACGAGATGAGACCGAAGCTGGGCGCTTTCGTGAGGTGCCGCGCCTTCGATAAAGAGTGCCGTTTGGGTGTCCTGGCTCGCAGCACGCGTGTGCATGTGGAGTCGTTCGAGGGCATATCCGGGACTGATCGTCCAACGGTTCGTCGCTTTCCAACTCGCCGTAACCTCAACGCCATGAGTTTCGCCGTACATCAAGTTTTCGTATGTAAATGGGTCGACGATATGCGCAGGTTGAGGAGTCAGCTCTGGGAAAGGCGTGCCCGGTTCGGTGGTTTGGAGATTGTCGTAGTCGTTGTAATAGCTCGTGAAATCGATCGAAGTGCGGTCGGAGAGCGTGTTTCGATACCCCATCTCGTAAGCGATCAATCTCTCGTCCTGGAAATCCGGGTTGCCGAGGAGCCTGATCAGATTGGGTGGGCCTGTGGGTCCTGTGCCGACATTCAGGACCAGGTTCGTGTCGTTCCGGGAAGGAGCCCGCAGGTCCCGGGAGACAGCGACCCAGAGCATGTTTCGCCTGCTGGCGTTCCATGCCACCCGCACATCGGGCATGAATTCGAATCCTGTGTAGTCGTTGTGCTCGAACTTCGACCCCACCGTGAGATAGAGCTCATCGGGAATCAATGCGAACTCGTCTTGCAAAAAAGCGTTGAAGACTTGAAGAACGCGGCTGGCGGGGTTCATTGCAACCGTGAGGCTCCCTCCGATGTTGTCCGCGGTATTGCGATAACCCAGCCCCCACACAACGTCCTGGCGGTCGCCCCAGGTGACATGGTGCTGAAAATCAAGGTCCCAGGTGTCGCGTGTCTCCGGGTTCTGCGGGTCGTTCCGCCAGTGCCGGTCGAAGGAAAGTTGGAGTGACGTGTCTGACCCCGACGACACAGAATGGTTCCAGACGGACACAAGGGAACCGTCTGAGATGGGGATCTGCTCGGCGACGGGCACAAAACCGGGGGATGTGACCGACGGGAGCACAAAACCAAACTCGCCTTCCCGCCCGGCCGAAAAATCTCCCTCGAGCATCAACGAATCTTTTGGTGAGAGCGTGCTATCAGCTCGGAATCCGCCGCGCACGGTATGCCAGCCGTCCTCCCCGTTTTGGCCCGCGGGGTCCAGCATGTCGTTCTGATCGAACGCCTTGATGTAAGTGCGATAATCCGTTTCTTTGCTTAGCTTTCCTCCGTACTGCGCGAATCCGAACCCCTGCTCGAGGTTTCCGGCCCCGGCGTCGATCAAGCCTCCGCGGGTCTCCGACGCGTTCTTCGTGAAGATGCTGATCACTCCGTTCACCGCATTCGCGCCCCATACGGCCCCGCCCGGGCCTCGAATCACCTCGATCCTATCGATGTCTTCGAGGGGAAGGTCCAACGTGTCCCAAAACACACCGGCGAAAGTAGCTGTATAGACAATTCTACGGTCGATCATCACGAGGAGTTTGTTGCTGAACTGGGAGTTGAACCCGCGAGCACTGATAGCCCAAGTGCTGGCGTTAATTTGGGCCACATCGAGTCCGGGTACCATGCGCAGGAGATCGGGGATGTTTGTTGCTCCGGAATTGCGGATGTCGTCTTGACTGATCACAAAGACCGCTGCCGCCGTGCGCGACAGCTTTTGTTCTTTTTTCGAGACAGACGTCACCTCGACATTCATCAGGTCTTCGATGCTCTTGCTTCCTAGGTCCTGGGTTTTTTGCTGAGGCCAAGCGGAACCAGCGAGAAGCATTGCCGCCAGTAAGTTGATAGACACGCACTTTGGAATCTTGCGCCAAGCGTGACTACTTGGCGTGAAGCACGGCGAGTGTTCAGATTCGTCGAATGATTTGCGATTTTTCATTTCTCCCTCGAGGCACGAGCGCACGAACAGAAAAAGGAGGGGAGATCAAAACAAGAGGATCAGAATCTGCAACCTGCCAAAGATCCTGAATCGAGAGGAAACCGCAAACTCACAGACCCACGATGCGTGCTCCTATTTAACACTTGTCCGCGGGGAATGTGAGGCCAATCGTCCACTTTGTGCTTTATGAGCCATGACGGGCCTTGGATTGTGAGTGGCGGCGCGTTTCGGCCTTACTCGGACACCGCAGCGTGCGGATTACGGAGAAGCACTACAATGCCTGGACGCTTGCTCTACAGGAGCAAGCCGAGGCCGACGTTCAGCGAACTTGGAGCCAAGCCTCTCCCGCACACGTCACGCCCGCTGTGGCTTCCTCGGCAGACTTCATCAGACATCAAAATGGTGGAGGCGGGGGGAGTCGAACCCCCGTCCGAGAGGCCTTGTAGCCGGAAGACTACATGCTTAGCTCGTTCCCGTGCGGCCTAGCCTTGCGGCCATCCGCGTGTTCGCCGGCCGCGCTTAGAGCGAGCAAGAAACGCAGCCAACTAGCCCGATGATCTCGCCGACGCGTTACGGGCCGAAACGCGCCAGCCAGCCCACATTGTGACGCCTCATCCCTCACGCGCGGGCGGCAGGAGGGGAGACGCGCTGCCTAGTTTTTAATTAGGCTGCGAGAGCCAACTGCGTATTGGCAGTTGTATTGTTTCACCCGATTGCGGGCAGGTGACGCCCGGCATGCCTTCGGGCCGCGACAGTCTCCGTCGAAACCGTTTCGCCCCCGATGGTGATTTGACTCGTCTCCATTTTACCACGACATAACAAGGCCTACCGGCCTCCCTGGGTTTCCTAGGCACGGAGCAAAGCGTTCCGGTGGAAAGTTTCAGCAGGGAAGCAAAGGGCGGAGAGTGGATTACAGCAGGACTCCACGGTAAGATCGCAAAGCGTCACAGCGCACCCTGAAAACGGCAAAGGATCATGCAAACTCTCACCTACAAAGGCGCGGTCCATCCCTGGCACTGCGATCACATGGGCCACATGAACGTGATGTGGTACACGGGAAAATTCGACGAGGCGACGTGGAATTTATTCACCGAACTGGGCATCACGCCGTCTTACTTGCGTGAGCAGCAGCGCGGCATGGCCGGCGTGCAGCAGAACACGTCGTACCAGCAGGAGCTTTTCGCCGGCGATGTGGTCGAAATACGTTCGCGCGTGCTCGAAGTGCGCGATAAAGTGATTCGGTTTCTGCACGAGATGCGAAATATCGAAAAGGGCACCATCGCCGCGACCACGGAGATCACCGCCGTGCATCTGGATCGCCAGACGCGCAAGTCATGCCCGTTTCCCGCCGCGATCCGCGCCGCAGCCGAAGCGCGCCTGCAGCCTTGAGGCGCTCTATCTTTTAAGGATGGGACACAGGACCATGAATTTCAGCAAGGCGGCGTCGAACAGAGGAGTACGATTCGAGAAATAGAGTTTGTGTTGAAATAGCAGGGGCCAGAAAGAGAACCGCGGGGAACCGGGTGCCAAAAATCAAGTCGTAGAGGGCATGCATGGCCATCCCAGTATTCGCGTCTGTTACTTCCACTTCCAGGAAATGCATCCATCCCTCTACGCTGATGGTCATTGCCATTGCATTCGCCGCCGGGCTCGCAGGCGCCGCCGATCCCTTGCAAGTCGCCGCGACCGACCCGGCATCTCCGGCCGTTCTTGGATACTGGGAAGATTTTTATTTGAGAATCGGCTACACCGCTGACCGTCCCATTCGGGTTCGCGCCGAAGCGTTCTCAGCGGGACGGCAGGTGACCGAGATAACGAGCGGATCGCCACTGTATGCTGCGGGCACGGGCGAGGCGTTTTTCTGGCTGGCCTATACGAGGGCTCAGCACGTTGACATGCTCGAAATCACGGCCACGGACGACCGCACGGGCAGCACCGTCGCCCAGATGAGCGTCCCTGTGGACCTTACGTGGACGGGCGTGCAAAGCACGACCCACCGCGCGCCAGCGGATTGGGTGACGCGCATGCAAGCCGAAGAGAGTCGTCGCGAGAAGGCTGCGTTCGCCGCTCACATGAATCCACCCATCCCGTGGGGGACGTCACTCATTTTTTTCGCCGTCATGTGGAGCATCCCGGGCTATTTCATCCTGCAAATTGTCTTGCTTTGGCGGCTCCGGGGTGGCTGGCGAAAGGCCGTCGCCGTGCCCGTGGTTCCGATGCTGGCCGTGATTGCTTACACGATTTTTGCCTACTTGGATGGCAGCAATATTTTTCCCCTCGTGCTGATCTTCACCGCCCCGCTTGCCCTGATCTATTTGCTCGTGATCGTGGGAGTACGGCGCTTGGACCGGAAGCCCGCGTAGTCTGGAGCGGCGCGTCTTAGCTTCTCGATTCCGAACCGTCTTCGGTTCAGCAAACGGGAAGTGAAGTGGTATTATCCCGTCGCCATGAACAAAAACCACTGCCGCTTCATCGTGAACTTCGTTCTTCTGCTGACGTTTTCCATTACAACCGCCATTACAACCGTTCGAGCGCAAACGGAGTCCGCGCTGGAGCAATCACCGCAGCGTCCCATCGTCCTGCATGCGGCGCGCCTGCTCGATATCGAGTCCGGAAAGATCATCACGCCCGGGGAAGTGCTGGTCCGCGGCGATAAAATCGCCGAAGTAGGCCAATCCGTCACGCATCCCGCCGACGCGCAGACCATCGACTTGGGCGACACCACGTTGATACCCGGATTGATCGACGCCCACGTGCACCTGTTCCTCCATCCGGGCAATGAGGGTTCGCAAACCGTGGATGAGGCGGTGCCGGAGCGCACCCTCCTCGCGGCGCTCGCCGCGCGCGCCGACTTGATGGCCGGCTTTACCGCCGAACGCGATATGGGCACCGAGGGCGCAGGATCCGCGGATACCGCGGTGCGCAACGCCATCAATCGAGGGCTGATTCCCGGGCCGCGCATGCGCATGAGCGGAAACGCGATTTCCATTCTCGGCGGCCACGAGGACGCGATTGGTTTTAATCCGGCGCAGCACGTGCTTTCGAATGCCGATTACGCGAACACCACGGATGAACTCATCGAGACGATTCGCGAGCAGCACAAAGAGGGCTCGGATTTCGTCAAGATATATGAAACGGGGCGTGACTCATTCCGCGACGGCCAATTCTCCACGCCATACCAGTACACGGAAGCGCAACTCAGCGCTGCCGTCCAGGAAGCGGCGCGCTTAGGAACCAAGGTCGGCGTGCATTGCATGGGCGAGCCCGGCGCGCTCTATGCCGCCCAAGCCGGCGTCGAATCCATCGACCATGCCGCTCAACTGAGCGATGAAACCATGCGATTGATGCGTGAAAAGGATATCCCGGCGATTCCCACGTTTACCATCTTCGAGTATTTCGCGGACCATGCGGAAACGCCCGCCGGAGCCAAGGCTGAGCACGCCATGCTCGATTATCACGCCGCGCAATTCAAGAAGCAGATCGCCGCTGGCATACCCTTTGCCGTCGGGTCAGATGTCGGTCCGTTTCCGCACGGCACGCAGGCGCGCGAGCTCGTTCTGATGGTGCAGTACGGCATGTCGCCGCTGGCGGCGCTTCAAGCGGACATGCTCGAAGGCGCAAAGGTGCTCATGTGGCAAGGGAAGATCGGCGTTTTGAAGCCCGGATACTTTGCGGACATCGTCGCCGTGCCTGGCAATCCGCTCGAGGACATTGGCGTCACGCAGAAAGTTTCCTTCGTGATGAAAGGCGGAGTCGTATACAAGCAGTGATTCGCGTAAAGGGATATCCGATCTTCGGTAAGCTTAGCAGTCCAAAATGGCAGGCGACTCAAGAAAGCGCTAACAAAAAATCTGCGTACTCATCTCCTACAATTGAGGAACCGTTTGCCGAGAGGAGTCGGAGTGGATGACTGGCGCAGTTTCCAATGAAATGATCGTGAAACCGGTGACGCTCACCGGCGAGCATGTGCGGCTCGAACCGATGTTGCCGGCTCACCGCGCGGCGCTGGCGGAAGTCGGTCTCGATGAAAAGCTGTGGCGATGGATTCCCGATCCGGTGCGCACGCCGGAGGAAATGTCCGCGTACGTCGACGTGGCTCTCGCCGACCTTGCGCGCGGAGTCTCCTTGCCCTTCACGATTATCGACCGGGCTTCCGGCAAGGTGATTGGCAGCACGCGCTACGCAAATATTGAACGCGTTCACCACCGCGCCGAGATTGGGTGGACGTGGGTGGCGACGCCGTGGCAACGGACCGCAGTGAATACCGAGTGCAAGTATCTGCTGCTGCGGCACGCATTTGAAACGCTCGGTTGCATCCGCGTGGAACTGAAAACCGATTCGCTGAATGAAAAGTCGCGTAACGCGATTTTGCGGATTGGCGCGCGCGAAGAAGGCGTGTTTCGGAATCACATGATCACCGCCAGCGGAAGAATCCGTCACTCCGTTTATTTCAGCATCGTCGATTCGGAATGGCCCGGCGTGAAGGCCCGCCTGGAAGCAAAGCTGAAGCAGCATCCGCAGTAAGCAGCCTGTCCGGTGCGCAAGCGAAACCGAATCGCAACGGCCCGACCTACAAAAACACACTCAAGAAACGCGGATAGGCGTATGATTTGCAGTTCGTTTTGGTGCGCAGGCGCGTGTCGCGGCTGCGAAGTCTTCTGGGTCGAATGTTCGCCGTGATGGATTGCGGAATTCATTTCGTCAATAGGGGAGCGTAGTGATGAATCCAAAGCGTGTTTGTTTGTCTTTATGGGTGGTGATTTTCTTGGTTCTTCTGGCTCCGGCCGCTTTTGCGCAGGATGGCGGCACGATTCAGCTGACCGTGGACGCGACGCAAGTGCCGCTCGGCCTGGTGAAAACGCACATGGTGATGCCCGTGCAAGCGGGCCCGCTAACGCTCTACTACCCCAAGTGGATTCCGGGCGAGCACGGCCCCGATGGGCCGATCTCGAATGTAACGGGGCTCAAATTCAGCGCGGACGGGAAGGTCATTCCCTGGCAGCGCGACAGGTTGGACGTGTTCACGTTCCACGTGGATGTCCCCGAGGGCGCGACGCGGCTGGACGTTGACTTCGATTACCTCGAACCGCAAGCCGGAGGATTTGCCTCGGGCGCAGCATCGTCGACGGACAAACTGGTGGTGATTAGTTGGAACCAGAATGTGTTGTATCCCGCGGGCAAGCCGGCGAATGAAATCATGTACCGCACCAGACTCAAGATGCCCAGCGGGTGGAAGTACGGAACGCCGCTGCCGGAAGCAAGTCATTCCGGCGACGAAGTGGTTTTCAGCCCCGTGACGCTCGACCGCCTGGTCGACTCTCCTGTGATCGCCGGCGAATACTATCGCGCCGTCAACATCACGCCGCCCGGCGAGCCCATCCATCACGAACTTGACCTGGTGGCGGACAGCGAGGCGGCGCTGGCGATCAGCCCTGAAGCGGTGCAGGGAATGACGAACCTTGTGGCGGAATCAGGGGCGCTGTTTGGCGCGCGGCATTACCGCGATTATCATTTCCTGCTAACGCTCAGCGACCATGTCGCGCATTTCGGACTCGAGCATAACGAGTGCAACGACAGCCGTTTGCCCGAACGCACGCTGATTGGCCCGAATGCGGGGATGTCCCTGGGCGGATTGCTCTCGCACGAATTCATGCATTCCTGGAACGGCAAGTTCCGGCGGCCCGCAGACCTCGCGACGCCGGAATATGAAACTCCCATGCAGGACGATCTATTGTGGGTTTACGAAGGCTTGACGGATTATGTGGGGCCGATGCTCGCAGCGCGCAGCGGATTGTGGTCGCCGGAGGAATATCACGAATATCTGGCAAGCATCGCCGCCAGTCTTGGTCCTGGCACCCCTGGCCGTACTTGGCGCGACTTGCAGGATACTGCAACGGCTATTCCCGGCGTTCACGGAGGATCTGGCTGGGCCGACTGGCGTCGCGGCTCGGATTACTATCCGGAAGGCGACTTAGTGTGGCTCGAAGTGGCCACGATCATTCATCAGCAAAGCAACGGGCAGAAATCCATCGATGATTTCTGCCATCTGTTCCACGGCGGCGCTAACAACGGTCCCGAAGTGAAGCCGTACACGTTCGATGATGTGGTGAGCGCGCTCAATCAAATCGCGCCGTACGATTGGGCGAAGTTCTTCCACGAGCGCCTGACTTCGCTTTCGCCGGAATCACCCGTCGGCGGCATCGAAAACGGCGGCTGGAAGGTGGTTTTTTCAGATAAGCCGCCCAAGACAGGATTGCGAGGCGGAAATCCCGGACAGACCTATTCAATTGGGCTACAGCTGAGCGCCGACGGCAGAGTAAGCGATTCCATCGTGGGCAGCCCAGCCTACAATGCCGGAGTTACCTCAGGAATGACCCTCGCAGGAGTGAACGGCCGCGTTTACGCGCCGGATATTCTCGACGATGCGATTAAGGCGGCGAAGGACCATTCAGAACCAATCCGGTTGCTGGTGATCGACGAAGAGTATTACAAGACGGTCGATGTGGATTACCACGGCGGCGAGCGCTATCCGCATTTGGTGCGCGATGACAGCAAGCCCGATTATCTCGACGATCTCATCAAGCCTCATGCGGCGGGGCAGTGAGCGAATCCAGCTACGGCAAATATCGTAAGGAAGGAACGCCCCGCAGGAATGCGTGTTGACACCGTTTGCGCGCGTTTCCATAATCCCGAGAGGGATATTTTTGCGCGATGGCTGACGCACAAAAAGCACGCGAACGTGCGCTGGAAGAGGCGGTCTCGCGCGCGGTTCGCGATAACCTGATTCCACTGCAGCGCACCTTGGACGATTTGCAGCAGGCCTATGCGGATTTGGTCTCGGCCTGCTCTTCCACGCGTCCGACGAATGCTCTTCCGGCAATGCTGCGCGCGCAAGCGACGTCAGCTTCGCTGACGGCCAGCCTTTCTGTTCTCTCGTCCTTCATCACCAGCGTCATGCAACAGCGCGACCGCGAGCTTTCCGAAGAAGAAGGCTCCGAAAGCGTTCGCGCAGTTGGCGTGGAAGTGGCGCAGCGGCCCCCCGCTCCGGAAATGCCGCCGCGCGCGATTCCGGCTCCGCAGGCGCAAGAAACGATACTCGCTGAGGAACCCCCTACGGAGCCGGCCGAAGTACCGGTTGAGGTACCTCAATCTGCGACCGCCGAGCCTGTCGAAGAAACGATTTACGTTCATGAGCCGGTTGTTGAAGAATCGCAGGTTACGTCCGCGCCGGAAATCGCATCCGAACCTGTTGTCGAAGAACCGGCCGCGGTTTTTGAGGTCGCGAGTCTTCCGGCCAGCGAGCAGGAACTCCACAAGCGCGCCAACCGCGTCGCCAAAGTTTCTATGCAGGACATAAAGATGTTGAGGCCGGAGGAAGTGCGCAAGGGCCGCGAGAAAAAGGACATTTGCGTACGCCTTCGAAGTGAGCTTGACAAAGCCCGCAAAGAATACGATCGTCGCTTCCAGAAAATCTTGGATCACCCCGTGGATTATTTTCATCACTGGCTGGTGGAAATTCTGGGAAACGGCGATCCGGAAACCCTCGGAGAATATCCCTATCCCTCGCCGGTGCTACGCCGCTAATTCGCCCGTGGTTAAGATGAACCTCGGTCCTGCGAGTGCATTTTGCATCGCACTGTGCTTGATGCTGTGCCCAGCGCCGCGCGCGATAGCGGCGCAAGCCTCGCAGCTTCACGCTCACGCCGCGCGAACGCCGCAGAGAGCTTCTGCCAAACCACCCATTCCACTGGCGAAACCAGTCACGAGCTCCCGGTTCGCAGTGGAAGTGCAGCAATTGACCTTGCTCTCTCGCGCGTTGAAAAAGGAGCAGGAACAGGAACAGGAACAGGAACAGGAAAACGGTCCTGAACCGGGCCCGGTATATGGCCGGCTCTCGACGTTCGCAAAATCGCACGCCAAGGAAGAGCTTGGTGCGCGCGCCGCCCTGGCGCTGGGATATTTCGACTACAACGATGGCCGCTATCAGCTGGCCCGTGAGTGGCTCGACCTCACGAAGCCGGAAAAACTGCTTCCCGATTACATGTTGTTCTGGAGCGCGCAGGTCGACCGCAACTTGAACAACAATTCATCCGCGCTCGATCAATTACAAGCCTTGCGTCGCGATTATCCGCAGAGCGTAATGGACCCGCTGGCGCTGCAAGCCCTTGCCGAAACGGCCATCGCGCTGAATCAGCCGCAGCAGGCGCTCGACGCGCTCGCTTCGGCAAAGAACGTAGAGGAAAACACGGCGCTGCTTTTTCTCCGCGCGCAAGCGCACGAACAGGCGGACGGCAAAATCGCCGCTGCCGGTGATTACCTCGAAGTCTATGACCGCTATCCGCTCAGCACACAAGCGGACGAGGCCGGCGAAAAGATAAGCTTTTTCGAGAGCACGCTGGGAACCTCGTTTCCGCAGCCTTTGATGTCCGAGCGGCTGCTCCGCGCCAATATTCTTTTTGAAGCGCATCATTGGCAGGACGCCGAGAACGCATACAGCGACGCGCTGCCGAAGCTCGAGGGCTCGGACGAAGATCTCGCGCATCTCCGCATCGCGGATTGCATAGTGCAGCTTGGCGGCGATCCGAGTCTGCTCGCCTCCGTGCAGTTTCAGGCGCAGGACGTCGACGCCGAGCGGCTGTACTACCTCTCGCAGGCATATCGTTCCGCAAATGACGAAACCAACATGCTCGCGACGCTAGCGCAGGTTCAGTCACGCGCTCCGGCAAGCCCGTGGGCCGAGCGCGCGCTTTTTGCCGTGGGAAATTATTACTGGGTGAAGCTCGATCGTGACAAAGCGGCGGCGGAATACCAGCAGGTCGCGGACAAATTTCCTACGAGCGATGACGCGATTAACGCACAGTGGCGCGTCGCCTGGGCCGCCTATATGGATCGCAGCGCCGGTGCTGCCGACCTCATCGAGGAATTCCTGCAGGCGCATCCGGATTCCGCGTACACGCCGGACGCCCTTTACTGGCTGGCACGCCTCGCGCAAAAGAAAAACGCGCCGGTGGCGCGCGCTTATTTCACAAAACTGCAAACACGTTTCCCGAACACATATTTTGCCATGCGCTCGGCTGCGCCATTGCGCGCGCTGCGAAGGGGCCGCGTCGCGGCGTTGCCGGTATTGGACGCCATTCCGCCAATCCCGCCCGCGCGTGAAGTGTTGCAGTCGACGCCAGCCGCGGCGCTGCCATTCGTGCAACGTAGCGTGGCCCTCGAAACGATCGGCTTTGACGATTCCGCCATGCTCGAATTGCACGCCGCCTACGACGCCACGCGCGCGCCAGCTCTGCAGTTCGCCTTAGCCCGCGCGGCGGCAAACGGCGAGCATTACGGCGGCGCGATTGCCGCGATGCACGTCGTGTACCCTTCCCTCGAGGCTCGCCCGTACGCGGCAGAGCCGCGCGAAGCGTGGATGCTGGCGTTTCCGTTGCCCTACGCGGCGCAGATTCGCAGCGACGCGCGGCGCACGCGAACCGATCCCATGGTCATCGCCGGACTGATTCATCAAGAGTCTGCATTTGAAAAGGATGCGCATTCTTACGCCAATGCTTTCGGACTGATGCAGTTGGTTCCCGAAACCGCAGGCCGCTACGCGCGCCAATTGCGCATGGGATTCTCGGAAGATCGTCTTCTTGAGCCTGAGTACAATTTGCGCCTTGGCACTGTCTATTTTGGCGAGCTGATGCGCAGTTTTCACAGTGCTGAGGCGGCGCTGGCGGCGTACAATGCGGGCGAGGATCGCGTGGCGCTCTGGCAAAGTGGGCAGAAATACTCGGAGTTGCCCGAGTTTGTCGAATCGATTCCGTTCACGCAGACTCGCGAGTACGTGGAGATTGTGATGCGCAATGCAGCCATTTACCGGCGGCTTTACGGAGGCGGAGGCAAATGGTGAATCCGGCGGCGACAGGTCAAATTTCGGCGAGCGCCAGACTTTCCGCAAAGGCCGCGCAGTTCACCGAATCGGTGATTCGCGAGATGACGCGGCTGGCCCTCGCCCACAATGCCGTAAATCTCTCGCAGGGTTTTCCCGATTTTGCCGCGCCGGAAGAAATCAAAGCCGCCGCGCGCGACGCCATTTCTCGCGACATCAATCAGTACGCGATTACCTGGGGCGCGAAGTCACTGCGCAACGCCATTGCGGATAAATTCGCTCGGCAGCATGGAGTAGAGATCGACCCGGAGCGCGAAATCACCGTCTGCTGCGGTTCCACCGAAGCGATGATGTCCGCCATGATGGCCATCATCAATCCCGGCGACGAAGTGGTGGTGTTCGAGCCGTTCTACGAAAATTACGGGCCGGACGCGATTTTGAGCGGCGCATCGCCGCGTTTCGTTCGCCTGCGCGCGCCCGACTGGTCATTCGATCCGGACGAGCTGGCGCGAGCATTTTCGAATAAGACGAAGGCGATCATCTTGAACACGCCGAATAATCCCACCGGCAAAGTCTTCGAGCGCGCGCAATTCGAGATCATTCGCGAACTGTGCATTCGCCACAACGCATTTCTGATTACCGATGAAATTTACGAGCACATGCTCTACGACGGTGCGCAGCATATCTCCGCCGCGTCGATCGAAGGAATGCGCGAGCGCACCATCACCATCAATGCGCTTTCGAAGACGTACAGCGTCACCGGGTGGCGCGTCGGCTGGGCCATCGCGCCGCCGGAAGTCACGTCGGCGATCCGCAAGGTTCACGACTTTCTCACCGTCGGCGCCGCTGCGCCTTTGCAGGAGGCCGGCGCGGTAGCGCTGCGCTCGCCGGATTCGTATTACCGCCAGCTCGCGAGCGAATATCTCGAGCGCCGCAACCGTCTGCTCGGGATTTTGACGGCTGCTGGCTTCCAGTGTTTCAAGCCGCGCGGCGCGTACTACATCATGACCGACATTTCGAATTTCGGTTTCCCGAACGACGTCGAGTTCGCGCGTTACCTGGTGAAAGAAATCGGCGTCGCCGCCGTACCGGGCTCGAGCTTCTATCACGATCCCGCCGACGGCGCGCAGCAGCTCCGCTTCACTTTCTGCAAAAAAGAATCCACCCTCGTCGAAGCCGAAAAGCGCCTTTCCAAGCTCCGTCACGGCTGATGACAGCCAGTAGGCGTCCGGTGAAAACGTCGTCCCTGATTTTGAAAACAAGCTTTGTCACGGTGGCGCTCGCCTGCGTCCTTCTAGGACTGTCGCCGTTCTGCGCGGGCCAGCAACGAGTGAGCTTCAGCTCGCCCGAAGACGCGGCTCGAACGTTGGCCAAATGCGACCGTGGCCTCTGTGCGCAGGCCACAAGGCTCCTGCAACTCACGTTTCCCCTTGCTAGGGGCTGCGACATTACGGCCGTTTCTGCTCCGCTTGAACCAAAGACTAACGATGCGGTCTTGAAGATTGACTGCACTGGCGATTTCGGCGTAGTCCTCTTGAGAGAGGGGCCAGAAGGACGCTGGCTCTACGTGAACTCGCTCTCATATCCGCAGGGCGACGTTTACGGACGCCTTGAGATGAAAGTGCTGAACATCTTCAGTCCCGACACAAAGGACATTGTCATCGAGCACTTGATCGGCGACCACGGTACTGGCTACCTGGAGGAATACTTCGTCATTCTCAGGGTCGTTGAAGGACAGCTTGGGACAGTTGCGGATGTAATGCAGCGTTTCGTTCGGGCTGGTTGGCCGGGAGTCCTCGATGTCGATGAGCGAAGCACCTTCACTTTTGACGCTCCGACGACGAAACAACCAGGGGACGTGGTGGAGCGACTGACGATAAGCGCAAGCACATTGCCTAAAATCGTTCTTCGGCGGGGCCTTCACTGGGACCCCGAATCAAGAATTTACGCTCCGGATGGCTGGGATACCGTCAATATCTTTCAGCGTCCACGATAGCGTGGACAGCATTTCTTAGTTCAAGAGAAGAGTGGGGTGAGAAGCAGGTTGCCCTGTGGTGGTAGCTTCTCACCCCTGAGTGGTGCGTTTGATTGGTTGGACTGAAAAACTCGCCAAAAGGTTTCCTCATTCTTAAATAAATCTCTTACCGGCGGCGAAATCGGAGACGAGTCTTCGCCACGCCTCGGAGCTCGCCGCAGCGCGTTTTATCTCACGCGAACGGATCGAAAGAATCGCCCTGCGCGGGAACCGTGACGCGCCAGTTGAGCTTCTGCTGCACCGTCGCGCTAAACGACTGCGCCGCTGCTGGCTCGCCGTGCGTGAGAAACAACTGCTTGGGCGGCGCTGTGAAACCGGAAAGCCAGCGCACCAGCTCGGTGCGGTCCCCATGCGCCGAAAACTGGCTGACTTCTTGAATTTCGGCCTGCACAGAAATCACTTGGCCATGAATGCGCGCCGCTTTGCCTCCGCTGAGCAGATAGCGGCCCAGTGTACCGTCGGCCTGATAGCCCGCCAGGATCACCGCATTGCGCGCGTCGGGCAGGCGTTGCGCCAGATGGTGCAGAATGCGTCCGCCCGTGCACATGCCGCTCGCGGAAATAATGATGCACGGCGTCTTCACGTCATTGATTTTCTTCGACTCATCCACGCTTTGCGTCATGTGAACTTCGTGCACGTTCAGCGGGTCGTGCTTCCCGCTCGCCGCCTCCTGCACGAATTGCGGACGATCATCTTCCGGGTGGCGGACGTAAAGATTCGTGACGCTAATGGCCATCGGACTATCGACAAACGTAGGGAGGCGCGGAATCCGGTGGTCATCTTCGAGTTTGCGCAGAATGTACATTAGCGTTTGCGTGCGGCCGACGGCGAATGCGGGAATTACGATTGCGCCGCCTCGTTTTGCGACGCGATTGACAATCTCCGCAATCGCATCGTAGGGCGAAATCGTGGGATGGTCCCGGTCGCCGTAGGTCGATTCGCACAAAATATAATCAGCCTTCGCGATCGGCTCCGGATCCTTGAGGATTGCCTGGTTGTAACGGCCCACGTCGCCCGAGAAAACCACGACCGCAGATTTGCCGTTCTCCGTAATCGTGATGTGCAGCGAAGACGATCCGAGGATGTGTCCCGCGTCCGAGGGCTTCACCGTGAATTGCGGACTGATCGTGAACGGGTCTTTGCGCTGAATTTCTTGGAATAGTTTGAGCGCCTGCTGCGCGTCTTCCACGGTGTAAAGCGGAAGGGCAGGCTTGTGGCTGGAGTAGCCCTTTTTTGTGGCGTACTGCGCATCTTCTTCTTGCAGGTGGGCTGAATCAGTAAGCAGCAATTGGCAGAGCTCGTGCGTCGCGGTGTTGGCGTAAATCGGCCCGCGAAAGCCATCACGCACGATGCGTGGCAGGTAACCTGTGTGGTCGATGTGCGCGTGCGTCAGTACGATCCAATCGATCGACGCCGGATCGATGGGAAGCCGGTCCCAGTTTTTCTGCCGCAGCTCCTTTGGCCCCTGGAAAAGCCCGCAATCGACGAGCAGCCGTTTGCCGCCCGCTTCCACCAGGTATTTGGAGCCGGTTACCGCGCCCACCGCGCCGAGAAACGTGATTTTAGCCATAGGGCGCGTATTGTAACCGAAAGCGCCGGCGGTGAAATCCACATTTCTTGCGCGTGGCCAGATGCGCGCCGTATTTCTTGAAGATTCCGCAGGGAGTGCTACGCTATCGCCTCGTTTTTGAATCTGCGCGAACCGGTTGGCTGATAAGGCGGCCCGCGAATGAAATTGTCTTGTTGCGCGATTTTGCTTTTCCTAATGGCTGCAGCAGCCAAGGCGCAAGGTCTTCCAGCGCAGTCGCTCACCCGGGGAGCGTGGGAGCTGCAGCCTTTTGCCGGCGGCGGCACGGGACTCGGCCATTCGGACAGCACGCAATTTTTCATCGTCGGTGGCCGCGCGGGGAAGATTTTTACCGGAGATCATCTTCACGGTTGGGCCCGTGGCAACTTTGAACTCGCCGTAGACCTCATGCCGCTTTATCTCGTGAGGCAACCTGGCGGTAGTGTTTATGGCGCGAGCTTCAAGCCCGCAATGTTTCAATGGAATTTTACCAGTGGCCGCAAAATTGCTCCGTACGCACTGATTGCCGGCGGCGTCTTGTTTACCACGTCAGACGTGCCGCCCGGCAATACATCGTACGTGAATTTCACGTCGCAGGCCGCGCTGGGATTTCACTTTTTCACGCGCCCCAAGCGCGCCTGGGATTTTGAAATTCAGGGCGTGCATCATTCCAACGCCAGCCTCGGCCACCTGAATCCTGGCCTGAACGCTAGCCTCATCTTTACTATCGGCTACAACTGGTACAAGTAGGCGCGCCGATTTCTTCGTTGTAACCGCAAGGGCTTCGCCATCGTTTCACCCTTTTCGGGCGCCGAGAACGAGTACAATTGCCGTCCGCGAGGAGGCTTCCATGAAAACCGCCCATACTTGCTTGACTGCTTTGATCTTCCTCCTGGTTTCGGCGACGTCAGCTTCGGCGGGACCAAAATCGAAGAAGCCCGCGCCGGCTGCACCTCCAACGCCGGATTCCGTTTTCGGATTCGCTCCTGGCGCCGACTACCACCTCGCCGATTTCGAGCAGATGACCAAGTTTTACCAGGCGCTCGCGGCCGCAAGTCCTCGCGTCAAACTGCAAAATATCGGTCCCACCGGATACGGCCGTCAGATGTTCATCGCGATTATTTCCAGCGAAGCGAATATTCGCGAACTCGACCATTACAAATCCATCGTCCAGCAGCTTGCCTCCGGAACGATCGATGAAGCTACCGCGCACAAACTCGCTGAGGAGGGGAAGGCGATCGTGTGGATCGACGGCGGACTGCACGCAACCGAGGTTGCTGGCGCACAACAGTCGCCCGAGCTGGCCTATCGTGTGGCGACTGAAGAGACTCCGGAAATGCAGCGGATTCGCGACAACGTAATTCTGGTGCAGTGCCCGGTAATCAATCCTGACGGGCTGGACATCGTCGCGCACTGGTACGACAAGAACGTGAACACGCCGTACGAGCTCGCGCCGGTAACGCAGCTTTGGAACAAATACGTCGGCCACGACAACAATCGCGACTGGTACATGTTCAACACCATCGAAAGCCGCGACGTTGCCAAGGTGCTCTATCAGGAGTGGTTCCCGCAGATCGTCTACAACCAGCACCAATCCGGCCCGTTTCCGTCGCGCATTTTCGTGCCGCCGTTCGATGATCCGATGAATCCGAATATTCCGGCCGAAGTCGTCCGTGGCGTGAATCTGGTCGGCGACGCGATGACTCGGCGATTCACAGCGGAAAATCAGCCAGGCGCTGTTTCGCGCCAGGAATTTGACATGTGGTGGAACGGCGGCATGCGCACCGCGCCCTACTATCACAACATGATCGGCATTCTCACCGAAACCGCGCTCTTCGAATACGCGACGCCCGGCTATTATTCTCCGCAATCGCTTCCCAAGATGTTTCCGAACGGCGTTTCCGCCACGGAGCCGAGTATCTACTATCCCGACCCTTGGCGCGGCGGCTGGTGGCATTTGAAAGACGCCGTCGAATATATGATTACCGGCGATATGGCGGTTCTCGACATCGCCGCGCGCCGAAAAGACCAGTGGCTCTTCGATTTTTGGCAGATGTGCCACGACGAAATCGCTGACGGTCAAAAGGGCGGCCCGTTTGCCTACATCGTCCCGCAACAGCAGCACGATTCCACGGCAACAAGTGACATGCTCTTTGCATTGCAAATGGGCGCTGTGCAGATTCGCAAAGCGACGCAAGCCTTCACCGCGAATGGTGCGCAGTATCCCGCCGGCACCATCGTCATGCCCGCCGCGCAGCCCTTCCGGCCATATTTGGTCGATTTGATGGAGCCGCAGCATTACCCCGATTTGCGCCTCTATCCCGGCGGCCCGCCGAAGCGCCCCTACGACATGGCCGGCTGGACGCTTCCGCTGCAAATGGGCGTGAACGTTGTGCGCGTGGATCAGCCGATGGACATCTCGACGGAAGCAGCCACGGTCGAAGAGCCTGCGCACCAGCTTGACCCGCCTGCCGGGATGCATCTTGGCAGAATCGGACTCTACGATTCGTGGGAAGCGAATATGGACGCGGGCTGGACGCGTTGGCTGCTCGACCGCTACGCGATTCCATATACCGATTTGCATGACGCCGATATTCGCGCCGGCGGCCTGCGTCAGAAATTCGACGTGATTATTTTGCCTCAACAGGGTGAGGAGGGCATGCTTCATGGCTGGCAAGTTGGCGCGCCACCGGCGTTCGGCGGAGAGGGCACCAATGCCGGAACCACGCAGCGCCCCGAATACACTGGCGGGCTCGGTCTGCAAGGCGTGTCAGCACTCGAAGATTTTGCCAAAAGTGGTGGCCACCTGGTCGCGCTTGATGAAGCTTCCGAGTTGCTCATTCAGGAATTTGGTTTGCCGCTGCGCAATGTTCTAGCGAACGTCAGTTCTTCGCAGTTTTACGCGCCCGGTTCCTTGCTGCGCATCGACGTGGACCCTGATCTTCCAGAGACGCGAGGCATGCAGAACCAATCGGTGGCCTTCTTCGTGGACTCGCAAGCGTTTGAAGTATGGGATCCGAAGGCGCCTGCCGGGCCCCCTCGATTCACCGGCGCAAGTGAACGGGAGAAGAATCCATTCACGCAGTTGGGCGACCACGACGGCATTCGCATCCTCGCCGTCTATCCAAAGACGAATCCGCTTCTGAGCGGATGGCTCATGGGCGAGCAGCACATTGAAGGGAGGGTGGCCGCCGTATCGTTGCCATTTGGCCAAGGCCGCATCGTGCTCATCGGTTTTCGCTGCCAGTTCCGAGGCCAGCCCGAAAACACGTTTCCGCTGCTCTTCAATTCGCTTCTCGTTGGATCAAACGCGAGCGCCTCGGCCGGCAAATAGGTTCGGGCGCGCCCGAACGAACGCCGATAGCGCGGCCCGCGGGCGAAGCGTGCCGCATCTGGTGACAGTGACAGCCGTGCTTCTTCGGCCCCGCTATTCGGTTAATCGCGTCTGACCCCATATAGAAGGGAGGAGCCATGTTTCGCTTGTTGCGAACTTCCTCACGGGCTGCAATCGTTTTGCTCGGTTCTCTATTCACACTCGTCGCTTACGGCCAGCAATCAAGTTTCACCGTCGGTAGCGCAACCGCCGCGCCTGGTGAAACAGCCACCGGCTATATCGATGTGCCTGCTGGCGTCGACGGCGAGCTGCAAATTCCTGTCGTTGTGGTCCACGGCGCGAACCCGGGCCCTGTGCTGGCGATTGTCTCCGGCTCCCACGGCACCGAATATGCCTCGATCATTGCCGTCGAGCGGCTCATCCAGCATCTCGACGCCAAAGAACTCTCCGGCACGGTAATTCTCGTGCCGCTCGTGAACGTGAACTCATTCGAAGAAAAAGTTCCGCATCTGAATCCCGTCGATGGCAAGAACATGAATCGCATGTACCCGGGCAAGCCCGACGGAACGCAAACCGAGCGCGCCTCCTGGCTCATGACCAAGGATGTTGTCGAGCGCTGCGATTACCTCATCGATCTGCACGGCGGCGACCTCGACGAGAATCTCCGGCCCTATACTTACTGGCCGGAAACAGGAAACGAGAAGCTCGACACGGTGACGCGCGGAATGGTGCTGGCGTTTGGAATGGACCACATCATCATCCAAGATAGCCACTCGCTCGATCCGAACAATTCGCACTATCTTGACGCCGCCGCATTGAGCCGCGGAAAGCCCGCGGTCATCGCTGAGGCGGGCTACGCCGGAACCGTCGAGCCCCAGGATGTGGACGCCATCGTGCACGGATCGGTCAACGTGATGCGGTATTTGAAAATGCTGCCGGGCGACGCTCCGGCGGTCGAGAATCCCGTTTGGTTTTCCAAAGTCGTGACGGCCACAAGCGATCAAACCGGAATCTTCTATCCGCTGGTCGGCAAGGGAACCTACGTCCAAGCGGGAATGAAAGTCGGCTATGTCACCGACTTCTTCGGAAAGACCATCGAAGATGTTCGCGCGCCCGTGTCCGGCGTGGTGCTTTACATCTGTGCTGTTCCGTCCATGAAAAAGGGCAACACTATGGTCGACATCGGCGTGATTGCGCCGCAAGCGCCTTGAATGCCCGGTCTGCGGCGCCGCTTTGACGCTCACAGACTCGTGATGCTATAAACGAGAGATCATCTCGGGTTGCACAATCGTGAAAATGAGGAAGGGGACGCCCATGGTGAGAAACATAGCAAGAAAATTGACGACGAAGTGCCTAACAGTCGCCGGATTCGCCGCTCTGCTTTCGGTTGGCGCAGTCGCTGCCACCGGCACATATCAGATCGACCCCAACCATTCCACCGCTCAGTTTGTCGTCCGGCACCTGGGAATCTCCAACGTGCAAGGCGATTTCACCAAGGTCTCCGGCACAGTCGTTCTCGACGACGAAGACATCTCCAAATCGACCGTGAACGCTTCAATCGACGTCGGCTCGGTCGACACGCGCGTCCAGAGCCGCGACAACGATTTGAAGGGCCCAAACTTCTTCGACGTCGCCAAATATCCCACCATGACCTTCACGTCCACGAAGATTTGGAGCACGGGAAACGGCACCGCGAAAATGACCGGCAATCTGACCATTCACGGCGTGACCAAGGAAGTGACCTTTGACGTCTCCGGCCCAACCGCTGCCATCAATGCCATGGGAGGCATGCGGCGCGGCATCGAAGCCACAACGAAGATCAGCCGCAAGGACTTCGGCATTACCGCGGACGCCGGAATGGTCGGCGATCAAATCTCCATTACGATTGACGCGGAAATTCTCCAGCGGGGCGGCGGGACAGTCGCACTAGAAACAGCGGCGACATGCAGAGGTGAGGAAACTCGCTTCCGCGTTGCTTTTACCAGGCGCGGATTCGCCGCAACGTGTTATAAAATCAAGAAAGCTGCTTTTACTTCGGTGGGGCCGTGGCGCAGTTGGGAGCGCGCCTCGATGGCATCGAGGAGGTCGTGGGTTCGAATCCCATCGGCTCCACCATTTTCTGAGGAGCGCGTTCCTCGTGCAACCTTACTGGCCAAGTCTGCTGACCAAGGAATACCGCCATGAGTGATAAGTGGTATGCACGCCCCGTGCTGTTTGTAACGGACATTGACAGGTCCCTCGATTTCTACGTGAAGCACCTCGGATTTACCGAGAACTGGCGCTACGAGGAAGAAGGGAAGGCGTTCGTGGCGCAGGTGGCAAGGCGGGGCTCCGAGCTCATTCTAACGTCGCAATGGCCCGATAAGGCGGGCAGCGCCCTCATGTTCATCTCGCTTGACCCCGACGTCTTAGACGCCGTACGCGTCGAGCTGGAAGGGCGTGGCGTGAACGTGAAGGCCGGGAATTGGGGCTACCGACTCATGGTCATCGCGGATCCCGACGGCAACGAACTTTACTTCCCCTACCCAGCTGCGGGGTCTGAGGCACAGGGAACGCTAAAGAAGCTCGCGTGAGGAATGATATTCGCGGACGCGACAAATCCCGTCGACTTTATCGACACTATTTCATCCGCGAAACGCAGACCGTTCGCGCACAATTCCGTCGATCGCAGCCAGCAACTCCCGCGCTAGGCCCTGAGACTTTGTAACGTATCCTCGCGCCCCGGCCTCCAGCGCTTTGAGCCGCATCTCACGTTCCTCGTATCGGCTTAGAACCAGCACTTCGGCGCCCGGCGTCTCTTTGCGAATCAGCGGTACGGCGTCAAGTCCACTGAACCCGGGCATGTTTATGTCCAGCACGATCACGTCCGGGCGCAAGGCCTTGGCTTGCTTAATTGCGTCAGTGCTGTTCGCGGCCTCTCCGCAGACTTCCCAGCCTGGCCGCGACTCCAAGAGCGACCGCAGACCGCCACGCATTACGTCATGGTCATCCACGATCAGGATTCGCACAGATGCCAAGAAGACCTCCAGTGTATCGTCCGAGTGGTGAGACGCTTCCTGGACGTGCGACGTTGCTGGTGCCAGGGTGAACGCCTGGAACTACCCGCGCCCCCGGCGACCTACGCCACCTCAGGAAACTGCCCACAATAGGAGCAGAATGACCCTGTTGCTATACAGTATTTCCTTTACTTCTATGGGTTTATACCATAGCGACTCTTGATTCCGCTATCCCTCGCCGCCCGGCCGCAGCCAACGGCGTCAGGCCTTGCTGCATCCCATTCTGAGGGCAAAGTTTGATTCGGTGGTACGGAAGACCCGGTGCTGCGGGAGCAGAACTCTGGTATTCTCAGGAACAGAAACACCCGGCGCGGTGTCTAAGCAATTAGACACTTGCAAATCGGTCGCTGTCAGAGGTGGCCGGAAGCCGAGACAGGAAAAGGCCGGATGCGGGCCTGGATAGGCGGCAAGCAACATGTCTGATTTAGCTCAGACTCTATCCTGGATTCAGGACGAGACAAGGCTCGTCAGTGAGCTGCAATCGGGTTCCGACACAGCCTTCGACTGGCTCGTCACTTATTACCACGCCTCTGTCTACAACGTCATCTACGGCATTCTTTCCGACCGCGCGGACGCCGCCGATGTCACCCAAGAGGTTTTCTTGAAGGCTTTTCGCGGGATCAACGGGTTTCGCCACGGGAGTTCGCTAAAAACGTGGCTGTATCGCATTGCCGTTCGCGAATCTTTGAACCATCGCCGCTGGTGGCATCGCCACTGCCGGAACGAAATTTCGATTGACGCTTCGCTGCGGGAAGACCAGTCCATGGCGCAAATCGAAGATCTTGGTGCGACTCCCTTCGAGCGGCTGGCGGCGCGAGAGACCCAAGCTGCAGTGCACAACGCGTTGGCGCAGTTGCCGGACGTCTACCGCAGCGCGGTGATTCTCCGCGATCTTGAGGGATTGTCCTACGAAGAGGTGGCAGAAGTGCTCGAAACTTCCGTGGCTACCGTTAAGACGCGTATTCTTCGCGGCCGTCGCACGTTGCGGAAGCTGCTGGATCCGTTCTTGCGCATGCCCGGCGCGCCGGCGACAGCGCGTCCCATCGTACCTGCATCCACCACCGATCATCAGGTTTCCACCAGGCTGGGTTCGTATGGCGCCATATTGTTAAATGGGGAACGCGGAGGCTGGCAATGACATGCCGAGAAGTCGGGCGTCATCTGGCGGGCTATTTGGACGGTGCGATGTCGGCTCAGCGTCATGCAGTCGTGCACACCCATTTAACCGATTGCTCTGCTTGTCGCGCTGACTTGGAAGCCTACAGCCGTTTGTCGCGGGCGCTGGCCGATGCTGCTCCTGTCGCGCCGCCTGCCGATCTGGCCACTCGCATTCGCGTCCAGGCTTCGCGCGCGCAATCCCAGCAGGTAGCATCGCGCCGCCTTTGGGTGCGAGTTTCTGTTTTCTTCGACAACATACTGCGGCCTCTGGCCGTGCCCGCCACCGGCGGATTGCTTACGGCAGCCTTCGCCTTTGTCTTCCTCGTGCAAAGCTTGATTGTCGGCATTCCCATGGGCTACATACCGAACGATTTGCCGACGAACTTGGTCCAGCCCGCACGCTTGGAAAGCCTGGCGCCGTTCCCGGTTCCGGGAATCATCAGCAGCGGCAGTTCGTCGAATGCTGGGATGCTGACTGTGGAGGCGACTCTAAATGCGCAGGGGCAAGTGGCCGGCTACACGATCCTCGCCGGTCCAACCGACGCAGCCATCCGCCACGCCATTGACCAGGTCTTGATTTTCTCCCGCTTTCAGCCGGAACTGACTTTTGGCCGGCCTACGCCGGGCGGTCGCGTTGTTTTGAGCTTCGGCGAAATCCGCATTCGCGGCTAACCGCCATCCGTTCGCGCTTCCCAATAAATCATTTCTTCTGGCATTCCGGCGCGCCGGCTTCCCTACGATACAACTCCCCGGCCCGAAGAGACCTCGAAGCAACTTGTGGAGCATTGGCCCGCCTAGAGATGAGCGGCGCGGCTCTCGTGACGGGCGGAAGAAGGCAAGCGAGCGCTCTTTCGCGTTTCTTGACTCGCCCAACCCCGCCGGATAAAGTGGTATTTCACATCTAAGTCTTCCAGGTAATCGATTTTGCGTCGCGCAACGACAGTTGCAAATTCTGCGCGGGAGCTGGGCGAACACAACGCGAGCGATCTCAACGAATGACTAGCCGCAAACTTACTCGCAATTATTTACTCCCGATTTCACTGATGCTCTCCGTATGCGTCGCCATCGGCATCGCCGCCCTGCACCCTGCAGCCGCGCAGCTAAGTAGCCAGTCCATCACCGTACAGACGAACCAGCAGGTCTTTGCCATCATGTGTGCCCTCGACGCCGCCGGCTTCGACGCGAATTCGACCACGCTCGATATGTACCCGGCGCACGCTGCCCTTCGCGCACGCATGCTTCAATGGAACGGCCCCGCTGCCCAAACCATGCGCGAGTTCTATCAGAAACACGAATTTGTCAGCTCGGACGAAACTCTCTCGCCGTTTCTTTCGTTCGCCCTGGTTGTTGGGCCGCCGCCGGATTTTCCCTTTGTCATATCGCATAACGATATTCCTCCGGCGGTCACACCCATCGATGATTTTGGCGACGTCCTTCGGAATTTCTACGTGGAAGCGCACCTCGACCGCGAATGGGCTACCGTGCAGCCGGAAACCGATGCCGAGGTTGCCCGTTTGACCGGCCCCATGCGCCAAGTCGTATTTCAAACCACCGCCTATCTTCGCGAACTCATGACCCCGGTCGTCTCCCGCACCTTCACCGTGTACGTCGAGCCTTTCGTCGGGAATCGCGTCAATTTTCGGAACATCGGCAACCACTACGCCATGATCGTGGGTCCCGGGCCCGCGCTGCCCATGGACAGCATCCGCCACGGCTTTCTCCATTTCCTTCTCGACCCGCTAACGCTCAAATATCAGCAGGTCATCTCCACGCGGCGTGCGCTGCTTCAGGTCGCCGATCGCGCGCCGCTGCTTCCTCCCGCTTACCACGATGACCTTGTCGGGTTTTTTGATGAATCCCTGGTGCGCGCTGCGGAGCTTCGGCTTGAAAAACTGCCGGCCGCCCGTGTGGAATCCGTCCTCAGCGAGGCCGATCGTACCGGCTTTATTTTGGTGCGGCCTCTTTATCAGCAGTTGACTGTTTTTGAAAAGTCCGAACCTGCGATGACGTTTTATTTTCCGAGCCTCGTTCAGGGGGTAAACGTCGCCGCGGAAGAACAACGTTTCCAGAATTTTCAATTTGCGACTACTTCCGAAAAAGTTGCTTCCGGTGGCGTGGCCGGCGAAGCGGAAGCAAGCGCTTCGGATTTAGCGCTACAGCAGGAACTGCTTCGTGGAGATCGTCAGATTGCCACCCAAGACGGCAAAGGCGCAGCGGCAACCTTCCAGGGAATTCTTGACCAGCACCCCAATCTCCCCCGTGCTCTCTATGGCTTGGCAATCGCCTCCGTGCCTCGAGGGCCAGGGACAAAAGGCGGAGGACTTGTTTCAACAGATCGCGCATGCGCCCGCAACCGCATCAAATAGCCCATCGGCTCCCGGCCCGGACATTTTGGCCTGGACGCACGTATATTTGGGACGCATAAGTGACCTGCGCGGAAATCGTCAGCAAGCCCAAGAGGAATATCGCGCTGCATTGGCTGTGAGCGGCGCTCCGGAGCAGGCCCGAGTTGCTGCCCAGCAGGGGCTCAACACGCCCTATGGCCCGCCGCCGAAAGGCGCTCAACCCTGAACGGAAAAAGGAGATGTTCATGAACCACCGAATCCGCCTTCAAATTTTCATCCTTGCCGCGATTGTATCCTTCGTCGCGGCCCCGCACTTGCTCGCCCAGGACCAGCAAAGCCAGCAACAGTCCCAGCAACAGACAAATCCACCGCAGCAAGCACAGAAGCCTTCGCTGCAGAATCCGCAGCAGAACGCCACCGCTCCGCCGCCCATTGACCCCAAGGAAGAGGCTGCTTTCAAGGCCTTTAACGACATAAAGCCCTCCACTCCGGCGGACTATGACGCCCAGATTCAGGCTGGCGAGGGGTTCGTCAGGGATTTCCCGCAGAGTCGTTACCGGGAGGCCGTCTATTCCCGCCTCGCCAACGTTTATTTTCAAAAGGGCGACCTGGACAAAACGTGTGACGCGGCGGATAAGGCTCTAGCGCTCAGTCCAGATGATTTGATCGTTCTGACCCATGTTGGCTGGATGATCCCGCATGGCAGTCCCAATTCGCCGAACTTTGACCAACAACTGGCCAAGGCCGAGCAGTATGAAAAGCACGCGCTTGAGGTCCTAAATGCGTTGACCAAACCGGCAAATTTGACCGATGAGCAGTTCAACACCAGCAAGAATGAAGCGCTCGCGGAATCCCACAGTGGGCTAGGGCTCATTTACTTCCGGCAGAAAAAGTATGACGTATCTTCCGCTGAACTTCAGCAGGCGACGGGCATGGAGACCACTCCTGACCCCACCGACCTCTTCGTGCTCGGGTTTGATGATGAGACTCTGCAAAAGTATCCGGACTCAGTGAAAGCCTTCGATAGTTGCGCCCAGATTACGTCTCCGCTTCAGGACCGTTGCAAACAGGAATCCGCTGCAGCCAAGGCGAAAGAAGGAGCCGCGCCGCAGAAGCCTTAACGCGCCACCGCGTATGACCGATTCGGAACGAGAAGCGCTCGAAGCCGCCCTGGGCCACCGGTTCACAAACATCCAATGGCTCGAGCGGGCGCTTACGCATCGTTCTCATGCATTTAATTCAGGGAGTTTGCACAACGAGCGGCTCGAATTTCTAGGCGATAGCGTATTGGGCTTGGCCGTCAGTTGCGTTCTCGTCTCGAAGTTCCTCGATTGGAATGAAGGCCGCCTCTCCAAAGCGCGAGCGCGTCTGGTCAGCGTCGCCAGCGCCGAACAAGCGGCCACTCGCCTGAATCTCGGCCAGCACTTGCGGATTGGTCCCGGCGAAGAGAAAACGGGAGGTCGCCAGAAGCAAAATCTCCTCGCGGATGCTTACGAAGCGGTCGTCGGCGCCGTTTTTCGCGACGCCGGCTTTGATGCTGCCTCCGCATTTGTCGAACGCTCTTTGCTGCACGATCCGGCGGCAATCACCGAGTTACTGGCTGAGCCGGATCATAAATCAGCTCTTCAGGAATGGCTCCAGAGCCGCGGTCTTCGCCCGGCGGAATATCGTGTCGTCGCCGAATCCGGCCCAGAACATTCCAAGACATTTCGCGTTTGTGTGCGCGTCGACGGCCGCCCGCTCGCCGAGGGCGAAGGCCGCAGCAAGAAGATCGCGCAGCAAGCCGCTGCGTTCTTGGCATTGAAATCGTTGCGTGAAGAACCCGCCCAAGAGACACAACGCTGCCAGCAGGGACTGTGAGATGCCTGACGAAGCGCCGCCTTCCATCGCTCCTGATTCCTCTACAACCTCCCGGAATACTTCCTCCGGCGAAGGACCTCTGCGGGGCTACGTTGAATCCCTGATCGTGGCGATTGTCATCGCCCTCTTTGCCACCACCTTCCTCGCGCAGGCTTTCAAGATTCCCTCTTCCTCCATGGTTCCTGCATTGCTCGTCGGAGACCATCTGCTCGTCAACAAATTCATCTATGGCGGCGCGGGAAAATGGTACGAGCATCTTCTGCCATATCGTCCCATCCGCCGCGGCGATGTCATCGTCTTCAAATATCCCTACGAAGACCATCCATATTACGTGAAGCGCGTCATCGCCGTGCCCGGAGACCGCATCCACATCGCCGACCAGCGCGTCTATCTCAACGGCTCCCCGCTCAAAGAGCCTTATGCCGTTCACAACCTTTCCTCCGCGGACCCCTATATGTTCGATTTTCCTCCAGAGGATCCTCTTATCATTTCCGGCGAGATCACGCCTGAATGGGCGCATACCCTGCGCCAGGACACCCACGACGGTGATCTGCTCGTGCCCGCCAATCAATATTTCGTTCTCGGCGACAATCGCGATAACAGTTCCGACAGTCGCTACTGGGGTTTCGTGCCCCGCGACGCCATTGTGGGCCGGCCTCTGTTCGTTTACTGGTCGCTGAGAAATCTTCCTGCCGAAAACGACGCGTCTTCGATTGCGCAGCAGCTAGCCAATCTCGGCAAGACCCTGCTTGACATTCCCTTCCGCACGCGCTGGAATCGCATTTTCCACGAGGTACGCTGACGCGATGAGCGTGGCCATTCCAAACCGCGAATCTCTACTCCCGAATGTCGGCGCTTCTTCACAAGCGCCCGCGCCCCGCCGCTCCCCGCGTTCGCGGCGCCGCATTCGAATCTTCTTGATCGTCGTCGCTGCGCTTTTCCTTTTCGACTATGGCCTCTCCATTTTGCTCGAAAGCGGCTGGCTGCATCGTTCGCTGACTCTTCGGCTCGAAGCTGCCTTCGGACGCCCCGTGGAAGTCAGCCACTATTCCTTCGGTCTGCTGGAAGGCCCGCGTCTCGAGGCCAATTACATCACCGTGGGCGAAGACCCGCGCTTCGGTGGCGAATATTTCCTTCGCGCCGATCAGGTTGCTGTCAGCCTGCGCTGGTCCGCGCTTCTTCGCGGCAAGATCGAACTCGGCGCCCTTTCCATCACCCGGCCTTCCCTGAATCTGGTACGCCTCCCCGACGGTGAATGGAACCTGGAATCTTGGCTGCCACGCCCGCGCGCGGCTCTTCCTCTCGCGCCCGCAACCTACCGGCCTTCCGCAAGGCCCGCGCGCATTGAAGTCTCGGGCGGCCGTATCGATTTCAAGGAAGGCGATAACAAGCTGCCCTTTGCTTTTGTAGGGGTCGAGGGAACTGTCCAGCAGGCTCCCGCCGGCAGTTGGCGCCTCGATTTGCGCGCGCAGCCTTTTCGCGCCGCCGTGGATGTCCAGCAGGCTGGCGAGCTCAGCTTAAGCGGTGTGGTCGGAGGCACATCTTCGCGCCTGCGGCCGGCGTCCCTTGAACTCAACTGGGACGCTGCGTCCCTTTCCGATGTCTTGCGCCTCTTTCGTGGATACGACTACGGCATGCGCGGACTTCTCTCCCTTCAGCTCAAGGCGCAAACCCATGGCTACGACTGGAATTTCTCGTCCGCCGCGCAATTCCGCCGCCTGCACCGCTGGAATCTCCCGCTGCGTCAAGACGACCCTGCCACCAATCTGCTCGTGCAGGCCACTTGGCACCCTTCGGACGCCCGCCTGGAATTGACTCGCGCCGTCATGGAAATGCCGCGCTCGAGCATCCACGCCACTGGAACGATGACCTTCACTCCGGCTCCGACTGCGGAGCAGGCCAGCATAAAAGACGAACACCTTGAAATCACATCCCGCAGCCTCGTTCTTGCCGACGCTCTCTCCTGGTATCGCGCCTTCCACCGCAACGTCGCCGAGCAGCTCGAGGTTCACGGCTCCGCTTCTCTCGATCTGACCCTTGCGGGCTGGCCTCCTCGTATTGAAACTGGCGAGATTGCGTCGACTGGGGCGGAAGCCGACGGCGGCAGCACTCCGCTGCAGATGCGCATGGAAAAAGCGTCTCTGACGTTTTTGCCCAACTCCGTCACCCTGCAGCCGGTGGTCTTTTCCGTGGGTGCCAGAAACGGCGACTTCCGCTTGCAAGCCTCCATGTCGCGTGCTCCCGACTGGCATTCGCTCTGGAAGCTCGGTGGCCGCACGCCGGAAGTTCGTTCGCTTTTCGACGCCGCGGAAGCGCTGGGCTTCAACTTGCCGCCAGGCTGGTTACTCGACGGCCCTGTGGAGTGCGATCTGCAATGGGCCGGCAATCCTTGGCCGGTGCTCCACAAACAATCGGGCACGATCACTTTGAGCGGACTCAAAATTCACGCGCCCTTTTTGAACCGCGACATTACTCAGGTGAAAGCCGCCATCGATTTGACGCCGCAAGGCGACAAGGTGCAGCTCGCGTCTGCAAATGCCTTCGCCACGGACTGGCGCGGCTCCCTGCAAAGAACCGCCGCAACCGGCGAATGGTCGTTCACTCTGTCCGCAAGCCAATTGAGCGCCGCCGAAATGGATCGCTGGCTGAACCCGCAGCGTCGCGAAAATCTTCTGGATCGCATTCTGCCGTTCCTGGCCTCTCAGCCTCGGGTGCAACCCATGCCCATTTGGCTGCGTGGGCGCGGTACCCTCTCGATTGGTCAGTTCGCCCTGTCGTCGTTTCAATTTCGCCAGCTCCGCGCCGACGCTTCCGTCGAGGGCCGCCATCTGAAGCTCACCAACGCGCAAGCCGGCTTCTATGGCGGGACGCTGTCTGGCTCCATGGCCTTGGATCTCACCCCTGATCCCACTTACAACGTCGTTGCGCAATTTCGCGATGTGAACCTGGGCCTCCTTGCCGCGCACACATTTTCGCTCTCGGATTTGTTTGCTGGCACGGCCTCGGGAGACGTGCGCCTCGCGGCGAAGGGTCTCGGCCGCGACGCCTTGCTCCGCTCGCTTTCTTGCCAGGGCAGCGCGCAAGTACGCGATGCTGCGTATAACGCCATGGATTTGATGGAATCCGTGCAAGCCTCTGCGCGCAGGCCGGGCGTCACCACTTTCCCGCGCGCCGCCGCTGATTTCTCCTGTGCCAACGGACGCGTGAGCTTTTCGCGCCTGCAATTGCAGAGTCCCCGCGGAGATTTCGACGCCGCTGGCTACGTCGATTTCGAGCGTCGCATCGGATTCGAAATTCTGCCTGCTGTTGCCGATCCGCCGCCCGGCAGCGCCCCGGCAATCGCTCCGATTTCCCCTGCAGTCTACCGCTTAGGGGGCTCGCTCAACGCTCCTCAAATCGTTCGCGTCACGGCCGACACGACCGCACATCAGTGACAGGCGTCAAATCTGCGATGCGCTTTCGCTTTGCGACCGTCGCTGCAATAACCGGCGCAATGACCCGCAGGGTCGCATTGCTCGCGCGTACCCTTCTCGCGATCGTTTGCGCCGCTTCTCTTGTAAACTCGAATGCATTCCCGTCGCGCGCCGCCACCGGCGCTCGCATTCATCTCGTCCCGAACTTCGCGCAAGGCCAAACCTTTCGATATGGCGTGCAGATGCGCATAGATACCACATCGGCCGCGAGCGGTCCCATCACCGACGCCGGTGGCCCGAAGAAATCGAACCAGTCCGTCAGCGTCGTCATCCGCCTCGACGTGTTGAGCGCTTCGGACGCCCCCGGCGCGCCCGCGTCAGCGCGCATCCGCGCCACCTACGAAAAAGCCGCCGCGACCACCAACAGCGCCGCCTACGATCCTGACGGTGCCGCTATGGAAGACCAGTTCAAGAAACTCGCCGGCCAATCGATCGAGTTCACTCTTCAAGCGGACGGAAAAATTACCAACGTCACCGGCTTGAAGGAGCTTGCCCCTGATTCGGATCCATCCCGTGCAGCCATGTTGAACCAGTGGCTCAGCCAGCTGACTTTGGGCGCGTCGCTTCCTCAACAGGGAATCGCCACGGGCGAAAAGTGGTCGTCGCAACAGCCTCTCGAAAACGTCCCGCTCGACGGCCTTTCGTGGAAAACCACCGCAACGTACGTGCGCGACGAACCGTGCCCGGCGGCCAGCCAGCCATCGGAAGCTGGCGGCGTGCCCGTCACTCCGGCGGTCTCGCCGGAGCAGTGTGCCATCATCATGACCCACTCTGAAATTGTCGGTGGCGGCGAGTCCAAGGAGCGCACTCCCGAAGTTTTCCGGCAGAACGGCTTGCGCACTTCCGGCGTCTGGACCGGCAATGCCGAAAGCCTTACCGCTATTTCCCTGCGCACCGGGATGGTTGCCAGCGTGACGCAAACCGGCTCAACCCACACGGACTTCACCATCATGACCACCACGGCGCAAAACCGCCTGCGCTACGCCGGCGACGCCCGCACCCAGTCCGAAATCACCCTCCTCTCCCAATCCGCCCTCCCGTAATTAATTCTTTAGCATCACAATCCACACAATTTCCGCAGCCTGCCTGTCCGAGTAGCCGATCATCCGGGAGCCATCTGCGATGCATCGCGAATCGAAATCCCGAGAACGGTCACCTTTCACGGAAACCCTGAAGTGAGCCACGACCAAGCCTCTGATCCGTAGACATAAGTAATCCAAGAGAGTACAAACTGAGTAGCAACGGCGCAGGTTTCATGGAGTAGCGCTGGACAACGAGGTGCGGCCATGTCGCTACAGGATCTGAAATTCGCGGGCCGGACGCTGCGCAAGAGCCCGATCTTTGCGCTGACGGCTATCGTTACGATTGCGCTGGGCGTGGGTGCGAGCACGGCCATCTTCAGCGTGACGAATGCGGTGCTGCTCAAGCCGCTACCATACAAGAATCCGAGCCAACTGCTGGTGGCGTGCAGTGACATGACCGTGCGGCACGTGCGCGATTTTCCGTTTTCCAACGAAGAATTTATCGATTTGCGCGAGGCGACGAAGAACCAGTTCCAGGGAATGGCGGGCGTCTTCACGTTCAAGTTCCTTCTGCCGCAGGATGATGGAACGCCGGAGCAAGCGCGGGTCGCAATCGCGACGACGAATTTCTTCGACGTAATGGGCGCGAAGATTCTGTACGGGCGGGATTTCACGTCGCAGGATGGACTGCCGCAGCCTGCGCCGCCAGCGCCTGGCGCGGCGCAAGCGGGAACGCCTCCGCCGTCGCGATTGCCGGTGATGGCCATCCTGAGTTACGAGTATTTTGAGCGAAGGTATGGCGGCAATCCTGCGGTGATCGGACGGAGTATCCGCACGCAAGCGCCGCAACTCAGTCCGGTGATCGTTGGGGTGCTGGCGCCCGGCTTCAAGCTGTATTTTCCGCCGGAGGCACAGACCGAAGCGGATCCCGAAGTGTGGGTTGCGAACCGGTTGAGATACGACGTCAGGAATCGAAATTCGGTTTCGATTCACGCAGTGGCGAGGCTGACGGATGGCGTGTCTCTGGCGGAGGCGCAGGCCACGGCGGACAACGTAGCCGCGGAGGCGAGGAAGGATTATCCAATCGATCGAACGGCGGGGTATGCGTTACGCCTGGAGCCGATGAGGAAGCACTTGGTGTCGGAAGTGCAGCCGACGATTCTGGCGCTGATGGGCGCGGTGATTTTTCTGCTGCTGATCGCGTGCGCGAATGTGGCCAATTTGTTGTTGGTGCGCGCGTCTTTGCGTGAGCGCGAACTGGCGGTGCGCGCGGCAATGGGCGCGACGCGGTGGCATCTCGCGCGGCAGATGCTGACCGAGGCGGTTTTGCTGGCGGCTCTCGGTGCTGTGGGCGGGCTGGCGCTCGCGTGGATTGGAATTCACGAGTTACTGGCCGTGGCTCCGGCGAATCTTCCGCGTATGGACACCATTCGAATCGATGCTCCGGTATTGGTGTTCACGGTGGCTGCGGCGCTGGTGGCTGCGGCGATTTTCGGATTGGTGTCGGCGTGGCGCGCTTCGCGGCCAAACATTGTCAGTCTGCTTGGCGGCAGCAGTCGAAATGAAGGCCTCACCAGCGGAGGCCTATTGCGGAAGCTGGTGGTGGTGATCGAAGTGGCCCTGTGTTTTGTGCTGCTGGTGGGATCGGGGTTGATGTTGCGGAGTTTTCGCGAACTAGAGCACATCAATCCCGGATTCGGCCCGCACGGGCTGCTGACATTTCAAGTTCTGGGGAACCTCGGCGGACAAACGTCGGCATCGCGCGCCGCCGCTGTCCGCCAAATCCAGGAGCGGCTGCAGGCCATTCCGGGAATCCAGAGCGTGACCGCCTCCGACCTTTTTCCGCTGGCCGGCGGTTTTTCTCCCATACGGTGGGGCAACCTGGACGCGGGCGCGGATGCAAGCAAGTTTCAGGCAACCGACCCCGAATTCGTGCTGCCGGGATATTTCGAGGCGTTGCACATCCCGCTGATCGCTGGGCGGACGTTTACGGACGCGGACAACACGCCGCTTCCGGACGCGGTGCTGCAAAGCAATCATCCGGGCAGCGCAGGGCACGATGTGGTGGTGATCGACGAAGACCTGGCGAAGAAGGCGTTTCCAAACGGATCCGCAGTGGGCAAGCAGATTTTGATCCGCACACGGACCCCGGAGGCGGAGCCGGTTGAGGTGATTGGAGTGGTGGCGCACACGCGCGATGAGTCGCTCAGCATTCCCGGGCGCGAACAGACGTACTTCACCGATGGTTTTGGAGGATCGGGCGGCGTGCAGCAATGGACGATTCGAACGAGCGGCAATCCGGCGAAATATGGGAATGAACTTCGCGCCACGATCAAGCAGTTCGATTCGAGCTTGCTGGTAACGGAGATGCAGCCCGCCGAGGCATTGGTCGATAAGGCGCAGGCCGGCACGCGATTTTCGTTGCTGCTGATCGGCGTATTCGCCGTAATTGCAGTACTGCTGGCAGCCGTGGGGCTTTATGGCGTGCTTTCGACCGTTGTGCGGCAGCGCACGGCGGAGATCGGCGTGCGCATGGCCCTGGGGGCGGAGCCTGCGGGGATTTTCAGACTGATTGTGGGCCAGGGGCTGCGGCTTACGGCGATGGGGATTGTTACGGGGTTCATCGGTGCATTCGCGCTGACTCGGTTGATGACCACGATGCTGGTGGGCGTGAAGGCCACCGACCCGGTGACGTTCATCACGATGGCCATCTTGTTTTTCGTGATTGCTGCCGTGGCCTCCTGGTTTCCTGCATGGCGGGCGGCCAGCGTCGACCCGAACGAGGCTCTTCGTCAGCAGTGACCCGCTGGACCATGTGGGCCACAAGAGCATGTGCTACGCCGGCGACACCCGCACCCAATCCGAAATCACCCTCCTCTCCCCATCCGCCCTCCCTTACTCCCTGTGACTAGCAGTATAATTCCCCGCCGATGCGGAGGTGAGTCATGTCGATCCTGTGGCCGGTCCTCGGTGCGGGTTTTCTGCTATATGCTGTCGTTCTCGCATGGCGAACGAAAGAGCTCGAGGTAGGAGAGAATCTTGCCCGGCTTTTGGCATTTCTCCTCGCTTGTTTCGGTTATTGGTATGTCACATCGGAAATCCACGTACTTAGCTTTACGGTTCGCCTGACTGCGTTCAAGTGGGCCGTTCCCATCGTGCTGGGCGTTTGCGTCTTCGTTTCTGTCGTGAAGATCTTCACGAACTGGAAGGATGAGAGCAAGCGCGTTATTAAGGGTTCGTCGCGGATGTTGGCTGTGGTGATCCTTTGCGCTGTGGCGCGATTCTGTCTATCGCGCTGAGCGCCTCGCCCGCCATTCCGGTTCGGTGGACAGACTTACCAGGGGTTACGGCAGTGGCCACGCCTTCTTAGCATCCACCCTGCCCGCCCAAATGCACCTGGCTCCAAAGTCCATTCCGGCGCTTATAAATTCCAAATTCTTCGTTTTCGTAACCCGTCACTTCGACAACGATTTCGTCTGTCCCATCGCCATCGAGGTCCAGTTGGTCGACAAAACGCATGTCCTCAGAGTCCGTACCATCTTCCAGGTCTGTAGTCTTATGGTATCGAGCCAGTTCTGTCGTCGCTCCCGAACTATCTAACCTGCCGATCAGAAATACTTCATGTCTGACGCCGTTCGCCTCGACGTACAAAGACCCAATAACAAGCTTGCTTTCGCTCCCGTCGACTTTGGTCACGATGAGTTGCTCAACTTTAACACCCTTCGCCAATTCCTCTGGCACCCTGTGCTTCCGAAATGCGTTCATGGCCAGTTGCCTGGCGTACTTCTGTTCCCCCTCATCAGCTTGGCGCTGACTGTTTGCGTGGGGGCGAATTTTTCCCGCATTGGTCGCAAGCGCCATCGCATCCTTCGCCAGATGAAGGGGCGGGTCTGCAGATACCAGGGCGGCTGACGAATCGCACTGGAGGGGCATCACTTTGTTGATTCTCACGTCGCCCGTTCGCTGGCCTCCCACAAATAAAGCGAGACGTTCACCGACCTTGTAGACAGCGTCTTCTTCCGTGGGACGAGTTTTGGGATTAAAGATTTCGATGGCAATGAGATCGCCGAACCTGGCCGTGTCACCGTCGGGAGTAAACCCTTCAGCGTAGTGATTCTCTGTCACGACATAGACGGGCTTGTCGGCTCCCTGCCAGGTGACTTTGCCTTTGTCAGGATTCGCCAAAACCGGAACGTCCTTCTCAGTTTGGGCACTTACGGTTGCACGATTCGGCTCAGGAGCAGGTCCGCTGCCGGTCCCGGTATTCGGCGCGGGCATACTCGCATAGTCCAGCAGAGGATTGGTATCCGTAGTACACCTTGTATAGCGGGTCCAGCCTTGCTCGCGTCCAATCTCTATTGTCGTCGGATTGAGCACCCGGTATTTAGGGTCCCCGACTATGGGCGTGTTCGGCAGCCATTCCCCTGGTGCAAAGCACCCGCCCGGCCCACAAAAAGAGACTGAAAACAGATTTGCGGGCTGCTTTTTAATTTGAACACCGAACGCGTCTGTACAATTCACTTTCCAAAAGCCTGTGAAATCGGCGGGTCTGTTACAGGCGGCAATTAGAAAAATACATGAAGCCGAGAATACGAATGCCGTGAGCCGACTTTTCATATCGAGTATCCTAAACGGATCGATTTTCAGGAATGTCGCCTTTTATATATGCGCTGTCTAACGCACCAGCCAGCCAATTGTGGCAGCTTTTCTCGTGAGTTTGCAGCTGACCTAAAGAACAGACTTGTTCGAACCAGCACCTCAGCACTTATTTCGCATGCCAGGTAAACGGCAAGCCGTAAAGCTGGATCGTCGAAGGCTAGATGGATTGCTTTACCTGCGATATCCGAAAAAGCGCCGTAGGTCCCGGTAAACGCGGTTATCGGAAACCAAGTCACTACCCGAACCTTCGTTGCTCCGCTGCTCGAACTCAATTTGCGTTATAATGGAAGTTTTACGCGCCGCTAAAATTTGGCGCAGAGCGCCTCTGCTATGGATTTCACGCTTTCCAGTGACTACGAGCCTCGCGGCGACCAGCCCGAGGCCATCGCCCAGCTCACTCGCGGTGTGCGCGACGGCGACAAGCATCAAGTCCTCCTTGGCGTCACTGGCTCGGGCAAAACCTTCACCATCGCCAAAGTCATCGCGCAGCTCAATCGCCCCACGCTCGTTATGGCTCACAATAAAACCCTCGCCGCGCAGCTTTTTCACGAATTCCGTTCGTTTTTCCCGCGCAATGCCGTCGAATATTTCGTCAGCTACTACGATTACTACCAGCCCGAAGCCTACATGCCTTCCTCTGACACCTACATCGAAAAGGAAGCCACCATCAACGACGAGCTCGACAAGCTCCGCATGAGCGCCACCCGCTCGCTCTTCGACCGCCGCGACGTCATCGTCGTCGCTTCCGTCTCCTGCATTTACGGCCTCGGTTCGCCCGAAGCCTACTACGGCATGATGCTCATGCTCGACAAGGGCCAGTCCATCTCGCGCGACGACATCCTGCGAAAGCTCGTCGAAATTCTCTACGAGCGCTCCGAAGATCTTCGCCGCGGCACTTTTCGCGTCCGCGGAGACACCATCGAAATCCATCCGCCGTATGACGATTTGGCCGTTCGCGTCGAACTATGGGGCAACGAAATCGAAGCCATTCGCCGCATCGACCCGCTCACCGGAGAGATTCGCGCCTCCGCCGAAGAAATCACGCGTCTCACCATTTACCCCAAAACTCATTACGTCGTCCCCGCGGCCCAGCGCGAGCGCGCCATCGACGGCATCCTCGCCGAACTCGAATGGTGGCGTCCCGAGCTCGAGCGTCAGGGCAAAATCGTCGAGGCCCAGCGCGTCGAGCAGCGCACTCGCTTCGACATCGAAATGATGCGCACCATCGGTTATTGCCACGGCATCGAAAATTACTCGCGCCATCTTTCCGGCCGCCTGCCCGGTGAAGCGCCGCCCACTCTTTTCGATTATCTGCCCGACGATCATTTGCTCGTCGTCGACGAATCCCATCAGACCATTCCGCAAGTCCGCGGCATGTATCATGGCGACCGTTCCCGCAAGCAAAACCTCGTCGACTACGGCTTCCGCATGCCTTCCGCGCTCGATAACCGTCCGCTCACCTTCGAGGAATTCGAGCATCGCGCCAATCAAGTGATCTACGTTTCCGCCACGCCCGGCCCGTACGAACTCACCAAATCCGGCGGCGTCGTCGCTGAGCAAGTCATTCGCCCCACCGGCTTACTCGACCCTGAAGTCGAAGTCCGCCCCATCAAGGGCCAAGTCGACGATCTGCTCGAGGAAATTCGTGTGCGCGCCGAACGCAACGAGCGCGTCCTGGTCACCACGCTCACCAAGCGCATGGCCGAAGACCTCGCCGAATATTTCACCGAAGTCGGCGTGCGCTGCCGCTACCTGCACTCGGAGATCGAAACCCTCGAGCGCGTCCGCATTTTGCGTGACCTTCGCCGTGGTGAATTCGACGTCCTCATCGGCATCAATCTTCTCCGCGAAGGGCTCGATTTGCCCGAAGTTTCCCTCGTCGCCATTCTCGACGCCGACAAGGAAGGCTATCTCCGCAGCGCCACTTCGCTGATTCAATCGATGGGCCGCTGCGCCCGCCATCTCGGCGCTCGCGCCATTCTCTACGCCGACGTGATGACCGACTCCATGCGCCAGGCCATCGGCGAAACCAATCGCCGCCGCGCCAAGCAGTTCGCCTACAATCAGGAAAACAACATCACCCCTCAGTCCATCAGCAAATCCGTGGACATGCAACTCGCCGCGATTGTCGAAGCGGATTACGTCACGATTCCTGCCGAGGATCCCGGCATCGGTGAGATTCAAAATGAAGAGCAGTTGCGCGCCGCGCTCACGCAGCTCGAATCGCAAATGCGCGAAGCTGCCAAGAAATTCGAATTCGAGCGCGCCGCCGCTCTCCGCGACCGCATTCGTCTCCTCAAGCAGCGCGATTTGGGCGCGTTATTCGAAACACCCCCCGCAGAACCGCCCTCTGCGTCGGACAAGCCTGCGCCCACACAACTTTCCGCCGCCGCATCGGAGGATCCGAAGCGCTAACTTACACTTGTCCGCGCTTCAACTCCTCCAGCGGATAAAACGTCCCGCGCCACACCACTCCGCCGCGTCCCAGCGTCACCGCCATCGACCTGAAAATGATGTACACAATCACCAGCGCGCCCAGCGCGTGCGTCACTCCAAACCATCTCGACGCGCGCGCGCGCGGCATCAGCAACGCCTCAAACACCATTGCCGCAACCACTGCCACCGCCGCCGCGATCTGCGCCGCACCGCGCGCGAAAATCACTCCCAGCACCGGCGCCACGCTCAGCACCAAAGTATTGCACGCCACCGCAACCGCCATCACCTCGCTGAACGCAAGCCCCGCAAACATATTTTTCGTCAACCCTTTGACAATATTCCCAAATCCCTCCTGCCAGCGCACGTGTACCAGGTGCTCGCTCGGCGCCACCATCGACCGGAATCCTCCCATCTTCACCAATTTCCCCAGTTTCATGTCGTCCACCACTTCCATCGCCAGCCGCCGGTGCGTTCCAATCGCCTCATACGTCGCGCGCCGTATCATCTGAAACGCGCCCACGCCCATGTACGCCTTCGATTTCGGCTCCCTCGGTTTTCCAGGGACGCATCAACGCAAAACACGCGCCCAAATATCCCAGCGCCACCGGCTCCCAAAATCCGCGCAAGTCCAACCGGACCAGCAGCGTTAAATGGTCCGCACGCTCGCGCTCCACAAATGCCAGCGCTCGTCCCGCCAAATCCGGCGCGAATTGCACATCCGCGTCCGTAAAAATCAGCCACTCGCCGCTCGCTTTTTCGTACGCTGCCGCCAGCGCATGCGGCTTCCCCAGCCATCCTTTCGGCAATTCCGTTACGTGGATCGCCTTCAACTTCGCATCCCGCGCCGCGAATTCGTCCAGAATTTTCCCCGTTGCATCCGTCGAACGGTCGTCCACCGCAATCACTTCATAATTCGGATAGTCCAGTTTCAGCAGGGAAGTCAGCGCCGCCGGCATCTTCTCGGCTTCATCGCGCGCCGCGAAGAGAATCGAGATTCGCGGAAACGCCGGTCCCGCGAACGGCGCAATCGCTATAAGCGAGGGGATGCTCGCCATTCCCCGGTAGGTCATCACCGTGGAGACAATCCAGAAGAGCGCGAGAAACGCAAAACAAATCGTCGCAACTGTATGCAAGTCGATTTTCCCAGGCGCGGAAACGGCGAAAAAGCTATGCTATCACGCGCCATGCCAGCCACTCTTGCCATTGTAGGCGCCGGGCGCCTGGGACGCGTTCTGGGCCGCAGCCTGCACCGCGTCGATTGGAAAATTGCCGCCGTTGTGGCGCGCTCGCAAGCCTCGGCGCGCTCCGCGGTTCGCTCGATTGGCGCTGGTTACGCGCTCGGAGGCATTTCGAGCCGCGTTCTGCAGGCGAACATCATCCTGATTGCAACTCCCGATGACGCCATCCACCAAGTCGCGGCAAAGCTCGCGCGCATCGGCGGTGACGAATGGCGCGGCAAAGTCGTTTTGCATACCAGTGGCGCGCTCGATGACTCCGCGCTCGCTCCGCTGGCGCGTCGCGGCGCTGCCACCGGCGCCATCCATCCGCTCCAGACTTTCAGTGGGCGGAATTCGCCGCCTCTCGAGGGCGTCGTCTTCGCCATCCATGGTGACCCTCGGGCGCAGCGCGTCGCGCGCCGCATGGCCCGCGCCGTCGGCGGCATTCCCGTCATTTTGCGCAGTGACGCGAAAGCTGCCTACCATGCCGCCGGTACGTTCGCCTCGCCCTCCCTCCTTGCCATCATCGAATGCGCCATGCGCATTCTGATGGATGTGGGTTTTTCGCGCCGTCGTGCGAAAATGGCTCTTCTGCCGCTCGTCCGCCAGACTCTGGCGAATTTCGAGCGCTTCGGAGCCAAGGAATCCTGGACCGGCCCCGTCGCGCGCGGCGATTTTTCTACCGTGGCGCGGCACAGAGCCGCCTTGGCCGGCAGGCCCGTGGAAATTCAGCAAGCATATTCCGCGCTCGCTCGCCTTTCCGCGCGATTGCTCGCGGCGCATCCGGAGAAAACCTTGCGTCGGCTCGACCGCGTGCTGTCGAAACTGCCTGCTGAAAAAGTTTAGGTGCTTCTCGGCAGTGAGGGATATCGATTTGCCTTTTCAACTGACTCGTCGCGCGTTGTTGCTCAGCGCCGCCGCATTCATTCCAGCGATGCGCCTGTCCGCAAGGGAATTGCAAAAAGTGAGCGGAGCGCGGCCAGCCGAAGCGCGCCTCGCTGCAATCGAGGCCCGTCTGGGTGGCCGCATCGGAGTGGCCGCTTTAGATACGCGAACTGGGAAACATTTTGAGCATCGTGCCGCGGAACGCTTTCCCATGTGCAGCACCTTCAAGTTCTTGCTCGTTTCCGCCATCCTTTCCCGCGTCGACGCGCACCAGGAAACGCTCGACCGCTTTATTCATTACACCAAAACCGATTTGCTGGACTACGCGCCCATCACGAAAGCGCACTTGGCCGAAGGCGGCATGACCCTCTCCGCGCTGTGCGCCGCCGCTATCGAATACAGCGACAACACTGCCGCCAATCTTCTTCTGGCAGCTCTTGGCGGCCCGGCGCATGTCACGCGCTTCGCGCGCTCCCTCGGAGATTCTGTCACGCGCCTTGATCGCAACGAGCCTGCGCTGAATACCGCCATCCCGGGAGACCCGCGCGACACCACCAGCCCCTCCGCCATGCTCCATGATATGAAAAAGGTGCTGCTCGAAGATCGAACGCTGTCTTCAGACTCGCGGCAGCGCCTCGAAGCATGGATGATTGCCAATACCACGGGCGCGGGCAGCCTGCGAGCGGGCCTGCCCTCTGCTTGGCGCATCGGAGACAAAACTGGCTCGGGCCGGAACGGCGCGACGAACGATATCGCGATATGTTGGCCGCCCAATCGCCCGCCAATTCTCGTGACCGCATATTTCGTTGGTTCCAGCGCTGCCGACAATGATCGACACGCCGCCATCGCGGACGTTGGCCGCCTTGTCGCTGGCGAATTCTCTTGAGTGTTTTCCGCAAGGGGCGCTTGTACCGCGCGCAACTTGGCATCACAATTGTGCAGTAGCCGTAAGGAGGAAACTTGTCGAAATTGCAAATTCCCGTGGAAACCGAGACGCTCGCGAACGGCCTGCGTGTCGTCGTTTCCCCGGATCATTCCGCGCCCATCGCTACCGTGGGTGTTTACTACCAGATTGGATTTCGTTTGGAGCCTCGCGGCCGCAGCGGCTTCGCCCATCTCTTCGAACACATGATGTTTCAAGGCTCCGAACGTGCCGGCAAGATGGAGCACATCCGCCTGATTAATTCCTCCGGCGGCGTTCTCAACGGCACCACGAATTACGACGTCACCAACTATTACGAAGTCGTGCCCTCCAACGCGCTTGAGCGCGTTCTGTGGCTCGAAGCCGACCGCATGCGTGCCCTCAAAGTCGACGATGAAAATCTTCGCAACCAGCGCGATGTCGTGAAGGAAGAAGTCCGCGTCAACGTTTTGAACCAGCCCTACGGCGGTTTCCCCTGGCTCGATCTTCCGCCCGTCGCTTTTCGCAATTGGCCCAACGCCCATAATTTCTACGGCGATTTCGCCGATCTCGACGCCGCTTCGCTCGCCGATGTCCGCGCATTTTTCCATACTTACTACGCGCCCAATAACGCCGTCCTCGTGATGGTCGGTGACGTCGACCCCGAGCAGTCTTTCGCCTTCGCCCATCGCTATTTCGACGACATTCCGCGTCAACCTGTCCTTCCCGCCGCCGACACCACGGAATTGCCGCAACGCGAGGAGCGCCGCGGCGAGGTCGAGGAAAAATTCGCTCAGATTCCCGCTTTGGCCATCGGCTATCACGTGCCGCAGCGCCGCGATCCTGACTTGTATGCCGTTGTGGTTCTCGACCGCGTTCTTCATGGTGGGCGCGCCGGCCGCGTCTATCGCAGCCTGGTTCTCGAAAAGCAGATCGCTCTCGACGCCGCCGGCGGCATTAACGATTCATCGGGCGGCGCCGTCGACTACAACGGTCCCACGCTTCTGACCACCACGATTTACCATAAGTCCGAATATTCCGCCGACGCCACCATCGCTGCCTTCGACGACGTGATTCGCGACGTGCGCGACAATCGCATTGATGCGGACGAGCTTGAGCAAGTGAAGGTCAAAATACGCGCTGATTTTTATTCCATGCTGGAGTCGGGCCACAATGGCGTGCCGCGCTTCGGTTTGATGCATGCTCTCGCGTGTTTCACTCTTTTCGATAACGATCCGCAGCGCATCAACACTCTTCTCGGCAAATTGTCGGCAGTCACTGCCGCCGACGTGCAGGCTGCCGCGCAAAAGTATTTGGCGCGCGAAAATCGTGCCATCGTGATTCGCAAGCCGGCGGCTCAGGAAGCCGCAGAAAAAGGAGTAACAGAGGGAGTAAGACAGGGAGCGACACAACAATGACCGCCGCGTCCTCGCATCCCGCCATTCCCGCCACGCCGCCCGCGCTTGGCCCGGAGCGCTCCATCGCCTGGCCGTCGCGCACCGTTCGCACTCTCTCGAACGGCATGCAGGTCGTGCTCGCCGAACAGCGCACATTTCCGAAGATCGGTGTCGAGCTTTTTTTCGCTCCGGAAACGCGCTCGTTTCCCGCCGCTCTCCCGACGTTGCTGAGCTGACCGCTCGCGTGGTTCGCACGGGCACCGAGTCACGCTTGGGCCGCCAGATTGAAGAGGATTTGCGCCGCATGGGAGCGAGCCTCGGCACGATGGCCGGCGCGGATTCCAGCGGCATCGCGATTTCCGGCCTCTCGGAGTTTGCCGAAGGCCTCCTGGCTATGGTCGCCGATCTCGCCCAGCACGCATCCTTTTTGCCTGGCGAGTTCGAGCGTGAGCGCCGCCAGCGCGTGGAAGAATTGAACATCGACCGCACCACGCCTGGCTTTCTCGCCAATGAGCGTTTTCGCCGCACCCTTTTCGCCGATCATCCTTACGCTATAATTGCTGCGAGCGAAGCGCAGCTTGAATCTTACGGCGTGGAAGATCTCGGTACGTTTTATCGCCAGAACTACGTTCCCTCGGATGCATTGCTTATTGCCGTGGGAGATTTTTCCAGTGCCGCGATGATGGATTTGATTGAGAAAACTTTCGGCGGCTGGAAATCCACGCCAGCTCCTGCGTTTGCCGCGGATCTAAAACCCGGCGGTCGCGGCCGCACTGTGGATCTGGTTCACTTGCCGGGCTCGGTGCAAACGGAAGTGCTCCTCGGCAATCTCGCGCTCAATCGTCAGAGCCCCGACTGGCATCGCGCCCTTCTCGCCAACACGATTTTCGGCGGCGCTTTCAATTCGCGATTAGTCACGAATATTCGCGAGCAGAAGGGCTATACCTACACTCCGCGCAGTGCGTTTCACGCGCTCCGGCATGCGGGATATTTCAGCGCTCACGCCGCGGTGCGCAACGACGTCGTCGCGGCCACGCTTACGGAAATGTTTTACGAACTCGATCGCATGCGCTCGCTTCCCGTCGGCGATGGCGAGCTCAGCGACGCGATCAATTATTTGTGCGGCACTTTTTCGCTCGGCATTGCCACGCAGGATGGATTGCTCGGCCAGATGTCCACCGTGTATCTGGACCGTCTGCCGGAAACTTATCTGGAAACTTTCCGCGACAAAATCCGCGCGCTGAAGCCGGAAGACGTTTTGGCTGCGGCGCGGCGCTATTTCGATTCGCCGAACGCGCGCATCGTCATCGTCGGCGACCGCGCCCAAGTCGAACCGCAGGCTGTACTGTTCGGTGACGTAAAAGTATGGGATACTCTGGGGCATGAAATCGCATGAACTCCTTCTTTCGCCTGGTCGCGCTCATTTGTTCAAGTTTGCGTTGTGCTGCTGCGCCGCGCTTCTGTTAGCTGGTTCTCTTGCTGCTGCACCAAAAAAGAAATTGCCGGCGCATCCGATCGATTTGAATACGGCGACGCTGCAGCAGCTTGAAGAGCTGCCCGGCGTCGGGCCGGTGACCGCGCAGAAAATCATCGACTTTCGAACGAAGAGCGGGCCATTCAAGAGCGCGACCGACTTGCTGGCGGTTCCGCGAATTTCAAAAAACAAGTTCGCGAAAATCCGGCCTTACGTGGTCGTCAAGCCACCACCACCTGCAAAGAAGCCCTGAAGAACAGCGAAAAACGAAGAGCCGAACCGCCGCAAATCAAAAGTCCTGGTGCGAAATCTTTTTCTGTGTGAGCGCGAGCGGCGCCTGCTCGGCGATTTCCAGTCCGTATCCTTCCAGCGCAACCAGTTTGCGTGGATGATTGGTGAGCACGCGGATTTTCCGCAAGCCCAGGTCGATTAAAATTTGCGCGCCGATGCCGCTTTCGCGCTGCACCAGCCGCTGGCGATTCAAATCCTGGGCAATGTCGGAACGCGAGTGCAGGAGGATGCGCGGTAGCGCGTCGTTTTCGCTCGCCGGCGAATCGATGCGGAAACCCCGGCCGGTGTGATGCAGATAAACGAAAACGCCACGGTCTTCGCGTGCGATGGCTTCGAGGGAACGGTCGATGATTTCACGGCAATCGCAGGCGAGTGAAGCAAAAACATCTCCGGTGAGGCAATGCGAATGCACGCGGACGAGCGGGGGGCGCTCAGCGGCGAGATCGCCGCGAGCCAATTCGCCTCGAACAAGGTCACCTCGAATAAGGTCACCTCGAACAAGGGCGACGTGCAATTCGCCGTCGGTGTCGCTGGAATACGCGACCATGTGAAATTCGCCAAAGCGCGTGGCGAGCGTGGTTTCCGCGATGCGCTTCACGTAACGTTCGTGTTGCATGCGGTAGCGAATCAGATCGGCGATGGTCAGAAGTTTCAGGCTGTGCCGGTTGGAGAATTCGGTGAGCTGCGGCACGCGCGCCATGGTGCCGTCGTCATTCATGATTTCGCAGATAACGCCGGCGGGTTCGAGTCCCGCGATGCGCGCCAGATCGACGGACGCTTCCGTTTGGCCGGCGCGAACCAAAACGCCGCCGCGGCGCGCGCGCAAAGGAAAAATGTGCCCCGGCCGGGCGAGGTCTTCCGGCGTGGCGTTGGGATTGATCGCGGCGAGAATCGTGGCGGCGCGGTCGGATGCGCTGATGCCGGTGGTGGTGCCGCGGCGCGCGTCGATGGATTCGCAAAAAGGCGTGCCGAAGGCGGAGGTGTTGCGCTGCGACATGGGCGTGAGGCTGAGGGCTTCGCAACGCTGCTCGGTGAGCGCCAGGCAAATCAGGCCGCGGCCCTCCTTGGCCATGAAGTTGACGGCTTCCGGCGTGATCTTCTCCGCGGCCATGGTGAGGTCGCCTTCGTTTTCGCGGTCTTCGTCGTCGACCAGGACGATCATGCGGCCCTGGCGGATGTCCTCGACGGCTTCTTCGACGGTGGCAAATGGCGGTTTGGCGCTCATCGGGATGCGAATGCCTCCATGCAACACGTTAGCACAATCGTGGGCAGCGGTGCACGGGGCCGGAGGGTGGTTCTAATCGAGTGAATTTTGTTAAAGGCAGAAATTTCCGCGATTAGAAATGGTTCCGGGTGTTTGTTTTGTGTCAGTTGCATCGATTTCTAATTTTCCATATTTCCGCGATTAGATTCGCTGGGCTTTCGCCTCAGCCTCCCTAAAAAGCAAAAAGCCGCGTCGCCGCGGCCCGCCCTTCTCTTCCCCAAACGCCTGGCTGAAAAGTTCAGCCAAAGAACTGTATACCATAGAGTAATGCCGCCGTCAAGCGGAAACGGCAAAGGAAAGGCTAGGCAAAAGTACCGCATTCATCCCCTGCAACTGGATTCCTTCGGAGTAGCCGACAAGCCATCAATAGCGCGAGTTTTGTAGCTTTGATATTATTTTGGAGATTCGAGAACGTTTCTATTGGCTGCGAAGAGAAAGGATGTTCGTGCGCAAGATTATCGTTCTCCTCTTAGCGGCGTGTGGGGTCACCACATCGGCCCTCGCCCAAGGTCTTGTGGGGGATTGGGTCGGACAGATGGAGGGAGGTTTCAAGGTCCGCATCCACATCGAAAGGGTGACCTCTGGCTTCACCGGAAAGCTGATCAACCCTAGCGGCAACGAAACCATTCTTGATGAGATCGAGTCCGACGGTACACATCTGCATTTTGCTGTGAGCAAGCTCAATCTGAGCTATGACGGCGTCTGGAATGACCAAGAGAAGGCCTGGAAAGGCAATCTGACTTTTCATCAGGTTTATCCCCTAATTCTGAAGCGCGCCACCGCAGAAGATCTCGCCCCAGCCGTTCACAAGCGCCCGCAGGAAGAGGCCATCAATGCCGCACGAGCACCTTACGTGCAGCGCGAAGTGCACTTTAACAATTTCTCCGCCCGCAACCAACTCGCTGGTACGTTGAGTCTGCCTAACGGGGAGGGCCCTTTCCCGGCTGTGGTGCTGATCTCTGGAACGGGCCACAACACGAGAGACGAAGACGTTTGGGGCCACAAAGTATTCCTGGTTCTGGCTGACGCATTGACCCGCAAAGGTTTTGCGGTTCTCCGCTACGATAAGCGTGGCGTCGGCGGTTCCTCCGGTGACTACGACACTGCAACCACCGCCGATTTCGCTTCTGATGCCGAAGCGGCCGTCGCTTGGCTCAAGAGTCAATCGCAAATCGATGCAAGTCGGATAGGTGTGCTCGGTCATTCGGAAGGCGGTATCATCGCGCCTGCTGTTGCCGCCGCCGATAGAAGCGTGGCCTTCGTGGTTATGATCGCTGGCCCCTGCATTCGTGGCGACGAATTGTTCGTCCTGCAATCGGCGATGACCGCGAAGGCTTACGGCGCGCCGGACGACTATGTCGCCAAACGGAAGGTATTTGATCAACAGCTCTACAGCGCCATTCTCTCGGCACCGTCCGAATCGGCCGCCTTTGATCGTGCCAAAGCACTCGTTGCTCAGGGTGTCGCCGCAAAAATCGTCGATGCAAACGAGGCCGAGACTTTAGCGAAAGACGATACAACGCCGTGGGAGCGCTATTTCCTTGCCTACGATCCCGCACCAACCTTGGGTCGGCTCAAAGTGCCGGTGCTGGCACTCAACGGATCATTGGACGTGCAGGTGCCGGCGAGGGAAAACCTCGCTGCCGCTCGCGAAGCCTTGAAAAGGAATCCAAAAGCCACAGTCATGGAGTTGGCGGGGATGAATCATCTCCTTCAAGACGCCAAAACCGGGGCGCCCAGCGAATACAACGACATCGAGGAAACAATGTCGCCCACGGCTCTCAAAATCATCACCGATTGGCTGAGTGTGAACGTTCTAACGCGTCGCCGCGAAACAACCGATTAGAGGGCCACCAGGTTCCCCGTGCATGTTCGGCCTGTTTTACAAGCCTGCAAGCCGCCCGCATCACGGGCTGTCCGGAAGTAATCCATGTCACCAGTTTTTGCGCTTCCAGATTGAGGAGCACCAGACCGGTGATCCGGTACAGGTTCCTCACGATATTCGCTAACTTGCTTTTGTGAGGACGTCGAATTCCGAGCGCGCAAGCTGGGATTCAGTTCGCAGCGGAGCGGCGGAGTTTGCCAACGGACTACCCTGCGCGGGTGAAGCGCGCAACAGGTGAGGTTCTAATTCTTCCTATTCTGCATAAGTCGGGCTATTAGAAAGAGGCAGTGGAGCTTCGTTCCTCAGGGCGAACCGGTGATCAGTGGCCAGTGGCGAGCAACCAACCGCAGAGGCAGGTGCCTGAGAAGGTGCATTCATCCCCTGCGACTGGATTGCTTCCGAGTGGCCGACAACTCGCCGTCAATCTCAGCTCCGGGTGTGCGATTGGGGATCCGGTGCGCCCAAAATCATGCACCGACCGCAAGTCCTCGCGCATCGAAGTCTGATAGGAGGAAGACGTTATGCAAGCTGCAGTCGTTCCCGCTGTCAGCAGCTCGTGGCAGATCAAGGACGTTCCGCAACCGCAACCCGGGCCCAATCAAGCGCTGGTGAAGATGCACGCGAGCGGCATCTGTTATACCGACGTGCATGAAACCCTCGGGCACCTTCCAGGCCCATTTCCCCGAATCCTAGGCCACGAGCCGGTCGGCGAGATCGTGGCCGTGGCGCCCGACGTTACAACGCGCAAGGTAGGCGACCGTGTGGGCACGGCATGGATTCAATCCACGTGTGGACGCTGCGAATGGTGCCAGCGCGGCCGCAGAATGTTCTGTCCCTATCTGAAGAGTACGGGGCTCGATGTACAAGGAGGCCACGCTGAGTACATGCTGATGAATGCCGACGCTACCTACCTGATTCCGGACAAGGTTTCCTATGAGCAAGCTGCGCCGATCTTCTGCGCGGGCTACACAGTATACAGCGGGCTGCGCTGGGCCGACCCTAAGCCGCATGAGCGCGTGGCCGTGCTCGGAATCGGCGGACTTGGGCACCTGGCAGTGCAATACGCGAAAGCTGCGGGCTTCGAAACCATCGCGGTTTCGCACTCTCCCGATAAAGACAAGATGATCCGCGACCTCGGCGCGGATGAAATCGTCCGCGACGGAAAGGGTCTTGCCGCGGCGGGCGGCGCAGATGTGATCCTCAGCACTTCCAATTCGACCAAGTCGATGGTGGACAGTATTCAGGGACTGCGGCCGGACGGCCGGCTGGTCACGATGGGCGCCGACGCAGAGCCCCTTTCGATCTCGCTGATGGACCTCATCTCGAAGCGCATTCGGATCATTGGCAGCCAGCAAAATGGGCCCGAATATCTCTACGAAGCCCTTGATTTCGTAGCCCAAGGGAAAGTCAAAACGATAGTCGAGACGTACCCATTGGCCGAGGCTCCGAAGGCATACCAGCGCGTCGTGGAGGGCAAGGCCCGATTCCGCGCCGTCCTCACAATGTAATCGGCGATACGCAAGAACAATGGTGAATATGAGCAGACTGTCTAATAAAGTGGCAATAGTGACGGGCGCGTCCAAAGGCATAGGCGCTGGGATTGCAACAGCCTTGGGAGCCGCGGGCGCGCGCGTGGCCGTGAACTATTCCTCCGACCGGGAAGGCGCCGAACGCGTCGCTCAGGCGATCACCGACAGCGGGGGCCAGGCGATCGCGGTGGGAGCCGACGTGTCCAAGGCCGCAGATGTCGCGCGGTTGTTCAAAGAAGTGGATTCTGCGTTCGGAAGACTGGATGTTTTGGTCAACAACGCCGGGGTATTCCGCTTCAGCGCCTTCGCGGACATCACCGAAGAGAGCTTTTACCTCCACTACAACATCAACGTTCTCGGGACGATTCTCACCGTGCAGGAGGCGATCAAGCGATTCGGGGCCGACGGCGGGAGCATCATCAACCTCAGCTCTATCGTCGGCTCGCATCCGGTGGCGGGAGCCCTGCTGTATGCTTCCACGAAAGGAGCCATCGAAACGCTGACCAGGGGATTGGCCCTCGAACTGGCGCCGCGCAAGATACGCGTCAATGCCATCGCTCCCGGTCATACAGAAACTGAAGGCAATGTAGCGGCGGGGACCTTTGAGGGTGGCGCCGGCGCCGTTCTGGCTGGGAAGACCCCGCTCGGCCGGCTCGGTCGCGTCGCGGATATCGCCCCGCTGGCGGTGTTCCTAGCGTCAGACGAATCAGCCTGGATCACCGGGGAGGTCATTCGTGCCGCAGGCGGTCTCGTTGTGGCCACCTGAGTGCCATGGTGAGGATGTCGAATTCCGAGCGCGCAAGCCGGGATTCAGTTCGCGGCGGGGGAGCGCTGGAGTTTGCCGACGGACTGCCTTGCGCTTCTCAACTTCCGGCTTGCCGACCACTCGCCACGGACCGTTATATATGCGCGTGTAGGACAGTGAATTGGGGCTAGCGACGGGCTCTTCGGCCCTTCGGTTCAAAGCGGCGCTAGGGGGTTGACCTTATTTTTGGGCTGCTCTTCATTCCCGAATGACACGGAAAGAAGCGCCACCAGCGCCCAAACCTTTGCGCAGCACCCCAGCGCCGCAAAGACAGCTCGGATCGAGTCCCATCGATTGAAGCCCTCAAAGGCCTGCTGTAGCGCCGCAGGATCGTTGCCGATCCGCCGTACGCTCAACATGATGGGAGCCGCTTGAGTTGTAATCAGCAACACGCAAACAGCCATAAGGGCGGCCCCATAGATAGGTATGGCCACAGACCGGGGCCTCCTGGGACTAAGGCGAAACGCGATTGCAGCCGCCAGAATGAATAGCATTCCGCCGATCCCTTCGATCGGGTAAATAATCCTGCCATTGCCAAGATCTGCGATTCGGCTGAATGCTGCCCAAGTCTCAGGGCCCAGTTGACGCCAGGCAGGCATCTCCACCAAGGTCCTGCCCAGATTCGCTCCTAAACATGTCAGCAGAAGTCCTGCGACGATTAGCCCTAGCGCTACGCGCGATGCGGTTCCGCTGTTCATAATCGGCTTCTCCTTCTTGTATTCTATACATCGTTATACGAGGTATAGATATACACGCCTTGCCTACCGCTGTCAACAAACGGGATCATTTCGCGGTAACTTCCTGCCATGTGGGACGGCAACGAGGAATTTGCAACCCCTCTTCCTCATCGGTCCGCCATAGAGTACACTGTGGTCTTGTTATACGATGTAATCGCACGAGCCGAGGCTCCCGGGAATGCACTTTGATCGTGAACTGTTGAAAGGCAGCATTGCACTTCTGATTCTGAAGCTCTTGTCGCAGCGCGATATGTACGGATACGAGATCATTCAGGAATCTGCTCGCCGCAGCCAGGATGCCTTCGAATTCAAAGAAGGGACGCTGTACCCGGCTCTCCACCAATTGCACAAACGGGGTCTTCTGCGATCGGAGTGGCGCGTGGGAGAGAACGGAAAGCAGCGGAAATACTATGGCTTGACTGCCGCAGGTCGAAAAGCCGCCCAGCGCAGCGAACAAGACTGGTTCTCCTTCACAAGAACGGTGAATGCCATACTCTCTAGGGCCAGAACATGAGTGCTCACGATGACATTGTTCCGCGGGTGATTTCGCGATGCAGGGTGCCCAGTGCCAGGCGCCGGCGCGAGATCGAAAAGGAATTGTATTCCCACGTGGAAGACATTGCAGAGGAGGCGCGCTCGCAGGGCTACGATGACTCGGCTATTAGACGCATCGTTGCGCTGCGGTTCGGCAAACCGCACGAGGTTGCGGCCGCGTTCGCCTCAGTTTATGCGCGTGACCGAGTGGCACGCTGTGTTATTGGTTTGGGAATCCTGGCAATTGTTTCGTTCGCGGCAGTTGTTCTGGTGATTGGGAGTGTGCAGTCGATCGCGGCGATTTGCACTGCGAGGTCGATTGCATCCAGCTTTCGATATATACACAGGGAATCCTTCGGTTTCGCTGCGATTGCCTTGGGGTACTGCAGTCTGTATTTGGGAGAACGCCTGTTTCCAGCGTCGCTGGCAAAAGCGCTTTTGCCAAGCGCCACTCTGATGTTTTGCGTCGGCGGGGTCCTTTCTTGGATGGCCCCAGGACACGTGGCTTTGCCATTGATAGCATTTACTTGCGCTGCGTTCGGCCGGTTGCTACAGAGCGTCGACATACCGCTGCTGTGGCTTGCCGGGACGGCCGGGCCCCTGCTGATCGCGTGGGCCTTCTTTGGTCTCTTCGTTTCCGGCAGTGGCCAGTTCCTCTGTTGGGTGTGGTTGGGGTTGACAATTTCTTGCAAAGTGCTGCAAGAATTCGTTCAGCTTTTCGAGGGATTTGTCTTCATTGAAAGCTTCGCGTAGTCAGAGAAGCATGCCACTTTCCGACTTTTCACCTGGCGGGTGACGGGCAACCCGGAAGTTGACCGCAACGAGGGCTCTCGCTGGATTCCCTCCGCATTGCCGATTACCCACGAACTGGCTTGGCTTGGGATACAAGGGCCTTTGTCGATACCGACCGACAATGTCATCTCCTGGACCAGAAGACGAAGGATAGCCAATGTGCCGTTTCTTGTAGTAGCATTGCCGGGATGAGTAGGAGCTCATGAGAGAGCCGCGTCTTTCCAAAGCCGAAACTCGCATCCTGGAACAGTATTGGAAACTGGGGACCGCGTCCGTGCGCGAGGTCCTGGAAAGCCTCCCCGAGGACGAACGTGTCGCTTACACGACGGTCCAGACGCTCGTCTATAGACTGGAGGATAAGGGCGCCCTGAGGAAAGTAAAGAAGATTGGCAATGCTCAACTCTTTCAGCCAGCCATCGACCAGAGCCAATACCGGGGCAGGCTCGTGCGGGACTTGCTGGATCTGTTTGGCGGCTCGCCGCGTCTTCTCGTCTCCAATCTACTGGAGAATGGCGCTCTAACCTTGCGGGATCTCAAATCGCTGCAGAGTGCGACCCGAAGTGATAAGAATGGCCGCAGTCGCGGAGGTCAACATGCATGAGCATATCGGGAGCGTGATGTACTACTTTAGCGTCCACCTCCTATATGCATCGATTGTGGGCGCCGCAGCATGGGTGCTGACGTCAATTCGGGGCGCCAGCTCGACCACAAAATATTGGATCTGGGTGGTGACGGCGCTCAATTTCATTGTGCCGACAGGCGCGGTAATGGATAAGCTCTGGGCGTCACATTTGGGATGGGCCACACCGCTTGGCGCCATTAGAGACCCCATAGGGAAGATGACGCAAGGCTGGACGGCAGTGGTGCTTGCCGTCATATGGATCGCTGGGACCTTCGCGATGTTTCTGCGATTGATCTCGCGCATACGCCACGAGCGCGAGTCGCAAGCCTCGGCCGGTGTGAGCAACCGGTATGAGACCTCTGGTTTCACTACAGCGGGCATCCCCGTGAGCTTCGACGCCAGGGATCGAGCTCCCGCAGTCTGCGGTATCTTTAAGGCATGTATCCTGCTTCCCATCGGCATCGATCGGCTGCTCAATCAACGAGAATTCGACGCTGTGCTGCTTCACGAACTCGCCCATGCAAGAAGGCATGACAATCTGATTCGCTTACTCTACGAACTTTCGTTGTGTGCCTTGTGGTTCCATCCGCTCGTGTGGCTTGCCGGAGCGCGAATGGCGCTCTACCGCGAACTCTCCTGCGATGAGTCCGTCATTCAGCGTGCGCATGGAACAGAACTGGTTTCTGCGCTCGCAAAGCTGGCACTCCCGGAACGAGGGCTGCCTCTGCAAGCAGCAGCCTCATCCCATCTGAGCTATCGCTTGGCGCGCCTGGCCGGGCCGGCACAACCGGCACCCCGCGCAGCAAGCCTGCTATCGACATCACTGTTTGCCGCCGTCGTCGCGGCCGGCGTCTTTCAAACCATCGCACATACCGCTTGCTGTTTCATGCTGAAGCGCTGATTGCCGCGTAGTCGCATCGCTCACCTAAGAGTGGTTACCGCGCCTGCTTGTAATATAAACGCGCACTGTAGTAGGATAGCCGCATTGCGTAGTAGAAAAACAAACCGGAGGGTCGCCCTGTGAAGCAACTACGAAACTGGTTGGTCCTTGCAGTCCTCATCTCTTCCGCGGTGGGGAGCGCGACTCGCGCTCAACAATCGCAGCCGACGCCTCCGCCGATCCTCGTCAAAGCCGGCCGGTTGCTCGATCCGCGCACGGGCAATGTGCTTGCTCCAGCCGCTGTTCTCATCGAAGGCGACAAGATCAAAGAAGTTGGTGCGCCCGCCCAATTGGAGGCGAATGCTCCTAAGGGCGTCCAGACAATTGATCTCGGCAACGCAACGCTGCTACCAGGGCTGATCGACAGTCACACGCATTTGCTGATGGATATAGTTTTGCCAGCGGAAGCCGAGCGGGCGCGTCACCTCAACGGCGGCTATGCGCCGATGCAATTGCTGGCGATTGTCGAATCGCCTAGCAAACGAGTGCTGCTCGGCGCGCAGATGGCTCGGGAGGACCTGGAGAGCGGTATCACTACGGTCCGCAATCTTGGACACTCCGGGATTGACGGCGATACCGAACTGCGCGACGCCATCAACGCAGGCCGCGTCCCCGGTCCCAGGATCCTCGCTTGCGGCCGCAAGCTGGAGACGCGAGGTGAAACGTATGTTCAGAACCTCAATCCCGCGCTTGCCGACAGTATCCTTCAACAGGAATTCCTGTTGTTTGACAGTGCCGACCAGGCGCGGGAGGCGGTCAGGCAGAATGTGTTCCACAACGTGGATGTCATCAAGGTCACGGCTGAGGAGAACCTTACCGTCCCTGAACTGGCGGCGGCGGTCGAAGAAGCGCACCGCAACCATTTGAAAGTCGCCGTTCACGCCATCGACAAAACCTCCATACAAACTGCGATTGACGCTGGCGCAGATTCTATCGAGCACGGCAATGACATAACCGACGAGCAACTCAAGCAGATGCGGGACAAGGGGATGTTTCTCGACCTCACACCCACTTCCTATGGAGACTTTTTTACCAGGATTTTCGAGGGAACCATTGCGGAGTCTTTAGGACTGCGAGCTGAGCGTCTCGAGGCAGATGAGCGTGACCGGCAGCGGTACAACGATCTGGCTCAGCGGGTTCTGAAGTCGGGGTTTGTGGGCGGGTTCGAGGTGAGCGACGACCAGCTATACAACAGTCTGGTGCAGCGGGTTCTGAAGTCAGGAGTGAAGTTCGCGGCTGGAACGGACATGGACTGGCACTACCCGGGAAAAACACGTGGGCAAACCTCGGTAGGAAGGTTTCCCACTTTGCATGAGGCGGGAATGCCCTCGCTTGACGTGATTCGCGCAATTACCACGAACGCCGCGGAAATGCTGGGCTGGCAAGATCGCGTCGGCGCGATTGAACCTGGGAAGTTTGCTGATCTCGTCGCAGTCGCCGGAGACCCGATCGCCGACATCACGGAGCTTGAACGTGTTCGCTTTGTTATGAAGGGTGGGCAGGTCGTGCGCAACGATCTTTCGTCGCACTAAACACTAAGGCAAGAACTGAGACCAAAGGCCGATGGAGGACTCCAATGACGAGGACACGAATTCTGCTGTTCAGGGCCGCATGTATCGCCGTCGGCGCCATCTTGGCGATATTCGTCTTTCCTAACGCTGGTTTTCGCGATTCCGCAAAGGCAGCCGCCGCAACGGCACCGGGGGTGGAACGAGCTCGGCAGGCATCTCCGCCGATGCACGCTGCGGCGCAGGCGAAAGCAGCGCCACGCGCCGCCGGCACCGTCTTTCGCGATTGCCGCGCCTGCCCGGAGATGGTCGTTCTCGCGGCTGGCAGCTTCACCATGGGCTCATCAGCCGAGGAAAAATCCTGGGCCGCGAGTCACGGTGGCAGTGTGTACGCGGTTGCTGATGAAGCTCCGCAACATCAGGTCTCATTGCCGGCATTCGCCCTGGGCAAGTATGACGTCACTCGTGGCGAGTACGCGGCATTTCCTCGAGAGACGGGATACCCGGCCGGTGATGGTTGCGGCCGCGGCCGCGCCATGTCCAAATATGAGAAGGATCCGAAGTCGACTTGGGAAAATCCCGGGTTTAAGCAGACCGATCGCGATCCAGTAGTGTGCGTCAGTTGGCAGGATGCGAAAGCCTATGTCGCATGGCTGAATGAGAAAACCGGTCATGCGGGCGCGTACCGCCTGCCCGGCGAATCCGAGTGGGAGTACGCCGCGCGCGCCGGCACCACGAGCAAATTCTGGTGGGGCGATGATGTGGACGGCGCGGCCAGCCATGCCTGGTTCCGAGTCAACTCCGGCGCCACCGCATGTGAGGGGCTTTTCTGCGCGGGCGGCCAGACGCATCCGGTGGGCGCGAAGCCGGCGAACGCATTCGGCCTTTACGACATGGCAGGGAACGTTTGGCAGTGGACCGAGGACTGTTACGACAACAGCTACGCCCCAGCTCCCGCCGACGGGCGCGCGAACGAGGCCCCTTCGAGCGACCCCCAGGCGAAGGACGGCCAAGGCAATTGCCTCCGCGTGGATCGCGGCAGCTCGTGGATGTTTCCGGCGTGGCTGCTGCGACCGGCCACGCGCGAACGGAATCCCGCCGACTATCGCAACGCCATCATGGGATTCCGCGTCGCCAGGAGCCTCCCGTAAGTCGCCACAGTGCGCCGCTGCGGGGCGAACGTGGTTCTACGGGAAGTAGCTAGCGGAGCCAGTGAGCGAAGAGATGGTAGAAGATGGCGCCCATGAGGCCGGCGCCGGGGATGGTGAGAATCCAGGCCCAGACGATGCGGCGGGTGACGCCCCAGTGCACGGCGGTGAGTCGCCGCGAAGCGCCGACTCCGGAGATCGCGCCGGTGATGACGTGAGTTGTGCTGACAGGGATGCCGGCGGCAGCGGTTCCGAAAAGAGTTAAAGCGGCGGCTGTTTCGGCAGAGAATCCGGTAAAGGGAACGAGCTTGGTGATGCGCTGGCCCATGGTCTTCACGACGCGCCAGCCGCCGGCCATGGTACCTCCGGCCATGGCGAGGGCGCAGCAGATGATGACCCAGCTGGGAACGGTGTAGTGTTGCAAGTAGCCGCTGGTGACGAGCGCGGCGGTGATGATGCCCATACTCTTTTGCGAGTCGTTGGTGCCGTGGCCGAAGCTGAAAGCGGCGGCGGAAAGAAGTTGGAGGCGGCGGAACCAGCGGTCGACGCGGCTGGGCGGTTGACGGTAGATAATCCAACTGGTGATGACGGTGATGAGCAGGCCGGCGACGAGGCCGATGACCGGCGCGACGAAAATGAAAATAACGGGAAGGGTCCAGCCAGACCAGATGATGGCGCGGAGGCCGGCAGCAGCGATGGCGGCGCCTCCGTAGCCGCCCATGAGCGCGTGCGAGGAACTGCAAGGGATGCCGAGGCGGATGGTGGCGTAATTCCAGAGGATGGCCCCGGTGAGTCCAGCGAGCAGGACGTACTGATTGACGAGGTGAAGGTCAACGAGACCTTTGCCCATGGTTGCGGCGACGGCGGTGCCGAAGGCGAAGGGCGCAACGAAGTTCCAGAACGCGGCCCAAGCGACGGCCCAGAGAGGCCGAAGCACGCGCGTGGAGACAATGGTGGCGATGGAGCTGGCGGCGTCGTGCCAGCCGTTGGTGAAATCGAAGGCCAAGCTCACGAAGACGATGATGACCAGCAGATGGAAGCTGCTCACGCCCATCGTGCCTCGCTTTCTGCGTCCGTTCCTTCCTCAGGGCAAGTAGGGTAAATCGGGAGCTTCGGTGGAGCGGGACAGTCAAAATGCGGGCGGCGTGCCCTTCGCGGAATGCGCACAGGACAAGAAGCTGCCCCTACAAAGAACAGCGACAGGGAGACAGGGATATCGGATGCCACGCGGCAGCGGCGCTGAATCATGCGTTTTTCAGAGTGATGGTTTCAACGACGTTGGCTACGTCTTCGCACTTGTCGCTGGCGATTTCGAGAACTTCGATAATTTCTTTCCACTTGATGACCAGAATGGGGTCTTTTTCCTGTTCGAAAAGACGGGCGATGAGGTCGCGGCAGACGCGGTCCGCTTCGTTTTCGAGGCGATTGATCTCGATGCAATGGCTGAGAACTTCGTCTTTTTTCTCGAGCACACGCACCGCGGCGACAACTTCCTTAGTGGCGGCCATCAGGACGCGCGCGAGATCGGCGACGCCGGGACGAATCTGGGTGATGCGGTAGGTGACTAGGCGACTGGCGGCGGCGTCGGTGAGGTCGAGGACATCGTCAATCTTGCTGGCCAACTCGTGAATATCTTCGCGATCAAAAGGCGTAATGAAGGTGCGATTCAGTTTATTCATCAGCGTGTGGGTGATGTTGTCGTTGGTATGCTCGATGTCCTTGATTTTTTCGGCGTCGGCAGGAGGATTGGAGAAATTTTCGAGCATGGCGACCATGGCTTGCGAGGCGAGGTAAACGTTTTCGGCGAGTTCCACGAACATGTCGTGGAAGCCATCCCCGTGAGGCATGAGTTTGCTGAGCAGTCCAGGCATTTGGCGTCCCGTCCGGAGCTGAGAAGCCTCACTATAACGGAAGGGAATCGGCGGGGCAAGGAATGGGGGGCGCGGAAGAAGGCAGCGGCAGCCACCGGGAGGCTGCTCGAAAAACAGCGCTGACGCCAAAGGCGAAAAAAGAAATCGCCCCGACCGTAGGGGCCGGGGCGATTCAGTCTGGACAGCGCGTCAGTTGCGCTCGCGACCGTCTGGTTTGTGATTGTCCTTTGGCGGTTTATTCTTCGGGTTCTTCGGCGGTTTTTGTTCCTTCATTTGCCGATTCCCGTTTTTGTTGCCGTTGTTGTGGTTGGAATTCGCCTCGCCTCCACGGTTTGCCGCCATAGCGGTGTTGTGGTTAAACTCTCCGGGCCGAGCCGTGGCGGCGAACGCCGGACGGCCGTGGTTCACGGAGGCTAACTGCCCGCGGTCCATGCTGGCAGCGTGCTCGTGGTTCATCTGGTCGGAGGTAGCTTGGATATGTTCGTCGTGCGCTGCAGCCATCTCTTGACGAGTCGGCTCAGCGTGTATTCCGCCTTCGCCGCCGTTGAAGGCGACGTGAGTGTTATTGTTCACGATGACGGTGCGGTCGATGTACGTGTTGTGGAGTCACGGTGATGTAACGTGGCTGACGGCGGTGTTAAAGGCGAAAACGCCGTCGCCCAGCGGCCGCCGACGAAACCTACGCCGCCGTAGCCGAAGCCGTAGTTAATGCCGCCGTAGAAGCCGACGTGCGGGCCCCAGTAGCCGGCGTGCCATGCGAAAGCGCCGCCGCCCCAGCCCCAGTAGCCGGGCGTCCAAAGCAAGCCGACGGGCGCGAGAACCCAAGTGCCGGGCACCCAATAGTAGCCGTCAGGCCCGTACGCCCAGTAGCCGGGCGTCCAGAGATAGCCCATGCCCGGACACATCGGCTGTGCATAGACGGGCAGCGCGGGCGGCCCGATATGAACGGAAATTCCCACGGCGATCTGCGCCTGAGATGAGGCAGGTATCGCCAGCACTAAGAAGGCCAACAGAAACCACTGCAAGAACCGGAAATTACGCATCATGTTTTTCACCTCGGTGCATCATTTGCCCTGCAATCCCTAAAACACCCCGGGAGCGCAAAAGTTGTGGACGCGTCGCCCCGCAGCGGAGACTACGAACGAGTCAAGCGTAGCGTTACGAGGAAACGTGTTCAAGAAGAACGGACTGCGGGCGTGTTCAAAAAATGCATGCTGGCCTTACGGACAGGTCGAGGATTTGATTTTCGGGAGGAAAAGAAAGGGCGTCCGATGGAGCGGACGCCCCGTGATTAACGTCGAAGCACGTTGCGGAGGTTTAGTACATTCCGCCCATGCCGCCGCCACCGCCGGGACCGCCGGCGCCAACGGCCTTCTTGTCGTCTTCCTTGATGTCGGCCACGAGAGCTTCCGTGGTGAGCATCAGGGCCGCAATGGATGCGGCGTTCTGGAGAGCCAGGCGAGTGACCTTGGCCGGATCGATGACGCCAGCCTTGACCATGTCGCCGTACTCACCTGTGTCCGCATTGAAACCGTAGTTGTCGTTCTCGTTCTCGCGGACTTTGCCGATGACGACTGCGCCTTCTTCGCCGGCGTTGTGCGCGATTTGCCGCATGGGCTCTTCGAGAGCGCGCTTGACGATGTTGACGCCGATCTGCTCGTCACCAGTCGCCTTAATTTTGTCGAGCGCCGGAATGCAGCGCAGAAGAGCCGTGCCGCCGCCGGGGACAATACCTTCCTCGACCGCAGCGCGGGTGGCGTGCATGGCGTCTTCGATGCGAGCCTTCTTTTCCTTCAGCTCGATCTCCGTTGCCGCGCCTGCCTTGATGACCGCGACTCCGCCGACAAGCTTCGCGAGACGCTCCTGGAGCTTCTCTTTGTCGTAGTCGGAGGTGGTGTTGTCGATCTGCGTGCGGATCTGCTTGACGCGGCCTTCGATCTCGCCGGGCTTTCCCGCACCTTCGACGAGAGTGGTGTTGTCCTTGTCGATGGTCACTTTCTTGACGCGGCCGAGGTCTTCCACCTTGACGTTCTCGAGCTTGATGCCGAGGTCTTCGGTGATGGCCTTGCCACCGGTGAGCGTGGCGATGTCTTCGAGCATAGCCTTGCGGCGGTCGCCGAAGCCCGGAGCCTTAACGGCAGCGCATTGCAGCGTGCCGCGGAGCTTATTGACAACCAGCGTTGCGAGGGCCTCGCCTTCGACGTCTTCCGCAACGATCAAGAGCGGCTTGCCCATCTTGGCGATTTGCTCAAGAAGAGGAAGCAGGTCCTTCATGGAGCTGATTTTCTTCTCGTGGATGAGGATGCGAGCGTCTTCGAGGGCGCATTCCATGCGTTCCGGATCGGTGACGAAGTAGGGCGAGAGGTAGCCGCGGTCGAATTGCATTCCCTCGACGACCTCGAGCGTGGTTTCCATCGTCTTGGATTCCTCGACGGTGATCACGCCGTCCTTGCCGACCTTCTTCATCGCCTCGGCGATGATGTTGCCGATCTGCTTGTCGTTATTGGCGCTGATGGTGCCGACTTGGCCGATCATGTCGCCTTTAACGTCCTTGTGAAGCTTCTTGATTTCCTCGACAGCGACTTCGACGGCCTTCTCGATGCCGCGCTTGAGGGCCATCGGGCTGGCTCCGGCGGCGACCGTCTTCACGCCTTCGCGGAAGATAGCCTGCGCAAGAACCGTGGCCGTGGTGGTGCCGTCGCCGGCGACATCGGACGTCTTCGAAGCGACTTCGCGGACCATCTGCGCGCCCATGTTCTCGAGCCCGTCTGGCAGCTCGATTTCCTTGGCCACAGTGACGCCGTCCTTGGTGATGATGGGTGAACCAAACTTCTTCTCGATCACCGCGTTGCGGCCCCTGGGGCCGAGCGTGATCTTCACAGCGTCAGCGAGAATGTTGACGCCACGGAGAATTGCCTGGCGCGAATTCTCACCAGTCACAATTTGCTTTGCCATGAGAACTTACCCTCCTCAATTTCCTCGAATGCTTGCCTGCGCAAGCAGGATTGCCCGCCAGATTGCTCCGTGCGGGGTATTACTTTCTGCTGGAGGCAGCCTTAGCAGCTCCGCCGATTTTTGCCAGAATCTCGTCTTCCTTGAGAATGAGGTATTCTTGTTCGTCGATTTTGATTTCGTTGCCGCTATACTTGCCGAAGAGGATGCGATCGCCGACCTTGACGTCGAGGGGAATGAGTTCGCCCTTCTCACGCTTTCCGTTGCCGACGGCGACAACTTCGCCTTCCTGGGGTTTCTCTTTCGCCGTGTCGGGGATGATGATGCCGCCCTTCACGCTTTCCTTCTCTTCAATCCGCTTCACGATTACGCGGTCGTGGAGTGGAGTAATGTTCACCGCCATGTTTCGTAACCTCCGGTTGAGACTTAGGAATTGCCGCGAAAAGGCAGGAAGTCGATTTAGCACTCCTCGGCGGCGAGTGCTAATATATCAGGTTGGCGACATGTGTCAAGGTTAATCGATGCTGCTGCCTTTGAGCAGGGCGGCAGGAGTCGTATCTATTTCTTTTAGATTCAGCTATATACTAGCTCGTGCGATCCATGGAAGAGAAAGATCCGATTGGTGCATTTGTGCTGGCGGGCGGGCGAAGCTCGCGCATGGGCCGCGCGAAGGGCCTGCTTCCGTTTGCCGGGAAACCACTGGTGGTGCACTTGGCGCGGCTGGTGGAATTCTCCGGGGAATCACCGATTATTATCGGGCCGCCGAGCGCCTATGGTGGTCTTGGGTTTCGCGTGATTGGCGATGACCGGCGAAATCTGGGCCCCCTGGGAGGAATTTGTACGGCGCTGCGCGCCACTACACGCGGATGGAATCTGATCGTGGGGTGCGATCTGCCGTTCCTGACGCGGGAGTGGCTGGAATTTCTGATTTCGCGCGCGATGACTTCAGCAGCCGATGTGGTGATTCCCGTGAACGAGCGCGGATATGAACCGCTCTGCGCGATGTACCGGCAACGCGCTTACGAAGCGATCGCGGCAGCGCTCAAGCGCGGCGTGCGGAAAATCACCGACGGATTAGCAGAGTTGACGCTCGCTCCCATTGCACCGGCGGAATGGAAAGCCTTTGACCCTCGCGGGCAGCTGTTCAAGAATATCAATACGCCTGGGGATTACGAGCAGGCACGCGCGGACGCAGAAGCGGGGCGGGCATGAGCGAGCGTTACATCGAATTTCGCGATGTGAACAAGTCCTTTGGCGAGCAAGACGTGCTGCGCGACGTCAACTTCCATATGAATAAAGGCGAGACGACGGTGATTCTGGGCCGCAGCGGCGTGGGCAAATCCGTTTCGTTGAAGCTGATTATGGGATTCTTGAAGGCGGATAGCGGACGGGTGATCGTCGCGGAGCAGGACATTACGGATTTCAGCGAAAAAGAGCTGATGCCGATTCGGCGGCGCGTGACGATGGTGTTTCAAGCAGGAGCGCTTTTCGATTCGCTGACCGTCGCGCAGAATGTTGCGTTTCCCATGCAGGCGCTGGCGAACGTTACGCCGGATGCGATTGACGAGCGCGTGGCGAAGCTTTTGGAAATGCTGGAAGTGGCCCAATTCGCCGACAAGCTGCCGTCGGAATTGAGCACCGGCACGAAGCGCGCGGTGGCGATTGCGAGGGCGCTGGCGCAAGATCCGGAAGCAATTCTCTATGATGAACCGACGACGATGGTGGATCCGCTGATGGCTTCGCACACCGGCGACCTGATCCTGAAGCTGAAGGAAAAGTTCCATAAGACTTCGGTGGTGGTGACGCACGACACGCATCTGGCGCGACGGCTGGCCGATGCGGTCATATTTCTGCATCAGGGACAGGTGACATTCTTCGGGACCTGGCCGGACTTCGAAAAATCAGACGACCCGTTTATACGCAATTTCCGCGTGCAAGATGAGTTGATTCCCGCACTGGACGTCGTCAGCGCGAGCGAGAGCTGATGAGCGCTCTGGCGTCTCCCGACCCAAAGAAACAACTGCGGCGTGTTCTGGGATTTTGGGACGTTTTGCTATTCAACATCGCGACCGTGTTGGGGCCGCGCTGGCTGGCGGCGGCGGGGCACAATGGCACTTCGTCGATAAGCCTGTGGATCCTCGCGGCGGCATTTTTTTTCGTACCCAGCGCGTTTGTTATCAACGAGCTCTCCACGCGTTTTCCGAATGAAGGCGGGCTTTACGTTTGGTCCAAGGAGGCGTTTGGGGATTTTCACGGATTCGTGGCGGGCTGGACGTATTGGATTTACACGGTGTTTTACTTTCCGGGGCTGCTGCTGGCGAGCGCGTCGATGGGTGCGTACATCGGCGGAGCCGGGCACGCCGGGCTTGCGACGAACCGCGAATTTTTGTTGATTGGCTCGTTCGTGCTGCTGTTTGTCGCGGTGTACCTGAATATTATTGGATTGAACATCGGCAAGTGGCTGCAAAACGCCGGTGGCGTGGGGACATATTCCCCGCTGCTGATACTCATGGGAATCAGCGCTTGGATTTGGCATGTTCACGGGTCAGCAACACACTTCACATTGAAAAACATGATGCCGGTGTGGAATCAGGCGACGGTGAATTTCTGGCCGCAGATGGTGTTTGCGTTTGCGGGGTTCGAGCTGGTGTCCGCGATGAGCGAAGAGGTGCGCGACCCGCGCAAGACGCTGCCGCGCGCGGTGTGGGGCGCGGGCCTGTCGGTAGCGTTCATTTACATCGTGGGGACGATTTCGGTGCTGGTGCTGATGCCGGCGCAGCAGGTGGATCCGCTGAGCGGCGTGTTTCAGGGGCTCACTTCGGGCTCGATGATTTTGAAGGTGGGCTTCGTAGGCATTCTTGCGGCGCTGTTGGTGACGGTGGGGAATGCCGGCGGCATCGGCTCGACGGTGGCGGGCATCGCGCGCGTGCCGTTCGTGGTGGGAATCGACCGCTATTTGCCGAAGGCGTTTGGGAAGATTCATCCGCGTTGGCGCACGCCGTATATTTCGATCATCGTGCAGGCAGTTCTTTCGTGCATCGTTCTGCTGCTGGCGCAGATCCAGGCGACGGCGACGACGGCGTATCAGGTGGTGGTGGATGCGGCAGTGATCCTTTATTTCATTCCGTTTCTTTACATGTACGCGGCGGCGATTAAGCTGGCCTACCGAAAAGATCGGCGGAGCGGCGGCAATGTCGTCTTGATTCCCGGCGGCATGCTGGGCGCGTGGATTGCAGGCGGGCTTGGATTTTCGGTGACGCTGCTGGGTATCGCGCTGTCGTTCATTCCGCCGGGAGAAGCGGAGAGCAAGGTCAGCTTTTTGGCAAAAGTGGTCGGGGGCACGGTGGGGACAATCCTGGTGGGACTGGCTCTCTACTGGCGCGGGGCGCGTCAGAAAGCGCGCGAGTTGCGCGGCGTGTAGCTCCGCTGGATGCGAACCTGCGTATATCGCCTTGCTCGGTGCGTAAAACTGCTCTTCTCTTGACGTGACGAAAGCTATTGTCATATCTTTTGTGGGTAGAAACCGTTGTGAAACAAAAGTTTCCGGTTGAGCTGCGGAATTGCGTCCGGTGCAGGAGGTTTCGATGGCTGAAATGGCGAGCGATCCAATTGCCTTAGCGTCGGTTGCGGACCTGAAGTCCGCGGAAGCTGTTTCGCCGGCCTACTGGAGCGTGGCGAAGCGCATAGGCTTTCGGCTGTGTTTCGTATATTTCAGCCTGTACGTCCTGAGCAATCAAATGATCGGGGGGATTATCCCGTTTTTCAGTGTGCCGGAACTGGGGAACACTCGGGCGGGACAAGCAGTGGTGCTGTGGGTAGCGAAACATGTGTTTCACATCGGCTACGCGCTCGTTACGGCGGAAACCGGAAGCGGTGACCGCACATTCGACTGGGTTGCGAACTTTTGCATTTTGGCCTTGGCCATCGCTGGTGCAGCGGTATGGTCGATTGTTGATCGCAGGCGCCAGAATTATGCCGCCATGTACAAATGGTTCCGGTTGTTCGTGCGATTTGCGCTAGCGGCCCAGATGTTTGGGTACGGGCTTGCAAAAGTGTTCCCGCTGCAAATGCCGTTTCCGCGCCTGGATAAGCTGCTGGAACCGTACGGCAATTTTTCACCGATGGGGGTGCTGTGGTCGTCGATTGGAGCATCGCAGGCGTACGAGGTTTTTGCGGGCTGTGCGGAGACGGCAGGAGGGCTGTTCTTGATTTTTCCGCGCACCGCAACGTTCGGCGCTTTGATTTCCCTGGCCGATATGACTCAAGTATTTATGCTGAACATGACTTATGACGTGCCGGTGAAACTGCTGTCGTTCAATTTGATTCTGTTTGCGCTTTTCGTCATTGCGGCGGACGCTGACCGGCTGGCGAATGTGTTTTTTCTGAATCATACGGCGGCGCCGGAGAAGCCGAGGCCGCTCTTTCATAAGGCATGGGCGAATCGCACGGTACTGATTGCTCAGGTCGTGTTTGGCCTGGTGGTTGCGGGGATGACGCTGTACGGCTCCGTGCAAGGAATCACCCAGTACGGCTGGAAGAGCCCGAAGCCGGCGCTTTACGGGATCTGGGAGGCGAAACAGTTCGCCGTGGACGGGCAGGAGCGCGCGCCGCTGGTCACCGATCCGTTGCGATGGCGGCGAGTCAGTTTCGATTCGTTTGGCACGATACGGACGTTTGCGACGGTATACAGCATGGACGACACGGCTCACGCGTACGGATTCGTGATCGATACGGCGAAAAAGACGGTTACGTTGACCAAGGCGAGCGACAAGAATTGGAAGGCCAATTTTACGTATGAGCGCACGACGCCGACAGAACTGGTTCTGGATGGCACGATGGAGAATCATAAAATTCATGCGCAGTTCGAGCAGGTCGACGTTTCGAAATTCCTGCTGGTGAGCCGGGGCTTCCATTGGGTTCAAGAGCGCGGAATGAATCGCTGAGTTTTGGTTGCTGCGCGAGGAGGGCTCGCGTCGGCTCCTCTGAGCGCGCGGCAATCTGCTAGTGGACGGTGCGTTTCTGGATGGTCTGCTTGGTGGCGAGCGAAAATCGCGAATCCGTTGCGCCGCCGTCGAGAACGAGGCGCGCGACATATTCGCCAAGCGCGGGGCCGTGCTTGAAACCGTGGCCAGAGCCGCCGCCAACAAGCCAGACGTTGTCGAAATCCGGATGGCGGTCGATCAGGAAATCGCCATTGGAGGTGTTTTCGTACTGGCAGACGCGCGATTCGATGACCGGCGCATCGCGCAGAGCAGGGAAGCGGCGGCGCAAATAGTCGCGCACGAGCGGCAGCGTGTCGCCAGCGACGCGCTCGACCAGGTCCGGGTCGACGGCCACGCCGTGAAGGTCGCTGGCGACTTTGAAGCCGCGGCCTTCGATGTCGGGAATGCCATACATGAGGCTGTTCACGTCGAGCCACGTGGGAAAATTGCCCGCCGAGTAGCTGCGGTCACCCGCAGGGACACCGAAAAAATAGATTTCCTGGCGCGAGGGGAATATGCGGCGGCCCAAAAGCTGCGGAAAGATTTTTGCGAGCCAAGCGCCGCAGGCGAAAACATAATTCCGCGCGCTAAATGATTCGCCGCTCCACGAGGCGAGCGCGGGAACGTTTCCGCGGCCGGTGGGCGCCTCGGTTTCGGCGATTTGATACGTTCCGCCGAGGCGCTGAAATTCCTCGACGACTTTTTGGACGCCACGGCGCGCCATCAGAGCGCCACTCTCGGGTTCGTAGATGGCGAACTCACCGTCGGCGCAGGCAATTTGAGGGAAGCGTTTCTCAATTTCCGCGCGGGAAAGCGTTTTATGCGGGACTCCGGCGCTGGCGAGCGCCGCAAGAGTATCCGCGGCATTTTGCGCGCCTTCGCGGCCGAACCACAGAACGCCAGTACGATGAAATATGCGTGCGCCGGTTTCCTGGTCAAATTGTTGCCAAAGCTCGAGGGCGCGCTGGGACCATCGCGTGTAAACCTCATCCGCGCCGTAGCCCATGCGGATGATGCGCGATTCGCCGGAAGAGCTGGAGCGGCTGTTCCCCGCGCCGTAGGCATCGACGAGCAGCACGCGCGAGCCAGAGCGCGCCAAAGTGTATGCGGTCCACGCGCCGAATACGCCCGCGCCGATGACCATCACGTCGTATGTGGTTCCGTTGGTCATTTCAAAATCCCTGTTCGGCCAATTTCTCGATGGTCAATCGTTCCGGCACGGCGTGAACTCCGCCTTTCAGCAAGCTCTCGACGTATTTCGCCAAAATGTCGCATTCGAGATTTACCGCGTCGCCGACAGTGAGCTGGCGAAAATTCGTGCTGGCATAGGTGTGCGGAATGATGGCGAATTCGGCGATGCCGTCCAACCAGCGCGCGACGGTGAGGCTGATGCCGTCGACGGCGAGCGAGCCCTTTTCCGCGACGTAACGCCGCAGATGCTCAGGCACGCGAACGCCGAGCCACCAGTTTTCGCCCTCCGGCGCCATGCGCTCGACGCGGCCAACTGCGTCGACATGGCCTTGCACGAAATGGCCGCCGAGCCGGGCCCCCGCGGCGAGGGGCAATTCCAAATTCACGATGCGTCCAGGCGCCATTTCGGCGAACGATGTCTTCTCAAGAGTTTCGGTCGAGAGGTCCGCAGCGAACGATTTGGCGTCATGTGCGACGACGGTCAAGCAGCAGCCGTTGACAGCGATGCTGGAACCGATGGCGAGCTCTTGGGCGAGTTTCTTCGGGTCCGCCAGATTGATTTTGAGGCGGCCGCCGCCATCGCCGCGCGTGAGGCTCTCGATTTTCCCGAGATGCTCAATGATTCCGGTAAACATCGTGAAAGTATCCCTCAACTGCGAAGTCAGGGCCAAATCGGTGCAAAGTGAGATTCTGTAGCATCGGAATTTTCTGGATGGCGCGCGCGCGATGCTTTGCAACCGGCACGGTGACGGTTCCCAGCACCCTGGGAGCATAAAACAAAATCATTTTGTCCACGAGGTCTGCGTCGAGCATGGCGCCGTTCAATTCGCTGCCGGCTTCGAGGATCACGCTAAGGATTTCGCGGCGGCCCAATTCACGCAGGACTGCGCGCAAGTCCGCGTGGCCGTTTTGCGCGCGCACTCGGACAATTTCAACGCCACGCTTGCGGAGTTGCTTGGCCTTCGCCGAAGTTTGTGGCTGCGTTGTAAAAAGAATCACGTCGCCGCGCGCGGAGTTCACGATTTTGCTGCGCGGCGGGATTCGCATTCTCGAATCCACGATGGCGCGCAGCAGCGGCCGCCGGCGGTGCAAGCCGGAACGGTCGGTCATGCGCGGATCATCCGCGAGGACCGTGCCGATGCCGGTGAGCAGCGCATCGGAGGCGTGACGCAAGCGATGCACTTCCTCGCGCGATTCGGGCGAAGTGATCCACGTGGCGCTGCCGCCCGGCGCGGCGATTTGGCCGTCGAGAGTGAGGGCGGTCTTCAGTGTGACGAATGGCAGGCCGGTTTGGATCCACTTCGCGAACGGTTCATTCAGGCGGCGCGCGTCTTGCTCGCGTGCTCCGACGCTGACTTCCACGCCTGCGCTGCGCAAAGCGCGAAAGCCGCGTCCGGCGACCTTGGGATTCGGATCCGGCATCGCTGCGACCACACGCTTGATTCCGGCTTCGATGATGGCGCTAGTGCATGGGCCGGTGCGTCCCGTGTGGCAACACGGCTCCAAATTCAAGTAGAGCGTGGCGCCGCGAGCATTGTCGCGCGCTTGTTCGAGGGCCAAAATTTCCGCGTGCTTGCGGCCCGCGTAGGTGTGCGAGCCTTCGCCGGTGCTGCGATCATTTTTCACAACGATCGCGCCGACCATGGGATTAGGGTGCGTTTGCGCGACTCCGCGATGGGCAAGCAGAATGGCGCGGGCCATCCATGCGTCGTCGATGCTTCTTTGTGATTTGTCGGTCAAGGGTCAGTCGAAGAGTGAGTTGACGTATGTTTGCGCGTCAAAACGCACCAAGTCGTCCATCTGCTCGCCGGTACCAACAAATTGAATCGGCAGGCCCAGCTCGCGCGAAATGGCAATGACGATTCCGCCCTTGGCGGTGCCGTCGAGTTTGGTCAGGACAATTCCGGTTACGCCGACGTGGCCGGTGAATTCGCGCGCTTGGTTCAGGCCGTTCTGGCCGGTGGTCGCGTCCATCACGAGGAGCACATCATGAGGCGCATTGGGGACAATCTTCGCGGCGGTGCGCTTCATTTTTTCGAGCTCGGCCATCAAATTCGATTTCGTGTGCAAACGCCCCGCGGTGTCGACAATCACGGCGTCAGCGTTTTTGGCGCGCGCCGCGGTAAGCCCGTCGAAGACGACGGCCGCCGGATCGGCACCCGCTTTTTGCTTCACAAGCTCCGCGCCGGAGCGTTTGGCCCAAATGTCGAGCTGCTCAATGGCGGCCGCGCGGAACGTGTCCGCGGCGCAGAGCACGACGGAACGGCCTTCGGCGCGGAGGCGATGGGCGAGCTTGCCGATGGTGGTGGTCTTGCCGGTGCCGTTCACGCCCACGACGAAAATAACGCGCGGCGCAGGCGTTCCAGGGCCGTCGCCGTTGCGCGAGGCTTGCACGGGCGCGGCGGCGAGAATTCGCACCAGCTCGTTTTTCAGCTCCTGCTTGAGCGCGGCGGGCCCGGCGAGCTTCTTTTCAGTGACTTGGCGGCGAAGCGACGCGAGCACTTCTTTGGTGGTGCTGACGCCAATATCCGCGCTCAATAGAGCCGTTTCGAGTTGCGCGAGGAGCGCCGGATCCACTGGGCGATCGCCGGTAAGCAATTGCTCGACGCGCGCGGATAACTCGGTGCGCGTCCTGGCGACGGAATTCTTAAGCCGCTCGAGGAACGATTCGCTTTTTTCCGGTTTGCCAAAGAGGGAGATCATGGCGCGTCCGCGTCATGCGTCGCGGAACATCCATTCTAGCAGAGGAGTGTTCCTGCGCGCTGCTCAGCAGCGACTGTTATTTTCGAGAGAAATCAGCGGTGGGGTTTCAGACTTCGACTTCGACGAGCGTGGCGCTGAGCTTCAACGTGCCGGTTTCGACGGCGTGATGGAAGGCGCGGACGACATTCAAGTCGAACTTCTCGCCGCCAAGTTGTTTGATGCGATTCACGGCATAGTCAAGGTCCATGGCGGATTGATAGGGACGGTTGGTGGTAATGGCGTCGAATGTGTCGGCGACAGCAATGATGCGTGCCATCATGGGGATTTGCTCGCCGACGAGGCCATAGGGATAGCCCTGACCATCCATGCGTTCGTGATGAAGTTCGATGCCCGGCAGCATGTCCTTCAGTTGCGCGACAGGACGCATGATGTTCGCGCCCTTCGCGGGATGCTGCTTCATGAGAGCGAATTCCTCGTCGGTTAGCTTTCCGGGCTTCTTGAGAACCTGATCGTCCACGCCAATTTTCCCTACGTCGTGCAGGAGGGCGGAAATGCGGATTTTGTCGAGTTCTTCAGGGCTGAGGCCCAGTTCGCGGGCGATGATGAGGGAATATTTGGCCACGCGACCGGAGTGGCCGCGCGTGTAGGGATCCTTTTCGTCGATGGCCGCGGCAAGCATGCGGATGGAGCCCATGAAGAGCTCGCGATTCTGGGTGGCGGCCAGTTGCAGGCGGTCGACGTACTGCTCGATATCGCCCGCCATGGTATTGAATGTCTCGGCGAGCTCGCTGATTTCGGCGGTGCCGCGAACTTCGGCGCGCTGGTGGAATTCGGCGCGCGCGATGGCTCGCGTAGAGCGCACCAGGCCTTGAATGGGGCGGGTGATTCCGAGAGCGGAGAGATATCCGACAAGCAGAGCAAGAAGCGTGACGGCGATGACGAAGCGCATTGCTTGGGTGGTCAGCTCTTGCACGCCCGCATCGACGCGGGCCTTGTCCAGGCTGCGCTGCGCAACCACCGCCCAATGCAGCTCAGGAATGGTGCTATAGGTGCCGATCATTTCGACGAACTTTTTGCTCTCGGCAAGCTGGAACTGCGTGGTTTCCGTGGCGCGCACTTCCTGCGGGAACTTCTTGAACTGGGCAACCACGGGATTGGTGCTGAGGTCACGTCCGGGAACCATGTCCATGCTGTCCGGATGCACGATGACGCGGCCTTGAGCGTCGACGACGAACACGGTACGGTCGCGCACACTGGCATCCTTCAGCCGCGCCAGCACGCGGTCGAGCGACACAACGGCTGCAAGCATGCCCGTGAATTGGCCGTTCGACATGAGCGGGACAGAGATGACCATGGCTGGACGGTTTTGGCGTCCCAGCGCGAAGGCACCGCTGACCGAAGGTACCCCCTGGACGCTGGCCGTGAAGGCGTGCTTGAGTGCGGCGTTCACAAAGGGATCTTCGTCCGCGCGGACGCTCCCGGCCGATTCGCCCTTGGCGTCCTGGCCAATGGCGGTGACGTACAGAATGTCGGGATTGGATTCGACGACGTTCTGGAGCATGCGGCTGAGCTGGGGGGCGGAGGCCGCGTCGCTGACGTTCTGGATCCAGCCGGTCAGCGCCAGCAATTGGCGCTGGCTTTGCAATTGGTCAGTCAGATTCGCTTCGAATTGAAAGACTTCGGAGGCCAGCGAGTGGGTAATCTCCGATTGCTGCACGCGTTCGGTGTCCTGCAACTTCTGCTCGCTGAGCGACAGCACATTCCGGTGGTAAAGCCAAAGCGGCAGGGCGCTGGTCAGGAGCAGCGCGCCCATCATGATCCACAGAATGCGCACACGGTGGATTTTCGTCGATTTGGCGGACGTTTCGGTCACAGGTTTAACCTTGCCCATGAATCGTATGTGACTCCTGCACGGTGGGACAACTGGCCGAAAGTACTACCTGTTGGCGGATTGGCAACGGAGGGGCCTTCGGCGGCGGCAGGGCTCAGTCGTCTTGGTCGGACTCGGATTTCAGCCGGCGCTCCATCAGTTCTCGGAGGGCATCTTTTGGAGATTGGCCCTGGTGGAGCACCGCAAACATCTGCTCGGTGATGGGCATTTCGACGCCGGCATTGTGCGCGAGGGTCCGCGCCGCAGCGGTAGTTCCCACGCCTTCGGCGACCATGCGCATGGACGCGAGGATTTCTTGCAGTTTTTTGCCGCGCGCGAGTTCGATGCCGACGAAACGGTTCCGGCTGAGGTCCCCAGTGCAGGTCAGCACCAAATCGCCCATTCCGGCGAGGCCCCCGAGCGTGTCTCGCCGTGCGCCCAAGGCCGTTCCCAGGCGCGTCATTTCCGCGAGGCCGCGTGTGATGAGCGCTGCAATGGTGTTATGGCCCAAGCCCAGCCCTTCGGCGACGCCCGCCGCGATGGCGATGATGTTTTTCAGCGCGCCGCCTAATTCGACGCCGATAACGTCTTCGTTGGTGTAGAGCCGCAGTGTTGGCCCGGAAAATTCGCGCTGAATCTCTTTCGCGGTGTCGCGGTCCGTCGACGCCACCACCACAGCGGTCGGGTCGCCTCGCGCGAATTCTTTTGCGAAAGACGGCCCGGAAAGCGCCGCGATGCGCGGGGGAAAGCTGCTAGCCATAACTTGAGTCATCACTTCGGTGACGCGCAGGAGCGTTTCCGGCTCCAAGCCTTTGGTGGCGGTGACAAAGCGCATCTCCGGGCGCAACAAAGGAAGCGCGGCGGAATACATCGCGCGGGCGTGCGCGGCAGGCATGGCGCCGATGACGATTTCCGCGCCCCGCAGCGCGGTCTCCAATTCTCCCGTGAATTCCACATGTTGCGGGACGCGAAAGCCGGGAAGGAACACGGAGTTTTCCCGTTCGCTCTGCAGAGACGCCAGAACGTCATTCTCGCGCGCCCAGAGAGAGAGAGGCCGCGACTCTCGTGCGCGGCCCAACACGATAGCCAGCGCCGTGCCCCATCCCCCTGCGCCGATGATTGCGATCTTTCTCATGGCTGAAGTGGATTCCGTAAGAGATAGCCCGAACGATTTAGCTAAAACGACTTAGCTAAACGGGCGCTCACTCGCGACCGGTTATTCGCCCTTCCGTGCCGGCAATCAGCCGGTAAACGTTCTTGCGGTGCTTAAGAATAATCAGCGCGGCCACCACGGCGCTGCCCACCGACACGGCGAGCGGCGGCGCGTGGTGTGGCGCGTAGAAAGCGTACACCAGGAAGGGCAACGCCGCCGCGGCCGCGACGGATGCGAGCGACACGTATCGCCAGAATGCCAGAACGACGATCCACAGCGCCACGGCCGCGACCATCGCTTGCCACGAGATTGGCAGGAAAACTCCCAAGCCCGTCGCGACGCCCTTGCCTCCACGGAATTTAAGCCAGCAGGAAAACATGTGGCCCATGACGGCCACGACCGCCGCGGTCATCACCCAGTGAATGTTTCCGTGGGACCAGCGAATGGCGAGCCACACGGCGAGGTATCCCTTGCCCCCATCGAGCAGGAACGTGGCCAGGCCCGCGGGCTTTCCCGCCACGCGTATGACGTTGGTCGCGCCAATATTTCCGCTGCCGGACGCGCGCACGTCGCGTCCGTGCGACAACATGACAATCAAGTAGCCGAAGGGAATCGAGCCGAGAAAATACGCAACCACTGGGATGAGCCAGAGCGATTTCACGCGCCAGAGCCTTTCATTTCACGAAGCGATAGGTCGAGAGCTTGGTGTACACAGCGCCGCCGGACTGTAGCACACTTTGGTAGAGATGAAATTCCGCCGCTGCGCCGCCGCCGAAATCCTGCGCCGGAAGCGACGCGATTTTCTTGCGCAGCTCGGGCAATCCTTCGTTGCTCTTGAATCGCGCCAGCGTCAAATGCGGCTGGAACGCACGCGCTTCTTTTGCAATTCCCAGCGGCTCGAGGCGCGTTTCGATTTCTCCCGCGAGGGCGCCCAGCTCTTCGCCCGCGTCGATTCCGACGTACAAGACGCGCGGACGTTTCTCGTTGGGGAAGAATCCAAATTGCCGGAATGCCATATCGATCGTTTTTTCGCGATGCACGCCGGAGAGCTTCTCCTGAATAACCGCCAGGTTTGCTTCCTCGACATGACCGATGAATTTCAAGGTGATGTGTACGCCCTCCGGCCGCACCCAGCGCGCGCCACGGCAGACGGCGCTGAAGCCTTCGATTACGGCGTGCAACGCGCGGCGCGTTTCGTCCGGCACGTCCACAGCGACGAAGAGGCGCATGCGCTACCTCTTCGCCGCTGGGTAAAGAAAGTATCGCCGGACCATATCGAGCGCCGCTTGCGTTGCCTGGTGGCGAATTCTGTCGCGGTCTCCCGGAAACCGAAACGCGCGCTCCTTCGCGTTCTTTTCATCCACTACGGCGATGTGCACAAGTCCCACGGGTTTTTCTGGAGTGCCGCCGCCGGGTCCCGCGACGCCGGTGATGGCCACGCCGAGGGTCGCATTGGCTTGCTGGCGGATTCCGTGGGCCATTGCTAGCGCGACTTCCGCGCTGACCGCGCCCTTGGCCTCGATCAATTCCTTGGGCACATCCACCCAGGCCGATTTCAGATCGTTGCTGTACGACACCACGCCGCCGCGAAAATAGGAGGAGCTGCCGGGCACATTCGTCAGCCGCGCCGCGAGCATGCCTCCCGTGCAGCTTTCCGCCACGGCGATCGTGGCGCGATGCTGGTGCAGTTCGCCTGCGACGACCGTTTCGAGCGTTTCACCGGAAGTGGAAAACAGATTCTCGCCCAGAGCCATGCGGAACCGCTCGACCATTTCGTCGAGCAGCTTGACGGCAGCGGGTTCGTCCTCCGACCAAACGCGCGGATGAACCTGAATCTCGCCCAGCGATGCGAGGATGGTCGTCTCCGTGCCGGGATACTGCGTGTAGATCGTGGAAATGCGCTGATCGACTTCCGATTCTGGCAATCCCGTGATGCGCAGATCGCGGGTATACAAGCGCAGGTTGCCGCCGCGCCGCGCGAGCCGGGGCTTCACCTCGCGCACAAACATCGCTTGGAGCTCGGCCGGCGGGCCCGGCAGGAGCACGACGACTTTGTCGTTCTGTTCGATCCACAGCCCGGGCGCAGTGCCGCGCGTGTTCTCGAGCGCTTCCGCGCCTTCCGGAACCATGGCTTGGCGCGCATTTACTTCCGGCATGGTCCGGCCGAAACTGCGGAAGCGTTCCTGAATACCGCGCAGGATGGCTTCGCTACGTTTGAGCTTGCGGCCCAGCAATTCCGCCACGATTTCGCGGGTGCGGTCGTCCGCCGTGGGGCCCAGGCCTCCACACGAAACAACTACTTCAACGCGTTCAAGCGCGCTGGCGAAGACTTGGCGCAGATCGCCGTCATGGTCGCCCACCACGTGTTTGCGGCGAACGCGGAATCCCAGACGATTCAGTTCCGCAGTGAGGAACAGGGAATTGGTGTCCAGGCGATACGGTGTAAGCAGTTCAGAACCTACGGCAATAATCTCCGCATCCATCTGAGGATGTTGTAACCGATGGGCCGCACAACCTGCAAGAGGGACATTGCGTATGGGGCGGGAAATGAAATGGCTACTCTTCGCGAAGGGCGGCGAGCGCGTTGATGCGCGTTGCGCGGAGTACCGGGATCCACGAGGCTGCGAGGGCCAGCGCGAAGAATCCGATGGCTGTCGCGGCGACTGTCCACGCATCGAGAGGCGAGATGCCGAACAGGAAGCTTCGCGTCGCGCGGATGGCAAAGAACGACAGGGCCGCACCGGGTATGAGTCCGGTGAGCGCAATGGACAAGCTGTGGCGCGCGATGAGCGAACGCACGCTGTGCGCCGATGCGCCGAGGGCCATGCGAATTGCGATTTCGCGGCGGCGCAATTCGACCAGATGCGCGAGAGTGCCATAAAGGCCCAACGCAGCCAGCAGCACGCCGGCGAGCGCGAAACTATCGAGCAGCCAGGCGACGAATCGCCGCAATTTCACGGAATCAACAATTCGCGCGGGCATGGTTTCCACGTCGAAGAGTGCCACGGTGCTGTCCATGCTTCGCAACGTATCGCGCACGCTGGAAGTAATGTCCTCGCCTTTTACGCGGGCAACGATGAACATCGCCGTATTGGGATGCTGCCATACGGGAATGTAAATTTGCGGGTGTTGCTGTTCGGCCAAGTCGCGGCTGGCTACGTGGCCGACGACGCCCACAATCGCGTATGGCTTGTCGCGGGTAGCATTGTTTGCCACGAGTTTGCCAATCGGATCTTCGGCGGGAAAGTATTCTTGCACGAAAGCGCGGTCCACGATGGCGACCATCGGTGAGCTGGCATTGTCGTGTTCGTTGAATACGCGTCCTTCGAGCAAAGGAATCTTCATTGTTTCCAGATACCTCGGCAGAACGATGTTGTAACGCGCGGCGGGGCGAACGGCGCTTTCCGGCCGTCCGGGGAAATAAAGATCGGCGGTGAATCCCCCGCTCGAGAAGGGAAGTGCCAGGCAGGCTGATGCCGATTCCACTCCGGGTAGCATAGAAATTCGCGCCACAAACTCTTGGAAGAAATGCGGAAAGAAATAAGCCTGCGATGGCTCGGTGTAGTAGCGGTTCTCAGGGAGGCCGACGCTTCCGGTCCAAACGTGTTCGGGCGAAAATCCGGGCGAGACGTCGAGTAACTTCGTGAAGCTGCGGCTGAGGGCCGTCGCGGTGAAGAGCAGGGCGATGGCGATGGCCAGTTGTCCAGCGACAAGAACGCGGCGCCACTGGCTGCCGCCGGTCGAGGCGCGCGGCCCGCTCGCTCGGAGCGCCTGCTCCAGCGGCAAACGAGAAAAGGTGGTTGCGGGAAGCACCCCCGCAAGAATTGTAGCCAGAAGGCAAAGGCCGAGCGAAAAGACAAAAGTCCACGGCTCGATTGTAGTGCGATGAATTGGGCCAAAGCGATTGCTGAGCCGCACGAGGGCGATTGCGAGCAGAACTCCCCCAGCGCAGCCAATCAGCGCCAGCAAGCCCGTCTCCGCGAGGATTTGGCGAACCAGGCGCATCGGACCAGCGCCCAGCGCCGCGCGCACCGCCCATTCGCCTTTGCGGATACTGGCGCGCACTAGAAGCAGCCCGGAAACGTTGATGCAGGCGATGAGCAACACGCAGAAAACAGCAGCAAACGCGAGAAGCAACCAACTCCGAACGGCTTTCGTTTGCTGTTCGACCATGGGCGCGCACGAAAAATGCCAGCCGGTTTTTTCCGGGTAGTCGTCCGGATAAGCAGCCGCGTATCCGTGGCTGATTCCTGCAAGAGCGGCGTTCACGCGCTGGGGCGTGAGGCTGGGCGCGACACGGGCAATCATTTGCAGCCATTTGTTTCCGCGCTGGCCCGGGGCGAGATCGTAGGGAGGAAGCGCCAGCGGCACCCACATCTGCGTGGCGGGATAAGGGAAGTTGAAATCGGCAGACATCACGCCGATCACGCGATGGGGCACGCCGTCCAGGGCTATCGAGCGCCCAATGACATTGCGATCCGCGCCAAACGCGCTGCGCCAGAGAGCGCTGCTCAGAATCACTACCTTCGGCGCGCCGTCGTGGTCCTCCTCCGGACTGAACGTGCGGCCCAATTGCGGCGCGATGCCAAGCATTGGGAAAAGAGTGGCGGATGCATTGACGGCATCGACGTGCTGCGCGGTTCCCGCGCCGGTCATGGTGAAGTCGTTGAAGTAATATGCGGCGGTCTCGCTGAAGATTTCATGACGGGTACTGAGGTCGGTGTAATCCGGACCGGACACGCTTGTTTGTGAAAGCTGCGATTGCGGAAATTCGTTGTGGACGTAAACGAGCTGACCCGCGTCGCGGTAGGGAAGGGGCTTCAGGATGGCGTCATAGAGAACGGCAAAAACCGCCGTGGCCGAACCGATGCCGATAGCCAGAACGGTCGCGCAGACAATCGTCAGGGAGAGGTTTTTGCGAATCTGGCGCAGGCCGTAATGAATATCCGTCGAGAAATCCGCGAGGACGCTGCGCATTTTCTCCTCCGAATGTTGAAGCGATCGCCTTCTCGGATTATAGACGTGCTAAACGGAGAATAGTTGTCCGTTGTTCTAGAGGAATTCCTGTCAGGCAGGCAGAGCGTTTCCTTGTACGGTCCAATCCAGCGAATAGAGCGAGGTGTTCGTGGCGACAAAGGCGTGCTTCGAGGGCTCGATCACCAGTCCCACGATGTTGGTTCCGCTCAACGCCAACTCTGCCTGACCGTCAGGAGAGATGCGCGCCACGCCGCGTTTGCCCGCAAGCGACGCAGCCACGTACAAATTTCCCGCATGGTCGAAGGCCATTCCTTGCGGGCGTCCCAGCCCCTTGTAGAAAACTTCCACCTCGCCGGCCGGGGTAATTCGGTACACGCGGTCGAAGCTCGAAGTTGTGGGGCCGGTGACGTACAAATCGCCGCTCGGATGGAACGCCAGGTGGTAGGCGGACATCGAGGGCTCGAGCGTGGCAAAGACAAAAATTTGCCGGTCTGAGCCGATCTTGAAGATCGTTCCGCTGCGATCTCCCACGTAAAGATTTCCCGTACGGTCAAACGCGATGCCGGTGGCGATTCCCATGCCCTCCACCCACTGCTCGGCGCTGCCGTCGGGTGTAACACGATGGATGGTCCCGTCGTTGCGGCAGGAAACGTACAGCGCGCCATCGCGGCCGACGGCCAAGCCGGTGGGATTTATCAGCTGCGTGACGTAAGGCTTCACGGTGCGGCTGGGCGTTACTTTGTAGAGCGAAACGGGAACCTTTTGCGCGCGCTGCCCACTGAAGGTCACGTACACATTTCCTTCGCGGTCGACCGCCGGGTTCGCCACGGGATGCAAATTGTCGGCGATCAAGGCGCCCAGCGCGATGGGAAAGGGCTGGCTGGCAGCATCTCCCGCCTGCACCCGAACGGCGCCGCCGTCGGCTCCCTCCGGCACGCGCGCGATCAGCAAGTTTTCCGATGCCAGCATCACATTCGCGGCAGCGCTGCCAAAATGCACTTCTGGGCGCGCATGATTTCCGCCAGAAAATCCCGCGCCGTGAATGGTGATTTCGCCGCCGGGAATCGCCGCGGCTGGCCGGACGCGTTCAATCCTCGGAATGCCGTTTGTTTTCAATCGAGCTGTCCCCAGAAGTTCACAGGCCGAGTCCCCGTGCGATCCAAATTCCCATCGCCGCGTAGACCCCGGCCATCCAATCGTCTGCCATTATGCCCCAACCGCCGGGCAATGACTCTGCTTGCCGGGCCGGAAATGGCTTCCACGTGTCGAACCCTCGAAAAAGTATAAAACCCAGGAGCAAATATTTCCAGTTGAGCGGCGCCAGCGCCAGCAGGTAAGTCAGGAATTGCCCGGATACTTCGTCAATCACCACGAACTGCGGATCTTTCCGCCCAACGAATCTTGCCACGCGGCTCGACGTAGCCACACCAAGGAATGCGACGGCCAAACCGATCGCTATGGCAATGGAATAAAAACCGATCGCGAGAGATCGGTTGAGCTGAAATCCCAATGCCACGCCAGGTTCAAATCCAACGACCAGGATCGAGATGACGCCGATTGTCGAAATATAGAGCGCCACGCCGACCAGCGAGCCCCATGTTCCGGGCGCTGCCGGCAGGTAGCCCGCGCCGCCAGCTGTGGCCAGCAAAAACGACAGCCAGGGTTTTCGCGCCGTCGCAATAGCTGCAGCGCTACTCTTCGTCTTCATTTTTCCTGTTCATTGTTCGTTTTCATCGGAGGCGGGCGGTTCGTATGCTTCGGGCGCGTCTTCGTCGATGGCGGGTTGGGTCACTTTATATTTCTCGCTGGCCCAATTTCCCAAGTCCATGAGGCGGCAGCGTTCGCTACAGAACGGAAAGTCTTTGTCTTTGTCCGAATCGGTCGGCTTCTTGCAAATCGGGCAGCGTAATTCCATGGTCGGCGCCTAGCGTAACACGCATTCGCCCCCATCGCAGCGACGGCCGCGGCAGAGTCGCTCCGTTTCGCGCAATTCAGGCCAGTATCGGAAACGGCTGCGCCGGGGCCGGGGCGGCAGCGCG
>CAVXBO010000008.1:0-131011 GCA_963760165.1 uncultured Acidobacteriota bacterium
GCCTGCCGCCTGTTATCAGCAGACGACAAGCCCTAACCACCAAGGGAGGTCGAATCTCCAATGGCAGCTACGCAGACCGTACCTCAAGATTCGCAGCACTGCAATTTCAGTTCGATTACGCCGCAACGCGGAGTAGTGACCCTCTTCGGCTACGGCATCAAAGTCCACTTGATCGCGGACACCTAAAAGGTCAAGGACGGCATCCCAGCTGTCCGGCGATAAGCTCGTTTTCCACGTATCGGACATAGGTTGGGCCGCCTCGTTGTCATCGGCGCTGACGGATTGGTTTCGCTTGCTGCTCTTCGCTGGCTGGCCGATCAAGACGCAGCTTTGTGATGCTGGACCGAGAGGGTTCTGTACTCGCCAAAACTGGCCCTGTTTGTCCGTCCGATGCTCGCTTGCGACGCGCTCAGGCTCTGGCGTATCGCTCCGAAGTGGGGTTTGCAGATTTCGCAAGAATTGCTAGATCAAAAGCTCGTTTGCGCAAGAGCGTGCTGATTCGCGAAAAGTTTCACGATACGGGGCTGTGGCTGCGCAGATTGCCAGTGCTCGCGAAAAGCTTCCATCCGCGAATTCGATTGATGATTTGCGTATTTTTCGAAGTCCCAAGCCGCAAGAGCAGATCGGGCGGCATGGCGTAACGTGCCGATCAATGTTCGCGACGTCTGACCTTCGCTCGAGTACCGGATCATTGGCTCAAATTTGGGTTTCGCGCTCTCGCCACTGACAGGTTCACCTCGGCTGGCCGTGAATCCGCCGAACGCAATGCTGAACTATCTCTACGCGATCCTCGAATCGGAGGCTCGATTAGCCGCCGCCGCGCTTGGACTCGATCCCGGTCTTGGCGTATTGCATTTCGATAGCCGGACGCGCGACAGCTTGGCATCCGATCTAATGGAACCGATCCGTCCCCGCGTTGATGCTTACTTATTCGATTGGATCACTCACGAATCATTGCGCCGAGAATGGTTCTTTGAGCAACGTGATGGCAACTGTCGGCTAGTCGGTTCTTTTGCAGCGTGGCTTTCCGAAACCGCACAGACCTGGGCTTTGGCTGTCGCGCCTGTGGCTGAGAGCGTATGCCACAAATTCTGGTCAGCAACGCGAAAGTCTGCTTCATGGACAGGCCCTTTTACGCGATTGACGCAACAGCGCCGAAGCCGAACGAGAGATGATTTGAGCCTTCGCCCGGTTCCGGCGCTGCATCCGCCCCCCGTTTGTCGAACTGCGGTAAACCAATCACTCGCGGCAATACCTTCTGCAAGGCATGTGCGGTTAACGAGTCCTAGAAATCTCTTCCTAAAAGTCGCAGAACTCGGAAGGATGACAACGCAGAGCGCAAAAGCCCAAGCGTCTCGCTCTTGAAACCATGCGGCGGCAAATGGCCGGAAGGCTCGCGTGGAAAGCCTCTGATTTGCCGGAATGGCTGACCGAAAAGGTTTATCGCGAAAAAAATTCAGCCTCGACTTGGTGACGTTCACGGTTTCGGCCATAGCGTCGGCGCTCGAAATCTCGAAGCCCTATGCGACGGATATTCGCAGTGGGAGACGCGTCCCGCATAAACGGCATTGGGAAACACTGGCAGGCCTCGGCGACCGGCGCATAGCGATGTATGGAGAGGGAAAACAAATGAATGGTCGGGGCGAAAGGATTTGAACCTTCGACCCTCCTGGTCCCGAATTAGCTGTGTCAATCTTGTAAGCTGTGGCTTGTCTTGCCCTTACAATTCGCCATAACCGAAATATCGAGCCTTATTCGCTAGGTTTTGTTCCCAGTTCGTTCCCAAATTTTGACATGAACCCTCGTACGGAAAAGGACCAGCCATGCATGGAGCAGTTACGGGTCGATGCGGGACACGACGATGGATTGCTGACGTCGACCCGATGTAATGCAAGCAAGCGACAGGCACGTCAAAAACCGCACCCTTAAAAAACATCAAAGGGCGCGGCACCTCTTGGCAAAATCCCCCGAACGTATCGCTTAGCGTGTGCTGTGTACAACCCGCCGTGCGACGCGTCGCTGTATGGATATGCATGCCAGTCCTACGATGGTTTAACTCATGTTACCTGCGCCACCCTCTACGCCTCGTCACTTTGCATCATGAGTTCGTTCTGTGGCTTTCAGCATTCTTGAGTAGCGCTCGGCATCCTTGCTTAAACCAAGCGCCTCTGACGCTTCTAGTAGTCCGGTGAGAATTTTACACTTCGCTACTAACGCTTGGTTGTCATGTTCAAGACACCATTCAAATTCGGAAATGGCACGGGCGTTTTGGCCCTGCCAACGGTAGGCGAGGCCCAAGACGTAGTGGGAACTCGGCTGGTAAATTGGATGTAGGTCAAGCATCAGAGCTTCGACCAAGACCTTCACCGACTCTGCGAGATCGCCCAGGTCGTAGTAGCACCGCCCCAAGTAGTACAAAGCTGTTTCCTTTTCATATTTGACCGCTACTGCCTGCTTTAACAACGGCAATGCTTCGGCGGGCCGGCCAAGCTCGTAAAGGGACATCCCGCGCTTCCGGCGAACCTCCTCAAGCAGATCCTCATTTTCCGACAGATTAAGCATTGGCGAAAGTCTCTCATGATGTTGTCTAGCTTCGTGAGACCTCCCTTCCAGTTTCCTCGTAAAATATCGATTGACGCATCGAAGAAAATGGCTCTTGGGTTAATCCAGCTATCCTTGTCAGCGAGCGATCGCGCCTCCCTAAGTGTCCTACTAGCTTCATCGTAGCGGCCAAGCTCCTTCTCACAAGCGCCGATGATAAGCAAGACGCTCGCATTATCCTCGCCACTCTCTGAACGAGTAACTAGCTTCCGGAGGCCTTCAATAGCTTCGTCCTGGCGTCCGGATTCACTCTGAGCTACTAGTTCGTTAAACCGTTCCCAATCCATGTTTGTATCCTCACTACCAGACCTCTGTTTCACATACTACAAGTTTGGTTGGGTGCGCAATTCGACGGTCTCGTGCTCAACAGGAAAAAACCCTCTCCGCGGCCAAAAATGTTTACAAGCCCTCTCATAACTGTTGTCACGCCGTAAATGATTTTTTGCCCAGTTGTCATGTACTCGGGATTAGGCGTGGGGGTCGTTTCTGGCGTCGTTCCGATTGGTGCACGATTGTATTGCCCTGGCACGATCTGGCGAGGTGGCTCCGTAGAATTTGGCGTATCCGCAGGTGGAGTTGGCTTCTCAGGAGTTTTGGGTCGCGTCTTATATTTTGCTGCCTGCTGTGGTGGATTTGCACCGGGAGGGCGTGGTGACTTTGACTGTTGATCTTTCTCCTGCGGCCGGTTTTGCTGACTGGTTTGCTGCGCCTTCTGGGCGTCGGATTGTCCCACAGGCCCCGTTCCCGTATTGGGGCTATTTGACTTGGGGTCTTTGCCTCCCGTGGGAGGAGGAGCGTTGGTGCTCTGGCCACTGTTCGGGCACCCGTTTCGATTCACATCGCATATGCCGCCGCCGCCGTCATGCCCGTCCAGGTCCGCAAACGTCTCCGGGTTGTCGCTGACTATTGCGTAGAGATTCAGCGTCTGCGGATTCGTCAGATTCGCATACGGCACCGGCGCAGGCACCGCGCTCCAGTCCGCCGAGAGCCATCCTCCCTAAACGCGACGTATAATACCGCGCGCCGAAGTCGTCGTTGCCCGTCTCCGTGTCCCGCTCTTTGCTCTCGAATTTGTAGTTCTGCGTGCAGGTGTTGGTGATATCCCGCTCGCCTCCAAACGGGTAGAAGTCCGCGTCGTAACATACCGAAGTCTGCCCCGCCTGCACCATGGTCCGCGAACTCCCCAGCATGTCCTCTTCATAATAATAAATCGTCCCGCTGGACACGTTGCGCATCGCCACGCGCTTCCCGCCAAAAAACACATATTCGTTGGTGAAATTCCCGCTGGTGTCCGACTCGTCCAGTATCTCCGTCCCCGCGCCGTACCAGTAAATCTTCCCGCTCGACTTTCTCGATCGCGATTGCCGTCGCCGTCGTAGGTGTAAGTCACGCCCGCCGCCGTTTTGATCTCACTTTCGGCGTTATAGGCGTATGTATTCGCGAGGTCATTCAGCATATTGCCAGCAGCATCGTAGGAATAGTTCTCAATCCCATTACTCGAGAGTTGGTTGTTCGAAGTGGCCGAAACGCTCAGATTCTCCTCCGTGCACCCGGTATAGCCACTAAGAGCGCCGATCACCGTCAGGTTCGCCCACTCGTCGAGAGTATATGTCTCGCCCCAACAGTTGGAGCCGCTGGTCGCGCTGGTCTTCGCCGTCACGATGCGATTCACCTGGTCGTACCGGGCATGATTGTGACGGAGGAATGGTTGCTGGAGGATTGACGGGGAGTGTGGTTCACGGGGAGAAGATCTGAATGATAGAGTTTCCGCATCGGGAACGGGAGCAGGCGATTTGCTCACCAGCGATGCGGTGCGGGGCGGGTCGCTTGTGGGCCGGCCGATTACACTTATGGGCTGAGAGCCCGCTGTCGTATCTGGCCGCCCTGCGACCCACCCGGTTGAGCTTCGAGCTCGCATAGGTAGTTGTCGATGCGCCCCGAAAAAGGAACGGGATCGGAAACAAGTCGGTCCGATCCGGAGCCCCGCACCACATCTTTCCCGTCCCGATCAGAGGGCCAGGAGGTTCATGCAAATGCTACGCTTCGTCGGATGTGATGTCCATAAACGAACGGCCGTTTTCACCGTACTGCTTCAAGATGGGACGCTTGTTTTCGACCTACACGGTTGCGGTTACACGAGAAGCCCTGACGGCCTTCGCCGAGTGGCAACTCGGTCGAGAGGATCGGCTGGCCATGGAAGCGACCACCAATACCTGGGCGGTGGCCGGTTTGTTGCGGCCGTTTGTGGCCGAGGTGGTCATCGGAAATCCTTTGCGGGTGCGGGCGATTGCCGAAGCCAAGATCAAAACGGACAAGGTTGATTCGCGGGTGCTGGCCGAGCTGTTGCGGGCCGATTACTTGCCCGCGGTATGGCAGCCCGACCAGGAGACCCAGCGTTTGCGGCGGTTGACCCATCGCCGGGCGGCGCTGGTGAGCGACCGCACGCGCTTGAAGAATCGTCTGCACTCGATCCTGCATCACTGCTTGATCCCTCTTCCCAACTTCGACCTGTTCAGCCGGAAAGGCCGGGCTTGGCTGATGCAAGTGCCCCTGTCGGAAGAAGAAGGCCTGGCCCGCGACAGCGACTTGCGCCTGCTCGAACAGACCGAGCGGGAAATCACGGAGCTCGAGGAACGGCTGGTGCGCGAAGCCTGGCAGGACGAAAAAGTGCTGCTGGTGATGAGCATTCCGGGAATCGATTACACCGTGGCGCAAACCTGCCTGGCCGCGATCGGAGATGTTTCCCGCTTCCCGAATGCCAAGAAGCTGAGTGCTTACCTGGGGCTCAATCCCTCCACACGGCAGTCAGCCGGACACTGCTATCACGGGCCCATCACCAAGCAAGGGAATGCGCATGCGCGTTGGCTGTTGGTGCAGGCCGCCCAACACTTGGGCCAATATCGCGGACCGCTGGGCAAACCATGCGCAAGATCGTGAAAAGAAAAAACCGCAACGTGGCCGTGGTGGCCTGCGCCCGGAAGCTGGCGGTCTTGCTTTGGCACGTACTGAGTTCGGGGAACCGTTCGTTACGCACCCCCGAAGAATCTCGCAGCCAAGTATTCACGGCTGCGGGTGCGTGCGACCGGCCAGCGGCGTCGCGGTGGGGTCCCCAAAGGTACGCCGCGATCGGCGCAATATGGGCACGGGCGGACGCGAGCCCTTCCTTCGCTTCCCCAAGTGCTCGCGGAAAATGGTCTGCCGCAGATCGCTCCGCTTCCCCGCGGGGAACGCGCCATGCTGGTGCGAAAGGACCTGGGCGCCTTCTATGGCGAACTGCAAACACCTGCTCGCGTGGAGGTCAGCACCGGGGAACTGCAACTCCCAGAGAGGAAAGAAAATGAAAATTCTGAGTTGACACAATCATAGGTATTTTGTGGGTCTGCGGCGGCTCAGAACGGGCCATGCACGGAAGCTGGTGTGAAAGCCGCAAAGGCAGCGGCTGGAAAAGGCGCGCTGCCACATACCGCCGACTTGTACTTCTTTAGTGGAGCGCTTGATAAGCCTGTGATTGGCGACCAGGCCGTGAGGCAGACCAGCGCGACGATCAGGGCCAGCCGAAAGAACGAGTCCGACGTTGAGAGGACAGCACGCATCGTCGCCGATCCATCCGGCAGCATGGCCTATGAGTACGGAACTTCGCACCTGTCGTACGACGATGTCAAAACCGGAGGCCACGAGGACTTTACTATCGCGTACCTGTTCGTTTGGAAAGCGGACGGAGGCGCGTGCAAAGTAGCCGCGGAAATGGCCGAGCCTGAGAACACGAACGCGCCAGGCGCGAAGAAATGAAAATCGGAGTAGAAGTCGCTGACACCATGCCGTAGCGCGTTGGCGTGAACAGCTACAGAGCGGCCTGGCGGGTGGCCCACTCCTTCGAAGTTATCGCCAAGGTATCTTTTCCCACGCGGCTTGCACTTTGCCCCAAGGGGTGTCCGCATCAAGCACCAGCCGTTCTCCTTCGAAGCGGAAAAGCCTGACTTGTTCGCTGCCGTTGAGGTTTGGAAACCAACTTCCCTCCACATGATGGATCACAGCATTTCTCTCTGGGTCGATCGAGTAAGTCCCGAAATAACCAAAGTAGTCGAGCCAAGCCCTGGCTCGTTCTTCCGACGTCGCCTCGCGCGAGTCATCGTTCGTGAACCTGCGCGCCTTGTCGCGTATCAGTTGAGCCGACATCCTGCCTTCGGCGCCGTACATGAGCTGGCCTCGAGCGTCCTCGCCGAGCGGATAGACGGCCGTGCCATCAGCACGCGTCTCGTGCATGGAAAGAAGCCGCCAAGCGCCGATGAGGCGGGCGCGAATGTCTTGAACCGAAGTGTGCGAAGCTGCGTCGCTCATATTCATTCTCCTCGAAACAGTTCGATGCCTCGCGGTCCCTGTTCGATGCACCGCTTGCTGCCGTCAGTCCATTTTTGCTTGGGGCCACTCTTGCTGCATTTCTTCGTGCTAGAATCTCATGCGACGGTTTCTCTTCGCGAAAGTGAGCGCTCACATGTCCGAAATTAAGGCCATACAATCCGAACTTCGCACCCAGAAACTCGACGGCTGGCTCTTTTACGATCACCATCATCGCGACGCCATCGCCGCGCGCATCCTCGGCCTGAACGGGAACAGCAAAGTCACGCGCCGCTGGTTCTATTTCATCCCCGCCAAAGGAGCGCCCTCGAAACTCGTTCACCGCATCGAGGCCGGCGGGCTCGACAGCCTCCCTGGCCGCAAAATCGAATATTCCGGATGGGAAGAGCTGCACAAAGGTCTCGGGAAAATTCTCCACGGCGCGAAATCCATCGCCATGCAATATTCGCCGCAAAATGACATTCCCTACATCGGCCTCGTTGACGCGGGCACCATTGAACTCGTTCGCAAGCTTGGCAAAAAAGTTCACAGTTCCGCCGATCTTGTCCAGGAATTCGAAGCCGCTTGGACGCCCGAGCAGCTCGCATCGCACCGCGCCGCCGGCGAAATTGTCCATCGCGTCACGCAAGAAGCGTTTTCCCGCGCCGGCTCGTTTGTGCGCGAGAAAAAAGCGCTCAGCGAACACGAATTGCAGCAGTGGATGGCCGCGCAATTCCGCGCGCAGCACGTCGTCGCCGATGGCGACCCGATTGTCGGCGTCAACCGCAACGCCGGCGATCCTCATTACGAGCCCCCCGCCACCGGCAGCGCGCCCATTCGCGAAGGCGACCTGCTCCTGCTTGACGTCTGGGGCAAAACCGACCGTCCCGGCAGCGTTTTCTACGACATCACCTGGATGGGCTACCTCGGCGCTTCGGTGCCCGCGAAGTACGCCAAGATTTTCCAGATCGTTCGCACCGCGCGCGACGCCGCCATCGACTTCGTGCTCAAATCCGTTTCTGCCGGCCGTGAAATCCACGGCTGGGAAGTGGACCGCACGTGCCGCGAAGTGATTCGCAAAGCCGGTTACGCGAAGTATTTCACCCATCGCACCGGCCACAGCATCGGCCAGGACGTTCACGGCAACGGCGCCAACATGGACGGCCTCGAGACGCGCGACAATCGCCGCATCGTCCCGCACACCTGCTTTTCCATCGAGCCGGGAATTTATCTGCCCGAGTTCGGCGTGCGCAGCGAAGTCAACGTCTACATCGGCGACGGCAAAGCCGAAGTCACCGGCCCCATTCAGCAGGAAATCATCCCGATCCTGGCGTAGCGACAGTTCAAACGATTTTTGCTTTGTTGTGGGCGGCTCGCCTGCCCCCCGCTTTGCTTCATAATCATAATAATGTAGCCTTCCTATCGCGCATTTCATCTGCGCGAAGTATTCTTGTCTGCTGTGGACGAACGTACCGACTCTCGCGAAGCTTCGCCCATTCCGCCTCCTGTTTACCCTGACGCAGGAAGGGCCGCCGCACCGCCAACCGCTTGGCTTGTTGCCGTTGCCGCTTGGATCGTCCCTGGACTGGGCCATTTGCTGCTTCGCCGCTGGGGCCGCGCCGTCGCGATTTTTCTTTGTGTCGCCGCCATGGCCATCGCGGGCTACCAACTCCAGGGCCAGGTCTTTTCCATTCGCAGCGACGACATTTTCGGAATCCTGGGCCACGTGGCCGACGTTGGGATCGGCGCTTTCTACTCTTTTCTCGCGCTTCCTCGAGCCCGGCGGCGCGAATACCGCCGTTGCCAGCGCCGACGTTGGCACGCGCCTGCTGGCCATCGCCGGCCTGCTCAATTTTCTCTGCGTCGCCGACGCCTTCGAAATCGCGTGCCACGCCAAAACGCTGACTTCCGCCTTCGGGCATTGGCTCCGCGTTTGTAGAGGCGGCCTTCAGGCCGGCATATCTTCGCCTTGGAGAGATTCCTATCGCGCGTTTCATCCGCGCGAAGTATTCTTTTCCCCGCCCGTGATCGCGCCGTCAGCGGCAGGTGATCTTGCAAAGGAGGGCGAACAGAATTGCATCTCGGCCACTTCCCAGCCCTGCTTCTCTGCGCCCTACTCATTTCCGTCGTCTTCGCCTGCGTCTTCGAAGAAACTGCCAAAGAACGTTTCCTCGCCGCCATCCGCTACTTCGTCCTTCTCGTCGTCGTGTCCATCCTTGCCGCCTGGCTCATGTATCCCGTCTCCCACTAGCACCGCTTTCGCATCGCGGACTCTCCGGCGCTCGCACGGGCGGCTGTTTGCCATACCTCGGCTCCTGCTCGAGCTCTTTTTTTGTCATTCCGCAGCTTCTGCGGGGACGCGATCAGCATCCGATTCGAGGTTGTCATCTGAGCTGTTGGCCGGGTTCGAGGGGCGGCCTATGCGTCGAAACCCCGCGCGATTCTTTCCACCGGCGCCGATCGCGGCGCCATGAATCTCGCGCCTCTTTGCCGTGACACAGGCGGCCACGCGAAAATTGACGCCTTCCGCCCTCAATGCTAAATTCAATTCACAGCCGAGGTAGCTCAGTTGGTAGAGCAGCCGATTCGTAATCGGCAGGTCGACGGTTCAAGTCCGCCCCTCGGCTCCAACGCCCGCGCGGCTAACTCGTTCAGCGAGGCGGCGCGCCCTCACAGTGGTGCGGGTGAAACGCGCCTGCTTGTCTTGTGCGGTTGATTACGAAAAGGCCAATCAAGATCAGCACGATCACGATGACCAGCGCGCTCTTCGACACCTTCCGTCGCTGGCTGCGGCGCGGCGGCACCAAATAACCCTGTCGAACCGTCTTTCTTCTCCGCGTCCGCTTGGTCATGGCCTTCCCATTGTGCGGGCGTATCTGGCCGGGATTCCACTAAAGAATTGCTACGAAGCTGTCCCTTCGTAGCGACGCGGCTTGCCCGGCCCGCCCTTCGCTGTCATTCCGAGGCGAGGATGCGACCAGCATCCGACGAGGAATCTGCTGTTTGGTTTACGTTGTCATCCTGAGCTTGCCCGTCGTGGCGGGCCTGCCTGCCGCCGGCGGACGCAGCGCGCTCTACGCGCCCGCCGCCCCTCTTTTGCCTTCAGATTCCTCGCTGTTCGCCGAATCCACATTCGCCGACGTAAACGCATAATCCGCGAACTCATTCGCCACGCGTTCAATCAACGGATAATCCGCTCCGCCGAACTTCTTGAAATAGCTCTTGATCTCGCCCTGATGCTTGAACGCCCCCGCCACCAGGCTCAGCGTGAATTTGTAAGCATTCAGATTCACCTGTTTGTATTCAGACGTCTCTCGAAAGCGCGAATACATCGTATGCAGCGTCACGATTTCAGGAAGCCCGTAAGCAACGTCGCGATTCTCACGCATGTAATCCTCGCCGTCGAACGCGAACGGCATATCGCCAAGCGTATGCTGCACCCACGACGAATCGCTCGGGTCCTTCTCCAGGTGTTGCACGATCACGTACAAAGTGACAATCGAGGCGGCCAGTTCTCGATACACAATCCGCCTCATCTTCGTCTCCTCGTGCCTCTCGCCGCTCCTTTTTTGCATCATGATCGTAAAGTACGATGCCCCCATGCCGCCGATAAACGAAGCCAGCGTCCTGGCCCATTCCGTCCAAGGAGACACCGTGGACCGGCTCAGCGCATCCGCGATTCGCGTCAGTTGTTTGAGCAGTTCGGAATTCGGATCAACCGGCACAGTCGCTCCTGTCTCTCCTTTCGGAGACGCTCCTCGATCGGACTATTTGAAGCAAAAGAGAGGGAACCGATGCTCAAACATTCGCATCTCTCATCCACTCAAGTCAAGCCACTCATTTCTCTGGTAGTGGGTCAGTTTGAATTTTCTCGATCGTGACACACGCAGTCACAATTGAATCTGTGCACGGTATTTCACGTTGGCGCGTGTGCTTTGGCGGGTGCCCCATCCTTTGCGTCCCATCGAAACAATGGCGCAAAAGGTGGCTCTTGTCCGTGTAGCGCAGACCCTTCGCGCATTTCGAAGCTCTGCGGCTTTTGCCTTTTCTTTATTGTCATTCCGAGCGAGGATGCGACCAGCATCCGACGAGGAATCTGCTGTCTGGTTTACGTTGTCATCCTGAGCGGAACGAAGGACCTCGCTTTGGCCTTTGCGTTCTTCGTTGGATGGCTTATCCCGCGGTCCCCGAACTTCCACCGTCTGGCGCGCCTACTCCCACCCCGCCGGCGGACGCAGCGCGATCTCCCCGCCATGCAGCGCATACGCATGCGTCGCCGCCGGACAACCCTGCCCCTTGCTGCCGCCCTTCACGTAATCCGTGTTCGTCACGCGGTTATTCTTGAAGTCCAACCACAGGTGGTGCGCCAACCCGCACGGCCCCTCGTCAAAGTCGGTCGTCACAATGCGCTTGTTCGTCCACGTCGCCACGTAATAATTAAAAAACCCCGGCTGCAACACGCCCTCCGGGGAAACACTTGCCTGAAACACTCCGCACGTATTGTTGTACTGCGTGCATTCAATTTTCACCGCCACGGGAGCGAGCGGCCGCTTGTCCTTGCGTCCCTTGTAGCCGGTCTCACAAAAGGTAATACCCAATATCATAGCTCTGCAAATTGGTTTACAATTAGCGGCCAGAAGCAAGGTACCTTCAGAATTAGGAGTTTCACTTTATGGCCTCGAAACTACCTTACGTGACCCTCCCGGGCGTGATGGCGACGATTTTTGAAAAGGTTCGAGAAGCCCAAACGCCAGAGCGTTTCACCGGTGACTATCTACAGACAAAACTCGGCTTTCGCGGCGGAAATTACCAGCAGTTTATTCCGCTTGCCAAAAAGCTCGGCTTCTTGGGAACTGACGGGCGCCCTTCGGAGATCTACAAGAGGTTTAGGAACGCGGCCACAACAAAGACTGCAATGGCCGAGGCTCTCAGAATCGGATATAGGGAGATGTTTGAGCGCAACGAGCACGCAGATGCGATGCGCAGGGAAGACTTCAAGGGGATGGTCGTCGAGATTACGGGACTGGATTCAAAGAACCGCGTCGTGCAACTGATCTGTTCAACGTTTGAAGCACTTGCCAAATTAGCTGACTTCGACGCTAAACCTGCAACTACAAAGGTGCCAGATGAGGCAAAAGACGAAGCAGCGCGTAGAGAAACGGAGCACAACCGAACGCAAGGTGACCTCGACCTGAACCTTTCATATACAATCAATTTGGTATTACCCAAGACCGATGACCCGGCCGTTTTCACAGCAATCTTTAAATCACTTCGCGAAAATCTCCTGAAGAGGTGATATGAACGTCGACGAGAGACTCAAGCTTTTCGGACTGTCGAACGCTGCCATAGAGCGCGACTTAGATAAAGTAGAGCAATCACTCAAGATTGACTTTCAGCGGTCGACTCAAGAGCAGAACGATGAGGGTTATTATCCGCAGTTTGCCCAAGCCCTCAGGCAAGAAGCATCTGCTATGGGCAAGTACTACGAGGTTTTCTACTGTTTGGAAAAAACCATACGGGCTCTCGTCGCGGAGACGCTAGCGGCTCAACACGGAGAGAACTGGTGGGCCACGAGTGTGCCCGAAACGATCCGCGACAACGTAAGGGGCAATATGCAGCGGGAGGTGGACTCCGGAGTCACACAGAGGTCTGAGGAGGAGATCGATTTTACGACCTTTGGCGAATTAGGTGAGATCGTGCGTAGCAAATGGGACGACTTCGACACGATATTTTCAAGTCAGAAAGCGTTCACCAGAATTATGACCAGCCTCAACATCTTGAGGGGACCTATAGCACATTGTTGCCCCCTTTCGGAGGACGAGGTCGTGCGATTGCGGTTGACGGTAAAGGACTGGTTCCGATTGATGGAATAAACCAGCAACTATTGTGATTACCAATTTCCAAGTAAGAAGGCTGACGCCCGCCGAAGCAACACGGGCGCAGAAAAAATGGGCGAGCTCGGAGTTTATTCAATCCGGCGAGTACTGGCTCGCGACCTTCGAGATTAACGGCGTGCAGCACAAAGCAGGAATCCAGCGCGGCAGGCGAGCAGAAGTTGCGGAAGATACCGACCAATTCGAGGTTCATCTCAGGGTCCGAGAAGAAGATTTCGACAACGACGTTTTTATTCCGGAAGCCGAGGTTGCGAACATCACGAAGGCAGTAGGCGAGGCGTTTGAAAAAGGCGAGTACTGGAAGTTACCTTAGGTTCCCCATCTCACCATCCCCTTCACAACGCCTATTTAAGCATGCGCACCAGCTGGTAGAGCAGCCATTCCTAATCGGCGGGCCGACACCTCAAATCCGCCCCTCGGCCCCGCCCCCTCGCCTCTTTGCCAACCGGTCGGCCAAAATCGGCTTCGTCATGCAAATTCTCACGCGTAATCCTGCTCAGAAGTACGCCCAAATCATATTCCCTGCGCCGCACAGGCTCGATGACAATGCGGCCGGCCTCCTCCCGCACGTCGACAGGATCCTCTAGACGCAATTTCGCCGCTTGCATCGCTGCGGCAGGAATTCGCACCGCAGCGCTATTGCCCCATTTTTTCACGAAAGCTCTCATATTGGCCAAGCCTCAATATCCCATTGTATCCGCACTGCATGAGGTTGCTAGCCACAAGCCACTCATCACTAGCCACTGCTCTTTCCCCTTGACAATATCGTTACTCTATGGTACACATGGCTCTGCAGTCTGGAACTTCCAGCCTGCACGCAACGTAAGGGGGACGGGCCGCGGAGACGCGGCTTTTTCGCTTTTTATGTGCTTTCTGAATTCTAATCGCGGAACCTATGAAGAATTAGAACTCGATGCAACTCGCACAAAACAAACACTCGGACCCATTTCTAATCGCGGAAATCTGCGATTTTGCGGAAGAATTCCGTCCCATTTTCGGACGCTCGTTTGCAGCCCGCGCTGCCCACGTTTCTAATCGCTACGCCCATACCTCGCTTTTTCGTAACTCCCGCAAAATACAAGGAGGCGCGCCAAATTCTAATCGGTACACAAAACACCAGTCGCGAAGAGCCAACTCGCTGAAAACAGGCACGATGGGATTTTCTAATCGGGACTGAAATGCGGTTTTTGCAGAGTGCGCCTTTGCGAGGCGGCGCGCCGCAGCCGCCGCCCCACTCCGGCTAGCTCATTTGCCCGCGACGCTAGTGCCGGAGCTCCCGCCCTTCAGATACTTGGCGTACCACGCGAGATAGCGCTCGTAGCGGTCGCGCACGAAGCTCGGCCGCGTGATCCCGTGGTACTGATTCGGGTAAATAATCAGTCCCGTGGGAATGTTGAGGCTGCGCAGCGCCTGATACATCTCCTCGTTGCCGACCATGGGAACGTTGGCATCGAGGTCGCCGCTGAAATAAAGCGTCGGCGTCTTGATGCGATCGGCATGCAGGAACGGATACGAAAGTTTCTGGTACGTTTCCCAGGACTTCGCGTTCCACGGCGGGCCGATTTCGTTGTCGTACTGAATGATGTACTGATCGACGCCGTAGAGCGCGACGGTGAATCCGGTTCCCGCGCCGCACGTTGCGGCCTTCAGGCGCGGATCGCTGGCGATCATGTAGTCGGTAAGGATGCAGCCGTAGCTCCAGCCGCCGACGCCGAGTTTGTCAGGATCGGCCACGCCCATTTGAATGACGTGGTCGATGCCGGCTTTCAAATCCTGGACTTCGTGGTCGCCCCAGTCCGCGAAAATCGCGCGCTGGAATTTCTGCCCGCGTCCGGAGCTGCCGCGATAGTTGACGTTAAGCACGGCGTAGCCGTTCGCGGCGAAAATCTGGCGCTCGAAACTAAAGTCGTGAGCGTCCTGGCCGTTCGGGCCGCCGTGAATGCGCAACAGGAACGGTACTTTCGTGCCGGCCTGATATCCCACGGGGTAAGTGAGCAGGCCGTGGACTTCCGTCCCGTCAGGAGTTTTCCAACCGACCTCTTCGGTTTTTCCGAGGTCAAGCTGCGCAAAGAGCGCGTCATTCTGATGCGTGAGTTGGCGCAAGTTGCCGCCGTCCCAAGAATAAACTTCTGTAGCCTTGTCGTCGCCGCCGGTAAGTCCGACGAGGCATCCGCCCGAATGCGAAATGCCGCCAATGACGACGGGAGGCTGGAGCAATCTCTGTACGCTTTGATCGGCAACGTTGACGGAGATCGGATACTCGGAGCGGTCGTCCTCTTCATCGACGACGATGGCCTTGCCGTCTTCGGTGAAATAAGGAGCGGACACCGAGCGGTCCAGTTTTTCGGTCAAAATTGTGGGCGCAGCGGAGCCGTCCGATGGAACAACCGCAAGATGTTCCATGCCGTAGGCGTCCCATTTTTTTTCGTCGCCGAGCAAAAATGCGATCCATTTGCCATCGGGACTCCACGCCAGGCGCCCACGTGTGGCGCGCGTCCCATAATTTGTGATTTGCTTTTCCGCGGAGCCCGGTTGCGCGTCCGCAACAAAAATTTGCGGCGATGGTTCGCGGTCGGGATCGGTCGCGTGGTTGACGGTCAATGCGATGCGCGTTCCGTCGGGCGACCATACCGGGCCTGACTCGTCGTGGCCGGTATCGGTGGTCAGGCGTTCGGATTTTTTCGTGGCGATGTCGAAGAGGTAGATGTAGCTGTGGCGCCCACTAAGGAGATATTCGACAACGTCCTGCTTGAAGTGATAGCGGTCAATGACGATTGGCTTCGGAGGCTTCGGCGGGCCACTGCGTTCGCCTTCGCCGCCTTGCTGGTCTTCATCGGGATCCGGATCGCCGACGACGAGCGCCAAGCGCTTCGAGTCGGGCGACCATTCGAAGCTTTGCAGGTGGCCTTTTACGTTGGTGAGCTGCATGGCTTCGCCGCCTTCGCGATTGAGGATCCAGACCTGACTGCCTTTGGCTTCGCCGGGACGCCCGGAAGTGAACGAAAGATATTTCCCGTCCGGAGACCACTGCGGGCCGCCTTCGGATTCCTGGCTTTCGGTGACTTGGCGGTCGCTCGAGCCGTCTGTGCTGACCATCCAGATGTGCGAGTTGCGCTTGTCTCCTTTTGCATCCAAAGTGCTGACGACGTAGGCGACGAATTTGCCGTCCGGCGAGCATTGCGGATCGCGGACGTCGCGCATGCGCGCGAGGTCGTCCAAACTGAGCGGGCGCTTTTGCTGCGCAAAGCTTGGCGCGCACAGCGCCAGGATGAATGCAGCGCCCAAGCAAAATGCGCTGGCGCGAATCAGCAGACGCGCGCGCGCGGCGGCATATACACAGGAATTCTTCCAAGAATTATTCCGACGAGAGACACAATTCGATTTCTTCGCGTTCATCGCACACCCCTTTGGTTCTTTCGCTCCGGCAAATGGCTCGGCGCAGGCTTTCTATAATACAAATGCAGGTTGTCGCAAAGCGCAATTTTCAGGGAGCAGCATAGTCAGAGACGGCTCGGAGAGCCTGAGCGTTACGGAATCTTGCATTTTGAATCGAGCGGGGGCTGGCGGATTTGAACGCGCGAGAATTTTTGCGGCGAGGTTCGAGTGCCGGACGATTTGCGCGGCGAGCGCAGGTAGGCGATGGCGGCCAGCGCGCCGGAGTGAGTCATGTGGTCGATGTGAACGGCGGCGGGATGGCGCGCTATTCGGGCCGATACTTTTCTCGAACGTAGGAAAACCGAGATGCGCGGGGACCTGGCAAATGCGCTTGCGCGGCGTTCTCAAACGGTGCGATTGGGAGTCCGCGCCGGGAAATCGTACAGAAAAGCAGAAGGCCCACTGCGAAGTGGGCCTTCTAGGGAGAAAAGCTTCTGGGCCAATGCGCGGATGGCCCTCGAAACTCTTCCACAATTCGGAGTCTATGAGACCTGGTTTGCTGAGTCAAGGGCGAAAACTGTTGAAACCTTTGGGGAATAAGGCATTTATAATGTATTAGATACAAGCGCAGGGGGATGCGCATGCGGTTACCAATTGACTCATGGTCCTCACGTAGGACGCTTCATCTGATACAAATCACTACCTTTGACCGGACGGCTGCTGAGTCCGAGTTCGATGATTTCCAGGTCCCACGCTCGATCAAATACTCGGCCAGGCCAAAGCAGTTTGATCAGCAGGCGAAACCCCGCGAACACCACGCCGCCCAAGAGTGCGAAGGCGCAAATTTCACCGGCCCCGACGAAAGTTCCGATGACGATGGTCACCATGGAAGGCTGATTTGTTTCCAGCACCTCCGTATTCCAGGTCAGCACCATGCCGGAATTAAATTGCTGCAGGAGGGAATTGGCGGCTGCGGCGGAAGGAGCGTTTGCGAGCAGAGCCACCATAGTGCTGTCACGACGTACGTACAAACGCGGAGCGCCGGTTTTTACGCTGGCCGTGTTCGCGTCGGCCACCGCGTTCGCGTTGCCCGCGGTGACGGCGCCGAACTGCGTCTCCAGTAGCTTGAGTTGGGATTCCGCGATTTGCGGAGTGGGATAATCCACCACGACCAGCGTGGAATCGTGGCCGCCGAGCCGGTAATGCGCGAGCTCCGCTTCGGCGCCTTTGGAAAAACCGAGCCAGTCGCCGGGAGCAAAGGGCAAAAATTGTCCGAGCGCTACCGGCCCCCAAATATAGTGGTCTGAGCGCGGAACAAGGTCCTCAGCGGGCAGACGTTGCGGCAGCGCCGGATAAGCTCCCCATTTCGCGTGCCCTCCCGCTTGCGCGACAAGAAGCTCGATGGCGTCGCTGTCTTTGTGCAAATTCTTGCCGGCGAACTGAACGACCAGATTCCCGGTAAGGGCGAGTGCGCGGTCCTGCGATAACGACGAATGCTGGGTGAGATTTGCCTGGGCCATATCCGGAGTGCGCAGAAACGAATACGCGCCGTATGCGCCCTCCGTATTTGCGAAGCTGTAGACGGTTGCCGTCAGCGAATCCGCGCCGTGGCTGTACGTGCGAGTTTCAGCTGACTGGGCCCCGTATTCCTTCAACGCGGCGCTAGCTGCGCCCGCGATTTGCTGCAGATCTCCGGCCGTCGACTGACTCGCTGGCACCGCGCTGGAATTCCAGCCGGCCACCGAAGTAGGCAAGATTCCCTGCGCAAACGACTTCGGCGCAGTCAGGAGCAATAGCGGCAAACAAAGTAGAAAAAGGCGGCGCATGATGGCTTTGTCAATTATACGACGGAACGTTATCGCCGCTCACGGGAGGAACCGGAGGTGATCGGCTGCTGGACGGTCATCAATTTCTGCTTTTGCCGGTCCAGTGCCAGGCTGTTCAGGCTCGACAGATAGCTTTCAACGCCCCGGAAAATACCCTGCGCGATCCGCTGCCGCTGCATGGGTCTTTGAAGCATTTTTTCGTCCGTGGGGTTGCTCAAGAAGGAGATCTCGGCGAGCACCGATGGCATGTCCGCGCCGATCAGCACCACAAATGGCGCTTTCTTCACACCGCGATTACGCTCCGCGGTACTGACTTGCCGCAACTGCCCGGTAAGGGAATTCTGAATGTCGGAGGCCAGCTCGCGCGATTCCTCGATTTTGTCGTTGTTGGCGATCTTCTTGATCAAGTCCTGCAATTCATGGATGGACGAGTCGGAAAGCGCGTTTTCGCGAGACGCCGTTTCCAGCGCCTCTTGTGAAGTGGTGAAATTCAAGTAGTAGGTCTCAATCCCGCGCGCGGAGTCGTTGTGGCTGGAATTCGCGTGAATGGAGATGAATAGGTCCGCCTTGGCCTGGTTCGCGATGGCCGTGCGTTCTTCGAGCGGAACGAAGACGTCGGTCTTGCGCGTGTAAATCACATCCGCGCCCGGCAGTTTTTTCTGGATTAGCTTGCCAAGACGCAGGGCCACGTCGAGACAGACATTCTTTTCCATGACGCCGTGCGGCCCGATCGTTCCGGTATCGTGCCCGCCATGGCCGGGGTCGATGACAATGCGGCTGATTTTCAGCCCCAGAGTGCGCGTAAGCGAGCGCTCGCCATCGCGCGTTGGTTGGGCGGCGATTGCTGGTAAACCGGGAACGGGCAGCGTGCGACTGTGGCGGCTGGGCTGCGTCGAAAGTTCCGTGGATGGGTCCGCTGCATTGTCTCCGGTTGCGCTGGTCGTGGCCGGCACGGTCACTTTCTCCGACGCTATCGGCGGAACAACCGTTGTTGCGGGCGAATCGCCGGCCAGTTTGCCGACTCCCTCATCCGTGCCGGGCCTCTTGTTGCTTGCGCTGCTGAGCGCGCCGTGAACATCAATCACCAGGCGGAAGGGATCGGGCAACAGAAACGCCGAGTATCCTTGGACGCTCTGAACGTCGAGGACAAGCCGCACGACGCCGTCCTTGTTCTGCGCGACGCGCACGGCCTTCAAGAACCCATTCTGCACGGGCATTTCTTTTTCGGTGAGCGACTTTCCGAGATGCGCGCTGTACAAATCGAAATATATTCTGTCCGGATCCTTGATGCGCGCCGATTGGTACTTCACCACGCCATCTAGATCGACCACCACGCGCGTGTAATCGTCGGCATTCCAGGTGCGAATCGCAGTGACTTTTGCAGGGCCGCTCTGCGAGCCGTCTGGGCTTGGCTGCGCGGCGGTTTCGGCGCTTTTGGATGGCTGCGAATCGGCAGTTTGCCGCGCATCATTATCGGAATCGTTTGTGTTCGCGGAGGATTCGCCGGCCTCCGCTTGCGCTGCATCGGTCTTGGCCGCGGTGGCGGTCTGCGTGGTTGGCTTTGGCGCGCTGATGCGTCCTTCCGCAATTTCCTTCAGCGCTTCTCGCGCTTCCGCGGCGCGCGGCGAATGCGGATATTTTTGCACGAATTGCGTAAACGCATCCTTGGCCTCTGGACCTTCGCCCAAATCGTCTTTCTCGATTTTTCCCACTTCGAAAAGCGCATCGGTGCGGAATTTGCTTCCGGGGTACTGCGCAATGAGGAATTCGTAGGTGACCAGCGAATTCTGGTAATACGTCCGGTCGAATTGATCGCCCATGTCGTGATAAAGCTGGGCCACTTCCATAAGCGCGGGCGTCACGGCTCCTGCCGAAGCGGAAAGCAGATACACGCGGCGGTACGCCGTTATGAGCTTCTTATAATCTTCGAGGGAGCGGCTGGTTTGCGGCTTGGCTTCGAGCGCCTCGCGCGTCTGCTCGGCTTTTTGGTACTGCACTTCCGCCTGCGCGCTCGGTGTTCCCTGCGCTTTCGCCGCCGGCGCACACAAAATCGCCGCAGGCGCTGCGAGCATCAGCGCAAGCCCGCCCAGGCGAGCAGGCCACCAAACCATTTTGGAAGTTGTATTTTTGGCGTGCCGCGTCATTCGTTTGTGAAAATCGTCCGGCCGCCAGGACCCGTGACTCCATGGATCGAGGATTGCCGAGACGCGTTGAATTCAGGCGTTCTCGGCGAGCCGGACTGGAAGTAGGTGGTGGTCACTTTTCGAATGTAGGCGCGCGTCTCGGGATATTGGGGCACGCCGCCGAACCGCTGCACGGCTTGCTCGCCTGCATTGTATGCGGCAAGCGATTTCTTCAAGTCGCCGTGATACCGGTCGAGCAGATCCCGCAAATATCGCGTCCCGCCATTGACGTTCTGGACGGGATCGAACACGTCGCCCACGCCGTAACGTTCTGCCGTCGATGGAATCAATTGCATCAATCCAAAGGCTCCCTTGCGGGATACCGCGTACGGATTCCAGTTCGACTCCGTTTGGATCACCGCCTGCACCAGCGCAGGATCCAGGTTATTTCGCTCCGCCGCCGCATTCACAACGCTTTGCAGCTTTGGCGGTGGCGCCGTAGCAATCCCGTCCGTGCCGCGTTGCCGGGCCGCTTTCGCGGGAGGGTTCGCGTTAATGTAGACGGTGCGTCCACGGGCATCTACATAGGATGCAATTTGGGCTTGCGCCGGACAGGCCAGACACAACCCCAAAACTGCCGCGAGACTCGCCATCGCACGGGTACGCAGAACTGCTCGGTTTGCCCGCTGGGGCGGGCTTGGCACACTTTTACGGAAAAGGCAGAACATTCCCACTTCCTCACAAACGACACTGCATCCGCGACCGGGTTTGTAGGGATACCCGGCGTCGTTTCTAGCGCTTGTAAGGAATTATACCAGCCGCTCGACGAGCGCGCTGACTTGCGTAAGAGCTGTTTCGATACCAGCAACATCCTTGCCACCGGCTTCGGCCAGGTCAGGCCGGCCGCCCCCGGAGCCCCCAACGTACTTGGCGAGTTCCTGGACCATCTTCCCGGCATGGAGCCGGTTCGTCAAGTCTTTAGTCACAGCAGTAATGAGAGATACCTTACCCCCGTCTGGGCCGGCAGGGTCGGACCCGGTGGCCAAAACGACCACCCCGGAGCCCATTTTCTGGCGCAGGCCGTCGGCGAGCTGGCGGAGGGCGTCGCGGTCGACGTTTTCGACCTTGGCGGCGACGATTTTTATGCCTTTTACGGTGCGGGCCTCGGCCAGCAATGAGTCGGCCATGGAAACGGCCGTTTTGCGTTTCAGCCCTTCGAGCTGCTTTTCGAGCTGTTTGCGGTCTTGCTCGAGCTTTTCCACGGCTTCGAGGATGCGATCCTCGCCGGTGTTGAGCATACCCGCAAGCGTTCGCAAAGTGCCCAGCGCGTTGCGATATTGCTCAAGCGCGGCGTCGCCGGTGAGCGCTTCGATGCGGCGAACTCCCGCGGCGACGGATTGCTCGAGCGAAATTTTGAAGACGCCGATTTCGCCGGTGCGCGCGACGTGGGTTCCGCCGCAAAGCTCCTTGCTGTAGAAGCCGCGCGGGTAGGCGGCGTCGCCAATGGTCACGACGCGGACGTTCTGCTCCGGATATTTGTCGCCGAAAAAGGCCAGCGCGCCGGAGGCGAGCGCGTCGTCGATGGTCATGATGTCGGTTTGCAGGGGCAAGTCGCGCAGGATTTCTTCGTTCACTTGCATCTCGATTTCCTGGATTTCTTCGGGAGCGAGTTGCGCGAAATGACTGAAGTCGAAGCGCAAATGATCGGGCGCGTTGAGCGAGCCGGCTTGCTTGACGTGCGTGCCCAAAATATTTCGCAGCGCAGCGTGCACCAGGTGCGTGCCGCTGTGATTGCGCATCACGCGCGCGCGGCGCGCGGCGTCGGCTACGGTGGCGACGCGGTCGCCCACGGCCAAATCTTCTTTGGCGATGATGCGATGGGCGATGAGTCCGGCGACGGGATAATAGGCGCCGCGCACTTCGGCGACTTGCAGCGACACGTTGTTGTCAAAGAGCGCGCCGGTGTCGGCGACTTGGCCGCCCGACTCGGAGTAAATCGTGGTGCGGTCGAGGACGATTTCGGCTTCTTGGCCGGCTTTCAGTTCCTTGGCTTCGCCGTTCTTGGTGACGATGGCTTGGATGTGGCAGTCGCGCGCCGTGGTGCCAAAATAAAAATCGGGCTCGGTCTTGAATGTGTCGGCGAGCTTTCTGTAGACGGGGCTGGCGGTTTCTTTGTGCGCACCTTTCCAGGAGGCCTTCGAGCGCTGCTGCTGCTCGGCCATGGCGCGATCGAAGTCCGCCTGTTTGAACTGCAGTCCGTTGTCGCGCAAAACGTCTTGGATAAAATCAAGCGGCAGCCCATAAGTGTCGTATAACTTAAATGCTTTTTCGCCCGGATACCAACCAACGCCCTGCTTTGCCTTGGCCTCCAAGTGCGGACGAAGATCGCTCTCCAGTTTGCTCAGGCCGGCCTCGACCGTTCGGGTGAATCTTTTTTCCTCTTCGTCGAGAATGTGCGTGACGCGGGCGGCAGTTTCTTCCAACTCGGGATATGCGGCCTTCATTTCCTCTCGAACTGCCTCGGCCATTCTCGACAAGAATGGAAATGATGCGTCGAGCATCCGGCCGTGGCGCAATGCACGGCGAATGATTTTGCGAAGGACATAACCTCGCCCATCGTTCGATGGCATTACGCCATCGGCGATTAGGAAGGTCGCAGCGCGCGAATGGTCCGCAATGATCCGTGACGATGGCTGATTGTCAGGTTTGTGACGATCGGCGTGGCAAAGCTCCGCTGCTTTGTCCATTAGCGGCGTGAACAAATCCGTGTCGAAGTTGGAGATTTTGTTTTGCAGGACGGCGGCGACGCGTTCGAGGCCCATGCCGGTGTCCACGGATGGTTTGGGCAGGGGATTGAGCGTTCCGCTGGCGTCGCGATTGAACTGCATGAAAACCAAATTCCAAATCTCGACGTAGCGGCCGCACTCGCACGGGAATTTGCAATCGGTGTGGCCTTGATCGGACGCGGCTGGGCCCATGTCGTAATGAATTTCGCTGCAAGGGCCGCACGGCCCGGTGTCTCCCATGGCCCAGAAATTTTCTTTCAGGCCGGGAATGGCAATCACGCGGTCGGTAGGGGCGCCGGTACGAAGCCAGAGCTCAGCGGCATCGTCGTCCGGCGGAAGGTTCTCGTGTCCGCCGAACACGGTGAAATATAATTTCCCGACGGGAATGCCGAACCATTGCGGCGAGGTGACCAGTTCCCAGGCAAAGGCAATGGCGTCTTTTTTGAAATAATCACCGAAGGAAAAATTTCCGAGCATTTCGAAAAAAGTGTGGTGGCGATTGGTGAAGCCGACGTTTTCGAGGTCGTTGTGCTTGCCGCCGGCGCGCACGCATTTCTGGCAGGTGGTGGCGCGCTTGTAGTCGCGCTGCTCGAGGCCGAGGAAAACATCCTTGAACTGGTTCATTCCCGCGTTGGTGAAAAGCAGCGTGGGATCATTCGCCGGGACGAGCGACGAACTGCGCACGCGCTTGTGCCCGCGCTCCTCGAAAAACTTCAGGAACGTCTCGCGAATCTTATTTCCCGGCCACTTCAGTTCTTCCACGCGCGCTCCTAAAAGGTCCCTGATAATAGCTTTTCTGCCGTCCAAAAATGCAAACTGATTCTAAAAGCAGAAATTTCCGCGATTAGAAACAGGTCCGACCGTGTGTTTTCAGTAAGTTGCGCGGAGTTCTAATTTTCCATATTTCCGCGAGGTAAGTATCCCTTCGCGTCAAGTACGTCTCCCTGGTAGGCTTTCCTCTTATGGCTGCCCATTTTCGAGACGCTCGACTGAAAATTAATTGGGCCAATGAACACATCTTGCACGTCGAAACGCGCGTCATCGCGCTTAATGAAACTGATACCGGTACTGTTGAGATTCACCCGCAATATGGAACTGAGAGACTCACACACACTTTTAGCGATGTCGATGCCTTCGATGACCTCGGACTCATGATTGGTGATGCTGTCCATAACCTTAAATGCGCTCTCGACTATACTTGGCTGAAAACCGTCGAGAAGTGTGCTCCCTCTCTTGTTGATGACAGGGCGAAATTCCCCGTCCGCAAGTCCATCAAAGAAGTGGAAGGTTTTTTGACGCATGCTCATGTAGACACTATCTGCCCGGCCCTCTTTAGGTTCATGCTCCACACGGTAAAGCCTTGCGAGGGATGGGATAACGCCATTTGGACCATTCACAATTTCGACAACAGAGATAAGCACAGGCTTCTTATTCCTGTTTTGGCGGCAGGCAACATTAGTGGAATCGAGGTGCAAGACGAAACAGGCGAGGTTTGGCCCGGTCGCGGAGCGGGGGATTTTCAAAGACCGCCCTACTGCATTGATTTTGCCAAGGGCTTGCATGTAAAGAAGAAGGGAAAACTCACCGCGCAAGTAGGCATCGAGGATGAGAAGTCTGGATGCTTTATGCGTATACCTGAGACGCTGAGTCTCCACTCGCGCATAATCTTGCAAACGGTTGTACTCTTCGAGAGCTTCATCGAAGCTGGGAATTGAGCAGCTGGGCAAGCCTGTGCCACGCAAGGCAGAGGCAACAGCAGATTCCTCGCCGCCATCCGCGGGAAAACTTCCGCGGCTGGGCAAGCCTGTGCCACGCAGGACAGAGGCAACAGCAGATTCCTCACCGCCATTCGCCCGGAAGGCGGGCGACTGGGTTCGGAATGACACCCTAGATTAGATGGCAAAGCGGCGTCGAGACGCCGCACTCCAAACAAACGAATCGTCACTTAGCATCGAGAAGCCGCAGAATTTCACGGAAGGCGCGAAGGTCTGGGCGTGCACAGGCTGAGAGCCTGCGCCACTCATTTGTTTGGGTAATGGGTCAGTTTGAATTTTGACTCCTTGTGTCACGATCAAGAAAGTTCAAACTGACCCATTACCCTTGCTTGAGGAGTTTTGCGTTTCGGCCCAGCGTTGCCGCACGTGCGCGAGGACTTGCTGCTTATTGTGCTTCAATTGGCGAATGAGGGCTTGATTGCCGGTTTTTTCGTGGCGCGCGGCCCAGAGGACCATTTCCGCGAGGACGGGCGCGAGGTCGATCCCCATGGCGGTGAGAGCATAAATTTGCTTGCGGCCATCGGAGGCATCGGGCCTCGACGCGATCATTCCATGCTCTTCAAGTTTCCGGAGGCGGTCCGCGAGGACGTTGGTCGCGATTCGTTCGTGGGAAGCGAGGAATTCCTTGTAAGTATGGAAGCCGCGTATCATCATGTCGCGCAGGATCAAGAGCGACCAGCGGTCGCCGAGCATCTCCACGGACGCGTTGAGAGGACAGGCGGAGCGTCTCTTGGGGTGCGACTTGTTCGCGGGCATATTGTTACCCTATCATTTTTCACTTGCATTATGCAAGTGAATTGGGCAGACTGTGTCGCGGCCGGCAGCCCCTAGCGAGTTTGGAATTCGGGCAGTGAATTCGAAAGGCTATCAAACGAAAAAGGAGAAACGAATCATGGAAACGAAACCGACGCACGAACAAGGCCAGCTCCAACTGCAACTTTATGATTTGCGGCGCGAGGCGCGCATGCGCCAGGCACGCGATTGGTTCTTCAAGAACTACTTCGCAGAAACGCTCGATGAAGCCATGAAAATCGCGCCGATGGGGACGGATCAGGGCGCATTCTTCATGATGGTAGTCAGCTATTGGGACCAAGCGTGCGCGATGCTGAATTATGGATTGCTCCACGAAGATCTTTTCTTCGAAACGAGCGGCGAATTTGTCGGCGTGTGGGAGCGGCTTAAGCCTGCCATTCCGGAAGCCCGCCAGCGTTTCATGAACAGGGAATTTGCCGCGCACCTGCAGAAAGCGGCGGAACGCTTCGAAGCTTGGAGCGAAAAGCGCTCGCCGGGGCAAATGGCCGCGATGCGCCAAATGATGAAGCAGATGCGCCCGCAGCAAACGGCAGCGAAAGCCTGATCAGGCTTTCTCGATTAGGGATGAACGCACCGCAGACGCCCGATCGGACCCGGCCGCGGGCGTTAAGCGGCGCGCTCAGAATTCGATGTCTCAGGAGAAAATCAGTGAACCCAAAGATAATCAGGACGATCGCATTCGGAAGTTTGGCGCTGGTGGCCGTGCTGGGCGCGACGTGGTCAGCGCAGGCACAGGACGCTAAAACGCCGTATCCGCGCATGGCTCCGATTAGCCAATACATGATGGCGGATCGCAATGCCGAAGTCGCCTTGGCGCGCAGCGCGGCGCCGGAGTCCATCTCCCGCGACGCCGAGGTCTTGGTCCTCGGGCGCCACGGCTACGAGACTGCCGTCAAAGGCAAGAATGGTTTTGTGTGTATCGTAGAACGAGGATGGAATTCCCCCGCCGATTCCCCAGGATTTTGGAATCCGAAAATCCGGGGTGCGGACTGCTACAATCCGCCGGCCGCTCGAACCATCTTGCCACTGCTTCTCAAGAGAGCCGAGCTGGTTTTGGCTGGTCAGTCAAAAGACCAAATTATGAATGGCGTCAAGGCATTCGGCAGGAAAGGAGTGCCCGCTTTGCAGCCCGGAGCCATGTGCTACATGATGTCCAAGGAAGCGTATCTTACCGATGACGACGGCCACAACGTGGCCCACCTGATGTTTTACGTTCCGGAAGGCACGGCTTGGGGTGCAGATCTGCCTGGATCCCCGGTTATGGTGCTTGACCAACAGATTGTGGGCGCTCCAAGCCGCATAAGCATGTACATGATTCCTGTGCGCCGGTGGTCGGATGGAACACCTGCGACGCAGGCGCACTAACGGAACAGGCACCGTGAGAAAAGACAAACCGCGAAGGAGCAGCGCATGAGCAAAGTACGAGTGCTGGTGGGCACGCGCAAAGGCGCGTTCGTCATGACGTCGGACGGGAAGCGCGAAAAGTGGGACATTAGCGGGCCGCACTTCGCGGGCTGGCCTGTTTACCACATGAAAGGATCGGCAGCCGATCCGAATCGCATTTACGCTTCGCAGGTGAGTGACTGGTTCGGGCAGATCATCGAGCGCTCCGATGACGGCGGCAAAACGTGGATCCAGCCTGGCACGCCGCCGGGAGAACCGGCAGCCGCTCCGGAGGGAATGCCGAAACCCGCGAGCAACAAGTTCGTCTACGACACTTCCAAAGAAACCGGCAAGCCGCTCACCACGCATCAGTGGTACGACGGCACGCAGCATCCGTGGGAATTCAAGCGCGTCTGGCACCTGGAGCCGTCGCTCACCGATCCCGATACGGTTTATGCCGGGATTGAAGATGCCGCGTTGTTCCGTTCGACTGACGGCGGGGAGAACTGGCAGGAGCTTTCCGGCCTGCGCGGCCATGGCACCGGCCCGAAATGGCAGCCCGGCGCCGGCGGGATGTGCCTGCACACCATCCTTATCGATCCGAGCAATTCGAATCGCATATACATCGCCATCTCCGCCGCGGGGGCGTTCCGCACCGACGACGGCGGAAAGACGTGGAAGCCGATCAATCAGGGGCTGAGGTCCAACTACATTCCCGATCCGAAGGCCGAGATTGGCCACTGCGTGCATCGCATCGCGCTGCATCGCTCGCGCCCCAATGTGCTGTTCATGCAGAAGCACTGGGATGTGATGCGCAGCGACAACGCCGGCGATCTGTGGCGCGAGGTCAGCGGGAATTTGCCGACGGACTTCGGGTTCGTGATCGACGTGCACGCGCACGAGCCGGAGACCATCTACGTGGTGCCCATCAAGAGCGACTCGGAGCATTATCCGATGGATGGAAAGCTGCGCGTTTATCGCAGCCGCACCGGCGGAAACGAATGGGAGGAGCTCGGCAAGGGCTTGCCGGACCGCGATTGCTACGTGGATGTTCTGCGCGACGCGATGGCCGTGGATTCTCTCGACAAATGCGGCATCTATTTCGGCACCACCGGTGGACAGGTGTACGTCTCGCCCGACGCGGGCGACAATTGGTCGCCCATCGTGCGCGATCTTCCCGCCGTGCTTTCCGTCGAAGTCCAAACGCTAGCCTGATTTTGTTTTTTCGGTTTAATGGAGAAGTACAATGGAAAAAAGGAAACTCGGAAAAAGCAACTTGGAAGTTTCAGCTCTGGGTCTCGGCTGCATGGGACTCAGCTATGCCTATGGGCCAGCGGTTGACAAGCAGGCGGGAATCTCGCTCATTCGCGCGGCTGTCGGACGCGGCGTCACTTTCTTCGACACCGCCGAAATCTACGGTCCGTTCACCAACGAAGAACTTGTCGGCGAAGCCCTCGCCCCCTTTCGCAAGCAAGTCATCATCGCCACCAAGTTCGGCTTCGACGTCGCGCCTGGCGGCGAGCGCCGCGATGGTCTCAATAGCAAGCCTGAGCACATCAAACACGTCGTCGAGGCCTCCCTCAAACGGCTCAAAACCGATTTTATCGATTTGCTGTACCAGCACCGCGTCGATCCCAGCGTGCCGATCGAAGATGTGGCGGGAGCGGTGAAAGAGCTCATTCAGCAAGGAAAAGTGAAATACTTCGGGCTCTCCGAGGCTGGAGCGAAGACCATCCGTCGTGCGCACGCGGTTCAGCCGGTTACTGCAGTACAGAGCGAATATTCAATATGGACCAGAGATCCCGAACCCGAAGTGCTGCCCATTTGCGAGGAACTCGGCATCGGCTTCGTCCCCTGGAGCCCTCTGGGACAGGGATTTCTTACGGGAAAAATCGACTCCACAACGAAGTTCGACAGCACCGACATGCGGTCTGCTTTCCCGCGTTTTACCGAAGAGGCCCGGAAGACCAATCAAGCAGTGGTGGATTTGCTCAGCGCCATCGCCAAACGGAAAAGTGCGACGCCTGCCCAGATCGCGCTTGCTTGGCTGCTCGCTCAAAAACCGTGGATCGTCCCTATCCCGGGCACAACGAAATTACACCGCCTTGAAGAGAACATCGGCGCAGCGGACGTCGAGCTTACCGGGGGCGATCTTCGTGACATTGACGCTGCGGCGTCAAAGATCAAGGTCCAAGGCGCCCGGCTTCCAGAACAAATTTTGCAACTTTCAGGCCGCTAGGCGCGCCTCTCAGAGGAGAAGGGAAATGCAATTCATCGCGCATCTGAATTTCAGTGGCAATTGCGAAGAGGCGTTCGGGTTCTACGAGAACTGTCTCGGCGGAAAAATTCAATCCCTGACGCGCTATTCCGAGACGCCTGCGGGTTCACAGGTGCCGCCGGATTTTAGCAACAAAGTCATGCACGCCACGCTCGTCGCCGGCGATCAGATTTTGATGGGCTGGGACGCGCCTCCGACGCATTACCACGCGCCCGCCGGCATCAACGTGGCTATTCAGTTGAACGACGTCTCCGCCTCCGAGCGCATCTTCAAGGCCATGACCGAAGGCGGCAACATCACCATGCCACTGCAGCAAACGTTCTGGTCGCCGCGCTTCGGCATGTTTACGGATCGCTTCGGCATTCCGTGGATGATTAATTGCGGCGAAGCAGTGCAGCAGCAAGCGGCAGGGTAGGACGACTCGCGTGTGCGGTCTATCGTTAATCCTATGATCACTGTCGTGCTGCCGCCGCACCTGCGAACGCTGGCGCACGTCGATGGCGACGTGGAGCTCGAAGTCGCGGCGCCCGTCACGCAGCGTTCCGTGCTTGACGCGCTCGAGGCGCGCTACCCGATGCTGCGCGGCACGATTCGCGAACACGGCACGCTGGAGCGCCGAGCTTACGTGCGGTTTTTCGCCTGCGAGCAGGATTTATCGCACGAATCGCCGGATGCGCCGCTGCCGGAGAAGGTCGCGTCGGGCGCGGAGCCGTTTTTCATCATAGGGGCGATCGCCGGCGGCTAGCATGCGAGACAGTTTTTTGAAATGAATGACATGAATAGGCGAGGAGATTGCCAGGAATTGGTAATGGGTCAGTTTGAATTTTGACTCTTTGTGTCACGATCAAGAAAATTCAAACTGACCCACTACCCGGGAATCACGAAGTTTGCCAAAAGGGTGTAGAATCGCGGCAACGGAGGCCGGAACATGCGATTTCTCCACGATTTGAAGGTTGCGATACGTTCCTTGGCGCGCGCACGTGCGTTGTGGATCACCGTGGCCGTCACCTTGGCTCTCGGCATCGGCGCGAACGCGGCTATCTTCAGCGTTGTTCGCGGCGTGCTGCTGCGGCCGCTGGCGAATCGCGACGAAGATCGCCTGCTTTACGTGCGCCAGAGCGCCCCGGGCATCGGCGCCGATAATACAGGGTTCTCCATTCCGGAAATCCAGGACATCGGCAGCAACCTAAAGGCCATCAAGGAACTCGGCACTTTTTCGGAGATCGACTTCACCATCGTGGGACTTGGCGTGCCGCGTGAGATCCACGCGGGCGTTGTGGACGGCAGTTACTTTGAGGTGATGGGGCTGCGTCCGGTGATCGGACGTCTGCTGGGTCCCAGCGACGATGGACCAAATGCGACGGGTGCGGCGGTGCTGACGTATCGATTCTGGACCACCTCGATGCACTCCGATCCCAATGTGATTGGAAAGACGGTGCGGCTGGGGAGCATCGAGGGTACGCGCTCCGCGGTCATCGTCGGGGTGTTGGAACCATCGGTGCCCTACCCAGTGGAAACGCAGCTCATCGCCAACGTCGTCACAAGCCCGCATCACCTGTCGGCCACTATGGTGCAGGGTCGCGAGCATCGCATGACCGAGGTTTTCGCGCGGCTTGCCCGCGGCGCGGACGTTGACTCCGCGCGCGCAGAACTCCGCACGGTCTACGCGGGGATGCTGGCGGCACACCCGGACGTATACAAGTCGCCGTATCACTTTACGATCGCGGTGACACGCCTGCACGATCAGATCAATTCGAATGCCCGAACCATCTTGTGGGTGCTCTTCGCGGCCGCCGGCCTGCTGTTCGTGATCGCTTGCTCGAACGTGGCCAACCTGATTCTGGCGCGAACGGTGCGCCGCGAATCCGAGCTGGCCATCAGGTCGGCGCTGGGAGCAACCACGGCCGCGCTGCGTCGTTCGCTTTTGGCGGAAAGTCTTGTGATGTGCGGCAGCGGCGCGCTGGCAGGAGTTCTGATCGCGGCGCCGATGGTGGCCGTGCTGGCGCGGTATGCCTCGCGTTTCTCTGTCCGCGCGCTCGATCTCAAGCTCGATTCCAGCCTGGTTTGGATTGGAATTGCGCTCGCGCTGATCGCCGCCGTTTTCCTGGCGTACGTTCCGCGGTTGCCGTCCGCCGGCGCATCGCAAGGACCGGGATTGTCGAGCAGCGGAGTCCGCGTGACCAGCGGCAGCGCCCGGCGGCTGCGCATTTTTGCCGTTACCCAGATCACCGCTTCGTTTCTGTTGCTCGCCGGAGCGGGAGCGCTGTTAACGACGCTGCTGGTGTTGGAAAAGATGCAGGCGCCATTCGACACGGCGCACGTCCTGGCGGTAAACCTGCCGGTGATGTCGTACGGCCGAACGCCGGAACAGGTGCGCGATTTTTATCGTGACGTACAGCGCCAGGTCAGCGCGCTGCCGGGAGTCGAGCACGTTGCCTCCGGTTTCGGCGTTCCCTGGCGTGACGCCAACATGCTGAGCATCAGTTTCACATTTGCCGCGGAAGGCGCACCGAGGGAAAACGGCCAGGAGGATTGGCGGGCGCGGTTCCGCTCCATATCACCGGGATATTTCGCGACCTTGGGCATTCCGGTTCTCGGGGGCCGCGACTTTAGGGACACTGACCGGGACGGCGCCGAACGCGTGGTGATTATCAGCCAGGGCCTCGCGCAAAAATTATTCCCTGGGCAGGTGGCCGTGAACCGCCACTTGTGGTGGACGGACGGAGTGATCAAGTTCATCGGCATTAGCGGTGATCCGCGGCGGATCGTCGGGGTGGTGCCGGACTTCGACGATCAGAACATCATCCCGCAGCCTGCTATGACGGTGTATCAGCCAAACGACCAAGAGGGTTGGGGTGGGCGGCTGTTCGTGCGCACAGAAAGCGATCCGTACGCGCTGGTTCCCACCATTACGCGCACGATCCATGACATGGCGTCGGATCAGCCCGTGGAGCAAGCCAGCACGCTGGGCGACATTCGCGCGGAGGTTCTGACGCCCGACCGGCTCAATGCCATTGTCTTCGGCGGATTCGCCACGGTGGCGCTGCTGATTTCCGTGGTGGGAGTGGCGGGCGTGCTCGCCTTTTCGGTGAGCGGGCGTACGCGCGAGTTCGGGATTCGCATGGCTCTGGGCGCACAGCCACGAAACATTCTGACCAACGTTCTCGTGGAGGGCTTGGTGATCGCGAGCATCGGCGTAACCGCCGGGGTGCTGGTTGGTTTTGCGTTCGCGCGTTTGATTGGCAAGTACGTTGCGGACGTGCAACTGCCGGGTGTGCTGCCTTTGGTCGCGTCCGCTGCGGTAATCCTCGCGGCTGCGGCGATCGCCTCGGCGCTCCCTGCGATTCGCGCTGCCCGGGTGGACGTGGTGCAAGCGTTGCACTCGGAATAGGGCACGACTTTCATTTTGGCAGATTCAGAGGTCCTCGCCCGAGGGCTCGGGAAATGCCAGCGTCCCGTCGGATTCCGCCGCTGCTGCCTTGGTCACGGCGCGCAATTCCGTGCGAATCGTGTCCGCGGAAAACCCGGCGCGCAGTAAACTTCGATAAATCGAGGCGCGCTTGCGCTCGTCGAGCGGCCCGCGAACGTGCCGCAATTTCCGTTCCAGGCTCGACCGCACAGACGCGCTCTCGTCGGTCTCCGCGAATACGGCCTCGAGCGCCGCTTCGATATGCCGATCGGGCACGCCTCGGGCGCGCAGCTCGCGCGCAATTCTGAACTTTCCCTGGCGGCGGCCCTGTGCATGGACGCGCGCAAAGTCGCGGGCGTACCGCGCGTCGTCGATGTAGTTATGCTCTTTGAGTTGTTGGAGCACCGCAGCAGCGTCCTCAGCGCTTTCCGCGCGCGCCTTCAGATAGTCCTTCATTTCGTGAACAGAATACGCACGCCGCATCAACGCCCGAAGCGCGGCGGTGTAGAGTTGCGATTCGGTAGGGAATTTTCGCGGAGACGAAGAGCGCACGCCAAGAGGATAGCACTGTGCAAGCAAGAAGGCGGGATTCCGCCGCAGGAGAGAGTCAGCGAAAGAGGGAACCGAAGGAGATTACCGCCGGCGATCCGTCACGCGCCGGCCCCACCAGTCATAATCTTCGCATTCTTCGGAAAACATCTGGTAGAAGCCCCACCGGCCCGGTTCGATACTGCTGTGCAAGCCAAACCAGAGCGCAATCGAAAAGAGTCCAGTAACCAGGGCAATGATTTCGGTGCGTCCCGCGGCGATGCTCGCGGCTTGCGCGAGGCGGGAAAGGATTGGTCCGCCGTCCCCAAGCGCCGCACAGGCAAAAATCCCGTACGCCAGCGCGAAAATCATGAGGAACAAGCGCAGCAAGCCGCGCAGGCCGAAGAAAAATACGTACCACGGATTGCTAGGAGCGACGTATGCCATCGAAATTATTTGGACACTGGGGCCGAAGTATCGAACGAAATCGCCGCGATGTTGATCAGCGGCGGCTTGCGCCGGTGCGCTCGAATTCGGTCATCTGGCGTTCCATTTCTTCGCGAGCCGCATCGGCGGCCGAGCGGATTCCCTGAATGCGCAGCTTGAATTCGTCCGGATTGGTCGCGCGAATGAGGGCTTCGTCCAGCGTAATCAAGTTCTTCGAATACAAATCGAAGATCGACTGATCGAAGGTCTGCATGCCGTACTGGCTGGTTCCCGCAGCGAGGGCATCGCGAATCAAGCGTGTCTTGTCGGGATTGATGATGCAGTCCCGAATGTACCCCGTGGAGATCAGGACTTCGACCGCCGGCACGCGGCCAACGCCGTCACTTTTGCGCACGAGCCGCTGGCTGACCACCGCTTTGAGGGTGGAAGCCATTTGCAAACGGATCTGCTTTTGCTCCGGAGGAGGGAACACGGCAATGATGCGTTGAATCGTTTCCGTCGCGTCCAAAGTGTGCAATGTGGAAAAGACCAAATGGCCGGTTTCCGCAGCGAGCAGCGCCGTAGAAATGGTTTCCAAGTCGCGCATTTCGCCGACGAGCACCACGTCAGGATCCTGGCGCAGCGCAGCGCGCAAAGCCGTGGAGAATGTGGAAGTGTCCACTTCCACTTCGCGCTGGTTGATAAATCCCTTCTTGTCGCGATGCAAATACTCAATGGGGTCTTCGATGGTAATGATGTGTTCCGGCCGGATCGAATTGATGCGGTCAATCATCGCGGCGAGCGTCGTGGACTTGCCGGAGCCGGTGGTTCCGGTGACGAGCACCAGCCCGCGCTGCTCTTCGCAAATCTTGTCGATGACCGGCGGAAGGTTCAGCTCTTCGATGGTGCGAATCTTGGTGGGAATCACGCGCAGAACCATGCCGACGTTTCCGCGCTGCTGAAAGACGTTTACGCGGAAGCGGCCAAGGCCAGCGACGCCGTAAGCCATGTCCAACTCGGCGGTCTCCTTGAATTTCTGCTTCTGCCGGTTGGTCATCATGCTGAACGCCATGGAGAGCATTTCTTCCGGGGTGACGCGCGGAACGTCCGCGATCGGCTGGAGAATGCCGTCGACGCGCAAGTAAGGATGGTTGCCGACTTTCAAATGCAAGTCGGATGCTTTGTTTTCGACGGCTTTGCGCAACAGATCGTCAACAGCGACGGCCATGAGTCACCTTTTGCTTTGAGGAACTATGGCATTCAAGCTAGCACGCACCATCAGGCAGGGCAATCATTGTGCGCGGGTCGATTGTCTGAAGTGCAACAATGGCAGGACCGAGAGTCAGGAGCCGCGGGCGAAGAGCGCGCGGTAGATCCACGCGCCCATCACGCCGCCCAGCATTGGTCCTGCCCAGTACACCCCATGATTGACCCAATGATGCGACACGACCGCGGTTCCCAGGGCCATCGCGGGATTCATGGAAGCGCCTGTATACGGGCCGCCGACCAGCATGCCGGCAAAAATCGCGAGTCCTGCTGCAAACCCTCCGAGCCGCGCGAAATGTGGCGTGTCGGCGCGGGCATCGGCAACCGTCGCGAAGAAAATGAAGACCAGGAAAAATGTGAGCACCAGCTCGAAGAGAATTCCCTGGGTGCGCGAAACTTCCGCGGCCAAATCGGGCGTGGCCAGCGCCGCGGCGCGCCACACTTGCTCCGGGATGAGTCGCGCCAATGTCCATGCGCCTGCCATGGCGCCAAGGATTTGCGCGATGCCGTAAAAGAGCGCCTGCAAGGAGCCGATTTTGCGCGTCACCCATGCGCCAATGGTGATCGCGGGATTGAAGTGTCCGCCGGAGACTTGCGAGAGCGCGCAAACCAGAATCGCAAATGCCAGCCCGCGCGCGAGCGCAATTCCAACGAGGCCGATGCCCGGCTGGCCGGCGGAACGCAGTCCCTGATCCGCGCATACCACACCGGCCGCGAAAAACACGAACAGGAACGTGCCGATGAATTCCGCGCACAGCCGTTGCCAGACTCGATACATACGCCGCACCTCCCGCAGACCGGCGATTCTAGCAGGATGGCGCGCAATCTCGAAGCGTTCGCAGCGCATCGCGAGGATTCAGCGATGTTGCTTCAGCATGGCGAGGCATTCGTTGCTGTGGCGAAAATTATTCGGTTCCGTGGTATCTTGCGCAGCCAAGACGGTCACAGAACCCAGTAATCCTGGGACGAGGGGGAATTGGGATGAACAAGTACATCATGGAACTTGTGGGAACTTTCTTCCTGGTATTCACCGTTGGCTGCACGGTGGTGGGGAACGGAGCGGGGCCGCTGGCGCCCTTGGCGATCGGGTCCGTGCTGATGGTGATGGTGTTCGCCGGAGGGCATATCTCCGGGGCGCACTATAACCCGGCGATCACACTGGGTGTGTGGCTGAGAGGGAAGTGCGAGACGAAAGACGTGCCCGGCTACATCATTTCTCAGGTTGTGGGCGCGGTACTTGCGGCCTTGGCGGTGAAGTACTTGAAGGCAGGCGTGGAAGTGGTGCCCATGAACCTGATGACGCTGCCGGCACTGCTGGCGGAATTCTTGTTCACCTTTGCTCTGGTGTTCGTAGTCCTGAATACGGCGACGGCCAAAGGCACAGCGGGCAATTCGTTTTATGGGCTGGCCATCGGTTTTACGGTCATGAGCGGAGCTTTCGCGGTAGGAAGCATTTCCGGCGGAGCGTTCAATCCGGCGGTCGCCCTGGGAATCACAGTCATGGGACTATCAGCGTGGCCGAGCATCTGGATCTATTGGGTCGCTGAGTTTGCGGCGGGGGCCGTCGCGGCCCTGGCATTTAAGGTGGTGAATCCCGGCGATAACTGAGATCCACCTGCTTCGAAATTGTTCCTCTCACTTTGTCCCTGCTTACCGCACGCTGATGGTCGCTGGAGCGGTAACCGGCGTGAGCCAGCCGTGGCGGTCTTCTTTTGTGCCGCCGGTGAGGGCGTAAAACTCGTCCTGCAGTTTTTTCGTAATCGGGCCGCGGCCGCCATTGCCCACTTTGATTTTGTCGATGGAGCGAACCGGCGTGACTTCGACGGCCGTCCCTGCGAAGAAAACCTCATCGGCGATGTACAGCATCTCGCGTGGAATGATTTGCTCGGACACGGGAATGCCCATCTCGTTGCACAACTCCATCATCGTGTCGCGGGTAATGCCGGGCAGAACGCAGTTCGACAGCGGCGGGGTCATCACCTTGCCGCGATGCACGATGAAGATATTTTCGCCCGAGCCTTCGCTGACGTAGCCATTCACGTCGAGCGCAATTCCTTCGATGTAACCATTGACCATTGCTTCCATGCGAATGAGCTGCGAATTCATGTAGTTCGCGGCGGCCTTGGACATTTGCGGCAGGGTATTCGGCGCGGAGCGATTCCATGAGCTGACGCAAACGTCCACGCCGCTCTTAATGGCTTCTTCGCCGAGATAGCGGCCCCAGTCCCAGCAGGCCATGTACACTTCAATCGGGGAACTATACGGATTCACGCCGGCGTCGCCGTAACCGCGCATCACGATGGGGCGAATGTAGCAGGCGTCCATGTGATTGGCGCGCACCAGGTCGAGCGCTGCCTGGCAGGTTTCGTCAATCGAGAAGGGGAAATCCATGCGGTAAATGTGGGCCGAATTGCGGAGGCGTTCCATGTGTTCGCGCAATCGAAAAATCCCCGACCCTTGCAGCGTTTTGTAGCAGCGTATACCTTCGAATACCGCCGAGCCGTAGCTGACCACGTGCGCAACCACGTGAATCTGGGCGTCGTCCCAGTTAATCAATTTTCCGTTGTGCCAGATTTTTTCGGTTTTCTTCAGGCTCATCGCTGTCTCCGCGGGCGTTTTGGACTTTCGTTCAGCGAACTTCTGTTCTGCAAACGGAGGCATTATAGCACACGCGGTTTGACCCCCATCGCGCTCCAAAATCTGACCTACGCGGGATCGAGCCGTCCATTTTGGACGGCTACCCGTCAGCGGCGCAGCAGCTTGAACGCAATGTTGGGGCCGAGGCCCTGCTTGATGGCGAGGTAAATCCAGAGCATGGCGAAAGGTTCGAGGAGCCGCGCGATTTTCAGCGGGCCGGCATCGACAGCCTCGAATCCCAAATCCTGGGCCAGTTTCATGACCACCGACTTCGCCGCGGCGTCATCCCCCGCGCACATCGTGATTTCCTTGTCGCCGTAATGCGTGTTGGCCATGTTTCCGGCACCGGTGGTGTTGAATGCTTTGACCACGCGCGCGCCCGTGGCCCACTGCGCCACTTGTTCGCCCGCGGAAGTTGTGTGGCCGACGGTCAGGCCGGACAAGTCGGGTTCCAGCGGATTGGTGCAGTCGATGACGATTTTGCCGGCGAGTTTTCCCGCGGCGATGACGGCATCGCGGGCAGCCGGCCAGGGTGTCGCCAGCACGACAACTTCAGCGTTCTCGGCGGCCTCGTGCACGTTTCCGGCGCGCGCATTCTTGCCGATGGACTTCAGCAGCGCGCTGATCTTTTCGCTCTGCGGCTGGGGCACGCCGAAGTGGACCGAATGTCCCTTCGCGGCCCAGCCTTTGCCCAGCGCGCCGCCAACGTTACCCGCGCCCAAGATGGCTATCTTCATCGGTTCCCCCCAGGATGGCTCATGCCCAGTTATTCAGACCGCTCAAATGTACAGGGAATTGATGCACGACGCACGCCGCGGATGCAAGCAGCAGGCAAACCTGTGCCTTTCGCCAGTGCGATCACGGGACGTGTTGCGGATGCCGCGCCGGAGCACGCCTCTTGGCTTCTTTTGTGAGCCGTTGCAGCCAGCGCAGTTCGGTCTGAAACTGCTCGATGACCAGCGTGAGCATCCAGACGGCCTCGTGAAAATCGTGGCCGACCTCAGCCCGAACGGCCTGGATGGTCTTTTTCTCACGCGCCAATTCATGTTCGAGAAATTCCTGACGCCGCTGGATCTGCCGCGCGAAGACGCCGCGCCGCGCTTGCCAGGAGAGCGCCATCCAGGTCAGAAAGGGCGGGCGTTCTCGTGCGGTGGTCCAGTCGTTGCGTTCTAAAGCGTCCGCCAGTGCGGCGAGGCCACGCTTTGTTGTTTGCAACACGCGACGTTGCGGTCCTTCCGCAGAACTTTCGCTCTCCACGGCGCGAACCAGGCCGGCGTGCGCCAGCTTGTCCATGGAATAGTAGACCTGAGGGCGCGAAATGCCTGCCCAGTCGCGAATCTGCCGCCGTTCCAACTCGGCATTTGCCTGATAGCCGTGCATGGGTTTCTCGGTGAGCAGGCTGAGCAAGACCAGATCGGGCGTGGTCAGTTCCTTATTTGCTTTTGCGCGCATTCTCGGCTTTCCGTTTGCGGCTCCAATACCACCACTGGCACTGCTCGGTTGGCAACTGCGGATCGCGTGCCTGGACGACTGCCGCGCGGAAGACGTCGAGGCAGCAGATGTCCTGATGCCGGCCTTTCAAGCGGCAGAGCTTATCGTACATCCTTCGAGGATTCTGGCGCGCAAGTTGTGGGATGGTACGAATGCCGAGCAGGTGGAAATCGCGCTCGATGGCCGGGCCGACGGAAATCAGATGCTGAAAACCTGCTTGCTGGGACCTCATACGATCCTCCTAAATTGAGCTTGACAGCGCGGCTGTGGCCGCGTTATCGTTCATCTAGTCTAAATTAGACTACTACAGAAAAGGAGGTAAGACAAGATGAAACTTCTCGTTTGCGCCGCAGCAATGTTCCTGGTGGCGACGGCCTGTATTGCTCAAACCAAATCTCAGGAGGGAAAGGAAATGAAAGTCGAACGAATAACGCCGATCCTGCTTGCGGAGCATATCGAGCCATGCGTGAAGTTTTGGGTCGAACGCCTAGGTTTTCAGAAGACTGCCGAAGTGCCCGACGGAAACACCCTCGGCTTTGCGATTGTGGAAAAAGACGGCCTGGAGCTGATGTACCAGTCCTATGGCAGCGCCGAGAAAGAAAATGCCGCAATCGGCCAACTGGGGCGCAAGGGCCCGTCATTTCTGTATATCGAAGTGGGGGATCTGGCGAGCATAGCGCAGGCTGTGCACGGCGCTGAAATTGCTGTACCGATGCGCACTACGTTTTACGGGATGAAAGAGTTGGGCATCAAGGATCCGGCGGGACACGTCATTCTGTTCGCGCAGAAGACCGACGACGCGAAGCCATAACGGCCGGGCTGGTTTGCTTACTTGGGTGGGCGCGGCACCACCACGATTCTCGGTGGAGCGGCGCCCTGGCTCATCACCTGAAAATCGCGGTTGATTTGCCGCAACATATGGCCGTGCGTCAGTTGCCAGGCTCCCAGCAACAAGAAGGGAATCAGCGTCGCGACGGCCCAGAGCTTTGCTTTGCCTGGAATTTTCTCTTCCGGCTCCCAGCGGAAGAGCCGGCGCGACATTTCGAAGGCCAGCGCCAGACTGACGAGTAAGGCGAGCGCGTCCTCCATGATCTGGCCGAATCCAGCAGAGTGGCGCATCGCTCCTTCCAGTCCCGTGGCAAGATAAGTCGCCGGCAAGAACAAAGTGACCTTCTGCACCCAGTGGGGCATTAACGCCAGCGGGATGGTTACGCCCGAAAGAAAGAGAAACAGCGACCAGACGATGTTATTGATGACGGTGGTCTCCTGCATGTCATTTGTGACGCTGGCGACAATGAGGCCCAGCGCGGAGAACGTCGCCGCGCCGATGGACACCAGGAGGAACACGGCCCACAAATTTCCCCAGGTTTTCATCCCGAAGCCGTAGCGGCAAATCAGGAATTCCAGTACCACGGTGGGTAGAACAAGAACGAAGTTCGAGAGGATGCTGGAGCCGAGCATCGCGCCCGCGCCGATGGGCGCCAGGCGGAAGCGCCGCAGAATTCCTTGTTCGCGAAACATCACCAGCTGCATGCTGAGGCCCCAGAAACTGCCCATGACCGTGAGCGCGAGAATCGCACCTAGCAGGTAAGGCATCGCCGCCGGATTGCCGTGACCAAAGAAAATCACGTAGCCGAAGAGGAAGCCGATGGGCATCGCCAGGCTGAAAAAGAGAAAGGTGCGGCTGCGCATTGCCAGGCGAATGCGCATCATGGTGAGCGTCCAGGTGTGATTCGTCACGGTTCCGGTGTCTTTGCGTTGCCCGCACAAATGAAGCGAACGAAGCAAGATTTCACAGGAAGGGGCAGGATGTCAAATCAATGCGCGCTGCGTTACGTTTGTCGCGTTTTCGCGCGCGCTTTCTTGTCCCTGAAAGATCCCCTCGAGGAATCCAGGAATCTCGAACACGGCGCGATTGGGGTGGAGTCCGGCATTGTGGCGATACAAAGCGAATGTTTGGGAGTCTAAGAGCCGCTCGACCGCCGGAACAATTTCGCGAAAGCTGTTCAGCGACAATCCTACATTTCGTTCGGTGATCCAGCGGGCGTTATATCGCTCCTGGGGCAGCGTCCAAGCGTTGCATTCGACGATTACCGGCAATTGTTTCGCAAGGGCCTCGGACAGGCTGCCGGGCCCCGGTTTGCCGATGAAAAAATCGGAAACGTGCATGTAATAGGGGATCTCTGAAGTGAAGCCTTCGACGTAAGAGCGGATTCGCGGCTTCCTTTGGCGCAGAGCCTGTGCCAGCTTCTGGTTTTTCCCGCAGAGGAAGATCAACTGCAAAGCGAGTTCGCTGTTGTCCAGACGCTCGGCAATTTCGAGCATCACGCGGTTGCCCTGCCCGCCGAAAAGCACGAGGCCGGTGGGCAAGTCGGGAAGCAAGTCCAGGCGCTTGCGCTCGGCCGCGCGGTCCGCCGTCCGCGGTGCATAGAAGCGCGGATGCAGAATCATTCCGGAAGCGTGAAAGATACGTTCCTGCGGATGACCCAGGGTTCGCGCTTGCGCAACCGCGCGTTCCGAGCCGCAGACAAGGTATTGCTCCTGACGCTCGATCCAGAAGTGCGGCGGATAGTCGGCGATGTCGGTGAGAATGGTGACGAAGGGACGGCCCGGAAAAACATTGCGATAGCTCTCGCAGAGAGCGCGATTGAAATGCGGGATGAAGGACACAACCATGTCCGGAGCGCTCTCGCGCCAATGATTTTCCAGCCGCCGCACAGTGGGTTGGTGATAGAGGCGGATAAAGGTCTGCAAGACGCGCATGAGTTGCGGACTGCCGAGGGTCCAGCCGGATTTAAGCATCCTGTTATAGAAGTCCTGTATCCGGATGCCGGTGAACTTGCGCAAAATGTCCAGCGCGTCGAGGATCTCTTGCAAGTTCATCATTTGGACTTGCCAGGGAAGGTCTTTTTCCTGAATGGCGAGCGCGAGCGCCGTTGCCGCGCTGCGGTGGCCCCCGCCAGCGTCGAAGAAGACGAACTCGATTCGCTTCATCTATGCCAAATGATGGCAAAGCGATTGCCGCAACAGACTACATTTCGATGAATTTTCGGTTACTGTGCCGAAACGGTCAAATATTGTTGTTTCAGAACTTTAGCGCGGTTGTCACCTCGCCTTAACACGGATTTCCTAAGCTTTTCCACATGAAGTGCGACATGCACATCCACACAAAATTCTCGGGTGCTTGCAGCGTTCCCTTTCTTCGCAAAGTCTGCCGGGAGAGCTACAGCGAACCGGAGGCGGTGTATTCCCTCCTTCGGCGGCGGGGCATGGATCTGGTTACACTGACGGACCACGATTCCATCGAGGGCGCTGAAAGATTGCGCGGCCGCGCAGATTTTTTTACCAGCGAAGAGCTTACCTGCCAGATGCCCAGCGGGGCTGAGGTACACATCGGCGTTTACGACATTACGGAGCGGCAGCACGCCCAGCTCCAGCAAAGGCGCGACGATCTGGTGGCGTTGCTGATGTATCTGACGGAGAGCCGCATCTTTTTCAGCGTCAACCACGTATTTTCATGCCTCACCGGAAAGCGAGACGCCGACGATTTTGCGTGGTTTCGAGATTACTTTCCCGCGATCGAATCGCGGAATGGCCAAATGCTGCGCCGTCAGAATAAAGACTCGCAACGACTGGCCCGACAATGGCAGAAGATCGAGGTTGGCGGCAGCGACGCGCACGCTTCGGCATCTGCAGCCACGGCCTATACGGAAGTGCCGGGGGCGCGCAACAAAGAAGAGTTTTTCGCCGGCTTGCGCGCAGGCAGAGGTCGCGCGACGGGAGGCTCCGGGAGTTACATGAAGCTGACGCGCGATGTCCTGCTCATCGGTGTCGGAGCGATGTGCGAGAAACGCTGGACCATGCTTCTGTTGCCGCTCGCGCTCCTTGTCCCTGCTGTAACTTTTCTGAATTGCCAGAAAGAGCGCAAGTTCGGTGAATTTTGGGCGGCCAGAATTCTGAGCCAACCTCAAGGCCAGCAGCCCCGGTGGCTGGACGTTCCGCAGTCGGCGATGGAGGGGCTCGTATGACCGTGGCGCGCGCCGTCTGGAACCAGATTCAATCCAGCGATCATCGGCTGATGCGGCGGGTCAATCGTTGGCGCGCTCCGCGCTGGTTCCGTATATTCATGATTCTGGCGACCAGGTTGGGCGATGGCTGGTTGTGGTACGTGACGGGCGTCGCGGTGCTGATTTGGGGAGGGCGCTCGCGCTTTGTTGCCGTCGGTTCGGCAGGACTGGCGGTGATGTCAGGAATAGTGGTGTTTCTGCTTCTGAAGCGAGTTAGCCATCGAGAACGGCCGTGCGGACTGGAACCCCATTGCTGGGCTTCGATTCTCCCACCGGATCAGTTCTCGTTCCCTTCCGGCCACACGATCACAGCTTTTGCCATCGCCATGACGCTCGGCTCTTTCTACCCGGACTTTAAGGTGGGGCTTTTGCTGGTTGCGGTGAGCATCGCCGCTTCGCGAATCATCCTGGGGATGCACTTCCTGAGCGACGTTCTGGCGGGTTCGGTGATCGGCGTGTTTTTGGCCTACACGTTTCTGTATCTCTTCGCGTAGGTCCGAGGTCGAGGGCGCAGAAACCGTTGCGGGATTGGATCGTCTTAGGCTTTATTCGCGCAATCGTCGGCCAGTAAGCTCCAAAAAGACATCTTCGAGCGATGGCGACTGCATTTCGAGGCCTTGCAACTCGACGCCCTCGGCTTCGAGGTATTTTACCAAGGCAACGATCGTCTTCGTCGGCGCCGTGGAGCGCAGCGCGTAAATTTCGTCGAGCTTACTCCATTCCGCAACGCCGTCGAGGCGGCTCAGTGCGCCGTCCAGAGGCGCCTGACTGAGCCGGACTTCAATTCGGGTGGTTTCGGCGGAGCGCTGCTTCAACTCGCGCGGCGTGCCCAACGCCATCACGCGTCCATAATCGACGATCGCGACGCGATCGCAGAGGCGCTCGGCCTCTTCGATGTAATGCGTGGTCAAGAGGATCGTCTTCTTTTCTTTCTTTAGTTCTTCGAGGGTGTCGTAGATTTCGCGGCGCACCTGAGGGTCGAGCCCAGCGGTGGGCTCGTCGAGAAAAATAATACGCGGGTTGTTCACCAGAGCGAGGGCCAGAGCCAAGCGCTGCTTCTGCCCGCCCGAGAGATGGTGGTAGAAAGCGTCGCGCTTTTCCTCGAGTTGAAAACGCTTCAGCAGTTCTTCGGTGCCGCGCGGGTTTCTGTAAAAATGGGCGAACATGTCGAGCGTTTCCGCCACGCGCATTTTATCGGGCAGGGAAGTGGATTGCAGCGCCGCACCCGCGAGATTTCTCATCTCAACAGGTTCTCGCTGGGGATCGAGGCCGCAAACGCGCACGGTTCCGCGGTCGAGAGTGCGCAAGCCTTCGAGAATCTCAATGGTGGTGGTCTTGCCTGCGCCGTTCGGGCCCAGCAGCCCGAAGAGCTCGCCCTCATGAACCTCGAAACTGACGCCGCGAAGTGCCTCTACGGCGCCGTAGTTTTTGTACAGCCCTTCGACTTTGACAACTGGCTCGGTCATGCCGTTTTGCTGCTCCGGTACTTTTTTATCACACCTGTTGCCGCTTCGCGAATCCGGGCTTGGCGCGGCTCCGCTTGCTTCGTTGCTTCGCGGTGCGCGCTCTGCTTTTGAGCGATTTCCATTCGTGCGCTGCGATATCCACCTTCATGCCCAGAAACGTCGTCCCTTCCGTTTCGAGCAGCATGCGTTGCTTGCTGGCGTACGGTTCGCGCGGCAGGAGTCTTCCACCCGCGCCCACAACGCGATGCCAGGGAATCCCTTGGCCCGACGGGCATCCCGCCATGGCGAAGCCGACGGTTCGTGCCCCTCCACGTACGTGCAGCAACCGCGCCAACCACCCATAGGTGACAACGCGCCCGCGCGGAATGCGCTTCACCGTTTCGTAGATTCGTTTCCACCCGCCGCCGTTTTTCTTGGCCATGCTGTAAGTACTCCTGATCCTAGCCCTTCCTCCGAGTTATCCCGAGTAGGACTAGTTCTTCAAAATTACATGGTACGTTGCTTTATTTCCTTGACTGCAATCGCCAGTTTTTCTTCGGTGCGTACCTTTGCGGAACATTTGCTGTCCTTTTGCCATCTAATTGACTAGAGGTGACTGGCTCGCATGAGAGCCGTGCGTCGAAACGCTACATGTCTTCGTTTGCGAATCGCGTTTTCGCTCTCCGCGAGTACTAATTACTGATACGAAGCAACCCGCGCTGGAAGGCCGCATCATACCATTGACAGCGTAGTGCCTGGCACTTACACTACGCGAGCGATGGGTTCTTAGGGGGACGATCGTGGCTTTCGTACGGCGCAAAGGCAATTCGTACTACTTGGTCCACAACGTCCGCCGCCGCGGCCGGGTCGAGCAGCTCTATCTTGCCAAGCTCGGCGAGCGGCCGCGCATCACCGACGACGTCGTCCGCGAAGTTTCCCGTAACCATCCGCTGCTGGATCTGGATTGGTCGCGCCTCAGGGAAGATGTGAATAGCCGCGTGGAACTTTTTGATCCGCGCTCGCCTTACGTCAAGCAATTGCTGAATTCCTTGCGGCTCATCAACCTGGACCTGGCGGATCTCTCGCCTCCGCTATTACTGCTGCCGGACCGTTCTGATTCCGGACAGGAGCTCGTCACCCAGCTCAGGCTCTTACGTTCCACGGTCGATATTAAGCTCGAGCAGTTCGAGCGCGTGAAACCACGCGCACTGGAAGGCAGCCGGACGTACCGGTAAGGGGGAGTAAGGCCATGACGCAAGCACAGCATTTAGACCCGACGCAGCGCAGCCGCGAATCTCGCGAGTTCGAGACCGCGCTGAGGCGCAAAATCGTGGGGCAAGAAGAGGCCGTCCAGGCCGTCGTCGATCTTTATCAGGTCTTCCGCGCGGGACTCAACTCGTCCGGGCGTCCGGTGGGCAATCTTTTGTTTCTAGGCCCAACCGGCGCCGGCAAAACGCGCGTGGTCGAAGCCACTGCGGAAGTCATCTTCGGTGATCCGCGCGCAGTGATTAAAGTGGATTGCGCCGAATTTCAGCACTCGCACGAGATCGCCAAACTGATCGGCTCGCCTCCGGGGTATTTGGGGCACCGCGAGACGCACCCGCTGATCACGCAGGAAGCTCTCGCGCAATTTCATACCGAGAAGGTAAAGCTCTCATTTCTTCTTTTCGATGAAATCGAAAAAGCGTCCGATGCGCTCTGGCAATTACTGCTGGGCATGCTGGACAAAGCGACGTTGACTCTCGGCGACAATCGCCGCGTGGACCTTTCGCAAACTATGATTTTCATGACTTCCAACCTCGGCGGCACGGAGATCACCGAACTGATGACCGGCAAATTGGGGTTCGCGCCAGTGGCCGCGGCAGTGGACACTCCCGCGCGCCTGGAGCAGAAGATTGAGCGCACCGCGGCCGAAGCGGCGAAGCGCAAGTTCTCACCTGAATTTATGAACCGTCTGGATAAGGTCATCGTCTTTCATCCTTTGCGCGAGCCTCAACTCGAACAGATTCTGGATATCGAGTTGGGCATGGTGCAACAGCGAGTGCTCGAAACGGCCAAGGGGAAATTCCTGTTCCGCGTGACGCAGCCGGCGCGCGAATTTCTCCTCAAGGAAGGAACGGACATGAAATATGGCGCGCGCCACTTGAAGCGCGCCATTGAGCGCCATCTGGTCTATCCGCTCGCGAGCCTGCTGGCCACCGATCAGATTCGTCTGGGTGATGTGCTTTCGGTCGATTGGGATGGCGTCGCTGCTTGTTTGGTGTTCTGGAAGGAAGCGGAAGGCGCGCTGGTCACCGTGGAGCCGGCGCATCCTGGCCTTGCGGCTGCGGCCGGGGCCGACGAAGACGGGCACGGTCGCGAGATTCCCGCGACCCCGGTCGTCGCCGCTGCAGAAGCACACGCGTATCCGACGCGGTCGCTTCGCCCGGCGGCGCATCAGGCCCTACCCCCGGAAGAGGGGAAGGCAAGAAGCACGCGCAAGGACCGGATCTAGCGGCTCTTCTGTACGGCTGACTACGGGTGATCCAGTGTCTGTCTCTGCGTGGCTGGATCACTTCACTACGGAAGAGGTTGGTTCGGTAAACTCCAGCGCCTGGGCCTCGCATCCCGGCGCGCTGCCAGTTGAATGTGGTCGATGTCCGAAAGCAACATGCGGTGATTATGCCTTAAGATGGAAAGCGCGAGGGCGCTTGACTTTACGGGTGAGATTCGCTTACGTGGCGGGTTCGTCCAAACTGCCGCCGTAAATCGCAGGCACTTTTGCTCCCATGGCTCGCAGGTAGGCGGCAAACTGGCCGCGATGGTGCACCGTGTGCGACAGCGCCATCTGAAAATAAATCACTCCGGGGTAATCGAATTTCCGCAGAAACGACATGGGCTGCGCCAGATAATCTGCGCTCAACTTCGACGCCTTCTTGAAATTCATCTCGAACTGCTGGGTGTACCACGCGGCCGCGTCCGCACCGGTTTTGATTTCGTCGGGCACGGCGCCGCTGGAGCTTGCATAGAACTCGCCCTGAAAAACTGAATCGAGGAACCACATTTCCACTGACGTTGTGTGCCAGGCCAGTTCCAGCGCGGTACGGGACTTGGGGTGAATCCGGTAACCGGCCTTGTCTTCCGGCAAAGATGCGATCACTTTGGCAGTGATCTGCGATTCATGCTGCATTCTCGAGAGCAAGTGGTTCGCGAGGACGGATGCTTCTTCCGGAGTCATCAGCGTTCCTTCTATTCTCAGCCTGCGTAGCTGAGTATTATATCCAACGAAGTGTCACGTGGCCGATTAACGGGAAGTATATACCAGTGAGCGTGCTTGACATGGCTCACCTTCTGGCATAGTTTCTCCGCGCGCACTTTTCCAGAACCCACAGGAGGAACCATGGCCAGACGAAAGAGAACGCTCTGGGTATCCATTCTCGTGCTCATCGTGATCGGTTCGGTCGGATTTGTGAACATGTCTCAGCACGCGCGATTTCAGGCGTTTCACACCGTCGACGTGCTCCAGTTGCTTGGCACAGGAATGTGTTACGGAGTTGCTTTGGCGGGAATTATCGCTCTTCTGCGCGGGCCCAGCGCCGAATAATCGCAGCTCTTACACCGTTGGCACGACGGGAGTTTTGTCATTTGGCCGGGCGGCGGCTTTCTGCGCGTCCTGATTCTGATGCGGCCTCCATCGCAGGATGGGCTTTCGCGCCGCGGCCACTTCATCAAGCCTGCCAACGCGCGTCGCGTGTGGAGCGGTCTTCACGATTTCCGGATTCGATTCCGCCTCGGCGGCAATCGAACGCATCGCCTCGATGAATAAATCGCACTCTTCTTTTGATTCCGACTCTGTCGGCTCGATCATCAGCGCGCCCGGCACGATCAGCGGAAATGCCGTGGTATAGGGATGGAATCCGTAATCGATGAGCCGCTTGGCGATGTCCATGGTGTTCACGCCGTGCTTTTTCTGACGCGCGTCGCTGAAGACAACTTCGTGCATCGACGGCAAGTTGTAAGGCAAGTCGTAGAGGTCTTCGAGGTGCTTGCGAATGTAATTTGCGTTGAGCACCGCGTCTTCGGTGGCCTGGCGAATGCCCGGACCGTACGCCAGCGTGTACGCCAGCGCGCGCAGCAGCACGCCGAAATTTCCGCAATAGGCGCGCACGCGGCCAATCGATTTGGGCCGATCGTAATCGAGCGCGAATTTGCCATTGCTTTCGCTCACCACCGGCACCGGCAAAAACGGCTCGAGGCTCTTCTTTACCGTGACGGGGCCCGCGCCTGGGCCGCCTCCGCCATGCGGCGTCGAAAATGTCTTGTGCAGGTTGAGGTGCATGACGTCCACGCCAAAATCGCCGGGGCGCGTCACGCCCGCAAGCGCATTCATGTTGGCGCCATCCATGTAGAGCAGAGCGCCGCGCGCGTGCAGAAGCCCGGCGATTTCCGCGATGTTCTCTTCGTAAACGCCGATGGTCGACGGGTTCGTGATCATCAGCGCGGCAACTTCGTCGGTCACAAATTCGCGGAAATGCGCGATGTCGATCTGCCCGCGTTCGTTCGACTTGATGTTTTGCACTTCATATCCGGCGATAACAACGGACGCGGGATTCGTCCCGTGCGCCGAATCCGGAATCAGGACTTTCTTACGTGGATTGCCTTTGCTTTCGAGATACGCGCGAATCAGCAGCAGCCCGGTCAGTTCGCCTTGCGCGCCAGCAACTGGTTCGAGCGAAGCGGAATCCATGCCCGTGATTTCGAGCAAGCATTTCTGCAAATCGTGAATGATGCGCAGGCAGCCCTGCGAAACTTCGTCCGGCTGCAGCGGATGCTCGGTTGCCAGCCCCTCGAGCCGCGCAACGAATTCGTTCACGCGCGGGTTGTACTTCATGGTGCACGATCCGAGCGGATACATTCCGAGATCAATCGCGTAATTCCACGTCGAGAGCCGCGTGAAATGCCGGATGACTTCAATCTCGCTGACCTCCGGAAATCCCTCAACTGCGTCGCGCGCGAACTCCGCGCCGAGCGCCTTCGTGGGATCCACCGCGGGCACGTCCAGCGGCGGCAATTCCATTCCGCGCTTTCCGCGCACGGACTTTTCGAAGATCAGCCCTTCATTCTGGCTGACATGCCGCCGGGCCTTCTTGATGCCGTTCGCGTCCGTCTCTCGTGTTGTGCGGTTTTGGCTCAAAGGGGCTCTCTATCCGCTAATTCGTCAAAATGTTCCGCAGCGCCGCGGCGAAGCGCTCAATCTCCGCGCGCGGCATCGTTTCCGTCACGCACACCAGGGCGCGACGATCGTGCTTCGGGTAATACTTCTCCAGCGCGAGCGGCCCGACGATCTTCTGCGCCAACAATTTCTGATTAATCTGTTTGACCGGCCGCGGAAACTCAACCACGAATTCATTGAACGTCGTGCCAGAGAAGGGAAGCGTAATCCCAGGAATCTTTTTCAGTTCGCCTTGCGCGAACCGCGCCTTCGCCAGATTGTGCGCGGCCAGTTCGCGCAGCCCTTCTTTGCCGAGCAAGCACAGATGGATCGTCACCACCAGGGCGTACAATGCTTCGTTGGTGCAAATGTTCGACGTGGCCTTTTCGCGACGAATGTGCTGCTCGCGCGTCGCCAGCGTCAGGCAAAATCCGCGGCGACCTTCGCCATCCAGCGCTTCGCCAGCCAGCCGCCCGGGCATTTGCCGCACGAATTTCTCGCGCGTTGCAATCACGCCCACAAATGGCCCGCCGTAGCTTGGTGGCACTCCAAAACTCTGCGCTTCCAGCGCGACAATGTCCGCCTCTTCCGGAGGCTTTACGATTCCGAGCGACACTGGCTCGGTAACGCAATCGATCAGCAACGCGCCTGCCGCGTGCGCGCGTTCCGCAATCGGCCCGAGCTTTTCGAGCACGCCGAAGAAGTTGGGCGACTGCACCACAACCGCGGCAGCTTCGTTCAGCGTTTCGGCGCGAATCGCATCCGCGTCTGCTTGCCCTGTCGCCGCAAATCCGAACTCCTCCACTTCAATTCCCAAATGCTTCGCGTACGTCGCCAGCACTTGCCGATATTCCGGATGCACGGTGCTCGCCACCAGCACGCGACGCCGCCGCGTCAACCGTTCGGCCATCAGTACCGCTTCAGTCAGCGCCGTCGAGCCGTCGTACATCGAAGCGTTGGCAACTTCCTGCCCAGTGAGCTGGGACATCAGCGTCTGAAACTCAAAAATCGCTTGCAACGTGCCTTGCGAAATCTCCGCCTGATACGGCGTGTACGAAGTCAAAAACTCGCCGCGCTGCACCAGCGCGTCCGTCACCACGGATTTCAGGTGCTGGTACACTCCGGCGCCAAGAAATGAAGTATAGCCTCGCGAATTCTCCGTCGCTCGCGCCTTGAAATAGTCGATGATCTCCATCTCCGAGAGCGGTCCCGGCAGTTTCAGGGCTTCGCGCAGCCTGTATTTCGCGGGAATCGTTTCGAACAGCGTTTCAATGGACTTCGCGCCGATGGCATCCAGCATTTCGCGGCGCTCGGATTGGCTTTTGGGGAGGTAACGCATCAGGCCGTCTGTTCCTTCTCCTTCTCTGCGACGTACTCCGTGTACGCCTTTACATCCATCAGCTTCGCCGCCTCGCTCGCATTTTCCAATTTAATTTTCACCAGCCACGCCGCGCGATGCGGGTCCTGATTGATCTTCTCCGGCGCCGTCGACAATTCCGAATTTACTTCGATCACTTCTCCGCTGACCGGGCTGAACACTTCGCTCACGGCTTTCACCGACTCCACGGTCCCCAACACGTCACCAGCCTTCACTTTTGTACCCGTTTTCGGCAGTTCGACGAATACCACATCGCCTAGCGCGTGCTGCGCGTAGTCCGTAATGCCGACTGTTCCTGTCGCCCCGGAGACTTGAATCCACTCATGGTCCTTTGTATATCGAAAATCCGCTGGATACATCTTCCGCTCCTTCGTTGCTCCCCGAATTTATTTCGCGCGTTTGTAAAACGGAACGCTCACAATTTTCGCTGCCGCGGTTTGCGCGCGCACAGCCACACCAATCTTTGCTCCAGGCTTGTTCACCGCCGGCGGTACGTACGCGAATCCGATATTCTTTTTCAAGAACGGCGCCGGGCCGCCGCTCGTTACGCTTCCAATCGCGCGTTCGCCTTCGAGCACCGCGTACCCATCTCGCGCAATCAGCCGCGACTCCATCTCGAAACCCACGAGGGTCCGTGTAACGCCAGCCGCCTTCTGCTTCACCAGCGCGTCGCGTCCCAGAAATTCGCCTTTGTCGACTTTGCAAATCCACGCCAGATTCGCTTCCCAGGGAGTGGTCGTCTCGTCGATCTCATGTCCATAGAGCGTCATGCCCGCTTCCAAGCGCAGCGTGTTTCGCGCGCCTAGCCCGCACGCCATTACGCCCAAATCTTGGCCCGCATCCATCAACCGGTCCCAGATTTTCTCCGCGAACTCCGGAGCGAAATAAATCTCGAACCCATCTTCGCCGGTGTAGCCAGTTCGCGCGATCAAGCAATGCACCTGGTCCACCTCGCCGCGCGTGAACCAATAGTACTTGATCGCATCGAGCGCCACGTTCGTGAATCTTTGCAACAGCTTCAGCGCGCGCGGCCCCTGAATCGCCAGTTGCGCGTAACGCCCGCCGGCGTTCTCCACTTCGGCTCCGAATTTATTGTGCTCCACGATGTGCGCGTAATCGCGGTCCTGATTGCTCGCATTGACGCACAAAAAGTAGTGCGTGTCGGAGAATTTGTGCACTAGCAAATCGTCGACAAACGTCCCCTTGGCCGTCATGAGTCCCGAATACTGGGCCTGCCCCACGGCCAGCTTGGCCGCATCGTTACACGACACATGCTGCACCAAATCCAGCGCCCGCGCTCCGCGTATCTCGATCTCTCCCATGTGGCTGACGTCAAACAGGCCCACGCGCGTGCGCACTGCCTCGTGCTCCGCCAGTATGCCCGTATATTCCACGGGCATGTCCCAGCCGCCGAAGTCCACCATCTTCGCGCTCATGCGCCGGTGCGTGGAGTTCAGGGATGTCTTGCGCAATTCAGCTTTTGCGGGAGTACTCACGAAAACTTGGCTCGCTTATGCAGGAATGCCTGCGACGCAAAAATGTCTTACCGACGCTCGAAGCAATTGAAGCTAGCACGCACCCGCACACGTGTCAATAAACCACCGCGCCGCTTTGAATTTCACTCTCGTTGCTGGTCCTCGATTCGGGTAATATGTCCCGCGCACGGTCAGAGGAAGTTCAGCGCGCAAAATCGTCGAACATCGCACGGCCGTCGCGCTTCGATGAAGCATTGGTCTCGTCGCGATCTTCTGAAGCTCAGCGCACTCGCGCCCGTGGCTGCCCGCGCGTTGGCATTGCACCCCACGCAAGCCTCAGCAGCTTCGGGGAACTCCGTCTCGGTCGCCCAAGCCCAATCTTCTCCTCGCGAACGTCTGCTCCTCGATTTCGATTGGCGCTTCCATTTCGGCCATGCTTCCGATCCCGCGAAAGATTTCAACTTCGGCGGCGAGAGCGCTTTTGCGAAGACCGGCGAGCTTTTTCTTCCTGCGCGCCACGATTTCGACGACGGCGCTTGGGAGCGCATCAACGTTCCGCACGATTTCGCAGTCGGTCTGCCGTTTGTCAACGCTCCTGAACTCAACGATTACGGATACAAGCCTGTCGGCCGCAATTATCCCGAGACGAGCATCGGCTGGTATCGCCGCGTCTTTGAAATTCCGCAAGCCGACGCCGGCCGGCGCATCGCTTTGGAATTCGACGGCGTCTTTCGCGACGCCATGGTGGTGTTCAACGGAATTTATCTTGGACGCAATCTCAGCGGCTACGCCCCATTTCGTTTCGATATCACCGATTTCGTGCGTTACAACGAGAAGAACATTCTCGTCGTTCGCGCCGACGCCACCGAGCACGAAGGCTGGTTCTACGAAGGCGGAGGAATTTACCGTCACGTCTGGCTCACCAAAACCGATGCCCTCCACGTTGCGCACGAAGGGGTTTACGTCACATCGGAAATCACTGGCAGCTCCGCGCAAGTTTCCATCGTCACCGAAATCGCCAACGATGCGGACGCCGCAAGATCATTCCGTCTCACGCAAACCATCTTCGACTCCGCCGGAAAGCAAATCGCCGCTACCCGGTCCGAGCCTGTGTCAATTTCTCCTTGGGCTGCGCAGAAAGTTTCGCAAACCATCCCTGTCGACAATCCCTTGCTCTGGTCGCTTGAAAATCCCCATCTCTACCGCCTCGTCACAACAGTTGAATGGCTAGGAGCGGTAGCCGCGATCGTCGACCGCAGTGAAAGTCCTTTCGGCGTTCGCTCCATTCACTTCGATCCTGACCATGCCTTTTCCCTCAACGGCGAGCGCGTTGAAATCAAAGGCATGTGCAATCATCAGGACCACGCTGGCGTGGGCTCCGCTCTTCCTGACCGCCTGCAATATTTTCGCATCGCCAAGCTGAAAGAGATGGGCGTGAACGCCTACCGCACCTCGCACAATCCGCCCACGCCCGCGCTGCTCGACGCCTGCGACCGCCTGGGCATGTTGGTCATGGACGAGACGCGTATGTTTGCTTCCAGCGCCGAAGGTTTGAGCCAGATCGAACGCATGGTGCGCCGCGACCGCAATCACCCCTGCGTTTTCCTCTGGTCGCTTGGCAATGAAGAAGACTTACAGGGCACTCCCCCTGGCGCACGCATCGCGGACACAATGAAGCGTTTGGTCCGCACCCTTGACGAGACTCGCCCCGTCACACTTGCGATGAATGGCAGTTGGGGAAAAGGAGCCTCCGCCGTCGTCGACGTCCAAGGCTGCAATTATTTCCATCTCGGCGACATGGACAAATTTCATGCCGCCTTCCCGCGCCAACCGATCATCGGCAGCGAAGAAGCCAGCGCCTTCAGCACGCGCGGGATTTACGCCAACGATCCAGCGCGCGGCTATATGTCCGCCTACGACGTCAACAAGCCGAATTACGGCTCGACCGCCGAAGAGTGGTGGAATTATTATTCCGCGCGGCCTTTCGCCGCAGGAGCCTTCGTGTGGACCGGCTTCGACTACCGCGGCGAGCCCTCGCCTTACCAATGGCCGTGCATCAACTCGCATTTTGGCGTCATGGACACGTGCGGTTTCCCTAAGGACAGTTATTTTTACTATCAGGCGTGGTGGAGCGGGAAGACCGTCCTCCATTTATTTCCGCACTGGAATTGGCAGGGTAGGGAGGGTGAGCCCATCGGCGTGTGGGTTCACAGCAATTGCGATGAAGTCGAACTGCTTCTCAATGGCGCGAGCCTCGGTCGAAAATCCTTGCCCCGCCGCGCGCATCTGGAATGGCAAGTGAAGTACGCTCCCGGAACTCTCACCGCGCGGGGCTACCAAAATGGCAAAGCAATCGCGGAAGACACTCGCGAAACCACCGGTGCGCCAGCGCTCGTCAAGCTCACGCCCGACCGCGCCTCCATCGCCGCTGACGCGCAGGACGTCTCCGTCATCACCGTTTCCGTTTTCGATTCGCAAAATCGCATCGTGCCCATCGCCGACAATGAAATTACTTTTGAAATTGACGGCCCCGCAAAAATCATCGGCGTGGGCAACGGCGACCCCTCCAGCCATGAAGCCGATAAGCCGCCCTCGCAACTCTACGATTCCCATGGCGCTCTTATGTTTGGCTCGATGCTCGATCAGAGCGCACGAGCCACGTTCAACGCGCCCCAGATTCTCACCCCTCGTAAGTTGTTTAACGGTTTTGCACAAATCATTGTGCAGTCAGAGTCTCAGCCCGGCGCAATCCGCGTCACTGCCCGCTCACCCGGCCTTTCTTCCGCTGCGATTACCATCCATTCCGCACCTCGCGGCTAGTAGGTCTGCGGAGCTCTTCTTAGGAGAGCGCTCATTGCACAAACGAGAGTTGGCGGTCCGCACCTTTTTTTGCTGGCAACAGGCTGCGTAAAGTGACTTGCTGGTACGGCAGCAATGACCTAATATTCAGCGTAGAAGGGCAGTTGGTTGCGAACCGGAGGAGGAATCCAATGCCGGGTCCGGTTGTTTGCGCGCAATGCGACAAAGAAGAAAGGTACTGCGAGTGCGAGAAGTATTGCACGTATTGCCAGTCGCAACACGCGATTCGTCTTTGCGAGGACGGACTTTACTATTGCCCCGATTGCCGCGAGGCATGCGAGATTCACGTGGTGGACAAGAGTGCACACTGAATCCCGAAAAACCGAGCTGAAAATCACGTCGGGCGGGCAAGTGCGCGCAGGCGTGTGCGCCGCGCTCGAATACGTCTGCGAACGGCATGGCCTCACCAAAGAAGAGCAGCGTGAACTTGCAGCGGCGGTAGAAACTGAATGTTCGAAGACGCTAGAAAATCAAAAACAACCGTGTTGCGCGGTGACTATCGAGGAGTTGGACGATCGGATTGAGGTGAACGTGGAATCGGCAAGACAGGCAAACGCGCTGGAATCGAATTCACGCGAAAGCGGCACGGCAAAGACTTCCGAAAAGAAATTTTGTGCAGAAGCGAAAACTTCGACTGGCGGTGGACAGCACGCGGCCGGCAACGGCCGGATGTTCGCGAAGTTAGTCACGCACTTCCACAAAAATCCCGCGCATTCCTGAAATAAATTCTCCGCGAACAGATTTTGCGCCGTACGAACCAAGACTTCAGGCGGACTGCCTGAAGACAGCAGCCTGAGTCCAACGCGCTGCAACCGGTTCTAGAACTCCACGCGCAAGCCGAGCTGCATGTAACGCGCTGACGAAGTGTGATTGGTCAGGGTTTGCGTCTGGCTGATGACGCCGAAGGCTGGAGCCGCCACGTTCAGAGTCGGAGTGGCGAAGTTAACGTTATTGAAAAGGTTGAAAGCGTCCGCTGAGAATTCGATCTTGATCCCCTCTGCAATGGACGTCACTTTGCCGAGGCGCATATCGAAGTTCCAGAAGCCCAGCCCATACAGCGGGTTCGCCTCGCCGGTGCGGCCGTCGACGCTGAGCAAGGGCGCGCGGAAAGACGCGGCGGCCTGCGTCGGATTGGAAAAGAAATTGATGGAACCGTTGGCCCCTGAATGCACGCCGGTGCTAACGGAAGCGGTTCGGATATCGCCGACGCTGCCGGTTTCGCCGGCGGTGAGCGCGGAACCGAAGTTGCCTCCTTGAGTGACATCAACCGGAGTACCGTCCGATGCGGTGAAGATTCCCGCCGTGTACCAGCCACCGATGATTTTGTTGATTACGCCGCTGCTCGAACTGAACTGGCGGCCGCTGCCGAAAGGAAGCTCGTAGTCATAAGTTGCATTGAAAACCTGAGGATGATCGAACAGGGACGGGCCGTACTGAAGGTCGGGGTCGAAGGGAGTGCTCAGTCGAGCGGCATTATTTTGCACCTGACCTTGCTGGTCGAGCGATTTCGACAAGGTGTAGTTCAAGCTGAACTCGAGGCCATGAGACGTGCGCTTGTGCAAAGTGGCGAAGAACGCATTGTAGTTGGAGAATCCGATGCTGGTTTCGAGCAGGTTGGCCGCGAAAAGTTGGAGGTTGCTGTAGCTGGGCAGGCCCAGCGCTGGGCGGAAGGCTGCATCCATTTCAAAAAATGTTGTAAAGACGTCGGCATTCACAAACTGGTTGCCCAAAAGGGCCGCCATGGCTTGAGTCGAACTGACGCCCGGACCAACCAGTGCGCCTAGTCCCGGAAGTTGATTTTCAAACCACGGCTGGTCCTGCAAAGAAGAGGGGCAAGTGAAGGAGCCAATCTTCTGGCCGCCCTCGCCGCGGAGAAAACAGCCGACGTTATCAAATGCCTGGGCAAACGTCTGTCCGGGCGGGAAGGCCGTGCCTGTCGTCGTGTCCTTGAACATGTAGGCGGCAGCGTCGAGGTCAAGGCCGCTGGGAAGGTCGCGCCCTAAGCGGCCGATATAGCCGGTTTCCAGGATCATGTTGCCGGGAATCTCGCGCTGAATAGTGAAATCGAGCATGTAATTGCGCCCCACCTTGTAATTTGTGGGATCGATGCCAATGGCGTCGGTGGCGCCCAAAGGCGGGAGAATGATGGGCGAGGTTGTGGAAGTGACCGTCGGGAGGGGAACGGTACCGTCCTGCCCGATGCGGAAGGAGCTTGAGCCTGGGTCGGTACCGGCCGGGTTGCATGCAGTTCCCGGAGTGCCGGAGGCATTGCAGAGCGGCTGGGAAGAGATAAATGTGTTAGCAAATCCAACGCCCAGTAAGGAGGGTATAACGTCAGTGACGATGTTGGTGCGGTCATAGGAAATACCGAAACCGCCGCGGACGACGGTTTTACCGTGGCCGAGCAGGCGGCCCAAAATACCGCTGTCGTAAGAGGGATTCCAAGCCACGGAAACGCGCGGAGCCCAATCGCCATAGTCAGTGTTGAATAGATCGCTGCGACCCGTGTCGTGGATGGGAAGGTAGCTGAGAGTGGGGTTGAAGATCGAGCCTTGCTCGGCGGCCGATTCCTTCTGGCTGATATATTGCGCGGAGTTGATGAGCACATCTCCCGCATCGTGATTGGCGAGCAAGGACTGAGTGCCGTGGGCTTCCTTAGCAGAGGTTTGCCAGCCATAGCCGATCCCGTAAGTCAGAGTGAGGGAGGGCTTCATGCGCCAGGTATCCTGGAAATAAAAGTCGACGAAGTGCTGCGTGGTGTTGCTGTTGATGCCTGTTCCGAGCGGCAGCGCGTTGAGGCTTCCATCGCGAACACCGGAAACATTGACATTATTGACGATGCCGAGGGCGCCGAGATAGAGGGAGTCCCACTCAGCGACGTCCGCCGCTGCCAGGCAGTTTGTGGTTATCGCGCCGCCGCATGTGGGAGGCGTGTTTGCGGCTGGAACGGGCAGGCTGCCGGTTTGTTCAGAAGAGGTAGCGTCCATAAGAGCGACTGGGGAGGTGGTAGCGTTGTTGGTATCGGTATGCGAGAGCAAAAAAGGCAAGAAATGGATATCCACGCCGGCGGTGAGAGTGTGGGCGCCCTTATTCCAGAACAAATTATCGCTGATTTGCTTGGTAATACCATTGAGAAGCTGAGTGCGCGAAATCTGGCCATTGTCGATGGGCGTGTTCAGAAATGCCACAGCGGGTTGCAGAGAAGCGAAAGGCACGCCGGAGTTTCCTGTGCCTGTACCGGGTATATTCAGCAGTGCCGCGGACTGATTGCCGCTTTCACCGATCACGTCCGAGCGGGAGCGTATCCAAGCGAAACGGAAACTGTTAGTCATGTTCGATGAGATCTGGTAATCGAGGCCGCCATAGGCCCCGTCATTGCGGTCGGGAACGTTGCCCACTTGACTGGGGTGGCCATCCACGATGTCGAATTGCGGCAACGGTTCCAAGTCACGGTCATAGAAATATCGGCCGATGAAGTGGAGCTTATCGGTGAAGTTGTGATCGAGGCGGAAACTGATTTGGTCATCCTTGACCGGGTCTGAAACGCTGTAACGGAAACCGGTGGTGTTAAGGCCGTCGCCCACCTGCGAATCATTGCCCGTCGGTGGCATGAGCGCCCACAATGCCGCAATCGAGGGGCTGATGCCGAGACTCCGCGGATCGCAAGGGGTGCCACCGGATGGACCACAAAGCGTGGAGGTGGCCAAAGGATACTGAACAGTGTTACCCGAGGCATCGGCGAATTGCAGGATGCCTTGGCGAAGGGTGGGGGTGGGGATCAGGGCCGTCTCAGTGGATACCTGGGGAAGGCGATGAACTTCGTAATTGCTGAAGAAAAAAGTCTTGTCCTTGATGATGGGGCCGCCGATGCTGACGCCGACGCGGTTATCCTTCAGCTCGGGACGATCGATACCCACACTGTTGTTGTCCCAGGTGTTGGCATTGAGGGCGCTATTCTGGTGATACCAATAAGCATCGCCGTGGAAGCTGTTGGAGCCGGAACGGCTGATAAGGGATGTCTCGCCGCCGGCAGAGCGTGTGAAAGTGACGTTGGAATTGGTGACGCCAGTGCGAAATTCCTGAATGTTTTCGATGTTGGCGGGCTGGCCTTCGATTTCCGGGCTGCCTTGTCCGCCGATAATGCTATCAGAGATGTCGACACCGTCGAGGGTGATGGTGTTCTGATCGCTTCGCGCGCCGGTAACGGAACCGCCGGTGTCAGAACCGCCGGGGGTTACACCCGGCTGCAATTGGCGCAGCTGCAGAGCATTGTGAGCGAGTGTGGGCAGACGCTCAAGCTCTTGCCCGCTGACGACGTCACCGACCTGGGCATCCGTGGTCTGCAATTCGGCTTGGGCGGTGGCGCGCACTTCGACGGTTTGGCTCGTAGGCCCGAGTTGCATCTGCATGTTGCCGGTGAAACTCTTGTTCACTTCCACGGTGACGTTCTGGAGGGTCACAGCGCGGAAGCGGTCGGCCGTGAAGGTAAGCGTGTAGTTGCCGGGGGCAACCTGAGAAAAAAGGTATTGCCCTTTGTCATTGGTGGTTTGGTGCGTGGTGTTGCTGGTGGCGAGGTTGGTGAGAGCGACCTCAACTCCGGGAACCACCGCGCCGCTTGCGTCGGTAACAGCGCCCAGGACGACGCCTGCAGACGATGTTTGCGCGGTTAGCCGGGGGCTTGCCGCAAAAAACAGGACGAAAAGCGCTGCCCAAGTACACAAGGGCAGTATGGTAGCGTTCTTACGCTTCATGGAAGGGCTGGCCGCAAAAGACATCGCTTCCTCCTCTTTTCGCGCTGAGAATGCTTTGCTCCGGATGTGACCCGCGATCTCCATGGACCGCGGAAAACACCGGCCAACCTAACATCCCCGCCGCCCACCTAGGCCAAAAGACATCGCCGAGGCCGCGGGTTACGGACGCGACTAAAGCGCGTGAACTATTTGTTCCATTTCCCCCGGTCAAATTGCTGACGCGCACGGTACTCCCAGAAAATTGGCTTTGTCAACGCATTTTATGAAGGTATAAATGCAATTTACTTAGTGACCGCAGGTTAAGGCGAAGGTGGAACGTTTGTCAGTTAAGTTCGCAAAACCCTTGCGCCCAAGCTGATTGACCGAGCGAGTTGCTGAGAGCGTGTGTGCGAGACTGTTGCGTCAGCGATCTGCCGCAGTGCGGAATGAAAAAAAGACCCCAGCCTTTGTACCGTTAAGGCTGGGGCCGCGAAGCGAAGAAACTGACTGCTGCTCTACGAAGCGCTGACAGAACTCAAGCGTCTGCGAACAAACGTGCCCATCCCGAGGAGCCCAGTTCCAAGAAGAAGCAAACTGGAAGGTTCAGGCGTGGGGCTGGAGGCCGGTGGACAATAATACAGATATTCCTGCGGGCTGTTACTGCCCCAGAGGTTCGTGGGGGTGATAATTTCGAAACCCGTGAAATTAAAGGTTTTTTCGCCACCACCTGCATACCAACTGAGGGCATCCGAATACCACGTTGCAGCGCCACCGCTGTAACCGCTGGAACTCGCCGCAGATGGCGTGAAGAGCGCCCACAACGCGAAATTGATATTGCCTGCCTGTGACGGATCGCCCAGGTATTGCTTGTACAGCCACGCTGCTTCGTCGTACTCCTGCGTATCCGCCGTGCCGAAGCGCGTGCCGTTAAGATTGGCAAACGTATGGATAGTCGCTTTCCAGGATTCGCCAATCGTCACTTCGTGGCTGAAGTCATCGCAAATCATGGCAACAGAATTGTGGCCGTCGATGCTTAGATAATACGGTGCGACGTAAACGCCCCCTTGGCTGGCTCCGCCGACACCGGTGAGCTCAATGTTCACGGTGCCTGCGGCGGCTGGGAGAGCAGTACCAAATGTTGCTAGTGCTAAAACCAAAAGGGTCCGTTTCAAAGTTCCTCCGTCCTCAGAGATCTGAATCTCACAGTGGAAACAGCACGTGCGGGGCCAAGTTGGCAGAAGGGGGTTTGTTGAAACGGAACGGTTTATACAGGCGGTAAAACACGTGCGAGGCAGACGTGCGCAGGAATTTGGACCGCGATGGACACGCAAATGGACTGATGAGTTTAACGTAGTTTCAAAACGCTCCAGTACGGAAGTACTTCGTCCCGAGCCGAAAAAGCAACATTTGCTACATCGGGACGGCGAAGGTGCGGTTGCGAATCATGGCGGCAATTTGATCGTTGGTGATGGGGAGGTCGACGTTAAGGCTGTCGCCGGACGGGGTGACGGTGACATTGGAAAGAGCTTGCGCCAGATCGGGATCGGATTGCTGAATTTGGTAACGGCGGAGGACGAGTCCGCCCTGAAGCATGGCAGCGAGCTGATTGGCATCGTCCGGCGAGTCGCAGACGGCATCGAATTTGGCGTCGGCGCCATCGTCGACCTGAACATGGATTTCCATGTTGCGAATACGATTGAGAATCGCAGCGGCTTGCGGGAATTGGCTGGCCTGCGGCAGGAGCTGATGAAGCGCAAGCTGAGTGTTGGTTTTATCGAGCACGGCCCAGATCATCCCGTTGCCGTTGGCGGCATTGATGAGCGGGTAGAGCTGGGAATTGTAGAGCAGGCTTTCAGCGCCGCCGAAGCGGACGTTGATGAGGCTCTCGAGAATAGCGCGCTGACCGAATGCGGCCGTGTTGCTGTCGATGAAGAAGAAGAAGATGTCGGTTGGGCCGGAGCCGCTGCCGAAGGCCCATAGCTTATAACCATGAACTTCTATATTGGGCAGCTTCTGCGAAGTGAGGCGAGATTCGGTCGAGTTGGGAGAAAAGGAACCGAGGGCGACGCCCGCGATCTGCGATGGATGCGGGGAGTTGGCAGCGGTAAGGCCCCAAGCGAGCTCGTCGATTTGCGTATCAGGATCGATACCGGCGGAGCGCAGGAAGGACTCAAACTGGCGGAAATTCGCAGGCAGCATTTGCTCCTGTAATGCCGCGAACCAGGGGAGCTGGCGGGCCTGCTTCATGTCGGCGTAGGCGAATTCGCTCATGTCCTTCGGGAACATACCAATGATGTCGGTGCCGAGAGTGTTGGCGCGGGCGGGCGCAGCAACAAATGCGAGTACGGCCAGCGCGAAAATTGCCGATGCAGCGAGGAGTTTACGAGTCGAGATCGAGATAATGTTCACGTTTCGGTCCTCCCTTCCTGGTTATGCGCGCGCGGCGTTTGCCGTCAAACGCGATTCGATTTCGGCGGATTGCTTACGCATGGCCGCGACAAAAGACGCGTCGGTGATGGAATCAAGATTGATGGCGACATTGGCGAGCGCGCCGCGTGCCCCCGCAGCGGCCATTAAGCGCGCGACGCGGAGGTCTGAAGACATAGAAGCGCTGGAAATGCTTTCCAGTTGCCCGAGGCGCTCAACAATTTCGGCGCTTTTGCGCGCAACCGCCATGGGCACTTCAGCGGCGCCGCGAGTGGCTTGCTGGATGGCTTCATCGCGCTGGCGCTGCTCGGCGGGCGTTTCCTTGGGCAGCTTAAAGGCGGTGAGAACGGCATTGTAGGATTCCGCGTCGCGATCGATGGCGGCGGCGAGTTCGGCGGCGGCAACGTGCATTTCTATGACGGCCTGGCTCAATTGGTCGACGTAAGCGGCTTGAGATTTCTTCTTGCGCGAAAGGCCGGCGACCATTTGCGCGAGGCTGGCTGCCAGTGCCCCGGCGAATGCGGAGACCGAGCCGCCGCCGGGAGTGGCGGTGGGTTCGGCGACCGCGTCGAGAAATGGGCGCGTCAGCGCGGCGAGTTTTCCAGCGCCGGATTCGAGTGGAGCGCCGGAGAGTGCAGCGGCGAGGCGGTTTTCAAAAACCTGCGCAGGAGAGAAATTCTCGAATTGCAGAAAGAAGTCGGCGGTCATTTCGATGGCGCGCTTGGGAATCAGGCCGACAATTTCGCTGCCAACGATGGAAGCGCCGTGGCGGGCGGCTTCGCTGCGAACCATTTCGAAGACGCGGTGAAGCGGCGTTTGCTCGTAGTCGGTCATGTTGATGGAAACCTGGGCGATATGGCGCGCACGCAAGTCGACGCCCATCGATTTTACGTAGCGCAGTCCGCCGGACGAGAAGCGAATGGCCTTGGCGATCTTGTTGGCGATGGAAACATCGGGCGTATTGAGGTTGATGTTGTAGGCGATGAGGAATTTGCGAGCGCCGACGATGACCGCTCCGGCGGTGGGATGCAGGCGCGGGTCGCCGACGTCGGGAGCGCGGTCGGGATTTTTCAGGACTTCTTCGCGCACGCCTTCGAATTGACCTTTACGGACGTTCTCGAGATTGGTGCGGTCGGGGCGCGCGGCAGCGGACTCGTAGAAATAAACGGGAATTTTGTAACGGCTCCAGATTTCGTTGCCAAGTTTTTTCGCGAGCGCGACGCAATCTTCGATGGTGACGCCATCGACTGGAATGAAAGGAACCACATCGGTTGCGCCGAGGCGTGGATGGGCGCCGGAATGCTTGGTGAGATCGATGAGCTCAAGCGCTTTGCCGACGCCGCGCAGCGCCGCTTCGGCCACGGGCTCGGGCTCTCCGGCGAGCGTTATGACGCAGCGATTATGGTCAGCGTCGCTTTCGCGATCGAGGACGTAGACGCCTTGCACGGACTGCATGGCGGCGACAAGCGCGTCGATTTTTGCGGCGTCGCGGCCCTCAGAGAAGTTGGGCACGCATTCGATCAGTCGTGGCATGCGAAAAGAAGTTCCTCACTCTAAGATTAAACCCAGCATCGGCCCGCGCGTTGCGGAAGCGTCCAAGAAAATAAGATGTCGTCGAGCCGTCAATCGCGCGAATAGATGATGCGGCCGCGCTTGAGGGTCAGGACGCACTGGTTCACGCCAAAATAATAGGGAATTTCGCGATAGTCGGCCACATCGAAGACGGCGAGGTCTGCGAACTTGCCAACCTCAAGGGAACCGATGCGGTCTTGGCGGCGGAGCGAATAGGCGGCGTTGATGGTGGCGGCGGCGATGGCCTCGGCAGGAGTCATGCGCATTTGGGTGCAAGCGAGGGAGAGGATCATCGGCATGGAAAGAGTGGGGCTGGTGCCAGGATTGAAATCCGTGGCGAGCGCGACAATCGCGCCTGCGTCAATGAGGCGGCGCGCGGGGCCATAGTGCGCGAGGCCCAGATGGAAACAGCAGCCGGGAAGCATGGTGCAGGTAACGTTGGAGCGCGCAAGCGCGCGAATGTCGGACGCGGATAATCTTTCGAGGTGGTCGGCGCTCGAAGCGTGCATTTGGACGGCGAGGCGCGCGGCGCCGGTGCGCGCAAGCTGTTCGGCGTGGAGGCGCAAACCGAGGCCGCAGGCGCGGGCGGCGGTAAGAACCTTGCGCGATTGCGCGACAGTGAAAGCGCCGCGGTCGCAGAACACATCGCAGAATTCGGCGAGATTTTCAGCGGCGACCTGCGGGAGCCAATTCCTGCAAATCAATTCAACGTATTCGTCTGAGCCCTTGGCGCCGTGTCCGCGAAATTCAGGCGGGACGACGTGCGCGCCGAGAAATGTGCGGGCGATTTCGAGTGGCTGCTCGCGTTCGAGTTCCCGCAGGGTGATGAGAATCTTGCGCTCGCTGGGCCAATCGAGGCCGTAGCCGGATTTGGCTTCGAGAGTGGTGGTGCCGTGGGCGGCGAATTGCGCGAGATGCGCCAGAGCGCGGGATTTGAGCGCCGCGGAGGGTGCGCTGCGAAGTTTGCGGACGCTGTTGATGATGCCGCCGCCGGCGCGGGCGATTTGTTCGTAAGAGGCGCCGGAGATGCGCTGTTCGTATTCGGCAGCGCGTGAAGCAGCGTGAATGAGGTGCGTGTGGGAATCGACGAAGCCGGGAAGGACGACGCGGCCGTGCAGGTCCAGTTTGCGGGCGCGGTGCGATTCGGGAAGGCGTTCGATGCGGCGGCGTGGGCCGATGGCAGCGATGCGTTCATCATGAACGAGAAGCGCGCCATCGCGAATGATGTCTGGGTCGGCAAGCGCGCGGCCTCGGCGAGGCGCAGGACCGCGGAGAGTGAGAATTTCGGCGCAATTCGTAAAGAGCCACGAGTCCGGCTTGCGAGATTTGGGCATTTTCGATTCGGCTGTTCACGGTACTGAAAAGCGCGGCGGGGCGCAATACCTCGCGCTATACTCTCGCGGGAACTGAGCCGTTGTGCGTCGCCGCCTATAGCTTGGCGGCACTTTGGAGGAGGCGAATGCGAAGGCGAATTGCAGCAATGGCGATGGTGTTCGCGGTAATCGTGGTCGCGCTGCTATTTGGATTTACGAGCTGGAACTTGGCGCGGGCGCAGGGCGCGGCGGCGGAGTCGAGTATGTATGACGTCGTGATACGCAACGGGCACATCATCGATGGCACCGGTTCGCCTTGGTATGCGGGCGATATTGGGATTCGCGATGGGCGCATTGCGGCGATTGGGGACTTGGCGCACGCACACGCGAAACAGGAGATCGATGCGGCGGGACGCGTGGTCGCGCCAGGATTCATCGACATGCTGGGGCAATCAGAAATTACGATGCTAGTGAACCCGCACGTGCCGTCGAAAATCTTCCAGGGAATCACTACGGAAATTACCGGCGAAGGCGACTCGGTCGCACCGCAGACAGATGCGACGCTGGCCGACCAAAATCGAGAATGCAAGCGCTACGACATTACGTGTAACTGGCGGACGCTGACCGAATATTTTGCGCGCCTACAGAAGCAGGGAATGGGAATCAATTTGGGCACGTACGTGGGCGCGACGCAGGTCAGGCGAGTGGTAATCGGGGACGATGACCGCGCGGCGACTCCCGCGGAATTGGCCAAAATGCAGGAACTAGTGGCCGAAGAGATGCGTGAAGGTGCGATGGGACTTTCCAGCGCGCTGGAGTATCCCCCGGCGCCATACGCGTCAACGGAGGAGTTGATTGCGTTGGCGTCGGTGAGCGCGCAGCACGGAGGGATTTATGCGACGCATATGCGCAATGAAGGCGATGGCGAAATGGACGCACTTGCGGAAACGGCGCGAATCGCGCGAGAAGCGCATACAGGCGTGGAGATTTTTCATTTGAAGACTGCAGGGAAGCCGAACTGGGGGAAAATGCCGCAAGTCGTCGCGTTCCTCGAGAAAGCGCGGAACGATGGGCTGGACATCACCGCGGATACGTATGCATACACGGCGTGGTCGAACGGAATGGCGGCATTCATTCCTCCGTGGGCGCACGACGGAGGCCAGGCAAAGCTGCTGGAGCGTCTGAAGGATCCGGCGACGCGAGCGCGCATTCGCAAGGATATGGAAACGCCGACAAAAGATTGGGACAACGAGTGGCAGGAAATCGCGGGGCCGGAAGGCGTGTTGATCTGCGCGGTTCAGAACCCGGCGTTGCTGCCGCTGGAAGGCAAAACGCTCGCGGACGTTGCCAAGATGTGGCACGAGGACCCGATTGATACGATTTTTGACTTGCTGATCAAGGATCAGGCTTTTATGGAGGTGGCCGACTTTGGCATGAGCGAGCCGGATGTAGAGTTGGCATTGAAACAGCCGTGGGTGTCGGTGGACAACGATTCTTCGGGAACGGCGCCGGAGGGAATCTTAGGCAAGGAACATCCGCACCCGCGGGCATACGGAGCGTTTCCGCAGGTGATTCGGAAATTTGTGGGCGAACAGCATTCGCTGACGCTGCCGGATGCGATTCGGAAATTTTCCTCGCTGGCGGCGCAACGGGAGCATTTGGCGGATCGCGGGGTGTTGAAAAAAGGAATGTGGGCGGACGTCGTGGTATTCGATCCGGCGAAAGTGCGGGACTTGGCGACATACGAAAACCCGAATCAGCTCTCGATTGGAATGGATTACGTGCTGGTGAACGGAACGCCGGTGATAGCGGACGGGAAAATGACGAACGCGCTGCCCGGGAAGGTGATTTATGGCCCGGGATACGTGGGCGCGCAATAAGAGAGTAGAATCGCTGGCGAGGTCAAAGGCGATGCGAGGGAAATGGGGTTTCGGTTTTTGTGGCTTATGACGCTACGAAACCAGATCTCCGATTAGTCCACTACCGCGCGCCCTTTTCCTTGACGTTTAGTTAACTGGGTGGTATACATGGAGTTTGGTTTGCATTCGAATCAGACGGGAAGCAGAACGGGAGAAGAGAAAGGTGGGCCGCGGAGACGCGGCCTTTCGCTTTTTATGCGCTTACGCCATTTCTAATCGCGGAAATATGGAAAATTAGAAATCGATGCAACTTACACAAAACAAAGCGCCGGGGCCATTTCTAATCGCGGAAATTTCTGCTTTTAGAAAAATTGCGTCGATCCGATTTCCAAGGTATGACGCACGAAGGAACATCGTTTGTCCAGCGGGAACAAGGCTGTAGAATGCTGGCGAGGTCAAAGGCGATGCGAGGGATTCGGGGGAATTGGGTTTTTGCGGCTGCGATGGCGGTAGCGGTGGTGTTGGCAGGGAGTTTTTCGGGAGCGCGAGTGAGCGCTCCTCCCAAGGCGAAGCACTCGCAGGGAGAGCGGCTGGGGAGCGTGAACTTCCCGATTTCCTGTACGCCGGAAGCGCAGGCGACGTTCAATGCCGGCGTGGCGCTGCTGCACTCGTTTCAATATCAGGAAGCGGAGCAGACTTTTTCGCAAGTGGCGCAGCAGGATCCGATGTGTGCGATGGCGTATTGGGGGAAAGCGATGTCGCTCTATCACCAATTGTGGGACTGGCCGAGCGACGATACGCTGAAAGAAGGGCACACGGACACGATGCAGGCACAGAAGCTGCGCGCGAAGACGGAGCAGGAGAGGATGTACATCGTCGCGGCGGGAGTATTTTTTCAAGACAACCCGAAGCTGAGCAAGGCGTCGCGAATCAAAGCGTATTCAGACTTTATGGGAAAAGTGTTTACGAAATATCCGGATGACGTGAACGCGGGGGCGTTCTACGCGCTGTCGCTGATTACTTTGCAGGGGAAGAAAGAGGATCAGGATGCGAATCGAAAGCAGGCGATTGAGATCCTCGATGGATTGTTTCGGACGGCGCCGGAGAATCCGGGCGTGGCCCACTATTTGATTCACGCCGCGGATATACCGGAACTTGCGCCGGAGGGCCTGGAAGCGGCGCGTGCTTATGCGAAGATCGCGCCGGATTCGTCGCATGCGCTGCACATGCCTTCGCACATTTTTGTGCGGCTGGGGTTGTGGCAGGAAGGCATTGATTCGAATATCGCGGCGGCTGCGGCGGCGGCAGAAGCGACGAAAGCGGGAAAGGGGGACGCGAGCTATCAATTCCACGCCTTGGACTTCCTGGACTACGCGTATTTGCAGAGCGGACAGGCGGCGAAGGCGCGCGCTATTGTGGATGAGGCCAAGGATGTAGCGGGTGCGAGCGCGGGCGACATCACAGAGCGCCAAGCCTTTTTCATGGCGAGAAATGCGTTTGAGTTGCATCAGTGGAAAGAAGCGGCGGCGCTGCCCGTTCCTGAGAATAGCAGCGCGGTCGAAATTACGTATTTTGTGAAAACGGTTGGCACAGCACGCTCCGGAGATGCCGCAGGCGCGGAGCAGAATTTTGCGAAGTACAAAGAGGCGATCGCGAGCGGGGAGAAACAGACTGCCCGTTACGATGTCGCTTCGAGCGACACGATCGGCGAGCAGGAAGCTGAAGGCTGGGTGGCGTTTGCCGAAGGCAAGAACTCGGAGGCCCTGACGGCTATGCGAGCGGCCGCGGCGCAGGAGGAAAAGGAAGGCGTCGATTCACTGTCCACTCCAGCGCGGGAGATGTTGGGAGACATGCTGTTGGAGATGAAGGAGCCAGCGGAAGCGCTGGTGGAATACAAGGCGGCGCTGGTGGAGTCGCCGAACCGATTTGACGGGCTTTATGGTGCGGCGCAGGCGGCAGAGCTTAGTGGAAAGACGGGAGAAGCGCACAAGTATTACGCCAAACTGGTGGAGATTTGCGGCGCAGGCGGCGACAGGCAGGAGCTGACGGAGGCGCGCGAGGAAGTGGCGAAAAAATAGAAGCGCATGCCCCGGGCTTCCAGGGGCCGACTAGAATTCAATCATTTGATGTCCAGTTCGCCGGCGCCGACATGGGCGTAGAGAGAATATTTACCGGCGGTATTTTTGTGTAAGGCCGTGTTGGTGCGAAACGAGCGGAAGAGACCCCCCTTTGAGACACCGAACGGGCTCGCCTCGAGATCTCCGGTCGTAACAGACGTGTCGACAGGCCCGTAATCCGATGGGTTTGGCAAAGTGATGTCCATCTCGCCGGCGTGAATCTGCAGGTCCTTGTTGCCATCCACGTGATCGAGATCAAGTTCGCCGGCGAACATACGAAAATAGAGATTGGACTGCCGCGGAATTGTGATGTCAATCTGGAAATTGTTGGACGGGCCGCCGGAGATTTCCAGGTCACTGCGGTTGCCATTCTGCTTCAGCTTAACGCGGACATTATTCAAGGAATCGCGGCCCGGCGCGGAGAAATGAATCGCGATCTTGTTTTCGTCGCTGCCGGTGATGTGAACGCCCGAGGAGCGAATATACATGCGCAGGTCGCCTCCGGAGGGAAAGGGCGCGTCGAAATGGTCCTGGCCGGTTTCGGAGATCACGTTCGATTTTTGAGCAAACGCAAGGCTCGGCGCGAAAAGAAGCAGCAGGATTGAAGCGATGAAGCAGGGCACGGCGTTTGAGCCGGACCGTAGGCGCGCATTTCTGAACATAAACTTACCTCCGCTTGGTCGAAGATACGGAAGCGGAACCGAAATAGTTCCCCGGTTGATGTCGGAGAAGCCTACGCCTTGGCGGCGCGGCGCTGAAATTGCGGAGCGAAAACTTCCTCGGCGAACTGCTCAATCGTTGTAGGCGTAGTGTTTTTCGCGGAGCGCTGCTCCTGCGGCGCCAGAAAGCCTTCGTTGGCGCCCTTCCACATTTCGATGACCAGAGCGGCGGAGTTTTTTGGCAGGCCCATGCTCGTGAGAGCCGATTCGAGGAGGATCAGAGGCATTTGCACGTAGGCGAGATTGGGTTTGCCTATGGAGCGGCCGATGATGGCGGCGCAGTCGCGCATAGTCACGTCGCGAGGGCCGAGTAATTCCTGCGTCGACTGGCCGGAGAAGTCGCGGGCAACGAGGCGTCCAGCGGCATAGGTCCCGATATCGCGCGTGCCAATCATCGGTGACGGCACATCGGCGGGCGCCGCACCGGGCAGGGCGTTCATCATACGTATGCCCTCGATGCTCATCAGGAGATTCTCCATGAAGGAGGCGGGGCGCAGATGCAGAGCGTTGAGGGAGGAGATGCGGTTCAGCTTTTCTTCCATATTGTGCAGGCCGACGATGGGCCCAACATTCTCGGCGTGCTGCGCGCCGATGCTCGACAGCGTGACGGCGAACTTCACGCCATTCTTTTCGAGGGCGGAAGCATAAGCGTCGGTGACGCGTTCCTGATAGCCGCGAAAATCGTCGCGGTGAAGCGCCTGCGGAACCAGAAGGTAAGTGGCATCGGCATTTTCAAAGGCGCGCGTGATTTCTTCGGCGTTCTCAACATTGGCGACAAACGGTTCGGCGCCCTTGGAGGTGAAGCGTTCGAGTTTTGAAGCGTCGCGGCCGATGACACGGATTTTCTCGCCTTCGGCCAACAACACGTCTGCCGCTACAACCCCCGTGTTTCCTGTGGCTCCAGTGATGACGATCATGGCGGCCTCCGAGCGAAAAGGATCAGATTCCCTTGTCGACGACGTGCGGACTCGAACCTGCCGGATGCTTCCCGCGAATTAGATGCGCGAACCGGCGCACAAAGGCAAATTTGAGAACCAGGAAAATGGCAGCGAGGGCAAGAAGGAAGTTCCCCCAGAAATGCATGCGCAGATATATCGAAAAGCCGGCGATGGCCGCGGCAAGGCAGAAAATAAGCGCGACGTTGCTGAGCAAGAAGGCGCGGCGGGCGGCGGAAGGCAAGTCCTGGCGGCGCCCAATCAGGACGGAGACGTAAACGGCGGCAAGCGCCGAAAGGGCGATGAGGGCGAGAAGGCCGAATTGGATTCTAGCGGTCATTGAGCTTTGGCGGTCTCACTAAGCTTTTTTTTGATTTTGCTTTGACGTCTTAGCGAGACCTGAAGCGCAGCACTGAACGCGAGCCAGCACGCGAACCAAATAACACCGCCAATCAGGGCGACTCTCGGGCGATCCCACAGATGTGGCCATAGAAGCCCGATCAAAACGACGCCGAGGAAGATTAACAATGTCAGGTTGCGCACAGCGAAGAGCGCCCGAACCACAGTTGGGAGCTCTGTATGCCGACACAATTCGACCGTCGCAAGCACTTTCATAGACACAAAGACAGAGCCAAGGATAGAGAGCACGATAATTGCAGGCAAGTCGAGATGGACACGCGCCACTTCAGTGACCTCGATGCATAGGAGTCTTGACGTCATGCTTCTTGGCAAAATCGATGGCCTCGGGATATCCGGCGTCGACGTGGCGGGCGACACCGATGCCGGGATCGTTTGTCAGCACGCGTTCGATGCGCGAGGCCATTTCCTTGGTGCCGTCGGCGACAGTGACTTGGCCGGCGTGAACGGCGTAGCCGATGCCGACGCCGCCGCCATCGTGAATCGAAACCCAGCTTGCGCCGCTGGCGGTGTTGAGCATGGCGTTGAGCATGGGCCAGTCGGCGATCGCGTCGGAGCCGTCGCGCATGCTTTCCGTTTCGCGATACGGCGAAGCGACGGAACCGCAATCGAGATGGTCGCGGCCAATGACGATGGGCGCTTTCAATTCGCCGCGAGCGACCAGATCGTTGAGCGCGAGGCCAAATTTGTCGCGCTCGCCATAGCCGAGCCAGCAGATGCGCGCGGGTAAGCCTTGAAAATGGACGCGCTTTTGCGCGAGCTTGATCCAGCGGCAGAGCGATTCGTTTTGCGGGAACATGTCCAGCACAAGCTGGTCGGTGCGGTGAATATCCGACGGCTCACCGGAAAGCGCAGCCCAGCGAAATGGCCCGCGCCCCTCGCAGAATAGCGGACGAATATAGGCAGGGACGAAGCCGGGAAAATCGTAGGCGTTCTTGACGCCTTGTTGAAATGCGAAGGTGCGGATGTTATTGCCGTAGTCGAAGGTGACGGCCCCCATTTTTTGCAGCGCGAGCATGCCTTCGACGTGCGTGGCGATGGATTGCATGGCACGCTTGCGATAGGACTCCGGGTCGCGCTCGCGAAGCTCCCTGGCTTCTTCGAGCGAAAGGCCCTGCGGAATGTAGCCGCCGGTGGGATCGTGCGCGCTGGTTTGGTCGGTAAGCAAATCGGGAACGACACCGCGGCGCGCAAGCTCTGGAATCAAATCCGCGCAATTGCCGATGAGGCCGACGGAAGCGGGTTCACGTTTGCGCACGGCATTCTTCAGAATGCGCAGCGCTTCGTCGAGATCATTGACCATGACATCGCAATAGCCGGTCTTAAGACGCCTCTTGATACGTTCGGGATCGACTTCGATGCCGAGGAACGCCGCTCCATTGAGCGTGGCGGCAAGAGGCTGCGCGCCACCCATTCCGCCCATTCCGCCAGAAACGACGAGTTTGCCGGAGAGATCAGCGGCGGGACCGAAATGCTTGCGCGCGGCGGCGGCGAATGTTTCGTAGGTGCCCTGCAAAATTCCCTGCGTGCCAATGTAGATCCAGCTTCCAGCAGTCATTTGGCCGTACATCGTCAGGCCTGCGCGTTCGAGTTCGTTGAAATTCTTCCAATCGTCCCAGTTGCCAACGAGATTCGCGTTGGCGATGAGCACGCGCGGGGCGTAGGAGTGTGTGCGGAAAACTCCGACGGGCTTGCCGGATTGAATGAGCAGAGTTTCGTCGTTTTCGAGATTGCGCAGGGAATTAACGATGGCGTGGAAGCATTCCCAGTTGCGCGCGGCTTTGCCGCGTCCGCCATACACCACGAGGTCTTCGGGGCGCTCGCCGACTTCCGGGTCGAGATTGTTCATCAGCATGCGCAGGGCGGCTTCCTGCTGCCAGCCTTTGCAAGAGATTTGCGTGCCGCGCGGCGCGCGCTGCGGCTGGTAGCCGGCATGGTTTTCTACCGCGAGCTTGGACATCGGGCGTTCCCCCCTGGGAAGAGCCATCTTAGCGCGGAGGGCTTTCCGTCGCCAGCGTTCTGCGAAAAATACAGCGAGTGATGGCTAAAGTTGCGCGGCGAAGCGATGCTGCGCTAGAGTTGCAAAACTGATGATGGATTATTCGACGCAGTACCCGAGCCTGACGAAGTGTTTTCTGGAAGCGATTGATAGCCATCCGAGTTCGCGCGCGCAGATGTATCGCGCGGCGGAGGGATGGAAGGCGTATTCGTCGGCGGAGATGCTTAGGCGTGTCGCAGGGTTGGCGAAAGTGTTTGTGGCGCTCGGGGTCCGCGCCGGTGATCGCGTGGGAATCTTTGCGCCGAACTCGCCGGAATGGCACGTGGCGGATTTTGCGGCGCTCGGGTTGGGCGCGGTGGACGTGCCGATCTATTACAACGAGTCGCCGGACCGACTGACATATATATGGAGCGACGCAGGCGTGAAGGTCGCACTGGTGTCGGGAGTGGAGCAGGCGCGGAAACTTGCGGCGTGCCGGCCGAGGCTTCCGGCGCTCGAAAAAGTGGTCGCCGTGAACGCGCCGGAAGAATTGCGGAAAGAGTTTCTGGATTATGCGGCGCTTATTGTGGACGCCGGCGATGCGGACGTGGCGGAGTACCGAAGGCGCGCAGCGGAAGTGACGTCCGCGCAGCTTGCGACACTGATTTATACGTCGGGGACTACGGGAGAGCCCAAGGGAGTGATGCTGTCGCACGCGAATCTGGCGTCGAATTGCATCGATGCGGTAGCCGCGATTGAATATCTGCAGAATGACGTGGAGCTTTCCTTCTTGCCGCTCTCGCATGTCTATGAGCGCATTTTCGATCTTGCCGCGTTGTTTCACGGCGTGAGCGTCGCGTATTTGGGCAAAATCGAGGATGTGCAGAAAGCTCTTGTTGAAGTCCGCCCGACGATCGCGGCAGCGGTGCCGCGGCTCTTTGAGAAAACGTACGCAAGTATTCTCGAGAAGGGCCGGCAAGAACGCGGTCTGAAGCGAAAGATTTTCGACTGGGCGCTGCGCGTTGCGGTGGACGCGGTGCCATGGAAAGCCTATGAGCAGCCGCCTTTGGCCACGTTGAGGTGCAGGTGGAATATCGCGAATCGCATCGTCTACTCGAAGATTCGCGAAGGGCTTGGCGGGCGCTTGCGGATTTTTTATTCAGGCGGTGCGCCGCTGGCGAAGGAATTGGCGGAGTTTTTCTGGGCCGTGGGCGTGCCGGTCTACCAGGGATACGGCCTCACGGAATCGTCGCCGGTGATTTCCACGAACACGCCGAAAGCGAATAAAGTGGGCACAGTCGGCCGGCCGATTCCGCATTGCGAGGTGAAGATCGCCGAGGACGGTGAAATTCTGGCGCAAGGGCCGAATGTGATGCAGGGTTACTACAACAAGCCGGAAGCGACACGCGAGGCGGTGACGCTGGATGGATGGCTGAGCACGGGCGACATCGGACATTTGGACGCGGATGGATATTTGGTAATCACGGACCGGAAAAAGGAGTTGCTGAAAACGGCGGCGGGAAAATTCGTGGCGCCTGCGCCTATCGAGATCAAGCTGCGGACGAGTCCGTTCATTGCAAACGCAATGGTAGTAGGCGATACGAGGAAATTTGTGTCGGCGCTGATTGTGCCGAATCGGACGGCGATCGAGACGAAGGCGGGCGCGGAAGGCATGGCGTTGGACGGAAAGGCGATTTGCAGCGACCCATGGGTGCGAGGGCTGATTGGTGGCGAAATGGAAAGATTGACGGCTGATCTTGCGCAGTATGAGCGGCCGAAGCGTTTTGCCTTGATCGACAAGGATTTCACGGTGGAAGGCGGCGAGCTGACGCACGCGCTAAAGCTCAAACGCCGCGTCGTCCTGCAGAAATACAGCGACGCGATTGCGCAACTGTATGCGGACGTGGAAGAGCCAAGACCGCAGGCGCGCGGTTGACGCGGCGTTGAGCGCGTTCGTGCGCGGGCTGTTAGAATGGATGTACGGGAGCTACGTTCATGGAAGATTCACTGGTAATAGCGGGGCGAGCGTTTCGCTCGCGTTTGATCGTGGGGACAGGAAAGTACCGCTCGTTGCCGGAGATGGCGAGGGCGCATGCGGCGTCGGGCGCTGAAATGGTGACGGTCGCGGTGCGGCGCGTGAATTTGTCGGATCGCACCAAGGAATCTCTGCTGGATTACATCGGCCGTGAAAAGATGTTCATTTTGCCGAATACGGCGGGGTGCTACTCGGCAGATGAGGCGATTCGCACGGCGCGCCTGGGGCGCGAAGCAGGGCTGTCGAATTGGGTGAAGCTCGAAGTGATAGGAGACGAGCGGACGCTTTTTCCGGAGACGGAAGAGCTGGTGCGCGCGACGAAGGAACTGGTGAAGGAAGGATTTGTGGTGCTGCCGTACACGAATGACGACTTGATCGTGGCGCGGAAGTTGGTGGATGCGGGCGCGGCGGCGGTGATGCCTCTAGGGGCGCCCATTGGGTCGGGATTGGGCATTCAAAATTTGGCGAATCTGCGGATTCTCCGCGAGCGCATCACGGAAGTGCCGATGATCGTCGATGCGGGCGTGGGTACAGCATCCGACGCGGCCATCGCGATGGAGTTGGGTGCGGACGGCGTGTTGATGAACACGGCGATTGCCGGCGCACAGGACGCGGTGCTGATGGCGGAGGCGATGCGCGCAGCGGTCGAGGCGGGACGTAAGGCATTTCTCGCGGGGCGCATTGAGAAAAAATTGTACGCGACGGCCTCGAGTCCTCTCTCTGGCATCGTTCGCTGACCGCATTGCCGGCCAGATCCCCCGCGGATCAGTGTTCCTGGCTTAGGGAGGATTCCCTTCGCAAGATCAGCGCGGGAAGAAGCCGAACCAAATGGAGTCGACGAGGGCGTGGATGATAGCACCGGGGACGATTGAGCCGGTTTTCATCCAGGCGCGGCCGTAAAATAACCCTGCGATGGTGGCGAGGCAGACGTACTTCCAGTTGGGCACGGGCGCGTGAAGGATGTGCGCGAATCCGAAAGTCACGGAAGCAATGATCCATCCCGCGTAGCGATTCTTCAGCGAGCGCGAAAGCAAGTTCTGCAGTAATCCGCGAAACAGAAATTCTTCGGGCCATGCGGTGAAGACCAGAATTTCTAGCCCCGCTAGCGGCGTTCCTTTCAAGCTATGCATCGTCGGGCCGAAATGTATGAAGTGAATTGTTTCGCCCAGAGGAATGATGATGACCGCGAGCAGAACAAAATTCAGCAGGACGGTCCAGCCGAAACCGCGGCGCCATTCAACGGCGTAGCCGATGCCATCGAGGCGGGGGATGAAGAGAAATGCAACGAGGGCAACGGTGAGTGCAAAGAGAATCGTCAGCGTGTGAGTGAGCGGCGGCGGGTAAGGCCACAGGCGATACATCCAGCGAAATTGCACGGGAAGCCAGATGATGAAGAGTGCGAGATAGTCTTCCCATACACCCGCTGCTTTTCCGCGCGCGCCTGCCGCGAGCAATGAGGGAGTCGCCACGTAGAGAACGCCTGCTAAGACCCAGAGCCAGTGGGAAGGGTAGAGATTCAACGCGTACACAAGGAATGCGATCAGCGGGATGAGTGGGGCGAGAAAAAACGTGCTGCCGCCAAAGAGCGCGGTGAGGCGTTCGCGTATGCGCGGGCAGGCGATGAAGAGTTCGACGCCGAGAAGCGCAGCGGCGGCGAGAATGGCGATGGCGAAGCGGCGTCCGCCATAGTTGAGTCGAAGGCCGGCGAAAATTCCGAAGAGAACGAGCGCGATCCACAGAATGAACGCACCGGCGATAGTGAATTGCCGGGAGTGCGATGGCGCCGCCATGCGCGACAGTCTAATGCACAGGTGCTCTATGTCGAAGGGCTTGCTTTGTGAATAGCAGTCGGCCATGCTTTTTGCTGGATGCCTCTGCCGGCGAAACAACGGATTGCCTACATCGACTGGATGCGCGGGCTGGCGTGCGTGTTGATGTTCGAAACGCACTGCTACGATTCATGGCTTGGGCCGGCGTCGCGAACGACGAGCTTTTTTCGCTGGTCGCAACTGGCGGGGACACTGCCTGCGCCGCTCTTTCTTTTTCTTGCGGGCATTTCCTTTGCGCTGGTCACGAATCGGATGCGGCAGAAGGGCATTTCGCGCAGCCAAGTGGCGGCAACGACGATTCGGCGCGGCGCGGAGATATTCGGGCTCGGGCTGCTGTTTCGCGTGCAGGAGTTCGCGCTGGGGTATCCGAGTGCGCCGTGGACGGACCTACTGCGCGTGGATATTTTGAATGTGATCGGCGCTTCGATGATGTTAATGGGGATTGTATGCTGGCTCGGAAAGAAGCGGCTGGTGAATGGACTGCTCGCGGGCAGCGCGGCGGCGGCAATCGCCATGGTAACGCCGCTGCTGTGGACAAGTTGGCAGCCGCGATGGATGCCATGGTTCCTGGAGTCGTATGTCAACGGCTGCCACAATTTGGGCGTGCCGCAGCCGTGGCTGTTTCCATTGTTTCCATGGGCGGCGTTCGCATTTGGGGGGTTAGCAGTGGGATTTTTCCTGCTCAGCGATTGGGCGCGGGCGCGCGAGGTAAAGACAATGCTGCTCGTGGGCGGAGCAGGCGCGATTTGCTTTGGATTGGGATGGTGGCTGGATTCACTGCCTGTGAAGCTTTACGCGGTCTACGATTTTTGGCATACGAGTCCGACTTTTTTCCTGATGCGCATGGGTGTAGTGATGATGATCATACTGTGCAGTTACGCATGGTGCCGCTGGGGCGCGGGGCAATGGGGTTTCCGTCCGCTGATCCAAATGGGCCAGGCGTCGCTGCTGGTTTATTGGATCCACGTCGAGTTTGTGTATGGACGATTTTCGATTTTGACGAAGCACGGGCAAAGCATTGCCAGCGCGTCGCTGGGATTGCTGATTATTTTCGTTGCGATGTCGGTCTTGGCTGCGGCACGCGTGCACACGAAGGGACATGGAAGCGAAATTATGGAGAAATTAAGGCGGAAGCTGCGTCCGTGGTGGAAAGTTGAAAGGCGGTTGAAGGGAACGAACTGAATTTATGGCCGAGGCGATGGAGCAGACTTTGCTTCGGGTTTCGCGGGCAGACTGAAGATCAGTTCGCCGGGACGGGCAAGGCCCATGCGATCGCGGGCGATCTTTTCTATGGCGGAAGGATCGATTTTCAGGTTCTGGATGCGCTGCTGCAAATCGTGATTTTGCTGATCGAGTTTGTCAATCTGCGTCTGGATCGCCTGCACTTGGGTTTTTGATCGATGCATAGCCATCAAGCCGTGCGTGCCGAACACGTCTTGCAATAAGAGCAGGCAAAAAACGAGGGCAAAAAAATAACGAGCGTGGCTCCGAAAGAAAGAGGGAGAAGATTCAGGGCCTGATTCGTAGTCGTCTATCCGGTGATCCACTTGCGAGCCTCCTCGGCCATGTGATTCGACTTCGCGGGTGATTCGGCTTCCGCATAGACGCGCACGAGAGGCTCCGTGCCCGAAGGACGCATCAGCACCCAGGAATCGTCATAGAAAACGAATTTTAATCCATCCGTGCGGTCGGCGCGTGCAATTTTGCGGCCTCCGAATTCCTTAAAGGTACTAGTGAAACGCTGCGGCAGACTGGAGATAGTCTCAGGAGGGAAGTGCAAATTGACCCGAACCGGCCAGTAAGCGCGGCCCACGCGGCGGAAGAGATCGCGAAGCTGGTCGGAAATGGACTTGCGGCGCGCGGCAATCATTTCCGCAACAAGAAGACAAGCAACGATTCCGTCCTTCTCAGGAATGTGGCCGCGAATGGTCATGCCGGCGCTTTCTTCGCCTCCCAGGGTGATCTTGTCGTCTTCAAGAAATGGCCCGATGTACTTGAATCCGACAGGAGTTTCGAAAACAGGAACGCCGTGGTGACGGGCGACGGCGTCGATGAGATGACTGGTAGCGACGCTGCGCGCTGCACCGAGCTTCCAACGGCGCGTCTCGATGAGGTAGTCGAACACCAGCGCAAGAATATGATTTGGCGAGATGTACGTGCCATCGCGGTCAAGGATGCCAAAACGGTCGGCGTCTCCGTCGGTGGCAAGCCCAGCCACGGCGTTGGTCTCGCGGAGGGTTTTCGCGAGTGGTTTGAGATTGTCCTCAGAGGGATCCGGTCCGGTGCCGTCAAACAGAACATCGCGTGCGGTGCGAATGGAATGGACTTTGATCTCGTGCTGTTCGAGCACGCGATCGAGCCAGCCGGAGCCGCAGCCGTGGAGCGCATCGTAGGCGAAGGATGATTTCGAGGCGGAGATGACGTCGAAACGGACCAGCTCGGCAACCCGCCGGAAGTACGGTTCGCGCAAATCGACGAGCTCAAATTCCTGGCGGGCATGCTGCTCGGCGGCCGGCCAAACGTGGTCCGCAAGCCTACGAGCGCGGCCTTCGATGTCGTGAGTGACCTCAGGCAGCGCTGGCCCAGCGTCTGAGCCTGAGAATTTCAGGCCGTTGTACGCGGCTGGGTTGTGGCTAGCGGTGATATTGATGGCGCCTTGGAGTTTGCGGCGCAGGATTTCGAAGGCGATGGCGGGAGTGGGAGTGGCGCAGGCGCAGAAAAGCACGCGGCAGCCTTCGTCCTGCAAGACCGCAGCGGCGGCGCAAGCGAATTCCTCGGAGAAAAAACGGGTGTCGTAGCCGAGGAGCAGAGTTGGATTCTTGTGGTGGGCGCGGACATGCGCGGCAATGGCAGCCGCAGCGATGCGAACGCGTTCAAACGTGAAATCTTCGGCGATGATGCCGCGCCAGCCGGAGGTTCCGAAATGGATCGCGTCAGTGGACATCGAGACGTATTGTATATTGGGTGGCGAATTCCAGGTAATCGGGGGAAACATTAGGGACGTCGGGCCGATAGGAGACTGTGTCAGGGGATTAGGTAACGTATGGAAAGCATTGTAGTGCTGGTGACGTGCGGAGCCGCCAAGGAGGCGCAGCGTTTAGGGCGTGCGCTGGTCCGCAAGAGGCTTGCGGCGTGTGTGAATGTGATGACGAGCCCAGTAAAGTCAGTGTATTGGTGGAAAGGCAAAGTGGAGATGGCGGTTGAAGAGTTGATACTGATCAAGACGACGCGCAAGAAGTTCCGGGCGCTCGAAAAGGAGATTCGGCGGCTGCACAGCTACGAGACACCCGAGATTATCGCGCTGCCGATTGCCGCCGGATCCAAAGCCTACCTGGACTGGCTGCGCAAGTCGGTGAAAATGTAACTACACCTTGGAGAGGGCGTGGTCGAGGTCGGCAATGATGTCTTCCACGTCTTCGATGCCGATGGAGAGGCGGATGAGGCCGTCAGTGATGCCGATGGTCAAGCGCACGTCGGGCGGAATGGACGCATGGGTCATTAGAGCGGGAAGCGAGATGAGCGTCTCGACGCCGCCTAGGCTCTCGGCTAGCGAGCAGAGTTTGACGTGGTTAAGCACAGCGCGAGATGCCTCCAGAGAGCCAACGTCGAAGGAAAGCATTCCGCCGAAGCCCCGCTGTTGCTTTTTCGCCACGGCGTGCTGAGGATGCGAAGGCAAGCCCGGGTAGATGACGCGCTTTACTTTCGGGTGCACCTCGAGAAACTTCGCCACGGCCATGCCGTTTGCATTGTGGCGTTCCATGCGCACAGCTAAAGTCTTGATTCCGCGGGAGACCAGGAAGCAGTCCATCGGTGCGAGGCCGGCTCCAGCGGAGCGCTGGAGGAAGAAAATCCTTTCAGCGTCATCCTTGCGGGACAAGATTACCGCGCCACCGAGGCAGTCGCTGTGGCCGTTGAGGTACTTTGTCATGGAATGGACGACGATGTGAGCACCGAGAGCCAAAGGCTGCTGGAGATAAGGGCTGAGGAAGGTGTTGTCCACTACCATTGTAAGATTCTTTTCGTGGGCAAGTTCGGCGATGGCCGCCAAATCGCTGACGATCATCGTGGGATTGGTTGGAGTTTCGACGTAGATCATTTTCGTGGACGGACGAATGGCCTGGCGAATTTTTTCCAGGCAGGAAGTATCAATGAAGCTGAATTCCATGCCGAACTGGACCAGAAATTGTGTTGAAAGACGGTAGACGCCTCCGTAGACGGATTGAGAGAAGATCGCGTGGTCTCCGGGGCGGAGCAAACGGAGCACCGAATCAATGCCGGCCATGCCAGAGGTGAAAACGTAAGCAGCGACCCCGCCCTCGAGTTTGGCGACGGTGCGCTCAAGCGCTTTGCGATTGGGATGGGCCGTACGCGCGTAATCGAAACCTTTATTATTGCCCAGGGCTTCCTGCACATAGGTAGATGTCTGATAGATTGGAGCGACTACCGAGCCAGTGGAAGGATCCGGCTCTTGGCCCACATGAATGGCATCGGTACAAAATCCCATCGAGAATCCTCCTCGGCCAGCCTTGGGGCTTTCGCCGGGCCATAAAGGCGCCTGACAACGTGCGGTGGTCGCGATTTCTGTTGCGAAAGCCCAGCCGCAGGTATAAAAGCGAAAAAGCCCTACTGGAACGGGTAAGTGCCGCAGAATTACGGGTTGAAGTTAGCGCAGCAGAGCGCGACAGTCAATCGGCGAAGTGTTGCTTCGGCGAGCCGCTTGATGTGAGAAAATGGGTATGGCAGCAGGCGAACAGGGTTGAAAGCGGGCATGCGAGAAATTTCGAGAGGACAGCTATTTGGATTGCTTGGCGGGGCTTCTCTAACTGCCTTCCTTCTTGTGGCGTCGCTGGCGCTTGGGCAGAGCACGACGAAGGACGATGCGAAAGCTCAAAATTCGAAAGATGCGGTGACCGCGCTTGAGATCGTGGTGACGGGGGGAATGAAGAACGCACCCGTTGACAATGCAAGCGTTTACCTTCGTTGGGAGGAACCGCGGACCTGGCGGCACGCTAAACAAATGGAATTCGATTTGAAGACCAACATGGAGGGAATTGCCAAGGTGAAAGACCTACCGCGCAAGCGGATCATGATCCAGGTAATAAAGGACGGCTGGAAACCGTTTGGGCAGTACTACGATTTGGACAAAGACCAGAAAACAATTGAAATTAAGCTGGAGACACCGCCGCGCTGGTACTAAAATTGCTGCGCGGCAAGAGCTTTCCTCCTAGAAATTCCCAGCAACAAACCACCAGCGATCGGTGAGGTAATGTCCCGGCAAAAAAATACAGGATTGCCCTGGCGTTGTGCAAAGAGCATAGCTTCTTGAATCGCCCGCGCTTAAGAATCCGGAAGGAAGATTTTCCACAAGGTTTTCAACACAACTGTTGAAAACTTTTATTGAGGCAAAAATTGTTTATGATTTCTGCCGGGTATGATGACTTCAAAAACGGGAAAGCTAAGGATCGAATGAGCCCAGTTTGGGACGTGATATCATCCGGCCAAGCGCTAGCTGACCATGAGTTTCCATGAAACGACTGATCGTCAACGCCGACGATTTTGGTTACACGCGGGGAGTGAATTCGGGGGTGATTCGCGGCTTTTGCGACGGAATCATCACCAGCACGACGATTATGGCAAATGGCGTTGCATTTGAAGATGCCATCGCGCACGCGAAGGGAAATCCGAAGCTCGGAGTCGGATGTCATCTGGTGTTGGTCGGGGGAGCGTGCGTCGAGGCGGCGAGCGCCATTCCGTCGCTGGCTGACGACAAAGGGCGGCTGCCGCCGAGCTTGGCGGTCCTGACGGGCAAGCTACTGGCCGGAGCAGTGCGAGGAGAGGATATTGCCCGTGAACTCCGCGCGCAGATAAGTAAAGTGATTAGAGCGGGGATCGAGCCGACTCATCTCGACTCGCACAAGCATACCCACTCGCACCCGCGGGTAATGGAACAGGTGGTACGAGTGGCGGAAGAGTTTGGAATTCGTCGTGTGAGAAAACCCTTCGAGGACGCGAACGTATTGCTAAGAGCTGCGTTTGGAGGTGGCTGGGGTTCTTTCAAGCGGAGCGTCACCGCCCTGGTGGCTCGGACGGCGGCGCCACAATTCGAGAGACTGGCGCGAGCGCACGGCATTTGCACCCCGGAGCGCTTGTGGGGAGTGGCAGCGACAGGGCGTCTCAATCGCGGAGCGATTCTGTCCATGATAGGCTCGATGCCGGAGGGCGTGAACGAACTAATGTGCCACCCCGGGGAATACGACGAGGAACTGGAGCATTTGCGGACGAGGTTGAAAAGGGAACGCGAGCGAGAACTGGAAGCATTGACGGATCCAGCGGTTCGTACGGCGATAGATGAGCAAGGGATTGAGTTAATCGATTATCGAGGCTTGAGTTGAGTTCTATCCGCGGAAACGATGCTGTGCCGCCGAAATATTCTGTGGTTATTCCGGTGCTCAACGAGGCCGCTTCGCTTCGGGAGCTGCATCGGCGACTTTCAGAGATCATGACCGGACGCTATGACCCCGTAGAGTTTATCTTTGTGGATGACCACAGCACCGATGCGACTCCGGAGATACTGACGGAATTAGCGGATTTGGATGCGCGGGTGGTATTTTTGCGGTTCAAGCGAAATTATGGGCAGACCGTGGCTCTGGCGGCGGGTTTTGACCATGCGAGAGGGGAGATCGTGCTGTCGATGGATGGAGACCTGCAGCATGATCCCAGCGACATTCCCCATCTGATTGACACCCTTGAGGCGACCGACGCGGACATCATCAGCGGGTGGCGTCAGAAACGAGTGGACAACTTTTTCTTCCGACGCATACCCTCGAAAGTCGCGAACTGGCTGATGGCGAAGCTTTCCGGCGTGAAAATACACGATTTCGGCACAACGTTCAAAGTTTACCGGCGAGAAACCATTAAAGATGTGCGGTTGTACGGCGAGCTGCACCGGTTTATTCCTGCGCTAGCATCGCTGAACGGGGCAAAAGTCTTGGAAGTTCCAATACGGAACATTCCGCGGCCGGAAGGGAAGTCGCACTACGGGATCTCGCGAACTTTCCGCGTGTTCTTTGACTTGATCACGATACGTTTCATGCTGCGGTATATGCTCAGGCCGCTGCATTTGTTCGGACCTGCGGGAGTGATCAGCTTTCTGGCGGGTGCGGTGATTCTGCTGGTGTTATTTGTGGAAAAGATGGTTACGCGTGTTCAGCTTTTTGTTCAGCACGGCCCGCTGTTGATTTTGGGGATGCTGCTGTGTCTGTTTGGATTGCAATTCCTTGCCATGGGCCTCGTCGGGGAACTGATGATGCGCAACTACTTCGAAGCACACCAGAAACCGATTTACCGGCTCGAAAGACTCCCAGGGACCTCACGCCTGACCGAGACGCCGCGCTAAGCCTGCAATTGCACCGGACAATCAAATCTGATAACAATAAGAAATCCAGCCAGGTTACTGCGACGGTTGAAAGAGCAACGGGCTGCTCAGGTGCGATGTTTAGAGGCGTAATTGGGGGCAGACATGCGTAAAGCGACTATCTTAGCGATTTTCGTTGCAGCAGGGCTGGCCTACGGAGCCAGCGAAGCATGGAAAACGAAGCCGTACCAGCAGTGGGACGAGCATGACGTGAAGGAGATACTGACGAGCTCTCCGTGGGTGAAGCATACGATGGTAACCGCAACGTGGAAGAAGGGCGTGTTGACCGCGCAGACCCCCGAGCAAAACCAGCCAAATCAGGGAGGTCCTCCAGTACCACAGCGGCCGGGCATGGGTGGCTCCGCGGGAGGAAGTGAAGGGCCGCAGCCGAATAGCCCGGAGCAGCCGTCCATGGGACCCGTGGGCTCAGACGCGTCGTTTCTGGTCCGATGGAGTTCGGCCCAGACCGTTCGGGAGGCAGTAGCGCGTGATGCAGTGTTGAATGGCCATACCTCGGAAGCTCAGGCGGAGCAGTACGTGGATCAGGCCCCAAGCGTGTATCAGGTATTGGTGTACGGGCCAGACATGACTCCGTTCGCCGATGAAACCAACGATACACTGAAGTCGAAAGCTTACATCGAAGTGAAACCGTCCAAGGAGAAAGTGAACCCGTCGAGCGCGGAAATCGTAAAGGGCACGGATGGCAAGACCATCCAATCGGTGGTCTTTTCGTTTCCCAAACTGGGCGCAAACGGGCAGTCCCTGTTTGCCGCGGACGACAAGCAGGCGCAATTCGACTGCAAATTGAAATACCTGCATCTCAACATGGCATTCGATTTACGCAAGATGGTAGGGCAAAAAGGGCCAGACCTGTAGGCAGCGCACTCAGCGCGAGAAATACCGGTCGGCGGGAACGATACGAATGAGACGTTTGGAAATCGCCAGCTTTGAGGCGCTCATGGAGTCAGGAGCGCCTCTTTTCTTGCGTGAATGAATTTTTGGGCGTCCTTTTCGAATGAAGGAATAAGAGAGGAACAGGTGCAATTCTCCGAGGACAAGTTCTTCCGAGCGCGAATCACGCGTCGCCGGAAAATCGCGGACGATTTGTGGGTAATCCACGTCGACCCGGGAGCAGAATTCCGATTTGTGCCTGGTCAGTACGCGACGCTTGGGGTCGAGGGTGCGGACAAACTAATTGAGCGTGCGTATTCGATTGTATCGGCGCCGCATGAGAAGGAGTTGGAGATTTTCATCGAACTGGTGCCGCAAGGCGAACTGACGCCGCTGCTCTACCGCCTCGACGTGGGCGCGCCGCTTACGATGCGCAAAGTTCCTAAAGGACGATTCACGCTGGACGTGAAGAGCGGACGGAAAAACCACCTGCTGCTGTGTACGGTTACGGGAATTGCGCCGTTCGTGAGTTACATTCGTTCGCTCGAGAAGGAATGGCGCGAGGGAAAATTTGACGGCGGTCACCGGCTATTTGTGATCAGTGCGGCGAGCCGTTCGTGGGAATTTGGCTACCGGGAGGAGTTCGAGAAAGCCGCTGCGGCAATTCCCTGGCTCACTTACGTCGCAACAATCAGTCGTCCGTTGGAAGATGTGGACTGGAAAGGCGAAACGGGCCGCGTTGAGGACCTGATTCGAAAATACGCGGACGCGTGGGGGCTGGAGGGAACGAATACCACGGCTTACCTGTGCGGGCACCCGCAAATGATCGAGAACAGCAAGGGCATTTTGCAGCGGCGCTGCTTCGCCAAAGAGGCGATTCGCGAAGAAGTGTACTGGATACCCGCCAAAGAGGCGCGAACGTAGTAGCCCGGCCGCGGGGCCGATGCTTAACCTGGCTCAGTTGGGCCCGTCCGCCTCGGCAATTCTATCGATCGCCCTTTGTGTGGCGCGCAAGGGCACCGCGACGTGGACGGTTTCATCCGGATCGTCCGCATCAACCACAATGGAGCCACCTTCTTTGACGACGGTGACGTGGCTATCCGAGTCAACCACTTCGACCAGTGGACCGTCGGGACAGTTTGCGAGGCCGGAGATCGCCGCGTCGATCACTGGAATGTACTGCTGCAGGTTTGCAGACGCATCCGCGAGATGGCGCCTGGGAATAAACCGCACGGCTAAGGGCACGATCACAGCCGGAACGATAAGGGAGATGTGGGTCCCATTCACTTGTTTTTCGTGCACTTTGACGTGAATAAAGCCCTCGCTTGAGATGATCGCACCGCCCACGAGCATCGTTCCCATGAACCCAATCCCGAGCTTGCCGAGAAGTAGCATCTAGTCTTCCTCCTTTGACGGAGAGGTATCCAGCGTAAGGTCGCCGGCGAAAACATGGGCGATTAGGGTGTACTTGCCCGTACCTTTCTTGCTCACCGAGGCACCGAGCCAGCCTTTGGGTTCGCCGAAGGCGCCGGCATCAACATCCCCGAAGCGGACCGATGCTTTGACTTGCGCATAGTCTTGAGGGTCTCCGGAATGGATTGTGAGATCACCGCCAACCAACTTGATGTCCTTGTTTCCAAGGACGCTTTTCACGTCCAGATCCCCGGCACGCATACGCACATACAGATCCGTCGAGGCTGGGATTTCGATTGTGACTTGAAGCTCATTATTCGGACCGCCGGAGATACGCAGGTCCCCACCGGCGTTTGAGTGCGTCAGCCGTACGGTGAGGTTCTTCGCTATCTCGGCGTTCCTGCCGCTGAAATGGACGACAATTCTGTTGTCACTGCGACCCACGATACGAAAATCGCCGGATTGCAGATGCATCCCAAGATGGCCGCCGGCCGGAAAATCAACACTGAATGGATGGTTCTGGAGGTCTTTCACCTCCAATTTGCTCTGTGCCGCTCCCGCCGGAGCCAGAAGCGTCGCGAGGAGTCCGATGATGGCTACAATGCGCATTTCAATCGCCTCTTTTGGGGCGGATTGCTCCGTAACTTGCTAGTCGGAACTGTTGCGTGAATCGATCCACACGCGAACGGTTTCATCATTATCGGTGACGGTGACAAGAGTTGTGTCGCCGGCGCGATCGAGGGCCTGAATCGCGGCTTCGATGTTGAGTTCGCGCTGGTTTGTGGCTGAAGCGAGCGCCTGTGCAACTTCCCAGGGAATGGTTACGTCAACTTTTTTGCCATCATCTTTGTCGGTCACGTGGACGACGATTTGCCCGCGCTCCTTCGCCACGCGAACATTGGTCTCAGGCTCCTGCACGGTAACGAATTCGCCGTCCGGGGCGGATTTCACGGCTTCAATAATAGCCCGCAGGTCGACGCCATCGGCGCGGAATTCCCCGATCTGGACTTTGCCGTCATGTAGCTGGCCATGATTGATCGCGGGGATGACCTTCTCGGCGAGCGAGAGCGGAATATTCACGCGAACCAGTTCCTTGGTGTTCGTGCCATCGACCTTCACGTGCAGATAATGCTCGGGGGGAGCCGCTACGACGGTGGTTGCCACGACGAGTAAGGCCAGGACTGAAAGAACTGTTTTCATCGATGAGCGCCTCCTGGGCGGTCAGCTGTAGTTACGCAGGACCAAAGGAAAAAGTTCCACGGTTGCACCGACCCGATGGCAAATTCTGCTGTGAGCTCACTAATCGCGCTTAGGCTTGAAAATGAGTACGGAAAGAGGCGGAAGGGTCAGCTTTAGGGAGAACTGCCGGTCATTCCACGGTACCGGGTCGGCCGGAGCGCCTCCGTCATTTCCGACGTTGCTGCCTCCGTAGAAGGACGAGTCTGTGTTCAGGGCTTCCCGGTAAAAACATCTCTCCGGAACGCCCACGCGATAGTCTTCGCGCGTGACCGGGGTAAAGTTGCAGACGATAACGAGGAAATCCTCGGGCTGACGCGCCCGGCGAATGAAAGCCAGCACGCTCGCATCGGAATCATGGACCTCCAGCCATTCGAAGCCTGGCCACTCGAATTCGACCTCGTGCAAGGCCGGCTCACGTTGGTAAAGATGGTTTAAATCGGTGAGCAGCTGTTGAATTCCCTGATGAGGCTGTGACTCAAGCAGATTCCAGTCCAAGCTGGCGTTCTCCCGCCATTCACTCCATTGAGCAAGCTCCGCGCCCATGAACAAAAGCTTCTTGCCGGGATGCGAGTACATGTAGCCGAAGAGCAGCCGCAGGTTGGCAAATTTGTTCCAATCATCGCCAGGCATCTTGGCGAGGAGGGAGCGTTTCCCGTGGACGACTTCGTCATGGGAGAGCGGCAGGACGAAGTTTTCGTTGAATGCATAGAGCATGGAGAAAGTGAGTTCGCCGTGATGGAATTTGCGGTGGATCGGATCAAGTGAGAAGTAGCGAAGCGTGTCGTTCATCCAGCCCATGTTCCATTTGAGATCGAAGCCGAGGCCACCGAGATAAGTGGGGCGAGAAACGGCCGGCCAGGCAGTAGATTCCTCGGCGATGGTGAGGACGCCGGGATGGCGGGCGTGCACGACTTCGTTCATCCGTTTGAGGAATGCAATAGCCTCGAGATTCTCGCGGCCACCGAATTGGTTAGGCAGCCATTCGCCCGGCCGGCGCGAGTAGTCGAGATAGAGCATCGAGGCGACCGCGTCCACGCGTAAACCGTCGATGTGATATTTATCCAGCCAGAACAGTGCGTTCGAGAGCAGGAAGTTTTGCACTTCGTTGCGGCCGTAATTGAAGATGAGAGTGCCCCAATCCGGGTGGGAGCCACGGCGCGGGTCAGCATGTTCGTAAAGATGTGTGCCATCGAAATAGGAGAGGCCGTGACCATCGCGGGGGAAGTGGCCCGGAGTCCAGTCGAACAGCACGCCGATTCCGGCTTGGTGGCAGCGGTCGACGAAATCCATGAATTCGTGCGGCGAACCGTAGCGGCTGGTAACGGCGAAGTATCCAATTGTTTGGTAGCCCCATGACGCATCGAGAGGGTGCTCGCTGAGCGGAAGCAATTCAATGTGTGTGTATCCCATTTGCTTCACGTACGGGATCAGCTCATCGGCCATTTCGTGGTACGTGAGCCAGCGGCCATCGGGGCCACGCCGCCAGGAGCCGAAATGCAGTTCGTAGGTGGAAATGGGCGCATGCTGCCAGTCAAACTGCGCGCGGCGGCTCATCCAGCCGGCGTCTTTCCACTCGTGGCCCTCGAGCGTAGCGACGACGGAGCTCGATTTCGGGCGAACTTCGGCGGCGAAACCGTACGGATCGGACTTTAAGGTGAGGATTTCACCGGCGCGGGAACGAATCTCGAATTTGTACAGGTCCCCTTCGCTCAGACTGGGTATGAAAACCTCCCACACGCCAGTGGCCCGGCTGCGCATAGGGTTAACACGCCCATCCCAGCGGTTGAAATCGCCGACGACGCTTACGCGACTGGCGTTCGGGGCCCAAACGCCGAAGTGCACGCCGCGAACGCCAGAGATTTCTTGGACATGCGCTCCAAACTTTTCGTAATTTTGAAGATGGGTCCCTTCTCCGAGGAGGTAGAGATCGTAGTCGGTTAGCACCGGCGGAAACGCGTATGGATCGTAGGTCTCGTAAGTCTTGCCGCTGCTGTCAGTGATGCGAAGGCGGTACGAGGATGGAGGGATATCCGTCGCGACCGCATCGGCAGAGAGGGGAATAAAGGCCTCATAAAAACCAGCAGGGTCGGTGCACGCAGCGGGGCGCTCTTCGCTGTGGTTGCCCCAGAGAACGGTGACCTGCGCGGCCTGTGGTTGAAACGCGCGGATGGTCACGCCCGGCTCCTGCGGCGAGACATGCGGGCCGAGAATCAGGAAGGGATTCGGATGCTCGGCACGGATAATCAGGTCGATATCTGTGGCGAGAGGTGTCGCTGTGGCTTGAGATACAGCCAACTGCGAATCGGTTGAATGGATTTTGTCCAAGGGGCCCAGTGTGATCCTCCAAAGAAGCGGCACGTCCATTCTAGCGGAGAGAGCGGCTACAACCAACCTGTAGGATGGGGGCCTGGCCGGTGGCCAACGGCCATTGGCTAGCGGTCCAGAGCTCACTGTGCGTGGGCGCACGGGGCCGGAGGGCGGTTCTAATCGCGGTAAATTTAAAAAAACGGCAAAAAAACTCGATTAGAAATCGACTCGACTGTTTGTTTTCAATGAGTTGCATGAAGTTCTAATTCCCCATATTCACTCGATTAGATTCGCCGTCCTTTCGCCTCAGCCTCCCTAAAAAGCAAAAAGCCGCGTCGCCGCGGCCCGTCTTTCCTAAACGCCTGCTGAATATATACCATAGGGTAAAGAGGCCGTCAACAGAAATGAAGCAGGGGTAGTGACTCAGGTTGATTTGGTGGCGTAGTTTCCGATAATCCGACTACAGTCCGCTCCCGCCGACCAGCCTGTAGCCGCCCCGTACTAGAGGACAGATAACGGCGCAAGCAACACGACACGTTGGGTTCATTGTAACGCTGCAGCTAGACTGAAAGAATATGAGGAATGGGAGCGCTCATTCACGTAACCGCCTGGGAGCGAGTGTCGCTATGGCGGCGCATGGTATGTGCGTTGGTGCGCGTAGCAGCACTGCTGCTCTTACTGACCGTCTTGTTCAACCTCCTTGCGCCCCCGATTGGAATTCTCCTCACAACCAGGTGGGAAGGGAAAAAGGTACCAGCCGTGAGAGTAACCCCACAGCCGCTGACCGACTACTCTGTATCGGATGCGCCGGGCAGGACGTTGTCGTACTTAGGGTACTCCCTCGAGGTTCCATGGACGGCGAGCTTCAAGGCGAAGGGTTCTGAGAACGGGTCTATTAAGGGCGGCGGCATGATGGAACTAAAGTTCGATTCGGGGCAGATTCTACTTCTCATTGCACCGTCAGACCAGAGTGGCCTCCTCAGCGAGCTTGTGCAAGATCAATCGATGCACATGGAGAATCTGGGACTCATTTTTGGAAATCTTATGTATCGTTCACCATACGATCAGTACTCGGCGCTGCTGAACACGTCGCCTTCAACCATTCGGGCATTTGGACCACGACGGGAGGCGATTCGTGGCGCAACACTACTGATGATCAAGGCTATCGCTCTTCCCGCAAGTCTCGAATCTGGCGCGTTTGCGTTTCAATTTCCGGACAAACGAGGATTCCAGATGGGCGACCCTCGAAAGTCACGACGCATCGATCTGAAGGTTTTTGACTTGGACGGCCACGACCTTGAGATCCACTGCGGAACTGTCAGGGACGGCGAGAACCTGACCCAACCAGAACTAAATCGAATCCTCAAGACCCTTCACCCTGTATCCTCGGCGTCTCCTGCGGCTCACGCTGTCAGCGCAAAAGCCCTGCAAAACTGAGCCATAGTTTCGCGGCAAATTCCTGAGTAAGCGGTTATCCAAAACTGAGTCGCTATCAAAGTAGGAGTGGTGGGTCAGTTGGAATTTTTGGCAGTGGGTTAGTTTTCGATTTGCGCGTTCATTGGCCACGCTCATTGGCCACAGAGCGATTAGGATGGCAAGGCAAATAATCCCGTAATCCTATAATCCTATTGCTGGTGCTGGACAGAATAAGGAGGGGCGGGTAGGCTATGCCTCCAGTGGGGTGTGTGAACATCTAGCGTGGAGAGGATGCGGCGATGAAAAAGACTGCGTTTCAAATTGCTATTCTCGGGATCCTCGGTCTGGTGGCCAGCACAGGTGCGGCATGGGCGCAAGCGGGCGCGAGGAAAGCTCCGGGACCGGAGCAAGTGCTGTTGCAGAACTGGAACGGAATAGGCAGCAAAGTGATTGCCATGGGGAAAGATTGGCCCGAAGACAAGTATTCTTACCGGCCAAACGATCAAGTGCGGACGTTTGGGCAAATTCTGGTGCATATTGCGGCGTCGAACTACTACGCGATCAATCCGGCGACGGGAAAGAGCACAAAAGGCCTTCAGGATGATCCGAAAGAATACCAAACGAAAGATCAGATCGTGGCGTTCGTTCAGAAATCATTTGCGGATGGCGATGCCGCGCTGAAGGCTGGCGGAAATTCGGGAGCGCTGGCGCACTTGGGAAGCTGGGTGGGCATCATCGAGCATTCCGGTGAGCATTTCGGAAACCTGGTGACGTACTATCGGAATAATGGCGTCGTGCCTCCGGAATCGCGGCCGAAGAAGTAGCCTTCTGGCAACGTGGGAGCTTCAGGAATGAAACGCGGACTCGTGTACGTGTGTTTATTGGTGATTGCCGGCGCCGGTGCGGCGGGGATTAGCCGCGCGCAGGATCGGACGCAGGGACGGTCAATGGTGACAACGCGGTACGGCATCGTCTCCGCGGAAAGCCCTTTGGCTGCGCAAGCCGGCGCTCAGATTCTGGCTCGCGGCGGCAACGCGATCGATGCCGCCATCGCCGCAAATGCCGTGATGGGTGTGGTCGAGCCCATGATGGATGGCATGGGCGGCGACCTGTTTGTGATTGTTTACGACGCGAAGAGCGGAAAGCTTTACGGATTGAATGCAAGCGGATGGGCGCCAAAAGCGTTGACGCCAGAATTTCTGCACAATAAGGGCATCACGAAGATGCCCCCGTTTGGTATCGACTCAGTGACGGTGCCGGGCGTGGTGGACGGTTGGTCGAAGCTGCTGAGCCGGTTCGGGAAATTGAATTTCCAGCAGGACCTCGACTCGGCAATTCGCTACGCGCGCGAGGGATTTCCAGTCGCTGAATGGGACGCGGGCTATTGGGCAGAGGCGGCGACCTTTTTGGCGAAAGACCCTGAGACGGCGCGACTTTATTTGATACAAGGGCACGCGCCGGCAGTTGGGGAGGTGTTCCGCAATGAGGACTTGGCCAAGTCGCTTGAGATGGTGGCAAGCGGCGGACGCGACGCGTTTTACAAAAGCGAAATTGGACAGAAGATCGTGGAGTTTTCGAAGCGCCAAGGCGGCGCGATGGCGGCAGAAGACTTGGCGGATTATTCCAGCGAGTGGGTTGAGCCGCTCTCAACGCAATATCATGGCTGGACGGTCTACGAGCTGCCGCCGAACGGGCAGGGAATCGCCGCGCTCGAGATGCTGAATTTAATGCAGCAATTCCCGCTAGCGCAGTACGGACACAATTCGGCAGACGCGCTCCACGTCATGATCGAAGCCAAGAAGCTCGCCTATGCGGATTTACGCAAGTATATTGGTGATCCGAAGTTCAGCAAGATTCCGGTGGCGGGATTGCTTTCGGACGACTACGCGCGCGAACGCGCCAAGCTGATTGATATGTCGAAGGCAAACTGCGAGGTTGCGCCGGGAGCACCTCCGGGAGGCGACACCACGTATCTGACAGCCGTGGACCAGCAAGGGAACATGGTTTCCCTGATCCAGAGTAATTTCGAGGAGTTTGGCTCGCGACTGGTTGCTGATGGGACGGGGTTCGCACTGCAGGATCGCGGAGCGCTTTTCAATTTGGAAGAGGGCTCGCCGGACGTGCTGGCCAGTCACAAGCGGCCTTTGCACACGATTATTCCTGCGTTCATGTCCAAAGGCGACGTGCGCATCGCGTTCGGCATCATGGGCGGGTTCAATCAGGCGCAGGCACACGCGCAATTTGTGTCGAATGTTGTGGATTTCGGGATGAATATCCAGGGTGCGATGGAGGCAGCGCGCTTTACAAAGGCCACCTTTGGAGGATGCGACGTCGATTTTGAGGATCGCATTCCCGCAGATGTGCGCGCCGCGCTTACCGCACGAGGACACCAAATCCGTACGGACGGGGATTTTTCGTCGCGAATGGGCGGTGGGCAAGTTACGGAAAGGAATTTCGCGACGGGCGTCAATTTCGGGGGATCGGATCCACGAAAGGACGGAGAAGCGATTCCAGAACCGCTGCCGCATCGTTGAATCCATTTCCGGTAGCTCCTGCTTATGCTGGCTAAAAGCGAACGCCTGGAAGACGTTGGCTAATAGACACTTTTGGTACTCGGGTACCATTGCTGTTCTTTCCGAGAACCCCCTAAATATATGTTGGGCAGGGAGTTCTGAAGGTCATAGGCGACAATCGTACTGGGATTTGACGAGTTTGTGCGCGAACCGGAGCTTGGCGTGCCTCTGGGTCAGGCAGTTATGTGCTTAGGTGAGATGGAACGAAGCTGATGCCTACGAAAACCGATTCCGTCTATCCACGCCAGAAGAAGGCCAAACGGTCGGCATTGAACGGCGGAAACGGCTCGGCCCTTAAGAATTCCTCAAACGCGCGGGTGACTGGAAATCCCAAGACTCCTGCAGCGCCCTCCAATAACAAGGTTTTCCCGAAGCTTGAAACCGCCGATGTACGATACCGCCAGCTCGTCGAACAACTCCCCGCGATCACGTATGTGGCCGAGTTCGGAACGGCAGGGACTTGGGAGTACGTGAGCCCACAGATCAGCACGTTACTGGGTTTTTCGCCGGCCGAGTGGCGGGCAACAAAAGGATTGTGGCTGAAGCAGGTACATCCGCAGGATCGGGCGCGGGCGATGGAAGCGGAAAAGTACAGCGTAAAGTCCGGCACGAATTATGACGTCGAATACCGGATGTTCACCCGCGACGGCCGCCTGACGTGGTTCAGGGATCGCGCGATTGCCGTGCAAGAAAGCGACGGCCGGACCTTGATGCATGGTTTCATGCTGGATATCACCGAGCGCAGGGAAGCGGAAAGCGCGCTGCTGAAGTTGAGCCGCCAGACGAACATGATTCTAAATTCGGCCGGCGACGGGATCTTTGGACTGGATCGAGAGGGACGGCTCACATTTGTGAACCGGGCTTCCGCCCGGATGCTGGGGTACGAACCAGAGGAAATCATTGGGCGCAATGGACACGAGCTGTGGCACCACACAAAAGCCGACGGTACGCGCTATGCTGAATCGGATTGCCCCATTTTTGCCGTGTTACGCGATGGGGCGACGCGACACGGAACCGAGGATGTGTTCTGGCGAAAGGATGGCTCGAGCTTCCCTGTTGAGTTCATCAGTACGGCGATTCGCGAGGGCGAAGAGGTTGTCGGTGCCGTGGTCACATTCCGCGACATCACCGCGCGTCAGCGAGCGGAAAGGGCGCAGAGACAGGCGGAAGAGAGATTCCGCAGCATCTTCGAGAACGCCGTCGAGGGAATCTATCAGTCAACTCCGGATGGGCGCTTTATCAGCGTGAATCCGGCAATGGGGCGGATGTTCGGGTACGCATCCGCGGATGAAATGATCGAGGCCATCAGCGACATTGGCAGCCAGTTTTACCTGGACACCGCCCATCGTGAGGAATTCAAACGGGCCATGGAAAAGGGCGATTTCGTGGCCGGGTTTGAGACTCAGGTCCGACGCAGAGACGGCACAAAGATATGGATCTCCGAGACATCGCGCGCCGTAAGAAACGTGATCGGGCGCGTCTGCTACTACGAAGGAACCATCGAGGATGTGACTTCGCGAAAGCGCGCGGAGGCGGAACGGCAGGTTTCGTTCGAAATTATTCACGCCGCAAACGTGACCGAAAACCTTGACGCGCTGCTGCACCGCATTCACGAAGCGTTGTCGCGCGTCTTGTATGCGGAAAACTGCTTCGTTGCGCTGCACGACCCGGTGGCGGGTATATTCAGTTTTCCTTTCTTTGCTGATAAATACGACGCCGCCTTTCCGCCGCAAAGCATGGATCGAAGCTGCACTTCCTACGTCTTCCGCAAAGGCGAGGCCACGCTGATTTCGCAGGGGGTTTTTGACGATCTGGTGAAACAGGGAGAAGTCGAGCTCGTGGGCACGCCATCGCCTTCCTGGCTGGGCGTGCCGTTGCGTACACCTTCAGCGACGATTGGTGTGCTGGTGGTCCAGCATTATGCGGATGAGAATGCATATACGCACCGGGATCTCGAGTTCTTGACATCCGTCGGAGGGCAAATTGCACTGGCCATCGAGCGGAAACGCGCGGAGACGGCGCTGCGGGAAAGCGAGGCGCGGCTCCGAGTGCTCGTTGAGCAATTGCCGGCCGTTCTGTGGACAACGGACACGGAGCTCCGATTCACGTCATCGGTGGGCGCAGGATTGTCGCGGCTAGGGCTTAAGCCGCAGGAAATCGTAGGGAAGTCGCTTTATGAATATTTTCAGACCAATGACCGAACTTTTGTGCCGATTGCAGCGCACCGGCGCGCACTGAACGGCGAGTCCGTGACGTTCCATGTCGAATGGGGCAGCGGCTCTTACGCCTGCCACGCGGAGCCATTGCGGGACGGAAATGGCGTTGCGGTTGGCGTGATCAACATGGCGCTGGACATTACGGATCGGAAGCAACTTGAGGCGCAATTGCGGCAGGCGCAAAAGATGGAAGCAGTCGGGCGGCTGGCCGGCGGAATCGCGCACGACTTTAATAACCTGCTGATGGTGATTCAGGGCTATACGGAGCTTTTGTTGGACCGGCTCGGCGGAGAACATCCGTTGCGGCGAAACGCGGAACAGATTCACGACGCCTCGCAGCGCGCTGCGGGACTCACGCGGCAGTTGCTGGCCTTCAGCCGCAAGCAAATGCTCGATCCGCAGGTGCTGAATGTTCAAGATGTCGTTTCGGACATGGAAAAGATGCTGCGGCGGCTGATCGGCGAAGATATCGAGCTGGTAACGATGAACACGCGGGAGCTGTGGTGGGTGCGTGCGGATCGTAGCCAGGTGGAGCAGGTGCTCTTGAACCTGGCCGTGAATTCACGCGATGCCATGCCGAACGGCGGAAAACTCACAATCGAGACCGCGAACGTGGAACTGGATAGCTCTTACTCGCGCCAGGCGGTTGTGGAGCCGGGCCAATACGTGATGCTCGCGGTTAGCGACACGGGTACGGGAATGGATGCGAGCATACAGGCGCACGTGTTCGAGCCATTTTTCACGACGAAAGAAAAAGGGAAGGGCACCGGCCTGGGCCTCGCCACCGTGTACGGAATCGTGAAGCAGAGCGGCGGATACATCTGGGTCTACAGCGAAGCGGGCAAGGGGGCGACATTCAAAGTCTACCTGCCTCGCGTAAGCGGGGAAGAGCACGCGGCCCCGAAAAAAGTCGATGTCAAGGTGTCAAAGCACGGTTGCGAGACGATCCTGCTAGTCGAGGACGAAAAGGGAGTTCGCGACCTGGCACGCGAGTATCTAGCTCAAGAGGGTTACGACGTCCTGGAGGCGCAAAACGCCGAGGATGCGTTGAAACTAGCGCGCACGCATGCGGGCGGGATTCAGCTGTTATTTACCGACGTGGTGATGGCTGGAATGAGCGGGCGGCAGCTCGCGGAGGAAATGCAAAAGCTGCGCCCTGGCATTCGCGTGCTTTACATGTCCGGCTACACCGACGAGGCTATCGTGCATCACGGGCTTCTCGGGCGCGGCATGGTACTGCTGCAAAAGCCCTTCACGCTGAACTCGCTCGCGCTGAAGATCCGCGAGACGCTCGATCGAGTGGCCGAGCAGTAGTTTTTCTTCCGCTGGATAGGGCTTGCGGTATCTTCGTTCCTTCTGATTTGATTTCCTTCCAGCCGCCCGCTAGCATGCTCGTTTCTGCCCTCAACGTGAAGGAGATCCATTGTGATCCGAAATCTTCAGGACAAACGGCTGGCGACGCAGGCTGTGCACGCCGGGGAACGAGCAAGGCCAGACGGTTTTGTGCCCATGGCAACGCCCATCTATAGCACGTCCACGTTTCTTTACGACCACCTCGGGGACATCGATGCAATCAGCAGCGGCGAACGTCACGGCTTCACGTACTCGCGGCACGGGAATCCAACGAACGCGGCGTTAGAAGAAGCGGTCGGACTGCTTGAGGGCGGGGGATTCGCGATAAGCGTGGCATCGGGAATGTCCGCGATCCTGCTGGCGTTGCTGGCCGCAGGGGTCGAGCAGGGTAGTCGAATCGCCGCCTCGCAAGACTTGTATGGAGTGACAGCGAAATTCCTTCTGGACGTGACGGCGCGCTGGGGCGCGCAAATTGAATTTGTCGACGTTTTCGCTGCGCCCAAGCGGGATGCATTGTGGGCGTCAGAGCCCAGCGTGCTGTTGCTCGAGAGTTTGACCAACCCGCTCCTGCGTATTCCCGACTTGCCGGCGCTGGTAGAAGAAGCGCATGCGCATGGGACGCGCGTGGTCGTTGACAACACATTTGCAACGCCACTGCTATTGCGGCCACTGCAGCACGGCGCGGATTTTGTGGTTCACAGTGCCACGAAGTATTTTGGTGGGCACGGCGACTTGATGGGCGGTGTGTTAGTAGCTCAGCAAAAATATGCGGACGAAGTACGCCACTTCTCGCGACTGGTCGGCGCGATTCTGGGCCCCTTTGAGGCGTGGCTGACGCTACGCGGGTTGAAGACGTTGCCGCTGCGATTTGCGCGTCAGTGCGAAAACGCGCAGGTCTTGGCGGATTGGTTGAGCACTAATCCCCGCGTCGAAGAGGTCTTCTACCCTGGTCTCCGGTCACATCCGGATCATCAACTCGTCGAACGGCTATTCGGCAGGGCGGGGGCGGGTGGAGTGCTGTCGATTAAGATTCGGAATGCGGGCCGTGATGAAATATTCCGCTTCGTGGATTCACTGGAGCTCTTCCTGAAGGCCACCTCGCTGGGGGATGTGCAGAGCCTTGTTCTGTATCCAACGATCTCGTCGCACCGGGATCTTTCGCCGAAGCAGCGGCAGCGTTTGGGAATCACAGACAACCTCATTCGCCTGTCCGCTGGGGTCGAGGATGTGGAAGACCTGAAGGCTGATCTGGCGCGGGCATTTGCTCGGCTGTGAATGGCGTAGCTCTCTCACGGTTGTCTGACTGTTTCTACATGGAACAACGGTGCCTGATTGTTCAGTCAAGGAACAGCGAGCCTGATAGGCGCGCTTTGCAAGAATCTGCAGGAGCCTGCGTAACAGATAGACACCACTAGTCTTACCCTGCAATGCCCGCGTTCCGGATTCGAGCCGGTCTGGCTACCTCCGTGCTCCTTGTAGGATGTCGCACTCAGTGAACAGTAGTGAAAGAGAGCTGAGCGGACAGGGGGGGATAGACATGGAGATTGTGAGTGGACATGAAGCGCTGATTTGCAGGGGACACGAAGTCGAAGGACCAATTTGCGAACACAGGCTATGGACAGCTGTGTTGGTGCAGGCCGTGGAAGATTGGCGGGGTGATCGGATTCGTTCGAAGCGCGAAGCTGAGAAATTTCTATTCGAGGATCACAAGGATTTCGAGACTGTGTGCGCAGGAGCGGGAATCGAACCAAGTAGCTTTCGCGCGCGGCTGCGCCGCTTGTGCAGTATAGAAACTGCCCCGCGGCAGGTACAATTGGCGGCGTAGTGACCTACGCGCATTTCCTCCAAATGAATCGGCTTCGTCTAATACGACGCGATAAACGCAAATAACGCCTGCTGCTTTCCTTTGAGAGTAAAATCGCTGTGCCTTACTGGGAGTTTCAAGGCAAGGAGTGGCACGGGCGTGCAGGCACCAGCGGGAGATATCAAACCGGAGATTGAGATCCTCCTTTGCTGTGCGCAGAGAACGCTTAGCCCCGTCGCTTTCGCACGGTTAAAACGGATTTTCGAAGGCCCGATTGATTGGCCGGTTCTTTTGCAGTTAGCAACCCAGAATGGCCTGCTGCCTCTGCTGTGCGAGCATCTTCTGCAAAATTCCACGACTGTTCCCTTGGAAACTATCGCGCTGTTCCGCGATGCGAACCGACGGAACGCTCTTCGCGCGCTTTTTCTGACCGCGGAACTATTGCGGATTACCGAGGCCCTGCACCGAAGACAAATTCCGGCGCTTTCCTACAAAGGCCCTGTACTTGGCCAATTGGCGTACGCGAATCCGCTCTTTCGTCAGTTCGACGATCTCGATATTGTCGTGCCGCAAAGATTCATGCTGCAGGTTTACGAGGAAATGGGAACGCTCGGATACGAAGCCAAGTTCCCGCGTGAACGCTTCCTGAGTGCCGGAAACCAAGATATCCCAGGCGAATATGTTTTCTTGCATAAAGTAAATGGCGCGATGGTCGAGTTGCACACGGAGTCGACGTTGCGGCATTTTCCACGACCGCCGGACATAGAGGAGATGGCGCTTCGCTCGGCGAGAGTTTCGATGAACGGAAGGGAAGTTGCAACGTTTGCGCTGGCCGATACGTTGCTTATGCTTTGCGTTCATGGCGCGAAAGACTTCTGGTCGCGGCTGATTTGGGTGGCTGACGTCGCGGCACTGGTTGGAAAACTCACCGATGTGGATTGGGGGCGGCTTCTCATTGAAGCAAAGAAATATGATGCCGAAAGAATGGTGAGGCTGAGTTTGTGGCTTGCAAACGCAATTTTCGAATCCAAGCTTCCTGCAGGCGTCTTGCAAGATATCGAAGGGGACCGCGTAGCACCACGAATCGGTGGGGAGCTTCGCGCGCAATTGCTGGGCCAGAAGGAACTTCCGGTGGGCGTGACTTGGCGTTCTTTTTATCGGATCAGGATGGTCCCGAACATCTGGAAAGGCACTCGTTATTGGCTCCGGCTTTCGACCGCACCTGCCGAAGAAGACTGGTCGATGACAAAGAGCCGGCCTGGCTTTCGGGGAAGTTACGCGTTTCTGCGGCCGCTTCGCCTTTGGCGGAAGTACGGACATTCACCTGCATCCGAGGAAGCGGGCGGCAAGAAGGATTAAGCAGTTATTTCCCGTTTCGAAACACTTGAAAAGCTACCGGTTGATTGATCGCCCGGAAGGTTCAAGATGTATACGAGCTTCTCTAGTCTTGGGGAAGGGTGGGACTCAATTTGTCTTTGCCGGAGCAACTGGGTATTTCCATCGGAAGTATCCCCCTGCGCCTCCACATTTCCGAGCGGAGCCTGCACGAGGAAGCGCGCAAGCGGTATGCGCAATTCCTCGAGGACGCTCCGGACGCGCTACCGATTTTCCTAAACGGAGCGGACGTCGATGGCCGGCGTGTTACGGACAACGAGCGTCATGAGAACCGATTTATGTATACCTGGGAAAAGTCTTCGCTTCGTTTGGAGGACAGAAACGCGGAATTCGACGGTGTGCGACACGAATATGGGCTGGATTCGCTGATACGCATCCTACTGTCTGTGTTGCTGGCTCCGCAGCGCGGATTCTTGCTGCACGCTGCAACGGTCCTGCGCGAAGGGCGCGCGTATGTATTCACCGGCAAATCGGGTGCGGGAAAAAGCACTGTAGCGTCGCTGTCGCCCGCGGGAAGTGTGCTGACGGATGAAATCTCGCTCTTGAAGTTTGTGAACGGAGCTTGGCACGCATTCGGCACGCCGTTTTGGGGCGAATTCCGCGCTGAGGGTGCGAACGTCCGTGCGCCAATTGCAGGCCTTTACTTTCTGAAGCAGGCGCCGGACGACCGCATGGAAAAAATTTCGGTGCGAGAGGCGCTGCGCGCGATGCTGCCGAACGTCCTTTTCTTTTCTCAGGATCGCCAAATGACCGAAAGCCTGTTGCGGCTGCTTACTGAGTTTGTAGATTTGGTTCCGTGTCAGCGATTGCTTTTTCGCAAGGATAGCTATTTCTGGAGCGTTGTGACCGCATGAATCAAGAAACGATCACCCTGAATCCGCGGCTGGCTTGGCGTGAGATTGAAGGGCATGTAGTGGTGATCTCTCCGGAAGACAGCATCGTCCACGAGTTGAACGAAACGGCGAGCTTCATATGGAAGCACGCAGACCGTGGCCGCAACGTAACTGAGATTGCTAATTTGCTCAGCAACGAGTTTACGGTTGACGCTGCCCAGGCCAAAGCAGACACGGAAGGATTGCTGGCTGTTTTTCTGCAGAAGGGGCTTTTGGCCAACTAGGACGAGCGGACAAATGAGCGCAACTCCCGTAATGGATCGAGTGGTACGCCGGAGCATGATTGGCTCCCTGCCTCTTGGCGTGCATTTCGACATCACCTACCGGTGCAATGAGCGCTGCGTGCACTGCTATCTGGATCACGAGGACTATGGCGAGCTGGAAACGTCGGAAGTCAAAAACATTTTGACGCAACTGGCCGCCGCAGGAACGCTGATGCTGACCTTCAGCGGCGGCGAGATTTTTCTTCGTAAAGACTTCTTCGAGCTGCTGGAATTCGCGCGGGCTCTGCACTTCGACATAACCTTGAAATCGAATGCGCTGATGATTACCGCAGCACGCGCAGCCAGATTGGCGGAGCTTGGCGTGCGGCAAGTCCAAGTGAGTATTTATAGCGCCGAGCCGGAGGTGCACGACGCGATCACCAAGGTTCGCGGCTCTTTTGCGCGTTCGTTGCAGGCCATTCGATTCCTAAAGACCCAGGGCTTGTACGTGAAAATTGCGTGTCCGCTCATGAAGCAGAATCTGCCTGGGCTTGCGCGGCTGCGGACGCTAGCGAGCGAGCTTGGCGTGTCGTACGTGATTGACATGACCATTACACCAAAGCTCGACGGCGACACGAGCGTGTTGGCAATGCGCAATAGCGCAGAGGACTTGATGGGCGTGATGGAGGACGCCACGCTCCGAGGCAAGGCAACGCCTGATGGCGCGACCGAATCCGGCGTCGGGAGCGCGGTTTCGAGCGGCTTGGAAATTGATCCGTACGATGGCATTCCGTGCAGTGCCGGGCACAATACTTGTTACATCTCTCCGTACGGCGAAGTGTATCCGTGTGTTCAGATGCCAATCTCTGCTGGCAGCTTGCGCACCGAAAGTTTCGAGGATATTTGGCGGCGGTCGCCGCAATTTGAGCGCGTGCGGGCCATCCGCGAGAATCAGTTGCCTGTGTGCGCGGCTTGCCCGATTCGAAAATATTGCGAGCGTTGCCCCGGACTTGCGCACATGGAAGGCGGCGATTTGCTGGGGGCGTATGAGCGCGCCTGCGAACTTGCAGAAATGAAAGCGCGGATCGCGGGCGTCACGGATCCGGTTAGTGCTTGGCATGCGCAGGGCCTGGACAAAGCGCCCACCGTTCGTGCCGTCGGCACGCTGGTGCAGATTTCGCAGCACTTGTGAGTAGCGGGGGAGTTTATAAAGTGACAACCAAGGTAGAAGAGGATTATACACAGGCGCACTTATTTGAAGGATTGCCGGTCGAGGCGAGCCCATCTCGTCTGCTGGCCTCGGACCGGAGCACGGTGGAACTCGCGCAAGCTATTCAGGAGAAGGGTTGGGCCTTCCTGAAGGTCTCCGGCAAGAGCATGTTTCCTTGGATTCGCGAGGAAGACATCGTTTTTCTCCGGCGTGCAAAGATAAAGGATATTGCTCGCGGCGATGTGATCGTTTTCGAGAAGAGCGGCACGCTGTGCGTACACCGTGTGCTCTCGGTGGATGGGAACGCGGCTGAAGGAGGCACTGATGTCGCGTTAATTACAAAAGGCGATGCAACCGCGGATTCGGACGAGCCGGTCGCCGCAGATGAGTTTCGCGGAAAGGTCGAATTTGTCTACCGGCGAAACAGAGAAATAAAGATTGCACGAGGATGGCGGAAGTATCTGGGAAGGTTTTTGGCTTTTGTTTCGCCGGCTACACCCTGGTGGAGACCGGCCACATCCCTGCTTGATCGCGAGGCCGCCCGCTGTAAGCTCCTGGGCGTGCCCCGTTTCGAAGTACATCGGCCTTCAGAGCATTCCGCAGACTAGGTCCCTGAGCTTCTTCGCAGTTCGCCACTGTTGCCTGGATTGCCCTGTCTCGACAACAGTGCGATACTTCGTCCCTTGCGCGACTCACCGTTTGAGCTGTTTGCGCATTTTGCAGCAATAAATGGCGTATCGGAGGGACGGATGGAGCTACGTGCGGACCAGCGTTTCGTTGGAGCTTGTGCATTTCTGGCAGCGAGCCTATTGATATGCGCGTCGGCGCCGGCGCAGCAGGGCGGCAGTGACGCGAAGCGTGCGCTCACCGCGACTGACTACGCACAGGCAGAAAAATTCATGCCATATAACACAACTCCGCTCGTCTATGGTGCTGACCGCGTAACTTGGTTATCCGGGGACCGCTTTTGGTACAAGTCCACCACAGCTGAGGGTAGCCAATTCGTCGTCGTCAACGCGGCGACCGGCGAACGCAAACCGGCGTTCGATCATGCAGCGCTTGCGGCCGCCCTGTCGCAGGCAACCGGAATGCACTACGACGCGCGGCATTTGCCGTCCCGGACATTCGACTTCTCCGAAGATGAGCGCACAATTTCCTTTGCCATCCGAGGAAAACGCTGGGAATGCAATCTGCAGAGTTATGAATGCAGCGCGAAAGAAACGTTGGGTGAAATGGGGCCGATGCAGCAGGTTGAATCGCTCAGCGCGCGAATGGCCGCAGAAGCGCAATGAATCGCTATCTCCGGACGGAAAGAAGGCTGTGTTCATCCGTGATTACAATTTGTGGGTGCGTGACGTTGCCACCGGAAACGAAACGCAATTGACCACTGACGGCGTGAAGGATTTCGGTTATGCCACAGACAATGCAGGGTGGACGCACAGCGACCGACCGATTGTTCTCTGGTCGCCGGACTCTAAGAAGATCGCCACTTATCAACAAGACCAGCGCGGCGTTGGCGAAATGTACCTGGTGCACACGCAAGTGGGGCATCCCACGCTGGAGGAGTGGAAGTATCCGCTGCCCGGCGACCGCGTAGTCACGATGATTCAGCGCGTGGTCATTGATCTTGACGGCCCGCGGGTCATTCGCTTTCAGATGCCGCCGGACCAGCATCGCTCAACTTTATGCGACGATGTGGCATGCAAACCTGGTGAGTGGTCCGACGTGCAGTGGAGCCCGGATTCAACGCACGTGGCGTTTGTGTCCACCTCGCGCGACCACAAACGTGAGCAGCTTCGCATAGCCGATGCAGCGACCGGCGAGATACGCGACGTATTGCAAGAAGACGTCTCCACGTTTTACGAATCGGGAAACGGTATGGTGGATTGGCGCTATTTGCCTGTGTCGAATGAAGTGATTTGGTTTTCCGAAAGGGGCAACTGGGGCCAGCTTTATCTCTACGATCTGGAAACCGGGCGGCTCAAGAATCAAATCACGGCCGGCGAAGGCAACGTCACGGAAGTACTTCGAGTTGACGAAAAGAATCGCATGATTTACTTCCTCGGTGTGGGAAAGGAAAAGGGAAGGGACCCGTATTTCATTCACTTTTACCGCATCGGCTTTGATGGCAAGGACTTGAAGCTGTTAACCCCCGAGAACGCCAATCATGAAGTGACCCTCTCGCCTTCCGGGAACTATTTCGTCGACAGCTATTCGACGCCTGATATTCCTCCGGTTACGGTGTTGCGCGATGCAGATGGCAAACTGGTTGCGACCGTGGAGAAGGCGGATATTTCGCGGCTGCTGGCAACTGGTTGGAAGCCGCCCATCTCGTTTACCGTGAAAGCACGCGACGGCGTGACGGACCTGTACGGCCTGATGTTCAAGCCGACGAATTTCGACGAGAGCAAGAGATATCCGATCATCAACCACATTTATCCGGGGCCGCAAACCGGCAGCGTCGGAAGCAGGAGCTTTTCGGCGGCGCGTGGCGATTGCCAGTCGCTCGCGGAGCTGGGATTCGTCGTCGTGGAAATCGATGGCATGGGAACGCCTTGGCGCTCCAAGAAGTTTCACGAGGCCTACTTCGGGGACATGGGAGACAACACGCTTCCGGACCAGGTAGGAGGAATGAAGCAGCTCGCGCAGCGCTACTCTTGGATCGACATCGACCGCGCTGGAATTTACGGACACTCCGGCGGTGGTTTTGCGACCGCTGATGCCATGTTCCGCTATCCCGACTTTTTCAAGGTGGGAATCTCGGAGTCAGGCAACCACGATAATCGTGAATACGAAGATGACTGGGCAGAAAAATGGCAGGGCCTGCTCGTGCAGAACCCGGATGGCTCGACGAATTACGATGACCAAGCTAACGAAAACATCGCCAAGAATCTAAAGGGCCATCTGCTTCTCGCGCACGGAACAATCGACAACAACGTTCCGCCATACAACACTCTTCTGGTCGTCGACGCGCTCATTAAGGCAAACAAGGATTTCGATCTTCTGATGCTGCCAAATCAGAGGCATGGCTATGGAGATGACACGTCCTACATGACTCGTCGGCGCTGGGATTATTTTGTTCGCTATTTGCTTGGGGCCGAGCCGCCGCATGAATATGAGATGCATCCGCCAATGCAGGACGGCGCGCTCGGCAGTATGTGAACATCAAGTTCGGTCTTGCGGAAGCGGCGGCTTGATTACCGGGCGAGGATTTCTTCGAAAAAGGCCAGCGCACGCGGATCGTGTGACTGCCCCAGCCAAAAGATCGCTTGTTTGCGCACGGCAGGATTCTCGTTGGTTTTGGCGACTTGGATCAGCAACGGGACGCCTTCGTCGCGAGGAAGCTGGCTGAGCCCGAAAACGGCGCGCTTCTTCACTTCCGTGTCAGGATCGTTCTCGATGGCCTCGGTGAGAGTCGCCGCTGCTTTCTGGCCCGCTTTCTGCGCAACCCAAAAAATTGCCTGCTCTCGGACGTGAGAGCTCTGGTCGTTCTTGGCCATGCGAATCATTTCATCGGTGGCCGCGGGATCATGGCTCACGTAAAGATCAAATGCAGCCTTGGCGCGTAAATCATCGCTCGAATCTTCTCGCGCCAGTTTCTGCAGTATCTCGTAACCGGCATGCCCGCGTGCTGCTCCCAGCCAAAAAGCTGCATGCTCGCGGCGCGCTTCTGGCTGGTTCGGCGTAACAAAACTCTGAAGCATCTGGTCCGCCGACGGATCGCCGGTGAGCGCGATGGCCACCAGAGCTGAGTTGCCAACATTGTCGCCATCGGTATCCGTATTCGAGATAACGAATGGCGCGAGGGCTGCGACACTCTGGCTCGCGGGCACTCCCGTAAACCAAATCACCGGCAATCCGCCGGCATCAAGCTGGCAATCCTCGGAGAACGTGCGAATGCGGCCGACAGTCCCGTGTTCTGCTCGGAGCATGACGATCAGTTGCTGCGGCCCCTCGAGCTTGACCGTGCCCGAAGCAGTGGATGAGCTTGAATGCACAGATCCACGCCCATTTTCGTCTTCGAGCCGGCACGTCCCGCAACCATTCATTTGGTCGTCATCGTAGGAGCCGCAACACATTTGGTGGTCGCCATCGACGGCCGGCACAGAGTAGCCGAGCCACGCAGCCTCTTGTTGGCCGCGAACGATATCTCTCAATTGCGCGGAAAAGTCTGCCGTCGCTGCGCGCGTTTCGATCTTGGCACTAATCAGCCGCGGGCCTTGCGCGTGAGCAGCCAGCAGTAAGAAGGCGACGAGAGAACCAATTGCAAGCGGGCGACGCACGAACGCAACGATCTTCATGGGCTTCTCCTACTTGTTCAGGATTTCCAACAGATAGTCCGTGGCAACCTTCGAGTGCATCAGCGACAGCTTCTGCACGGCGTCCTTCTTCATTTCGGGATCGCTCTCTTTTCGAGCGATGTCCACGATGGCCTGCGCGTTTCCCTGAAGAAAAAGCGCCTGGAGCACTGCTCTGCTTGTGGCGGAATCTCTTGCGCCCGCATACATCGAAACCAGGGTTGCGCCAGCGCGGTCGCTGCCAATGAGCCCCATGTCGTGAATTGCAGCGATTCGCAGGTCCTCGTCCTTTTCGCTCTTGGCCAGATTCTCCAGATGGTCTGTGTCGCCGGCGACAAACATCGCTTGCAGAATCGCCCGGCGTACTTCTTCTGGAGGGGTGGTTTGATAAAGCTTCCAAAGATCATCGCGCGCCCCGGAAACACCCAACATCTGTACTGCCTCACGCTGCAGGTCCGGGTTCTTCTCATTTTGGGCAGCCGCAAGCAAGCGATCGCGGGCCCCGGCAAGCATGAAGCTCTGCAGGATGGCGCGCTTGACGTCCTCGTCGCTCGAGGAAGCGTAAACCTGGCCCAGCGCATCAACCCCGCGTGAACCTCCAAACAAACCAAGATACTTGACGGCCTTCGTCTGCAATTCCGGATTGGCGTTTCCTTCGGCAATACGGACGAGAATCTGGCTTGCCTCCGGCGTGCCACTCTGCGCCAAGACGAACAGGGCGCGCTCTTTCAGTCTTGGTGTGCCAGTCCCGCTCAAGACTTTCTCCAGCAGAGGCAATGCCTGCGAAGAGTCGCTCTGCATCAAGCCGTTGATCGCTAGCAGCTTCAGTTCTTCATCGCTCTGCGATTGCGGAGAGACTGGCTGGCCTGTCTCGTGCCGAACTTGAAGATCGAGAGCCTTCGCATCGTTTTGCCAGCGACTTTGCGGGTACTTATGCTCGAGGTCCACGATGCTTGCGAGCGCATCCGGCCGGCGACCCAGTTTGTCTTCGCAGTACGCGCGCCAATACAAAGCCGCATCGGCATTCGAGCTGCCATCGCGAACGATTTGATCGAAATCCTCTCGTGCCTCGTCCCATCGTGAGTCATCGATGGCGTCGAGCGCCGATTCGTATTTGTCTCTCGCGGCCTCCCGCGCGTCCCGTGCGGCCTCCTGCGCGTCGCGCGCATGCTCGCGAGCGTCCTGCTGTGCTTCGCGCTCGTCTTGTGCGCGCTCGCGATCGGCCTGCGCAGCTTCTTGCTGTTGCTGCGGCAAAACTGCCGCACTCCTGCCGGCGTCGGCTGCACCGATCAGCGCCATTCTCTCTGCGCGCGCCGCGGCGCTCGCGTCCTGTCTCGCGCGTGCGCTAGGCGACACTGTTGCAATTAGTGCTGCACCCAACAACGCGAATGTCAGTCGGTTCATCATGTTTTCCTCTTTCCTTAACTCTGTCCCCGGCCGCTTTGTTGCGCCAGCGACCGCTCTTTATCGTGTACATCCGAGCTCACAATGCGAACTTTGAAAAGAATTCCTGCATTCTGAATCCGTTGTTGAATTTCCTGAAATTGCTGTGAGCTGACTTGACCCGGGCTGTGCGCAATTTCGAGGAGCACTGGTTCGAGAGCGCTCAGAATATTTTCCAACTCAGCGTCTCCCGTTTGCTGCGCTGTCTGCTGATACAGTCGATTGGAAACCAGCAATTCCTGCGCCCGCTCCTGCTCGTTGGAAATGTTTATCGAGCCGGGTGAGAGCCCCGGCTTGCCCTGATCTCCATCGGCGTTCACAATCTCCATAAGGACCATCTGCGCATGGTCTAGGTGATCCGACACGGCGACGAGCAAGACGCCTTGCCGAATTTGCGCCGGATTCGCTGTTGCCGTCTGGATGGGCGGTCGCTGCCAGTAACGCCCCGCAAAGAATGCGGCAACAATCGCTGCAGCAAGAGCGCCCACCGCTAGGAGCCTGCGGAACCCGAACCACGATGAACGCGGCCGTTCTGGAGCCTTGGCGGGAGTTTCCAGCCGCTGCGCGATTGCGTACCACACTTGCGAACCGTAGCTTGCGTCACGTTCGGGAATCGGCGCGTTCTTGAGTGGTGCCAAAGTATGCTGCAACGATTCGAAGTTCTCGCGGCACGATGCGCAAGCGCGCAGATGCTCCTTGAGGGCATCGGCGCGCCGAGCCTCGCCGTAATACAGCGCAATTAGTTGCTCGTCGCCTGGATGCTTCATCCTGTTTGCCCTGCCAGCGGCGCCAGGGCCCGCCGAAGCTTTTGCACGCCGCGAAAAACAGCGTTTTTCGTCGCGGAGATGCGAAGGCCGAGTATGCCGCTGATTTCTTCTATGCTGAGCCCTTCGTGATGGCGAAGGGCGAAAGCGGTTCGCTCCGCGGGCGTCAGTTGGCCCAGAGCAGCCTCCATTTCGTAGCGCATCTCGGCGCTTAGAAACAGGCGCTCCGGGGAAGGCGACGGATTAGTGAGATCGTCGGCCGACACGGCTCCGTCCGGATTGTCCAATTCCTGGAGCTCACTTAGAGGGCGGCGCTTGCGCAGATGGTCGAGGGAGCAGTTCGCGCAAATACGGTACAGCCAAGTCCCAAAGTTGGAGCGGGCCTCAAATCGGGCTAGATTTCGATAAGCTCGCAAGAAAGTCTCTTGCACCAATTCCTCCGCGTCATTCTCGTTGCCGGCCATGCGGTAAGCCAGGCGAAACAGGCGCTGGCTATAGCGCTCGACCAGCGGGCGAAATGCCTCCTGGTTGCCAGCCAGCGTTTCCGCCACTTGCGCGGCGTCGCTGTCCTCCGCATGATCCACCATTCGAATCATTAGACTGGCCTTTGCTGAAGCGGTTAGGTCGCCAAGAGTAGGTTGGTCCGATAAGTATACCGGACCCCAGCCAACGAAATTCGGAAGTCGCAGGTACGGCGTGGCTTCGCGAAAATCTATTGGAACTTTGGAGCGAGTTTGCGGGAATATAAGCTAGGTTTAGATGGACCTGCAACGGCTACGTACGTCGCACGGAAGGAGCATAGCGCAGATGAATAGGCAGCGAACTTGTAAACGGTATCTCGGTTCCGCGGCGCTTTTCGCGGCCCTCATTCTCTTGGGCGGGCTTCTCTGGCCGGTTGCGAGCCCTGCTGCTGCAGCCGCTGATCAACCTCCGAATCTTGCCGGTACATGGAAATTGAACAAGGACAAGAGCGACAACCCGCGCCAAAAAATGCAAGAAGCAATGGGGAACTCGCAAGGCGCGCAGGGCGGAGGCGGCGGCCAGTCTCGCGGCGGAGGTCAGGGTGGACCAGGTGGGCGCGGTGGCGGCATGATGAATGATTTCTCGCAGCTCACGATCGTGCAAAGCGGTTCGGACATTAAGGTGACCGGATCATCGGGACGGACCCTCGCGGTATTGCCAGCGGACACGAGCTCCAATTCGGATGCCAATTCAAGTGCAGACTCAAATGCGGATTCAAATGCAAACGGCCAATATGCCCCGCCAGCCTCCCACTGTGCACTGGCAGGACAATCAACTCATCGCCGAGACGCAAAGCCGGCGTGGCAAAACGACGCGCACCTACGAGCTTTCTTCCGATGGCAAACAGCTCTACGTGACAACGCGCATGGAGAACCCGCGCTTCAGTCAGCCGGTAACGTACCGCCTTTTCTATGATCCGGTAAAGAGCAACTAGAAAGCGGAGTGCGCTTCGTCGCCGATCCATCTCCATGGCCGGGTTCGCTCCTCAAGCATCACTAAAGACTCGTCTACAATTGCGGATCGAGGAGCGGACACGGCCGCTACAGTGAGACACAAGCCTTCCATTACACGCCCGTTTCTATGGTTTGCCGCGACCTTGGGCTGTTTCGTGCTGGCAGCGACGCTCGCATTCGCGCAGCAAGCGCCCACCGCCGCAACGGGGACAATCGTCGGAGTGGTGCGCTCTGCAGAGGGCGTAGCGGTTCCTGGCGCAACTCTCAGGCTGACAAACACCGAGACGCACAAAGTCTGGGTCAGCTGGACCGACGAGTCGGGTAAATTCGAGCTTCCGGATGTTCCGACTGGCCACTATTCCATCGAAGCAAGTCAACTTGGTTTTCTCACCTCGACGACCGAAGTGATGGTTTCGACCACAGCCCCAGCGAAAATCGAAATCGTGGTTCGGGTGGCGACGCTCGCCGAACTGGAGGCGCAACCCAGTGCCAGCGCGGAAGCAGGACCCGGGCGGAATGCGGGAGGCGGGCAGAATGGGGCGCCAAATCAGTCCAACGGAGCGCCCGGTGGGGCGCGGCGGCAAGGGCGAAGCTCGCGGTTGCCTCCTGGCGTAGTGAATGCGCTCAATCAAGGAATGTCGCAGAGTGGATTCGCGCAGACGGACCTCACCGGTGAGGGCGGGGGCCAGGCGGATGAGAATTCCGGAGGCGCCGAAGAGGCCGCAGCAAGCGCCGAGGGAGCGGGTTCATCCTCCAATTCATTTTTGCTCCAAGGAACAGTCGGACAAGGACAGGCAACGGGTGGCGCGCAAAGCTTGGGCGGCTTTGGAGGCGCAGGCCAATTCGAGCTCGGCTCGCTGGCACCCGGCGCGCCAGGTGGGCCAGGAGGCCAGCGGGGGATGGGCGGGCAATTCGGGCCGGGCGGCCCGCCGGGCGGTGGTATGGGAGCAGGCGGTGGTGGTGGCGGCGGAGGGTTTCGTGGTGGTGGCGCCCCGGGCGGCGGCGGTGGCGGAATGTTCGGCGGACGCGGCGGTAGACTCGCTCGCCAGTCCGTGAACCGCGTACGCTTCAGTTTTTACGACCGTTATGAAAACTCGGCGGCCGATGCCGAGCCGTTTTCCATCACCGGGAACCAGTTTCCAAAGACTAGCCACTACGACGAGCGCTTGGGCGGGAATCTCGGCGGCCCTCTAGTGATTCCCCATATCTACAACGGCAGCGACAAGACATATTTCTTCGTGAACTACCAGCACGAGACCGAAAAGAGCCCCATCGACACGTTTTCGACGGTGCCAACGCTCGCTGAGCGCGGCGGCGATTTCTGCGGCCTCGGGATCACTCTGTACAATCCCTTCTCCAATCTGTCAGGAACGCGTACGCCGCTCGGCACCAACGGCTGCCAAGTCCCCTCGGGCATGATGGACATCGCAGCGCAGGGCCTCCTGAATTACATCCCGATGCCCAACGTGCCCGGGCAGACAGTGCAGAACTACGTCCTGCAGACCACCACGCCGCTGAACACGGATTTGCTGAACCTCCATGTGTTGCACACGATCAACTCGAAGTTCAGCCTAAACACCGGTTACAACTTCAACTCGCAGAGAGAGGACACGCTCGGAAATTTTGCGGATATCGCGGGGAATCAATCCACGCGGAGCCAGAGTGTCACTCTGGGGTTGTCTCATACCGGGTCGACGCATTTCGTCGAGAGTACGCAGTTGAACTGGAGCCGCAATCGGATTCAGGTTCTCAGTGACAACGCTTATGTCAACAATGTTGTCGGCGACCTGGGAATCCAGGGAGTTTCTACGCAGCCGATCGACTACGGAATTCCACAGATCGGCTTCACGAGTTTTTCAGGACTGAGCGATCCTGTTCCCTCACTGGTAAGAAATCAAACGCTGCGCTTTACCGACGGCTCGACCTGGGTGCGCGATAAGCATACCTTGAAGTTCGGAGCAGAAATTCGCCGGATTCAGTTGAATACGCAATCGGATCCCACGCCGCGCGGCGCTTTCACGTTTACTGGCCTGATGACCAGCCAACTGGATTCAAGCGGACAACCCGAGCCGGGGACTGGCAGCGACCTAGCCGATTTTTTGCTGGGGCTGCCGTACAACACGAAGGCGCAATACGGGAATCCGAGCACCTATTTTCGGAATTGGGGCTTTGTTGGCTACGCGCAAGACGATTGGCGAATGGAGAAGCGCTTCACGCTGCAGTATGGACTCCGCTACGAGATGGTGACGCCGCCAGTGGAGCTATACGATCAGATCGCGAACCTGGATTTGAACGCCGCGGCGACGGCGGTCGACGTCGTAACCCCCGGGGAAACTGGGCTCTACAACGGAACGTATCCGAGCGCCTTGGTGCATGGGGACTACGACAATTGGGCGCCCCGGATTGGCATCGCATGGGATCCGGGTCTGAAGCCGAGAACCATCGTTCGCGCCGGCTACTCGGTTTTCTACAACGAATCTGCCTACAACACACTGGCGCAGAGTTACCTGGCATATCAACCGCCGTTCTCGGTAGCAGAAAATTGGATTACCTCCGCCTCGCAGCTCCTGACGATTGAGCAGGGATTTCCTGGGACGTCGCAGGCCGCTGGAACAATTCTGAATACCGCAGGCGTTGATCCGTTCTATCGAGACGGGCACGCACAAATCTGGATGCTCGGGACGGAAACGTCGTTCGGCAGAGATTGGCTGTTGGATCTGACTTACACGGGCACGGCGGGAGGGAACTTGGACTTGTTGCGAGCGCCAAACCGCGCGCCACTGGGCACGAACCAGCTCGAGACGCAAAGCAGCCTCGAGATTCCGAACGCCACGAGTTTTTACTATGACCAATCGGGCGCGCATTCGCTGTATAACGCTTTGCAGACGCGCATCGTGCATCGCTTCACGCACGGACTTTCCCTGCAGGGTGCCTACACGTTCGGGAAATCACTGGACAACGCAAGCACGATCGGCGGCACCGCACCGGTGGTTGTGCAGCAGGATGGCAATTACGCGGCACAATACGGACGCTCATCGTTCGATATCCGCCAGCAAATCCGTTTTTTCTCCGTGTGGGAGCTTCCGTTTGGCGAGCGCCATCGCTACGGAGACCGCGGTTGGGCGGAGCACGTATTCGGCAACTGGCGGCTTCAGAACATCATCACATGGCAAACGGGCCTGCCGGAGACGGCTCTGCTCGGCGGAATCGCTTCGGACAACGGGACGGGCGCAAGTTTCTCGCTTCGCGCGGAACAGGTTGGCAATCCCAGTTACGGCGTTTGCGGCGGGTCGCAATCGGCATTTTTTAATACTGCTGTCTTTACGACCCCGCCTGCCGGGCAGTACGGCGATGAATCGCGCGGAGCGATCAGTGGGCCTTGCTCCTTCAGTTGGAATGCTTCGCTCGCGAAGTCCTTCCGGTATGGCCCGGAGCAGCGGCACCATGTAGACGTTCGTTGGGAAGTTCAAAACGTCGGGAACAAAGTCAATTTCAGCGGCGTGTCCACGTTGTTAGGATCGTCGACGTTCGGCCAGGTGACCAGCGCCGGCTCGATGCGTACTATGGATGTCATGCTGCGGTACAACTTCTGATGAGAAAACGCGCGCGCCAAGCCGTCGCCGTTCTGATGGTCGTCGGATTTTCGCTGACGTCCGTGCCGGTCAGTGCACAGCAACAGTCCGTGCCTCCGCCACCACAATCGCCTCCATCGGGAAATATTTCGGTTCTGCGCGCGTCGTCGAATTTTGTACGAATCGATGTGGAGGTGACCGACCGCTCGGGCAAGCCGATCACCGGCCTGCGAGCGGACCAGTTCAGCCTCACCGATGACGGCAAGCGGCAAAAGATCACCAATTTCTCGTACTCGGACATCGAGAAAATCGAGACAGCGGGCGCCGTGAACGCCAAGCCGGTCGTCGTGCCCGTAGACAACGAGCAGCCCGCGGAGTCAGAAGCTGTGAACGACGCGGTGCGCGACCGCCGCATGATCGTGCTGTTTTTCGACCTGACCTCGATGGAAACGGACGATTTGATCCGCGCCCATGATTCCGCGGTGAAATTCGTTCGGAAGCAAATGACTCCGGCGGATCTTGTAGCCGTCGTGACTTTTTCATCGTGCCTAGCGGTGCTCGCGAATTTTACGAACGATCACGCTGCGCTCGAAAAGGCCATCGGCCAGATTGTTCCCGGAGTCTCCTCCGATCTCGCCTCGCCGCTGGATGCCGCGGCGCAGAACGGCGAGGTTTCCGTGCAGGAATATACGGGCGCTGCCTACACGCCGGACGAAACAGAGTTCAACGTGTTCAACACCGACCAGAAACTTGCCGCCGTCGAGGACCTGGCAGACGTTCTCGCCACGATTCCCGGCCGGAAGTCGATGGTCGAGTTCACCGGCGGAGTTACGCAAACCGGGGAAGAGAACCGGGCGGAGCTGCGCGCGGCGACGGACGCAGCGAACCGCGCCGACGTCTCCATCTATTCCATCGACGCTCGCGGGCTTTTCGCTTTGCCGCCGGGAGGCGACGCGACTACGGATGCAGCCTCTGGAACTTCGATGTTTAGCGGAGCTTCCGTCTATCATCAGACCGACCAGCGCGAGGACTCGCGCGACACGCTTGCAACGCTCTCGACCGACACCGGAGGGCGCGCATTCTTCGACCTCGGCGATTTGAGCGATGCGTTCCCGAAAATTCAACAGGACAACGGCGGATACTATCTGGTCGGCTACAACCTTGCGGCGGATGTCAAACGTGACGGCAGTTGGCACGCCATTCGAGTGAAGGTGAACGCACCGGGAGTCCACGTCCGCTACCGGAGCGGCTACTACGCGCCGAAGGATTTTCAGCACTTCGCATCCGAAGATCGCAAGGAACAACTGGCCGATGCGATGCAGGCGGAAAGCCCATATGTAGACCTGCCCATCGCGGTTGAAACATCGGCCTTTCGCCTCAATGACCGCCAGATTTACGTCCCCATCGCTGCGAAGATCTCTTCCAGTGCACTGCAGTGGGCCGAAAAGCGTGGCGAGCGCGAGGCAAGTTTCGATTTCGCCGCAGAAGTCCGGGCGTATCCCGCCGGCCAAGTCGTCGCGCAACTGCAAGACACCATCCACGTGAAACTCGGCGCGCAGCGCTATGCGGAAGTAAGCGGCAGCAACTTGGTGTATGAAGGTGGCGTCGTTCTCAGCCCGGGCAAGTACCGGTTGAAGTTCCTGGCGCGGGAGAACGAAATGGGGCATATCGGAAGTTTTGAAACCGATCTTGTCTTGCCGTCGCGCCCGGCTGGTCGCCTGTCGTTGAGTTCCGTGCTTCTCTCCAACGAGTTGGTTCCAACAGCGAAGACCAGCGAAGTTCAGACAAAGGGGCAGGGACGTGCGGCGCGGATCGAGAACTCGCCGCTCGAGATGGCCGGCGAAAAGATCATCCCCAGCGTCACGCGCCTTTTCACGCAGCAGCAGACTCTTTATGTATTTTTCCAGGCGTACTATCCGGACGGTGTGGATCCGAAGGCGCTGCGCGCCGGGTTGATCTTCTTCCGCAGCGGAGCGCAAATCAAAGCAACGCCTTTGCTGATGCCCACGGGAGTGGATCCAAATGCGCGCACGGCGTCGTATCGAATCAGCCTGCCGCTATCCAAGCTGCCGACGGGACGTTATTCCGTGCAGGCCGTCGTCGTGGGAGCGGGAACCCAGCAGGCGGCGTTTGGCCGGGCATATCTCGCCTTGCTACAGCCCGTAGCCGCTCCAGTTGCCACTGCGGCCCCGAAGAGTCCGTAACCAGCTCGGCAGGTCCCCAGGCTAACTGTAATGCGCGCCTAGTCAGCAGCCAGATTTGCCCTGGTCCAGCCGCCACCCAGTGCTTTGATCAGGAGAACGCTGGCCACCATGCGGCGTGTCAGAATGTCCGCTGCCGTGCGCTCATTATTCAGCGCCAGGCTTTGCGCGGTCGTCACTTCCAGGTAGGAGGTGACACCGCCTCTGTACCGATTGAGTGAGAGGTCCAGCGAATGCTGCGCGGCGGCAACAGCGCCGTCTTCCGTGACTGCTTCCTGTTCCAAAATGCGCTGCGCCGCTAGATTGTCCTCGACGTCCTGAAAAGCCGTAAGCACGGTCTGGCGATAATTTGCTACTGTTTGTTCGTATGCAGCCTGCGCTTCTGCCGTGAGCGCGTGGCGGCGTCCGCCCTCGAAAATCGTGCCGAATGCGGACGCGCCGATGGCCCACAATGCGCTCGGTCCCGACAGCAACGTTCCGATACCCGCCGATTCGAATCCGCCACCGCCAGATAGCGTTATCGCCGGATAATAGGCGGACTTGGCGACTCCGATTTGTGCGTTTGCTGAATCCATCTGCCGCTCCGCGGCCGCGATGTCGGGCCGGCGTTCGAGCAGTTGCGAGGGCAGTCCTGGCGGGATGATGGGGGGAGGAGCGCTGAGCGGAGAAGATGCCAAACCGAAACTGGAGGGCGGTTGGCCGGTGAGCACCGCAACCGCATGCTCATACGCCGCGCGCTGAACTCCTACGTCAACGGCCTGCGCACGCGTCGTCTCAAGTTGTGTTTGCGCTTGGGCGATGTCGACCGCGGAAGCGAGGCCGCCTTTGAACCTGTCCTGAGTGAGCTGCAAAGTCCTTTGAAATGCCGCTACGGTGTTGTTGAGCAACTGCTCTTCCGCGTCGAGCCCGCGCAACTGGAAGTAATCCATCGCCAATTCAGCGTGCAAGCTGAGGTTGACCGTCGCCAGGTCGGCGGCGCTTGCCTGCGCTTGCGCCCTCGCCGATTCGACCTGGCGGCGAACTTGCCCCCAAATGTCTGGCTCGTAGGAAACATCGACGGGAAGAAGGTAATCGTTATACGTTGTCACTTCGCCTGAACTGTACAGTGCTTTGTTCTGCGATTGTCGTTGCCGCGAAGCGGAAGGCTGAGCTGAAACAACCGGGAAGTAGCCAGACCTGTAAAATCGAATGGCCGCGCGTGCCTGCGTATACTGTGCCTCGGCGGCCTTCAGGTTTTGGTTGGAAACATCGACCTTATCTTCAAGTTCGCTCAGCTCGGCGTCTTGGAAAGCGCCCCACCACTTGCCGCGAGGTGCTGCGTCGCCAGGCTGAACCGGCTGCCAGTTGCCGACTTCCTTATAAGCATCGGGGGCGGGAACCGGCGCGGATGGACGGACGTATGCAGGTCCGACGGTGCAGCCGCTCAGGAATAAACACGCCCCCAGCAGAAATTCGCTCGCGATGGAAACGGCACTTAGTCTTCTGTCCGCGTCTGTGGAGGCAGGGCTGCTACGAAATACTGTCTTCACTGCTGGCCCTCCGGCGAGTTGCTTGGTTGAGATGGCGTGGCCGGGGCGTTGGTGCGAACTTCTTCGCCATCCACGAGCGAATCGGGCGGATTGACAATAATCGAATCTTGATCGCTGATGCCGGATACAACTTCAACGCGAGTGCCGAAATCGCGTCCGAGTGTGACACTGACGAGCTTCGCATGCTTGCCGTCGTCGACCGTGGCAAGTTGAATTCCTTGTGAACGAAAAATGAGCGTTGCAATCGGCACAATGTAAGTCGACGCCTTACCGGGAATTCCAATATGAACTTCGGCATACGCGCCGGGCAAGAGCGTGCCGGCGGAGTTGTTCACGTCGACTTCGATCAGCAGTGTGCGGGACGCGGGCGTGATCGCGTTGGCCGTGCGAGCCAGGGTGCCGGGGAACTTCCGGTTGGGGAACTCTGACAACGTCAAATACGCCTTGATTCCCGGCCGCGCCGCCACCGAATAGATTTGCGGAACGCTGACGTACACACGCAATTTGTTGGTCGCGGAAAGATGAAAAAGCTCCTGAGCCGGGCCGCCGCTTCCGGCATTGATCAAGTCGCCTACGTCGATATTTCGAGCGGTAATGACGCCATCGAAGGGCGCGTAAATTTTCTCAAACGACTGCAGATCCTCCAAGCGTTTCACATTGTCTTGTGCCGCCTGCACCTGCGTCTGCGTCGCCTGCATGCTCGCAACGGCGTTGTCGACGTCCTGCTTTGCAACCGAGTCCGTCTTGAGCAAGCCTTGATAGCGGTCCGCGGTGATCTGCGCGATGTGATGATTCGCTTCCGCGGTGGAAAGATCGGAGCGCGCCTGTTGGAGCTGCTGGTCGACTTCGGGCGTGTCGATGTCGGCCAGAAGCTGACCCTTCTTCGCGTGCGCCCCGATGTCCACGTACCAATGCTTTAAGTAACCATTCGTGCGCGCGTAGATCGGTGCATCGGAATAGGCTTGAATGTTTGCGGGAAGCACGATCTCCTGCTGCGGCGCGGAGCGTTCCGCGTGGATGACGGAAACTGTTGGCACGGCGAGCGTAGCCGTGTCTTTCTTGAGTTTACCCGCCGCTCTCGAGCGTGAAAGAACCCCAAAGACCACAATCAGGGCAACGATTGCCAGTGCAAGAAGAATCCAGAACCAGTGCTTCGGGCCCATCCGCCTGCTCACGGCCGCGGATGGGCCTGTTGGAGCTGAAGCGCCTTCTTCTTCCGTCCCGGGCCTGGTGTGTACGCCAACTCCCATAACGTTAGACCTCTTCACAGTTGAAATGCGTCACCGATGGCTCCCGTTAGGATTCGCTGGGGCCTGTTTGGGCCGATGCCGATGAAAAAGACTGAAACACACGGGAACGAAAAATAGCGTCGCGATGGTTGCGAATAAAAGTCCGCCGATCACCGCGCGCCCGAGAGGAGCGTTCTGCTCGCCGCCTTCGCCGAGTGCCAGCGCCATGGGCACCATGCCGATAATCATAGCGAGCGCGGTCATCAACACTGGCCGGAAACGCGTAAATCCTGCCTCAGCGGCAGCTTCGGCGGGACTTTTTCCTTCCGCCAACTGCTCTCGGGCAAAACTGACGACCAAAATGCTGTTCGCAGTCGCCACTCCCATGCACATAATCGCGCCGGTCAGCGCCGGGACGCTGATCGTAGTGCGCGTGACGAACAGAATCCATACAATCCCAGCCAATGCAGCGGGAAGAGCCGTAATGATGATAAACGGATCGAGCCAAGACTGAAAATTCACCACAATCAGCAAATAAACAAGTAAGACCGCGAAGACAAGGCCTCCCAGCAGGCCCGCAAAGGAGCTGGCCATTGTCGCAATCTGCCCGCGAATGAGCAGCTGCGACCCGCGCGGCAGGTCGCGCCGACCGGTATCAACAATCTTATTGATGTCGTGAGAGACGCCACCCAAATCGCGGCCTTCCGCCGCCCCGTAAATATCTATGGCCGGCTGGATGTTGTAATCGGATACATCGGCCATTTCCGCTCCGCGGTCAACCGAGGCCAGATTGCCCAAAATCTGCGGCGGTGAACCATTCGTTGGGGTGAGCGGAATGTTCTCCAGATCCTGCAGAGATTCGATTCGGTATTGCGGAGTCTGGGTCGCGATCGGGTAGCTGACGAGGTTTTTGGGGTCGAGATAAAATGTTGGCGTCGTCTGAAAACTGCCGCTGAGCGAAATGAGCACGTTGCTGGCAACGTCGTGCTGCGTCAGTCCAATCTGGCTGGCTTCGGTCCGGTCGATATTCACGTGAATATCCGGATAATTAAAAGCTTGTTGCACTCGCAAGTCCGCCAAACCGGGAACGTATTTCAGCTTCTGCAAGAGCTGATCGGCAAACTCCCGATTAGCTCCACGGTCCTGGCCGATCACCTGAATATCGATCGGCGAAGGCAGGCCAAAGTTGAGAATCTGGCTCACGATGTCGGCAGGGAGAAAGGCGAAGGTCACTCCCGGATAAGCCTGGTTTAATTTCAAACGCAGATCGTGCACGTATTGAGCGGTCGGATGGTGTTTCGACTTCAGTGTAACAAGGATGTCGCCGTCACCGGGCCCGATCGGAGACGATGTGCTATAGCTCAGGTTGATGCTGCTGTACGGCGTGCCAATGATGTCGATGATGCTATCGAACTCGCCGGACGCGATCGAACCTCGGATCGTGCTCTCCACGCGCGCGCACAAAGCGGCCGTATCTTCGATACGCGTCCCTGTGGGGGCTCGAAGGTGGACGCGGAACTGCCCGCTATCTACCGAGGGAAAGAAATCCTCGCCGATCAGAGGGATTAGCGCCAAAGAAACCAGACATGCCCCAAGGAAAATGGCGGCGAAGATTCCTTTGTGTTCTATGCAGGTTTCGAGCGTGTGCCGGTATCGAACCCGAATGCGCTGGTACATGCTTTCAAAGCCCTGCTGCATGCGCACAAGAGCATTGCGGCTGCGCGGCTTACTGTCCTCCTCCCCGTGATGGATTTTCAGCAGGTATTTCGCCATCGTTGGAACCAGCGTTCGCGACAGCAAGTAGGAGGCAAGCATCGCGAAGACAACGGCTTCGCCAAGTGGCACGAAGAGATATCGCGCGACGCCCGTCAGGAAGAACATCGGGACGAAAACAATGCAAATCGCAAGCGTGGAAACAAGCGCCGGAACGGCAATTTGCTGCGCGCCATCAAGGATCGCGGGTTCCAACTCCTTGCCTTGCTCCAGATGGTAATTGATATTTTCAATTGCCACTGTCGCATCGTCGACCAGGATGCCCACGGCCAGCGCCAGGCCCCCGAGCGTCATGATATTGATTGTTTCTCCCAGCGCACCGAGAACGATCAGCGACGTGAGGATAGACAGCGGAATCGAAACCGCAATGATGACTGTGCTGCGCCAGCTGCCCAGGAACAGCAGAATCATTGCCGCGGTCAGACACGCCGCGATAATCGATTCGCGAACCACTTCATTGATCGCGGCCCGCACGAAGATCGACTGATCCGCCTGAGGCCGGATTTGCAACGCGGCAGGAAGGCTCGCTTTGATCTGCGGAAGCATTTTCTTCACGCCCTCGATCACGGAAAGAGTTGATGCGCCGCCTGATTTTTCAATCGTCAAGATCGAAGCGCGCTCTCCATTCACGCGCGCAATTTCTGTTTGCGGAGGATAGCCATCGCGAACATGCGCCACGTCTCGAATGTAGATCGTTGTGCTCCCCATGGTCTTGATGGGCAAATTGTTTAGCTGTTCCACAACCGTGGGGCTGCCGTTCATGTCCACGTCATATTCAAATGAGCCGATTTTCACCGTTCCGGAAGGCAGAATCAGATTTTGGTTGCCAATAGCATTGACCACATTGAGCGGCGACAGATCGCGGGCCTGCAGCGCCTGCGGCTCAAGGTCCACCTGTATCTGCCGCACACGGCCGCCGTCCGGCCACGGAATCGACACACCCTGGACGGTTGCAAGCTGATTCCGAATGAAATTCATTCCCAGGTCTGTTACCTGCTGTTCGGAAAGGCCGTTGCCTGAAAGCGCCAATTGAAGAATCGGCACCGTCGAAGCGTTGTAGAGCAAGACAAGCGGCGGCGTGGCGCCCTGAGGAAGCTGGCGCAAAACCGACTGGGAAATAGCGGTAGTCTGGGCAATGGCCGTCGAGATGTTGGCGTTCGGATGGAAAAACATCTTGATCACCGCTTTTCCGCTGATCGACTGCGATTCGATGTGTTCGATATCGTTGACCAGCGTTGACAGTGACCGCTCGGAAGGCGCGGTGATCCGGTAATTTAACTGTTCGGGCGTAAATCCTTGATAGTCCCACACCACGCTGATGACCGGGATTGCGATGTTCGGGAAAACGTCCTTGGGGCTTCGGAGGATCGAAAGAGGGCCGATAATCAAAATCAATAGTGCAAGCACGACGAACGTGTACGGCCGTTGTAACGCGATTCGAACAATCCACATGTTCTTCTCTGTACCCTTGCCCCTTCACTTGCCGCTAGCGATATATTGCCCGTACACCGCGGAAGTTTCAACGCGCCGCCAATCCTTCATCAGTCCTTTGCGCTGGCCGCTCTTCGTCGCCGGGCGCAAACTACCGTCCCCTTCAGTATTTAACAGACGTACGGCGTTGCTGATTTGATGCATGAACATTTGTTCCGGCGCCAGGCGGTGATTTTCGCTGTTGGGGGCTACCGTGATCTTAGTTGCCGACGGCCAGCATTTGGCGCAAGGACGCAGAAGGGCCGGAGGCACGGCACTGCAAGTCCCGGAAGCATCCAATTCCGTCGTTGAATGAATCACAAGTCGCGACGCACGGAGACTTGACCGGGCGGAGGGCGGCGTGCCGAAAATCGTGTTACCCAACGGACAACTTCTTACGTCCAAGACAACATATGTGAAAGAGCGGCTATAACGTAGAGGTATACTGAGCCCTTGCTGCGCAGGTCAGCGAGGCAAGCCCGGACTCGTATGACGGAACCTTCGATATACGCCAGAACCGCTACTGAGCCAGCCGCAGCTCCAACGACGGCTACGCTCCGGCCGATTCTTTCCGCTGGCGAAGAGTCTCACCGGACACCCCAACGAAACAGGCCTTTTGCCGCGATTCTCGCCATCGTCGTGATTGCCGCAGCAGCGCTTCTCTTCGTTGTTTTCCGCAAGGGACAAGCCCGGGCTTCCGGCAGCGCCGACACCGGAACAGCGACCGCGGTCACCAAGGATTTTGTCAGTGTGTTGCGCCTGGCGGGAAGTACCGAGGCGTTGCGCTCTCGCCCGGTTCTGGCGCCGGAGTTGTCCGGAGCGCAACTCAGTACGATGGTCGTCACCAAGCTGCTGCCGGGTGGGACCTTGGTCCGAAAAGGCGACCTGCTTGTCGAGTTCGACCGTCAGGCGCAGATCAAGGATGCGTTGGACAAAAAAGCCGCTTACCAGGATTTAGTGGACCAGGTGGCGGAGAAACGCGCGGCGGAAGATGCCGCCCGCGCCAAGGACCAGGACGATTTGCAGCAGGCGCAAGATGCGTTGCAGAAGGCCCAGCTCGAAATGGGCAAGAACGAAATTCTTTCCCGCATTGATGTGGAGAAAAACCAGGAGGCGCTTGCCGAAGCCCAGGAGACCCTCAAGCAGTTGCAGCACACCTTTGACCTGAAACGCCAAGCCGCGGCCGCGGACATCCGGACGCTGGAGATCCAGCGCGACCGGGCGCGCGCCACGATGCTCTACGCGGAATCGAATGCCAACAAAATGTCCATCGTGTCGCCGATGGATGGCGTGGTTGTCCTCAACAGCATTTGGCTCGGATCGCGGATGGGGGAGGTGCAGGAGGGTGACGAGGTGCGCCCAGGTGTGCCGTTTATGAAAGTGGTCGATCCTTCGGCCATGCAGGTTCGCGTCGAGGTAAACCAGGCGGATTTGCTCAAACTGCATTTGGGCCAGCACGCACAGATCAGCCTGGACGCTTATCCCGGAGTGACATTTCCGGGAACACTGGAAGAACTCGCCCCGCTTGGGCAGGCGAGCGAACAGTCCGACACCATTCGAGATTTCACCGCGGTATTCAGTATTCAAGGGGCCAACTCCAAGCTCATGCCCGATCTGTCGGCGGCGGTGGACCTCCAATTAGCGAATTTGAAGAATGCCCTGGTTGTGCCAGCGGAAGCCGTCGAGCACCAGGCGGACGCGGACTATGTTTGGCTGAAAACAGGCAGCGCCTTTCAGCAGCACGCCGTGACTGCAGGGCCAAGCAACGGCGTGGATACGGTCATCGAGGCGGGATTGAAGCCGCACGACGAGGTGAAGCTGAGTCCTCAATCGGGGCAAGGATCGTCTTGAGGAAATTAACAAATGAGCAAGCTCGGTAATCTCTGGCGAAGGCGAAAGGTTGCGGTGCTCGGCGTCGCCGCGCTCCTTTGTGGCTCGATCACTTACGGAGGTTATCGCATCACCAGGCCCGCGCTGGACATTCCGAGCACGCTCGTGCAGCGCACGGACTTCGTGGATTACGTGCAGGTCCATGGCCAGGTCAGCGCGCGCAAATCGGTTACCATCGCTGCGCCTTATGGAGCGGGCGACTTGCAGATTATCAAGTTGGCGAAAAATGGCTCGCAAGTGAAAAAAGGCGACGTCGTGGTTCAGTTCGATGCCACCACTACAAAGCAAGACTTGGCTCAAGATCAATCCGCGTTGAAATCCGCGGAAGAAGAAATCAAGCAATCCCAGGCCCAGGCGCGGCTGAAGGAGGAGCAAGATCTCACCGACGTGATGAAGGCCCGCTACGACCTGCAATCGGCCAAGCTGGACGCCAGCAAGCAGGAAATTGTGTCCAAGATCGACGGCGCAGAAGCAAATCTCAAAGTGGCGGACGCAAAAGAGAAGGTCAGTGATACAGAGATGAAGCTCAAGACCGACCAAGAGTCCGACGCCGCGGACATCGAGAGCAAGCGGCAGAAGAGTGAACAGCAATCCTACGCCCTGCAGCAGGCGGAGCGAAGCTTGGCCGCGCTGACGCTGCGTGCACCGATCGACGGAATGGTGATGCTGCAAAGCAATTGGCGAGCCTCAGGCTTCATGGGGAATTCACAGCCATTCCGCCAGGGTGACCGCGCATGGGCAGGAGCGGCGATCGCCGAGCTGCCGGACCTCGCGACCCTGCTGATCACTGGTCGCATCGACGAAACCCAGCGCGGCCGCGTGGAGCTGGGCCAGACCAGCTCCGTGCGAGTCGACGCAATTCCCGACAAGGAGTTCACCGCGAAAGTGGCCCAGATCAGCACCATCGCGAGTATGGACTTTTCGGGTGGGTGGCCGTTTCCCAGGAACTTCAGCATGGATTTCTCGCTTCAGAAAACGGACCCGCGGCTGCGGCCCGGAATGAGCGCGAACGTTCGCATCGCCGTCGACCACGTGGCAGAAGGGATCGTTATTCCATCCGCAGCCGTCTTCCAGAAATCAGGTCAGAGCGTCGCGTACGTCCTTCATGGGTCGACGTTCGACGAGCGGCCCATTGAAGTGGCACGGCGCAGCGGAGATCAAGTCTTGGTCGCAAAAGGGGTGCAAGCGGGTGAACGGGTAGCTTTGCGAGACCCCAACCCGACACCCTAGCGGATTCGAAGATGGCACACAGAAAAGCGCCGTTAGCATCAATTGGAATTTTGCTTCTGACCACATTGTGGGTGGCGGCCTGCTCCGCGCAGGGCAAGGTGCGCTCGTCAGAAGGCAGCGTCCCGGTTGCCGCCGTCGAGCAGGCCGACGTGCAGCTCCGCGTAAATACCACCGGATCGCTGCGCTCCACGCGTACCGCAATGCTGGTCGCGCCGACGATTGGCGGCGGCAGCCTGCAGATCATCCATCTCCTCAAGACTGGCGCGCAGGTGAAGGCGGGCGACGCCGTGCTTGATTTCGATCCAAGCCAGCAGCAATACAACCTCGAGCAGGCCCGCTCCGACTACGATCAAGCCGAACAGGAGATCGTGAAGGCAAAGGACGATGCCGCGGTTCAGGCCGCTCAGGACCAAACCGCGCTTTTGAAAGCGGGCTTTGACGTGCGGCAGGCCGAACTGGAAGTCAGCAAGAAGGATTTGGTTAGCGCCATCGACGCTCAAAAAAGTCAGCTTGCTCTGGGTGAGGCAAAACGAGCCCTCCAGCAGCTGCAGCAAGACATCAACTCTCACGCCGCTTCCGGGCAAGCGACCATCGCCGTCGATCAGGAGAAGGCTCACAAGGCGAAGCTGGCCATGGATCAGGCGCAGGAAAACATCAAGAACATGCAAGTGCGCTCGCCGATCAACGGGCTCATCGTTATTCGCCAAAATGAAGGTGCCGCAGGAGGGGTCTTTTTCGGTGGAATGACCCTCCCCGAGTATCAGCAGGGCGACCAAGTCAACGCCGGCAGCACCATTGCGGACGTCATCGACATGGACCAGATGGAGATCGCCGCACAAGTAAATGAAGGCGACCGTGTAAATGTGAAGGTCGGCCAGTCTGTCGAGGTTCGCGTCGACGCTGTGCCGGGAGAACTGTTCCACGGAACGGTAAAGACCGTCGCCGCCGGTGGCGGTGATTTCTTCTTCGCGGGGCCCGGAGGAAACTCCGCGGTCACCGTCGAACTGGACCATCCTGACAAACAATTGCGGCCGGGTTTCACCGCGCACCTCATGATCCTGGGAGATCGTCTGCAAAAGGCGCTGTGGGTTCCGCGAGAGGCGGTCTTCGAAAAAGATGACAAGGCCATCGTGTATGCACGCAGCGCGAACGGCTTCGAGCCGCGTGCGATCCAGATTCGATACCTGTCGGAGGGGATGGCGGTCATCTCGGGGCTAAAAATAGGGACGGAAGTGGCCGTCGTTGATCCGCTGCTGGCGGGGCGGCTCCGCGAAACCGGCGAGCTCCGCAGGCCCGGTGGGAGCGCCGCGATGAGCGCCACGAATCAAGTCGCGCCCCCTCGGCTTGGTTACCCGTTTTCTGTTTGGCAGTGGCTTCCCGACCTGCGCCTGGGATTCGAGAACCTGCTCGTTCACAAATTGCGCTCGCTCCTCACCATGCTGGGAATGATTTTCGGAGTTGCCGCCGTGGTCTCCATGCTTTCGATCGGCGCCGGCGCGCAGCAGAAAGTCATGGCGTTCATCGAGCAGCTCGGTGTGCGCAATCTGATCGTGGAGGCAAAGGAAGCCGCAAGCGACCAGGCCCTGGACAAAGTCCGCCGAATTTCCCAAGGCCTTTCCTTCGCGGATTATCGCGTGATCCGTCAGGGCGTAAGCGGAATTGCCGAAGCTCCGTGCGCAAGCGTTTCTCGCCGACAAAACTATTTCCCAGTCCGCAGCAGGACACTCCTGAGGTCTACGGCGTCGAACCTTCGTATGAACAAATCGTGGGCCTGCGGATGGTCGAGGGGCAGTTTTTCAATGCGCCGGAAAATGCCGCTGCGGAGCCCGTTTGCGTGCTGGGAGAGGCCGCAAAGGCCACCTTGTTTGGTTCGGGAGAGGCCGTGGGCAAGTACGTCAAGTTGGACGAACAATGGTTCCGCGTCATTGGCGTGGCGGGGCCGCAGTTGACGTCGCAGAACGATGTCGCCGGCGTTCCCAGCGAAGATCTGAACAACATAATTTACGCGCCGGTGAACTCCGTCATTTACCGTTTGGCGGACTCGTACAGCTACATGAAAGACGAAATTGACGGCATCTACCTGCACCTCGCTGCCAACGCGGACAGCGCCAACGTTGCCGCGGTCGTTCGCGGCATTTTGAATAACTCCCACCACAACGCCGGGGATTTCACCGTGATCGTGCCGGCGGCATTGCTCGCCGAGCAGCAGCGTACCGAACGGTTGTTCAATACCGTGATGGTGGCCATTGCTTCCATTTCGCTGCTGGTCGGCGGGATCGGCATCATGAACATCATGCTGGCCAGCATCCTCGAGCGCACACGCGAAATCGGCGTGCGGCGCGCCGTCGGAGCGCGCCAGTTCGATATCGTGCGGCAGTTCGTTATCGAAGCGATTCTGATTTCGTTCGCGGGGGGCATTCTCGGCATCGTCTTCGGATTCGGGATGTCGCGACTGATCGCCTGGCTGGCGGGATGGTCCACGATGGTCACGGCAGGCTCGATTGTGCTCGCCTTCGTCGTGTCTATTTCGGTGGGGATGATTTTTGGAATTTATCCGGCGGTAAGGGCGGCGCGGCTCGATCCAGTGGAAGCGATCCGATACGAATAATTTCCGCAGAGCGGCTGGACGGCCGTTCTGCTTTCGATTCTTTCCAGCAGGGAACAGGAACTTCTACGCTTCTTCAGGGGGAAAAATGAGACACTCACCCGTTTGTGTCTTCCGATTGTTGTTGGCTGTGTTTGCGGCGTTCATCTGGGCCTGGACGCTTCCCGCACAAACACCATCTCCGCGCGCCACTCTCACCGAGCAGGCGGCGCCGGCTTCGACAACCGGAGTGCCCGGGTCGCACGATTTTCAGCAATTCGTCAAGAGCGGCAAACTGCAGCTTTCATTGAACGACGCGATACTCCTGGCGCTGGGGAATAACACGGATATACAGCTCGATCAAACGCAGATCGATGCCGCGAAAAGTGCCATTGAATCCGCGCGCACGCCATTCGATCCAACGCTGACCGGGTTCTTCAATACCAGCCGCTCGGCGGAGAGCTCGTTCTCGCAGGCTGCCATAGCCCCAACGCTGAGCGGACTAAGTCAGATATACCAGCTCGGGTTTTCGCAGACGTTCGAGACAGGAACGAACATTCAAACGTCCGTGAATGCGACGAAGTTTTCTTCGAATATCAACTTTGGTTTCGTCAATCCTTCCGTCTTCGGAACCGTGTCTGTTCAGATTACCCAGCCCCTCCTCCGCGGCCGCGGGCTTCTGGCCAATCGTGGGCCGATCATCATCGCCCAGCGCAATCTGGCGCAGTCTCGCGCGACCTTCCAGGCGCAAGTCGCCACCGTGATTTTTGACGCGATTCAACAATATTGGAATGTCGTCGAGGCGCGTGAGAATCTTGAGGTCCAGCAGAATTTGTTAGCTCAGGCGCAGCAATCATATGACCACGATAAACAAGCTTTGGAGAAGGGCGCGTTGCCTCCTCTCGACATTTATCGCTCCGAATCGCAGGTCGCTGCGCGCCGGGTATCGGAGATTCAAACCGAGTACGCCGTCAAACAGGCCGAAGACACCTTCCGAAATATTATTGGTGCCGACCTCGATCCAAACATCCGAGCCCTCGATCTGAATTTGACCCAGGGCCCCGAACCAACCGACGACCTGCTCAGTGTGGACATTGCCACGGAGCTCCAGAAAGCATTGGCCAACCGCCCCGAAGTCGAGGTCCAGCGCCTCCAGCTCGCCAATGACGACCTGAACGTAAAAATTGCGCACAACGGCCTGGAGCCGCAGTTGTCTCTTACCGGAATCTACTCGGGATCTGGGCTGAACACCACCACGAACGGGCCATTTCTCGAAGCACTCGACCAAACGTTCGGGTTCAGTCAACCGACCTACGGCGGTGGACTCAGCTTGACTCTCCCCATCAAGAACTATGCGGCGAAGGCGGCCTTTGCCAGTGCCCAGGTCAACAAGCGCCATGATTTCTATTCGGATAGCCAGGTTCGCCAACAGATTACCCTCGATGTCGCAAATGCCGTTCATCAGTTGGAACAAGCGAAACTTTCCATGGAGGCGGCGAAGATTGCTCTCAATCTGGCACAAAAAAACCTGCAAGCGGAGCAGCGAAAGTATGAACTCGGATCGGAAACGCTGTTTGTGGTTCTGGAGACTCAATCGGAACTGGCCACGGGGGAGCAAAGCCTCATTCAAGCGCAAGTGGATTACCAACTCGCGGTCGCATCCGTTTATTTGTCTACCGGCGAGCTGCTCAGTAATTTCAACGTCGAGATTGCCAGCCTGACAAAGTAGCCGGCCACTCCAGTCTGCTTGTTCAGAATCCTCAGTCAAACTAGGGCAACCGTATCTCTGGAACCAACGACCTCCGGCCCTCGCCACGCAGTGACGCAATATAAAGAAGTCGGCCCGGCACGGGCTCATCGCCACAGCAAAGGAAGGGAAGGGGCAAAATTGGTTGCGGGGGTTGGATTTGAACCAACGACCTCCGGGTTATGAG
>CAVXBO010000009.1:0-85298 GCA_963760165.1 uncultured Acidobacteriota bacterium
TGTGAAGACTCTCTATCGGACGGAACGAACATGACGAACAGCGTCGCCGTCTACACGTTGATCAGTGCGAGGTGGCAGCCGTGCGCAATCATATCGGTCAGAATTTCAAGGTCACAATCAACAGAAACATCGGCAACTCCGTAGGAGCCTCCCCGGTACATCAGCGAAAGAGGAATACCAGCGAGTCGACCGCGCCGCAAATGAAACCCGCGTAAAGTCCGAGCAAGCACGTCTTGCGCTTGAACAGCATATAGCAGCTCACCGCTGCTAGGATTGTGCCAATCCCAATTGTCTCAGCGAGGGGTTCACTCGACAGGATTTCTGACGGACCTCAACTGTGCACCAACTGTGCACGAATCCAACGTTTTCATTCCGTTCGGGTTACTTTTGAGCGAAAAGCAGATTCCCCGATTTGTTGGAAACGTTAGTAGTTAGAAGTGACAGGCGGACTTGTTGGAGTCGAGTTCGGTGCGCCCAAGGCAGGTGCCCTTCTCCAATTCTCAGGTGCCCGTTAAGTGCCCAGAATATCCCGTTTTGAAGGGTTTTTGCGGCTGAGAAGAAGGGCTAAGTCGTTTGAATCCGGCAGAGCCGGTTGACGTTTGGCGCGTTATGAGCCCGACGAGCTACCAGGCTGCTCCACCCCGCGCCATAGATACTACGCGACTTGCCGCTCTCCTGCAACCGCACCCACATCAGCTGCACGATACGTGCCCAGAATTCGGGCGCGCTGACGCTCAAACTGCTCCATGTGCTCAACCAAGACGTGCGTGTAAATCTTCAGACTTGTTGAAATGCAGCCGTGCACGGGAATCTTGGACACCGCAGCGACTGGCACCCCAGCCTGGACCTGCCGCGTTGCGGACGTATGGCGAAACATATGCAGATGACCGTTTGTAACTCTCAGCTTCCCGCGCAGGTGTCTCTTCAACACAAGGTCAGAGTTCCACGGCGTGTCCGGCGATTGTGCCAACGCGGCGCAGCGTGAGCTTAGATATGGAAACAGTATCGATGCAGGAAACTCGCAGAGCGGGGGGATGCCGGGGCATCGTGGTAGTCCCGCTTTCCTGTGGGTTTACTTGCCGATGCGCGCGTTCAATTGGAGCGCCTGTTTGCGAAGAGGCAGGTTCGCGTCGGCGTCCGACCACAGTTTCAGCAGCGCGCCAAGCGTCGTGTTTGCTTTGTCGCGATCGCCCTCGGTCAGATAATCCTCGGCGAGGAAGTAATGCGCGTGGACGCACCGTTCCTCCGGCTCCCAGGGAACCCATCCAGGAGCTGCGGCGAGGAGCTTGTTGTACCACTGGATGGCAGAATCGGTTTTACCTGCCGCCTGATACGCATGCGCCCTGAATTCGGCTAGCAGAACAGTCATTGATTCGTCATCGTCGGGGGAGGGCGGGGCAACGAGGTCCAGGGCCTTGCCCGGATTTCCCTTGGCCAATGCGATTTCTGCCTCTAAGAGATGGAGATACTTCGTTTGCTGACTGTTCTGTGCATCGGCCAAGGGAGTGATGACGGTCAGAATTTTTACTGCCTGGTTTGTTGCGCCGGCGCGTGCGTAGGCCTGGCCGATGAGCGCACCGAAAGCAACTTTAGGGCCAATATACTTGAACGAGGGCATTACAGCGTCGAGCTCCGCGATCTGTTTTTTCCTGTTTCCTTCGCCGCCGGCGATTTCCGCAAGCATGTAGCGGACCCTCGCAGCACCGAACGCCTGGCGTTTGTCATCATCGATGGTCAGGGCATCCTCGAACTGGCGCTGCGCGTGCGCGTAGCGGCCGTGGTAAAGGTCGAGCAGAGCCAATGAACGCAGCCCATTCTCGCGCGTTTCCGGTTTTGTCAGAAGGGCGGAAAAAACCTGTTCCGCTTTTTGAGGTTGGCCGTCATCCACGAGAGCAGCGCCGTATTCGCGGTTCGTGTCCCCTGCCGTCAGGAGTTCTGGTTCGAGCTGAAAAGCCTGTGAATATGCGTGCAGCGCATTCGGGAAATCGTGGAGATCGGAGTAGGCGGTGGCGAGCTCAACATATGTGCTCGCGTCGTCGGACGCTACGCGAAGGACCTGCTGATATTGCTTGATGGCCTCGGGAGCATGGCCATGCATGCGCAGCAGATGGGCGTAGTCGTTGAGCATGGCCCAGTCGTCCGGATACTGGCTCAAGTAGAGTTCATAGAGGCTGGCCGCCTCGTCCACGTGGTTCATATCGTCCGCGAAGTGCGTCCGGATGATAAAACGCTCGCGATCCGTGGCGCGGCCGGAATTGGCGAGCGCCATTTCGTACTCCTGCTTCCCAAGGGGCTGTTCGTTGTAAATGTAGCTGCAAAAGGCATTCCCGATCGCAGCGTGGGCCATGGCGAATCCAGGGTCGGCCGCGACGGCCGCGCGGAAGAGGGGCAGGGCCTCATGGAATTTCGCCTGCCGCCACAAGGACACGCCGTCCGCGTAATCCTTGAGGGCTTCGAGGGACGTCGTGGTTACATCCGGCAGTGGGCGATCGGCAGCGTGAATCTGGTAAAGAGACTCACCCAAATCCGCGCGAATTTTCTGCGAGAGAGAGTCCAGCGCATCAAGAACGGCGCCCTCTCCGTGAGTGCGTTCCGTATAAGACCGCAATGTCGCGCCACTCTGTGGATCAATCAACTCGGCCGTCAGTGCGTACTCCTCGCCGGTGCGGGTGATGCTGCACGCAATCAGTCCGCGGATATTCTCGCGCTGGCAGATTTCCCGGCCCAGAGCTGAAGTGATCCTATCGTTCGCTGGCCGGCCCATGCGGTGGAGCACGTCGGGAAGGCGGAGCCGGGAAAATACGTTGGCGTTTCGCGATTGTTCCATGCTGACGGTGAATGCGGTCTGCAGCGCCTGGTCGAACCGGGGATCACCCGTTTCGTTTTCGAAATCCGCCACGAGCACCGAATCCCGCGAATTGAAAGACAGAACCGGGCGCTGGCGGAACAGCCACGTTGCCACGAGAGCAAAGAGCGCCACGGCAGTTACAGCGAGTGACGACCAAAGCTTCCATCCATGCCAGGCTGGGCCATCGGGTTTTCGTTCGACGGTATGCGGGGCATCTTCCGTGGCAGATGGTGCGCGAGCAATCGCGCCTTCGGAGTGCGCTGCCTGGGTTTGCGGGAGACCATTGTAATCATTGCGAGTTTTGACTTCGGCAAGGAAGCGGTACCCGCGGCGAGGGACGGTCTCCACATAGCGTGGTTTTTCGGAGTCGTCGCACAAAGCCTCGCGTAACTTGCGGACCGCGGTGTGCAGCCCGTCTTCGAAATCGACAAACGTATCGCTGGGCCAAAGGCGTTTCTGGAGATCCTCGCGGGTAATAACTTCCCCCGGCCTTTCGGCGAGCATGCCCAACAGGCGCAGGGGTAAATCTTGGATCTTGACGCGGGTGCCACCTTTGCGGAGCTCTCCGGCGCGGAGGTCCACCTCGTACGGGCCGAAAGCAAATCGGGGCTGGCTGCCCTTGGAGTCCATGTGTTCAGGCCTGTATTTTGAGGACGGAATTCGATGCTAGCACGCGCTTCGAAGTTAAGCAAGACAGGGACCCTGCTTAGTAGTAACTAACGCACTATGAGTGGCTTAGTTGTCCGGAGGTAATTCGGAACTAGTTCGGGGTCCGTCCATTGACCCCACGCAACAGTCGTAGCATTGTGTGCCTATCGTCCCACTGAGGTGTACGGACGCCGTGCATCCGTTCGCGGTTGGCGTCAAGTATTTTTGTTTGTGCTGGTTGCGGGAGGTTCTGATCGCGGGAGACTGCCGCTCGAACCAAAATGCTAGAAGCGGGGCTGAATTTCATTAGGCGCTGAATTAGGGACCGAAATGAGGAGGGTGGGACGGTGAGAGCAAATCGAATTGTACTATGGGCAGGGTTGGTTTTGGCAGTGGCGCTGTCTTCAAGAATCACAAGGGCACAGCAATGCCCTCCGTCGTCGACTCCGCCTCCGATCTGCAATTTTGATAAAAGTTTCTGCGCGGCGTCGTCAGGCTTCTCCTGCAGCGGCGCGCAATCCTCGTGGTCGCTCAGCAACACGGTCGAGGATGATGTTATCACTGGCACGCAGACGCAAACGAGCGGAAACATCACCGTCCTCGGCCAGGACTCTTCCACCTTTACGTTTATCGATGGCAACGATTCGATTTTCGATACGTTCGATCTTTACGCTTGGCCCTCCACCTTCGAAGTTGCTAACACGGGTACATTCAATCTCCAGGGCGGCACGCTGACCGCGGGGTTTGAAGTCATTAATGGGGTCATGAATCAGAGCGGCAGCACGACGAACACGCTCGTCAGTTATGGATTAGGGCCGAATTCTCAAGGAGCGGCGTTCCATATTCATTGCAGCGGCACGGGCAATACGAGTTGCCAGTCCGTGGTTTCCGCAGAAGACAGCGTAGGATCGCTGCTCGTCTCCGGAAATACGGCGCAATACAATTTGAGCAGCGGCACGATTAGCGCTCCAATTCTCGAAGCCGATTCCGGGGGAACATTCAATCAAACGGGCGGCACAGTCAACGTTCTGCCGTACCTTTCTGAAGATGCGAACCAGCCCGCGGGCACGTTAAGCAGCGGCCTTTACGTCGGCCTGAATGGCACCGGCACTTATAATCTTTCTGGCGGGGGTACTCTGCAAGCCGGCGGCTTCTTCACGAGCGGCCAATCAGCCTCGCAAGCGGCAGGCAACGAATACATCGGCTACAACGCGGGCAGCAACGGCGTCTTCAATCAATCCGGCGGCAACAACCTGCTCGGCCAATACAGTGATCCCAGCAACCCATTCAACGGCTTCACAGGTGGAAACCTCTACGTCGGCTACCTGGGAAACGGAACGTATAACCTTTCTGGCCGAATCCTGGCGAACGTCCTGGGCACGAACGAGTACATCGGATACGGCCCCGGCAGCGTCGGCACATTCAACGAAACCGCAGGCTTTAACGGAGGCGTGGCGGGCACAAGTCAACCGCCTGACTACACGATCTCGCAACTGTACGTTGGCTATATGGGTCACGGGAATTATACGTTGGGTGTGCCAAACGGCTCGCCTTCCAACCCCGAGCTGGCTGCGGATGACGAATATATCGGCACGCTTGGGTTCGACAGCACGACGAGCCAGCAAATCGCCGGCACCGGAAATTTCATTCAGGATTCGGGAGAGAATTTTGCCGCTGACCAACTGATTGTCGGCAATGAGGGAAATCTCTCGGGCGTGAACTTCGGACTACTGACTCCCCAGGGCACTTACACACTCAATGGAGGCCAGCTTTCCGCGGGCGGCGAAATCATCGGCGACCAATCCGCGGGTTATTTCGTTCAGACCGGCGGAAGCAACACTTCGCCGTCGCTGCTGATCGGATTCGGAAACGCTCAAGAATCCCCCATCGGCGTCTACGAACTCAGTGGTGGCACTCTCACGGTGTGCTGCAGCAGCGAGGAAATCGGCATTGGTGCCGGCACTAATGGACTTTTCATTCAATCCGGTGGCATAAGCCAAACGCTCGAGATTGTCCTTGGAATTGGTGGGGGCACAGGCACGTATTCGCTTTCCAGTGGTCTTTTGGACGTCGGATTACTCAGTGTTGGCGAGGACGCTCAGAACGGCGGCTCTGGTCTTTTCAATCAGACCGGCGGTACCGTAAATACCGTGTTCATGCTGAATAGCAACGGAACGAACTTCACTTCAGAGGGAACCATCCAGGTCGGCACCGAGGCCAATGGTACCTATAATCTGGGCTGCACCAACGGCAGCGCTTCCACTTGCGTTGGAGCTGGCACCCTCATATCCGGGAGTGAGGAAATCGGTCTGACGGTCAATACGAGCTTCACAGGCACCTTCAATCAATACGCCGGCACGTCGAACACCATGGCTCCGGGCGGTTTGGGCAACGGCGCATTAACCGTCGGCGCAGACGGCAACGGTGTGTACAACATGTACGGCGGTACGCTGAGTGCGGAGCACGAAGACATTGGCACCTTTGGCTCTGCTGGAGTTACAGGGACGTTCAATCAATCCGGCGGCGCGAATAGCGTTGTCGCACCGTCGAGCACGCCGGGCTACGGCGACCTGAACGTCGGCGACAACGGCAATGGCACCTACAATCTCTCTGGCTCGAACGCGACAACGTTGAACGCCGTGACCGAAAACGTTGGCTTGGGCGTAGGAAATGGCACATTCAATCAATCTGGGGGAGTCAACAACGTCAGCGGCACGTTCACGCTCGGCGGCGGCGACGAGAGCACGACGTTGGGCTTTTACGACTTGAGCGGCGGTGCGCTCAATGCCGCGAACGAGATCGTCGGTGACAATTTCACCACCAGCTCGGTACTGACGCAAGCATTCCTGCAAACAGGCGGGACGAACACCGTAACCGGAACGCTGACCATCGGCGCAAGCTCTTTCTCGCAGAACGCGCCCGGCCTCTACGGCCTTGAGAACGGCACCTTGACCGCCGGCAACATCACAGTAGGTTCCGCTGGAATTTTCTCCATCAATCCGGGTGCGGCAGGGCCGGCAGCTGACGCCCACTTGAATGTCGGCGGGACGCTCACCAATAACGGTACGTTAGATATTTTCGGCGCGACGAGCACGAATATTCAAGCCACGATCGGTAATTTCGTGGATAACGGCACGGTGAATCTGGATCCCGTCACGCTCAACGTTACGAACCTGACGTTCGGCGCCAGCTCCGTGGTTCAGACCGTTGCCGGTGACGTCTTCAAGGTTGGCGGAAATTTCACCAATGATTTCAATATCGCCAGCACATCGCTGGCCGCCCAATGGAGTCTTGCGTCTGCCACGCTCGATTTCACCGGCACGGGCACTCATGATTTGTTTATGGCGAGCACCCTGAGCGCGAACAATTTCGCCTGGGGCAGCCTTGTTTTGGATAGCGGCGGGAGTCTCGCATTCACCAGCGGTTCGGCCGGTTTCTATGTGGATTCGCTTGACCTGAGCGGCGGCCTGGGCGCGTTCGCGGATATTTGCGGCGGCTCAATTTTCTACGATGAAAACGATTCGGCCAATAGCAGCCTTTTCGGGGGCGGAAATCAAGGCTCCTACACGAACTCGTGCGGGGGCTCGTTAGTTCCGTTCCTCGGCGCGACCATTAGTTCCTCCAGCGGCGGCACAGGCGCTCCGACGCCTGAGCCGTCCACGTGGCTGCTGCTGCTGACCGGTTTGACCTGCCTCTTGGTGGGAGCGTGGTTTCGGAAATTCCAAGTGCGAAGCGTGGCCACGCAGGCTTGTGCGAGCAACCGGCAAGGAGAGTAAAGATGAACAGGAAAAATCAGCGAGGCAGCGCTGCTGTTGCTATCGCGTGGTGGGTTGTAGGGACGCTCGTCGCAGCGGCGGCCATCACCTACTTGGTCGGGCAGTATCGCGTGCATGCCAGCGACGAAGTCCAGTTTACGACTCCATATCAGTTCGTCGTGTTCACCAATAACGTCTCCTATTTCGGCAAGCTCGAAGGTTTCGGCGGCCCGCATCCCGTATTGCGCGACGTCTATTACGTCGTGACCCAGACGGATCCGCAGACCAAGCAGCCGAGGAACGTTCTGGTCAAGCGGGGCAAGGAGTGGCACGAGCCAGACCGCATGTACATCAACCCCAATGACATCCTGATGGTCGAGCCCGTCAATCCAGATTCCAAAGTCGCACAGCTCATCGAGCAAATGCGCTCGCAGAAATGATCGCGATTCGACGGCGCACCCGGAACTTACATTCACCCTCTAGGATAGGTTCCGTGCAACTTCGGCTATTTGTTTGCGTCACGGCCCAAGCTGTCCAGCGCCTGCCGGAGGTCGCCAATCAAATCCTCCACGTCTTCAATGCCCACCGAGTAGCGGATTAGAGCCTCAGGGATACCGCTAGCAGCGCGCTCTTCGGGGGTCGATTCGACATGGCTGGTAGTCGCTGGAGGGCCGGCAACCGTTTCTACCGCGCCCAGGTTTGCTGCCAGATTCGCGTAGCGCAGCCGCGGCAAGAACGACTTCACTGTCTCGAAGCCACCACGCAACGCGAAGCTGAGCACGCCCCCAAACCCGGCCATCTGCCGGCGTGCGATCTGGTGATTCTCGTGCGTTTCGAGTCCAGGATAGAAGACCTTCGCGACGCGGGGATGCGACTCGAGGAAGCGGGCAATCTGCAATGCATTTTCGTTCTGTTGACGCACGCGGAGATGAAGGGTCTTCATTCCACGCAACAGAAGATAGGCGGACATCGGTTCCAGGCATGCGCCGTTGATTTCCCGAAAATGATAAATGCGATTCACCAGGTCCATGGGCCCGCAGACGACGCCGCCAAGCGCATCCGCGTGCCCCCCGAGGAACTTCGTCGCGCTATGGACGACGAGATCGCTGCCAAGCTGTAGCGGACGCTGGTTGATGGGGGTGGCGAATGTATTGTCCACTACCACCAGTGCTCCTTGACGGTGCGCCGCCTCAGCGAGTCGGGCGATATCGACGATCTTGATCGTCGGGTTTGTCGGGCTTTCGAGGTAAAGCACTTTGCAGCCTCGGGCAACGGCAACTTCGATGGCCGTATGGTCTGTCGTGTCACAGAGCGAGACTTCGATTTGGAAACGGGGCAGAAACTCAACAAAAAGCTTGTTTGTTCCGCCGTACGTATCTTTGATAGAGACGACGCGGTCCCCAGGAGAGAGGAGGGTAAACAAGGTGTTGCTGATCGCCGCCATGCCGCTGGCGAAGCTGGTCGCCCACTCCGCGCCTTCCAGGTCTCTGACTTTGTCTTCAAACGCGGCCACGGTTGGATTGGTATTGCGGCCGTAGATGTGGCCGGCTCTCTTGCCCAGTGCGACTTCGAGCCACTCCTCGACCGTCTTGTAAGCGAATGAGACGCTGAGGGCGACTGGAACCTGCGTCGCGCCAACCCAGCGCTCGCCCTGTTCTCCGGACCAAACGGCTCGCGTCCCCATCCCGGCAGCGCTATCGGATTTCGCGTGATTCATAGCAGTCCTTGTCTGGCGAAAAATGTCTGGCAGAAAATCGGCCTCGTAGTATGACATAGGCCGTCCATCGCATGCTGTGGCCTAGGATCGGCTGTATTGTACAGAAACCTTGCTTGGCGCGTGACGGCGGACTCGGAAGTAAGTGCAGAGCTGCCGTTATCCCTAGGTTGATTCTCTCGCGCACAGATCGTAGCGGAAGCTCACGAAACGGTCACACGCCGCGCGCAAATCCGCTCATCCGCGAATTTTATGATTTGAACAACAGCAATCGGCGCCCATTTACCACGAGCTATAGGGGGTACTCTCAAAAGGCGAAACTTTGTCCGACGGCGAGTGAACGTCGCTGATGCCGCCGCCCGAAGCTTCGTCTGGGCTAAGTAAGACGTCAGAAGTCTCGGTGACCCAGTCCTTTGCCCCAGTCACCGGGTCAGTAGGGATTTGGCGAAGATAGCCAGCGCTCACCAGGTCGTCCAGCGATTGCGGCGCCTGTTCTTTGTCCAGGGTATATTGCTCGATGGCATCGCGCAGCACCGAGAGGTCATGGTGCAAGGCCGCCTCGTGCGCGCGTTCGACAGACATATCATAACGAACCGCGGCGAGCCCCGCGAGAATCAGGATGATGGCCACCACGACCATCAGCTCAATCAGCGTGAATCCGGCCTCAACGATCAGGCGGCGCGGCATGCCAGCCCTAGCGTCAAATATCTGTCTTGGTTTACGCCGATCGCTATACAGAGTCACGTTCTCTACCAGTCCGAATATTTCGTGCCGTCAAGCGCCGTCCCCTGCGATTTCGTGTACACGTCGAATACATCCTGGCCGCCCCAGCTATCCGCGTCCGCATCGTCTTGTACCGAGCGCAGGCCCCAATCAGCTGTGCCGGTCATGGGGTCGACGGGAATCTTGCGCAGGAAGCGCATGCGGCGATCCGGAGCGCCCGCCAGTTGCACTGGGTCCACCAGCGTTTGCAGATCGGTCGGATAGCCCTCCGTTCCGACCTCGATCTTGATGAGATTTTGATCCGCTGCGTCTTTGTAGCGGTCAATCGCATCGCGCATCTCAATCAGGTCGTGCCGCAGCTCCGTTTCCTTCTGACGTTTGATCTGCACCCGCGCCATGGGCACGGCCATGCTGGAAAGCACCACCAAAATGCCGCACGCGACGATCAATTCGATCAGCGTCATCCCCGCCATCGAGCGCGCGGCCCAGCGAGTTTTCGCCGTTGTACTTTTCATGGCCTGCTTCGCCATCACTGCACCTGAATGCTCGCGGTACCGCTGGTCATCGCAATCGGTTTTTGCTGTGAATCGCGTGCATTCACTTGCAGCACCTGAAGCTGCGACGTTCCGGGCGCTATCGCTTTGATCACAATGCCGATGAGCGTTCCCGTGCCGCTGATGCCTGGCGTGTTGGGACGCCGCGTTGCGGAAACAACCACCTGCCCTTTCTGCGGGTCCTCTTGATGAACAATGGCAATTTCCTGCGTGCCGCCGGAAAGAAAGCCGCCGTTCTGAATATCCTCCACTTGGATTACCGCCGGGTTGTATTGCAGGAGGAGTGGAATCGAGTAAAGGTCGTGGGCGTTATCTACAGACAGGCCGATTGTCATGGTGTCGCCGGGTTTCAGCGAAAGCGTCGACGGCTGGAACTGCAGCGTCGCCGCCTGTGCGGCAGCGCCCTGACCGCCGTCACTCTGAGCCGTACCGGAAGCCGGAGGTGCGCTCTCTTGCGCCGGCGCCTGGAAGCCGTCCATGCCGGTTGGATACACGCGGACATTCGTCTCTGTGCCCGCCGCGAGCGTTCTCAAGTCGTCTGACGTGATGCTCGGCATCCTGACCACGTGCGGCGTAATCGCGATCAATACTTCGTCATCCTGGGTCGTGACGTCTTGACTCGAGAAAAAATAACGCAGAAACGGAATACTCGATAATCCGGGCCAGCCGCTTAAGCTTTTCGTTTGCGAGCTGGTAATAAGTCCGCCGAGGATGCTGACTTCGCCATCTTTCAGCCTGATCTCATGTTCAATCTTCCGTTGGCCGATAAGCGGCTACTGGATTCCGCCGATATTATCCTCTCCGACGATCGAGGATACATCCACGGTAAGCTTCATGCTGACCTCGCCATCCGGATGGATGTGCGGCGTGACCTCAAGATTCACGCCAACGTTCTCATATTGAAATTGAGTGTTCACCAACGGGCTCACGCCTGCCGTGGCAGTCACGCCAACGCCTGCCTGAAAGCTTCCCGTTGCGACCGGCACCTTATCGCCGATGTTTAGCTTGGCCGTCGCTCCATCCACAATGCGCACGGTCGGATCCTGAATGATCTTCGTCGTGGTGTCGGTCAGGAGTGCATTCAAAGTCGCGCCCGGCAGTGTCACCGCGTAATCCGCGGTTGAGAGATGGGCTAGGCTGTTTAGCCCCAGCTGTGGGGTCGGCGTAGTCGTTGTGCCGGTTGTTGTCGTCGTCGTGCTCGGAGTGGGTGGATTAAAGGTCAGCGAGGCGCTTTGTCCGGGCTGAATTCCCAGAGTTCGTTCATGGGCCAACTGCGCTTCCAACACGTCTACTTGAATCACCACCTCGGGCTTCGGCTTATCGATGCTATCGATTATCTTGCTGGCGAGCAGCAGCTTGTCCGGAGTGGCGCGCATCACGATTGCGTTGTCGCCGGCCACCTGCAGGATTCGCGGAAGGTCCAGCAGTTGCCGGATCAAGTTCACCACTTCCGTGAGTTCCTGCGGCGTTGTCGTGTTGCGCAGGTAAAACGTCTGAACCTCTTCATCTTCCAGAGCGCGGCGCTTCTCCAGGTTATCTTGCGCCACCAGAATGATATTGCCCGTCACCGGCTTCCAAAACGCTCCACTTTCCAGCGCCACCGCATCCAGCGCCTGCTCCAGAGTCACGTTCGAGAAGTCCGCGGTCACCGGGCGTGATGTGAAAGACGGGTCGAAAATTACGCTCAAGCCTGCAAGTTGTCCAATCGTCTCGAAAATCACGTGGGCGTCGGTGCTCGGCATCTTCAGATTGATCGGCTCGCGCGAAAGCGGCTTCAGTTCCGGCGGTGCGGACATCAAACCGCCATCTTCCGGCGGCGCCACGCCCACAGGCTTTGGCTGTTCCGCTTGCTTCGCTTTGGCGAGAAGATCGAGCGTCTTTTGCTCGTCCTGCGACGCGATGTCGCTGGATGGATCCACGGCCTTGGCCTCTTGAAATTGCCCGAGCGCCGCCTCGAGTTGGCCTTTATTCAATGCCTTTTCGCCCTGTTCGACGTGATACTGCCCGGCTTCGAAGTGCACGCGCATGTCGCGCAGCTTGTATTCCGCATTGAGAGGGTGGCTCTTCAGCGCTTTGTCGTAAGCGACCACCGCGGTATCGTAATCGCCTGTGATTTCCGCTTTGCGAGCGGCTTTGTAGTCCTGGCTTCCTTGTTGGGCGCAGCCCGCCATCGCAACCACAGCAAACGCCACAAAACACGCGACTAAGAGACGGCGCACTGCTCCCTCCGCCAAGATCAAATTTACGGGGTAGTCTAGCATTCACACTAGGATGCAACAAGGAAACCGCGCGTTGTCGTTACAATTGTGTGACTGCCTAATCGGACACCACAGCCTTCGCCAAACAGCGACGCGCCACCCCCGCTTGCCCGCTCTTGCTTCGCCGGATATCATACGAACGGTGACGCCCTCAACGAAGCCCTCGGCGAAAAAGAAAGACGCTCCCGCCGTCAAAATCGCCGCGCAAAATCGCGCCGCCTCGTACAATTACGAATTGCTGGACCGCTTCGAGGCCGGCATGGTTCTCGTCGGCACCGAAGTGAAAACCCTGCGCGAAGGGAAGGGCGCGCTGCGTGACGCCTACGCCGAAGTCAAAGGCGGCGAAGTCTGGCTGATGAATTGCCACATTCCCGAATATCGTCCCGGGGGTCCGTGGAATCACGGTCCGCTGCGTCCGCGCAAGCTCTTACTCAATCGCCGTGAGATCAATAAATTGAGCGGCCAGGTCCAGCAAAAAGGCCTTACCCTTATCCCGCTGAAAATTTATTTTCGTGACGGCATGGCCAAGTGTGAGCTCGCACTCGCGCGCGGCAAGAAATTCTGGGATCGCCGTCGCGCCGAGCGCGAAAAAGAAGACAAACGCGAAGCCAGAGAAGCTATGAACCGCCACAAGCGGTACTGAAAGGGGAACATGCACATAGAATTCGAGGTTCAGCCATATTCATCTGTTTCTACAGATGCAGTAGTTGCTTACGTTTTTGGTGACAAGGAAGCGCGCATCGAAGGATCCATCGCCGAGCTCGATCGCTCTCTAGGAGGCAAAATCAAGCCCTTGGCGGACTCCGGCGAACTTACCGGCAAGCCGCTGGAAATGGTCTTGATTCATTACCCGCAAGGTCTTGCCGCAAAGAGGCTACTTTTGGTTGGCGCGGGGAAGCCCGGCAAATTTTCGCATGCGGAGCTTCGCAAGATTGCCGGGGCGGCGCTTCGTTACTTGCGTTCGCGCGGCGCAAAATCATTCGCATTTCTTGCTGGTGAAAACGAACGAACTCCCGCCGCCGCGCAAGCAATCGTCGAAGGTCTGCTGCACGCCGAGTATGATTCCGACAAATATCAGACCGACAAGAAGCCCAACAAAGTGATTGAACGCGTTGCGCTGATCGGATTCGCCGCCAACGCGCGCGCCGGCATCGAAGCGGCCATCGAGCGCGGCAAAATCATCGGCGAATCGGAGAATTTCGCCCGCGATCTTATCAATGAGCCCTCCAATCGCCTCACCCCTCGCATGCTTGCCTCGCGCGCGGAAGCCATGGCCAAGGAAGCAGGCCTCGAAGTCGATATTCTCGACGAAAAGTGCATCGCTGAACTGAAAATGGGCGCGTTGCTCGGCGTCGCACAGGGCAGCGTAGAGCCGCCGCGCCTCATTGTCGTCCGCTATCGTCCCGCCCATAAGAAGGAGGGCGCGCCCGTGCTCGGCCTCGTCGGCAAAGCGGTCACCTTCGACACCGGTGGCATCTCCATCAAGCCGGCGGCAAACATGGAAGAAATGAAGACCGACATGAGCGGTGGAGCTACCATGCTCGCCGCGCTGCGTGCGCTCGCGCGTCTCAAACCCTCTATCGAAGTCATGGCCATCGTTCCCGCCACCGAAAATATGCCCGGCGGCCACGCCCAAAAGCCCGGCGACGTGCAGATCGCCATGTCCGGCAAATCGATCGAAGTGATTAACACCGACGCGGAGGGCCGCCTCATCCTCGCCGACGCGATTTGCTACGCAAAAAAGCTCGGCTGCACGCATTTGATCGACGCCGCCACGCTCACCGGAGCCATCGTCATCGCGCTCGCGAACGTCCACGTCGGCGCCTTCGGCACGCCGCGCGAATTTCTCGACCGCGTGCTCGATAGCGCCAGCGCCGCCGGCGAAAAAATGTGGCCCATGCCGATCGACGACGAATATGAGGAGATGATCAAGAGCAAGATCGCCGACATTCGCAACACCGGCAGCGGAAAGGGCGGCGGCGCGATCACTGCCGCATGGTTCATCAAGGAATTCGTGGACGACACGCCCTGGGTGCACCTCGACATCGCCGGAACCGCGTGGCGTGACGACGCGAAACCCTGGTCTGCGTCCGGTCCCACCGGCATCGCCATCCGCACCCTCATCGACTTCGCCCTGAAAATGTGACACGTATTTCGTGTCATCCTGAGACGCCGCGTTTTGTGCGGTGCCGAAGGATCTCGCCTTGGCCTTGTTTTGCCTTTTCGTTTGCAGTGCCGCCGCTTGCCGCACCATCGCGGCTCGGCGTCGCGCCCCGACTTGTCATTCCGAGCGAGGATGCGGCGAGCATCCGACCTGTCCCGGACGATCCCGCGGGACGAGGAAGCGGCAGTTTCTTTTGGTTCCGCTGGTAGGGGCGCTGCTTGTTTATCCTGAGCAACGAAGGCCCGCGCCCGGTTGCCCTGACGCAGGAAGGGTCGCGACTCGGAGAGTCGCGTCTACATTTTTTCCGGCGCTTCGATTCCCAGCAACTCCAGCGCGGCAACGAGCTGCTTCTCCACAAGCGCTGTCAGTAGCAATAAAAGCCGTTTCTTCTCCGCGTGCTCTTCCGACAAAATATGGTGCTTGTGATAAAAAACGTTGAACGCCTGCGCCAGCTCGAACGCATACTTCGCCACAAACGCCGGCTCCTGCGCGGTTACCGCGGCTTCGACTCGCGTGTCCAGCGAACCTGCTAGCAGTAGCAATTCCCACAGATCGTTGCCCTCCGGCGGCGCAAATAACTCTTCGACGCTCTTTGCTTTCGCATTGTTCTCAAGAGCATCGAGCGAGAATGTCGCTTCTTGCTCCTGCATCTTCCGGAAGATATTCTTGGCCCGCACCACCGCATATTGCACGTACGGCCCCGTCTCGCCTTCAAAGCTCAGAGCATCCTTGAAATCAAACGCAATAATCGTCGACCGCGTGTACTTCAGCAAAAAATACCGCAGCGCACCGATTGCGATGGCATGCGCCACGCTCGTTCGCTCTATATCAGAAAAATCCCGGTGCCGCGCGTCCACTTCCGCGAGTGCGTGTTTCTCCATTTGATCCAGCAAATCATCCGCCTTCACGCCCTGCCCTTTGCGTCCGCTCATTTCAATGTACGGCCGCTTGGCATCCTCTTCCGTCACCGTGTAACCAAGCTCCACCGCGCATCGCGGCGTCAGTCCCACCACGTCATACGCAATGTGCACCAAATGATTGGCCTGCTCCTCGAAGCCAAGTGCCCGCAATCCTTCCCGCACCACTTGCTGCGGATATTTCTGCCGAGAATCGATCACGTTGAACACTTCTTGCGCCTTTCCAAACTTCGGCACTGCGCCGCCAGACCCTTGCCCTTGCATCGAGGTGGCCCACGCGACGTGCCCATCCGGATGCTCATGAAATCGCGCATAGAGAAAATCGCGCTCCAGCAGCCCAAATTTCCACAGATGGTACGCAATGTCCTTCCCGACGTACGTCACTGTGCCATTTGACCGGACGATAATTTTCGCTTCCGCCTCCCCGCCTTCCGCCGCCTCCGCATCGGCCTCCGTCGCGTCGCCCAGCGGCATAATCCAGCATCCCGCCTGTTTCCCGCTCGTCGCCATGCGAATCGCCCCGCGCTCGCGCAGCATCCGAAACGCCGCGTCCCAAAACTTCATCCCTAACACTTCGCTTTCGCGTGAAAGCAGGTCGTAATCGATTCCCAGACGGTCCATCGTGTTCAAATGCATATGCAGAATCGTCGTCGACACGAATTCCGCCATCTCCGCGACAGCCCCATGGCCCTCTTCGATTTCCTTCATGATCTGCCCGCGAAGCTCGAGCCGCGCCTTGTCTTCCGCGAGGAATTGCGTCACCGACACGTACAAATCCCAGCAGTAGTAATCGAACCGCTGCTCCTTCCTCGCCGCCAGCGCGCGGACCCCCGCAAGAGAAAGCTTCTCGCGGTGTATGAATCCCAGAATCACATCCGCGACTTGTACGCCCGTGTTATCGATATAGTTTTGCACTTCAACGCGCCGCCCCGTCTGTCGCAGCAGCCGCACAAACGTGTCGCCAATCACCGCGTTGCGCAGATGGCCGATATGCGCCGCCTTATTGGGATTGATCGCCGTGTGCTCCACAATCGCTTTGGGCGCGTCAGCGCGCGCATCGGCCGCCTCGCGTCGTGCACCCCCAAGCGCCAACGCAAAGAACGCGCCGCGGTCGAGGAACGCATTCAGGTAACCGCCGCCTGCAACCTCAATTCGCTCGACGCCCTCTATCTTCCCGATTTCCGCCGCGATTTCCTGCGCGATCTGCCGTGGCGCGCGCTTCAGCCTCTTCGCCAGCTCGAAACACACCGGCGACGCCACTTCTCCCATCTCGATCTTCGGCGGCCGCTCCGTCACCACATTCACGCTTTCGCCATACTTCGCGCGAATGAAACCCGTCAGCGCGTCCCGCACTCGTTTCTCGATGGCTTGGTACACGGTCCTCTTTTCGGTGGTTGGTCAGCTTGAATTCTCTTGATCGTGACACAAGGGGTCAAAACTCAAACTGACCCGCTCCTTATTCTCGCAGCAGCTTGTCAGAATTTCTCAGAAAAGGTAAGCGATTATAGGAACTTCGCGCGACCCAGTCAAAAATCGCTGCCAGGCTCGCTGCTCTCGTCGCATCTGGCTGGTGCACGCCCGTGTTTGACACGATTTCGGGTGCAGCATACTATCTACTTTTCGAAATTTCTCGCGGAACGCACTGTCATGCGCTCCGCTTGATTGCGCACAGCCGGATTCGCCAAACAAATGAAACTCGCTTACTTCGATTGTTTTTCCGGAATCAGCGGCGACATGGTGCTCGGCGCCCTCGTCGACGCCGGCCTCGACCTGCACCAACTTGAAGCCGAGCTGCGCAAATTGCCGCTCGATTCCTGGACGATTTCCGCCGAGCGCGTCAAGCGTAAGGCCATCGTCGCAACAAAAGTGAACGTCGAAGCCGGCCCGCAGCATCATCATCGCCACTTGTCCGACATTCTGAAAATGATCGACAAAGCCTCTCTCACTCCGCGCGCCGCCGAAAATGCCCGGAAAATCTTTCAGCGTCTTGGCAAAGCCGAAGCCAGAGTTCACGATATTCCCATCGAAAAAGTTCATTTCCATGAAGTTGGCGCCATCGATTCCATCATCGACATCGTCGGCTCGGCCATAGGCTTCGATCTGCTCGGCTTAGGCGAATTTTCATGTTCTTCGCTGGACGTTGGCGGTGGCCGCGTTCAAACCGAGCACGGCCTTCTCCCCGTTCCCGCGCCCGCGACCGCGGACCTCCTCCGCGGCGCTCCCACGTTTTCGAGCGGCGTCCAAAAAGAGCTGGTCACTCCCACCGGAGCGGCTATCGCCACCACGCTTTCGTCGTCCTATGGCAAAATCCCACCTATGCTGCTGACTTCCGTAGGCTACGGCGCCGGTTCGGCGGATCTCCCCGAACAAGCGAACGTCTTGCGTCTCCTGATCGGAGAATCCGTCGCGCAGCAGGCCGCCGCGAATGGCGCAGACACAATCGTCTCCGTCATCGAAACCAATCTCGACGACATGAGTCCCCAGATTTACGGCTATTTTGCCGAGCGCGCCCTCGCCGCCGGCGCTCTGGACGTTTTTTCCACGCCCGTGCAAATGAAAAAGAATCGCCCCGGCCAGCTCGTTACTCTGTTGTGTGAAGTTTCCAATCGCAGCCGATTGATCGACCTGATCTTCCACGAGACCACGACAATTGGAGTCCGCACCTATGAGGTGCGCCGCCAGACGCTCAATCGCGAAACTGTGCCCGTGGAAACGCCCCTCGGCGCCATTCGTATGAAGGTGTCGCGCTTGAATGGCGCGATTCTGAATGCCGCGCCGGAGTACGAAGATTGCCAGCGAATCGCCGTGCAGAAAGGCGTTCCGCTCAAGCAGGTTCTCTCCACCGCGAATTTTCATTTTCAAAAACTTGGTGAAGCGCCGAAATAGCCCATGGCCAAACCAAAATTCTATTTAACGACGCCCATCTACTACGTAAATGCGCGCCCGCACCTCGGCCACACCTACACCAGCGTTGTCGCAGACACCATCGCGCGATACAAGCGCATGTGCGGTTATGACGTCGTATTCCTCACGGGAACCGACGAGCACGGCGAGAAGGTTGAGCGCGCCGCAAAAGCCGCGGGCATGACCCCGCTGGAATTCGCCGATCGCATTTCCGCCGAATACCGCGCGCTGTGGCACGAGCTCGGTCTGCCCTTCGATCGTTTTGTTCGCACCACCGAGCCGCGCCACGAACGCGCCGTGCAGATGCTTTTCCGTAAGGCCCAAGACCACGGCTACGTCTACAAGGGTAGTTACGAAGGCGAGTATTGCGTGTTTGACGAGATGTACGTCGACGAGCCGCTTCCCGGAAATCTTTGCCCGGAATGCAAACGTCCCACCGAGCGCGTCCGCGAAGAGAACTATTTTTTCAAGCTCTCTGCGTTTCAGGATCGCCTGCTCGAACTTTACGAGAAACAGCCCGATTTCATTCAACCAGACACGCGCCGCAACGAAGTACTCGCCTTCGTCCGTGGCGGCCTGCGCGATCTTTCCATCAGCCGCACCTCCTTCAAGTGGGGCGTTCCATGGCCAGGCGATGAAAAACATATCTTCTACGTTTGGTCCGATGCCCTGGTCAGTTACATGACCGGCGTCGGTTACGCCGACGACGAATTGCAATTCGAACACTACTGGCCCGCCGACCTCCATCTTGTCGGCAAGGAGATTCTGCGTTTCCACGCCGTCTATTGGCCCGCGTTCTTGATGGCTGCTGGCGAGCCTTTGCCAAAGCACATCTTCGCGCATGGCTGGTGGCTTTTCGCCGACGAAAAAATGTCCAAGTCGCGCGGCAACATGCAATATCCGCAGCCCATTGCCCGCGTTCTCGGCGTCGACGCCCTTCGTTATTTCCTGCTTCGCGAAATGGTCTTTGGACAGGACGGCAATTTCAGTCGCGACTCGCTCCTCACGCGCTACAACGCGGACTTGGCCAACGGTCTCGGCAATCTCGCCAGCCGCACTCTCACCATGATCCAGACCTATCTCGGCGGCCGCGTGCCGGCGCGCAATCCGCACGAAGAAAACGACCGCGACCGGGAAGTCGCCGCCCTCAAGGAAACAGTCTGCGACGAAGTCTCCGGTTATTACGACGCGTACGAGTTCTCGCGCGTCCTCGATTCCACGTGGGGCCTCATCGCCGAGGTCGACAAATACCTCGTCGAATTCCAGCCTTGGGTCCTCGTGAAGGAAAGATCGAAGTGGGGACGCCTCGAGACGGTTCTGTACACCGCTTACGATGTCCTCTGCACCGTCACGCGTCTCGCTCATCCCGTCCTCCCGCACGCGACGCAGAAAATCTGGGAGCAGCTCGGGTACACCACGCAGCTCGAAGGCCAGTCTCTGGCGCCCGGCTGGTGGAAGGAACAGAGACTCGCATCTCAAGTTGGCACTCCCGAGGCGGTATTTCCGCGCGTGGACAAAAAAGAAGCGTTTGAAAGGATCGAAGCCATGGAAGACGAAATTCGCAATCCTGCGGCGGCAAAAGCAGCAGCTGCGGCCGCCGCGGGTTCATCCGGAACGTCACCCGCCGCACCCGCGCCGCCAACCGCGCCCAAAATCGGCATTGAAGATTTCGCCAAAGTCGAAATGCGCGTGGGCGTCATCAAGTCCGCCGAACGCGTCGCTGGCGCCGACAAATTGCTGAAGCTGCTCGTCGACATCGGCGAGGAAGTTCGCCAAGTAGTCGCGGGAATCGCGATGGCCTACACGCCGGAGGAAGTCATCGGGAAAAAAGTCGTCGTCGTTGCCAATCTGGCCCCCCGCAAGCTTCGCGGCGTCGAATCCAACGGCATGATCGTCGCCGCGTCTGTCGGCCCGGACGGCAAGCCCGTTTTGTGCACCTTCACCGAAGACGTGCCGCCCGGCGCCCGCCTCAAATAACGCGATGCGACCAGGTGACGTTGTACAGGCTTGGGTTGAGGCCTTTAATCGCGCAGACGTCGATGCCTTGGCTGCCCTTTACCATCCCGAGGCAACTAACCATCAGGTGGCTGACAGTCCTGTCAACGGACGCGAGGCAATTCGAGCGATGTTTGCCGCCGGCTTCAACATGACAAAAATGGTTTGCATTCCGGAGAATCTCTTTGAGGATGGCGAGTGGGCCATCTTGGAATGGCGCGACCCGAAGGGATTGCGCGGATGCGGCTTTTTTCATGTTGTGCAGGGACAAATCGCTTTTCAGCGGGGCTACTGGGACAAATTGTCGTTTCTCAAGAGCCACGGTTTAGCGCAGGATTAGAGTCGTCCAAAAACACTACGGGAACCTCGCTTGCAAATCATCGACTCCCACGCGCATCTCGAATTTCCCCAGTTCGACGTCGACCGCGACGAAATGCTCGCGCGCGCCCGCGACGCCGGCATCCAAAATATCCTCGCCATCGGCAGCGGCACCGCCACCGATCGTCTCGACGTCGCCATTCCTTTCGCCGAGAAATACGATTGGATTTACGCCACCGTCGGCGTCCATCCGCATGAATCGAGGCTCGCTACGGAAGAGTGGTTCGCCGAACTCACGCGTCTCGCCAAGCATCCCCGTGTCCTCGCTTGGGGCGAAATAGGCCTCGATTATTTCTACGATCACTCCCCGCGCGACGTGCAACAGGCTGTTTTTCGCCGCCAGCTTCTGCTCGCGCGTGAAGCGAACTTGCCGGTCATCATTCACTGCCGTGACGCTTGGCCGGATTGCCTGCGCATCCTCGAAGAAAGCTGGCGTCCAAGTGTGCTCGGAGGCATTTTTCACTGCTTTACCGGCTCGCTCGGTGACGCCCAGCGTGGTCTCGACATGGGCTTCCTGGTTTCGTTCTCCTGCAACGTCACCTACCCGAAAATGTCGCATCTTCTCCAAGTCGCTGCCGCCCTTCCGCTCGAGCGCCTCTTACTCGAAACGGATTCGCCCTTTCTCCCGCCCCAGGCCATCCGCGGCAAACGCAACGAGCCCGCCAACGTGGTTGAGGTAGCGCGGGCCTTGTCGAATGTGAGAAACTTACCCCCGGAAGAGATTGCGCGCGCCACGGCGGAGAACTTCCGCCGCTTTTTCCGGCTCGCCTAATTCCGAACCGTGTCGCAATCGGTTTCGCAATCGCTCTGGAGGCTGTCATCGCTGTCCTGACTGTACGCGAGATGTTTGATCTGGTTCGCGACGACCTTGCCCTGGTCGAGCGCGAAATCGCCGTGCAGACCGGGGAAGCCATCCAGCCCATCGCGGAGATCGGTAGCTATCTGCGCGAAGGCGGCGGCAAACGCCTGCGCCCCGCTTTGCTGTTGCTCGCTGCCGGTGCGTGCGGCTATCAGGGAACCAGCGCGGTTTCCCTCGGCGCCGTGGTGGAAATGATCCACAGCGCCACTCTGGTCCACGACGATGTCATCGACGGCGCCAACACTCGCCGCGGCCGCCCGTCTACCAACGCCCGCTGGGGCAATCACATGAGCGTTCTCGCCGGCGACTGGCTTTACATGCAATCTTTCAAGGTTGCTCTACAAGAACGCAATTTCGTCGTCCTCGATATCCTCATCGGCCTGACGCAAAACATGGTCGAAGGCGAATTGCTCCAGCTCACCTGCCTGAATCGCATCGACCTCACTGAGTCCGAAGCGGCCGACCTTTCCTATCGCAAGACCGCCTGCCTTTTCAGTGGCTGCGCCGAGCTCGGCGCGGTGCTCGCCGATGTCGGCGACTCCACGCGTCGCGCGCTCGCCGATTATGGCCTCCAGGCTGGCCTCGCTTTTCAGCTCGTTGACGATTTGCTGGACTTCACTGCTTCATCGGAAAAATTGGGCAAGCCCGTGCTCAGCGACTTGAAAGAAGGAAAAGTAACTCTGCCCCTGATTTTCGCCTTGAAAAACGGCGTACAAAGTGCCGCGCTTCAAGCTGCCGTGGGTCAAAGCAGCTTGCCGCAGAATGGTGGCAGCCGCGATAGTCGTCATGACGGCCACACCGCAGGGCGCGAACTCGTGGCCACCGTGCTACGCGAAAAAGGTTTTCAGTCCGTCCGCCCTGAGCAAATCACTTCGCTCGTCCGCGATTCCGGAGCCCTCGAACATTCCCGCCGCCTCGCCGTCGAATACGCCACTCGCGCGAAAGAAAGCCTCAGCGCCCTCAAAGACTCCGACTTCCGCCGCGCCCTCCTCGCCGTCCCCGACTTCATCCTCGACCGCGAAAGCTGACCGCGCTTTTTGCGGTCATCCTGAGGAGCGTATTTTGCGACGAAGGATCCCGCCGTGGCCGTCGCAGTTGCATTTGGTAATGCGTCAGTTTGAATTTTCTTGATCGTGACACAAAGAGTCAAAATTCAAACTGACCCATTACCCCGCATTTTGGCGTTATCCCGAGCGAAACACTTCTTGCTTCGCGAAGCCTGCCTGCCGCAGGGCGGGGATCTGCTGTTGTTGTTCGCTGTCATCCCGAACCCGGTCGCGTCGCGTGCGAACGGTGGTGAGGGATCTGCTTTTCCGCTGCGACGCAGGTTCTCGCCGTGGCCTTTATCGTTGGTTTGGTAGCGCAGAGCTTCGTGCCTTGCGAAGCTCTGCCGCCCCTTTTTCTAGTAATTGAACCTATACCGAAACTCCCCGTAAATCTCTCGCGGTTCGTTCCAGTGAAATCCGCCAAACGTCAGGCTGTTATCCAGCTGCACCTGGCGGTTTGCCACATTCAGCGCGGTGACCGAAACGCTGTATTTCTCCGCGAAGTTTTTCCCCAGCGAAACATCAAACGTGGTGTGGCCCGGCAAATTCGGCCCGGGATATTGCGCCTCCGGCGTTCCGAATAACCCGTTCGTGAACCCCGACCCGTAGTACACATTCGTTGCGGCATAGCTCTGCCACGGAAGACTTGCATTGAAGCCCAAGTTCAATGTGTTTCTCTGATCATGATCCACCGGTGCATACCCAGGCGCTATGGCGAGCGGGCATGCCGGGTTATTGGGAGGACAGATCAAGCCTCCCGTGATCGGCGCCGTTGCCTGGGCGATTTGATTCGCATAGGCAAGGTGAAATTGCCCGCGATGCCACAGGTTGGGCGACCTCAATGTCGTTTCCCAACCCTGAATCAACGCCGCATCCCACGTGATCGGCCAGAACAGATTCGATTCTCCGATATTGTTATGGTCCAGCCAGTTCGTCGCCCTTGTTTCGTAATTATCTGCGTCCAGAGTCCACCCGTGATAGGGAATCGTGACGCCAACCTGGAATTCTTTGTCTCGCTCGCCGTGCAGAGGAGCGAAAGTAAAATTCTGACTGTTTGCCAAGCCGAGCAGCGCTCCGGTAGCCGTCACGAGTGGCGGGGCTTGGTAGTAGTAGCCGTAGAATCCGCGAAACACCCAATTCAGTCGCGGAACTCTCAGCGTTGCGCCAAACCGTGGGTCCGTCGCGCTCTCCGAAATCGACGCGTCAAAGTTCGTTTCGCGAAGGCCGCCGATTAACGTCAGCCATGAGCTCACCTTAAATTTATCGTCGATGAATTCAGCAGCCAACCCTCCCGTCACCCCAATCGAAGACGCCGGGAAGTTTTCACTCCCATCCGTGAACACATTATCGAAATAGTTGTACTGATGCTGAGCGAATCCGTACACGCCCGCTTCGAAATCGTTTCTTCCCACGGTTGCGTTAAGGCTCGCCTGCGCGCCTCCGTAATTGGCCGTCTGATTTACCGTCGAGATGACCGGGAAATCGTTCGCTCCGCCTTCATAGTCCGCGCTGTTGTAGTGATAAAACGGCGAAACCGTCAGCACCATGTTTGGATTGAAGGTGTGAACCCATGAAAAGACCACGTAGCCATCGGGCTCGCGCTCGCCGTCGCGTAAGCCATAACTCGGCGATTCCCCCGCTCCTTCCAAGATCTGATTTCCCGCTGAGTTGGGATCCGGATCGATGGGAATCTGGTAATAATCTTGCCGCAGGGAAGTGACCAGCCGCAATTGGTTCTTGGCATCGACATTGAAGATGAACGACGCAAATCCTCCGAAGCCGTTCTCCGCATCGTGAAACAGTTGCGGGATCGGCGTCTGCAGCCCGTAATTGCTTCGATTTCCGTTCAAGCTGGCGTAGTAGGCAAATCGCGGCGTGTGTCCTCCGCAGCTGATTTGGTCGTTGGTTTGATAGAAATTGCCCAAGCTGGTGACCAGATCGCAGTCCTTATCAAATTCAAAACCATTTCGCGGTACGATGTTGAACATCCCGTACGTCCGGTCTCCATAATCCGCGTCGTAGCTGCCTCTCAGCACTTCCAGATAATCGATGTCCTTCGGATCAATCTGCGGTCCCAAGTTGCTGGCGATGTTCGTGTTGGGGATGGGGACGCCGTCAATCAGCCAGTCCACCTGATGGCCTCCTCGCATATGCAGCATGTCGTGGGTCACATACGTAGCCGGCACGTAATCGGTGACCATCTCCAGGCCGTTGGTGCGATCCGCTCCGGGAGTTTCCCGGATGTCTTCGCGGTTCAGCATCGTCGTCGGCGTCACGGTGTCCGTCGGCTCCTCCGCTGGTGTTTCTGAAACGACCACCCGTTGGCTCACGCCTGCGAGCGCCAACTCGACATGCAGCACCGAGGATGTGTCCGACGCCAGCGTGAGCGCCTGCTGCGACTGGCTGAACCCCGATGCTGCAACCGTTACCGTATAGTTGCCAAAAGGCACGGCCGGAAACGAGAACTCTCCGTTGTCATCCGTTTGTGCCGATCGTGACCAATCCGAAGTCGCTGATTTGAGCTGCACGGTGGCTCCCGCAATCGGCCGATGCTGCGGATCGTGGACAACTCCCCGTACCGTCCCAAAGACTGTTGCGAACGCAAGCCCTGCGCACATGAAAACAATAAGAGCGAATAAAACGCATCGAAGCAGACGCATAACATAGCCTCCTTGACTTAATTCCTGAATTTTGTTTTTGAGAATTGACCCGCGTCGGGAACTATGCGCGCGGAGGCTCGAACGGTAGGAGGGAAAACCCGGCAAGAGTCGCGGCCGCCGGCGCTGCAGAAACTTCCCGAACCGATTTCAGTCCGGGCAATTGGAAAGCGCTGCTCAGTTGAAACGGCGGAAGCGGCGCGGCTAAACCATAATCCGTCGTCGCCTGCGAATTGCATCCCATCGTGCAACTCATCGCGCCCGATGCGGAGTGCTGGCAATCCTTAGCCATCGCGTGACGCCCGCGGCAGCACGCCATCGTGCATTCCTGCGGCGCGCACGCATACGCTCGCGCCACCAGCGCCAGCGGCACCGCCAGCAACGCAACAATCAGGCTCGCAGCTTGCATCCGTCGCATCATTCTGGTGCTCATCCTACCACGCTCGCGCGCACTTCGGTTCATCCCTTGGAATACGCTCCATCGCCATCTCCTGGATTGCCACGCCGCCGCATTCCAGCTAGTCTCGGCCTGCTATGCCCCCGCTCATCTACCACGACCGCTACGACCTCAACCTCGGCGCCCACGTCTTCCCATCCCAAAAATATCGCCTCGTTCGCGACGCGCTCCTCGCCGAAGGCATTGCCGTCGCCTCCGACATCATCGCTCCTGCGCCCGCCTCCGACGACGACATCCTGCGCGTCCATTCCCGCGAATACGTCCACAAACTCAAGACCGGCACACTCAGCCAACTCGAAATCCTCCGCATGGAAGTTCCGTACTCCAAAGAACTAATCGACGCCTGCTGGCTCGCCGCCGGCGGCTCCATCGAAGCAGGGAAGCGCGCTCTCGCCGCCGGTTGCGCGGTAAACATCGGTGGCGGCTTCCATCACGCTTTCGCCGATCACGGCGAAGGCTTCTGCGTCATTCACGACGTCGCCGTCGCCATCCGCCGGCTGCAATTCGACCATGCCATCGAAACCGCCATGGTCATCGACACCGACGTTCACCAAGGCAACGGCACCGCCGCAATTTTTGCCGACGACCCTTCCGTCTTCACCTTTTCGATCCATCAGGAGCACAACTATCCCGAGCCCAAGCCGCCCTCAAATCTCGACGCCAATCTTCCTGACGGCCTCAGAGACGAAGATTATCTCGCCATCCTCGACTCGCATCTGCTCCGCGCCTTCCATGACTTTCGCCCTGATCTGATTTTCTACATCGCTGGCGCCGATCCTTACCGCGAAGACCAGCTTGGCGGCCTCGCCCTCACCATCGATGGCCTGCGCCGCCGCGACGACTTGGTTTTCGACCACGCTCGCCGCTTTGGCGTTCCCGTTGCCGTCACCCTCGCCGGCGGATACGCCCGGCGCGTCGCCGACACCGTGCGTATCCACGTCAACACCATCCTCTCCGCCCGCGACGCCGCCGGCAGGGTCCAGGCCCGCTCCCAATAATTTTCCATTTTTCCCTTGCGCCCGGCAGGGGAATCCCAGTACATTTAGCCCACTTATTGTGGGTGGCGACGGGGCCAGCCTATATGTTGGCTTGCTGTTGCCAAAGGAGTGGCGACCGTTTGACGAGCATCCTGGCGATTGCCAACCAGAAGGGCGGCGTGGGGAAAACCACCACCGCCATCAATCTCGCAGCGGCACTCGCGCTGCGAAAAAAGCGAACCCTCCTCATCGATCTCGATCCCCAGTCCAACGCATCCATCGCTTTTTTCGATGCTGCCGACATTCAGCTCTCCATGTTCGATATTTTCAGCGACCATGCCCCGGAAATGTCCAAAGTCATCCGCGCCACCAAGGATCCCAATCTTTTTGTGGCGCCCGCAAAGCTCTCCTTGGCGCGTCTCGAGCAGCAACTCGCCGGCCAATTCGACGCGCCCTATAAATTGAAAGACTCGCTCACCCCGGTCCTCAAGGATTTCGAATACGTGGTCATGGACACGCCTCCCGCGCTCGGCATTCTCACCGTGAACGCGCTTGTCGCCGCCACCCATTTGCTCGTTCCCATTCAAGCCGCCTATTTCGCCATTGAAGGTACCGACGATTTGCTCGAAACCTACGCGCGCATTCGTTCGCGCCCGAATCCCGGTTTGAAAGTCCTCGGCGTGGTCATCACGCTTTTCGATCGCCGCACGAATATCTCGCGCGATACGCACGAGCAAATTCGCGCCGTCTTCGGCGAGGCCCTTTTCAAAACGCGCATCAGCAAGAACGTCCGTCTCGAAGAAAGCCCAGCCTACAAAGAAACCATTTTCACCTTCGCGCCCAAATCCCCCGGCGCCGAAGAATACAAAAAGCTTTCTATGGAGGTCATCCAACGTGTCGAAGCGGATCGGATTGCCCGTCACTCTCAAGATGCGGCATGACGCGCACTACGTCGAAACTTTGACCAGTTTCAGCGGCGCCTCTGTCGGCCGCATGATTCCTATCTCCAAGATTCATCCGAATCCCGACCAGCCCCGCAAAGCCCTCGGCGATTTGAGCGAACTGACCCAGTCGGTCAAGGAAAAGGGCGTCCTTGAGCCTCTTCTCGTGCGCTACATGCCTCGCGAAGACGCTTACTACATCATCTCCGGCGAGCGCCGCTACCACGCCTCGAAAGCCGCGGGCCTTTCGGAATTGCCCTGCATCGAAAAAATCGCCGACGACGCCGAGACTCTCGAACTCGCGCTGATCGAAAATCTTCAGCGCAAAGACCTCACCGCCTTCGAAGAAGCCGACGGCCTTTTCCGTCTCGCCGAGCAGTTCGACTACACTCATGACGACATCGCTAAGAAAATCGGCCGCGCGCGCTCTTCCGTCACCGAAACTCTGTCCATTCGCACGATTCCGAGCTCCATCCGCAAGACTTGCGTCGAGAAGGGCATCGTTTCCAAGTCGCTGCTTCTCCAAGTGGCTCGCCAACCCAACGAAAAAAAGATGCACGACATGGTCATGCAAATCGCTCACAGCGGCCTCACCCGCGACGAAGCTCGTCGCGTTCGTCAGGAAGAAAACAAAAAGGATTCGCGTCCGCGCCCCTTCGTCTTCGATTATCATTCACCGGATTCCGCTTACCATCTCCGCATCCAATTTCGTCGCAGCCAAATTTCCCGCGACGAGCTGGCCAGCGCCCTGCGCGAAGTCCTCGCCGAGCTCCAGCGCAACTCCCTGGCCTCCTCTTCCGCCGCCTAGCTTTGTTTTCGTTGTCATCCCGCCCTGAGGTACGAAGGGAACCCGGCCGCATGGCCGCGGCAAGCGTAAAAGTGTCGCGGATGGCGGTGAGGGACCTGTTTTTGCGGGTGCCCCATGCTCGCTTTTTGAGCATGGGTGTCTTCGTAGGGGCGCTGCTTGCTGCGCCCGTTCGCGGCGTAGCCGTGCCGCGTGTCTCTGCCTCAGCCTGTAGCTCACCTCCCGTTGCGGCATTCTGGCCGCAACTGACGTGAGGCTCGTTGCGTGCGGTCGTCTCGCGCTTTATTGTGACCACCGTACACATAGCTGTACACTGTACGCCGTCCGTGAAATGAAAAAGGGGATACCACTCAGGGAAGTTGCCGGCGGCCTGCTTCGCGCCCTGTTCTTTTCTCTTATGTGCCTTGCTTTGCTGTACCCAGCCATTGCGCGTGCCCAGGATAACTACGAAATTCAGGTTTATCCCTCCCAGACGATGACCCCCAAGACGCTACTGGTCGAACTGCATAGCAACTTTACGGAGGACGGCAGCACCACAACCCAGTTCGGCATGCTGCCAACTCAGGACCAGGAGCACGAAACAGTCGAATTCACCGAGGGGATCAACGATTGGTCTGAGATTGGCTTTTACGTTTTCACTGCTGAGCAAAGCGGCCACGGCGCGCAGTGGGTTGGCGATCACATACGCCCGCGCGTGCGCATTCCTCCTCGCTGGCACTGGCCGGTCGGAGTCAGCCTCTCCACCGAGTTCGGGTATGCCAGACCTGCTTACTCCAATCCGACTTGGTCCTGGCAGATCATGCCGATTATCGACCAGACCATCGGCCGTTGGTACTGGTCGGTCAACACCACCATGGTCTGGGACGTGCACGCCGTTCCCGCGCCGGCGAATTTCACGCCCCAAGAGAAGCAAACCTATTATCGCGACGTCGCTCCCCAGGGTGTGACCTTCGGCCCGGCGGCAACGCTCACCTATGGCCCATCGAAATATTACAATTTCGGCGTGGAGTATTACTCCTACTACGGCGAGCTTGGGAACTTCGTCTCTCTCCACAATCAGCAGCAGCAGGTCTTTCCCGTCGTGAACCTCTTTGTCTCGCCCAAGTGGGAGATCAATATTGGCGCGGGCTGGGGCGCCACGGCAGGAACAGACCATCTGATCCTCAAATGCGTCATAGGCCGCTATTTTGACTGGTCGCATCACCGCGCCGGCAGCTCTGACAGTGTTCAATAGGCCGCAATGAGCCAAACGAACCGGCGCACATTCCTCGCACAGGCGGGTGCTGCCCTAGCCGGAACCCTCACCGGAGGTTTCACCAACGCAGCGCTTGCTTCCGTCGTGCCGGCGTGGGCCCAAGCGCAAACCGAACCCGACGTGAAGCTTGAAATCGCGCCTTTGGCGCTCGAGATCGCGCCCGGCAAAATCATTCACACCGTTGCCTACAACGGCCGCGTTCCGGGTCCGCTGATTCGCTGGCCTGAAGGCAAGCCCATCGCCATCGACGTATTCAATCGAACCGCCATCCCCGAAATCGTCCACTGGCATGGCCTCACAATTCCATCCGTCATGGACGGAGCATCCGAAGAGGGCTCGCCGATGATCGCGCCCGGCGCGCAATTCCGTTATAGCTTCACGCCGCAGCCTGCGGGATTCCGTTGGTATCACACCCACACTTTTGCCGGGCACGACCTGAAGCGCGCAACCTATAGCGGACAGTTCGGCTGCTTCTATATCGAACCCAAAAACAATTCCGGCGCGCTTTACCAGAAAATCGGCCAGGAAATCGACCAGGAAGTCTTCCTCACGCTGCACGATTGGAATGCTTACATGGGAGCCAGTGGTGACTCCTCGATGGAAGCCGCATACCAGTACGCAACCATCGATGGCCGGATGCTCGGCTTTGCGGATCCTCTTAGGGTCCGGGAAGGGCAGCGCGTTCTCTTCCATATTCTAAACGCGAGCGCTGGCATGGTTCATTGGCTGGCACTCGCGGGACACGAACTGACCATCGTCGCCATGGATGGCAACCCTGTGCCCACGCCGGGCCGCGTGCATGCAGTCCGCTTGGCTCCTGCTGAGCGCATCGATGCTGTCGTCACCATGAACCAGCCGGGCGTGTGGATTCTTGGCGAGACTCGCAAAGAAATGCGCAAGATGGGCATGGGAATCGTGGTCGAGTACGCCAACCAGCAAAGCAAACCCATGTGGGTTGAGCCTCCGGAGACGCTCTGGGACTATCGCCCCTTCGCTGCGGCCCAAGCGGCCACTCGTGAACCGGATGAAATCATTCCCTTACTGTTCGAGTCAAAATTCCACGGGCAGGGCGCCTTCGATTCCTGGACAATCAACGGAAAGTCCTACCCCCACACAGACACGGTCATGCTCCGGCCGGGAAGAAGGTATCGCCTGCGCATGACTCAATCGCAGCACGGACGATCACCCGCTTCATCTTCATCGGCATACTTTCGAGGTCTCCCGTCTGGACGGAGCACAGCTTTCCGGGCTGAATAAAGACGTGCTCGTGGTCCCCGCAAACTCCACCGCCGACGTCGACTTCGTCGCGAACAATCCCGGCGCGACTCTCTTCCATTGCCACAACCAGAGTCACATGGACTTCGGATTCATGATGCTCTTCCGCTACTCCTGACGCGCGCTTCTCGCGTGTCATCCTGAGCGCAGCGGTTTCTGCGGAGTCGAAGGATCTCGCCTTGGAATTTGCCCGCGCTCCTCGTAGGGCCAGAGTTCACCCGGCTCGCGCACGGGCATCTCTAAACGCGCACGCCAAATCGCCTCAGCATCTCTCGCCGCCCTATAATCGATCCGCCGTCCCCATGTCATTCCGAACCGGCCGCATTCTGGCCGTGTGAGGGATCTGCTTTTTGCGGGTGCCCCATGCTCGCTTTTTGAGCATGGGTGTCTTCGTAGGGGCGCTGCTTGCTGCGCCCGTTCGCGCGTAGCGCGAAGCTGTGTAGCGCAGAGCTTCGCGTCTTTTGCGAAGTCTGCGGCATTTCTTCAATTCACAACCGCACTCCAAACCGCGCAGCCATCTCTCGCCGCCCAAAACTCGTCACTTCCAGCGCTCTGCTGTCCAGGTCCTGCACCACCCATTTTCTTTTCAGCGCGACTCCGAGCAGCGCCGCCCCCAGCGCGCCGCCAACATGAGGACGCCGCTCGCTCCAATCCAGGCACGCAAACGCGAAGCGCCGCCGCAGCGCTCGCATTGCCTCCACATCAATTCCCAGCGTCTCTAACGCCTTTGCTCCGCTTGGTGTGACGTCGTATGCTGCGTGTTCGCTCGTCGCCCGCCCCGACAGCCAGCCCAGCGCCTGCATGCGGTCATGCAGCGCAACGCCCAGCGTCCCTGCAACGTGGTCATAGCAAGTGCGCGCGCCGCGCAGCCGGCTTGGCGTGCGTGGCACGAACTTGTCGCGCGATTCGCCGGCCAGGACGCTCAATCCTTCCAGCGTCCGCGCCACGTTCGGCCCTTCCAGACTGTAGTAGCGGTGCTTCCCCTGCGCCGCCACGCGCACCAGCCGCTGCGTCTTCAGCCGCTGCAGGTGCACGCTCGCGGTGGAGGGGCTCACCTCCGCCACAATCGCCAACTCCGTGCTCGTGCGCGCGTGTCCATCCATCAGGCAGCAGAGCATCCGCGCGCGCGTCGGATCGCCAATCGCCGCCGCCACTCGCGACACTCCGCGGTCCGCATCATCCTCGACATTCATACTTTCATGATAAACGAAGTGTTGCTGTCCGGCAAGCAGCAAACTCACTCGGTGCACCCACAAAGCCCTCAGCCAAAAGTGCCGCGGCGCCGCGCGGTTGCCCTGATTTTCGCGACGCGGGCCGCGCTGGCTGGGGGCTCCCGCAAGCAGAACTCCGGAGGGAGGGGCCGATGAAACTGAAAATCATGTGCGTCATTCGCTATCAGATCGATCCGTTCCAGCGCGACGCGTTCAAGCAGTACGCCAAAAACTGGGGCCCCGTGATTCCGCGCTGCGGCGGGCATCTGGTCGGCTATTTTCTTCCTTACGAAGGCACCAACGACGTCGCTTGGGGAATGATCGCGTTCGACAGTTTGGCGTCTTATGAGCGCTACAAAGCGCGCCTGAAGGACGACTCCGGAGCGCTCGAAAATTTCGCCATGGCGCAGACCAAGCGCTTCATCCTGCGCGAAGAGCGCAACTTTGTTGAACTCGTCGACGGCACCTTTGCCTTACCGTCCACCCTGGCGGCGACGCCGTAAGTGGCACACCTCTCGGCCGGAAAGGGCAAAACACTGCCAATGCAGAATGCGAAAGCCCAGAAATGGTGGCAATGCCCTACTGGTCGCACTGAATGGTCATGGTTTCGTCCAAAAAGTCTCTGCCGTAGCCGCTTGTAATTGCAAGCAGCCGGACTGCGTGCTCTGATCGGACAGTGACCGCGAGCACGTCTTTCGGCCCCCAGGGCCTGTACGGGCCCCCGAAAGGCGGGCCTATCTCTGTGACTTGGATTTTCAAGATATCGTCCGGGTCCACGACAGCGGAATAAGCATCTGCGCTGAGAAGGAGCCTGGACTTCTCCGGGAGCGTCCCAAGAGAATCGAGTCTCGTCCCCGGCGGGAAAGGATGTCCGTTACTTGAGCCAAAGGGCTCTTGAATGTCTTTAATGGCTATAGTTGCTCCGGTTATCGGTCCGTCAAAAAAGAGAGCCCAAAAAGGTGCGGTAATTTCGGTATCAGTTCTAATCGTAATCGGCGTTTGGTACTGCTCGCCAACCGATTCTGATTGAAAGACGCAGAAGCTAACGTCCGGAGTAATGCCGGGGTGGGGATATCTGTCGGTAAACGTATTGATGACTGATGGATTGGTGACAGTCCCTCCGCTAATCGCGATGCCGTTCGGGGCGCTATTTATCTGCACTTGCGGTGATTGCGCGAGCGGCGGTTGAGAGGTTGTATGGAGCGCGATCTTTTTTGGCGGCTGGTGGGGCGCCTTAGTCGGTGCGCCTTGATCGCTGATGTTCCGTGGGGTCGCAATGAGGGCTGCTGGCCGCGATCGGTTTCGACTTAGATTGTCTACACCGCTTTTCTGTCGAACCTCGGGCCTCATTCTGTAATGTACCCACCATCCGAATAGAGAGAACAATAACGCGACTGGGATCATCCTGAGGAATCGCCTTCGGTTAGTGCCCGAATATCGGATAACCGCGTGAACGACCAATGCGAGTCCAAAAATGAAGAGTCCCCATATGATTAGGGGCTCCTTTATGTGTAGGTGTTCGAGAAGCGCCAAAACAACCTCAACGACTAAACCAAACGTCCCCTCTATCGATATCGGGAATCCTGTCCGTGGCTCAGTGCCCTCGACGGCCATGTGGCTGTACTCCCCAGTAGTTCCTGCCGGATACGTTCAGGCTTAGCGATCCCGGAGTGGTTGATCGTCAGATTATACCTTCCGTGGAAAGTATGAGATACATAATCCCTCGACGGAGCCGTCTGCCAAGCGGAAGAATACAAACGGCAAGAAAGACGGTGCAAGGGGATGTGGAGAAGAGGGTTGCGGCTCCGTCGCCGTGAATTTCGACTGCGGCAGGCATCAAATGGGGGTTGAATTCGCATCTCCTCCCGTCGCACACTAACTTGATGAGTTCAACTTGCGACGTCATCTGCATCGGCGCCGGCCCCACCGGCCTGGCCTGCGCCATTGAGGCCAAGCGCGCCGGCTTGCGTCCCCTGGTCATCGACAAGGGCTGCCTCTGCAATTCGCTCTACCACTATCCGACAAACATGGCTTTCTTCACCACGCCGGAGCGCATGGAAATCGGCGACCTGCCCATGACCACCGTCGGCGGCAAGCCCACGCGCGCCGAAGCCCTCAAATACTACCGTCGCGCCGTGGAGCACTACGGTGTCGAAGTCATCCAGTATCAGAAAGTCGCGAAAGTCAGCGGCGGCGACGGCGCATTCACCGTCGCCACGCGCGAACCGATGGCGCGCGCGGCAAGTGGCGCCGCCCACGAATACCGCGCGCGCAAGCTCATCCTGGCCACCGGCTATTACGATCTGCCCAATTTTCTCGATGTTCCCGGCGAGGACCTGCCCCACGTCTCGCACTATTTCACCGACGCGCATCCTTACTGGAACGAAGACGTGGTCGTCATTGGCGCGAAAAATTCCGCCGCTGAGGCCGCCCTCGATCTCTTTCGCGGCGGCGCGCGCGTCACCCTGATTCATCGCGGCGCGGAGCTGGGCCGGACCCTCAAATACTGGGTCCGTCCGGACATCGAAAACCGCATCAAGGCCGGCGAAATTCAAGCGCGATTCAACACCAAAGTCGTGCGTTTCGAGCCCGGCAAGGTGGTGATTCACAATGGCGCTGGCTCCGAGGAATTGCCCGCGTTCCACGCCTTCGCCATGACCGGCTATCACCCCGATTTTTCGTTCCTCGAAAGCGTCGGCATTCGTCTCGACCCGAAAAGCCGCAAGCCGCGAGTGTAATCCGCAAACGCTCGAAAGCAACGTGCCCGGCATTTACGTCGCGGGCGTGCTGGTCGGCGGCCTCCACACCGGCGAAATTTTCATCGAAAATGGACGCTTCCACGGCCGCCAAATCGTCGCCGCCATCGCCGGCCGCGAAGGCCCCAAGGAGCCCGCGCCGGTCTCCCCGCCAGGGGAGTGAAAAATGTCTCCCTCCAGGGGAGTGAAAAATGCCCCCGCCAGGGGAATGACGTGCTCTCTTGTAGTTTGCTGCTCTTCCAATTTGCGCCGCCTTGCGCCTGCCTGCCGCAGGCGGGCGCAAAGCGTCTTTGTTTTTTCTCGCCACTCGCCACTAGCCACTCGCCACTGCTTTTGTTAAAGTGAAGCTCTATGGCATCCGTCATCACAGAGTTCTTCCGCACCTTCCGTATTTTCTACAAGGGCTTCAAGGTCACCTTCATCACTATGTTCAAGAAGCCCACCACGGAAAACTATCCCGCCGAGCCCGTGCATTTTCAGGCGCGCTATCGCGGGATCCACGTGCTGCAGCGCGACGAAAACGGCCTGGAGAAGTGCGTGGCGTGTTTTTTGTGCGCCGCGGCGTGCCCCGCGAATTGCATCTACATCGAAGCCGCTGAAAATACCGCGGAAAACCGCATCTCCGACTCCGACCGTTACGCGAAGGTTTACAACATCGATTATTCCCGGTGCATTTTCTGCGGCTACTGCGTCGAAGCCTGCCCCACGGACGCCATCACTCACGGCCACGGTTTCGAGCTCGCGCCTTACGACATCAATGCCATGATTTATCGCAAGGAACAGCTTCTCGAAAGCTGGCCGCCGGCAAAAATCGCCATGCGCACTTCCTCCGGCGTCCCTGCCATCCACCAAGCCTAAGCCGGTTCCGTTTCGACCCGCGCCCAGTTTTTTACGTTGTCATTCTGAGGAGCGTACTTTGCGACGAAGAATCTCGCCTCGCCGCATTTGCTTTTCGTAGGGGCGCTGCTTGTTTACCCTGAGGAACGAAGGGCCGCGCCCGCGCGATGCAACGCATCGCGTCTACGCCGTCATCCCGCCCGCCCTGACGAAGGAAGGGAACCCAGCGCGCCGAAATCGCTCCGCCCATTTCCATGTCATTCCGAACCGGCCGCATTCTGGCCGTGTGAGGAATCTGCTTTTGCCTTCGCTTTTGCTCTTACGCTGTCATCCCGAACCCAGCGCGCGTGGCCGCGGTAAGCATCCCGTCTGGAGAGTGTCGCGCGATGGCGGTGAGGGATCTGCTGTCGTTTCGTAGGGGTGCTGCTTGCTGCGCCCGCGCGACTCCGAGTCGCGTGCATTTTTTGGAGCGCGGGGGCTCGACACCAAGCAAGGTATACTCAAAGCTTATGGCAACTGATCTCTACAGCGCGGACTTGAGAACCATCTCGGGCAACGATGTCTACAAGGCAATCACTGAATTCTTGAGACTTGATCTGCCCAAGGAGAACCGCCCACGCGAAGGATATTTGCTCGATTTCAAAGAGGAACTGAGTGATCGATTTTTACACTCTGTCGCAGCCTTCGCGAATACCTTTGGGGGGTTGCTTATCTTGGGAGTGAAGGAAGACGATGGCCGGCCACACGAAATCGTCGGAGTCAACGCAAAAGGAGAACTAAAAACCCAAGTCGCGAGTCTAATTGCGTCGAACCTTTTCCCGAGTCCCCCCTTCGACATAGCGGAAGCTGATATTCCAGGTGACACCGACCGAAAGAAGGTATGCGCCATAAGGATTCGCGAAACACCAGAAATATGCCTCCTTGCCAAGAAAGGCGAAAAACACCCTATCTACGTACGCATAGAAGACCAATCTGGACCTGCGGACGCAGCCCAAATCCGCTCACTGCTAAATAGGAAGCGTCAGGACGCCTATCCAGGTCAAGATTTCGATCAACGAATGAGCGACTTGGGGAACCAGCTGTACGTATGCACGTACGCTGAAAATCACCGGGGCACTCGAAGCAACACAGGTTTTCAGATTCTTGCATGTCCTTCGAGCTATCCGGCAATGCATTTAGACGCTGCTGCGGAAAAGACCTTCGGTGGCCTAGTGGCCGAGATTAGCCCAGGACTCGATGAGCTAAGCAAGATGGGCCGTGCGGCGGTCGAATTTGAACGGTCCCATGACTGGACCGAAATCCGCCTTCGTGAACACGACCACGATTACGAGCGGCGCTGGCGGCTTACGAGCCGCGGTGACATCGGATTCGTTACCCAGGTCCGATGGCCCGTCACAACCAGAGAGGCAGTCGTGAACGTCTGGACTCTTTATGATCTTGTATTAGATCTGGTCCGCGTGGCGAACCTCGCGAAGAGGTTTTGGAGCACAGGAAGCTATTATGGTGCGTTCCGACTAGAAACCAACCTCGGGGTCGGTGGACTCGGTAATGCGCCTCGGTTTGAGCCCCTTTTTTATGCGCTAACCGGCGGCGTGCCAGATTTTCCACTCGACAGCAGGCCGATCTTCCTGCGCAAAAACAGCACGCCGCCTGTCATGGAGATTTCCTCGTCAGCCTTGGACCTGGATTACACAAGCCTCAATGAGTCGCTGCCTAACGTGATTGCCATTGTCGTCAACCAGCTTTTAAGGGGCCTAGGCCATCTTGCCGACTTGAAAGGCCTTGAACAATCGATTCGAAGCCTTTTCTTTCCCCCCGACCCTATGACCTACCTGAGGCACTAACCGTCTGCTTTTTTCTCGCCTCCCCCTCACTTGTTCCTTGACTTTCATCTACCTCTCTGGTATACATAACTCCTCGGCTGGAGGGCCAGCCACACAATTCGTAAGAGAAGTGCAAGGCCGCCTTTGGGCGGCTTTTTTCGTTTATGGAGCCTTGAAGTGCCAATCCGCTCAAAGCGAACCTTCGCAAATCACCACAAGCCAATCCAACTAAAGGAGATATACCCGCCGTGTCTTCCAACCAGCCCTATCGCATCGTTGTCAATCCCGAACTCGCCGATATGCTCGCGCGCCGCCGTGACGCTCGCAATGCCGGACTAACCGCCGCTGGCCAGCCGCCTGTACAAGACGAATCCCCATTCATCTCCAGCGAAGAGCTCGAAAAGGAAAACGCCCCTTACACTCCTCGAAAAGCTCACCGCAGCCGCATCACTGCTGCCGCCAAAGCCAAAATCGACGCCCGCTGCAAATCCATTCCCGGCTTCGAGCGTCACAGCCGCAAATGCCAGGTCTGCCACAGCCGCGATGTCGAAGAGATCGAGGATTGGTATATCAATTGGAGCAGCGCCCACTGGATCGCGCTCACCTTCAAAGTCGGGCTCGAAGACGTCATTTATCGCCACGCCCGCGCCACGGGACTCGACGTTCTTCGCCGCCGGAACGCCCGAATGGTCGTGGAAAAGATTATGGAACAGGTGGACCAAGTCGACGTCACCTCTTCCACCATCCTCCGCGCCGCCCGCGCTCTTTCTTGTATGGACGATCAAGGCCGCTGGACGGACCCTCCATCAACTCACATCGTCCTAACCAGCAAGGACTTACCTGAACAAGTCACTGTTATGGCAGGAAGAGCGGCGCTCGGTCCCAAAGAAAACAACCCGCCCATCGTCGACGAAATGGCGGAGTCTAATCGCGGAAATATGAAAAATTAGAAATCGATGCAACTCACACAAAACAAACGGGCGAGGCCGTTTCTAATCGCGGAAATCTCTGCTTTTAGAAAATCGCCGCTAGCCCTTTCCTTTTTTCTTTCGCGCTTCTTCGATCGGCGCGGCGGGTTCGGTCATGCGGTAGGGGTCCAGAATCTCTTTCATCAATTTGGGGTCCAGCAGCTTCCGTTCCAGCGCAATTTCCGTGACCGTCTTTCCCGTTTTGACACTCTCCTTCGCGATTTCCGCCGCCGCCGCATAGCCGATGTACGGATTCAGCGCCGCCGCTATCGAGATCGTCGCATTCGCATAGTACCGGCAGCGCTCCTCGTTCGCCTTAATCCCATCGACGCACTTCGTGGCCAGCACGCGCACCGTATTCGTGAGGATCCGCGCCGAGTGCAGAACATTCCACGCCATCGCGGGCATCATCACGTTCAGCTCGAGCTGCCCCGCCTGCACCGCAAGCGCCGTGGTCACGTCCGCGCCGATGGCCTGAAATCCGACCATCGCCGTAAGCTCCGCCATTACCGGATTGACCTTGCCGGGCATGATGGACGACCCCGGCTGCAACGCCGGCAGCAGAATCTCCGCCAGACCGGTGTTCGGGCCGCTGGAGAGCAGGCGTAGATCATTCGAGATGCGAATCAGTTCCAGAGCAAGATTCCGCAGCGACGAAGATGCCGTCGCCATCGCCAGGTTCGATTGCATCGCGTAGCGCATGTCGTCCGTCGCGGTGAGCTTCTGCCCGGACACTTCGCTGAGCTTCGCGACCACGAGCTTCTGGAATTTGGGGTGGGTGTTAACGCCTGTGCCGACGGCAGAGCCGCCCAGGCCCACTTCGCGCAAAAATTCTTGGGCGGCGCGAATGGATTTTGCAGCACGATTCATTGCGGTCGCATAGGCGCGAAATTCCTGCCCCAGGCGTACCGGTACGGCATCCATCATGTGCGTACGGCCGGATTTCAGAATGCCATCGAACTCTTTGGCCTTGCGCGCAAATGAGGCTTCCAACTCCGCACACGAAGCCAGAAGGCCATCAGTCGCGAGAATCGCGGCGAGCCTCATCGAAGTTGGGAAAACATCGTTGGTGGACTGGCCAAAATTCACATGATCGTTCGGGTGGCAGACGGCATAATCGCCGCGTTTTGCCCCCAGGATTTCGATCGCGCGGTTGGCAAGAACCTCGTTCGCGTTCATATGAAAGGAAACGCCCGCGCCCGCCTGGTACACGTCGACGACGAACTGGTCGTCGAGTTTGCCGGAAATGACCTCGTCGGCTGCTTGGACAATGGCGCGCGCTATATCCTGCGGAATAAGCTTCAGTTCGGCGTTGGCAAGGGCGGCAGCTTTCTTTACGAAGCCAATCGAGCGTATGAGCTGCGCGTCGGCTCGATAACCACTGATCGGATAGTTTTCGATGGCGCGCTGCGTTTGAATTCCGAAGTAAGCCTCCGCGGGGACCTGCTTTTCGCCGAGGGAATCCTTTTCGGTACGCTGATTCATCCAGTTATCTCCGGTAATTGCCGTTCAATTATCGCAAATGGTTCTCCGAGTGACGAGTCATGTGTGCGCGCCGTCGATCATGCTGAGTGATCACGGAAGCACTCCAGCCACAGTGCGGAATTGCGCAGGCCGGCACTTCGGCGGCAGGGTCGACATACGCATTTGGCGGTGCCGGGCCTTGCGCAGCGAATACCCGGACTGCACTTTCGAAATGCCTCGCGCTTCTAGTCCTACGCTCACAATGCCAATATCGCTCAATTCGCAACGTGAAACTCAGGTTTTCTACGGTTCACGTTTGCTCCGCCAGGCTGTCTTGGCCACGCCGCGCGAAAAGAAGTGAAGCAAACACACGGTAACTTAGGCAACTGCTGTGGGGCAAGCGAAGCTTTTCACGAACGAAACGAACGTTAGTTGGGATGCAGGCTACGATCCCACGGTGCTGCAAGTCCGTAGCTCATCACCCGCGGGCCGCTCCTCCGCATGACTCAACTTCGACCCGCCCTGAAAATCTACTTCTAATATGTATTAGCGCGGAACGAAGGAGAAGCGCAGGGATGAGAGATAAGGCGGCACGAAGGAGAGGAAGGATACGCAAAAAACGCAGGGCCGAATCCCGGTCACGGCTGGGCGTAGGAAAAAGGTGGCGCAGACTCGAGGACCGGCAAGAGGACGCCGGGCGGAAACGGAAGACAAGCGAGGCCTAAAGATTACTGGCGCCGGACGGCAAAGGTTGAAGGAATGCAGAAGCCGAAAAGCAAAGAAAGAAGAGCAGACAAAGAAAAGTAAGAAAGAAAAACAGAACGACGGGCCAAGAAAGATTGCGAGAGGAAAACCAACGCGTGTCGGAGCCGGCAGCGAAAGAACAATGAATGCCAAGACATTCAGCCCGCGGCTTGCGGCCGATCCCCGCATCGCGGCGGCGCCGAAGCGTCAGGCGATGCGTTTCGACTTTTCCAATACGGGCGTCAGGTCGCGAAGCAGGGGCGTCGGTGCCTTGTCTACCAGATCGTGCAGGATGGGCATCACTGGATTCGTTCCAAACACAGGGAAATCGCGCGCATCCGCATCACTACTGTTCATGGGCAGGAGCGGCAACGTGATGCTGTCCGACTCGGTAGAACCACTGCGCCGGATGCGGCGGGGTGGCCGTTGCATCGCGGCCTGGTGGCGCCTGTGCGCGAGGACCCATTCTGCGAGATGCGCTTGGATGTCCACTTCGATGAGCTCGTCCAAGAGTTCGATCATGTCCTTGCGCAGATTTGCTCGGTCGTTCAGTCGCGCCAGTTCGAAGGATTCGAGCGAGGCCTTCGAACAGGTAGCGAGGTATTCAAGCATCGGCTTGGTGGTCTTCATCGGGATTGTCTCCAAGTTCCTCAACGAGTTGCTCGACGCGGAGCTGAGAGGCTAAGAATACAGACACTGTCTATAAAGGCAATCCATTATTAAGTGTAGGCATAAGTAAAGTGACGCTAACAGTAAACGTTCGAAGCCAGAAAGCAAGATCAGCTGCTTTGCTTTCCGCGCAGCAGAAGGCCAAAGGGGTAATGATAAATGAAACGGATGTTTCTGTTCATCAGGCCGGCATGTGTCGAGCGTCGCGTCGCTCGACCGGCGCAGCTCGACGCGTTGTCAGGAAGAGTTTTGTGAGTAATGGAACACGCCCTCATTGGTGGGCGCTGGAGTGAATGAATTTGCGCGGCAAGCACCTCAATAGTGGGATCCGCGGCGGTTTGTGGGAGGACGAGCACCTCCAGCGCATGGGACCAGCGGTCTGGCTGTTCGGCTGGCTGGTGCACCGGCAAACGCGCGAGCGTCACGGCGTGGGATTGGTGCTGGCCGGGTCGCCCCTGACCTACGAAATGATCAGCGAGGACACCGGAATGGCGGTGCGCACGCTAAAGCGCTGGATGGCGCGGCTGGGGCGCTGCGGGTACGTCCGCGTCAAGCACACGTTATACAAGAGGATGATCATCCAGATCACTAACGCGAAGAAGTTCGGTCCGCAGCAGCTGGAATTTCCACAGCAACAGTTCGGTTTTCCACAGACCCCCTTTTTTGCACGCAAATCAAAAGGGCCACTTCCGGCACCTGTAGCCGGGTCAAAAGGGCCAATCGTGGCCCCTTCAAGTAAAGAGAGAGAAAGTAAATCTGAGAGACAGTACAGCGGCTTGCGCCGCGGCTTTCCTCCGCGAGCACGCACAGACAAACACGCCAGCGCGAATTCAAACCTTGCAAACAATCCGCCGATGCGCCCTTACCCTGCCTGTTACGGACCAGACCGAAAAGCGCTCCGCGAGATGGAAGTGCGCGCGGAACTGCGCGTGGGCGCGGGCCCGGAGATTCATCGCGAATAAGCGTGTAGCGGCGGACTGCGTGCCGCAGGCGGGCTCGATGCCGCCGGCGGTTTTCAGTGGCGGTTCGTGAAGGGCCAAGACAAGTACTGGCACTCAGCAAACAGGAAGGTGGAGGGAACATGGCGATGCGAGGAGTTCTGCGGTGCGAGCTGGGGCATGGCGCAGAACCGCGGCGAGGCTGGAAGCTGGCGTGGTACGAGCCGCGCAGGCGCGTTGGCGTATTTTTCCCAGCGCCGCTGCACCTGCTGGCGCGGACGATTCGCGAATTGAAATGGCGCTTCGCCGTGGCCTGGCGCGCGCCCACGCGCGAGCGTCAGGACGTTTTCGATTTGCAGCGCGTCCAGCGCGAGGAGCAGAAGCTCGCCGCGGAATTCGCGCGCGGCTATCTTCAGGGCTGGCAAGAGTGCATCGACGCCTGGGCCGAAGCCGTGGAAACTGTTTCGCATGAGGGCTGGCAGCATTGACGCAGCGTCGCCACGCCGTTGACTCACGGTTGACAAAGCCCGCCAGCTTTCTTGCGGTGAGAGAGCGGCGGCGAACCCGGATTCGGAGCGTGTTGGCATAGAGACACACAACAGAGCAAGTGCAATCGTCGACGGAGGGAACGATGAAAGCGCGAGAAATCTTTGAAGTGTGCCATGCGCGGTACAAGGGGCTGCGGGCGTTTCTGGGCGGGCATATGGCGGCGATCGATTTGGAGACGCCCTCGGCGGGGTATCAGTGGCGGCCGGAGCGCGCGCGCGCCGAGGAGTACGTGGCGGATTTCGAGATGATTGCGGAGAAAGCGCTGCGGCGCCCTGAGTGGCGGGGCCGCCTCAAACTTTTCCGGATCTATTTTCTGCGCGGCGTCGAATACCGGCGCGCCATCTCGCTGGTCGGAGTAGCGCCTGGCACGTTCGATTATTGGCTCGACGAGGTCAAAAAAGCGTGCGGCCGCGAATTCGACCGCACCGGTTTGTTTCCGCCCGGCAACTACTTCCGCGCGCGCGGGAGATGCGAACGTCAAAGCCCGGAAAAGCAAAGCGACCGCTGTTCGCGGGCTGCCAAGTAAAAAGGGCGACCCGAAGGCCGCCCTTGAGTGTTCGGCGCGCTCAACGTGAGTGTGCTACTCCGGTTGGCGTTAGCGACCGGCCGCCCTCGTGCTAGTGGTCGTGACCATGGCGCCACTTCCAGTATTCGCTCTGTTCGTCCTGATTGCGGTGTTTGAAATCGACGTGCTGGCGATGGGTCTGCGTTTCCCATTGCTGATAATAAACGACTTCACCGTGGTTCCAGGTATGGTAATCGTGATATTCGGGGTCGTAATAGCGGACGCGAGCCGCGCATCCCGCAGTCATCAGGAGGCCGAGAAAAGCAGCACTAACACAGATGGAGCAAAGGTATTGGTAGATCTTGCGCATGTCGTTCGTCATCCTATCCGGGCCGAGCGCCCTTTGTAGCGTATAGCCTGCCTCAGTCAGGGTGAAAGCGCCATACAGCTTGGACTTGACTTCGCGTCAGGCTAGCCCTGACACCGCAATACCGAGGCCGCGCCTGTTCTGTGCCGTTCCTCCTCCCACGCCCTCCTTTCGCGCCACCGTTTTTTCCCGACGTGACCCCATAGGCTCGCTCATTTGACTTTCGCCCGGCCTGTAAATAAAATCATGGACGTCCAGCGTTTCCGCAGTGGCGGCTCCATGCTTCAAGTAATTCGGCACGGGTGTAGGAGGTTCCGGCGCGGCCTATATGAGAAGAGCCCTACCTCGAAAAGCGCACGGACCCAGAGCCAAACAGCAGCGCCGCGCGGCGTCCTCGAAAAAACCGGCTGCGCAAAGCCGCCTGAGCGCTGCTAAGAGCAACGGCCTCCCGCCTCAAAAGACGAACTCAAGCAAAGGTCTTCTCCGACCCACTCCCGAGCAGGACCACCGCCTCATCGCTGGTTGGCTGGAATCGCCGGGCAGCTCGCGCGCGCTGATGGACTTGGTGCACGACGCCATCATCATACGTGATCCCATGAGCCGCGTGGAATCCTGGAATGCCAGCGCCGCCCAGCCTGTATGGCTGGACCGCCAAAGAAGCAGTAGGAAAAATTACTCACACGCTGCTCGACACAACATTTCCCTCCAGCAAGGAAGCTGCGGACGAGGCGCTTTTCCAGGAAGGCTACTGGGAGGGTGAACTGCAGCACCGGCGTAAGGACGGCACACGAATCGTCGTGGAGAGCCGGCAGTCGCTCCTGCGCGACGCGAGCGGCAAACCCCTTCTGATCAAGGAAATCAATCGCGACGTCACGCAGCAGCGGCGCCAGCTCAGCTATTTGCGCTTGCTCGGCGAAGTGAGCGCTTGCGTCAACGAAGCGCGCACGGTCGAAGAGGCGTTGCGCCGGTCGCTGGCGTCGATTTGTCTGCAGACCAACTGGTGCGCGGGCCGCGCCTGCACGGTGAGTCGCGACAATAACGACGAGATCCAGGGCACTTGCGTGTGGTTTTTGAGTGACGAGAAGCGCTTCGGCCCTTTCCGCGATGCTATGGACGCCAAGCTGAAGTTCCCGCACGAGAAAAATGTGGCCGAGCGCGTTTCCGAAAAGGCGAGCCCATTTGGGTTCGCAACCTCCGCAAGGATCCGTACTTCGGGGCGTTGCTTTCCGCAACAGGCGCCGGACTGCAGTGCGCGTATGGCTTCCCGGTTTCCCTGGGGCCGAAGGTCGGCATCGTCATCACGCTTTTTTCCGATGCGCCGATGGAATCGGATGAGGCTTTCTCCGGCACCATGAGTGGCGTGGGACGTCACTTGGTCCGTCTTTTCGAGCGTTTGGGCGCGGAAAAGGCTCAGCGCGCGCTTTCCGTTTCCTTGATGCGTGCGCAGGACGACGAGCGCCGCCGCGTCGCCCGCGAACTCCACGACAGCACCGGCCAGTACCTCTCGGCGCTGGCCTTGGCGATCGATGCCGCGCGCAGCCATGGCGAAGCCGTGCCTGCCGCTACCATCCGCAAGCTCGAGGAAGCTTCGGCGATCATCGATCGGTGCTCCGCCGAAGTCCGCACGCTTTCACATCTGCTGCATCCGCCGCTCCTCGAGGAGCTGGGCTTGTCCTCGGCAGTCAATTGGTATGTGGCCGGCTTCGCCGAACGCAGCGGCTTGAAGCTGGATGTGCAAGTTCCCCCGCGGAGTGGCGCGCTTCGATCCTTCCGCTGAGCTGGCGCTCTTTCGCACGCTGCAAGAGTGCCTGACCAATATTCACCGCCACTCCGGGAGCAAGACCGCCGCCATAAAGATCGAGGCCGACGACGATCGCTTGGCCCTCGAAGTGCGCGACCAAGGGAAGGGAATTGAACCTGAGACGCTCGGCGAATGGTTCGGAAACAAGCGGCGCACCGGCGTGGGCATCAGCGGCATGCGCGAACGAATGAAAGATCTGGGCGGAACGCTGGAAATTCAGTCGAGCAGCGCAGGCACCGTCGTGCGTGCCACCATTCCCGGCGCGCCAGAGAGTGGCCGTTCTTCGCCGCGGACAGCCGCCCCACCTGCCGAGCCGTCAAAGGCCGCACCGCCCCGAGCGAAGGCGCTAGCGTCGGCGCGAAGTAATCCTGGCATCCGTCCCGGAAGCGGAGCGCCATGCGGCACTTCGTATTTCTCCGGCGAGCAGCACGCCAAGTTCAAGCGCGCAACATCTTGCTGCATCTCCGGCATATCCCGCAAATGTTTCAGCGTCTCACGAAGAATGATCGCCGCTGCCTTGTTGCGCGGAATCGCCAGCCGGTAATGCATCCATTTCCCTTCTCGCCGCGCCGTAACCACGCTTGCGCGCGCGCAGGTAGGCCAGGTGGCGTGAAATTTTCGGCTGGCTCAGCCGCAGGATCTCCACAAAGTAGCAAACGCACACTTCGCGCCCGGCGACCAGATTCAGCAGCCGCAGCCGCGTGGGATCGGCCAGCGCGCGAAACATGTCGTGAAACGCGGGCGTCTTTTGTGAGCGGGCCATGGACGCATTCTACCACAACATATTCGTCTTGACATATGTGATGCGGTCGATGCAGAATGGCTCTACATATTCGCACGAACGAATATGTAGTCCGGGAGGCGCCATGGCCGACAGCAATGCCAGTGATATCAGGGACGAAGTGCAGAGCAAATACGGCGAAGCCGCAAAGCGCGTCACCGCCGGTGGAAAAGCCTGTTGCGGCGCTAGCGGGCTAGCGCCTGCGATCCCATCACCAGCAACCTTTACGACGAATCGCAGAAATCGGACCTTCCTGCCGAGGCCCTCTCAGCGTCGCTCGGTTGCGGGAATCCCACGGCGCTCGCGGAGCTACTGCCGGGCGAAACCGTTCTCGATCTCGGCTCCGGCGGCGGCATCGACGTTCTGCTTTCCGCGCGCCGCGTTGGCCCGAGCGGCAAAGCCTATGGCCTGGACATGACCGATGAAATGCTGGCGCTGGCGCGCGAAAATCAGCGAAAGGCCGGCGTCGAAAACGTCGACTTTCTGAAGGGGGAAATCGAAAACATCCCGCTGCCGGAGAATTCTGTCGACGTGATCATCTCCAACTGCGTGATTAATCTTTCCGCGGACAAAAACCGCGTTTTGCGCGAGGCCTTTCGCGTGCTCCGGCCCGGCGGGCGTTTCGCTGTCTCTGACGTCGTCGTGCGCGGTCCTGTTCCGGCAGAGATTCGCCACAACATGGAGTTGTGGGTCGGGTGCGTCGCCGGAGCGATGGAGGAATCGGAATATCGCGCGAAACTCACGGCTGCGGGCTTCGAGGAAATCGAGATCGAGCCAACGCGCGTCTATCGCGTGGAAGACGCGCGCCAGTTTCTCGCTTCTGCAGGAATTGACGCCGACGCCATCGCGCCGCACGTCGACGGCAAGTTCGCCAGCGCCTTCATCCGCGCGCGCAAGCCTGCGCGTGCGCAAAAACCCGCAGCAAACAAGAATGCCGCGGACAAATCCTGCTGCGCTCCCGGCTGCTGCAACTGAGAAACGTTGATGCAAAGACGCTACAACGTTTTGTTTCTGTGCACCGGAAATTCCGCGCGCTCCATCATGGCCGAAGCCATCATGAACCGGAAAGGGCTCCCAACATTTACGGCTTATAGCGCAGGAAGCCATCCGAAAGGCGCGGTTGATCCGGCGGCTCTTCGCCAAATCGAAATTGCCAACCTTCCTGCGACGGGCTTGCGCAGCAAGGGTTGGGACGAATTCGCCGCGCCCGGTGCTCCCCGAATGGATTTTGTCTTCACCGTTTGCGACAACGCCGCGAAGGAGAGTGTGCCCGGTGTGGCCTGGGCAGCCGATGACCGCTCACTGGGGCGTGCCCGATCCGGCGGCCGTAGAAGGAACTCCAGCGCAAATTGATAAGGCTTTCCGCGACGCCTTCATGATGCTGGATCGAAGAATCAGCCTGTTCCTCTGCCTTCCGTTGTCCGGCTTGGACCAGCTGACAATCAAGCACGAGATTGACCGCATCGGAAGCCAATGACGATCTCCCTGGCGCGTCGCGCCGCCGCGGAGTTCGTAGGCACAGCGTTTCTCGTCGCAGCCGTGGTCGGCTCTGGCATCATGGGGCAGCGGCTGAGCGGCGGAAACGTTGCCATTGCTCTGCTGGCAAACACGATTGCGACGGGCGCCGCGCTGGTTGCCTTAATTCTCGCGTTTGGGCCGATCTCCGGCGCGCACCTGAATCCTGTAGTAACGCTCGCGGACGCGATGGAGCGCGGCATTGCGTGGCGCGAAGTGCCGCATTACATCGTGGCGCAGATCGCCGGCGGCATCTGCGGAACGATTCTCGCGAATTTGATGTTCGGCCTTCCGGCGGTCTCCATTTCACAGCGCGTGCGCAGCGGGCCAGCGCAATGGCTCAGCGAATTCGTCGCCACATTTGGCCTGCTGACGATTATCTGGGGATGTGTGCGGCTGCGCTCGAACGCCGTCGCATTTGCCGTCGGCGGCTACATCACCGCGGCGTACTGGTTTACGGCGTCAACTTCCTTCGCGAATCCCGCCGTGACCATTGCGCGAACCCTCAGCAACACGTTCGCAGGCATTCGGCCGCTCGACGCTCCGGAATTCATTGTTGCCGAACTAGCAGGCGGAATCGCCGCCACACTTTTCTTCCGCTGGCTCTCGCCTCGTTTGCCCGCAACAGCGAAAGACGTGGTGCTGCCCAGAGCCAACCCTAAAACCGGATAACGAGAGCCTCGGAGATCTGGAAATTATGCTGGTGGAAGGGTGTTCCCAAAGTGGAGCCGGGGTACGTCACAATGGTGTCGCCGATGTCGAAGCGCAGCGCGGCGTGTTTGGTTGGACGGTATTCAATAACCTCGCCGTAATTGAACGCGAAGTCCGTGGCGGCGGTCAATCCCAGCACGGCCAGCGGGTTTGACGACGCAGGAGTTTGGTAACCCAGCCGCGCGGTAAACTGCGGTATGTCCGTCGCTGCGGTTCCCGCAGCAGCGGAAGGGAAGAGCGCGGACTCCGCCTGCGACTGGCCGAGCACGCGGCTGAAGTTCACGAATCCCGGCCGGACTTCGCTGTAAAGGCCCCAACGGCGCGTGGTCGGCCCCAAGCGGAATCCGAAAAGCCCCTCCGTGACGCGTCCGCCCGTCGTTGCCGTGGACGGGTCCCCGTTATCGCCGAAGAAGTTCATTTCCGAATCGAGTCCCAGCCAGCTTGAGAAGTTGTAGGTGAGGTTTGCGCCGAGGCCGTTGTCTTTCGTGTCGCAGCTCGTTGCCGTGGTGCACTGCGAAGGCATGCTCAGCGTCGCATAGTGCCCGCCAAGTTCCCATTTGGAGCTGTCTGCGAAATTTTGCGCGCGCGCGGTAGAAGGCAGGCAAATCACAAGCGCCGCAATGCCGGCGAGTAAAAAGCCAAGATGCCTTCCGAGGGCCGGGGATGAAAAGCGCATGCCCATCTCCTGCAGAGAAGTCCGGGCGCCACAGGCTTGCCTGACGCGGCAGGCGCCGCCATTATTACTCTCGTTCATCCCTCGCGCAAGCGTAAATTGGCCGCGGGAGAAGTCTCTGGACGCTTCCGAATGCGCTCCGATAGGGGCCTTCGAGCATTACTCCCCGTTGGGGCAAGGCCTAATCTAACCGGCCTTGTGCGTGCGCTGGCGGTGAAACCATCCAGGTCGCGCACCACGGAAGCGTGAATCAGGCTAGAATGGCGAAGCATCTGATGACTTAGCGCGGGCCAGTCCTGCGCCTGAAAGCTCTGACAAGAAAGGAGCGGCGGTGACAGTGTTCGCGATTCTCGGACTGCCTTATGCTCGCGGCATGTCCGCCATTTTTTTCGTGCTGTGCATTGCAATTGCTCAAACGCCAGCCCAGAGCGCTCCTGCCCCCGCGAATGCTCCTGCCCAGGTTAGCCATCCGCCTTTGACGGTGCAGGATGTCGCAGCCCTCGAAGCCGCCGCAACGGGCGGCGATGCCGCTGCGCAATACAAACTGGCGCTGGCCTATGAAAATGGCGACGGCGTGCCCCAGGATGCGGCAAAGGCGTTCGAATGGTGCAAGAAATCGGCCGATCAGGGCAACGCGGAAGCGGAAACCGAACTGGGCGTGATGTATCGCCTCGGGGGAGGCGTCGAAGAAAATAAGCGACTCGCCGTGGAGTGGTACGAAAAAGCGTCGCGACAAGCCAACGCCATCGCGATGTTCAACCTCGGTACGGCGTATTACAACGGCGACGGAGTGGAAATCGACGACAGCGTTTCGTACGCCTGGTTTGTCCTGGCCAAGGAAGCGGGAGAACCGCAAGCCGTGGCGGCGGTTGCCAGAGCGGAATCGGAATTATCAGCCGGGCGGATTACGGAGGGCTACAAGAAACTCGCCCAGCTCTGTGGGGACGGCAAGTACGTACCCGAGAATCAGCCGGAATCCGCCTCGTGGTGGTTGAAGGCGGCCGAGCGCGGCGACCACGAAGCACAGCTCGGAATCGCTGACAAGTTGCTCCACGGACAGGGCGTCCCGCAGGATTTTTCTCGCGCGCGATACTGGTGCAATGAAGCTGCGAAGCGTGACGAACCGCAAGGCGAATACTGTCTGGGTTACATCGAACAGCGCGGCCTCGGCGTCCCTGCCGACGCCAAAAAAGCTCGAAAGTGGTACGAAACCGCCGCCGGCCGGAACAACATCGCTGCGATTCGCGCTTTGGCGCAGATGGAGGAGGCAGGCGAAGGATCAAAGGTCGATCTCGTAGGAGCGTTTGTCTGGTACGCGGAACTCGCTATTGCAAACGATAAGGACGCGCAGCAACAAATCATCCGGCTCAAGAATAAAATGAGCGCAAGAGACTGGAAGGAAGTACAGAAGCGTCTGCCGTATTTTCACGTCGACCCTAACAAGCTCAACGCGATCCTGCAGTCAGCAAGGAACTGAGCTCGAGGCATCGCGAATCGTTCGTCCAGCTCGTTTTTCACCTCGCAAAGATTTTCCAGCGCGAATCAAGCTAGAATGGCGAAGCATCTGATGGCTTAGCGCGGGCCAGTCCTGCGCCTGAAAGCTCTGACAAGAAGGGAGCGGCGGTGGGTGTGATTGCGATTCTTGGCGTGGCCTTGCTCGCGGTGATCCTCTGGGACGTCTTCGAGACGATCATTTTGCCGCGACGCGTCACCCGCCGTTTCCGCCTGGCACGCATGTTTTATCGCTGGACGTGGCAGCCGTGGCGCATGGTCGCCTGCATGCTCACCCACAGGAAAAATCTCCGCGAAAGTTTTCTGAGCTACTTCGGCCCGCTCTCGTTGCTGGCGCTTTTTGTGGTATGGGCCGTGGGACTGATCTTCGGATTCACGATCCTGCAGTATTCCGCCGGCTCGGCCATCAATCTCGCTCCAAATCAGCATCCCGGCTTCTGGAGCGATCTTTACCTGAGCGGGACCACTTTCTTCACGCTCGGCATGGGCGACGTGACCCCGCGCACGGAAGCGGCGCGCATCATTACCGTTTTCGAAGCGGGCCTGGGCTTCGGATTTCTCGCCATCGTCATCAGTTACTTGCCGGTGCTGTATGGCGCGTTTTCTCGGCGCGAAGTGGAGATTTCGCTGCTTGATGCGCGCGCCGGCTCGCCTCCGAGCGCCTCCGAAATGCTGCGCCGCGTTGCGCTGCGGCAAAATCCCCAGGCCCTCGAGCAGAATCTGAACGACTGGGAAAAGTGGGCGGCGGAGCTGATGGAAAGCCATTTGTCCTATCCGGTGCTCTGCTTTTTTCGTTCGCAGCACAGCAATCAATCCTGGCTCGCCGCGCTCACCACGGTGCTCGACGTCTCCGCGCTGCTTATTGCTTACGGCCAGGGCGCGCTGAAGTGGCAGGCCAAGCTGACTTTCGCGATTTCGCGCCACGCGCTCGTCGATTTGTCGCAAGTGTTCAGCACGCCGCCGCGCGAGTTTGAAGAGGAGCGCCTGCCGCCCGATGAATTGCAGGAATTGCGCAAGCTGCTGATTGCCGCGGAGCTTTCCACGTGCTGCCCCGAGGAGGATCAGCGCCTCGCGGAGCTTCGCCGCATGTACGAGCCCTACGCGCGCTCTCTCTCGGATCGCTTGCTGATGCCCATCGGGAAATGGGCGCCGGAAGCGAAAGTCATCGACAACTGGCGCACTTCCGCCTGGGCGCGCCTGTCGTCTGCGGAATTCGAGTCCTCCCCGCTCACCGAGGCGGAAGAAAAAGAACACTTCTGAGCTTCGCCTCTGCGACGAACGTGCCGCGCGCACAAAAAACCTGTGGAAACTGGTACGAAAGTACCATCCCGATGCGCGATTTTGCGCCTTTTCCTGTTGACACGATTTTCTGTGTCTGCTAAATACGCTCGCAACAGTAGAGAGAAGTCTTGACCACCGTTATCGGTTGTTGCCCGTATATGTACATGGGTTTCCTGGCCCACCTGCTGCGGTTCGATAGCTCGTACGCGCTAGCGCGTGCGTGCGACTCGTTGCAAAGAAGCGTTTCTGGTGCGAATGGGCCCCCGCCCTCCCCTTAGTTCGTCAACCTGCTCATGTCGGTAGTGGTGCGCCTATGCGGTCTGTTCTAGTTGCCGACTAACTCCCCTCGGGGATCGGCGAAAACCTCGAGGCTTGAAAGCGCGCAGCTCTGGGTGTGTCCAGACGCTGCGAAGAGGAGCGGAAAATGAGTACACGTGAAAGAGAATCGTTCCGTGCGGGAATTCGTGTTGGCGCTGCTGATCTGTGCGGTTGTTGGTGGTGCAGGAATCTTGCAAGCACAATTCGTCGCGAAAGATCCCGGTCCACGCGGCGGACCTGCGGCAGCGGGCGGCTACTATCCAACGCTCGGCGCCAATGAGCAAGGCTACTTCGCGCAGGCATTAGCGCGCTTTGGCGAGGTGGATTCCGTCTCAGGAAAAATCGCCGGCGAAACGGGCTCGGGCCTGGGACCCGCGTTCAACGGTAATAGTTGCGCGATGTGTCACGCGCAACCTGCGGTGGGCGGCAGCAGTCCTGGCCTGACGAGTCCGCAAAATCCCATCCCGAATCCGCAAGTTGCTCTTGCGATTCTCGACAGCGCGATGAACGTCGTTCCGTCGTTCATCACCGCCAATGGACCGGTGCGCGAAGCTCGATTCATTTCGACCAACCCGAATAATCCGTCAGCGGCGCTGGATGGCGGCGTTCACGATCTCTACACGATTACCGGACGTTCGGACGCCGTTGGCTGCTCCCTGGCGCAACCCAACTTCCCAGAGGAACTGGCCGAGCGCAATGTCATTTTCCGCATTCCAACGTCGCTCTTCGGCCTCGGCTTGGTGGAAAATACGCCGGACGCGACGCTGGAGGCGAATCTGGCAGCCAACGCTTCGCAGAAATCGGCGCTGGGCATCAGCGGTGTGCTCAACATCAGCGGCAACGACGGAACGGTTACAAAGTTTGGCTGGAAGGCGCAAAACAAGTCGCTGATGATTTTTGCCGGCGAGGCCTACAACGTCGAGCAGGGCGTCAGCAACGAGGTTTTCACCAACGAGCGTAGCGCCGTGCCGGGCTGCGTTTTCAACGGCTCGCCGGAGGACGTCGACGAACATCGTCAATCCCACGGACGGCTCGACTCACCGGCACAGCCTCAGAGATGAGCTCCGACGTCGTGAACTTTGCGGCGTTCATGCGGCTCTCTGCGCCTGCGACGCCTGCGCCGCTCAGTTTTTCGGCACAGGCCGGTCAGAGCGTTTTTGGTTCCGTCGGTTGTGCCATGTGCCATACGCCGTCATTGCAGACCGGCCCTTCGCCGTATACCGGAATGTCCAATGTGAATTACAACCCATATTCCGATTTCGCGCTGCACCACATGGGCTCGAATTGGCTGACGGCATCGTACAGGGAGGAGCCGGGCCGGACATGTTCCGCACAGCTCCGCTGTGGGGCGTAGGCCAGCGGCTATTCTTCTTGCATGACGGGCGCACGGCCGACCTGCTGCAGGCCATCGAAGCGCACTTCAGCTCCGGCAACGTGTGCACGGACACTCGCAACCTCACGCAATTCGAGGCGAACGGCAGTTCCTTTGAGCCGTCCTCGCAGAGCCAGGTATGTGGGTCAGAGGCAAACGCGGTCGTAAGAGAAGTTCAACGCTCTTACGCAGGCGCAGCAGCAGGCTCTGCTGAACTTTCTTCGCTCGCTGTAAGCACGATTCTGCGGCCGATGATTTGTTGAAGTGAAACTGCGCGTTATATGAGGCGGCAATTAATCGTATTTGTATTGCCGCCTCTTTAACTTACCCTCTGCAGTACCATGCGCACTGGCGTCGCCGAACGTGGGCAAGGTTTCGATTGCCAAGACGCGAATTTTTCCGCAGAGTAGTCGCCGCCTGTCCCACCAAAATCAAGAAAGGGAGGGGAATTGGCCGAGAGCCAGTCGCTGAAGCTGCGCCGCGCCTGTTTTTGGATGGTCATCGTAGCTCTCGCCGTGCGCCTCGCGGTGGTGGCCTTTGTTTATCCGGAGCGGCTGAATCCGGCGCGCGACCATTGGAAATTTGCCGGCGAGGCAGGCCGCATTGCCCGCTCGCTTGCCGAGGGTCACGGCTTTACCAATCCGTATTTTGCCGAGACCGGGCCCACGGCGTGGCTCGCGCCGGTTTTCCCCGCGTTGCTCGCCGGCATGTTCAAGATCTTCGGCGTTTACACCAAAGCCGCCGCGCTCGCCATCCTCTCGCTTGATTGCCTGCTCGCCGCACTGACGTGCATCCCCGTTGTTTTCATTGCCCGCCGAACCTTTGGAGAGCCTGCCGCGCTCTGGGCCGGATGGCTCTGGGCGTTTTTTCCTTATTCCATCAACTTTGCTGCCGCTTTCATCTGGGATACGACGCTTGCCACGCTGCTCATGGCGCTTCTGTTTCTTGTTGTCCTGAAACTCGAAGACTCACCGCGCTGGTGGCCTTGGTTTGGATTCGGATTGCTCGCTGGATTTGCCGCGTTGACGAATGCGGTGACGCTCGCGCCGCTCCCGTTTCTTTCGCTTTGGCTGCTCTATCGTTCCTGGAAGCGCGGCGAACGATGGTTCGTGCCTGGCGCAGCCGCGTTGCTGGCCGTAATCATCGTGGTAAGCCCATGGTTCGTGCGCAACTACCGCACGTTCCATCACTTCATTCCCTTGCGCTCCGGCTTCGGTTTCGAACTTTATTGCGGCAACAACGCCGACTCGTGGCACTGGGATCCGCCCGGCTATCATCCGTCGGACAGCGAGAAAGAGTGGAGCGAGTATCAGCAGCTCGGTGAAGTCGATTACATGGGCCTGAAGAAACGCGAGGCCCTTGCGTTCATCGGCGCGCACAAAACACTTTACGCCATCCAGACCTTCCGCCGCGTCGTCTACATTTGGACTGGCTTTTGGAGTTTTAGGAGCCGATATTTGCGCGAAGAGCCATTCGATCCGGAGAATATTGTTTTCTGCACGGCTCTGACAGTTTTTGCATTCCTCGGTTTGCGCCGCGTCTGGCAACAGGGAGGCGCGGCGGCGGCAATGCCTTACGTCATTATGTTTTTCTTTTTCCCGCTGGTTTATTACTTCACTCACCCGGAAGACTATTACCGCCGGCCCATTGACCCCATGATGGTTGCGCTTGCGGCTGGCGCGATCGTGCATTGGTCCCAGCGCGACCGCAAATCGCGTGTGCAGGCCGAGCTCTAATGGCTGAGCGGAGCGCTCGCCGCACACTTTTCTGGATAGTAGCCGCCGCGCTGGCCCTCCGGCTCACGGTGATGATTTTCGTGTACCAACAGAATCTGGACCCGGTGACCGATCACTGGAGTTTTGGCTTCGAAGAGGGGAGAGTCGCGCGCGCTATCGCGAGCGGCCAGGGATTCAGCAATCCGCTATACGGGCCGACGGGCCCGACCGCATGGTACGGGCCCATTTACCCGTACATTTTGGCTGGCGTGTTCAAACTCTTCGGAATTTACACCAAAGCGGCGTGCCTCGCGATTCTGTCATTCAACTGCTTGGTCTCCGCGCTCACCTGTCTGCCAATTTTCTTTTTCACGCGCAAAAGTTTCGGCGCAGGGGCAGCGAGAGTTGCCGGATGGATTTGGGTGTTTTTCCCCGACGCAGTTTACGGACCGGTTCACCGCATCTGGGACACTTGGCTCGCAACGCTGCTCCTGGCGATTCTGTTTCTTGTTTTGCTGAAGCTCGAGCATTCCAGTCGCATTCGCGAGTGGGTCGGCTTCGGCCTACTAAGCGGAATCGCTGCGCTGACCAGTCCCGTTGTGCTTTCTGTATTGCCAATACTCGCGCTGTGGATGGTTTATCGCTTGCACCGCCAGCGGAAACGCTGGCTTGCCCCAGCGGTCGGCGCTGTGCTCGCCGTGATTCTGGTGGTGTCGCCATGGTTCGTGCGCAACTACCGAACATTCCATAGCTTCATTCCCATTGCCGACAGCCTCGGACTGGAGATTGGGATCGGAAACAATGGCGAAACTTGGTTTCCGTATTCGATCAAAGATGGGCCGTGGAACCCGTGGAATGGTGACGCGCAATGGGCTGAATTCCAGCGCTTGGGCGAACTCGGCTATTTCGGCCAAAAATCTCAGGAAGGAACCGCCTATATCAAGAGCCACCCTGTCTGGTATGCAGGGATGGTGGTGCGGCGCATCGTCTACGTCTGGACCGGTTTCTGGAGCTTCAGCAATCGTTATCGTGAGGCAGATCCGTTTGCGCCAGTCACCGTGCCTCTCTATACGATCCTAAGCGCCCTGACGCTGCTTGGGTTGTGGCGTGCATTTCGATGCCAGGGGTTTCTCGTGGCAACGCCGTATGGCATCGTGTTGTTGTTCTTTCCGGTGGTTTATTACTTGACGCATCCGGATTGGTATTTTCGCCGGCCCATCGATCCGTTCTTTGTCGCGCTTGCGGCCTATGAAGTCGTCGCGCTCGCCTCAAGCAAATCGTGGGCCTCTCTTGTTCGTGCGAACGCCGCGAGCGATCCCACCTCATAATTTTGCGAGCGCATGCTTTAGGGCTCCGCAGCCTCGGACGAGTGGAAGGCCACCACTTTCCACTTCCCGTCTCGCCGCACGTACACTTTCGTAAACCGCCAGTTGTCTTCGAGTGTTTTGCCAGCCATGGTTCGCGTTCGGTTGAGGAGGCCAGTGACCACCGCGGCGTCACCGTAGACGCGGACTTTCACGTCCGACGTCTGATAACGCTCGAACTTCATGCGTCCCGAACGCGCAAACGCGAGCGCGTCGGCCTTGGACATCACCGGCATTTTGGGCACGGCGACTTGAAGATCGTCGTCCCACAGCGCGTCGAGCGCGTTTGCGTCGCCCTTTTCGTGCGCCTGGTTCCACACCGTTTCCAGTCTCAATAGCTGGTTCACGTCGGTCGTGTTTTGCGCTGGCGCTTGGGGTGGCAGTATCAGGAGGAGCAGCAGGATTCCGAGCATTTTGGGCCTCCAGCTTTGCGGATTGGCATCGAAATTCGCCTTGATGCGTCGCCGTGCATGGTACATGAAAAGCCACACACGGGGCTGCGACTGCTTCACGCGGACTTGGCGAAAACATCGATGAACTTGTTCGTGCGCGGATCGTGCACTTGGTACTTGGCAGGCGCAACCGACATGAGGTGCGTGATTTTCTTCCTGGCTTCTTCCCGGCCCTTTACGGCTTCGACCCACAGTGGCCCGCCGTCGGGAAGAATCCGGAAAATATCCAATGTCTGCTCGTCTGCGGCCATGTGAAAAGCCTCCGAACAGATTGGTTCCCAAACGCTCGCATCGAGAGGGAACTGGGCCGGTACTCTACTTCTCGGACGCTATCGTGTCAAGATTCGAACTAAGTCACATGCGATCAAAACGAAAAAAGTGCTGCCGTTTCTTCCCTTTGCGCGTAAAATGGCTTGGTTGAGAGCCCACCCTCCCTTCTGGCCCGGCGTCAACGGGAGGAATCCGCATGAAGAAACTGCTTCGCTGCTCCGACGTCATTCCCGGCTGTGATTTCGTAGCCCACGGCGTGAACGAGAATGAGATCATCATGCGCGCGACGCAACATGCCCGAAGCGCCCACAACGTCAGTTGGATGACCCCAGACCTGCTCAAACGCGTCGTCGCCGCGATTCGCGACGAAGAGTCCGTTAGCGCCGAGGGTTAGCGCCGGCCTGTCTACCGCGCCTCGTGTTTCGAGAGCCCGCGATGCTTCCTTACGTGCGGCGGAAGCCGGCGATGGTCATATACGTGCCAACGATGATGGCCAGCACGATATAAGCGTAGAAGAACTGTCCGTAATGCGCCGCGTTGAGCAGCGCCGCCAGGTCCTCGTGCGGCAGCGCCAACACGGCCACGCCGCGCAACAGGAACACCCAACCCGCCAGCGTAACCAGCACCGGCAGCAGCCCGCCCTTCCACACGTTGTGGCTAAGCACAATCGCCAGCCCCACCGCAAGGCTGATGAAGCCAAGCACCATCAGCAGTGGCGCGCTCTGCACTATTGCCAACACCGTTTCCAAGATTGCTTCCTTGTGCGCGGCAATCGACACTGCGACGATCACGGTAAATAGCCCGATCAGTTTGCCGAGAAACTTCGTATGTGGCATGGCGTCCTCCGTGTGAATTTACTTCTCCCGGCGTTGAAGGCGCGCATCAACCGTTACGCCTCTGGCGCTCAAAGCGTGAGGAGCTTACTCCCGGGCCCAACTTCACATTTGTAAATCGCGGAAAGAAAATTCCTGAGTGATTCCACTAAAAGGCTTGCCGTCCAGTTCCGCATACGGATAAACGATGTAATTCACCGCTTCGCCGGCCTGCTTGGGATCGAGCGTTAAATCACGGCCCCTGGTGAATCGCACGCGATTGGGATCGAGCGCGCCGAAATAATAATCGTGCTTCGCCGGATTTTGCCATGCCTCCGAAGCGTCGATGGGAACCCAGCCGGTGCCCTGAATGTAAAATTCCGCCCAGCAGTGATAGCCGCTGAGCTTTCCTTCCTGCTGTCCCGGCGGTATGGCGAATCCGATTTCGAATCGCGCCGGAACTCCCGCCGCGCGCGCCATGCCGATGAAAAGGGAATGAAAATCCGTGCAATTGCCGTGATGCATGGTGCACGCAAAAATGGCGTCGCCATGGCCCCAGCCGGTGCCGTCGTGATCGTAGTGCATGTGGGCGATCACGTATTCATAAATCTTGCGCGCCTTCTGCGGCGGATCGGAAACGCCGGCCGTTTGCTCGCGGGAAAGGTCGCCGATCATGCCATTGATCGGAACCAAGCGGTCCGGCAGGAGGTAACGCGCAATGTCTGGCGGGAAGGAAGGCGGCGTGGCAGGATCGCCTGCGGGCAGCGCCACTTTGTACTCGTCGCGGCGCGCTTGGAACGTGAGTCGAATGTCAAACGGGGCGTGGCCTGCACCCGCAGCAGTGAAATCCAAATACGCGAATCGATTCCCGTACTGCGCTTCGCGGCCAATGCGGTAAAGCACCGGGCTGTCGATATGTACTTCGCTGATGCGCTGATGCGCCGCCGTTTGCGGCAGCGGAATCCACATGCGCATCGCATGGCTTCCCGCGGGAAGAGCCGGCACGTGCACGACGTAAGTAAACTCAAAGCTGCGCGACGGCGGCGCCGTCGCTTCTGCCGCTTGGCTGTGCACTGCTCCGAAAGGCAACGCAGCCAGTGTTATCGCCAGAATCCCCGTCAAGGTTAGCAGCCGTCGCATAGCCATCCTCCCGGCCAGCATTCTAACCCAAGTACCCACAATGCGATGTTAGGGGAGAAGGTCAGCGCGACCTATGCCACGCGAGCAAGCGGCTGACGACTTGCATGCCCAGAAAAGTCGCGATGCCTACCGGCCCGGAGAAGGGAACCGTGAGCGCCTGGCGACACGCAGTAAACGGACGTATACTCTGCGCAAATGCTCAGCTATTCGCGCGGGCCCGCCAGCCCCCTGCTCGAACAGACAGTCGACCAGGCATTCCAGGAAACCGTGAGGCGCGTTCCGGACCGCGACGCGCTGGTTTCCGTGCATCAGAAAATCCGCCTCACATTTTCAACGCTCGATCAGCGTGTGGAACAGGTGGCGCGCGGCCTTTCAGGATTGGGGCTAACCGCCGGAGAACGCGTCGGCATCTGGTCTGCCAATTGTGCTGAGTGGGTGATCCTGCAGCTCGCCTGCGCGCGCTGCGGGCTGATTCTGATCAACGTAAATCCGGCGTACCGTGCCCATGAGCTGGCCTTTGTGCTGAAGCGGTCGCGCATGAAGGCGTTGTTTCTGGCTGAAAAAGACGCCCGCGCGAACTACCGCCAGATTTTGGAGCTTGCCCGCGGGCAACAGCCCCTTCCGCTCGAGCATGTCATCTATCTTCAAACTGATTCTTGGAACAGCATGATCGCCGGTGGCCGCGATTTGCCGGCAACGCAGCTATCGTGCCATGACGTCGTCAGTATCCAGTACACTTCCGGAACCACCGGATCACCGAAGGGCGTTCTGCTCACCCATCGCAACATTCTCAATAATTTTCTCTTAGGCGCGGGGAAAATGAAGGTGACCGAGCATGACCGCATCTGTGTCCCTGTGCCCATGTACCACTGTTTCGGATGCGCGGGCGGCACAATCGTGATGGTGACCAGCGGCGCCGCGATGATTCTGCCCGCGCCGCAGTTTGACGCGCGCGCCACCCTTGAAGCCATCGCCGTGGAGCGCGCCACCCTCGTCTACGGCGTTCCGGCGATGTTCATTGCGGAGTTGGAGCACCCGGAATTTTCAAAATTCGATCTAACTTCTCTTCGCACTGGAATAATGGCCGGCGCGCCTTGCCCCGTCGAGGTGATGCGGCGGGTTGTCGAGCAGATGCATTGCCACGGAATGACGGTAGCCTACGGCCAGACCGAGAGCTCGCCAGTAATCACGATGTCCAGCGTCGACGACCCCCTTGAGCTGCGCGTTTCCACCGTCGGCGCGGCCATGCCGGAGACCGAAGTCAGAATCGCCTCACTCCTCTCCGGCGAAACCCTGCCCGTCGGCGAGCAGGGAGAGCTCTGCACGCGAGGGTACCTGGTCATGAAAGGCTATGACGACGAGCCCGAAGCGACCCGGGAGGCAATCGACGCCGAAGGCTGGCTGCACACGGGCGACCTGGGCGTGATGCGCCCAGATGGTTATTTCCGCATCACCGGTCGCGCCAAGGATATGGTGATTCGAGGCGGCGAGAATGTTTATCCTCGTGAAATTGAGGAGTTCCTTTACTCCCACCCGAAAATCGCTGAAGTCCAGGTCGTTGGCCTTCCGGACGTCAATCTTGGCGAGACGCTTTGCGCCTGGATTCGCTTGAGGGCCGATCAGGACGCAACGGAAGAAGAAGTCCGCGAATTCTGTCGCGGAAATATTGCTCACTTCAAAATCCCGCAGTACATCCGCTTCGTGGGTTCTTTCCCGGCCACCGTCACCGGGAAGGTTCAGAAATATAAAATTCGCGAGTTCGAAATTCAGAGACTTGGCCTCGAACAGGCCGCAAAAATCGAGACGGCTTAGAAACGCGGCGCCCAGGGCCGCACTGGAATGAAGATGGGCGGCGACGCGCGTTTACGTGCTCTTCGCACGTCAGCGCGACCTATACCACGCGAGCAAGCGGCTGACGACTTGCATGCCCAGAAAACTCGCGATGCCTGCCGGCCCGGAGAAGGGAACCGTGAGCGCCGTGCGCACAGCGTTTGCTTCCGCTTCCGTTTTGTCCTTCTGGATGCGCGCGTCCTCGGCGTCTTTTACCGCAAAGTGCTGTGCCCAGAAAAAGGCGAAGTCTTCGCCGCACACGTCGCACCTGCCGCCATGCGTCTGCGTATGCTCGCACTTCGGACATTTGAAAATCAATGTGGCGTGGCAATTCGTGCAGAACTGCACGCCTTCGGCATTCGCGGCGCCGCACTTCGGGCAGGTCATGCCCTCATAGTAAAGGGAACTGCCGGAATTATGGGCCGCGCGCGCCAACGCGTCGCGCACTCGACAACTGGACGTTCGTACCAGTGCATGGCCGGCCCGCTCCCTATGTCTTCGCAGCTCCCTCGCCGGAATACGCGACGGCGCGTTTCGCCCAGGTAGTGGTGGGGAACTCGGCGCGCACTTTCTTGCTCCATTCCCTCAGCGACGCGGCGTCATGCGTTTTCTGATACTGCGCAACAGCCGCCCAGTAGCCCGCCTCTGCCGCGAATTCGGTCTTAGGATCGCGCGCCGCCGCGGAATTGAACTCGCGCGTCGCGTCGTCCCATTGTTTCTTATGGAACGCGACCCGCCCGCGCCCGAAATCGAGCTCCGCCAGAAAATTCGCCGGGGGCAAGTAGCCCTCGAAACGATAGTGCTCCTTGCCGTCGGGATCGAGGAACATAATCGTCGGCGGCCATTGCACCCCAAAGCGGTGCCACGCGGCGGCGTTTTCTTTCACGTGGAGTTTTACGGGGATGAAATTCGCGGTGATGTAATCGCTTACTTTTTGGTCCGGATAAACCTCGGCATCCAGCCGAGCGCATGCTCCTCAAGCGGGTGCGGCGCTGAAATCCAGTAGAACGAGTTTGCCGTTCTGCTTCGCTTGCGCCAGTGCTTCATCGGGATCCTTTTGCCATGTGAAAGCCATAGTTCCTCCTTGCTGAGTGTTATGAGTTTCCAATCTCTGACACCATATTCCACTTTGTGATTTGAGTAGGGCGCTCCAAGAACTGGCTCATACTTTTGCCGAATTCCCGAAGGTGCGCCGAGTTGGCGTGTGCCTCGAGGTCCGCGGCGCTCTCCCAGTTCTCATACATCACAAACTGGCACGCATTCTCCTGAGACTGATGTAGATCGTAGTTGATGCAGCCTTTTTCCTTGCGTGTTTGCGCCGTCAGGCCGAGCAGCGCCGCCCTCACTCGTTGCTCTTCGCCCGTCTTCGCAAATATGTGAGCAATTACCGTAAGGCTTTTCTTCACCGATCGCCTCCGCCGGACGTACGAGGAACTCTACGTATACTGATGCTAATTCTACCGCGGGCCTCCTGAGGCGGGGTCACGAATTTCTGGCGCAAAGGTTTCGCGTTCTGCCCCACATTTTCATTGTCATCCGCATGTGCGATGGTATAACCCTGCACAGCGCCGCAAATTTGCGCCGGAGGTTGCGCGACAAACAGAATGACCGCCTAGCGTTGTGGTCTTCTGCTTGCGTCGACTGACGGCGCCCTAGTTTTCGAGCCAGCCAAGAATTGTCACGGTGACATTCGGATCCGGCGAGTTGGGTGGATTCGGCAGTGGCGCGGCCAACAGTTCTTTTTCTTCGTCCGTTCTCAAATCTCTTACCCACAGATGCCTTTGGGTCTTGTAGCCTGGTAGCTCCCGATCTTCCACGAACGCGAGATCCGATCCGTCGGGCGACAATTCGAATTCGGAAGTGCCCGCTCGCCGCAGCGGAATCTGCTTTTGAGTTTTGAAATCCGCGCCGGTGATGACGAGAAAACCCGGCGGTTCAAGCGTTTTTGGCACGGGGCCTTTTTGGCGCGCATAATCATGAAATACGTAATTCCCGTTTTTTGCCTGCCCAATCAAGTACGGTGCAATGGAGGCGTCGCGCGTGTAATCTGGCAAATTGACCTCGCCAGCGTGCGCTGGAAAGCGTCCGAGATCACCGCCTTCCGCAGAGACCATGTGATTTCCCGGCATGAGTTGTGCGCCTGGGCCGGGATTATCATCTGCGTCGCCTTCCTGGATCGTGAAGAACAGACGCTTTCCATCAGCAAGCCAGCCTGCGCCTTCCGGAACACAGGCTGTGCAGTGCGCCTGGAGGATTTTTGCAATGTTAGTCCGGGTCAGGAGTTTGCCGGACGGCAGTTCGTATACATCCAAAAAGTAACTATTGCCATTGTCCGCCCATCCGGAGAATGCCGCGCGCGTGCCTGCCGCGTTGACTATCGCTGGCGACATACTTTGCTTGGCATCGAACAGCCGCCGGAAACTGTTCGAGCCGTCCAGCGCAACTTCGTAAATTCCCGAGGGCGGTTCGTAACCTCCCGACGTCGCGCGCTTCGGTGGGGCTTCCGAGCCGTGGTCGATCGCCCGCACACACGCAACGTTGCGTGCCCCATTGATGGGGGCGCCCATGTCAGCGTTCGGAATGGTCTCGAAATTCATCCCGCCGTCGGAAAAGAGCCGTTCGCGTTTGCCGTCCTTCACCGAGACGGACCAAATTTCCGTCTTGAGGGTCTGCCGCACCATGGCCACCTGCTGCTGTGGCGTGGTGCCGAAAATTCCATTCGGAAATTGCGCTCGCAAGCTCGCTGGCGTATTCGCGTAGCTCACCATGTAAACGAGCTTCTGCCCGCTCGCTGCTGACGCAAAAAGAGAGAGACAAATCAGCAATGGCCAAACGAACCGCGGTCTTGTCCAGGGCATGGTTGAATTTTATCTGCGATTCGTGAAGCCGCGTAAAGGCGCACGCATCGCCTGCCGCGTATCGGGCAACACCAAAAAAAGCAATCATCCGTGGTCCATTTTTATTGTGCTTTGCGAATCCGGTGGTATAACGCTGAACAGCGCCGCAAATTTGCGCCCGGAGGTTGCGCGACAAACAGAATGGCCATCTCTTTGCCGTGGACGCAGTCGCAGCCACATCTACAAAAAGGCCCGCGCGTCGCCGTTCGCGGCAAGCTCACCGTGCTCACCCTCGCCGCCGCCACTTTCTTCATGGTTTCCGGCGGCCCTTACGGACTCGAAGACGTCGTGCAAATGGCCGGCTATGCCGGCGCCATCGCGATTCTGCTCATCACGCCGCTGCTCTGGAGCGTTCCCACCGCGATGATGGTCAGCGAACTCTCCAGTGCCATCCCCGAAGAGGGCGGCTTTTACATCTGGGTGCAGCGCGGCATGGGCCGGTTCTGGGGATATCAGGAAGCGTGGCTCTCGCTCGCCGGCAGCATTTTTGAAATGGCGCTGTATCCCACGCTGTTCGTCGATTACCTCGGCCACTTCGCGCCGTCGCTCACCAGCGGCCATCGCGCCATCGCCATCGAGCTGGCGCTCATTGTCGTTTGCACGCTCTGGAATCTTTGGGGCACGCGCGCCGTCGGCGAAGGCTCCGTCTGGATGTCCGCAGCGTTGCTGATTCCTTTCGTCGTGCTTGTTGCCATCGCTCTGGCCCGCCATCCGTCGCCAAGCGCTGTTGCCGCAGCGCATCCCGTTATTCCTCACGCGGACATTCTCGGCGGCATTCTCATCGCCATGTGGAATTACATGGGCTGGGACAACCCTTCCACCGTGGCCGAAGAAGTCGTCCGTCCGCAGCGTACCTTCCCGCTGGTAATGCTCGTCACCGTGACGTTCATCACCGTAAGCTACATTCTTCCCGTCGCCGCGGCGGCACACGCGGGCATCAGCCCGCTCGGATGGTCCACGGGCGGCTGGGTCGACGTCGGCCGCGCCGTGGGAGGGAAGTGGCTTTCGATTGCCATTGCGGTCGGCGGAGCCATCGGCGCAATTGGAACATTCAATGCGCTCACGCTTTCCTTTTCCCGCTTGCCCCTGGTGCTGGCCCAGGACGGCTATCTGCCGAAGATCTTCGCGCGCACTTCCGCAAGAACCGGAATGCCGGTCGTGGCCATCACCGCGTGCGCCATCGGCTGGGCCGCATGCCTGTTTTTGAATTTTGAGCACTTGGTCCTCATGGACGTGCTGCTGACCGGCATGAGCATCCTGCTGGAATTCTGGGCGCTTGTGGGCCTACGCATTCGCGAGCCGGATTTGCCGCGCCCCTATCGCGTGCCTGGCGGACTCGTTGGCGCAATCCTGATTGGCCTTCCGCCGCTGGCGCTCATGATTGCCGCCGTGGTGCGCAATCGCACCGAATCGATCGGCTCGACCAGCTCACTCGCCGTCGGCCTCGTGCTCATCGCCCTCGGCCCCATCGTTTACTTCGTGTCTCGCCCGCGCAAAAGCAAAAGCGCCGCCGTGCCGCCGACCGCTGGGTTATAATCCGGCCAGCGGAGGATGCGAACCGCCAAACTCGGCCTGCCGTTTTGCCCTGTGACGCAGGCGACTTTCAGCGGAGCCTCTTGCCGGAATTTCAGGCCACGGAATAACGTTCAACATTGCTGAGGGTTTTGTGGGCGAATTTTCAGACCCGTCGCGGCTCATCGACAAGATGATCTCGCATTACCGCATTCTCCGGTGTATCGGCGGAGGAGGCATGGGCGTCGTGTATGAAGCCGAGGACGTCAATCTCGGCCGCCACGTCGCGGTCAAGTTCCTTCCGGAAAACTCTGCAGGGGAAGAGTCCGCGCTCGAGCGTTTCCAGCGCGAAGCGCGCTCCGCATCGACGCTGAATCATCCAAATATCTGCACCATCCATGAAATTGACAGCCACGACGGACGGCCATTTATCGTCATGGAGCTTCTCGACGGCCACACGCTCAAGCACGAAATCAGCGGGCGTCCCATCGAGATTTCGCGGCTCATCGAAATCGCTACGCAAGTCGCTGACGCTTTGCAAGCGGCGCATCGCAAGGGCATCATTCACCGCGACATCAAGCCCGCCAACCTCTTCCTGACCGTCAACGGCCAGGCCAAGATTCTCGATTTCGGTTTGGCAAAAGTAGCTTTTGACGCGCAGCATCCCGCCGATACACAGCGCCTCTCCCAGGCGCGCACTGTTTCCGAAGAGCATCTGACCAGCCCCGGCACGACCGTGGGCACCGCCGCGTATATGTCTCCGGAACAGGTTCTCGCCAAACCGCTCGACGCCCGGACTGATCTCTTTTCGTTCGGTGCGGTTCTCTACGAAATGGCCACCGGCGTACTCCCGTTTCGTGGGGATTCCGCCGCCGCTATTTACGACTCCATCTTGCATCAGACGCCCACAGCGCCCGTTCGTCTGAATCCCGATGTTCCGCCGGAGCTCGAACGAATCATTCTGAAGTGTCTCGAGAAAGACCGCGCGCTCCGCTACCAATCTGCCGACGAACTTCTTGCCGACCTGAAGCGCCTTCGCCGCGATAGCACCGATGCGCGTGTGATCGCCGCTTCTAGTGGCGCGCATCTGCCCGCCGCTCGCGCAAGCCACTGGCGAGCTGTCACCGTGGCCGCTGCCATTGTTGTCATCATCGGACTCGGAATCGTGGGATGGGAGCGGTTCTTCCGACATTCCAGTTTGGAAGATCTCCCGTTGGTCACCAACGCACAAATCGCGCGCCTTACGACCACAGGTAACGTGAAGGAATGCGGCCTCTCTCGCGACGGGCACTATTTCGCCTACATCCTGGAAGAAGACGGTCGGGACAGTTTGTGGGTCAAGCAAGTGTCCGCGGCGAGCTCGCGCGAACTCATCGAGCCAACTCCGCAAGTAGCTCTTGATTGGCCGCAGTTCTCGCCCGATGGCACCTCCATTTATTTCACGCAACGCCGCGCCGGACAGGTGGCGTCCGTCCTTCTCACTGTTCCGCTGTTGGGCGGCAGCCCGCGAAAAATCGCCGAGAATCTGTTCAATTACACACTCTCGCCCGACGGGGAGCGCGTACTCATCTCCCGATTTCTTCCCAAAGAAGCCTCTGAGGCCTATGGCTTTTTCGAACTAAGCAGTAAAGGAGGGGCGGAAACTTCCATCAAGGAATGGACTACGCCCCACGAGTACCCGGCTTGGTCTCCCGACGGCCGCTTCATCGCCTACGATGAGTTAATGGACGACGACCCGGACGGCCTCCGTGACCATGTCGAAATCCTGGACCTCGCTGCCCGCAAAACCCTCTCCATGGAGTCGCACTGGCGAATTGTGCGCACCGTCGCCTGGACTTCCGATGGCAAAGGACTCGTGATTTGCGGCCAGGATCGCGGCGGCGCTCCCATTCAACTTTGGTATTGGCCTCTTGCTGGAGGCAAGCCCTCGCACGTCACAAACGATCTGGAGCAGTACGCCACCGTCACGCTCTCGGCAGATTCTCGCATGATTCTTGCCGTTCAAACGGACACCAACGCCAGCGTCTGGGTCGCTCCCGCCGCACACCTCGATGACTTCAAACGAATCACTCAGGGGCGAAACGACGGTGTCCATGGCATGGCTTTCGCAACGCCCGACCAACTCGTCTACACGTCCAACGATTTCGGCAACTGGGATCTTTCACTCCTCTCGGTCGCTGCTGGAACGTCCCAAATAATCGCCGGCTCGCCGCAATATCACAGCAGTCCAGTTGTCTGCGACTCCGGACGCAGCATCGTTTTCATTTCCGATACCGGCGGAGAAAACCACCTTTGGAAAGTCGGTCTCGATGGAAGTAACCCATCGCAAGTCACCCATGACATCGGCGAGGTCAATCCCACTTGCCCGCGCGATGCGCCGTGGTTGGCTTATATCACCGAGGCGGCGGACGCGGAGCAGCGGGGAAACACGAATCGTGCGCCACTTGACGGCGGTAAACCGGTCTTGTTTCCCATCAATGCGTTTGGCGCTGCCGCCGATCCCGCTGGCACTGAGCTCTTCGTCATCGGGTCGGATCCGAAGGTTCCCGGGCCGCCGTCCGGCCAAATGATCCCGATGAAAGGCACGCCCAAAGTGACGCCCGTGAAAAGTCCGTCCGCACTGGCTCGCGGCGGGAAATTCGCTTGGATTCCGGGCGCCCGCGCGATTTCTTATCTGGACGCCACCTTGGGCCCTCCAAATCTCTGGAGTTTTTCTCCAAATGGTGCGCCGCCCCGGCAACTAACTCACATTTCTTCCGGCAGCATCTTCTCGTTTGCTTGGGCGCCCGACGGTAGCGAACTCGCCGTGTCGCGCGGCTCCGTCACAAGCGACGTCGTCCTCTTCACTCGCAACCACTGATCCGCCCGGTGCTGTTCCGTGGCTTCGCGATTCTCTAACCGTTCGCCCCTAGTGTTTCTTCGTCGGCTTCGCCGCCGGTGGCTGACCTTGCAAGCCGAATACGCTCTGCACTTCCGGCGGCAAATTGTTCATGTGCGAAAGGAACGTCACCACCTGCCAGATGTCCCGATCCTTCAGCACATTTTTCCATCCGGGCATGCCCGTCCAGCGAACGCCGTGCACGGTGATGTAGTAATTCTGGTTCTCTGGCATGTCCGCCGCGTCGGTCATGAACTGCGGGGCCGGGGGATTGAGCGATTCCGCCAGCGGCGACCTGGGGCGTGCGGGATCTCCATGGCACAGCGCGCAGTGGTCCAGGTAAATCGTAGCGCCGCCGATAAGATTGTCGTTTGTCGGCTGCAGCGGATTCGTCAGCTTAGGCGCGTTCCGCTCGACGCTCGCGTCCATCGCGCCGCCCGCGAAGTGCCTCTCAATTCGCGAAGGCGGATTGTCCGCGCGCATGTCCACGCGCCCCGTTTCCGCCACGAAAATTCCCACCACAATAATCACCGCGATCGTGATCAAAACGCCCAGTATGAACGCTTTCATCGTCTCCTCCAGCGTGCGCGCTAACGTGCAAGATTGTGGCCGCTCGGCCAGCCAGGATCACCATTACTAAGATAGTATTCGCGGGACAACCGTGGCACGAACCGAAAAAATATCGCCCTCGCCCGCACACGGCGCGCAAGACCCGATCGTCGCCGCGCCGATCATTCAGATCATCCGAAAGCCGCGCTTCAGGAAGTTCGGCGCACCGCGTAGCCTTTCACCCAGGCGCCGACGCCGGTTAGGATAGGCCTGATTATGGTTATTGTCCACATATAAAAGGACTTACATCTTCACTTGGCCGAAAGTTCAGGATACCGATTCGGAACATCCTCCCAGCCCAAAGATTGACCCCCGTTCCGTTGCGTCGTAACCTGCCGTCAGCCGGAAATTCTAGCTAAACACAACACCTACAGTCATAAGGCTGGCCGCTCTCGGAGCCCAACACTGAATTTGGCGCCGAGCAAACAGATGCCACCTTACTGTGGGTAAAACCAAAGAGGAGCTATAGATGAAGACGATGAAAATCATTCTGGCGGTCCTGGCATTCTCGCTTTTGGCCATTGGTTCGTACGCGCAGGACGCCCCCAAGGCCGACGTTTCCGTGGGGTATTCTTACTTGCACTTGAACGGTTCGGATGGCTCTTCGGGAGCGAGTCTGAACGGCTTCGCCGGATCAGCTGCATTCAATCTCAACAGTTGGTTCGGCATCGTCGGGGATTTCGGTGCGTATCACGGCTCCCCAAGCGGTGTAAGCCTTACGGGCACGTCATATACTTTCGGGCCGCGCATCTCGATTCGCGCAACGGATAAACTGGTGCCTTTTTTCGAAACCCTTTTCGGCGGCTCGCACTTCTCTGCATCGTTTAGCGGAGCGTCTGGCTCAGTGAATCCATTCGCCTTTGGATTCGGCGGCGGGGCCGACTTGTCCATCACCCATAGCAACAGGATTGCGGTGCGCCCGGAGGTGGATTACTTCGGTTTTCGCGCCAACGGGAATACGGAAAACAGCGAGCGCGTCTCCATCAGCTTGGTTTTCAATTTCTAACCAATTGCTCTCGGAGTGAGTTCCCAGCGAGCTCGATTCAAATCTCAGGCAGGCCGTGACGTGAACCGTCGCGGCTTGCCTGATTTTATTTGCGGGCCCACGCTTGCACCACCGTGGTCACCACCAGAAGAATAGTCTCGTCCTCCGCGATCACGCGCATCTCCTCGCAGATCTGCTCGATGTCCTCTTCGCGCGCCACTCCCGCCTCGACAATTGCGGGGATGGCTTCGCGCAGCGTCATTTCCCAGAAGCGTTTCTCTTCGCCGCGCAAAAACGCCGGTTGTTCCATCTTGATTTCCGGAGCGCGAAATCCCGCGCTCTGAAAGTACTGATGGAGCTTCGCGCCGGCATTCGAATCGACGCCGCGCTTTGCATCCATGATGGGATAAATCTCCGAGAGGCGCACGTAAGCCCGCGTCTCGGGATACGTGGCAATCGCGGAAGCGATAAAATCCTCGCACACCAGCAAGCCGCCGTTCTTCAGCAGGGAACTCATCTCTTCCAGCGCCGCGACCGGATTGGTCAGATGGCATAGCAAAAATCGCGCGTACACCAGATCGAACGACGCGCGTGGCAGCCCTGTCGCCGTCGCCGTGCCTTGGCGGAAGAGTGCGTTCCTCGCTCCCGCGGCTTCCGCATTGGCCCGGGAGATGTGCATCTGCTCGTCGTTCATGTCGATACCGGTCACCGACCCGTTAGGACCCACGCGCTCTGCCATCCACATGGCGTTCAGTCCGATGCCGCAGCCGATATCCGCGGCTTGCCATCCGCGCGCGAGGCCGGCTCTCGTCAGCAGCTCGCGCGTGGTGGGATTGAAAATGCGGTCAAGCAGCCGCAAGCGCGCCGCTGCCGCTTCTCCTGCTGCGAAGAGGTACTTGCCGCGCGATTCTGGACGGTCTGATGGGGCTTTCAACATCGCGACCTTTCAGATGCTCGGCGGGGGCATTTAGGTTCGCGCAGTGAAAAACCGAAGACAAGCGGAATTTGCGCGCCGGTGAACATCGGTTAGCTTCATTGACGTGCCTCTTTCGTCATGCTATAACGCCGCGCATTCTCCCTGTCCGGCGACCTTTGGCAAGTTCTGCCGAGCAAGGTGTTTGACCAACCAAATCGGCCCAGACGCCCGGTCCCATTGTTGCTGCGTCCATGAGAAAGGCAGAATGAAATGCGAAAAGCGTTGATCCTGGGGTGCCTGCTCGCAATCCCGTGCGTTTCCTGGGCGAAGGGTAACAAGGCAGCGTGGGGAAATCTGAATACCCTGCAGCCGGGCCAGAAAATCCAAGTCATCGAGAAAACCAACACCAAACAGTCGGGCACGTTCTCCTCCGTGAACGATCAGGGGATCACGCTTCACGAGCAAAGCGGCGACACAACCGTGCAGCGCGAAAATGTCGCGCGCGTGAGCGTTCCGGCGCATCGCGCCCGCCACGTCGTGCTTGGCTTGGCCATCGGTGCGGGCGCGGGAGCGGCCATTGGAGCGGCGACCGGCGGCTGTTCCAACTCAAGCACCTACGGGTGCCTGGGAGCTTCGAGGGGTCAGATAACGGCCGCCACAGCCGCCATCGGTGGCGTGATTGGCGCAATCATTGGCGCCGTGTTACCCGCGCACCAAACCATTTATCGCGCAAGTCCGTAAAAGCGGAGTGGAGTGAGTTTGCCCTCCTGCGGGAAACCGAGGACGGAAGACTCGCTTCACGTGTCGCGGCGAAGCAGAAATTTCATCAGCGAATACCCGCCGGTTATCGGCAGCAAAATGATTTGCTTCCAGACCGACACGTGCTCGCGGACTTTGTCGTGTTTACTCGCCGCACGCGTCTGTTCCCGCGCGACCAGCATCGCCGCGTACTTCGAAAAATCAACTCCGCATTTGTCGCACGTTCCGCCGTGGCGCTGCGTCGCCGCGCAGGAAGGGCACTTGTAGAGCAGCGTGGCGTGGCACCGTTTGCAGAACTGCGCCGCGTCGGAATTCGCCGTCTTGCACTTGGGACATTCCATACGCTAATTCTACTGTGCGCCGCGCTGTGAGGCTCTGGCCGCACGCCGCGGTGTGTCACGCGAGAGAACTGTCCATCGGGGCAGGTGGCTGCCGCCCGCGAGGAGCGGTTATCGATAGAACATCGCGCCTCCACACGGCAGTATCCCTCTATATAACGTGCCTATATACTCTCGCTTTGGGTGCCCTAAGTGGCTGGCCGGAAGAGTAGCCTGAAAGGTCGACCTATAAATGATCAGCTCCAACATCAAACGTGGCAGCGCCGAGCTGGCAATTCTCTCCGTGCTCGCGGAACGCCCTTTGCACGGCTACGAGATCGCCCGCCGCATCGAGCGCCAGACAAACGGCACGCTGCGCTTCACCCTGGCCTCGCTGTATCCGTTGCTCTACCGCATGGAATCCCGCGGCTGGCTTAGGGCCGCGTGGAGTGAAACGCCGTCAGGGCGTGCGCGGCGATACTACCGGCTTACTGCGGCGGGCCGCAAAAAACTCGCGCCGTTGCGCAAGGAATGGAAGGAGTTGTTTCGTGCGCTCGCGCGTCTCGCGGAGGCTCACCATGCCTGATTGGGAGCGGGAAGCGCAGCGCCGGCTCGAAAACACAAAATTTCCCGCCACGGATCGCGAAGAAGTCGCACGCGAACTCGCCGGCTATCTCGACGATTTGTATCACGACGCGCGCAGCCGCGGTCTGGACGAATCGGCCGCAACCAAATGCGCAGTCGCTGAACTTTATGAAGATGCGAGGCTCGGCCCCAAACTTCGCCGCGCCCGCCAGGAGGGCACCATGAACGACCGTACCAAACGTCTCTGGCTTCCCGGCTGTATCATCCTCCTCGCCAGCGCCCTCGCTCTCGCGCTTTTCGATTTCGCGGGATTCTCTCCCTACTTCCCGCGCGCCTGGGCCAGCAACGTCGGCGCCGAGCCGTTCTTGCATTACTCGCTGATGATTTATCTTCCCTGGCTCTGCGTACTGCCATTTTTGGGCGCCGCCGGAGCATACTGGTCGCGACGGACCGGAAGCGGACCCGCTCTGCGGATCGCAGTCGGAATTTTTCCAGCGTTCGTCTTCCTGGCAACTTTCCTGGTGTGGGTGCCCATATGCGTGGCGATTGACGCGCTGCCGCCGGCAAAAATCTTCCTTCCGGCATTTGCAGGGCTCATTTTGAGTTGGGTTGTGATTCCCGGAGCCGCCTTGCTCCTCGGCGTCCTGCCATTTTTGCGTGGCAGCAGGGCTCAGCGGCGAATCGCGTAACCAATCACCGCCCGGTTCCGCGCGTCGCGCTTATTTTCGCAGCGCGAAAAACTGATTGAACGGATTCTGAATCGGCAGCTTCTCGAAATGCGTGAATCCGGCCTCTCTCGCCAGCGACCGTGCGCCCTCTTCGCCAATCACGGTGCCGAGCCCCGCGCCGTTATGCGCTAGCGAAACGGTCATGCAATGCATCGGGCTGATCGAGTGGAACATCTTGCCCACCGGATTGCGATTCTCGTACGCGTTCGCCGTTGCGTTGGGCTCCGACCACACGTACACGCCATCGTCGGCGAGCGCTCCGCGGATCGCCCGTAAAGTTGCCTTCGGATCCACCATGTCGTGGATGCAGTCGAAGCTGCAAATCAGATCGAACTTCTTGCCATTGGGGATTTCATGCGCTGCAGCCTGCAGAAATTCCACGTTTTTCAGGCTCTGATCCGCCGCCAGCTTGCGCGCGCTCTCGATGCTCGGTTTGTGGTAATCAATGCCCAGCACCTTCGACTTTGGGAAGCTTTTCCCCATGATCACCGTCGATTGTCCACGTCCGCAGCCGATGTCCGCAATCGAAGCGCCTTTTTCAAGACGCGCCACGAGTCCGGGCACCGCGCCGAGCCATTCCTTCTCCAAAAAATTCAGGTAGCCAGGGCGAAACATTCGTTCAATGGCGTGGGGAATCTCGTCGCCAATCTCCGAGTACGATATGCCGCCGCCATTTTTGAAGGCCTCGGCGATCTTCTGTATGTTGCAAATCGAGGGCGCCGCGAACTGCAAAACGCCGCCCACGAACATGGGGCTGTCTTCATTGGCGAGCACGAACGCCTGCTCCTCGGTCATCCGGTACGCATCCGTGGTCACGTCGTAGTCGATGTATTCCGCGGCCACCATGGCGCGCAGCCATTCGCGCACGTACCGTTCGTTCAGTTGCGTCCGCGCGGCAAGGTTCGGGCTGCGCATCGGCCCCGCGCCGGCCATCGCTTTGAACAAGCCCAGGCGGTCGCCGATGTATCCCAGAGCCACGGTAAATGCGCCGGCCGTGTCGCCGACGACGCGAAATGCTAATTCTTCCACTTTGCCTTGATTCATTGGATGTGCTCCTCTCTGACTCGAGTTTCCAAATAACGGGCGCCAAATAACGGGCAGTTGTTTGGTGGGGACCGCGAGCCTTACCTGCTGCCTTCGGCGATCGGCGTCGCGTTTTGCTGGGGTTGCGACGGCATCCCGAACCGAAAGGTCGAGAAAGTCTATGCTCGCGCCGCCCCCGTGTCAACGCGCGAAACATTTGTTCCGGGAAGACTTGTTCAACGCCTATTTCGCTCTTGCGACGGGAACGCCTCGCTGCAGCTCGGCGCGCCGAAAGAGGAGATTCACTTCTTTTTCTTCGGCTTCGCCTTGCCGCGAGCTCGCTCGTACTTAAGCGCGATCATGCCTTGCGAGTACGTTTTGTTCTCGGTCAGCGCAAACTCTCGCTGCGGAAATCCCGCAGGGAAAAGAGGAATTCCTTCGCCAAGGAGCACCGGAACGATGCCGAGGTAGAGTTCATCGACGAGGTCGTCTTTCAGAAAGTCGCGCGTGATCTCGCCGCCACCCATCAGCCAGATGTTCTTGCCCTTCTGCTTGCGCAGCCGCGCGACCAGCGCCGCCGGAGGCTCATTCACAAAAATCACCCCGTCGCGCTCGCCCGGCGGTTTTGTCCGCGACATCACGTACATCTTCATCGACGTTTTGGGCAGCTTTCCGCCGCTCATCCGCAACCCGTCTTCCAGCGTCTTGCGCCCCATGATCCCGGCGTCCACGGACGCAAAAAACGGCCCCATCGAATAATCCTTGGGATGAATCAGGAAATCGATGTCGCCGTTCAGCCGCGCGATGTAACCATCCAGGCTGAGGCCCAGACCCAAGACAACCTTGTGCATGGCCAGAAACTCTACCTTCGCCATCTCCTCAACGCAAGAATCAGTGCGCGGCGGATGCCCTTGCTTGTGAGCCATCGTCGCCGGGATGTATACTTCCGCCAGTTCTCAGGCCACGTCCGGTCCACATCACATGCCAAGAGTCCCGCGGAGTGGGCGCATCTCAGGAGGATGACGATATGCATTCGAAATCTGCCATTGTCCCGGCCCTCGGCACTATGCTCATTGCTATTTTCTTTTTGGTTTCACGAAGCGCATGCGCCGCGCCGCCGGGCGATGCTTGTTCGCTCCTGACGCAGGCCGAAGTCAGCGCCGCGCTCGGAATTTCCGTCGGAGCGGGGCAACACGTGATTGCGAGCAGTACGGCAATGTGTGGCTGGACTAAGGCCGGAAGCTCGGTGCCGAGCGCTAAGAGGGTTACTCTCACCTTGGAAACGACTACTTCATTCTCCAATTCTAAAATCCCGATGCAGGGCATCACCAAGACGCCATTGAGCGGCGTCGGCGACGACGCCCTTTACATTGACACGCGCGGTGTCGGCGCCGGTCTTCAGGTCAAGAAGGGCGGCGCAGCCTTCAGTCTCCGTGTCTACGGCTTTCCCGTGGACCAGATCAAGGCGAAAGAAAAGGACCTGGCCCAGAAGATCGTCGGCAGAATGTGATCGAGATAGGTGCAGCCCGATAGGTTTATAACTTTCGCGCGCAAGAATTGAATCTGACGCACCCGCGCCGCGTGTTTTTGCTGAAGTCATCGAATACGGTTCTTCGGATTCTTCCTCACTTGTCACTCGTCACTGTCTTCCGCTACACTCCGCGCACCCGTGAAGCCTGCCGCCGCGATTGCTTCCACTGCCGCTGAAATTGGTGATCGCACGCGGCGCCAAATCGCTGGTCGCCTGCTCCCGTTCCTTTTCCTTCTGTACATTGTGAATTACGTCGACCGCACCAGCGTGGCTTACGCCGCGCTGGGCATGACCAGCGATTTGGGCTTCAGCGACCGCGTCTTTGGCCTCGGAGCAGGCGTCTTCTTCATCAGCTACGTCGCGCTGCAAATTCCCGGAGCGATGCTCGTCGAGCACTGGAGCGCTCGCCGCCTGATCTCCGCGGTGATGATCGCGTGGGGCTCGCTCACGGCGCTGACCGGCCTTGTGCACACGGCGCATCAGCTCTACGCCGCGCGCCTGCTGCTCGGCGCCGCCGAAGCCGCGTTTTTCCCCGGCGTCATCGTGTATCTCAGCCACTGGTTCAGCCGCGAAGACCGTGGCAAGGCTACAGGCTACTTCATGTCCGCCATTCCGCTGTCGCAGGCCCTGGCATCGCCCGTCGCCGGCTGGATCGTCGGCCACTCGTTTCTCGGCCTCCAGGGATGGCGCTGGCTTTTCATCCTCGAGGGACTGCCGGCCATTCTGTTCGGCGCGATAGCGTATTTCTTCTTGTCTGACCAGCCGTGCGACGCTCATTGGCTCGCGCCCGCCCGGCGGGAATGGATCGAACAGAAGCTTCAACGGGAAAAGCTTGCTACTCCGCAGTCGATGTCTGTTGGGCAGGCGCTTCGGTCCCGTATCGTTCTGCTCTTGGCTATGGTCGCTTTTCTCAACTATTTCGTCGCCTACGGTTTCTATTTTTGGTTTCCCACCATGCTGAAACGCCTATCGGGTCTCTCCGACGTGCGCGTCGGTATGATTGGCGCGATTCCATACGTTGCAATGTTTGCGGCCATGCTGCTCAACGGATGGCATTCCGACAAGCGCATGGAACGAAAGTGGCACTGCGCCATTCCCATGTTCATTGCGGCGATGGGGGCCTTGGGCCTGATCGCGCATTCTCTCTCTGCCTGTTTCCGTTCTGTTCTTTATCATGCTCGCGCTCGTAAACGCATTTCTGCCCGCCTTTTGGTCCATTCCCACGGCGCTGCTCAGCCGTTCCGCTGCTGCGGCCGCAGTGGGAATGATCAATTCCGTCGCATCGATTGCAGGCTTCGCTGCTCCCTATTTGCTCGGCTATTTGAGCAGCCGGACAGGCTCGTTCCGCTCGGGCATGGTCGCCGTCGCGGCAGCAGCAATTGTTGGTGGCCTGTTGGTACTGCGGATTCCAAAGACTACGCGCGCTCCAGCTTTGTGAATTCTAATCGCCACACCCCGGAATTAGAATTGCCTGTCACTCACACAAAACAAAGCACTGGCTCATTTCTAATCGCCAATTTTGGCGTGCTTTCGCGACCATTCTTCACGGTTTCATGTCTTTTCCGCTGATCTGCAGATCAAAGCCGTTGGGGTCCTTCACATGAAAGCTGTTCTCCGTATCGGGCCTGGGCTGCAGGCCGCGCCGCCTCAGCTCCGCCTCGACGGCATTTTTGTCCCAGTCCTCGATGGTGTAAGCGATGTGATCGATGCGCGGCGTATTTCCAGAATGGTTTCGCGGAATCAGAGCGCTGTCGCCGAAGGTCAAAAAACACTGGCTCCCCGTATCCTTCACCACCGGCATCGAAAACAGGTCGGAATAGAAGTCCCTGGTCTTTGCGTAATCCGCCACCTGATACGAAATATGATTCACGCAGATGGCTTTGAATCCCTTTCCCTCGGCGGCCGCCGGTTTCGCTCCCACCGCCGTTGCTGCCGTCACGGCCACCGCCAGGCTCTGAATCAATTGCCTGCGGGACATTTTCCCCTGCTCGAAATCCTGCACCAAATTTGAAATGATTTGTTCCATCGCCGCTCCTTTACTTCTCGAATTGCCCGAGGAATTTCATCACCGCTTGCCAATTCGCCGCCGCGCCTTTGGGATTGCGGTCCGCGCGCAAAGTCGATGACCCGTGCACCGCGAACCGGGCTTTGTAATGCACTTTATCGCGCGAAGCCACTGCGTCGAAGATCCTCGTGGCATCGGCAAGGGCGTCCGCCTCGTTTTCTGAAGTAACGAACACCGGCACGTGCACCTTGGTGGCCGCCTCTCGAACCAGCGTCGGCTGCGTGTCAAAATATTCGCCCGGCGAAAACGCCAGCACTCCGGCAACTTCGTCCGGATGCTCCGCCGCCACCACAAACACCAGCGACGCGGAATAGCTGCTGCCCCACAAAATTACCTTGCGATGCGGCTCGCGCTCGTGCGCCCACTCGAGCGCCGCTTCCAGATCCGCCTGCAAGTCGCTCACTTTCCCCGCCGCCGTTTCCGCGTGACCCAGCTTTCGAACTGTCTCGTTCCCGCGTCCCCACATCGCTCCGCCCCAGCGCTGGTCGATCGCTAGGCAACTGAATCCCGCCGCCACGAGTTTCGGCGCGATACCGGCGTATTCGAAGTGGTTCGAGCCGGCCTGATGGAACAGCAAAATCACAGGTGACGCCGAGCTCTTCGCCTCGTAATAAACGCCATACACCGTCACGCCGTCGGCGGCCTTGAACTGCACCGGCTTCGCTTCCTGCGCGCGGGCGAGCGGCGGCGCTAGCAAGATTGCCGCCACGGACACCGCAGCCAGCAACCCAACAGTCGCAATGGTTTTCTTTCTCATGAACTCTCCTCGCGCCGCGCTATTTCAAATCGAGAGCGGTCGGATGGGAAGGCTGGTAAAGCCCAATCTGTCCGCCGCTCGGAAGCGTAATAGCCGTGCGAATTCCCCATCGCTCCTGCGCCAGCGGCGCGCACTTTACCTTTTTTTCTTCCAGCGAATGCACCATCGCGCGCACGTCGTCGCACATGAAATAGATGGCTGCGCCGAGCATGTTGTTGCCGTCGGGATGTAGGACTGTCGCGTTTTCGCTCGCGGGATGCACGGCCGCTTCCGCTGGCGGCATGGCGAAAATCAGCCAGCCGTGGCCGATATCAATCCCGCGAAATCCGAGTACGTCGCGCAAGAACGCGCGGTCAGCCTCCGCGTTGGTACTGTAGAACACAATGTGTGTGCCGTTAATCATCGCCGCAATCTCCTTTTGGCGTGCTGGGTGCGAGTAACACAGTGTTACGCCTGCGCTGTCGCCTGCTCCTTCACGGCCCACTGAAAGCACAAGTGGTACCCGTCCGGATCGGTGACGTATAGCTGCTTCATGCCATACGGCGCGACTTTCGGCTCGTGCTTCGCCACTCCCTTTGCGCGCAGATAAGCGTACACCGCGTCCACGTCCGGACAGCCAAAGTAGAGCGCCGTATCGTCATGCGCGGCGACCCTCCTGGGATCGGGAACCGCCGGCCGCTCGCCTTCGTCGTAAGCGGTGTTCAGCATCAACTCCACGCCATTAAGCCTCAGCAGCGCCCAATGGAACAGCACTTCCGGCCGCGGCGGGGAATTGGCAACAACCTCAAAGCCCAGCACATCGCGGTAAAACGCGATAGACGTGCGCATGTCGAAGACTTGCAACAGCGGCGCCATTCCTTGAATATCGATCGCCATGTGAGCCTTTCCAAAACGTCACATTGCCGCGACATCTTACAGCGCGAAGAAAAAGAACACAAAACTCGTGCGAAGGTTCATCCTTCGCTCTTCCGTGAAAAGCGGGCCTCGTCGTCCAAACAAATAAGGCACTCCAAGACGTTCCCGCGAATCTATAATAGCGAGGGTCGAGTTGACGGGCCAAGGCCGGGGTCGTTCCAGCAGGCATTCGCAGCGCGATTCTCCGAATCGCTCATGAAGAGGCGCTTGTTATGACTCACACTTGGGCTCAGTATTTCTATCTGTTTGCGGCCGTCGTTGTCCTGGGCGCGCATTTGCTCTTTAACGTATGGTACGTTTTGGGTGCCGCTGTCACGAAAAGGCACCCGCGCCTCGAGATTCTCCACATCCTCACGCTTTTTTACGGCGTCATTGCGGAGAACGCTTCGTTCATCTGTCCGCTGACGCTGCTCGAGAAGTTCTGCCAGTCGCGCGCCGGAATCGCGCCCTATCGCGGGCCGTTTGAACTGCACTGTATGCGCACCGTCGTAGCGCCGAGCTTTCCGCTGTGGCTCCTGGAATACGGCGCCATCGCTGTTTTCCTCGTCAACCTGGCGATTTACGTCCGCCGCTTTGCCCTGCGCTACGTGCAGAGCCACCGCCCCGCCCACTAACCAGCGATTTGAGTGGCACGCTTCCGCTTGTGTGGATTTGTAGTGGGTGGCACGGGCTTCCGGCTGTGTTCGTTTGCAGTATCGCTCAGAACGGCGCGGCGAGGAAAATTTCGCCTATTCCTGGCGCGCCTGAGCTGCCTGTGGTGGAAAACGCCGCCATTCCCTCTGCACCCAGCGACCCGAAATCACCGCCGATCGGCGTACCCGTCCCATTCACGGAAATCACGGTTGCGCCCGTCGAGCACTGCCCGGGCGCGCACACCGGCACGCCGTACACTTGCTGGCCGGTCACGCCGGCAAGCAGGCTCGCGAGCGACGTAAACACCACACGCGTCCCCGCGGCGGCCGGATTCGAACTCGCTCCTTGCCCCGGCATTCCGTTTGGACCCACCGACAGCACATGAACGCCGGAAGGCGCGCACGCCACCGTCGACGGCATCGCCACGCACACCGTGGCGCCAAGGATTTGCTGAGTGGTCGTATTGGCGGGCAGCAAATTCGGCGCGGCCGAGGCAAACGCCACGAAAAGATTCCCGCTGTCTGCCAGAGAGGGAGTCATGCTATCGCTTGTTCCGGGTCCATTGCTCGGGTCGGCCGATACGAGTACCGTCTGCTGTCCGCAGCCCGGCTGCAACATCGGAGCGGCCTCCAGGCAAGTCGTTCGCAGATAAATCTGCGGCTCGCTGTTCGACGCCACGCCGGAAACGATATTGTCCGCAAGCGACTCGAAGGCCACCGCCAGGCCCGCGGGATCGATCGACGCCTGCATAGAATTGCCGTCGCCGGGATTGCCGTTCGCGTCGGTCGAAAGCAGCGTTGCACCCGCGGTGCAGCCGCTGATCGCGCCGCCGAGGCCCGTACAGTTCTGATACAAATAAATCTGCTGAACGTTTGCCGGAACGGTCGCGGCAGTCAGATTCGTGGCCGTCGATTGAAACGCAATGTACAGCCCGAACGAACTAATGGCGGGAGCAAGGCTGGGCCCATTGCCGGGAGTCGTGCTGTTGCTGCTCACCAGCGTCATCTTCGGCGTGCAGCCTTTCACCGGGCCTGAAATACTGTTGCACGTGTCAAACAGATAGATTTGCTCCACCGCCTGCGTCACGCCAGAGACCAGATTCGTGTCATCGCTCTCAAACACGATGTACCGCCCATCGGATGAAATTGCCGGACGGTCGCTGCCGTTCACTCCTCCTGCGCCCGCCGCGCTCCCGGAGGCCGAAATCAGCGTCGTTTGTGGCGTGCACGTTCCCGCGCCAAAGCAGTTCTGCTGCAGATACACTTGCGAAAGGCCGTTGGTGGGCGTTGACGTCAAATTCGTTGCCGTGGAATCGAACGCGACGAACAGGCCGCCATCGGAAACCGACGAATGCGTGCTGGGCGCGTTTCCCGGTGCGCCTCCGTTCGCCGATTGCGCGATAGGGAACTGACTCCCGCTTGGCGCCGCTGTGACCACGAAATTTGCAGTGGCCGTGCCACCGCTCGTCGCCAGCGGATTTGCTACGGTCAACTGCACCGCGCCTGCCGTTGTTACGCTTGCCGCCGGCACATTCACCACCACCGTGCAGGCCGTCGATGGGTTGCACGAAACCGGCCCCGTCGGCGTCAGAGGCGGATTGCTGTTGCTGGTGGCGCCGAAGTCCACCTGCACAGTCGGCGAGGCATTCAAGACCGTCAGCGTCAACGGAAAGGTTGCCGTCCCCGCGGGAACCGCCGTTGGCGACACAGTCAGAAGCTGCGGCGAAGTGACGTTGAAAGCGACGTCGTTCGACGTCTGCCCGGCCGTCGTCACGTTCACTTGCTGGGATCCGGAGCCGCTCACTTGGTTGGCCGGAACGAGCACCACCAGCGTGACGACGCAATCCATCCCCGACGGGCATGGCGGCGTCTGCACGGCCAGCACCGTTAACTGGTTCGTGCCGAAGTTCACCGTCGACGACCCATTCATATTCGTCCCGGAAATCGAAAGCGCAAACTGTCCTTCGCCCGCGGGAACCGATGCCGGCGAAAGCGAACTGATCTGCGGAACCGGATTGGAATTCCCGCCGCAGCCAAAGCCGGCGAGGCAAGCCACCGCGAGCAATCCTCCAAGAACCGCCTTTCGCCCCATCCCTGTTCCTCCGAATCTCTCTGCGCGCAAAGTGCGCATTGGGAAATGTCGCCCTGCTTCGCACTGTTGCCGGCGCTGCATTCACGCGTCTTAGATGCGATCCAGCATTATACGGAGGTGCCATCGTGCGGAAGAAGCGAAAAGAGACAATTCGCTCGCTATAGCCGGAGCCCAATTTGCTTCCGGCTCCCCATCGCCAATCTCAGCACGAATCCTGCTGCCGGTCATGCCCGTGGAACACACATATCGTTTCAAAACTGTGCCTGCGATGCTCTGGTTATGTTTTGGGGTTGCTCGCGCGGGAATTTCACTGTCGAGCATTCTGGCTAAAGATGGAAGGGAGGCAAACTCTCCGTGACAATTCGATGAGCGTATTGTTGTGGCAGGAGCTACGCTTCGAAGGGGGCCAGCATGCGCAGCAGGTTCAGGACGCGGTTCAGGTCGTACGGTTTTGAAATGCACACCGTCGCGCCGAGCGCGTGGGCCGTGGAAAAGTCGCTCGGTAGCCCCGTGCGCGTCGTCAAAATCACCGGGATGCGCGCGAATTTCACATTGCGCCTTACGGTTACGCAGAGATCGTAGCCGGACATTTCGCCGCCTCCCGGCATCGCGCCGGCGAACGGCTCCGCTTCGCAAATGATTGCTGCTGGCGTGCGGCGTCGCAGCAGCGCCTCCGCCAGACTCGGATTCTCCACCGCTTCCACCGCGTATCCCTGCTGCTCCAGTTCAGATCGCACCAGCGCCCTGACCCGTTGGTCTGCGTCCACATGAATAATGAGAGGCTTTTCGTGAGCCTTGTCCTTCGTCCGTGCTGGCGCCGGCGTGCGTTCGAAGTTTTGTTCGAGCGGGTTGCCCATCGAATCAACGAGTTCGCACTGCGGTTCGCCCTCGATGAATGCCACGGCTACGCCAAAACGATTTTCGCTCGCGCGCACCACGCGCACCACTTGCCCGCGCTGCTCTTGCGCCGGTTCTCCCGGCAGCATGGCGCGATACGGGAACACCACGGCCACTTCCTGCCCGCGCTGATAGGTTTCCCGCGAAGTCTCAAAGAGGATCCCTTCGCGCGAAACGTCGGCGGTCATCGTCAAATCGAATTCTGCGGCCTGCCGGATGTTCACTTGCCGCACGCGCACCGGAGCGGAAATTTTCACGCGGCGGCGGTGGCGGCGCTCTTGTCTTACGGGACGCACGGGCGGCATGCGCGTGTTCTTGGCTTCTGGTTTTGCCATTTCGGCAATCAGTTCGGCGACGGCAATCTTAGCGACATCGGGCACGGATGCTTCTGCGGGCGCATGCGTTTTCTCAACAGCTCTGGGCTGCGGTGCGGCCGCATCATCTTTTTTCCCAAACTTGAACAGCCCTGCCATCCGCGCGTTCATGACCATCCTTTGCCAAAACTCGAATCTTCTTCGCCGATCTACGAAGCCGAGACTCCCATGTCTCCGCGATTCCCAGCAGTCCAGCGGATGCAGCGCTTCAACCCGCCCATACAGGCCGTTTCGCTCGCGTCTCGACTCATGAAAATCATAGCTTCCGCCTCCGGGCAATGCACTGGACAGAGAGGCACATTCTGGTAGTACCAAAGTACCGGCGGCGGTACGCAAAGTTCTGCGTACTACCTTTTCTACGCAGGTTCCGGGCGCTGCTGGAACCCCGCCTCGGAGTACACTAGGGGCGGCATGCGGAGCCGACCACTTGCGCCCATTCGCGCGCTGACTTTTCTCCAGACCCTGAGCCTTTTCTCTGCCACGGTTTTGGCTGCGCCCGCCGATACTGCCAGCCGAACTGCCAAGCAGCGAGCATCGGCTGCGTTTCGCGCCCCTCACGCCGTTCCGCAATCGCTCCAAGATGCGCAGGCCGCCGAATTGCCATTTCGCGTTCAACCCAACGACGAAACCACGCGCCACGGTTTCGAGTATTTCTACAACATGGACTACGACCGCGCCATTGTGCTATTTCAGCGGGAGAGCGAGCGTCACCCCAACGATCCTTTCGTCGTGAATCACCTGCTTGCGGCGGTCTTGGCCAAGGAGCTCAACCGCGAAGGCGCGCTCGACGCCACTCTGTACATGGGTAATAAATTCCTCGATTTGAAGGAGCCTCCCGTCGATCCGCAGGTGAAAACGCAGATCGGCCAGCTTTCGCAGCGCGCACTCGCCCTCGCAAATCATGAATTAGCCGAAAATCCCAACGACGTGGACGCGCTTTTCGCTCGCGCCGTGGCCCGCGGACTGGCCACGGTCTATTCCGCGGTCATCGAAAAGCGCTGGCTCGGCGCGCTCCGCGAGGGCCTTGGCGCCTATCACGACGATCAGCGCGTGCTCAAGCTCAATCCGAACTATGCTGACGCCAAGCTCGTCGTGGGAACCTTCCAATATATTGTGGGCAGCTTGTCCTGGTGGGAAAAGAGCATCGCGCTGGTGGCCGATATGCGCGGCAACAAAACAAGAGGCCTGGCGCTTCTTCGCGAAGCCGTTCAAGGCGGCGGGGAAGAGAGCGTCGACGCCAGCACGATTCTGGCGCTTTTCCTGGCGCGTGAAGGCCATTACGACCAAGCGCTCACGCTTCTCGGAAAGGATTACGCCG
>CAVXBO010000010.1:0-131776 GCA_963760165.1 uncultured Acidobacteriota bacterium
CACAACCCACTTCCCGACGATTCAAACTGGAGCCTGGGACCGGGATTGAACCGGTGACCTCGTCCTTACCAAGGACGCGCTCTACCAACTGAGCTACCCAGGCTCAACCGGTTCGCTGGCCGCGCCATTTCCTTCCAACGATTTCTTCTTCACAACTTTCAGGTTTTTCGAATCGAACCGCGCTACTGCTCGCAACGCTTCTTCTCAGCTCTCGCGGCACAATGGTGGACGGGGGAGGATTCGAACCTCCGTAGCCCGCAAGGAGCGGCAGATTTACAGTCTGCTGGTTTTAGCCACTCACCCACCCGTCCCGCGAAACTACGGGACTTCACACGCTGGTCCCAAACGGGGCACTTCGCAACGCAGAAAGGGCTCGTGTCTGAAGACACCAGCCCGTTCGTTTTTAGTGCGAGGAATCCGTCTGATCCAAACCCAAAATCCCGACCCTCAGAAATTCAGCTGGCGGAGGGAATTGAACCCCCGACCCTCTGATTACAAATCAGATGCTCTACCAGCTGAGCTACGCCAGCACAAGCAAACCTGACAAAGTTATCACGCAGGCAACAAAATTGCAAGCGCTTCACTAAACGGAGCACGACCTGTGCCACACTAATCCGTGATTGCCCGCGCAACCCCAACTTTACACTACTTCGATGCATATTTATACTCAAAAAGTAGCCTCACCGACCACATGAAACGCACCCTGACAATTCTTTTCGTTGCTTGCATCGCTGTAGTGGTTGCTTTCGCCTACATCCATCATCGTCAACTCGAAAAACAGCGCCAGGCATTCGACGCTCCTTCACCGTCTCCCTCCGCTTCCGCGCCCAATCCCAGTTCCGCCGCTCAAGCAAACGCATCCGATTTGATTCAACAATTGCCTGCTGGCGCATCGGCGATTGTCTTCGTCGATGTTGCTGCGCTGCGCGCCTCATCTTTTGCGAACGAACTAGCTGCTCTCGCACCTACGTCTGCGCAGGATCCCGCCTACACGGAGTTCATTCGCGCTACCGGATTTGATTACTCGCGCGACTTGGATCGCGCTGCGGTTGCCCTCTGGCCGCAAACTTCCTCGACTTCTGTTCTCGCGCTCGCGCAAGGCCGCTTCGATCAAACGAAGATCGAACGCTACGCGCTACGCTTCGGCCGGCTCGTAAACATTCGCAACCAGAGGCTCTACGAGGTGCGCGAGGAGAATTCCACGCGCGTCATTCGCTTCACTTTCCTGGCCCCCGGCGAAATCGCCGTCGCCGACGGCCCAGCCCTGTCGCAAGTGCTTGGCGCGCAGAATTCCCATCGCCTCGATCCGGAAATGTCGGCGCACGTCGCCCGCGTTTCCGGTGCTCCCATTTACGCAGTTGCGCGCACGCAGGATCTCCCGGCGGACCTTGGCATCGACGCATCCCATTCCGCGCAGCTCGCTCGCCTCCTTCGCAGCGTGCACGCAATCACCGCCGCGGCCCGGCCCGCCGCCGACAACTTGAAAGTCTCCGCATCCGCCGAGTGCGATTCAACACTCGACGCGTTCCAACTTTCAACCACCCTGCAAGGCTTGCTGTGGATGGGTCGCGCCGCACTGGCAGACTCGAAGACGCAGCAGCAAATCGGTCCGCAGTGGCCCGCCCTGGACGCTCTGCTCAAGGCCGCCGATATCTCGCACGACGGCCATCTGGTTCAATTGCGCGTCCAGATCACTCCGCAGATGCTTCAAGCAGCAGGGGCTGCGCCTGCGAATGGCACGACTAGGAAATGAGGGAATTTACGCCGCTGGTTCGAGAGAAACGCAAACGGAAGAAGCAAGCCAAGCTGGAAGCTAACTCTAAGAATCTAACCTCTTAATCCCCGCCGGATACCGTCCCGCCTGTATCCACTTGATGTAAGTAACGCCAAGGATTCACTGGGGCATTGTTTATGCGAACTTCGAAGTGAAGATGCGGAGCCGTCGCGCGGCCACTGTCGCCTTCTTGCGCAATCACGTCGCCTCGTTTCACGCGCATCCCTTCCTCTGTGTCATACGCCGCAAGGTGCGCATACCACGTCGAGATGCCGAAGCCGTGATCGATAATTACCACGCGGCCATATCCTTCCCTGTTCCCTACCCACACCACCACGCCATCCGCCGCGGCGCGAACATCGTCGCCATAATGCGAGGCAATATCCAAGCCTCTATGAAATTCGCCTTCTCCACCGAACGGATCCAGCCGTTCTCCGAATCGGCTGGTGATTCGGCCCATCACTGGCCAAAGCGAAGGAATAAACGGCGCATCCACAAGCTTCATCCCTGGCACCAAACGAAGAGCTCCCGTCGACGCCAGTATCACCGCCGCGGAATTCTGTTCCAGGAAATTGAATTGATCCACCGTGTCTTTGTACGTCGCATCAGACTGCGCCGAAGTATTCGTCAAACTGAACGGCGTATCCGGCACCCGCGTCAACCCATAAGCGACCGCCACTTCGCTCGCCAACGATTGCAACGAATTCAGCCGCTGGTTTGCGTCCTTTACCTGGCTCTGCAGATCACGATACTGTTGGGTCAGCGCACTCTGGTCTTTGAGCAGCGAATTGTAGGCCGTGACCTTCCACAGCATGTGGGAATACGAGCCCACCGCCGCAAGCACCGTCGCGCTTCCAACAAGCGCAAGAACTACCAACAGATGCAGGGCATAGTGCGGGATGCGCATTCGGCGCATCTTCCCCGAATCCGTGGAAGCGACAAAAAATGTGTAATATTTACGCCGCATGGTTCAGCTTTGAATTTCTGAACTTGTCTTTGCGCCGGATCAAATGACCGCTGGCCCCAACGTGCGGTCGGCGCGATGCCTACCAGTGTTTGAACCGCGAGACTCGGTCCGAAACCCGGCCGCGAATATAAGTGCTGCCCTCCGCAGAGTCAACCGATATTCCTCTCGCGGGGCTGGGGCCGCTCGTCTTATCCTCCGGATCGCCTTATAATCCGGGCAGGCAGAATTACCCTCTGCATATACTTATAAGCCGTGAGAAAGCCAATTACAACTGGTCAGAAGGACAGGGAAACTGAGCTGATCGCCGGAATCGCGCAAGCCATTCCATCCATTGGTCCTATGGGCAATCGCGCCACGCTGATTGCGGGCATCGGTGACGACGCAGCAGTACTCCGCCCCTCACCACGCTCCGACTGGGTCATCAGTTGCGATTCCTCCCTCGAAGGTGTCCATTTCCAAGTGAACTGCCCGCCTCACTCCGTCGGATACAAATCTCTGGCCCGCGCCACAAGCGACTTGGCCGCCATGGGCGCGCAACCGCGCTACTTTCTCCTGGCGCTGGCATTGCCCGCGGCAAAAACCGGCAGATGGCTGCGCCGCTTTGCGTTGGGGATGTCTCGCGCTGCTCGTGAATTCGATTCACGTCTGATTGGCGGCGACACCTCGCGATCAACTTCCGTGGCAATTTGCATCACCGTCCTCGGCGAAACGCCCTCCGGCTTGGCCGTGCCACGTTCCGGCGCCAGGCCCGGCGACCTTATATATGTCAGTGGCGCGCTCGGTGCCGCGCAATTGGGTCTCGAAATCATCCTTCGCGGCTGGTCTCGGCAGCTTTCCCTGAAAAAATACCTCCCGCCGCATCTATATCCCCGAATCCCGGTGGCTCTCGGCCAGGCGCTTGCGCGCCAGCGCATCCCCTCCGCCATGATGGACATTTCCGACGGCCTTTCGACAGATTTGGCCCGTCTATGCACCGCGAGCGGCGTTGGCGCGCGCATCTGGGCGGGCGAAATTCCGGCCGTCAGAGTCCCACATAGCTTACTCGGGCGGGGAATCAACCCTCTCGAACTCGCTCTTCACGGCGGCGACGACTACGGCCTGCTTTTCACCGTCCCGCCAAAATCGGTACAACGCCTCCGCCGCATCGCGCGCCGCGCACAAATCGCCCAGATTGGCGAAATCACTCGCACGCAAGAAATTGTTCTGATTCAGCGCAACGGCCTTGCATCTCCATTGCCTTCAAAGGGCTGGAATCCCTTTCGAATGTAAACGCGAGCGCCGATCTTTTCGGTTTACCTGCTCACGAGCGCGACAATCTCTTTAGAAACATACCGGGTGAGGTGTTCCGAGGCATCGTACCCGCTGTGAACCATGCGAATTCGACCGGCCCCGTCGAGGATAATCAAGGATGGGAAAACGCTAACGCCCAGCGCCTTTGCTGTTCCATGAGAATCGAAGGCCAGCGGCACGTTGAACCTCATCTTCTTGGCAAAAGTTGATTCCTTTTCAGCCGTGTCGTCGCCCCACGGTCCACCCACCGCGTAAAACGCCACCTGGGAGTTCCCCTGGTACTGCTCGTAAACCTTTTGCAGATCGGGCAGTTCCTGGCGGCAAGGAACGCACCATGAAGCCCAAAATGCGAGAACGACGACGCGGCCATGCAATTCAGTTGAGGTCACTGGCTTGCCGTCCAGCGTCGTGATGAAGGAAAAAGAAGGCGCCGGGCGGCTAACATGCTCACTCGACCATCTCGCCATCAACGACGGGATAGCCGTTGCTATAACCACTATCGCCGCGCTGAAAGAGACCAATGCCAAGAGAGAAGCTGCCCCACGGTGACCGCGAGCAAGCAGCTGGCGAGTTTCAACTCCTGCTATGGCCAACAGCAAACAGAACACGATGAACAGCGGCACGTATCCTTGCGCGGTGAACGCGATTTGCGTCACTTTCATAACAACGACAGGAATCACGCCGCCCAAGGCAATCAGCAGACCCGTTATCCAAGAATTTTGCGGAGCACTCGCTCCGCGCAACATCCCCGCCAAAAAATATAGAACGGCTGTGGCAAGCATGAACAGTTGGAGGTCATTTCGCGGATAGACAACCATGTAAACAACCAGCATGCAAAGCGCAACGAACCCTACGAGGAAATCCAGGAGCACTGACTTGAATGTTGTCTTCAGCGGCATCGGCTCTCTCGGCTGGCTCAAAGAGCCGCAGCATCACCGTAAACCTTGCGGCGCCCTGAACCTCAAGATGAAGTACGCAATCGCGAATTCATTTGTTCAATTAGGGTCGCTCTCAAGCAGCAACCCTCAGCCGCCGAATCCGCTATGCGGGGGTGGCGTACTCGGCGTCGCCTGCGGCACTCCCGGCTTCGTCGGTGGTTTCACTGGCGGCTTCGCAGGTTCTGCCGGCTGCTTTTCCGGCAAACCCTGTTCGGTCACATCCGCCGGCGGAGCCGCATCCGGCACATCAACGTTCTCATGAGCAGTCTTCGCCAGTTCTTCCAGCGGAGTCACGTTCGGGAAGTTCTCCACCGGCGCCCCCTTGTTAGCCTGCTCCATGAATTCCAGCCAAATCGGCAACGCCGCGCGCGCTCCGGTCTCCTTCGGTCCCAGCGAAGTCTTCGGGTCGTCGAATCCCATCCAAGCTCCTGCCGTAATCTGCGGCGTGAATCCGATGTACCACGCATCCGTGAAATCATTCGTCGTTCCCGTCTTCCCCGCGGACGGCCTGCCCAGCGCTTGCGCGCGCACGCCGGTGCCGAAGTGCACCACGTCTTCGAGCATCGCCACCATCGTTCGCGCCACATCCGACGGCAGCACGTCCGTCACCTTTGGCCGCGCCTCTTCCAGAATCGCGCCGTCATACGAAGTCACGCGCCGAATCATATGCGGCTGAATATGAATTCCGTCATCGGGAAACACCGTGAACGCCGACGTGTGCTCCAGCAAAGTCAAATCCGCCGCGCCCAGCGCCAGCGGCAAATACGGCGGCAGCGGGCTGGTAATTCCAAACCGCCGCGCATTATCGATCACATTTTCGATCCCTACCTGATCCAGAATGCGCACCGCTGGCACATTGCGCGAGTCTGCCAGTGCGCGTCGCAAGCTGATGCGCCCTTCGAACGTGTTGTCATAGTTGCGCGGCGTATAGTCGTTCCCGCCGTTCATATAGGTGATCGGTTCATCCAAGACCGTATCGAACGGCGTCATGCCCTTCTCCAGCGCCGTCGCGTACACGTACACTTTGAACGAGCTTCCCGTCTGCCGCATCGCCTGCACCGCGCGATTGTATTTCGACTCCTCAAAGCTGTACCCGCCAACCATCGCTTTGATTTCTCCCGTGGCGTTGTCAATCGCCAGCAGCGACGCTTGCGCGGCGGGGATCTGTTCCAGCTGCACGTGCGCCGTGCCGCCGCTCACGCTTTCTATGTACAGATTGGCGAGATCGCCGATTTGCAGAAGCTGCTCGGGTGATTTTTCAGCCGTCCACGCAAAATCTGGCGCCGTAATCACCGCGCGGTATGGCCCGACCTTCGCCACCGCTGCATTGCGATCCACCGCGGTAATCAATCCCGTGACGTAATCTCCGGGCTTAATCTCGTCGCGCCAGTCCGGCGACTCGTAACTCTGCAGCGTCCCCAGGTGTTCATGAAAAATGTTGGGCAGATCGCCGCGCCAGCCGTGCCGCCGATCGTAAGCATGCAAGCCGTCGCGCACCGCCTGCACCGCCGCGCGCTGCATGGCCGTGTTCAGTGTGGTGTAAACGCGCAGCCCTTCCTGATGCACCGCTTCAGGCCCGAACTCCTGTTCGAGTTTCTGCCGGATCTCTTCCACAAAATACGGCGCTACGCTGCTGTTCTGCGGATACGTCAGATTCAATCCCAGCGGCATCTGCTGTGCCGCCTTGGCCTGCGCCTTGGTGATTTTTCCGTTGTCTGCCATGAAATCCAGCACAAGATTGCGGCGGTCGAGGGCGCGCTTGGCATGCAATATCGGCGAATATGTCGGTCCGCGAATGATCGCCGCCAGCACCGCCGCCTCTGGCAAACTCAACTGGCTGACGTGCTTCCCGAAATAAGATTCCGATGCCGACTCGAATCCATAATTTCCTGCGCCCATATATATTTGATTGCAGTACATCGTTAAAATTTGCTGCTTGGTGTAATGCCGCTCGATTTGAATCGCCAGCATGGCCTCTTCGGTTTTTCGCCGGAAACTGCGGTCCGAGCGATTCAGAAACAGCCCTCCCGCCAGCTGCATCGTGATCGTGCTCGCGCCCTGGACGATGCGCCGGTGCACCACGTTGGCCCACGCTGCTTCCGCCACCCGCGGAAAATCCACGCCCCAGTGCTCCATGAAGTGCCGGTCTTCCGTCGAGATGATTGCGTCCTTCAGGACTTGCGGGATCTGATCGTAGGTCAGCAGAATTCGCCGCTGCAGTGCGAACGTTCCAATCGATGTTCCGTCGTCCGCGTAAAGCTCCGTCACCACATCCGGACGGTAATTTTCCAGCTCTTGAATCTGCGGCAGGTCGCTGTTGTAGACGAAGAGCAGTCCCGCGGCGCAGCCCACGGCAATCGAGCAGAGAACCAGCAGGAAAATGGCCACGCGGCTGAAAACTCTTCCCCCGCCAATGCGGACTAGCCCCTGCGGCGTTTCGTCCTGTGGTGTTTCATCCTGGGGCAGTTCATCCCGCTGCCTGTCATCCTGGGGCGTTTCATCCATTTCCCTTCAATTGTAACGCAAGCCTCCCGGCCCCGCGCCCTCGCTCACCATGCCCCGTCGCCAACCAAACACCCAGACTCTCGACTCTCCTGATTTCAGGTGTCGCTCAGCTTCTCTGCAACAAACAGCATTTCCGGAGAATCATCCCGCAGCGGCGACTTATCCAGGTTTCCGTAAAGCTCCGCGACACGAAAGCCGCACCGCGCCAGCAAATGCTCCACTTCATACCGGAAAAAATATCGTATGCGAAACGCATGTGCCAGTTTCTCCGTGCGCCCGTCCGGATGGGTGATGTAATACGCCAGCTCACACTCATTCACCTGAATCGCGCGGTGATACGCCACCGTGCGCTCGGTAACGCGTACTCTACGCCCATCCGCCAAATGCAAATCGCTCTCCATCTCCTGCTCTTCGAGAAATTTCGAATCGTGCATGCGCCGCGGATCCGTCTGGAACAAATCGAAAATCAACCGCCCGCCGTTCTCCAGATGCTCGTACGCTGAGTGCAGGCACGCCATTTGCTCTTGCACCGTTTCCAGATGCTGAAATGGCCGGAAAACGATAATTATCAGCCGGAATTTCTCGCCGAGATCGAATCCCGCCATGTTCGCTTCCACTAACCGCGTGCGCGATTTCACTTCGGCCGATTCCGAGTCCAGCCGTTCGCGGCATTGCATGAGCATCGCGGCGGAAAGATCGAGCCCGCAGATTTTATGACCATCCTTCGCCAGCGGGACCAACACGCGTCCCGTCCCGCAACCCAATTCCAAAATCGCCTCACCTCGTCGCACAAAATTGAGCGCATAATCGCGGTAAAATTTCACGTCGCCGCGCTCCCGCATGATTGGCCGCGCGTCGTACAGTTCCGCGACCGCTTCGTCCGCGTATGACTTCGCTTCTCCTGCGTTCATTTCAATCCCTCTATCACTGCATCTCGACGCGCGCTTCACTTCTCATCAATCACCACCGCGTCCGCCTCGATTTCCACCAGCATATCCGGCGACACTAGCCCCGTCACTTCCACCATCGTGGACGCTGGCCGGATGTTCCCGAAAACTTCTCCATGCGCGCGCCCAATCTTCTCCCACTCGGAAATATTCTTGACGAAAACGCGCGTCCGCACCACATGCTCCATCTTCGCTCCTGCTTTCCCGAGCGCCGTCTCGATATTTTTCAAAATCTGCACTGCCTGTGCATACGCGTCGTCTTTGCCGACGATTTCGCCCTTCGCATCCGTCGCCGTCGTTCCCGCCACCCATATCTGCGAGCCCACCCGCACCGCCCGCGAATATCCCACCACCGGCTCCCACGGCGTCCCGCTCGACACATTCTGCCTTTTCATTTTTTCCTCCGTTACAGCAACCGCTGAAACTCTTCCAGCGTAACGCCCAGTTACCGCAGGATCTTGAAGAACAAGGGAGGGCCAATTTCGCGGCCGCTGTGAAGCGGAATCGTGACAGCTCTACCGTCTGGGTGATTCCACCGCTCGTGACTTCCTGTCTGTCTTATATTAGAAAATCCCAATCGGCGCGCTGCGTTTTGCAATTGCCGGGCGGTGGCGCTAGGCATGAAGAATTTCAGTGGCGTCGGCAGGCAGAGAAATTCCCTTTTCCGAATACTCCTCGGCAATCACGCGAAATACGTTGGTGAGTTCTGCAAGTGCCTGCTCCCGCGTGGCCATCAGCGCGTAACAGCCCGGAATCGCCGGCACCTCGGCCACCCAGGAGCCATCTTCCTGGCGGTAAAGAATCGTCTTGTAGTCTTCGAGCAGCATCAACCTTTCGGAACCTTAACTATACCGCATATCTCGGTTTCTTCGCCCAGCAACCACTTTCCATGCCCTTCTGGACTTCACTTCGCAAAATCCGTAACCTTACTCGTAGCCTAAATCGAGGTCGCCGCTCCGGTATGCTCTGCAAAAACATTCTCGAAGCCATCGGCAACACGCCGCTCATCCGCCTCAATCGTCTGACGCACGATATCCAAGCCGAAGTTTTCGTCAAAGCCGATTACCTCAATCCTGGCGGCTCGGTGAAAGACCGCATTGGCATTTGGATGATCGACGAAGCGGAGCGCAAAGGCCTGCTCAAGCCCGGCGGCACTATCATCGAAGGCACTTCCGGAAACACCGGCATGGGCCTCGCGCTTGTGGCCACCGTGCGCGGATACAAAATCGTTTTCACCATCACCGACAAGCAGTCGCGTGAAAAAATCGATCTGCTCAAAGCCTTCGGCGCGGAAGTAATTGTCTGCCCCACCGCCGTCGAACCCGACGATCCCCGCAGCTACTATTCTGTGGCGAAAAAACTCGCGCGCGAAATTCCCAACTCCTTCTATCCCAATCAGTACGAAAATCCCATGAACCCCGACGCGCACTACCACACCACCGGCCCGGAGATTTGGAAGGACACCGAAGGGAAAATCACCCACTTCGTTTGCGCCATGGGCACCGGCGGCACCATCAGCGGAGCCGGCAAATTCCTCAAAGAAAAAAATCACGCCGTGAAAATTATCGGCGTCGATCCCATCGGCTCGCTCTACTACGAATTTGTGAAGACCGGCAAGGTGGGCAAGGCGAAAACTTACGTGGTCGAAGGCATCGGCGAAGATATTTTCCCTTCCACCATGCACTTCGACGTTCTCGACGACGTGCTCCAGGTCACCGACGAAGAATGCTTCGTCTGGGCTCGCCGCCTCGCGAAACAGGAAGGTATTTTCACCGGCGGCTCAGGAGGCGGCTGCATTTCCGCCGCGCTGCGCCTCGCCCGCGAATTGAAAAAGGCGGACCTCGTCGTCGCTTTTCTCCCCGACACCGGCATGCGCTATCTGAGCAAGGTCTACAACGACGGCTGGATGCGCGAGCATGGCTACGTCGAATCCGAAGTCCCGCTCTGCGCCGCTGACGTCGTGCGCGTCAAAGCGCAAAACGGAAAGCACCGCGAGCTCATCGTCGCGCGCCCGTATCAAACCGTCTTTCACGCCCTGCACACCATGCAGCAGCAGGACATTTCGCAGTTGCCCGTCTTCGAAGACGAAAATCCCATCGGCACCATCTACGAGGATCAAATCCTGAATCTCGCGCTGCAGGGCAAAGACCTTCGCAAGCTCGTCATCCGCGAAGTCATGGGCTCGCCCCTGCCGCGCGTTCCCAGCGACGCGCCCGTCGAGCGCGTCACGCAACTTCTCAGCCATGAAGGCCCTGCCGTCTTCGTCGAAATGTCCAACGGCAGATTCGAAATCCTCACCAAGTTCGATTTGATGGACACCATCGCCAGCCTCATGGAACAAAAACGCTGACGTTCTCTTTCGCCCGGCTCACGCCGTTTCTTTCTTTCGCGCGGTGAACATCAGGTCTGCGTCGGTGACGGTCATCACCGCGCCAGCGGCATCCTGCGTAAAGCGAATTCGCACAGAGGGAGCGCCGGCGGGATAAAACGTGTGGTCCCCGAGATGAAAGAGCGGCCGGGGCATGGTTCCTTTGCGTGTCCAATTGAGCTGCGGTGCGTGCGTGTACATTTTGCTGCCCGCGTACATTTTGAGATCGGCATCCACGACGACTTCCTGGCTGACCCTGACTCCAAAAACGTAGGTCCCCACTAAACTCGGTGTTTCATTTTCGGTCAGCGCGACGGGCGTTTCGGAATCGGAATCCGGCAGCGATTGCAAAAACTCAAATACCGGACGCGCCGCATCACCACCCACTCGCGCATGCGCCAGCAAGCTGATGCTGTGCGGCCCGCGAATCCGCTGCACGCCCGGCTGCGCCGTAACAAATGCCCGTACCACATCCAACTGTCCCAGCATTGCCGCCGAAAACAGCGTCGGCCTCGCGCCTTTCGAAATCAGGTACTCCGCAATTGGCCGGTTGCCCATGTGCGACGCGCCGCCCAGCGCATCCTCCCAATCGCCGAACCCCCAATCCCACGACGCGCGCGCAAGCGAAGGCCGCGCCTCCGCCAGCTCCTTCACGCGCTTCAAGTCGTAGTGCGCCACGGTGACCATTTCCCGCGCCAGCTCCGGCGGCTGCGTCGGAAACAAGTCTGTCACCATCTCCCGGTTCGCTTGCGCGGCCGTTGCCGCATCGTCGCTCAACGATTCCTCCCCCTTCGCCTCCAGTCCGCTCATTCGCTTCGCAGACGCGAGCCTTCCCAGTGGCAACCCAACTGCCGCCAGCCTCAACAGACTTCGACGTGAACATTCGTTTGCCATTTCCGTGCCTCCGGCGATCTACACCTCGCGAGAATCTTCCCTGTGCCGTTGCGAGGCAAGCTAGATCGCCGGGAGCGCCGGCGAGAAAAATGTGAGGCGTTATCCTGCTGGATTTCAGTGGCTTGCAGCTTCAGGTAAGGGCGTGCCGCTCGAATCCTTCGCGATGCGTTCGGAAAATTCCGTTCCGACTTTCTGCGCGGCTTCCGATTCTATCGCCAGCGGATCGGCAATCGTGCGGTCCATGCGCGCCACCCAGAGATGCGTTTGATCCGGCAACCGGATCAAGTGCACCAAAATGCGCGTCTGCGTGCCGTTGCTCTGCACTTGCCCCAGCACCACGTATCCCGCATGCAAAGACGAAAAAATCGTCCGCAAGTCACGCTGCTCGCGCGGCAGCCTCAAGATGCTGGCGTTGCCGATCACGTCGTATTGCCCGCCGCTCTGCACGGTGAGTTGCTCCACGACGTTGTCCGTCAGGCCGTCGGCGAAGCGCGTCATGGCCGGATCGTTCGTCTCGTTGTCGAATCTCAGCACCGCGACGATGGGCCGGTGCTTCGCGCTTTGCCACCACCGCAGCCAGTACCCTGCGCCCAACGCCAGCGCCAAAAGCAACACGCCTGCGCAAATCCATGCCGCCGTCGTCGCGCGGAATCTTGGCTGCGCGGAAGCTACTCTCGTTCCCTGGGGGCTCTCTGCAGCAGCCTCGCCGATACGTTCGACCGGCGCGATGAACTGATATCCTCGCTTCGGAAGCGTACGGACATACCGTGGCGTAACAGAATCATCATCCAGAGCCAAGCGAATCTGCCCAATGCAGAAATTGAGCCCGCGATCGAAATCGACAAACGTCTCGCTGCCCCAAATGGCCTTGCGCAGTTCCTCCCGTGAAACCACCTCGCCGGGCCGCGCGACCAGGCACGCAAGCACTTGCGCGGGCTGCGACTGCAGGCGCACCAGCGCTCCTTCGCGCCGGAGCTCACACGTTGCGGCGTCAAGCTCGAACAGACCGAATCGAAATCGCCCCGCGGTCATTTCCTTAGCGTGATTGTCGCATTTTATCGGCCGCGAATCTCATAGAACGCCAAATAAACAGGCGCTCTCGTCATATACTTGCACTGCTATGCCCGTGATCATCTCCATGCTGCGCGGTGTCAACGTTGGCGGCCACAACAAAATCAAAATGGACGCGCTGCGCTCCCTGTACGGATCGCTGAAATTCACCGGCTGCGAAACTCACATCCAGAGCGGCAACGTCGTCTTCTCCACCACCGAGCGCGACATCGCCGCCCTCGCCGCCCGCATCGAAAAGGCCATCGAACGCAAGTTCGGCTTTCGTCCCGACGTGATTCTCCGCACCTCCGCGGAGCTGCGTGACGTCATTGCGCGAAATCCCTTCGCCAAGCGCCGCGGCATCGAGCCAAGCAAACTGCTCGTCGCTTTTCTCGCACGCGACCCGGGCGCAGAGGCTCACGCGAAACTGCGCGCCATGAAGATCGATCCGGAGGAATTGCATTGCGAGGGCCGCGAGCTCTACATCTATTTCCCCAACGGCATGGCGCGTCCGAAACTATCTTGGCCGGCGTTGGACAGAGCGCTGAAAACTCCTCTCACCGGCCGCAACTGGAACAGCGTCACCAAACTGCTCGTCATGGCCGAGAAACTCGAAGCCTCGCAGTAATCTCCGTCGGAAATCATTTTCTGCCAGGGGCACAATCCTTCGCGCTCTTTGCGAAGGGTAGGGATTTTTCCTCTGTAGCGGCCGCTTTTGCGCGGCCCGCTTCATCTTTGAGGTCGCGGCCTTAGCCGCGACATAACAGTTCCTTTGAGAATTCTTCCTATCGCGCGCCTCATCCGCGCGATGTATTCGCCCGACCGCACTCCGAAATCTAGTTGGTGCTAGCTCTTAGGGGTCGGACGATGTCTGCCAAAAATTATTTCTTCCGCGTGTAATCGGTTTCCTGGAACGGCGCTTCCTTGCCATCCGCCCCAACCGTCGCCATCGTCACGCTGAACCGATCGTCATCCGTCTGCACAAACAGCGCGTGCAGCGGCATCTTGCCCGTCCCGGAAGGAGTGCCCGCTTCACCGCCGAAGTCGATGGTCTTGCCGCCATCGCTGCTCGCGCCCTTCAGCATCGTGATGCCGTTCGACATCGTGTACATCCGCGCCATTTCGTATTGCTTGGTCGCGTCGTTGTAGCCGTAAATGCGCAGGCCGCCGACCGGGCGTCCGAAAACCGTGTCGTGACTTTCTTCCAGGATAAATCTGCCGCCGAGTACGACCGAAAATTTTGACGTGCCCGAGGACGGCGCAGCGTTAGCGCCCGTTTGTCCCACGAATTTTATGACCCGGTCGTACTCGCCCGCGAGTTTGGCGAGCGACGCGTGCTCCGCGTCGCTTGGCCCCGGCGCGGCACCTTGCCCGCCCATCTGCGCAGTTTCGTCCGCATGATTCTGCGCGCGATGCTGCGCAAGCGCGGATCCGCCAACAAACACCATCGCTCCCAGCAAAAATCCAACCGCCACTCCAACAATCACGTGCGCTCCTCGCGCAAGACTCCCCTTGTGTTCGCTCATCTCGCTTCCTCCCCTCGTGATGATTTGCCAACGCCTATTCTGCACCAAGACACCACACCCGCGCCTAAGAATCCCGCCTCGCACTGCACCGAGCCAGTTTTCTGGGAAATATGCTCAGTCTTCGGAGGAGCCCAGGTGTCCATCTCGAGTTTACCTCGACTCTCTTATGGGCGGGTTCACCACGTTCCATGGTGCAAAATGGTGCATTATGGTGTATAGTTACTTCATGGCCACTACTGAAAAACCCATGCGTCAGAGCGTGTCGCTTCCTCCACGCCTTGCTCGCCGCGTTCGAACGCTCGCCAAGAATCAGCGCACCAGCACAAACCACGTCCTGGTGGAACTGATCGAAAGCGGCATCGAATCGCGAGAAGCGGAAAAAAGCAGATTCTTCGAACTCGCAGACCAGTTGAGTTCCTCCTCGAACCCCGCCGAGCGGAAACGCATCAAGGAAAAACTGGCCCGCATGACGTTCGGCGAATAGATGTTGAAGATTCAGTGGACCGGCTTGCTCCTGCCTTGCGCGATCATCTGTTTGAACGGCTTCGAGACCGCAAGATTTCTGTGGAGGACCTGTATGCGTTAAAACTGTGGCGCGAATCCGAACCGGACGCGCCAGAAGGCCCTTGGTATAAGGATTTCGGATCGTTCAAAATCTGCGGTGAAGGAAAATATCCGAAGACCTTCCTTCTCCGAGGCCAACTCGCAACTGGCCGGAGACTGTAAGGCCTTAGTCGCCGTCTCGCTTAGGTGTTGACATTCTGGTTAACTCGTGCTATACACAGTTGTGCTTTTGACTCGCCAATCCGTTAGCTCAACAGCCTCCTTAAGGATCTCCCGGTGGAGTTTCCCCTCCGCCTAGCCCTCCAAACTCTCCCCCAGGTAACTTTTCTGCCCAAATCTATGATTTTTTTAATCGGACACTGGAACACAAGTCGCGAATTCCTAACTCACGCAAAACAAAGGAGAAAACGTTTTCTAATCGGGACTGAAATGCGGCTTTTTCCCTTGTCCCGATTACACCCAAATCCCATTTCTCATATCCCGCTGTCCGGCCTCATCAATCATTCCAACAACCGCCAATGCTATACTGCCCGTTCCCTGTTCGAGGAGAATCGCCGCTTCCGTCAGAGCGCCGCCCACAATGAAGATTGAAGAATTCAACGATCAGCTCCGCAACGCCATTCTTGTCGGCGACGGCGCCATGGGCTCGATGCTCTACGAAATTCTGGGGCCCCAGCGCTGCCTGGACGAGTTGAATTCCACGCAGCCCGAAGCCGTGTTCCGCGTGCATCAGGCCTATCTCGAAGCCGGCGCGCAAATTCTGGAGACGAATACCTTCGGCGCCAACCGTCACAAACTTGCCGCCATCGGACTCGGCGATCGCGTCGCCGAGCTCAACCATCGCGGCGTGAAAATCGCGCGGGAAGCTCGCGAGGCGTCGCGGCATGAAGTCTTGATCGCCGGCTCGATTGGCCCGCTTGGCACGCAACGCCAGGCCAAGCAGCTTCCACCCGACGAAATTCGCGACATTTTTCGCGAGCAGGCCCTGGCCCTCGAAGAGCGCGGCGCGGATTTATTTATCCTCGAAACTTTTGGCGAGCTCGAAGAGCTTCTCGCCGCCGTCGATGCCATCCGCTCGTTCTCGAAATCGCCCATCGTCGCGCAGCTCACCTATTCGGAAGAGGGTAGCACCTTCGACGGCACAAGGCCGGAAGATGCGGTCGCAAAACTGAAACCGAAAAACGTTCAAGTCATCGGCGCGAATTGCACCATTGGCCCGCAGCTCCTTCTGCCGATTCTTCGCGAGCTTGCCAATTCGATCAAGGATTCCACTTTGCCGCTGAGCGCCATGCCCAACGCGGGATTTCCCAAGCGCGTCGGCGACCGCATTGTCTATCCCAAATCCTCGCCTGAATATTTTGCGGATTTCGCGCGCGAGGCCGCGGCGCTTGGCGTGCGCATCCTCGGGGGCTGCTGCGGAAGCACGCCGGAACACGTTCGCGCCATGGTCGATGCCATCAAGAATCTGCGCCCATCGAGCGCCGCGCATGTTTCGGCGGCGGGCATCGCGGAAGAAGCTCTCGAGCCGCGCGAAAAAACGCGGCGCTTGGCGACGCGCGAGCCGGAAAGCCAGTTCTGGCGGAAAATTCAAAGCGGCAAGTTCGCTGTGTCGGTGGAAATCGATCCGCCCAAAGGCACCAGCATCGACCGCGTGCTCGAGCAGGTGAAACGCGTAATGGCTTCCGGCAACGTGGACGTCATCGACATCAATAGCGGCACGCTGGCGCGCGTCGGCATGGACGCGCTGGTGCTGGCGGGCGCGCTCGAAGCGCACGGAATTGAAACCGTGCCTCATCTCACGACGCGCGACGCAAACATTATTGGCCTGCAAGCGATGCTCCTGGGCGCATGGTCCGTCGGCGGCGTGCGTAACGTGCTGGCCATCACCGGCGATCCGCCATCGCTCGGCGATCATCCGGAAACAAGCGGCGTGTACGAAGTGGATGCGATTGGCTTGGTCAAAGTGCTCACGCGGCTCAATCAAGGAACCGATTGGGCCGGAAAAAATCTCGGCGGGGCCACGAACTTCACCATCGGCGTCGCCGTCAATCCTGTGGCCGACGATCTCGAAGAAGAAATCCGGCGGTTCTTCGCCAAAGTGGAAGCCGGCGCGCACTTCGCCATGACCCAGCCGATTTTCGATCCGGAACACTGGCACGCGTTCCTGAAAAAAATCGGCGGAAAATCGCCGATACCGGTGCTGGTTGGGCTGTGGCCGCTGACGAGCTATAAGCAGGCGCTACGTTTGAATAATGAAGTTCCGGGAATTCTGATACCGGAAGCGACTCTGAAGGAAATGGAATCGGCCGGCGCATCCGCGCGCGATCGTGGATTCCAGTTGGCGCGGCGGATGCTGGATTGGGCGCGAACGGAAATGCCCGGCGCTTATTTGATTCCGCCGTTTAAGCGCTACGAAGAAATCCTGGAGTTGTTTTCTTAAGGATGGCTACAGAGGCAATTTGCGCGGTCGTTCAGCAGCGCTTTAGGCCGCCGCGCGTCGGGATTCGCGGTTGCTGTTCTACTGATAATTTACGACCACTTGGCCGTTCACGATTTTTATGTCGTTGACGCCGGGCGGCAGGCGCATCTTCTCGCGATTTTCCGGCGACGACATCAGCTTATCGACGGCGGCGTCGAGCGTCGATTGCGGCAAAGGAAGCGAGCCAAGTTCCCCTGCCGTGGGCTCGAAGTGCAAATAGCCATCCGCCGAAGAAAGGTGCCCATCGAGCTCAAGCGACATGTCTTTGCCGTGGAAATCGAAAACAACGTAAGCCTTCACCAAGTCACCAACCATGTCCACTTTGACGTCTTTCACCGCTGATTGCACATCGTCGATGTTCGGCTCGGCCGACGCAGGGGGTGTGGCAGCTGAATCTGGCGCGGCGCCCGGGTTTGCTGCTGCGGCCGAAGTTGTTGCATCAGTTTTTGCTGTGCCATTTGCAAGCTGCAAGTTCGAACTAAGATACGAATTCACTTCCGCCGGATTGAGCGTGACCTGATAGGGCTGCTTTTGTTGCGCCGCGGCCTGCGCTTGCGAGAGTTTGGCAACAGCGCTTGCGGCTGCTTGCGGATCAATGTGTACTTGCGGCGGAGTAGCTTTGTGGAAGATCAGAAAAATCACAAGGAGCAGCAGCGCGAGAGTCGTCCCGCTCATCACGCGATAGGCAGTGCGCCAGGGAATGAAAAATCCTTCCGCTCGCGCCGCGTGGCTGACTGGCGCTCCGGATGGAGCTACAGCGGTTTCTTCTCCCGAAGGTTCCTCCGGCGCTTTCGATTGAGAGTAATACGAGAATAGGGAAGAACATTTCTGACATCGGTCTCCGCTGGATTGCTTGTACCCGCAATTCGGACATGTGAGCATTGGCCGGTCTGCTCCGCTGGACAAGAAGAAGCGTCTGAAATACTAGGATATCGAAGGCATTCGTCATGCGGGGCCGATACTTGCTATTTTCCCTTAGGAGGAACCTGTCCCGGCGAACAGCCGAGAAAAATCGCAAGGCCTTTCTCTGGATGCAAAAGGGCTCAAAGGTCTTCGCGGAATCGTCTGAATCTCAGATTGGAAGACCACCACCAGCCGCTACCCAGACGAATCTACCGGGCTATTGGCACTCGATCCGCAGTTGATCTCATGCAAATGGTGGGTTGGCGAGATGAGTTAAAAGCAAGGGCGCCGTACTGCCCAGCGTACGGCAAAGTGCCTTCGTCGCGCGAGGCAATGCATTTGGCGGTTCGACGACCACACGATCGGTGCACTCATTCCGGTTCGAAGCACACTTGCGTGGGCAAAGTGGTGGAAGCCGAAGTACCTTACACCCTTTTGTATGAAGATGTGCAGAAGAATTCCAAAGAGGCAATGGCGTATCGTATCATCTGGCGGACGAAAGACGGGGGACAGTCAAAACAATTAAAGAGGGTAAATTCGCGAACCAATTCTCGCCAACGACGGAAGTCAAAGTCCACTTGAGGTGCAACGAATGAATTCGGCTCGGGCAACGATGCTTGCGAAGCTCCTGAAGGAAATGCGAAGAGACAATGGAGATTACTGTCCTGAAGAGATCTGGCTCGAACTTCACAAGACCTTTGCGTTGCCTTACGTCGAGCTGGTTATACCCCGTAAGACTCAAGGTCGATGGGAGGTTTTTCTAACTCGCCGGCTGGCAACCGATCCATATTGGCCTTCGATGTGGCATCTTCCTGGCGGTCTGTGGCGCACGCGGCAAACAGAAATTCAGGCTTGCCAGTCTGTCGCCCGACGCGAGCTTGGAATCGGGGTCAAGCATATTGAGGAAGTAATGACTCACAAATGGACGACACATCCTTACGGGCATCCGATTTCCCACGTATGCTTATGCCACCCAAAGGGCAGACTTATGAAGGCACCCGACAGAGGATACTTTGCGCAGCTGCCAAAACCATTCATTCCGGAGCAAGTCAGATTTGTGAAACAGTCTCTCAGATATTTAAGAGAGCGACTGCGAGACACCTCGCCTCTTATCCTCCATAGCTGAATGGCCCTGTTTCCGCACGGGTCATACTGCGAAATCCAGATTGATAAACGGCCCCGTTTCCCTGCACCACGATCGCGGCCTATCCTGAGAAAGCAATGCGTATATACAGTTCAATAGGCGTTCTTATTTATCAATCCGTGAAACACGGTCAGCAGAATGATCTGCAAATCGAATAGGAACGTCCAGTGGCGGATGTAGTACAAATCATACTCGAGGCGTTTTTCGATTGAGCTGTCACCCCGCCAGCCGTTTACCTGCGCCCAGCCAGTGATACCGGCCTTGAAAAAATGGCGAGCATTGTAATGTTCAATTCCGTTAATGAACTTCTGCACGAAATGAGGCCTCTCAGGACGCGGCCCTACAACGCTCATGTCCCCCATCCACACGTTAAAGAACTGCGGCAATTCGTCCAAGCTGGTGCGTCTGAGAAACTTTCCAATGGCTGTACAGCGGGGATCGTTTTCTGTTGTCCAACGTATATTGGCTTCCCCTGCGAGTTCTGCCTTCATCGTGCGGAATTTATACATCTGAAACGTATTCCCGCTCAACCCTACGCGCTCTTGCACAAATATGACGGGCCCAGCGGACGTCAACCGGACGGCTACAGCAATTAACAGCATGAATGGCGCAGTGATAATTAATACAAAAGAAGAGAAAACAAAGTCGAAAGCGCGTTTGGAGATCAGATATTTTATCGACTCAGCGGACGTCGGCTCGAGATCGAGCATGAGGGAACCACCAAAATTGAACAGCTTGTCGCGGACCGCCAGACCCTCCCCGAAATCCATAATCGCTCTGACTGGCACGCAAAAGCATTTTAATTTGGCGAGTAGGTCAGACAACTCTCCAAAGTGCTCTGGCGAGACTGCAACTATTACGTCATCGATTCCATTTTGTAGCGCTAGTTCCTTGATTTGTGAGAATTGATAAATAGGTGCATTGGTATTCGCGGGTGACTCGCCAGGAAGGCAGACATAACCGACGACTGAACACGGCATCACTTGACCAGCCAAAACCTTGTTAGCGGCCTGAACAGCCCAAGTGTCCGCACCGATTATCAACAAGTGAACCGGGTTGCCCCGAGCATAGCTCTTGTCGCTCCAATAGACTCGGAATAACAGTCGGACAAGCAACGTCATGAAAAACAGGCCGATAGCACCAAACCAGATGAATAACCGCGAGAAACTCGTTTGCCGATAAAAGAAAGTAATCGCGAGAACGATGACTTCCGTGATGGCGCACGCCATGAAAACCTGGCGCGTTTTTCCTCCCGAGGAAAATAGCCCTTCTATCGTGGTCAGTTGATAATGCCTTACAACAATTGTCCAGAGAACGCTCGTCACGATAACGAGACCGATGTACGGATACCATCCAATTACGCCGGACTTCAAAGGCACCAAACCCGACGCAAATCGGACGTAGGCGGCAAAACCGTAGGCCACGGTTGGAAGGAAAAGTGTTACAAGCCGCAGGAGAAACTCGTACCTATTAAGTTTACGTCGAATCATCGCCACACACCCTTACGGCTCAGATGATGTTACCGAGCACCTGAAATTCGTGGATTTTCTGTTACAGAATTTGCTAATCCTGCGACACTCCGGGGGCAAGCCACCGCGCGGAACGCACGGTCAACACCACGACCGCGTCACTAGTAACGAATAAAATGCCAGTGCCATTCTCCCAATTGGCGGCAGGAGACCGACCCAAAATGCGTTGCCGTTAAGGAGATTTCCTTTTCAGATCTGATTTCGTGATTGCGTTCGAAGGCGAAAAACGCACCCCGCAGAAGATATAAAGCCGCATGGCTCTGCGGATTCAGCGCCGTTCCCGATAGATGGAAGGAATACGCTCGGCGTCTTTGCCGTCACGTGCGCGACCATGATCGCCACGAAATCCGCCGACAAAGCAACCGCTCGAGCGATCCTTCACTTCGTCCGAATACCCCCATCGAGCGCAGAGTTCGGTTCCGAGCATCTCGTCAAGCCGCCCCATCTCAGGCAAAAAGACCTCATGCAAGTATCGCCGCGCTTCTGGCGACATTGCCGGCTTTTCGCCCGCTTTGTAGGGACTGTATAAAAGCCTACTCAGTAACGCGGATTCTTTTATTCTGCCGACCACGCCCGGCAATCCTAACCTGCGTACCTGCCAGCCAATCGTCCTGGCGAATTTCGTCACGTGTCGCAGTCTCGGTTTCGCCGCAGGCAGAACCATCGCTCGTACCTCGTTCGAAAGATGGATATGTTCGAGCCCCAAGAAATCGCAGAGTTTGTCGAAGTAGCGTTGTGGGTCTGCTGTCAAGTCGTCAAAAACTGCGACGAAAATCTGGTCGCGGCGGAAATACTCGAGGTAACGGCTCAAATGCGTGGCATAGCGACCATTGTCGATCAGCCCGCTGACTTGCTGAAGCGCTGTTTCGAAATCACAACCCAAGAGTCCAAGCTTGATCAAGTAGAGGTATTCTGAAAAAGCCCGCTGACTGGGCTCGCGAAGACAGACCATCAGCTTCACCCCAGGGAGATCCCGCGCGATGCGCTGACAGGCCACACGGGAGAAGAGATAATCGTGGCAAATCTCGCCGACCACCCGATGGTGTTCGCCAGCGCCTTTGAAATACCTCATATACCAGCGCCAGCCTTTATCGTAGAACTGATCGAAGAAGAAGAGCTCCTTCACCAACGGTAAGTAGACCTGCCTGTGCCGCCTCAGCGTTTCATATAGCCACGTTGAGCCTGCCTTGTCCGGACCGATGAAAAGGAAGTTAGGCCGTCGAAACACGTTTGATTCATTGTCCTGAATCACGTGCTTTATATCGTGTTCCTCTGAATCGAAATTTCGCGCTCGTAGACCTGTTCATACTGAGAGGCAATGGCGTCCCAGTCATAGTTGAGAGCGAGCTTCTTCGAAAACGCAGAAGTAGCTGCCAACTGGCGGGGGTTGTTCAGCAGAAACGACGCTGCGTCCGCTATCTGCTCAGGCTCCGGTTCGACAAAATATCCATTGTTTCCTTGTTCGATTAGGAGAGGATCAATGCCGTTTGCGCACTTGATCGCGATCACGGGAAGTCCGCATGCGTTGGCCTCGAACAGGGTGATACTACCGCCCCCCTCTTTCGTCGAAGGATGAACAAAAACTTTGGACGCCTTCAGCCAAGCGACAACCTCGTCGAAGTCATCAAGTGCCCCCGTAAAAGTAATGTTTCCCGAGACGCCTAATCGAACGGCCAGATTCCGCAGGGCCGCAGATTCGGGTCCGTCGCCGATGACCACTGCGGAGACCTTTGGTTGGGCGCGCTTCAAGACTGCGACGGCCTCAATCAGTAGATGAACATTCTTGTGATTCTTGAGGCGACCACAATATGCAAGATCTGTTCGAACTGGCCCGGGAGACACAGATTGTATTCTGACATAGTCAATACCATTAGGGATCACTTCGACGCGTTCCTGGTTCGTACCCAGACCGACCAAGTCAGTTCGGGTCATCTCGCAAACCGCGACGATCCTATCGGGAAACCGGCAGAAGATCCGCTCCGCCAACATGCCGAAAATGCCTAGTCTTCCTAAGTATTCAAGCCAGTGGCCTCTCCAAACTTCATACCACGTGACCACAAAAGGCGTTCTGCGTATAAAAGAGTACGTTTTCACTGGGAACATGTGGAAATAAGGCCATTGACCGCAGTCAATAACATCGTACTTCTGCTCCGCCAGCATGCGCCATGCAAAGCCCCCGAATCCAAGTGCTTGCACGATCGAGCGTCGCCCGGTGGAGTTATACGAATGGATATAGGGACTGATTGCACGGTAGCGCAAACCATTCTGTCGCAATGACGCTGGACCGTCCCAGCACTTCATCCCTAGGATGAATATCTCGTGGCCGCGATCACTCAACCTTCGGGCTACCTCGTAGATTCTTCGCTCCCCTCCGCCCTTTACAAAGGGATACACCGCATCATAGACGTACGCGATTCTCATCGTGGTGTGCTCTTCCCTGTGATTTTTAGCGGACTACCGCATTAACATTCATCGTTCCGAAGGTTCGATTCCGCGGTGGCTCCACGAGAAATAGCGCAGGTCCGAACTTGGTTAAGAACATCTTTCAGATTGTCAGTTACAAATCGGAGATCATCTTGCGAGAGAGAAGGGGAGCTAGGAAGGTAGAATCCAGCATTTGCAATCTGATTCGCAATGGGACAAAGGTCGGGTCGAGTCAGACCCCTGCGGATCATGACTTCCTGAAGGTTGTAAGGGATGAATGCGGGTCGCGTTTCGATCCCGCGCTCCGCCAGGAGTTGCATTATTAGATCACGGTGCTTTCGTTCGAAAGCTCTCAAGACAACGTGGTACATCCAATAGACGCTTCTCGTATCCTGTTTCTCAATAGGAAGCTGTAACTCCGGCAAGCCGGACAGCTGGTCCGCGTATACGCGAGCTACACGGCGCTTGTTCTCGATGACTTCTTCAATTCTCTTGAGCTGTGCGCAGCCAAGAGCCGCTTGCAAGTTGGTCATTCGGTAATTGAAGCCAACCTCTGCGTGCATAAACTTATGCTCAACGCCGAAAGCGAGACTTCTCAACGACCGACTTTTTTCCGCAACGATAGGATCGTTCGTCGTTATCATTCCGCCTTCACCGGTTGTGATTATCTTGTTCGCATAGAAGCTGAAGCAGCCGATATCGCCCAGTGAGCCTGCTTTCCGTCCCTTATAAAGGGCTCCATGCGCCTCCGCTACATCCTCGATTATGTAGAGCTTATGCCGCCGCGCAAACTCGATGATGGGATCCATGTCCGCCGGATTACCATAAAGATGAACCACAAGAATCGCTTTTGTGCGCGGCGTGATCAGTGGTTCGAGCAGCACCGGATTGAGGTTCCACGTGTCTTTCTCAATATCAACTGGGATTGGCCTTGCGCCCTGGTAGAGCACCGCGAAAAAAGTCGCCATGTTGGTCAGCGTGGAGACCAATACCTCGTCTCCAGGGCCGATTCCCAATGATGCGACTGCAAGATGCAGAGCTGTCGTCCCACTCGAAGTGGCGATTCCGTGCGAGCAACCGCAGTAGTCTGCAAATTCACGTTCAAAACGACCGAGGTATCTTCCAAAGTTTCCGGAGATCTCACCGGCTTGTAGGGCATCTGTAACGTATTGGATCTCCTGCGCCCCCAGCGAGGGTGTGCTCACGGGAAGGAAAGAGCGTGTTGGATTCATCGGTTGGCCTCGAAGAAAACTGGGAATTGTACTTTAGAAAACTCGGGTTTGAGAGCCCCTCGGCGACCGCTAGGCTGACTCACCGGAGGGCAGATCCAATTTACTCGATAGTGCGGAGTTGGTATTAGACTTCATTTGCCCTCAGCACGATAGCTTGGTGTCAGAATTCTAGTTACGCCGAGCGAGAAGCGAAACTTACTCGGTCGCATTGGATGTCACTGTGATATGCAGATCAGCCATTTGCCGATCATGTTTCCTACCGCCCAAGACGAGTCCAGGACGTAAACAGATTCACAAGTTCCTTCGCACTTGGCCAACCACCAGTCCACAGAATTGCTATGGAAGCTCTGATAGGTTGCGATCCACCCGTGGTCCTTGCCGTCCCGTGGAATCGGTACAAAATGAAACGAGGCGTAGCGCACAATGCGCTTGCATTCTCGCATCACCGCCGAGATTCCCGACTCTGTAAAGTGCTCCAAAGAACCAATCGAATATGCAAAATCAAAAAAAAAGTCTGGATAGATTCGCATATCGGTTGCATCGCACACAACCACACGATCCTTCGGTAAGCCCCTTTGGACGGCCTTGTCGATAAGGAAAGGCGAAATGTCATTCCCATGAATCTCGAGGTTCTTGAACTTTGAGTTCAGATGCACGGTTTTGCCAGTGCCACAGGCTATGTCTAATACTTTGCCCCGCACTCCTGCCACCAAGAATTGAATCTCGTTCCAGGTTGTGCCTTCTCCCCACTCTTCAAGTTGCTGGGCCATGTGGGGGTCGAAATACACACCAATGTCCTGTGCAACCGGTCCTGCTTTGCTGTCGTTTGTCCTTCGTCCATAGGACAGACGCTTAGTCATTTGTCTGGCCGATTGCATTTGTCGCCACAGCAGCGGCGGCATCAAAACCTTTAATACGGATTTAGCTGTGGACATAATTCATCTCCTGAAATTTCAATTGGGCTGTCGGATGTCATCCTTTCTCGGAGCACATTCGCTGATAAAAATCGACTCTTTGTGCGGCCACCTTCGAGTATGTAAAATGCTCGAGAACGCGCTCGCGACCGCGGCGTCCGAGAGACTCGCGCAGCGAGGAATCATCCATCAGCCGGTGCAAGTGCCGAGCCAACTCCTGTTCGTTGCCTTCCGAGAAAATCAAACCGGCGTCGCCGATGACGTGGGGAATCTCGCCTGAATCCGAGCCGACCACAGGGGTCTCACAAGCCATTGCTTCGATGAGGACGCGGCCGAAATCTTCCCTCCAAGTTTTGGTTGTGCGCGAAGGAAGAACAAAGGCATCAAAGGCGCACATGAACTTGGTGATTTCCCTGTGATCCGCCCATGGCTCCCATCGCACTCGTTCTGATATCCCTAGCTCTATCGCCAATAATTTGAAGTGCGCGAAATCCGGTCCAGATCCGACAAGGACAAGGGCGGAGTCATTCGGCAATAGGGCCAACGCCTTCATTAGCGTGTCGAGACCCTTTCTCCGGACGACCTGACCCGCAAACCCTACCACGAACGATTTCGTAAGACTCCATTTATCCCGCAGGGCGCTTGCGTCCACTTTTCGAAACATATTCGGGTCCAATCCAAGCTGGATACGCTCTGCTGGCTTGTCAAACCCCTTTCTGCGCAGGACATCCATGGCGTTCGATCCGCCGACAACCGCGCCAGTCGCACTCTTGTAAACATACTTTTCAAAGAAATTGAAGGGAACGGGGAAGTTTTGAAAGATCGTCTTCCCGGACGAAAAGACCACGGGTATACGTCGTCTGCATGACTCCCGTACAGCGAGGTATGTCGCCAGGTTGCAGGCTTCCTCTTCAACGTGAACTAGGTTCCATTTTTCACTGCGAAGCACTTGGGAAATTCCGTGGTAGTAGTAAATGTGTGTTCGAATACGAACGGAGTCGATGCGGGTAAATGCACAATTGCTTACAATTAGCTGATATCCGTGGGGTTTTAGCCTCTGCACTATAGCCGAAGTCCCTCTCCAACGCCCCCCCGGTACGATTACCGTCATGCTGACACCTGACTTGGAGATTTCGCGGAGTAGGAGCTCTTCTCCGACGATCTCAGCCGGCGCCTTAGTGAGCAATAGGATTTTCACTGGGAGACAGGATGAAGGTTCGGGCCTAGTCTTGCTGTTCCGAAAAATGACCTATACTTAGAGGCCGAAACGCCCGCCGCTAGTCCGAAGATAAACCAGTAGTAGCCAATGCCATACGACAGTCCATCTCCCTCAGCCAGCATCAATGCCAAGACGATTGCCGGCAAAAGCACAGATGCAGCGAAATTCCTTTGTGCTGCGAGGCGCCACAAACCCTTGATGACAGGTACTAAAAAGCCCCCAAAAGCCAGTGCCCCGATGATCCCGGTATTCGCTAGAAGTAGAAATAACAGGTCCCAGCTTGTCACCGCTCCCCATCCGACCCCCAGAATCGGGTACCGCAAAAAATCCTGTGCGGCAATCCTGACCGACTCCAACCGTGTCACTCCCGACCCATTCACATACTTAAGCATAATTGCGGCTTGGTAGATTGTATTTCCCAGAGGCAGGCAGACAACAAGGAGTGCTCCAACCGCCAAGACGATCGTTGTGACAGCCACATAGTGCCGCCATCTTCGGCTACCGGCCAAGGCCAACGCAACCGCACTGAGAAGCGGTGCGGCAAACATTCCCGCGTAAGCAGTGGTGGATGTGCTCGCGAGAAGAACAACACCGATCAGGACAATCGCGAACCAGTTCCAACCCCGGCGCAAGATGGGGCGTCGAAACCCCAGGCAAACCATCAGCACAACAAAGGCAAGAAGAAGCTCCTCGGCGAGCACGGAAGGCTCAGTGGCGACGGAAGAGATCCGGCCGATCGTCGCCAGGCTCCCCGTCCCGAGAGTTTCCGTGTAGCCGAGCGCGGAAAAGTTCTTGCCGGTATTGAAAATGCTAGCGGCGTATGTGTATCCCGCGACGTTACACCACAGCTGGATTAATCCCCATGCAGCAGCAAACACGCAGGACGAGACATAGAGCTTAAGCGTATGGAGCAGCCTTTTCGACTGCGAGTTTTCTGCGGCTATGAAGACCGCAAACAGCACACCGAAAACAACATATGCAGATTGTGTGATATTGAAAAGCGTAAAGCGAAGGGGGATCTCCGCAGGGCCCCGATAGAATAAGCTGTTCGCCCAAGACCACACCCATGCTGTTCCGTTGAGCAGAAGAGGCACAGTCAAGGACGCAGCCAGGGCGGCCAGAAAGACCAACAACCGCGCGCGCACAGACTTGGTCCGGAACCAACCCAGTCTATGCCACGGCGGTATGCCAGAAATGGCTTCGCGCAACACCCACAGCACGGCGAAAAGCTGCCAAGCCATAATATCCTTCTCCGCCCCGCCATAGGCTTCGCCTCCCCACAGGAAATTCACCACGGCAGTCGCCGAAAAGGGAATTGAAACGATCAAGGCGACATAGAGGAGTCGTGGCGAGAAGACAAAAAACCACGCGGCCAGTATGAGTATTAAGAGACCGATAAAAGGAATTTCCATAGATTAAGAGCTTAGGATGGACGGTGACCCTGGCTCCGGGGCGCTCCTCGCATGTCTAAGGCAGTAGACTTTCGGGAAATTCTCGGCGGCCACGCCCTTTTGCTTGTGAAGCGCCACAAATAATTCGAAGAGTTGCCAATATACATGGACAGCAAGTCAAATAAATTACCGAGTGAAGTTTTCAGCCTTCCGGAACTCATGAACGGTTCCCATTCTGCGGCCATGGCGGTTGCGCATTGATTGCTGAGTTGTGAGGAGTGACGACGGAATGCAGCCACCGCCGACCCTTCCAGGTTTACCATCTTGCGACCGGAAGTTATCAAGCGTGAAAAGAAATCGTAGTCGGCAATATATCGGAATTGTTCGTCGAACCCCCCCAGTTCCTGGAATGCAATTTTCCGAAAAATTGCGGCTGGTTGCGCGAACCCGAAATCGCCATGCTGCAGCAGCCCCGGAAGCCGAGCCGGCGAGGCTGCCTTCATTGCGAAGAGAAACCGCCCTTCGCTGTCGATGAAATCACAGTTTCCGTAAACCAACGCCGCATGGTGTTGTTCACCATGCGCGACCAAACGTCCGTATGAATGAGGGTAGACATGGTCGTCGGAATTCAAGTATGTGACCCACTCCGTGTCCATCTGATGCAGTCCCGAATTAATGGCACGGTACATGTTACCCGGAGGGACATAAATCGTGCGGACCGCCCAGCGCCCGCAAATATCCAGGGTCTGGTCCTCTGAGCCGCTGTCAGCTACGATTACATCCAGTGTGATATCCCTCTGGTTCGTGAGGGAGCAAAGTGTCCAATCCAACGTCGCCGCACTGTTCAGCGTCGGGACAACCACCCCAATATGAGACTTAGACATCAGCTGCGCGTCTACGTACGGAAAAAGATAACATCGGACAACAACAGCCCACTGGAGCTGTCCACGAGGCCTGATACGACTCCCCAAATGTCAAAACCTTGTTTTCCCACGAAATCAGTTATTTCAAGAGCTCAAAGATGGTCTTTTCACTTATTAAATCTGGCAACCACTTCGCTAGCGACGAGCCTCCGCCTCCGCTCGGCCAGCCTCAGATTTGCGAGCTTCCTGGTACCACGATAAGGTTTTCTTCAGCCCCACATCCAAGGCTGTCCGCGCATGGAAGCCGAACTCTTGCTCCGCCTTGCTAACGTCCAACCTCCGGCGTGGCTGGCCATCCGGTTGGGACCGCTGCCAACTGACTTCGCCACTGTAGCCGACAAGCGTCCGGATCTCTTCTACTAGGTCACGGATTAGGACTTCAGAGCCAGTGCCCAGGTTAATCGGGTCTTGCTTGTAATAATGCAAAGTGGCCTGAACGATGCCCTCGGCTGCGTCCTCCACATACAGGAATTCGCGACTCACGTTTCCGGTTCCCCAAACGTCAACAGAAGGGCGACCACTCTCTTTCGCCTCGACGAATTTACGGATGAGCGCAGGAACAACGTGAGAGGTCTCCAAATCAAAATTGTCACCGGGTCCGTAGAGGCCTGCCAAAATCAAGTAAATTGCCTTCAAATCATACTGTCTCTGATAGCCCTGTGACATAACGAGAAGGGCTCTCTTGGCCACGCCGTAGGCGGCGTTTGTCTCTTCAGGATAACCATTCCAAAGATCCTCTTCTCGGAATGGCGTAGGGGTCAGCTTTGGATACGAACATGTCGTACCGACTAGCACGAGCTTCTCCAAACGACCATAGCTTCGCGCTTCTTCGATAATGTTGACTCCCATCACCATATTTTCGTAGAAAAATCGACCCGGATTGTTCCGGTTCGCACCGATCCCACCAACTGTCGCAGCTAAATGAATCAGGAGTTGAGGTTTTGCATCCTCGTAGAGTTTGGCCGCTTCTTCGCGGTTGCAAAGATTACAAGTCTTCCTCCGGGGCACAAACACATCAGTCGCCCCAAGCTGCCTGAGCCGATTGACTACAAACTTTCCTAGAAATCCGCTGCCGCCAGTTACAGCGACGCGCTTGCCTGTAAAGGTGTCCATCTCTGCCGCCTCTAATGCGACTATTCCGCCGCCTGAGCCGCCATCCGCCGCTCGAACTCTCCGTTTAACTTATCCTTCAGCAATCGTACATCAGCATCCACCATCAGCCTTACCAATTGCTCGAATCCCACCTTGGGTCGCCAGCCCAGCCGCGTTCTCGCTTTCGATGCGTCTCCCTGCAGAACGTCGACCTCCGTGGGCCGGAAGTAGCGGGGATCGATTTCGATATATTTCTCCGAACGTAGCCCGACATGCGAGAAGGCAAGTTCAGCGAACTCCCGCACCGAGTGCGTCTCGCCTGTGGCAATGACATAGTCATCCGCCTCTGGCTGCTGCATCATCATCCAGATCCCTTCCACATAATCACCAGCGAAGCCCCAATCACGTTTGGCATCCAGGTTGCCAAGATACAGCTTGTCTTGCAGCCCGAGAATGATGCGAGCAACAGCCCTGGTAATTTTCCGCGTGACAAACGTTTCGCCGCGCCGCGGCGATTCGTGGTTAAAGAGAATGCCGTTGCACGCGAAAAGGTTAAAGGCTTCGCGGTAATTCACGGTCGACCAGTAGGAATACGCCTTCGCACAAGCGTAGGGGCTCCGAGGCCGGAACGGAGTGGATTCCCGCTGGGGCACTTCGCTGTTCCCGAACATCTCGCTGCTCGCCGCGTTATAAAGTCTCGTCTCGATCCCAGATTGTCGAATCGCTTCCAGCAAGCGCGTTGTGCCCACCCCGGTGATCTCGCCGGTGTATTCGGGGATTTCGAAACTGACTCGTACGTGGCTCTGTGCTCCAAGGTGGTAGATTTCTTCCGGCCTGATCCTCAAAAGCAACCTTATGAGATTCGAGGAGTCGTTCAGATCGCCAAAATGCAAGAAAAGTCGTGCGCCCCTATCGTGAAGGTCGGGAAAGATACTATCGATCCGCTCGGTGTTGAAGCTGCTTGAGCGCCGCTTGATGCCGTGAACTTCATAGCCCTTTGAAAGCAAAAGCTCAACCAGATAAGAACCATCCTGACCGGTGATCCCCGTAATAAAGGCCTTTCTCGGCATTCGCGTCTCCTTGAGTCCTTTTCCTTCTCCTCAAAAACTGCTTCTTAACGTTTGCTGGCAGCCCCGATCAGAGTTACCACCGAACTTGCCTGTCTGGGAGCTCGGTGAGGAGATTTGGATTACATATGCTGGTGTGGCTGGCAATGAACACCGAGCGCGCCAGCGGGGGCCTCGGATTGGCTGGCGCATCCCATTGCGTCGGGAACTCGGGATGACGCGGCTGAGTCTTGGTCGCGTAAACATGCTCGTACCGTAATCTCAACTCGTTGAAGATCCATTCTCGCGTCGGTCGGCATCCCGTTCCATGAAGGGCCTGTGAGAAAACGGCGCGAGCTTCCTCGCACTTATTTGTACGGCGTCCATCACCGAACGAAACACACGTCTCGAGGAGTAGGCAGTTGCCAGACTGAGCGACGGAAGCAAGCAGTCGAGCGGGATTGGAGAGATGATAGAGAAGACCGTAACAATGTACCAAGTCGAATCGACCAAGTTGCTCCAATCTCTCAGGCTCCTTGTCTAGATCAATCACTACTGCTGTGACATCTAGCCTCTCTGAGATTTTTCTCGCGAGCCCAGGTCGACCTTCTACCGCAAGCACTCGGCAGTTGCGAAAGAGGTAAAACAAAGTGTGATCGCCAATTCCGGCCCCGACGTCAAGGACGCTTTTCCCGACCAGATCTAGCCCCAGACTCTCCAAATGCTGAAGGCGCGCAATGTTGTGCTGCTGATAGGTCGGTGAGGAAAAGTCAGCGTAGATCTTCCAGTCCCGTAACACCCCCAGCCCGCGCCTCCAAAGCAGCAACTGTTCCGCGGTAGTTCGAATAGGTCGATGCCTCCGAAGCGCGCGGATCCATCCTCCTCCATCGCTGACCCTAGAAGCTGTAATTGCCATTAAGAGCCTTTCCGATCGTTGTGCTTCAGATCCCGAACACACGCCAGAGTTTGGACTCGATCTGTGACGCTCTTTCATGATGGTGGAAAAACCAGACGCCAAACAAGACTGCTTGGGTCAAACAGAAGACTACGCGCCACGAAAAGTATTCCTTCAAAACCAAACCGACGACTAAGGCCACGGGGAGCCAGAGGCACGGTAATGCCATCCAGGACAAGTATCGGCGTGAAGTAATACCAGCCTTGCGTAGGCCGGGCACAATCAATAGCAGCGTGCCTATATAGCCGATGTTGCCTGCGAGCGCCCCTAACAGGCCAAAATACCGTGCCCCTAGGAAGATCAACACCAAGGAAACGATGGAACTGAATAGCACCACAATCGCGTTCTCCTTCGCCGCCCCGCTGGAGAAGAGTATGAAGTAGCCCGGGGCAGCGACAGAGTAGATGGCGTAGATAACCGTGGTAATCTGCAACCCAAGAATATTTTGCGGTGTACCCGCACCAGGTACCATTATCGATATGACCCTATCGGCAAGGACAAAAAGAAAAATGCAAGCCTCCATCGCTATGAGCGCGTTGAAACGTACAGCTTGTTGAATCTGACCTTCAACCGATGTCCCCATTGCTGCGCTACGACTGAGCGAGGGAACCAGCGGCTGTATCGCCGTGCCGGAAAACGAGTTAATCTTTGAAGTCAGGTTGGTGATGACTGAATAGATGCCAAGAATCGGAGCTCCCAAGACACCGCCGACGATCAAACGATCGCACTGGCCGAATGCAGCGGTCCCAAGTGCTGACACCCAGGCGGCACTACTGAAACTGAGGATCTTCCTCACCTTTTTCCAGCTCGGCCACCTACCAAACCTCCTGCCTCGGAGAAGTCGGAAAACGAAAACGCAATGCGCGCCCAAAAGAACGGTCCACACGAATAATTGCCATTTCATCATGGCGATCGTTCTTCCGCCCACCCATGCCACCGCTACCAGACCCACATTCCCTATCAATGACTGGGAGATATCAAGCGCGTTGATTACTCCGTACTGATCGAATGCTTGCTCGATGCCGATCAACGTTCGTTGAATGATATAAGCGAAGACAGCGAGTCCAGCTATCCGTAGCGCCCAGCCAGCCTCGGCGCGTTCGGCGGCACGGAACGCAAGGATTGGTTGCACAATCACAGGGCCGGCGAGCCACAATAAAATCCCGATCAGTGTCGCCAGTAGAAACGCCCCGCTGAGTACAATAGTTACTGTGTCACTGGCTGCCCGGGGATTTCTTTCGGACAGGTCCTTGGACAGGAATACAGCAGCTGCAACCGATATCCCCGCCTCGCTCATAGTCATGAGCGCGAGAACGGCGTAGGCGAGCGACCACACGCCATACTCCCGAATACCAAGAAATCGGACCAGGAAAGGGATCGTAAGTAGCGCGACCGCGCCACGAATGGTCTGACCGCTAACGTTGTATAATCCATTGCGAATCATTCGGCCAATTCCCGGACCGCTTGCCGCGACCCGCTTTTACTTCTTGATCTTCGACTCGTCAATTCAGGCCTAGCGGTCAAGCGGCGCCCACACAAGCTAGGGTATCGGCGTGAATTGACGGAACAGCGCAGAGGAGATTCTGGCCATGCTTGATCCGTCTCGCAGGGCAGGGCTCAACGCCTCGCACCGTGCGGGTGGTTTTGCCCCAGATAGGACAGAAAGCTTCGTATCCAAACTCTGCCAACAGGGATAATAAATCGCGAGGGTGATAGCCGCAGGCGGATGCCGACGTCATGTTTACTTCAATGATCCACATGGGGGGTGCGGTCCCACGAAGCAATGCCAATGAGCCTCTGAGAATCTTAAGCTCCGAGCCCTCTACATCCAATTTAATGAGTGTAATGCGCTTAATTCCCTCCCTAGCGACATAAGTATCCAGGGTCATAGCAGGACAGTAGAGAATGCCCGATACCCGATGCTCTAATGGAGCGATCGAAGTATGGCCCACTCCCAAGTCTGGGAAGCGATGCAGCCGGAGTTCCTCAGTCCTGTCGCTCAATGCAAAGCCTTCTGCCTTCACGTTGGTGAGGTTATTGCCGCGGAGATTCCCCAACAATGCGGCGAGCAAGTTCGGTTGGGGTTCGAACGCATAAATGCACCCTTGCGGTCCAACGAAGCGTGCATTGGTCAGCGTGTGGTATCCGTAAGACGCACCTATATCAATGAAAACATCACCCGGTTTGAGGAGGCGGTGACACATCCAATCAACGTCCGCCTCGTAAAGCCCCCAAAAGAAAAGCTTCTGGTAAAGGTAGTCATTCAGATCGCAGCCGAAAAAAGTGCATCCATCAAGCGAGGTGACCGACACGTCAGTCGGCCAGTTACGAACCAATCGGGCTGGCCAGTGCCAGAAGACCCTACCCTTGCCACGAAAATTCGGCATCAAGCGGTACAGTCGCTGCCAGCTTCGCAATAGGCGCCCAACCGGGGCCGAGGCCTCCCCGGAGTCCCGGTCGGCCGGATGAACTGTCACTGTTGACATGGGTTTCGGCGATATTCGTCTGGTAGCAGAGGGGCAAAAAGTCGATTCATTAAAGCTCCATACAGGAGCCCAGGTACAGCCATCTTCACTCGTCCTCGCGGCTTTCCCAATTCCCCGATTGGATTCTACAAATTGAACATCCGCTCCATCCGGACTCTTGTAGAATGATTATGGCTATTGTCTTTTTCAGTGACCGATACGGTGTCCGCAAGTCCCCTCGCCGTAGGTGCATTAGTTAGCCCACCAAATCCAGTGCATCCATATCTACATCTACCAAAACCGATCTCTGAATCAATTCGATTGACAGCACCATACGAATGGCGCCCTTGCGGCGTACAAGGATCCCTTGCAGACCCACGAGGGGACCAGCCGTAACTCGCACGCGCTGGCCTACGGTCAAGTACGGGTGCGGCGCGGCTTTCAGACCACGCGAGAGCACTTGTCGCATGCTTTCCACCTCTTCATCTGGCAGCGCGATGGGCGTGCCATTGAAACTGACCAAACACACCACACCAGGCACTTTCAGAACTTCTTGGCGGTCTCGCAGGGCAATCCGCACAAACGCATAGCCAGGGAACAGCGGGAGCTGGACTCGATGATCGCCGTTCTTCCATCGCCGTACCGCCTCGTAAAGGGGCAGAAAGGTCTCAATACTTTTTCGCTGAGTGAGTTCCGAAACAGTCTTTTCGTGACGCGAGCGCGTATACGCTGCGTACCAACGCGGCTCAAGATAGACGCCCCCTGATGGTTCCCTGCCTCTTCCGCATGGCTTCTTCTGTTCCACGTTCGGAACTCCTGACTCGGCAGCGGCGAATACCCTCGTCCGAAAGCTAGCATTGCTGCCCAATGGTCTTTGGTCTCTCAGCGCCGCCGGCACCGATTCCTCAAGCGCCACTCATAACCTCCCAAAGACCTTCGATGGCTCCGCCCTGTCACTTCGCGGGCTTGATGTGACCTAACCCAATATTTTCCATTCAGTTACAAACACATGGAGCTGAATCTTTAATTCACCGAACAGTGTTCAGTGTTCCTGCGATTTCTTTTCCAAAATCAGCTCTTCCGGCCTTCGCTCGATGCACCGTTTCTGGTAGTCCAAGGTAGGCTCGCGTGGATGTCAGCCCACACTTGCCGCGCCATTACCTTGCGCGGGTCGCTCGCGTCAACTGCTTCCCACGCCGAACTGCTCAGGATCCATGCCGTACCAATCGCCAACCCCAGAAACGCTCCTAAAAGCATGAACAACAATCTTGGCGGAAACGATTTCTCTTCCGGAACCTGAGGCGGATCCAGCACCCTGACGCTCGGAATTTCCTTCGCCTCCTCTACCTTCGCCATCTCGTCCTGCTGTGTCAGAGCTTCAAAGACAGCCTCCTGAACCTTTGTGCGTCGCAGAAGATCAGCGTATTGCACTCCCAGCAGCGGAAGTTCCTTGAGCGAGGGATAAAGCTGATCGACTGAAGTGTTCTCGTCCGCGCTTTTGCCCCCCAGTTTTTCGAGTGCTTGGTGCAGGTCATTCACGCTAGCTTGCAATGATCGAACGCGGACGTTGTTGTCCGTGTAAATTTGCTTCATGCTTTCTAATTCCGATTCAGCTGCGATTAATTGGCCCTGGAGGGTTGCCGCAGCCGTTACCATCGCCTTACCCTGCTCCGGAATATCAATCGCGCCCTTCTGACTGGCAAATTGGCTGAACTGCTTCTCGTCTGCTTCGAGATTAGCTTTCACTTGGGCCAATCGCTGGTCAAGGAAGACACGCTCCCGATGGGCGGAGGAAGTGCTGAGGTGCGTGACCACCCAATTGAGCTCGTTGACGTACTCCTGCGCCATCGCGGCCGCTCGCTTTGGATTTCCATCCACTACGCTGAGGGAAATGATTCCGGTCTTGGCGTCGTCCGAGATCCCAGAGTGTCCACCCAAGTCAGCTCGGGCGTCTTCAATATATCGATCATGGTAAAGTCTCTGGAGATCGAATTTGTGAATTAGGTCGTCCTCAACAGTGTCACTCTTTAAGACTCCGACGAACAAATCGCCTGTCGTCTTGATTCCTAGCGCATTTTCCGCGACTCCCGCGAGACCTCCACCAACGCGCCCTGTCAACGCGGCGAGCATCGCCGTTCCCTCGCCAGAGGTTTGATCAGGTGGCATCAAACGCACTGTAGACGTGTAACGCTTCGGAATCAGAAATGCGATCAGCGTCGCCGCCAATAGACCAAGTCCTGCTGAGCGAGCCAGGAAGCCTCTTTGATTCCAAAGATGGCGAAGTCGCTCGACGGACCTCTCTCGACTCGCGCGGACCTCTTCCTCGGCTAGAAGAGGTTCGCCAAGATCCAACTCCTCCTCGTGCACCGGTTTCGTCTTTTCGAGACCGCTGGCCATGATTCCTGGGGTCTTTCTTATCAGCTACCACCTCGCATCGTTGTTTCCTGTCGGCGAACCTTCGTCATTTGCTGCATGCCAAGACTGGGGCCAATACGTAAATTGGATTGACGTCCTGACATCGGACTGTTCCATCGGCGCAATTACAGGGAAATTCCATCGCTCGTATTGGACTGACGCCGACACGCTGAAGCGGGAATGCAGCCAGAAATCCGCTTGGATACCTCCATCGGTCAGGGTCCCGCCAAAAAGCACAAATTGCTGGCTCACTTTCTGGTGACGAAAACTGAACTGCAATTTGTCTTTCGGCGCTGAACCAATAGGTGCTCCACGCCTGCGCCCCTTGGCCTTGGCGTCCAATCCAGCTTCCGATCAAATTCCCATCATTGGTGTAACCATTCCTATAGCGGGCATTGAAGTAAAAAAAACCACGTTGCAGAACTGGATTAGGGTTGGGGTTGTCCGTGTAAACTCCCTCAACTCGAAAATCCAACTTGGGTACTTTCGGAAGATGGGGAAAGTAGAGTCCCGCGTTGAACGCCGACTTGTCGAAAGCACCCCACAGCGGCGAAGGCTCATCATCGGTAAAGCCATCGCCATAAAAGGTCAGCCAATCCCGCAGACCAGGGACTCGGTAGGTGAAGTCGAATGCGCCGCGGGCGTCGCCAGGATCGGAGGACGATCCCGGAGCGCCGTTCCCGGTAGAGAAGATGGCCTGAAGCAGTTTATGCGTCGTGAAGGGAACGCCCGTTCCGGCAAACAGTCGCGTCGCCGCGAAGCCAAACTCAAGGTTCGGTGACGGCTTCATAGCTGAGCTTTTCGCCCACAATGAACGGCTGATCTGAAAGGGTTTCCGACCAAGAGCCGGTGTATCCGGTTATCGAACTGAAAAGCCAGTGATAACCGTCGATTCGCCCCAAAATAAATTGCTCACGGATAGGACCAAGCAGCCCAAGAAACCCGGGCAGTGTGAATGGAGTCGTTTGGTTAACTTGCAGCATCTCCATGGGCTCAGCGTTCGTGCTGAAGAGCATCGGGCCCCCGGAATCAGGTCCCCACCACTGCTCTTGTTTGCCGATGCTGATCTGCCAGTTATCCACCTGCATGCCGACGTATCCGTCCAGCATGTCAATTGAGCTGTACCGGGCGTCGGCGTTCCCGGAGGAGCCACAGGCAACTCCTCTTCTTGCGCGATAGCTTGCAGCGCCGGATCGGGTAGCGCCGGTGATGCCGGCGCATGCTGATACTCGCCACGTATGTATGCCAACAAAAGGGTCCGTCCGAGACCCAGCCCGAAGCGCCAGTGACATTGTTGAAGCCTTCCGCGTACGGCCGGCCATCATCGTTGATGATCGTTTGGCCGAAATCGAAACCGTCCCGCAGCGGCTCGCCCGAAATGCCCGTCACGCGCGTGTAGACTGGACTCAAGTTCGGCGTCGCGATTGTTTCCACCACCGAGTAAATCAATCTCTTTGGCGAATTCTTTCGCCAGTGTCCCGTAGAGTTGATTCGCTTCGTTTCCTGTCGACTGGTTGTCCCCGATCTGATCCGCCGCTTCTTGCACAAGGCGCGCACATTCCATGCGCGTCCACGGGCGCATGACCTTCAATATCGCTCTTGATGAAGCCAAACGCCGCGAGCCGCATCAGCGCGGGATAAATCCAGCTATCGATAGGCACATAGGGCGAGCCCATGGACTTTGCCTGCCAATGCTCTGGTCTGTCGGGTCTGGCGCCCAGAAGCTCCCCACGGCCCTCCGGCAACGTCCGGACTGTGATGTTCCTTGTAAACGTACTGCGAAACGAGCCAGCCGAGAGCGCTTCCGACCACGACATCGGACGGGAAATGTTGCTCAGCTTTAATCCGGGAAATACTTACCGCGGTGGCGGCACCGTAAGAAAACAACTTGACCAGTGGGCTTGGATATTCGTGGGCCACAATTCCTGCGATGGACCACGCTGTGGCCGAGTGGTCGGATGGAAAAGAGTCGCCACCGTGCCAGAATTGCCCGTTGGCGTTGTCCATGAGCGGCCGCTCTCGCCGAGTCATGTATGCGATGGCTTCGGTCGCAACCAAACTATCGACCGCCGCTTCGCCGCTGAGGAATCCCGTTTCTTGCTCATGCTCGTTATGTGTCGCCAGCCCCAGCAGGTAGGCGCCGCCGGCAATCCCTCCCATAGCCCCCAGTCCATAATCCGAAATGTGCCGGTAACGAGTAAGCGTGCTGGGATTGTGGGACAAACTCCGCATGAAGTCAGAGTCGGTGGCGAAAAGGCCCGCGGTAAATCCAGCCACAGGCACAAGCCATGTCGCCTCCGGCACGCTCATATGGAACGGGCTCGTCCACATCGCCTTTTGGTCGAGCAGGAAATGTTTCGGCGCCGTAGAAAACGAGTTCTCGAATCTGCCGCTGCTCACGGGGACAAATTCCAAGTCACTCCAGCCGGCCGTTGTTGATTCGCTGGCCTTTTTGTCTGTTGCCTTCTTTGCCGGCGCGCTCGGCGGGGCAGACGTTGACGCTTGCGGCGCAGTTGTCTGTCCGCTCGCCGTCATCGTGCCGCCGGCAAATAAGATCACCATGGTCATCCAAATTGGCCCAAGACGCCTAATCACCAAGACAGGTCCTCAGTAATGCGCCGCCAGAATCGCGCTGGTCGTGATCGAACTCACCACCTGCGCCATCTGGAAGATCGTGTTCCACCGTGGCGGCCCGCCAAGCGCCTTCTCCGGCACAACGACCGTGTCTCCTGGCTGGAGTGATTCGGCAAGCGTGTCATCCAAGAACCAAGGAGAACCGTGCGACCCAATTACTGTCCCGTTAGCTCGAATTACAAAAATCGCTTTCTTGTTAGCCAGATTTGTCGGCCCTCCGCCCTGACTCAAGTACCACTTCGCGCTCTTGCCCGGCCTGTATGCCACGGCAGTCGGGTCATAGACTTGCCCTTGAACCATGACGTAGCTCGGCCGCTTCGGAATCACCAGAACGTCTCCGGACTGAACCACGATGTCTCGCGGCGTGTTTTCCCAGCTTTTAAGATTTCCCGAGATCTGAATCGCCACGCGACCCACCGGCGGATTACTCGCCAGATTTTCTAAGCTCGTTTGCCACTGCTGGTACGCTGCCGCTTGGGCGAGCTTTTCGTCTGGGTCCGTCGCCTGTGCGCTCTTCAATTTCATGTCGTTCTGCATGTCCTTGATGCGCTCGATCAACTCATCATGCGACTTCTCTTCGACGGTCGCGAACCGAACTACGCTCGAGAACCGCTCCGTAAGGGTAAGCGTCCGGCGTGAAGCCGCCCGCGCGCGTCAAAATGGCGCTGAGTTTTTCGCCGGGCCGAATTCCATATCTCCCCGGATGGGTCACTTCTCCGCGGACGTTGATCGTGGCTCCGAGGTCATTCCATCCGGGCAATTGCCGGATGGTCAGAACATCGCCGTTATGCATGGAAATGTCTGCCTTGGGATCTCCCGCCATCGCGGCGTTCAAAGCAATTTGTTGGTGCTCTCCGGTGATCTGTTTCTGTCCTTTCCATTCGTAACGAGTTAGGTCCGCTTCGTTCAGGTCCGCACTTTGCTGCAGACCGCCGGCGGCGCGAATCAAGTCAGCGACATCCATGTTAGTCGTCAGCGGATACCGTCCTGGGCGCGCCACTTCTCCCTGAATGTAAACCGTGGCAGGATCCACGTCAGCGGGATTGCGATGCACCAGGATTCGATCGCGCGAATTGAGCACGATGTTGTCGGCAGGATCGCCTGCGATCGCTGCGCTCAGTTTCACGCTGAAGATTGTCGATTCACCATTCGGCAAGTAGCGGAATACTTGTGCATCCTGGGTTTCCGCATCCGCCGCCAAACCTCCCGCCATGTGTACCGCATCGCTCAGGTGGATCTGGCCAGAAGTGCGGTAGGTGCCGGGCTCTCGCACATCGCCCCAAACTGAAACGGTCGGCGGATTTTCGAAATCGTACCGGCCGAAGATCTGTACCGTGTCCAGTGGATCCAGAAGCGGAGCGCTCCCGGGATGACTGAGCGCGTCCGCGAGGTCGAAGCTTTCGACCACCGGCCGGTAATCCGGCGCACTCAGACGAATGATCTCCGCATACTGGGTAGCCGGCTCAGGCAACAGGTCCTTGTAGGAAGAAAACAAATCCGTGACACGCATGCCTTCGTGGTAGGAATACTGCCCCGGCCGCAGAACATGCCCTTCCAGGTAGACGGTGTCCTGGTTGTACGGCGCAATCGGGAATATCCGTATCTTGTCGCCATCCTGAATCTGGAACGAGTCAAGTTGCTTGCTAATCGAAGCAGGATCGGCGTCCGGTGGAATATCCAGGCTGAGCATCGTGCGTTTTTCATGAGTAACCACGCGCTGCACTTCGACGTGACGCAACGTCGCCGTCGGCAGCAGGCCGCCAGCAAGCGTCAGGACCTCCGCGAGCGATTTTTCGCTCTTTAGTTCGTAAATCGCCGGCCGCCGCACCATTCCCTCGACCGTGACTTCCGGCCCAATGGGCGGCACCAAGACGGTGTCGCCATTGTCCAGCCGCTGGATGTCTGCCTTCACTCCATTCAAAAGCAGGTCGTACACATCGACGGACTGGACCAATTGAGCTCCGCGGTTGTGCTCAACGATTCGTAACGAGCCTTGGCTCGTCGGGCCTCCTGCGGCAAAGAGCGCGTTCAGAGGCGTCGAGAGAGAACTGATGTCGTAGGCGCCGGGACGTGCGACGTCTCCGACCACATAGACCCGGATCGACCGGAGGCGAGCCAGAGACACATCCGTCGAAATGCCGCGGAATTGAGACCGCAGTGTCTGTTGAACGGATTGCTGCACGTCGGCCAAGCTCTTTCCGGCAACCAGGACCGGTCCCGCTTCGGGAAGGCTCACGCGGCCCTCTCCGTCCACTACACGGACGAGCCGCTGGGAAACTCCACCCCAAAGGTCGATGGCCAGACTGTCGCCTGGCCCAACCACGTAATCCGGCCCGACTGGTAAGTCCATAGGGATCATCTGGAGATCCCGCGTCCCATTTTCGAAAACCTGCGCGCCGAACCGCTCTGGTTCCGGAGGCTGCGGCATTGCCTGCAGGTACATGTCGTAGAGCGACGGCACATCCAGGTAGGGACTTGGCTGGCGAAGCAGGGTTTGGCTGGGACTTAGTCGCGCTCGGGCGTCGTACGCATGCGTGGGATTGTAAGATTCGGTGCGGTCGGCGCGGAATGTCGCGGGATTCGACCCCAGAGGTCCTGTGGGGCCGCTTGTTGTATTGGGCGACTCAGCCGTTGAGAAGGGTAATTCCGGCGAGTTCGCCCCGGGAATCGCGCCATTCGAACTCCCGCTAGCAAGGCCCTGTTGCATCGCCATTTGTCCCGCGGCGGCGCTTTGCGAGAGTTGTCCCTGTATTCCACCACCCGTTTCGCCTCCCGATGGAACAAGCGTTCCTGGCCCGGCCATACTGGACGGGTTGTTAATCATGTCCAACGAACTATAAGAGTTCCCGAGAGGTAGCTGCTCGCTCCCAAGCGACGTCTGCCCGCCGGACTGCATAAGCTGTGTCTGTTCAAGCGTTGGCAGCGCGCGCTGCGGCGACACCGGCGCGTTCGGCGCATTGGGCGAGAAATTCTGTGGGAGATTCGGCATTCCAGGTTGCTGCGGCTGCTGGCCTGCTGGAACGGCGCGCTGTGGGGTGTTGCAATTGGGGTCTGATCGCTGGTCGCAACTTTGTGTTTGTTCTAGATTTTGCCTCTCCTGTTGACGTGCCGCAGTGCGCTCCTCCTCCTCATCTTGGGCGAGCCATTTCGCACGGGCTTCGATCACCAATTCCTGTTCTTTTGCCTGCGGAGAGTCAGGATTAATTTGAGGAAGCAGGTAGCCAAATTTCTGCAGCAAATCAGTGGCCACAGCCCGGAACCGAACATCCGTTTCCAATCGGTCGTAAATTGCTTGATCCGTGAGGTCGGAATCGCTCACTAATTGTCCATGGTCGGTAGCGTCCTTCGCTACCCAGCGCTTCAACTCGACGATCAAGCCCGGTTCTTTGTGCAACACCACTTCGATTTGCGTTGCAGACGCAGCGACGCGCTCCAGATTCTGCCTGGCGAGATCGGACGATGGCGCGGCCGTCGCTTGACGGTTCTGCGCAGGCACGGCTGGACAGGCCAGCATCAGCAAGCCCAAAAAAGCCAAAGCCGCCCCGCCGAGTTGCCTTGGAAGGACCGCCTTTATCGCCAAGCGGCTAAACTCTGGAGAGCTCATTGCACTTTACCGGCCTCCGCCCGGGCTCCGCGAAGCGCGCTTAACACGCCGTTTTCGGAGGCCTCGATCTGACTGGACTTGATCTGCAGCGAAGCCCAATAGAATAGGGAACTGTTCCGGTTGGGCGATATCGCGATCACCTTCATTTGCGGATGACTTTGGAGCACGAAATCGCACACAGCCGGCAAGCGATTGGATTTTTCCAGCGCAACAATCAGAAAATCCGGCTCGGTGCTGTTCACCGCATTTTCAATTTCGCTCTCATCCTTGATTTCCCCGACGATTTCAATGTCCGGCTGGTCCGCAATCGTCGCAAGGACGAGTTCCCGCATAAGCCGAGGGCGATTGGCCACAAGAACACGAATACTTTTCATAGCGGCTCCGTCGAGCTCAAGGTATCGCGAAGACGCGTGCTTATGTAAGGCTCAATTAATAAATAATATAGTACCTATGGAGGGGCGTAGAGAGCGTACTTGCCAGGAACGAGTGTTTCAGCACTGCTTTCCCTAGGACCGTACTGCAAAAGTACCGCTGCTCAGCGAAGTAAACTAGTTAAGCAAGTTCCCCGGCTCAAGCGCGCCCAAAATGCTTAGTCGGTTTTCTACCCCTACTTTGTGCAGGATCCTGTGCACGTGGTTCTTGATGGTCTGCTCCGACAGGTTCAATTGGTTAGCGATTTCCTTGTTGGTCAGTCCGCGCCCGATCATCGGAATCAACTCCTGCTCGCGGCGCGTAGGCCCAAGACGCACCTTGGCGCAACTGTTCGGCAGCCCGGCCGACCTGAGCCGCGACGAAATCGAATAGGAATTTGCACAGTCGCGGCGGACACACGGCCTCTCCGCGTGCCAGGGAACGCACCGCCGCCACAACATCCAATGCGGATCCCTCCTTGGGGACGAATCCGAGGACCCCGGCGCGGATCGACTGAAGGAAAAGCCGCTCATCTTCTTCCATGGAAACCATTAGGATTTTTACCGGCAGCCGTGGGTTTCTTGCCGCTTTCGCCCAGCCGCCTTCTGAGAAAAGGCAATCTGGCGAATCCAGAATCAGAACCTCGGCTCCAGAAATAATCGCTTGCTCACGCGGATTTGCAGATATCCCCTGAGCCGAAGCGACTTCCAAATCGCTCCGCTTCGAGAGAATGCGGCTAAGCGATTCCCGGACTAGAGCGATTCTCTGAGACGATGGAGACTCGAACTTTTTGGTCCATTCTCGATCCCAATATCTTTACTTGTACATTACTTTGAAGCTATTCATATGTTAACGATGAATTCAAGTCAAGTACCAACTTTCCAAATCTCTTATTAATCTTCAGATACGCGAGTACCTCACTTGCCCGTCACACCAATCCTGCTGACATTCCGCTATCTTCTGCGTATCAAAATGGAATATAAGGCCATTCGGTTCGGTGCCAGACACACCCTCATCGCAAATAGGCTTCCATTTTGCCAAGTTTTCGTTCCTTATGGGGTTCAGAGGGAAGTATTCGACTTGTAGCACTACATATAGCGTAGCGTAGGTGGTTAGAAAAACCAGAAGCGCTTTTTCGGGGTATTTGCTTCGCGTTCCGCTCGTGTGTTTTTTCCCAGCCACTCGGTTCAGGAAGATAAAGTAAAGGTCGACCTTCGAGCACAGCGCGCGGGTTTTCTTCGAGGAGGGCTCGAGCAAGATCCTCGCCTTTACTCTCCGTGAGCGCATCGAAGGCCGGCTTAAGTCGCAGAGGCCGCGTCGTCACGTTATGTGCGTCACTGGCGACGAAATGGACGGCATTGGCGTCGAGCAGGAGTTCAGCGGCGTGTTGCGCCCGGCGACCGAATCCACCGGTGATCGATTGCGCGGTCACCTGCACGTAGCAACCTTGGCGCAGCCATCCCCACAAGCGGTCCCACTGCGAGCGGATCAGCGGGTTCCGTTCGGGATGCGTGATGATGGGGTGGAGGCCGAGCAGTTGTAATTGATGGAGCGTTTCATCTAGGGAAGCCGGAATAGCAAAGTCCGCGAACTCGACCAGAAGATAGTCCGTTTCGTTCAGAGTGAACCGTTTAGGATCCGCACGTAGTGTGGTCAAGTTTTCAAAACTCAAGTGAAAATCGCACCCCGTGGCAACTGCGAGACGATCGGCGACGCGAGCCTGAATTTCATCTCGACGCGCCTTTACCAATTCGGGAATGAATTCATAGTGGCTGTTTGCATGAGGTGTAGCTATGACGTGAGTGACGCCATCGGCGATGGCCATCTCTGCCATCTTCAACGAAGTTTCAAGTGAATCCGACCCGTCATCGAGGCCGGGAAGAATGTGGCAGTGAATATCGACCATTATTTACTTTCCCTGAAGATAACGCAGGAACGTGGGAATAGGAAGGCCAAATCAGGACAGAACGGGCGCATTTTGCTCGGACGAAGAAGACCGCCAAGTAAAATACTCCCCTCGGCAAGCCGGTCAATCGCATGAACGAAAGAGGCAGTTCATCAGTCATCGATGGCCCAGAATCAAATTGCGGCGGCAGCCATCTTGTGCGAGTCTGTCGGCCATGAGTAGTCAACAGCCTCTAGCGCCGGCATTGCTCCGTGTCGCGAAGCTCCCTCTGGGCTGAAGAACACCGCGAATGACCGTCCTCGTATTCACGCTGTTGATATGGATTTGCGCGCTCGGTGCGGGGTTTCTGGGATCGCTTACGGGGCTCGGCGGCGGCGTCATCATCGTTCCTTTATTGGTCTTGGCATTCAAGGTAGACATTCACTACGCCGCGGGCGCGTCGCTGATTTCTGTGATCGCCACCTCTTCCGGCGCCGCTGCTGCTTATGTGCGAGAGGGATTCACCAATCTTCGCATCGGGATGTTTTTGGAAGTGGCCACCACGCTCGGCGCACTGGTGGGTGCGTATCTGGTAGCGAAGGTCTCTCCGTCGGCAATCGCCATCATTTTCGGACTCGTGCTGCTCTTTTCGGCGGGATTGTCTCTTCGCGGCTCGCGCGGCTCCCGCAGCTTGCGGCCAGCCGATCGCCTCGCGGTGCGCCTCCGGCTGAACAGGGAATATCCGTCAAGAGACGGCATGAAAGCTTATACCGTCCATCGCGTGCCGCTGGGTTTCCTCGTTTGCCATTTTGCCGGAATTGTTTCCGGGCTGCTTGGGATCGGAAGCGGCGCGCTCAAGGTCCTGGGAATGGACCAGGCCATGGAGATTCCCTTCAAGGTGTCGACGGCCACCAGCAATTTCATGATTGGCGTGACCGCCGCGGCCAGTGCGGGAGTTTATTTCCATCATGGCTACGTCGACCCGTCGCTGGTCATGCCCGTAATGCTGGGCGTTCTGTTCGGCTCGTTCATCGGAGCGCGGCTCTTGCCGGGGGCAACCACGCGCTATCTAAGGATCCTGTTCGCCGCGGCCATCGTTGCGCTCGGAGTGGAGATGCTGATCAAAGGGCTGACGGGAAAGCTGGGATGAACGACGCTCAACAAAAGTCGGAAGAGAAGCATTTCGACGAAACCATCTCGCTCTTGCTTCGCACGGGTGTAATTGTTTCGTCGATCGTCGTGATCATCGGAGGAATTGTCTATCTGCTTCAGTCGGGAATGCTCAAGCCGGTTTATCGTCCGTTTCGTGGAGAACCAGCGAACCTGCGTGAGCTGCGCGATATCGTTCGAGGCGTCTTCACGCGCAGTCCGCGCAACTGGATGCAGTTCGGCCTTCTGCTTCTGGTGGCCACTCCGGTGGCGCGTGTGACGCTTTGCGTCATCACGTTTATTAAGGAAAAAGACCGCACGTACATCGTGCTCACCTTGATTGTCCTCTCCGTGCTCGTTTTTGGATTTATCGGGCATTAGGCGCTCCGGTTCTGAATGCGGCTTTTGCGCAGATGGCATTCTTGCTATAGTTCCGTTCGTATCGGAGCCGCCTGCGCATGGCTTTCTCATGAAAAATACTCCCGATCCCATCTCCCAGATTCGCGAACAATTGCGCGAAAGCGCGAAGGTCAAAGAAAGTTTTTCCGACGAACTCCTGGAGAAGATTGCTCGCTGCGCGGAAGTGAGCGCATCAGCGATAAAGGGCGGGCACAAGATTGTTTTTTTCGGCAATGGAGGGAGCGCCGCGGACGCGCAGCATCTTGCCGCCGAGCTCGTGGTGCGCCTCGAACGCGATCGCCCTGGCCTGCCGGCCATCTCGCTGGCAACGAATGCATCGGTCTTGACCGCCGCCGGAAATGATTTGGGATTTGAGCGCATTTTTTCGCGCCAGATCGAATCGCTGGTGTCTGCCGATGACGTCCTGGTGGCGCTTTCCACCAGCGGAAACAGCGCCAACATGCTGAAGGGCGTGGAAGCTGGCCGTGCGAGGCGTGCATTTGTCGTTGGTTTCACTGGCGAAACGGGCGGAAAGCTTGCCGGAAAAGTGGACTTGCTTCTCAATGTGCCATCTCGAAATGCGCAGCGAATCCAGGAAGCCCACATCACCATTGGGCACATTGTTTGCGCCCTCGTTGAACAGAGTTGCTGCGCGGGTTAGTTCCTCGGCAATTGTCCGCCGTTGTTCCTTTCTCTGTTAACTGACTCGCAAGGGATTTCGGGCAGGCATTTGCGACTACCAACGAACAACGCTAAGGTAAAGGTATGGCGGATCCAGCAAGCCCCTCTGAATTGACGCTCGATAAGGGCCGGCGCCGCAGCATGCGCGTCATGCTGTCGGTCACGATCATCGTTCGCGGCAAAACTCCGGACGGCAATTCCTTTTTCGACGAGGAAACCAAGACGCTGGTCGTAAATGCTCACGGCGCGCTGATTCATTTGCGCTCAGAAGTGAAGGCGGATCAAAAAATCACGCTGACCCATAAAGGCTCACAAGAAACTGAAAGTTGCCGCATCGTTTACGTGGGAAGAATGCAGGGCGGAAAAGCGCAGGTCGGAATCGAATTCGACAAGCCCGCGCCGAAATTTTGGGGGATCAGTTTCCCGCCGGATGATTGGAACGTGCCGATGGAATGATGGGGCTTGCTGCGCCTTCCGCCTCGGAAACTGTATCCGACGTCAGTTCAATTCTGAGAGTGCCGATCGATAGATAAGCCTCGCACAGCAATGGAGTTCGTGCCGCATCGTCCGCCAGCCAGATTCTGAAATGCTCGCCTGAAACTTCTTCTCTCCCGTCCAGTAAACGAATTTCAATCTCAGTTGCCTTGTAATCTCCGGCCGCCACGTGTATGCCCATTGGTGCGTCGGGTTTCGCGACTATTTCGTAGACATTTTGGCCGTCGGATACCGGCTCGCGCAACTCAGGTGTTTGAAGCCAATCCACAGCGCGTAAGGAATAAATCGCACTCACGGCGTCATGCGTGCCCGGCGGCACAATCACGTGAGGCAAAGGAACATTTGACGCTTCTCCGGGAGACACCAGCGCGACGTCTGTGTCCTCCGGCTTTCCGAACTCGCGGAAGTGCTCCTGGTATTGGCGGCTTTCCAGGCCGGCGAGCGACGCATATGAATCGATTTGATCATCCATCGCATAAAGGGCGCGGGCCGGCTCGGCTGTGTGGACGCTGGCACGGAAATGCCACGCCGGTGCGCCGTAAAAATCTCCGCGATCGACGATCTGCAGTTGCGCCACTCCGGCGCCCGCATAGCGCTGCCAATCAATTCGATATTTCAAGAGCTCGCCGATGCGGAATGCCGGAACACGCGTATTTACAACAGGCGCGACAGTGGCCGGTTTGGACCGGGAGACAAACCACGGCGTTGAAAGTGCGACACTCGCAATGATCGCCCATCGGTTTGCCCGGCGGCTAAGGTTCGCGGCCATCTTCATTTACGCTCGTCTGCCTCGCGCAACTTCCTCGCCTGCTCTGTTTCGCGCTCGTGGTTCTCGTGGTTAATGTAGCGCGGCAAATCGGCGAGAGTATCGAGCAATAAATCCGGCGGCAGCTGCGGCTGCATGCGCCCGAGTCCGTAGGTTACGCCGCAGGCGAGCGTGCCTGCATTTCGCGCGGTCTGAATATCGACATCCGAATCGCCCACCATCATCAGTTCGCGGGGCGCGACGTCGAAATCGCGCAGCAGCGTCCGGAGTCCCGTGGGATCGGGCTTCTTTTTTTCGAAACTGTTTCCGCCGTACACAAAACGAAAATAAGTGATCATGTTCAATCCGGCAAGAATGGCCTGGCTGAATTTCACCGGCTTATTGGTGAGCACGGCGAGCGAGTGGCCGCGAAGAGCGTCGAGACATTCGCGCACGCCGGGATATGGCACCGTGTGGTCGAGCATGTGCGCACGGTAGTAATCGAGGAAATGCACGGTGCCCTCTTCGACTTCGTCCTCCGACGCGCCTTGGCCCAGAGCGCGTTTGATGAGCAACAGAACGCCTCCGCCGACGTAGCTGGCAATCTGCTCATGCCTCGAGAGGCTTGCGGCCCAGATGCTCGAGCGTCGCATTCATGGAAAGCACGAGATCGAGTTTCGAATCGATCAGCGTGCCATCGAGATCGAAGGCCAGGGCTTTCACGCCGGAGAATCGTTCGCCGTTCTGTTTGCCGTCTTCAGACATAAACCCAAGTTAGCACGAAGAAGGCTCTTTTCAGACTGCATGCGCCGTGAATTCAAGAAACTATTTGTGCGCTGGCAAAAGGTCCCAGATGCCTGGGTCTTCGTTGCCCAAAGACCAGGAACAAAAGCCCGCGAGTCCGCGCTGCTTCGCGAGCTCGTGGCGTTCGCGAAATGTGCGCGCGTCGGTGTAAAAAATCCACTCGCGCATGCCGTCACGATAAAAATAGAACCACGCAGTGCGATCCGTGGGGTCCCACTCGATGTGGCCGCCGTACGCGCGCGCCAAATCAAGCGCGTCAGGAGTGGAGATGTATTGCGCGGAGGGATTCGGTTTATCACCGGGCGCGGTGGGCGTTCCGGCAACAGGTGTTCCCGCAAACCAATGGTAACCATAGAGCGGAATGCCAATGAAAAGTTTGCCTGGCGGGACGAACTGAAGAGCGTAATCAAGATTGCGGACGGTCCAGTCCCATCCCGCGACAGGACCAGGCGGCGTCCAGCGAGTGTGCTGGTCGTAAGTCATCAAGCAAATGAAATCGACGGACGGGGCCAGCGCTTTCAGATCGTAAGCGCCCTGCCAGTTTTCAAAGAGCCACGCATCGAAACCTGTTTCGCCAGCCGCGCCCGGGGCATTGGGGACAGTGGCGATGCTGAGCTGCAAATTCTGAGCATGAAAGGCGCTGGCCGCTTCGCGAACCATCGCGGAGAACAAATCGCGGTCGGCCCAGTTAACATTTTCGAAGTCAAACTGAAAACCGATGTAGGCATTCTCCTTGCAGGCGCGGATAAGTTCCGAAAACATTTCGCGATAGGCGGCTGGGTTGATAAGCAGCTTGTGAAAATCCTCCTGAACGAAAGCAGCGCCGACAACAATGGGCATGACAGGAACGTGATGCTCGCGCGCCGTATCGAGAACAAGAGGATTTGGACCCCCCGACACTAGACCAGTGGAGTCCACCAAATACCCTGCCGGGACGAGGATATCGACCTTGTCCGGGTGGGCGAGAAACGAGCGGACGGAGTTGGGATCGCGCGTCAGATAAAAGAGAGACTTCGGTTGTTGCGCGAATGCGCTGACCGCGAAGGAAAGGGTGACGAAAGAGAGCAACAGTAAGCGTCGAATCATGAGCGGTAGTGTAGCGGCTGTTGCGAAGAACGCGCAACTCGCTGGTTCGGTAGAGCAGGAATCCGGCTTTTGCGCCGGGCAAGTTGGAGCGGGCGCGCGGGCTTGTTACAATGGCGCGCTTGCGCGACGCGAACTGCGCAAATGCAAAAACTGTGGCAGAAATCTCTCCATTCCGCGCCGTGCGATACGACTCTCACCGTGTTGCGCTTGAGAGCGTGCTGACGCAGCCTTACGACAAGATCACACCGGCGATGCAGGAGCAGTATTACGCGGCGAGCCCCTACAATCTGATCGCCGTTGAAAAAGGAAAAACGCTGCCTTCGGATTCGGCGACGGAAAATGTTTACACGCGAGCGTCCAAGAAATTCGAGGAGTGGCTGGCAGAAGGAATCCTGATTCAGGATTCGGCGCCGGCGATCTACGCGTATTTTCAGAACTATACGTTGCCGGGAACGAATCGGCGGCTCGAACGCCGCGGCTCCATCGCGCTGGGGCGGCTGGCTGATTACGACGAAGGAGTTGTTTACCGTCACGAGCAGACGCTGACAGGGCCAAAGGCCGACCGGCTGGAATTGCTGCGGCGGACGCGCTGCCAAACAGGCCAGCTTTTTTTGCTGTACGACGATCCTGCGCGGGAAGCGGATGCGATTCTCGAAGAAGCGGCGAAATCGCAGCCCACCGCGGAAATGAGAGATGAATACGACGTGCAGCATCGGCTGTGGGCGATTGCGGAGCCGGGGCGCGTTCGCAAAATCGTGGAATCGATGGCGGCCCAGAAATTGGTGATCGCCGACGGACATCATCGGTACGAAACGGCGCTGGCGTATCGAAACGAATGCCGCGCGAAGGCGGGCCGAAGCGATCCGGATGCCCCGTACGAGAAAGCGATGTGGACGTGCTTCAACATCTATCAAAGCGGGCACGTGGGAGGGCATCACGAAGGGCTGACGATTCTTCCGACGCACCGGCTGGTGCGCGACGTGGCGGGATTTTCGGTCGAGAAATTTCTGAAGACGGCTTCGGCCTATTTCAATTGGTACGCGTATCCGTTCGCGTCGGCGAGCGAGCGCGAAGAGAGCTTGGCGGAATTTCGCCGCGACCTGGAACGGCGAGGACGCGCGGGGCACGCGATCGGTATGTATGCGGGCAACGCAGGATTCTATTTGCTGGTGCTTCGAAACACGGCTGAGCTGGAGCGGCTGCTGCCGGACATGACGCCGGCGCAGCGGCAACTTGACGTGGTACTGCTGCATCGGTTGTTGCTTCACAAATGCCTGGGAATTACCGCGGAGAAAGTGACGGCGGAGGCGAACGTCGCTTATGAGCGCGAAATGGACAAGGCGATGGCAGAGGTCGACGGCAAGAGAGCGCAGATTGCCTTCCTGTTGAATCCGGTGCGGGTGAAGCAAGTGATGGAGATCGCGTTGGGCGGGGACGTGATGCCGCAAAAATCGACGGATTTTTATCCCAAACTGCTGAGCGGGCTGTGCACTTATAAGCTGTGACGAGCAATGGCGAGGGTCGCGCGGCGTGATATGGAAAATGGAATCCACGTGAAAAAGATGCTCAGAAAAAACCGCATTCCAGTCCCGATTAGAAAAAGTTAAGCCATTGTTTTTCAGATAGTTAATGAAAAATGACTTGTGTTTTGTGTACCGATTAAAAAAATCATAGATTTGGGTAGAAAAGTTACTTGGAAGGGAGGAAGGAGGTTCTAGGCGGCGAGGAAACGCCACCGGGAAGCTCCCATTTTGGGAAAGGATGGGCCGGAGATTGGTGTTGGTACCATAACTAAGGAGATATATTTACCATAGGTTAAGGGAAAAGGCAAGGGAATAAAGGGAGAGGCGGAAGGTGAAGAGGCGAAGTCGAAAGGCAAAGCAAGGTCGAACGAAACTGCGGCTGGTTGCGGCGTTGAAGGCTTATGCCCGCCTGCGACAGCTCCGAGGAAAGGTCCGATTCTCGCGGACGTTAGCGGAGTTGAAATCGGACCGATGACGAGGGCGAAGGCAGCAGCCTGACTTGCACATCCCAAGGGCCCAGAAAGCCGATCGGCCCCTACAACGGGAGCGACTCGAAAAGTCGCCACGGGTGGGGCAAGCTCTGCCCGTTAAGTTGATCCGTGATTGGCGTGCCTAGCCCGCCAACGATTCCAACCCCAGGATATTGGCAGACCAATGAGAAAATAAAGCAAACCGTTCAACAATGCCGCTACAAACCAGAAGGCGGCAGTAAAAGCCTTGGCGGAGGGGCTATCTCCGAAGTCCATGGTCGCTATCAAAATGACCGAGGTCGGACACAAAACGAATGTGAGCGTCGTGAAATGATCGTAGCTGGGCGTAGAAAAGCCAGAAACACGTCCATCCGGTGAGGACCAGTAAACGCGCGTGGTGAAAACATCATGCGAATCGACGTAGAACCATGCGGCGCATAACGCAATCCCAATTACGAATCCTACGATTGCGAAAATGCGTGGCAGCTTGTGCTTGGCCACGGCTCGTTTCTCGCTATGCGAGGACGCGAAGAGGACGCGTGGAGTTTTCTGTGCCTGATTCGCGCTTGCGGTATTTTGTGTCGACGTAGTCGTTGACGAGTTTTTGGAAGGCGGCGGAGAGTTCGTCGTAGGTGCCCTTCAGGGTGACGAATTTTTCGCCGTCGATGTAAACGGGGCAGCTTGGCTCTTCGCCGGTGCCGGGCAAGCTGATGCCGATGTTGGAGGCCTTGGATTCGCCGGGACCGTTGACGATGCAGCCCATGACGGCGAGCTTCAGTTCTTCGACGCCTTCATATTTCGTCTTCCACTCGGGCATTTTGTCGCGGATGTAGTTCTGGATGCTCTCGGCAAGTTCCTGAAACGTGCTGCTGGTGGTGCGTCCGCAGCCGGGGCATGCGGTGACGCTCGGCGCGAAGGAGCGCAGGCCGAGAGCCTGGAGGAGTTCACAGGCGGCATAGACTTCGTCGCGACGGTCGCCGCCGGGGCGCGGAGTGAGAGAGACGCGAACGGTGTCGCCGATGCCTTCGGCGAGAAGCACGCCCATGGATGAGGCGGACCAGACGAGGCCTTTGGCGGCCATGCCCGCTTCGGTGAGGCCAAGGTGCAAAGGCTGGTCGGTTTTGCGGGCGAGTTCGCGATAGATGCTGATGAGATCACGCGGCCGCGAGACTTTGCAGGAAATAATGATTTGATCCTTGCGCAGGCCGCAGGCAAGGGCAAGCTCGGTGGATTCGAGCGCGGAAAGAACCATGCATTCGTTGATGATGTCCTCGGAAGTGCGGCCGAGGTCGCGGTCGGTGTTCTCCTGCATCTTGCGCATGACCAGCTCTTGATTGAGCGAGCCGCCATTTACGCCGATGCGCACGGGCTTGCCGTTGTCGACGGCGATTTTGCAAATGGTGGAGAATTGCTCGTCGCGACGCGTGCCTTTGCCGACGTTGCCGGGATTGATGCGATATTTGTCGAGAGCTTTGGCGCAATCGGGATACTTGGTGAGAAGAACGTGGCCGTTGTAATGGAAGTCGCCGATGAGCGGCGTGTCGCAGCCGGCGTCGAGGACGCGCTGCTTGATTTCCGGAACAGCAGCGGCGGCTTCGGGAATGTTGACGGTGACGCGGACGAGTTCGGAGCCGGCCTGAGCAAGTTCGAGATACTGCTTCGCGGTGGACGCGGCGTCGACGGTGTCGGTGTTGGTCATGGACTGCACGACAACGGGCGCGCCGCCGCCGACCTGGACTTTGCCGACTTTGACGCCGACCGTTTTGTGACGCTGAGCGATTGCCGGTTCCATATACCGTCCGTGAGATGCGAATCTTGCTGGCTATGCTGTAAGTATGATTCTAGCGGATTTGGGCGCGCGGGCGCTAGTCGCGGAGGTTACGCGATGGCAACACGCGCCTCAGACTGGCCAGATCAATTGAAGAGCAGCGGAGACAAATTATTCGCGGACGTTCTGGTAGATGCCGAAGAGCGCGAAGGCCATTCCGGCCAGGAAAAAGAACGGGAGCAGGTAGCGCGTCAGAAAAGGAGCGAAGGGAACAGGAAGCTTCAGAAAGCTGTACGGCGAGAGAAGATAATAGATAAACGCCACGGTGAGCATGTAGAGCAGGCCGCGGCGCAGGATAGTTGGACGATCCGCGTTGGCGGCATGAGCTTCGGAAGCAGCGCTGGGAACGCGGCGCTGCGGCAGCGTCTCGTGACAATGCGGGCAGTCCCTAAACGCCTCAGAGATCGATTTACCGCAAAAAGGACATTCTCGAACACCCATTTGCACTCTCAGCCTTGCGAATCTCAGAAGCGAAGGATATGCCTATGTAAACAAGGCTAGGACGCGCGGAGAGCGGTGTCAAGAATGAGCGAGCAGGAGGGTGCGTGAAGAGGAACTGCCAAGACATATACTCCCCTAAGTCTTCTACTTAGAATCACTTACGCGGAGCGCGCAGAGGTGCCCGCAAACGGGTTGTCGACAATTCGTCCAAGAACGGCTAAAGCTCGGGAGTGGGCTGCGGCTCATGATGCGGGAAAGCCTCGGACAATTCGGAGACGTTCCATGCCCAGGCGGCCATTAGAGCCGCGCCTCCTGTGCGAAGGTAGGCTACATGATCCGAGGAGCCGAAATAACGCGAGCTGATAGGCTGCAGATCGAAGCCTTCCTGAAGCGGCTGATAAATTTCGGCCATCAGAGGAGCGGTCTGGTAGAACCCTTCGTTGCAATCGAAAGCTAACCAAATCGCATCCAATTCTTGGACGTAGCGATACATCCAGAAGAGGTTTTAGTAGAGTACTTAAGTTATGGAGACGCAGAGATGATGGTGAAACGTGCGCCCACCACGGCGGGCAAGCCGGAATTGACGTATTCGGACGTTACGCCGAAAGGAACGTACACGAACCGCCGGAATTTCTTGTTTGGCATGCTGGCCACGGGCGGCGCGGTAAGCGGCTGGAGGCATTTCTCGAACTGGATGACGGGGCCGGCGACTGGCTCGGTGCCACAGAAACTGAATGGCGTGGTGAAAGGGCCGTTCAGTACGGACGAAAAGATCACGCCAGAAAGCGACGTGACGACCTACAACAATTTCTATGAATTCGGAACGGGCAAGGGAGATCCTTCGCAAAACGCCAAGAATTTCCGGACTTCGCCGTGGGAAGTGTCGATCGAAGGAGAAGTGAAGAAGCCGCTGAAGCTGAGCATGAACGACATCATGAAGGTTGCGCCGCTCGAGGAGCGCATTTACCGGCATCGTTGCGTGGAGGCGTGGTCGATTGTGGTGCCGTGGATTGGATATTCGTTCAGCCATTTGATCCAGATGGCCGAACCGACACCGAAAGCGAAGTACGTCGCGTTTCAGAGCTACTACGACACGGGGCAAATGCCGTTGGGGCCGGAGGCGGGGATTGAGTTGCCGTATGTCGAGGGATTGCGGTTGGACGAAGCGATGAACCCACTGGCGCTTCTGTGCGTGGGCATGTACGGCGAAACGCTGCCGAACCAAGACGGTGCGCCGGTGCGCATGGTGATTCCGTGGAAGTACGGGTTCAAAAGCATCAAATCGCTGGTGAAGATTCGGTTTGTGAAGAGCGAACCGCCGACGACATGGAACATCGCGGCGCCGAACGAGTACGGCTTCTACTCGAACGTCAATCCGAGCGTGGATCATCCGCGGTGGAGCCAAGCGAAAGAACGGCGGCTGGGGGAATTTTTCCGGCGGCCCACGTTGATGTTCAACGGGTACGGCGACCAGGTGGCGAGCCTCTATACGGGCATGGATCTGCGGAAGAATTTCTAAGCGAGAGTCGCCGTGTTGAATTCGGTGCTCACAAGCAAGTGGACGAAGGTTGCCGTGTTTCTGGCGTGCCTGGCGCCACTGGGCGTATTGATCTGGCGCGCGACGCAAGGCGACCTGACCGCGAATCCGATTGAATTCATAGAGCACTGGACCGGGGACTGGACGATGCGGTTCCTGATTATCACCCTCTGCATCACGCCGCTGCGCAAGCTGCTCAAGATGCCGCAACTGATCCGGTTCCGCAGGATGCTGGGGCTTTTTGCCTTTTTTTACGTGTGCCTGCATTTTTCCACGTGGGTGGGGCTTGATCGTTTCTTTAACCTCTCGGATATGTGGGCGGATGTGCAAAAGCGGCGATTCATTACCGTAGGTTTCGCGGGGTTTGTTCTGCTGATTCCGCTGGCGGTCACTTCCACAAGGGGCTGGATTCGCCGCTTGGGCGGAAAACGCTGGCAGCTGCTCCATCGGGCAATTTATCTGAGCGCCATCGCAGGCGTGATTCATTACGCCTGGCTGGTGAAATCGGACGAGCGCAAGCCGCTGCAATATGCAGCGATGGTCGGAGTGCTACTGGCGTGGAGAATTGGCGCGTGGATTCGCAAACGCTGGCAGCAGCCGGCGGCTCCCGGCCTTCGTTCTAACGAACCTACCACTGCTGAAACCGCTTAGACGCAGCCTCGGGCAAGTACTCCCGTTCACTGATGGACGCGCTGAAACGCGATGCGCAGCCTGAGCGTCTCACCCGTCGATAGCTCGTTCACTGGGGATGCGTCCCACACTAAAGTTTGTTAAGAAGTCGCGGAGGATGATTGTGCGAAAACTCGGAATGGCAGTAGCGGCATTGGTAGCGGTGTGCGCGATTCTGCCTGTGGCGACACGCGCGCAGAGCGAAACGGATCTGAACGCCATCTACACGATCAAAGATCTTGGCTTCAACCATTCGCAGGTTATGGACATCATGAGCTACCTCACGGATGTGTATGGCCCGCGGCTAACGAACTCGCCGAACATGCGCGCGGCGGCGCAGTGGACAGAAGACCAAATGAAGCAATGGGGGCTGGCAAATGTTCACACCGAGCCGTGGAAGTTCGGGCGCGGCTGGTCGAACGACCGCTTTTCCGCGATGATGATTTCTCCGCGGCCGTACATCCTGATTGCGTACCCGCTCGCGTGGACTCCGGGAACGAACGGGCCGGTTACGGCGGATGCGGTGCTGGTGCAGATTCAGAGCGAGGCAGATCTTGATAAATACCGCGGGCAACTGAAAGGCAAATTCGTGCTGACACAGGCTCCTCCGGATGATCCGGCGCACTTCGACGCGCAGGGCCACCGGTACACCGATGCTGAATTGGCAGACATGGCTATGGAGCCCGTGCCTGGGGCGCGGAACAACCAAGACCGTTTCTCGCAGTTCCGCGCGCTGAGAGCGCTGCGGCAGAAGATTCAGGCGTTCCTGGTTGCCGAAGGCGCGGCAGGATGGGTTGAAGCATCACCCGGAGACGACGGCACAGTTTACGTGCAGTCCGGAGGCTCGTACGAGCCGGACGGCCCGCCGGCGCCTCCGAGCTTTGAGCTGGCCAGCGAGTGCTATGGACGGATTTACCGCCTGCTGGAAAAGAAAATTCCAGTGACGCTGCAAATCAATGCGGAGAACAAGTTTTACGACGATGACCTGAATTCGTTCGACATTATCGGCGAGATTCCGGGGACGGACAGAGCGGATGAAGTGGTGATGATCGGCGCGCATTTCGATTCATGGCACGCCGGAACGGGAGCAACGGATAACGGAGCCGGCGACGGGGTGATGCTCGAAGCGATGCGCATCCTGAAGGCCAGCGGACTGAAAATGCGACGCACGGTGCGGATCGGACTGTGGACGGGAGAAGAAGAGGGATTGCTGGGCTCGCGCGCGTACGTGAAAGATCATTTCGGCGACCCAACAACGATGCAGCTCAAGCCGGAACAACAGAAACTCGATGCGTACTACAACATTGACAACGGCACGGGCGAGATTCGCGGAATCTATCTGCAGGGCAATGAGGCGGTAGCGCCGTTGTTTGAGCAGTGGATGAAGCCGTTCCATGATTTGGGAATGACGACGCTGACGATTAGGAATACCGGCGGGACCGATCACCTGTCGTACAACGCGGTGGGAATACCGGGATTTCAGTTCATTCAGGACCCTATTGAATATGAAACGCGGACGCACCACTCGAATATGGACGTGTACGAGCGGCTGCAGGAACCAGACATGAAACAGATGGCGGTGATCGTAGCGTCGTTCGTGTATTTGACGGCGAATCGCGAGGAAATGATTCCGCGCAAGCCGTTGCCGCCGCCGTCGACGAGCCCGTTCTAGGCAGCGGCCGCTAGCTGGCGCGTCGAGCAGGTTTTAGGCGCGATTCCGCGTGACGCTGCGCGTGGACGGGTTGTCTGTGCGAGCCGCCTGAAACGGCGAGGCTCTTTTTCAGGGCGGCCATCATGTCGATGACCGGAGCGCGATGCGGTTCGGGCGCCGCAGCGACTTCCCTGCCCTTCTGCTTGGCTTCGATGAGCGCTTTCAGACGATCCTGAAATTCGTCGTGGTATTTGCTGAGGCGGAACGGTTCGGAGAGATTTTCGACCAATTGCTCGGCGAGCTTTACTTCCTGGGGCTTGAGCCTGATTTCCTCGGTCTTGCCGTATCCGGGGGCTTCGCGAATCTCGTTGGCAAAATACATGGTGTGAAGCGCGAGGCCGTGGTCGTAGGGGCGGATAAACACGGTGTACTCGCGCTGATGCATGGCGACTTTCGCGATGCCAACGCGCTTGGTGCTTTCGAGGGTCTTGAATAAAAGCTGATAGGCTTTGCGGCCTTCGTCCTCGGGAACGACGAAGTAGGACGAGTCGAAAAACAGCGGATCGATTTCCGATTCCTTGACGAATGCCAGAATTTCCATAGCGCGCGCCGAGTGCGGCGCAATCTTCTTGATTTCGTCAGGGTCGAGCAAGACATACTTGCCTTCCTCATATTCGTAGCCCTTAACGACTTCGGAGCGATCGACCATGCGGTTGCACGTGGGGCAGAAAAGAGGCTGGCGCAAGCGCGTCTTGCACACGTTGTGAACTTGATGAAGCTCGACGCGGTAGGTGCGGGCCGCAGCGTACAGCTTGATCGGGATTGAGATCAGTCCGAAAGTGATGAAACCCTTCCAGGCGGAGGAAGCCATGTTTGTCAACCTCACATTTCCACTATGGGCAAATTTAGACCGGTGGCACGACGGCGCGCATCGGGCAAAGGCCGCACGACGGGGCAGGAAAAGCCGTACGCGATAGTTTGATTGCAAAAGCAGACGAAACCCTCTTTATAATCGCAGGTATATGGCTTCGCTCCAAGAATACCGAAAGAAGCGGCGCTTCAAAGAAACGCCCGAGCCGAGCGGGAAAATCGGCCGGCAGCGCGGCGACCGATTCGTCGTGCAGGAGCATCACGCGCGGCGTCTTCACTATGACTTCAGGCTGGAAGTGAACGGCGTGCTGAAATCATGGGCCGTGCCGAAAGGGCCTTCGCTCAATCCGGCCGATAAGCGGCTGGCGATTCAGACCGAGGATCATCCTCTGGAGTACGGGAGTTTTCAGGGAACAATCCCGGCGGGACACTACGGCGCGGGAGAAGTGGCGATTTGGGACAGCGGGACGTTTGAGCCCGAAGGACAGCTTGGGGCCGCCGAGCAGATCGAGCGCGGGGAGTTGAAGTTCACTTTGCACGGCAACAAGTTGAAAGGCAGCTTTGTGCTGGTACGGCTCCGAGGGAGACGAAATGGAGCAAAAACGGAGTGGCTGCTGATCAAACATCGAGACCAAGCAGCAGATACAAATGGGCCGGCGGGAAAAGTGGCGGAGCCGATGCTTCGCGTACAGTCGAAAAACGCGAAACGGGACGGGCGAGGGTACAGCGATTTGCGGGCGCAACCACAAATGCCCGAAGGCGCGCGAAAATCCGCCATGCCGGAAATGCCGCCCGTGGCTTTGGCGACGCTGGCGGAAAACCCATCGTCCGATCCGAGTTGGATTTTCGAAATCAAGTGGGATGGTATTCGCACGCTCGCACGCGTGCATAACCGAAAAGTTCAATTGTGGTCGCGCGCGAAGCGGGACATCACTCCGGAGTTTCCGGAGCTTGCGACGATCGGCGCAGCGGTGAGTGCGAAGGAAGCGCTGCTCGATGGCGAGGTGGTGGTGCTCGATAGCACAGGGCGAAGCGATTTCCAGCGGCTGCAATCGCGCATGGGCGTGCGAAACCCATCGCCAAAACTGGTGAGCGACGTGTCGGTGGTTTATTACGTCTTCGATATTCTCTACTGCGATGGATACGACCTGCGGCAGGTTCCGTTGATCGAAAGGAAAGAACTCCTGAAGGGAATCCTCGGCGCGAGCGGGGTGATGCGCTACTCGGACCATCAGGCCGGCGAAGGCGCGAAATTATTCGAGCTAGCCGAAAAGGAACATCTGGAAGGAATCATTGGGAAACAGGCATCGAGCGTTTATCCCCGCGGGCGCACAACGGCATGGCTGAAATTCAAAACGGACAAAGAAGTGGACGCCGTGGTGGGAGGCTGGACGGAACCGCGCGGATCGCGCGAATACTTTGGCGCGCTGCTGCTGGGCCTTTATGACGGCGCGAAACTGGCGTTCGTCGGCGGAGTGGGAAGCGGCTTCACTGTCGAATCGCAAAAGCGCTTGTGGCCGCGCCTGCAATCGCTGAAGACGGAGGCGTGCCCTTTTGCGGAGCGGCCTGCGACGCGCGAGAAAGCCACGTGGGTGAAACCGAGACTGGTGGCGCGAGCGAGATTCGGAGGGTGGACCGAAGGCACTCATTTGCGACAGCCGCGGTTCATCGGTTTGCAGGAAGATCGCGAGCCGCGCGAGTGTACGCTCGAGAAGGAGACGAAGGCGGCGGTAGCTCAGGAACAAATTCAAGCGAGCCGCGAACAGAAAACCAAGCGTGGCGGAGCCTCAAGGCGGCCTCGTTCAAGACACGGAGAGGCGGTACCGAACGAAAGTCCGCGCAAGGAGGCATTTGAAAAAGAACTGACAGAGGGTTCGGCTGAAGAGGTGTTCGCCGAGGTCGACGGGCGCCGTTTGCGGCTGACAAATTTGAACAAGGTGTACTTTCCAGAGGATGGGATTACGAAAAGAGATCTTCTGGTTTATTACGCAGCCATTGCCCCCTTGCTTTTGCCATTTCTGAAGGACCGGCCTCTGGTATTGCGGCGATATCCGAATGGGATTCATGGCCAGTCGTTTTTTCAGAAGGATGCAGACAAGAGCACTCCGGAGTGGGTGAAGACAGTTCCGATCATGTCCGAGGGAACCGGCAAGCCCACGCATTACTTCATCGCGAACGACCGCGCAACGCTGCTTTATTTAACGAATCTTGGGTGCATCGACCACAATCCATGGTCAAGCCGCGTGGGTAGCTTGGAGCATCCAGATTACATTTTCTTCGATCTGGATCCGACGCCGAAGACTCCCTTCTCGAAGGTGACCAAGCTTGCGAAGATTTTGCTTTCGATACTCGGAGAAGTACAGCTCGCAGCGTTTTCAAAAACGTCAGGAGCGACGGGATTCCACATCTTTGTACCGGTGGAGCCTCGATATACGTTCGAGCAAGCGCGGACGTTCGTGGAGGCAGTGGCGTCAATCGTTGATGCCAAGCATCCCGAATTGCTGACCGCAGAACGCAGCGTGCGAAAGCGACCGGATGGCCGGATCTACCTGGACGCTCATCAAAATTCCTCGGGACAGTCACTGGCAACTGTGTACACGGTACGCGCGTTCCCTCATGCGCCGGTGTCGGCTCCGGTTCGCGCCGGCGAACTCACTCCTGGACTGCATCCGGAGAAGTGGAATTTGAAGTCGATGACCAAGCGGATCAGAACAGTTGGGGACCTGTGGGCGGATTTCTGGAAGCAACGACAAGAAATCGAGCCGGCGGCAGAGCGCCTTCAGCGCCTAGGGCGATAGATTTGCGCTTACCCGCCAGCCTTGGAGATGGCGCGCTCAGAGTGAGCTGTTCTGGTGGTCTACAGGGTTCCGGGTCTCAAGAGATGACGGCGTTTTTGTTTTCGACTGCCCCTGACGCGAGGTTGGGAATGAGCTGCGAGACCTATCATTGAATGCAGAGGACATGGGTGTGCCCGGCAAGTTTTGGCTGCGCAATTCGATCTCAGCGGCGAGCCAATCCTCAATGTCTCTGCCCGGTTCACTGCCGCGCCTCTCGTAGAGTTCATAGGCGCGCTGCGCGATTTGGTCCCTCGTAGGAACGTCCTGCTTAGGAGTACTGCGGTGTAGGTCAGACATTTAAATCCCCCTGGGTATTTTCGTTTCGCACACCAATGTAAGGCTTGCAATATTTTGCGAGCAATACTGTGAATACTGTAAGTAGATTCGTGCGAAAAACTTGGCTGGCGACCGAGAGAGGCTTCCAGAACGGGCAAACTGCAAAGGCCGTCAGGGCCTCCGTGTGCAGTCACTCCCATGAGGGACAATGCCGCCAGCCGTAGGTGAATGGACCAATCAGAGTGTAACGTGCGCAAGAAGATTTTCCATCCAGTGAAACCTTTATATTGGGCGTCGCTTTTGCCAGTTAGGTTTCAAGGGCGACGGGCTGTCTACTGCCTCGAGCGCGGTTTGTTGAGAACGCGAGGCTACATTCTTGTATCCACCCTCGGCCCTTGAGAAGTCATTTTTTCGCGCGCGATAAATCGCCCCACCACAAATCCCAGTACAACAACAGCGGCAACGAATCCGAGCAACGCCGCCGCAACCTGATCACTGAGTCCGTAGACAAGCATCGTTACTGATCCGCTTCCGGGCCGGAAATGAAGCGCAAAAATCAAGGGCGTAAGAAACAACGTGACATTAGAAAATGAGGTCCAGAACTCGGCGCGTTCTTTGGTGCCGCAGAGGTCCGTCAGAATTGCCTTCAAATGCGAATGCAAATAAGCGATTGCGAGCCAAGCCAGAATCATTGTCAACACCAGGCCGGTAATGAAGATTGAAAGACTATTCATGGGTGCATCTCCTAGAAGTCTCTGTCTGCCAGCTCCAAAAGGACGAACTAAGCAAAACGGCTCCGAGCATCAACTTCCGAACAGCCTTCTTATCTTGCCGCGCAACTTCAGAAGCCTCCGCGCCGCAACGGGCGGCAAGCGCCGAAATTCCTCATAGAGCGCACTCATGGTGAGCATGAATTCCAGCAGCTCTTCCATTCTTTCGCGCGCGAGCAAATCCCTGGCGCCGGACTTCTTCGCCTCCTCCACGCATTCGTGGACGACGCGGATTGTCGGGTCGAGTTCCCGCCGTTTGCGCTCCTCCAGAATCACGCGGAACATTTCCCAGGGATCCTTCATGGATTCGAAATGCTGCCGGCGATCACCTAAGAGTGGCACCGCGTGGACAATTCTCCAGGACTGTAATTCGCGCAGGCTCGTGCTTACGTTCGATCTGGCCACAGACAGCGATTTCGCAATCTCCTCTGCGTTCAGGGGCCGCGGCGAAAGGAAAAGCAAGGCATGAACTTGGGCGGCCGTGCGGTTTACGCCCCAGCGGGTTCCCATCTCGCCCCAATGCAAGATGAACTTCTGACTTCCCGGAGGCAAGGCTGGTCCTGCGGCATCGTCAGTCATTTCTGTCATGACAGAATCTACAGCACAAATGGTCCTATTGTCAAGGCTTTTGACCGGACAATGTGAGGGCGGGGCGGTTCGTCGTCACCCGGCCAACTATTCCCTCGATAGGATCATGTGAGGTTCGTGGCTTGCGGCAATGCAATGAGAGTGTTGTCAGACGCGGAGCTAATGCGCGACTCGTGGTAAGGCACGGGCGCGGCCAAAATGTTGCAGCCACGTTTGGAAGCGATCCAGATACAAATAAACCACCGGCGTGGTAAAGAGGGTCAGCATCTGGCTGACCATGAGTCCGCCGACGATGGTGATGCCCAGCGGCTGGCGGAGCTCCGAGCCCGTCCCTCCACCGATTGCCAGCGGCAGTGCGCCGAACATCGCGGCCATGGTGGTCATCATGATCGGACGAAAGCGAAGCAGGCACGCCTGGTAAATGGCATCCACGGGCGCTTTGCCTTCCACTCGTTCCTGTTGAATCGCGAAGTCGATCATCAAAATTGCGTTTTTCTTCACAATGCCGATCAGCAGAATGATGCCGATGATCGAAATCACGTTGAGATCCGTCTTGAAAATGAAAATTGCCAGTAAGGCGCCGACACCCGCGGAAGGAAGAGTTGAAAGAATCGTGATCGGATGGATGTAGCTCTCATAGAGAATGCCGAGCACGATATAAACGGCGCCAAGCGCCGCCAGAATCAGAATCGGTTCGGACGAGAGCGAAGCTTGAAAGGCTTGAGCGGTACCTTGGAAACTGCCGTGCACGCTCGCAGGCATGCTGATCTGGCGCTCAGCGTTGTCGATATCCTTGACGGCTTGTCCGAGCGACGCACCCAACGCGAGGTTGAACGACAGCGTTATCGAAGGAAACTGTCCCTGATGGTTAACGGTGAGCGAAGTGCTCGACGGCGCGTAGTGAGTGACAGCACTCAGTGGGACCAACATACCCGATTTCGACGCGACATAAATGGCCTTTAGTGCGTCGGAGTTTTCCTGATACTGCGGCGAAACGTCCAGCACAACGTGGTATTGGTTCAAGCCTTTATAGATGTTCGACACTTGGCGCTGGCCAAAAGCATCATTGAGGGTGCTATCGATCGCGGACATGGAAACGCCGAGGCGCGAAGCGCTGTCGCGATCTACGACAAGCGAAGCCTCGAGACCGTGCACTTGCTGGTCGCTATTGACGTCGCGCAGCTCGGGAATCTTCGTCAACTGACTCATCAGCAGCGGCGCCCAGTAGTTCAAATCGGAGATGCTGTCGGCCTGCAGTGTGTATTGGAATTGAGCATTGCTGCCACGGCCGCCAACGCTGACATCCTGGACCGACTGCAAGAAGAGAGTTGCGCCGGGGATTCCGGCGAGCTTGCCGGCGCAAGCGCGTGATCACCTGGTCGGCGCTGACTTTCCGGACGCCGATGGGTTTGAGCTGCGCGAACATGCGGGCCGGTATTTTCACTGCCGCCGCCGGTGAATGACGTCACCGTATCGATCGCCGGGTCTGCCTGCACGATTTTTTGGAACGCAATCATCTTTGCGTCCATGGCTGCAAAGGAGGTCGCCTGATCTGCCAGAATATTTCCGTTCAAACGGCCGGTGTCCTGCGAAGGGAAAAAACCCTTGGGAACGATAACGAACATGTAGATGCTCAGCGCGACGGTCATTAGAGTTATGGCCAGCACGGCGGGCTGATTGCGCAGCACCCAACGCAAGCAAACATCGTACAAACTGTGAAGGCCATCAAAGCCACGCTCCGCGATGCGATACACGCGGCCATGTTGGCCATGCTCGCGGCGCAAGAAGCGCGCGCACATCATGGGCGTGGTGGTCAGGGAAACCAGCAATGAAACCGCAATCGCGGCACTGAGCGTGACAGCGAACTCACGGAACAGCCGGCCTATGATGCCGCCCATCAGCAAAATGGGGATGAAGACAGCCACGAGCGACGTGCTCATTGAAAACACGGTGAAGCCGATCTCGCGCGCGCCTAGCAACGCTGCATCGAACGAACGCATGCCAGCTTCGAGATGCCGGGAAATGTTTTCGATTACCACGATGGCGTCATCGACCACGAAACCCGTGGATACACAGAGGGCCATCAGCGACAGATTGTCGATGCTGTAGCCGCACAAGTACATCACGCCAAACGTGCCCACCAGCGACAGCGGCACGGCGATGCTGGGAATCACGGTGGCCCACGCGTTGCGCAAGAACGCAAAAACCACGAGAACCACGAGAACGATGGAAATGAGCAGGGTGATTTCCACATCGTGAATCGAAGCTCGAATCGTCGGTGAGCGATCCTGAATCACGCTGAGATGGATGGAAGGTGAAATCGACGCTTGCAGCGTAGGAAGCTCGGAGCGCACGCTGTCCACGGTGTCGATAATATTTGCGCCGGGCTGGCGAAAGACCGCGATCATGATGGCCGGGTCGCCGTTGGAAATGCCGTCATTGCGGGTATTCGAGACGGAATTGGTGATCGTGGCAATGTCTGACAGCCTCACAGGCGCGCCGTTGACCCAGGCGACGATGAGCGGCCGATACTCTGTTGACAGGAAAAGCTGGTCGGTCGTGAAAAACTGCGAAGTCGTAAGGTCGTCTTCCACGGAACCCGTGGGACTGTGTGCGTTCGCATTGGAAAGCGCGGTTCGAACCTGTTCGAGGCTAATGCCGTAGCTGCTGATCTGCGTCGGATTGACGTCGACGCGGACGGCAGGCTGCGCGCCACCCCATACGAACACCTGGCCGACACCCTGGATCTGCGACACCTTCTGCGCCAAGATTGAATCGGCTGCGTCATAAACGTCGCCGCGCGTAATATTCGTGGACGTAAGGCCGAGGAGCATGATGGGGGCGTCAGCGGGATTGATCTTTGCGGTACGTGGGATTTCCTGGAAGATTGGCGGGAAGTTGGCCGCGCGCCGCGTTGATGGCCGCCTGAACATCACGTCCCGCGGCATCGATATTGCGATTCAATTCGAATTGCAGAGTTACACTCGTTGAGCCCAGCGAGCTCGAAGACGTCATTTGTGTCACGCCGGCGATCCGGCCAAACTGCCGTTCGAGGGGCGTCGCCACAGCAGAGGCCATGGTTTCGGGACTGGCTCCCGGCAGGCCCGCGTTCACGGAAATGGTTGGGAAGTCCACCTGCGGCAGCGGCGCCTCCGGAAGAAAGTTGAATGCCAAAGCACCGGCCAGGAAAATCGCCGCGGTCAAGAGCGAGGTAGCGACTGGCCGCTTGATGAAAGGCGCCGAAAAATTGGCAGAGATATTCACGGATCAATCCCCGGCAGGCTCTTCCGCGGGCACATGCACGTGACGCTCGCAAGCGGGTCGCCACCCAATCGAATGCCACATAGACAACGGGCGTGGTGTAAAGCGTGAGCAATTGGCTCAGCAAGAGTCCGCCGACAATGGTGATGCCCAGAGGCCGCCGCAACTCCGAGCCCATGCCCGTGCCCAATGCCAGGGGAAAGCCGCCGAGCAGCGCCGCCATGGTGGTCATCATGATGGGCCGGAAGCGCAGCAGGCAAGCTTCATAGATCGCCTCGAGCAGCCGGTTTGCCCTCCTTGCGCTCAGCTTCGAGGGCAAAGTCGATCATCATGATGGCGTTCTTTTTCACGATGCCGATCAGAAGGATCAATCCGATCAGGGCCACGATGCTGAACTCTTCGTGGCAGATCAATAATGCGAGAATGGCGCCCACGCCCGCCGACGGAAGCGTGGACAGAATCGTGACGGGATGGATGTAACTCTCATAGAGAACACCCAAGACGATGTAAACCACGATCACAGCGGCAAGAATCAACAGCGGCTCATTGGAGAGCGAATTCAGGAACGCGGACGCTGTACCTTCGTAGCTCGTTTGGATACTTGCAGGCATGTTGAGTTGCTGCTTGGCGGTGTTAATCGCTTTGACAGCGTTGCCCAGCGAATCTCCCGGCGCCAAATTGAAGGAAAGGGTGACCGCAGGAAACTGTCCTTGGTGCTCGACCATCAGCGGAGACGTGGTTTCTCTCCACTCGCGTGAACGCACTGAGCGGTACCTCCTGGCCGGTGGACGAGTTTACGAAAATGTTTTTCAGCGCGTCGGGATTCTGCTGGAAATTTGGCAGCACCTCCTCGACGACGTGATATTGATTGAGCTGTGTAAATATCGTCGAGACTTGGCGCTGACCGAAGGCGTCATACAGCGTGTCGTCAATCGTCTGCGGGAGAATGCCGAGACGCGACGCCGTGTCGCGGTCGATCACCAAACTGGCCTGCAATCCGTCATTCAGCTGGTCGCTGGCGACGTCGCGCAATTGCGGAAGCGTTTGCATTTTGGCAAGCATCCGCGAGGTCCATATTGCGAGCTCATTCGCCGTCGACGTCTTCCATGCTGTACTGAAATTCGGTGCGGCTGACGCGGTCTTCCACGGTCAGGTCCTGCACCGGCTGCATGTAAAGAGCTGATTCCGTCAACTTGGTTCAGTTTCGGCTCGCAGTCTGGTGATGATGTCAGAAGCAGAGACGTGGTCGCGGGCGGCAATAGTCTATCAAGTTGATCTGAATGCGGCCGCTATTGAGCGTCACGTTGGTGCCGTCAATTCCGATGAAAGAGGAAAGGCTTTCAACTGCCGGATCCTGCAAGATAATGTGGTCCAATTGCTGTTGCCGCTGCGCCATAGCCTGAAATGAAATATCCTGCGGAGCCTGAGAAATTCCCACGATCACGCCAGTATCCTGTACCGGGAAAAACCCTTTGGGACGTAGATGTACAGCAGGATCGTGGCGACGAGCGTTGCGAACGTGATAATCAGCGTTGTCGTTGCGATAGCGCAGCACAACCTGCAGCGTTCGCCCGTAATAAGCGATGGCAGCGTCAAACCCGCGCTCCGAATTGCGGTAGAACCAGCTCTGTTCGTGCTCGGGTCGATGTGCTCAGCAACTGCGAGCACATCATCGGCGTGAGCGTGAGGGAAATAAACGCGGAAACGAGAATCGTGACGGCCAGCGTCACCGCAAATTGGCGGAAGAGACCGTCCGACGACGTCACCCATAAAGAGCAGCGGAATGAGCACGGCAATCAGCGAGACGGTCAGCGACATAATGGTGAATCCGATCTGCTCGGCGCCTTTGAGCGCAGCCTGCAGAGCGCGATTCCCCTTGCTCGATATACCGGCTGATGTTTTCAATCATTACGATGGCGTCGTCGACGACAAAACCGGTGGAAATGGTCAGAGCCATCAGCGTCAAATTGTTTAAGCTGTAGCCGAGCAGGTACATCACCCCGAACGTGCCGACGATCGAGAGAGGCACGGCGATGCTGGGAATAATCGTTGCCGAGACGCTGCGCAAAAACAGGAATATCACCAGTCACTACCAGGCAGACGTGAGGAGCAACTCAAACTGAACGTCCGATACCGACGCGCGAATGGTGGTGGTCCGGTCGGTGAGGGGCTGAACCTGTATCGCCGACGGCAGAGAGGCTTCCAATTGCGGAAGCAGCGCTTTCACCCCATCCACCACGCTGATGATGTTCGCTCCCGGTTGGCGCTGAATATTCAAAATGACGCCGGCTCTTCGTTCGCCCACGCTGCCTGCTTCGATGTTTTCCGCGCCAGCAATCACGGTGGCAACGTCACTGAGGCGCACCGGCGCGCCATTGCGAGTAGGCAATGATAATGGGGGCGTAGTTATCGGCGCTCGAAAGGAGCTGATCGTTATCGCCGATCGTGTATTCTGCTGCGGCCCATCGAAATTGCCTTTGGCTTGATCGACGTTGGCCTGGCCGAGAGCCGTGCGCAGATCTTCCAAACTCAGGCCATAGGAAGCGAGTGCCGTGGATTTGCCTGAACTCGTACCGCCGGCCGCTGGCCGCCGCTGATGCTGACGAGTCCGACGCCGGTAAGCTGCGAAATCTTCTGCGCGAAGTTCGTGTCCGCCAGGTCTTCCACATTCGTCAGCGGCAACGAGTGCGAAGTCAGCGCGAGGGTGAGAATAGGAGTGTCGGCCGGATTGATCTTGTCGTAGATCGGCGGATTCGGCAGGTTCGGCGGCAGCAATTGCAGGCCGCGTTGATGGCCGCCTGCACTTCCTGTTCGGCCACATCGATGTTCAAGTCGAGGACGAACTGCAGCGTGATGATCGAACTGCCGAACGAGCTCGTGGAGGTCATTTGATTCAATCCGGGGATCTGGCCGAATTGACGCTCGAGCGGCGCGGTCACAGAAGATGCCATCACGTCCGGACTTGCTCCGGGATAGAACGTCCCGACTTCGAATCGTCGGGTAGTCAACTTCAGGCAACGCCGAGACCGGCAGTTGTGTGTACGCGACAATGCCAGCAAGCATCAGTCCGACCATCAGCAGACTGGTCGCAACGGGCCGAAGGATGAACGGCCGCGACGGGCTCATTTTTGCTGACCCTTGCCCTTAGGTTTAGCGTTCGGCACTGGCGTGGGTGATGCCGTGTTGTTCTGGGTCGGGGACTGCTGGCCGCTTTGCGCTCCGGACGATGCGCCGGTAGGAGTACGAACCTCGATCTTGGTACCATCTGCCAGCTTGTCGAGCCCATCGGTCACAACTTCTTCACCGGGCTGGACTCCGCTGTCAATCGCAATCGAATTCCCTTCCGACAGACCCGCCTTTACAGTACGGACATTTACGATGTTTCCGTTAACAACGTAAATGTAAAGCCCTTGAGGCCCGCGCTGCACCGCGGCAGCGGGAATGATGGTCATGTTGTGTTTGGTATCGACGAGCAAATGAATATTCACAAATTGATTCGGGAATAATGCGTTGTCCTGATTATTGAAAATGGCTTTAAGCTTGTATGTTCCGGTCGTCGTATCAATTTGATTGTCCATGGTCTGCAAATAGCCGCTCGTGATCTTGGTGGTGTCATCCCGGTCGTAGGCGTCAACAGGAAGACGGTCATGTGCGCGCAGGTCTTTGTAGACCTCGGACAATTCATCCTGGGGAAGAGTGAAAATAACGGCGATCGGCTGAAGCTGAGTGATAACGATTAGGCCGGTCGCGTCCGTCGTTTGGACGACATTACCCGGATCCACGAGCCGCAAACCAATTCGTCCACCGATTGGCGCCGTGATGTGGCAGTACACAAGATCAAGTTTTGCGCTGTCGATCGCCGCCTGATCTGCAACCGTCGCGCCCTTGTCCCCCTCCATAGCGGCAGTTTGCGTGTCGAGCTGCTGCTTGGGGATGACACCCTCGGCAGAAAGCGTGGTGTACCGGTTGAAGTCGATCGTCGCATCGTGAAGCGCGGCGGTGTCTTTGGCGAGCTGGCCCTGAGCTTGCTCAAGCTGTACTTGATATGGCCGCGGATCAATCTCGGCGAGCGCCTCTCCCTTGTGTACGAATTGCCCCTCCTTGAAGTAAACGGTCATGATCTCGCCATTGACGCGTGCGTGGACCGTTACGGTGTAAAAGGCTGTCACTGTGCCGAGACCTGTGAAATACACTGGCAAGTTGCCCTTTTGCGCTGTCGCGACAGCCACGGGAACAGCTTGGCCGCTCATCTTGGCACGGGCCGCGGCGCTTGCTTTTTGAGATTGTTTCTCCGCGACGCCGCGGAGGTACCACACGGCGACACCCAAGACTATGACGATCAACAGCCAAATCCACCAGCGGCCCTTCTTGTGGGGTGGGAGCACAAGTTCCTGAGATAGAGAGGGAGCGCGGTTCTCGGCAGAACGCGGCTCGATTGTTTGACGCGAACCCATTTGTCAGCTCCTACAGGATATGGCCGTCGAGCCATTCCTTGTTTCTCTGTGGGAACCGCGCTTCAGTTGTGGGACTGCAACCGAGCTAGCGGCCCTAAATGTCGCGTAGGCCTCAAAAACATACACGCATTTAAGACGCTTAGACAGGCAGTCGGGTTTCTCAGCGGAAGACCCGATTTTGCTAAAACCGCATCCATCCCGCAATAAGTAGGCAACGCCTGTCAATTGGGATGTGCCGGAGAGTTGAGGGCTCCTTGCATCAGGCACTTGCATCGCATGTGACGCAGATCGTCGAACGAGAAGAGAATGCAAATACGCGGGCGGCACTCGTACCGTCGCGAGAGATCCCGGGAGACGCCGCGACGGCTTTAGAGACCAAAACCGTTTGGCCGGATGCACGGCTCGGTTTCTTCCATGGTCCTACAATAACAGCCCTGTTGGACGAGAATCGATTCTCCCCGGGCCTAGAAGTGAATTTTCAGGGCCAGTTGCACCTCGCGCGAAGTGCCGAAGCCTATCTCTTTACCCACCGTGCTCAATAGCTGACCAAATGTGGCATCGCCTACGAAGTCGTCTGGCAAATCGAAGTTCGTGTGGTTGAACAGGTTGAAAATTTCCGCACGGAATTCCACGTCTTTCCCTTCCCCGAACGGAGTGTGCTTGATGGCCGAAAAATCGGTCTGCGCAAATCTGGGGCCGCGCACAACGCTGTTCGGGCAAGTGCCGAAAGTGTTCGCGACCGGTGGGTTCACAAACGCCGCAGGATTCCAGAAATCTCCTGGCGTGCCGTTGCCGTAAAGCGGCGCACCTGTGTTGCAATCCGGCCGCTGGCTCTCGAAGTTTCCGTCGGGGCCGTTGTCAAAGGTATAGACACTGTCCGCCAATCCGGTTCGGAAGAAACCGAGAGCGGCAATTTCCCATCCACTTACGATTTTGCTGGCCGGCCCTGTGGTCAGGTAGGAGTGGCCCTGACCCAGCGGCAGATTCCACAGAACGTTGTAGGAAATCTGGTTGCGCGCGTCGTTCGAACTGTCGCCCCGGTCTGCGTTGAAATCTGTATTGTCCTGCGGAAACGAGCCGAATTGGTCGGCCATCGGCTCGTTAGAAATACCGTGGCTCCACGTGTAGGCGACGTCGTACAAAAATCCGTGAGTCATCTGCCGCTTGAATGAAAACTGAAGGGCATTGTAATTCGATTGGCCATCCCATTCGACAACTTCGTTCACGCCGTCGGCGGGAATGGGTGCGACGCCAGTGACCGGGTCAGGCCAGTTGTTCAGCAGGTCCCGCTCTAAATTGAGCGCGTGATTGCCAACGTAGTTGACCAGGATGCCCGTGTCGTTATTCAACTGGCGGCCGACGCCGAAGTTCCACTGCTCAACGTAGTTATTCGGAGCATTCGGAAAAAATCCATACAGGCCGGGCGGGGGCACAGAACTTTGAGAGAGAAAGGCGGTATACGGATAGGACAGAGGCTGACTGGCCGTACCAAATAAGTCGAAATTGCCTGGGAGCGTATTCGCCGCTGGACTGCCAAAGCCCGCGTCGCCGAGGGGATACGAAGTGTAGAAAATGCCATATCCGGTACGGAAGACCCAGTTGGAATTATTGGGCGCCCAAGCAATGGAGACGCGGGGCCCAAAATTCTTCTTATTGGCATTGAAGTATGGCGTGCCTGGCGGGTTCAATACCCCGGTGATCGGGTTGAAGGATTGAGTCTGGCTGAATTCATCGTTCGGCACCGTGTCATAGTCCCAACGCAGGCCTGCATTAACCGTCAGGCCTGGGCGGACCTGCCAGGCGTCTTGGAAAAACAGCCCGGTTTCTCGCTGAAACGTTACCGTCCCTGGATTTCCGGCGGTCTGCGCGACCTCGTGGAGATTGTTGTTGATGAAATCCTGCTCCGAAAGATATGTCAGCACATCCGTAGGTTGGGCAGTATAGGGCATGCTAATGAGCCAGACCGTGCCGCCCATTTGAAAGGTGTGAGCGCCACGAACCAAGGTCGCGGTGTCGCCTAGCTGCCAACTCGTTGGCGTGCGGGTATAGTGGCCAAAGTTGCCGGGACTAATTCCCAGGCCTGAGATTTTCACCTGTGGCAAGGTTCCCAGGCTTTCGTCGATGGTGCTGGCGTACCGTTGCAGCCCTGCCAAAAAGTTGTTGGTCAAATTAGGTGAGAAGATATGAGTCTCGCTCAGGGCCATGTTTGTGGTGGTGGTCGGAACACTTTGGCCATCGGACAATCCGAATGACCCTGGGAAGATCTGGAACACCGGACCCGTCACCAGTGAGTTGTTGATGTTCATTCGAAAAAAAGCAGTGTCTCTTTCGGAGAAAGTGTCGTCAATGCGAATGCTCCCGGTATCCTCTCGAACTTGGGAGGTCCCTTGGCCCGTGTACAAAGCTGCGTTCGGGTCGTTCGGCGTTACGTTTGTGCTGGTCGGCATTTCGTTAATGAACGGCATCAGTACAGGAGAGGTTGCCTGAACAGCGGCGCGCATGGCATCGCTGGGGACGGTGCCGTTAGCGATGACCCCGATTCCTTGCCGCGACCCTTCATAATTCACGTAGTAGAAAAGATGGTTCTTCTTGATGGGCCCGCCAGCATTGGCTCCGAAATCCTCGTAGTGAAGGGGTTGATCTGTGGCGGCGAAGTAATTGCGCGCATCCAGGGCGGTATTGCGGAAAAAATCCCAAACTTCGCCATGGAACTTGTTCGAGCCGGATTTCGAAACGATGTTGATGTAGGCTCCGCCGGAGCGTCCGTATTGTGCGCCATAGTTTCCCGTCTGAATCGAAAACTCGCCGATCGAGTCCAAGCTGCCGGTCAGCAGGCGTGCGCCGCGTTCCGAGCCATTGGACATATACGGATCATCGATACGCGTGGCGTCGATACCATCGATCGAAAACGTGTTGCTTACATCGGACAACCCGTTAAAAGACAGATCGGCAATATAGCCCTCGCGAACCGTCGCGCCCGGGGTAAGCATGCTGAAACGTCCATAGTCACGCCCGTTGATCGGAAGTTGCGAGATTTGCGCGTTTCCCATCGTCGAGCCGGTGGTGGCATTCGTTGTTTGAAAAGATGGTGCAGCCGCAGTTACTTCAACTTGCTGCGAAAGCGCTCCCACCTTGAGACCGATATTGACCGGAATCGTCGCACCCACACTGAGGATTACGTTATCGATCACTTGCTTCTCAAAACCGGAATGTTCCGCGGTGACTCGATACGTTCCCACCGGCAACTCGGCGATGTAATAGTGCCCGGCCGGATCGGTCGTGGCGTTCCAATTCTGGCCGGTCGCGACATTGAGCGCGACAATCGCGACGCCCGGCACTGCTCCTCCCGACGCATCCGTCACTTGGCCCGTGATGTTTGCTTGAACTTGGCCTTGCGCGTACACCTGCCGGTGAAATGCCAGCAGTGCCAGTCCCAAGACAAGACACGCGACCAGCGAACGACACCCAAGGATTCCGTGCAATGCCTTATTGCTCGCCATTTTTTCCTCCTCACGGCCCCGAGACGGGACTGTGGCGTGACGCTCACATTGGTTCTTACCGTTCCGTTCGAAATATTCAGCTACGCGTTCGCGAACGTACATTGAAGCCTCTCGTTTCGCGCATCGTCACTTCGCCGATGGCGGGGGAATATAAGGAATTTTTGCCTTGGCCATTGCCGCATTCAGTTTGGCGACGTCAGTATCCATTAGCGTTTTGAGCTGAGACACCTTGGCATCGACATCGGACGAAATCTCCGTGAACTCACGCCGCTGCGCGGAAGTTGGCGCTTGGCTGATGTTGTCGAGGCTAAAGAGCAAACGTCCGGCCTGATCGCGAACAGGAGGGGGCGTGTACGTCAGAGGAACAAACATTTCCTCGCCGGAGCCCACGATTTGCTTGTTAAGCAGGTCGACGCGCTTCGCCAAATCCTGAATTTGAGCCTTCAGTTCTTTTGGCATGTCGGGATATTGTTTCTGAGCGTCATCCAGGGACTTCTTGAGCGACGTAACCGTCTTGCCGGCTTCGACCGCCCGTTTGTAGGTCTCGTAGGTCTGCATGATTAGGCCATCGCGCGCTTGCCGATCTTGAGCGCCCATTTCGATCGTTGGGTCATCCAGAACTTCCACGGTTTCTGAGGCCTTCTCATTTCCCACTGAGACCTGAACCGTGTAGCTTCCGGGCGCCACCAAGGGTCCGCGGATGGCGTTGTAGAAAAACCCTTCATCTTGCGCACCCAGTTGATCCTGGGTGGGCTTCACCGGAGTGGGATATCGCAGATCCCAATTCACGCGATTTATGCCGGTATCGTCCGTACCCGGAAACTCCTGTATTACTTTCCCCGCTTTGTCAGAAATTCGGATTTGGACCGCTTGCCCTTTTGCAGGCGGGCTCGCAAGAAAATAATCGATCGTCGCGCCGTCCGGCGGATTTGGCGCCATGAACAGCTGGTCGCCGGTGTAGCCGTTGCTGTGATCGAACGCTTTCCATTCCCTCGCAGGCTGTACGCCGAACAGATGAAGAGGGGAAGAGAGGGCGGAAGGGGTCAGCTGCTCGAGCGACCGGATATCATCAAGGACCCAGAACGCGCGGCCGTGAGTGGCCAGAATCAAATCGTGCGATCGCCGCTCAATCGTGATGTCGTCGACGATGACGGAGGGAAAATTGAGTTTCAGCGCAGACCAACTGTCGCCGCGATTGAATGAAACGAAAAGACCAAACTCGGTGCCGACAAAAAGTAGGTTGCGATTGTACGGATCCTCGCGGATGACCTGCGCCGTTCCGTGATTGTCTGACAGTCCCGTAGTGATTTTCTGCCATGTCTTTCCGTAGTCGTCCGTGCGAAAAACATATATCCCGAAATCGCCGTTGCGGTGGCCGTCAAAAGTGACGTAAGCGGTCCCCTCCGAAACAGGCGAGGCATCGACGTAACTGACGTAAACGCCTTTGGGCAAGCCATCGGAACTAATTACGTTGCTCCAGTTCTGTCCACCGTCCCTGGTGACCTGGAGATTCCCGTCTTCCGTGCCGACCCAAATCACCTGCTCACTCTTGTCGGAAACAGCCAACGCAGTGATGCACGGATATGTGCCGGCTCCGTAGTCGCGCTCGATCATTTTGTCGTTCGGTGATTCGCCGAGAATTGAAAGTTTGGCCGGGTCGACGTTCGTTGTTAAATCCGGACTGATCGTCGTCCACGTATTTCCCTGGTCTGTTGATTTGAAAAGGTAATTCGCGGCCGAGTACAGATTGCCTTGCGCGGTTGCAATCAGCGGAGAATTCCATTCCCAACGATACGGAGGCCCGCTGAGTTTCTCGGGCATGGGACGAATCAGCGCCCATTCGTTGGTGCGGCGATTCAACCGAATCAGCTTTCCGTTCTGCCCTTCGACGAAAACAATGTTGGAATCCTTGGGATTGGGAACCACATGGAAACCGTCTCCATCCATCACGCGAGACCAGTCGCCATTCACAATTCCCTTTGGATTGCGAGTGCGAACCGGACCGCACCATGAGCCGTTGTCCTGAAACCCGCCGCAGATGTGATAGGGAGTCTCCGTGTCAGTAGCAACCGCGTAGACCTGGCCTACGGGTATGGTGTTTATGTAATCCCACTTGTCTCCGCTGTCGTGGCTGATATAGACGCCACCATCCGATCCGGAGATCATGTAATTGGAATCGTCGGGATCAATCCAAACGGCGTGGAAGTCAGCATGGATCGTTTGCAGCCCCTGCTTGTCCGGATCCGGCAGAAACGTCTTGCCGCCATCATCGGAATGGGCAAGTCCGCCACCGGGCAGCCAGATTCGAAGGTAATTGTTCGGGTCGACCAGGATCTGCGGGAAATACGACGGCCGAGGATCAACGCTGCAACGCTTTTCCCACGTTTCTCCGCCGTCCATACTGCGGAAGACGCCGCTGTTGTCGGCGCTTTCGACCCTGGCATAGACAATTCGAGGATCGCGGGGATAAATCGAAACTCCGATGCGCCCGGTGTCAACACTTCCGTGTTCGTAGGGAAGACCCTTGTACACCTTGTGCCACGTGGACCCACCGTCCGTTGTCTTGTATAGCGCGCTGCTGGGTCCGCCGCCGTTCATCCCAAATACGGTTCGGCGCCGTTCGTAGGCCGACGCGAAAAGCGTTTGCGAGCTGTGAGGGTCCATTTCAACATCAGCGATTCCCGTGTTTTCGTCCTGGTAGAGCACTCGCTGCCAGGTTTTGCCTCCGTCTTCCGATTTATACAGCCCGCGCTCCCCTCCAGGCCCCCACAAGTTGCCCAGCGCCGCCACATAAACGACCTGTGGGTTCGCAGGATCAATAACAATTCGACTGATCTGGAAACTATCGCCGAGGCCCATATGCGTCCATGTAGCGCCCGCGTCAGTGGACTTATAAACGCCGTCGCCCCATGAGGAGGTCTGGCGATTGTTGGCCTCGCCTGTCCCCACCCAGATGATCGATGGATCAGATGGCGCAATTTCGATTGCGCCGATGCTGGAAACCGGCTGCTGATCGAAGATGGGCGTCCAGGTGGTCCCGCGGTTGGTCGATTTCCAAACGCCGCCGGTGGCGGAGGCCACATAAATGATATTGGGGTCGCGGCGCGGCACCGCGAATGCATCAATGCGCCCATCCATGGAGGCCGGACCAATGGATCGAAAAGCTAAACGCTGAATGGCATCCTGGTACGCCTTGTCATTGGCAGCGTCCCCGGATTGTGAAAATGCAAAACGAGGAACCAGGCCACTCGCGCTGATCAACACGAGAAGCAAAAGCATTCTCCGCATCCCAACTCCTCACTAGCAACGGGGGACATACGCTGCGCCGTGCCCCTGTTGCGCCGGCGATCGTGCGAAACTTTTGTTTCATTTCACAGCTTACACTACAAGTCCACGCACCATACCGCTGCATATCACTGCTGTCAAGTCCTTTGCCTCAACAACTCCAATTTCGCATGCACGGACTACGGGGTGTGAGACTGGGATTACACTGTATGCACGTCGCGACTAAGAGATGCAACTTTCCCATTTGTTGACATCATCCAGATGAGAAACAATCGTTGCGTATTTCCTGGAGAGATTCCGCCGGGGCGCCTCTCGCAGCGCTGGGGCCGACGGCGCATCTTAGAATCTCCCACGCGCTTCGAATCGTTTGCCGTAGCACCCGCAATGGAAAACAACAAGGTTGTGTGCGTCGTGTCGCAAAATTAGATTTTAGATTGTAGGCAGACGTTGATAGTCAGGCCAGTACAGCAGTGCCTCTGTTACGGAGGACAGGATGCGCATATGCACAGGAACCCGTACGAATCGAACATCTGATCCAAATTCTGGGGGCCTCGGTTCCCGCAGAGTGCAAATCCACGGCTTTTCAAGCTCCGGGTTTTGCAACAGCCAGCCGCGATGCTGCACGATAAGGACGACTTACCAGGCACTAATCGATATCAAAGGCTAAAATGGGCTAAAATTTTGAAAGACGTGTTCAGGAAAAGTCGATCTTCGCCGACGAATATTCGTAAGTTTTCGAAGAGCTGTTTTAATCAGAGTCCCGAGGAATAATCAACTATGCTCCCGAGCAATGACACGCGGAAGGCTACAGCGATCCTAGGCGCTATTTTCCTGTTTGAAGGTGTTTTCGTAGCTCTCCAAGCATATCCGGATCCTGTGCGGTTTCTTAGGTGGTTGGGGTTCCTGCCCGGCCGACATAGTGCAGTTGCTGCGGGTTGGTTCTTAGCTGGCCTCGTCACCATCGCTTTCGTCGTTCTGAGTGCGACGCGGCTTCCTTCCGTGCGTGCGAATTTGTTTCGGATTTCCTGGCTCAAGCTGCTAGCGCTGGGAACGGCACTAGTAGCCGGCATACTCGAGGAGATTGTCTTCCGATCAATGCTCATGGACGCAGCGCGCGATCGCGGAGCGAACGCCTTGCTGCAGGTGCTGCTCTCGGCTATCACATTTGGCCTAATCCACGGTGTGTGGGCGCTGTTCCGAGGAAGTTGGCGTGCTGGCTTTGGTGCCGTTGTTGCTACCGGCATCCTGGGCGCTGCGCTTGCGGCAGTGTACCTAGCGAGCGGCCGTAGCCTTGCTCCTTGCGTGGCTGCTCATTGCCTGTTGAATGCACTGGCGGAACCCGGCTTGGTACTGGCAGCTGTGCGCGGCGAAATGAGCACGCCAATTCCCCGTCCGTAACTTCCGAGGCCGGAAAACAACTTAATCGGTCGCCAACGCCCGATTAACGCGCTAACTGGACCAGTGCTCCCAGTCTTCCCAGAAGCCCCGCCGCTGCACAGTGCCAGATACTTGCATCTGCGGGTCGGCTCGAACTCGGTCACAGCGTTTTCAGAAAATTGACCAGGTCCCGCTGCTGCTGCGGCGTCAGATTCATTTGAAACCGCAGATTGTAGAAATCGACCACTTCGCTGAGCGACGCCGCCGCGCCATTGTGAAAATACGGAGCGCGCGCCGCGAGTCCTCGCAAAATAAGTCCCTTTCCTCGACCCATGTCAGTGCACAAGCCGGTGAGCAAAGCTTTGCCCGGATCGGAAGTGTACGTCACCTGGCCGGCATCCGCTCCCTGATTGCACACGACCTGAAACACCGGCAGATTCGGCATCGAGAGTTGACTCACCGCAGCCTGAATCGTCGGATCGGTTTCGTAACTCACAGTTCGGCTTGTGCCGATCTCTAGCGGCACCGCGAGCGAATGATCTCCCACATTCGGCGTATCGTGGCACGTGGTGCAGGTGCCGTTGATTACTGGCTGATTGAGTGCGTCGTTCAATCCGCGCACATCCGTGATCACCAGCGGCTGCGTGTTGAAAATCTCTTCGCCACGAGCGATCGACCGCCGATCTGGATCTCCAGAGTACAGCCAGTTCGAATAGATCGTGAACACGTTTGGACTGAATTGCGCCGGCGGCCCTAATGAATCGTTGATGCCGGGATAGAATGGCACGGTCGAAAGAAACTGAGCCCCTCCGTTGGCGCCATTCGAGTTCAGCAGCCCGGCCTGGAAATCGATGGCCTGCGCGGAATTTAACGCCAGTTCGAAGTCGACGATTTGGTTCACTTGCGCGGTTGTCGGCGCGGCCACCGCTTGCGCGTGGATTAGCGTCGCATCAACGGCCTGATGCGATAAATCCGTGAATAAATTGGCGGCAAACGTCGACGCGCTATTCAACGGCGCAACGGTTTCCCGGCCATCGAACATCACCGAGCTCAAGAAACCCAAATTCGTTGCCGGCAGAGGCCGCCGATAGACGGAAACCGTTTGCACACCGGTGCTCGGATCAGTGACCAAAGCACAGCCATAGGGATCCTGAACGGCCGCAATTGTGAACTGGGGATTCGATGGCATCGTCAGGCCGATGCGAATCAGCCCATTCTGCCGCAGCAAACTGAAATTGAGTTTCTGACCGGGCGCAGCGGTCGGGCAGACTGCGCCATCAACGGCGGAAAAAAGCGGATCCTTACCGTTACTCGCATAATAAACCAACTGTGCCTGCACCGCGCTCAAACCCATCGCGTTTGACGCGACGTGACACGTACTGCATGACCGGCCATTCGTTCCCAGGCTCTGGAAAAATGGCCCAGATGTGTTAAATGAGCCTGTCGAGCTATACGTTGACACCAGGCCGCTGGAATCGAGGAACGGGAACAAATTCGGTATCGTTGCGGCCGCAACCGCCATCGACACCGCACATAGGAGCACCGGGACCCACGCCCACCGATTGGCTTTCACTTTCATGGCTCTTCTCCCGCAATCTGGCTTTCCGAGTTTGCGGAGGATATTGGCGTGTCTGCGGCAAAGCAATGGAAGGAGGGTGATTTTTCAGTGAGAAAGGGTGTTCGTCTAACTAACAGAATATGCACTGTTTACTGAATCATGTTGATTGCACCGACTCTTCGGGAATGGAATTGCGCCAGAAGTCCTCTATTGAGTTCGTCTTTAATGCCATCAAATAGTGACCTGCCGCTGCTTCGCTTCGGTGATTTCGTTGTTGACGTTCACGCAAGGAACCTTCGCAGACACAACAAGCTGGGTGAACCGTTGCACGCTGAGTCGGTTAGTTATAGATTATCGGTCGACCGCGAGGTCGAAACGGAAATTCCAGGTCAAATGTGAAAAACGCCCTACTCATCGCACTGGCAGTCGTGAGCGTGGCCTACATCGTCGTGTGGGGTGCGTACTTGTTGCGCGGCCGGCGCGCCGGCACGAAAGACGCGGCTGACACCACCGCGAATTTCCCAATCCAATTGGGCGTCGGCTTCTTCGCCAACTTCATGGACACGCTGGGCGTCGGCTCATTTGCCATCACCAGCTCGATTTACAAGCTGCTCAACCTGATACCCGACGATTTGATTCCTGGCACGATGAACGTGGGTCACGCCATGCCCACCATCACGGAGGCCTTTTTCTTTATTGCGGCAGTGGCCGTGGAGCCGACAACGCTCATCAGCATGATCGTCGCGGCATCGCTGGGCGCCTACTTCGGCGCCGGCATTGTGAGCGGCTGGCCCAAGCGCAAGATTCAGATCGGCCTCGGCATAGCTCTTGTCGCCGCTTCGCTGCTCATGTTCAGTTCGATACCCACCGCAAGCCACCCGAAGGGTTTACTCCCGCTCGGGGGCTTCGCCATGGGCTTAACCGGCGTGAAACTCTGGATTGCCGTCGGTGTGAACTTCTTCCTCGGAGCGATTCAACAACTTGGCGTCGGGCTCTACGCGCCGTGCATGATCCTCATCTACTTGTTGGGCATGAATCCTATCGCCGCGTTCCCCATCATGATGGGCTCCTGCGCATTCCTGATGCCGGTAGGGGGCACGCGATTCATTAAAGCGCATCGCTATAGTCCCAAAGCAGCGCTGGGATTGACCATCGGCGGAATTCCCGGTGTAATCATCGCGGCCACAATTTTTCTCCGGCTTTACAAGATCAATATCAACTACGTGAAGTGGATCGTCGTTTTTGTCGTCCTCTATACCGCTGTGATGCTTCTTCGCTCTGCTGCCACCGAGAGCCGCGCAGAAGCGGAGAGTAAGAACCGGTCGGCATAATCAGCGCAATGAAAATCACTGAAATTCGCGCGTACCGCGTCGAGCTGCCGCTGCACGAGGGCGCCTACAAATGGTCGGGCGGAAACGAAGTGAAAGTCTTCGATTCGACCGTGGTCGAAATCCGCACCGACGAAGGCGTCACAGGCTTCGGCGAAATCTGTCCACTCGGGCCGGCGTATCTGCCGGCATATGCGGCGGGCGCACGCATGGGCATCGCCGAACTGGCTCCTTCTGTGCTGGGGCTTGACCCGACGCAGATTGGCCCGCTCAATCTCCGCATGGACGCCGCGATGCGCGGGCACCCGTACGTGAAATCCGCGCTTGACGTGGCGTGCTGGGACATTCTCGGCAAAGCGAGCGCACAATCCGTCACCACGCTACTCGGCGGGCGCTACGCTGAGGACTTTCCACTCTATCGCGCGATCTCGCAGGACTCGCCGGCGGCAATGGCCGCGAGCGTCGGAAAATATCGCGGCGAGGGCTACCACAAGTTTCAGCTCAAGGTCGGCGGCGCTCCCGATACCGATGTCGCGCGCATCCGCGCCGTGGCCGCGCAGCTCGAGCCTGGCGACGTGCTCGTGGCCGACGCCAACACCGGCTGGACGCAGCACCAGGCGCTGCGCGTCGCCGACGCCGTGCGCGACGTCGACGTTTACGTCGAACAGCCCTGCGCGAGCTACGAGGAATGCCTGGCCGTGCGCCGGCACACGAACCGGCCGTTCATTCTTGACGAAGTGGTGGACAGCCTGGCCATGGTCGTGCGCGGCCATGCGGAACAGGCCATGGACGTCATCAACCTGAAAATCTCCAAGGTGGGCGGACTGACACGGGCGCGGCAGATTCGCGATCTGTGCGTTTCGCTCGGCATCGCGCTGACCATTGAAGACACCTGGGGCGGCGACATCGTGACCGCGGCGATCGCGCACCTGGCGCAAAGCACGCCCCCGGAGTTTTTGTTTTCGACGACGGACTTCAACAGCTACGTCACTCGCAGCATCGCCGCAGGCGCGCCGCAGCGTCGCAACGGCCGGATGGCCGCGTCCACGCATCCGGGATTGGGGATTACGCCGCGCATGGAGGTCCTGGGCGATCCAGTGCTTTCCGTGAAGTCGCGATAATGATAAGTGCTGTCGTGTTTGCCAAGCCGATCAACTTCCGACTAATCCACCTTTTGAAAGGACTCGATCTGACTCGTTGCCGCACCGTCCGAAAGAAATGGCGCGGCTTTCGACTCTAGCTAGGCGTCAGGCCTCTTCCTTAATGAATGTAATCGCGGGAAAATCCGTCCAGTCTGCCGCATGTAAGCACGATATTCCTGCCCAAAGACCTCGCACATCATGCGCTCTTCGCGAGATGTGCGCACAAAATACATGAGCCCAAACGTCACCAGGGCCGACCATCCAGCCAGCCAGTTTTGTAACAGCAGTCCCTGCGCCAAGCTAATGAGCCAAATCGATGCGTACATAGGGTGACGAATCGAACGATACACGCCATGGCTGATCAATTGATGGCCTTTGCGCACCTCCAACGTGACGGACCAGTTCCGGCCCAAATCAGCATGAGAGCGCCAAAAAAGCCACAGCGCAAAACACATCACAAGGGCGCCGAACCACGGAGCCCAGGCGGGAAGCCGATAGTCTGCGAAAGTGAGCCAAGGTGTAAAGAGATAGAGGGCTGGCAGTAGGAGGCCTCCAACACTCACAATGGCGATGAGGATGCCGTCCCGCCGAACGCGGCTGACGCCCTTTTCATTGCCCCGCGTCCGCCGTGCAAACACGTAACGAATGCCAAGATAAACAATAAGGCTGACGAGAAAGACAATATTCCACGGTTGGATTCGCATGCTTTATTCCTTGACTGAAGGCCAGTTGCAATATCAGATGCCGAGCCTTACGCCTGTTACGATTCCCACGGATCGTAGGTCCCAACATGCCAAACGTGTCCTTCGGGATCCGCGCAGGTAAATGCCTTGCCGCCATGTTGCTTTTCTTCCAGATCTATCAGCATCTTTGCGCCGGCGGCTTTAGCTCTCGCATGGATCGCATCGATGTCCGATACGACGAGGTAAGGCGATTGTGTTTCTGCTCCGCCAATCTGATCGGGCTGCTTAAACAGTTTCGAAGCCGGCGTTTCATTGTTTACCGAGCCGACCATGATCATGCCGTTCCCAAGAGTTAGTTGGGCATGCATCACAATATCGCCTGGACCAGCATGCACAACCTGTTTCTCAAAACCGAAGACTTCACATAGCCAATCGATCATGGCTTTGGCATTTCGATAGCGGAGTCCCGGGATTACCGATGACTTGGGGTTCTTAGCGAAGGATGTCATGGCTGACATTCTGTCACTTGAATCCACGGATTGGCTTGGAGAAATCGGAACTACGAAGCGAGAACGTGATTTTGCCAGGGCCCTCGGTGTATGGAGTAAGTGGTTGGATCAACTCCGGAGAAGGCCCGAAAGTCATTCGCAAAATGCGACTGGTCATAATAACCGCAGGCCAGCGCCAACTCCACCCAAGGCACGTCTACCCCCTTGTGCAGAGTTTGAACGGCAGCTTGAAAGCGGCGGATACGGCACCACATCTTAGGGGCAATTCCCACATATTCTCGAAAGACCTGCGAGAGCCGCCGCTCGCTTACTCCGACGGACCTCGCGCACTCGGCGACACGTAGACCTTTTTCGCGGAAAAGATGCATCGCCTGATCGGCCAACTCAGAACGCTGTGCACCTTGATGAAGACGCCCTGTCAGGAGAACCTCGAGAGTCTTGAGCTTCTCGACAGGTGTAGGAAGGCCGCACAGCCTGTCCGGAAGGTTCGCGCAATCCCACACCTCTTCCAAGCCGATTGACCGCTCAAAAAACAAGTCGGCACGCTCCCGAAAAAGCCCTGCAAAACCTCCGGGCTGGAACACGATCCCGGCAAGTTCTTCCATGTCCGCGGTATCAACGAAGCCATATCGCGCTCGCGCACCTACGACAATCGCTCGGGGGAGTCGGAAGGCGGCCGTGCCGTCTTCGCCGCAGTCCGTTAGGAAATTGCGGGATAGATTGACGATGATCTGCATACAGCCGTTAGGGAGAACGCGTTCGCGGCGATGGGAAACCCGGGGCGCGCGGCAGTACCACAAGGACTGTACCCACGAACGTAGCTGAGGACCCGGGGTTTGTTGCAGATAGATCATCGATATGTTCTTTGTCAGATGGGTGGTAGGGCCGTCCGCAGTCCCATCTTTTGTAGCCTCATTTATACCACGTGGATAAGAATCTCGCCCGGCGCACCATGTTTGGCGCGCCGCGAAACGTGAGATGCTTGAGGTTTCAATCTGGAAGTGGCGCGCCCGAGGGGCTTAGGACTTTTCTCAGTGACTTCGTGGCGGCCCTGCCACAGATTGACTTGCCTGCAGGAGTGAGTGTGGTTCTGTCATGTTTGTCACAGATCCAGACTCAGCAACCTAGAACAGATGGGCAACAACGTTAGTCAAGCCCGACACGGCGGACGAGGTCGGCGAATCGAGGGTCACTGCGCAGGGAATCATAGCAGGGATCTACTTTGAGAAACTGCAGGAGACTCGAATGCTCTTTGTAGGCCTGGTCAAGCCAGGCAAAAACTTGCTCCTTGTCGCCGAGGCCAAGATACGCGTCCACAAACGCTCTAGCGGGAACGTAACCTGCCTTTCTGCGGGTTTGCAATTCGGCAAGGAGCCGGAGTGCGTCATTGCGCCGACCGGCGCGGGCATACGCGCTGATCAGTACTCCGATCACGCCAGGGCTACGGTTTGAAAGGGAGACCGCCTTCTCCAGGACAGGGATTGCATCCGCGGGTTGGTTGTTGTCGACCAGCCCGATTCCAAGGTCCCAAAGGGTAGCCGGATCGTCGGGTTGCACTGCCACTGCGCCGCGTAACTCGTGTATGGCCTCATCGTTGTGGCGGGCATCGAGCAGCATCAAGCCGATGTCCATGCCGGTGACCTCGACAGGGTCTAGTTCGCGGCCGCGCCTCGCCCAATCCAGGGCCTCCGCCGTGCGTCCCTGACATAGCAACCACTCAGCAAGTCCTAAGTGAGCATCCGCGTCATTGGGGCTCAATTCGAGGGCGCGTCGATATTCAGCCTCGGCCTCGGCCCACTGCCACTCCTCCTGGAGCGCATCTGCCAGTAGGACATGGGCTTCGGCGAGGTTGGGGTCGAGCTCCAATGCTTTTCGGGCTGCTGAGATCACTTTCTGACGCGCCGGCTCGGGCGCATCTCCAACGAAATTCGAGCCGAGTTCGCCATATGAAGTTGCCAGGCCCACATATGCGGGCGCAAACGTGGGGTCTCTTTTTATGGCATCTTGGAAATCATCGATACTCTTCTCGATGTCAGATCTCATGTCGCTCTTGTTCAATGCGTACCAACCCTGCAGGTAGCTGTCGTAGACTTCAGGTGCGACGGAACGCGCTGCAGTAAGCCTCTCGCGCTCCTCTCCAGTCACTGTGACTTCAACCTTTTCCGCAATGGATTCCGCCAACTCACTCTGCAGTGCAAGGGCGTCGCGAAGCTCGCGGTCGTAGGTTTCCGACCAGAAGTGCTCGTCGGTTGCGGCGCGAATCAACTGGGCGGTGACGCGAATCCGACTGCCTTCGCGCGTCACGGAACCTTCGACAATGGCATCCACACCCAGCAGTTTGGCAATCTGCGGCACAGAGAGTTGCGGATTCTTGAAGCGCATCACCGACGTGTGAGAAATAACGCGCAGATCGTGGATGCCGGAGAGTCGCCCAATCAGAGCCTCGGTCATTCCGTCAGCGAGGTATTCCTGTGTTGGATCTCCCGATAGGTTTTTGAGAGGGAGGACGGCTAGGGATTCAATCTTAGGGCGCGCCGCATCCCCGACGCGGCTTGGGGACTTGAAGTAGACGAGGGCAAGCAGTCCGATAGCAGCCATCCCGGCGATGGCGAGCCAGCCACGTAGCCTCGGCGCGGCCCTTTCCCCGCGATCAGGTTCCCCCTCCGCAAGCGCTTCGGAAGCAGAACTTTTCCGCTGCTCCTCCTTGAGCCGCGGTTTGCGGCTCTGCAGCCAAGCATCGAGCTCGACACTCAAAGCGTAAATAGAGCCACGCTTGTCGTGTAAGTGGCGGTGGACCGGCATCCCTTCCCGCCTCTCCCAGCGTTGGACCGTCGTGACATCACGATCGAGGTAAGCCGCGATTTCCTTCCACGAATCCAAGCGCTCCCCGGAAGGTCTCTCGGATGGTTGTGGGAACTGTTCGCCCATTGGGTTCTCGTAATTGTTCCAGTTATCGCGACCTAAGTTGGCTCATTGTAACTCTATGAGCTGGGCAAAGGCAAAAGACTGCATTTGACGGTAAATGACCTTTCGGCGAATTGCCGTTTGACGAAAGGGCCTGTCGTGACCGATGGTGCCGGAACGCCCCAAGAGAATTGCCGAAAATTCAAATGCCGGGGCCATTGGAGGCTTCTCATGAAGAGCAAAGCTTTACTGTGGATGGTGGGTGTCGTCGGGGTCCTGACGCTGGCAGTTATTGGGGCAATGGCGCAATCTCTGCTGCCCAGGCACTTAAGCGGGCTCATCAACGACTACACGCCCGCAAGCGCCGTGAGCGGCCCGTGGGAGATTCGCGGCGTATGGTCGCTAGATATCAACGATACTGGCCGGGCCAGGTTTTCGGCGGCGTTCAACATGGAACATTCTGATTTGTGGGTTGAGCTTAACCCAACAGATGCCGAAGGACTCCTGACAATTGATAATCCAGCAGACCGGGTTCCGCATACCCATCACATCACGATGACGGATGCCACCGTCACATACAACCCGAGCGACTGCCCCCTCCCGGCGTCTATCACCCCCATACCTCGTATAGAGGTAAAGGGCACGGCTACCATTACGGCTAACGGAGGGCCCTTCCCGCCCACGGGTGCCGTGCCGTCGCAGTTGCAGGTTTGCATTGACGGAGGGACAGCCGTTGCGACAGTGGTCCCATTGTCGAATATTACGCTGGTATTTGGGGCCCCCGCCTCAGGTCACTTCGGAACGCAGGCGATCCACGGCGTCGTTCGCAGGCCGGGATTGTCCGATTTCGACGACGCACATTGATGAGCGGCGGCGGGCACGGCCAGTGGTTGCCGTGTCCGTCCCATTGCCTGACGCATCTTCTTCCGCCGAGACGCATTTTAGTGCGGTGATCGCGCCGCGGCGCGAAATGGCGGACACAAGGTGTCCGGGCGCAGGAATCAATGGCGCGCCCAAGGGGACGATCTTAGAACTTTTCTGGGTGGATTCGTAGCAAGTATGTCGCAAATTGAGCTCTCTGCTGGACTCCGCCTCTAGCCTGTTCTGAGCGCAAAGGCTGCTCCGTGAGGAATCCCTCGCCGCCCGGGCCTCCGCAGCGCCATTACGCCGCGAAGCTTTTCATTTTCAGCCTCAAGTTCTGAGATGCGCCTCTCACGCTCAACTCGAAGTGTAGTCTCCCTGCACTCAGAGCGAATCCAGTGGGGGTATGCGGATACGCACGCGAAAAAGGGAGGTTGAGCGTGGTTTCAATGCGAGAGTGACCTAAAATTCCCTGCACTGTCTTGGGGTTTTCCTTCGCCTTGTTGACCAACCAATTCGACGGGCTGCCTCTCGCCGAATTAATTTCGCAGTGACTTGACAGAGGACGCAAAGAAGAACACTATCGCCAAGAGCATGACCTGAGAGTTAGACGCACGAATGCCCCGTGCCCAAGGCCAGTACGCTCCAAACGGAGGAGAGTATATGAAAAAATCACTGTTGCTGGGCGCGATCCTGCTAGTCACCGGCGCGGCGGCTAGAGCGGATGCGGTGTGCCCCACCACTGCCAATTTGGCGAATTACATCGCGTTGGGAAGCTGCACGATTCCGTACACGACCTTCCCGCCAGGCTCCGGCCCGTACCCCTCGAATTATAATGCGACTTTGTCGGGCTTTAGCTACACGCAGGGCAGTGGCGCCCCTCCGGCGTCCCAGATAACTGTAACGCTCGGAGTTACAGTTTATAATTCCGCGTGCCCATTTAACGACACTACCACCTGTGTGGAGGTGGCCGTGGGGTTCGGAGGGTTTTCCACAACAACGTCGCTCTCAGGCAGCTTGGATTACTCCGTTAATTCCGGTACGGGCCCTTTTTATTGGGCGGACCTCTCGCTGAGTGGCGTCGTGCCCAGCGGAGCATCGGTTGCTGCTCAGGCAGCTCTCAGCAATGGCGTCTCGTTGTTTACCGAAATAGTCAACCTTCCTCCGCCGGCCGGTGTGGATCACCCTGATTCCGGATTTGTTTGGTTCCCGGGGGCGCCATTAGTGCTGTCGGTTCAGGATTCCTTCACCGCAAATGCGGGACCTTCCGGTTCGCCGACGAGCTTCGGTTTCACCAACACGCTTGTCACGCCAGAGCCCGCAACTTTGATTCTGATGGGTTGGGGCTTGGCTGTCCTTGTGGCCACCGGGCGAAAGCTTCGCACACCCCAACCATTGAGGTAGCGCTTTCGCTGGACGGATTTTCACGCAGCTTGCCTGGGAACTCGCGAATAAGGCGTATTTTCTTTATCTTAAGCAACCACCGGTCGAAAAAGCGAAGTTGCTCAGAATTGTACTTTCGAACTGCACGCTAGATTCCGCAAGCGTTTGTCCTACTTACAGAAAGCCCTTCGACCTGATCTTTCAACACGCGAAAAATGGGGAGTGGCGCGCCCGGAGAGATTCGAACTCCCGACCCTCTGCTTCGAAGGCAGATGCTCTATCCAGCTGAGCTACGGGCGCGTAAGGTGATGGAAAGAAGTCTACGCGGCGGCGTGGAGCAATTCCACAACTCTTATGCAGGAGCGGCAGCGGTTATTTGTTTTCGCGGGAGCACATGGGCACAACGCGTGAAGCTAATGGAGATTGCCGACCTGGAAATTGAGGTCGTCGGTGGCGATCTGGCACTGATATTTGGCGCTGGCTTGATCGATTTCCGCCTGCGTTTCGTTTAGCTGCGCCTGGCTGAGCTCGACGATGGAGCTCAAGCCCAACTGGTAGCGAGACTGCGCGAGCTGCAGGGCCATGGCCGCTTGCTGCTGCAGATGCTGCGTCAAGGTCAATTGCTGATAGGCGGTGTTTGCGTCGAGCCAAGCGACGCGGACGTCGCGGGCGATTTGGTCTTCGGTCTCCCGCAAATTCTGGTCCGTCTGCTGCGCTTGAAAGTGGGCCTCGGCGTGACGCGCCGAGAAAAGTCCGCCGTCAAAAATGGGTATGCTGAGATTGAACCCTGCGGCGGCGTAACGGCTGAGAAGGGGCTCCTCGCGCACAGGAGCAAGTCCGACGGCGCCGACGGCGCTTAGGGTTGGCATCCAAAGATCGCGTTCGGCACGCTCAAACGCGCGCGAGGAATCTTCCTGCAGCTTTCCCGCAGCGACTTCGGGGCGTTCGCCCAAGGCTTGCGTGACGAACTGCGCAGGGTCGGGCGCGGGCGCGGGAGGCAGCGGAGTGTCAACCAATTGATACGCTTGCGCGGTGGTATAACCGAGGGCGAGGGACAAATTCGCAAACGCCGCCTGCACGTTATTTTGGGCCTGGGTGACCAGGAGTTGCGCCTGGTCGAGATTGACATTTGCAAAACTAACGTCGAGACCGGACTTCAATTGATTTTTTGCGAGCTCGCCGACCTGATCGGCAACCAACTGGCGCTCCTTCACGGCCTCTTGCGTGACGCGGAGGACGGCTTGGGTCTGCAGCACGTGATAATAGGCTTCGTTCACTTGGAGCAAGACACTGGCGCGAGTGGCACTGGTATCTTGTTGCTGCGCCTGGGCGCCGAGACTGGCGGACTTCGTTAAGTTTTTCGTGCGCCCAAAATCCGTAACCAGCTGATCCACGGTGACGCCGTTCGCGTAACGGTCGTAAACGCTCGGATTATTCAGTCCGCCCGCCGTGATTCGCGAGCCGTTTTCCGCCTCCACTCCGGTGGCGTTGCCCTCGACGCTCGGATAATAAGCGGAGCGCACTTGACGCGTAACTTGTCCAGCAGCTTGAGCGGCATAAACCGACGCGAGCAGGCGCGGGCGATGGCGCAAGGCGATGGCGTCGGCTTGCGCAAGAGTGAGAGTTTGCGGCGGTTGAGCCTGCGCGAAAAGAGATGCGGATGGGCAGGCGATGAATGTGAACAGCAGAGCGGGAAGAAAATGCTTGCTCGTCATCTTGCTGGTCATTCGTGAAATCCTCCCTAGGGTGCGCTATTCGCTTTGTTGCGGAGCGGCCGGCGCGGCCGCCGAATCTGGCTGTGGTTTGTTTGCGTACACGAGCACGTAGGCGGCCGGGACGATGAAGACGGTCAGCACGACGGAAACGATCAGACCGCCGATGATGGCGCGAGCGAGAGGCGCGTAGGCCTCGCTGCCGGTTCCGAGTTTCAGCGCCAAAGGAACCAGACCGATGATGGTGGCGAGCGAGGTCATGAGAATCGGGCGAAGGCGGATGCGGCAGGACTGGATGACGGCGTCGAGGACCGGAGTGCCCTCGGCTTCCAGACGATGCGCGAATTCGACAATCAAGATGCTGTTGGACACGACGATGCCCACCATCATGATGACGCCCATCAGCGACATTACGTTGAGGGTGGTTCCGGTGAGAATCAGAGTCAGCAGCACTCCGGTGATGCCGGTCGGGACGGCGAGAAGAATCAGCAGCGGGTCCGTGAAAGAGCGGAATTGCGCGACAAGAATGAGGAAGAGAAGAAGGAGCGCCAGGAGCAAGCCGAGGCCGAAGCTCTTGAAGGACGCACGCATGCTTTGAACCATTCCGCGAAGGTTGACGCCCACGCCGCTGGGGATTTGCGTGGCGGCGAGAATGCCGTCGATGCGATTCGCGATGCGGCCCAAGCCTTCCGTAGCCGTGCTGACGTAAACGTCGATGACGCGCTGAATCTGGTAGTGATCGACTTCGGTGGGAGCTTCGATCCGCGAAACTTGGGCGACGTTGCCGAGCAGGGTTGGCGCGTCGTGGCCTGGAGCGACGAGAGGCATTTCGCGCAAATCCGAGAAGTGATTCATCTGGTTTTCGAAGTACTGCACGGTCAGCATGTAATCGTTCCCGGTATGAGGATCGATCCAGTAGCTGGGAGCGATCATGGCATTCGAGGTGAGAGCGGTGATGACGTTGTCGATCACTTCCTTCTGGTTCAGCCCCAATTCGCTGGCGCGCACGCGATTGACCTGGAGATGCAGCGACGGATAATCGAGGTCCTGCGGGATGTAAACGTCGCTGACGCCGTTGACGCCCCTGATATCGCTGGCGAGATTAAGAGCGACGGAGTCGTCGGCTTGGAGATTGCTTCCGCTCACCTGAACGTCGATGGGCGCCGGCAAGCCCTGATTGAGAATCGCGTCGACCATGCCGCCGGATTGGAAAAACGCGGTGATCTCTGGCATTTGAGCCTGCAGCACCTTGCGGATGCGTTCCATATATTCGTAGCTGCCGATGGTGTGATCGTCATTCAGAGCGACCTGAATGGCGGCGGTGTCCGGGCCGGAGTTGGATGTGTAAATCGAAGAAAACCCGGGGATGACGCCGACATTGGAGACGATGATTTTCAGATCGTGAGGCGTGACCGTGTGACGAATGATGTCTTCCACGCGCTTTACCTCAGCATTAGTGATTTCCACACGCGTGCCGGGCTCGGCTTTGACGTTGATGACGAATTGCCCAGCGTCGGTACGCGGGAAAAATGCAATTCCGAGAAAAGGATAAATGATCAGACTGAGGAGAAAAATTCCGGTGATACTTGCCACAACGAGCTTCGGGCGCTCCAGGCTGCGGCGAACAGCCTTTTCATACGCGTCGAGGAGCCTCTGAAAACCGGTGTTGAAGCGATGATTGAAGCGGCGACCCCACGACCTCCATTTGGGCGCGTGGCCGAAAAGAAATTCTTCGCTCTCGGGCTCGCCCTCGGGAACAAATTTGATGTAGCGGGCGCAGAAAAGAGGAACGACCGTCATGGCGACGAAATAGGAGGCAAAAAGTGAAAAGACAACAGCGAGAGCGAGGGCGGTGAAGAGATACCGCGCCACGCCGTAAAGGAACGTCACTGGGAAGAAGACCACAGCGGTGGTAAGCGTGGCGGCAAGCACGGCCAGAGAGACTTCCTGGCCGCCATATTCAGCGGCTTCGGCGGGCGGCTTGCCAAGTTCGATGTGACGGAAAATGTTTTCGAGGACGATAACGGAGTTGTCGATGAGGCGCGAAAAGACCAGGGCGAGGCCGGCGAGAACCATAGTGTTGATGGAACTGCCGTTGAAATAAAGAATGATGAACGCCGCGAGTGCGGAGAGAGGAATAGAAAGAGAGACGGCGATGGTAGCGCGAAAACTCCCCAGGAAAATCAACACCATGATAGCCGTGAGGAGCAAACCAATGCCGCCTTCGTGGAGGAGATTCGTAATGGCTTCCTTGACGAAGGCGGACTGATCGAAGGCGACCTTCGCAACCAAGGATCTAGGTACGTCGGTGAGCTGAGAAAGGACCTTGCGCACGCCATCGACGACGGCGATGGTGTTGGTGTCGCCGCCCTGCTTGAGAATTGGCAGGTAAACTGAGCGCTGTCCATCCACGCGGACGATGTTCGTTTGGATCTGCGACGCGTCGACAGCGTGGCCAACGTCGCTGACCGTGACGGTCTGCTCGCCAATCGTCTTCAGGGGGACCTGGTTGATATCATTGACGTCTTCAATTTGACTGTTGGAATAGATGTTGTAGTCGTAGGGACCGATCTTTACGTCGCCGGCAGGGAGGATCAGGTTGGCGTTGTTGACGGCGCGAACGACGTCCATCGGACTCAACTGATAGGCCAACAGTTTCATGGGATCGACGTAGACCATGATTTGGCGGTATTTGCCACCAAATGGCGGAGGCACCGATGCGCCGGAGACGACGGACAGTTGGTTGCGAATGGCGAATTGGCCGTAGTCGCGGAGCTGAGTTTCGGAAAGGCCTTTGCCACCGAGAGTGATCAAGCAAACGGGCAAACTGGAGGCGTCGAACTTTTCGACGACGGGCGGCAGAGTGCCGGGAGGCAAGCGGCGCAAGTCGGCCATGGCGAGATTGGAGATCTCGTCGACATCGGAATCGGCGCTCGTGCCGGGCTGAAAATAAACGTGAATGATGCTGACGCCGGGAAGCGAGCGTGATTCCATGTGGTCGATTCCGGCGCCGAGCGTAAAGAATCGCTCGAAGCGGCCGGTGATTTCGGTCTCGATGTCCTCGGGCGGCATGCCGTTGTAAAAGGTTGCAACGACGACTTGCGGCATATTGATTGCAGGGAAAAGATCGATAGGCATGCGAACGAGACTGGTGACACCGAGAACCACGAGAATCAGGCAGACGACCAAGATGAAGTAGGGATTGCGAATCGAGAACCTGGGCACTAGGAATCTCCCTGCGCCAGATTCAGGATTTTCGGGTGCACCGTCTCTCCCTCGCGGAGTTGGCTCCGGTCGCTGACCACGACCAGATCTCCTTCCTGCAACCCAGACACGATTTCGACGCGATCCGACCTTTCCAGGCCCAGCTGAACCCGGACTCGCTCCAACTTTTGCTGAGCATTCACGCACAGTACGGTGGCCTCGTTTCCCTGGCGATCAAGAGCCTGCGTGGGTACGGCCAGAACCTGCGATCGCCGTTCGAGAACGAGAGAGGCGTCAGCATACATTCCCGGTATCAGTTCCAGCTTCGGATTCGGGACGTCGATTTCCGTACGCATGGTTCTGGTCGCATAGTCGATGTTGTCAGCGAAGCGGGCCACTTTGCCGTCGTAAGTTTTGTTCAGCGACGGCACTTCGACCTGTGCAGGCATGCCTACGTGAATCAGCGGCACGGCAGATTCGGGCACGGGAATCGTCAAGCGCAGCAAATCGTTTTGCGATAGGCGCACCAGCGGCATGGCCTGGGTGTGGGAGGAAGTGCCGGCCTGAAGCATTGCGCCGGTATCCGCGTATCTTTGCGTGATCACGCCGGTGAACGGAGCGGTGATGCGCGCATACGCATACATCGCTTGCACGCGGTCCTGATTTGCTTTGGCCACCGCAAGCTCCTCGTTCGCCGTAGCCAAGGCAGCCTTCGCCGCATCGACGCTCGCCTCGGCCGCCTGATCCTTGCCCAAAGCGTCGTCGATTTCCTGCTGGGCGATAAGGTTCGGCTGAGTCTTCATCACTTGGGCCATGCGCGTGTATTGAAGATGCGTCGCCTGATAAGTGGCCCTCGATTGCGCGAGCTCGAATTGGGCATGCTGTATTTCCTGCTGGGACTGGCTGACCGTCGCGATGGCCTGCGTCACCTGGTCTTGCAACTCGGGGATTTCCAGCACGGCCAAGAGCTGGCCCGTCTTGACGTGATCGCCGATGTCGACATAAATGGATTTCACGTAGCCGGCCACCTTGGCGTCAATTTCGATCTCTTGAAATGGCCGGAATTCTGCGGCGATGCTCAGCGTTCGTGAAAGACCTTGCCTGGTTACTTTGGCGACGCCCACCACCACGACGGAGGATGGGTCCGTCGTTTGTCCGGCAACACCGCTGCCGGAGCACGAGGCCAAGAGCATAACGATACAGGCGAGCACGCAGGAACCGATGGCTCGCGAGCCGGTCGGGCGCGGCAATTCACTCTTTTCGATTTTCATGGCTGACTAGCTCCCGTAGTACCAAAGCCCCCGGGAATCGAGCAACCAGCACATATTTCTCGACCTCGGGATTGCGATTCAATCAGGACCGTTGGACCCACTTGCTCCACGCAACTCAGTGCGCGGTTCAAGTTCACAATAATTAAGGGTAAGTGGCAGCTAGATACGAATGACTGGGGGAGCTCGCAGCAACGAAGGTGAAACTACTTCTTCCAGCATCGACTGTTCTTCAAGAGGGAGACTGAGCACCAAGGATGCTGATGGAGTTGCGTGCGAATAGCTCACAGAAGGAGAGACAGCAGGTATCGCAGAGTGCGCGATGCCTTGCGCCGTGGCAATGTTAGCAAAGCAGAGCGGTGTGCGTGGCCGGGGCTGCGCATGCGGCCGGAACCTGCTCGCACTGAAACCGATCAGGAGAACAGCAAGGGGTAAAAGCGCCAAGCGCAGAAGGAATCTTGCCGACGAACGGCTCATCAAGCACCCAGACCCGGTCAGCCATCTATTGCGTCGCAGCATCAGCGTGGGCGAATACTCATCCGCTCGGGAGTCGCGAACTGCAAAAGACCGGCGCTCCTCGATAATTAGGATGCAATTTTATCGCCCCGGGGTGTGTGAAAGCAAGCAGCACTGCGGCAAAAACTCCTCGCGGTCACCGGGAGCAATAAGCCTCCGTGAGAACCTGGGGCAACTTAGGCGGTAGGTTCAAATGAGGGCTCGGGGCTGGCAAATTGGCGCTGGTACAAGTCCGCGTAGACACCTTGCTGTTCCAAGAGCTCCGCGTGTGTGCCGCGCTGGACGATGCGTCCCTCCTGCACGACGAGTATCTGATCGGCCTTGAGAATCGTTGACAAACGGTGCGCGATGACGATCGAAGTTCGCCCCGCCAGCGCGGTTTCAAGCGCCTTTTGTATCGCCGCTTCCGACTCGGAGTCCAAATGGGCGGTGGCTTCGTCGAGAATGACGATATCCGGCGCCTTGAGGAGAAGCCGAGCGATTGCCAGGCGCTGTTTCTCTCCGCCGGAGAAACGATAGCCGCGCTCGCCGACGAGTGTCTCGAGCGCTTGGGGCAGAGACGAAATGAGCGGAAGTATCTGCGCAGCGCGCAAGGCTTCGGTGATTTCCGCATCGGTGGCGTCGGGCTTCGCATACACAAGGTTCGCGCGGATGGTGTCGTGGAAAAGATGGGCGTCCTGCGTGACTACGCCGATGCGCTGATGCAGCGAATCGAGTTTCGCATCGCGAACATCAATACCATTTACGGATATCGATCCACTTTGGACGTCGTAGAGCCGCGGCACGAGCTGCGTGATGGTCGTCTTGCCCGCGCCGGATGGCCCGACAAGAGCAACCAGCTGGCCCGGCCTGGCGGTGAAGGTAATGTCATAGAGCACGGTTTTTTCGGGCGTCTTGTCCGGCACAGCGATAGATTCAAGCGAAGCAAGCGAAACTTCAGAAGCGGTTGGGTAGCGGAAGGAGACGCGATCAAAGGAAATCGTTGCCGGGCCGGCGGGGACAGGAACCGCTCCGGGCTTTTCTTGAATCATGGGCGCAAGGTCGAGCACCTCGAACACCCGCTCAAAGGATACGAGCGCGGTCATGACGCTGACTTGAATGTTGGAAAGCCCAACCAGCGGGACGTACAGCCGCGCCAAGTAAGAGACAAGGGCCACGACCGTGCCGACGTCGAGCTTATGCTGGACCGCGAGCACACCACCCCAGCCGTAGGCCAGCGCAGTGGCAAACATTGCCATAAGCATGAGCGCCGTGAAAAACAGGCGTCCATAGACGGCGCTCTTGACGCCGATGTCGGAGACGCGCGTGGCTTTGGCTTCGAACGCCGTGCTTTCGTCCTGGCGGCGGCCGAAGAGCTTGGCGAGCTGCGCGCCGGCCACATTGAATCGCTCGACCATCAGGCTATTCATGGAGGCGTTGAGGTTGTAGCTCTCGCGCGTGATGGCCTGGAGCTTGCGTCCCCAGAAGCGCGCGGGAAGAACAAAGAGCGGAATCAGGACGAGCCCCGCCAGCGTGATGCGCCAGGAAAGCACAAACATCGCACCGAGGATCAAGATGACGGTGATGATGTTGCCGACAACATTGGAGAGAAGGTCGGTAAATGCGGTTCGTGCCCCGCTGACGTCGTTATTGAGCCTGCTAACTAAAGCTCCGGTTTGCGCGCGGGTGAAAAACGCGAGCGGCATTTGCTGGATATGCTCGAAGAGCTTGGTACGGAGAGAGAGTACGATGCGCGCGCCAATTCTTGCGGACAGGTAGGATTGCGTCAGGCCAAAGGCTGCATCCAACAGGCCCAAACCCGCCACGAGAATGGCGAGCTTGATGATAAGCGCAGCATTCCCCTTGATGATTCCGTTGTTGATGATGTCGCGGTAGATAAGAGGATTTATGACACCGACGACGGCGTCCAAAGTGACCACAAAGAGAAACAGCGTGAGAAGCTTGGTATACGGAGCAGCAAATGCCAGCGTGCGCTTCGCCGTCCCTGGCTTCACTTTTTGATTCAAGACGGACGTGTCCTGGCGAAAGGAGCGCAACGAACTTATCATTCCGCCGGCCACGTTATTCCTCCGATTCCCTGGGTGAATCTTTGGGCAGTTCGTTAAGTTTATACAGTCAGGCCGTGCGATTCAAATTTGCGCGCTCGAGGGAGGCGATTTGGGCGCTTTTGCCCTGGACGATTGGGGGTTTTGCCGGCGGCGGGTGCTTGCCCGATCATCCGGCCACACGTCCAAGTCGGCCGACGGCGATTCGTGTTTTCAGGCAACTTCCACGCAGCAAATCATCATACCGGAGCCTCTTCTATCGCTTCCCACAAACTCCGTCTGTGGCCATGCCGCAGAATTTGTTCTGATATGCGCAAACTGTTGCGATGACTTGGCCATGCCGGCAATCGTAGCAAGGCCTCACGTCTATGAATCGAGAAGGTTTATCGGTACAAATGTTTCACAAGCGATTTGGATGTTGAATTACTCGCTAACTATGGCATTCCGGGGATAAGTTTGCATTCTCAAATGGCTGTTCCAGGCCCATTAAGCACACTGCAAGAATTCCGGCCACAGTAAAAAAGCTCAGCAGGCGAATTCAGGGGGATACGAATGAGATTGAGACACGGTTTAGTGGCTATGGCATGTGTACTTGCGATGGCCTGTGTCACGCGTGCCACAACGGTGACGGTGGACCTTGGCACAGCTTCGCAAATCTTTACAGAGACCGGCATCGGAGATGACGGTTCTGGCGATGCCCAATGGTTCATAACGCAGGGAGCGTGCAGCGTCAGTGGAGGCAATACCACGTGCACACTGTCAGGTAGCTTCACGGGGTCGACCGCGGGGTTTACGGGCGGAACCTACGCCCTGGTCACCACCTATAACGGTGCGGCTCCATTTTCCACCGGTTTCGGTAGCGGTCCCAGCCCGCTGATAGGTATTTCGCAGTCCCCGGGCAGCAGTTTTTTTCGATTCCAATTTCTTCCGTCCACTAGCACGATTACCTTGGACTTGGACGAAAGCGGCGGTTCGGATTACGTGATTCCCATGTGGAATGGCAGCTCTTTTGTGAACGGATACAGTCTCGCGGACGACGGCACACCGGTGTGCAGCGGCACACCAGCGCCATGCGATCCTTTTGACGTTGGTGAGACACCGGGAGCTATATTTCAAGACACGGTAGACGGCCAGGCAGTCTTCACTCTTCCGACCTCAAGCGCGACCCCGGAGCCTTCATCGCTCTTCCTTTTGAGCACGGGCCTCCTGGGCTTGGCGTCCTTGCGGCGGAAGCTGTTCGCGCGGTAGTTCGAGACTTGCGCCGTAATCTTTTGCGGGGAAGGGGGAGCCAGGCAACTGGCTCGCCTTCTCATTTCTGCCCGCATTTTCTTGGAGAGTTCGTGGCAGCCTTGCCACAACTTGAGGCCCATGCCGGATTGAGCCTGTAGCCCGATTCGGAGCCCTGAAGAAAACTTGATCGGTTATCCGAGCCGACCAAGATTGACGCCTTTGCCTAGCGTGGCGGACAGATCGTGAGTTGTCCGCAAAAAAGCGGGTGACGAGCCTATTGCTCGGAAAGCTGCGGCACGCCGGAATCTTCGCCAGTACTGTGTCGAGAAGGATCGTCCGCATCTCCGGCCACCGCCGGCGAAGCTGCCTTTCTCAGTTGTTCAAGCTCGGCCTGAACTTTCGCCCACTCTTTTCGCTTACGCTTGGTCGCATAGGGAGCATCCGGATGCCCGTAGAATTCCAGGAGCTCGGCCCGCAGCTCCGGCGAAACACCTCTAAAGTTCTGCTTGGCGAGCGCGTCCAGCAGCTCGGCGTGCGCGTCATCGTCAAGCCGGTATTGTCCGGGACCCGTTGTTTCGCCGGTGTCAAAATTGTCGTTCGTCAAGTTTAGCTGTCCGGCGTCCGCTTGTCCCAGCAGCTTTCGGTAACGTTCCAGAGATGCGTTAAAGCTGGCTTCGAACATGCGTTCGGTCTCCGGCGTAGGCGTCCGCAGCTGCAGCACTTTCAGCGGACCGATCTTGGGGATAATCCTGGTAATAAAGGCGAGAAATCGTTCGCCAAAAGTGGGCGGCTGATAATTTTTTCCCCAATTCTTTTGATAACTCGCGCGCGAAAGATTGTAGAGAAACTTCTTCTTTGTCACGCCGGGCTGGTCCTTCCTGATCTCGTTTTTTTTTAGGCTCCAGGCAATGCGTGTCGCCTTGGGAAGAAGCTGGCTGACGTCATGGCGGTAAGAACCGAGCACCTTATCTTCGTCGGAGAGAACGCTCTTGAGATCCAGGCCGTAGATTTCCTGGAAAGCTTGTTCCAACAGAGAAGCGGAAACCTCGAAGCCGATAAAGTCGTGGTAACTATCCGGAGCGTAACGTCCCTGCGCCACTTCCAGAACGTCGAATCCAAATTCCGTCTTGACGTGCGCGAGCGGGTTTTCTTCATACGTCACCGAGTCGCCGTACTTCTTCTTCATCCTCGGATACAGCAGAGGGACCGCGCGATTCACGCCGAGGAGATGGCCGTCATTGTCCGCTGCGTAGTGAGAGAGCGCCCCGAGCGCAAATGCGTAGCCGTCGAGGTCCTTGGCGTCGCGCAGCAGGGCTACGACAAAGTCCCCGCTGCGCACATAGTGCGTCAGGTCGCTGAAGAACTTACTTCCGTGCGGGTAATAACCCATGTCCTGAATGATGGCGCCGCCGTAGGCATACCCATGCGCTTCTTTGAGCTCTTCCCGTGTAGCTTGGGGAAATCGCTTCAAAAGTAATGGACGTATGTTGGTGTCCCATGCGCTGTCGATGATGGCTTCATGCGCAAGGACGGCGTAGGCTGCGCTCGGGGCCGGCCAGCCAAAAGACACTAAAAGGGCCAGCACTAGCGCACAAAATCTTGTCAGCCAAGTTCTCACTCCGCCGCGTCGTATTCCGCTCATCCCTGCCGCCAATGGGAGCTCTCGTGGAATTATCGATTCCAACTCTACAGTACACCGTCGGCTCCTGGCTCGGCCATCTTATCAGACGCGTAACCTAGCGCCGAAAGCTTGATCGGTTCCATGCGGACGCAGCGGGGCGTTTAAGTTCGAAACGAAGTGGAGGGTGTCGACGGAAGTCGTTGAAAACAAATGACTCAAGAAAGTGGCGCACCCGTATCAGGCCCTTAGTGACTGGACTGGTGTGCAGTGTGCCAATAAAAACTGTTTCACCAAGGGGTTCGTTTACTGCTGCAAAAGCAGGCGCGTCCTCTGTGCCAAAAATGTGCCAGAATCCGATGTTTTCATGCCATTGGGGTTAGCTTTGAACGAAAAGCAGATTCCCCAAATTAGGGAAACTGCAGAGAAGGCAAATTAGGGAATGGATCTGTTGGAGTCGGTCGGTCCGCGCCCAAGGCAGGCGTGTTCATAGGTCGTGCAAAGGAGTTGGGAGATAATGGGTGGTTCGAAGTGAGGGTTGGGCTATCGATTGCTACCGACGGAGCGCTGCTGTGAATGGGGTCGTAGAAACGCTACTGCGAAAGACCCCGTTGTTCACAAGCCTGACCGATAAGGAAATGGACGCGTTGGCCGCGCGAGTCAATAACAGGCGTTTTGAGCGTGGCGCACTATTGTTCAGCGAGGGTGACCGTGCACAGGTCTTTTTCTTGTGGCGTCGCACAAAAATAAGCATCCGGATAGAGGGCAAAGTTGGTGGTTTACCCCAGGTCACGTATTGGCGCTGGAACGGGCGATTGCTCACGATGTCGAAGCCCTTGAAGACAGCGTTTTTCTGCTCACCATAGCGTGGGACGAGATCGAGAGAGTCTGACCGGGGTACGTTGCGCACGCGGCACGACGCGACGCGTGCAGTTTTCGCAAGCTGGCATCTAGCAATCGGCCCGATAATCAATTGTATTAGCTGTATTAGCCGTATGGGGTAATCCGGAGGCAGCATGATCTCGTTTGATCCGGCACACAGAGCCGTCCACTATCCGCCAGATCGCCGATTTCGCTTCTGGATTCGACCTTCCATCCTAATCGGAATCGGTATCGCGATCCTTTCTGTAATCGCGGCGTCTTGGATCGAGGTCGCCGTGGCCGGACTGCCTCATGTTCCAGCGATTCCTCAGATATATCCCAACAACTTCGCAGGACCGCATGGGTTTCCGGTCTGGGTGCGTTACTGCCACTTCTTTAATTTCCTTTTTGTGATGATGCTGATTCGCAGCGGTCTGTCCATCCTGATGGATCATCCTCGTCTTTATTTCAATGATGGCTGTACGCCAGGGAGCGAATGGATCAGGTTTACACCGCTCAAGGTTCCACGCGACCGCATCTGGACCGCGAAAGACGACGCTCGTTATATTTCCCCACTTGTCGGCACGCCGGGCTACCGGCACACTATTGGCATTGCACGGGTCTGGCACTTCATCGACGTTCACGGCTTCATCATCACCGGCATTGTTTTCATTGCCATGCTCTTTGATACGGAGCAGTGGCGACGGATTGTGCCAACTTCACCACTCGTCCTCTTGCAGGCGTGGAACACGTGGGTGCACTACGCAACATTTCATATGCCCGGCGAGCCGAACGGGTTTTATGGCTACAACGCATTGCAGCAGATTGCCTATTTCACCGTTGTCTTCATCTTCGGCCCTTTGGCGATTCTTACGGGGATCGCCATGTCGCCCGCCGTGGTGAATCGCTTTCCTTGGTACGCGCGGGTCTTTGGTGGCAGGCAATCGGCGCGATCCATTCACTTTCTCACGATGTTCAGTTTCCTTGCTTTTCTCGTCGTACACGTCACTTTGATAGTCATGACCGGATTTGCGCGGAATATGAACCACATTGTGCTCGGCACGGATGATCACGGGCATCTGGGCATGTATCTTGGGTTTGTGGGCATAGGTGTGGTCGTTCTTTCGTGGGTGGTAGCGCACTACATCTCTTGGCATCACCCGCGCGGATTGCAGCGTGCGCTCAAGTCCGTGACCTACCCGATGCAGCTTCTTACGTTGAATCGCCTGACGCCACGGCAGAAGTATTCCGAAGAGGAAATCTCGCCGTACTTCTGGCCCAATGGGAAAATGCCGATCCGGGATGATTGGAAGCGCCTGGCGGAAGCTGGCTTCGAGGACTTCCGGCTCAAGGTGGGAGGCCTCGTCGAAAAGCCGGTTGAGCTTTCTCTTGCCGATCTGGAGCAGTTGGGTGAGACGGAACACATCACCATGCATCATTGCATCCAGGGATGGAGCGGCATTGCGAAGTGGGGCGGCATTCCCATGAAGGCCCTTATCGAATTGGTGCAGCCAAAACCGGAAGCGAGAGTCGTCGCCTTTTTTTCCTTTGGCGAAGCTCTCTACGGCGGCCCCTATTACGACACACAAAGCCTAGAGAATGTGCTGAAACCGCAATGTCTGCTGGCCTCGCGGATGAACGGACAACGGCTTCCGCAGATGTATGGAGCACCGCTGCGGCTGCGAGTCGAGAACCAGCTTGGCTACAAGATGGTCAAATGGATCGAGCGTATCGAGTTCATCGAGTCGGAGAAGGTGCTTGGCAAAGGAGAGGGCGGCAAAAACGAGGACGACGAATATTTCGACCTGCTGCCCAATATCTGATGCGGAAGCTCAATTCGTCCGCTCAGGAGCATGCAGGGGCTGATCACATTCTCTCCTTGCTCCGACGGGTCCGGCTAGATTGGCTGCTGCATCACTTTCCGCCGCGACTTGTTCGCTCACTCTACGTGTTTGTGAATGGCTTCATCACTATCGGGGTGCTTGCCCTATTGGCGCTCATGAGCCACAACCCATTTGTGTTTCCGTCGCTTGGCCCCACCGCGTATCTTCTGTTCTTTTCGCCGCTCGCGCAAACGTCAAGTCCACGAAATACCATTTTCGGGCACGCTATTGGGCTCATCTGCGGTTATGCGGCGTTCGTTGTCACAGGTGCCGGGGCGCTACCCTTCGGAGTGCATCCAGGTATCTTCTGGCCAAGAATCCTGGCGGCGGCTCTTTCGCTCTCGGCTACAGGCGCATTCATGGTGCTTCTCGATGTTAGCCATCCCCCCGCGGGTGCGACTACGCTGATCGTTTCTCTCGGTATTATTTCGAAGCCGCGTGAACTAGTCATCATCGAAGTGGCGGTGTTCCTGCTTGTTGCTCAGGCTTTGGTGATCAATCGGCTCGCGGGATTACGCTATCCCTTGTGGAACGCTGGGGCGCCGGTCAAATCAGTGAACGAGGACTCGGAATAGAGCCCAATCCATTCACTGAACTGCCGGGATGCAGAAATAGGCAAAACCCGCCCCTTGGAATCAATGTGTATGGGAAATTCGGCGCAGAGCCAGATGGCCTGAGGCTTGCTGCGCCATGATGCGGGAGACCGCAAAGACCAAATTCGCCCTCTCAGGAAAACTGCCTAGGATTACAGACTATATTTCAGCGCTTCCGCCATTTGCTCTGGAACGCACCAGGACGCTATACGGCAAATTGCGTCTTCAATCTCCTGAATTGCCTATCGTAATCTGTTTATGGCACTTTGAGGGTGACGCTCAGAAAACGGCAGCGCAGTTCAAACTGGTGTGCTGCTTACCTCGCTAGCCTCGTGGTCCAATCGGCGCTCAACAATCTCGCCGGTTGGATCCACCATTGCAATTTGCTGAAAACGCGTGTGAAAATCACATCCGGTCATGAACATCGCTTGGCTCCTTTCCTCCGAGCCTTGGTCGATCAACCGCTGCCGAGTCTACCCGGTTGCGGGAATTCTCTCGCCCGGAGGCGACGCCAAACCGATGTCCACAACGATCGCGGCAGAACCGTTGAAGAAAGGCACGGATGAAGAAGGACCTTGCTGATCCAATCGTGGAATTCTCCACGCTGGTCGAAATCCTTCGCTGGCGAGCGTTTCAGCGGCCCGAGCAGCGGACCTACACCTATCTGGTCGATGGAGAAGCAGAAGGGGATCATCTGACCTATGCGGCATTGGACTGCCAAGCCCGCAGTATTGGGGCGCTGCTCCAAAGCTACCGAGCAGCTGGGGAGCGTGCGCTGTTGCTTTATCCTGCAGGTCTTGAGTTCATCTCCGCATTTTTTGGTTGTTTATATGCCGGGGTGATTGCCGTCCCTCTGCCTCCGCCCAATCTGCTAAGCCACAGCGGACCCTCCCCAGTCTTCGCGCCATCATCAGCGATGCGCAGCCCTCGGTGGTGCTCACCACTTCAGCGATTCTCTCCAACACTGAGGGCCTGTTCACGCAAGCTCCCGAGTTGCACAAGATGCGTTGGTTGGCCACTGACAAGGTCAGCGGCAGTCTGGCGCAGGAATGGCGAGACCCGGCCGTGACCAGCAACACCCTGGCGTTGCTCCAATATACTTCCGGGTCCACCGCGGAACCGAAGGGCGTCGTGATCAGTCACGGGAACCTCCTCCATAATTCGGCCTATATTAACCGCGTCTTCGCGCTCATCCCGGACAGCGTCACCGTCACCTGGCTACCGGCGTTCCACGACATGGGACTGACCAATGGGATTATCCAACCTCTGTACAAGGGACGTCCGTGTTACCTGATGCCGCCAGCAGCCTTTCTCATGCGGCCGATACGGTGGCTCCAGGCGATTTCGCGCTACAAAGCTACGATTAGCGGCGGGCCCAATTTCGCCTATGAATTGTGCACCCGCAGAATTACTCCCGAACAATGTGAGACTCTCGACCTCAGCAGTTGGGATGTGGCTTACAATGGCGCGGAGCCAGTTCGCGCCGACACCATGAAACGGTTTGCGGCGACCTTTGCCTCGTGTGGTTTCCGGCTCAGCGCTTTCCATCCATGTTATGGGCTCGCCGAAGCCACGCTACTGGTTTCCGGCGGTTCTTTGACAGATGAGATGTTCCGCACGATTCAAGTGGCGGCATTTGAACAGAACCGCGTCGTGGAGGCCTGCGCCCAACACCAGAATGTGCGGACACTTGTCGGCAGTGGCCACGCCCTGCGCGATACCAGGGTTGTCATCACTCATCCGGAGTCGTTGACCGCTTGCGCTCCAGATGAAGTGGGCGAAATCTGGGTGTCCGGCCCGAGCGTGACTCACGGGTATTGGAACCGGCCCAAGGACACAGAACGTGCCTGTCGCGCCTACTTGAAAGACACCGGGGAAGGACCCTTTCTCCGCACCGGGGATTTGGGATTTATGAAAGGTGGCGAGTTGTTTGTCACCGGCCGCCTGAAGGATCTGATCATCATCAGTGGTCGCAAGCTTTACCCCCAGGATATTGAATTGACGGTGGAACAGAGTCACCCGGCCTTACGGCCGGCGTGCTGCGCGGCGTTTTCGGTCGATGACGTCGGCGAAGAACAACTGATCATCGCCGCCGAAGTCGAGCCCCGGTTCCAACCGGCGATTTGCAAGCCGCCGGATGGGGAAGCGCGCGCTCATCCAAACGGGCGTTTGCCACTGGATATCGAGGCCGTGGTTCGGGCCATTCGAAGTGCGGTGGCCGAAGAGCATGATGTGCGAGTCCACACGGTGGTGCTGCTCCGGGCTGGACGCATTCCCAAGACCACCAGCGGCAAGGTGCAGCGCCACGCTTGCAAAGCCAGTTTTCTGAAGGGGACACTAGGAAGGCTCGGCGAGGAGTGAGTGACGGCTGAGAATTCTACCAACGCGGAAGTCATCCAGGCGTGGTTGGTCGCCAAACTGTCCGAGCGGCTGGGAATCGAGTCTCACGAAATCGATATCCGCGAGCCCTTCGCCAGCTACGGACTCGGGTCAACGGAGGCGGTCAGCCTGGCCGGTGAGCTCGCCGAGTGGCTGGGACGAAAACTTTCTCCGGCTTTGGTCTATGAGTATTCCACGATCGAGACTCTCGCTCGTCATTTGGCAGGATCACCGGACGCGCCGGAGTCAGCGACCACGGCTGGCCAGGTCCCGGAGGCGAAAAACGAGCCGATCGCCATCATCGGCATCGGCTGCCGGTTTCCCGGCGCGAACGATCCGGCAGCGTTCTGGCAGTTGCTGCGAGACGGCGTGGATGCCATCCGCGAGATTCCCGCGGATCGCTTCGACCACCATGCGTTTTACGAATCAGACCCGGCGACCCCCGGAAAAATGAACACTCGCTGGGGCGGCTTTCTGGGGCAGGTGGATCAGTTCGATCCTAATTTCTTTGGCATTTCCCCTCGCGAGGCATCGCGGATGGATCCCCAGCAGCGGCTCTTACTGGAGGTAACCTGGGAAGCACTACAGGACGCGGGGCAGGTGGCCGAGCGCTTGGTAGGCACACAGACCGGCGTATTCATCGGCATCGCAACAAACGATTACGGCCAACTCCAGTGGAATGATTTTGAGCGCATTGATGCTTACGCCGGCACCGGCAATGCCCTGAGCATCGCCGCCAACCGAATCTCATACATGTTCGATTTCCGCGGGCCGAGTCTCGCCATCGACACGGCCTGTTCGTCGTCACTCGTTGCGGTCCACCTGGCCTGCGGCAGCCTGCGGAACGGCGAGTCCACGCTGGCTTTGGCCGGGGGCGTGAACCTGATTCTCTCGCCGGCGATTGCGATCAATTTCACGAAAGCCGGCGCCATGGCGCCGGATGGGCGCTGCAAAGCGTTCGATGCGCGGGCCAACGGCTACGTTCGCAGCGAGGGTGCCGGTGTCGTCGTGCTGAAGCCCCTCTCGAAAGCCTTGGCGGATGGCGATCCGATCTATGCCGTCATTCGCGGCAGCGCCGTGAATCAGGACGGACGGAGCAACGGGCTCATGGCGCCGAATCCGCTGGCCCAAGAGGCGGTGCTGCGAGAGGCCTACCGGCAAGCCGCCGTCTCGCCCGGCAAGGTTCAATACGTCGAGGCCCACGGCACGGGCACATTGTTGGGCGACCCGATCGAGGCGAAAGCGCTGGGCGCGGTGCTTGGCGTCGAACGTCCACCGGGACGGCATTGCGCCTTGGGGTCGGTCAAGACCAACCTGGGCCACCTCGAGGCCGCCGCCGGTATCGCGGGCTTGATCAAGGTGGCGCTGGCGCTCCGGCATCGCGAGATCCCGCCGAGCCTGCACTTTGAAAGGCCCAACCCGCATATTCGTTTTGACGAGCTTCCTCTCCGAGTGCAAACGACGCTGAGTCCATGGCCCGCGGAGTCTGGTTCGGCATTGGCTGGAGTCAGCTCATTCGGTTTCGGTGGCACCAATGCTCATGTGGTTCTGGAAGAGGCGCCCCCAGCGATTGTAGGAATGCCGGACGCAGAACGGACAATCGGCGCACAACTGCTGCCGCTGTCGGCACGTAGTCCGGAAGCCCTCCGGTCTCTCGCTCGCGCCTACCAAGACTTCCTCGCCACCCCGGAGTCCGCAGCGCCGTTGCGGGATGTCTGTTACACAGCCAGCGTGCGGCTCAGTCACCACGAGCACCGTCTCGCCGTTTCCGGCAATTCGCCAGCGCAACTGATGGAGAGTCTGAAAGCTTTTTGTGGGGGCGAGGCTCGTCCCGGCCTGTCGTCTGGCCGCAAGCTTTCCGCTCGTCGGCGAAAACTTGTTTTTGTGTTTCCGGGACAGGGGGGCCAATGGTTTGGCATGGGGCGACGACTGTTGGAGCAGGAAGCTGTTTTTCGGGAGGTCATCGAACGCTGCGACCTGGCGATGCGCCCGTACGGAGATTGGTCATTGCTCGCCGAACTCATGGCCACCGATGCTACCAACTCGCGGTTGAACGAAATCGATATCATCCAACCGGCCCTCTTCGCGATTCAAATTGCCTTGGCAGCGTTGTGGCGCTCGTGGGGTATCGAGCCGCAGGCGGTGGTGGGCCATAGTTTGGGAGAGGTGGCGGCCGCGTACGTTGCGGGTGCGCTGAAATTCGAAGATGCCGTCCGGATCATTTGTCATCGCAGCCGTTTGTTCAAGCGCATCAATGGGCACGGAGCCATGGCGGCGGTGGAACTTTCCATCGAGGAAGCTCGACGCACCCTGGTCGGCTCCGAAGACCGCGTGTCGATCGCGGTCAGCAACGGCCCCACGTCGACGGTGTTGTCCGGCGATCCAGCCGCGCTCGCCGCCATTCTGGATCAGCTGCAGAGTCGCGACATTTTCTGTCGCATGGTGAAGGTCGATTTTGCCTCGCACAGCCCCCAGATGGAACCGTTGCGCGCCGATTTACTGCAGGCTTTGGAAGGGATGCAGCCTCGAGCTGAGTCCGTGCCGATCTACTCGACGGTGACCGGCCAAGTCATCCACGGGCAGGAATTCGACGCTTTGTATTGGGCGAGGAACATGCGAGAGCCGGTGCTCTTCTCCAATGCGGCTCAGCACCTGATGGAAGATGGGCACGACATCTTCCTGGAAATCAGCCCGCACCCGACTCTGCTGAGCGCCATGCAGCAAGGGTTTCATCACTTCGGACAGGAAGGCGCCGTGCTTCCTTCTCTGCGGTGTGAGGAAGATGAACACACGGTACTGCTCGGATCGCTGGGCGCGCTTTATACTTTGGGATACCCGGTCAACTGGAACCTGATCTATCCGACCGCAGGCCGGTGCGTTCGACTCCCGTTGTATCCGTGGCAACGGGAGCGTTGTTGGCTTGAGCCTTCAGTAGGGGACACCGACTCTCATCGGGATCAAGTCTCTCGGAGCGGGGCAGGGGAACATGCCCTGCTGGGCCGGCATTTCAAATCGGCGCATCCTGTAGGAACCCATTTCTGGGAAACCACGTTGGACAAGAAGTCCCGGCCTTATCTGGATGACCACCGCATCCAAGGCGTCGCCGTGCTGCCCGCCACGGCCTATGTGGAGATGGCACTGGCCGCCGCGGTTGAAGTCTTCGGAGCGCAATCCGTTGCGCTGAATGATATCGAATTTCGCAAGGCGCTTTTCTTGCCCGACGGCGGAACGCACGCGATTCAGGTGATCCTCTCTCAGGGCGCAGATGGAACGGCATCCTTTCACATCTACAGTTGTCCGGGGGACAGGGTGCACTCCGGTAAATCATGGACGCTGCACGCGACCGGCAAGATTTGTCCTCAACAGGACAACAGCATCATCACTCCCCATCCTAAGGTGACGCTCGCGGAGATGCGAGCTCGCTGCGCAGAGAAGATCTCCGGCCAGGATTATTATAGGAGACTCCGCGAAAATGGCATCCACTATGGCCCTTTCTTCCAGAGCATCGCCCAGTTGTGGCACAACAACGGAGATATGTTGGGTGAAGTGCAGGTGCCCGATGGGCCGGAAGCAGAGTTTAGTGGCTCACAAATTCACCCGGCAATTCTCGATGCCGGGTTGCAGGTTCTCGGGGCTGCGGTGGCAGCGGAGACCACTGGAAATGGCCGACAAGGAATCTACCTGCCGACTCGCATCGACCAATTCCGGGTTCACGGTCGTCCGAACGGTCATTTATGGAGTCACACCCGAGTGCAGCGTCGTGAGGCGGATGCCACAACCGGAGAAGTACAGCTCTTCGATGAAGCGGGAGACGTGGCAGTCGAGATTCAGGGACTTCGTTTCGAATACCTTGGCGAAAACACACAGCGTGCGGCTGCCGATCATCTCGACGACTGGCTCTATGAGCTCCAGTGGCAGCCCAAAGAGCGCGCAACAGGGGAACCTTCCGCGCCAGCCAGCCAGGCAAGCTGGCTGATCTTTGCCGACAGCGGTGGCGTCGGAGATGAGCTTTCCGCGCTGATGGAGGCCCGGGGCGAACACAGCATTCTGGTCTCTGCGGGTGAATCGTACGAGCAAACGGACGGCGAGCATTATCGTATCCGCCCCGAACGACCGGAGGACATCCGCCGGCTCTTCGAGGCGGCTCTGATATCCGATCAGCCTGGCTGTCGTGGAATTGTCCATCTCTGGAGTCTTGATGTTGCTCGTCCAGAAGAGACCAGCGTGGGCTCGCTGAATGCCGCGCAAACTCTGGGCTGCGGCAGCGTCCTGCTGTTGGTGCAAGAACTGGCGCGAATGGAATCGCCTGACATCCCGCGATTATGGCTGATCACGCAGGGTGCTCAAGCGGCCGGAGAAAAGCCCGCGCCGTTGTCCGTTGCCCAGTCGCCGCTTTGGGGATTGGGTCGCGTCATTGCGCAGGAACACCCGACGTTCTGGGGCGGGCTTGTGGACTTGGAACCGGGGACATCGCTGCGTGACGTTGCTACTCATCAGTTGTGGCAGGAAATCTCCAGTGCGGACGGAGAGGATCAACTTGCGTTTCGCCAAGGGGGGCGATACGTGGGCCGTTTGGTCCACCAGCGCCCATCGACCACGCAAGCACCCCCCTTCCGCTGGCGGACGGATGGCAGCTATCTGGTCAGCGGAGGACTCGGAGACCTCGGCCTCTTGGTCGCGCGTTGGATGGTCGAGCAGGGGGCGCGGCGCTTGATCCTTTTGGGGCGCACTAAGCTCCCGCCGCGCTCGAACTGGAGTTCTGTGGGAACAGGGAGTCGCTTGACCCGTCAAATCACCGCCGTTCGGGAATTGGAATCTTTGGGAGCATGCGTGCATCTGGCGGCGGTCGATGTGGCGGACGAAGAAGAGTTGAGCAGCTTTCTGGAGGAGTATCGCGCGGAGGGTTGGCCACCGATCCGGGGTGTCGTGCACGCGGCGGGAGTGCTGCAGGACGGACTGCTGGTGCAACTCGATGCGGCGGCGCTGACTACGGTTTTGCGGCCCAAGGTGATGGGTGGCTGGCTGCTGCATCGACTGCTCCAAGACGATCCCTTGGACTTCTTCGTACTCTTCTCTTCCGCGGGTTCCGTGCTGGGCCAGCCCGGTCAGGGGAACTATGCCGCTGCTAACGCTTTCCTGGATGCGCTGGCGCATCACCGGCGAGCCCGGGGCCAGCCGGCACTGAGTATCAACTGGGGAGCGTGGGCTGGTAAGGGATTCGCGGATTCAGTTGGGGGTAAGCTTCTCGCCGCGCGCCTCGCGCTCCTAGGAATCAGCAGCATCGCTCCCAAGCAAGCGCTGGAAATACTGGGACGACTCCTCGGGCAAAGCGCAACCCAGGTCTTGCCGGTACCGGTCAACTGGAAGCAGTATCGAGAGTCCTATCCGGCCGGCAGCACCTCGCCGCTGCTCGCTGAACTGGCGCGTGAGGAAGCCGAAATCCTCCGGCCAGCGGGACGCAAGAGCGAAAGGAGGGATGCGCTTCTTGCAGCCGAACCAGCGGAGCGTCGGCAGTTGTTACACTTCTACCTGAGCGAGCAAGTGGCTCGGGTGCTCGGACTCAGCCCATCCAAGCTGGACGTCCAGCAGCCCCTGAGTCATCTCGGACTGGACTCCTTGATGGCTGTCGAGCTGAAAAACCGGATCGCGGTTGACTGGGAAGTGAACGTGCCAGTGGTGAAATTCCTTCAAGGCTTCAGCGTTGACCAAGCTGTGACCCAGATTCTTGATCAACTGGCAGCCGAGGTCGCCAACCCGACGACGCCTCTGGCCGCGGCAGTTACACAGCAGAAGGAGCACATAGACCAGGGGAATACAGAACAGTTGTTGGAAAACCTTGATCAGCTTTCGGATGAGAAAGTGGATTCATTGCTCACCGATATGTTGGCTGATGAGAAAGCTAGTGAATGAGCGAGACCTCCCAACGAACAGCCAATCTTTCACCCAATGAAAAACGCACACTTCTCGCGCAGCTCCTGCGGAAAAAGGCGAGATGGGCCAAATCGTTTTATCCTCTCTCCGATAATCAGCAAGGGATATGGTTCCTGTCCCAGTTCGCGCCGGAAAACTCGATTTACAATGTCAGTTTTGCCGCGCGCATCCTCTCCGATGTGGACATCCCGGCTTTCCGGCGCGCGTTTCAGGCGCTGGTGGATCGCCATCCATCCCTGCGGACCACGATTGCGGTGCACTCCGGCAAACCCGTTCAACAGATCCACGAACATCAGACGGTCCACTTCGAGGAGGACGATGTCTCAACCTGGCGCGGGGATGAGCTACAGACCCGGCTGATCGAGGAAACCCAACGCCCGTTTGATCTGGAACACGGGCCGGTTATGCGGGTGAGTCTGTTCACTCGATCGGCACAGGAACACATCCTGTTGCTGGTCATTCATCATATCGTGGTCGATTTCTGGTCCCTAGCGGTGATCCTGAATGAACTCGGCGTTCTGTATTCGGCGGAAAAGGTTGGTCGACCAGCCGCGCTGCCTCATCTTGATCTGCAATACGCGGACTTCGTCCGCTGGCAAGCTGAAATGCTGGCGGGTCCGGCCGGCGAACGGCTCTGGGACTACTGGAAAAAACAATTGTCCGGCCCGTTACCCGTGCTCGATCTCCCGGCCGATCGGCCGCGACCGCCGATTCAGACGTTTCGTGGCGCGCAGCACAATTTCACTCTGAATGATGAACTGGCCCGACAGCTCCGGGCGTTCGCCAAAACCGAGGGGGCGACGCTGTACATGGTCCTGCTGGCGGCGTTTGAACTGATGCTTTATCGCCACACCGGCCAGGAAGACATCCTCGTGGCTTCTCCGATGGCTGGACGGAGCCGGGCCGAGTTTGAAGGGATGGTGGGCTTTTTCGCCAATCCGGTTGCCTTACGAGCCAATCTTTCCGGGAATCCGACTTTCCGGGCATTTCTGGCTCAGGTGCGTCAGACGGTGTTGTCGGGTCTGGAACATCAGGATTACCCCACCCTGCGCTTGATGCAACAACTCCGGCCGCCCCGGGATCTCAGCCGACCACCGCTCTGCCAGGCGATGTTCGTCCTCGATAAACCGCACCGCGTCACCGAGCAGGCGGTACCAGCGTTCGCACGGGGCGAGACCGGACTAAGGATGGATCTTGGCGGGATTGTGATGGAGACGATCCCTCTGGAACGGCGGGCCGCGACACTGGATCTGGTCATGTTGGTCATCGAGGCGACCGGATCGCTTTCTGCCTCCATCCGTTTCAACACCGACCTGTTTGATGCAGCCACCATCGCCCGGATGGCGGGACATTTTCACGCGCTGCTGGAAAGTGTCATCCGCGATCCGGCCGCCACGATCGGTGATCTGGAAATTCTGACCGATGCTGAACGCCAGCAACTGTTGGTCGAATTCAACGATACCAAGAGCGAGTACCCCAAAGACAAGTGCCTCCACCAATTGTTCGAGGAACAAGTTCAGCGGACGCCGGACAGCGTGGCCATCTTGTTTGAGGGACAGCAACTGACCTACGCTCAGCTCAACGCCCGCGCCAATCAACTGGCCCATCACCTGCAAACGCTGGGCGTGGGTCCGGATGTGCCGGTGGCGATATGCATGCAGCGCTGCCCGGAGATGGTCGTCGGCCTTCTGGGCATTCTGAAGGCAGGCGGAGCTTATGTGCCGTTGGATCCTGCCTATCCCAAAGAACGCCTGTCCTTCATGCTGGAAGATGCCCACGCTGCGGTGCTGCTGACGCGAGGGCACATGGTGGAGCGCGTACCCGAACGCGGGATCCACGCCGTGTGTCTGGACTCCGGCTGGGAAGCCATCGCTGCGAAGAGCGAAAAGAACACGGTAACTGGAGCAACGGCCAAGAACCTTGCCTACATACTTTACACCTCCGGCTCAACGGGACAGCCCAAGGGAGTCATGGTCGAACATCGTGGGCTGTGCAATACCATCAACTGGATAATTCAAACGCTCGAGCTATCGGCCGAAGACCGCTGTCTTCTGAAGACTCCGATCACGTTCGATGCTGCTGGACGTGAATTTTTTCCAGCCTTGCTGACTGGTGGGAGGCTGGTCATTGCCGAAGCCGGTGGCCATCGCGATAGCCGTTACTTGGCGGAAACGCTCCGTAGCGCGCAAATTTCCATTTTCCACTGCGTTCCGTCCCTTCTGCAGTTCCTCGTCGAGGAGCCGGCATTCGACGACTGCCTCGCTTTGCGGGCCGTCATGTGCGGCGGCGAAGCCTTGCCGACCCAAGTGGTCGCGCGATTCCAGCGCCGCTCAAGGGCCAAGCTGTACAACGTCTACGGCCCGACCGAAACGATCATCGACTCGACATATTGGTTATGCGAAGGGGCCAATGGCTGCTCTCGAGTCCGATCGGACGGCCGATACCGAACGCGCGCATATACATCTTGAACAACGCACTTCGCCCGGTTCCGATCGGCGTTGCAGGCCAGATGCATATCGGCGGGGTGGGCTTGGCCCGAGGGTATTTGAACCGGCCCGAGTTGACCGCCGAGAAATTTATTCCCGACCCCTTCAGCGCCGAGCCCGGAGCACGAATGTACAAGACCGGCGATTTGGCCCGCTATCTGCCCGATGGGAACATCGAGTTCCTCGGCCGTGCCGACCACCAAGTAAAGATCCGCGGGTTCCGCATCGAACTGGGGGAAATCGAGGCGGCGCTTGGCCAACACCCGGCCGTGCGGGAAGCGGTGGTGTTGGCGCGGGAAGACGCGCCGGGAGAGAAGCGGTTGGTGGCCTATGTGGTCGCTGAATCCACCACGCCGAAGAGTTGCGTCGCTTTCTCAAGGACAAGCTGCCCGATCATATGGTGCCGGCGGTCTTCGTGCTGCTCGATGCTTTGCCGTTGCTGTCCAACGGGAAGATCGACCGCCGGGCACTGCCGGCGCCGGACCGGGCACGACCCGAACTGGACAAGGCATTCGTGGCACCCCGCACTCCGACAGAAGAGCTACTGGCGGAGATCTGGGCCCAGCTCCTCGACATTGAACCGTAGGTGTCCACGACAATTTCTTCGATCTCGGCGGTCATTCGCTTTTGGCAACCCAGGCCGTTTCCCGAATGCGCGAAGCCTTCGAGGTCGAAATTCCGCTGCGCCGTCTGTTCGAGGTACCAACCGTGGCTGGCCTGGCTGAAAGCATCGAGGCCGCCCGTCAGGCCGGGCAAAATTTGTTGGCGCCACCCATCCTGCCGGTTCCACGGAACGGAGACCTGGCTCTCTCATTTGCCCAGCAGCGACTATGGTTCTTCGATCAGTTGGAACCGGGCCTCCCGGCCTACAACATTCCGGCCGCCGTCCGCCTCAAGGGGCCGCTCAACCTGGCGGCGCTGGAGCGGAGTCTCAATGAAATCATCGCGCGCCACGAATCCTTGCGCACCACCTTTGGGAATGTGGAGGGACGCCCCACGCAAGTGATCGCCCCGACATTGACGATCAAGCTGCCGGTCGTTGACCTGCGGAAGCTGCCGGCGGGCGAGCGGGAGACCGAGGTCCGGCGACTGGTCACCGCCGAAGCCCAGCTGCCCTTCGATTTGTCCCAAGGGCCGCTGATACGTGGCACCGTGTTGCGGTTGGGCGACGAGGAGCAGGTGGGGCTGCTGACGATGCACCATATTGTCTCCGACGGTTGGTCGACGGGAATACTGATTCGAGAGCTGGCGACGCTCTATGTCGCCTTTTGCGCCGGCGAATCTTCGCCGCTGCCCGCGCTGCCCATTCAATATGCGGATTTCGCGCACTGGCAGCGGCAGTGGTTGCAGGGTGAAGTCCTGCAAACCCAGATTGCCTATTGGAAGGAGCAATTGGCCGGCGCCCCCGCTGTTATCGATCTGCCCACGGATCACCCCAGGCCGGCGGTGCAGACTTTCCGGGGTGCGCACCAATCGTTGGTGTTGCCCAGACATCTGCAGGAAGGGGTCAAAGCGCTGGGTCGCCAGGAAGGGGACGACCGAGTTCATGACGTTGTTGGCGGCGTTCAAGGTCCTGTTGTATCGCTACACCAGCCAGGACGACCTAATCGTGGGCACGCCGATCGCCAACCGCAACCGACTGGAGACCGAAGGGCTGATCGGGTTCTTCGTCAACGCACTGGTCCTGCGGACGGATCTTTCCGGCAATCCCAGTTTTCGGGAGCTCTTGCGGCGGGTGCAAAAAGTCTGTCTGGGGGCGTATAGCCATCAGGACCTGCCCTTCGACCGGCTGGTCGAGGAATTGCACGTGAAGCGGGATTTGAGCCGCAATCCGCTCTTTCAGGTGATGTTCGTGCTGCAAAATGCTTCGCTGCGGACGGTCGAGCTACCGGGCTTGACCCTGAGCCCGGTCGAGGGGGACAGCGAGACGGCTCACTTTGATTTGACCCTGCAGATCGCGGACACCGAGCAAGGGCTGACGGCCGCACTCGTGTACAACACCGATCTGTTCGAGGCGGCCACGATTGCCCGGATGCTGGGGAATTTTCAGACCCTGTTGGCGGCCATCGTCGCTGACCCCGAGCAGCGCGTGTCGGACTTGCCGCTGTTGACCGAAACCGAGCGGCAGCAACTGCTGGTGGAATGGAACGGTACCAGGACCGATTGTCCGCGGGACTTGTGCATTCATCAGCTCTTTGAGGCGCAGGTGGAGCGAACGCCGGACGCCATCGCCGTCGTGTTCGAGGCGGAGCAGTTGACGTATGGGGAGCTGAACCGCCGCGCCAATCAACTGGCGCATCACTTGCGGGCGCTGGGGGTCGGACCCGAGGTACTGGTGGCCATCTGCCTGGAACGCTCGTTGGAGACGGTCATCGGATTGCTGGGCATTCTCAAGGCCGGCGGCGCGTACGTGCCCTTGGACCCGGCGTATCCGAAGGAGCGCCTGGCCTTCATGCTGAAAGATGCTCAGGTGCCGGTGCTGTTGACCCAGGAGCGGTTGGTGGCGGGGTTGGCGGAACAGGATGCCAAGGTCATCTGTCTGGATTCAGGCTGGGAGACCATTGCCCGTGAAAGCGGCGAGAACCCCGGCAGCTCAGCCCTGCCCTGAAAACCTGGCTTATGTCATCTACACTTCGGGATCGACGGGGCAGCCCAAGGGCGTTCTCATTTCGCATGGCGCGATTGCAGGTCACTGCCGGAATGTTCAAAGACATTACGAACTGGACTCCCACGATGTCGTACTCCAGTTCGCTTCGTTGAGCTTCGATGTGTCATTGGAGGAAATCCTGCCGACATTGATCGTCGGGGCCCGGCTGGTGGTCATGGGGACGAACGTCTGGCATCCGGCAGAATTTCATCGGAAGATCGTCAGAATTCGGGCTCACGGTCCTCAATCTTCCGACCGCCTACTGGCAGGAACTGGCTCGAGAATGGGCGGACGTCCCAGAGCTGGTCCCGAACATTCAGCCCAGGCTCTTCATTGTCGGCGGAGATACGATGTTGCCCGATGCTCTCAAGCTGTGGCAGCAGACACCGGTGAATTCGATCCGGCTCCTCAATGCTTACGGCCCGACCGAGACGACGATCACGGCAACGGCCTTACGAAATTGCTCCCCGTCCGGGTGAGAACACGACGGATCGGCGCGTGCCCATCGGTCGTCCCCTCGCTAGCCGAGCGATCTACATTCTGGACCAACACGGCAATCCCGTTCCGATCGGCGTTCACGGTCATCTGCATATCGGCGGAGCGGGCTTGGCCCGAGGGTATTTGAACCGGCCCGATTTGACCGCCGAGAAATTTGTTCCCGATCCCTTCAGCGCCGAGCCAGGAGCGCGAATGTACAAGACCGGCGACCTGGCCCGCTATCTGCCCGATGGGAACATCGAGTTCCTCGGCCGCGCCGACCACCAGGTGAAGATCCGCGGGTTTCGCATCGAACTGGGAGAAATCGAAGCCGCGCTTGGCCAACACCCGGCCGTGCGGGAGGCCGTGGTCCTGGCGCGGGAAGACGCGCCGGGCGAGAAGCGGTTGGTGGCCTATGTGGTCGCGGAATCCACCACGGCGATGAGCTGCGTCGCTTTCTCAAAGACAAGCTGCCCGAGTCATATGGTGCCGGCGGTGTTCGTGCTGCTCGATGCCTTGCCGTTGCTGCCCAACGGGAAGGTGGACCGCCGGGCACTGCCGGCACCGGATCGATCCAGGCCGGAGTTGGAGAAAGCTTTCGTCGCACCCCGCGACGACCTGGAACGCCAACTCGCGCCATCTGGGAGGAGGTTCTGGGTGTTCGACCGATCGGCGTGAGAGACAATTTTTTTGAACTGGGAGGACACTCTCTGCTGGCGGTGCGTCTGTTCGCCCTCATCGAGAAGCGGCTGGGCAAGAAAGCTTCCGCTGACGGCCGTCTTTCAGGGAGCAACGGTTGAGCATCTCGCCGGTGTTCTCCGTCAGCAGGCCACGACCGGCCCGCAGTCCTCGTTGGTGGCCATTCAACCCGGCGGCAGCAAACCGCCGCTGTTCCTGGTGCATCCGGCTGGCGGACATGTGTTTCCCTACATTCATCTGGCGCAGTTTCTGGGTCCCGATCAACCCTGCTATGGGCTGCAAGCCAAGGGCGTGGAAGACGGACAAGATCCCCACACGCGGATCGAGGACATGGCGGCCTATTACATCCAAGCCATGCAGACCGTGCAGCCGACGGGGCCGTACCGTCTTGGAGGATGGTCCATGGGAGGCGTCGTCGCCTTCGAGATGGCGCAACAACTTCACGCGCAGGGTCAGCCTGTGGCGTTGCTCGCCTTACTGGATGGCCGGATTCCCACACCCGAAGAGACGTTCCCGGAGCAGGATGCCGAAGCGATCTCGTTGGTCGAACGTTATTTCGGTATTTCGTTTGGTCCGATGGAGTCCCTGACGGAGCTTCCCGAAGACGAACAGTTGGCCTTTATGTCTGGAACAAGCGAAGAGCGCCGGCTTGGTACCCGCGGAGCTTGATGTTTCCCAGGCTCGCCGTTTTGTCAGCTCCTCCGGAACGACCTGCGCGCAACGCAGAACTACGGACTGCATCGCTACCCGGGTCGAATCACTCTTCTTCAAGGCGAGTGAAACGCTGGCGGGCACGTCCCAGGACCCGACGATGGGCTGGAGCGAATGGGCCAGTGGCGGCGTGGAGGTCCATGTCGTTCCGGGCAATCACGCCAATCTGATGTACGAGCCTCACGTTGAAGTCCTGGCTGAGAAACTGACGGCTTGCCTCAACCAGGCGCAATCCGCGGCGGCGGAGGAGAATGGCGCAGCAGCGACAAGACCGATCAATGACCACCGCGACCGACTTTGGTTCCTGGATTGCCTTCCGCAAACCGAACCCGGAGGCCCGCCTTCGTCTGTTCTGCTTCCCGTACGCAGGAGGCGGTGCCGCGATTTTTCGCACCTGGTCGGACGGCTTGCCGGCTGATGTCGAGGTCTGCCCGGTTCAGTTCCCCGGTCGAGGAACTCGGCTGATGGAGGCTCCGTTCACGCAGCTTTCGCCGCTTGTCCAGGCCCTCGCCCAGGCCCTGGCCCACTCCTGGACAAGCCGTTTGCCTTCTTCGGTCACAGCCTGGGAGCGTTGGTCGGCTTTGAACTCGCCCGTCAGCTCCGGAGACAGGTTTGGTGTTCAGCCGGTTCGCCTGTTTGTCTCGGCGGCTCGCGCGCCGCAGATCCCTCCTCGAGACCGGCCGATCCATGCCCTGCCCGAGGGGGAATTCCTGGACGAACTGCGTCGCCTGAATGGCATTCCCGGAAAATTGTTGGAACAGGCAGAACTCATGCAGATCATGATTCCTATCCTGCGGGCAGATTTCGCCGTTTACGAAACTTACGCTGTACTCGCCCGAGCCTCCTCTCACCTGCGCTATCTCCGGCCTTTGGCGGCTTGCAGGATCACCGGGTGAGTCGTGGCGATCTCGAAGCCTGGCGCGAGCAAACGAGTGCTTCCTTCTCGATGCGGATGTTTCCCGGCGACCACTTCTTCTTGAACACGGCTCAACCGCTGCTTCTTCAGGCGCTGTCCCAAGAACTGCGCGGAGACGAGTGAGAACCACCACATGAAAGCAGCACCCATCACCTCTCCTGTTTCTCCGTGGCGCTGTCCGCCGGAAACTTTGGTGTTGGGTCGCGATGACGTTCATGTCTGGCGAGCGACCTTGGACCAGACCCCGTCACAGAATCAAGAGCTTCCTCCACAGCCTTGTCGCGGATGAACAGGCGAGGGCGAGGCGGTTTTACTTTCAGAGAGATCGCGAGCACTTTATCGTCGCTCGCGGCGTGCTCCGGGCGCATCCTCGGCTGCTACTTGAACCGAGCGCCAGAATGCCTGTCCTTTTGCTACAGCTCTCATGGAAAGCCTGCCCTTGCCGGGAGAATCTGACGGGGATGCGATCCGCTTCAACGTGTCCCACTCCCACGGAGTCGCCCTTTATGCGGTCACTCGTGGTCGGAAGGTGGGCATCGACCTCGAGCGCATCCGCTTCGATCTGGCAGTCGCGGAGATCGCCGAGCGATTTTTCTCGCGACGGGAGGTTGCGACGCTCCGGACACTCCCAACCGAGATGCAGCGTCAGGCGTTCTTTCGCTGTTGGACGCGCAAGGAGGCCTACATCAAGGCCCGAGGCGAAGGACTTTCACTGCCCTTGGACCAGTTTGACGTGTCGCTGGCTCCCGGGGAACCGGCCGCAGTACTCAGCACTCCACGAGATCCATCCGAAGCCTCCCGATGGTCTCTTCAGGAACTCTTCCCCTGCGCCCCGGCTATGCCGCCGCTCTTGCCGTGGAAGGGCACGGCTGGCGTCTTGACCTGCTGGCAATGGCCCGACGCGAGACAGCAATCAGTCTGAAAGTTGCGACGCATTTCTTTTTCCGAGCCCATCTCTCGGCGAGCCGTTTAACGATCAAATAGGTGAGCAACGTAACGGGGGTAGCGATGATGATCGAGCCAACCAACATGGCGGCGTAAACATCCCAACTCTTTTGCAAAACGTCCCACAGTCGTGCGTGATCCAGCGTCAGCGAATGCCGCACCGGGAGAATCAGCTTTCCCAATCGATATTCAGCCAGCCAGATCAAAGGCAATAGCGGAATATAGAGAATCGAAATCACCGCCGCTGCCACAGCCGCGGCCACGTTCCTTTTCAGCAGCCACGCCACCACGGTCGCCACGATGATTGGGGATGGATTCAGCGGCAGGAAACCGGCAACGATGCCGATGGAGAAGCCCGCCGCAATTTGGTCGGGCCGGGCATCGAGGTGCGACAGCTTGTGCCAAACCTCTCGGATTCGTTGTTTCAGGGTGACTCTGGTCATGGCTCAGAGCGTCGGGCTGGCATGCGCCACATCACTGGCGATCTGACCGTCACGCAGGCGAATCAACCGTCGCGCCCGCTCCATGACTGAGGATCATGGGTGGCATAGACGAAAGTCGTGCCGTGAGCGCGATTGAGTTGTTCCATCACTTCGAGGAGAGCGGTCGCCGTCGCCGAGTCAAGATTCGCCGTGGGCTCATCCGCCAGAATCAGCGCCGGCTCGGTGACCATGGCGCGCGCCACCGCCACCCGTTGTTGTTGTCCGCCGGACAACTCGCCGGGGCGACGATGTTCAAGGCCGCCAAGACCGATTTCTGCAAACAGCTTTTCGCACTCTTGCTTTTCGTTGCTCCACCGGCACGCCTTGCAGAAGCAGGGTAAATTCAGCGTTCTCCAGGGCGGTCAGAACCGGCAGAAGGTTGTAGGCTTGGAAGACGAAGCCGAGGCGCTGCAGCCGCAGACGAGCCAGCTCCCCTGAGGATAGGAGTTGCAGGTTCTTCCCTTCCACCAACACCTCTCCGGTATCGGCTCGGTCAAGTCCGCCGATGATGTTCAGCAACGTCGTTTTGCCGCAACCGGACGGGCCGGCAATCGCGAGAAATTCTCCGGGAGCAACCTGCAGACTGATCCCGCGCAGTGCCGGAACCTCGATTGGCCCCGATGCGGTAGGTCTTCTTCACGTCCTTCAGTTCCACTGCCCACTCAGTCATGCGGCCTTCCAATCATGCTAAAACACCCGCAATGCGTCGGGCAGTTCGGTTCGCGCGGCCTTGAGAGCCGGATAAAACGAGATGACGGTCGCTGTCAAAAACACAATGCCGACGGACGAAACGATTCGCGTCACGCTCAAGCGCGAGTAGATGATCGGGTCAAAAACGAGCGCGGTGGGAAGGCTGCTTTTGAAGAACCAGCGCAGATCCAACCCATGCGGTGGCGAAATAATGCTGGGCGCTCAACCCCAGCGACCAGACCCAGAGCGAGGCTGATCGCTGTAAGCGCCAACGACTCGCCAATGACCATGACGGCAAGTTGCACAGGCCGCAGGCCCAGGGCCGCAACAGAGACCGAATTCATAGCGGCGCTCGAGTACTCGCATGAGAATGGTGTTGAGTATCCCCAACCCGACCATCGCGAGTACCACACCGTTCATGACATAATTAAAGGCGTCGTCCAGCAGGAAGAGCTGAGCCAGTGCCGGCATGGCTTCCCGCCAAGGCAGAATTTCAACCGGAGCGCCCGTCAACTGCTTCCGCAAGCCCCGGGCCACCATCAGCGAGTCGCCCTCCCGTTCCAGGAGGACCGCGACCTGAGTGACCCGGTCGGGCACTCCGAGCAGTACTTGGGCCTCGGGCAACGGCAACTGGATGACGTGAGCATCGATCGCCTGGATACCAGTGCGAAAGATCCCGCTCACTCGCAGCAGCGTGCTCTGCATTTCTCCGCCACCCGCGTCCGTCGCTTCCGTGTCGGGCGGTTGCACCGCCTGGGTCATGAGCACGACTTTGGCGCCGATCTTCACCGCGAGCTTGCGCGCCAACTCCGCGCCAATAACGACGCCCGATTGTTGGTCGTCATCGAGATACTTCCCCTCGACGATCCGCTGGGGAATCAGGGATACAGTCCGCTCCTCTTTGGGGATGACCCCCATCATGCGCACGCCATCAGCGTTGGCTGCGGAACTCAGCAATCCGGAGGCCAGCAGTCGGGGACTCACGCCTCGCACAACATGCTTCATGGCCTCGGTATGCAAGAACTCCTCGGTCGTAGAGACGACCCGGGTCGGCAGCAACAACTCCTGAGAGCCGGTGTCTTGGTACCCCTGCGCCTGGATGACGACGTGCCCGGTGCCAAATCTCACCGCGTTAGTAATCATTTGCTCGTGGCTGCCATCGAGCAAGCCCAACGAAATCAGCAGCAAGGTCAGACCCAAACCCAAGGCAAGCGCGTCAGCAGCGTCCCGCGGGGATTGCGCCAGAGATTGCGCCATCCGATCTTCACCAGCAGGAGAACACCTAACATCGCTAAACCTTTCGGAGCGCTTCCGCCGGCCGAAATCGGGCCGCCCGCAACGCGGGATAGAGTGCCGACACCAGAGCCGTGACGGCCAGGCCCAGCGCAGCCTGAGTGTAGGCAGTGAAATCCTGCCGACCGTACCACAGCGGGCCCACCACGATTCCGGCCAGAGAGACCGCGCTTCCATTGCTACCCAGGTTCAGACCATGAACCTGCAGATACCAGAGGAGAGGAGACCCAAGCGCTGCTCCCAGAACCAGACTGGCTGCCCGCCAGACTTGCCGCCTCCGCCACGATCAGTCCAACCACCTGAACCGGACGCATTCCCACGGCCATCAGCATGCCAAGCTCACGCGTGCGCTCAATGATCGCCATGAGCATGGTGTTGACGATGCCCATGGCCGCCAGCAGGAAAAAAATGAAAAAGAGAATAAAGGTAACACGACGATTGAACTGCACGTAGTCGGCCAACTCCGGTGCCAGCTCCTGCCAGGGCATCACGCGAACCGGAAAGGTTTTGCTCAGTTGCACTTCAAGTGCCGCCGCCGTCGTCGTCGCCCGTGTGTCGATATCACGGAGCTTGATCCCAACTTCATGGATCCTTCCCGGCGGCAAGCGCAACAGCTCCTGCAGCGAAGCGAGAGGCATGAGCACCAGACCCCGGTCCATGGCGTCAAGCCCCGTGTGAAACATCCCGACTACCGTGTACAGGTCGTTTCCCATCGAACCATCGGCCGCCGGCGTCAACAGGACGATTTCCGACCCCACCTCGACGCCAATCGTGGTGGCGAGTTTATCTCCCATCACGACACCTTTGGGTATTCGTCCGGTCAGGTAGCTCCCCTTTACCATCCGGGTTTGCAGCACAGTAATCTTCTGTTCCTGATCGGGGACGACGCCGAGGAGTTGCGCCCCAGCCGATTGGTGGGTCGCGCTGACCAAGCCGTAGGCGTACACCCGGGGACTCGCAGCCTCAACCCGTGGGTCGGCGGCGATGGCGGCAACCAGCGCGCTGACATCTGTCCCGTTTCGCCCTCCCAAGGTCTGCTGAATGGGACGATCCGGGTAGTAATTCGGAGCGTGCACCTCGATATCAGAGAGAACAAGGTCGGTGCCGCTCTCGATCATCTGCTGCCTCAGTCCGGCCATCAGGCACGCAACGAACAGCAGCATGGCATATCCCAAGCCGATCGCCGCCATGGCGATCAGCGTCCGCCGGGGATTACGCCAGAGATTGCGCCACGCAAGCCGCAGCAGCCGTCCGATCATTGCTTCAGATTCTTCCGAGAAAACGTCTCCTCGCTGATCGGCTCGTCAAAGATGATTTTCTCGTACGTGATTGTCGTCTGTTCAACTGCTTGGCCCGTGGGTCGCATGACCAGACGCGTCGGAATGAGCCTCCCGCTCACGGTCCTGTACTCGGAAAAGGACAGTTCCCGGACCAGCTTCCCGTCCTCGTCATAATAGCGCTGCCATACGGGCATCAGGTCGGCTTGGCGGACTTCCAAAGTAATTTTCCCCCACACCACCGCCGCTGCCGGCTTGGGTGTCAGGGTATATTCAGATATCGCGACCCCGTCCCGCTGTCCTTCAAAAGAGGTCGCAATCGCATAGTCGTTGGTGAGGCGACTCTGCTTCACCAGGTCATTGAGGGTGAAGTCACTGCCCATCCACGGGCTCATCATCATCGAAGCCGGAATCTTCACCGTGCGGTTTGCTTTCGGCAGATAGTACCAAATCTTGCCGCCAACTTTCAGGATGGCCGTGCCTGCATCTTCCGGCGGGCGGCGAATGCGGATGAGGATGTTTGACTCGCCGACCGACCAGAACTGCATCGTGATCTTCCGTTGCAAGTCTTCCTTGGTGATCTGCATTTCCACCGTGGCGATGCTGGATTGGCTGATAAACAGCCGAGCCACTCCGTCCACGATCTCCCGCGCCCGCTGATCGTCCGCGGCCTGAGAGACTTGTCCCAAGCTCAGCCATATCAGCGCCACGCAGATCGCGGCGCTTACTTTTTGCCATCTCATAAATAGACAGGTTATTTGGCGGGGGCGGGAAAAGCAAGCAACCCGAAAAGGAGGTAATCGGCCGTTCTGGAAGCGCAATGTGGTCTTTGCGCACATCGCATGAGCGAGTGTTCGGTCTCTAAAGCGCATTTGTGCTCGTACACACAACGACAGCTTCACATCAGAGCAAGCAACAGACTGTTCCGTTTTGGTCAGTATCCGGGCCGATACCTAAAAGTTAGGATGAGCGGTCAATGAGCGGTCAATTTCGATACTGTTGTCCTGAATGAAAGCAAATCGTGCGGTGCTCGAAAGCTCTCCCAACTTGACGGGAGACCTTCACCGGCAATGGAGTGCTGCATCTCAGACGCAATCTCGGACGCGGAAATGATGTCCGCCCGCAGTGGAGCCGCGCGGTGAACCGAACCAGGGCCGGGCCTTCGCGCTTATTGGCTTACGTGGGTCTGCAGAATTTGGACACCCGAAGGCTCAGTCACACTGCCGCTTTGTTCAGCGGTAATGAAAACGTCGAAGTTCTTCGAAGTGGTGATTACCTTCAATTCGCCCTTCAAATTCCCGTCGACGCCGAGTGCTCCCTGTTTGTGAGCGTTTTCGCCGCTGGGGCGAATCCAAACGACGTACACATTCTCCGACGGTGTCAGATTCGCCGGCTGAGCTAGATTGTCCACTTTTATATCCAGCTTCATGTTTCCGTTGTTCTTGTCCGCTTGCACGTATACCACGCCGCTTGCCGCCGGAACGCTAGTATCAGCCGTCATGCGGTATTTCTTTCCACCAGACATAGGCCAGATGGTAAGCAACAAAGCCACAGCTAATAATCCTTTCATAGGACCTCCAATCAACACCCAAATTTGCAGTTCGGAACCGGCTGAACGATGTAGGAACGTGTGCAGTCTTTAGCCGCGCCAATAAACTGATGATCATCGCGCGCGAATCACGCGACTGCCCTCGATTAGCCCCGTCCCCGCGACAACCGTGGATGGCCGTCGGACACAATTCACGAGTACCCAACCGTCGTCCGCGTACTTTCTGGAGTGGCCGTCGAAACTCTCTCGGGAGAACTCCCAGAAACACACTCTAGCGTTTGGCCGAAACTAAGTCTGTACAAAAAGGGACAGGGCGAAGAAATCGCTTCTTGCACTGTCGACTTCCAACTTCGAGAAGGCTCGCCTCTCATCGGCGAGCGGGCGAATTATAGAAATCAGTTACGTGAAAAGTGTAATTACTTGCGGCAAATTTAACTCGTGGGATGGTAACCGTCCTGGACTCAGTGTTCCCAACAACGGCTATCCAATTGCACCGCTTCCCCTGGAGCGGTTTTCCGTTTTCCCGCTGTTCGTTCGGCCCAGGTGCATCCTCTGAGTCACATGGGCTTGTTGAAAGCTGTCTGTTGGGAAAGGTGCTGGCGCGCCGATTCAATCCGGTCTGCTCATGATGCCGCAGGCGATTGCGGCCATGAGCCTGAAGGTGACGATGCCGCGGATTTTGGCGCGCTTAGGCTACCGAGCGGTGCTGATCTCGAACACGCTCATCGTCGGCCTGCTCATCTTGCTTTTCGCGACCATCGGCGTGTGGATGCCCCTGTGAGCCCTTCAATGGTTTAGCTTATGCAGTCACCTGCGCCACCCGCCGGGGTTGCAACGGGGTCTATTGCGATGACATGCGGCTCGGCGACCGAGACCACAGCTGAGATCCGACGAGAATGAACCAGATCCCCTGGCCGAGAACAACAGCAGCCATGCCGTGGACATCCATTCTCAAGTGACCGACGCCAATCCCGAGAATGACGAGCGAGGAAATGGTGCAGCCGTGGACGGCGACGCTGCGGCCGAATCCCCCATTACGGAGAGCGGAGATGGACCAGAGTATAATTGCCAGCGATGCGGCCACGGAATAAATGCTGGCGAACGCCTGATTGACCTGGAAAATGCCCGCAGTCACGATACGCCATTGCTGCACGTTCGCAGGAACGTCGCGGGTCATATCGTTCATGATGCTCGGGATAATAAATCCGCTGACCGCCGCGGCCACTAACACGGCGACGCATGCGAAGCCAAAGGTGACAACAGCAGCGAAGGAGAGGCGGTCGGCAGAGGCAATGCTTCGCGCCAGGCCGCAAGCACCCAGGAACAGCAAGACGGTACTCGCCATTGCAATCGAGTGCACGGCGCCGGACATCCCGAACAGACGCCGCACCTGTTCAGCCGTCATCGTGTGTGCTGCCGTAGGATGCATCGCCATCGTAAGAATGAAGCCTAGCGAGCCAGCAACGAGAGCCATTCCAGATTTGCGGCCGTCTGTCATACGGGCACTCTAGACATAGATCGTTTGCCTGTGCCAGTGTTATTTGACAGATCTGCCGCGATACGGAACAAAAGCGCGGGATCTGTTCAGGAATGCAGGATTGTGATGCCCACGGAAACAGCAAAGAATAAGGCTGCAGTGTCTCAGCGGAAAACAGATCGCCGTATTTTGCGAACGCGGGACACATTGGGTGACGCGTTGGTCGCGCTTATGCATGAGAAAAATTTCGACGACATTACCGTGCAGGACGTGCTGGACCGCGCGGAAGTGGGGCGATCGACATTCTACGCACATTACCGCGACAAAGATGATTTATTCCTGAGCGACGTCGAGGATTTTCTTGAGCTCGTTTCGAGCGGATTGAAACGGCAGAATGCGAGTCCGAAGCGGCTGCTGCCAGTGCCGGAGTTCTTTACGCATATTCGCGACATGCGTGCCTTCCATTCGGCGCTGGTTAGTTCTGGGAAGGTAAATGATGTGTGGGCGCTGGCGCGGGGATTCTTTGCGCGTCCCGTTGAGGATAGACTATTGACAGCGGGCGTGAAGCTCGACCCGAGGAGGCGTTCTGCTCTAGCCTTACGCTCTGGCAGGGAGTCTTTTCTCGCTCCTCGACTGGTGGATCGACAAAGGAATGAAGGCGGATCCCAAGGAAATGGACGACCTGTTTCACCGTATGGCGTGGAGGGGACTCGCGGAGCGCTGAAAAACCAAGCGATGGAGTGGCGCGCCCGGAGGGATTCGAACCCCCGACCCTCTGCTTAGAAGGTAAACGCAGATACGTTAAGTAGTTGGTTCGTCTTGTCTTTTCCTATGTCTTGCATCACGGTTTTGCACGGTATTCGGCAGTGTTTGTTCCCAAGTTGTGCCTAAGTTGTGAGGTGACCCCCCGGAGTGGCACAATTTTGCTTGGGCACAGTTTCCGAATTTATTCAGGCACTTTTGGATCTCCTAGCAGGAGAAGGGGTCTGGGGAAGAGGACGGCATTTGAGTCCTCGTCCCCAGCCCACTTTTTAGAACCCCTCTCCCCGTTCTCACTGTTCTCAAAAAACACCATCGTCGCGCTCCGAGAGTCTACCGCGAGACCCGTGAACCGCTGCTCGAATTCGACGGGAGTTTGATAGCCCAGCGCCGAGTGCAAGCGCTGCTGATTGTAGTAGCTCTCGATGAATTCTTCGACGTTCGCACGCATGTGGTCAAGGTCGTGGTACCTGTTAGCGTAGATTTCCTCCCGCTTCAGCGTCTTCATGAAGCTCTCACAGCTCGCGTTGTCATACGGGTTCGCTGGCCGACTCATGCTCGAAATCATGTGGTGCTTCTCCAGCACCGTCACGTATTCCGCGCTGGCATATTGAAAGCCTCGATCGGAGTGGTGCACGACACCCGCCGGCGGCTGTCGCTCCAAGATCGCCCGCTCCAGCGCAGCCACTGTCAGGCGACTCATCATCGTTCGATCCAACGACCAGCCCACTACTTTGCGAGAAAAACCGTCGAGGATCACCGCTAAAAAGACAAATTCAGACTGCAAGCGAACGTAGGTGAAGTCTGCCACCCAGAGTTGGTTGATGCCCGTCAGCCTCATACGGCCGGCTAAGTTCAGGTAGACTTCCAGCTTGTGGTTCGAATTCGTCGTGACCACGAACCGTCTCGGCTGAATGGCCAGCAAATTATCGTCCCGCATCATTCGTGCCACCCTCTTTCGGTTCACCAGCATGCCTCGGCGGCGGAGCTCCGCCGTGATCCGCCGGTAGCCGTAACGCCGACGATGTTCCAGCGCGATCTGTTGAATCAACGACCGCACTTCCATGTCTTCTTCTGCAGGTTCTCGTTCCTTCAACGATCGGTAGAAGCCCCTGCGACTGACCGCCACCAACCGACACGTGCGCTCGATGCTCAGGCTGCCTTGCGACGACATCACTTCTCGGATCTGTTCGTAGATGCCATCTCGCCAGAGCCGCTGCTGCGCTGGCGTCGAGCCTCTATTTTTTGCAAGGCACCCTTCAAAAAATCCACCTCCAGCGCCTTCTCGGCGAGCAACCGCTTTAGCTGAAGGATTTCTTTTCGATGGGCTGCTGCGCGTGTGTGTGGACGTGACGCTTCGTCGAGTACTTCAACTGCCTCAAGCTTGCGCCGCCACTTGTAGAGGCACCGCCGAGTCACCCCTAGCTCCTTGGCCAACTCGGCGACGTCCTCGCAGGTCTCCATCCGCTCTATAGCCATGCGCTGGAACTTCCGGGAATACCGTTTCTTGGGCACGTGCTTTCCTCTCCCGGAAAGTGTGCCCATCGCGAGTGTGCCAGTTCAAGGGGTCATTCCA